>JBMNLS010000004.1:0-19904 GCA_050952935.1 Christensenellales bacterium | reverse complement strand
GAAAAAATGAAGGATCCCATCTGGCAGCCGGACTATGGTCCTGCCACCATCCACCCCACCGGCGGGGTCACCGCCATCGGCGTCCGGATGCCGCTGGTGGCCTTTAATATTAACCTGGCCACCGACAACCTGGACATCGCCAAGGCCATTGCCAGGGTAGTGCGCCACTCAAATGGCGGCTTCCGCTATGTGAAAGCCATGGGAGTGATGCTGGAAGAACGCCATCTTGCCCAGGTTTCCATGAACCTGATAGACTACACCCAGTCCAGCATCTTCCGGGTGTTTGAGGCGGTGAAGCGGGAGGCAGCGCGCTACGGGGTGAATGTAGTGGGCAGCGAGCTGATCGGTCTGGCCCCCATGAAAGCCCTGGTAGACTGCGCCGAGTTTTATCTGCAGCTTGAAAATTTCAAGTTTGAGCAGATTCTGGAAACCCGGCTATAAGGAGATTAATCATGCTAGATTTTCAGCAGATGACCGTCGCCAACCTTTCGGCGCTCACCGCTTCCAACGCCCCCGTGCCCGGGGGGGGGCAGCATATCCGCCATGACAGGCGCCTACGCGGCCTCTCTGGTGTGCATGGTGGCCAAGCTCACCCTGGGCCGCGCCAAGTATGAGGCGGCGCAGGACATCATGAAGCAGGCCGATGCCCAGGCGGAAGCGCTGCGGCTAAGCCTGCTTGAGGGAATCACAAAGGACAGCGCCTCCTTTGACACCTTCATGCAGGCGCTGGCCCTGCCTAAGGATACCGACGAAGAAAAACAGGCGCGACAGGCCGCCATGCAGGCCGGGCTTAAAAGCGCCTGTGAGGTGCCCTTGGCCTCGGCCCAAAATATTCACCAGGTGCTGAAGCTGGCCCTTGACACGGTGAAGCACGGCAACGCCAACGCCCTGTCGGACGGGCTGGTGGCAGCCCTGCTTGCCCGCAGCGCTCTGATTGGCGCCATCAGCAATGTGCGCATTAACCTGCCCGGCATCAAGGACGAAGCCTTTGCTGCCAGAATGCGGGAAGCCTGCGATCATTTGGAACAAGAAGCCCATCGCCTGGAAAACGAGGCGATGCATGCGGCTAAAAACCGGGAGAGTTAACATAAAATGCAAGATCCCATTCATGTGCTATTTGATAAGCTGCCGGAGATGCCGGCCTTTGACCCGACCATTCGCAGGGCACCCAATCGGGAAAGCCGCCTGAGCAAACAGGATAAGCGCCAGGCCATCAAAAACGCCCTGCGCTATCTGCCTCAAAAGCATCACGCCATCATGGCGCCTGAATTTCTCCAGGAACTGGAAACCCACGGCCGCATCTATGGCTACCGCTTCATGCCAAAACAGCCGCTTTACGGCAAACCCATTGACGAATATGAAGGCCAATGCGTGGAGGGCAAAGCCATCCAGGTGATGTTGGAAAACAACCTCAACCCGGAGGTGGCGCTGTACCCCTATGAGCTGGTCACCTATGGCGAAACAGGCCAGGTCTGTCAGAACTGGATGCAATATCATCTGATCAAATTCTATTTGCAACGTCTGACCAGGGAACAGACCCTGACCCTCATGTCGGGTCACCCCCTGGGGCTCTTCCGCTCCCATGAGATGGCCCCCCGGCTGCTCATCACCAATGGCCTGATGATCGGCCAGTTTGACAACCAGGAGCAGTTTAACCGCGCCGCGGCGATGGGCGTTGCCAACTATGGCCAGATGACCGCCGGCGGCATGATGTATATCGGCCCTCAGGGCATTGTCCACGGCACCTTCAACACCCTGCTGGGCGCGGGAAGGCTGAAGCTGGGCGTTCCGCTGGAAGGGAACCTGGCGGGCAAGCTGTTTGTTTCCTCGGGCCTGGGCGGCATGAGCGGCGCCCAGGGCAAGGCCGCGGTCATCGCGGGCGCCGCCTCCATCATCGCGGAGGTGGACCTTTCCCGCATCCAGACCAGGCTTTTCCAGGGCTGGGTGACTGACTATACCGATTCCCTTGACAAGGCCTGCGCCATCGCCCTTGCCCATCAGCAGGCGGGGAACCCCTGTGCGGTGGCCTACCATGGGAACATCATCGACCTGCTGGAATATTTGCTGGACAACCGCATTCAAGTGGATTTGATGAGCGACCAGACCAGCTGCCACGCCCCCTATGACGGCGGCTACTGCCCCCAGGGGCTTGACTTTGAAGCGCGCACGGCCATGCTTAAAAACGACCCGGCCCAGTTCCGCCAACTGGTGGACAAAAGCCTGCGCCATCATTATGAATTGATCTGCCGCCACAGCGATGAGGGCGCCTATTTCTTCGACTATGGCAACTCCTTCCTCAAGGCGGTGTTTGACGCCGGGGAAAAATCCGTCTGCCGCAACGGAGAGAATGACCTGGATGGTTTTGTCTTTCCCAGCTATGTGGAGGACATTCTGGGGCCCCAGCTGTTTGACTATGGCTATGGCCCCTTCCGCTGGTGCTGCCTGTCAGGCAAGCGCGAAGACCTGCTCAAAACCGATCAGGCCGCCATGGACGTTATCGACCCCAACCGCCGCTATCAGGATCGGGATAACTGGGTCTGGGTGCGGGACGCGGACAAAAACCATCTGGTGGTGGGCACCCAGTGCCGCATCCTCTACCAGGATGCCGAAGGCCGGCGGGATATTGCCCTGCGGTTTAACCGGATGGTGCGGGAAGGGGAGATCGGCCCTGTGATGCTGGGGCGCGATCACCACGACACCGGCGGCACCGATTCGCCCTTCCGTGAAACCAGCAACATCAAGGACGGCTCCAACATCATGGCGGACATGGCCACCCATTGCTTTGCCGGCAACGCCGCCCGGGGCATGAGCATGGTGGCGCTGCACAATGGCGGCGGGGTGGGCATTGGGAAATCCATCAACGGCGGCTTTGGCATGGTGCTGGACGGCAGCGAGCGGGTTGACCGCATCCTAAACATAGCTATGCCCTGGGATGTGATGGTGGGCGTGGCCCGGCGCAGCTGGGCACAAAATGAAAACGCCCGGCAAACCGCCGCCGCCTATAACCATAATAATGAGGGAACGGACTGCATCACCCTGCCCAGCGCGGCGGATGAGGCCCTTCTGGACGGGCTGTTTCAATGAAGAAAACCCTCATTAAAAACATCGGCCTCCTGGCCAGCCCCCAGGGCAATACCGCCCTGGGCGGCGAGGCACAGGGGGAGATTCGCAAAATCACGAATGCCTATGTGCTCATTGAAAATGGCCGCATCGTGGCAACGGGCAGCGGCACGCCATCCGTTTCTGACGCGGATGTGATAGACGCCGCGGGCAGCTTGGTCACCCCCGGCCTGGTGGATGCCCATACCCACCTAATTTTTGGCGGCTGGCGGGCCCACGAAATGCAGATGAAACTGGCGGGCGTACCCTATCTGGACATTCTGTCTCAGGGCGGCGGCATTCTCTCCACTGTCAGGGCCACACGGGCCTCCGCAAAAGAAGCCTTGGCGGAGAAAGCGGAAGCAGCGCTTTCTGAAATGCTTTCCCTTGGCGTCACCACCGCTGAAGCTAAAAGCGGCTATGGGCTGAGTCTGGCCGAAGAGCTTAAACAAATGGAAGTGGTCAAGGCCCTGAACCAGCGTCAGCCTGTCCAACTGGTGTCCACCCTCATGGCCGCCCATGCGGTGCCTGAGGAGTATAAGGACAACAGGCGCGCTTTTATCGACCTTATCATCCAAGAGATCATTCCCCAGGCTACCCAGTCAGGCTTGGCCGCCTTCTGCGATGTCTTCTGCGAAACCGGCGTTTTTTCCGTGGCGGAGTCCAGGGAAATCCTGCTGGCAGCCAAGTCCCACGGCCTGGGGCTTAAAATCCACGCCGATGAGATCAACGCCATCGGCGGCAGCGAGCTGGCAGGAGAGCTGAACGCCATCTCCGCTGAACACCTGATCGCCATCAGGCCCTCGGGCATCGCCGCCCTGAAGGCAGGCGGCGTCATCGCCTGCCTGCTGCCCGCCACCAGCTTCTACCTGGACAAGCCCTTCGCCCCTGCCCGGGAGTTGATTGCCGCCGGCGTCCCCGTGGCCATCGCCACCGATTTTAACCCCGGCAGCTGCCCTGGGCTGAACCTCCAGCTGTGCATCAACTTGGCCAGCCTCAAATACAAAATGACGCCGGAGGAAATCCTGACCGCCGTCACCTTGAACGCCGCCGCCGCCATCGGGCTCGCCCCAAAAGTGGGCAGCCTGGAGCCCGGCAAACAGGCTGACCTGGTCATCTGGAAGGCCCCCGATCTGGACTTCCTCTGCTACCGCTTTGGCAGCAATCTGGCGGGAAGGGTCGTCAAAAAAGGAGAGGTGCTGTCAAATTAGGCGCACAGCTTTTAACCCTGCCCGATATTTCACACTGCCCGGTTGCCTAATGAGACTAGCTAAATCCATTGGTCATGTTTTTTTATATAATGGTTTTTAACTCTCTCCAGCATAAACACATATAAAAACACATTCAGCAGTACAGCAGGTAAAACTTTCGGTGTAACAATTGCCATATCCAACCAAATTGCCATAGGGCTAAGGCACAAAACAAGCGCCAAAAGAGCCACCGCTAAATTGCAGTACATAAAAGTTTTGTCCGGTTTGCTCTTGGTAAATGGGACATAGCTGGTTCGTATGGCATAGCTGGACATAATTTGCGATAATGTACCAAACAAAAACCAAGCTGATTGAAAACGAGCCTGCGTTGCTACAGTCTGAAAGCCGAAGGCAAAGTAGAGCAAACCAAACAGCAGCACATCAAACACGGCGCTGAGCGAACCGAAAATCATCATAAATCGCTTCATGCCGGGAACATCCCAAGACTTCGGTTTGCGAATATATTCAGGATCCACATGGTCAAATGCCATGCCCAATAAGGCAAAATCGTTTAAAAGATTTTGCGCCAATAGCTGCACTGGCAAAATAGGTAAGAAGGGCAGGAAGATGCTCGCAATCACCACAGAAATAATATTGCCCAGATTTCCGCTAAGAGCCATATACAAATATTTCATCATGTTGCCAAAAGTTTCTCTGCCTACTTCAATGCCCCGCTCCAAAACCATTAAATCCTTTTCCAGCAGTACAAAATCAGCGCTTTCTTTAGCAATATCAACAGCAGTGTCTACAGAAACACCGACATCCGCAGCGCGCAAAGCAGGTGTGTCGTTAATGCCGTCTCCCAAATACCCCACAGTATGGCCGTTTGCTTGCAGGGCTTTGATAACCCGTTCCTTTTGGATAGGCGAAAGCTTGCTAAATAAATCGGCCTTTTCAACGGCAAAAAGCAGTTGCTTATCATTCATTGCTTCCACATCTGTACCGTCATAGGAAGTTTCTGTACCGATACCGACCTGGCCGCAAACATTCTTGGCCACCCCTTCGCTATCGCCGGTTAATACGATGGTGCGCACGCCGTGGTTCTGCAAAGTTTTGATGGCGGCTGCAGCGCTCTTTTTGGGCGGATCCAAAAAACCGATAAAGCCTATCAATACCATATCACTCTCATCAGCAACGGAAAACTTGTTTTCATCCGGCACATTGTTTTTTTGGGCAACGGCAATCATACGCAAGCCTTCTTTATTGTGTTTTTGATAGGTGTTAAGGGCAATTTCTTTTTCTCTTTGGCCAAGAGGAATAACTGCCCCCTCTATTTCTGCAAAGGAACACACGCCGATCATTTCTTCCACAGCGCCTTTGGTCACCAGCTGTCTTTTGCCCATTTTATCCTGCACTACAACACTCATACGGCGGCGGTTGAAGTCAAAGGGAATTTCATCCTTGCGTTGATAATTTCCCAATATTCCGTCAAGACCGTATAGTTTCGCGCGGTTGATGATTGCAATATCAATCAGGTTTTTAAGCCCGGTTTGAAAGGTGGAATTTAAAAAGGCATGCCGCAAAACACGTTTATCATCGTTTCCGTGCAAATCCATGTAGCGTTCCACAATAATTTTATCTTCGGTCAGGGTGCCCGTTTTGTCGGTGCACAGGACATCAATTTCACCAAAGCTTTGCATGGCACTCAAGTTGCGAACAATCACCTTCTCCTTAGACATTTTCACTGCGCCTCTGGACAAGGTTGTTGTCATGATCACAGGCAAAAGCTCGGGCGTTAAGCCAACGGCAATGCTAACTGTAAAAAGCAAAGCCTGCAGCCAATCCTGCTTGAGGATGCCATTGATTAGGAAAATCATGGGAACCACTATCAGCAACATTTGCAGAAGAAGTCTGCTGATGGAGCGAACGCTGCGACTATAACTTGTATTTACGCTACCTGTCGAAACGGAATGTGCAACAGAACTAAAGTAGGTATCATCACCAATAGCAATGACAACTGCCAAAGCGCTGCCGCTGACCACATCGGCACCTAAAAGCCCGATATTGTCTAAATCGCTTATGCTTTGTTTTTCCTCTCCCTTCATTGGAGAGGAAAAGCGTTCAACTGGCTGAGATTCGCCAGTAAGGGCGGATTGGGAAATAAACAGATCTTTTGTTTCAATCAGCCTAACATCTGCCGGAAACATGTCGCCCGAAGAAAGCATCAAAATATCGCCAACAACCACCTTTTCAATATCAATTTCTGTGGTTCGTCCGTCCCTTATGACTGTGCATGTATTGGCAACCATGCTTTTTAGACTTTCCGTAGCCTTGTCAGAATTGCGGCTTTGCACATAGGAAATAACAGCGGACAGCAAGATCATCACCAGAATGATGATGACTGTCGCATAGTCAGCATCGGGGGAAAACACCACATCCGTCAAATAATTAACGATGGCAATAACAAACAGAATAATATTAAAGGGATTCAGCAAAGACTGCCGAAAACGGCTTAACCGAGTGTTTCCCTTATCCTGTGCGATGATGTTTTTGCCGTGAGTTTCTTGGCGATGATTGACAGTTAGAGCACTTAAGCCGGATTTCTTAGTTTCATACTTTTGGATAATTTCGTCAACTGTCGCTTGTGATGCCAGGCGAAGCCGTTCGATTTTGTCAAAAGTGTTTACGGATTGAATTAGTTTTTGTTTTTTGAAGAAAAACATGGGACCCTCCTTTCGCCTTAGCTATCAGGAGATGCGGTCCTCCAAGATAGAAAGGCAGCTCAAATTTGTGTGGTTTTGTTTTCGTGGGATAGATGAACTCACTTTTGACTCCTTTCTGTTATTTGGGTTGATGCATACTTGTCTTCCTTGCGTCAATTGCCAAAGATGACAAAATCCGCAAAATAAAACTCACCAAAGGTGAGTTCGTTCGCGTGACGTACAAGCTTTAACTCTGAAAAGCGATGTTGCTATACTATTCCTAACCTTGCATCGGCCAGGACTGTTGGCCTACTCAATGTGTCTCCACATTTTTGCGGCAATAGCCCGTATCTTTTCAGTAGCCTCACCTACCGTGCCTACATGTTAGCAGAATGTAACAGTTTTGTCAAATAAATCGCGTTTGCTTTTCAAAGTTTGTTTGCAATAAATAATAACGATTAATATGAATTTATCAGGATTTTACACCGCTTATACTTAAGCATCACATAAATCCACTATCTTATTATTAACTAAAGCATGAAGGAGGCCTGACTTATGAAGGAACAACAGCTCAAAGCCAGACCGGGTATGCCTGTCCTGTTATTATCCATTGTGCTGTATCTTGCGGCCATCGGGCTGGTGATACTGGGCGCCATCCTGCTGGAAAATGAAAAAAATGTTGGCGCCCTGCCCTTGGTGCTGGGCATCCTGTGGCTGATCGTCGGCTTCATCCCTTTCCTCGGCTTGAAAGTGCTGAAGCCCAACGAAGCGCTGGTGCTGACTTTGTTCGGCAAATACACCGGCACATTGCGGAAGGCGGGCTTTTACTTCGTCCATCCTTTTTCAGTGGCTGTGAACCCCGCCGCTAAAACCAAGCTTGGGCAAAGTGGTGACGTGCAGACCGGAAAGCCGGGCATCACCATCTCCAGCGATGGCGCCAAGGTGGATGTGGAAGCCCTGGGCAAACGGGTTTCCCTCAAAGCCATGACATTGAACAATGCCAAGCAAAAAGTAAACGACTGCCTGGGAAACCCGGTGGAAATCGGCATCGCGGTCATCTGGCGGGTAGTGGATACCGCCAAGGCGGTTTTCAATGTGGACAATTACAAGGAATACCTCTCCTTGCAGTGTGACAGCGCTTTGCGCAATATTGTGCGCATTTACCCCTACGATGTGGCGCCCAATGTGGACACCACAGGCGACGGCGAGCCGGATGAAGGCAGCCTGCGCGGCTCCAGCGAGGTGGTGGCCCAGCGCATCAAGGATGAGATTCAGGGCAAGGTGCATGAGGCCGGGCTTGAAATCCTGGAAGCGCGGATCACCTACCTGGCCTACGCGCAGGAGATTGCCGCCGTCATGCTGCAGCGCCAGCAGGCAAGCGCCATTGTGGATGCTCGGAAGCTGATTGTGGACGGAGCGGTGGGCATGGTGGAAATGGCGCTGGAAAAGCTTGCTCAAAACGAGGTTGTCACCCTGGATGAGGAGCGCAAGGCCGCCATGGTATCCAACCTCTTGGTGGTACTGTGCGGCAATCGGGACGCCCAGCCGGTTGTCAACAGCGGCATCCCGTATTAAGAAAAATATCTGGCGGCAAAAAATCCCTCTGCGCATTTCCGGAAACTCGCAAAGCCTAAAACTTCGCTATCTGTCATCTGGAGGGAAGGATTATGTGGCATGAACCCATCACCCGGTATACCCTCGGTGTGAGTGCGATGTTCAGCTTTTATTGGCTATGCGCGCACTTTATTGTTTCACCGTTTCTTGCCAAGCATAAGCTGCCAAAAGAAAGACAACAGCTGTTGAGCACCGCCCTGCTTTATCTGCCCGGTCTGGGGCTTCTGCTGCTGTTCATCAAGGATCTGCCGGTGTTCCGGGTTTCTCCACAGGACTTTGGGGCAGCGGACTATATCGTGGTGTTTGCTGCGCAGTTTTTCACCCTTGTGCTGATGGGATTGCTCTCCGCCCTTGAAATCAAGTTGGGCCTGGTCAGCCGGCAGGCATTGGAGCAGCAAAATGATGACAACAAGGGCATAAACGCACTTCTGGTGCTGACAGTGGTGCCTTTGCTGGAGGAGGTGATGAGCAGAAAGCTGCTGGCTGAGTTGCTGGGCAGCAGTCAGACAGGGCTCTTTCTTTGGTTGTCCGCCCTGGTGTTTTCCTTGATCCACCTGCAAACCGGCCAGATCGCGGTGACTGTGGGCATGTTCTATACCGGCTTTTTGTGGGCCTGGGTATATGCCGGCAGCGGCAGCCTGCTGCTGTGCACAGCTTATCATATTCTGTTTAACCTGATGATGGTGATCATTCCGGAACGCCTGAAAGAGCTGATATCTCAAAAGGCGCACAATATATATATCGCTTGTTTGGCCCTGACGGGAACGACTGGCTTTGTGCTGTTGGCCTTCAACGCTGCGCATTTCCTGCCGCCCGCGCTGCCCGATGCGCAAAGCCCATGGCAGCGCATCCTGGGCAATGGGGGCTTTTGGGTGCTGGCAGCGGTCTGTGTGGGGAGTTATTTGAGGGCGCATCAGGTGATGAAAGCAAAGCCTGAGGAATCATAAGCAGGAGGAGGTTATGATGAATATCTGCCTGATCACGGCTGTGTCCAATCCCGGCTGCACGGCGCATATCCGGGAAGCGTTTCTAGCGCAGCTGAACAGCCTGATACCCGGGGCGCAGATCGTCCAGTTTATCCTCCCCAAGGATGGCCCCGCCTATTGCTTGGGCTGTAAAGCCTGTTTTTTTAAGGACATGAGCGCCTGCCCGCACCTAAAGGCTACGCTGCCCATCTGGCAGGCCATGGAGGATGCCGATTGGGTGGTGTTCATCACCCCCACCTATGTGTTCAGCATTCCCGGACAGCTGAAAGCGCTGTTGGATCACTTCGGCAGCCGTTGGATTGTGCATCAGCCCAGCCCCAAAATGCTGGGCAAGCAGGCCCTGGTGATCAATCAAGCCGTGGGGGCGGGCTTTCGCAGCACCCTGATCCCCCTGAAGCACAGCCTGCGTTTCTGGGGTTTCAGGCGAATATATCACATAAAAGCGCGCTTGGGCATGACGGATTACGACCTGGTAGACCAGAAGGTGAAAACAAAGCTGAACCGGCAGATCGAGAGAACGATCCGCAAAATTTTGGCAAAGCAGCAGGATGATTCCCCTGGATTATTCACGAAGCTGCTGTACCGCTCCATGGCCTTTGGCCATCAGGGTATCCACAAGATGCTCCAAAAGAAAGGCCAGCCTGCCACCAGCGATTACCTATTCTGGCAGGAAAAAGGATGGCTGGACGGTCATTTCCCATGGAAAAACAAGGCCTGAGTTGTCAGCATTCGCTGATGGATTAAGAAGGAGAAGGTGAATATGGCTAAAAAAATGAAGATTATCATAGCAACCGGAGTCGTTGTTATCACCCTCATCATCGCTGTCGGCATTTTTGCATACAGAAACATGAATCATGATTATTCTAATGAGAAGTTTTTAGAAAAAACGGGACGCAAGCTGGGCTTTCGGGAAGGGATGGCTCAATTAAACGATGGGTCAGAGATTTATTATTTGGAAGGCCCGAATAACGGCCCAAAACTTCTTTTGCTGCATGGCCAGCAGGTAAGCTGCTATGACTACGCGAAAGTATTGCCGGGATTATCAAAAGAATTTCATGTTTATGCCCTTGATTACTATGGTCATGGAAAATCATCGAAAAATCCCGGCAAGTATAACGCCACAATAATAGGAAATGATATCATTTGGTTTCTCAAGAACATCATGAAGGAAAGAGCATATATATCCGGTCACTCCTCCGGGGCCTTGCTTGCCGCTTATGTTTCCGCTAAGGCGCCTGAGTGCATCATCGCCACCGTTTTAGAAGATGGGCCTTTCTTTTCCACCCTTCCCGGCAGAGCGGAAAAAACCATTTCATGGCTGGGATTTAAGAATATGTATGATTATCTGAATCAAAGTGAGATCGGCACTTTTATGGAATACTCCTTAGAGAATGACTATATGCAGGAAGTTTTTAATGCCAAAGATCCCCGGGCCTGGGATAAGCTGATCAAAAAACCTGCCTTGAAGCATTTAGAAAAACACCCCGGACAAATCCCTAAAATATGGTATTATCCCCCGGAGCTGGGGCTAAACTCCATCTATGCGATCAACGCGAACATGCAGGATGGAACAAGCCATTATGATTTGAGGTTTGGCGTGACGTTTTATGACTTTTCCTGGTTTGAAGGATTTGACCTGGAAGAAATATTGAAAAGCATCCAGTCCCCCACCATGGTGATGCATGTGGCCCCCAATGAATTGACCGCGCCCGGTTATTATGATAAGAACGGCGTTTTGCTCGCAGCAATGGACGAAACTGACGCGCAAAAAGTTGTTGATTTGATACCAAACAGCCAATACATCGGAGGGTTCAAATCTGCCCACGATATCCATGCAGATCTGCCTGACGAGTATATCAAGGTTTTGCTTGATTTAAAAAATCAAGTGGAAAATTGATTCTAATCTAAAGCCAGCGAAGCGGAAATTAACAAAATCCCGGCGCCATCCCCGTCACCAGATCAATCACCGCGTTTTCCCGCACCAGGGCGTTCATGGCCGCAATGTCCTGCCTCAGTTCCCTGTCCTGGGTCAGGAAGGGCACGCGGGCGCGGATCAGTTTGATCAGCTCCTGATGCACAGGCGAGGGCCGACCACCCCGCAGCTGCACGGCCTGTGCCGCAGCCAGCAGCTCATAGACCAGGGCAGACAAGGTATTGTCCGCAATGCGCCGCGCTTTTCTGGCGGCATGGGCGCCCATGGACACATGATCCTCCTGGTTGGCGGAGGAAGGGATGGAGTCCACACTTGCCGGATGGGCCAGCACCTTGTTTTCGCTCACCAAGGCTGCCGCCGCGTATTGGATGATCATCATGCCGGAATTAACCCCGCCGTCCTCCACCAGAAAGGCGAGGAGCCCGCCATTGAGCTGGGGGTTCACCATGCGCTCCAGCCGTCGTTCAGAGATATTGGCCAATTCCGCCGTAGCGATGCCCAGATAATCCAGCGCCAGCGCCAGGGGCTCGCCGTGGAAATTGCCGCCGGAAAGCACATCCCCCTCCTCCGGAAACAGCAACGGATTGTCGGTTACGGCGTTAAACTCCGTTTCAAACACGCTTTGCACATGGAGAATCGCGTCCCGCACCGCCCCATGCACCTGAGGGATGCAGCGCAGGGTATAGGCATCCTGCACCCGTGAGGGTTCCGCCGCGTCCATCATCTGGCCGCCTTCACACAGCAGCCTGATATTATTGGCCACCAGCGCCTGCCCCCAATGGGGCCTGACAGCATGGACGCGCGGGTCAAAGGCCGCTGCCAAGCCCTGCAGCGCCTCCAGGGTGAGGCTGGCGGTGATGTCGGCCAGCCAGGCAGCGCGCATGGCATCAGCCAGGGCCAGGCCGCCCACCGCCCCCATCATCTGAGTGCCGTTGATAAGCGCCAGCCCCTCCTTGGCTTTTAGCTGCGCTGGCGCAAGCCCCGCAGCTGCCAGCGCCTCAGCGCCCGTCATTTTTCTGCCCTGATATACCGCTTCTCCCCTTCCCATCACCACCAGGGCCATGTGAGCCAGCGGCGCCAAATCCCCCGACGCCCCCAGGGAGCCCTGCTCCGGCACCACCGGGTGCACGCCGACATTCAGCATGTCCACCAACAGCTGTACCGCCTGGGGCCGGATGCCCGAGTGCCCCTGGCACAGCGCGTTGGCCCGCAGCAGCAGCATGCCCCGCACGCTGTCCTCAGGCAGCGGGTTTCCGCAGCCCACCGCATGGCTGATGATCAGGTTGGTTTGCAGTTTATCCACCTGCCCCGCGGAAATGGGCACCTGGCTGAACGCGCCAAAGCCGGTGTTGATGCCATACACCGGCTTTCCTTTTCCAAGAATGGCCTCCACCTGAGCCCGGGCCCGGGCCATCTGGCTCATCGCCTCCGGCGCGATCTCCACCCTTGCCCCATGCCGCGCCACGGCCACCAGGCCCGCCAGCGTCAGGGATTTGCCGTCCAGCACCACCCGGTCAATCTTCTGTGAATGAAACACATGTCCTCCCCGCGGCCCGTTCCCGGGCCGTGCTTCGCCGATTGCTTTCCGCCTGTCAATCCAGGCCAAACTCCGCTTTCAAGGTATCTTCCATGATTTGAAGGGGGGCTTCCACCCCGGTCCACAGCTTGAAGTTGACCGCTCCCTGCTGGGCCAGCATGCCCAGGCCGTTGATGGTTTGTGCGCCCTGGGCAGCGGCAGCCTGCAAAAACCGGGTGTTGGGGTCGTTAAACACCACATCGCTCACCACCATCCGGGGCGTAATGCTGTTGTAGTCAATATCAGGCCGGCTGCCTACATCCGGATAAAGACCAATGGAAGTGCCGTTCACCAAAATATCCGTGTCCCCGGGCACGGGCATGCCAAGCGTCCAGGGCAATGCCTGGGCTTCCACCCCGGTGCGGCGGGTGATCGTCTCCGCCAGCTCCCGTCCTTTTTCCGCTGTGCGGTTGATCACGGTGATTTTCCGGGCTCCTGCCAGCGCCGCTTCCACCGCGATGGCCCGGGCAGCGCCGCCCGCCCCCAGGATCACCAGATGCTTGTCTTTTACCTGGCAGCCATTTTCCGCAAAGGACACCAGCATCCCCTTGCCATCGGTGTTTTCGCCGATGAGTCTCCCGTTTTCATTGATCACGGTGTTCACAGCGCCGATGATCTCTGCCGCCTGGCTCAATTCATCCAGCAGCGGGATCACGGCGATTTTATGCGGAATGGTCAGGTTGATACCCCGCATCCCAAAGGCGCGCACCGCTTGAATGGCGGCGGGCAAATCTTCCCGCCTCACCCGGATGGTGAGATAGCGGTAATCAAGCCCCTTGGCTTCAAAGGCCGCCTCCTCCATAACGCCGGTGGGGTTTTCGTCCACCGGGTCGCCAAAAACGCCCACCAGCTCCGAACGATAGTTCTTTGACATGTCTGCCTCCTTTGCCTTCGTATTCAGCCTTGCATATTCCTATCATATGACAAACACCCGACAAATACAAGATATAAACAACCCGGAAAATTCGCGGCTTTTTGGCCCCTATGCTATACTGACAAAAGCAAATCAAAAAGGGGAGCGTCATGATCAGATTTGGCACCGGCGGCTGGCGGGGAATCATCGGCAAGGAATTCACTTATGACAATGTCTGCCTGGTGGCCCAGGCCCTAAGCGACATGATCATTCAGGAGGATAAGGCGGATAAGCCGGTCATGATCGGCTTTGACCGGCGTTTCCTCTCCTTTGACGCTGCCCGCTGGGCGGCGGAAACCCTGTGCGGCAACGGGCTTTCCGTCTGGTTTATGAAGCGCACCGCCCCTACCCCCCTGGTGATGCACACCGTGCAGGAAAAAGCGCTGCACTATGGCCTGCAAATCACCGCCAGCCACAACCCCTCCACCTACAACGGCATCAAGCTGATTGTGGAGGGTGGTCGGGACGCCCCGGAGGATGTCACAGATGGCTTGGAATCCCGCATCGCTCAGCTGTCCTCATCAGGCCACAGCCCCCGCTCCCTGCCCTTTGATCAGGCCAAAAGCCAAGGGCTCATCGTCTATCTCAAAAATCCTTTCAATGATTTTATTGACAGCATCCAGTCCCGCATCCGCATGGACATCATCCGCGAGCGCGGCCCCCGCATCCTGTTTGACCCCATGCATGGCTCCGGCGCCTATCCCCTGATGGTGCTGCTCTACACCGCCCGCTGCACCGTGGACCTCATCAATTTTGAGCGGGATGCCTTCTTTGGCGGCCACACCCCAGCCCCCAGCGAGGCCAGCCTCAGGGAGCTGTGCCAAAAAGTGCCCTTCCAGGGCTATGATTTGGGCATCGCCTTTGATGGCGATGGCGACCGCCTGGGCATCATCGACAAAAACGGCCGCTACATCACCGCGGATGAGATCCTGGTGATCCTCTACTATTACCTCCACCAGCACCGGGGCTGGAAGGGACCGGTGGTGCGCAACATCTCCACCACCCACATGCTGGATAAACTGGCCGCTTCCTTTGGCGAACAGTGCCACGAGGTGCCGGTGGGCTTCAAGCACATCTCCCGCAAAATTGAGGAGACCGATGCCGTCCTGGGCGGCGAATCCTCCGGCGGGCTCACCGTCCGCGGCCACATCCGCGGCAAGGATTCCGTCTATGCCGCGGCCCTTTTGGTGGAGGCTCTGTGTGCGCTAAGGAAAAGCCCCTCTGACATCCTGGAGGAGCTCTATCAAAAGCTGGGGCAACACCATACGGTCGAGGACAACCTTATCCTAAGCCCCCAGGACAGAGATACCCTTCAGCAGCGCCTGATAGACGCCTGCGCTGTGCCCGCCTTCACCCAGCCCATCCAACGCGTGTCTAACATGGACGGCTGCAAAGTCTATTTCACCAACGGCAGCTTTGTCATCTGCCGTTTCTCCGGCACCGAGCCCCTGCTGCGCTTCTACGCCGAAGCCCCGGAAAAAGCCCAGGCGGAATCATATAATCATACCTTCAGGGCGCATGTCCAGGCGCTTCTTGAGCATTCCCCGCTTTGATTTTCTGCCGTTCTTTTGAATTTCCGCATGTTATCTTCCCACCCAAAGACATGGGTGGTACCCCTGCAGCAATAAACTCTGGGAACATTTCACTCTCAGGGATTTTTATATGCCTTTGATTGGCAGAAAATCAAGGTTCATCCTACCGCCACCACCAAACGCTGCATCTCCGCCGCGTCCTCCGCCATGGTGCCGCGGCTTTCGCAGATGATGGTGGCGGCGTATGCGCGGCTCACTAAAAGACCTGCCAAATGGGCAAAATCCGGACCATAGTCCGCCTCGGCAAAGGTGCGGTGGCGCAATTCCCCTTTGGGGCCATATTCGATTTTGGAAAAATGCACATGCATCCGCCGGGCCCGCCACAGCCCCAGCCTTTCCTCGATCCGGTCAAGCACCGCCTCAAAATCAGTACAGGATCTCATCCCCCCGCCCGTGACGGCGTGGAGGTGAGCAAAGTCGATGCAGGGCAAAAAGGAATCATCCAGCAGCACGAGGCTGAGAACCTCCTCCAGGCTGCCCATCTGGCTGGGGCGGCCCATGGTTTCCGGGCAAAGGATGATCTCCCCCAGGCCGTCCGCCACCAGGGCTTCCCTGGCTGCCATCAGGGCATCCTCGCAGCGCTTCATCGCCTCCTCCCGCTTTTGCCGTTGGGGGGAGCCCGGGTGCACCACCAGGCGAACGCCACCCATAAGATGAAGCATCCGGGCGCTGTCACGGATGTATGCCAGGCTTTTTTCCTGATTTTCTTTAAGCGGGCTGGCCAGATTGATGTAATAGGGTGCATGAACGCTTAGGCTGACCCCAGCCTCCAGGGCCGCCTGGCCGATTTCCCGGGCGGAGGCTTCAGACAGGCGGATGCCCCGGCCAAAGGAATACTCAAAGGCCTGAAGGCCAAAGCGCTCCCGCTGCCAGGCAAAGGTATCCACCGTGCGCTTATACCCCTGGGCATAGAAGGAGTCTGAATTGCCGCCAGGGCCGAATATCAACTGATTTTTGGTCGTCATTGGGCGTTGGTGCGCTTGTCATATGCCTCCCACAGGGGGGCATAGACCCGCACAGCCTGCTCGTGTTCCTCCAGGGTTTTGGAGAAATAGAGCTCCCCCGTGTCCGGGTCTTTGGAGCAGAAGTAGAGATATCCCTCGGCCATGAAGGCCTCATCCGGGTACAGCGCCGCCTGCACCGCCCCAGGGGACGGGGCACAGATGGGGCCAATGGGCAACCCCTGGCGCTGATAGGTGTTGTAGGGGGAATCGATGCTCAGATCGCTCTTGCCCAGCGCCATGCGGGTGGTGCCGGTGACGTATTTGATGGTCACATCGCTGCCCAGCCGCATGTTTTTCTTCAGCCGGTTGTGGAAAATGCCGGAAACTCTGGCAAAATCCGCCGTCTTGGCTTCTTTTTCGATGATGGAGGCTAACGTCAGCACCTGATCCATGGTCATGCTTAATTCCTGGGCGCGGGCCTGGTAGCCCTCCTTAAACACCGCGCCGGTCTGGGACAGCAGTTTTTTAATGATGTCCTCAGGCTTGGCATCGGTATAAACCTCATAGGTGTCAGCAGCCAGGTAGCCCTCCAAAACATACTTGCGCTGGGGGGCGGTGCCGGTGACCAATACATCATTGATATAATAATAATCGGCAAACTGCTGGCCGCTGCGGCACATCTCAAGAAAGGCCGCCTTATCCTCCGGAGCGTCTTTAAATAGATAATCGGCGATGCCCTCCACCGTCCAGCCGGGAATCACCGTGATGTTGCGCACAATGGGCTTGCCATCCCCCCGGGTCAGCTGATCAGCGATCTGGGAGATGGTCATGCTCCGGTTCAGCGTGTAGCTGCCCGCCTGAATCTTCTGGCCAAAGCCCATGAAATCAGCATAGTATTTAAACACCGTGCGGTTGCGCACCAGGTTCATGCCCTGGAGGTTGTTGGCCACCCGGTTAAGGCTGTCGCCGCTTTTTATTTCAAAGGTGATGGGGGCGTTGTCCCGGCTGTCCACCGGGTCTACAAAAACGCCTGACACCTTGCCCCAGGCGAAGGAAATAACCCCCACCAAAAGCAACACGGAGCAGGCGAATATCATCACCGGCCGCAGCAAATGCCACAGCCAGCTGTACCAGAAAAGACCGTACCGCCGCTCTTCCAGCAGCCTTTCGGGGGTGTATTCCTCGTGGCGGTTCATATCGCTTTCCGCACCGTCAGCCCAGCCCCGGCAGCTCCAGGGAAAGGCCGGAGGCCTGGTTGATGGCGTTGTAAATATCGGCTATCACCTGCTGCAGGCGCATTTCCGCCAGCAGATAGGCGGAGGTGTCGGTACCGGCGTAAAGGAGGGAGGATATCTGCTGAAAGCGCTGCATCTCTCCATCGGGCGCCGCCTGGCCTGACATGGCTGACATCTGCACCAGAATCTGCAGGCGCTTATGCTCCTTCACCAGCGCCCGGGTGGTCTCGTTCTCATCCACCAGGGCTTTCAGGCGCTTATATTCCCGCACCTCTTCCGAATCCCGCAGCGCCCTTTCCAGGGCATGCACAGCCTCGTAGTTCATAGCGTTCCCCTGTTATCCCAGGTCCACAATCACCGGCAGGATCATGGGATTGCGTTTGATCTTGTCATTCAGGTAGCGCCTGAGGTCATCCTTGATGCGGTTTTTAATGGTGGGCCAGTCACTGCCATCGATATACTCGTAAGAATCAATGATCTGCCTGACCACCTCCCGGGCGCCCTCAATGAGATCCTCATTCTCCCTGACATACACAAAACCGCGGGAAATGATATCGGGCCCGGACACCAGCACGCCGTTCGTGCGGTCAAAGGCCATGGCCACGATCAGCAGGCCTTCCTGGCTCAGGTGCTTGCGGTCTCTTAGCACCACATTACCCACATCGCCTATACCAAGGCCGTCAATAAGCACCGTGCCTGTAGGCACAACGCCGGAAATCGCCAGGCTGTCCTGGTTCATTTCGATCACCTGGCCGGTTTCGGGCAGGATGATGTTTTCCCTGGGCGTGCCCATGGACTCCGCCAATTCGGCGTGCTGCCAAAGCATGCGGTATTCCCCGTGAACGGGGATAAAATACTTGGGCTTCACCAGGGCCTGCATCATCTTCAGCTCTTCCTGACGGGCGTGGCCAGACACATGCACCTCAGCCAGGGCTTCATAAATCACCTCTGCCCCGCAGCGGTATAACTGGTTGATCACCCGGGACACGAAAACCTCGTTGCCGGGGATGGGGGTGGCGGAGATAATCACCTTGTCAGACTGCTTGATCTGCATCTTCCGATGCTCCGCAAAGGCCATGCGCGTAAGCCCGCTCATGGGTTCCCCCTGGGAGCCGGTAGTCAACACCAGAATCTGCTCATCCGGATAGCGGTCCAGATCATCCATCTCAATCAGGTTTTCACGGGGGATCACCAGATAGCCTATCTCCATGGCCAGGGTGGACACATTGATCATGCTGCGGCCAATGAAGCAGATCTTGCGGCCAAAGCTGACCGCGCAGTCCACCACCTGCTGCACCCGGTGGATGTTGCTGGCAAACATGGCGATGATCACCCGGCCCCGGGCGCTGGCGATCTGCTGGTTGAAGGTTTCAGCCACCTTGCGCTCGCTCATGGTGTAGCCGGCGTGCTCCACATTGGTGCTGTCCGCCATCAGCGCCAGGGCGCCTTTTTCGCCAATGGCGGCAAGGGCCGCCAGGTCGGTCACCTGGCCGTCAATGGGGGTGAAATCAATTTTAAAGTCCCCGGTGGCTACCACGGTGCCGGCAGGGCAGGTGATGGCCAGGGCATAGGCCCCGGCGATGGAGTGATTCACCTTCAAAAACTGCACGGAAAACTTGCCCAGCTGCACCGTCTGCCTGGGCTCCACAGGGGTCATCTGATAACGGGTGACGCGGTGCTCGCGCAGCTTGTTTTCAATCAGCGCCAGGGTGAGCTTTGACCCGTACATGGGGGCCGGCACCTTATCCTGCACATAGGGAGTGGCGCCGATATGGTCCTCGTGCCCGTGGGTGAACACATAGCCGCGCACCTTGTCACGGTTGGCGATCAGGTAGCTGATGTCGGGGATCACTAGGTCAATGCCCAGCATGTCTTCCTTGGGAAGCTGGATCCGCAGTCCATGACGATGATGTCGTCCTCGTACTGGAAGACGGTGATGTTCTTGCCGATCTCATCAATGCCGCCAAGGGGAATAATCTTTAGTTTGGATTGTTCTGCCACTTATACCTCCTCAATCACTGCCCAAGCCCTGCGCGCCTTGTGCGCACAGAAGATGAGCGATGGCTTCAAAAAATGTCTTACAATAAACCCGTACCCATGACGGGTTTCATTTCGTTGGG
>JBMNLS010000003.1:0-89039 GCA_050952935.1 Christensenellales bacterium | reverse complement strand
TTTTCACAGCATTGTTTAAGGAAACAATAACCAATCGCCCAATTAATAAAAGCCGGAATCCTCATCAGAGAGGGTTCCGGTTAAAACGCTGGCAAAGTTCCAGCGTTTTGGCAGGGAGTGTTTACCCGGAAAGCGGTGTGATCAGGCTTTTTCAGGCGGGCTGATATAGCTGCTCAGGTCAACGCCTGTGCCGGTGCCCAAACTTTCCATAAAATCCTTCGCGGCGGCAAGGCCCTTTTTGTTCAGGCTGTAATAGATCCACTTGCCCTCACGCTTGGTGTTCACCAGTCCGTTTTCACGCAGGGTTTTCAGGTGATGGCTCAGGGTCGCCTGGCTCCAGGAGACCAACTGCTGCATTTCGTATACGCACAGCGGCCCGCCGGATAGGGCGTCAATGAGCATGGCGCGCTGAGGGTCGCCCAGGGCCTTGAGCATGGACGCGCCTTCCTGATAACACTTGCGGTCTTTGGCGTTAAGCTGCTCCAGAACGGATTCCCGAACACCGCCATAATGTGAACGCTGGACAAATTTTTTCATCGGCTGTTTTCCCCAACTTTCCGGCAGAGGTCTGCCATCTTCAAAAAGCGTGAACAGACAGAAAAACTGAGCGAAATATGATGCATGGCTGGCCTCCTCCTTGTTCTATGATTGTATGCCTGTGGCAAAGAATAAAAAAATGCCACTTGGTAAGTTATATTAATACCTTTTTAGGAATTTGACAAGGGGTAAATACAATAAAAATGTAGATATTCATCAATTTGGCTTGCTTTTGTCGGTTTCTTGACGTTTTTCTTTGCACTGTCTTGAGCCGCGGGAGTATAATGGCTGTCATAACGGGGAAATCACTCGGAGGTGCGCTGTATGTACATTGTGGTTGTGGGGGACGGCAAGGTAGGGCACGCGCTGGCGGGCCACCTGGTGGCTGAGGGGCATGACGTGGCCATTGTTGAGCATAGCGAGCAGGTGATGCTGCGCAACCAGGATACGGTGGACGCGCTGTATGTAAAAGGCAGCGGCGTAAGCGTGGAAACGCTGGAAAAAGCGGGCATCAGCCGGGCTGACATCGTGGTGGCGGTCACCATTAGCGACGAGATCAACATGCTGACATGCCTCACCGCCAAGCGCCTGGGCGCCCAGTACGCCATTGCCCGCATCCGGGATCCGGAGTATCACCACAGCCTGTCCTTCCTGATGAAAGAGCTGCTGATCGACTACGTCATCAACCCCGAGCGGGTGATGGCCCAGGAGGTCAGCCGCATTCTGCGCTACCCCTTCTCCGGCCGCATAGAGACCTTCGCCAGGGGCCGGGTGGAGATGATGGACTTCCGCATCACCGCGGAGGATGGGCTGGCTGGTCTCGCGGTGAAGGATTTGCTGAAGCTTAAGAAAAACCTGCCCCAGGTGCTGATGTGCGCTGTGGAGCGGGAGCATAAGGCCATCATCCCCAAGGGCGACTTTGTCTTCCGAGAGGGGGACCGGGTGTTTGTGGTGTCCGATATCACCACCATCACCGCCTTTTTCAAGGCCCTGGGCAAAAACATCAGCAGCGTGCGCAGCGTGATGATCATGGGGGGCAGCCGCATTTCCTATTACCTCTCCCAGATGCTGCTGGACATGGGGATGGGGGTGTCCATCATTGAAATTGATGAAGAAAAGGCCAACCGGCTATCCGACATGCTGCCCGGCGCCCACATCATCCTGGGGGACGGCACCGATCAGGAGCTGATGACAAGCGAAGGGCTGACTGATTTTGACGCCTTCATCGCCCTGTCCGGCCGGGATGAGGAGAACATCATGGCCGGGCTTTATGCCGTACATCAGGGCATGCGCAAGGTGGTGGTCAAAAACAACCACGATAATTATCAGGACCTGCTGAGCAAAATCGGCATCGAAAGCGCTGTCAACACCAAGCAGGTCATCAGCGACACCATCCTGCGCACCGTGCGCACCCGCTCCGGCGCCGCCGGCCCCAACCAGGTGCAGCGCCTTTACCGGCTGATAGACGGCCAGGTGGAAGCGCTGGAGTTTATTGTGCACCGGGGGGAGAGCGTGATCGGCCTGCCGCTTAAAACCCTGAAGGTGAGGGAGGATGTGCTCATCGCCGTGATCGTCAGGGACGGCAAGGTGCGCATCCCCTTTGGCAGCGATGCCCTGGAGGAGGGCGACCGGGTGATCATCATCACACGAGAGAAAGGGGTCAATGAGCTGAGCGACGTGATCAGAAAACCCTGACACCTGAACCCGCCCTGCGGGCTGGAGTTTGCCGTGCCAGGGTGCTATAATTCATCCGATCATCAAAACGGGAGGAAAACGGAATGAAAAAATCAAAGCTCTGGGGCGTCTGTCTGCTGATTGTGGTGCTGGGGGTCACCGGCTTTCTGTATTGGCCCCGGCCCATGGAAAAGCTGATCAGTTGGGATAAGCCGGTGCAGGTCATCCCCATCACCATGGGGACAAGCGAGGACATGCTCCCCACCACGGGCACCCGGAGCTTTGTGCTGGAGCCGGGCAGCGATGAACATCAGGCGCTCCAGGCGCTGTTCGCCACCTTCCGCTGGCATAAGGGCTTCGACACCCTGTTTCAGGACGGGACAAGGGGCTTCAAAGGCAAAACGGTCATCCAGTTTCAGGAAATTGGTCAGGAAGGCGCGCTGCTGGAGGCGGCTGAGGGCACAAGCCTTATTTCCATCAATGGCAAGGCTGCCAAGATCGGCTACTTTGGCGCTGGGGACGCGCAGAAGCTGGTATCAGGGGTGCTGGACATCCTAACGCCCCTTACCCCAAAAGAATAGCAGCCATCCTATGAATTACGCGCTGGTCATCACCCTGCTGGGGCGGCTAATGAGCCTGGAGGCCGCCATGATGCTGCCTGCGCTGGGGGTGTCCTTGTGGTATGGCCGGGGGGATGCCCCGGCCTTTTTGTGTGCCATGGGGATTCTGCTGTTATTGGGGCTGCCGATGATGCTGCTCATCAAGCCCACAGACAAAACCCTGCGCCCCCGGGAGGGCTTTGTGGTGGTGGGGCTGGCCTGGATCCTCTTCTCGGCCTTTGGGGCGCTGCCCTTCATGTTTTCAGGCGCCACCGTCTATTTCTGGGACGCCTTTTTTGAGACGGTCTCCGGCTTCACCACCACCGGGGCCACCATTTTCGCCCAGGTGGAAACCCTTCCCCGGGGCATCCTGTTCTGGCGCTCCTTCACCCACTGGGTGGGGGGCATGGGGGTATTAATTCTAACCTTGGCGGTGATGCCCAAGATGGGCGCCCGCAGCGCCCACCTGGCCCGGGCCGAAAGCCCCGGCCCCACCTTCAGCAAAATGCTGCCGCGGATGGCGGGGTCTGCGCGCATCCTGTATCTGATCTATCTGGTGATGACGCTGATCCTTATTGTGTTATTGGTCATATCGGGCATGCCGCTGTTTGACAGCGTCATCCACGCCCTGGGCACTGCCGGCACCGGCGGCTTTTCCAGCCGCAACCTGTCGGTGGGCGCCTACAACAACCTGGCGGCGGAGATATTAATCACGGTATTCATGTTTTTGTTTGGCACCAACTTCATCGTGTATTTCCGCCTGATACAGGGGGAGGGGCTGAAAGCCCTGCGCAATGAAGAGGTGCGCCTGTATTATGGGGTGGCCATTTCCTCTATCGTGCTTATCACCATCAACACCATCCCCCACTATGGCGAGGTTGGCATGGCGCTGAGGCATGCCAGCTTTCAGGTATCCTCCATCATGTCCACCACCGGATACGCCACCAGCGATTTTGATCTGTGGCCCCAGTTTTCCCGCATTTTGCTGCTGATGCTCATGCTCATGGGTTCCTGCGCCGGCTCCACCGCCGGGGGCATCAAAATGGTGCGGGTAGCGCTGCTGGGCAAGCTGGGCGTCCGGGAGGTGGGCCGCACGGTGCAGCCACGCCGGGTGCGGCTGATCAAGTTAGACCGGGAAACGGTGGATGAGGACACCCTGCGCAGCGTGCTGGTGTTCTTCGTTTTATACATGGCCATGCTGCTGGCGGGAACGCTGTTAGTGTCCCTTGACGGGGTGGACTATACCACCAGCTTTTCAGCCACCGCTTCCTGCCTGTCCAATGTGGGGCCGGGGCTGGCGCTGGTGGGCCCCATGGCCAACTTTGGCCACTTCTCTTCCGGCATCAAATACCTGCTGTCCTTCCTGATGCTTTCAGGGCGGCTGGAGTTCATCCCCATGCTGGTGCTGTTCAGCCCCGCCGTGTGGCGCAGGGGACGCTGATAAAAAACAGGAGGCTGTTTCATGAAAAACCAACACACCATCCAAGACCTGCGGGCCTTTTTGAAGGACGACATCAGGCAGCAGACCGATTTCACCCGGTCCGACCAGTCCCTGGGCCATCCCATGCCGCCGGTGGAAAAGCCGCTGGAAGAAGGCCAGCGGGCGTGCCCCCTGCCGGCCTGGCAGGGCATTGTGAAGCCCGAGGGAGACTTGGCTTCCCTCATCGCCAGGCGCGTCAGCTGCCGGAAGTATGCGCCGGAGGCGATCAGCGCGGAGGAATTGTCCTTCCTGCTCTGGGCCACCCAGGGGGTGCGCCGGGTGAAGGGAGAGCGGGTGCTGCGCACGGTACCCTCCGCCGGCAACCGGCATCCCTTTGAAACCTATCTGGCGCTGACCAGGCCGGCGGTCGCTCAGGACGGGCAGGTGTTTGAAATGGGCCTGTGGCGCTACCTGCCCTTGTCCCATGCCCTCGTTTTCCTGGGCTGCCTGGAACATTTGCCCGATCGGGTGGCAGAGGCCGCCCTGGGGCAATCCTTTGTGGGGCAGGCGCCGGTCACCTTCATGTGGAGCGCCATTCCCTACCGCACCGAATGGCGCTACCGGGAGGCCTCCCACAAGGTGATGGCCCTGGACGCCGGTCACATCTGCCAAAACCTCTACCTGGCGGCGGAAGCCATCGGCTGTGGTGTGTGCGCCGTGGCCGCCTACCATCAGCAGGCGGCGGATCGGCTGATGGGCCTTGACGGGCAGGATGAGTTTGTGGCGTACATGGCCCCGGTGGGGAGAAGCAGGGAGAAATAAAGAAATACAGAAATAGGTTGAAAACATCCTAAACCAATGTATAATGGTTTCAGGAGGTGTTTGGATCTATGAAAATCAACCTGAATAACCTGGTGTCAATCACCGAAGCCAATCAAAACTTTTCCCGCGTGGCCCATCTGGTGGATGAACAGGGGGCTGCCGTTATCATGAAAAACAACACGCCGCGCTATATTCTCATGGCGATCAAGCCTTTTGAGCAATCCGCCCAGGCGCGTGATGAGGATGTGGAAACCATCGGCGGCCGCATTCTGGAAAAACACAAAAAAGCCTTTGAAGCCCTTGCCAAATGAAACGCCTGAGCACGGAGCAGGTGAAAAACCTCCACGCCATGTTGATAGCGCGTACAGGCGGGCTTGGCGGCGTGCGGGATATTGGACTGCTGGAATCCGCTCTGCACGCACCTTTTCAGACCATGTATGGACAGCCGCTTGTTGGCAGCATAGAAGAACAGGCGGCTTATTTAGGCTATGCGCTGATCAAAAATCATGCTTTTATTGATGGAAACAAACGAATCGGGATGCTGGTTATGCTGACTTTTTTGGAGCTGAACGGCGTGGTTTTGACAGCGCAGGACAATGACATTATCGCGGCAGGCTTTGGCGTGGCCAGCGATGATATGGACAGACAGGAACTGTTGGCTTGGATAAAAAAGCACAGGGAAAACGGGTAGTCTTTTTTACAACGCCTACATCAACCTCTGCCCGTTGATGACCATGCCGAAGGTGAGGGATAGCTTTTCAGCCGCCTTGCGGCACAGCAGCATGCGGCTGAGGAATATTTCAAAATAGTCAGAGATGGCGCTGATGGTGGTGTCGATGGTGAGATGCAGCAGCAGCTCGCCATCGGCTTTGTTGATCTTGAGCTCTGATTTTTCCACCGCGTAGTTCACCCGGTCATGGATGTCCAGCTCAATGGTTTCCTTATTCCTCACCCGGCTGCGGCGCACATCGGTTTTGTCGGCGATGATCAGCGCCGCCGCCACATCGTTGACCGGGAAGGCGGTGGCCTCATCGTGGTTGCCAATGGCGGTGATGACAGTGGCCACATCATCCGGGTCGGCCCCCATGTCCTTCAGCAGGGAAAAGGCCAGCAGCGCCCCGGTGCGCTCATGGGCTACGCGGTTGATCACGTTGCCGATGTCATGCAGATAGGCGGCGATGGCGGCCAGCTCCGCCAGGCGCTCCGGATGCCCGGTTTCAAGGAGGATCCATCTGGCGGTTTCAGCGGATTTTCCCGAATGGGCAAAGCTGTGTTCGGTATAGCCCAGGGCGATGAGGGATTCATCCGCCTTTTTGATATAGGCCCTGATGGCCGGGTTTTGTTTCACCTGTTCAAATGTAACGGGCATGGGCGGCCTCCTTTTTGTGGTATAAGTACAGCATAACACACGGGATGTGCTTTGGGTGTAAAATTTTTGCCCGGAAACCGAACAAATCAGCTTTTTATTCCGTCTACATAAATGTAGCGCAACGAAAATGGCTGATTTCCGTATTTTAAATAAAAGGGCTTGACAGCTGGTAAGCATCGTGTTACCTTATCGGTAACCAAATTGTTACCTGGCGTGTGACACAGACGGAGGAAAACCATGAAACACAATGAACCCATTTCTTTTACCGACGTGGAGTGGCGCGTGATGCGGGCGCTGTGGGCGCTGGAAGAGCCCAGCCTGGGCCAGATTCTAAAAGAGGTGGCCGACGCGGGCTGGAGCAAGCACGCGGTGATCTCCTTCCTTAAGCGCCTGGAAGCCAAGGGGGCGTTAACCATCGACACCGGCCGCCGCCCGCCCCGGTACATCGCCGCCATCCCCCAGGAAGCCGCCCAACAGCATCAGGCCCGGGAGGTACTGGACAAGGTCTACGGGGGGGACCTGCTCCTGATGGTGTCAAACGCGGTGAACGCAGGCCCTCTCAGCCCCGAAGAAACCCAGACATTAATCAACATCCTGAAAAAAGGAGAATAAACGCGATGACCATCGTCCGCGACATGCTGCTGCAAAGCGGGGCCTTCATTCTGCTGCTGGCGCTGCTGCGGCCGCTCCTCAAGCGTCATCTGAGCGCCCAGGCACGCTATGCCCTGTGGCTGATTCCGGCGCTGCGGCTGATGCTGCCTTTCAGCCTTTCAAGTGCGCTGAGCCTGTGGGGCTGGCTTGCGCCGGCGGCGTCCCGGACAGTGCCCGTCCGCCATGCCCCGGCAGCGCCCCTGTCCCTTTCCCTGCCTGCCCAGCCAACAGCTTCATCCCTGCCTGCTGCGCCTGTGGCCCAGGCGGCTGAAATGATCCCTACGTCCACCATCGATTGGGCGGTTTTGCTGCCCCGGATGCTCCTGTGGCTGTGGCTGGCGGGGGCCGGGCTGATGCTGCTGCATGTTGCTGTCAGCCACCTGCGCCTCAGACGCCGCGTCCAGGGGCTTCAGCCCTTCCATGTGCCCGGCGTGCCTCTGCCCCTGTACCTGGTGGAGGGGCTGGACTCCCCCTGCCTGACGGGGCTGTTCCGTCCGCGCATCATGCTCAACCGTCAGGCCCTGCAAACAGAAACCCTGCTTCATATGGTGCTCAGCCACGAGCTGACCCACTGGCGCAGGAAGGATCACCTCTGGGCCGCTGCGAGAAGCCTTTTGCTTTGCACCTGGTGGTGGAACCCACTGATGTGGTTGATGGCCGCCCTCAGCCGGGAGGACAGCGAGGCTGCCTGCGATGAGGCGGTCATCCAAAACATGGACGCCGCCCGGCGGGAAGCCTATGGCATGAGCCTGATCGCCCTGATGCAGACCGACCTTCACCTCACCCGCCTACTGGCGGCGGACACCGCCATGGCCAGCGGCAAACGCCATTTGAAAGAGAGGATCGCCATGATCGCCAACCCCAAAAAGCAGAAGCGCGCCGTTGGCCTCGCCGTATTGGCGGCGCTGGCGCTGTTTCTTCCCATGCTGTTTACCTCAGCCTCTGAGGCTTCATCCACCCCCACTGCTGAGGCTCCACCCCCCGCTGCTGTCAATGCCCAGGAAGTGATCCGAATGATGACGGAAGCTGAAGCCATCGATGCCGCTAAGGAGGCGGTGATGGCCTATGTTGTGTATGACGATGGTATCCAGGACTTTTCCAATATCAAGGCTGAGGTGGCTTG
Organism: Christensenellales bacterium; assembly: GCA_050952935.1. GTDB lineage: Bacteria > Bacillota > Clostridia > Christensenellales > Aristaeellaceae > UBA6115. The sequence continues at coordinate 80,844 of JBMNLS010000003.1, read as the reverse complement.
GAGGGAATGGGCCGGCATCTGGCATGAGATGTGGGTGGTGACCCTGGATGCGACCACAGGCCGGAGTCAGGAGCATCTGGATGTACATATTCTGCCTGAAGACAAAGCCGCGGTTTACATCGGCCGGGGGGATGAACCCCTCTGGGAGGGGCAGGGCTATATGCCGGAAATCCCCAAAAACCAGAGCCGCCAGGCCTGGGTAAAGGACAGTGCTGGTATGCGCCACATGCCCTACAGCGGCAACTACCCAGCCATGGCGCTGCTGCCGGGTGCCCCTGTAACCCTCACCCGGGTGACCCCCGGCGTGGGTGGCAGCACGGATGAGGAATGGGCGGACATCATCGTCGGGAAAAACACTGAATATGAAGGCGTATCAGGCTATGTGCCGCTGAAGGAGCTGGTGTTTGAAAAGCCTGAAGTGCCAAGTTTGAAGGGTACAATAGCAGATAACAACACCAGCCTGCTTCGGGATACGGGGCTGACGGATATATCCCTGGGCGCCTTCCAAAAAGGAACGGAGGTCATTCTCCTCGGTCACAGCCTGAGCTACTACCATGTGCAGATCGGGAAAGCCCTGGGATATCTGCCTTTATCCGCTCTTTCCCTTGATGAAAAGACCCAGGCAGCTCTGAAAGCTTTCCTGCCGCCGGATCCATTTGATGAGATTCAGCCCGGCTGGGTGGAAAGGTATGCGGCGTATGAGCAGAAGCGGAGCATTCTTTATAACAAGTACGGAGATGTGAACACCTGGACGCTGGAACAGCGGGCTGAGGGCAGCCAGTTGGCTCAGGAATATGGCTTTAAGTGGCTTACCGATGGCAAAGGCACCCGGTTGATCAATGTGGTGCCGGGGTCTGATGAACTGAGCCAGGAAGAAGCTTATCAAAAAGCGCTGGTATCTGCGGGCGGGAAGTACGGCTTTGATGAAAAAGCTGTGATTAAACATAGCGTCAGCTATGCCTACCCCGATGGCCGCCCTGAAGAGCGCGAATGGAATGTGCATTTCTGGCTGATCGGAGTGCAGGATTGCAATGTGCGTTTGGATAAAAAGGGTAATGCGCTTGAGATCAGACAGATACCCGGGCAGGTGTTGGGCAGGGACGCTGTGATCAAAAAGGATCAGGCGGTGGCCATCGCCCGGGAAACCCTTATCAATCAGGAAGGACGTTCAGAAACAGATGTAAACAGCTGGAAAATGAATCTGAGCTATACATTCGACTATGTTGAGGGAAAGGAAAGGGAGCTATGGGAGGTGTCTTTCCATGTTCCGGATGCCCAGGGGCCTGGCAGCGCTGGTAGCTATATTGTGCAGATAGACGCCATGACAGGCGAGGTGATCAGCGTCTGGACGCCGGAAGGCAACGGATAAAGGGAGAAAACCATGAAAATATTGAAGCGGAGCCTGACTCTTCTTATATGCCTCATGATGCTGACCCCAGCCCTGGCGGAGCTGGTGGCGGACAGCTACTATGACTACCTGGGCCACAGGGCCCGGATGCTGAAGAAGCACGGCCCCTACCATGCCTGGACGATTGAGCAGAAGGCGGCCCTTGACGCGCCCTATGACAAGGAGGAATGGATGGGCGGGGACAACCGCATGATCAGCCGCCTGCCTGGCAAGGATGACCTGACACAAGAGGTGGCCACGGACAAGGCCATCGCCACCCTGACCCGGGAATACGACCTCAGCCGAAAAGACCTGGAAACCTGGGAAAAGGAATGCGACTTCTATGAGCTGGGCGACGATCAGAAATCCTGGATTGTTTCCTTTATTCAGCCTCAAGCCAAGCCAGAGGGTAGCTATCAGGTCTACCGGGTGGAGGTAGAAAGCCCCGGCGGCAAGGCAGTTTACCATGATGTTGAAATGCGAGGCGGGCTGTATGCCCCGCCTGAGGACAAAACTTCGCCCCAGCCCCCGGCGGAGATCCTGACAAAGGCGATGACAGCAGCCCTTGACACGGAATGGGCCAAGGAAAAGCGGCTGACCCGGGAGATTCTGGAGACCTTTGATGTGATTCCCTCCCTCATCCCCGTGGGCCAGCTGCGGCATTTCAGCAACGCCCACCTGCCGGAAGACCTAAATGACGATCAAATGGCCTGGTTGATCGATTTCTACAGCGATGACCCGGTGTTCAGCGAGTTCTATGGGGCCCTTGAGGTGGCTTTTCTACAGGAGGACGGCCAGCAGCTGCCGATGGACCCGGCTGTCAACGGGTAACAGACAAAAAATCAGACTAACCTTGCCCCGCCAGGGAACAAAAGCGTCCCTGGCGGGGCTTTGCTTAACAGCGTTCACCTATTGAAACTGACCTGAGCAGAAGAAAACAAGAATATTTTCTATGTGCTGTGGGGTTGAAAACCCTTGCCGCGCACTTCGCTATAATCCATCACAATTAGCAGTGCAGCCGAGTCACAGTCGCTAACAATGCGGCGAATTTGAGGCAGCTGCACTCTGGCGCAAGCACACATCAATACATCTCGATGAGCGCCCGTATACATACCTTTGCCCTGCAGCAGGGTCACACCGCGGTTTAATTCATCTTGAATGCGTTGAGCGATCAACATATTTTGTTCGCTAATGATAAGCGCCATTTTCCCGCCTGCAAATCCATCCATAAGTCGATCAATCACCAAGGTATATGTCAAGGTGAACAGAATACCATATAATACTGCGTCAATATTATTGTAGACAAAAGCGCCCAGCACAATGAGTAAACCGTCGATTAACAGAGAGATTTGACCTACAGATAGATGGGGATGCAGTTTTCTCAGGGACATAATCACCAGATCACTACCCCCGGTGCAACTGCCCGCGTTATAAATAAACGCTAAACCCAGCCCACTGATACCCCCACCAAAAAGAGCCGCCAAAAGCGGATTGCCAGTATAATGGGGAAACAGGGGCATAACCTGATCCATAAACAGAGCGCTGACAATAAGCGTCTGAAAGGTACGCAACAGATAATGTTTGCCTAAATATTTAAGAGAGATCAGCACGATGGGGATATTAATAACAAGCGTTACAGCGCCAATGGGCAATTTGAACAAATAGTTAAGAATAACTCCCATGCCAGTGATCCCGCCCGGCGCAAACCCTGCATGGGAAACAAATGTATAAACCCCCATTGCATATATCATGCCGCCCAAGATATCCCAAAACAAATTCCGAAAAAAACCTGAGATGTTCTTTTTCGCATTCAGTTTTTTTGCAAATGAATCATGGTTTTTCTTCTTTCTTTAAAGATTATTCCTAAAACCGTTGCCGATAATATCATCAGTATTGGTAATTAACACAAAGGATTGAGGGCTGTGGGATTTGACAAAACGCTTGAGAGCCACCGCCTCCCGGGTGCTTACCGCAGTCACAATCAGGGTGCGTCGTTGGCCTGAATAGGCACCCTGACCTTCAAAAACAGTAGCGCTTCTGGCCAGATTCCCGATGATAAATTGCTTGATTTTATCTTCGTCAGCTGTAATGATGTGAAAATATTTGCGCTGTCTCAGCGCTCCCAGCACCCACTGAAGCACAGCTCCGCGTGTCACCAAACCAAAAAGAGAAAAGATACCAGTTGTGATGTCAAATATAAAGAAAGTTGCTAATGCCGCAAGGAAATCTGTGATCATGAGTGCAGTAGAAATATTGTAAAGGCGGAAATGCTTTTTTAGCACCATGGCTACGATATCCGTACCGCCGCTGGAAGCCCCTACATTAAACAGCAGCCCCGCTCCTGTTGCTGAAAGAAGCATAGCCACCATCAGTTCCATAAAAGGCTGATTCGTCAAAGGAGAATGAAGAGGGAAAAACCATTCAAACAAGAATAACAGTCCTGACAGTAAAAGGGTGCAATAAATGGTTTTGATGCAAAAGTCCTTTCCGATCAGCAACAGTCCAATTCCAGAAGAGAAATGTTAAAGAGGTTGCTTAGCCTGGTTACCGTCAGGCCCGGTATCAGCCGAGCAAGTACCACAGCGATGCCGGTGACTCCACCGGTGGAAAAATGGTTGGGAAATTTAAAGAAATAAACACCAATAGACGACAGGATAATTGCCAGCGTCATGATGACATAATCATTAAGTTTTGGGTGTTTTTCTATCATATTCAAAATCAGTTTTTTAACCACTGTCCTTCCTGCCTTTCATGCTCTATCGGGCAACAAAAAAGCGCTTTCCACATCAAAAGAAAGCGCCTAGCATCACCTCGTCCATGCTATCCTGTACTTTCTTTTTCCGTTGCCCGAAAAATCAGCACTTAAGGAGCATGGCAGGTTTCCTGACTGATGGCTGGCTTCTCGCCCTGCGGAAGCGCCTTCTCAGGCATATGCCCAATGGCTTCTGCTCGCATTTTACCAAACACAGTAATGGCTGTTGTATCGGATTCTAACCGATTTCCCTCTTCTGCGACAAACGCAGCACCATGTCCCTATTGTTCAGCTGTGGCCCAATTATACCACCCTCACCGAAGGAAAAGCAAGGACATGCACGGCATAAACGTCACAAGAGTGGAAAGATTAATGGTAAACAATCAGCAACACCAGCCTGAATGCTGTTTGATTGCACAGGCTAAGATGGAACCTGTTACAATTTTGTATTCACTCCCACTCCCTGCTCCTGCGCCCGGCAGCAGCCCGGACATGTGGCACAGCCCAGGCCGCAGCCTCCGCCTCTTTTCCTGCTGCGGAAAGAGGCGGCGACCGATAGGGACAGCAGCAGGATAAGGCCGATACCCACCAGGATGGAGGCAAGGTTTTCCTGAATCCAGTTCATCTGCTTTCATTCTCCCTCATTACATGGCCGATTGCAGCTGCCCTTTTGCCTGGGGCTGTGGGCGGAACATCAGGTAGAGCAGCCCCACAAGCAAGGCAGCAGCAAGGATGGTGCTAAATGTGAAAGCGCCGCCTGTAAAGAAGATGCCCAGCTGATAGACGATCAGCGAAATCACATAAGCAAAGACGGTCTGGTACATCAGCGCGAAGCCCGTCCAACCAGCGGAGTTCATCTCCCGCTTGATGGCGCCGATGGCGGCAAAGCAGGGAACGCACAGCAGGTTAAACAGCATAAAGCTGTAGGCGGTCAGCACGGTGTAGTCAGCGGCGATGAGGCTCCAGATTTCCATGCCATCTTCCGCCACCTCAGCAAAGCCGTAGAGCACGCCAAAGGTGTTGACCACGTTTTCCTTGGCGATCAGCCCCGTGAAGGTTGCGACGGCAGCTTTCCAGTTGCCAAAGCCAAGAGGGGCAAAGAGGGGGGCCACAAAATTGCCGATGGCTGCCAGGAGGCTGTTGTTGTTGTCCTCCACCGCCACCAAGGCGCCATCCACCACGCCATAGGCCTGCAGGAACCAAAGAACAACGCTGGACAGCAGAATAATGGTGCCCGCCCGCTTGATAAAGCTCCAGCCCCGCTCCCAGGTGGCGCGCAGCACGCCCTGGGCCGCGGGCAGGCGATAGGGGGGCAGCTCCATCACAAAGGGGGCAGGATCGCCGGAGAAGCGACGGGTCTTTTTCAGGATGATGCCGGAGATGATCACGGCGGCCACGCCAATAAAGTAGGTGGACACAGCCACCCAGTTGGACTCATTGAACAGAGCGCCCGCAAACAGGGCGATGATAGGCAGCTTGGCGCCGCAGGGGATAAAGGAGGTGGTGATCACGGTCATGCGCCGGTCGCGCTCAGACTCGATGGTGCGGCTGGCCATGATGCCGGGCACCGAGCAGCCGGAACCAATCATCATCGGGATAAAGGACTTGCCCGACAGCCCAAAGCGCCTGAATATCCGGTCCATGATGAAGGCGACACGGGCCATATAGCCCACATCCTCCAGGATGGAAAGCATCAGGAAAAGCACCAGCATCTGGGGCACAAAGCCCAGCACGGCGCCCACGCCCCCCACAATGCCGTCCACCGTAAGCCCGGTGAGCCAGGGGGCCACATTGGCGTTTTCCATGGCGCTCCTCAAATTGGGCACAATCCACTCGCCAAAGAGGGTTTCATTGGTAAAGTCTGTCAGAATGGCGCCCACCGTGGTAACGGCAATGTAATAAACCAGCGCCATCACCACCACAAAGATGGGCAGCGCCAGAATGCGGTTGGTGACCACCCGGTCGATGCGGTCAGACAGGTTCATCTTCTGTCCTTTGTGTTTTTTGACCACAGCCTCGTCCATCAGGCTGGCGATATAGCTATAGCGCTGGTTAACGACGATGCTTTCCGCGTCATCTTTCATTTCCTTTTCACAGGCAGCGATTAATGCCTTCACGCGCTTGGCGGTGTCGGGGGAGAGCTTGACTTCCGCCCAGGCCTTTTCATCCCGCTCAAAAAGCTTGATGGCGGTGAAGCGCAGGGCGCTTTGTGGCACTGCCCCGGCAATGGCTTCTTCAATATGGGCCAGGGTATGCTCCAGGGAGCCGACAAAAACAGCGGGCGGCTCCATGCCGGCTTTGGACTGCGCCAGGGCGACGGCCTGCCGGGCCACCTCCTCCCCGCCTTCTCCTTTGAGGGCGGACAGGGGAACCACCGGACAGCCCAGGGCACGGCCCAGGCGCTCCCGATCAATGGTGTCGCCGCTTTTTTTAACCAGATCCATCATGTTAAGCGCCACCACCACGGGGATGCCCAGCTCCAGCAGCTGGGTGGTGAGGTAGAGGTTGCGCTCCAGGTTGGTGCCGTCCACCACGTTGATGATGGCGTCCGGATGCTCCTGGACAAGGAAATCCCGGGTGATGATCTCCTCCGGTGTATAGGGTGAAAGGGAATAGACGCCGGGCAGGTCCTGAATCAGCACATCCTTGCTGCCCTTGAGCCTGCCTTCCTTCTTTTCAATGGTCACTCCGGGCCAGTTGCCCACATACTGAGCAGAGCCGGTGAGGGCGTTAAACAGGGTGGTTTTCCCGCTGTTGGGGTTGCCCGCCAGGGCAATAATGGTTGACATATCCCGCTCCTTTCAGGATTAGCTTCTGCTAACCCGTCGGCAAAAAAATTATTCTACCTCAATCATTTCCGCGTCCTGCTTGCGCAGGGACAGCTCATAACCCCGGACGGTGACCTCAATCGGATCGCCCAAGGGGGCTAGCTTGCGCAGATAAACAGCCGTGCCCGGTGTGATGCCCATGTCCATGATGCGCCGTTTGATGGCGCCTTCGCCATGAAGCTTTTTCACCGTGACGGTCTCCCCAGGCTTGGTGTCCCGCAGTGTTTTCATTCCGTTTCCTCCTTCTTTGTTTTCCGTTCACACAAAAATGTGGTTTGCCATGTCTGTGCCCAGGGCCACGCGGCAGCCTTTGATCAGCAGAATCACCCCGCCGTGAGACTGCCCCATCACCTGAACCCGGGCGCCTGTCACAAAACCCAGTTCCGCCAGGCGCTGCCGGATAGCAGGAGCGCCTGAAATGCGGCGGATCACCGCCTCATCCCCTGATCCCATCATGGTCACTGGCATCGTCGCCTCCCTCACCGGACGGTTAGCGTTTCCTAACCCAAAGCCCGGAAGATGGCCGGTCTCCCGGCCTTGTGCGGTTAGTTTAATATGACTAACGCCCCTGTGTCAAGCCCTTTTTGACGGATCGTTTTTCAATTTACGGGCGGATCCTTTTCCAAAAAGATCAGAAAAATTATTTGCTTATCACACAACAAGCAAAACGGTCTTAACAATTCTGCTAAAACCGTTTTGTTTCCTATCGGGTATCCGCTTTTCAGCGGGGAAGTTTACTCATAGTTGGTCAGGTTATACATTTCGATGGCATCGTTCGCCAGGTTAGCCAGCTTGGTAACAGCATCCTCTGGAGAAAGTCCTTTCAGGAACACTTCCTCAGTGACGTCTTCAACATACTGGCGCACCTCAGGAAATACGGAGAGCAGGCTGCCCACATATTGGGGGCCGGAGTCATGCAGCTGATCAAGCGCAGTCTGGAATTGAGGATATTTTGCGATGTTGTTTTTGAAGGTTTCGGTTTCATGGGCTTTCATGTTGATGGGGAAGTAGCCGGTTTTGGCGTTCCAAATGGCCTGGTTTTCAGGGGAAATCATGTACTGGATAAACTCCCAGGAGGCGTCCATTTTGGCTTCGTCTCCGGAGTTGACCATCCACAGGGTGCCGCCGCCGGTGGAGACGCCGCCCTTGTCTTCCGGGTTGACATAGGGGAAGTAAGCGGTGCCCACTTCAAAGCTGTCCCCGACATTGGCCAGCACGCCTGCCAGGTTGGCGGTGGAAGCCAGGAAGATGGCGGTTTTGCCCGCTACAAAGGCTGCCCGGGCCTGTGAGGTGCCGCCCCGCTCAACATAATAGGTGTAAGGGCTTTGGGAAATCTTCTGCCACATTTTGAACAGATCCAATGCAGCGCCGTTTTTATCAAAGGCCACCTCGGTAGCGTAGGAATCACGGCCATTGCCGTTGTTCACATACTCGCGCCCCATTTTCCCTGTCCACTGCTCAAAGAACCAGCCATAGTAGGAGAAGGTGAAGCCGGCCCGGTCAATTTTACCCTCGGCATCATAGGTGGTCAGCTTTTCAGCAATTTCCAGAATGCCATCCACCGTGGTGGGCACTTCGGTGATACCTGCTTCTTCAAAAGCGGTCTTGTTGTAGTACATTAAGGGGGTGGAACAGTTGAAGGGCATGGAGTTGATGATGCCGCCGATGGTGTAATAGGCCAAGAGGTTGGGCTCAATGACGGAGGTATCAAACCCGGTTTTGTCAATATAGGTCTGTACCGGCACCATTTTGCCAGAGTCAATGATGAAACGGGAGCCGATTTCGTAGCTTTGCACAATATCAAAGGGCAGGGCTTCACCCATGGCAGTTGCCTTTAATTTGTTGATGGCATCGTCATATTCGCCCTGGTATTGGGCTTCCACTACAATTTTGTCCTGAGATGCATTGAAGGCTTCCGTCATGGAAGCGATGACTTCGGCATTGGTGCCGCCCAGTGAGTACCAGAAAACAACCTTTGTTTTTTGGCCTTCGGCCAGCGCGCTCAGCCCTGTGAGGGCCAGGATAAGAACCAACAGCGTTACGACTAATCTTTTCATGGAGACTCCTTTCGACTTTGCTTATATTTCATCACCGCACCGCGGCGGAGTGACTGTCTTTCAGCAAGCGATGACAGGCCAGGTTTTTTGCTATCCTTTTACTGCGCCTGCCATTAACCCGTCAATCAGCTGCTTTTGCATAAAGACAAAAATGGACAGAGAAGGCACCAGCACCACCACAACCCCCGCCATCATCAGGCCGATTTGTTCCGAATCAATATCATACAGCTGGCTGATGCCAATCTGCGCTGTGCGCACCCGGTCTGAGTTGGTAACCAGCAGCGGCCACATGTATTGGTTCCACTGCAGCAAAAACACATAAGCGCCCAGCGCGCCCAGCGCCGGGCGGGCCAGGGGGACGACGATGGAGAGCAGAAAGCGCCAGTTGTTGCAGCCATCCAATTTGGCGGCCTCATGAAGTTCCCGGGCAAAGGTCAGATAGTTTTGCCGCATCAGGAAGATGCCCATGGCAGAGCAGGCGTAGGGCAAGATCAAAGCTTTGTAGCTGTCCAGCCAGCCCCAGGAGGAGACGGTTAAATAATTGGCGATGATGGTGGCCTCCCAAGGCACCATCATGGTAGCCAGAATGCACATAAAAATCAGGTTGCGGCCACGGAACTCCAAGAAACTAAAGGCAAAAGCCGCCATGCTGCAAGTGACCATCTGCAGCAGGGTCACTGAGCCTGCCACCACAAAGGAGTTGAGGATTTGCTTTGGGATGCCTGTGCGGGTAAACACATGAACATAGCTCATCAAGTCCATCCGGGTAGGCAGCAAGCGGGAGTATAGCTCATCAGCAGGCATGCCGCTCATCATAAAGGTGTAAACCAACGGCAGAATAATCAGCGCCACGACGGGCAGGTTCAACAGCACTTTCATCAGGGTGTTCAGGTTTTTTCTGTTTTTGCGGGACAAAGCGGTGGTGCTCATTGGTAATGCACACTCCTTTTTTCAGCCCGGAATTGGATCAAAGTGATGACCATGATGATGACAAACAGGACAATAGACCGGGCAGCGGCAGAGCCAAAGCGGAAATTGCGGAAAGCATCCAAATAGATTGAATACACAATAACGTTGGTGGTTTCACTGGGGCCACCGGAAGTCAGCAGCCTGACCTGGGTAAAGGATTGGAAAGCGCTGATGATATTGATGATAATCTGAAAAAACAGGGTGGGGCTGAGGCTGGGCAGGGTGATGTGCAGCTGCTGTTTCCAGTAGCCCGCGCCGTCTATTGCCGCAGACTCGTATAATTCGTCAGGGATGTTGCGCAGCCCTGCGGAAATGAAAATATAGTTGATGCCACTGGCCAACCAGATGGAAATCGCGCAGATGATGGGAAAAGCCCAATCCGGATCGTTCAGCCAGTTGGTGGTGGTGCCAAACAGGCGGTTGACCAGGCCGATGGATGGGTGAAAAATCATCTTAAAGCTCATGGCGGCAGCGGCAGAGGCGATGGCAATGGGCATGGCATAAATGGCGGAAGCGAACGCACGCCCTGAAAATTTTTTGGCGGTGAGCAGGCTGGTAGCAAACCCCACCAACAAACTGCCAAAGGCAACAAAGAACACGAAACGCAGGGTGACCCACATGCTGTTCCAAAAAGAAGGGGCGTATTTGCCTGTCAGGATGTCCGTATAATTGCGCAACCCCACAAACACCTTGGCTTGCCCATAATTATTGGTGAGATAGGTGCTGAGGTAGATGGTTTTAAACAGCGGATAAAACAGGAAAACGGCAAATACAAGCAACGCCGGCAGCATAAAAAGCCAGGGTTCAATCAGCTCATACAAGCTTTTTTTACACTTTCGGGCACGCAAAACAGGAGCTTGAGCCCCTGGGTTTGTCCGCTTCTTTTGCACAGTGGTTCACCCCGCTGTCTTCAAGTTCCTTTTTCTTGCAAATAACGCTGTCAACAGGTGCAAGCAACGCGCTTTTTTGTCCAGTGACTGCATCATCCTTCAGTTCCAGCAGGTTCATGCTACCATACACAAGGCGGTTTGACAAGTAAAAAGCTCGTAAAATCAAGCAAAACAAGGATATTGGCATAAAAATCAAACTTTTGACAAAAAAAGAAAAAGATGTTTTTGATGGATTAAACGGTAGCGCGGCTGCTCCTCCCTGCGGTATCGGGGGCTGTGATGCACGGCGCCGCCGCCCTGCGCAAAATAGCCCTTTAGGCATTGCTGCCAATCAGAAACAGTAAAGGACAGTTTGTCCTCCTGGGCGGCTTTTTCCACTATCTTCAAATAACAACGGAACAGTTCCTCGCTGTTTTGTTTGTCAGGTTCGGAAGCGCTTTGACAGAACAGCCGGAACAACGCCTCCGCAGATAGCCCCTTCTTTTTCCAAACTGCCAGGTTCACCCGGGCATAGTGGGGGCCGATGGGCTCCCACAAACGCCCGGATGAAGGCTGAACGCTTTCCAGCTCCAGCGTCAGCAGTTGGCGGGCCATCTCCCGGTCTTCCAGAAAATGTTCCGCTCCAAAAGCGGCCTGGTAGCACAGCTTCACCGCGTCCTGGGGCTGCAAAGCTGGGTGCAGCGCCGCCTGTTCGGTTAGGCAGGCCTCAAACATCATCCTGCCTCAGGCTTTTTCGGGGTAACGGGCGGAGATCAGTTTGGCTTTCATCAGCGCCGCGACAATGGCGGGAATAAACACCAGCTGGATAACGATGCCGGGCAGGCTGGATATGGACATCATGCATCGTGTACGATCACTTAAAGAAAAGCGCCGTATCGATTTTCTGATACCCACCGAAGCTATTGGGATAAGCGAACATCTGCTCAGCCAATTCCTGACCAAGGAACACCTTAGTGATTTCGTTGGTCTTCGCGGCAATATCAATATCAACAAAGGCATCAGGATAGACTGTCTTTGCGATGAACCATGTGTTGATCAAGGCCGTCTCAAAGTTTGTGTAGTAAGCATTGTATGCCATCTGAAGATAGACTTCACCATTCCGCCACGCCTTGCTGCTGTCAAACATCGTGTTGTCTTCCTGATAAAGAGGCTTGATATTCTTGACAGCCGCTGCGTCGATGATCATGATATCCATCTCTTCGCCAATAGCGACGAACTTTTCTTCCTCAATGGGTTGGATTCCGCTTGCGCTAAGATCGGTAACCGCATTTTGAATATTGGCGATAGCAAAGGAGATGTAGTTCTGGGCGGTCATCAGGTGATTGGTCGTGCCCCAGTTGCCCAAACCGCAGATATATACCTTAGGCTTGTCTGCATCGGCAATCGCTGAGGTCCTGCGCGAAATATCGCCCTTTTCGGCAGCGATGAAAGAAACCAGCGTCCCCGCCTCTTCCTCACGCCCAAAGATTGTGCCTAACAAAGCCATGGACTGTGCAAAGGCATCGTCGAAGACGCCACCGGGGCCCGCCTTCAGCGTGATGACGGGAACGCCCAGCTGCTCCTGAAGGGCATCCTCTTTCTGAACATCCTCATACTCTGAAATGACGATATCAGGATCGCAGGCCAAAATCTTCTCCGCTTCCGCAGTCTGCGCAGCAGGTCCGCCAACGCCGCAGGAGGGCAACTGCGCAAACACATCCTCATAGGCAATAAGGTAAGGCCTTGCTACACCGTCAAACATTTTGGGGCGTTCTTCCAGTGAGGGGTTGTCGATGTCCTCAACGCCGCAAAGCAGCTTCGTATCGCCAACATAGCAGTACATGCGCAAGGCTCCCGCACCAATGCAGACGACTCGCTGATAGCTGCCGGGCGTAACAGTGACCTCTCTGCCAATCATGTCGGTGATGACGACTGGTTCAGCCGCTTCTCCCGCCTGCCCTGCACAGGTGGATGCGCAAAGCATCATGATTGCGCTCAGAAGCAGTGCCAGCCATTTTTTAGTTCTCATTTCTCGTTCCTCCTAAGATGATTTTTTCACCCTTATGGTTTATTATTCTGACATTGCTGTCAAAAACATCGTTGATAATTGCTTCGGTGAAGCTTTCTTTTGTGCCGGAGTATTTGATGACACCGTCCTTCATGAAGAAAAACCTGTCTCCGAAGTTTAAAGCCTGATTGAGATCGTGCAGTGAGCTGAGAATGCTGATATGGCGTTCTCTTGCCAACTTTTTTGCTTCGTCGATAATCAATTGCTCATTGGTGATATCCAGATTTCCGGTAGGTTCGTCAAAAATCAGCAGTTTGGGTTCCTGCGCCAGTGCGCGGGCGATGGCGACCTTTTGCCGCTCGCCACCGGAAAGCTGCTCTATGTTTCGATCAGCGTATGCTTCAAGACGCATATCGGCGAGGATTCTTTGTACAACCGCGTAGTCTTCTTTGCCAGCTTTTAACCCGAAACGGGACACTCGCCCGATCAGGATGGAATCAAACACCGACAGCGCACCAAACTGGATATGCTGCGGAACATAGGCCACAATCCCTGCGCGTTCGCGCTTGGGCATTGTCAGAAGATCCTTTCCATCAAATTGCATCAAGCCGTCAAGCGGCTTCAGAATACCCAAAATGTTCTTAAAAAGCGTGGTTTTCCCCGATCCGTTCTTCCCAAGAAGAATGCCGACCTCACCCGAACGCAATTTCATATTCACGCCCCGTAGAACGGGAGGGAAACGCCTTCCATAGCTAAAGGACAAGTGCGCAATCTCTAACATGCGTTCCGCTCTCCTTTGGAGAAGATAATCGCCACAAAGAAGGGTGCGCCCAATAATGTAGTGATTGCCCCAACAGGAAGCGCGGAGCCGTTACCTATGCTGCGGGACAGTGTATCTGCCAGAAGCAGAAGCAAACTCCCGCTCAGAACGGAAGCAGGCACACTAAATCGATGATCCTGCCCCAATATTCTCTTGATCACATGTGGGCAAATCATTCCCACAAATCCGATCACACCAAGAAAAGAAACACAGACTGCTGTAATCATCGAGGCCAGAAGCAGTGAAAAGAATCTCAGCCTGTCCACATGTACGCCCATGGTTTTTGCTACGGCGTCGCCACTGAGCATTGCATTATATCGCCAGGACATCAGCATGAAAAATACGGCCCCCAGCGCAACGACCACAAACAGAATTAAATTCGTTCTGTATGTTGCGCGGCCCAAATCGCCGAAGTTCCAGATAACAGCCGCTGAAAGGCCGACATCCGTGGCGTAGAATTGCAATATGGTTGTTCCCGCAGTCCAGATAGAACCCATAGCGATTCCGGCGAGCACCACCACATTGGGCGAAAAGGAGCGGAGTTTGCACAAGCCAAGGACCAGAAGAATAGAAAAAACCGCAAAGAGAAACGCCATAAGGGATGTGGCGTAGGGGTTCGCGCCGACTGCATAGTTGGCGACATTATGTCCTGTGGAAAGAAATCCGCCCGCGAAGGCGATAATGGACAGGTTTGCGCCGAAAACCGCCGCATAAGATACGCCCAGCGTAGATGGCGACGCCATGGCATTGTTTAGCATGGTCTGCATAATGAGCCCCGAAACGGACAGGCCGGCGCCCGCAAGGATAGCCGCCAACACACGGGGTATGCGAATATTCCAAATAATCCTTATGTTCGTCCCGGTACTCTTTTTCAGGAGTGCTGCGAAACACTCGGAAATTGGCATATGTGACGAACCAACGAACAGACACACAAAGGACAATGCTATGACCATGAGGAACAGCACAATGATTGCCGTTTTTTTGTGGCGCGGCGTCATCCTTTTCGGCCCTTCTTTTTCGGAAATAGTCTCCTGGAGATAACCGTATTAATCTTCGTGGCAAACAAAGCGGTAAGTAACGTCAATTGCTGTCTCCCCTTTTGTTTTTGACGGTCTGTGTCTTGTTATCCATAGCGCTTATTGCTATTGGCATGACGCTTCACACGGCTGTACCGTGGCCATCTCAGGCAGCATGGCAGGCACGTTGCTTGTTGCCCTCGGGAAGGAGAAACCTCGCCGTCGTATTCTTCTTCTCCGAATGGCTTTTTTATGCGGAAGGTCTCTGCATTGAAAACGTCTGTCTTCCGTAAAAAAAGACATGTGGCTTTTCTTCAGAAAACCGCATGCCTTCGTAGCACACATTCAACACACAATAAATAACCCAAAACGCTTCAGCGTTCTCTTTCGTCTTCATGACGATCATTTTCGTTCACCATATACGATTTGATGTATTCTGTCAATATTGCGCAACTTGTACAGGGCTTACATACGCCTTGTCTATCAGGCGAAAAACTGATAGGATAACAGCAATAAGAAGGGGGCGAAACGGATGAAAATCAACGAATCCCAGGAAAATTATCTGGAGCGGATTTTGCTGTTGCAGCGGGAAAAGGGCTATGCGCGCTCCGTTGACATCGCCGATGCCCTGGGGGTCACCAAGCCCAGCGTCAGCTATGCGATGAAGATGCTGCGGGAAAATGGCTACATCCTGATGGATGACAACAACCTGATCACGCTGACGCCCGCGGGGGACGAAATTGCACAGCGCATGGTGGAGCGCCATGATGCCATTGCCCGGATCCTCATGCACATGGGGGTCAACCGGGAAACCGCCTATGAGGACGCCTGCAAAATCGAGCACGACATCTCAGCGGAAAGCTTTGAGGCCCTCAGGCGCTTTGCCTGTGAGCATCTGAACATTGAGTGCAGGTGATGAACCGGTTTGTCCTGAAAGCGCCTTTTACCGCCCGGGGGGATCAGCCCCAGGCCATTCAGGCCCTGTCAAGGGGGGTGAAGGAGGGGCTGCGCGGGCAAACGCTGCTGGGCGTCACCGGCAGCGGCAAAACCTATACCATGGCCGCGGTGATCGAGCAGGTGCAAAAGCCCACCCTCATCATCGCCCATAACAAAACCCTGGCCGCCCAGCTGTGCGCGGAGTTCCGGGCCTTTTTCCCGGACAGCGCGGTGGAATACTTCGTCAGCTACTATGACTATTATCAGCCGGAGGCCTACATCGCCTCCACCGATACCTATATCGAAAAGGATTCCTCCATCAACGATGAGATCGACCGCCTGCGCCACAGCGCCACAGCGGCGCTGAAGGAGCGCAAGGATGTGATCATCGTGGCGTCCGTCTCCTGCATTTATTCCATGGGCGACCCCAGCGAATACCTGGGGCAGATGATCTCCCTGCGGCCGGGCATGAGGCTGACCCCTGAGGATCTGGCCCGGGAGCTGGTGGGCATCCAGTATGCCCGCAATGACCTGGGCTTTGCCCGTGGCATGTTCCGGGTGCGGGGGGATGTGGTGGAGATCATCCCCATCAGCGAGCATGACAACGGCCTTCGGGTAGAGTTTTTCGGGGATGGGATTGAGCGGGTGTCAGAAACCGACATCACCACCGGCCGCGCCATCCGGAAATTGACCCACGCGGCGCTTTACCCCGCCACTCACTACGCCACCAGCGCGGAAGGGCTGGAAAGGGGCATCCTCCAGATGGAAAAGGATTTGGAGGAGCGCATCCAATACTTCGAGAGGGAAAACCGCCTGCTGGAGGCCCAGCGCATCGCCCAGCGCACCAAATATGACATTGAGATGCTGCGGGAAATCGGCTTTTGCACAGGTATTGAAAACTACAGCCGCTATTTTGACGGCAGGAATCCGGGCGACCCGCCCTACTCCCTGCTGGACTATTTCCCTAAAGACTTTCTGTGCTTTATTGACGAATCCCATGTCACTGTGCCCCAGATCCGGGGCATGTACAATGGGGACCGGGCCCGTAAGCTGAACCTGGTGGACTATGGCTTCCGCCTGCCCTCCGCCCTTGATAACCGTCCCCTCACCTTTGATGAGTTTGAGGAGCGCATCCGGCAGGTGATCTATGTCTCCGCCACCCCCGGCCCCTTTGAGGCGGAGAACAGTCAGCAGACTGTGGAGCAGATTATCCGGCCCACCGGCCTGCTTGACCCCAAAATCGCCGTGCGCCCCGCCACGGGGCAGGTGGATGACCTGATTGGCGAAATCAAGGATACGGTGGACAAGGGCTTCCGGGTGCTGGTGACCACGCTGACCAAGGCCATGGCCGAGCGGCTGAGCGATTATCTGCGCGAGCTGGGCGCCCGGGTCAGGTATTTGCACTCGGACATCAAAACCATGGAGCGCATGGAGCTTCTGCGCGATCTGCGCCTGGGCGCTTATGATGTGTTGGTGGGGATCAACCTTCTGAGAGAGGGTTTAGATCTGCCGGAAGTGGCGCTGGTGGCCATTTTGGACGCGGATAAGGAAGGCTTTTTGCGGTCAGAGACCAGCTTGGTGCAAACGGTGGGCCGCGCCGCCCGCAACACCGAAGGCCGGGTGATCATGTACGCGGATACCCCCACCGATTCCATGATGCGCGCTATCTCCGAAACCAACCGCCGCCGGGCCATCCAGGAAAAGTATAACGAAGCCAACGGCATCACGCCGGAAACCATCAACAACGCTGTCAGGGACCTGATCGCCATCTCCGAGCAGACCCAGCAGGATGAACGGATGGTGTATCTGAGCGAGGAGGAGCGTGCCGCCATGACCCTGTCCCTGGAAGACCGGATGCTCTCCGCCGCCCGCAACCTGGACTTTGAGCAGGCCGCCAAGCTGCGCGATCAGCTCTTTGCCCTCAGGGGCGACGCCCCCATTGAGAAAAAACAGCCCCAGCCCGCCAGAAGAAGGCGGGCAAGGACCCGGAAATAGAAAGTGGCCTATTTGACCATCCGCCCCGCAGCGGATATAATGATATTGCCTATATGATTTTTTCACTTGGGCCCGGGGCGGCTTAGCGCCCCAGTGAAGCAGCATTCCTCCCCCTATGGGGGTGCACCGGTTTCGACGGGGATCGTCGGGTGCATGGCAAGCGAGCCGCGGCCCCTGAACCGCGTAACAACGGGGAATAATAATAACTGACAACAATCAGCAATTAGCTTTCGCGGCCTAAGCCCGCGAACGTCGGCCGCAAGCGCTCACGGCTTGCGCCCCCGGCGCCATTGATGTGAGGAACAGGGCCACCTAAGCTTTGCGGTGAACCCGGTAAAATGAAGCTACCGATCCCGGCAGCCTGACGGCGGGCGGCCGGAGGAGGGAAATTCAAACCACCGTCTGCGCTCGGAGAAAGCCATGATCCTGAATCTTCGGACAGGGGTTCGATTCCCCTCACCTCCACCAATCTGGGAGGTCATTATTTACATGGCTTCCCGGTTTTATTTGGTGGCATAAAGGATTGAGGAGTTCTTAATTTTGAACTGTAGTTTGGTAAGTTGTTCAATAGCTTGCCATGCACACATTAGAATTATACGTACTCCGTTTATGCATTCAAGTTGGGGCTGCAGAAACATTCTTTTTGCTGTACAGTTGCTGAATCTCACTATGAAAACAACAACTGTATGCGTTGCTTGAAATTGTTTTGAGTTGCCTGGGCCATTCGGTAGGATATTTTTTCGTTCAGCTTTGTTGACAACTTGTGGTGTATGTCAGACATGTGGGATTGGGATTACTCCCGCATGTGCGGGAACTACTCAAGGCAAAGGTTACCTCAACCCCGCTCTTATCAGCATATTCAATGGTATTTCGCGTTCCGCCAGGAACGCCGTCATAAACGGCGATGACGCGGCTGGCGTGGTTCACCATCCATTCATCCCGCAGTTGGTAGCAGGCTCTGGAGTAGGCGGGGCTGACGGCAACCGTTTCATCTGCGCACGCAAGCACCTGGGCGTATTGCTTTTTCCAGGCGGCGGGCCAATGTTTTTCACCGTTCGGGTAGGCCAGGGCGGCCACCAGGCGCAGGGCGGGGTTCGTCTCCCGGCGGCGCAGCACCATCTGCGCCGCCCAGATGTCCACCCCCTGGGCCATGCCGGTGATGAAGGTTGTAAAGCCGTCCCTGATCGCCTGGTCGATGGCGGCCTCCAGGCCGTGCTTGATGCCCGCTTCCGGGCGCTTCAGCTTTTCCGGGCGGTGGCCGGTGAAGCAGCAGCTGGTTTCCCGGGGCCCCACATCAACCATAATAGGCTACCGCTGCCTTGAACATGGGGTCAGGCCCGGTGGTGGGAACATTCAGATACAAGCCCTCCTGCATGCGCTCAGCGTGGCCCATGCGGCCCATCACCAGGCCGTCAGATGAGGTGAGGGCTTCCACCGCCCAGGCGGAGCTGCCCGGGTTAAAGTGGATATCCATGGAGGGATTGCCCTGAAGGTCCGCATACTGGCCGGCGATCTGGCCGTTTTCAGCCAGGGATTTCAGCAGTGTCTCGCCGCAGAGGAAGCGCCCCTCGCCGTTTGAGATGGGCATGGTGTAGCTTTTCCCCAGCTCATGCAGGTGGAACCAGGGGGACAGTTTGGAAGCCACCCGGCTGCGGATGATTTTGGACTGATGGCGGCCGATGGCGTTGAGCGTCAGGGTGGGGCTGTTTTCGTCCGCGTCCAGAATATCGCCAAAGGGAAGGAGGCCCACCTTCACCAGCGCTTGGAAACCATTGCAGATGCCGCCTAAAAGCCCCTGACGGGATTTGATCAGATCCAGCACCGCCTCCTTCACCGGAGCACTTCTCAGAAAAGCGGTGATGAATTTGCCGGAGCCGTCCGGCTCATCCCCGCCGGAAAAACCGCCGGGAATCAGCACGATTTGCGCCTCCCGGATGCGCCTGGCGGCCTCGGCGATGGACTGGGCCACCTCATGGGGTGTGCGGTTTTTGATGATGAATATATCGGCCACAGCGCCTGCCGCCTCAAAGGCGCGGGCGGTGTCCAATTCGCAGTTGGTGCCGGGAAACACGGGGAGCAGCACCCGGGGCTTGGCGATGCGGGGGTCCTTGGGAGCTGTTTGATGGCTGGTGATCCTGGGCGCTTCCTGATGGGCTGATGATGTTTGCAGGGGATAGACCCCCTCCAGCTTCCGGTGATAAATGTCCAGGAAAGCGTCAAGGGCAAGGGATTCATCCCCCAGGCAAAGGGAGGGAGCGGTTATGGTATGCCCCAGCAGCTCGCCCGCGGTTTCACCTTCCGCCATTTCCAGAATCAGGGAGCCATAGGCCTCATCAAACAGCGTTTCCTTATCCCAATCATCGGCAAACCGGAAACCAATGCCGTTGCCAACGGCCATCATGGCCACAGCGTAAGCCGCGCCGCCCTGGCCCACGGGCTGAGCGGAAAGGGCTTTCTTATCTTTCATCAGGCGGTGCGCCGTATCAAACATCTGCCGCTGGGAGGCGGCCTCCGGCAAGCCGTCCGCTCCCAGGCGGGGCCTGAGCCACACCACCTGGCTGCCGGGCTTCTTAAACTCCGGCGACACGGCCCCCTGGGCGCTGCCATGGGCCACGGCAAAGGAGATCAGCGTGGGCGGTACGTCAAGGTGCTCAAAGCTGCCGCTCATGGAGTCCTTGCCGCCGATGGCGGCGGCCTCCAGCTCCATCTGGGCGCGGAAAGCCCCGAGCAAGGCCGCCAGGGGCAGGCCCCAGCGCTTGGGATCGCTGCCGGGCCTGGGGAAAAACTCCTGAAAGGAGAGGTAAACATCCCGGGCTGAAGCCCCCGCCGCCACCACCCTTGCCACTGAATCCACCACGGCTAAATAAGCGCCGTGGTAGGGGCTTTGCTCCGAAAGCTGGGGATTAAAGCCAAAGGCCATGAAGGAGGCGGTGTCCGTCCCTCCCGGTACGGGCAATCTGTGCACCATGGCGGCAGGCGGGGTTAACTGATGCTTGCCGCCAAAGGGATAGAGCACCGTGGCGGCGCCGATGGTGCTGTCAAAGCGTTCGCCCAGGCCCTGCTGGCTGCAGCCCTGAAGGCTGCCGGCCAGGGCAAGCAGCTCGTCCCTGAAGCTGTCAACCGGCTTTGTTTCCGCCAGCATGGGCGTTTCAATTTCAATGTTCATGCGCTTTTTGGCGCCGTTTGAATCCAGGAAAGCCCGGGAGATATCCACAATGGTGTCTCCCCGCCAATGCATGACCAGCCTCGGTTCTGCCATTACCCGGGCCACCACGGTGGCCTCCAGGTTTTCCTGAGCGGAAAGGGCGATGAACTTCTCCGCGTCTTCCGCCACCACCACCACGGCCATGCGCTCCTGGGATTCGCTGATGGCAAGCTCCGTGCCGCTAAGCCCCCTGTATTTAACCGGCACCTTGCCCAGATCAATATCAAGGCCCGGGGCCAATTCCCCAATCGCCACCGAGACACCGCCTGCGCCAAAATCGTTGCAGCGCTTGATGAGGGCGGACACCTCAGGGTTTAAGAAAAGCCGCTGCAGCTTCCGTTCCTCAGGCGCGTTGCCCTTTTGCACCTGGGCGGCGCACACATCCACCGATTCCACCGTGTGGGCCTGGGAGGAGCCGGTGGCTCCGCCGCAGCCGTCCCGCCCCGTGGCCCCGCCCACTAAAATCACGGCGTCCCCCGGCGTTGGGCGCTCGCGCC
This sequence comes from Christensenellales bacterium, assembly GCA_050952935.1. Classification (GTDB taxonomy): domain Bacteria; phylum Bacillota; class Clostridia; order Christensenellales; family Aristaeellaceae; genus UBA6115. Next base: position 59,505 of record JBMNLS010000003.1, on the reverse strand, counting down.
TGACATGGGCAGCCCTGGCAGCCCCCAGCACCGCGCCCGCTTCCAGGCGCTTGGCCACATATCCCGGGTGATAGATTTCCCTGACACAGCCGGTGGCCAGGCCAATCTGGTTGCCATAGCTGGCAAAGCCGGCCGCCGCTTCCTGGCAGATGCGCCGCTGGGGCAGCTTGCCCGGCAGGGTATCCCTGGGGTCCTGGGTGGGGTCAGCGGCGCCGGTGACCCGCATCCCCGCATACACATAGGCCCTGGCGGAAAGGGGATCCCGGATGGCGCCGCCAATGCAGGTGGCGGCCCCGCCAAAGGGCTCGATCTCCGTGGGGTGGTTGTGGGTCTCATTTTTGAAAAAGAGCAGCCAGTCCTCAGGCCCGTTGATGGTGTCCGCCTGAATGCGGATGGTGCAGGCGTTGTTTTCCTCCGTGTTCTCCAGTTCCGGAAGCTTCCCCTGTTTATCCAGCACCCGGGCGGCGATGGTGGCCACATCCATGAGGGTAAAGGGCTTTTGCCGGGCCAGGAAATCCCGGGCGGCCATATAATCTTGAAGGGTCTTTGCGATCACCGGGTCATCGCAGGCCACATCGGTGATTTCCGTCAAAAAGGTGGTGTGGCGGCAGTGGTCTGACCAATAGGTGTCGATCACCTTCAGCTCCGTCAGGGTGGGATCCCTGCCCTCCGCCTGGAAATAATCTATCAGCACCTGCAAATCATCATCGTCCATGGCCAGGGCCTCTTCTGCCCTAAGCTGTGCCATGCCCGCCTGATCCATGACCCTGAACCCCGTCAATACCGGGGTTTTCCCGGGCTCCTCAGCCACCATTTCCAGGCTTTGAGGCTTATCCATGGAAGCCTCCCGGGATTCCACGGGGTTTAGTAGATAAGCCTTGGCTGTCTCCACCTCTTTTTCGCTTAAGCTGCCCGACAGCACATAGACTCTGGCCGTGCTCACCCGCGGCCTCAGGCCCTGGGTCTGCATCTGGATGCACTGCGCGGCGGAATCCGCCCGCTGGTCAAACTGCCCCGGCAGGTATTCCAGGACAAAAACAGCGTCCCCCGCGGGGATGTCAAGCGTCTGGTAAACCCTGTCCACCTGGGGCTCTGAAAACACGGTGGGGATGGCGGCTTCAAACTCCGCCTCCGTCAGCCCTTCTGCGTCATAGCGGTTGATGATCCGGGCTTTTGTAAGCGCGGTGATCCCCGCAAACTGCTTCAGCTCCCGGGTGAGCGCCTGCGCCTCAAAGGCCAGCTCTTCTTTTTTCTCAACAAAAATACGATAAACCATCTTATGCCTCCAGCGCCCGGGCCCCGATATCAGGCCGGACCATCATCCTGTCAAAATGCACCAACTCCGTGGCCGCATAGGCCTTGTCCACCGCTTCCCGCAGGCTGTCCCCGCAGGCAGTCAGGCTCATCACGCGCCCGCCGGCCGTCACCAGCGCGCCGTTTTTCTCTGCCACCCCAGCGTAATACACCTGGGCCTCCGGCTCCCCCTTCATCCGAATGGCAAAGCCCGTCTCAAACTGCCCCGGGTAGCCGCCGGAGGCCAGCACCACGCAGCAGGCGTGGCCTGGTCTAAAGGGCAGGTGGCTTTCTGATAAATTGCCCTCCCGCACCGCCAGCATGCCGGAAAGCAAATCCCCCTCTAACAGAGGCAGCACGGCCTGGGTTTCCGGATCGCCCAGGCGGGCGTTGTATTCCAGCACCTTGGGGCCCTCCGCCGTCAGCATCAGCCCAAAGAACAGACAGCCCTTAAACGGCCGGCCTTCCTTGGCCATGGCCCGCACCGTGGGAAGAAAAATCTCATTCATGGCGCGCCGGGCCACCTCATCGGTGTAAAAGGGGTTGGGCGCCACCGCCCCCATGCCCCCGGTATTGGGCCCTTTGTCCCCCGCCAGGGCGCGCTTGTGATCCATGGCGGACAGCAGGGGAACCACCCGCTCGCCATCCACCAAGGTCAAGACAGATACCTCAGGCCCGGTGAGGTATTCCTCCACGATCACCCGGCTGCCGCTTTGTCCAAATATCTGGCCTATCAGCATGTCCCGAAGCGCTTGTTCCGCCTGCTCAAGCGTTTCGGCGATCATCACGCCCTTGCCCTTTGCCAGGCCATCCGCCTTCACCACCAGGGGCAGGGGATGGTTTTTCACATGGGAAAGGGCCTCCTCAAGCTCAGTAAAAACCGCATAGCCCGCGGTGGGGATGTGGTGTTTTTTCATCAGGTTTTTGGAAAACACCTTGCTGGACTCGATCTCAGCCGCCTTTTTATCAGGCCCGAAACAGCGGATGCCCGCCGCCTCCAGGGCATCCACCATGCCCGCCGCCAGGGGATCGTCCGGCGTCACCACGGCAAAATCAATCTGATAATCTTTGGCAGCCTTCACCACGCCGGGGATATCCATCACGCTTCCGGGGATGCATTCCGCCTCTTTCATCCCGGGGTTGCCGGGAAGGGCGTATATCTTTTCCGCCAGGGGGCTTTCAGCGATTTTCCTGACCACCGCGTGCTCCCGCCCGCCGGAACCTATCACCAATACTTTCATTAAGTGTTCTCCTCAGTGGTGGAACAGGCGCAGGTCGGTAAACGCCATCACCATGCCGTAAGCGTCGCAGCGGCTGATGACCTCGCTGTCCCTCACCGACCCGCCTGGCTGGGCCACAAAGCTGACCCCGCTTTCATGGGCCCGGATGACGCTGTCATCAAAGGGGAAGAAGGCATCGCTGCCCAGGGCAAGCCCCCGGCAGCTTGTTAGATGCGCCCGTTTTTCGTCTTCGGTCAGCCAGTCCGGCTCCCGGGTGAAGGCGGATTGCCACTTGCCATCGCCGAGATATTCCTTGGCGCGGGGGGAGAGGTAGGCATCTACCGCATTGTCACGGGCGGGGCGGGCGATGCCTTCTTTCCAAGGTAAGGCCAGGGTCTTCTCATGCTGGCGAAGCAGCCATAAATCCGCCTTGTCGCCGGCCAGCCTGGTGCAGTGCACCCGGGACTGCTGCCCCGCCCCCACACCCACTGCCTGCCCGTCAAAAGCGAAGCAGACGGAATTGGACTGGGTGTATTTCAGGGTGATCAGCGCCACCAAAAGGTCACGGACGGCGGATTCGGGCAGGGCCTTGTTGGCGGTGACGATGTTGCCAAGCAGCGCCCGGTCAATGACCGCGCTGTTAAAGCCCTGCTCCAGGGTGATGCCAAAAACCTGGCGGCGCTCCACCGCCTCCGGCTCATAGTCAGGATCAATTTGGATAACGCTGTATTTGCCGCCCCGCTTGCCGCGGAGCACCTCCAGCGCCTCAGGGGCATAGCCCGGCGCGATGATGCCGTCAGACACCTCCCGGGCGATGACCCTGGCGGTAATCAGGTCGCAAACATCGCTAAGCGCGATAAAATCCCCAAAGGAGCACAGCCTGTCGGCCCCCCGGGCCCGGGCATAGGCTGAGGCCAGGGGCGAATCGTCCAGCCCCGGAATATCCTCCACAAAGCAAGCCTTTTTAAGCGCGGGTGAAAGCGGGAGCCCCACCGCGGCGCCGGCCGGGCTTACATGCTTAAAGGAGGCGGCGGCGGGCAGGCCCGCGGCCCCCTGAAGCTGCCGCACCAGCTGCCAGGCGTTGAGGGCATCCAGAAAGTTGATATAGCCGGGGGCGCCGTTGAGCACCTGGATCGGCAAGTCCCGCCCGTTTCGCATCAGCAGCTTGGCCGGGGTCTGGTTGGGGTTGCAGCCGTATTTCAACGTCAGTTCCTGCATGGCACTCTCCTTTTAATAGCGGTTGAAGAGGGTAACCTGATCTGCCACCCGCAGATACAGGGCGATCTTGTTGTCCGGGTGAAGGGCCTGCCAGATGGCCTCACCAAAGGCGTCCACATCATCCGGAATGTCGATCTGCGCCGGTTCCCCATAGAAAGAAGGCAGGGGGTTCCCATCCGCCTGATAGGTGTGGATGAAGCGGCCCAGGCCCGGCAGGGCCGCGTATTCATAAAACAACCGGTCGCAGGCGCTGCCCCGTGCATCGGATGCCCGCAGGATGGATAGCTTAAAATCTCCATTATTTATATTCATGAGGCCTGAAATCCGGGGGGTGAAGTTGGGGGCGTCCGGCTCAAACGTGCGTTTGCGCAAGGCGCTTTCAAAGCTGCCGCCCTGGGACAAGGCTTCGCAAATGGTATCCGTCTGGTCGCCGTTGGTGACGATCAGCTGATCCCCATATTCCCGGACAGGCCGATAAATAATCAGGGAAGGGTCGGCCACCAGGGCTTCATCATAGGGCCTGATCAGGAGCTCTTTCCCCTCCCGGATAAACACCCGGTTGCGGGAGTTCTGGCTGCGGCCCATGATGAAGTAGCCCGCCAATATCCTGCCATCCGGCGTCATCCCCATCAGGATGCCCCGGCCCGGATAGGCGTTGGCCTTTAAAAGCTCCGGCAGTTCATAGCGTTTATTCTGATACATGGTTAATCCTTTCCTGGCATATCTGTTCCACCGCCTGGGGCAGAATCACCCACTCTGCCTCTTCCATCACCCGGCGCTGGAGGGTTTCGGGGCTGTCTCCCGGCAGCACCCGCACCGCTTTTTGCAGGATGATGGGACCGCCATCCGGCACCTCATCCACAAAGTGAACCGTGGCCCCGGTGATTTTCACCCCCCGGGCCAGCGCCGCCTCATGCACCTTCAGGCCATAAAAGCCTTTGCCGCAAAAAGCGGGGATCAGGGAGGGGTGAACGTTGATGATGCGGCCCGCGTAAGCGCGGGTGAAGTCCGGGCTTAAAATGGTGAGAAAGCCCGCCAGCACAATGAGTTCTATCCCATGGGCTGCAAGCGCCTGGGCGATCTCCCGCTCCAGCCCCTCCAGCCCCAGGGCCTTCTTATCAAGGGCAAGGGCGGGCACCCCCGCCTCTGTCGCTCGGGTGAGGGCATAGGCGGACAGCTTATCGCTGATAACCAGGGCAATGTGGCCGCTTTTGAGGCTGCCCGCTTTCTGGGCGTCAAGCATTGCCTGCAGGTTGCTGCCGCCGCCTGAAACCAGAACGCCCACACGCACCGGATTCAGCACATCACAACCCCTTCATCCCCAGGCTTAACCTCGCCCATCACAAAGGCGGCTTCACCGGCGTTCTTAAGCGCCGCCAGGGCTTTGTCAGCGTCCTCCGCCGCCACCATCAGGCACATGCCCACCCCCATGTTGAAGGTGGAAAACATTTCCTTTTCGAGGATGGCGCCTTCTTGCTGAATCAGGTCAAATATGGCGGGGCGGGGCAGGGATTTTTTGTCGATCGCCGCCGTCATTCCCTCCGGCAGGCAGCGGGGCAGGTTTTCATAAAAGCCGCCGCCGGTGATGTGGGCGACGCTTTTGACCCGGGCCGCTTTTATCGCCGCCAGCACAGGCTTTACATAGATGCGGGTGGGGGTCAGAAGCGTCGCCCCCAGAGGCTGTCCGCCCAGGGCTTCATGGGGGCTTTCCAAGTCCGCGTTTTCCACATCCAGCACCTTTCTGACCAGAGAAAAGCCATTGGAATGGAGCCCGCTTGAGGGAAGCCCTATCAGCACATCCCCGGCTCGCACATTTTCCTTGTCAAGAATCCTGGGCGCGTCCACCAGCCCCACAGCAAAGCCCGCCAGGTCGTACTCATCGGGATGGTAAAAACCGGGCATCTCCGCCGTTTCTCCGCCAATCAGGGCGCAGCCCGCCTGCACACAGCCTTCCGCCACGCCGGAGACGATGCTCGCCACCTTTTCCGGCACGTTTTTGCCCACGGCGATATAGTCCAGGAAAAACAGCGGCGCAGCCCCGGCGCAGATTACGTCATTGACGCACATGGCCACACAGTCGATGCCGATGGTGTCATGCTTGTCCATCAAAAAGGCGATTTTGAGCTTTGTGCCCACGCCGTCCGTGCCTGAAACCAGCACGGGCCTTGTCATCCCTGAAAGATCGGGCGCAAACAGTCCGCCAAAACCGCCAAGGCCGGAAACCACCCCCGGCCTCATCGTGCGGGCTACGCTTTCCTTCATCAGCTCCACCGCCCTGTAACCGGCGTTGATGTCCACCCCCGCGTCCTTATACCGTGCGCTGTCGCTTTTCATACCATCTCTCCCACGCGCAAAAGGCGTTTGGTGTATTTCTCCCGTTGGCTGGCCTGGGGGGCCTGGGTGGGATATTCTCCATTGAAGCAGGCGGTACAAAACCGTGTTTCCTCAATGGGCGCCGCGATTTTTCTCACATTTTTCAGGCTCAGATAGCCCAGGCTGTCAGCGCCGATGATCCCGCGTATCTCCTCCAGGCTGTGCTGGCAGGCGATGAGGCTTTCCTTTGACTTGATGTCCGTGCCATAGTAGCAGGGGTGCATGAAAGGCGGCGAGGTCACCCGCATGTGCACTTCCGTAGCCCCGGCTTTTCTAAGCAATCGGACGATTTCCTTGCTGGTGGTGCCCCGGACGATGGAATCATCTACCAGCACGACGCGTTTGCCGCCTACCACCGCCGCCAGGGGGTTCAGCTTGATGTGCACCCCCGCTTTGCGGGCGCCCTGACCGGGGTTAATAAAGGTGCGGCCGATATACTTGCTTTTGATAAACCCCAGGCCATAGGGGATGCCCGATCCACGGGAAAAGCCAATGGCCCCGTCAATGCCGGAATCCGGCACCCCCACCACCAAATCCGCCTCCACTGGGTGCTCCTGGGCCAGGAAGGCTCCCGCCCGCACCCGGGCCTCATGCACGCTCACGCCATCTATCACCGAGTCGGGCCTGGCGAAATAGATATATTCAAACACGCACAGGCTTTGCTTGGCGTCCTTGCAGTGGCTGCGGTCAGAGCGCATGCCCTCCCGATCAAACACCACGATTTCCCCCGGGTCGATATCCCGCACAAAGCGCGCGCCCATCACATCCAGCGCGCAGGATTCGGACGCCACGATCCAGGTGCCGTCCTCCTTCCTGCCAATGCACAGGGGCCTGAGCCCCATGGGCCCCCGCACGGCGATAAGCTTCTGGGGGGACATCACCACCATGGTATAACTGCCCAGCAGCATCTCCATAGAGCGGCTGATGGCTTCCTCCGTGGAGTGGGAGCCCAGCCGCGCCCGGGTGATCACGCAGGAGATGACCTCCGCGTCGCTGGTGGTGTGGAAGATGAATCCCTCATCCTCAAACTGATCCCGCAAAACGCTGTAGTTGACCAGGCTGCCGTTGTTGGCCAGCGCCAGACGGCCTTTGCGGTGGGACACCACGATGGGCTGGGTGTTCATGCGCCCGCGTTCGCCATCGGCGCCATAGCGCACATGGCCCACCGCCATGCTGCCCTCGCCCAGGGCTGAGAGCACCTGGGCGTTCATCACCTCGCTCACCAGGCCCAGGTCGGTATGCAGGCGGAAAAGCCCCTCATCGTTGATGGCGATGCCGCAGCTTTCCTGACCCCGGTGCTGAAGCGCGCACAAACCCAGGTAAGCGTCCTGGGCCACATCCCGGATGGTGGGGCTGAACACCCCCAGGATGCCGCATTCCTCATGAAACTCAGGCATGGTCAGCCTCCCCGCCCAGGATGCGCGCGGCAAGCTCCAGGGCTTCCACATTCAGGCCATTTTCCCTGGCGCGCATGTTGCCGGCGGAAATCTCATCGATCAGCACCACGCCATCCGTCACCCGGCCAAACTCATACTTGATGTCATAAAGCTCCAGCCCGTGCTCTGCCAGCTCCTTGGCCACGATGGCGGTGATACGCCTGGTTTCCTCAACCACCGCGTCATACTGGGCTTCATTCATGATGTGAAGCGCCGCCAGGGCTTCTTTGGTGATCAGGGGATCCCCTTTGGCATCATCCTTGAGGGTCATCTCCACATAGTCAGGCAGGGGAGCGCCATCTTCAACATATGCCCCATAACGCCTGATAAAGCTGCCCACCGCCCGCCTGCGGCAGATGACTTCCACACCTTTGCCAAAGGGCTGGGCCGCCAGCACCTCCATGGCGGCGTTTTCCATATCTGCCCGCACATAATGGGTGCGGATGCCCGCTTTTTTGAGCAGCTCAAAAAAATGCGCCGTCATCTTGAGATTCTGCCGGCCCATGCCTTCAATGCGCAGGCCCACCGTGTTGGCGCCCGGGTCAAACACGCCGTTTTCTCCGGTGACATCGTCCTTGAACTTCAGCAGATAGTTGCCGTTTTCAAGGGCGTAAACATCCTTGGTTTTCCCCAAATATACCAAAGGCAGGTTTTTCATAAATCCTCCCCATATTCCCGGGCGATTTCCCGGTCAGCCTGGGCAGCGTCCCGGGCCATCTGCTCCCGGCTGTCAAGAAGCCTGGCCGCCAGCGCCTCATCCTCCACCGCCAGCATCTGCGCCGCCAGGTGGGCGGCGTTCCTGGCCCCGTTGACCGCCACCGTGGCCACGGGGATACCGGAGGGCATCTGCACGGTGGCAAGCAGGGCATCCAGCCCGCCCAGGCCGCCGGACGCCACCGGAACGCCGATAACAGGCAAGGTGGTGTTGGCCGCGATGGTCCCCGCCAAATGCGCCGCCATGCCCGCCACCGCGATGATAACGCCATAGCCCTTTTCCCGGGCGGACACGGCAAATTCCCGCACCACTTCGGGCGTTCTATGGGCGGATGTCACCCGCACCACATGGGGAATGCCATAGGTTTTCAGCACTTCCGCTGCCTGGCCCGCCACCTTCAGGTCGCTGGCGCTGCCCATGATGACCGCTACCTTCTTCACTCTGCTTCTCCCTTCTGAAAACACAAATGGGCGGCCCGCAAAACGAACAGCCCCTTTCCTTGATGGTACAATGGCCGGCCATATTCTCGCCCGGAAAAGCGAAAATCTTCCGCCATTTTCATGATAATGCCGCCACCGGTCTTTGTCAATCGGTTAGCGAACTATTTTACTTGCTCTATATACAATGTTCGTGTTTTGTGATTTTAATTAGGCATTGACTTAATCGTATTTGAGCGCTATAATTTGATTAGGCGCAAAGCTAATTAATTTACTGGAGGATTGTCATGGACAAGCAAAAAGTACTAAAGGCCATTGCAGATGAAACACGGATGAACATTTTAAAATTGCTCCTGCGGCACAATTATTGCGTTCGGGCATTGGCAAACGAACTGAACCTGACCGAAGCGACCATATCCCAGCATCTCAAAGTGATGCGGGAGGCAGGCCTGCTTACAGGGGAAAAACGCGGCTATTTCATGCACTATCTTGTGGACAGAGCGATGTTGCGTGAACTGGCAAAGGAAATTGAAGCTCTGGCTGATATCGAGCAGGAAGCCTGCCAGCCGGAAAACCGGGATGACTGCCCTGCTGAGGAAAAGAAGGACTGCCCCAAAAAAGGTGAGTGCAGCGACGAGGTCAAGGAGTTTTGCCACGGCAAACCTGACTAAGGAGAAATGGAGATCAAGTAAATGATTAGCGTTGCCAATCTTCAAAAGAAGTATAGCAGCTTTACCGCTGTAGACGATATTTCTTTCGAAATTGAAAAGGGCGAGATCTTCGGTTTTTTGGGACCGAACGGGGCGGGGAAAACATCCACCATCAACATGATGACCGGCTTGTCCCGCCCCACAGCCGGACGGATTACGATTGATGGCATCGATGTAAGAAGGCAGCCCAAGAAGGCGCAGGCTGTTATGGGGATTGTTCCGGATGAAAGCAATCTTTACAACGAGATGGACGGGTTTGACAACCTCTGTTTCTGCGCTGCCCTGTATGGCATGCGCAAGGAAGAACGGGAAACAAAAGCCCGGCAGCTTTTGGAACAATTCAAGCTGAAAGACGCAGGCCAGCGGCCTTTCAAGGCCTATTCCAAAGGAATGCGCCGCAAGCTGACCATCGCGGCAGCGCTGATCCACTCTCCACAAATCTTATTTCTGGATGAACCAACAACAGGCATTGATGTGGAGAGCTCCCGGCAAATCCGGGAAATGATCACAGGCTTGAAACAGCAAGGCACAACCATCTTTCTCACCACCCATTATATTAAAGAGGCTGAGCGCATTTGTGACCGCGTTGCTTTTATCGCGGAGGGGAAAATTGTCGCGTCAGGCACTGTCCCGGAATTGATGGCCATGATTTCCCACGGCCATGCCATCCGTTTTGTTACAGATAAAAACCCTGAAAGCATCATTGGCGGACTAAGAGCCCGCTTTAAAGGAAGCGAGGTTACAATCCGCCCCGATCATTCTTTGGTGATGGCCTCAGAGCAACGCATTCCTTTGCTTCCGATCATGGAGTTTTTTCATAGCAAGGGTATTGATGTGTATGAAGCAAGTGAACTCCGCCCTTCTTTGGAGGATGTGTTTGTCAAGTTAACCGGCATTGAGTCCTCTGTGCTGAAAAAGGAGAAGGAAAAAGGGGGTTGCCGATGAAAAGCTGGATTGCCTTCTGGAATATTTTAAAAAAAGATGTGCGGAACTATTATCTGAAGCCGCCGAACATCAGCTGGGGCATCATCTTTCCTCTTTCATGGACCTTAATGCAGCTGATCCGCTCACCCGGGGGAAGCATATCAGAGCTGCTGCCCGGCCTGATTTCCATGAGCGTTCTGTTTGGCACAACTTCCATGCTCGCGGTTACCATTACCTTTGAACGCAGCGGCAGATCGTTTGAACGGCTGCTGCTGGCACCCATCAGCCTGAACACAATGGTGCTGGCGAAGATTGCAGGAACCATTCTGTTTGGTATGTTCAATGCGTTTGTCCCGGTGATTTTCGCAGGTTTTCTTATTGATCTCAGCGCTATCAACTGGGGAATCGTGCTGTCGGCTGTTCTTTTGATCGCCATCACCTCGGCGCTGATAGGGCTTCTGATTGCGGTATCGGCTGAACAGGTATTTGAGGCGCAGACTTTTTCTAACTTCTTCCGTTTCCCAATGCTGTTTCTATGCGGATTGTTTGTGCCTCTTTCAAGTCTGCCTAACTTCCTGCGCCCTGTTTCCTATTGCCTGCCCCTCACCTATGGGACAGATATCCTTCATGGCGCGATCAAAGGGATGAATGTTCTTTCCCCGGCGCTATCCTTTGGGATGCTGCTGGCTTTTGCGGCAGCGCTGTTTCTGATTTGCCGGCACAAAATCAATCGAAATTGGATTCTGTAAGAGATAAATTATAAAATAACTCATATCGTATTACTTGCACTGTTCCCGAAGATACCAATTGGGCGCGTCCGGATCGTGCCCATGCTTTTTAATGCGCCGCACCACCATGAAGGTCAGCAGCCTTGCAAAAACCCGGGTCATGATGTGGCCGGGAGGGGTTTGCGCCTGTTCATACAGGCAGTCAGGCGATGGGCCGCCCTCCGCGATGTGTCGGATATACCGATCAAAAGCCGGCACGATTTTTTTGCGGTTCATGTGCTTTTCCAGGGGCTGGCCATCCAGCATGGCGCCTCCGCCCAATACAAAGCCGCCCTGCCAGGAGAGATGATTCTGCTTGGCAAATAGCTTCAGGCAGCTAAGCCCGTGCCGGTGTGTGTGGACATAAGGCATCCCGCCGTTGATGACACCATACAGCTTCTGCCCGGAAAAGCCGCCCATCAGGGAAGCCGTCTCCAGCAGCTCCACCAGCCTGGCCGGATAGGTGTTGATGTAGCAGGGCCCGGAGATCACGATGATTGCAGCCTGCTGCATGGCCAGCGTCACCTCATTCAGGCTGCCCTTCTGGGGCAGAAAAACCACCTCCCCACCGGTGACAACGCGGATGCGCTCTAACAGCATGGCGCTGGTGCCCTTTCGCCTGGGGCTGGCGCAAAGGAGCATGATCTCCGGCTTATTCATGGGCAATCTCCTGAGCGATTTTGTCAATCATGGCTTGATCCGGCCTGCTGCCAAGAATGAAGGCCTGCCCTTTCGCGCTCATGATGTTTCGGTTTTCTTTATACAGAAACAAAAAGGCTGACCGCTCCGCCTCGCTTAGTTTATCTCCGATGCCCACTATGTAGTAGTTCATGCCCCGCCCGCTCATGCCTTTTACCAGTTCCCCGCCGCTCACCCGGTAGCGGGGATCGCCCACTGCCGCCATGCGATCCATCACCTTCTTGATATGATGGCTGACACCGCCAAACACCACCGGGGAAACCAGCGCCAACGCCCGGCAGCCCGCGATTTTTGACAGCACCTGCTGCATGTCATCCGGGATGACGCAGCGCCCATAGGTTTTTCCGCTGCAGCTGCCACAGGCGGCACAGGGCTTGATGTGAAGGGCGTTGGCAGCAAAATACACAGCCTGCATCCCTGCGCGGCTGACCGCCTCCTTCAACGCAATACCCAGCATTTCTTTCCTGTCATCTGAAATAATTACGATCATGGGCTGTCCTCCCGCTGGTTGATGGTTTTCGCGAGGGATCTCAGGTTCTGATCCAGCCGTTGAATCACCTGCCGGGCCGCGCCCAGGGCTTCGGCGGAGATCCCCTCAAACAGGCTGTCCATAAACAGGCCACTGCTTTCACGGTATTTCAATTCAAACGCATCGACCGCCGGGGTAAGCTTCACCAGGGTTCTGCGCAAATCACTTTCGTCCCTTGTAAGATCCACCAAACCCGCTGATTGCAGCCGCAACAGCAGCTGCTTCATGTTTTGATGGGAAGTGCCAATAAAGCCGGCCACCTGGGAAACGGAAGGGTCAGGCTGCAAGACCCTGGCGCCCAGCAAAGCAAACCATTGTTTCCACGTCACCTCTTCAAACACCTTGTCGCCAACGGTTTGCATGCGGTTGGCAAAGGCTGCCAGCATGCCAAACAGATAGTACCGATCCTCAATATGGCTTAAATCAACGGACAGGTGAGCCTCATCCGGCAACATATTTTTCATATTCATGGCTTCGCGCCGCTTTTGAGCGCTTCCAGCACCGCTGCCTTGACCACGGCGCTGGAGGCAGTTGCTCCGCTGATGCTGTCCACATCCGGACTGTTTGCCTTCACAATGCTGTCACAAAGCGCCTGCGCGCCATGGCCTGGCCCATGCTGGTGTTCCAGCAGTATAACCTGTTGGATGCGTCCATCCTGAACCGAAACTTCAGCCCGCGCCTTCACCAGAACCGCGGACGCACTGCCCTGGTAGATGCCATCGGGCACACCGGCCATATCCACCTGGCTGAAATCCTGCCTTTCCAGCTGGTTGATCTGTTTTGTCATCAGGAAGAAAAGGATGATGCCAACCGCCAGCAACAGAATAACAAGCCATAACGCACACCGTTTAACGCTCATTGAAACACTCCTCCTCCAATTAGATAATACATTACCTAATTGGAGGATAATGCAACGAAGAGCGTCTGTCAAGGGCGTTTAGCGCAAAAAGTTGATTCAGTATAAAACAATCACAAAATGATGTTAAAAATATTTGACATCGGGAAAGGGAGCGTGGTATGATTTGTATGATTTCTTTGACATGGAGTCAGAAAACCCTGACACCATAAAGGAAAGGCAAAAGGGATCTCCATCGGGCGCAAGGAGGAAAACATGAACAACCGCACAAAGATAGCCATTCTCTCTGCCATATTCAATGTGATTTGGTTCGTCCTGACCTTTCTTTGGAACCGCCCCAGGGTGGCGTCCCTTGAGGGCGAGGCGCTGGCCACAGCGTGGGGCATTTACTTTCTGGTGCTGGTGGCGGGCTTCCTGGTGCTGAATGCGCTCAGCGCGATCCTGATCATGTCAAGGGAAAAACGATCCGGCGGGCAGGGCTTTGAGGAAAAAATCGATGAACGCGACCGCCATATCGAGGGCTTTGCCATGAAAGCCTTTGGCGTGGCGTCCTTTCTCTCCTTCCTTGTTTCGGCCTTCCTGCTGGCGCTGGGGCTGGGGCTGCAAGCTTTCTTCAGTGCCCTGGCCTTTATGGCGCTGCTGTCCGGCCTCGCCATTTGGATCGCCTACATCGTCGGATATGAAAGAGGGCTGTGATCATGGCAAAGAAAACCCGCGTCACCAACAACATCCGTACCCTCCGGTTCCTGGCCGATGAAATGACCCAGCAGCAGCTGGCGGATTTGGTTGGGGTTACCCGTCAGACTATTTTAGCCGTGGAAAACGGCAAATACTCACCTTCCCTGGAGCTGGCGTTTGCCATCGCCAGGGTGTTCGGCAAATCCCTGGAAGAGGTCTTTTCGTTTGAGGATGAGTGAACAAGAAATGGAGGGAAAGCAATGAACAGTCCTAAAAACAGCCTGCCTGAACGGATGAAGGCGATCCAGGCAACAGGCTACGGCGGCCCGGAAGTCATCCACATAGTGGAAGTCCCTCTGCCGGTATTGCGGCCGGACACGGTTCTGGTGCGCGTAGTGGCCGGCGCTGTCAACTCCGCAGATGCCAGAACCAGGCGTTTGGAGGCGCAAGAACCTGTGAAAACCCTGATGCGGCTGTTGCTGGGATGGCGCAAGCCCCGCCAGCCCATCTTAGGCACTGTGTTTTCTGGCACGGTGGCTGCTCTTGGTGCTGGGGTTACTTCTTTCAGGGTGGGGGACGCGGTCTTTGGTTCCTCCCCCGGCATGCGCTATGGCTGCCACGCCCAGTATGTTGCCGTTCCGGCTTCAGGCGCGGTGGCCCTCATGCCCCCGTCCATGGGGTTTGCAGAGGCCGCCGCCCTGCCCTTTGGCGGCAACACCGCCCAATATTTCCTGGAAAAACACGGGGCAAAGGCTGGAGAATCCATCCTGATCAATGGCGCCGCTGGGGCTGTGGGCGCCATGGCGGTGCAAATCGCAAGCATCCTGGGCCTTGAGGTAACCGGGGTTGCCAGCGACAAGAACAAAACGCTGGTGCGGGAGCTGGGCGCCAGCCGCTTCATTGACTACTCCCTGAACCGCGTCTTTTCTCCCGGCGTCAAATATGACCTGGTGATGGACACGGTGGACAAGCTGGATAAAGCCCAGGCAAAGGCGGCGCTCAAGCCCGGCGGCCGTTTCATCAGTGTCTGCGGCAGCGATGTCGCCAGGGAAAACCGCAGGCAGGTGGAGCAGCTGGCGCATTGGTTTGAAGCAGGAAACATCAGGGCCGTGATCGACAAGGTTCTGCCCATGGAAGAAGCCCGTGAAGCCCACCGCATTGTGGATACCGGGCATAAGCGGGGCAGCGTGATTCTTATGATGCATCAGGAGGAACGCATATGACCCAGGACATGATCCCCATGGATCCCCACCGCGTCCAGCTATCCGTGTGCTGGGTGGCGCTGATGCTTATCTATCTGCTGGGGGATGTGCTGCGCCTGTATGAAAAGGGCCAGGCCGCCGCCCTCATTGACGGCAAGCCCATGACCCAGGCCCACCTGATGATGGCCGCCCTCCTGATGCTGATTCCAATTCTGATGGCCCTGGGCATGGTCTTCCTGCCCCGCGGCTTCGCCAGGTGGGCCGGCATCATTGGTTCCCTTGCGCTATTCATTGTTAATGTCTTTGGTGTCGCCAGCTATTCCGGGCTTTTTGACCGGGTGCTCATTGGTCTTAGCCTGGCGCTGAACGCCTTTACCGCCGTGTGGACATGGCTTTGGTAAGGAATCAGAATCAAGGCACAATAAACCTAAGCGTCCCCGGCAATAGCCGAATATCAAAATCCCGCCCGGTCACAATTTCTCCGTCCAGGCAGAGGATGATGTCCTTGTCACTTTTGATCCGCACGGACTTGACCTGGCGGTAAATTACTCTGTCTTTAATGCGGGGATCGTCCAGATGCTCGCCCTTTTTGTAGGCGGGCAGCAGCCCGGCCAATCGCCCGCGGCTGATGGGCTTGATCAGCGCCAGATCCATAAGGCCGTCATTGTTTTTGGAATAGGGGGCGCATCGGAACCCCCCGCCGATATACTGCCCGCAGGACAAGGACAGGGTCAGCATATCTCCCTCATGGAGGAGCTCTCCATCTGCTGCAACGGTGCAGGGGGTGCGCATGTGGCGGATGACCGCGTCCACAGCTCCCAGCAGATAGCCGTTTTTGCCGTTAAAAAGATGCCGGTGGCGGTGGCGCAGCATGGTGCCCGCCGCTTCCGCCTCAAGTCCCGCGTTTACCGCGTTGATGGCGCAGCGCTCACCAACCTGAATCAGATCCACCGGGGTGCTGGCGGCCTTCATCTGGGCAGCGACATCAAGAAACCTGGCTTCGCCACCGTATACCTTCACATAGTCGTTGCCGCTGCCGCAGGGCCACACGCCGATTTCTGCCCGCTCACAGCCCAGGGCGCCTGTGGCTACCTCCCCCAGGGTGCCGTCGCCTCCGCAGGCGTAAAAGCGCAAGGCGCCTCGTTCCTCCCGGCAGGTTTGCCGCACAAAGCCGGCCGCATCCCCGCTGCCGTTTGTGACATGAAGGGCATAGCTGTCCTTTGGCAGGGCCGCCAGCGCGCTGTCCAGCCCGGCCCTGGCGCCGCGCTTGCCGGCGGCGGGATTGAACACAAAAAAGTGCCGGATGTCCTTCTCTGGCATACATGCTCCTTTGATTGCCCGCTTCCAGGCTGCTTTACAAAAATTATACCCGCTTATGCGCCCATTTTCCACCCTCAAAACGCCGGTGGAAGAAATATAGCCGTATCACCAGCTCAGCCAGGCTGATCAGCCACACCAGTGCCAGACTCACCTGGAGTACATTCACCGCCAGATAGGCGGCAATGGGCCTGATAATTGATACGCACACCATCATCACCGCCGCCACATACAGGTTGTCCCCCGCCCCTCTCAGGCAGCCGGCATAGACGATTGAACCCATCTGCACAGGCTGCATCAGCGCCACCACCAGCAGCGTCTCCGCCGCGTAGGTGATGACAAGCCCCGCGTCAGGGGTGGTGGCGTCAATAAACAGCCGCCCCACGGGGTAACGCATCAGCGCGGTGAAGCCCCCCAACGCCAGGCTCATAAAAAGCGCGATGCGCTGGGTGATTTTGCCATACATCAGGCTCAAATCCTTGCGCTCCCGGCCTAAGTTCTGCCCCACCAGGGTGGTGGAGGCCACCGCCAGGCCATCGGCGAAGTTAAAGGTGAGGGCCAAAAACTGCATGGCGATGTTGTGGGCGGCAAACATGGTGACGCCCAGGGAATAGACGATGCGGGAATACAGGAAAAAGCCGACGCGCATGCTGGCCTGCTCCACCACGGCGTTGCCGCCCACCCGTACGATGGTTCCCATGATCTCCCGGTCAAGGCGCCAACTGTCACGCAGGCTGATATGCAGGTAGCTGTCATCCGCACGCATCACGGCGCGGAAGGCCAGCACCATTCCCGCCGCCATGCCAATGACGCTGGCAATGGCAGCGCCCCTGATCTCAAGCCGCGGAAAGCCCAGGCGGCCGAAGATCAGCAGATAGTTGAACACCACGTTCACCAGGTTGGCGATAATGTTCACCCGCATGGGCGTGCGCGTTTCCCCAACGCCCCGGAGGGCGGCATTGATGCACATGGACAGGGCGTTCACCGGCAGCGCTATGGCCATAATGACATAATAGTCCACAGCCCCCTTTAACACCCGCGCGTCATCCGGCGTGCGGGTGTGGCCGCCCGCCAGGCGCATCAGGGGCTCGGCAAAGGCGATGGCAAGCCCTGCAATCACCACAGACAGCCCCAGGCACAGCACCAGGGCGTTTCTCAGCGTTTTGTTGGCGTCCTTCTGACGCCCCTGCCCCTTGCGCCGGGCCACAATGGCCGTAACCCCCACATTAAGCGAGAAAAACAGCGCCAGCATCATCATCCGCGGCTGAGTGGGCAGGGACACCGCCGCCAGGGCGTTTTTGCCCAACTGCCCCACCATGATGGTGTCCATGCTTCCGATCAGGCTCATCAGCACCATTTCAGCGATGGCAGGAAGGGCGATGTGCATCACCCGCCCATAGGCCTCCCGGCCATCCGGCAGCGCACCCAAACGGCGTTCCGGCGCCACCATCCCTTCAGGCGACAAAAAACGCCGCAACCTCTCTCGCACCGAATAAACCCCTCCTTTTAATATGACAACTCATCATAGCACCTGCGCCTGATGGGATGCAAACAGCAGCGCTGGATTAGGCGTTTTCATTGGTGATGGGACTTATTGCTTTAATGTTTGATTGTGAGATTTTCAGCAGGGCATGTTCATGAAACGTTGAGAATAACAAGGGACAGAGATTGTTAAAAAAGCGCTAAAATGAAAGGAGGTGTTGAATGGCGAATATATAACCCCGGAGGTGATGGAAATGCGGGAAATACGATTTGTATTGAAGAAACTGAAAGAAGTACAGGATTCGCGTCAATTGTGGAAGATCAAGCATTCCCTGGTGGATATTCTGGCCATTAGTATCATTGCAGTTATGTGTGGTGCACAGTCCAGCCATCAAATTCATTTGTTTGCTCAAGTTCGGGAAGCATGGTTCCGTCGTTTTCTGGCATTGCCCAACGGGATACCTAACCGACTGACCATCAACCGTGTGCTCAGTCTCATTGATACTAAGCAGTTTTGTGTGGTATTCACGCAAATCATGCAACATATCCAGCACATCAGCGAGGATGCCGTCGTATCTTTGAATGGCAAGAGTTGCTATGCTAAGGCAGGTCAGGGCGTAGTGTATATGGTATCAGCGTGGTGCAACCAGAATAGCAGCATCCTGGGGCAGATGCGTACGCAGGACAAAAGCAATGAAATCACGGCTATTCCAGAATTGCTAAAACTACTGGACATCAAAGGACTAACGGTCACGATAGATGCCATCGGTTGTCAGCGTGAAATTGTTCAACAGATTGTCATGGGAAATAAAGCAGATTATGTGATTGGACTAAAAAGGAATCAGCCGGTGATGTATGAAGAGTTCAGCCTATACACACAAGATACCCTGCTGACGGGTCGGAAAGGAACGGATTATCAACACACTCAATCCATAGAGAAAGGGCATGGTCGAATTGAACGGCGGGACTATTATTTGTTTCCTGATGTGCACTGGTATAAGGATCATAAGGCTTGGAAGAACTTACAAAGTGTAGTCATGATTAAATCACGCCGGGAAGTATTAGGGAATCGCTGATTTAAGCGACTGAAGCAAGTCCATAGCCAAGGTTGAGTCATTTTATTGATAACTTTCATAAGCTTGCGACCAAGATTACGGATTTCATGGTGACTTCAGTCTAATTCCTTGCGTGTTGCCCCTTTTTAAATGGTTTTTCCTCTGTTTGAGCATACCTATCCTATCAGGGGCTGTAAAATTCGTTTGGCTTTGGCGCAGGTATACAGGTTAAAACTGGCCAGCAGCATAAATGCCCGGTTCAGGTTCTTGGCTATCCCTTTGTATACGGTCTTCCTGAAACCACATTGCACCTTCAAAAAACGAAATGGAAACTCTACCTTCGACCGAACGGCCGATTTCTGTTGCTCAATCACTTTCTCCCAGGCCTGGCCATTGTTGGCGTACTTTCTGTATGTATTTCCCGGTCTGCGGTTTACACGGCACTCAATCCTTGACAAGGTCGGATGGTTCGCGATTTCTTCCTGCTTCTCAAGTCCCAGGTAGGCGGAGTCCCCATACATGACATGGTCATCCGGACGCAGCAGCTTGGACGCGACTGTCACATCATGTACATTCGCCGAGCTGCCCTCTACCGCTGTCACATAGCCCGAGCCTGCATCTACGCCGATATGAACCTTCATCCCGAACTTCCATTCCTTTCCTTTCATGGTCTGTTTCATTTCGGGATCGCGTTCTTTCTTTTCATTCTTGGTCGAAGATGGCGCATTGATGATGGTCGCGTCCACGATGCTCCCCCCACGCATGATCTGCCCGGCACTTTCCAGTCCTTTGACGATGCCCTCAAACATTGCCTTGCCCAACCCGCTGTTTTCCAGTATCCGCCTGAACTTCAACAGGGTGGTAGCGTCCGGCGCGCCTTCCTCCAGGAAATTGATGCCCATAAACTTCCGCATCGCATAGCTGTCGTAGATCGCGTCTTCCACACCTTCGTCCGATAGGTTGAACCAACCCTGCAGCAGGTACACCCGCAGCATTTTTTCTATCCCCTTAGGCGGACGGCCACGCTTCCCTTGGTAATAAAATGGCTGAATCAGACCTACCCATTCTTCCTAGGGGATGATCTCGTTCATGGTATCCAGGAACTCTTCTCGTTTCGTTATCCTGGTTCTTCCGCTGTATTCAATATCGCTGAAGGTTTGCTGATTCATCTGAACACCTCTGTGTTATTATTTGTCTTCTTATGAAGATTTTACCACGAAACCGCTCTTGTTTGCGACTTAATCAGATTCCTTAGCGAACCGGGCAAATCCCATTGGCGCATTCCTGATCCAGCTCGCGGTTGTCATCGCCGGACTCAAACTGCTTGAGCAGCGAGGGCACAAAGGGCTTCATCTGGGACAGGCGCTCCTCGTATTCTTCCCTGGTGATGGCCTCATAGGGCAACAGCTCATAGAAGCTGTCGTCATAGGGCAGGAAGGAGAGGGCAATGCAATCGTCCCAGTTGTTCCACAGCCAATCCTCCACCAGCTCCCATTCATGATCGCGCACATGCACGGTGATGGAGCAGTTGTGATCCACATAGTTTTGCATGAACATTTTGTAGATTTCAAGCTGTTCTATCGCCGACACATCGGACTTGGTTTTGCCCTCAGGCGCCTTGATGGGGAACTCCACCACATAGGTTTTGGCGTTCTCCCAGGTCTGGTTCACCTCCGGATGCACGGGCCAGCCCAGCTTTAGCACCACCTTGCTGAGGGGATCATCCGCGGAGATGCGCACACGGCGCACATAGTAGGGCGCGTGGGAGAAGTGGACACCGGAACTCGCCTCCGGCAATTGGGAAAGCGTGCCCTCGGGTTTCACCGTCGTCATTAACAATGGGTCATTGATACCCAGCTCCTTGGCGTAGCCTGTGCCCGCGGCATGCACCGCCTCGCGCAGGGTGCGCAGCAGGCGCGCCTGGTCGGCGCTGCCGTAGCCGATGGCATTCATCGCGTCCTGCCAGCCGGTCAGGGAGCAGCCCAGCAGCCGGTCACGCTTTTGCACGGTATCCCAGCGGTTCAGCTCCAGCTCCAGGCATGTCATGCGAAGGCCCGCCCTGGCGGACAGCCACATGGCGCGCAGCAGGCCGCTCATATCCAGGCTGTTGTCGTCTTTGACAAAGCTCAGCACATTGACAGTGGTCAGGTTGCATAGACCGTTTGAGTCAAGCAGGATTTCGCCACAGGGGTTCACCACGTTAAAGTTGGCGCGCCGCTTGGCGGCGGCCTCCTGGTTGACAAAGCCCGGTTCCCCGGAGTTGCGCATCGCCTGCAGCATCCTCTTAAGCTCCCCGCGGCTGGGCTTTTTGGTAAAGTAGATGGAGTTGTTGCTGACCTGACGGTGAGCAATGTCCGGGTCGATGATCCAGCTGCCATCCTCCGTGCGGATATAGAGGTTGCTTTTGGCATCAATGGCGTCCTGATCCCTGGGGTCAATCAGCACCATCTCCGCCGTGCGGCGCACGCCGCCCGAAACCACATTTTCGCCGATGATGTTGGCGATATCCAGGCAATCGATGGGTTTGAGCTTGCAGGAGCCTTCACCGCCGCGGCTGAACACGTTCTTGATTTTGATGAACATGTTCTTCAGGCTTTCATGGCCGCTGGCGGTGCCGCCAAACACCTTCAGCTTTTCTCCCTTGGGGCGTACATGGTTGTAATTGATATAAACGGTGTCGATATCACGGTAGCGCTTGGCGTAATGCAGCTTAAAAAAGTAATTCAGCGCATCCTGCCAGCCTTCCTTGCTGTCGCCCACCACGATCTGCGCCACGTTTTTCTTCCCGGTGAAGTCAAGCGTCGTCATGTCCTTGCGCTCATCCCGGGGCACGGGCTCATAGGCCGCATGAAACACCTGGATGTCCGCACGGATGGAGGGCAGCTTCGCGACATCATCCATGGTCACCCGCACGCCTACGCCCGCGCCCACCATCAGCAGGTAGAACAGCTCATCAAAGGCGGTGAAATCGTCAATCACCTGGCCTGCGCAGTTGAAGTTGCTCATGGGGTAGCGCAGGCTGGCTTCCGTGCCGCCCGACCAGAAGGTGCGGCCGGAGAGGAACTGCTTCATGTTGTACACATTGTCAAACAGCTCCTCCGCTTCCCTGCGCGGGGTGCCGGGCACGATGTTGCAGTTGTATTCCACCGCGCGGCGCACGGTTTCCCACCAGTATTCGCGCCGCATTTCATCGCCCAGCCAGCGGGAATAGGTGCGGTAGTACACAAAGCTGCCCAAGGGGCCCATGGGGTTGGGCAGGTGTTTGTATCGGGAGATGAACTCATCCCGCAGCGCGGGTAATCCAGCCTCTGTCTCTGTTTCCTCCGCCTGCATGGTTTCCTTTTTACGCTCCTTGTCACGCTCATAGCGGTAGATGATGTATTCCTTTGCGGCGTCCCTGCGGTGCTGCATCAGCAGGTCTTCCACAATGTTCTGAATCTCATCCACCGAAGCGATTTTTGTGTTTTTCTTTTTCAAGATTTCCGTCACACGGGAAGCCAGCTCGTACGACAGCGCCTCATCCACCCCGGCCAGGGTTTCCGACATGGCCTTGCGGATGGCCTTGGCGATGGTGCCCTCTTGATAGTCCACGATCATGTAGTTCCGTTTTTGTACCTTCATACCATTCTCCAACAATTAGTCATGGAGCCTTCCGGCCTTCAGCCGTAGCTTAACTACTATACCACAAAATATGGTAGAAAAAACAGCAATAAAAAGATAATAACACAACATATAGATTCTGAGCATATTGTTGTGTGAAGACACTTAATAAAGCAGGTCAGATAAAATGTTTATTGAAGAAGCTTTTTCTCAGCATTCAATAATGTTATCATTATAATGCGGAATATGAAGAAATGAGTCATTGAGTCAGGAAGGAAGATGAACAGCAAAGGCCGCAGCGTATGGGTAGGGCTTGGCGCAGGAATGATCCTGCTGCTGCTGTTTTCGATACCTTTTTTGTGGAACAATCATCAGCTGCGCAAATTGAGCCTGATCATGCAAGCCAATTTGATATCCGCTGCCGGGGATGGGCAGGCAGCCATGCAAAAGGATAACCTGTTCATTACACAAAAGCCCGGGAGCGTGGAGCAGGGGGCGGTGTCCGTCAGCGTGGGCGGACGGCACTGGTACAGCTTGTCAGAGGGCAGCGTGATCCTGCCTTATGACCGGCAGCTGAACCGTCAGGTGTATGTGGCCGCAGGCAACCGGATGACCACAGTGCCCTTGGATGCCCGTGTGATGGCTGCGCAGAAGCTGGAGGCGAACATCGGCACGGCCCCCAAGGCCCCGCCGATTGCGTTCTTTGAGCCAAAGGATGATAAAGAAGAAGCGAGCATTGCGGTACAGGGAGCAACCGCATTGCAAATGGAGCCTGAAATCCCCGGGGTAAACGCAGTTTTTCGGGATGATATGGTGTTTCTTTCCTTTGACGCAGGGCTGCGCAAACATCACTTTTTCAGCTTCCGGTTGATTTCTGAAAATGTGCAAGGCAAAGCGTTTACCACCGTGGCGGTGCTGCCCAAGCGCGCTGAGGAGGTCATCCCTATCAGGACAGCGCAGGAGCTGCAAGCCATCACAGAAAACCCACAAGGACGCTTTCTCCTGATGAATGATATTGACCTTAGGGGCGTTGCCTGGCAGCCTATTGGCTACGATCAAACGCCTTTTTCCGGCGTGTTGGATGGAAACGGCCATGCCATTACGGGGCTGTCCTTTCCGGGAAACAATTCAAATAAAGCACAGGAGTCCTTTTCTCTCTTTACAGAGTGCCAGCACGCGGTCATCCGCAACCTGCGTATGATGAGCCCTCAGATTGATGGCACATTGGTAAATACAGAGAGCATGTCGGCAGCTGCATTGGTCGCGGTATGCGAGCAAAGCCTGCTGGAAAACTGTGCTGTCTTTGGTGGACATATCAAAAGCAAAAAAGGCTATGCGGCTGGTTTGGCGGCAATCACGGAGGATAGCGTTTTATTGCATCTGTTCAACTCGGCTCGGATTGAAATTGAACTTCCAGGAGATGTCATGATGAATGGCGGCGGCATCGTGGCAAACATGAATGGCTTTATGGCCTATTGCGCCAATGAAGGCAATGTGAGCGCCACACACTTGACCGGTGGATTGTTTGGCTTTGGCCCCAAGTCTTCCACCTGGCGGTGCATCAACTCCGGCGCCATTCATGGCGCGGTATTCATTGGAGAGTATCCTCCGGGCGCTTTTTTTCAGACGATAGGAGATTACTACATCAGCGATTGTGTTTTTACCCGGGGCAGCGCCGGGCGGGCGGGCAGCGCTTTTGGTTTGGGCGGCGTCAGCAACATCCGGGTGATTGCGCCGGATGCTTTGCAGAACAAGGAAGCTCTCTCCCTTCTGGGGGTGCTGGAAGGGGAGGACGCCCAGTGGCTGCTGGGGGACGCGGACGCCAAAGGGCCGCTACCCAGCGGCATTCGCACGCTGAAAAGATACAGACCGGGAGGTGATGGCAGTGAGCAATGGCAGCAGCCTTGACACAGCATTTCTTTACCTGCCTGAAGAGCTGCGGGATAGGGTGACATTGCTTGCCCTGCTGGCCGGAGGCGAACACCGGGAAGTGTACGCCGCGCAGGATCTCCTCAGCGGTGACAAAGTCATCCTCAAATGGACGGACGCAAACAGCGCCGATGATGCCGCGCGGGAGCATGAACTGCTTCAAAAATTGTCCCATGAAAGCATCCCCAGGGCCATCGCTTTTGCGCAGGAGGGCGGAAGAGACTATTTGCTGCGCAGCTTTGCCCAGGGGGAAACCCTGAGTGCCCTAGTAGAGCGGGATGGCTGCTTCACCCCCCGCCGCACAGCGGAAATCGCTCTGTCCTTGTGTTCGGTCCTGGGCTACCTGCACCAGCAGGAGCCGCCCATTATTTTTAAGGACATCAAGGCAGAAAACATCGTGCTCACCGCCAATGGCAAATTAAGCCTGATTGATTTTGGCATCGCCCGGGAAAAGCATCAGCAAAAGGACAGGGATACCCGGCTTATGGGAAGCTTTCCCTATGCTTCGCCCGAGCACCTGGGCTTCCGGGATACCGACCCACGCAGCGATATTTTTTCCCTGGGCCGTTTGATGGCGTACCTGAGCACCGGAGATGTGCACGGCACAGCCCCTGATCAGCAGCTACAAGCTATCATCCGTAAATGCACACGCCTGGAACCGGGGCAGCGCTATGCCAATGTGCAGCGGCTTGAGCATGCCCTGAAAAGGATGCTGAACCCCCTTTCACGCCGGGAAACGCTGGTGATCGCTTTGACTGCCCTGCTGGTGGTTGCGGGCGGTTTAGCGGCGGTTACGCTGCTGTTAAAAATCCCCGATTCGCCCGCCGCCTTACCCCCGCCCCTTTCTGCCGACAGGCGGGAGCAGGAGGAAAACATGCTGCTGCCTGTCACGCTTCAAGCCCTCAAAGATGGCAAGCCGTATACCGATTGCGTGGTATCTGCGGATGGAACCCATTGGTATGTGCCCGGCCCTCAGGGACAGGCGATGCTTTCAGTCTTTCCCTTCCGGGAGCATGTTTTGCGCGCAGCGGAGGGCAACCGGGAGGTGGCTGTAAAAGCTCCCATACTAAGCCGGGAGGATGGGCAAAGCCATGCGCTGAACCTGGACCTTGCGCCCATCGCGCCGGAGCTGACGGAGCTCCGCCTGGCGGACATCAGCCACCCCATTCCCCTGCCCTTTGAGCAAACCGATCAGTTTATATGGACACATCCGGCGGAAGGGGTGAACATCAGGAAGGAAGGAAACCGTTGGATGCTGGCGCTGGAGGAAGCCCTGAATTCTGGATCCAGCCACCTGTTGATGGGGAAATGCGCTAACGCCCATGGCACGGCGGATGTTACCATCCTGCTTTCAGCGCCTGAGGCGGAAAACCCTGTGCTTATCCATACCGCCGGGGAATTGGATGCCATCCGCCATAACCTGAATGGCCAGTATGCGCTGGCCGCTGACATTGATTTATCAGGCATTGCCAAATGGACGCCCATTGGAGACGAACGCTATCCTTTTACAGGCAGTTTGGATGGCCGGGGGCACATCATCAAAGGGCTCAAGGTGCAGCAGAATGTAACGGGCTGTGCCGGGCTTTTTGGCAAAACGGAGCATGCTTTCATCCGCCGCGTTATTTTAAAAGACCCCACCATTCTGGCCGCCCAGGCGGCTTATGGCGGCACAGGCAGCCTGATCGGCTGGCAGGCGGGTGGGCTGACGGAGGATTGCGCGGCTTTTGGCGGCAGTGTTTATGCGGATGTAGGGTATGATTCCGGTGTTGGTGGCCTGGTGGGCATCAACCAGGCCGGCATGATACGGGGCTGCTTTGCCAGCGCCTGGGTGCGCATGGCCACCAACAACAGCTTTGACAAGGGGGAGAACCTGGCCGGCGGCCTGGTGGGCATGAGCAGCGGCTTTATCACCCTGTGCGGCTTCGCGGGAGAGCTGGAGGGCAACTGCATCACGGCAGGCATCACGGGCTTTTGCGATAAGGGCATCATCACCCGGTGTTACAGCGCCAGCATCATCAAGGCGCGGGATTATCAGGAAACCTTTGCCCCGGGCGGCATCGTCCACATGCTCACCCGCTCTGGCCGCGTCAGCAGCTGCGCCTATGCCCTGGGCACCGCAGCCATCGGCGCCAATGTCACCCGGGGCGGGATGCTGGAGGGCATCGTGCCGCTGCCCATGGAAGCCATACAAAAAGGCGAGGGCCTCCTGGAGGCCCTGCGCCTTGGAGAAGAACAATTATTTGTTTCAGCGCCCGGTTTCAGTGCCTGCCCCTTGCCGGCAGGCCTGGCGGCGCTTGTTGCGCCTGAAGGCGCGACGACGCAATAAAGCCGGAATCCGTATTATTCCGAAACCCTCTTGCATGGCACGGTATAGGCGAAATCTCTACCGTTTTTAAACACGATCCGCACGCTGACAGTCAGCACGCCGTTTTCGTAGGAATAGCTGCCGCCGCAGGATTTTGTCGTAGCATCGTCCGCGGGTATTTCAACCTGAAATGTTCCGTCTTCCACCGACAGCGCCACCTCATTGCTTTCGGCATATTGGCCTTGCTGGAAGGTGAACTTTGCCCGGCTGTCTGCGCCGATTTCAAAGGTCAGCGTGATGTTTCCGCTTGAACCCCTCCATTTGCCGATATATTCCTCCAGAACAGCCTTTTTTTCTACCCGCCGGCAGGGGATGCTGAACTTAAACTGCCGCCTGTTCGCGAATGTGGTGACCACATCCAGCTTTAGCGCCTCATCCTCATACTGCCAGACGCCCCTGCAGTCGGTGATGGACAGTGCGTTTTTTGAGGGAATGTCTACAATGAAGGTATGGTCATCCGCGCTCAGACGCACCGGGTAGCTTTCACGATAGCCGGATTGCTCAAAGATATATTGGCCGCTCCCATCCTCGTTGACGGTAAAGGTCAGGTGAATGTCGCCGCTTTGCCCTTCCCAATCGCCCACAAAAGCTTTCAGGGCATCGGATGCGGGAGCCTCTCCTTCAAATGTTAGACACAGCGACGCGCTGTCCAGCTCCTTGGGTATGGCAAAGAGATAGGTGAAGGTGTTTTCCTTTGTCATCAGCACGCCGGGTTTATAAACCCGGCCGCTTTCATCCATCAGGCAGGCGGATTTGTACATAGCGTGGGATAAGGCGTTGTCAAGCGCCACTGCTTTGGGCGCCTCCAGCACAATGCTCAGAGGCCGCTCACCTTCTTTCATGTCGGCAGGAGCAAAAAACGGTTTTTCCTCGATTTCCACAAGCTGAACGGTGTAGTTTTGCCAGGTATACTCCCCTGTTTCAATGGCAAGGGCCGCTGGCAGCGACAGGATCAGCAACAGGCTCATGAGAAGGCAGACTATTTTCTTCATTTTTATTTCTCCTTTTATCTTTTTCGGGGCATACATAATGTTCTATCCTTACTGAATATCGTCTGTTAATGGGGAATTCTGGGCAGGATAATAAACATAACGGGTTCTGCACAGCAAATCTGAAAAGGTGATGGCGATGTCGTCGAGGTTTTTCATCTGATCGTCGTTTAAAAGAAAAGCGCAGCTAAAATACCCCACGCCATTGCCCGCAACCTGCGGGGCATCGCTTCCGGGATCCCCGGGATCCAGCTGTGGCACACCGGGGTTTGGGTAGGTCAAGATCCCCGCTACCCGCGCTTCCGTTTCGTCTTCACCAAGATGCAGCCTGCAATTGATCATCTGTTCAAAGGCAGCATCTCCAAGCTTGCAATTCTCAACAGCAAAGCTGAACATCACCCATTGTTTTCCTTCTTCCGGCTCATAGGTGACAATGCTCCTCTTCGCGGGGATCCAGTTACGATCGTACTGTTTTTCTTGCCATTTATTCAATTTCTGCCAGCCTTTTATGATGACAGTGATGTCTTTTTCAGTTTTGATTCTTTCGCTGTCCTTTACTTCTGTGTAAGACCCGTATTTTTCCGCCTCAGCGGGGCTGACATTGGGCGGATAATTAACGGACATCGTTTTGTTGTTTTGATCGTACTCAATTACGAGGGAAATCTCTCCTTTGGTCACGGTCAGTTTGCTTACACCGTCCGGGGTGGTTTCATGCGCATCAAGGGCATACCCTTCCTTCCCCAGGGCGATGCTGAACTGCTCATACAGAAAGCTATCCACCCCGTTATACGAAAAACAGACGCTGCCTGGACTACCGCGCAGTTCAAATGATTTGTCAGGCTCCTTCGCCGTTACGCTGTGCAGGCTGATGGCGGTGAGCTGACCCGCCAGCTGTGGAAGAATGCCCTGCGCTAACGCGGGCAAAACAGCCAGCAGACATAGCGCCAAAAACAGAGAACAAATTTTTTTCATCGTAAGGATACTCCTATTCTTTATTGTATTTTATCTTGCATATGTTCCCGTAACCGTCGCTTCTGCCAGCACTTTGTCTTTGAGCTGTTTCTGCATTTGCGGCAGCTTAAAGCCGGTTTTCAGCTTAAGCGGTTCAGACAGCGCGTAAACGGTGATGACATAGTTGTGCACCCCGGATGGCGGCGTAGGGCCGCCATATCCGACCGTTCCAAAATCATTTTTGCCCTGGATGATGTCTTCTGGCCAGTCAATGCTTGCGTTTTCGGGGATTTCACAGGTTGTATCATCAACAGGGATGTTGGCCACCAGCCAATGCACCCAATCGCCTCCGTCCGGGTCGATCATGGTGATGGCAAGGGCGGCGGCGCCTTTTGGAATATCGCTGATTGTCAAAGGCAGTGAAAGCGAGGGGATGCTTTTTTTGATGAACTGCTTTCCCTTTGCCCCGTAGGGCAGTCCCATCGCTCCATCCGTGATGGCGGCGCTGGTCACGGTCATGCCCGGCAGTGGCGCAGGCTCTGCTGCGGATTCCGACAAAGCGGTCAAGCCTGAAAGCAAGATGGAAAGAACAAGCAAAAACGGAATGATGCGTTTCATTTAATGATTGCCTCCTTATTGATCAAAGGCCTGAACAGCCTTGATCAGTTCCTCCGCGGTGTCCGGGAAGGCCATGGAAAAGCGCCGCAGCAGCAGGGTGGGCAGATTGCCGATGTCCACCTTGTTTTCCAGATCATCATCCGTCAGCGACAGCACCGGCCAGTTGTTTGTATCCGGCAGGGCGGGCAGGGCGTCCGTTTCCTGAAGGGTGAAGGTGAAAGAAAGCACCGGTTCCTTGCCAAAAACCGATAGCTTGGCGGTGGTTTCAGACAGATTCGGCTGGGATTCTTGCGCCTGATGTTCGGCTGTCACGCCAAACAGGGGAATGCCGGCGGAATACGCCCAGAGGGACAGGGCCAGCGGTTCGCCTTCAGCCGTGGCATATTGGAGCGCAAGGTGAGCGCTTTCCTCCATTGGCTGGCTGCTGACCTCCATGGCCTGCGCGCGTACCTTTTCCCAGTCCACCCCCTGGGGCGTGCCGGCCCCATCAAGCTTGTATCCGTCGCCTGCTGTCAAAATCAGGCCGCCCTGTTTTTCCCCCGGCAGGATAGCCAGACGCAAAGCCACATTCTCCTGTACCCGGGCGGTATCGATCACATAGCACAGGCTGTCCAGCCCCTCCCGGCCATAGGCGGAGAGCTCCAGCAGGTCTTCTTCCTCCTGGGACAGGGTTTCGGCAATGAAATTCTTCAGGCCTCTGCTTATTTCAGCGTTGACAGAACCTTGCGCTAAGGGATCATCCTGAAGCAGTTTGGAAATGTGCACGATTTGGCTGATGGCCGTTTGCAGGGCAAAGTCGCCTTCAAAGGCCGCCAGAAGGGGCCTTAGCATCCGGGCCGCGTCATGGGTGGTGATGATCGTGCTGACCTTTTTGTCAAATTCGCCCAGCTCCCCCATAATGTAGCTGCCCCGTTCCGCCGCTTTTCCATCCAGCAGCTCATTTGCCCCATCCCTGAGCAAAATCAGGTAAGGGCTGATGAGGCCGGGAATGTCCAGGGGAAGAAGACGGTCTGCCTGTTCCAGGACGGGCTTCACCTTGTCCTGGGGCAGGAAGAACAGGCAGTCCAACAGATCGGTGGTGAGGCCGTTGCCCCCGGTTTTGGCGTCCGCCCACAGGCTGGCGGAAGCGATCTCTGCCTGGTCGGTACCCAGGGACAAGGAGAGGGCCCAGGGCACAAAGGAGCCGCCCAGGCGCAGGTCGCCGATGCCCTTCGAAAGGGTTTTTAATGGTTCCGATGCTTCTTGGGTGAAGGCCTCCGGGAGCTCATTAGACAGCGGCGTATCCCCTTGCAGCAGGGCAAGCAGCGCATCCGCGTCCGGGCTTAGCGTCATAGCCCATTTCAGCGCGTGGCCGCGGGCAAACATGTCCTGGGGGCTGGCAGCGCTGGCGGTGCAGGCACCCAGCAATAGCAGGCTGCAAAGCAGCCATGCCAATGTTCTTTTCATGATTCCATCCTCCTGATTATTAAAATGGGTTGTCGCACACCAGGCGATACAGCTGTGTGTGGTTTTTCCCAGGTACCAGCAGCAGATCCTCTGAAAGGAAGGTGATGCCCGCTGGATACCTGGGATTGTTGCGCTGAATGAATGGCAGGGAGGTTTCCGCCTCTTCCGGCAGCACGACCTCGGCCAGTGACTCCTCTGGCTGAAGATTCAGCAGGATAAATCGGAGAGACTTCTCCTCATCCTGCAATTCTGTCACCAGCAGGTAACGATTGCCGCTGGGGGACATGGCAACATGGCGGATGATAGGCGCCTGCGCATCCTCCTCATCGCCGCCTTGCTGTATGTCAGAAAGGGCTTCCTGTGTGGTTTCACCGGGTGTGCTCAGCAGAAAATGAAGGCCATAGCTCTTCTGTTCCGCCGTGACATGCCACATCTGTCCTTTGTACCGCACAAGCTGTACCTTGGAGGTTTGCATGTCGGCAGGGAGAAGCTCCATGATGGCGCCCTGCCCGGATGCGGCGAAATGCGAAACGCTCAGACGGGGAAGCGCCTGCTGGGTGAAGCCCCAGCCGCCAGCCCCTTCCCGGAAGGTCAGCAGCGCGTTTTCCCGTGCGCCCATGACGCAGAGGATGTCGCCATTTTCGTTCATTCCCATAGCCGGATAGGCCAACAGATCCTGATGGGTGTCCGCTATCAGCTCATGGGTTTCACCAATTAGGTCATACCGGCACAGCCTGGCGGAGAAACCCAGATACTCTGTATAGTAAAGATATTGGCTGTCCGGGCTGAACATCCCCTGCATGGCGGTGGCAATTCCCATACCCATGCCTTTCTCATACGCCCTGATGGAGAACATTTCTCCCTTCTCAGCATCGATCAGCATCAGCGGAATAGGGCGAAACTGCACTAAAGGCAGCCTGGCGTTCAGAAGGCAGATATACCTTCCATCCGGCGACCAGCGGAAGCCTTCGCTTCCCACCATCTGGGTAGGCTTCATGGAAGCGTAGCGCATGGACTGCCGCATGCCCTCCCGCTTGGTGATGGCGCAGCGGGACAGGTTCAGCGCCACGGCGCGCAGGGTGTTGCCCGTCAGCAAAAACAATTGGTTTCCTTCGCTCAACAGGGTGCGCTGCCCGTCCGGAGAAACCGACAGCACATAGAGGCCTTGTTCCTGCAGCGATTCACCGCTGGCTGTCATTTGTTCAGTGTCCGCATGGGAGCTGACACCTTCGTTTCCTTCCCCCATCAGCGCCAGCATCAGGGGGGCGGCGATGATGGGGGTTTTATGGCTGATCAGGGTGTATTCCGCATCCTTGTCCAGCCATTCCACAGGTTCCAGCCTGTGGGGAGGGGGAAGGGGAACAATCCCTTCCGATTGAACGCATGGCAGCAGGAACATCATGACAAGGCACAGCATCAACAGGCGTTTGATCATGGCATTCAACCTCCTTTACATACCGTCCTTGTCCTTATTTTTTGAACATGTCCTTGTTGGCGCCCCAGCTGTTCAGGTTGGCATCCTCGTCTTTAACGCCGCCCAGGGTGAGGGTATGGTAATATTTGGCGGATTTGATGTCGATGTCATCGGTTTTGGACAGAACGCTGTCCTTGCCAAACAGCGCCTCCTCGCCATACCAGGTGGTTCCCCTGGCGATCAGCAGATAGCACATCCCTTGGGGGGCGCGCACGGTGGCGGAGCCGCCGGGGCGGACAAACAGGTCCACGATCAGGTTGTCATTGTAAGCGCTGCGGATCTGCACATAGCGGGCGTATTCATCCTTGGGGATCTTGATGATGATCTTGGTGCCGGAGGTGTTGCCGGAGATGCGGCCGTTTTTGGGATAGTCCAGCGCCGGATAATCGGGCAGCTCGCGCACCTTGCCTTCAAACTGGTCAAAAGCGCTCGCCAGCGTAAACTCCTGCAGGAAGCTGTCATAGTCTGCACCGGCGCTGCCCAGCGCCAGCTGATCCACATTGGCGGTAAACACCTGCTTGTCTCGGGCGCTTTTGCGCAGGGCGCCGGCAGCCTCCAGCAGCCCCTGATTAAACATGCTCTGAAGCCGCTCACGGTCAATGGCGTTGGCCTTGGACTTTTTGGAGACAACGGCCATGACCGCCTGCTCGCCCTCGGCAAGAACGCGGGTTGGGGCGGTGGCTTTTACGCTGTATTCCAGCGCATGGGGGCCGTTGTTGAGGTTTAGCTGCCGTCCATTCTGAGCATACAGCAGGGCGCTATACGCCTGCACGTTGGCCTCCTCCATGCCCATCCAGTCTATCCACTGGTAAAAGGCGGGGCTGACATCGCCTTTTTTGAGGGCGGCCGCGTCCTTATAGGGGGTGGGGAAGAGCAGATCCAGCAGCGCCGTTTTAACCGTTTGCTGTCCAAAGGCTTGCTTGGCTTTGGCTGCCGCGTTTTTAACGGTGCTTTTCAGCTTGGTCACGCTGTTTTTGGTGGGCTCGCCTTCCGCCAATGTCAGGGACGCTTCCAGGCTGTATTCATTGATATTGGCGAAGAACCCGGCAAGCCAGCCCTTCGGATCTTCCTTTTGTTTGGGGAGGGATTTCACATTGGGCGCGAAGCCGCGCAGGAAAAAGCTGAGCACATCGCCATCCAGGCTCAGGTTTTCAGCGCCTGCCTGGTAGATGGCTTTTTGCCAGGGATCCTTGCTTTCTTCAGATAGGGTGGTCAGGTAGGTGTTGAGCCGTTCTTCGTCCCAGGTGGTTTCCTGCGCCAGGGCGCTGGCCAGGGGCATTATCATGATGAGGGCCAGCAGCAGGGAAAGCGTTCTCAGGATGCGTGTCATGGTGGTTTCCTCCTTTGTGGTGATCAATTGATAACAAAACCGTATCTATAGATTAACTCAATTAACGAAGGCGGGGAAGAATGAAAGTGAGCGTTGCCACGATCAAAATGCCGGTCATCCACAGGTTCCATTTTTTCGCGCTGTTAAGCCGCAACTGCGCGATGTCATCAAAGGGATGCTTGCTGGCGCGCAGGGTTTTCCGAAGCGGCACGATTCCCAGCAGGTAGCACCAGAAATTGGTGATGCTCCACAGCGCCATGCCGACATTGACCGGGCGTACGCGCTTCTTTCCGGGCGGGATTTCCCGATAATGAACGTTCGGGTTTTCCTCCAGCAGGATGCCTTTCCCGGCTTTTAATACCACATCAATGCGCATAGCGCCGGATGGGGGCGCGTTAAATTTAATCTCTTTTTGCAGCACCCCGCTGCATACGGAAGTCAGCCTGTTGTCAGCCAAGGTCAATTTTGTTCGAACGATCTCGCCATTGCCAAGCGCTGGCAGCTCCCGGCCGTTGAGGGTAAGCTGTATCTTGTTGGCAGAGCCGATGATTCCCTGGCGGTGCACGATATACAGTTCGCCGGGGGTGGCGAGCTTTTCAGCGGCGGATTCTATGCGTATGACCTCCTGCTGTTGCTCCTCCACCCGCTTCTTCTCTGCCTCTGCCTCCAGCGGCGCCTGCCTGGAGATTTTGATGAGGGATGCAATTTCGCTGAAAATGACCAGCGCCATGATGCCGATGAACGCCATGGGCGGCAGTTCGATGCTTCCAAACAGCGCGATGGAACCGCCATCCTGCATCACGCTGACGCCCCACAACAGCACGCCGCCCGACCAGATGATGTCATAAATTGCGCCGGCTTTTTTGGATTTTTGCCGGATGAATCCTCCAATCAGCAGCAGGGGGATGAACAAGGCCAGGGGGGATACTTCACTGCCTCTTCTCATGGGATTTCCTCCTTTTTATTTGATCGTGACGGAGGACAGGACAGCCTTCGCGTGCGCCAGCGCATCCTGCCCTAAAAACAGCAGCAGCAGGGCCGTCCTTCCTTTGCCCAGGGCATAGAAGGATAGTGGGCCGGATTCAGTCTTGCCGGTGATGCGCGCCGCCTTCCAGGGGCCGACCTGAACCATCTCCGGGGCCGCCTTCACCTTGGTGGATTTGGGCAGATAGGTGGAAGCGAGGGTTGGCGCAAGGGTTTCATCATAGTCTCTGTCCAGGGTGCGCACCCGCGCCAGGATCATGTTGCCCTTTGTTTTATCAAGAAAGGCGATGCCGGTGCTCTGCTCCATCGTGTTGTAGCCCTCCGGATACAGCAGGGAATACTGTTCACGCTCAAAGGGCACATAGCCATCCAGGGCAAGCGGGTTTTCCGCCTTCTGAACAACGATGGAAGTGAGGATGCTTTCCTCGGCTTTGATGGCTTCCTCGCCAAGAAACCGGAACACCAGCATATGCGCCCCATCGAAAAGATAGACCTGCTGCGCCTTGATGCGCCCTGCCATGATACCCGGAGCCCTGAAGCCCTTGAGCGCGCCGTATTGCAGCAGGTCATATTCGCCGCTTAGCCGCAGCTTGCTGCCGCTGCTTTGATGCTGATCGATCAGCGTGCGGATGGTGGTCTCGTCCGTTTCCGGGTTCCCGGTCATCTCCAGCAGATCGCTTGTGATGCCAAAGGCCTGAACACCGCTTTCCGCGTTGCCGGGCACCTCTAAAATCACGGAGCCGTCCTTCGCGGTTCTCCGCTTCCACGCGGCAGGATACTGAAAGCTGAAAACATCATCCCGGTATTCAGCCATTTGCTCCGCCCGGGCCAGGGGCAGGCTTGAAAGCAGCAGGACCATCGCCAGCATGAAAGAAAACAGCGCGTAAAAGCTTCTTTTGCTTCCATGGACAAGGTTGGTTGGCGTCCTTTGGGTGTTTTGATTCATTGTTTTTTCCTCCCTTTTTGTCTGGTGTCAGCTTTGACTGCCCCCATCATAAAGCAGAACCCAGCCAAAAAAGCGTGCAAATTGCACAGTGAAAAAAATATTTTGACTGTGCAATTTGCACGCACTTTTATGCTGTCCGCTGATATAATGAGGCCAACAGAATGGACATCCGGAACAAAAGGAGGAGAAAGACCATGAAAAAATACCAGGGATTTCTGCTGATGCTGCTTGTCTGCCTGCTGGCCTTATGCGGCGCGGCGCTGGCGGATACATTGGAGGAGGACAGACAGGCGCTGCGCCAGGCGGAGACCTTTGACGCGCAGCTGGCGATACTGAACAAAATTGCCACGGAGAACGTTGCTGAGCTGGAAATGGGCGGCTGGGAAAACAGCTATACAATCGATGCTGCGCCGGGTATCCCGGAGGGCCTGATCCCGGAGGATTGGGACAAGCTGGTGTATACCGAAGCAGATACCCTGCCCGAAGCCATGCGCGGGCATAAATTCATCGCGCTGTACTGCGCCGGAAATTATACGCCTGATTTTGCCGGCGATATTCTGGCCCGCATGCCGGCGGATATGCGGGCGGCGTCGCTGGAGGAGGCGGAATACGCGCTGATCGTGCGCTGGCATTTAGTCGAGTCGGGCTTTCAGTATGTCATTCATGCCACGAGCTATCACCGGTTTTACAGTGCCTACGCTGTCAATCTGAAAACAGGAGAATACGTCCGCTTCTGGGTGAAAGTCAACCACGCACAAGGCTCCGGGCTAATAAACGAGCTTGACGGCGACCTGTTCTCTCAGCAGGAGCTTTGGACGAACCTGCGCGCCTATGTTTACGGCGAGCTTCGGCAGGAGCTGGCGGACGGCTCCGTGCTGGTGTTTGACATCACGGGCGAAAACTGCTACCTCAAGCGCGCGGAGCTGGCGGAGGGCGTGACGGAGCTGGTGATCCCCGGCGAGATCGGGGGGCATAAGGTGACGGAAATTGCGGCTGAATGCCTGAAGGGTAACAAAACGCTCCGCTCGGTTGTGCTTTCCCAAGGGCTGAAGCGCATATCGGAGCGGGTATTTGAATACTGCTCAGCGCTGGAAAGCGTCACGCTGCCCAATACGCTTGAAATCATAGGTGAGGAAGCGTTTTATGGATGCTCAAGGCTTCAGAATATCACGTTCCCCGATTCTCTGCGTACACTTGGGAAAGTGTCTTTTTTGGATGCGAAATCACTTGAATCGATCGTTTTACCCGGAACGATTGAGACAATGGAATATGGCGTGTTCATACGCGGGGAAAGGCTGGCGCGGGTGGTTGTGGGCGAAGGCATTAAAAGTCTTCCTGACAGTCTGTTCCGGGATTGTAATAATGTTGCATGTTACTTTTTCCCGTCCAGCCTGACAGGCGGGCTGGACAATTATATGATCGTACAATCCGCCGCGATCTACGCGCCGGAGGGAAGCTATGCGCTGACCTGGGCAAGGGAAAACGGCTATGCGCATGTTGCTTGCGATACCCCTGCGGATATGCCGCCCGTGGAATACAGGGTGGAGGGGGATTTTGAATTCCAGTTTTTTAATGGTGAGGCGGCGGTTTCCCGGTATCTGGGGCAGGCAGAGGAGGTCGTCATTCCTTCCTCCGCAGGCGGCTGCCCCGTGACGCGGGTGTACTCGCTCTTTGCCGAACCAAATAAGAATTTGGGCATCAGCGTGTTCCTTCCCCAGACCGTGCGGAGAATTGGGTACTGCTTTGTGCTTAGCGGTGGAGTTCACATCTATATCGCCAATCCGGACACCGTTTTTGCGCGCAGCGCTATTTGGTGTAGACATCATGAAGCGAAAGAGATTACCATCCACGCCCCGGAGGGCAGCGCCGCGCAGCGCTATGTGACCGAAATAAACGACGAGCAAGTCGTGTTTGAGCCCTGGGACGAGGGCGGTGATTCCGGCGCAGGCCCTGAACCCGACCCGAGCTTAGCACCCGATGCAGGCTCCATATCCGACGCGCTGAAGCTGGCCGCAAAGGGGTAGCAGACTTGGCAT
The DNA here is from genome assembly GCA_050952935.1 of Christensenellales bacterium. Lineage (GTDB taxonomy): Bacteria > Bacillota > Clostridia > Christensenellales > Aristaeellaceae > UBA6115. Next base: position 21,926 of record JBMNLS010000003.1, on the reverse strand, counting down.
CACGGAGGGTGAATGCACTGTGTACAAGGAAGAAGAGCTGTCTGCCCTGCTGAACAGGTAAGGAGGAAAGATCATGAAAAAACACCAGGGATTTCTGTTGATGCTGTTTGTCTGCCTGCTGGCCTTATGCGGCGCGGCGCTGGCGGATACATTGGAGGAAGACATCATAGCGCTGGGCAAAGCGGACAGCTTTGACGCGCAGCTGGCGTTGCTTGACAACATCGCCTCCAAAAACGCTGATGAACTGCGCTATGGCGGCTGGGACAGGGAGTTTACCGTCAACGCTGCCCCGGGCCTTCCCGAAGGGCTGATCCCTGAGAGTTGGGATGATCTCAAGTTTCTTGAGTTTTACAATCTGCCCGAAGAAATGCGCGGCCGCAAGTTTATTGCGCTCTACTGCCCTGTGGTTTCTGCCGGCCCTCCCAAGGTAAAATTTGCAGCCGAGCTGCTGGCGCGCTTTCCGCAAGATATGCGGGCCGCCTCCCTGGCAGAGGCGGAGTACGCGCTGATCGTGCGCGCCCACATGGTCAAGTCGGACATTGAGTATACGCCTCCCGCCACCAGCTACCACCGGGATTATGAGGCGTACGCTGTCGATCTGCGCAGCGGCGAGTATTCGCGCTTCTGGACGAAGCGCAGCGAGGCCGCGTATTATGGGTTCCAAAACGAGCTGAACGGCAAAGAGCTCTCTCAGCGGGCGCTTTGGCAATCCCTGCGCTTTGAGGTCCTGGGCGACGCGGAGGAGATGCTCTACGAGTCGGAGGACGGCTACACCCTGGTGTTTTTCCGCCTGGCGGATCAGTGCTTCCTGACGAATATCCACATGTCGCCGGACCATACGGCGCTTACCATCCCCGCCACGGTGGAGGGGTACCCTGTAACGGAGTTGGATGATCGCTGCTTTATGGACAATGATATGATCAAGACAGTTCACTTGCCCGACGGGCTGAAAGCAATCGGCGATGCCGCGTTTGAGAACGCAACGGGACTGGAGACCATCAGCATTCCGGGCTCCGTGCGCTATATAGGGGATCACGCGTTCAGCGTCTGTGGACAGCTGGCAACAGCCATCATCCATGAAGGCGTTGAACGCTTGGGCAATTTGATGTTTTTGGGATGTGAGCGGCTGGCGGACCTCTATCTTCCCGGCAGCCTGCTGCCAACCGGCTTTCCGGAAATGGACATCCACAGGAATGCGAAAATCTACGCGCCGGAGGGCAGCTGCGCGCTTCAATGGGCAATGGAGAACGGCTACGAATACATCGTCTGCAACGATCCGGGCCAGATGCCCCGTTCCCAGTACATCACGGAAGGGGATTTTGAGTACCACATCGTTGGTGACGAGGCGGCGGTGTCGGCCTATCATGGCGAGGAAACAAACGTGATCGTGCCGGACAGGGTGGGCACGGCGCCCGTAACCAGCATTTTGTCCAATGCCTTTCTTTACAGCACGCAGCCCCTGCAGAGCGTCACGCTGCCGCTAAGCATCCGCACCGTGAAGGAATCGGCGTTTCCAGTCGTGGATACCGCAGATACATTCCGCCTGTACGTGCCCAGCGCGGAAACGGAATTTGAATTCTTTTCGGTCACGGCTTTTGATACGAATAAGGCCATTATTCTGGCCCCGGAGGGCAGCCTGGCACAGCAATATGTGGAAAATTTCGGTGAAGAGAACATTCGCTTTCAGCCCTGGGACGGGGACACCGCTCCATCTGCGCCTGCGAATCAGTAACCCCGGTTCATACCACATCAGGAAGGGAGGCGGTAGCCCTTGACTGGATCATCCGGCTTTTTGGACTATTACCACCAGACCCTCAGGGACTGGGTGACCGGCGCGGACATCCCGCCGGACATCAAGGAGCAGTTTGTCTTTGAGAGCCTTGTCAAGCAGCAGGCCGGGCGGGAGGTGTACTTCGTCACCCGCATCGCGGACGGCAAGCGCGCCGTGCTGCGGGTGACGGCGGAAGGGCAGGCTGAGGACATCCGGGCTGAAAAGGAGATTCTAAACAGGCTCCACCACCCCGCCATTCCCAGGCTGCTGGGCGCCTGGGAGCACCAGGGGCGCGGCTATCTGGCCAGGGAATGCTTTGAGGGGGAGGATCTGTACAGCTTTGTGCGCAGGCACGGCCCCATGAGCTTCGAACAGCTGACCGATACAGCCCTGGCCCTGTGCGATGTGCTGACCTACCTGCACGGGCAAACCCCGGCGGTGATCCACCGGGACATCAAGCCGGAAAACATCATCCGCACCAGCGAAAAGGATATCCGGCTGATTGATTTTGGCATTGCCCGCACCTTCCGGGAGGATACCGACACCGATACCCAGGTCATCGGCACCAAGCCCTACATGGCCCCCGAGCAGTTCGGCAGCGAGCAGAGCGACAACCGCGCTGACATCTATGCCCTGGGCATGGTGATGCTGTTTCTGGCCACCGGCAAGCCGGACAGGCTGCTGCTGAAAACCGCCTATCCTTATAAAAGCCTGATCCCCGTCATTGAAAAATGCATCCGCAAGGACCGTGACCAGCGCTTCAGCACGGCTGCCCAGCTAAAACGGCGCATCCTGTGGGTGCGCCGGGGCATGACCCGAAAAGCCCTGTGGGCGGCAGGCCTGGCGCTGCTGTTGGTGGGCGCCTTCATCACAGGGCTCACCCTGGGGCAAAGGCAAGGCTTCAAACAGGGCGTGACCTCCATATTGGATACCCCCGCTGTCATCAACCGTCCCTTTACCCGGGAGCAGCTGAACGAGCCCATATCCTTTCAAAGCGAATACCTGAACCTGGCGGTGCGCAACATCCTGAATAAAACAGGCGATAACAGGCCGATTCTCCGCACCGAGGTCAACAGCCGCATTGACGATCTGCGCGTCTATGGCACCTATATCCTGCACCCGGATATCGCCGAGGAATTGTACAAAACCCATCTGGGCCGGGACAGCGTCCGCTACACCACCGGCTCCGGCTTCTGGATTGATGGCCGGGGGGATATCAGCACCCTGGACGAGATACCCAACATGTACTACCTGCGCGCCCTGGAATTGACCAGCCAGCACATTGCCGATCTTGCCCCCCTTGCGGGCATGAAGCTGACCCGGCTGAACCTGGCCAACAACTTTGTGGGAAGTCTGCTGCCGATCAAGGACATGGTGTCCCTGACGGCGCTGGATGTCTGCCAAAACCCCCTCAGGGACCTGTGGCCCATCAGCCGGCTTCTATCCTTGCGGGAGCTTGACATCAGCCAGACCCAGGTGAGGGACCTTGCGCCGATCAAGGACTTGACCAAATTGGAAACCCTGTCCCTGGTCTATTGCGATGTGCAGGATATCTCGCCTCTGGCAGGTCTTTCTAACCTGAAGGAGGTGGACGTCAGTCACACGAAGGTGACCGACCTAAGCCCGCTGCTGCGGAAAGAGAACCCCATCACGGTGCGTTGCGCCGGGCTGCCTGAACAGACTTTAAACGCCATGCGCGGTAACCCGGGCATCATCCTGAACGAAAGCGGGCAGGAGTGACCGGATGAATGTTCAAAAGAATAGGGAGGAAAGAAAAAATGGCATGTTTATTCGGACACAAATGGGACGGGTGCAAGTGCGCCAAATGCGGTAAGACGCGGAATGAAGGACACGATTGGGATTTGTGCAAGGGTTTGTGCAAACGATGTGGCGCAACACAGTCAAAACAGCATGATTGGGATTTGTGCAAAGGTTTATGCAAACGATGCGGCGCAACACAGTTTGAACAACATGATTGGGATGGCTGCAAATGTACCAGATGTGGAAAAACACGAACCATTTCTTCGCCCAAAAATCTCGTTGTAGTTGCCTTGAGGCCTGTTGAGGGAGAAATTGAAGGCAACGAAGGAGCTATTATTAACGCAGCCGCTTCATTAGCGGATTATGCAACGAATAACGAATTTATGCTGAGCCCAACTTTTTCGAATCTTTACAAAAAATATGCCAGCCTCAGAGGAGTAGACCACATCATTTTTGGTTCAAATGTAGATACTCATGGCGATATTGTTGCATGGATTGCATCACAAACAGGCGAAAATGAGAAGCAAATTGAGTCATTGGCATGGAGCAGGTTTTTTGAAATGAGTGGTTGGAAGAGCATCGGAGATGGGGTAAGAATGCGATTTTGTGTAGTATCTTATTTTTATTTACCATAATATGGTTAGAACAAGAAAAACAGAAGTTGAAAGGAGTATCCAACCATGAAAACAACATTGCGCAGCACAAAAACCCTTGCGGGGCTCCTCGCCCTCCTGCTCATTCTCTCCTTTACCCTGACCGCATTGGCGGCGATGCCAGCCGAAGTGCCGGCCGCTGATCATCCCGATCAGCCCGTGCTCCTTTCCGCGCTGGGGCTGACCGCCCAGATGGTGGCCAACGCCTCGGAAGCCGCTTTTGAGGGCAAGCAGGCTTTGTGGGGCAAGCAGCTGACATCTACGCTCTTTGCCTCGCCGCTTAAAGCGGTGGTTATCAGGCTGACAAACGAGCAGGCCCAGCAAATGGGCCAAACGGTGGGTGTGCCGCCGGAACAGTTGGTGCGCGCGGTCGCGAAGGCTACCAACCTTCAGATTGATCAGGATTACGCCGCCGTTGCCGATGCAATCGCCGTCCAAGACGTCATCGCCAAAGACGACCCGTGGGTATCAGGCTGTACGCTGATCCTGTTGGTGTACGACTGGGATCTGTCGCTAAGCTGCGTCTATCAGGACGTTGGCGTTCAAAGCGCGTTTTTGATCGGCAGGCGCTCTCTGGCGGAGAACATTAACAGCACATATGTCAGGGCTTTCGCCTCACGCCTTGGCGTGATAGGCATCGACTATACGATCTATGAAACGGCTGACGAGGTGCAAACGATTTTTGGAAAAGAGCAGCATTCCCACTACTTTACGCGATTGCGCGACGCCATCGTGCATTCCGAAGCCGGTTTCATCCGGATGCTTCCGGAAATATATGCCAGTGGTATTTTTGACCCCGTCAAGCGCGTTGGACAGTCGCTGGCTGTCCGGTATCTTGAAAAGCACAGCGACGATCCGAATCAGGCTCTTGTAGCCGCGCGCTTTATCAGCAAAAAGATCGAGCCGATCGTCAACAAGCATTTCCGTGAGAAAGGGAATACGGATTGGCGCTACGCAGATAACGCGTATGAGAGAGTTTTGATGCAATGCGCCGCTCCGCCCGCGCTGACCTATGACCCTTCGCCCGCCGCCTATGATCCAAGCGGCAAGATTCTCACGGTTTACGAGAAGATTTCGGACGGAGAGCATACGTTCTTCTATGATTTTCTTTTTGAAAGCGCGCTGCCCCCGGCGCGTATTCCGCGAAGCATGGAGAAAGCCGATTATATCCTGCTGCTTAAGACGGAGTGGCTGAAGGGCGAAATAAACAACGGCATTCAGCTGTATAACGCGCACACCGTCGTGACGCTCCACGATGCCAAAACCGGCGCGCTGGTGAAGAAGCTTGGCGAGCATACCGACAAGCTGGAGGGCCTTACAGTGGCCCATGGCAACAGCTACTATCAGGGTTCGCGTCCGGGCCGTATTCTAAACCTGGTTCGCAATGCGCTGTTTAAATGATTGAGTTTGGTATAAGCATAGCAACTGAAAGGAGCATCCACAATGAAAAAACATTCATTTAAGCACAAAATCCCGGCATGGTTCTTCGTGTTTCTGCTGGTCTTCTCCCTTTCCATGGGCGCGCTGGCGGAACCCGGCACCATCTTTCCCTGGCTTGCCTGCACGATGGATGTGGCGCTGGTGACCGCTGACCCGGAGCTGGTGGAATACCGGGATGCGCCCAGCGGCGGCATCATGGCCATGGTCAAGCTGGTTTCTCTTAGCGGAGTGATGAAGACCGATGACATCAAAGCAAACTGCCATCAGATCATCTTCCGCGATGGCCATGGCGATGAGTTTGAAGCGAGCTCCCTGCGCTTTCGCGGCATAAGCTTCGACAAAACAGCAGGCTTCATTGATAACCCGGAACAGGACGCCTTTGAGCTGCTGTTCTTCCTCAAGGGCAAGGACGAAAGCGCCATCACCGGCGCAAAGCTGGTGGTATCGGGCGAGGCGCAGGGCGAGCGCATCGTTGTGCCTTTGGACAAAGCGTCCCGCGAGACCGCCGCCAATGATCCCGGCAAACAGGATGCATCAGGCGACCCTTCGTTTCTGCTGGGCGGCGTTCGGTATACGATTTCCGCTTTGGAGGATGAACCCAGGTATCAGCGCCCGAACCGCATGGACGGCAAAGAGGGGCATATGGTGGCGTTCTCTTATCCCGGGCACGGTTCGGATGCCAGGGACGCGAACAAGCAGCTCTATTCCGGCGCGCGTCTGCGCCAGCCGGATGGCGATATGGTCAAGCCCTACTCCAATAGCGATAACATCGGCAATCCCTATGAGCTGTATTTTGGCTTATCAGACGATGTGCTGCTTTCGGATTGCGTGTTTACCATTGCAGGCGATGACGGCGAGGTGGAGATCCCCCTGTCCGGCATTGGCGGGGATGACGCGGAACATGAAGCGGAGCAGGATGAAATCCCTGAATCCGGCCAATCCGGGGAACCCCAGGCATCTGCGTCCGGGGAGCAGCCGCTGGTGCGTTTGTTAGCGCGGGTGCCTGCAGAAACATTCCAATGGGATTATTTAAGCTTTATCAACTATCAAGGCGCACAAAGCCTATCAGAACTTGAGGCAGGTTTTTATCCCATGACGCTTCTCTACTTTGCAGAAAAAGGATTCACCTCGACCATGGGTTTCCCGCCAACGGATGTGCACCAAAGCATGAGCGTTGGCACGCCACCATTCGACCATGCATGGATGCAGGGAACGTTTTCACCGGAGCAACTCAAGACGATGCTCAGCCAGCAAGGATATCTGCAAATATTGCCCGCTCAGGACGGCTTATCCCTGTGGGGCCTGGAGGGGAATTTTAGCGCAGGGCTGCAGTTCAACAAAGATAAAAGAGATTTTTCCTTTCTCTTCGGAGGTGAAATCGGCCAACGCTGGCCTGTCGCCTTTGATGAAAGCATCATTGTGTCCAGCCGGAACGAGCAGGCGCTGCGCACGATCGCGGAAGGGAAAGGCCCCATGCTGTCGGAGGACCCCCGGATGCAGGCGCTGCTGAAGGCGCTGGCGTCAAAGCCGGTGAAGCAGCTGATCATAGAAAAGACAGAACGGGTTGTTCCCCTTTCCCCAGAGCCCATATACCTGATTGCCATTGCGGAGGTGGAGGAGCAGGAGCATACTACTGTGCTGCTGGGTATGGAATATGCAGACCTGGCATCAGCGCAGGCAGCAGCAAAGCGGCTGAAGCGGAGCCTGCCCAATGCAATGTTAAAAGCAAAATTTCTGCCGCTGTCAGAACTTCTGAAGTCGCACAACGGTAGACAGATGGCGCTGCGCACCGAGGAGGGGCATGATGGTAAAGCTTGGCTGGTGATCCCCTTCCAGTTTAGCAAACCGAAAGATATTGATCCCTCCCAATACAAGTCGCCCTTTCGGCTGTTTGTGAGCATAATGAATAATAGGGATATGGGCTGGCTTCAGGAATAGAAGGCTGGCAAAAATACGAAAAAATCGCAGAATCGAGGCATGCGCAATATTATCCTCCACCCCGGATGCGAAAAGGCAAAGCAGCCCGGATGAGGTTTACAGCGCTTCCAGATTGTTTTCAGAAAGCAATTTCTGGGTGGCTTCAATGTCATAGCCATGGCTGATGGCATATAGCAGGGCAGCGTCCCGTATTTTCAGCGGGTAGAGGATCCCCTTTTTCAGAAACTTGAGCAGGCTTTGGGTTTCGTCCAGACTTAGCCCCATGGCCAGCGCAAAGCGGATGTAGTGATCGCGGTTGCGGGCGGTTCGGGTGCCGTTGAGCAGCTGAAAGGCCAGGTTCACCTTGTTGCTTAGTCCCGCCAGGTCAATCACCTGGCGGCGGCTTAGGCCACGCTCTTCCAGCAGGCGGCTAAAGTAGGTGTTGACGCTTTCCCGGGTCATGCTGTCATTCATTTCTTCGTTCAGCGTCTCAAAATCCCGCGTCTGCCGGAGCTTTTGCTCCATATCCACGGTTCTAAGGCCCTGGTTGTCTTCGCCCCTGGCAAAATCTGTCCAGGCGTCCTCGGCGTCGCCCAAAGGGGTCAGGTCATGCTGATCCAGCAGCAGCTGGGCATCCAGCAGGGAATACCCCTCCCGCAAGGCGTACATCACGGCGGCATCCCGCTTGCGCAGGGCATACAGGGCGCCGATGCCCAGGAAGCTCAGCATGCTTTGCGTCTCTTCCACCGTCAGGCCCATGCCGAAGGCCAGCTGGATATAGTAATCACGCCGTCCCACCCGCTCTCCCTTGAGGATTTGGCGGCCAAAGTCCTTGTCCAGTTCAGCGCGGCGCACAACCTCCCCGGTTTGTAGCTCGCGGCTTTCCAGCAGCTCGGAAAAATATTCCCGCACCGAAGCCGACAACAACTGATTGCGGATGGCATCCATGCCCTGGTCAAAACCCGCGCAATCCAGCAGGATGGATTGCGCCTGCATGGTCAGGGAAGGCGTGGCAGCGTTGTCAACAGGCTGGCCCTTATCCTGTTGCGGTTTCATCGCTGTCTCACTTCCCTTCCAGCATACAAGAATAATAATGCAAGTATATCAAAACACGTTAAAATAGTAAATCATGTGCAATTTATGTACCTTAGCTTGCCATGCACATATAAGAATTATACGTACTCCGTTTATACATTCAAGTTGGGGGCTGTAGAAACATTCTTTTTGCTGTACAGTTGATGCATCTCACTATGAAAACGACAACTGTATGCGTTGTTCAGAAGTATTTTGAGTTGCCTGGGCCATTCGGTAAAATATTTTTTGTTCAGCTTTGTTGACAACTTGTGGTGTATGTCAAACATGTGAGATTGGGATTGCTCCCGCGTGTGTGGGAACTACTTAGTGTCCCCTGAACAAGAAGAAACCCCAGCTAAATCAAGACATTTCGTCTGTTTACTGGTATCACTGGTGCAAGGAACGAGGCATTCGTCTGAACGGTCCGGGATTGGAGCGCCCGCCCAAGGACAAGGCGCTGTACCGGCAACAGCTGGATGAAGAGCGAAGGGAATCAGGGGAACGCAACGAGATTGAGGGGTACATCGGTGTATGCAAGCGTCGATACAGGCTTGGCCTGGTACTGATGTGTCTGAAGCACACCAGCGAGGTGGACATTCATGCGGCTGCGGATTCTTTTTGGACTCATTTGGAAAAGGGTTCAGGTGATGTTTGCCGGCTACAAATGGGTTGGTTCAAAGGTGTTTGCGTGTCTGTGTGCGTAGAAGTGGGGTTATTCAGGAGACACTAAATAGCTAACGCCTGTTGTTAAAACTGGTTCGAGTTTCTTATTGTGTGTTTATATGCCCGTACGCCGCTTCCCAATCGGCCTGGGCTTCCTGTGCGTCCATCAATTCCAGCACCACCTGGTTTGGGAGGCAGATGATGAGGTTTTGCAGCACGCGCCTGTCCCGGTTTTCCAGGGATACTATGCCCTGGTGTACGCAGTCCTGATTGTCACAATTGGAGGAGTGCATGACGATGGAATCCTTGGTTACCCGCACCACGTTTTGTTTGCCATCCCGTTGGGTGATATCTATATCCCGCTCCTCAGCAAGAGGTATGGGTTCAAATACCAAGTTTCCTACCTGCACCTTCAGGTAGGCTTCAGCAGGCGCCAGAGTGGGAACGGGGGAGGCTGTCGCCTGCGGGACTGAGCTAGCTATATTCGTTGCTTCAACTGGGGGAGTGGTTGTGATTTTCGGGGCTTCTGTGTGAGTAGGTAACACGCCGGCATTTGATTGCTTGCCCGCTTTAGGCAATACCTGAGACAGCGCCAGGAGCACAACAGCTAAAATAGCCACAATCAGAATAATTGTCAGATCTTTTCTTTTCACAGGCATCCTACCTCCGTATCAGTTCGTGCCATAATAGCGGAAAGAAGATTTTCTGTTCCCGCATGTTTTTTGGCTGTTTAAATCGTTACTGATTGACCAGCGGCAGCCCTTCTGCGCACAGGGGGCACTCGCTGGGGAGGTAGCTTTGCACGGGGATGGCATATAGCGAAGCGAAGGGCGGAGGCACCGGGGCCTGCCCCATGGACTTGTCCACAATGCATACGGTGCCTATCACCTGGGCGGAAAGGGCACGGACAATTTCCTGCATCTCCATGATGCTCTGTCCGGTATAGACCTCGTCCTCCACCAGCAATACACGGCTGCCGGGGGGGATCACAAAATCCCGTCTCAGGGTGAGAACGCCATCCCGCTTTTCGCAGTAGAAATGAGGCAGGCTCAGCGCTTTGGCGGTCTCATAGCCAGGCAGGATGCCGCCCACGGCGGCGGAAAGCACGATGTCTATTTCCCACTCCCGGCACAAACCGGCCAGGGCCTGGCCAATGCGCTGACCCATATTGGCATCTTCAAACAGGCGTGCACACTGAATGTAATAGTCCGAATGGCGGCCCGAAAGCCGGAGGAAATGCCCTTTTTTGATGACTCCGGTCTGGATCAGGAGTTCTTTCATGGTTTGCTGCGTCATCATTCCCTTATTTACCTAACAACTTAATGGATCAATCTTGTTTGGCGCCGCATTCGGGGCAGAACTTGGCCCCCGCATCCAGCGCCTTGCCGCATGCCTTGCAAGCGCTGCTTGCCTGGCTGGCGCCACACTCCGGACAGAACTTGCTGCCAGGCGCAATGGGCTTTTGACAGCTTACACAGGGCACTGTCTGAACGGCGGGCTGGGCAGCCTGGGGCTGCTGCGCGCCGCTGAAAGCGCCCTGAAGCATTTGGCCCATGGCCATGCCAGCCCCCATACCAGCGCCCATGCCGGCGGCGCCCCCCTCATTCTGGGCGGCATCGCGGATGGCCTCCGCAGCTTGGAACTGGGCATATTTGTTCAGATCGCCCACAACGCCCATGGAGGTGCGCTTGTCAATGGCCTGCTCCACTTCCTGGGGGAGGGAGATGTTTTCCACCACGAAGGTTTCCAGTTTCAGCCCCAGGGGAGCGATGCGCGGCTGGAGAGCGTTAAGGGCAAACTGGCTCAGCTCGTCATAGTTGGCGGCCAGGTCAAGGGCGGGGATTTTGCTTTGGGCCAGGATGTCAGACAGCGCTGACACCACGGTGCGCTTGATCTGCCCTTCCACGCCTTCCACGGTCATCAGGTCTGTGGTGCCAAAAACTTCCTTCAGGAAGACCACGGGATCAGACACACGGAAGGAATAGATGCCAAAAGCACGCAGCCTGATCATGCCAAAGTCGCTGTCGCGCATCATGACGGGGTTGCTGGTGCCCCATTTCCTGTCCAGGAACTGTTTGGTGTTGACAAAATACACCTCAGCCTGGAAGGGGGACTTGAAACCGAACTTCCAGCTTTTCAGCGCTGTTAAGATGGGCATGTTTTGGGTAGACAGCTCATAACGACCAGGCTGGAACACATCGGCGATGCGGCCTTCGTTCACGAAAACTGCTACCTGGCTCTCCCTGACGGTGAGCTGGGCTCCCATCATGATTTCCTTGCCCTGGCTTTCATAACGGTGCACCATGGTGTTGCTGCTGGAATCGGTCCATTCGATGACGTCAATCAGCTGGCTGTTGATGATCTTTTTGAAAAAGCTCATGGGGAAACCCTCCTTGAAAATGTGTGTGGATAATCAGGCCTGGCCGGCAACCAGGCTATCAATGGAATCAAGCATTTGATATTGGGCGATGGACAGGTCAAGATCCAGATAGTTTTTAACATCCTGAATCATGCGGGAGATGTGCGCATGCACGCGTTGGGAAAGCAGGTTCAGATCCTCCTCCGGCACATCCGCGACCTGACAGGCAATGACCCGCAGATGGCCCGGGTCAAGAAGGGCCGCACCATAATAAACATCATCCACAAAGCGACCCAGGAAATTTGCCCGCAGGGCGGTTTCCAGCCGATCAGCGCCGTAGCGCCAGCGGGATTGCAGGTATTCATCGCCGCCAGGCAGCGTCAATTCATAAAGAAAGCTGTGTTTGTCCGGTGCAAAATGCGCCCGCGACAGAGAGAGCCGGCTACGCAGCTCACCTTTGGTTTTAATCTCCTGCATGAGGAGCCTGCGCATCAAGTCATCCCGCAGACGCTCCATCGCCATGTCCAGCTGGTAGTCATCATCGCTGAAATCAGCGTGAAGGCAGTCAAGATGTTCGCGGATAAGGCGCAGCTCATTCCTCAGGGTCTCCGGATGGCTATGGGGCTGATAGACAGGCAGGAAAGGGTGTTTCTTTTCAAGGTGGCGCATAATAGGCGCCGGATCCTGGTTGACCAGGGAAAATCCCACTGCGTCCGCGTAGTTGCGGTCGATGAAGGCGATGGCGTCGGCGGTGTTATCAAGCATGATAACAGGGTCGAACATCAGCCTGCCCCAGTCCTGAATGCCGGAAAACGCTTCAACCATATCATCCCGGTCAGTTACCAGCAGCAGTTTGTACATCCTTTTCCTCCTTAGTGTGACATAATTCTATTATATAGGCGCATAAGCAAAATGTCCATGTTTTTTACATTCTGTACATATGTTCCTGAAATTAATTGAATAATTGCTTTCATCAGGCTGCGAAAAGCGAGTCCCCATCGCCTTGCCAGCCACATTCCATTATGCTACAATGCACCTGCCGCGTGATCCGCGGCTTTGTTCCCGTAGCTCAGCAGGATAGAGCGTTCGCCTCCTAAGCGGGGGATGACCTTTCGCCAAGTGTTGTATTTACTCCCGTAGCTCAGTGGACAGAGCACCCGCCTCCTAAGAATATGTTATAACGACCGCCTTTCGGGCAAAGGCGATTGACATTGAGTAAGTTTGTACCTATAATTGAATAGATTTTAAAGATGTTTCCGTAGCTCAGCTGGATAGAGCGACCGCCTCCTAAGCGGTAGGTCGGGTGTTCGAATCACCTCGGGAACGCCAAAAACTCCGCCGGAAAACCCAGTAAAATCAAGGGTTTCCGGCGTTTTTTCATTTTTACGGGAAAAGAGAAAAATCGTAAATTTCACAGATTTTCATTAGCAAATTCTCCGTCAGCTAATGGAAATTAGGACTAATGTCGTCCGCCTTTCAGGTGGACGGCTTGCTAATAAAAATTAGCAGGATTTTCGCTATTTTGCTAATGAAAATGCCCTCTCTGCTAATGGCAGAAAAATTCGAGCAAAATTCCTGCTAATGAATAAGGCGTTCGTTACCCTGTTAATTCGTTCATTTAGGGGTGGTCAAGCGACAATCGCACACTACTTCTATGCCATTTCTTATTATATAATTGCGGTAACAGGAGGTGGTTGTTTTGAAAGAACAAAAATATCATTTATACCTTTCCAAGGACGAATACAGCGAAGTGCTGCAATCACTTATCCGTTTGAAGAACAGCCTAATAGCACAAGGCAGATACACGGACGCAGCAGATGATATTCTTTGCAAGGTGCTTTCAGCCAAGAAAAGAAAGTTCAAAATCAAATATATCTGAACACGAATAAAGACCGCCTACACTTTTGTAAGCGGTCTTTGCTAATTTAGAGTAAGTTAGACAAACTGAAATTTCACTCTTATTTTGATAATAGCTTTTTATACGAATTATCAACACATATCGCTCCAAAAGGTGCTGTTATTAAAATAGATATTACCGCAACCGTAAGGACAATCTCTCCACAAGACAGCCCCATCGCAAGCGGTACCGTTCCAAGCGCTGCCTGAACTGTTGCCTTTGGTGTATATGCAACCATACAGAATAGACGCTCTTTTTTATTTAGCTTTGTTTTGACAAGCGATACTGCTACTCCCATCATCCTAAATACCAACGCCAAAATTACTAACAAAATCACTACAACACCTGCCGCTAATGCATACTTCAAATCAACCGCAATCCCAACCAATACAAATAGGAATATTTCTGCTCCAAGCCAAAGCTTATTATATTTTACGGATAGACGCTTTGCCAACACATCATATTTTTGATTGATGATAATGCCCATACTCATTATTGCCAACAGCCCTGAAACCGGCACAATACCTTCCAGTCTATTTTGCAATTCAAGCAGTAGAAATGAAACACTTAGAATGATAAGCACCTTTACGGAATCACGTATGTGAAATCTTCTAAAAAACCATACAAGAATAGTTCCTACTGCTCCGCCTAAAAGAACTCCCAGCAAAATAGATGTCGGTATCTGTATGAAACTTATTGCAGATACTTCCCCTGTTGAAGCTAAAGTAGTAAGTGCGGTAAACACTACAATCACAAACACATCATCCACAGATGCTCCCGCCAAAATTAACTGTGGAATACTCTTGTCCGTACCATATCCATCCTCTATCAGTTTTATCATTCTTGGAACAACCACCGCAGGAGATACCGCAGCTATGACACTTCCTATGATTGCTGCATCCAGAATAGATACACCTAATAATAACGGTGCGAAAATTATTGTTCCCATCATTTCAATACATGCCGGTACAAAACACATTAGAATTGCCGGACGACCTACCTTTTTCAAATCAGAAAAATTTAAAGACAAGCCAGCTCTTGTCAGAATAATAACTAATGCAATCTGTCTCAAATCTCCTGATATAGTAAGTATCGAGTCATCTACTAAATTCAAACAATGTGGACTTAATACAATTCCCACGATAATCATTCCCAGCAAGCTTGGTAATTTCATTTTTGAAAATATCCATCCCACCAGTAACCCGAACAACAAAATAATAGCAATACTCGTTAACATATAATCCTCCTTATACCACAGGAACTAAAAAAGCTGACAGTTTCTGCGTGGTTTTCGCAGAAGCCATCAGCATAATTGCGGTTTAGGGGTTATTACCCATGGGAGCGCCTCATTCCCAATGTTGATATTATAATATTTTTTCTTCTCTTTCGCAACAGAAAATTCAAATTTGTCTTTCTCTTAATTTCCTATTATACACCAAAATTATGAATATTTCTACCCGCCGTCTATTGACCTCAATTAAGAGGAAAGTAGGTGGCTTTTTTTGTTAGCAAAAAAATTTTCAAGAAATTTTGAAAAAACACCCCCCAAAAACGCTCTCCCATTTCAAACAAGTGAAGGGGTTAATTCCGAGCCACGAAAAGGTCAGCCCTTTCACTTGTATTTTGACAACTGAATAAACCATTCACTAAGACTTTAATTCTGATGATTTTAGCCACCTTATCGGGTACGCCGTGACTTCTGCATTGCAGAACAGCGAGAACTCCCGGTATAGGTAACAGGTTGCCCCTGTTACGGCGATGACAGTCAGAAGGATAATGATACTTCTCTACGGAGCTGGCGGAGTACCCGGCAGAGGTGAAATTCCTATGATACAGATTAGCAGTCTGTTCCTTAGTGACTTCCCGTGAGCTTATTGCTCGGCAAGGGGTGTTGAGAACAAATATTGCCCGACCGGTTAGGAAATGAGCCGGTCAAGTACATAGCCATACTGCGATGGCTATGAATTTCACGAAAGGAGGACGCACAAAGTGTCGAACTGCAAAACGATTGCGATATGCAATCAAAAAGGCGGAGTTGGAAAGACGACCACTACGGTAAACCTCGGCGTCGGTCTTGCAATGCAGGGAAAGAAAGTGCTGCTCATAGACGCAGACCCACAGGGCGACTTAACCACTTGTCTCGGTTGGCAGGATACAGACAACTTGGGTATCACGCTTGCAACGAAACTCACAGATGTCATAAATGAAACGATGAATGACCCTACGGTCGGTATTCTGCACCACGACGAAGGTGTTGACCTTATTCCGGCAAACCTTGAGCTTTCAGCAATGGAGTTTAACCTTGTCAACGCAATGAGCAGAGAGACGGCATTGAGAAACTATCTCAGCGAAGTGAAGGACAAATACGACTATATCCTTATAGACTGTATTCCAATCACACTCATAACAGAAGCCGATTGTATCCCCGACCACTATTCCAAAGACATCAACGGCAAAATCATAGCTATTGACCCCAAGGTATTAAAGCCCGAATTTCAGAGAGCCGACAGACAGCTCTACTATGTTACGGGAGGTTTCGGTGCGTCGGCAAATAGCCGTGGAAGTGCTGTGTTTTGTACCAATCTTCACACCGGCAAATCAACCCGATATGAAAGAATGGATGTTATGGGCGAGGTAAAGCCTGAGCGTCTGCCTGAATGGGCAAAGGAAAAGGCACAGGAGCTTTCAAACAAGAAGCGAAACAAAGACAAAGAACGATAAGGAGGACAAAGCAATGAAGGAGAAATTCACTTTTCAGCAGAAAACAAAGCTTCTGACGAAACTGTTTGACGCAGGCTGCAATACAGAAAAGAAATTGCAGCAGCTTGATATGGAGAGCATTTTGAAAATTCCCGGTATCACTATTCCGGATATGAGCCTGATTATCGAGCTTCAGAAGCAGACCAAAGCCAATAAGCTGTTCTCTTATTTGGGAGGTGGCACTGATGAGCAGTCAGGAACAGAATGACCGCCATATCATTTGGAGCGACATTAGCCTTGACCTTGATGATTGGCGAGAGTCGTTAGAGGAACTGTACCCTGACTACCCCGAAGATGAACTGTACGACATTATGGTAAAATCCAATGCCGAAAACCTATATGATGAACGAGTAAATCTCAATATTCAGCTTTCACAGCCGATTATCGTAATCGGCGACCTCGGCAGATGGAACGGCAGAGTGTCGGGATACAAGATGATTGATTCCGGAAACATTAAGGACTGCCTTTATTCCGACACCGATTACACCGAATGGTATGTGGATAAGTACGGCGACCTTCGAGCCGACGCAGTTCATCACGACGGCACAAACCATTATCTGTACCGTGTATTCAAAGACGGTGTTACCGATACGCAGATTGAAAACCTGCAAGATAAAATCTATAGCGGAAAAGCCACAAGAGCCGACATAACACGAGTTACCAAAGGGTGTGCAGGATTGTATTCCCATTACCGCCATTTATGACGACGGCATTTTTCGTGTGGGCAAGGACAAGTATTCCAAGAGCTTCAAGTTCACGGATATTAACTATGCCGTAGCGAGCCGTGAGGATAAGGAAGCGATGTTCCTTGAATATTCCGAGCTTCTCAACTCTCTTGACAGCGGAGCTACTACAAAGCTGACCATCAATAACAGACGGCTTAACCGTTTGGATTTTGAGAAAACCATTCTTATCCCCGAAACCGGCGATGAGCTTGATGTTTACCGAGAGGAATATAACAAAATGCTTCTCGACAAGGCGACCGGTGCAAATGCAATCGTTCAGGATAAGTATGTTACTATCTCCATTAACAAAAAGAGCGTGGAGGACGCAAGAACCTATTTTGCCCGTGTCGGTGCTGACCTTATTGCCCACTTTGCAAGACTCGGAAGCAAATGTGTGGAGCTTGAAACCGATGAGAGGCTGAGAATTGTCCACGATTTCTTCCGTGTCGGTGAGGAAACCGCCTACCACTTCAATATTAAGGAAACGAGAAAAAAGGGACACGATTTCAAGGATTATGTTTGCCCGGATACAATGGAATTTGAAAAGGACTACTTCAAAATGGGAAACCGTTACGGGAGAGTCCTTTTTCTTCGTGAGTACGCTTCCTATATCAAGGACAGTATGGTAGCCGAGCTTACCGACCTGAACCGCAATCTGATGATGTCTATTGATATTGTACCCGTTCCGACCGACGAAGCGGTGAGAGAAGCAGAGAGCAGACTGCTCGGTGTTGAGACGAACATTACCAACTGGCAGAGAAAGCAGAATCAGAACAACAACTTTTCCGCCACCGTTCCGTATGATATGGAACAGCAGAAAAAGGAAATGAAGGAGTTCCTTGATGACCTCACCACTCGTGATCAGCGAATGATGTTCGCTGTACTCACTATGGTTCATACTGCGGACTCCAAAGAACAGCTTGATAACGACACCGAAGCTTTGCTTACGACTGCAAGAAAGCATTTGTGCCAGTTTGCCGTTCTCAAGTATCAGCAGATGGACGGACTGAATACGGCTATGCCGTTCGGAACACGCAAGATTGACGCATTCAGAACCCTTACCACAGAAAGCCTTGCGGTATTTATCCCATTCAGAGTTCAGGACATTTACCACGAAAACGGAATTTACTACGGTCAGAATGTCATCAGTAAAAATATGATTATTGCCGACCGCAGACAGCTACTCAACGGCAACTCTTTTATTCTCGGCGTATCCGGCGGCGGTAAATCCTTTGCGGCAAAGGGAGAGATTGAAAACATCATTCTTTCCTCCAATGCAGATGTTATTATCATCGACCCCGAGCGAGAGTATTCGCAGCTTGTAAAGGCTCTCGGCGGCGAAATCATCAATATTTCCGCTACTTCTCCGAGCCATATCAATGCAATGGATATGAACAAGGAATACGGCGACGGAGCAAATCCGGTTATCCTGAAATCCGAGTTCATTATGTCCCTTTGCGAACAGCTTATCGGCGGCACAAACCTCGGAGCAAAGCAGAAATCTATCATCGACCGTTGTACGGCGAGCGTTTACCGAGACTATCAGCAGAGAGGATATACCGGTACTGTTCCTACTTTGCAGGACTTCCGTGCGGAACTTTTGAAACAGGACGAGCCGGAAGCAAAGGAAATCGCCCTTGCTATCGAGCTGTTTACACACGGTTCTTTGAATACTTTTGCAAAGCCGACCAATGTTGATACGGATAACCGACTTATCTGTTATGACATTCTTGACCTCGGCAAGCAGCTTATGCCTATCGGTATGCTTGTTGTCCTCGACTCTATCCTAAACCGTATCACACAGAACCGTGCTAAGGGTAAGCAGACTTTCATCTTCATTGATGAAATCTACCTCCTTTTCCAGCACGAGTACAGTGCAAACTTCCTCTTTACCCTTTGGAAGCGTGTAAGAAAGTACGGAGCTTATGCCACCGGTATTACACAGAATGTGGACGACCTTTTGCAGAGCCATACGGCAAGAACTATGCTTGCAAACAGCGAGTTTTTGATTATGCTCAATCAGGCGTCAACCGACAGAATTGAGCTTGCCAAGCTCCTTAACATTTCCGACCTCCAGCTTTCGTATATCACGAATGTTGACGCAGGACACGGACTGATTAAGGTCGGCAGTTCGCTTGTGCCGTTTGCAAACAAATTCCCGAAGAATACGAAGCTGTATAAGCTGATGACAACCAAACCGGGCGAGGGTGCATAACCCTTGCCCTATTCTGTAAATGAGAAAGGAAACACCTATGAAAAACAAAATCTATATTGCTATTATCTGTGCTTTCAGCATTGTATTTGCCGTCAGTTCAGGTTTTCTCATCAAGCACTATTACGACTCTGCAAGGCAGGCGGAGATGTACGACAATCTGATTGAGGTTGTGGAGACCGAGCCTGAAGAAACCCAAGAGCCGATGAACTACTCCGAAGAAAAGACCTTTATCCCGGAGTATCAGGAGCTTTATCTGCAAAACAACGATATGGTCGGTTGGATTAAGGTTGAGGACACAAAAATCAATTATCCGGTTATGCAGTCAAAGGACAACTCGAACTTCTATCTGAAGCACGGCTTTGATAAAGCATACACCGACTACGGTTGTCCCTATGTTCAGGAAAACTGCGATATGGAACTGCCAAGCGACAATATCATCATCTACGGTCATCATATGAACGACGGCTCTATGTTCGCCGGTCTTATGAAATTCAAGGACAGTAGCTTTTGGGAAAAGCACAAAACAGTATCCTTTGACACGCTGACCGACAGACAGACCTATGAAGTGATTGCCGTGTTCAAAACCGTGGTTTATACGGACAGTCCTGAAAGCTTCAAATATTATCAGTTCGTCAATGCGGAGACTGCCGAGGATTTCACAGCCTATGTTGAGAAGTGCAAGGGACTGTCGCTTTACGATACCGGCGTAACCGCCGAATACGGCGACAAGCTCCTGACCCTTTCCACCTGTGAGTATTCCCGGACGAACGGCAGACTTGTTGTAGTGGCGAAGCTAATAAACGAATAATGCAACAGATATGGTTCAGCCTGCATAGAAAGGAGGGATTGTATGGCTGATATTAAAACGAAAGACAATGCAAAAGGTACGATACGAA
This sequence comes from Christensenellales bacterium, assembly GCA_050952935.1. GTDB lineage: Bacteria > Bacillota > Clostridia > Christensenellales > Aristaeellaceae > UBA6115. Next base: position 1,795 of record JBMNLS010000003.1, on the reverse strand, counting down.
CCATAGATAAGGCTGCCGTTGCAACCCAACGAATGAAGCAGGCGTATATCGCAACAAAAGAAAAGGCAGAGCGGTCGGTAAATGCCAACAGCAGTTCTGCCGAGGAATACGCTTCCGATAAGCTGGAAAGCGGTATTGACGAGGTGGTTCACGATGGTGCTTATGCGTTTGACAAGGTGGGACGAAAAGGATTTGAAACCACAAAAGAGAATATCCGCACCGCAAAGGATGGTATTCAGCGTTTCAAGCAGCAGCGAGCCGAACAGTCTTTACGAAAACAGGCTTCGCATAACACAAGCTCTGCCATTAAGACTGTCGATAAGGCGGAAAAGACCATTAAGCAGTCGGCTACTTCCTCCGGAAAGAAAACCATTAAGTTTGCCGGGAAAGAAGCAACCAAAACCGCACAGAAATCAGTTAAGACGGCTGAACAGACTGCAAAGACAGCGATAAAAACAAGCCAGCAAGCGGCGAAGGCGGCACAGAAAACAGCTCAGGCGACAGTTAAGGCTTCGCAGAAAGCGGCACAGGCGGCAAAAGCCACAGCCAAAGCAACAGCCGCTACGATTAAAGCCGCAGCCAAAGCCACCGTTGCCGCAGTAAAAGCAATTATAGCGGCGGTAAAAGGTCTTGTTGCCGCTATCGCTGCCGGCGGCTGGGTTGCGGTGGTAGTTATTATTGTTCTATGCCTTGTAGCTCTGATTGCGGGTTCTGTGTTCGGTATCTTCTTTTCGGGAGAGGATTCCGGCACGGGAATGTCAATGCAGACAGTCGTTCAGGAAATCAATCAGGAATATGATGACCGGTTAGAACAGGAAAAGAATTCCGTAAGCTATGATGTGCTTGAAATGAGCGGAAGCCGAGCTGTGTGGAAAGAGGTTCTTGCGGTCTATTCTGTTAAAGTGAATACCGACCCCGATAATCCGATGGAGGTTGCTACGGTTGATGAAACCAAGAAGCAGCTACTGTCGGATATTTTTTGGGAGATGAACGATATTTCTTCCAGAACGGAATCGAAAACCCACACCGAAATCGAAGAAAGCGACGACGGACACGGCAACATCGTACAGACCGAAACCACAGTAACAGAAACTTTCCTGTATATCACGGTATCGCACAAGACCGTTGATGAAATGGCGGCTATGTACGGCTTTAATCAGGAGCAGAAAGAGTATCTTGCCGAGCTGTTGCAGGGCGAAAACAATCAGCTATGGTCACAGGTACTTTACGGTATCGGATACAGCGACGACCAAATCGTAACGGTTGCTCTGTCTCAGGTTGGTAATGTAGGCGGTCAGCCTTACTGGTCTTGGTACGGATTTGACTCCCGTGTAGAATGGTGTGCCTGCTTCGTTTCTTGGTGTGCCAACGAGTGCGGATATATCGACGCCGGTATTATCCCGAAGTATGCCGGTTGCGTAAACGGCGTACAATGGTTCAGAGACCGAGGACAATGGGCAGACGGTTCGTATGAGCCTTCGCCCGGTACAATCATTTTCTTTGATTGGGAGGGCGACGGTGTGACAGACCACACCGGTATTGTTCAAAGATGCGAGAACGGTACAGTCTATACCGTCGAGGGCAACTCAGGCGATACTTGCAGAACCAAAACATACCCTGTCGGAAGCTCTGTTATCTACGGATACGGTATTCCGGCATATTAAAAAAAGATGGCTGCTCGATTGAGTAGCCATCAAGTACATTATTCAAAATCGTTGTTGGGCATCATATTTAACGGATTTTGCTTCATAAATTTGATACGCCAAACTTTACAAAGGGCGAAAACAGACCGTGA
>JBMNLS010000002.1:0-965888 GCA_050952935.1 Christensenellales bacterium | reverse complement strand
CCTCAAGAAAGGTGTATATATCTTGCTGTGTTCACATTCTGCGCGACTGCCATTAAAAACTCGGTGGGCTGATCGCAAAAATAATCACGGCAGGAACATCGTATGGATTTATCCATTTGTGAATTTGAAGCGCTTCAATACGCACACTGTCTCCGGTATCTAACACATAGATTTCGTTGTTTAGCTCAATCGCAACTTTGCCTTCCAAAACATAAGCGACTTCTTCGGTGTTGTGGCTTTGCGCATGTTTGACTGTTTCACTTTGAGGAGGAATGCGCATGATACAAAACTCGATGTTTCCGGTTGTATCAGGTGTAAGTAGTTCATATGTCGTATCGTCGCCACTCATCTGTCCGAGTAGGCGCCGTTCATGTCTTTTCACGACAGGGTTTTGTGTTTTTTGTTCTTTTAGGAAAAGGCTGTAAAGCGGAATGTCAATTACCTTACAAATCATAATCAATGTATTAATCGACGGATTCACATTTCCACGCTCAATTTGGCTGAGCAGCGAAATGCTGATATCTGCCGCTTTCGACACTTGTTTCTGGCTTAATCCTTTGTCAAGACGATGTTGTCGTAATTGTTGACCAATTCCAAATTCATCCACTTTACTTGCCTCGCATTCGCTTGCTCTAACATTTTATCACATGTTTTTCACATATTCCAACATCATAAAACATAGATAAAAAGGGGTGTGCCAGCCCACATGGGCTGGCACATTTTGTTTTAGCTATCTATTTTGTGTAATGGAGAATCAGGGCTTGTGTACCGTCATCGGCATGTCCAGCTTCAGCAAACTGCTCATAAAGATCAAGTACTGCGTTTAACATGTTTAGTTTGACGTCACGTTCTGCCATTTCTTGAACAATAATTTTCATGTCTTTGATGAAGTGCTTGACAAAGAAACCGGGCGCAAAGTCTTCTTTCAGCACACGTGGCGCCATATTTGTCAGCTGCCAGCTGCCGGCGGCTCCGGCACCGATTGCTTTTAGCATCTGTTCGGGATCAAGACCAACTTTGCGGCTATAGTGAATCGCTTCGGTCATTGCGGCCGTAGCTCCTGCCACCGCAATCTGGTTGGCTGCTTTCGTATGTTGTCCACAACCGGCTTCTCCCATATAGACGATGTTTTTTCCCATGCATTCGAACAGAGGAAGTGCGCTGTCAAAATCCTTTTTGTCCCCGCCTACCATAATTGATAGGGTTGCGTTTTTCGCTCCGGCATCGCCTCCGGAAACAGGGGCATCAAGGAGTCTGAAGCCTTTCTCTTTGGCTTCTTTGTGCAGCGATACAGCAAGCGACGGAAGCGATGTCGTCATATCTACGATCAAGCAGCCTTTAGGCGCATGTGCAAAAACGCCGTCTTTGCCACGAATAACGGATTCAACGTCGGTCGGATAACCAACGATCGTGAAGATAGCTTCGGCATTGCTGACGGCTTCTTTGATCGTGGAGACGGCTTTTGCGTCCATTTCTTGTGCGGCTGCCGTTGCTTTTTCCGGCGTCCTATTATACAAAATAAGCTCATGTCCGTTTTTCTTTAAGTTGGCAGCCATTGATTTACCCATGACGCCTGTGCCTATCCATGCAATTCTCATTTATTCAACCCTCCTGTAAATTAATGTCTACTCAGTGAAATTTCGTCCATGTGTTATTATTGCACTCGCAGCAAACTGGATCCGTCGTTTTCGTAAAACACCCCATCGATGACTGTCAGAAGGCAGTGGCTGAAATTGCTAAACGGGTGCCCATCAAAGACCGCCATGTCGGCATCTTTGCCCACGGTCAGGCTGCCAAGACGCTCACCCAAACCGAGAAGTCTGGCTGGATTTAATGTAACCGCTTTGAAAGCGACGTCTTCAGCGAGACCGTAGCTCATCAGTAGCCCCACCTGCATCGGGAGATAATATGTGAGCGACGCCGTGTCCGCCGTCAGGCAAATATCCAGACCGGCGGCGGCAAGTTCAGCGGCATTCTCCAGGCGCAACCCCCAAATCTCTTGCTTGTAGGGTCCTAACAGCACTGGGCCTACGACACAGAATGGCTTGATAGCCGCCAGCGCCTCAACAACTTTGTAGCCTTCGGTACAATGCTCGATGCTAAAATCAAGATTGAACTCCTCGGCAATCCGACAAGCTGTGAGAATATCATCAGATCGATGCGAATGAATGCGCACTTTCTGCTCGCCTCGAATCACCTTTTGTAGCGCTTCAAGCAGAAAATTGGTTTCAAAAACTTTTTCTTTATCTTTTGCCGCTGCTTCTTTCCGTTCTGCATAATTCTTCGCATCAAAAAGCGTTTTGCGTAAAACCGCGGCATTTCCCATGCGTGTCATCGGCATTTCGTTTCGTCGTCCAAACGCTGATTTTGGATTTTCACCGAGTGCCATCTTCATCTGTTCTGTGCCGGGAAGGATCATTTCGGTGGCAGTTTTGCCACGTAGCTTATAGGCAATGCCTGTACCACCGATAATGTTGCCGGAACCGGGCAGCGTACAGCAAGTTGTAAAGCCAGCTGCACGCACCTTAGCCACGGCAGGATCATTTGGATTCAACGCATCAAGCGCACGGATATGCGGCGTTACCGGTGTAGAGCACTCATTGCCATCGGATTGTCCAGCGTTAAGCTCTCTAGGTTCCGGAAAGTTTGAAATATGCGCATGGCAGTCAATCAGTCCTGGTGTCAGCCATTTTCCCGTGAGATCGTGTTGTACCGCCTCTTTGGGAATGTCAAGCGTCGCATTTCCTATGGCTGCGATCCGCCCGTCTTTAACAAGCACACGACCATTTTTGATAATACCGTTATCAACGGTTACAACGGTGGCATTTATAAAGGCATACATATCGTATAATCACCCCTTTTTCTGCTGGGAATCAATTAATCCGAGCACAAGCTTGACCGTATCCTCCAGATCTTTGATCAGGACGAACTCATCACGGCTATGTGGCTTTTGTTCACCGATGCCAAGCGTTACTGCCGGTAAACCGCGTGCATTGTACACATTGGTATCACTGCCACCACCGCTGCTAAGCTCCTTGTACGGGAGACCAGCTTTGTGACACGCGGCTTGCCCAAGAGCCAAAATATCGCTGGTTGGATTTACTTGGAAGCCTGCATACATGCGCTCCGCAGTAAATTCTACCTGTCCTCTTTCCGAGGCAGCTGCTTCTTCAAAGCACGCTCGCATGTGCGCCACTTGTGCATTCAGTTCTGCTTCGTCAAGGCTTCTGGCTTCGCCGAACAGCTCGACGCGACCTGTTACGATATTCGTCGCGCCGCCACCCTCTATCCGGCTAAAATTGGCTGTCGTTTGCTTACTTACACGCAAAAGCTTCATGTTTGCCAGTGCTTTGGCAGCAATGACTAACGCCGAGACACCTTCTTCAGGGGCAACGCCGGCATGGGCTTCCTTGCCTGTTACAACGACATTGATCTTATCTTGAGCAACGCCGTTTACAACGAATGAACCAGGTGGATCACTGCTGTCTAAAACGAAAGCCATCTTCGCCTTGACCTTGTCAAGATCAGCATAGCGTGCGCCAAGTAAACCTGTCTCTTCACAAACGGTAAGCAGAATCTCAATGTCACAACAAGGCAAGTCATTTTCCTGAATCAAACGGATCGTTTCAATTAAAGCCGCAATGCCTGCTTTATCGTCAGCACCGAGAATGGTTGTACCGTCACTCGTAATTCGATCATCATGTCGGATCGGAACAATATTCTTGCCCGGTTGTACCGTATCCATGTGACAGCTAAAGAGCAGCGGATCACATTCCGCCTTGGTTCCGGCAAAGCGAACAAACAAGTTGCCGCTATTTGTTTTTACCTTATCCGGTAAGATCTGCAGCTCGCACGTCGCTCCGAGTGACGTGAACAATGACTTTAAGTGATCGGCGACAGCCTTTTCATCGCCACTTTCACTGTCAATCTTAATGAGCTCGATCATTGTGTCGATCAGGCGCTCCGTGTTAATTTTGTTGTATATGTCTGGCTTCATTGACAATCCTTTCTTTAATTACTGACGGCTTTTGATGAATCTCTGAAGATCTTCGTTTGTCAGCCTCCGGATCACTTCAGCCACGGTATTGACCGTAGCAATGTAACGGCTTTTATGCACGAGTGCCCGCGGCGTCATGATATATAGCGAGGGGATTGAAAGACAGATCGTTACGACACCATCAAATTGCCGGTGGATTTCATATGCTTCGCCACCACCAACATCCTGTACAATGATATCAGCAGGATAACCAAGATCAGCAGCTACGCCTTGGATAAATTTGGAAAGTTCCTGATTACCAAGCACCTTTGTGTCGTAGTGACGGATTACAACGCCACCAGCCAGTTTGTGACCGTCTTCGTCACAGCCCGGATAATCTGAACAGTCAGCAACGTCCACTGTAATCGAAATGTCCGGTTTAACTTTATAAGAACACGTTTTGCCGCCACGATAGCCAACTTCCTCTTGCACCGTTCCACAGACAAACAAATCGGCTTCAATTGCATCGTTTTTGAGCTGCCGCATGACATCAATGATAATATTCACGCCAACGCGATCATCCCAAGCTTTGGCCATCATCACGTCAGAGTCGGTCATTTCACGGAACTCCGAGCGCATAGTGATGGTGTCACCCGGCCGAATTCCGAGCGCCAGAACATTCTCTCTGCCCCTGACACCGAGATCGACATACAGTTCCTTCAAATCGCGGTAGCGTGGATTGTTAATATCTTCATCTGGGAACTTGGTGCCAAACACACCTGGATACATCTTGCCTTCGCTTGTTTCTACCCATACTTCCTGATTAATTAAGGTATAGGTCCACCAGCGGTTCAGTGAAATGATGCGTAAAAAGCCTTGCTTATCGATTTTTTTGACCAGAAATCCGATTTCGTCCGTATGCGATGAAAGCATGACCCTTGGACCGTTTCCACTTCCTTTTTTATGACAAATTAGCGAACCAAGATTATCATAATCAAATCCATCGGCGACATCTTTCAGCGCTTCTTTCATTAAGCGTGTCACTTTTTTTTCAGATCCAGACATACCAGCACATTCGGTAATCGCTTTGATTCGTTTCAAATCCATGGTTTCTCTTGTTAGCATAGTAGGTAACCTCCCAATAATTTAATAAGTTGTTTTTTGTTACGCAAATATTTTTTAGTTGTCAATAACGATAGCCAATAATTCACCATCACAATTGCCAATGTTAATGATGCTGTGCACATCTCCGTTTCCGGTCATCACGGCGTCACCGGCTTGAAGTTTTTCTTTGTGACCTTCTTCCGTTACTTCGAAATCACCGCTCAGTATGTAATAGAACTCAACATTATCAACATGCGGATGAGCTCCTATTGATTCGCCCGGTTTGAAACGCATGCGAGCAAAATAACGCGTCTTTCCAATCAATGCTTCTTTTTCGAAGACATTACGGCAATGGATAACACCAATGCCTCCCTGAATATTGGCACGTTCGGTAATACTCATTTCTGCATATTTGGCAATCATATGGCTGACTCCTTTCGTTTGACCAGCGCTAATTTTTCGAGCATTTCGAGGTAGGCCCAAACCATATCAGCAATTTCCGCCGGATCCCGCTTCGATTGCAGGCCGACTTTTTCCAGCAACTCGGCGAACGCATCGCTTCCGTTCAGGCCAAATTGCACCATTGATTCAATGCGATATGCATTTGGTGTGTTTTTGCGATACTTCTCCTCATATTGCCTATACGCGGCATACAGATCGCAGTCACCCTTAAAATGATCGTCCGTATGCGATAGCGGTGTACGGTAAAGACGTATCCAGACTACTGAATCGCGCGGTGTTTTTTCTCTTTCTGTTTCCTTTTCCTTTGCACGATTCTCTTCTGACCCGCCATAGACCGCCACCATCCCGTTAATAATATCTGCTGTTTTCTGCAGATGCGCCTGTACTAAAGGCAGATCTGGATCATCGTCAGGGAAAAAAGCAATCAAGGCATTGTTTTGCCGCATGAACAACTCTGCCAAATAGGAGACACCGCGAGCAAATTGTGAGGGCTCATTCCAGAATAAGTGGCCGAACTGACTGGCCAAACGCGCATTGAAACGGGAAATGCTGGCCAACAAAACCTCACCCACCGTTGCCACATCCAAATTGCTAAGCAGATATAAATAGGAGGCAGCGAGACTCGCCGATTGCACCATCAACTGCGGATCAATTACCGAGAGATTATCACCACTGGTGTGGTAATTGGGATCTGGCCATTGCCCGAGCATGGGTGTTGGCAAATTGACTGTCGGATCACAGAGAATGTAGTTGTCACTTCCAGGATCAAATTCCGTAAAGGCGTATGGGAACGATGACACCTGATCCATGCCTGAATGCGCGCTGTGTGTTTCGCCAAGACGATGTAAAATAGCTGTTGCCAAGCTGACCACAAACGAATCCGACGTGTCGGGTATACCGGATAGGGTCAACGGGCCGTAGCCTAACGATATTTTACCTCCGACCATGTCCAGATTCAGGCCTGCTTTGAGATTTGCGAACTTTTCACCACGACTTTCAAGCCAAGGATATATACCGGTGAATTCCGGCACAAAGATTGCCCGCACGCCGCGCCGCAGAGGCGCCAGTGTCTTATCGGCAATCATTTGCGTAAGTACACGAAGCGCTTCAACGGAGGCTGAAACACCGCTTGCATTGTCATTTGCTGAGGGCCTTGGGTGACATAAATGCGAAACAAGTAAAAGCTCCTCATCGGTTGTGCCGGGAATAACTGCTTCCACCACCTCAATTTCGCCGGCAAAAAGCTCTGCGTCGATAAAGCAATGACACTGTAAATAGCGCGCTTCGGATGGATCTTGTTTATGTCGTTCACGTTGTTTAAGGCATTGTGCAGCTAGTTTATCGCCCTGACGCGGTGTGAGTACATAGCCAAAGCATTCGTTATCGGTACCATCATGTTTCCACCAGAAAGAGGTATAGTTTTTTATATCATAAAGGTCATGACGTGTTCGTACACCAGGGATTTCATAAATGCAATCCGTAACAATCCCAACTGCGCCTTTTTTTCCAACAGCCCAAGACTGAATATCCTTAAACGGCCCTTGGTAAAAGACAAGTTTTCCTTTTAAGTCAATATCTTCATAAGACTTTTCAGCAGCGCCACGATCAAGATAGACAAGATCAAGGGGTTGATTCCGATAGTCACAGGCATGGCTGCGCTGGATGATAGAAATGGGGTCAGCGCTAAAATCAGCCAGCAGGGCATCGGAATCGGTTAATTTCAGCCAACCGCTGCGACAGTTCCATTCCTTGAACATCCGGTTAGCACCAAACCACGTTTCCCCATCTGCCGGGAAACTCAGAATATTGGTTTCAATGCCTAGTTTGTTCAATTTATTGCAAAGGAATAAGGCGGCGTCCCTAAACCCATCAGAACCTTGGATTCGATGGTATGTTGACACCTCTTGTACTCCTTGATACAACGCTTCTGCAGATACTCGGTTGCGAATACAGTTAATCACAGATTTCATAGCAATACCTTTTTGCCTTTCCATATGCAGCCCGGGATACTGCCGAGCAGATCCCGGGCGCGTCTTGAAGGAATACTTTTAATTACTGTTTTTTTCTTTAGTCCGTAATATCAGCATAATTAAGGAAGACTGCACCTGCTGTTGTTGTAGAGATGCCCGTTATTTTCTCTTTAACGAGAACCTGCATATCATACGTCAAAAGCGGTATCCACCATGCATCTTCCATCATGACGCGTTCGGCTTCATGCAGTTTTTCGAAGCGTTTTGCCTGATCAAGAATTGAGTCTGTTTCTGCCATAATGGCGTCATACTCTGGCGTATCATAGCCGGCGACCCTGCTCATCCAGGAGTCTGTAGACATATAGAGGTTCAGCCATGTTGTGGGATCAAGATAGTCTGCCGACGTTCCGCAACGGCAAATGTCGAATTTGCCTTCACGTCTGTCTTGGCCGAAGGTGGCAGTATCAACGCTGCGAATTTCGATGTTCACACCAATGTTTTCCTTCAGCATTGATTGCACGGCCTGAGACACATCATTATGATCCTGTCGGTTGTTCGTCAACCAAGTGAATGTGGGCAGACCTTCTCCCATTGGATGTCCTGCTTCTTCCATGAGGCGTTGTGCTTCAGCAACATCTTCTACAACAAGGTTGCCACCTTCTTCACGGAAATCTTTGCCATTAGAAGGATTCGGGATGCCTGGCGGAATTAAGCCGTAAATTGGGACGTTGGTGCCGCCCAAGATATCGGCGATCTCCTGCCTGTTAATAGCCATGCCAATAGCTTTACGGATCCTGACATCGGAAAGCGCTTCATTTCTGCCACTAATTACATAGCTGTTTGCAACGAGATACGGCACCAAAAGAATTTCATTCTTATTACTATGGCTTTCATTGATATCCATTGGTACGAAGTTTGCAATGTCGATTTCGTCCGTCTTAAACGCTGAAACCTGAGTTTGGGAATCTGGAATGTAATAATATTCAATGCGATCCAGTTTGACCTTGTCTGCATCAAAGAATCCCGGATTCTTTTCTAACACAATTTTCTCATTTGGCACATATTCGACAAATTTAAAGGCACCGCTGACAACAACATCCTCTACATTTTCAAGTGACCATGTTGCCTCATCAAAATCCACCTTGTCTTCGCGCAAAGGGAAAAACGGGCTAAATGTCGTCATCATGTGGAAGTATGGTTGCGGACGGCTGAGTGAAACGACCAAGGTCGTATCATCTTCTGCCACAACACCAAATTCAGACACCTCTTTTTCGCCAAGCATGCAAGCCTCAAAGTTGTTGATGGCATTGAGGAGATCGGCATAGGCGGGTTTCAGTTTTGGGGAGAGGTTTCTCTGCCAGCCATAGACAAAGTCACTGGCTGTGATTGGTTTTCCGTCACTCCAATTGGCATCGTCCCGAAGTTTGAATGTGTACGTCATGCCATCTTCGCTGACGGACCATTCCTTACAAAGATCATTCTGCAACACATTGTTCTCATCAAAGTGGAACAATCCCACGTAGGCAGCAGTGATGGGCTGCTGCGAGTTATTTGTTGTGCCGGTGGCGGGATCTGCCGTACCTTCATCACCGCTAAGAGCGACGCGTACGACTTTCATTCCTGCTTCAGCACCTATGGTTGCCGGCACAATGCTAAGCAACAAGGTGAGTACCAGGAAAACCGCTAGAACTGTTCTTTTCATAAGAGCCTCCATTTTTTATATTTTTGCACTCGTGAGCAGTGCAAATTTTCTAATCAAATAAATGACACGCAATATCACGGCCATCTATATTCTTTAGTTGAGGTGTGTCGCTTTTGCAGACATCCATTTTGTAAGGGCAACGCGAAGCAAAAGTGCAACCAGGTGGCGTATTGATCGGAGAGGGAATCTCACCTTCCAATTGAATGCGTTTGCGGCCAAGCGCCACAACGGGATCAGGAATCAACACCGCCGACAACAAGGCTTTCGAATACGGATGCTGCGGATTTTTGAAAAGATCGTTGCTGTCGCCTGTTTCCACAATATGCCCAAGATACATGACTGCAATTCGATTGCTAATGTATTTAACGATACTAAGATCGTGCGCAACAAAAATATACGAAAGATGACGTTCTTCACGCAAGCGAATCAAAAGGTTGATGATCTGCGCTTGAATCGAAACATCAAGAGCTGAAATCGGCTCATCCAGCACGATAAATTCCGGATCCAGAGCAAGTGCTCTGGCAATGCCGATACGCTGGCGTTGGCCACCGGAAAACTCGTGCGGATAACGCCAGACATGATCCGGCTTAAGTCCGACGTCTTCCAATAGCTCATAAACACGTTCTCGCTGTTCTGCATGCGTACCAATGTTGAATATCTGTAGCGGTTCACGTATGATTTCACCTACGGTCATGCGAGGATCAAGTGAAGCATACGGGTCCTGAAAAATCATTTGTACTTCTTTGCGAAACTTTTTTAGTCTTGCCCCTTTTTCTTGGCTGACATCAACTCCTTTGTAATAGACGCTGCCGTCAGTCGGGTCATAAAGCTTCACAACTGTGCGGCCTAGCGTTGTTTTACCACAACCGGATTCGCCGACAAGCCCGAACGTCTCCCCGCGTTTTACTTCAAAATTAACCTTATCGACAGCCTTGACAATTGTCTTTGGCGAAAACAGACCTTTTGTAATATCGAAATATTTTTTCAGGTTTGCAACGCGCAGAATAGGATCTTGAATCAATGTATTATTCATTACCGAGCCTCCTTTGCAAGCGGATGTTCCAGCCAGCAACAGCTACGATGCGTATCGCTATAAATACAGCATGGTGGTTGGTGGGAGACACATATACGCATCGCATAGGTACATCTGTCTACAAACGGACAACCTGCCGGTGGCGCCAACAAGTCGGGCGGCGAACCCGGTATCGGTATCAAGGCTTTCGTATCTTCTTCAGGATTATTGATGCTATTTAATAATCCCAATGTATAGGGGTGTTTTGGTTTGCCAAAAATCTCAAAGTTCGTTCCTTCTTCAACTATTTGCCCGCCATACATGACGATGACACGCGTGCAGGTGGTAGCTATAACACCAAGGTCGTGCGTAATCATAATCACGGATGTGCCCGTTTCCTGTTGAAGCTTCTTAATCAGTTCCAAAACTTGCGCTTGTATCGTTACGTCTAAAGCCGTCGTCGGTTCATCGGCGATAACCAGTTTCGGATTGCAGCTTAGGGCGATAGCAATGATAATCCGTTGACGCATCCCTCCGGAAAACTCGAAAGGATACTGTCGCAATCGTTTTTCAGGGCTTGGAATACCAACGAGTTGCATTAATTCGATCGCACGCTTGTCAGCTTTTTGCTGTGAATAACCAAAGTGGAGCTTGAGCGGCTCAGTAAGCTGCTTTCGAATTGAGAGAACTGGGTTCAAAAAGGTCATCGGATCTTGGAAGATCATGGCAATTTCTTTGCTTCGGATTGACCGCATTTTCTTTTCATACTGATGTGGATCCGAAAAAGCCAGCGGCGATATATTTTCGCCTTTGTACCAGAATTCACCTTGACGAACATGACCATTTCCAGCCAATAGCCCCATGAGCGACAACATTGTGCATGTTTTGCCTGAGCCAGATTCACCGACGATGCCAACCATCTCACCTTCATCGACATGGAGGCTGACATCGCGAATTGCCTTAACAATACCGCCTTTTGTCTCGAACTCGGTGCGCAAGTTGTTTATCTTCAGGATGCTCATCGTTCACCTCTCGACTTTTTCGGATCCATCGCATCGCTTAACGTGTCGCCAATAAAGTTGAGTGCAAACATCGTCAGACAGATAGCCAAAACTGGCCATAATGCCTGCAATGGTTGCGTATCAATCAGGTTCTTCGCATCTTGCGCCAAGGTACCCCAGCTGGCTTTTGGAACACTTATACCAATGCCCATGAAGCTCAAATAAGCTTCCGTGAAAATGGCGTTGGGGATCATGAAAGTCATATTTACGATAATTGCTGCAACTGAGTTTCTGACTAGGTGCAATAACAGGATGCGCATGCTGCTGGCACCAATAACCTTAGCAGCCAAAGCAAATTCCTGTTCTTTAAGGCTTAGCACCTGGCTTCTCACATTTCGAGCCATGCCGACCCATGAAGAGACACAAATACCAATTAAGACCGACCAAAGATTGCTGCCGAACACCAACATGATTAAAATAACGTAAAGCATGGAAGGAACCGAATAGAGAATGTCAACAAAACGCATCATGATGTTGTCGACGCGCCCTCCAACATACCCAGAAATACCACCATAAATGACTCCGATAATCAAATTGATGAAGGCTGCGGCAAAACCGATCAGCAAACTAATACGAGCGCCTGACATAACACGGACAAAAATATCACGGCCAAATTTGTCGGTACCCAAAATATGCTCGATGGATGGCGGAGCATTTCGATTGGCTCGATTCTGCATGTCGTAACTATATGGTGAAAGTAACGGTACAAGTATTGCCAACAAAATGATCACAATCATGAAAATGAGACTTGCAACAGCCATTTTGTTTTTCTTAAAGCGATGCCAGCTGTCTTGCCAAAATGAACGGCTTTGTACGGCAATAAATTCCGACTGCTTTTCTTCATCCGGAAGAGTCACGAACATCTGTTCATCAATGGAAGCGTCAATATCAACACACACGATTGGTTGTGATTCATCCAGCTTTTGGCCGAAGTGTTTGATTGCCTCTTCAGGATCCAGATACGAAATGTTTAAGTCGATTGCTGTTTTGTCTGCCATTTAAAAAGTCCCCCTGTTTTCGCTTAAGCGTCTAAACGTATTCTTGGATCGACCACAGCCAATAGAATGTCCGCAACAATGTTCATAAAGATTACAAAAGCACCAATAAATATCGTCATTCCCAAAATGACGGAATAGTCACGACCCTGAATAGCCTGAACCATCTCTCTGCCAATGCCAGGAATAGCAAAGATGCTTTCTACAACAAAGCTTCCGGTCAACAAACTAGCGATAAGCGGCCCAAGATATGTAATAACAGGAATCAAGGTGTTTGGCAGCGCATGTTCAAACACAATTGTTCTGCGAGAAAGACCTTTTGATCTAGCCATTACAATATAGTCTTGCGTAAGCGACTCGGTAAGTGTGGAGCGCACAAGTCTTGAAAGATAAGCGATCGGATAAAAGCTCAAAGCTAAACCTGGTAACACATAATGCTGCCAGCTTTTCAATCCAATTATCGGCAAGAGATTTAATCGTACAGCGAAAAAATAGATTAAGAAGATCGCAAGAAGGAACCCTGGCACACTAATGCCAATTGTTGCCATTGCTGTAATTAGTGCTCGTACTGATTCAGAGCGAGACAATGCCGCAACAACGCCCAATGTAATGCCCAACACTAATGCTATAATAAAAGCTACGGAGCCGAGTTTAATCGTAATTGGTGCTAAATCAACAACGATGTCTGATACTCGCACCCCTGCTTTTTTAAAGGAAAAGCCCAGATCACCACGCACTAAACCCTTGAGATACAGCCAATACTGTACAGGAACCGGTTTATCAAGGTTGTATTCCTGCTCAATAATGGCTATCACGCGCGGATCTGTTACCACATCAGAGGTACTGTCTGAATCAAACGGGCTTCCAGGTAATGTAAACATCAAAAAGAAAACGATCGTTACCAGAATAAAAATAGTTAGGAGTCCAACTAAGAGGCGTTTTACTAAATACTTTAGCATTTTATCTCCTTTTCTATTGTGAAGACCAAAGCAAGTTTACTTAAACTAAAATTTTACATTTATACTTTATAGCACATTTATTTTATTGTCAAGTTGTTTTTTCAGTGAATTCCTAAAGTAAGCTCCACAGTGTGAGGGGGCATGAATTTTAGTATAAGAAATCAGTGGAAATCAGTATAGGAAAAGAGATGGAGCGATGGGAAACAGAGGGATGAAGGAGTATTTGAAGAGGAAAAGGGTCACTGAATGAAGTCTGGGAGGGATTTCCCGGACTAAATGCTGCTGGCGGAAGTTAGCAGTGGACTGTTTTAAGTCTGTGACGGGCTATTTTTTGAATAGCCTTCTTAATATAATTCATGATTGCTCTAAGAGCGCGAAGATTTGACAGAATGGTTTGTTCTGAGTTGCCAATGCAAAGCATATAATTTCTGTATTCGTTTTGGAGGTTCTCTCTGGCAATTGCGTAAAGTGGCAATTGTCCTATCTCTGTGCGCATGTCATTATCTAGTTTCCCTGTAATGGTATACAACATAAAATCATAAAACTTATTCCACGAGTCCCTATAATATTTAATTGTTTTTTCTGTGTTTCCGTTGCCTTCCTTTTCCGACAGGAATGACATTCTTATTCTCGCGAGTGTTGTATTGGCATTGAATAGTTTGAATCCGCTTCTTGGTTGAGGGTCGTTGTCCTGACGCTCCAACCACGAAGCGATTGATGGCGGCAGACTTCCTTGAGGTGGCAGATTATTTGTGCTTTTTATGATGGCAGATTGCCTAAAAATCTGCCGCCGTTGTGGTGTCCTTGTTCCTTTCTTCTTGCTTGTTTCTTGCATTGAGAAAACCTCCAAATCTGTTGATTTCTCAAAGAATCTGGAGGTTCTTTCAACCCTGTGTGACTCATAGGGAACCACCGAAGTCTGTGACGGCAGATTTACAGTCTGCTCCCTTTGGCCACTTGGGTACCTACCCATGGAGCTGGTGAAGGGACTTGAACCCGCAACCTGCTGATTACAAATCAGCTGCTCTGCCAATTGAGCTACACCAGCACGACCCAACCAGCAGGAATGTGGCGACCCGGAAGGGGCTCGAACCCTCGACCTCCAGCGTGACAGGCTGGCATTCTAACCAACTGAACTACCGGGCCAAATTGGTGGGCCTTCAGGGACTTGAACCCCGGACCAACCGGTTATGAGCCGGCCGCTCTGACCAACTGAGCTAAAGGCCCTCGCCCCCTGGTTGCCGATAAAGTCCTGGGGAAAAAGTGGTGACCCCGAGGGGACTCGAACCCCTGTTACCGCCGTGAAAGGGCGGTGTCTTAACCGCTTGACCACGGGGCCATCATTGATTACCCTGCTCCCCGCAAAATGGTCGGGGTGAAGGGATTTGAACCCCCGGCCCCATGCTCCCAAAGCACGTGCGCTACCAGGCTGCGCTACACCCCGAAGGTTTACCGCAATAACGCGGCGAATGTGATATTACTAAAGGATGAAGTTTTTGTCAAGGGTTTTCTGCAATATTATTTATAATCCCGTTCTGCAATATTATTTATATTTATAATTTCTCAGTCTGCCGAAATAGTTGGAGGGCTTTTTCTGAGAAAAGCCCTCCTTATCAGCCTGTCACGCGGCCACAGGCACATTGATGGATTATTTGGTAGCGGGCTTGTTGTCACCTTCAAAATTAGGCACCACACCGCCTTTGAAATCCTCATTTTCTAGCAGATACTGTTTCACTTTGTCGGAATGCAGGACTTTTGCCAGCGCTTTTACAAAGGGCGCTTCTTCATTGCCGACTTTCACCACCACATAGTTGGTATAAAGCCTGGCCGCTTCCCCTTCGTTGCTTTCCAGGTAGATGGCGTCCCGGGTGGGATAAAGCCCGGCGGGAATAGCATAGTTGCCGTTGATCACAGCAAAAGCCACATCAGCCAACACAGCGGGCAGACGCTCAGCATCCACCTCAACGATCTCGATCTTTTTGTCTTTCAGTGTCACATCAAGCTTGGTCAGGCCACTATCCACATTGGCGCCTTCAGGCAGGGTGATGAGGCCGGCTTCCTGAAGCAGCAGCAAGGCCCGGGTCTCGTTGGAGGGATCGTTGGGCACAGCGATGCTGTCGCCATCCTCCAGCTGGCTCAGATCCTTCTTGGTGCCGGGATAGACGCCAAAGGGTTCGTAATGAACGGGGATGGCTGCCACCAGCTGTTCATCTGCACCCACAGAAGCATTATAATTGTTCAGATAGGGACGGTGCTGGAAGAAGTTGGCGTCATATTCGCCGGCAGAGGTGGCGGGGTTTTGCAGCACATAGCCGTCCACCCAAGTCACCTGAAGATCAAAGCCCTCTGCGGCCATGTCTTCTTTAACGAAGTTAAGCAGGATTTCATGGGGATTGGCGGAAGCGGCCACGCGCACAGGGGTCAGTTCAGCCAGAGCGGATACAACACCAAGGGATAGAACCAGGGACAGGACCAGAGCGATTAACTTTTTCATGGGGTTCTCCTTTCAAATACAGGTCTATTTTTTCCGGTGATCCGATTTTCGGCTAATCCGGTTGCCGAAGAAGGTGATGAGTTGCACCAATGCAACAAGCAACAGGCTGGCGGAGTACATCAAGGTAAAGTTGCGCATATTGAGCCCCTTTGTGATGGCCAGGGCGCCAAGCCCGCCGCCGCCCGCGGTGCTGGCCATAGCCGTATAGCCAAGGATGGTGACCATGCATATGGCAGCGCCTGAAAGCAGGCTGGGAAAGGCTTCGGGCAGCAGCACCTTGCGGATCAGCTGCCAATCGGTTGAACCCATGGACTGAGCGGCTTCGATGACCCCGCGGTCCACCTCCACCAGGGAGTTTTCCACCATCCGGGCCACATAGGGAAAAGCGCTGATGGTCAGGGGAAAGATGATGGCTTGGGTGCCGATGGCGCGCCCCATCACAGCCCGTGTAACCGGGAAGAGCATGGCCAGAAGGATGATGAAGGGGATAGATCTCAGGAAATTGATCACAATTCCCAGCACAGCGTTGAACCGTGGCATGGGCCTGATCCCTCCGGCTGCTGTCACCACCAGCAAAACCCCCAAAGGCATGCCAATGAGATAGGCAATCAACGTGGAGGGGACGGTCATGTACAGCGTTTCCCAAAGCCCTTGCAATAATACAGGCGCCAGTTGTTCCCAGCTCATCAGGTATTCACCTCCCTAACCGTCAGCCCCTGATCTGTCAGGTAGCGGATGACGGCGTTTTTATCATGCTCATCCTCGGGTGTTTCGATGAGCATCTGACCATACACCTTCCCGCCCAGGTGATTCATGTTGGCGGAAAGAATGTTGACAGCCACATTGGTTTCAAGGGACAGCCGCGAAATAATGGGCCTTTCCGCCGTAGCGCCATCAAATATGATACGCAGCGCGGGGATGCCCGGATCATCCTTTGCTTCCTCAGGAAGCACGCCAAAAAGGCGTTTGCCTGCTTCTGATTTCGTGTGGATAAAGACCTCGTCCACAGTGCCTTCTTCCACCACTTCTCCCCCATCCAAAATGGCCACCCGGCCACAAATCTGCCGGATAACCGCCATCTCATGGGTGATCAATACGATGGTGATGCCAAGACGCCGGTTAATGTCCTGCAGCAGAGCCAGGATAGACTGGGTGGTCATCGGGTCAAGGGCACTGGTGGCTTCATCGCACAGCAATACCTCGGGGTTGCTGGCCAGCGCCCGGGCAATGGCCACCCGCTGGCGCTGCCCGCCGGAAAGCTGAGCGGGATAGGCCGATATCTTGTCCTGAAGGCCAACAATATCCAGCAATTCCTTCACCCGTTTATTGGCTTTGCCGTGAGACACGCCTGCAATTTCCAGAGGATAGCGCACATTCTGGCCCACGGTACGCTGCATGAGGAGGTTGAACTGCTGAAAGATCATCCCCATTTTCCGGCGGGTCTGGAGCAGATCCTTTCGGTTCATCTGAAGAACATCCTGCCCTCTGTACAGCACCTGACCGCTATTGGGCGTGTCCAGCCGGTTAATGCACCGAATAAGGGTGGATTTGCCAGCCCCAGACATGCCAACAATGCCGTAGATTTCCTTTTCCTGCACGGTGAGGGTGATATCATTAAGCGCCACCACACGGTTTTCCGCGTCACTGAAAACCTTGGATAGCTTAATGATCTGAATCAGGGGGATATTTTCCACACTAACCTCCAGCTTAGCATAAAAAACCCGCTTCGCACTGATGCAAGCGGGTGTAGGCGATCCTTTATATAGCCATCACGATGCGCAATGCAACAAGCGCGGGAAATGAATCTCGCACATCATGGACATTCGCATCATCATAAGGCTGCGCATCGTTCATTCCCCTTTCATCATGATGTGCTTATTATAGTCATCAACCACTGAACTGTCAACGGATGAAAAACCACTTATTTTGCGTTATTTGTCACAAATTCGCCCGTTTTTGACATCTTTATCCGTTTATATGTTTAATTGTTGTTCTGTCTTTCCATCTGAAATGCTTCCAGCCGCTCCTCAGCTTCTTCCCACTGATGGTATGCCGCTGCAACCGCCCCTTGCAACTCACGGCATTCTCTGGCCTGGCTGGCAGCCCTTTCCGGATTGGCATACACCTCCGGCAGCATTTGCCTGGCGGTTGCTTCCTCCAACTCCTTTTCCAGGCGCTTGATGTCATTCATCACGGTTTGCACCGCTTCTTCCAGCGCTTTTAGCTCAGCCGCTTCCTGCTTGGCTAGTCTTCGGCTTTTGGTGAGGGCTGTTCGGGTGGGATGACCTTCTTCAGGCTCCGTTTCCGCTTCCGGCTCGCGGGAAGCCAGATAAGCCTCGTAATCCCCTTCAAACACCTCAATGCCATCCTGATGCATGTAAAAAATCTTGTTGGCAAAGCGGTTGATAAAATAACGGTCATGGGAAACAGCCAGAATGGTGCCGTCAAAACCGTCTAAAGCCTGTTCCAACACCTCTCTGCTGGCGGTATCAAGGTGATTGGTGGGTTCGTCCAGAAAGAATAAATTATCCTCTCTGAGCATCAGTTTGGCAAGCGCAACCCTCCCTTTTTCACCGCCGGACAGCAGCCTGATGGGCACAAACACATCCTCGCCCAGAAACTGAAACAAAGCCAAAACGCCCCGTACCTGGCTTTGTGTGAGCTTCGGAAAATCGTTCCACACTTCTGTCAAAATATCGTTGTCAGGGTTTAAATTCTGCTGGCGCTGATCATAATAGCCAATATCCGCCTGAGCGCCAAAGCGTATTTCTCCGCTGTCCGGCTCTATCAGGCCAAGGATGCTCTTAAGCAGCGTGGTTTTGCCAATGCCATTGGGCCCGATTAAGGCGGCCCGGTCGCCTGATTTCAATTCAAAGGATATATCCTCAAAGATGGTTTTTTCGCCATAGCGCTTGCTGAGCCCCTCTACCATCAGGGCATTTTCCCCCAGCCTGCGCCTGGCCTTAAAGCGGAAGGTGATGGCCCGCTCCTCATCCGGCCGCTCCAGCAGCTCCATGCGCGCCAGCGCCTTCTCCCTGCTTTCGGCAGCGCGGATAGACTTTTCCCGGTTAAACTGCTTAAAACGGGTGATGATGGCTTTTTGACGGGCGATTTCTTTTTGCTGCATGCCATAGGCCTTCGCCCGGGCGGCCATGCGTTCCTCCCGCTGCGCCAGATAGCGCGTGTAGTTGCCCGGATACAGTTCCGTCACCCCAAACAGCAGTTCAGCGATGTCAGTGCATACCGCGTTTAGAAAATAGCGGTCATGGGACACAATGATCATAGCTCCCTGGTATTCATTTAAATAGTTTTCCAGCCATTCCAGCGCTTCCAGATCCAGGTGGTTGGTGGGCTCGTCAAGCAGCAGAAGATCCGGCTTTTGCAACAGCAAACGCGCCAGGCCCAGACGGGTCAACTCCCCACCGCTCAAGGTGTCGGCATGCTGGTTAAAGTAGGGCCGTCCCATGCCTAGGCCAATCAACACCCCTTCCACCCAGGAGCGGGCCATATAGCCGCCCGCCTTTTCGAAGCATTCCGTCAGCCTGGCATATTCACCATATAGCGCCTCCAGCGACACCTCACCGGCATGGTCTGCCATCTCCTTTTCAATCGCCCGCAGCCGCGCTTCTATGTTAAAAATCTGTTGAAGGACGGCTGCCGCCTCCTCCAATACGGTGCGCCCAGGCTTGGGATGGTATGATTGGGCCAGATGTCCGACTGATAAGCCCCGCGCCGTCACCACCTCACCCTCATCAGGCTGAAGCTGTCCCAGGATGATTTTAAGCAAGGTGGTTTTACCGCTCCCATTGACCCCAACCAGCCCCAGCCTGTCCCGGCTGTTCACCGAAAAACTTACAGCCTTTAGAACTTCATCCGTTCCAAAGGCTTTTGAAATACCGATAAGCTTCAGTATCGTCGTCATCATCCGTCCCGCGCAAAAAGAAAAAGCTGGCGGCAGGCGTCAGCTTTTAGTTTCTTGCATAATGTTTATTTAACAAAAATCATCGCCAGACAAAGCACAACAAAGGTGATGGACGCTGCTTTGGTGGCAGTTGCCAGACGGCCCTGCATGGTCTTGCTTTTGTTTTTGCCAAAATAACTGTTGGCGCCGCCACCACCGGTGAGCGCGCTCATGCCCTCGGCATCACCCTTTTGCAGCAGCACAGAAACGATCATCACCAATGAGGCGAGCATTAGCAGAATGGTCATAATCACTTGAACTGTGGACATTAAAACATCCCCCTCCGTAAAATCAGCCAGTTGAGATTACCACAAACCCACGATAATTTCAAGTATTCAGCGGAATTTCTATATTCCGGCAACCCAAAGCACCAGAGGCAAAGTTGCCAGGCACACCAGCAGGGATATGGAGGAGCTTTGAGCGGCCAGCCCCGTGTCCTTGTCATAGAGCTCCGCCATAAACTGGGTGGCTGCAGCGGCGGGCAGAGCGGAACCTACCACCAGCACCCCATAAGTCATCCCCGAAAAACCTGTTAAACGCAGGATGATGGATACGGCAATGGGCACCAGGAGCAGCCTGATTGCCATGGCAAGCCAAAGGGGGCCGTATTTGATTTGTTTAAGATTGATGGTTTCCTTAAGCCTGGCCCCCACCAGCAGCATGCTGATGGGAATGGTCATGCTGCCTAGATGATTGCATAAGCTAAGCAGCGGTTCCGGAAGCCTGAAGCCGCTGATAATAAACACAATGCTTAAAGTGGAAGCGATGATGCCAGGATTAATGAGTGAACGGAAAAATGCGCGGGCATTTTCTTGAATCAGCCAATGAAATATGGTCCACATGCCTACATTAAGGGCAATAATATAGCCAGACAAATAAATGACGCCGGGGTTGCCATACATGGCGCTGATCACCGGAAGCCCAACATAGCCAATGTTGGGAAGGGCGCAGACGCCCGCAAAAACCGCGAGCTTATCTTCCCCTATCCGGCCGCGCATTAAAAAGAAGGTGGCAAGGCAGGTAATCGTCATGATGGCAAGGCCGATAACAAAGATGATCAGCACCTGAGGAATCTGGTCCCTGCTCAGCTCCTTCTGCGCGCTCATCAAAATCATGGCGGGCCAGGCCACTTGAAGCAGCAGGTTATTGACACCCTTGATCACAGGGTCAGTAAACATTTTTTTATGCCTGAGGCCAAGGCCAATCAGAACAATAATCAGCAGCATCATAATCTGCATCGTGACCGCGCCGTAATACATCCGCTGCTCTCCTTGTTACTTGTTAGGTTTATAAGTATACCGGGCAATCAGCCTTGGAATGCTGCCATACATGCCATATGCGTCGCCGTAGAGGCGGTAGCGCTCGCCCAGCGCCCATTCGGTTTTGGTCTGGTTCTCCACCATCACCATGCGCGGGCTGCCTTTGCCGTCCGCGGCGTCAAGAAGCGCCAGCTGGGGTTTGTTGCTGATGATCTCTTTGACAATACCGGTGAACACATAGATCTGCGTGTTGGCGACGCGGGTGTTGATATTGGCCAACAGATCGGGATAGCCCCAGTCATCCAGCGCCCAGGCCTTTTTGGTGTAGATATCCGGCGGGGGAAGATAGTAAATATCGTAATTTACTATCGTGGGGTTTTTGTCAGGGAAATCCGCCCTGATTTCTACTGTATTGGTGCCAATTTTGCTGAAGATGGCCTCAAAAGAAAAGGCGCCGGTGCTGCCAAGCTGGGAAATATCCAGGTTTCGGTGGGGGCTGGTCACGGTAACGGTTGCGCCAGCCCGGGTGGTGGCGCTGATGCGCATGGTCTGGGACGAGCTTTCGTCATCCAGGGTGCTGGCCAAATCCAGCGGGATATCCTGCACCGCGCGGTGGATGGTGATGTCCACGGAATTCTCCCGGTAATACTGGCTGCGCACCACAATATGAATTTTATTGTCGCCAATGGGCTGAATGGAAGCATTATAGCTGATATAACCGCTCTGGGTGTTCACATAGGAAGAGTAATCCTCGCCGTTGATAAACACCTTGCTGTTTTGCATCACATGGAAGCGAATATTGTAAATGGGGGTGCTCACTTCCAGATAGGTCACATCGGGGCTGATCAGCGTAATGGGTGAAAGCGGGATGTTGATGGTGTAATGCACCAAATCCATCTGCTTTTGTTCCCCGGAACTGGTTTTAATATAAGGCGTCAGGGTCACATCCAGCGTGGGTTCGGTCAGGCGATCCTCCAGCTCGTACCAGATGTAATCCGCCACCTGTACCGTGGCATAGCCTCCGGTTGCGATATAGGATTTGCGCAGTTCCTTGATATATATCTGCGCGCCTTCAGGGGCGGGGATGGCAATGGTATGCGCCGCCATGTCATCCAGAATCGAGGCGGAGATAAGCACCTGTTCCTCCTCCGGCTGTATTTGCCGTGAGGCTAACCAGGGGGTAATGACAAAATGATACAGCGCGATCCCGCCGGCGGCAATCAAAAGCACCAGCGCCAGAATGGGCATTAACCGCCTGCGGGCAAAAACGCCGCCCCGTTTTCGCCCGGCCTTCGGCAGCGGAATCGCGCCTGACTGCCGCCCCTTGGCGATGGACTGGGCGTAGGCTGTAAAGTCCTCGGATATGCTCTGATAGGTGGGCTTTTCAGTATAGCCGTCATAATCAATGCCTGCTCCTGTCTCCTCCAGCGCGGCCTTCCGGCGTCTGGCGGCCTCAGGGCTTGAAAAAAGACGGCTGCGCCGGGAGGAGTAGGTGAGCCTGCCTTCCGTTGGCGCAAAGCCACGCTCAGCGCCGCGCTCACGGAGCAGCTTTTGCTTCTTTTCTCCGCGCCGCTTGCGCTCATGAAGGCTCAGCATTTCAGCGGCCAGCCTGTCCCTCTCATCGGCCGCCACCCGCTCATTCCCCTCTTCATCAATGCGGATGCGGGTAGGCATATCCTCAGGCAAGGGGGCTGTTTTTTTCAGCTCCTCAGCCGGCAAAGACGCAATCATGCGGTCAATGGCCTTTAAAGGCTCACCGCAGCGGAAACAGTGAGGGTAGGATGCGCGGTTCCAGTACCCGCAGACAGGGCATTTCATCCGCGCACCTCAATAGGCCGTTTTCTATCAGAGAGCTTAATCATCGCCCATCTTCAACACAGCAATAAAGGCCTCGCTGGGCAGCTCCACGCTGCCGAATTTGCGCATCCGCTTTTTGCCTTCCTTTTGCTTTTCCAGTAATTTTTTCTTTCTTGTGATGTCGCCGCCGTAACACTTGGCCAGCACATCCTTGCGCACCGCCTTGACGGTTTCCCGGGCAATCACCTTGCCGCCAATGGCGCCCTGAATGGGAATTTCAAACTGCTGTCGCGGAATCACATCTTTTAATTTTTCTGCGATGTTCCGCGCGCGGCCATAGGCCTTGTCCTTATGAACGATCATGGTAAAAGCATCGCAAATCTCGCCGTTGAGCAGAAAATCAAGCTTAACCAGATCGCTTTCCTGATAGCCTGTCAGCTCATAATCCAATGAGGCATAGCCCCTGCTGCGGCTTTTAAGCTGGTCAAAAAAGTCATAGATCACCTCATTGAGCGGCATGTCATAGGTGAGCTTCACCCGGTCACCCTCATACTGCATATCCTTAAAAACGCCGCGCTTATCCAGGCACAGCTCCATCAGCGAGCCTACGAACTCCTGAGGCGTAAAGATGGTGGCCAGCACAAAGGGTTCCAGCATCCGGGCAATGTCATTGGGCTGGGGCATGTTGGACGGGTTTTCAATGTGAAGCATTTCCCCGTTGGTTTTCTCAATCTCGTAAATAACATTGGGCACCGTTGTAATAAGCCCCAGGTCAAACTCCCGCTCCAGGCGTTCCTGAATGATCTCCATATGCAAGAGGCCCAGAAAGCCACAGCGGAAGCCATAGCCCAAAGCCGCCGAGGTTTCTGGCTCAAAGGTGAGGGCAGCGTCGTTCATGCGCAGCTTGTCAAGCGCATCCCGCAGGGCGGCATAGTCTGCGCCATCAGCCGGATAAATGCCACAATACACCATGGACACCACCTGCTTGTACCCAGGCAGCGGAGAAGCGGCAGGGCGGTTCGCATCGGTGATGGTATCCCCCACCCTTGTGTCCCGGATTTCTTTGATGGAGGCGGTCACATAGCCCACTTCACCGGCGCTGATCTGCTCACAGGGCACAAAGTCCGGCTTCAGCATGCCCACCTCCACCACATCAAACTCTGCGCCCGTTTGCATCAGCCGCATACGCATGCCGGCTTTAAGCGCCCCCTGCATCACCCGCACATAGCAAATTGCCCCGCGATAGTTGTCATACATGGCATCAAATACCAGGGCTTGAAGCGGCGCGTTCCTGTCTCCTTCGGGCGGCGGAATATGGGTAACGATGGCCTCCAATACATCCTCAATGCCTGTGCCCATTTTTGCTGAAACCAGCGGGGCATCCTCAGCCGAAAGACCGATCAGATCCTCAATTTCCTTCTTCGCCACATCGGGCTGTGAGCT
This sequence comes from Christensenellales bacterium, assembly GCA_050952935.1. GTDB lineage: Bacteria > Bacillota > Clostridia > Christensenellales > Aristaeellaceae > UBA6115. Next base: position 941,693 of record JBMNLS010000002.1, on the reverse strand, counting down.
GGGCAAGTCAATTTTATTGATAACCGGGATGATTTCCAGATCATGCTCCAGCGCCAGATAGACATTGGCCAGCGTCTGGGCTTCCACCCCTTGAGTGGCATCCACCACCAACAAAGCGCCTTCACAGGCGGCCAGGGCACGGCTCACCTCATAGGTGAAGTCCACATGGCCGGGGGTATCAATCAGGTTCAGCACATACTCTTCCCCGTCCTTTGCCTGATAGCGCATGTTCACAGCCTTTGACTTGATGGTGATGCCCCGCTCCCGCTCCAGCTCCATGGAATCCAGCATCTGATTCACCATTTCCCGCTGGCTGATCGCCCCCGCCTTTTCCAGAATGCGGTCTGCCAGTGTGCTTTTCCCATGGTCTATGTGCGCAATGATGCAAAAATTGCGAATTTTTTTCAGTTTATTAGTTCCCATTGTCCCTCCGGCCTGATTGTTTATCGTCTTCATGCTGCTGCATCTGGATGTTCAGCAGGTTGATGTTGCCGCATCCCATGGTGATCACAAGATCCCCCGGCCTGCCATGGGTCAGAAGCCAGGATTCCACATCGTCAAACCCGGGCGTTAAATAGGCAGTGATCCCGTTGGCCTGCATCCCTTCCACCAGCTGGCTGGCATGGATGTCCCCGGGGTCAATTTCACGTGCAGCATATATATCCGTCACCAGGGTAATATCAGCCTCCTTGGTGCAGGTAAGATAAGCGTCAAAAAGAGATTTCACACGGCTAAAGGTATGAGGCTGCATCACCGCAATGACGCGGCGATCCTGCATGGCCGCCATACCAATCGCCACCTGCATTTCCGCCGGGTTGTGGCCGTAGTCATGATACATATCCATGCCCTGCACCACACCGGTGTGTTCAAAGCGGCGATGGACGCCTGTAAAACCCGACAGCGCCACAGCTGCTTTTTCCACATCAAGCCCCAGCTGATGCACCGCCGCCAGAGCCGCTGCCGCATGCAAGGCATTATATAGCCCTTTCACCAGAAGATTTGTTTCGCACAGCAGTACACCTTTATATGTCAGTGAAAAGGCGGCATTGCCGGCATCGCTGTAGGACAGTTCGCTGACGACATAGTCATTGTCTGTCTCAAGACCAAATGTGTGTATGGCCCTGCCAACTTTTTTTGCTGTTCTCAGCGCCCGCTCATCCTCACCATAGACAATGATTTTCCCATCCTCCGGCAGCCTGGCCAGGAATTGCGCATAGGCTTCCTCTACATGGGCCATATCGCCATAGGTATCCAGATGATCTTCCTCAATGTTCAGGAGCAAAGCCATGGTAACCGGCATATTCAAAAAACTGCGGTTAAACTCACAGGCTTCCGCCAAAAAATACTCTTTGCCGCCTACACGTACACTGCCGCCAATGGCATCCAGGCTCCCGCCAATGTGCACCGTGGGGTCTTCCCCCATCATCATCAGCGCCTGAGCCAACATGCCGGAGGTGGTGGTTTTCCCATGGGTGCCAGCGATGCAGATTTGCCGGGCAAAGCCTGCCATCAATTCTCCCAGCAGCACCGCGCGCTCCATTTGCGGGATGCCGAGCTCTTGAGCGCGCAAGCGCTCCGGATCCTCCCGGGGCACAGCGGCTGAATAGACAACAAGCGCCGCGCCGTCCACCATCTGTGGGTGATGACCAGCCCTGGCTTCAATTCCCAGGTCCCGCAGACGGCTGAGCGTATAGCCCTCATCCTGGTCGGTTCCCGAGACAGCATAGCCTTCTCGCATAAGCATCTCTGCCAGCCCTGACATGCTGGAGCCGCCGATGCCCACCATATGAACCCGCTTGCCGCGCAGTGCATGAATGTTTGCCTTGTGCATAGAATTCCTTTCAAAAATCACGCCTGAAGCGTGATTGCATTATACCTGTGCCCCTATTATTTTACAAGTTTGCCTCTGGCCTGCTCTCTGGCGTAGCAAAACAAATACTGCTGAAAGATACCCGCGACACCCGGAAAGCGTTCAAATGGGAACCCTTCCGGAAACTCTCTTCTCAGCACCCGGTCTATCCACACATCTACGGGAAAAGCATCCATGCGATGATAGGCGAACAGCATCACGCAGCTGGCCACCTTAACCCCAACGCCAGGCAGCCGCACCAGCGCCGCCAGCATCTCCTCATCGGGCAGTTGATGCAGGGCCTCAAGGTCGGGATTTCCTTCCAGCACCATCCGGGATGCCCGCTGAACGTACTTGGCCCGGTAACCCAAACCGCAGGCCGACAGCCCCTCCAGAGAGGCCTTCGCCAGCTCACCGGGCTTGGGAAAAGCGTAAGCATCCTCCCCAATTTGTTTGCCGTAGCTTTCGCACAGCAGGCGCACACAATGCCTGATGGCGCCTACGGTTTTGCGCTGGGAAATGATAAAGGATATCAGCGTTTCAAAAGGCTCCTGCCGCAATATGCGCAGACCTTTAGAATGCTGGGCCGCCTGATACAAATATCCATCATTGGGACTTGCCATGGCAATAATGGCGTCATAATCCCTGTCCAGATCAAAATAGATCTTCCAGATACGTTCAAACTCAAGCTGGGAACAGGAAAAGTCAAAATTGTCCTGCCCCGTGTCTGTAATAATCAACTGCCTGCCATGGGCGATCAGCCCCCAGCGGTTTTTGTCCATTGGCAGCAGGCGGAAACATTGCCCGCTGTCAGCCAGCCTGGCCAGATCAAGCCCGGGGACGGATAATCGCATTATTCTCCGATTTTTTGGCTTTCGCCCAGAAATGACGGATAAGCGCCAGGCCGGAGGCCACCACTGGCACGCCTATAATCATGCCCAGCACTCCAAAAAGAGTGCCGAAAAGCATGACAGAAAACATCACCAGCAGCGGATGAATCCCCACACCGCTGGCAATAATCCTTGGCGCAAGAACGCTGGCTTCCAGCTGCTGTACCATTACCATCCACAGCACCATCCAGATGGCGTTGGTGGGCGTGGGGCTGATCAGCGCCAGCACAACCGGCAAAATACCGCCGATCCAGGGGCCAAAATAAGGAATCAAATCAAACACGCCCGCCAGCAGCCCAATGGTGATGGCGTTTGGGATGCCAATCACGGCCGCCCCCACACCTGTGGCGATACCCACATAGGTAATGATAATAAAGCGTCCGCGCACAAAGCCGCCCAACACCTGGTTGATGTTCTTCCACATCTCCTGCGCGTTCTTCCACTGAGCGGGCTTAAAGCATATGCGCAGCTCATTGATAAAGAATTCCTTATCCTTGAGCATATAAAACATGATGATGGGAACCAGCAGAACATTCCGTAACCCTGAAAGCGAACTAACCAGGCTGGTCAGCATGTCCATCAGAATGCGGTAGCCGTGGCTGGTAATTTCATCCACAATCCCCTTGGTATCCAGCGTACCTGTGCCGGCAAGGACGCTGCTGTTGATTTTTTCCAGCAGCTCCATCAAATCCGCCCGCAAACCCGCGATCACTGTGGGCAGACGCTTAATCAGCTCCATCGCGTCTTTGACAATGGAAGGCAGCAGCAAAAAAGCAAAAATCACTAAAAGCAGCAGGATAAAAAGCACAATGGACAGGGACAAGACCCAGCGCTTAACGCCCCTATTCTGGGCGTAGTTCACCAAGGGGTTGAATAAATAAGCCATGATAAGCGCATAGAAAAAGGGTTTGATGGTTGACAAGAGCGCGTCTTTGGCAAAAAACACCATCAGAATAACGACTGCAATCAGAAGAAACTGAATGATTCTCCTGCGGTTTGCCGTGAACCAGTCTGCTGCCATCTGTCCTCCTTTATCCCCCAAGCTCATTGTAACACAGCCCGTCCTTTGCCACAATAAAGCATGGCTTGATGTTTGCTCTCTTTTTGTCGTATATTAATACCAAACAGCAACAGGAATTCGGAAAGGGGAAACAATGAATAAGCATCATCCCATCGGTTTTTTCGACAGCGGGTCGGGCGGGCTCAGCGTGCTGGCGGCATTCCGCCAGGCGATGCCGCGGGAGAACTGTCTATATTTCGGCGATCACGCCCATCTGCCCTATGGCACAAAGCCGACGGAAATCATCCGCGAACTGACCATCAAGGCCTGTGACGGGCTGGCGGAGCAGGGCGTCAAAGCGCTGGTGGTGGCCTGCAATACCGTCTCAACAGCGGCGCTTCCTTTGCTTCAAAAGCGTTACCCTTTTCCAGTTTTAGGCGTTGAGCCGGCGCTGGCGGAAGCCACGCGCCTGTGCCCATCCGGCGCCATTTTGGTGATGGCCACGCCCGCTACCATCGCCTCCCCCCGTTTTAAAGCCATATCCGCGCCGCATCAAAATCATTTCATCCCCTTGCCTTGCCCGGGGCTGGCGGATGCCGTAGAATCAGAGGACGAATCAGTGCAAATCGCTCTGCTGAAAAAACTGTTTTCTTCTCTTGATAAGCGGGACATCTGCGCCATTGTTCTGGGATGCACTCACTATCCATTGATAAAAAATGCCATCGTCCATGTGTTCAACAAACCTGTCCTCTTTGTGGACGGATATGGCAAGCTGGCCAGGACGCTGCACGATACGCTTGGCACAGCAGGCTTGCTCAACGAACAAACGGAACCTGGCAAAATCACCCTTTCGACCTCAGGGGGTGAAGAAACCAAAAAACGCCTCCAGCGTATCCTGGAACGACACACAAACTTTACGCTTTCAGATAATCAGGGTTCTGTCTGAACCATTCCCGGGCATCCTGAATATCCTGCTGTATCTGCACCCGCAACAGTTCTTTATTGGGGAAACAGGTCTCAGGCCTCAAAAAATGCCAGTAGCGGATGAGCACGCGTTGTCCGTACAAAAGCCCCTGAAAATCAAACAGATGGATTTCCACCGCCGGCTGTCCACGAGGCACCGTGGGATGATTGCCCTGGTTTAAGACGCCATGGTATACCTTGTGCTCCTGATCCAGCAGCACGATGTCAGCCACATAAACGCCGTCAGGCATCGCAGCCCGGTCAAGCGCATAGGCAATATTGGCCGTAGGCACCCCCAGGGTAGCCCCCACCCGGTTGCCCACCAGCACCCGGCCTTTTAGTTCTGTCAGCGCGCTCTTGCCTGTCATGTTCCGTCCTTTTGAAGTGTTTTTTCAATGCCTATGATAAGGCGAACGCAGGGAATGTCAAGGGAAGGACGATGATTGACTTTCGCCTCGCCGCGTGGTATTTTTCACGCAATCGATATTGTGAAAGGCAGGGTGTATTATGGACAGGAATCATGCTTTGAGTTTATTAAAAAAATACAATAAGGAACTTTTCCACATTCAGCACGCCATAACGGTCGAAAAGGTGATGCGCTGGTATGCCCATGACCTGGGCTTTGGGGATGAAGCGGATTTCTGGGCCATGGTTGGCCTGCTCCATGACATTGATTTTGAGCAGTTTCCAGAGGAACACTGCGCCAAAGCGCCTGAGATTTTACAAGAAGCGGGCTATGATGAGCGCTTTATCCATGCGGTATGTTCCCATGGATATGGCCTGATGCCTTCAAGCCCTAAGCCTGATCATCTGATGGAAAAAGTGCTTTTTGCCGCCGATGAGCTCACCGGCCTCATCGGCGCCGCCGCCCTGATGCGGCCTTCCAAATCCGTCCAAGATATGGAGCTGAAATCGCTTAAAAAGAAGTTTAAGGACAAGTCCTTCGCCGCCGGCTGTTCCAGGGAAACCATCCGCCAGGGAGCGGAGTTGCTGGGCTGGGAATTGGACATGCTGCTTGACAAAACCCTGGCCGCTATGCGGGCGTCTGAGGATGAGGTGCAAGCGGAAATACAGGCTTTATAGTAGCCTGATCAGGATCATATAGCAGGCCGTCGCCCCAAACACGCTTAAAAGCGTGTTTCTTTTCCATTGATGCAGCAAAATGGCTGTCAAAACGCCTGCCGCCTCAGGCAGTCCGAAGGGCGCTTGCTTCAGGTTCACGGACTTCAAGCTATACACCACCAAAAGGCTGACAATGGCGCTGGGCAGCACCTGGCTTAGATACAGCAGGCATCGGGGAATCCGGCGGTTTTCTCTGGCAAAAAGCATGACCGGCGCCAGCCTCAGGGCGGCAGTGATGGCCGCCACCACTAAAATGATGGAAAGATGATACATCACCGGCCCTCCTTCGCGTCATTAGAAAGCCTCCCGCGCATCAGCAGAAGCATCCCACACATCAACACCATCGCAGGCACTGTAAAACCCATGGGTCCAAACAGCATTAAGCAGACCACTGCGCAAAAAAGACCTATTAAGGCGGGGATTCGCGCGGTTTTCTTCTGCCAATGCTCCACAAAGATCACCACAAAAAGGGCGGTCATCGCAAAATCAATACCGGTCATATCAAAAGGCAAAGCGCTCCCGATAAGGCTGCCCAGAACGCTTCCAAGCACCCAGTATAGCTGGTTTAGAAGCGAAACAAAGAAATAATACCACCGGCTGTCAACACCGTCAGGCGCCGATTCACCGGCCAGCAGCGCATAGGTTTCATCAGTCAGGGACAGCGCCAGATAGGGTTTCATTTTTCCGGTGTTCTGATACTTGCCCGCCATGGAGATACCGTAAAAAAGGTGCCGTGCGTTCACCATCAGGGTCATGAGGGCGCTTTCCCACAGGGTGGTCGCTGACAAAAACAGATCAATGGTCACATACTGCATGGCGCCTGCATAAATGCCGCCGCTCATCAGCATTGCCCATCCAGCGCCCAAGCCCGCCTTGCCCAGCAAAATGCCAAAGCCAATCGCAAGAAACACATACCCCGCCATCACAGGCAGGGTTTTTGGAAAGGCCGCCTTCAGCGCTTGAAGCCGCATAACACCCTCCATCATCGTGATTGATTATCTTTTATAGCACAAAGAAAGAGGGTTAATTGTTTTTTTGGAGTATTACATTAAATGTCAATGCCTGCCGGAGCAGAAAACCGCGCCATACTGCCGCCGCGAAAGATCAATGAGGTATTGCATAAAGCCCCTTTGCTCCTCATCCTGCGCCAGGCTTTTCAGGCAGGCAGTGGTTTCTTCAATCAGGCGAATATCCCCCACACCGTAAGCATCCGGCAGATCCCGCCCGTGCTGGCGGGTGCCGAAGAATTCTCCCGGCCCCCGCTGATCCAGGTCTTTCTGGGCGATGAAAAAACCATCCTCGCTTTGGGTCATCACCCGGAGGCGGTCATTGGGCTGCCCCAGCAGAAAGCACCAGCTTTCCTTTTTGCCGCGCCCAACCCGCCCGCGCAGCTGATGCAGCTGGGCTAAGCCAAAGCGCTCCGCCCCCTCAATCACCATGATGGTGGCCCCCGGCACATCCACCCCCACCTCAATCACGGAGGACGCCACCAGCACATCCAGCTCCCCCGTGGCAAAGCTTGCCAAGGTCTGCGCTTTTTGAGCGTCCTCCTGCTCTCCATAGGTCAGCCCAAGGCGAAGCGCCTTTAGGGGTCCTTTTCTCAGGAAAGCGTATGTCTCTTTAACGCTGCGGGCCGACTGCTCCTCATCCTCTTCCACCAGCGGACACACATAAAAACACTGTTCGCCCCGGCGGGTGCTTTCAAGGATATAGCTGTAAAGCTGTTTTCTTTTATCCTCCGGCACAATGCGCGTTTTCACCGGCAGCCTGCCCGGCGGCTTTTCCTGAATAAGCGACACCTCCAGATCACCATACAAAACCAGGGCCAAAGAGCGCGGGATAGGCGTGGCGGACAGCGCCAGCATGTGGGCTTCGCTGTCGTTGCCGGGTTTTTCAGCCAGCGCCTGACGCTGCTGCACACCGAAGCGGTGTTGTTCATCGGTAATGACCAGACCCAGGTTATGATATTGCACCGCGCCGCTGATCAGCGCCTGGGTGCCTATCACTAACTGCCACGCGCCTGAGGCAATATGCGCATGGGCTTCCCTGCGCTCTTTTGTCCCCAAGGAGCCAGTCAAAAGGCCGCAGCGCACGCCCAAAGGCGAAAGCAAACGCTCAGCGCTCATAAAATGCTGCCGGGCTAAGATATCGGTTGGCGCCATCATGGCGCATTGGTACCCTGACAGGGCAGACAGCCAGGCCGCGCCAAAGGCCACAGCTGTTTTCCCGCTGCCCACGTCCCCTTGCACCAGCCTGCGCATGAGATAGCCGCTATGCAAATCATCATATACATCCTCAAGGGCCGCTTTTTGTGCTTCGGTAGGCGAAAAGGGCAACGCTGCCCAGAAGTGCTCCAGATCGGACATTTGACAGGAAAAACGCGCACCAGCGCGCCCCCGCCGGCCCATTTCAAACAATGCCGCCTGATACAGCAACAGGTTTTCAAAAGCTAACCGGCGTTTGGCTTGTGCCAGCAGTTCCTCATTTTCCGGGAAATGCGCCTGCTGCCAGGCGGCGCGCTTTCCACACAGGTTTTGCCTGTCGAGGAACCACGATGGAAGCGTTTCCGCTTCTTCATCGCTCATCACCTCAAGCGCCTGCCTGACCAGGGAGGAAAATGTCTTCCCCGGTAGGCCGGGCATGGCGCGGTAAAGGGGCTGAATGCTGCGCTCCTGGATTTTTTTAGGATTGACCATTGATACAGCGCCCTGATAGCTGCTAACCCTTCCATATAACAGCAGGGTTTCACCCTTTTTCAGTTGATTGGCCATCCAAGGCTGATTAAACCAGGCAAGGGACAAAACGCCGGTATCATCCCCCAGCCTGACCCTGACAGCCGACTTCCCGCCATAAAAATGCCTGCGCGGCGTATCCAATAACACGCCTTCCACGCAATGCCCACCCTCCATCAAGTGACAAATGGGCGTGGGATTCAGCGCGTTTATATATGCCACCGGCAGCGTCGCCAGCAGCGTCTGCAAGGAGGTGATTCCATTTTTTGCCAGGGTTTCCAGCCTTTTGGGGCCAATCCCCCGCAGATCTTCAAGTTTCATGGAGTACCTTCAGGAATAAATAAAGCTGCCCCGAGGGCAGCTTATGAAAAGCGAACAATTTATTCAACGGAAAGCAGATAGTAATACAGCGGCTGTCCGCCACGGTGCACTTCAACATCACAGTTGGGATAAAGCTCGGCGATTTCTTCCCCCAGCGCCTCAGCCTCCTCAGACTTGGTCTCAGCCCCGTAATAAACCGTGATCAGGCCATCGTCATCGGTGACGATTTCTTTCATCAACGCCACGGCCGCTTCGGTGGCTGACTCACAGTTGACGGTCACCCGGCCGTTATTCAGCCCAATGATGCTGCCTTCTTTGATGTGCATGGCATCCAGCTCTGTATCGCGTACAGAGAAGGTGATCATGCCGGTGCGCACTTTTTCCGCCGCCTCGTTCATCCGCTTCTCGTTTTCTTCGGGGCTGTCATCAGGCAGGAAGGCGATCACCGCGGCGATGCCCATGGCCACGTTTTTGGTGGGCAGCACGATCACGCGTTTCTCCGACATTTCGGCCACCTGCTGGGCAGCCAAAATGATGTTGCCATTGTTGGGCAGGATATAAATGGTCTTTGCTTTAACGGTATCAACCGCTTTTTGTAAATCCTCAATGCTGGGGTTCATGGTTTGCCCGCCTTCAACCACAGCGTCAACGCCTAAGTCCTTAAAAATGCTGGAAAAACCATCGCCCTGGGATACGGACACAATACCGTAGTCCTTTTCCTCAACAGGCTGTTCCTTTTCCTTCCGGGCCTGATTGTCCCGGCGTTGTTGAAGCATATTGTCGATCTTCAGCCCGTTAAGTTCACCCATCGCCAGGCCCAGCTGCAGCGCCTTGCCCGGGTCATTGGTGTGCAGATGTACCTTGATTAGGCTGGCATCCCCCACCACCAAAACGCAATCGCCCAGGCGGGTCAGCCTGTGGCGGAGGATTTCAATGTCCCGGTCGCTCGCGGGGCTTTTCATCTCCTGGATGAAAAACTCAGTACAATAGGCGAAAGTTATCTCACCCAGCAGGTCATGGTCATCCACGAATCCGCCTGCGTCATCTGAAACGCGGGCATCGCCGGCCAGCTCTTCCACCCGTTCACCTCTAAGCGCCGCCGCATATCCACGATAAATTAGCAGCAGACCCCAGCCGCCGGCATCCACCACCCCGGCCTGGGTAAGGACCGGGAGCATTTCCTGGGTGCGTTTCACAATGGATTCGCCGCTGGACAAAATCACCTGGAACAATTCCAGGAAGCTGTCAGGATTCTTCGCGGCCTGATACACCGCATCTTCAGCAATCACACGCGCCACGGTAAGGATGGTACCCTCCTTGGGCTTCATCACCGCTTTATAGGCTGTTTCCGCGCCTGATTTCAGCGCCGCGGCAAATTGGGCGGGGCTGACATTGTCAAGCCCTTCCAGACCCCTTGAAAAACCGCGGTACAGCTGTGAGAGAATCACGCCGGAGTTGCCCCTGGCGCCGCGCAGAGCGCCCTTTGCCAAAGCCTCCGCCATGTCGGAAGCGCTTGTATATTCACGGCCGTTTGCTTCTTTAACAGCCGTCATCATGGTCATGGACATGTTGGTGCCGGTGTCACCATCAGGAACAGGGAAAACATTCAGGGCATTCACCGCATCGCGGTTGTTTTCAAGCATCACAGCCCCGGCGTTGACCATCTCCCGAAGCAAACTGGCATCAATCACGGACATATCTGTTAGCATTTTTACCTCCGTTTGCCAGTCTTCAGACACGGATGCCTTCGACAGTGATATTCACATTGCGCACTTTAATGCCTGTCATTTTTTCCAGCTTGTAGCGCACCACTTCTTTGATGGAGTTGCATACCTCGGTCACCGAAATACCATACTCCACCACAATGTAAAGATCCACGTCAATCATATCGTCCACCGCGCGCAATTGAACGCCCTTGCTGAGGTTTTCGCGGCCCAGCCACTCCACCAACCCGTCCTTTGCGCGTTTTGAAGACATGGCGACGATGCCATAGCACTCCAGCGTGGCATAACCTACCACCTTGAGCATCACCTCTTCGGAAATGTAAATCGTCCCAATGTCGTTCTTGATTTTGTATTCCATCACAAACATTCCCCTTTCAGGAAGTGGGCATTCTCGGGAAACATTATAGCCGCTTTTGTCCAAAGACGCAATATCACCACAAGCTTCTCCATGTTTTCGCTGCGCTAAAAGCCGTTATCCCTGTTAATTTTATCGATCTCCGCCTTTCTGATGGGCGGGTTACAGCTTTTGCAAGGCGTCAGTTTTTGATAGCTTGCGTCATCCAGCTCGCCATAGGTCATGGTTCCTTTCAGAGGAAGATACCTGTTCTTAATGCTGCGGCAGTTTTGATCCAGATGATAATATTGCCCCCGGTCCGGATTGTAATACAGCGCCAGGCTATCGTCCGGGTATTCATAGAATCTGCCGGGAAAGTCGTCCCAGACTAAAACCTTGGTGTTCACCTTGATGTTGTTCCACAGCCAGGACATGTTGATGCCGTCATCGTTGTTAAGGCGCTGCACCCGGACACAGCCGTGGCTGGCCTTGGTGCCCAGCTGAGCCTCCTGGGACGAATAATCCCAGTATCCGGTTGAGATGTTTTCAATATAGGGAACCTCGTGAATGAGGCAGCCGCCGTTAATGCGCATGGCCATGCGGCACACCAGGTTTCCGGCATTAAACTGCCCCACCCGGCTCACCATCAGAAACTCTCCTGAGGGCGTCTCATTCCATGGCTGCTGTTTGGTGGGGATGCCGGTAGAGATCAACAGCTCCGTATACTTCTTCCCATCTTTGAACACATACAGGCGCTGCTTCAATTTATCAATCAAAACCCCATAATCATCCCTGGGGGTGATGGTTTTCAGGTTTTGGGTGCGGACATAGCCGCGGATCAGGTCATCGGTGTCCCCGTATCCTCTACGGGTGCGGTTATTGGGGCCATAGGAGGAGTTGTAGACCTCCACCAGAGACCAGCCGTCATCAGTCTGCTCAATGACATGAACCCCCTGGGACTCATAGGTGATTTCTCCCAGGATGTTCTCACGCTTCATGCTTTCGTCTTTGGCTGCGCGCAGTTTATAGGTGTCCCGCTGGTCTCCACCCACCACCACGGTCAGCGGCTGCATCATCACCTTCCAGATCGCCTCTTCATTCCACTCACCGACAGGCAAGGTCCAGTAGCTGGAGCCTTCTTCTTCCTTGCTGACCGTTTCCTTTGTAGGAAGCGTGTAGCGCTTTTGCGCTTGCGTGGCGACAGCAGGTTCGACTGTTTCTAAAGCGGTGCTGTCTACCGTTTCCGGCATTGGGGTAACCGCATCTGAGACAGCAGGCACCTCAGACACAGGTTCCACCGTCAGGGTAACATGTTGCTGGTTGGCCGCGAATCCTTCATCATCGAGAAACAAAATGGACAGCGTGTGCTGCCCTTCAGGCGCAGGAATACCATCAATCAGCCCATCCCAGGCAACTGTTGTTTCGCCTTCAGGCACCTGCGCGTTAAAGATTTCATAAAGCTGATCCGCGATATGAAAAACAACCATGAGCCTACCCTGCATATTCAAATGTGCGCTCATTTTCCAGGGCTGGCCAGGCATGATATGAGAATTGTCAATTTTCAGCTGAATAATGCGCGGGCTTTCAGGCCCAATGATGAGATGAGCTTCCGCCCTTTCATCACCCATTTGAAGCACCAGGCGATATTCGCCCTGAGGAATCAGCCCCTGCGTCTGGTCAAAACCATTCCAGGCAAGGTGATTCTCACCCGCCTGAACTGAAATATTGTCCATAATCGGCGTCAGAGCACCTTCTGGGCCTTCCAGATGCAAAGACGCCAGGCCGGTCTCGATCGCCACAAAACTCACCCGTTCAGTCCGCCCGGGGCGAAGCATCTCAGGGGTTAAGGCAAAACGCAGACGGGGCTCTTCTGCGTGAATTATGATGCTGGAAAGCAGCAGCATGGCCGCCACAAAAAATGAAAGGATGCGTTTACCCATCAAATCCTCCTTTGCTGTAGCGTGATAATAGCAGATATCAACACAGCCGGCAACTGACAATTTAAACACATTGTAAACAGTTTCGTCACAGGTTATAATGATTACGTAAACTTCAGGAGGACGCATGCAGCATCGCTTACATCAGGTTATCCAGGCAATCAGGTCCATACGCGCCCCCTTTTCGCTTCATGAGTTTGATTTGCATGAGCAGGTGGCATCAGCCCTTGAGCGGGCTAACATTCCATTTAGCCATGAAGTACAGGTGGGACCGCGTTGCCGGATTGATTTCTTGTCTGAAAACATCGGCATTGAAATCAAACGGGGAAAACCACGTCGGCATGATTTGATCAATCAGGCTACCCGTTATCTCTCCTCACCCCGGGTTCATGCGCTGATCATCATCAGCGAACGAGAAACCACACTCCCTGACAGCCTGCTTGGGAAACCATGTATATCCTTAAGCTTCAACAAACTCTGGGGCCCGGCAGTACCGGAAGGAGAGCAAGTCTCAAAACATACTTCGGCACCCTTTTCAAGCAATATACCGAAGTATAAAATCGCTTCTTCATCTGATTGTAATGATATTCCCTCATACCTTGAGCCAATTAAGCCTGAAGGCAAAGTTTACGGAACCCTTTCTTATCAAACCAGAGGGAAATATTGGGTCATCACGGGAGAGCCGTATGTCACTGAAATGACCAAGCGGCTTTTCCCTGGTTCTGACAGTGGCAAACGGGGCATTGCCCGATTTTCTGCCCATAGAAGGCTGGTGGGTGAACTGAACTGGTTCATGCAGCGCTATCCTCTGGCCATCATGCCCCGGGATCAGGAAAGATGGGATGAAGCCTTGCAGGAAGCAAGAGCCTATCAGGCCAATCTTTCCGCTTTTGAGAAAAACACGCCCTCCTATCAGGATAAGACAGGCTATTTTACAGGCACGCTGCGTCCTTTCCAATCCTACGGCGCTGTATGGCTTACCCAAATGCGCAGGGCTTTGCTGGCGGATGAAATGGGCCTTGGTAAAACTGTGCAGGCCCTGGCTGCGCTGTCATCAACAGGCGCTTTCCCCGCCATCATCGTGGTGCCGCCGCACCTGGTGCGGAATTGGCAGAGTGAAATCAAACGCTTTTTGAGCATGGATGGCCATGAGCCTCATGTGTGCGTCTTAAAGGGCCTTACACCCTATCCCCTGCCCGAAGCCGATATTTATCTGGTGCACTATCTGCTTATGAGAGGATGGAAAGACGCCCTGCCTGAGCTGCCCGCCCAAACCGTTATATTTGATGAGATACAGGAACTTCGTCATCGCGGAACCGAAAAATACAGCGCGGCCAGCCTCCTTTCCAACAGCTGTGACCGGGTTTATGGCCTGTCCGGAACCCCTATCTATAATCAGGGGGGAGAAATATGGAATGTGGTCAACATCCTTGATTATCATTTTTTGGGGGACTGGGATTCCTTTTCCCGCGAATGGTGCTATGGCTATGGCAACGCTGTGGTGGCGCATCCGGACTGGCTGGGCGATTATCTGAGGAGAGAAGGCATCATGCTCAGGCGCACCAAAAAAGAGGTGCTGCCTGAGCTGCCGGACAAGCGCCGCCTGGTGCAGGAGATTGACGCTGATGACAGCCTTTTTCAGCGGCTCATGGCCCCGGTTTTGGAAAAGCTGAATTACTTGGCTAAAACCCAGTCGCTCACCCCTTCGGAGCGGGCGCTGCTGGAAGGGCAGGTTTCCCAGGGAGAACGGCAGGCAACGGGGCTTGCTAAAGCGCCCTATGTGGTTCAGTTCGTGCGCGCGCTGATCGAATCAGGCGAAAAGGTGCTGTTATTCGCCCATCACCACGCGGTGATGGATATCTACCGGAAAGACCTGCGTCACTTTTCCCCCGCCTTTATCACAGGCCGCGAAACCGGAGAACAAAAAGAAAAAAGTCTGGAGCGCTTCATGCAGGAGCGTACCGATTTGTGCTGCATCTCCCTGCGGGCGGCATCGGGCCTGAACCTTCAGCGCGCCACCTGCGTGGTGTTTGGGGAACTGGATTGGTCCCCCGCCATCCACAGCCAGGCGGAGGACCGGGCCCACCGCATCGGCCAGGAGGATTCTCTCCTTTGCTATTACCTGGTTAGCCCCGGTGGTTCTGACAGCCTGATCCAGGATGTGTTGGGGCTTAAGGTCAGCCAATTCCTGGGGCTCATGGGAAGCAGCGCGCCAAGGCCTGAGGATGAGGCCATCGCCGCTAATTTCGCGCGTCAGCATGTGCAGGATATGATGTCGCGCTGGCTTCCTGAGCATCCTCCTCTCTCTGTTTGACATTCGGCCTGTCATGCCGTAAGATTTTCCGGTAAGGAGGCATATGATGCGCATCATGGGCATTGACCCGGGTCTGGCCACCATGGGCTGGGGCGTGATTGAAGGAGAGGCTAACGCGCCTGAATTTGTAGCCGCCGGCATTATTCAAACGGTGCCCGAGGATACGCTGCCCCGCCGCCTCACGCTGATTGACAAGCAGGTGGAAGCCTTGATCGCCCACTATCAGCCTGCCGCGATTGTGTTTGAACAGCTTTTTTTCGCGAAAAACGTTACCACAGCCTTCACCGTGGGCGCTGCCCGTGGTGTGGCCATTGCCAGATGTGCCCGGTATACCCAGGCGCTCTACGAATACACCCCTATGCAAATCAAGCAGGCGGTGGTGGGCTATGGCAAGGCGGATAAGCAGCAGGTGCAGCGGATGATTCAGCTGCTGCTTAAGCTTCCCGCAATTATCCAACCGGATGACGCGGCGGACGCAGTGGCAGCCGCGCTGACGCATTATCAATCAGGCCGGTTTGGCGATTTGCACATTATGAAATAACGAGGTTAAGCATGTACGCCTTTATTGAAGGACAGGTTACGGAAAAACAAGCCAATGAGCTGGTGCTCAGCGTTCAGGGGGTGGGCTACCAGATTATGTGTACCCAGGCGGCGCTTGCCATGGTTCCGCCCAAGGGGGAATATGTGCGCGTTTATACCTGGCTTAGCGTCAGGGAGGACGCGCTGGAGCTGTTTGGCTTTGCCTCAAAGGAGGAGCGCAGCATGTTCCTTAGCCTGAACGCGGTATCGGGCATCGGGCCAAGAACGGCGCTGAATGTGCTTAACAGCATGCCGTTAAAAGACCTGACCCTGGCCATTCTCACCGAGGATATTCAGACGCTTTCAAGGGCGCCCGGCGTTGGAAAGAAAACAGCACAGCGCATTGCCCTGGAGCTAAAGGACCGCCTCAGCAAGGACAGCGCCGCTTTCTCCGTCAATATCCCCGGTTTTGAAAGCGCCTCCGCCGCTGGTGATGCCATCAGTGAGGCCATCTTAGCCCTTCAGGGGCTGGGATACAGCCAAAGTGAGGCCACGATGGCCATTTCCAAAGCGCACCAACAGGGCGCCGGGGATAAAGCGGACGATCTGGTGCGCCTGGCTCTGCGCGGGATGATGAAAGGGTAAGCCATGCAGGATGAAAGACTGATGATGTCAGACCAGCGGGATGAAGACCGGGAGACCGACATTTCCCTGCGTCCCCGGGTGTTGCGGGAATATGTGGGCCAGGACAAAGTCAAGGATAATCTGAACGTCTACATCAAGGCGGCGCTCAAAAGACGTGACGCGCTGGATCACATGCTGCTCTATGGCCCGCCCGGCCTTGGCAAAACTACCCTGGCCTGCATCGTGGCCGCTGAAATGGGGCAAAATATCCGCGTCACATCAGGCCCCGCCATTGATCGCCCCGGCGATTTAGCCTCCATTCTCACCAATTTGAACGCCGGGGATGTCTTGTTTATTGATGAAATTCATCGCCTTTCCCGTGCCGTGGAAGAGGTGCTTTATCCGGCCATGGAGGACTTTGCGCTGGATATTATGATTGGCAAGGGGCCAACCGCCCGGTCTATGCGCCTGGAACTCCCCCGTTTCACCCTCATCGGCGCCACGACCAGGGCCGGGCAGCTCTCAGCCCCCCTGCGTGATCGCTTCGGCATGATGTTCCGGCTGGAGCTCTATTCGCCTGAAGACTTGGCCAGCATTCTGCACCGATCTGCCAGCCTTTTGGGCATGCCAGCGGATGACGAGGGCATCATTGAAATTGCCCGCCGCAGCCGCGGCACCCCCCGCATCGCCAACCGCATGCTCAAGCGTGTCAGGGATTATGCCCAGGTAAAAGCCGATGGCAAAATCACAAAACAGGTGGCTGATGCGGGGCTAAAGCTGCTGGATGTTGATCATCTGGGCCTTGACCGGGTGGACCGTACGGTGCTTCTCACCATGATCGAAAAATTTTCCGGCGGTCCGGTTGGTCTTGATACCCTGGCCGCCGCCACCGGCGAAGACGCGCTGACCATAGAAGATGTGTATGAGCCCTATCTGCTCCAGCTGGGGTTTATTCACCGCACCCCCCGGGGCAGGATAGCGACAGCGCTTGCCTACCAGCACTTAAACCGTCCTTTCCCGGGCAATGATGATCAAAAAACAGAAGCGAGCACCCAACAGGTGGCCTTTTTTGATGAAAACCCATGATTTTTTCTATGAGCTGCCAGAGCGCCTAATTGCCCAGACGCCCATCACCCCCAGGGATGCTAGCCGCATGCTGGTTTGCAACCGGCAGGATAGAAAGCGGGAGCATCGGTATTTTTATGATTTGCCTGCCTTTCTAAAACCGGGTGACGCGGTGGTCATCAACCATACCAAGGTCATCCCGGCCAGATTAATTGGCCTAAAGGAAGACAGCGGTATTCCCTGTGAGGTGCTGCTGCTGAAACGCCTCACAAAAGACAGCTGGGAAGCCTTGGTGCGGCCGGGAAGACGGCTGAAAACAGGCGCCCGGATCGTCTTCGGCCAGGGCGTTTTAACTGCCCGGGTGCTGGACAACACAGACTTTGGCGGGCGCGTTGTGCAGTTTGATTATCAGGGCATGTTTGAGGAAATCCTGGATGCCTTGGGCCAGATGCCCCTGCCTCCCTATATCCATGAAAAGCTGGAGGACGGCAGCCGCTATCAAACGGTTTACGCCAGGTTTTCCGGCAGCGCTGCAGCCCCCACCGCTGGGCTGCATTTCACGCCACAGATTTTAAAAGCCATTGAGGATAAAGGTGTCCACATCATCCCCATTCTGCTGCATGTGGGCTTGGGCACCTTCCGCCCTGTCAAGGCAGAAAACCTGGAAGATCATGTGATGCATGAGGAATATTATGAGATAACGGAGGAAGCGGTCCAGCGCATCAACCAAGCGCGGGCGCGGGGCGGCAGAATCCTCTGCGTGGGTACCACCTCCCTGCGCACCATGGAAACGGTGGCTGATGATCAAGGGCTGGTACATCCCGGAACAGGCATGACCGATATTTTCATCAAGCCCGGCCATCATTTTAAAGCCTGTGATCTGCTGCTCACCAACTTCCACCTGCCGGAAAGCACGCTGCTGATGCTGGTGTCCGCCTTTATGGACCTTGAAAACGCCTTGGATGCCTATGATGAAGCTGTCAGCAAAGAATACCGATTCTTCAGCTTTGGCGACTGTATGTTGATTGGAGATAGGCTAATCCTATGAAAAAAGCTTTGGTTATCGGCGGCATGAACATCGATATCCTGGGAACACCCTCAGGCGCCTTCCGTTCTGGAGATTCGCTGCCTGGCAATATTCGCCTGTCTGTGGGCGGGGTAGGCTACAATATCGCGTCCAAACTTTCTGAATCGGGGGTGAAGGTATATTTCCTCACCCTCCTTGGCGATGACCTGTTTGCCAGCCTGGCAAAAAATGCCTGTCATTTCAGCGGTATTGACATATCACACGCTCTCATGACCCATTCCGCCTCTCCAAGCTACATGGCCATTCACAGCCTGGACGGCAGCATGACCTCGGCCATCAATGATATGTCGGCTCTTAATCTCGTGAACCCCGATTATCTTGAATCAAAAAACGAGATATTAAAAGCAGATTTTGATTTATGTGTGATTGACGCCAATCTGCCGGAAGAAGCCATCAAGGCTATTCCACGTCTGGTCTTATCCCCTATCCTGGCGGATCCGGTCAGCTGCGAAAAAGGCTTGCGGCTTCTCCCTGTTTTATCATCCTTGACAGCAATCAAACCAAACGCCATGGAAGCGCTGGCGCTCAGCGGCCTTCCCGATATCCCAGACGCCGCCAAATGGTTCCTTGATCATGGGACTGAGCAAGTGTATATCTCCCTGGGCCGGGATGGTGTATACTATGCCGGCAACGGGGAATGTGGCTATCTATCCGTTGACAAGCCCATGGATGTGCCCACCACCGGCGCCGGTGACGCGATGGCCGCAGGCTTGGCCCGCGCCATTATGAAAAAAGCAAGTCCCCGCGAAGCTGCCCATGCCGGCCTTCTGGCCGCTACACAATTTTTAGAAAGCAAAAAGAGGAGTGAAAACGATGAATAAGCATCTTTGCTTGTCCCCCGCAGTAAAAAAAGCTTTGGAAGAAGGAAAGCCGATTATTGCCCTTGAAAGCACCATTATCAGCCATGGCATGCCCTATCCACAGAATGTGGAAACCGCGCTGATGTGCGAACAGATCGCCCGGGAAAACGGTGCGGAGCCTGCTACCATCGCTGTGATCGGTGGAAAGCTTTGCGCTGGATTGACCGAGGAGCAAATTGAATACCTCGGCAAAATCGGCCTGGCTGTCAAAAAAGCCAGCCGCAGGGATCTGCCGCTGCTGGTTGCGCGCAAGCAGGATGGCGCTACCACTGTAGCCGCCACCATGATCATCGCCGCCATGGCAGGCATCAAGGTCTTTGCCACCGGCGGGGTGGGTGGTGTTCATCGAGGCGCCGAAACCACCATGGATATCTCCGCAGACCTGGAGGAGTTGGCCATGACCCCTGTGGCCGTTGTCTGTGCCGGTGCCAAAAGCATCCTGGATTTAGGCCTCACTCTGGAATACCTGGAAACAAAAGGCGTGCCTGTCATTGGTTACCAGACCGATGAACTGCCCGCGTTTTACACCAGCAAAAGCGGTTTTGCGGTCAATGACCGGGCGGATAGTCCGGAAGACATCGCAGCCATGATTCGTGCCCAGCGGGACATGAACTATCCCGGGGGAATGCTCATTGCCAACCCCATCCCCGATGAATACGCCATGCCCGAGGATATCATCAACGGAGCCATTCAGCAGGCGCTTCATGAAGCGGACAGAGACGGCATCAGCGGAAAAGAAGTCACCCCTTATCTGCTTTCCCGTGTTGTGACGCTCACTGGGGGCGACTCACTAAAGTCGAATATCCAGCTTGTGTTTAACAATGTGAAGCTGGCTGCGCAAATCGCCGGCAGCATGAGCGCTTAAGAAAAACAACGGTAATGATCTCATTTTAAACAGAGCATGGATGTTCTTCACGCATTTGTTATGACTTAGCATTTATCCCATGGCGGATTGCTACACCAATCAAGCGCTCCGCCATGGGCATTATTAAGTTGGATCAAGCGCATCTCATCCCGTAAATACAAAAAAGAAAAGCCGCGTTTTGCGGCATTTGGGGGGTGGTTTATTGTTTTAGGCCTGCGCCTTGAACAAAGCTTTTGCCATGCGGGCTTTTTTGCGGTTTGCGGTGTTCTTGTGCATCACGCCCTTGGACACCGCTTTGTCAAGCGCTGAAGACGCGGCGCCCATGGCGGCAGGGGCTGCCTGCAGGTCGTTCCCCAGGGCAAGGGTATACTTTTTAACGGCGGTTTTAACGCCGGTTTTCACCATGCGGTTGCGCAGATTCTTTCTCTTGTCAGAGCGCATGCGTTTCTGTGCGGATCTAATGTTGGCCAACTCGTTTCACCTCCTGACTTCCAGAATAGCAAAATTAATGATACCATATCTCCGTTTTTGATGCAAGCATTTTTTGTTTGCATCTAAATCCCTTTCGCGTCCCTTTCGCGAACTATTTCACGATCATTGATTGTAATGCCTTGCTTTTGTTGCGGATCGCTGGCAAAAAGTGTATGATACATATTATCCCTCAGGTTAATGAGGGATATGGGAAAGGAGTTGCTGCACCACTTGTCAATGCCTCTGGATACCTTTGACAGCTGCGTGGCTTTGTTTGGTCTGAACGATCAGAATATCCGCGTGCTGGAGGAAGAGTTGGTCGTAAGCGTTTTCCTGCGTGATGGCGAACTGCAGATCATCGGGGACAACGAGAACATAAAAACTGCTGAGCTGGTTATCACTGAAATGCTTCGAATCATAGAAGCAGGCGAGCCGCTTGAGGCCGGAAAAATCCGCTACCTTATCCAGATGGCCCGCAAAGGCGCCATCCCTCAGGTGCAGGACAGCGTAGGCGATGTGGTTGCCTATACCTACAGGGGCAAGAAAATCAAGTGCAAAACACCTGGGCAGCGTGAGTATGTTCATGCTGTTAGAAGCAGCGGCCTTACTTTCTCTGTAGGACCGGCAGGCACAGGAAAAACCTTTCTGGCCATGGCTATGGCAGCCGTTGCCCTGCGCAACAAGGAAGTGGAGCGGCTGATTTTGACCCGTCCCGCTGTCGAAGCGGGTGAAAAGCTGGGCTTTCTCCCCGGCGACATGGCCCAGAAGGTGGATCCCTACCTCAGGCCGCTGTATGACGCGCTGTTTGAAATCCTAGGATTGGAAGCTTATCAGCGCTATGTAGAGCGCAGCGCCATTGAGGTGGCGCCCCTGGCCTTTATGCGCGGACGAACGCTCAACGATGCCTTTATCATCCTGGATGAAGCGCAAAACGCTACCCCTGAACAGATGAAGATGTTCCTAACCCGCATGGGACGCAATGCCAAATGCGTGGTCAATGGCGACCCTTCCCAGATCGACCTTCCCCACGCCAAGCGTTCCGGGCTGTTAATAGCGCTTGATGTGCTCAAGGATGTGGAAGGCATCCGGATTGTCAGGCTCAGCCGGGATGACGTGGTGCGCAACGATCTGGTGCAGCGCATCGTCAGCGCCTATGAAACTTACGAAGCAGCGAGAGAAGAAAATGTTTGAATTGCCTGTTCCTCCCCCTGGCGCGAAGCCTCCTTCCATCTACAAACGGATGATTGATTTCCTGCGCTCCCAGTCTTTTGTCAGGCTTCTGGCTGCCATGGTGGGTGCTCTATTATGTTTGTTGCTCTTTATCATCAGCATCAGCCCTAAACGTTATAACCTCTATGTGGGCATGGTACCTGATCAAACCATCTCCGCCAATAAAGATGTGATTGATGAAGTGACCACCAAAATCAATCGTGATGCCGCTGCCGCTGCCGTAACGCCCACCTTCCATCATCAGGAGGGTATCACCGAAACGGTCATTAACAACCTGGAAGCAGCCCACGCGGAAATGGTGGCTGTGCGCCAATACGCACAGACCCTCCCCGACTATTCAAGCAGGCGTACTTACAGCAAAGATGAATTAATGAACGCTCATGGCATGATGGATTTGATTGTGCTGAAGGATTTTCAGATGGTGACCCTGCTAAACGCCGGCAACGAGCAATTTGACGAGATGTATGCAGCTCTGGTGCCCGCTGTGAGGAACACCATGCAAGGCAATGTCATCCAGGGGCAGGAATCAAGCGCCATCAACAGCATTATGCAGCTGGTGGGCTATAAAACCAATGTCAGCCTGCTGCAAAATGTGGTTTTGCCTGTGCTTCAGAAGATCATTGAACCCAATATGGTTGTTGACGCGGAGGCAACGGAGGCAGCCAGGCAAACCGCCTGGGAACAGGTGGAGCCCGTTGTTTACAAACAAGGCCAGAACATCGTGGTAAAGGGTGAAGGTCGTATCCGGGAAAACCAGATGGCCATGCTCACAAGCCTTGGTTTGCTGGATGACAACACCATTGATTACCCCATGTATTTGGGCGCCGTCATATTAGTGGCAAGTATTTTGATCCTTACCTTTTTAGCGCTTAAGGTGATCACCCCTTGGGTGGTTAAAGAAATCAAGTTCATTGGGCTCATCTATCTGGTGCTTCTGCTTGCCATGGCCTTTTCCCTGCTGGCCAAGGAAATTCAGCTGATTTATCTGTCGCCCTTGATTTTGCCATTTATGCTGATCACCGGTACCTTGGGGGCCGTACCTGCTCTGATTATGGGAACGGCCAGCACCGCCCTGTGCGCGCTGATGATTGCAGGCTCGGGCAGCACCAGCACGGACTGGGTAAACCTGCTTTCCATCGGGGTTTTTTCCGGTGTTATTTCCGTCTTGGTGCTGAACAACAAACACCAGCGTTTCTATGCGCTTTTAACCGGCGCTCTGGCGGCTGCGGCCAGCTTTTTACTGCTGCTTGGCATGGGCCTTCTTACCAGCATGAACCTGCAAAACACCATCGTCAAGGGGCTTTGGTCCCTGGTGGGCGTTGGGGTCAGCACGGTGCTGTGTCTGGCGATACAGCCGGCCCTTGAATCTGTCTTTAATTTGTCCTCTCCTACCAGGCTCCTTAGCCTCACCAATCCAAACCATCCCCTGCTGCGCCGGCTACTGCTGGAGGCGCCAGGCACCTATCATCACAGCATTATCATCGCCAATCTGGCCGAGGCCTGCGCGGAAGCCATTGGGGCCAATCCTCTCCTGGCCCGTGCGGGAGCATATTTCCATGATATCGGTAAATTGAAACGGCCCCTATATTTCAAAGAAAACCAGATTGGCACCGGCAATATCCATGACAATACCAATCCCCAGGTGTCTGCCGCCATCATCACCTCCCATGTCAGGGAAGGCGTAGCCATGGCCAAGCACTATCGGCTTCCTCAGGAAATTAAGCAAATTATCGCTGAACATCACGGCGATTCCGTTGTCGCCTATTTCTATCATAAAGCGATCAAGGAAAACGCCAATGAACTGGTGAACGATGAAGAGTTCCGCTATGACGGTGTGCCGCCCCGCACTGCGGAAGGCGCCCTGGTGATGCTGTGCGATACCATAGAAGCCGCTATCAGAACGCTCAACAACCCCAGCCAGCAGGAAATTGTTGATTTTATCAACAGCCTGATTCAGAAAAAAATCCAGGATGGACAATTGGTGAACGCACCCTTAACCCTGTCTGATTTGCAATCCATCAGCGATACCTGCGCCACGGTGCTACATGGGGTTTTCCATGAACGGATCGAATATCCCGCCATCCCTGATAAGCTCCCTCCCAAGGACAGGCTGATGGCGCAGCTGCAGCAGTTGCGAAAAACCAGTGCGCGTAGCGCTCCATTGCCTGCCAGCCCACAAACACATGGGGAACCGGAACACACCGATTCAGAGCAGAAGCCGGTTTAATCATGCGTGTCATTTTATCTGATGATGGCCTCCCCTCCCCTGTTCCATCCGCCTTTTTTGAAGATTTGGCCAAAGGTGCCGGTATGACTGAAGGGGTGACAGCGCCTCTTTCCCTGGCGCTGATGCTGACAGATGATAGCGGCATACAGGAAATCAACCGCGCCTGGCGGCATGTGGATAAGGCCACAGATGTGCTTAGCTTTCCAGCAATGCCCTTTCATCCACAGCGTACCATGGGGCAATGCAGCATTCTTCCAACCGATGTCTGGGACAGCGAAACGGGCACCTATTTCCTGGGCGATATTGTGATTTCGCTGCCCAGGGTGAGCGCCCAGGCTAAAGCTTTTGGCCACGGCGCCAATCGAGAGCTCGCCTATTTATTCGTCCATGGGGTTTTACACTTGATGGGCTATGATCATCTTGATCCGGAGGATAAGCTGCGTATGCGCGAAAAAGAAGAAAAAATACTGGAGAATGCCTATCCCTCATACCGATCCTTGCTTCAAAAAGCAAGGGAAGCCAGGAAATATGCCTATACGCCCTACTCAAGTTACAAGGTAGGCGCAGCGCTTTTGGGCAAATCTGGCAAGGTATACACGGGCTGCAACATTGAAAACGCTTCCTTTGGCCTGACCAACTGCGCTGAGCGAACAGCAATGTTCAAAGCCATCAGCGAGGGGGAGACGGAATTTGAAGCCATTGCCATTGCGGCGGATGCTACTCCGCCCTGGCCCTGCGGCGCCTGCCGGCAGGTTCTGAGCGAGTTCGCTCCTAAGATGCGGGTGCTGATTACCTGGGATGACGGAAGACAAGCCGATGAGACCACCCTGGATCAGCTCTTGCCCCGCAGCTTTCTGAGTTTTGAGGAGGACAGGAAATGACCGGAAATCATAAAGCTGCTGAAGCCTTTCATTCCGGTTTTATCAGCATCGTTGGCCGCCCCAACGTGGGCAAATCCACCCTGCTCAATGCCCTGGTGGGTGAAAAGGTCGCCATTGTCACCCCAAAACCTCAAACCACCCGCAACCGTATCATCGGCATATTGAACTTGCCTGACGCCCAGCTGGTGTTTGTTGACACGCCCGGCATCCATAAGCCCCGCACCAAATTGGGGGAGTATATGGACCAAAGCATCCAGGAAGCGGTAAAAGGGATAGACGCGCTTCTGGTGGTGCTTGACGCCGGAAAAATCACACAGCAGGATCATCAGGTGGTATCGGACATGCAGGCCACGAAAGTACCCAAGATCCTGATTCTTAATAAAATTGACACCGTGCATCCCCAAGACTTGCTGAAGCCCATGGCGGAATTTGCTCAGGCAGGCTACGACGCCATTCTCCCCGTCAGCGCCCGTACAGGCGATGGTGTTGACATCCTGAAAAATGAGCTGATCGCCCGTTTACCGGAAGGCCCCGCCTATTATCCCACCACCATGTGGACAGATCAAACAGAACGGCAGTTTGTGGCGGAGTTGATCCGGGAACAGGCGCTGTTCGCCCTCCAGGAAGAAATCCCCCACGGGATTGGCGTAGAAGTCCTCTCCATGAAAGAAGTGAATGAACAGATGGTAGAAATATTCGCCAACATATTCTGCGAGCGGGAATCCCACAAACGCATTATCATCGGCAAACAGGGCGCTATGCTGGGCGCCATCGGGCGCAAGGCCCGTGAGGGCATTGAAAAGCTGCTGGATAAGAAAGTCAACCTGCAGCTGTGGGTCAAGGTGCGCTCAGACTGGCGCAACACACCCGGCGACCTGAAGGCATTGGGGTATTCCGAATGATATCTACGATGAAAAAAACATGTGTCCTTATTCTTTCTCTGTGCCTGATGATGACATCAAGCGCCCTGGCCGTCCAGACTCCTTCCTTTCAAAAATACTCCTATGTTTTTTTTGACACTTTTGACACAGTGATCACCATTTTGGGCTATGCCAGTGACAAGGCGGTTTTTGACCGGGCCGCCACACAAGCCGAAGCGGCCTTTAAACGCTATCACATGATTTTTGACCAGTATCATCCTTATGAGGGCATTCAAAATGTATATACCTTAAACCACCAGGCTGCACAGGGACCGGTTGAGGTACCTCAGGAGCTTTTTGACTTGCTTTCCTATTGCAAGGAGATGCAGCCCAAAATGCGGAACACGGTCAATGTGGCCATGGGAACTGTATTATCGCTGTGGCATGAGGCCCGGGAACTGGCTGAATCAGATCCGGAGCACGCCACGCTTCCCAAAATGGCAGCGCTTCAGGAGGCCGCCAGACACACAAATATGGACGATGTCGTTCTGGACGCGGATAAGCACACCGTTTTTTTCGCTGATCCGGTGCTTAAGCTGGACGTAGGTGCCGTCGCAAAAGGCTATGCCACAGAGTTGGTGGCCAAACAGATGTTTGAGAGCGATCTGTCGCATTTCATCATCAACGCCGGCGGCAATGTGCGCACCGGCAACCCGCCCCTCGACGGACGCAGCAACTGGGGCGTGGGGATTCAGGATCCGGATGCAGCCATCCACTCCCCCACGGATGGCAATGTGCTTGACGTGCTGTACATGCACAACCTGTCCTCCGTCACAAGCGGAGATTATCAGCGCTTTTTCACCCTTGACGGGAAAAGGTATCATCACATCATTGATCCTTTAACCCTGATGCCATCGCAATATATGCGCGCTGTCACCATCTTGACAGAGGATTCCGGCCTTGCCGATATGCTGTCAACCGCGCTTTTTCTCATGTCACAGGAAGATGGGGCTGCCTTTATCCAGTCCCTGGGTTTGCCGGTGGACGCCTTATGGGTGCTAAATGACGGCAGCGTTGTGATGACGGAGGGCGCAAAAAAAATGGCCCACTCTCAGGGAGCGGGCAACTAAGGTGGTAGTTAGCCGGGAAACCGCTGCATCAGGCTGCCCGCCAATTCAATCTGTTCGCCAATCAGCGCTGCGATTTGCTCGTCTCCCGCGCTTTCCCCCACAACGTTCATATCCCGGGAACGCCATCCCGAAGCAAGCACATTATCAACAGAAGCCCGCAAACAGCCGGCTTCTTTTTTCAGGTGTAAGCTGCTCTCAAGCGCTGTTACTGTCGCGTAGAGCGCGTCAAATAAACCAGGCGCAAAACCAGACACACCACCCGCCAGGTGAATTTTAGTGCTTTCATCCCCATATATGCTGTAGCTTAGCCCAGCGCCGCTAAGCCCCCTGAAAATGGCGAACAAAAGCTCGGCGGTTGGCCGATCAGCCAGGAAAACATGGTTCTTGTCCGGATGCTGAAGCGGCTTTGCGACTACTGATTCCACAGGCACCGCCTCAGGAGAGGACAGCGCATAGGGGCTGGCTGCTCGGCTGACGGCTTCCGCCAACACGCCGGGCGCTCCCTGATCAGCAACAGCCCAAACCATGGCACCCATTTCACCAGCGATTTGGAAGGCCTTTTCCGCCGCCAGCAAAGCGCTTTGCAGCCCGGTTTGCATCGGGCTTACCAAGGTAATGGCTGGAAAACGGGGAATTCTCAGCAGAGAAAAATCCGCCAAACCATCAGGCAACCTCAAACTTCTGATCCGCCACCGGGCATCAAACACATCCAGCAGCTCTTCTTCTGACACGGCGGCTATCACAGCCTGATATTCATCCGGCGAAATATCGAAATTCACTTCTTCCAGCTGTTGATCCTTCATGACAAAGCTGTGACCAAAGGCCACAGCAATATCACTTAACGCCTGTTGGGGTGTGCGCAGGAGGGATTTGGATTTTATGCTGTCTGACAACATCAGGATTTTGGCGCGCATCACAACTCACTCCCAGTCCAGGGGGTAGAACTCAACGGCAAATTCCAGGTTTTTGCTGTTTGACTTAAGCATGTTGACCACGTTGTCAATATGGCGCTGGTCGGTAAAGGGCGTTGGCACAAAGTCATTGTAATCAGACTTTGATGAAATACGGCATGGAATGATGCGAAAGGCATCGGTTTTAACCTGTCCTTCTTTCACGTCAAAGCGCACCTGAAAAAGGAAAGTGCTCATGTCGCTGGGCTTGGTGTTGCCGGCAAAGCTGAAATTACCCAGGGAATACACAATATATTTATCCTTATAGCGCTCGATGGGGTTGATGCGGTGGCTATGGTGCCCAAGCACCAGATCGGCCCCGGCATCAATGGTTGCCCTGCCCAGGTTGATCTGGTTCTTGTTGGGCTTATAATCCAGCTCCTGCCCCCAATGAAAGCTGACGATAACAATATCGTGAGCAGCCTTGGCCCTGGCCACATCCAGGGGAACCTGCACCAGCAGTTCATCAACCTTTTCCCGGTACTGCTGATAGGTAAGCATGGCGATGGACACACCTTTTACCTTATACACACCCATGTTTTTTGAGTCGCTCCAAACGATGCCCGCTGCGTCTAAGGTGGCTTTGGTTTCAGCCAGCCCCGCTTCGCCATGATCCATCACATGGTTGTTTTCAAGGGCCACCGCCTCGATGCTGCCGTTGGTCAGCAGCTCCACATACTCAGGGGGTGCCGAAAAAACAAACTGATTCTTGGTTTTGTATACAGGCGCTGTGGTCAGGGTACCTTCGAAGTTGACGATGGTCATGTCATCGGTTTCAAAGATCCCCTTGACATTCTGACAGATGAAATTGACGTTTTTGTTC
This sequence comes from Christensenellales bacterium, assembly GCA_050952935.1. Classification (GTDB taxonomy): domain Bacteria; phylum Bacillota; class Clostridia; order Christensenellales; family Aristaeellaceae; genus UBA6115. Next base: position 912,915 of record JBMNLS010000002.1, on the reverse strand, counting down.
TGTTTCTTAAACTCTTTGTCAAAGATAGAATCCCCGCGCTTGCGGATATCCCCGCCAATGGTGGTGTCTCCCGCCGCCGTCACAATGATCTGCACCGTGCCGTCCGGCAGGGTTTCTATCGGTTCCGCCGTGGCGGTCGCGGAAGGCGCGATGTTTTCCGCACCTACGCTTTCCGCAGCCGGGTTCTCCACCACAGCCGGTGCTGGCGTAAGGAAATGAGACAATGATATTTCCTCATCAGCCAAGGCGGATGGAAGCATGCCAAGCGTCATGCAAAGCATTAAAAGAATCGCAAGAATCCGCTGTTTTCCAAACATGAATAGTCTCCCTATATGGTGTCTAAAAATACTGCGATGCGGTCAAAAGCCTCAATTAATTTTTCGGTGCTGGTCGCATAACAGCATCGGATATGCCCTTCGCCGCTTTCACCAAAGGCGGATCCTGGCACACAGATCACTGCTTTTTCCTGAAGCAGCGCTTCACAGAAAGCGTCGCTGCTGAGGCCTGTTTTACTGATTGAGGGGAACATGTAAAAGGCTCCTTTGGGCTCAAAGCACTCAAGGCCCATGTTTCTGAAGGCCTTAAACATCAACCGTCTGCGCTGATTGTAGCTCTCCCGCATGCGCAGCACATCCTCATAACCGGTTTCCCGTCCACGCTTAAGCGCAAAGCAGGCTGCCACCTGGCTTTGTCGGCTGGCGCACATGATGGTGTACTGGTGAATCTTTGCCGCCACTGACACAAAAGCCTTGGGTGCACACAGATAGCCCAGACGGAAGCCAGTCATGGCAAAAGCCTTGGAGAAACCGCTGATGGTCATCGTCCGTTCCCACATGCCAGGCAGAGAAGCCATGGAGGTCTGCTTGTAGCCATCATAAACAAGCTCGCTGTAAATCTCATCGCAGATTACAAACAGATCATGTTGAATGGCCAGTTTCGCCACGGCCGCCATTTTATCCCGGGGCAGCACGGCGCCCGTGGGATTGCTGGGGTAAGACAGAATCAGCACCTTGCTTTTGGGCGTGATGTTCGCTGCCAAGTCATTGGCATCCAATTCAAAATCATTGCTTACATGGGTATGTACCTGAACGGGCACGCCCCCTGCAAACCGGGTGCAGGCCTGGTAGCTGATATAGCAGGGTTCCGGTATTAGTACTTCATCCCCGGGGCTCAGAATAGCGCGCAGGGCGATGTCGATGGCTTCACTGGCCCCTACCGTCACCAGCACTTCACTACGGGGATCATACTTAACCTGGAAACGCTCAGCCAAATATCGGCTGATCTCTTCCCGCAGAGGCAAGATACCATAGTTGGTGGTGTACTGGGTTTCCCCATCAAGCAGGCTGTCAATGGCTGAATTACGCACCGGGAAAGGGGTTACAAAATCAGGCTCACCCACCCCCAGAGAGATGGCATCCTTCATGGTGCTTGCCGTATCAAAGAATCGGCGGATGGCGCTGGGCGCAACTGCGCTAACAGCGGGGTTAATAAAGCGCTCACTCACGGTGAAATTACCAGGCGTGTGTCCTCGCCTCCATCGTCAAAAACAACGCCATCCTGCTTATAACGCTTCAACACGAAGCTGGTGTCCGTGCCCGTCACCGTTTCAAGGGGGCTTAGCCGCTCTGAAACAAACTGAGCCAGCTCCTTGAGTGTCGGCGCTTCCACCAGGATAAGCAAATCATAATTGCCGCTCACAAGAAAGAGGCTTTTCACCTCATTAAAACGATAGATGCGTTTAGCGATGGCATCAAAACCAAAGTCCCGCTGGGGGGTGACTTTAACCTTAATCACGGCCTCCACCCGCTGTCGCTCTGCTTTGTCCCAGTTGATGACAGGGCGGTAGCTCAGGATCACCTGCTCCTTTTCAAGTTCATGAATATACTGGGCAACTTCCGTTATGTCCCGGTCGATCATAGTAGCAATCTGTTCTAAGGACACACGACAGTCATTGTTGAGAATCTCCAGAATCTGTTGTTTAATGCCGTTCATGTTTTCACCTCAGATGATTAGAATACACCGCTGATCAGCCCTTGATCATCCACATCGATGTTGTTGGCCGCCGGCACCCTGGGCAGCCCCGGCATGGCGATGATGTCACCCGCAAAGGCCACAACAAACCCGGCGCCCGCTGACAGGCGCACATCCCGGATGGTCAGCTCAAAACCCTTGGGCGCGCCCAAAAGCTTGGGGTCATCGCTGAAAGAATACTGGGTTTTGGCGATGCACACAGGCATCTTGCCATAACCCTCCTTGCTGAGTTCGTCCAGCATCTTTCCGGCCTGGGCGGTAAACACCACGGAATCCGCATGATAGATGCGGGTGGCAACGGCTTTAATCTTATCTTTCAGGGACATATCATCCGGGTAGGTAAATGCCATGGAGGAGGCGTCCTTTCCATCCACGATACGGCACACCTCGCTGGCCAGTTCCCTTGCGCCCTCGCCACCCTTTGACCAGCCGTCGCAGAATTTGCAGGGCACCTGCTCCTGCGCCATAGCGTTTTCCAGGGCATTTATTTCTTCAGGCGTATCGCTGACGAAATGATTAATGGCCACCACCACCGGCAGCTGCCACACCTCACGCACATTGCGCACATGCTGCAGCAGGTTTTCAATCCCTGCCCCCAGCGCTTCCACATTTTTCTTGTTCAAATCCTCTCTCGCCACGCCGCCATGATGCTTCAGCGCCCGGATGGTCGCAACCAGCACCACACAATCAGGCTTCAGGCCGCTGGCGCGGCACTTGATATCAATAAACTTTTCCGCGCCCAGATCCCCGCCAAATCCCGCCTCTGTCACCACATAATCAGCCAGCTTCATGGCCAGCTTGGTCGCGGTGACGGAGTTGCAGCCATGGGCAATGTTGGCAAACGGCCCGCCGTGGATGAGGCAGGGGGTGCTATCAATCGTCTGCACAAGGTTAGGCATCAGGGCATCTCTGAGCAGCGCCGCCATGGCCCCCTGGGCGCCAATCTGAGCGCAGGTGACGCTCTGCCCGTCATAGGATTTGGCAACAACGATGTCTCCCAGGCGTTTTTTTAGGTCGGCAATGCCGCTGGCCATGCAAAACACGGCCATTACTTCGCTGGCAGCGGTAATATCAAAGCCATCTTCCCGGGGCATGCCGCTTTTTGAACCGCCCAGTCCGCTGACGATGTTGCGCAGCTGCCGGTCATTCATGTCCATGCAGCGGCGCCAGCGCACCTGGCGCGGGTCGATATTAAGCTGATTGCCTTGCTGAATATGATTGTCCACCATGGCGGCTAAGAGGTTGTTTGCCGCGGTGATGGCGTGCAGATCACCGGTAAAATGCAGGTTAATATTCTCCATGGGCAGCACCTGGGCATACCCGCCGCCGGTGGCGCCGCCCTTCATGCCAAACACAGGCCCCAGAGAGGGCTCACGCAAAGCCAGCATGGATTTTTTACCATTTTTGGTCATTCCGTCAGCCAGGCTGATGGATACCGTGGTTTTCCCTTCGCCAGCGGGCGTTGGCGTAATCGCCGTCACCAAAATCAGCTTCGCCTTTTGGGGGTTATCAGCCAAGGGGATGGGGTCAACCTTGGCGATGTACTTGCCGTAGGGCTGCAACAGCTCTGCTGGGATCCCCGCTTTCTCAGCGATGTCCGCAATGGGGGTTAGTTTGACCGATTGCGCGATCTGGATATCGTTCATGTCATCCTCCTATATCAAAAATTACTGCGCTTTCAATAGCGCTCACATTCTATAGCAAAAGAGGATGGTTAAGCTGGCGTTATATGAGCTGGCCCTCGCGGGGTTTACTCACCACCGCCAGGCAGGTATCCATGCTCTCTTTGAAATGCTTTCGGGTCAAGTCCGAAAAGGCTTGTTCATCCTTGGCGCGAAGCAGGCGCAGCATCTCATGGTGCTCTTCATGGGCGCGTGATCGGCGCACAATGCTTTCAATGGCCATCTTGGAAAAACGCATGACATACTCTTCCTGGCTTTCAATCACACGCAGAATGCGGCGCTTATCTGACGCCTGTTCGATGGTGCCATGAAATTCCCGGTTAAGTACCGCCAATTTCTCAGCGTCATGGGCTTCTTGGGCCACATCCATTTTATCCAGAATTTGCTGCAGCTTATCCAGCACCTCATCCGTGATGTTCCGGATGATGGAGGGCACAATCAGCATCATTAAAGCGTTTCTGATGGCATAAATTTCCTCAATGTCCTCAATGGTGAAGGCACTCACCACCACGCCGCGGCGGGGCTCATACTCAACCAGCCCATCAAGTTCCAGTTTCCTAAACGCTTCCCGCAGTGGAGTGCGGCTGATATGCATGCTTTCCGCATAAGCGGTTTCAATCAGGCGGGAACCGGCAGGAATCTCGCCCAGAATGATCGCATGTTTCAGGGTTTCGTATGTTGATTCCCTAATCGGTTTATTCTGTTCAGGCTTCTCCATGCGCTGCTTTGCCAAACAAAACCCCTCCTTTTCGCGTTTGATATTACCTTCCCAGCGTTTATCTGTCAAGAATAAAGATAACTCAGGGCTGATAAAGCATGCATTTAGCACGGAAGCTTCCCTCAAGCGCTTCGAATATCCCAAGAAAGGCATTCCCAGCGTACATCCTGAACGGGCCTGCAGGCGGCCTGACATCTCCCAGGCGTCTGTCATTGACAGCGATGCATACCCCGCCTGCCAGCAAGTGAAGCAATGTGACGGGCACTTGAAAACCAGGCAGAAAATCCAAAGCCTTTTCCACAGACAACAGATATCTGGGCATGTTTTCTCTTCCGACCTCGCGCAGCTCTTCCACCGTGCAAGCATCGTGAATGGATAGATAGCTGCTCTCTTCCCGGATCAATAGCCGCATATGCGCCGGGCACCCAAGAGCCTGTCCGATATCATGGCAGAGGGTGCGGATATAGGTGCCCTTGCCGCAGACAATCCTCATCAAAAAACCATGCTCGGGCATCTCCTGAAGCAGGGTAATGCTGTCTACCTCAGTCTCCCTTGGGGTTAAATCCACCTTCCGGCCGCTGCGGGCCAGCTTGTAGGCTGGCGTTCCCCCCAGCTTTAAGGCGGAAAACTGCGGCGGCAACTGGCTGATGGATCCCGTGAACCGGGGAAGCACAGACAGCAGAGCCCTTTTGTCCGGATGGCTTTCTCCCCTGGATATCACATGTCCCTGGGCATCCTGGGTATCAGTCGCCGCGCCAAAGGCAATCTCCGCCAGGTATACTTTGGGGCCTGCAATCAAATAATCCGCAATGCGGGTAGCCCGCCCCAAAAGGATGGGCAGCACCCCCACCGCCTCAGGGTCCAGGGTCCCCACATGCCCGGCTTTCAGGCCGCTTAAGCGCTTGATAAAGGCAACCGCCTGCGCGCTTGACATGCCAGGCGGTTTGAGCAGATTGATCACACCCAGCTTCATTGGATCACCTGTTCCAGATATTCCCGCATCTGAGCCACCGCTTCATCAAAGGGCTTGTGAATGGTGCAGCCGGCGGCCAGCACATGCCCCCCTCCGCCAAACGCCTGGGCAACCTTGGAGACATCATGGGGCGGCAGACAGCGCAGGCTGAACTTCACCCCATCGCCATTCTGCGTAGCTAAAAAAGTCACCTCAACGCCCAGGATATTCAGCCCATAATTCACAATGCCCTCAGCGTGTTCCAAATTGGCCTCAGCCAGCATAAAATCATCGGCACGCAAAAACATCATGCTGAGCTTGCCCTCTGCCAGATAGGTCAGGGAATGAAGCGCCCGGGCAAGAATGCTGATTGAAGCAGGATGCTTCACTAAATGGAGCTGTCTGGCAGCATCCACAATAGGCAAATCCGCCTTCATCAGCATGGCGATTTGGCAGAAAAACTCTTCCGTCATGTTGCCATAGCTGAAGTTTCCGGTGTCTGTGGATAAGGCGGTATAGAGATAAAGGGCCTCATCCTGGGTAATAGGCAGGCCGAAAGCTTCAAACAGCCGAAAGATCAGAACGCCCGTTGCCGCCACCGACACATCCACATAAGATACCTGAGCATACTGCTCATCCGTTGCGTGATGGTCGATTTTTATGGTCATTGGGCATGCCTTGAAAAAGGGCCCGCAATCCCCCAAACGGGCATAATCGGACACATCCACCGCGATACCCAGGTCATAAACCTTCTCGGGCATGGCGCTAAGAACGCTGGTGTTTGTCACCTGCTCCCAGCCAGGCAAAAAATGCAGGTTGTCAGGCACCTTGTCCTGGCAGAGCATCATCGTTTCTTTTCCCAGGCGTTTTATCAGGGAATTAAGCGCCAGAACAGAGCCAATGGCATCTCCATCAGGGTGCTGATGGGTAAACAACAGAACCCGCTTTGCTTTTTGAATCACCGGGAGAACAGTCGTCAAATCAGGTCTCATCCTCTGAACTCCCCTGATTTTTCATCACCTGCTTTAATACATCCGCGATATGCATGCCATACTCAATGTTTTTATCCGCCACAAACTGAAGCTCAGGCGTATAGCGCAGAGATAGTTCATTCCCCATTGCCCGGCGAAGATAACCCGCCGCTCCTTTAAGGGCCTTGATCATGTCGTCTGACTTTTCCGTTTCAAGCACGCTGACATAGACCTTTGCGTAGCGAAGGTCCCGGGTGGTTTCCACCCGGGTGATGCTAAAGGTGCCGGACACCCGGGGGTCATTCAGCTCCTCCCGGATAATCCGGTCAATCACGCGCCTGATTTCGTCAGAAATACGGTCAATACGATACTGGGGCACAGCGCCTCCTTATTTCTCAATCTCTTCCATGGTAAAGCACTCGATGATGTCGCCTACCTTGATGTCATTGTAATTTTCAAGCCCGATGCCACACTCATATCCCGCGGCCACTTCACGCACATCATCCTTGAAACGCCTGAGGGATGAAAGCTTGCCTTCAAAGATAACGATATTATCCCTCAGCAAGCGCACCTGCTGGTTTCTGGCCATCTTGCCATCCAGCACATAGCAGCCGGCAACAGTACCGGAGCCCGTCACCTTAAACACATTGCGCACCTCAGCCTCACCCAAAGACACTTCCTTAAACTCGGGTTCCAGCATGCCCTTCATGGCCTTTTCAACATCCTCAATCGCCTGATAAATCACCCTGTACAGCCTGATATCAATGCCTTCCCTGGCGGCGATATCACGGGCGTTTCTATCCGGGCGGATGTTAAAGCCGATGATGGTGGCATTGCAGGTGGCTGCCAAGTTGACATCGTCCTTGGTCACCGCGCCAACGCCGCTGTGCAGCACATGGATTTTCACCTGGTCATTGGACAACTTTTCCAAAGACTGGCGCACCGCTTCAACCGAGCCCTGCACGTCCGCTTTAATCAAAACATTAAGGGTGATTGTTTCGCCTTCCTTGATGCTGGAGAAAAGGGTATCAAGAGTCACAGCAGAAGACGACGCTATGCGCTGTTCCCTCATCTTCTCCTCACGCTCCTTGGCGACCTGGCGGATCAGCCGGTCATCTTCCACCGCAATCAACTCATCGCCCGCATCAGGCACCACGCTGAAGCCGGAAATTTCAACCGGCATGGCGGGGCCGGCGCTCTGCACATTCTCGCCCCGGTCATTCAGCAGGGCGCGCACACGGCCTGAAGCCAGGCCTGCAATGATATTATCCCCTACGCTGAGGGTGCCGTTGGTAAGAAGCACTGTGGCCAGCGCACCACGGGCTTTGTCCAGCTTCGCCTCAATGATAATACCCTTGGCCAGGCGGTTGGGATTGGCCCTGAGCTGAAGCACTTCCGCTTGCAGCAGAATCATCTCCAGCAGCTGATCCACCCCTTCGCCGGTCAGGGCGCTGACAGGCACCATGATGGTATCGCCGCCCCACTCCTCCGGCACCAGGTTATACGCGGTCAAATCCTGCTTGATGCGCTCAGGGTTGGCATCGGCCTTGTCCATTTTGTTGATGGCCACAATAATCGGCACATCTGCCGCCTGAGCATGCCGGATGGCTTCAACGGTCTGAGGCATCACGCCATCGTCCGCCGCCACCACCAGCACCGCAATGTCAGTGGCCTGGGCGCCCCTGGCACGCATGGCGGTGAAGGCCTCATGACCCGGGGTATCCAGAAAGGTGATGGTATGGCCATCCATCTCCACGCTGTAGGCGCCGATGTGCTGGGTGATGCCGCCAGCCTCGCCTTTGGTGACATGGGCATTGCGGATATAGTCAAGCAAAGAGGTCTTGCCATGGTCAACATGGCCCATGATGGTGATAACCGGAGGACGTTCCTGAAGGTCTTCCTCAGCGTCTTCCACATCAGCCGTTTCGATTAGCGCCTCTTCAGCGGTTTTTTCCAGCTTCAGTTCCAATGTGCAGCCGAACTCACTGCAAACCAGAGCGGCCGTGTCATAATCCAGCTCGCTGTTGATATTGGCCAGGTTGCCAAGCAAAAGGAGCTTCTTGAGAATTTCCCCGGCGGGTTTGCCGATGCGCTCAGTCAAATCCTTAACCGTGATGGTTTCAGCCGTCATATAGGCTGTCTCAATCTTGATAGGAGCCATCATCTGCTGAGCGGACACCAGCTTTTTGCCACGTGGACGCTTGCCGCCGCGCACCTCATCCTCATCAAACCTTCTGCCAGACTTGCCGCCGCGCGCCATCTGGCGCTTGCTTTTGCTGACACGCTCCGGATCACGCTGACGGGTATAGCTTTTTTTGTTGGGGTCGTAGTTGCTGACCCGTTCTTTCTCAACAGAAGGTACCACATCCGCAAAAGACGTCTTGGCGCTTGCGCCGCGCGCCGCGCCCGAAGCAACCGAACGCCCAAAGGGACGCTGACCAGACGGCTTGCCATCAGCAGCGCCTGGGGCCGGACGGCCATAGGGGCCTGCGCCAGGCGCCGGACGCCCATAGGGACCACCTTGCCCGGGCGCCGGGCGGCCATAAGTGCCAGCGGCGGGAGCAGGACGACCATAAGGGCCGCGCTGTTCAGGCGCCGGACGGCCAAATCCACCGGGAGGCGGCGTGGCAGGTCTGCCGGATGGTTGTTGCCTGGGCGCTGGTTTGGCCGGCGCAGCGGACTGAATAACAGGCTGTGCAGGTGCAGCATGAGCCGCCGGTGATGGCGTCACCGGCTGAGCAGCCTGCCACTCAGCGGCTACGGAAGCCGCATCTTCCTGGAGCTTTGTTTCTTCAACCTGCTCAGGCACCGCTTCAGCTGTCACTGTCTCCGCCGCTGCTTCCGCCACCGGCGCTTCTTCCTCCGGGGAAAATACCTGAATTTGTTCCACTGCAACCGGCTCAACCGATTCCGTCTCTGCCTCAGGCGTCACATCGGCATCATCGTCCGGCATGGTCCAGGCCTTGGTCTGTTGGCGGAGCAGCTCCTGCTGCTGCTCATAGCGCAGGCGCTGCCTTTCTTCCTCTTCCTGGCGAAGGAACTGCGTTTGCTGCTGCTTGAGCATTTCCATCATAATATCCGCGTTGCGTTTGACCCGTTCCGTTTCGGCCAGAACAACACCTGCTTTTTGGTTGAGTTCCTTGATTGTTTCTTTCAGCCCGACTTTAGCCATGAAGCCTTGTGTCCTCCAAGATATTCTTTGCGGCAGAGTTCTTTTCCCCGCCTGTGATCGTCTGTTGAATCTTACCGGCCATTCCGCCTGCTGTCATAGCGGCTGCGTTCACCCCCGGGCGGCCAATCGCCTGTCCAAGGAGCCCTTCCGGCAGTTCCAAAAGCGTTACCCCACGGTATGCACAGCCATCTGCCAGCTTTTTGCGGGTGTTAACCGCGGTGCCCTGGTCCAGCAGCATCAAAGCTGCCTTTCCTTCTCTTAAGGCCATCAGCGCCTTGTCAGCGCCTGGAATCAACTGCCCAGCCTTGTAAGCAAGCCCCAGTGAACCTTTCAGCTGTCTTTCATCCATCCCGCTTCACCAGCCTGGGCCCATACTTGATTTGCCTGCGCAAAAGGGCGATCATCTCTTCATTCACCGGGTTTTCAAGCGCACGCTCCAGCTGGCGTTGTTTCACCGCCCGGTCAAGGCAGGCCTCATCTCTGCACACATAGGCCCCACGGCCCGATTTTTTGCCGGTAAAGTCAATGCTGATCTCCCCTTCCGGGCTGCGCACAACACGCAGCAGCTCCCGCTTGGGCTTCATCTCCCGGCATCCAACGCACATGCGCATGGGTACTTTCTTGGGCATCGCTCCTCCGCCTTTAATGATCAGACCTCATACCCCATGTCATCCGCTTCATCCGGAATTTCGGGTTCAGTGTCATAGCCCTGCTCACTCAGCAGCTCTTCCACCTGGGTCTGGGATTTGATATCGATCTTCCAGCCGGTGAGTTTAGCCGCCAAGCGGGCGTTTTGACCTTCCTTGCCAATGGCCAGAGACAGCTGCATGTCAGGCACGACCACCCGGCAAATCTTCTCTTCTTCTGAGATAAACACGCTCATCACATGGGCAGGGTTAAGCGCGTTGGCCACAAACTCCGCCGGATCCGGAGACCACTTAATGATATCAATCTTCTCATTTTTAAGCTCATTGACCACCTTTTCCACCCGGGAACCGCGGGGGCCTACACAAGCACCCACAGGGTCAATCATGGGATCCATGGAATAGACAGCGATTTTCGTCCTGCTGCCAGGCTCCCTGGCGATGGCGCGGATCTGCACCACACCGGTGGCGATTTCCGGCACCTCCATCTCAAAAAGGCGCTTCACAAGGCCGGGATGAATGCGGCTGACATACACCTGGGGATTTTTGGCAAACTCAGAGCCCGACCGGCGCACCTTCAGCACATAGACCTTGATGTGGTCTCCATCCCGGTACTCCTCACCCGGCATAAACTCATTGCTTTCCATGATGCCTTCGGTGCGGCCCAGCTCCACATAAACGGCCTTGGGCTCCACCCGCTGCACAATGGCGGTGAGAATTTCGTTTTCCTTTTCAATGTATTCGTCATAGATCTTGCCCCGCTCGGCTTCCCGGATGCGCTGCACCAGCATCTGTTTGGCCGTCTGGGCGGCAACACGGCCAAAGTTATCCGGGGTGACGTCAATCTCCACGATGTCGCCGATGTGAAAATCAGGGCGGATCTCCAGGGCCTCCTCCAGGCTAATCTGCATTTCAGGCTCATGCACTTCCTCAGCCACCACCTTGCGCAGGTACACCCGGGCGCCTTCCTTTTTGGACAGGCGCACCGCCAGGTTTTGAATAGCGGCGCCTGCCTGGCGGTTGCTGCGCCGGTAGGCCACCTTCAGCGCGTCCTCAATGGTATCCACCAGGATCTCTTCATCAATGTCCCTTTCCCTGGCCAGCATGGAAATGGCATCCATCAAATCATGTTTAGGGCTGCTCATAGCCAACCTCCTGTTCAATAATCGTCTCATCATCCAGTATGCTCAAGTCAATCACCCGGCGAGCCAGGGCAACCGTTTTTTGGGGAAAAGTAACCTCGCCCTGCTCAGTCTCGATCGTATAGCCAGCCTCATTCAGGCTTTTAAAAATACCCGTGTAAAGCTTTCGGCCATCAAGGGGCTTGTACAGGCGGATTTCAACCATCTCCCCCATGGCCTTCCTGGCGTCCCAGTCCGTTTTGATGGGACGATCCAGCCCCGGCGAACAGACTTCAAGAAAATCATAATCAATCTTTTCAAGCATGGGCTGCACTTCCCGATGAAAACGCTCGCAGTCATCCAGCGTGATGCCGCCGGGCTTGTCCAGGAAAAAACGCAGATAAACACCCGGAGGCTCCTTATCCATGGATGCGCCCACCAGCTCATAGCCAAACCGGAGAGCGACCTTCTCCCCGATCATCTGTGATGTTTCCAGTCCGCCCTTGCGTTTCCTTGTCATCTTCCCTTCACATAGAAAAAGCGGGCATCTGCTGCATTTTGGCATTCATTGCAAAGGCATTGCCTCGCAACGCACGCCCCTTGCAGCTCCCACTCTTCGCAAAGCCCTTCTTTCTCTGGTAAACTCCGGTTTCCCGGTGCATGAGGATTATATCATGATATGTTCACAGCCGCAAGCGCACAAACATCAATCTTGATTTTTCTATAGTATAATCTGTTGGCCGCAATAATCTCGGCAAAATTTTTATGTCATGCAACAAATCGCGCTTCATCCGACTCTTATAGATGTATCCGGATATCAACCCCAAAGGAGGTCAACTTGCTCTCTGAAGACAGAAAAGAATGCTTTGTGGAAGCCGTGGAATCACGCAAGCACGCTATGTACCGGCTCGCTCTGATGATGCTTAAAAGCGAGGCAGATGCTGAGGACGCTGTATCGGAAGCGGTGGAAGCCACCTGGCGAAACCTCAGCAGAATCAGAGACATTAAAGCACTGCCCGCCTATCTGATGCGCTCGACCATCAACGCCTGCCACGCCGCTTTAAGAAAGCGTAAACGGGAAACCACAGTGGCCGATTTTGAGGCGCAGCTCCCGCCAGCGCAGCCCGAAGCTGCCGTATGGATGTACCTGGGCGGGCTGAAGGAAAAATACCGGCTGCCTATCCTGCTGCGGTATAGCGAGAACATGAGCGACCAGGAAATCGCTTCCCTGCTGCGCATTCCCCGGGGAACAGTGGCTTCCCGTCTGTCAAGAGGGCTCAACATCCTGCGACTTGAAATGGAAAAGGAGGAAAAAGGCCGTGGATAATAGAAAACTCGTTGAACTGCTTCAAAAGACACGGCCGGTACCCAGCCAGGCGTTTGACGCCCGCATTACGCGGCAGGTGCAAATCCTGGTTCGGGAAAAAACAGTTATGAAAAAGAAAATGTCCGCATTGGCAATCTGTGTCATCCTGCTTCTGTCCCTGGTGCTGTTTGGCGCGGTGGCTGAACTTATAGGTATCAACCTTTTTGAGCTGTTCGGCAAGCAGGATCAACGCCTTTCAGAACTTGCGCCCCAAGCTGTCCTTAAAGAAGTTTCTCCGATCACTGTGGAAAGCCCTGACCTGGGCAAAACCACAGCCGGCATCAGCAACGCTTACTATGACGGCCAGTCCCTGCTGGTGGCCTTTACGATCCAGAACGCTCAGCGCACGGAGGTCTTTACCCCCACCGCTGATGAACTGTCCGCCATGGAAAAGGATAACAACCCGCCCATCATCGCCATCTCCAACCCTGAGCTTGAAGGACCTGCCATCCAGTGGAATGCAGCCGTTCAGGAAGGCCGGCCCTTTGGCTATGTGAGCTACGCCATTTCCGCAAGCGACCATACCCTGACCGATAACGGAATAGACCTGCCCCCAAGCACCGACTCTCTCTCTGAAGAACAAGGCTCCCTTCACATCATCCGGGAATATGAAAGTCCTCTGCCTGAAGCCGCTCAAAACCGTGATGTGCTGCGCATCCTCATCCGTCTACACCAAACGGCATACTACCGGTACTTTGACGGGAAAGATGTTTACACCGCTTCCAAGTATCAGGAGCTTGAGCCCATCACCGCCACCATCTGGCGCGCAGATGCTGAAACGCTGAAGTTCAAAGGCGATGGCGTCTACATGGGCAAACCGATCGCCATCACCGCCACCGCCTCAGCCGCCGCGGCCCAGGTAACGCTCAAAATGGCGAATGCCACCTTCCCCCTTTTACCTGAAGACGCATGGTATGCGCTGTATCTGAGGGATGAAAACCAAACGGAGTTCCAAGCCTTGGACGGCGACTCGGGCGGCAAAGATCAAATGACCTTTAATTTCAGCGGCACCGGCCAGACACCTGAAAGCCTGGAAATTCAGCTGCGGGTTGACCACGAAAGCAATGTCACCATTGATAAAGCATATGAGGAAAGAATGTATCTCACCTTGGAAGCTGCCAAATAAACTGCTTTAAACATAACAAAGAGTCTGAGAAAAATCATCTCAGGCTCTTTGGTTGGTGGAGCATAAGAGACTCGAACTCTTGACCCCCACAATGCCATTGTGGTGCGCTACCAACTGCGCTAATGCCCCATCGCGTGTGATAGAATAACATGAAGGCTTAAAATTGTAAAGTGTTTTTTCTTTTTTCTTTTTTCCGGCGGTAATTGACAGCATCGGGAGGAGAAACTACAATTCATCCAGCAATCTGAGGGGGTGAGGCGATGATCATAGGGCAGATAAAGGATTTGATGAGGTATCTGGGCTGTCATCACAATTTGAATGCGGCCATCAGCTTTTTAAACGATGTTGATTTATCTCAAATGGCTGACGGCAGCTATCCGGGGGATGGTCAGCATTTCCATATGAACATCTTTCACACCCAACTGGGTGAAAATCCAAACTGGGAAGTTCACAGGCGTTATATCGACTTGCAGATTATTCTGGAAGGAAGGGAAACCATTGCCTGGCTGCCTATAGATAGCCTGGGCAGTTTGTCCTCCTATGATGAGGAAAAAGATATCCAAACCTCACCTGATCCTCAGCCCGGGGCGCCGTGCACCCTTGAGGCGGGCATGTTTGCGATTTATTTCCCCGAGGATGCTCACCGGCCCGGCAACGGGCAGGGTGAAATCCGGAAAGCGGTTCTTAAGGTGCGGGCTGACATTATCCATAAGGAGCATCCTGACACCTCTTCCCTGCATCATCTGGGCACCGTGTGTCTGAAAACACCGCGTCTGATCCTCAGGCCCTATGCGCTTGAAGATGCCCAGGCCATGTTTGACAACTGGGCGGGCGACCCGGAGGTAACCAAAACCCTGCTGTGGGACACCCACCCGGATGTGGAACACACCAGACGCTTGCTTGCCGGATGGGTCAGGGCCTATCAATCAGGCCGCCATTATCACTGGGTGATTGAGAAAGATGGAGAGATCATCGGCGACATTTCCCTGGTCAAATGGTCAGCCATTGATCTGGATGGGGAAATTGGCTACTGCCTGAGTCAAAAAGCCTGGAATCAAGGCGTCATGACTGAAGCCCTTCGTGAAGTGCTGCGCTTTCTGTTTCAACGCGTGGGCTTCCACAGGCTTTATCTGCGCCATGCCACAGAAAACCCCGCCAGCGGCCGGGTGATGGAAAAGGCGGGCTTAAAAAAAGAAGGCCTGATGCATCAGGCCATGCGCCGCAAAGGCGGGGGTTTTTCAGATATCGCGCTGTATGCGGCGCTGAGGAACGAATGGCTCTCGGAACAGGGCTGCCTATAAAACTTATACCTTGTCAAATGCGTAAATGGTGGTGCTTTTGAAGACATCTCCCGCTTTTAGCGTGGTGTCCGGGAAATGGGCATGGTGTACGCTGTCGGGCAGATGCTGGGTTTCAAGGGCAATGCCGGCATAGGGGCCATATTTTTCCCCGCCCTTGCCGATACAGTCAAGCCCTTGCCCGGAATACACCTGAATGCCCGGCTGATCGGTGTATACGCGCATGATCAGCCCGGAATCCGGGCCGGACAGCGTCGCCGCCTCCCGAAGGCCGCTGCCATCCAGCACAAAGTTGATGTCATAGCCCCGGGCATGGTCAAACATGGCGTTCTTCCCCCGCTCTCCCAACACCTCTCCCAGAAGCCTTGGCTTGCGTAGGTCGTAGGGGGTGCCATCCACCGGCATCAGCTCCCCGGTGGGGATCAGATCAGGCGTGGTGGCGGTGATGCTTGAAGCGGTCACCTGCAGCAAATGGCGCTTGATATCACCCTTTCCCGCCAGGTTAAAATAGGCGTGGTTGGTGAAATTAACCACTGTGTCCTCATCGCTGACGGCTTCATAGTCAATCTGAAGCCCGCCATTATCGGTCAGGGTATAGCGGACAGTAATCTTTAAGTTCCCGGGGAAGCCTTCCTCTCCGTCCGGAGAAAAATAGCTGAAGAAAGCAGACTGATTGTCCTCAGACACTTCATAGGTCCAGGTTTTTTTATCAAATCCTTCTTTACCACCATGAAGGGTATTAGCCCCGTCATTGGCGTAAAGCGGATAGGATTTGCCGTTTAGCGCAAAGGAGGCGCCGCCAATGCGGTTGCAGTAGCGTCCCACAGTGGCGCCTAGATAGCTCTTGTTATTCTGATAGCCAGTTAAATCATCATAGCCAAGGCATACATCAACTGCTTCACCGGCCTTGCCCGGCACCAGCAGACGAATCAGGTGAGCGCCATAGTTGCTCAGCACCGCCGACATACCGGTTTTCCCGTTGCTGATGGTGATAAAATCCAGCCTGTTGCCCCTATCGTCTGTTGCCATGTGTTTAATGTTCATATTCTCACCTCAATGGTTACTGCGGATCAGCGACATCCAGTCATCAAACCGCGCCACAAACTCGTCATTGTCACGTGATTTTTCAAGCATGGAAAGCAGCAATGGGATCGACTCCTGTTCAGAGGTGCTGGACAGCATGGCGCGCACTTTGGCGGCCACATCCTGCTCCGCCTCGCTAAGCAGCAAAGCGTCCTGGCGGGTGCCGCTTTTCAGCAGGCTCACCGCCGGGAACAACCTGCGCTCCGACAGGCTGCGGTCCAGGGTCAATTCCATGTTGCCGGTGCCCTTGAACTCCTCAAAAATCACGCCGTCCATGCGGCTGCCGGTGTCAACAAGGGCGGTGGCAATCACAGTGAGGCTGCCGCCTTCCTTCATGTTCCTGGCAGCGCCAAAAAAACGCTTGGGTTTGTTCAGGGCGCCAGCTGCCAGCCCGCCGGTCATCACCCGTGCGCTTGAGGGCATCAGGTTATTGTGGGCACGGGAAAGGCGTGTCAGGCTGTCCAGCAGGATAACCACATCACGCCCCATTTCCACCAGACGCATGGCGCGCTCCAGGGTCAGTTCACTCACCCTGGCATGGTTTTCCGCCGGTTCATCAAAGGTGGAGTAAAAAATTTCACCGCCCACCGTCTCCTTCAGGTCGGTCACTTCCTCCGGCCGCTCATCCACCAGCAGCATCATGGAATGCACCTCCGGATGATTGCGCTTGAGCGACAGGGCAATCTTCTTCAGAATGATGGTTTTCCCGGCCTTGGGCGCCGCCACAATCATGGCGCGCTGGCCAAAGCCGATGGGCACAAACAGGTCGATCAGCCGCAGCACCAGGTCATTATCCTCACGGTTTGAAAGACGGATACGCCGGTTGGGATAGGTGGGGGTCAGGCTGTCAAAGTCCCGGCGCTGTTTCTGCTCCCCGGGCGCACCATCCAGCTTCATGGTTTCGCCGCTTTCCTCACCGTTGATGTGGGTGATGTAAAGCATGGCGGCATAGCGGTCATTCTCCCGCTGGGGCCGGGTCTTGCCCTTAACATGGTCGCCATCACGCGGGCGGAAACGGCGGATCTGGGTGCCGGAGATATAAACGTCATTTTTCCCGGGCAAAAGATTGCCCGCACGCAGGAAACCATAGCCATCAGGCTGGATTTCCAGGATACCCGCACCCTCTCCGCAATCCCCTGTGGCCAGCATATCAGGCACAGCGGGGTTTAGCCCTGGCTCTTTGAACTGAGAATCAGATATGATTCCAGGTATTTCCGTTTGAAAAGCCTTGCTTTCAGCCTCCTGACGGGCTGCCATCTCCACATAGGCGGGGCGTTGATAGTCGCCAAACCGGGTAGGCCTGTATTCCCTTGACTGATCAACTGGGGCCATGGGAATGGGTGAAGGCTCCGGTATGTCGGCCTTCGCCTCCGGGCCAAAGCGCGGCGTCGCCCTGGGCACGCTCAGGCGGGGCTGCAGGCTGGACGCAAATTGACCTTCCTGAGGTGCTGCCTGGCTGCGCGGGAACGTGCTGATGGGTTGATCCATCGTCGGCGCGTATTTGCTTGGTGGCGGCTGGGTTTGGGTGAAAGGCTGGGGATTGTGCCAGGCCCGGGACCCCTTCAGGGTAAAGACCGGCTTGTTTTTCCCGGTGGAAGTGGTGGTTTTGGAGCGCTCGGGCGCGGGTGTCCGCACCTCTCTGGGCGTGCGGGGCGGGGCGGGGCTGTCCTCTCCATCATCGGCGATGATCATGGCGCGCCTGGGCGACGCTTCTTTTTTAACAGGCATCCTGTCGCTGGTTTTTGACAGGATACGCTCAACAATGGCGGCTTTGGTGGTGGCACCGGTGAGTGTGATGCCCGACTCCTTGGCATAGGCTCTCAGTTCCGCGATGGTCATCGCGAACAGGGTTTCTGCTGACGGCATGAAATCCTCCTTATGTGTGTAACTTGGTGCGCATTGGCGCAAAAAAGCTTTTGATAAAATCCTGAGAAAGACGCCTTTCAAGAAGGCGACTTCACAATGCAGCGCAAAACAAGGGGGTTATAATGTGGCAAACAGGTTTTCAATGTGATGTTGCATCGGAACAAGTCGGTTTTGCCAATTGCGACAGGCGGGCATTGCATGTGTATCGGTGTTATACTCCTCTTCTCCTAACAGAATCAAATAAAGAATAGCATATAAAAACGCTTTGCGCAAGGCTGATTTTCATCATTCACAGCAGGCTGAAGGGAATGAAGGATGCCGGCTTTTCAGGCAGGGGTTTCAGGCGTTTCTCCATCCAGACAATGTCAAGCCACTCTCCCATTTTATGGGCAACCGCCTCAAACCGCGCTATTTCCCGGTAACCCATGCGGCTGTGAAAAGAAATACTTTGTTGATGGGCAGCGCTGATGCAGGCATAAAGGCTTACAATATGCTGCATGGTCAGGGTTTCCTCCAGCTTTTCATACAGCACCCGGCCTATTCCCTGGCCATGATGGACCTTATCCAGGTAGATGCTGGTTTCCACCGCCCAATCATAGGCGGCCTGAGCCCGAAAGCGGCTGGCATAGCAATAGCCCACCGGCCGCCCCGCCGTTTCGGCAAGGAAAAAAGGATAATCCTCCAGGATATGCCTAATCTTCTCCCGGAAAACATCCGGGCTTGGCGCTGCCTTGTCAAAGCTTACAGTGCCTTCAAGCACATAAGGCACAAAAATATCACATAAAGCTTCAGCATCCGTCTCCTGTGCCAGCCTGATCTGAAACGCCTGTGGCGCGCTCCCGCTCATACGGGCAGCGCCTGCACGGCAATGCCAATCAGCCCCGGCCCCGTATGCACGCTAAGCGCCGGGCTGATATCCGTCATGATATATTCCACGGCATGGGGCAGGCGCTCCTTAACAATGCGCATCACGCTCTCCGCCCGCTCAATGGCGCTGCCATGGCCCACGGAAATGGCATATTTCACCTGGCTTGCCGCATGCTGCACAGCAAGGGCAATCGCTTTTTCAATGGCCTGGGCAGTGCCCCGGGCCTTGGCCACGGTGACATAGATGCCTTCCTCATTGCAGCTGATAACCGGCCTGATGCGAAGAAGCGTGCCCACCACAGCCAGCACCTTGCCGATTCTTCCGCCCTTGATGAGATATTCCAGGGTATCCAAGCAAAAATAGGTGCGGCTGTTTTTGACGCTGATTTCCAGCTTATCCACAATGCTGGCGGCCTTCTCGCCCTGCTCTATCAGCTGCGCGGCCAGGATGGCTTGAAGGCCGGCGCCGATGCCGATATTCTTCGTATCCACAAAATGAAAAGCCAGGGATGGATACTCTTCGCAGATCAGCCTCAGCATATTGTGAGTGCCTGAAAGGCCGGAAGATATGGTGATCACAAGCACCGTGTTGTAACCATCCTGAATGATCTGATCCAGCAGGCTTTTTACATAATCACTCTCGGGCAGGGAAGTGCGTGGCACTTCTTCTTCCAAACGCTCATATACATCCTGGGGGCTGATGTCAAGCCTGTCGTTATACTCCCGATCTTTATAAATAATCTTCAGCGGCACCACATAGATGGGGTGTTTCTCCAAATATTTCTGTGGAACATCCGTACCGGAATCCACCAAAATCGCTATATTCTCTGTGCTCATTTCGCAAGTCTCCTTTGTCGTCGATGCATTAATTGCGCATTATCCTATGGGAATTAAAAGAACTTGTCAACTGTATTTCCCGCCTGGCCTTCTTCAGGGAAGTTCTGTTCCAGAAAGGTGACGACAGCACTTTGGGCGTTCTCCCGGTAGCCCAGAAGGGTGCTCAGGTTCACCTGGCTGGCGGAAGCCATGATGTTGTCCAGAACATTGGGCTGCTCCCGCTCCAGCATCCGCAGCATCTCCTTTACCCGCTTTCGCTTGCCGCCGTCCTCTTTCCGGGTAACCCGGCAGGCACAGGTCACCGCCTTCAATTCAAACGCATCCTGCCAGGCAGCAATGGCCTTTTCCCGCACCAAATACAGGGGCCTGATGAGCTCCATCCTATGGTAATTCTCGCTTTTGAGCCTGGGCAGCATGGCCTTGAACTCCCCCCCATAGAGCATGCCCAACAGCAACGTCTCCGCCGCGTCATCATAATGATGGCCCAGAGCGATTTTATTGCAGCCTCTGGCCTGGGCCTCTTTATACAGGTGGCCCCGCCGCATGGCGGCGCACACATGGCAGGGGGACTGCTTCACCCCTTCAATCACCTGATATATATCCGTCCGGAACACCTCCGGCACAATGCCAATCTCCCTGGCAGAAGCCATCACCTGTTCACGGTTTTCTGGTGAATAGCCCGGATCCATGTGCAGATACACCAGCTCAAAAGACACGCTGCTGTAGCGCTGCAGGGTTTGCATGCATTTGGCCAGCAGCAAAGAATCCTTGCCGCCGGAATAGCACACAGCGATTTTATCCCCGGGGCTTGTCATGCGGTAACGCTGCATCGCGGATATAAACGGCCGCCAGATGGTTTTTCTGAATCGGGTGGTGATGGCATGCTGCACCGGGTCCTGGATCTGTTTTTCCGGCAAGGGCGTTCCTCCTAGTATAATCTGTGCGATTATAGCATAAGCCTGTCCCCCGTGCTATAATCAGCACGAACAACCCATGAAAGGATGAATCATGTTAAACGCCATTGACGCCATTGTCCGCCAGGCCGCTGCCCTGATGATGCAGGAAAAGAACCCGTCAGTCACCCAGAAAGAGGGCCACGCCAACTTTGTCACCCAGACCGATAAGGATATTCAGGATTTTTTGCTCAACAAGCTGACAACGTTGTTGCCTGACAGCCATTTTTATGGGGAGGAGCAGGAGAACAGCCCGCTGACCGATCACCCCACCTGGGTGGTTGACCCCATTGACGGCACCCATAACTTTATCCGTGGCCTGCACCATTCAGCGATCTCTGTTGCGCTGTCGGCTGGCAAACGCCTGGAGCTGGCCGCTGTCTATAACCCCTACCGGGATGAGATGTTTTTGGCCCAGGCCGGCAAAGGCGCCAAGCTGAACGGTCACATAATCAAATGCGCGGATACGCCTTTTGAGCACGCGGTGGTGGCCTTTGGCTCCTCCCTCTACAGCCCTGCCATGGTAAGGTCCACCATGGATGCGATTGAGCGGTACATGCTGTCCTGTGCCGACCTGCGCCGCTCCGGTTCAGCGGCAATCGACCTGTCCTATGTGGCCTGCGGGCGGTATGACGTGTTTTTTGAATACTCACTCTCTCCCTGGGACTACGCTGCGGGGATGCTACTGGTAAAAGAAGCGGGCGGACAGGTGGAGCTGCTGAACCTGCCTGGTGAAACCCTAAACTTTTCCAAACCGGCCGCCGTGTTTTCCGCCTGTGCCTCCTGCTTTGACCAGGCCAGGCAAATCGCCATGGCAGCCTATGCCAATATGGAGGGTTGACCAAGATGTTCACGCTTTCTTCCCCCCATAACCACACCCGTTATTGTGATGGTAAGTCCTCAGCCGAGGAGATGGTGCTCTCCGCCATTCGGCACGGTTTTGTCAGCATGGGGTTTTCAAGCCACGCCAAACAGGATTTTGATGTTTTCTACGCCATGGATGAGGAACGGGAGGCCGCCTATATCCGGGAGATCAAGCATCTTCAAAAAAAATACCGGGATCAGATCAAAATCTGGCTCGGAATGGAGCGGGACTCCTACTCCTACGCAGATTGGGCACCGTTTGAGTATGTGATGGGCGCTGTCCACTACCTGCCGATGCCGGACGGCCAGAAAATCCCGGTAGACGGGCCCATGGACATGGTGAAAGACGCCATTGACCAGCACTTTGGCGGTGAGGGCCTCCGGCTGGCCCGGGCCTATTACGCAAGGCTGGGCGAATACATCCGGGATTATATACCTGATATCATCGCCCATTTTGATCTCATCATGAAAAACAACCGCCAGGGCGAGCTGTTTGACCCTGAAGGGCCAGAATACATCAAAGCGGCGACGGATGCCATGGACGAAGCCATCACCGGCTGTGATTTGCTGGAGATCAACACCGGCGGCATGGCGCGCCATGGGGCCGCCATCCCCTACCCCACGCCGGAACTGCTCGCGTACTGGCGTCAGATCGGCGGCCAGGTCATCCTGTCGGCAGATTGCCACCAGGCGGAGCAAATCGCCTTTGGCTATGAAAGAGCCGCCCACATGGTGCGGGAAACCGGGTTCAAAAAAGCCGCCATGTTGGGGCGGCATCACGCGCTGTTTGATTGGATTGATATAAATTAGGAGCTGATGGCCTGAATCATGGGCTCTGATGGAAGCTGCGGCATCACGCGCTGGGCTCGGGCTTCGGTCAGAGCCTTTAAGCGCTGGGTGCGCTGCTTGACGCGACGGCCAGTGAGAAGCCCGCTGCGATATTTCTCAAGCATCGCCCGCACCCCCACCGCCACCGGAATGGCGGGAATAGCGCCCAGGCCGCTGGCCATCACAGCGCCCCCGGCGGCCAGCCCGGCCCCTGTTTTCAGCATCCGGAACGAGGCGTCCTGAAAAGCGGCTTTGCCGGTTTTTCGCCCGCGGATGACGGCAGCCTGCTCCGTCACCGCGATGACCGCAAAAGGCAACCCCAGGCTAACCGTGCCCAGCGCCTCGGACAGCAGCCCGGTTTCCTCAAGCAGGCCCAGGTCCATCACCACTTCATCCGCATGGCTCAGCGCGGTCGTGATGCCGTCCATGAGAGCGGCGCGGCTGCGCTTCTGATAGCGGGCAACCAATTCCTGATAGCTTAATTTCATCCTATCACCTCCCAAAGGTCTTCAACAGGGTGGTAATCACCCAGGCAGCCGCTAAGATACCGGCAAGCCAGGTGGCCTGCTTCAATATCTGGGAAAGGCCGGGGCGGTTTTCCTTTTTGCGCTCCAGCTTTTTTTGAATATCCACCACCTTGCGCTCCAAATCGTTAAGCCTGCGCTCTGCCTGCCGCATTTTTTCAGCCAACTGATCCTGGCCTTCCCCCTGCCGGCGGAGGCTGTCTGCCAGCAGGGCCTGGTCCTCCGCCAGGCCCTCAGCCACAATGGTCATTTCCCGGGTAAAGTCCTCCACCAGCACGGGCAGGTCCTTCCCGGTGAAGCTGTCCACCGCGCCCTGGATAAACTCCCTGGAGCGCTTGATGAAAGTGTCTTTGTTCTGCGGCTGGGTCGCCATGGCCTGCGGGTTTTGTTCCTGATCCAACGTGTTCCTTTCCACCGTGTACTCTTTATACCAGGCTGATGCCATTGGCCGCCTGTTCATCCCGGTAGCGTCCCAGCAGTCTTTGAATGCGGTTATAGGGATTGAGCAGGGCGCTGAGGGATTTGTCGTGGTTGAGGGTGGCGATCATGTAGGAGATGTATTTGCTTAAATCCGCATGGATAAACCACTTCTTCTCCTGAAGCTCGGGGCGGGTGTAGGAAAGGTTGGTGGTCACCACCCGGTCGATAATGCCCTGTTGATAGGCCTCATCAAAGCTCTCAATGCCATTTGTGAAAAACGCGAAGGTCACAATGGCAAAAATGCGCTTGGCCTTGCGCTTTTTCAGCTCTTTGGCCAGATCGATGATGGATTCGCCGGAGGACAGAATATCATCCACCACGATCACATCCTTGCCCTCCACCGAATCACCCAGGTACTCATGGGCAACGATGGGGTTGCGCCCGGCCACCACCTGGGTATAGTCACGGCGCTTATAGAACATCCCCATATCCAGCGACAGCACAGAGGAATAGTAGATATTCCGGTGCACCGCCCCTTCATCAGGGCTGACGATCATCATGTTGTTTTTGCTGATGTGCAAATCCTTAACGGAGCCAAGAAGGGCTTTTAGCATCTGGTAGGTGGGCAGCACATTCTCAAAGCCGCACAGGGGCACAGCATTGACCACGCGGGGGTCATGGGCATCAAAGGTGATGATATTGGCAACACCCATGCTATGCAGTTCCTGCAGCGCCAGGGCGCAGTCCAGGCTCTCCCTGGTGTTGCGGCGGTGCTGACGGCTTTCATACAGCATGGGCATGATCACATTCACGCGTTTGGCTTTACCCGCAACCGCCGCGATGATGCGCTTCAAATCCTGGTAATGATCGTCCGGGCTCATGGGCACTTCCATGTCATACATCTGATAGGTTACATTGTAGGCGCATACATCCACAAGGATATAAAGGTCATAGCCTCTGACGCTTTCTTTCAGTACCCCTTTGCCCTCGCCCGTGCCGAAACGGGGGCAGGAGGCCTGAATCAGGAAATCCTCCCGGCCATAGCCCGGAACAGTATAGTATTCCTGATCCTGAATCTCCTGCAGATCATGCCACTTGAACAGCCATTGGTTGACATTTTCCCCCATCTTCTCCATCCCGGACATGGCGATGATGCCAAGCGGCCCGTAGGGGAGGTTGATGATGTTCTGTCCCCACTCCGTAAGAAAGGTATTCATGGCGCGTATTCCTCCATATTCATGATGATCAATTGTCTGTCGGGGGAAGTTTCATCGCTCAACAAATCTCGTTATTCTCCGGCGTCAATCAGCGCCAGCTGCAGTTTGGGCAGGGTTTCCTCCTCGCCACTGGCATTCTGGCCGATGTTCTTGCCCACCAGGTAAGCATAGACCCGCACCCGGCTGCCCTCCGCAAAGCCCGGATCGCTTTCAGCGGTTACCACCATCGCGTTTTGATAGCCCGCGTCTGTTTTATCCAGGGCAATCCGCAGGATCCACTCCCCTGCGGCATCCTCCTTGCTGACAAGATAGCCCGTATATCTGAGCAGCTGCCCGTCAAAGCGTTCAGGGCTGGAAGCGATGTCAGCGTAAGCGGGACTGATGGCCTTCTGCCTGAGCACTTCGTCCTTTGCCTGCTGGGAGATCAGGCGGCTGGCATTGTAGGTGAACACCCGATCGGAAAAGCCCTTTTTGCTCAGGGTGAGGTTCATGTTGTAGCCGCCCTCGGCAGAGGTGTTGATCTTGAAGCTGAATTCACCGTCACGGCCCGTTTTTTTCTTGGATTCGGCGCCGTTTACGCTGAGCGTGACATCAACGCCGGACTCAGTTTTCCCCATCAAGGAAAAGCTGTCCTGGGGGAAAATCTCAGGCGGCGGCGCCGCGATAATCGCCGGCAGCAGCCCTTCCTGATAGGTGACGCTGTAGCTCTTGGTCAGGGATTCAAGGCCTGGATACTCCACTGTCAGGGTCATTAAATAGCTTCCTTCCTTGGGCAGCTCTATGGGCAGGGAGTATCTGCCTTTTTTATCGGCGGTGGTGTTAAAAATCTGGCCCTGGGTGTCGGTAAAGGACATGACCACGGCGGACAGCTTGGCTTCGCCCTTGGTTTCGCCCTTCATGGTAAATGCGCGCCGGTTGGTTTCAACAGGCGCCGTGGCGGCTTCAGACAGGGTGATGGGCAATTCCGGCACCGGCAGCACCTGGGTGAAGCTGAAGGTGTCAAAAACCTTGCTGAGCGCTTTTTCATCAGCGCCTGTCACGTTCCGGCCATAAACCTGCAGGTCAATGGTGATGGTGTAGCCGTTGCGGATGGTACGCCGCTGATACCCCCTGTTTACCAGCTCGCCTCCCTGGCGTTGGCTGTAGCGAAGCTGCAGAAAACGACCGGATTTGTAGTTTTTCCAGGTAATGGATTCGTAGTGATAGCCCAGCACGGACCAGGCGCCACCCCTTCCGTGGGACTTGCGGTATTCTGCCCGGACACTTGAGGGATGCTCGTTGATGTCAAAATAACGCTGGCCATCCACATCCCTGAGGGCGGAAACAACCAACACCCGGTCGGTATCCTGGTCATAGGCCTGCAGCCAGATGCCCCTGGCTTTAAAATCGGCCTCCCACCCAGCGACCGTGCCGCCCCGGGCCTGGATAAAGGCCTCATGGCTGGCCAGGTTGTCAGGGGTAAGCACGGTTTCGTAGACACCATCCGGCAGGGACAGGCCGGCGTGGAAAACATCAAAGGCATATGACTCTGCCAGGACAGGGAAAGCCGCTGTCAGGCACAGCAGCGTCAAGATGGTCAGGGTTATTAGCAAGCGATTGCGCATGGCATGTCACCTCCGCGGATTCTATGGTTATCTTAGCATAAACAACAGGGGCATTCAACCAGACATGTGAAAGATAAACCGCAAAATTCCATCAATTCCGAACAATTAATCTAATCCGCATGGCAATATACGGACTGTTGTGATAAAATGCCGGCATTCCAAGATGATGAAAGCGAGGATGGACATGGACAGGATTAAGCGGGCAGAGCGTGTGATCGTGATGACGCGTTTGCTCAGCAGCATGCCCAACCAAATTATCCCTTACAGCAAATTTTGCGATATGTTTCAGCTGGCCAAGTCCTCTGTGAGCGAAGATGTGGCGATGATTGAGCAGACCGTCAAATCCTGGGGCCTGGGTGAGATAGAAACTGTCACCGGCGCTGCGGGAGGCGTTCGTTTTCGCCCGCGGCTTGGGGGGAACAGCAGCCGCGATTTTATCAGCGGCCTATGCGACAAGCTCAATGCCCCTGAGCGAATGCTGCCAGGGGGCTATCTCTATCTTTCAGACCTGCTGGCGGATCCCGAACCGGTGCGCACCATGGGCCACATCCTGGCAGGCCCCTATTATGACAAGGAAATCGACTTTGTCCTCACCATGGAAACCAAAGGCATCCCCATCGCCACCATGACGGCGGAAGCGCTTCACGTGCCCCTCATCATCGCCAGGCGCTCCAGCAAAGTATATGAAGGCAGCGCTGTCAACATCAGCTTTCCCGACGGCAAAGGCGGCATAGAAACCATGTCCCTGGCCCGCCGCGCCGTGCAAACCGGTCAGCGCGCGCTGATTGTGGATGACTTTATGCGCCGGGGCGGCACCGCCCGGGGCATGATCGCCATGATGGCGGAGTTTGGCGTCAGCGTAGCCGGCCTGGCCTTTATGCTGGCCCAGGAATTGGACAACCCGCTAAGCGGGCTTCCCGAGCATCCCCTGATGCTCTTCACCACGAATGAATCAAGGGACAGCCTGGTGGTGCGCCCCGCGCCCTGGGTGATGGCGCTTCCCGCATGAAGGCGGTCATCGGCCTGGGCAACCCGGGCAGGGAATACGAGCTGACCCGCCACAATGTGGGTTTTCTGGCGCTGGATGTAGCAGCTGATCTGCTGGACGCCAGCTCCACTAAGCGCCAGTGCAAGGGGCTGCTGGCGGAAGCGCGGGTGCGGGGCGAACGGGTGGCGCTGCTGAAGCCGCAAACCTACATGAACCTCAGCGGCCAGGCGGTAGTTGATTTATTGCAGTGGTTCAAGCTTGAGCCGGAAGAAGTTTTCATCCTTTCAGACGATATTGATCTGCCCCAGGGCAGCCTGCGGATCCGCGCCAAAGGCGGCGCCGGCACCCACAACGGCTGGCGCAGTATTTTGGAGCTGACTGGCCATGCCGGTTTTCCCCGTGGCCGCATCGGCGTTGGAAGCCCCCCGCCTGCCTGGGACTTGAAGGACTGGGTCCTATCCCGTTGGGATCAGGATCCTCAGGCGGATGCCATCCAGAAAGCCATTGAGTTGGCGGGCAAGGCCGCGGTCAGCTTTGTTGAGGCAGGCATCATCCTCACCATGAACAAGTTCAACATCACCAGCCGCGCACAAAAAAACAACCAAGAAGAAGCAGACCTTTCAACCCATGACCAATAAATTATTCACCCCACTGTTCAGCCACCCGGACTGGCCGGCCATACGCCAAAGCGCCCTTGAAAAAAGCCGCCTGGCGCTTTTTGACATGCAGGAAAGCCAGCGCAACTTTGTGGCGGCAGCGCTGGCGGAGGATACCCGGCGTCAGGTGCTCTATCTGCTTCCCAATGAGCGCCTGGCCCGCATCGCCTATGAGGACGCGCTGCAGCTAACCCAGGGGAGCGCCGTGTTCCTGCCTGAGGAAGAGCGCTTTTTCCTGCGGGGCGCCACCGCCAGCCGGGACAATGCCTGGCAGCGGCTGAAGGCGCTGGATCTGGCCATGAGCGGGGAAGCGCGCCTTGTCATCGCGTCCATCGAGGCTTTACAGGATCATTTGCCGCCTGCCGACTGGTTCAGGGCTTCCGCTTTTTCCCTGAAACCGGGCGATAGCATAGAGCCCCAGGCTCTATCAGCCCGCTTGACCGCCATGGGCTATGAACGGGTTGATTTGGTGGAAGGCCGCGGACAGTATGCCTTGAGGGGGGATATTCTGGACTGTTTCTCCCCCAACCAGGACAGCCCGGCACGCATCGAGTTCTTTGATGTGCAGGTGGACAGCATCCGGACTTTTGATACACTAACCCAGCGCAGCCAGGAACATTTGCCCTGTCTGCGCGTTATCCAGGCGGCTGAGCACCTGGTGCCAGAGGCGGAAAGGGAGCAGGCAGCAGCACGCCTCCAAGGTGTATTGGATGCGGCGGATGAAAACCCTTTCTCCTCCCGGGAATTGATGCCCCTGGGGCAGTCGGTTCAGCCCTTTTTCCCGCCGGATCCGGAGGATATCCGCCAGCAGGGAAGTATCCCCAACATGGCCATGTGGGCCCACGCAGTCTACCCCATCACCAGCATCCTGGACTGGATGCCGGAAGCCATCATCGTGGTTGACACGCCTGACCGCGCCATGCAGCGGCTGGATGACAACCTTTTGGGATTTGTTGAGGCATTCAAGGCCGCCTTTGCCCAGGGCAACGCGGGCGCCGGCCAGGCAGGGCTTTTGCGTTCGCGGGACGAGGTGCTTTCCTCGCTGGAGAACAGAAGCGTCATTGCCCTCATGGCACTACTGCGGGGATTGGGCGGACTAAAGCCCGAAATCAGCATTGAAATGAGGGGGCTTGGCATCGCCCCCTACCACAGCCGCCCGCAGGCTCTGGTCGACGACCTGAAGCGCTGGCAGGGAGCAGATTATTCCGTTTTCCTGTTTTCAGGCGGCCAAGCCAGAGGGCAGCGCCTCAGAGAAATGCTGGAGAAAAATAATCTACGCCTGGCAGATGAGGATGAGCAGGAAGCCACCGGCATCCGTCTGATACCATCTCCCCTGTCCGCCGGATTCCTCCTTGAGGAGGCCAAGCTTGCCATCCTTGCGCCAGGTGAATTGTTTGGCGCCGCTCAGCAAAAAGCCAAAAAGCGCCATTCCTCAGGCGAGCGCATCGCCGCTTTTACGGATCTGTCTGTGGGGGATTATGTGGTGCATGAGCATCACGGCATCGGCCTGTATCAGGGCACCACCCGGCTCCAGTCGGAAGGCGTCTGGCGGGATTATCTGCTCATCCACTATCAGGGCAGCGACAAGCTCTATGTGCCCACCGATCAGTTTGACCGGGTGCAGAAATACCTGGGCAGCCAGGGAGAAGCGCCACAGCTGCACAGTTTAAGCGGCGGCGACTGGGAAAAACAAAAAAAGAAAACCCGGGAAGGCGTTAAAAAACTGGCCTTTGACCTGGTGCAGCTCTATGCTAAACGGCAGGCGGAGCCCGGCTATGCGTTTGATGCCCTGGAACCCTTTGAAAGCCAGTTTGCCGATCAGTTTGAGTATGAGTTGACCGCCGACCAGGCCCAGGCCATAAATGAGGTGCTGTCTGACATGGCCAGACCTGTCAACATGGATCGCCTGCTGTGCGGGGATGTGGGCTATGGCAAAACCGAGGTGGCCCTCAGGGCCGCGTTCCGTGCGGTGCTAAACGGCAAACAGGTGGCTCTCCTGGCCCCCACCACCATCCTGATCCAGCAGCATATGCGCACCTTCTCCCGGCGTTTCTCCGGCTTCCCGGTGAAGGTGGATTTTGTCAGCCGCTTCAGAAGTCCCCGGGAAAACAAGCGTACCCTCCAGGAAGCGAAGGAGGGCAAGGTGGATATTTTGCTGGGCACCCACAGGCTTTTGAGCAAGGATGCGCAGTTCAAAGACCTGGGCTTGCTGATTGTGGATGAGGAACAGCGCTTTGGCGTGAAGCATAAGGAGATGATCAAAAACTACCGCTCCACGGTGGATGTGCTAACTTTAAGCGCCACCCCCATCCCCCGCACGCTCCACATGTCTATGGTGGGCGTGAGGGACATGAGCCTGCTGGAAACACCGCCTGAGGAGCGCCTGCCGGTCAATACCTATGTGGTGGACTATCAGGACGGCCTGATCCGGGACGCCATCCTGCGGGAGCTGGCCCGGGACGGCCAGGTCTATTTTCTCTACAACCGAGTGGCGGATATTGAGCGTATGGCGTCACGCCTGCGCCAGCTGGTGCCCGAGGCCAGTGTGGCTGTCGCCCATGGGCAGATGCGGGAGCAGGCGCTGGAAGATGTGATGATGGATTTCTATGCCGGCAAATATGATGTGCTGCTCTCCAGCACCATCATCGAAAACGGGCTGGACATCCCCAACGCCAACACGCTGATCGTCTATGACGCTGATCACTTCGGCCTTTCTCAGCTCTATCAGCTGCGGGGGCGCGTGGGGCGCAGCAGCCGCAGCGCCTACGCTTACTTCACCATCAGGCCGGATCGTTCCATGTCGGAAACCGCTGAAAAGCGCCTTAACGCCATCAAGGAGTTCACCGCTTTTGGCGCAGGCTTCCGCATCGCCATGCGCGACCTTGAAATCAGGGGCGCGGGCAATATCTTTGGCCCCGAGCAATCAGGCCAGGTGGCCGCCGTGGGCTACGATATGTACTGCAAGATGATCGAGGAAGCCATCCGGGAGGCCCAGGGAGACTTTTCCTCCTACCGTGCCAACCAGTTGGAAACCCGGGTTGATCTGCATGTCAACGCCTATCTACCGGAAAGCTATGTGCCCGGCGAGACCCAGCGCATTGAAATCTATAAGCGCATCGCCGCCGTATCCAACCAAACCGAGCAGGAAACCCTGATTGACGACCTGATTGACCGCTTCGGTGAACCGAGCGTGGAAGTCCTCAACCTCATTGAAATCGCCTGGCTGCGCGCCCTGGCAAACACTCTGGGAGCCGACTACGTCCGCTTCTTTGGCGGCGCCCTCTCCCTCAGGCTCCATCCCGAATTTTCCCTTGATCCGGGCGTCATTTATGAGACGATTCTAGCCCTTAACAATCCCCGTATTTCTCTATCCGCCGGCAAGCGCCCCGCGTTTGTGATCAAAACCAAAGCCCAGGATGAGGAAGGCGCCTTATATGAATCACGTAAGTTCTTAAGTAGTTTTGTTGCGAAGATAAACTCAAAAACTGCCCCGACAATAAATGATACAGACGAACCCATAACCTAATCATTATTACTCCATTGTCTATTAACTATAAAAACTAACATTACATTGTTTTACAAATAGCATAGCAATATTTTTAAAAAATCCTTTCCATTCTAGTTTTTGATATTTAGCAAATTAATCAATTTATCTATGCTTGTATTCACGACAAGTCGCTCCTCAAAGCCTATTTCCTCAAGTATTTTTATCGCATTATAATGCTCAAGAATGTTGCACTCAATATGTGCATCGCTACTCACCAGCACATGCACATATTGTTTTGCACAGGCCTCAAGCATTTGATATGCATTTTGCCGGCCATTTTGACGATAGCTTCTCGGATTTACTGATACTTCATTAAGTTCAAGCATGACCCCATGATCTGCTGCCGCGCATGCCAGCTCATCAAAATTAACTGGAAAAATCCCATCATCTGGATGACCAATTACATTCACTTTAGGATTCTTCATTGCTTTTTGATATGCATGTAGGTTCTCTTTTTTTGTACCTGAAGTAAGACATACATCATGCATGCTTGCAATCCCATAATCTAATATAGATGAAAAAGTATCATCCAAGTCAACTGTACCATGAAGATCAATAATGTTCAGTTCGCATCCAAAAAGAATTTGAACACCGTAAAGTTTTCTGGGAACACAACGACTGGAACGAAAATAATGCTTACTTGCCGATCCCTCCATCGCAGGGCCATGATCCGAAATACCCAACAATTTTAC
The DNA here is from genome assembly GCA_050952935.1 of Christensenellales bacterium. GTDB lineage: Bacteria > Bacillota > Clostridia > Christensenellales > Aristaeellaceae > UBA6115. The sequence continues at coordinate 880,888 of JBMNLS010000002.1, read as the reverse complement.
TCCCTTATTGCTCGCAGAGTAAGCCATCTCATAAATGCTATTGTAAGCATGACCACTTGCGATAGTATGCGTATGAATATCTAATACAGTCCGCATATTAGACCCCCATTATCTCATCATATGCAGTAAGGATTTTGAAAGGATAATCGGTTTCAATCATGTTAACACCTAAGCTGAGTGCAATCTGGAGTTGTTCACGCGAATTTACAACACTCCCTCCCACTATATAGCCAGCTTGCTGAAGTTTCTGCACAAGTGGCTTGGAAAGATTTGTCTGGAAACATAGATAAATCTCCGCTTCCATTTCCTGCATTAAAGCAATTGGATCATGTGGTATATGTGGAACAATCAATGCAAGATGCACTCGTGGTTCCATGATTTTAATACACTTAAGAGTACAATGATCAATGCCTAAAATAATGCAATTTTCGAACATATCGCGCCTGCGCAACGCTTCAACAATACGCTGAGTCAGCATAGGGCGAGTATCATACATCAGTAATTCGCAGTTTTTAATTTCAAGCAAAATCGGCATTCCATTTTCTTTGCACCACACCATTACTTCATCTAACGTATTAATTTCAAAAGCTGCCTTTAATTCTTCTGCACAATAATCTTTGATATAACCAGTTAAGGGAGAGCAATCATCCAATTTGATATCATGATAAACCATCAATTTATTGTCCTGCGAAAGCTGGATGTCAATCTCTATATAATCAATACCACTTTCACGCAAACGCTCAAAATTAGCAATTGTATTTTCGCGCACATCGCACAAGTGCCCGCGATGGCCACCAACCAACAGTCGCCTTCTTCTCTTTGAGTAAATCTTTTCAATAAACGTCACATTATCACTTCTCCTGAGTAATGTTTATTCCAGATTCATTATCAAATATATTATACACACCCGTCATACGCAAATACACATATGGATCCTCGCTCTTTACAATCTTACGATAAAGCATGTACATCTCGTAACTTTCTGGTACCGTCACACGAACAAAGTTTTCACCAACCATTCCAGAAACAAGTAGCTCTTTACCCAGGTTTTCTACAATCTGCAAATGCATTTCCATTGTCTGGGGCAATTTTTCAGTTTCTACAGCAATTAAATGACTACGCACACCTATTTTGATTTTTTTACCTGCAAACTCCTTTGTATAGACACTCTTTTCCTCAGGAATCTGTAAATTAATCCCCGCTCCTTTGATATTCAATCCATCAACAGCCAGTTCTGCATCAATAAAATTCATCGGTGGATTACCCATAAACTTTGCGACAAACAGATTTGCTGGATAATGGTATAAACGCTCTGGCGTATCATACTGTTGGATACGGCCATTATCAAGAATCGCAATTTTATCCGCAATTGCCATGGCTTCTTCTTGATCATGTGTAACAATAATTGAGGTAATACCTGTTTCTTGTTGTAAGCGGCGAATTTCATCACGAATTTCAATCTTGAGGCGTGCATCCAAATTACTCATCGGCTCATCTAACAGAAGAACTTCAGGCTCTTTTACTATAGCGCGTGCCATAGCCACACGTTGCTGTTGACCACCAGAAAGTTGGCTTGGTTTTCGATCAAGTAACTCCTCGATCCGCATCATTTTTGCGATCTCGCGAACTTTTGCATAACGTTCTTCCTTGCTCATTCCCTTTTGTTTAAGTGGAAAAGCAATGTTGTCAATAACTTTTAAATGTGGATAAAGTGCGTAGGATTGAAATACCATACCAATGTTGCGATCCTTAGGTTGAAGTGCTGTCACATCTTTATCACCGAAAAATATCCTGCCAGAGGTTGGCTCAAGCAAACCTGCAATGCAATTAAGCGTTGTTGTCTTGCCACAACCCGAAGGGCCAAGTAAAGCTACAAAAGATGAATCTTCAAACGACAAGTCAATACCGTCAAGAGCAATTGTTTTGCTATCATAAGCCTTGCGCAACTTTTCTATACGAATCATATGCCTTTACCTCCAGAGAAGCCACCCTTCATAAAGGATTTTTGAGAGATGACGAAGAAAACAAGTACCGGTAACATATAAATCAGCGCCATGGCAGAAAACACCCCATAATCAGCAATCATTTGATCGTTTAAACTAAGCGTACGCAAATAGGTCGCCATAACAGGCGTACGTCCACTTAAAATTAGCGTGTTAAATAGTAGATAATTGGACCAAGCACTCATAAACGAAAACATACTGATAGACGCAATTCCAGGTTTAACAAGATGAATAATGACCTGAAAAAAAGCAGTCAAACGATTACAACCGTCCACCAATGCTGAATTCTCCACATCTCTAGGAATATCGTTGAAAAAATTGCGAATAATAAAAGTAGAGCCTGGTAGTCGCAAAGCAATTGCAACAAGCACCACTCCAATCAGTTTATTTAGCAATTTAATATACATCAGTACATAAAGAATGGAAATTAGTAGTAGCACGCCAGGGAACAGGCGCAGTAGTAACAGTATCTTCTGTAATACACTACGTCCAGTAAATTGCATGCGTGAAAGTGCATAACCAGCCATGCAACTAATTACGACCTCCAATACAGTAACCACCGCAGTAAAAAGAACCGTGTTTTTGAGCGCCGGTCCCATAGCTGGCACTGTATACTGCCCCAAAACAATGGTATCAAACAAAAAACGAAAATTCGTTAAGCTAAGCTTTCCTTCAAAAATGAAAGCTTGTGAGAAAAAAGAAATATAAATCACAAAAATTGGAATACACAAAATCAGCATTATCCCGCACGCAATAACCTCTTTGCGTCTCTCATGTGCTGGACGTGTTTCGTCATGTCTGCCAAACATTTTCTTCCCTCCTCTCCATCTGATTGATAACGATGCTAATTGCAATCATAACAATAAGAACAACCGCAATAAGCAATAAAGAGATTGCCGCGCCGTATCCGTATTTTGTCGAAATAAATGCCTTATGATATGCGGACAATGCCCATACTTCACTAGCTATACCGGGACCACCATCCGTAATAAGTAAAATTGTGGTATAGTCGGTAAGCAATCCAAGCGTTTCCCACAATGCAATAAACAAGATGTGAAATCGAAGATTAGGAATAATGATTGATTTTACGATCTCCCATTCCTTTGCGCCATCGACACGTGCAGCCTTAAACTGATTTTCTGGGATCGACTTGATGGCACTTGAAAAGTTAATTGTACCAAAAGCAACACTTGTCAAGATTTTCGCAATGATAACAACTTGCATTGGGTATTTGGCAATCCAGTTCACGGGATTTTCCGCACCAGTAATTCCCATGAAAATTTTATTCATAAAACCACTGGAGTTTGAAGAAAGTAGCCATACCCATAACACTGAATACACAACAACAGGGGTAATCATCGGAATCATCAGCACACCCTTGAAAAAATTGGAAAATCTTTCTTTCTTGATAAAATATGTTGTCATGATTGCAAAAAACAAATCTACTACTATAGTCACAGAAATACACGCAGTAACATATATAACTGTGTTGAGTATAATTTGGGGTGTGTTAGGATCACGAAATACTCGTCTAAAATTCTTGACTCCTTCAAATGCCCATTGGAAGCTACTGTCAAGACCTGTAAACGCCATTATAACTGTTAAAATAGCCGGTATAATATACAGCAATGTAACGAGTATCAAAAACGGTGACATAAATATATATGCTTGAGCATTATTTTTCTTCATGTTATCTATGTCCTTCACTATAATTAAAAACAGAGCTGCCACCGTATGGCAGTGGCAGCTCTGTTTTAAACATATGATTTACTCAAAGACAATCTCATCTTCGTCAACATTCAATTCCAACTGAATTTTAACATTTTCAACAGCTTTCTCCGGTGTAATCTGCCCTAATTCTAGCTGCACAATTGCAGTAAGCATCTCACTATTAAGAGTATTGATACCCTTAATGCTCGGAACAGATATTGCATAATCAGCCATATATCTAACATCTGCTACAATCGGATTGGTAGTAATAGCCTCCATCTCATTTGCCGCTTTCACAGAAGATAGGGTGAAAATGACATTAGCATGGTCTGCTAACAAATCAGCAGAACCCGTGGCCAACTCAACAAATAAATCATAGCATACTTCCGGATGTTTAGTTGCGGCATTAATCCCCATTCCCTGCGGAGCAGCAATCACAAATGGTTTATTGTTGTACTCAGAAACAGGAAACATCATAAAAGCAACATCATTAGCAAACTGCTGTGGATCCTTGTTAACTGCGTTTGCTACATAGGTAGAGGAATATATCGGTCCATAGTAAGCAAAACAGGTTCCATCACCGACCATGGTGTTAATCGATGGCCATCCCTGTTGAGCAAGGTCTTGTGGCGTAATTTCGGTCACATTCGCCGCGTCATAAATAAACTGGAAAAATCTTAACATGGCATCTTCATCAAAGACTAAAGTACCGTTCTCATTATAATAGCGACCACCAAGCGTCTTTAACACATCAAGGAAATCCGGACCAGCACCCGGACGGTGTGACATACCCCAAGTGCAAACACCAGCATTCTGGATATCATCGCATAACTTAATGAAATCTTCCCAAGTAAACTCGCCCGCAGCAACCTTAGCGGGAAGAGCTTCTGCCTCTTCCATTGTCCAGCCAAATTCAACCAAACTTAGTTTATTATAATAGATTACACGAACTGGTAGGTCAAACGGCATCGCATAGGCCTTGCCATCCACAGTATAACAATTAAAAACACCATCAACAAATGCATCTGTATTTAAATCAGAAATGTCCATGAGCATACCAGCATCAACCATTGACGGTACATCAGAAACTGAGAAAATATCTGGAGCATCGCCATTTTTATAAGCAAATATTAGATTCTTGCTATATTCACCCCAATCAATTCTCTGATAATCTTTTTCAAATTCAATTTGAATATTTTTGCCCTCAGCAGCATAACGCTCCTCAAGACGATCAGCGGCGGCAATAACAGCATCTGGAATTGATACAAAATCGTAGTTGTGCGCAATCTTCAAAGTAATAGTTTCTGCCATCGCCGTGAAGCTAAACAATAAGCATAGCACCACGAAAAGTCCAAACAACTTATGGGTCTTCATGAATTGTTTCTCCTTTACAATAATATTGCTATTTAATGCTACATGCTTATTCTTGTTTCGTCAAGACACAGAAAGTTTGAGTTTCCGTATTTTGCAATCTTCTGGTGCAATGAGCAGAGATTCTTGAGCCTCTGCATGGTAGAGGATGCGGTATTTCATTTTACAGAGCGAATTTTCCAAAAAAAGGGAAGGTAAACAAGCCCTTGCGCGCGCCTATTCAGTTGTTGTATTTCAACATAGCAAAGGGAAGGATAACTGCCTGTATTTGGGCCGGCCTATGCGGAACCAGGCACGGATGCCTGTTTGTGCCCTGGCCAGAATGCGCTGGATACCCAACCCCATTCTATAAAGCAGAAAGGATATTTTGTGCTCCTGCTTCTGTCCATTTGCCTCGCGCGTCACGGCGCGCCTGAGCCTGGAGGTGTTTCTTTTGTCTGCCTGTGCGCACAAAAAGCCAATGGCCATGCTCACAAACTGACTCAAGTGATTCATTGCCTTCAGCTTGCGCACCCGCATATCCTCAAACCCCAGGGTCGTCTTCTTGAAGCGGAAATGTTCCTCTATCCGCCACCGCATGAAATACATCCGGACAACCTGCAGCGCGTCCTCCCTGTTTCTGACCGGGCGGTTGGTCAACAGCATCATGGGGGTATCTGACAGCCCATATACCAATACTAACTTGAGCCATTTGCAGCTCGCGGTGATCTTGACATTGACACAGGTGACCCAGCATTCAGTCTTTTTGCCGCCATATAAGACCGGGCACTTAAACTTGCCTTTGTATTTGTCCCTGAGCGTGGTCGACTTGAACCACTTGTTTTTACAGAACAGATTTCTGTTGCTGGTGACACGAACGATGAAGCTCTTTTCATGCTCGTACATGAAAAGATATAGCTTGTTCATATCATAACCCCGGTCAAAGACATAGGTTGCTTTGGGGAAATAAGGGAAAACTTCTTTCAATGCCCGGAAGGTGATGTCGTTGACAGAGGTATAGTTTTTTGAGTGAGAGGAATGGATATGGGAATAGAGGCTGATAGGCTGACGGGTACGATGGCTCAGGGCAGTCATTTCAGTCACATAATACCCATTCTTCAGCTTTTTATCTGCCGAAGAGCCATCTCTGACCGTTCCCATATCCTCAAAAGCTTTGCCATAGGGCTTGGTGATGTCCGTATCATCCACAAAGACAGGCCCCGTGTCCTCCCCGATGTCCCGGGCAAAGGACAGGTAATGATGGGTGAGTTCGGGGGGCATATCTTCTAACAGCTTTCGTGCCAAGCGTTCAACGGTGTTCTTTTTCAAGATATCTTCTTTGAGCACATCGGCAAAGCGGGAAAGAATGCAGCTGCTGGACGCGAGGATGCCGAAAAGCATATCAGCGGTAAACTTTTCCCAATCCCGTGGGAGGCCTTCACTCAGACGCCTGGCGAAGGTGATGATTTCCCTTTTGAGTTGATAGGTATCTGTGGTAGAATAACGCATGAGGAGCCTCCCTGGATTTGTTTAGTCGAGTTTTTGTTACAAATCAATTCTACTATGAAAAACAGGAAAGGTTCCTCATTTTCCGTCATAAATATGCCAGAATATTGACAAAAAAGACATGATTTGACAGTGACTTCCTCAAAACCCCTGAACCACCTGCAGCTCAATCAAAAAGTATAATCAGAATACGGAAACTCAAGACAGAAAGAGCTTCCTTTAATCAAAACAAAGACATTTGCGTATAGTTAATTCATTCTTCTGCTCGAAAATTCAGTACAAGATCTATCCTCAAACATTTATTATTATTTAGTATGCTTCAAAAAAACACAAAAATAATGCAGCAAAATGATTTTACCTGAAGATATCACATCACAACAGAGCAAACAGCAACTATTTAAACAAAGACACTGAGTTGTAGTTCTGTGTCTCAATTTAAATCTATACTTAAATTGCTTATTATCAGGTTGTCAGGCTTTTTTCTTCTCCCCGATGCTCAGGATATAGTTAAGAATGATGCCCAGGATGGCAGCTCCGGCGATGGCAGGTACATTCAAACCAAAGAACTCAATATTGCCGCCAAACCCGTAGCTGACACCCAGACCAAAGGTCATGATGACGGCGATGACGGCGATGTTTTTTGAATCAAACATGCTGACACCTTTGTCAATCATGATCGCGATTCCCTGGGCAGCGATGGCGCCAAAGAGGTAGATTTCAAGCCCGCCAATCACCGCCAGGGGGATGCCATAAATGCCTTTGATCAGCGGCGTAAAGCAGGAGATGACCATGGCCAGGATACCGGCGGCAAACATCACCGGCACCGAGAACACTCGAGTGATCGCCATGGTAGAGATGTTTTCCCCATAGTTGGTGCCGGCAGGGCCGCCCACAGCACCTGAAATCATATCGCAAATGCCGTCTCCTATGAGGTTCCGGTCAAGCAGGGAGGCGATGTCATAGTGGGGCTTGCCCTTTTTTTTCGCGGCGTCATTCACATAAATGTCCAGCTGGTAGATATGGGCGGTGGACTCCGGAATGGTGGCAATGGCGATGGGCATGATGGCGGCCACCGCAGCCCAGGACACCCGAGGCAGGGTAAAGGCGGGTAAAGCGAAGACGCCGCCGTTCCCAAGCTTCCAGACAGAAGCGTCCAGCGCTTCCTGGGGAATGGTGCGGAAGAAGTTTCCACCGTCCAGCAGGTAGATGACAGCCGCGGTCACACAGCCGGTGGCAGCGCCCAGCAGCAGGGGCAGCTGCCCCAGAAAGCCTTTCAGCTTTCTGGAATAAAGCACCGTAGACAGCAGCGTCACCAGAGAGATGATCCAGACAAGCTGAGACTGGGTGCTACCATCCGCCATCATCTGGGGCGCAGCGTCCTTCATGGCGTTGGCAGCCAGGGTGAGGCCGATGATCATGGCCACCGGACCGGTGACGGTGGCGGGCAGGATTTTTTCCACCTTTTCCTTGCCACCCCAGCGCACCAGCAGGCCCGCGATGATGGACACAAAGCCCGAGAAGATGATGCCAAACTGAGCGGAAGAAATCAGCTCCGGCGGCAGGATCCTGGTGGCGTTAAATGCAGTTAGCTGCTCCGGCGTGCCTTCCGCCGCGATCATGCTGGCGATGGCCGTCAGATAGGCAAAGGAGGAGCCGTAATACATGGGGATTTTACGCCCCGTGATGAGGATAAAGCAGACCGTGGCCAATCCCGAGGCGAAAATGGTGGTAGACACCTGGAAGCCTGTGATCAGCGCCACAGCCACCGTGGCCGGGAACATAACAATCACCTGCTGCAGGGCGTATAACAACAGTTTTCCAAAAGTAGGCGTTTCATCGGGCAGATAGCTGTTTAGCACTTGTTGTTTGGGCATGGCTGCGCTCCTTTTTTTTGATTGTGCTCAGGCTTAAAAAAAACAGCCCCCTTGGCTGCCTCTGGCTTTGGTCTGGGAACTGGCTTGGGCGGTCATCGCGTCCTCCTTCAGGGAGTCTCTCTGAGCACTTGGGGAAGATTAGCACAAGACCTCAAGGCCTGTCAAGTATTTTGCCGAACTTTTTTACTTTGCTCGGAATTCGGTTTATCTTTGCGAAATCAAGAGATTTCCTTGATATAAGGGAACAAACGTGCTACTATTCGCAACGGGTTATCACCCTTAGGAGTTTAAGATGCAGGACGCATTGATCATTAAAGGCGCCAGGGAACACAACCTGAAAAACGTCAGCCTGAGGCTTCCCCGGGGCAAACTTATCGTGTTTACGGGGCTTTCCGGTTCCGGCAAGTCCTCTTTAGCCTTTGACACCATTTTTGCCGAAGGTCAGCGTCGCTATGTGGAAAGCCTGTCCAGCTATGCCAGGCAGTTCTTAGGGCAAATGGAAAAGCCGGATGTGGACGCCATCGAGGGCCTTTCCCCTGCCATTTCCATTGACCAAAAATCCACCGGCCACAACCCCCGTTCCACCGTGGGCACGGTGACGGAAATTCATGACTATCTTCGCCTGCTGTATGCCCGCATCGGCATTCCCCATTGCCCGGAGTGCGGCAAGGAAATCCGCCAGCAAACCATTGACGAGATGGTGGACGCCGTCATGGCGCTGCCCAATGATACGAGGCTGATGATCCTTTCCCCAGTGGTGCGGGCCAGAAAGGGCGAACACCGCAAGCTGCTGGAAGACGCCGCCAAAGCCGGCTTTGTACGGGTGCTGATAGACGGCGAATTGTATGACCTGGATGATACGCCCCAGCTTGACAAGAAAAAGAAACATGACATCGACCTGGTAATCGACCGGATCATCAAGCGGGAGGGTGTCAGCCAGCGGCTAAACGATTCCATTGAAACCGCCCTTCGGGAATCAGGCGGGCTGATGGCGGTTAAAATCATGCCGGACGGCGAGCGCACCCTTTATTCACAAAACTATGCCTGCCCGGAATGCGGCATCAACATTGAGGAGCTCACCCCCCGGATGTTCTCCTTCAACTCCCCTTATGGCGCCTGTCCTGCCTGCTCCGGGCTGGGCACAGTGCGCAACATCACCCCTGACATGGTGATCCCTGACATGAGCAAATCCCTCAACCAAGGCGCCATCAACGCCATGGGCTGGAACAGCAGCGGGGATGAGCGCAGCACCTCCCATATGATGTTTGTGGGCCTGAGCGAGCACTATCAATTCAGCATGGATACGCCGGTCAACGAGCTGCCGGAAAAGATCCTGGACATTCTCCTCTATGGCTCCAAGGGGGTCAAAATCCCCATCCGCTTCACCTCCATCAATGGGGAGGGCACCTACAAAATCATCTATGAAGGCATTATTCCCACGCTCTTGAGGCGCTATCAGGAAACCACCAGCGACGCCGCCAAGGCCATGTATGAGCAGTTTATGCGGGAGGAGCCCTGCGCCGCCTGCCGGGGCAAAAGGCTGAAGCCCGAAGCCCTGGCGGTGACGGTAGGCGGGATGGACATCGCTGCCCTCAGCGACCTTAGCCTCACCGATGGCAGTGCTTTTCTGGCCAGCCTGGAATTGGGCGATACCCACCGCCGCATTGCCGAGCAGATCCTCCATGAAATCAGCGTGCGGATGCGTTTCCTGTGCGACGTGGGGCTTGATTACCTCAGCCTGTCCCGTGGGGCATCCACCCTTTCCGGCGGCGAGGCCCAACGCATTCGCCTGGCCACCCAAATCGGCACCGGGCTGGTGGGGGTGCTTTACATCCTGGATGAGCCTTCCATCGGCCTCCATCAGCGGGACAACATGCGCCTGCTGGCCACGTTAAAAAGCCTCCGGGATTTGGGAAACACCCTGATCGTGGTGGAACATGATGAGGATACCCTGCGCGCCGCCGACTACCTGGTTGACATCGGGCCGGGCGCCGGCGAAATGGGCGGCAATATCGTAGCCCAGGGCAGCGTTCAAAATCTGATGGACACACCCGCCTCCATCACCGGGGACTATTTGGCCGGGCGCAAGCGCATCCCTATCCCACAAAAACGCCGCAAAGCCACCGGCTGGCTCACGGTGAAAGGCGCAAGGGCGCACAACCTGAAAAACATCGACATATCCTTTCCCCTGGGCGTATTCTGCTGTGTATCCGGCGTGTCGGGATCGGGCAAAAGCAGCCTGGTCAATGAGATTTTGTATAACGCGCTGGCCCGTGACCTGAACCGCGCCTCCACCTATCCGGGCCCCCATGACAGCATCGCCGGAATAGAGCAGCTGGACAAAATCATCAACATCGACCAATCCCCCATCGGGCGCACTCCCCGCAGCAACCCCGCCACCTACACCGGCCTTTTTGACCTGATCCGCGCCACCTTTTCCCAAACCAACGAGGCCAAGGCCAGGGGCTATAGCAGCAGCCGGTTTTCCTTCAATGTCAAAGGCGGGCGCTGCGAAGCCTGCAAGGGGGACGGGCTGCTGAAAATCGAAATGCATTTCCTGGCGGATATTTTTGTGCCCTGTGAGGTGTGCAAGGGCAAGCGATATAACCACGAAACCCTGCAGGTAAAATACCGCGGCAAAAGCATCGCCGATATCCTTGACATGACGGTGGAGGAAGCGCTTTCCTTTTTCGAGCATCACCCGAAAATCAAGCGAAAGCTCAAGACCCTTCATGAGGTGGGCCTTGGCTATATCAAGCTGGGCCAGCCATCCACCACCCTCTCCGGCGGCGAAGCCCAGCGGGTGAAGCTGGCCACGGAGCTTAGCCGCAAAGCCACCGGGCGCACCATCATTTTGCTGGACGAGCCCACCACCGGCCTGCATGTTGATGATGTGTCGCGGCTGATCAAGGTGCTGCAACAGCTGACCAACGCCGGCAACACCGTTTTAGTGATTGAGCATAACCTGGAGGTGCTGAAAACAGCCGATTACATCATTGATCTGGGGCCTGAAGGCGGTGAGAGAGGCGGCACTGTGGTGGCCATGGGCAAGCCAGAGGACATTATCAAGGTGGATGCCAGTTACACCGGGCAATACCTGAAGCTGGCCGGCATCAAGTAATTCGGGTTTCCCTTGAAACCCATCCCTGTCTCCTATATACTTGTTCTGGAATTTAACCCAAGGAGGGTCTATGGAAGTCATCCAACTATCCCCCCACCAACAGGCAAGCAAGGCCTATAATCGGCATCTGACCGCCATCGTGCTGCAGCTGATTGTGCAGCTGCTGCTGCGTGTGGTCGCTTTGTCCCCGCTGCTTTACGCGGGCATCAACGGAAAATTCTTTGGCGTCAAGGCTGATCACGTCATGGCCGCCGCCGCGATTGCCTCCTTGCCTTTGTACCTGCTGATCGTGATGCCGTTTCGCTATTGCTTTTTCGCCAAACTGAGCGGATACCTGGGCTATCGGCGTCAGGACAGCGTCATTCATTATGGCAAATGGCTGGCCGCCGGGTTTTACCGCCTGCTGCGGGCGCTTCCCTTCCTGGTGCCCTTTATCGCCTTCGCGGTGCTATACTATTATTATATGCGCGTTGCTGACCTGACCCAACTGCCGATCCTTATCATGAATCTGGGTGCTTTGGTGGGCGGTAGTTTTACTGAGGGAACCGCCATCCTGGTGCTCATTGGCCTATGCGCCTTTTTGCTCGCTTTCCTGGGCTGGCGCCGGGGGCTGTTGTTTGAATGCCAACCCATCGTGGAGCATGGTATCAACGCCTCCTGGCGCAAGAGCCGGCAAGGCCGCAAATTGACCGGGCGAGTCAGCCTTATCAACTTCCTGCTCTGCCTGCCCGGGCTGATCGCCATGGGGGCGGTTCTGAGCGTTAACCTGGCCCAAGATCTGACGGGCAGCATTTTTGAGAAAATGCTGTCACTCTTGCCCGCTATCCTCAATGCGAATTTCCCGCCCGCCACCTATTACCAGCTTCTCATTGCCCTGCTGGTTGCATATCTGCCCTTTTTGCCCTTCCGAAAATTAGCGCTCAGCGCCATCGCCAATGAGGCTTGACCGGCTGCTAAGCCAGGCCGCGGGGCTCACCCGCAACGAAACCAGGAAGCTGATTAAAGGCGGCCTGGTTTCTGTCCATGGGGCTGTTTTGACAGACCCCGCCACCCATGTTGAGGAAGGCAGCCCAATCACGCTGGATGGCAAGCCTGTCGATACCCAGCTGGAGCTGCACCTGATGATGCACAAACCAACAGGCCTTCTCACCGCCGCCCGGGACAGCCGGCAACCCACGGTGATGGATTTGCTGCCGGACAGAATGCAAAAATTGCGGTGCATGCCTGTAGGAAGGTTGGACAAAGACACCTCCGGCCTGCTTCTGTTCACAACGGACGGTGAGCTGGCCCATCGCCTGCTTGCGCCCCAGCGGGATGTCACCAAGGAGTATCAAGCCCGGGTAACCGGCAAGCTCACCAACGCGGATATCGCCGCCTTTGAACAGGGCATTGCGCTGAAGGATTTTACCGCCAAACCGGCAGAGCTTGTCATCCTGCAAGCAGATGAAGATCAAAGCCTTACACTGGTGCGTCTGCAGGAGGGCAAGAACCGCCAGGTGAGGCGCATGTTCCAGGCCTTGGGACATGAGGTGCTCTCCCTTTCCCGCCTGGCCTTCGGCCCTTTGCGGCTGGAGGCAACCCTCCAGACCGGCAGCTGGCGGGAGCTGACCAAAGACGAAATAACCCGGCTGAAGGAGGCGGTGGGGCTTGGCTGAGCATTATTTTTCTCCGGAGCCATCGGCGGAGCATGCACCCCGGGAAGTGTCCATTACATTTGAAGGGAAAAAATACACTTTTTTAACCGATGCCGGGGTTTTTTCCCGGGACGGGTTTGATGAAGGCAGCGCCCTGATGCTAAGCGCGGCGCTTGATGAGCTGTCTGGCGATGTGCTGGATTTGGGCTGTGGCTGGGGGCCAGTGGGCATCCTGGCAGCCAAACTGTGTCCGGATTGCCGAGTCACGCTGCTTGATGTGAACGCCCGCGCCTGCCATCTGGCAGCGGAAAACGCGCGCCGTCACGGGGTTAATGTGCAGGTGCTATGCCAAGACGGGCTGTCGGAGCTAAGCCCGTCCTTTGACTGGATTCTGCTGAATCCCCCCATCCGGGCCGGCAAAGAAACCGTATACCGCCTCTTCCGGGAAAGCTCCGCCCGGCTAAAGCCATCTGGTTGCCTGGTCATCGTTATCCGCAAGCAGCAGGGGGCCCCCTCTGCCCGGCGCTATCTTGAAACCTTGTTTTCCCAGGTAACCCTTCGTTGCAGAAAAAAGAGCTATCATGTATACTTTTGCTTAGGAGGAAACGGCAATGATATATGACGCGGCATACTTTGACCAAGGGATCGACAGGCGGGGCACCAACGCCCTCAAGTGGGATTCTCCCACGGAGATGTCTGAGGGTATGCTGCCCCTGTGGGTGGCTGACATGGATTTTCCCAGCGCTGAGCCCATCCGCCAGGCGCTTGTTGAGCGCGCTCAGCACGCCAACTATGGCTATACTTTTGTTGGAGATGAGGATGCCCAGGCACTCACCGGCTTTTGGGCCAGGCGCCACCAGCTTCATTTCCGTGCCCAGGATGCCTTGATGATGCCCTCGGTGGTGACCGGGCTGCGCGCCTGTGTGGGCACGATGACCCAGCCGGGCGATGGGGTCATCATCCAATCTCCGGTGTACGGCCCCTTTTTCAGCTCGGTGATCGATTCGGGGCGACTGGTGATGGATGCGCCCCTCCTGCGGGATGATCAGGGCCGCTACACCATGAACTTTGAGATGATTGAAAACCATCTTAAAAACGGCTCTCGGCTCATGATTCTCTGCAATCCCCACAACCCGGTGGGCCGCGTCTGGTCTCAGGAGGAGCTGCGAGCGCTGGTCCTCTTGCTCAAGCGCTACCGCGCCCGCCTGGTGTCTGATGAAATCCACGCGGATTTTGTCTTTGAGCCGAAACGCTTCATCCCCATCCTGTCCCTGCCTGAAGCAAGCCAGGACACGGTGTTTCTGGCGGCGGCCAGCAAAACCTTCAACATCGCCGGGCTCAAGCAATCGGCCGCTGTGTGCCGGGATGAGGGTACCCTGCGCACCCTGGCCCGCTTTTTGCACCGGGGCGGCGCCGAATCGGGCAACATTTTCGCCCTGGTGGCCACCCGTGCCGCCTATAATGACTGTGATGACTGGCTGGACGGTCTCAGGGCCTATCTCAAAAGCAACCAACAGGTGCTGCTTGACATGATGACCACGCTGCTCCCCCGCGCTGTTGTTTCCCCCATGGAGGCCACCTACCTGGCCTGGGTAGACCTGCGCGCCTACGGTCTTTCCCATGAAGAGATTGAACGCCGCCTTAAAAAGCATAAACTGGCCCTCACCAATGGCCGCTTCTTTGGACATGACGCCGGAAGCGGTTTTATGCGCGTGAACTATGGCTGCCCCCGCAAGCAGCTGGAGGAAGGCCTGCGCCGCCTGGCCAGCGCCATCAATGAAGGATAAGAAAGGAACGCAACAATGAACCTGGACAAATATCGTGACCCGATGATCAGCACCCTGAAGGAATGGATCGCCATTCCCAGCCTGAAAGCCGATCCCGCGCCCGGCGCTCCCTTTGGGCATGAGCTTGCGCGCATGCTAAAAGCCACGCTAAAGACCTGCAAAGACCTGGGCTTTGAGACCCGCAATGTGGATGGCTATGTGGGCGAAGCCTGGATGGGTGAGGGCGATGATGAGGACGCGCTGTCCATCCTGGCCCATGTGGATATTGTGCCCGTTGGCGATGGCTGGACGCGGGATCCCTTTGGCGGGGAAATTGAGGGCAATCTCATGTACGGCCGGGGCACCAGCGATGATAAGGGGCCGCTCGCGGCGGCGCTGTATGCGATGCTGGCGGTCAAGGAGGCAGGTATCCCTCTCAAGCGCAAGGTGAAGCTCATCATCGGCTGCGATGAAGAAAGCGGCTGGGAGGACATCGACTACTACAAAAAAGTAGCGACCATGCCGCGCAGCGGCTTCAGCCCTGACGCTACCTACCCTGTGATCAACATTGAAAAAGGCGGCTGCCACTATCGGCTGACCGCGCCTCTTAGCAAAGATGGCCTTCAGATCATCTCCTTGAATGTGGGCGAACGCTTCAATGTGATTCCGGGCTCCGCCACTGCCCTGGTGGCTGGCGACGAAAGCCTGATCCCCCAGGTCAAGGCCATTAGCGAAAAATATGGCTGGCCCGTATCTGCTGCCATGGAAGGGAATGCCCTGCGCATCACCGCCACCGGCATCAATGGACATGCCGCCTATCCCTACACCGCCAGAAACGCCATTGGGCAGATGCTCATCACCCTGCGCGATTTGGGCGCTCAGGGCGCTATCCGCGAATTGGCCAACAAGGTGGGCACCCAGTACCTGGGCGAAGGCCTGGGCATCCAGGTAAAGGACGGAATCAGCGGAGACCTTACCTGCAACATGGGCATCATCCGCACTGAAAATGGCCAGCTGTCGGCCACCCTTGACATCCGCACCCCATTGCTGGTTGACGGCAAACGCCTGGCGCAGGTCATCCAGAACCACTTGGAGGGTGTGAAGGTGGAAGAGCTTTCCTGCAAGGAACCCCATTATGTCCCCGAATCAAGTGAATTAGTGCAGGGCCTGCTGTCTGCCTATCATGAGGTGACCGGGTGGGAGAAGAAAGCCATCGCCATTGGCGGCGGCACCTATGCCAGATGCCTAAAAGAAGGGGTCGCCTTTGGCGCCACCTTCCCTGAGGATCCGGATGTGGCCCATCAGGCAGATGAGCATGTCAACTTGGACAGCCTGATGCAAAGCATGAAGATCTTCGCCAATGCCATCGTAAGGCTGGCCGGCAAATGATGGACGAGCGGGAAATCACCTGCATCTCCTGCCCGGTGGGCTGCCGAATGCAGGTAAAAATAGCAGAGGGCGCCATCACCGATATCTCCGGCAACACCTGCAAACGCGGCGAGGTTTATGCCAAACAGGAATGCCTGAGCCCCCGGCGTATCGTGACCGCGGTGGCCATGGTGCCGGGCAGTCCTATTCCCATCAGCGTCAAAACGGAAAACCCCATCCCCAAGGAAAAAATCGCTGAATGTATGCGGGAAATCAACGCTTTGAAGCTCAAGCTGCCCATTCAGTTGGGGGATGTGCTCAAAGAGAATGTCGCCGGCACCGGCGTTCGCCTGATCGCCACCCGCACACTAATATAAAGCAATTCTGGGAGGGGCATGTCCCTCCCAGAATTGTTTTTGTTTTTCAAATCAGATAGATGCGAGCAGCTGCTCCAGGCTGGCTTTCGCGTCACCCAGCATCAAATGGATATTGGGCGCCCCATCATAAAGGGGATTGGGCACGCCGGCGTAGCCGGGCTTGGTATCAAAGTTGCAGATAATCAGCCTCCGGGCCTTGGCGGCATCCAGCACGGGCATCCCGTAAATCGGGGTGCCTTCCGCTGTATTGGCGGCAGGGTTGACAACGTCATTGGCGCCTATCACCATGGCCACGTCGGTATCGGCAAAATCAGGATTGATATCGTCCATCTCAAAAAGCTTGTCATAGGGAACATCCACCTCAGCCAGCAGCACATTCATGTGCCCTGGCATGCGGCCGGCCACCGGATGGATGGCAAAGCGCACTTTTTTGCCCATCGCTTCCATGCGGTCCATCAGGGCTTTTACCTGTTCCTGGGCCTGTGACAGGGCCATGCCATAGCCAGGGATGATGATCAGGCTTTCAGCTTCCCTCAGCCATGCGCCAGGGTCAGCGGGTTCAACGGCCTCTTCGGTGGTCGCTTCTTCAGCAGTATCAACAGCCGGTTCAAGTTTTTTCTCTTCCTTGGGTTGATGGGCCGCTGGGGCAGCCGCTTTGCCAAACAGCACCGCGCTTAGGCTGCGGTTCATGGAATGGCACATGATCTGGGTCAGCAGCAGGCCTGAAGCGCCCACGATGCCGCCCACGGATACCAGCAGAATGTCCCCCAGTGCCATGCCTGCAATGCCCGCCGCCACACCGGAGGTGGAGTTAAGGAGGCTAATGGTGATGGGCATGTCAGCCCCGCCCACCCTGATCGCAAAGAAATAGCCAAAGAGCAATCCAAGGATGGAAATCAGCACGGTCAGCATGGCCCTTTGCCCCTCTTTGATGGGCAATAAGGCAATGAAGATCAACATGGCAATCAGCATAAGCACCGATACCGCCTTATGCCCGGGATAGATCTTGGGTTTCTGGGACATCAGACCGTGGAGCTTGCCCGCCGCCACCATGGAGCCGGAGAAGGTGACCGCGCCCACTGCCAGCGCCAGCCCTGATGTCAGCAAACTAAAGTCTGACTGAACCTCACTGGAAGCCAGCAAGGTCAAAACCGCCGCCAGGGCTGAGGCCAGGCCGCCAAGGCCGTTGAGCATGCCCACCATCTGGGGCATCTGAATCATTTTTACCTTGATCGTCATCCAGATGCTGAGCAAAGTGCCTATAGCAAGCCCCAGGATGATATACACCAGAGAGCCGGACAGGTCTGTTCTCACAAACACATAGACAATGGCCAGCAGCATGCACAGCGCGCTGACACGGTTGCCCTTAGCGGCAGTTTTCACGCTGCTCATCAGCTTGATGCCATACAGCACCCCCAGGCTTAGCAAAAAAGGAACAACATAAGAAATAATGGTCATGAATGTGGAAGGTGTGTTCATTGGCCTTTCCCCTCCGCTTCCTTGCCTTCTTTGAACATATGAAGCATCCGGTCCGTTACTCCGAAACCAGCCACCACATTGATGGTGGCGGCAACGATGCCAATCAAGCCCACCAGCCGAGCCAGAACGCTTTGGGAAAAGGCGGTCACTGCAATCATGCCAAGGATGGTGATACCTGACAGCGCGTTCATGCCGCTCATCAGCGGCGTGTGCAAAAGGCTGGGCACGGCATTGATGAGTTTATAGCCAAGCAGCGCCGCCACCACAAAGACTACAACCATGATCATCTCAAGGCCGCTCACAGCTTCATCGCCTCCCGCGCGCCCTGATGGACAACCTCCCCATCAATGGTGGTGAGGATGCCGACAACGATCTCATCATCCCGGTCCAAATGGAAGCTGCCATCCTTCAAAAGATACTTCACCAGGTTATACACATTCATGGCAAACATGGCGGTGGAGCTTTCAGGCAAAAGCCCGGGAATGTTCTTGATTCCCACCAGATGCGCATTGTGCATGGTCTTTATCTCACCGGGAGGGGTCAGCTCACAGTTCCCGCCCTGATCAATGGAAATATCAACGATCACAGCGCCAGGCTTCATGGCTTTCACCATTTCCTCAGTTACCAGCACAGGGGCCAGTTTGCCGGGGATCAGTGCAGACAGGAACACCAGGTCCATCTCAGGCAGCTTTTCCGCCAACACCTTGCGCTCCTGCGCCAAATGCTCAGGGCTCAGCGCTTTGGCATAGCCCCCCTGACCGATGCCCGCGTCCTCCGGAATGCCCAAATCAAGCACCTGGGCCCCCAGGCTTTTGGCCTGCTCCCGGGCAGCAGGGCGGATATCCACCGCGAAAGTCTTGGCGCCCAGGCGTTTGCCCGTAGCCAGCGCCTGCAGGCCAGCAACGCCAACCCCCACCACCAGCATATTGATAGGCTTGATCATGCCCACAGCCGAGAAAATCTGCGGGGCGAAGCGGGGCAGCAGGTTGCAGCCCATGAGGGTGCCCTTATAACCGGCGCAGGTGGACATGCTGGTAAGCGCGTCCATGTTCTGGGCCCGGCTGATGCGGGGTACCCCGTCAAGGGTCAAAGAGATAATACCGCGTTTGGCCATGTTGCTCACCATCTCATGGTTGGCAGGGGCTGCCGGATGAATAAAGGTGATCAGGTATTGGCCGGCACGCATCATATCCACCTCATGGCGGTTGAAGGTTTTGTTAAACAGCGGCTCCTTCACCTTCAGAATCAGTTCGGCGTTCTCATACACCGTCAGGGCATCCGGCACAATCTTCGCGCCTGCCGCCTCATACTGATCATCATGAAAGTACGCGCCCTCCCCGGCACCGGATTCCACCAGCACCTGATGCCCGTCCTTTACATACTTTTCGCACGTGGCCGGCGTAGCGGCAACCCTGTCTTCACCATGCATAATTTCCTTGGGAATACCGATGATCATAGCTACCTCCTGTTATGGCTGTTTTTCTTTTATAGTATACCTCGGAAAACAAGAAAAAACAAGAATATGCAAGTTTGAATACCAATATCGTTCCGGCAGCCTAAGGATCAGGAAGGCTTTATGCATGGATGAATGCTCTTGCTTTCTGACGCGCATGAGGTTATGCTAAGAGTACAGTCATTAATACAATGTGTGCAGCGGAGTAACATTCATGAAGATACTGGTTGTAAATCTGGGTTCCACCTCCACCAAAGCGGGCATTTTTGAGGATAAAACGCCATTGGCTGTTGAGACTTTCCGCCACAGCAAGGAGGATATCGCGGGCTTTGCCACCATCCAGCAGCAGCGGGATTTCCGCAAAGTGATCATTGAAGCATGGCTCCAAAATCAAGGATATGCATTAAAAGATTTTTCCGTCTTCGCCATGCGCGGCGGCATCATCCGTCCCCTGGCAGGCGGCGTCTATCACATCACAAACGCCATCCGTCAGGACGCTGAGACCGGGCATTATGGCGAGCATGCCTCAAACATCGGCCTTCTCATCGGCTATGACTGGAGCCAGGCAACCGGCATCCCGGCGGTGTTCATCGACGCGCCCTGCACGGATGAACTGTCAGATGTGGCCCGGGTCTCCGGCTTCAAAGGGGTGGAGCGCACCAGCATTTTCCATGCGCTAAACGCCAAGCGCGTCATCCACATGTATTGCCGCGTCCATCAGCTAGACCCTTATCAGGGCAACTATATTGTAGCTCACATGGGCGGCGGCATCTCGGTAAGCGCCTATCAAAACCTGCGCGCCATTGATGTATCCAACGGCGTCGACGGCGAAGGTCCCTTCTCCCCGGAACGGGTGGGCAGCCTCAGCCATAAAAACCTGTTCAAATTAGTCAATCAATACCAGGGCGATACCGAAGCCCTGCGCAAAACGCTGTATTACCGAGGCGGGCTGATGTCCTATTTCGGCACAAACCATGTGGAAGAACTGGTTAACCGGGCACAAAAAGAGCCCGAGGTTGCCCTGGTTCTGGATGCCCTTTGCTATAATGTGGCCAAACAAATCGGCGCCATGGCGGCGGTGCTCACAGGACAGGTTAACCAGATTATGATTACAGGCGGAATGGCCTATAGCCAATTCATCACCGATAAAATCAGGAAACAGGTCGATTGGATTGCGGAATGCACCGTTTATCCGGGTGAGGACGAACTGGCCGCCCTGGCTGAAGGAGCCTACCGCTATGCCACCGGACAGGAAGAAGCCATCCGCGTTGAATAACGAACACCGCCTGTCTGAACTGTTAAACGCCCATCGCCTTTTTGTGATTTTGGGGCCTTATGGCAGCGGGAAAACCGAAGTGGCCGTCAACCTGGCCCAGCGGCTGGCAGCCATGGGACGGAAAACGGCGCTGGCTGACCTTGATATTGTCAATCCCTACTTTCGCTCCCGTGAAAAGGTTCAGCTGCTTGAGGAAGCGGGGATTCAGCTGATCGCGCCGCCTCAGAGCACTTGGGCCGCCGATCTCCCCGCCGTTCCCGCAGCCTTATGGACGATCATCCAGGATAAAACGTTGACCGGCGTGCTTGATGTAGGCGGGGACAAAGGCGCCATCGTGCTGGCAGCCTTTTCAAGAGCGCTGAATAAGGCGCGTCCGGCCGTCTGGTATGTGCTCAATCAGGCCAGGCTCTCCGCCCAAACGCCGAAAGAAGTGGCCGGGCAGCTAACCTTCATTGAAGCCCAGGCCAAGCTGCCTGTAACGGGCCTTATCAGCAACACCCATCTGCTGAGCGAAACCACTAAAAGCCTGGTGGAGAAGGGCGCGACATTTGCCCGCCAGGTATCCGCCATCACCCAACTCCCCCTGGTATGCCACGGCGTGCAAGAGGCCCTATCGCATTTATCTTTCCCTGAACCCATTCTCCCGCTGACGCTTGTGATGAAGCGCCCCTGGGAGTGAGCATCATTATAGGAGGTTTTCATGAAGGCAAAGGTAACATTCAACCTGGACCGGTGTAAGGGCTGTGGGCTATGCGTAAGCGTGTGCCCAAAAAGCATCCTGTGGCTGGATAAGGCGGTAACCAATGTCAAAGGCTACCATCCTGCCGGCATCAGCGATCGATCCCAGTGCATTGCATGCGGCAACTGCGCCAAGATCTGCCCGGATTCGGTGATCACGGTGGAAAAACTGGACGAGGAGAAGTAGAATGCAAAAAGAGCTATGGAAAGGCAACGAAGCCATCGCCGAGGCAGCCATCCGCGCCGGATGCAAGGCCTATTTCGGCTACCCCATTACACCACAGAACGAAATCCCCGAATACATGAGCCAGCGGATGCCGGAATGCGGCGGCGTGTTCGTTCAGGCTGAAAGCGAAGTAGCCGCCATCAACATGGTTTATGGCGCTGCCGCGGCTGGCGTTAGGGCCATGACCTCCTCCTCTTCCCCCGGCATCAGCCTCAAGCAGGAGGGTATCAGCTATATGATCGGCGCCGAGCTTCCTGCCGTCATCATCAACATGATGCGCGGAGGCCCCGGCCTTGGCACCATCCAGGCCAGCCAGGCAGACTATTTCCAGGCCACCCGTTCCCCCGGCCATGGCGATGGGCATGTGATTGTGCTGGCGCCCTCCGGCATCCAGGAAGCTGTCGATCTGGTGGGCGACGCTTTTGATTTGGCGGATAAGTACCTCAACCCCGTGATGATTTTAGCTGACGGCATGATCGGCCAGATGATGGAACCCATCGTGTGGAAGGAGCGCAAGCCCGTGGAACTTCCACCCAAAACCTGGGCCGCGCTGGGGCGTGAGGCCCCTGGGAAAACCCACTTCGTCTCCTCCCTGCGCCTCCAGTCCACGGAAAATGAGCTGTTCAATCAGGATCTGGTGGGCAAATATGAGCGCATTTCCCAGCAGGAAGTCCGCTTTCAGGAAATTGACTGCCAGGACGCTGATGCCATCATCGTTGCCTACGGCACCACCGCCCGCATCTGCCAGTCCGCAGCGCGCAAGCTCAAACAGGAAGGCCCCAGGGTGGGCGTTTTCCGCCCCATCACCCTATGGCCCTATCCCTATGATGCCCTTAAAAAGACGGCTGAGCAAGAAAGCGTGAAAGCCGTCCTCACCGTGGAGATGTCAAGCGGGCAAATGGTGGAGGATGTGCGGCTGGCCGTGTGCGGCATGAAGCCCACTTCCTTTTATGGCCGCACCGGCGGCATGATCCCTGAAACCGATCAGGTGGCGGATAAGCTTCGTCAGATCCTCCAGGAGGTAACAGCATGAGCAGAATCATCTATCAGCGCAGCCCCGGCCTGCAGGATGTGGAGACCCACTACTGCCCCGGCTGTCATCACGGCATCATCCATAAGCTGGTCGCCGAGGTGCTCACCGAAATGAACCTGCTGGACACAGCCGTTGGCGTGTGCCCGGTGGGCTGCTCGGTGCTGGCGGGCAACTACATCAACTGCGACTTTATTGAAGCCGCCCACGGGCGCGCTCCAGCGGTTGCCACCGGTGTTAAGCGCACCCATCCAGCGATGCCTGTTTTCACCTATCAGGGTGATGGCGACCTGGCATCCATCGGCGCTGCGGAAATCGTCCACGCCACAATGCGGGGCGAGAAGTTTACCACGATTTTTATCAACAACGCCATCTATGGCATGACGGGCGGACAGATGGCCCCCACCACCCTGGAAGGGCAGAAAACCACCACCTCTCCGCTTGGCCGCAATAAAGAGTTTCATGGCATGCCCATACGCATGGCGGAGATGCTCTCAACACTTGATGGCATGGCGTATGCCGAACGGGTCTGTGTGGCGGATATTCCCAATTTGAACCGTGCCAAGCGGGCCATCAAAAAAGCGTTTACCCTGCAGATGCAGGGCATCGGCTTCACCTTTGTGGAGGTGCTTTCCACCTGCCCCACCAACTGGGGCATGAGCCCGGTGGATGCCGGAAAATGGCTGAAGGAAAACATGGTTTCCTACTATCCCCTGGGTGTGATCAAGGATGTGGAGGTGAAATCATGACACGGGAAATCATCATTGCGGGCTTTGGCGGCCAGGGCGTTATGTCCATTGGCAAAACGCTCACTGAGGCCGGGTTGAAAGAAGGATATGAAGTGTCCTGGGTTCCCTCATACGGGCCGGAAATGCGCGGCGGCACCGCCAATTGCGCTGTGGTGCTCTCAAAGGAGCCCATCGGTTCCCCGGTGGTCAGCCATCCCTCAGAGCTCATTGCCATGAACGGCCCTTCGCTGTCTAAATTTGAGCCGATGGTTACTCCAAACGGCTTGATTCTGGTCAACGCCTCCCAGTCAGAGCAAAAGGTGCAGCGTCAGGATGTGAAAGCTTATTATATCCCCTGCATGGAGGAAGCTGGGAAACTGGGTAATTCCAAGGTGGCCAACATGATCATGCTGGGCGCCTACATCAAAGCCACCGGCGCGCTTAAAATGGAAACCATCGTTGATATGCTTTCCCATATCTTCACAGGCCCCAAAGCCCCCCTGGTGGCGCTTAACATCAAGGCCCTTGAAGTCGGCGCTGCTTACATTAAATAAAATAAGCTGTCTTGTCTATTTAGCCGGTCTGGCACAGCCTGTTTGAATTATCAGACTGTGTCAGACCGGCGTATTTATGCGAGTTAACTTTGTTGTCAAATATCCAACCAATATGCTATAATCGTTAAGGATTCAAAAAGGAAACCACAAATGCAGGGCAATGGGCAACCATTGTCCGGAAAGAGATGAGGGTAAAAGAATGAAAAAAATGGTGTTTGCTTTGTGTTTTGGAAACCG
This sequence comes from Christensenellales bacterium, assembly GCA_050952935.1. Lineage (GTDB taxonomy): Bacteria > Bacillota > Clostridia > Christensenellales > Aristaeellaceae > UBA6115. The sequence continues at coordinate 856,458 of JBMNLS010000002.1, read as the reverse complement.
CGGTTTCATGCCGGGCGAGCTGATTTTAGGCGCGCGCAAGGAGATGGTTCAGGCCGTCAAACAGGCGGGATATGACTGTATCCTCATGGATGAAAACGCCACGCGCTTTGGCGCAGTGGAAACACGCGATGAGGGCCTGCTATATGCCAAATGGCTCAAAGAGCATGAGGGGCAGTATGATGGGGTTATCTTCTGCATGCCCATCTTTGTTGATGAAAATGGCGCGGCCAATGCCCTGCAGGACGCCGGCGTTCCCATTTTAATGCAGGCTTATCCGGATGAAATCGGCAAGATGAATTTCAAATACCGCCGGGACGCTTATTGCGGCAAGTTTTCTGTCACGGATGTTTTTTGTCAGTACAAAATCCCCTTTACCGTGATGAAGCCCCATGTAGTGCATCCCCTGAGCAATGCCTTTACGCAAAACCTGCGGGATTTTGCCGCTATCTGTCGGGTGGTCAACGGCATGAAACGCTTTAACCTGGGCTGCATCGGCGCTCGTACCACCGCGTTTAAAACCGTACGCTTTGATGAAATCACACTTCAAAAATACGGCATCAATGTGGAATCCTTCGACCTGTCAGAGCTGATTATGAAGGTGAAGGACATGGGCAACGATGCCCCCGGCGTCCAGGAGAAGCTGGCCAGGCTGAAAGAAATCACCGATTTTTCCGGCGTGCCGGATGAAAACGCGCATACCATCGCTAAAATCGGCGTGGTGATTGATGACTATATCAAGGAATACCATTTGGACGCCCTGGCGCTGCGCTGCTGGAATGAAATGGAAACCTATCTGCGGGTATGCCCCTGCGTGCTGCTGGGCGAACTCAATGACCGGGGCATCGCCGCCTCCTGTGAAATCGATGTATGCTCCGCCATCACCATGCGGGCCATGCTTTTAGCAAGCCAGAAAGCCACCGCCGTGCTTGACTGGAATAACAACTATGGCGATGACGAAGACAAGGTAGTGCTGTTCCACTGCGGTCCCGTTCCCCAAAGCCTCATGACCGGAAAAGGCACGGTAAAAGAGCACAAAATGTTCGCCAAAAATGACCCGGGCTCCGGCTGGGGCACCAACGAGGGGCGCATCGCCGCCTTCCCCATGACCTATTCCAACTGTAAAACTGAAGACGGCAAGCTCACAGTCTATGTGTCAGAAGGGCAGATGACTGATGATCCCATTGAGGACGGCTACTTTGGCTGCGCCGGGGTGGCCCAGATCGACGGGCTTCAGGATAAGCTCATCCGGCTGGCCAGGGGTGGCTTCAAGCATCACACCTCCATTGGCAAAGGCCATATGAAATATGTGCTGGAGGAAGCATTCACCACCTATTTGGGCTATGACCTGGTGCAGATTGATTAAGGAGCAGTCACATGATCAGCCTGGGCGTTGACATCGGTGGAACGGGCGCCAAATGCGTGGCCTTCCGGGAGGACGGCAGCCAGGCCGCCCTCAGCTACACCGAATACCCGAACCCTGCCGGGAAAACGAACCTGGATCCCATTGTTCTGTCAGACGCAGTGCTGCAGGTCATCGCGCAATGTGTGAAGGCCTTGCCTGACGCATCCAAAGTGGCCTGCATCACCGTGTCTTCTTTTGGAGAATCCTTTGTACCCATTGACGAAAAAGGAAATCCCCTCAGCGATATCATCATGTACTTCGCGGCGACACAAAGCCGGGAGTTTGACGCGCTGGTTCAGCAAGTAGGCGCTGAAACCTTCATGCGCATTACCCGCACCTTGCCGGACGCGTTCTATTCGCTGTCAAAAATGCTCTATACCCGCGTCGCTGCCCCCCGCCCTGTGTGGAAATACCTGCTTATTTCAAGCTATCTGTGCTATTGCCTCTGCGGGGAAACGGTGCTGGATGTATCCCTAGCCTGCCGTACACTGCTGTATGACGTGAACCGCCTCGACTGGTCAGACGAACTCCTGCAAGCTTCAGGCTTCAGGCGTGATCAAATGCCCGCGGTGGTGCCCGCTGGCACCATTGCCGGAAAACTGAAACCTGACCTCGCAAAGCAGCTGGGGCTTCATCATGATGTTTCCATTGTCATCGGCGCTCACGACCAGGTGGTCAACGCGCTGGCCTGCGGCGTGGCGGAAACGGGAGATGCCGCCGATGTTTCCGGCACCACCGAAAGCATCGCTCCCCTTTTCCCCCACATCCCCGATGGCTTTGATTTTCAGCGCAGCAACTACGCCTGCGTCCCCTATCTGGATGATTTAGGTTATGTCACCTATGCCTTCAACATCTCAGGCGGTATGGTGATCCGCTGGTTTAGAGACACGTTGGTCAGCCACCTAACAAGCCAGGCGAAGGCTGAAAACCTAAGTATCTATGACTTGCTTAATCGCCTTGCCCCTACAGAACCAGGTGACCTTTTGGTGTTGCCTTTTCTGCAGGGCATGGGCGGTACGCCGGATGTTTTGCCCCAGGCCAGGGGGATGTTTTATGGGCTGTCCACACAGACTGACATCCCGGCCATGTACCGGGCCATACTGGAAGGGCTCACCTTTGAAATGGCCATCAACCTGGAACAGTTGGCGCGTTTTGATATCCGCCCCAAGCGGCTTTTTGCCTGCGGCGGCGGCGCCCGCTCCCGGCTGTGGCTGTCCATCAAGGCAGATATCTGGAACCGGGAAGTTATTCCCGTGCTAACGGAAGAAACGGGGGCTCTGGGCAGCGCTATCCTGGGATTTGCGGCGGTCACCGGTGAAAAAAGCCACACCAGCTTGGCCAAGCGCTTTGTCCGCCTGGGCGAGCCTGTTTGCCCGGACGCCACAAAAGCAGCTCACTATGCCAAGAAAACGCAACGCTACAAACGCTTCCGCGATTTCATCATGCAGGAAGAAACATTGAAAGGAAACAAACCGTGAACACCAAGGAAATCATGCAACGTGCCTTTGAAAAATCCCTGGTCATCCCCGCCTTCAACATGCCCCATCTTCCCATGGTAGACCCGGTGGCCCAGGCCATCGCAGATGAAAATGCTGTGGCCATGATCCAGGTGGCACGCCTGGAATGGGAAAAATTTAAGTCCGAAAGCCTTGAAGCGGTGGCCCGCGAATACGCTAAATATGCCAAGCCCGGGCACACCCTGCTCCATCTTGATCATGTGCCGGTGATTGACGAGGATCACTTGGAGGTGGATTACCTTGCCATCCTCAGCCGGGCCGTTGCCGCCGGTTATCAGTCTTTGATGGTGGATGCCTCCCGCCTGTCCCTTGAAGGAAACATCGAAGCCACCGCCAAGGCAGCGGAGCTGGCTCACAGCGCAGGGCTTCCCATTGAGGCGGAGCTGGGCGCTGTCATGGGCCATGAAACCAGCCAGCAGGCCATCCCCTATGAGGAGATATTCCGCAACAAAATGGGTTTCACCGACCTGGAGGAAGCCAAGCGCTTTGTGCGGGAGAGCGGATGTGACTGGCTGAGCGTTGCGGTTGGCAGCGTGCACGGCGCCATCGCCGAAGGGATGCTGGATAAAAAGAAGCCCGCCGCCAAGCTGGATATAGTGCACATCCAGGCGCTTCGTGACGCATTGAACATACCTTTGGTTCTTCATGGTGGATCTGGAATAGAACAGCAGTACATCGGCCAGGGCATTAAAGCCGGCATCACAAAGATCAATGTAGGCACTGAAATCCGCCAGCCTTATGAACGGACAATGGCTGAAACTGATAGCATCATCCAAGCCCAGGACGCGGTTTATCGGCGCACCCGGGAATTAATCAGTGATTTTCTGGGCATGAGTGGTAGCGCCAAAACACTAAGATCTTAATCGCTTTGATCTGCAGTATTCATTGACGAATAGCGTTTTGTGTTGTATCATCCTACATGAAAGTAAAACTAAGTTGTTTTTCCTACTGAATCATGCGGCCAGAAAAGGCCGATGAAATAATTTTACCTAAGGAGGAATCCCTATACCATGAAAAAACTTCTATCCCTTGCCCTGATTATGATGATGCTCTTTGGCATCACTTCCGCCCTGGCCGAAGCTGCCCTGCCTGAAAAGCTGGACATGCGCGCCCTGATCTGGAAGTATGACGACACCTATGGCTCCACGGTGCGCGTGGCCATGGATAAATGGGTCAAGCACTATGCGGAGGAACTGGGTATCGAAATCAATTTCCAGATGTATGACGCCGCTGATGACATGGCCAAGCAGATTGAAACTGCTACCATCCTCACCAGTGAAAAACCGGATTTTGTCATCATCAACCTGGCGGAAGTCACAAACGGCCAGGTCCTGGTGGACATGTTCAAAGCTGCTGACATCCCCTTCCTGTTCTACAACAAGCAGCCTTCTGAAGATACCACCCAGAGCGTTCTGGTGGACACCGGCACCATCTTCATCGGCACCCTGGCCCGCCAGGCCGGCGACATGCAGGGCGAAATCCTGGCCGACCTTTACAAGCAGAACCCCGGTATTGATCTGAATGGCGATGGTGTGCTGCAGTATGTGATGCTCATGGGCGAACCCCAGAACGATGAAGCCATTGCCCGCTCCAAGTACTCCGTGGAGACTGCTGAAGCCAATGGGCTGAAGCTGGAGCAGATCGGTGAAACCCTTGTTTGCAACTGGGATCAGGCCCAGGCGCAGGACGCCATCAACGCCGTGTGGGCCGCCAATCCCGATGGCAAGATCGAAGTGATTTTCGCCAACAACGACATGATGGCGTTGGGCGCTGTGGCGGCGCTGAACAACTACGGCTGGAACACCGGCAAAGAAGGCGATCCCAGCGTGGTGGTGATTGGCGTTGACGCCGTTGACTCCGCCCTTGAGTCCATCAAGGAAGGCGGCATGACCGCCACAGTGCAGCAGGATGGCGACGCCATGGGCAAAGCCAACATCCGCATTGCCATCAACGGCGCTTTAGGCCGCGAATGGCTGGATGGGACTGAGTACACCTACACCGAAGATCCCTTCCACTGCATCCGCATCCCCTACGCCAAGATCACCGAAGTGAAGTAACATCATCTACGAAGGCTGGCGTTTTGTGCGCCAGCCTTCTCTTTTTAAACTGGGGGACACATGGAAAAAAAACAACCATATCTGCTTGAATTGCGGGATATTGACAAGAGTTTCCCGGGTGTGCAAGCCTTGAACAAGGCCATGCTTTGCCTGCGGGCCGGTACTGTTCACTCCCTGATGGGGGAAAATGGCGCCGGCAAATCTACCTTAATGAAATGCCTCTTTGGCATTTACAATAAGGACAGCGGCACCATTCTGATGGAGGAGAAACCCGTCAACTTTACCAATCCCCGCCATGCCCTGGACAATGGCGTTGCCATGGTGCATCAGGAGCTTAACCAGGTATTGCGCCGCAATGTGATGGAGAATGTCTGGCTGGGGCGCTTTCCAACCCGCAACGGGTTTGTTGATAGCAAAAAAATGTATGAACAAACCAAAAAGATCTTTGAAGACCTAAAAATGGACGTTGATCCCAGGGCCATCATCGGGGATCTTTCCGTCTCTAAGCGCCAAATGATCGAAATTGCCAAAGCGGTGTCCTTTGATGCCAAGGTGATTGTATTGGATGAGCCCACCTCCTCTCTGACAGAAGTTGAAGTGGTGCACCTCTTTGATATCATTGAGCATCTGACCCAGCGCGGTGTCGGCGTCATCTATATTTCCCATAAAATTGATGAAATTCTCCGCATTTCGGATGAAGTGACGGTCATGCGTGACGGCGCATGGATCGCCACCCGAGATGCCGCTTCCCTTACCACGGAAGAAATCATCCGCCTGATGGTCAACCGTGATATGAAACAGCGCTTCCCTGAAAAGCATAATGTGCCCGGAGATGTTGCGCTGGAAGTTAAAAACCTCAGCGGCAAATATCAGCCCACCTTCCAGGATGTGTCTTTTTCCTTAAGGAAGGGCGAAGTGCTTGGAATCTCTGGTCTTGTTGGCTCAAGGCGGACGGAGCTTCTCAACACCCTGTTTGGCTATTATGCCCGGGAAAGCGGGGAGATCATCCTGCATGGTAAAATAATTGACAACAGCACCCCTGACAAAGCCACCAAGAACGGTTTTTCACTGCTCACAGAGGAACGCCGCGCCACCGGCATCTTCCCTCAGATGAACATCACCTTTAATTCTGTCATCGCCAACATCCGCAACTACGGCAAATTGCTGCTGGATGGCAAAAAAATGAACACCGATACGGACTGGGTGGTGGATTCCATCAATGTCAAAACCCCCAGCAAGCGCACCCTGATTCGCACCCTGTCAGGCGGCAATCAGCAGAAGGTCATCATCGGCCGCTGGCTGCTGACCGCGCCTGAGGTGCTGCTGCTGGATGAGCCCACCCGCGGCATTGATGTAGGCGCTAAATTTGAAATATATAACCTGATTTTAAAGCTGGCCCAGGAAGGCAAAAGCGTTATCATGGTTTCCAGCGAAATGCCTGAACTCATCGGCATCTGTGACCGTATTCTGGTCATGTCCAATGGCAGGATGGCCGGCATTGTAGAGCGCGGCAAAGATTTTGACAATGTACCCGGCGAGCAGGAGACGATCCTGACGCTTGCCGCGAAGTATGTATAGAAAGAGGTCGGCGAAGGAAATGCAAAGCACGACGAAATTCAACAAACAAAAAACGGTGGACTTTCTGCTCCAGTACGCCATGTACATCATCCTGCTGGCGATTCTTATTGTGGTCAGCATCATCCGGCCAAACTTTCTGGCCTTCAACAATATTCTCAACATTTTAAAGCAGGCCTCCACCAAAGGTATTCTGGCCCTAGGCTGTGCCGGCCTTATTGTGCTGGCGGGCACCGACCTTTCCATCGGCAGGGTTATGGGGTTTTCAGCCGCTGTAACCGCCGCCCTGGTGCAGTCGGTCACCTATAAATCCCGCTATTTCCCCGGCATGACCCAGGATCTGCCCTTGATTGTGCCGCTGCTGGCGGCCATCGCGGTGGCTGTTGCCTTTTCACTGTTTAATGGCTTTGGCGTCTCCAAGCTGAAGATGCATGCCTTTATCATCACCCTGGGCACACAGCTGATCGCCTATGGCATGAACTGTCTTTTTATTGAGGCACAGCCCTCCGGCACTGCCCAGGCCTTGTCCACCTTCAACCAAACCTTCAAAGATACGGCGGCGGGCGACCTGGTATTGGGAACGGTCAAAATCCCGCTGGTGGTGCTTTATTTCCTGGGCCTTGCCGCCATCATGTGGGTGGTTTGGAACAAAACAAGGCTGGGCAAAAACATGTTTGCCGTTGGCGGCAATGAGGAAGCCGCCCGTGTGTCCGGCGTGAATGTGGCGCGCACCATCATGCTCGTCTATATGATCGCTGGCATCCTCTACGGCATCGCCGCTTTCCTGGAAGCCGCGCGCATCCAGTCAGTCGGCGCCAACACCGGCATCAACTATGAAACAGATGCGATTTCCGCCTGTGTCATCGGCGGTGTATCGTTCTCAGGCGGGGTAGGCACCATTCAGGGCGTGGTAATTGGCGCTATCATCCTGCAGGCCATCAACTTCTCCCTCAACTTTATCGGCGTTAATCCCTATTACCAGTTTATCATCCGCGGCCTGATCATCGTGCTGGCTGTGGCGATTGACGTGCGCAAGTACATTGTGAAAAAGTAATGGCATGAAGCGCAATGACCTGACCGACACCAGCCTGTTTGAGCCGGAAGCTCCACGCCCCACCTGGCGCGACCGCTTCTATGGCAGGATCAAAGTCTCCGTGCGCACCATGGACAGGATCATCATCGGCCTGGTGGCAGCCCTGGTAATCATTCTACTAATTGCACTCATAACAGCCGGACGCTAAACAAAGTCTATAAAAACCATAGTTTAAGCCCCCTGATTGCCAGGGGGCTTTGCTGGTGCGGTCAAGAGGACTTGAACCTCCATGAGCGTGAGCTCACTAGAACCTGAATCTAGCGCGTCTGCCAATTCCGCCATGACCGCGCAGCCGCAAGGGATAAGTTAGCACAGAAACGATGGAATGTCAAGGGATCGCACACCAAAAAAGTATCAAGGCCCTCAAGTCTGCTTGGCTATGCAAAAGAACATAAACGCAAAGATTAATCGCCTTTTTGACGCTTGCCTGCGGCTGGCTTCTCCTTGGTTTTCGCCTCATATGCTATTGGGATGCTAACAGCAGGCCGCTCATACCCGGCAGGATAATAATGTAGTTTACCATCCGCCAAACGGATAAGGCCAGTGGTGCCCTGAACGCTGCTCTCTGTCAACAGTGTTTTTACTATGCGCTGATTAAGCAAAGGGCCTTTCGCTCGGATGAGCGCGTTTTTCCACAGGGTAAAGCGGCAGCCGGCCTTCCAGTTTGAACAGCCGAAGGCTTTGCTGTTTTCCTGAACAGGCTGGCCACACAAGGGACAGTTCAGCCCTTCAAGTGTTTTGGCAGCTGGGGTTTTACGGATTTTGCCTCCCTTTCCCCGCACTTCCTTGTCAAAAGTCACCGGTTTTGCCTCTTTCCGGGCAGATTCTACCAGAAAGGCGGCCAAACGCCTGATGCCGGCCATAAAGCGTTCAGGGTCCCGCTCTTTGGCCGCGATTTCTTCCAGCGCCTGTTCCCAGCGGGCGGTCATCTCAGCAGAGGCGATCTCCTCGGGCACCACCTCAACCAGCTTCTCCCCCTTCTCGGTGGCTTCGATGGCCTTGCCGCGCCTGGCAGCATAGCCCACGGTGATCAGCCGTTCAATGATGGCAGCGCGGGTGGCCGGGGTGCCCAGGCCGCTTTTCTTCAGGGTTTCCTGCAGGGATTCATCATCCACCAAAGCGCCCGGGTTTTCCATCTGATACAGCAGGCTGGCATCCGTGTGAGGCGCCGGCGGTCTGGTGGCTTCTTGCTTTATCTTTGCAGATTTTACTTGTCGGGCGTCACCCGGCTGAAGGGCTGGCAGCTGGGCTTCTTCATCGCCCTTGGGTATGCCCTCCACCTGCCGCCAGCCAAGCGCCTTTATCACCCTGCCGGTGGATTTGAAGCTGTGGCCACCTGCCTCCGTCACCACACGAATTTGATCATATTCAAAAGCGGGAGTAAAACGCGGATATAAGCCGACTGGCCACCAAGTCATAAAGAGCCGCTTCATCCTTGGTGAGCCTGTCAAGGGCTGGCGCCTTGTCGGTGGGCAGGATGGCGTGATGGTCGCTGAGCTTCTCGTTGTCATACATGCGCCTGGAAAAGGGCAGTTTTCCTTCTTTCTTGGGGATGCCATCCGCCAGGCGTCTTATATGGCTCACCCAGGGCTGCCAGGGTTTTGGCCACCTTGGGAATCATGTCTGTGGACAGGTAACGGCTGTCGGTGCGGGGATAGGTGATGCATTTATGGGTTTCATACAGAGCCTGGGCTGTTTTCAGCGTCTTTGCGGCGGTAAAGCCCAGCTTGCGGTTGGCATCGCGCTGAAGGCTGGTAAGGTCAAACAGCTGCGGCGCCGCTTCCCGTTTGGGCGTGGCGGTAACATCAGCCACCCTGGCAGGCTGTTTAGCCACCGCCTTCACCACAGCCTCCGCTTTTTCCCGGTCAGGGAGGCGGTGATTCAGCTTGTCATCCTGATTTTTGGGATCAAACCATTTCCCCTGATAATCCCCAAAATCAGCCGTGACAGTGAAAAACTTCTCCGGCACAAAAGCACGGATCTCTCTGGCTCGCTTTACCAAAAGCGCCAGGGTAGGCGTTTGCACGCGGCCAACGGATAAGAGCGCATCATAGCGCAGGGTAAAAGCCCGGCTGGCATTCATCCCCACCAGCCAATCCGCCTGGGAACGGCACAGGGCGCTTTGATACAGCCCGTCATACGCATGTCCAGGCTTCAACTGATCAAAGCCTTCTTTGATCGCCACATCGGTAAGGGAGCTGATCCACAGCCGGTCAAAAGGTTTGTTGCTACCCACCTTTTCATAAATCAGACGGAAAATAAGCTCACCCTCCCGCCCTGCATCCGTGGCGCAAATGATGCGGTCAACCTCAGGCTTTTGCATCAAGCCTTTGACAATGTTGTACTGTGCCCGGGTTTTGGGGATGACTTTGGTGGGCAGCGTCTCCGGAAGAATCGGCAAGTCCTCCATCCGCCATTTCTTATAGGCGGGGTCGATCTCATCGGGCTCACACAAGGTCACCAGGTGTCCCAGCGCCCAAGTCACGATATGTTCCTTTGAGGCCAGATAGCCCTGTCCCCTCTCTCTGCAGCCCAGCACCCTGGCAATGTCTCTGGCCACGCTGGGTTTTTCCGCGATGATCAGGATCATGATATATCCCCGCCTTCCTTATAAATGGCTTTCATATCAGTCGTCCATTCCCCAGGCCGCTCAAATTGCACCAATTGGGGCATCAGCCTGAGACCGGGCTTTGCCCCTTTCATCCCTTCCAGAAGCGCCAGATAGGGCGCCTTGTGCGCATAGGACGACACAAAGCGCAGGCGCTTGGGCTCGAGCCCGTGATTTTTCAATTCCGCTGACACATCCAGCACCTGCCCAGCAGGAAAGCAAAGACACAACCTGCCATGACAGCGCAGCAGGGCCGCGACATTTTCAAAAAGCGTTCTATAATCACAGGCTGCCTGCTGCCTGGCCAGCCGTCGGCTTGGCGTCATGTCATCCCCGGTCAGCGGGTAGTAAGGCGGGTTTGAAACAATCAAATCAAATCCGCCTTTCCCCAGCCTGACAGCCGCCTCCCGCAGGTCAACGGCATGGGCACGCACCCTGTCAGACACCTTGTTCATCGCAGCGGTTCGCAGAGCCCTGTCACACAAATCCTCCCTGATTTCAATCAGGTCACAGCTGATGGCAGACTCCCGCGCCAAAAGCAGCATGGCCAAAGCGCCGCTGCCTGCCGCCAGGTCACAAACCCTGCTTCCACGCTTCACCCGCACAAAATCAGCCAACAGCACGCTGTCCTGAGAGAAGCAATCATCCCCCGGCATCTGAATCACTCGAAATCCGCCCCGGCCAAGATCACAAAGCCGCTCACCAGGCATTAATCCCACATGATCCCGCTTTCTAAACAAATGCTCATCCGAATAAAAAACAACATAAAAAAGCGCCGTTTACACGGCGCCACGGACTGGCTTCATCACTCGGGCTGAGGCGCGTCCACCGGGCAGACATCAGCGCAGGCGCCGCAGTCAATGCACAGTTCCGGATCGATTTCAAACTGGGAATCACCTTGGGTGATGGCGCCTTCCGGGCATTCCGCCTCACAGGCGCCGCAGTTGATGCAGGAATCACTAATTTTGTAAGCCATAACATTCCCTCCTGATTTGTGCTTATCGCACTGTGATACTGATTATATGCCAGAACAGTTTTTTATGCAAGGCCTTCGGCTATAAAACTGTTATTCCGGCTTTGCCGGCCAGTTATCAGCGATTTCAAGCAGCTCCTGGGGTTTTTGAATCAAACGGTCGGGCGATTCTCCCAGCAACTCCTCTTCCGTCTGAAAACCCCAGCTAACGGCGATAGTGTAGAGGTTTAAATTGTGAGCGCACTGCATATCCACCACTGTATCCCCCACATACAGGCCATCCTTCACTTCAAGGCCCAGCTCATCCAGCACCTCCGTCAGGGCGGCGGGATCCGGCTTAAGCGGAACGCCGGGGCGGCTGCCCAGCACCCTGGCAAAAGGAATGTCAGGGAAATAATGCGCAATGACCGCTTTGGTGTCGCTGTCATCCTTGTTGCTGAATACAATCAGCTTGATATCCCTTGCAACCAGCGCTTTAAGCGTCTTAGGGATGCCTTCATAGGGCCGGGTCAGCTCCCGGCTGTGCAGGGCATATTCGGCCAGATAGGCGGGATAAACGGCATCCAGCAAATCATGACGGTCAAGCAGGGCACGCTGGGTCAGGTTTTTAGCGCCGCTGCCGGTAAAGCGCTTGTAGTCCTCCTTGGGGTGCTGGGGCAGCCCAAAGCGGGCCAGCACCGCGTTCATGCTGGCGGCGATGTCAGCCACGGTGTCAAGCAGGGTGCCATCCAGGTCAAACACAACAAAACGGTTCATACATCCTCCTTCATCATGGGGCCATTCTAACAAAGCCTATCGGAACCTGCAAGCATCCCAACTGTTTGACAGCCCCACCCAGCGGCCCTATACTGGCACTATTGATAACAAGGAGGTTCCATGTCTCAGCAAGAGAAGCGGCCTTCCCTCAGGCCCAAGGCGCTGGCCGTTCTGGCCCTGCTGCTGATAGCAGCCATCGCCTTTGTGTTAATAAAAACATCTGCCACCAGACGGGCTTATGACGCCTTGCTGGAAACCACCGTCAAGCCCACCCTTTCCCCGCCTTTGCTCAGCTTCCAGGCCACAGACGCCCTTTTCCGCATGGGCTCCATCGGGCCTGAGGTGATTCAGCTGCAGGAGCGTCTGAAGGCTTTGGGCTATTACCAGGGAGAGCTGGACGGGCAGTATGGCCGTGCCACCCAGGAAGCCATCTCCCGATTCCAAACCCAGAACAGCCTGGAGGCGGATGGCATGGCAGGCGCCTTAACCCTTTCCATTTTGTACGGCGCTGAGGCCAAGCCAGCCGGTCCGGACGCTCACCCTGCGCCCCAGCAATCTGGCGAGCCTGTTTATAACCCCTGATTCAAGCAACAAACATCAGAGGGGCTGCCCTGTGCGGGCAGCCCCTTTGTATTCATGTTGTTTCTTCTTATTAAGTGTGCTTCTTGCCAAACTTACGCTGGAAAAACTTCACCACTTCCACAATCGGAATCACGGAAACGGCCAGCAGCATGGACACCCCAAACTCAAACAGGCTGATGTGCTGGAAATTGAAGGCATCGCTCAAGAAAGGCACATAGATCACCGCCACCGTCAGCAGGAAGGACAGCCCCATGGCGAAATACAGGTACTTGTTGTGGCTGCCCAGGCTGAAGATGGACTCCCGCTGGGAACGCATATTCAATGAATGAAAAACCTCCGCCATGCTCATGGTGAGAAAGGCCATGGTAATCCCATCCTCGGAGTTGACAAACTCCCAGCGCCCAATTTCTATAAAATGCCCAATCAGGTATGCCGCCAGGGTGAGAACAGCCACCATCACACCCTGATACACAGCGTCAACACCCAGGCCTCCGGCAAATATCCCCTCGTCTTTCTCCCGGGGCAGGCGGTTCATCACGTTCTTGTCCGGGGCCTCAAAGCCCAGGGAAAGGGCGGGGAAGGTATCGGTGATGACGTTAATCCACAGCAGATGAACCGGGCGCAGGATGACACAGCCGATCATGGTGGCCACAAAAATGGAAATCACCTCAGAGAGGTTGGAGGACAGGAGGAACTGAATAGCCTTGCGGATGTTGTCATAGATGCGGCGGCCTTCCTCAACAGCGTGAACGATGGTGGCAAAGTTGTCATCTGCCAGCACCATATCCGCCACATTTTTGGTGACATCGGTACCGGTGATGCCCATGCCCACCCCGATGTCCGCCTTCTTGATGGAGGGAGCATCGTTCACGCCATCGCCTGTCATGGCGGTCACCTTGCCGTTGTCCTGCCAGGCGGTGACAATGCGCACCTTGTGCTCCGGCTGCACCCGGGCATAGACGGAGTATTTGCTGATGTTCTCTTTTAGTTCCTCATCGCTCAATCCGTCAATCATGGCGCCTGTGATCGCTTCATCGGCGGAGGTAATCATCTGCAGCTCCTTGGCGATGGCAACGGCGGTGTCTTTGTGATCGCCTGTGATCATGATGGGCCGGATGCCGGCATCCTTACACTCCTGAATGGCGCCAATCACCTCAGGTCTAACGGGATCCAGCATCCCGGTGAGGCCAATAAAAGTAAGCTCCTTTTCCAGCGTACCCGGCTTCTGGTTTTCCGGCATCTCATCCCAATCCCTGAAAGCTGCCCCCAAAACCCGCAGGGCGTTGCCAGCCATATCATGATTGGCGCTAAGAAAGCCCTCGCGCTTTTCATCGGTCAATGGTCTGGCCGATTTGCCGTCCCAGTAGCTGGTGCAGCGGCGCAGCAGCTCATCCGGCGCGCCCTTGGTGAACTGCCGGATTTTGCCGTTCTCATCCTTCACCAGGGTGCTCATCAATTTTCTCATGGAGTCAAAGGGCGCCTCGCCCACCCGGGGCATGGCGGCTGAAAGCTGATCCTTGGGCAGGTTAACGGCCGCGGCGTAGGTCACCAGCGCGTTCTCCGTGGGCTCGCCTACGGCCTTGCCATCCTCCCACACCGCGTCGGAAGCCAGGGCCATGGCGGTTGCCAGCAGCTTTTCATCCGCGGTGGCTTTGTCCACCACCGTCATCCGGTTCTGGGTGAGGGTGCCGGTTTTGTCCGAACAAATGATCTGGGTGGAGCCCAGGGTTTCTACCGCAGTCAGCCGCCTGATAATGGCGTTGCGCTTGCTCATGTTGGTGACCCCAACCGACAGCACGATGGTCACCACCGTGGCCAGTCCCTCGGGAATGGCGGCCACCGCCAGGGATACCGCGATCATGAAAGTTTCCAGGATCTTTTCCAAATGGAAATCTTGGTTGCGGATGAGGCTGAATATAAAGATAAAAGCACAGATACCCAGCACCAGGTAGCTCAGGATTTTACTCAGCTGGCCCAGCTTGATTTGAAGCGGGGTCTCCCCCTCCACAGTTTTGGTGATGGCATCGGCGATCTTGCCCATCTCGGTGTCCATGCCGGTGGCTACCACCACCGCACGCCCGCGGCCATACACCACGGTTGAACCCATGTAGCACATGTTCTTCCGATCGCCCAGGGGCACATCACCGCCCTCTGCTTCCAGGGCATCTGTCTGCTTGTATACAGGGACCGATTCCCCGGTGAGAGCGGCCTCCTCCACCTGCAAGCTGGCATTTTCAATGATGCGGCAGTCAGCAGGCACAGCGGTACCCGCCTCAAGCAGCACCACGTCCCCCACCACCAGGTCTTCAGAGAGCACCTGCTGAATGCTGCCATCCCGCAGCACATTTGATACCGCCGCGCTCATGGTTTGCAGGGCCTCGATGGCCTTGTCGGCCTTGTTCTCCTGATAGACGCCCAGCACAGCATTCAGCAGCACCACCACCAGGATGATGATCACATCGGTGAAGGACTCACCCGCAATCAGGCTGGTGATGCCCGACACCAGGGCCGCCGCCATCAGAATAATCAGCATCGGGTCTTTCAGCTGCTCAATAAAGCGCTGCAGCAGGGTGGCCTTTTCCGCCTCAGCCAGCTTGTTTTTTCCACCCTGAGCCAGGCGCTCCTGGGCTTCCTGGGCGCTTAAACCTTTTTCACTGCTGTCCATCCCGTCCAGAACAGCGCTGACCGTCTCCAGATAATGCTTCATCATCTTCTCCTTAAGACACAGAATAGTTTTTTCACAGTCTTAAACAGCAAAAAACCTTTGTAATCTTATCAGTCAAGGAGTTCCATGTCAAACAGAATCAGATGTAACCTTGCTCCAAAAACAGGCCAAAAACAGGGAATGTATGTTCTGTTTTTGTTCGGCAATCTATTGTGGGAAGCGGCCTGTTTTGTTATACTATCAGGCAATTGAAGGAGGCTGCCCATGAACCTTGAACAGCTGCTGGATCAGCTTAAAACCGATGAAGCCTTTATGTCCTGTGTCACCAATTGGCACAAATCCCCTGCCCGGGAGGCGCGCTACGCCCCCTGGCCTGAAGGCATTGGGCAAAAAGTGCTGGACGCGCTGGCCACAAACGGCATTCAAAAACCATACACCCACCAGGCTCAGGCCATCGCCCTGGCTGAGCAGGGCAAGGATATCTGTGTGGTCACCCCCACCGCCTCCGGGAAAACCTTGTGTTATAACGTGCCTATCCTGAATGCCATCCTGAAAAACCAGGACGCCCGGGCTCTGTATCTTTTCCCGACCAAAGCCCTCTCCCAGGATCAGGTGGCTTCCCTATATCAGCTTATCACCGCCATGGATGTGGACATCAAAACCTACACCTACGACGGCGATACACCCGGCGCCGCCCGCAAAGCCATCCGACAGGCGGGCCATGTGGTGGTCACCAACCCCGATATGCTCCATTCCAACATCCTCCCCCACCACACAAAGTGGGTAAAGCTGTTTGAAAACCTGCGTTTTATTGTCATCGATGAAATCCATATGTACCGGGGCATCTTTGGCGCCAATCTGGCCAATGTGCTGCGCCGGCTGATGAGGCTTTGCGCCTTTTATGGCAGCAACCCCCAGTTTATTCTGTGCAGCGCCACCATTAAAAACCCGGGGGAGCTGGCCCAAAAGCTGATTGGGCGGCCGGTAACCCTGGTGGATGACAACGGGGCGCCTTCCGGGGAAAAACATGTCATCTTCTATAACCCGCCGGTGGTGAACCGGCAGCTGGGCATCCGCAAAAGCGCCCTCAGCCAAACCCGGCGCCTGGCGGAGCGGCTGCTGAAAAACCGCATCCCCACCATTGTTTTTGCCAAAAGCCGCGTGCAGGTGGAGGTGCTCACCCGCTATCTGAAAGGATTGCGGGCGGATCCCCTGGGCCAGTCCGGCACCGTACGGGGCTACCGGGGCGGATATCTGCCCCGGGAACGGCGGGAGATTGAACAGAGCCTGCGCAGCAAGTCGGTTGACATGGTGGTCACCACCAATGCCTTGGAGCTGGGCATTGATATCGGCTCCCTGGATGCCTGTCTGCTGTGCGCCTACCCGGGCACCATCGCCAGCACCTGGCAGCAGGCAGGCCGCGCCGGGCGCAGGAGCACCGCTTCCCTTACCATCCTGGTGGCCAGTTCCGCCCCCATTGACCAGTACATCATCAATCATCCGGAATACTTTTTCTCCCAGTCCCCCGAAAATGCCCTCACCAACCCGGATAACCTCTATGTGCTGCTCAGCCACTTTAAATGCGCCGCCTATGAGCTGCCTTTTAAAGAGGGAGAAACTTTCGGCAACGCGCCGGGCACCGAGAGTCTCCTGGCCTATCTGGTGGAAGCCCAGGTGCTCCGCCATGTGGAAGACACCTACTACTGGGCGGCGGAGGATTTTCCGGCCAGTGAAATCAGCCTGCGCACCGCCATGACTGAGAATTTTCTCATCATGGACATCACCGACCCTGCCCAGGTGCGCGTGGTGGGCGAGATGGACCGGTTCACCGTGCCCATGCTGCTGCATGAAAACGCCATCTATCTCCACGAGGGTGTGCAGTATCAGGTGGAAAACCTGGATTTTGACGCCTGCAAGGCCTTTGTCAGGCGGGTGAATGTGGACTATTACACCGACGCAGACCTGAACATCAGCCTGAGCCTGCTAAGTGTGGAGGAAAACGCCGAAAACGCCGCACGGGGCGAAGTGAAGGTCACTGCGCTGGTAAAAATCTTCAAAAAAATGGCCTTTGACACCGGGGAATCCCTGGGGCATGGCCCGGTCAGGCTGCCCGAAACCGACATGCACACCACCGCCATGTGGTTGACCCTGCCGGAAGATGTCACCCGGAAATACGGCAAGGACAGCCTGCAAAACGGCATGCTGGGCATCGCCAACCTGATGCGCATCGTGGCCCCCCTCTACCTGATGTGTTCCCCCCAGGATCTGGCGGTGAGCTACCAGGTGAAAAGCCCGCTGACGGATCTGCCCACCCTGATTCTCTATGACAACTGCCCGGGCGGTATCGGGCTTTCTGAAAAGGCTTTCCTCATGCGCCGTACCTTGGTGCACCATGCCGGCAACATCGTTCAAAACTGCGCCTGTGAAGCCGGCTGCCCCTCCTGCGCCGGGCCGGTCAATGAAATTGGCAGCGACGGCAAAAAAACCGCCATCCAACTGCTCGGCGACATGGAGGCGCTTCTGGCCTCCGCGCCGGAGGTATAGCCATGCCGCCTCTTGAGCCATACCGTCAGAATCTGGATTACACCTACGCCCTGGGCCTCTACCCGGCACTGGAAGCGCTTAGCCGGGCGCCGGATCGTGTGCGCAGGGTTCTCATCAGCAGCAAGCTGAATAAGGACGAAGCCAGTAAAAAGCTAAACGCTCTTTGTGTCCGGCATGGTATCCGCATGGAAGCGGCTGAGCGCCTGCTGCGCCGTCTCTCTGGCAAAGACAACTGCTTTGCCGCCGCCGTGGTGTCCAAAACCGAGGATAACATTGACGCCGCTTCTCCAAGGCACTTGGTGCTGCATCACCCCATGGACGCGGGAAACGCCGGCACCATGCTGCGCACCGCGCTGGGCTTTGGCTTCCGGGATGTTGCCATCATCACCCCGGCGGTGGATGTGTTTGATCCCCATGTGATCCGGGCCAGCATGGGCGCCTTTTTCTCGCTGCGCATCGGGCATATTGACAGCATGGAAAGCTACCATGCCGGCCATCCTGACCGGGCGCTTTATCTTTTCATGCTGAACAGCTCCATTCCCCTGGCTGAAGCCACCACGCACAAAACAAAAGCTCCCATCAGCCTGGTCTTTGGCAATGAGGGCAGCGGGCTGCCCGCCCACTTCGCCGCCCTGGGCACCCCGGTGCGCATTGAACAGAGCGAAGCCATTGATTCCCTCAACCTGGCTGTCGCCGCAGGCATCGGGATGCATGCATTTAGTCTGATAGAAAGGTAGATGAGATCATGCCCTTTAGCATTGTTCGTCAGGACATCACCAAATTGAAGGTGGATGCCATCGTCAACGCCGCCAACCCACAGCTCAAACAAGGCGGCGGGGTTTGCGGCGCTATTTTTAAAGCCGCGGGGGCCAAAAGCCTGCAAGCAGCTTGCGACAAGCTCTCCCCCATCAAAACCGGGGATGCGGTGATCACCCCGGGCTTTGACCTTCCGGCCAAATTCATCATCCACACCGCCGGCCCCGTTTATCAGGACGGCAAAAGCGGGGAGGAGGCGCTGCTGCGCGCCTGTTACCGGAACAGCCTGCACCTGGCGCAAAAGCACCAATGCGAAAGCATCGCCTTCCCACTCATTTCAAGCGGCATTTACGGCTATCCCAAGGATCAAGCCCTGCACATCGCCACCACAGAGGTTTTGTCATTCCTCAATGAGCATGAGATGGACATCTACCTGGCGGTATTTGACAAAGAGGCTTTTGCCGCCAGCAGGAAACTGCTGAATGATGTAAAAAGCTATGTTGACGAGCATTATGTGGATCAGCGCATGATGCTTGAGCGGGCTTCCAGACGGTTGGATGATCAATTCGATTTATTCGATCGTGTTCCCCAGCAATCAAGCGCTCCGGTGCAATGGGCAAAACCCTCTCTGAACCTGAAAGCACTGATAAACTCACTGGACGAATCCTTCTCAACCAGTCTCCTGCGCCTGATTGACGCCAAAGGCTTGGATGATGTCACCGTATACAAGCGCGCCAATCTGAGCCGCAAGCTGTTTTCCAAAATCAGAACCGGGAAATCCTATACCCCCAGCAAGCCCACCGCCCTGGCGCTGGCCATCGCGCTGGAATTAACCCTGCCAGAAACACAGGATCTCCTGAAGCGGGCCGGCATTGCGCTTTCCAAAAGTAACTTGTTTGATGTGATCATTGAGTTTTTCATCGTCAATCAGATCTATGATATTCACACGATTAACACGGCGCTATTTGACCTTGACCAGGCCTTGCTGGGCAACTGATTATTTGTCGCTTGCCAGGCGACCATTTTCCCGTTTTGATCCTCTATCCTTAAGCCATCACAAAGCTTAAGGAGGAACTAACCATGAAAAAAGGATTGACGGAACTGGTGATGATTCTGGACAAAAGCGGCTCTATGGCAGGCCTTGAAGGAGACACCATCGGCGGCTACAACGCGATGCTGGAAAAGCAAAGAAAGATTGAGGGCGAATGCCACATCACCACGGTGCTCTTTGACAATGACATCACCCTGCTGCATGACCGCACCAACCTAAAGGCAGTCAGCCCCATCACCCAAAAGGAATACCAAGTGGGCGGCTGCACAGCGCTGCTTGACGCGATTGGACTTAGCATCCAAAAAATCGGCAACGCCCAGAAGCACACTGCTGAGGAGTACCAGGCAGAGAAGGTGATTTTTGTCATCATCACAGATGGCGCTGAAAACGCCAGCCGCGTGTTTAGTCCAGACAAAGTTAAAAAATTGATCAAGAAACAAAAGGAACGCTATCAGTGGGAGTTTATCTTCCTTGGCGCTAACATCGATGCAGTAGAAACTGCCAGCCATTTCGGCATCGCCGCCGACCGGGCCCAAAACTTCCATGCCGACAGCCAGGGGGTTGAGGTGAACTTCAGCGCCATGAGCGCCGCCGTTTCCGCCTTCAGGGAGACCAACAGCGTTCCGGATGACTGGAACAAGGATATTAAGCAGGATTATCAGCGACGTGGCTGCAACCGATGAGCATTAAGCAGAGACTGCCGTATCTCCAGCATTCGACATAAAAACAACGGTGCTCATTTTCATCCCAGCGGCTTTTTCCCCGGCATACCCGCCTTGCGCGGGTATTTTGCCGGGGTCGCATTCACCTTGTTGATCACCTGAATATAGTGGCTGCGCCCGGGGATCTCAAGATCGATCAGCGCCCCCAATTCACCGCCCAGCCGTTGACAGGCCCTCTCTCCAGCGGGGAGCTCCTCCCACAGCGCAGGCCCCTTCCAGCACAGGGCATGGCCGCCAACTTTCACCAGAGGCAGCAGATATTCCGCCAGCACAGGCAATACCGCCACAGCCCGGGCCAGGGCAAGGTCAAACTGCTCCCTGAAATCCCCACGTCCCATGTCTTCCGCTCTGCCCGCCATTACCCGCACATTGCGCAGATCCAGCAAAGACACTACTTCGCTTAAAAAACCACAGCGCTTCTGCATGCTCTCAAGCAGCGTCATCTGCATATCCGGTCTGGCAATGGCCAGAGGAATGCCGGGGAAGCCTGCCCCTGTGCCCACATCTATCACCCGGCAGCCACGAGAAAAAAGGCCATGATTTAGCGCCAGCAGGGAATCCGCGTAGTGGCGCAGGGGCATGTCCTCCTCCGGCACATTGGTCAAATCCATCACGGCGTTCTTCTCCATCAAAAACGCATGAAAACGCTCCAGCTTCTCCCAAGCTGTCTCATCCAGAGGCAGAGAAAACCCCTCAAGCCTTTGATGCAAAAGCACTGCTCTTTCCCTCATCCCGGTTCATCACCAAAAGCGTCAGAATCAACTGCTCAAGGGAGCCTTCTTCGCTGATTTGCCCGCTTTTGATCAAAAACTCCTGGTTGACGCACCGCATATACGCTTCTTTTAGCGCGTCCACCGTCTGCTGCCGCACCATCTCCCCCATTTTCCTGGCCACAAACGGCGGAACGCCCAGCCTAAAAGCGATGGCAGTGTGATTCTGCCCATCCTCCAGCATGATTTTTGCAAACAACAGCTGGCGATACTGCCGCTGCAAAAGCGATAACAGGGACAAACGGCGCTCCCCCGCCGCCAGCATTTCCCCAAGCAGGCTTAAAGACTCAGCCGCCTTGCCGCCTGCCACCCGGTCAGCCAGGTCAAAGATGCGGTACTCGGCGCTTTTCGTCACCGCCGCTTCCACATCCTCCAGGGTGATGGCCTCCCGCTCCCCCGCGTAGGCGGCCACCTTGCCCAACTCGTTTTTTAGCACCAGCATTTCATCCCCGCAGGCAAACAGGAGCTGATCGGCGGTGTTTCGGTCTATCCGCTTGCCATAGCCCTTCAGCTCCCGGGCAATCCATTTGATGAGCTTGCCCCTGTCCAGCTTTTCAAAGCTGACCATGCCGCCCTCTTTTTTGATCTGCTTCACCAGCTTTTTCGCGCCATCCGCCTTCCCCCTGGCATAGAAAACCAGGCATATATACTCCGGCAACCGCGTCAGATAGTCGCTGATATCCCCGCTGGCGGCCTTGGCGGAAGTGGGTTTCTCCTCCTCTTCGTTATTCGCAGCGTCGGCTTTTGAGGAACGGGTAAGGAGGGAGGATTCCTTCACGATCACCAGCCGCCGGTCAGAAAACGCCGGCAGGGTCTCACAGGCGGCTATCAGCGCGTCAGGCTTAGGGTCAATAAGGATGCTTTCATTCATTACCGCCATCTGCTGATCTACCGCCTGCTTGCGCAGGGCATCCAGGGCGCTTTCCTTGGTGTACTCCTCCTCGCCCTCAAACAGATAAAGCTGGCGGATTTTCCCCTGCTTTAGCTCCTGAAAAAAAGCTTCATAATCCATGGATAAGCCCTCCTTTTAGGTGGCCAGTCACCTCAGCCAGCCCATCCTGGCAGGTGATGGTAACAGCCCCCGTTTCCCCGGTCACAGCATAACAAGCGCCGGCATTCAGAATCCTGCTGGCCGCCTGATAATAACGGTCCGGCTGGGTGCCGGACGCGGTGATGATCGCGATTTCAGGATTGACCATGGCAATCAAGGCTTCTGTCGCATCATGCCGGGATCCATGGTGCGGCACCTTCAGCACTTGAGCGGAAGCGGTTAGATAATGTGAATACGCCGCCCCCACATCCCCGGTAGACAACAGGCTCACCCCATCCAGGTCCCACAGCATGACCAGTGAATTGGCGTTGGCATCAAGCCCTGGATAAGCCGCGCCATGATAAGGCCAAAGCACCTTTCCCCGCACACGGTTCAGGCTGATCTCATCCCCCGCGCCCAGGAAGCCCACAGCGATGCCCCGCTCCCTGGCCACATCCAGCCATTGGAGGCTGCTTGCTGATACCTCAGCCTCAAGGGCGCCCGATGCCATCAGGATTTTTCCGATGGGCACCTCCTCCTTCAGCAGCTGCTCCAGCCCTGCCATGTGGTCGGCGTGCAAATGAGTCAACAGCAGCAGATCGATCCTTCTGCCGGTGGACAGCACAAAGCTGGCCAAATCCCTGCCATGCTCCCCCGTATCAATCACCAGAGTTTTTTCCCCGTCAAGGATCACCGCGCTGTCCGCCGTTCCGGCGTCAAGCTGCATATAGCGCACCGGGTCATGCCGGGGCAACAGGGGGATACCAGCCAATAACACCACCATCACCCATGCGCAGGCCATCCGCCAGCGTGGCTTCAACAGAACATAGCGGGTCAGCAAAATCAGAAGGGCCATCACCATCAGCGCCTGCCACCAGGCGGGAGAGGGCAAACGCAACACCGCACAGGGCAGCTCCGCCGTCCATGCCACCATGCTTTCATACAGCTGGGTGAGTTTCACGATGGGCCACGCCACAAACTGGGCCAGCGGCAAAGAGATCAGGCTGATCAAGAGCCCAGCCAGATAGAGCACCATCAGCAGGCCCACCCCCGCAATGGCAATAGGGCTAATCAAAAGCCCTGCCAGCGAAAAGGCGTGAAACGCGCAGGCCAGGGGCAGCAGCGTAAAAGCACTGGCGGACAGGGTGGTGATATAGGCGGCTACAATATTGGTGATGTACTGATGAGGATGGCGGCGCTTCTCCCACCGGGCATACAAAGCCATCAGGCTGTCCCCCAGGGTGATGATGCCCGCCACCGCCAGGAAGGAAAGCTGAAAGCCCAGGTTGAACAACTCCAGCGGCCAGAAAAGAAGTATCGCCAGGAAAGCGGCAGCCAGGCTGGTCAATGGATCCACCCGCCGGTGCAAAGCCTGCCCCAGCAGGTATATCAGCGTGATTATGCTGGCCCTGACGATCGAAGCGGAAAAATCCAGCAGGCGGCAGTAGGCAAGCAGCAAAACCAAAAACAAAACAAACAGCGCCCTGGGCGACAGGCGAAGCTTCCGCAGCGCAGCGCATAGAATGCCCACCAGCAGGCTCACATGCAGCCCCGATACCGCCAGCACATGCGCCACCCCGGCGTCCCGGAAAGAAATCCGTGTTTCTTCGGATATGTCCTCCCGCATGCCGATGATCAGCGCCTTGGCGAGGCCTGAATCATCCCCCAGAAACCGGTCAAACTGCTTTGACAGATAAAGCCTGGCCCGCATCCAGGGGCTTTCGGGCAAAATCTGTTCCTGGGGGCTGAAGCTCAGCT
This sequence comes from Christensenellales bacterium, assembly GCA_050952935.1. Lineage (GTDB taxonomy): Bacteria > Bacillota > Clostridia > Christensenellales > Aristaeellaceae > UBA6115. The sequence goes on along the minus strand of JBMNLS010000002.1, from coordinate 832,599 downwards.
CCCGGGCCCCGCTGATGCCCACCGTAATCCCCTTTTGCAGCAAAAACGCCTTGAAATCAGAGCCAAAGGGGTTCCTCTGCGGCGAGGGATGGTAAAGGTTTCCCGAAAAGCTAACTGTCTGCCCGTCCATGGGCAGTATAGCGTCCTTCCCAGGATAATAGGTCCAATGGGCCGCTTTGATATGCCGGGCGCCCTGCTCGTTTTCCGCTGTAACATCCGTCAGCTTAACGGTGATCCGGCCATCGCTCTCCCGGCGGACAGCCTCGCCCGTCACCCGGCCCTGTATCTGATATTTGCCTGCCTTGGGCAGGGCAGGGTTGGCCGCCAGGCCCGCCAGCAGCACCCCCAGAAAAAAGAAAGCGGCCGCGACGGCGGCGGCTTTCCTGTAAACAAGGGCCACAGCTGCCAGCGCGAAAACCAAACCCGCCCCCGGAATTAGCCAAGCAAAACCCCACCACATCCCACCGGCAAACACCCCCGCCCCATAGCAAACAGCGCAGGCTACCAGAGGCCGCTGTTTCGCAAAGGCGGGGGCTTTCATCACAGCTCCACCACCAGGTCAAGGTGGGCGGGGAAGGTCTCGGGGTAGGCTTCCCGGGCCTCGCTCACCAGGGTCTTCACATCGGCCCCCGGCTGGAAATGGGTCAGCATGAGCCGCCTCACCCCCGCCTCCCGGGCCAGCTCCCCTGCCTGGGCCGCGCTAAAGTGCGGCAACTCCTCATGCCAAAACGCTTTGGTGAAGGACGCGTCGCAAATCAACAAATCCGCCCCCTGACAGAAATCCGCCAGGCCCTCTCCACCCACCGCGTCACCCGTATAGACCAACACCTTGCCCGCTTCATTGATGAGCTTGAGCGCATAGGCCGGCACCGGGTGCTTCACCCGCTGGCAGGACAGCCGCAAGCCATCAATTTCAGCAGTCTGCGTCAAGTCCTCCATATCAAAATAGCGATCCAGCAAAATATCCCGCAGGGGCTGAGGTTCTGGGGGCCCCACCAGGCGCAGGCGGCGCTTATTCACTTCCAGATAGTAATTCAGCGGCAAAAGATCGCTGCCATGGTCAAAATGCCAATGGCTCATCACAACCGCATTCAGCTCTGCCGGATCCATCATGGCCAAAAGCCTGGGCAAAACACCGCTGCCAAAGTCCAGCATCACGCGGCGGCTTCCATCCGTCACCAGATAGCCTGAGCACGCGCCGTTAACAGCAGGGTAGGCCCCGCTGCACCCCATCACCTTAACCTGCATCATTCGCTCCCTCCTTCATCAAAAGCCTGTATGCTGCTACAAATACCGCGGCGCAAAACAGCATCATGCCCAGGTTGGGCGCAGCACGGGTATAGTTGAGCACCAACACCGCAAAGTTATAAAACGCGTGAAAAATGATCGGCAGCCACAATCCGCCTGAAAAAGCGCGCAGCCCGCCCAGCACCATCCCGATGGCCAGCATCTGGGGAAAGGCCAGCACGCTTCTGTGCAGCAGGGCAAACAGCAATGCGCTGGCCCAAATCCCAATCCTGGGGTTAAAACGCGCCGATAAGCCGCCTTGAATCAGCCCACGAAACAGCAGCTCCTCTGCCGCAGCCGGAATCAGAGTGGCGCAAAGCGCCACTATCAGCAGCTGCTGGACATTTTTCGGCACCAATGTCATGCCCTCAGACGGCTTGATGCCAAAGAACTCAAGCAGCACCAGGAAAATCACGGTGATGAGCACGCTCACCAGCGTAAAAGCCACCGCCATCAGCATCACCAGCCCTCCCTGGTAGGCGCTGGGTTTTGCCCAAAGCGACTTCAAGCACTCCGCTGAGGAGGATGATCGTAGCATCAGCAGAAGCGCCGGAAGCCCGACCAGCAGCGTTTCCTGCAGCGCCATCAGCACACACAGCTGATCAAAACCCGCATCCTCAGGAAACGCTGCCGGCAACGCGAGCGCGACTGCCACGCTGACGCCAGCCCCCAGAACGCTTCCGATAAGCCGTCTATTCAATGCTGAAATAGCCGCCCACCCGGTCACGCCAGGCCATTTCAAGGCGGATGTCCTTTCCGGGGCACAGGCCATGGCGCAGCATTTCATTCTCAACGGTCTGCATGGCCAGCTCCGGCGTGTTGTTATCCTGGCTCAAATGCCCCAGCAGCGCGTGTTGCACCCCGGTTTCATACAGGAAAGCAGGGTTTCGGCGCAGTTCAGGTTGCTCAGATGCCCCCGGACGCCCAGAATGCGCCGTTTCAAGGCTTCCGGATACCGCATGTTGTGCCGCAGCATCTCCGGGTCATGGTTGCTCTCCAGCAGGATGATGTCCGCTCCCGCCAGGTAGCGCAGCACCTGCTTGGACACCCGGCCCATGTCCGTGGCCACCGCCACACTGCGGCTGCCGGCATACAGGCGGAAGGCCACCGGCTCCACCGTGTCATGGGAGATTGGGATGGGAAACACCCCCACATCCCCCACAAAAAAATCATTTTCACTTTCAAACACCCGGCGTAAATGAGGCGGCACATCCCCCACCATGCGGTACATGGCCTCCCAGGTGGCCTCATTGGCGTAAACCGGGATATGGTATTTGCGGCTGAGCACCCCCACACCCTTCACATGATCGCTGTGCTCATGGGTCACCAGGATGCCATTAATGGTTTCCGGCAGCACCTTGATCTGCTCCAGCATCCTTACGACGCTGCGCCCCGGCAGCCCCGCGTCTATCAAAAGGCGGGTGTCCCCCGCCGCCACATAGGTCACATTTCCGTTTGACCCGCTGTTTAGCGGGCAGAATTCCAGTTTCATCAAGCCCTGTCCTTATTGCTGCAATATGCCTTCAGGCAGGATTATTATAATGGCTTTGATGCCGGGTAGCAAGGGCGGGGACAATTTGAGTTTCTGTACATTGATTATATGTTTTTTACCCCGGATTGAAAAATCAAGTGGGTTTTTTACATTTTTACAATGCATTTTTCTAATCTTTTACTTGCACTCTAAGTTGTTCCCAGGTATAATGTTGACTTGGCACATCCTTGCGCCATGCAAGACATGGCGCCATATGTCCATGAGGAGGTGAAAGAGATGGATTATGAACTGCTTTACATCATCGACACGGCCGTTGAGGAAGACGCCCGCAAAGAGCTGATTGAGCGCTACAACGCGCTTATCGTTCAGCACGGCGGCAAGGTGGAGAAGGTAGAAGAGTGGGGCAAGCGCCGCCTGGCTTATCTGGTGGACGACAAGCCCGAAGGCTTCTATGTCCTGGTCAACTTCTCCGTTGACCCGGTCTTCCCCAAGGAGATGGAGCGCATCATGCAAATTGACGACAAGGTCATGCGCTACCTGATTACCCGTGTGGAGCATAAGCGGTCCAATGTCAAGCCCCGCGCTCAGCGGCCTGCTCCGGCAGCCCCTGCAGAAGCCGGCGGCGTGACAGCCGAGATCGTCCCGGACGAGGCTTAAGGGAGGCTTTCATTGAACAAAATTTTTCTAATCGGCAACCTGACCCGTGATCCGGAGATGCGCAGCACCCAATCAGGCATTCCGGTGTGCACATTCACCGTCGCGGTGAACCGTCGGCGCCAAAGCGCCGAGGCAGGTCAGTCGGAGGCGGACTTTTTCCGCGTCACCACCTGGCGGCAGCTGGCCGAGAACTGCAACCGCTATCTGGCCAAAGGCCGTAAAGTAGGCGTCTGCGGGACGCTGACCCTTCAGAGCTACACTGGCAATGACGGCCAGCAGCGCTACAGCCTGGAAGTGCAGGCTGACGAGGTAGAGTTCCTCACCCCCCGGGGTGAAGCCAGTGATGCTCCCACCCGGACGCCCGCTGTTTCAAGCCCTGACACTTCCGCCAGCGGCTTTGTGCGGGTGGATGAGGATGATCTGCCCTTTTGACACAATATTAAGGAGACGATAAGATGTCTGAACAAACTGAAAGAAGGCCGCGCCCCCGCGGCAGGCGCCCACGCCGTAAGGTCTGTGATTTTTGCGCCAACAAAGTCGAATTTATCGACTACAAGGATGTCAACCGCCTGCGCCGTTATATCAACGAGCGCGGCAAGATCAACCCCCGGCGGATGCTGGGCACCTGTGCCAAGCATCAGCGTCAGCTAAGCGGAGCCATCAAGCGCGCCCGTGCCATTGCGCTTCTACCCTACGCCGCTGACTAATATCAACCGCTTAAAGCGCCCTGACAAAATCGGGGCGTTATTTTTTTTGTCAACCGTCAACACTTGATCTTTCTGTTCGTTATCAGTATGAAAGAGGGCAGAGAATTCCCCAAAAATATCAGCCCAAGGTGATCAAACATTTGATAACTTTGGACCTTCCACATCTTTAATTTCTAAGCAGCAGCTTGGTCAGGTCATTGATCGCCGCCTTCACCGGCGGGGCTGACTGGCTCAATTCCTCAATTTTGGCGCAGCCATGCAGTACCGTGCTGTGATCCCGGCCGCCCAGCATCTCCCCGATCTTGGGTAAACTGGCCTCTGTGAGCTTGCGGGAGAGGTACATGGTCATCTGCCGAGGCACGGTCACATTGCGGCTGCGCCGGGGACCGCACAGGTCATCCTCACTTACCCCATAGTATCCTGACACCGCCATCATCACATCAAAGCAGGTAACGCTGCGGGGCTGATGGTCGCTGATGATTTCTTTAAGCGCCTCCTGGGCCAAAGACAGGCTGATCTCCATCCCCGACAGAGAGGAATACGCTGCCAGGCGTGTCAGGCTGCCCTCCAGCTCACGGATGTTGCTGTCCACATTCTGGGCAATCATCTGGATCACATCTTCCCCAACCTGGATGCCTTCCTCATTGGCCTTCTGCCTGAGGATGGCGCAGCGGGTGTCCATGTCCGGGCGCTGAATATCGGCAAGAAGGCCGGAGAGGAAACGGCTGCGCAGGCGCTCTTCCAATTTGGCGATCTCCTTGGGCGGCCGGTCAGAGGAGATGATGATCTGTTTCCCCGCGTTAAACAGCGCATTAAAGGTATGGAAAAACTCTTCCTGGGTGGAATCCCGCCCGGCGATGAACTGGATATCATCAATCAGCAGCACATCAACGCTGCGATATTTTTCCCTGAACTGGATGTTGCGGTTGGTCTGAATGGCGGTGACCAGTTCTATGGTAAAGGTTTCGCTGGTAACATATTCCAGCCGGGTTTCCGGCTTTTGCTGCAAAATATAGTGACCAATGGCATGCATCAGGTGGGTTTTGCCAAGACCCACGCCGCCGTAGATAAACAGCGGGTTATAGGCGTCCGCCGGCGCTTCCGCCACCGCTAGAGAGGCGGCATGGGCAAAGCGGTTGCCGCTGCCCACCACAAAAGACTCAAAGGTATACTTGTTGTTAAGCTTGGGTAATGGCATAGGCGTCACAGCAGCGCCTGTCTTGTAGTCCACCGCCTGACGAGGGGTGAGGATGTTGAGCTTCAGCTCTTTCCCTGAGGCTTGGGCGAGGGCTGAGGAAATCAGCGCTGAATAGCGCGGCACCACAAACTGATGGTAAAAATCGGTTTCCGCCTTCACAAAATACTGGTCTCCCGCCATATCAAGCGGGCGCAGCGCCCGCTCAATCCAGGTGGAGTATGTCACGTCGGACATTTCCGCGCGCATCAGCTGACAAGCCCGTTCCCAGATAGATTGATAGTTCAATGTGCCTCTCCCCAACAAATTATACACAAGTTATGCACAAGGAAGGGGTAAAAAAAACAGCTCTTGCTGATAACTCTTGGGTTTGGCTGTGGATAAGCCTTTGTGGATAACTTTCACAGGACTCCCTCGCCTTCCCCCTTCCACACGCTTATCTTAGCATGAAAGGCCCCTCAATTCAAGTTTGCAAATCCGCTTGAAATCTGTATGATTTCATGGCTGTTGATAACTCCCTTGTCTATCCATTGTGTTGAAATTTCCCCCAGGCACAAAATAGGGTAGCATGAACGAATACGATTCGCATAAATACTGTATATCTTACGTAAATATTATGTAAAATCGCCATATATTAATTTCCCGTAGCAATCATACAGGTGCATTTTTGTCTAAGTTTGGTTATAATGAATGCAATCGTCAGATAGGGAGGATATCGCCATGGCAAATTCCGGAAAAACCCGCTTCACCAAAAAGGAACGCAGCTGGATTATGTATGATTGGGCGAATTCAATTTATGCCACCAACATCATGGCGGCCATTTTCCCCACCATTTTTGTTGCCTTCGCTGGTGACCAGGGGGACATCTGGTGGGGCTATGGCACCAGCATCGCCACCCTGATCTTAGCACTGCTTGCCCCTATCCTGGGTTCCATCGCTGATTTTAAAGGCATGAAGAAAAAACTGTTCACTGCTTTTCTGCTTGGGGGCGTGGTATTTACCGCCAGCATGGCCTTCACCGACAACTGGCGGCTGATGCTGGTAGGATATATCCTCTCCCGCATTGGTTTTTCCGGTTCCAACCTGTTTTATGACAGCTTTCTTACCGATGTCACCACCAACGAACGCATGGACACTGTCTCCGCCTGGGGGTATGCCATGGGCTATATCGGCGGCAGCACCATCCCCTTTGTGATCTCCATCGCGGTGCTGATGGCAATGGGCTACTCCAGCCCCATTGCCCAGAAGTTCTCCATCCTAATCGTTCCGGTTTGGTGGCTGCTGTTCTCCATCCCTATGCTTAAAAATGTGGAGCAGGTGCACTATATAGAAAAGCCCGACCGTATTTCCATTAAAGACATTTTCAGCAGCATTCTTCAGACCGCCCGGGACATCACCAGGCAAAAAGGAATGCTGCTGTTTATCATTTCCTACTTTTTTTACATTGATGGCGTAGGCACGGTAATAAGCATTGCCACCGCCTATGGCGCGGCCCTTGGTCTGGGCGCCACCGGGATGATTCTGGCGCTGCTGGTCACCCAGATTGTGGCCATGCCCTCCTCCATCCTTTTTGCCAAGATGGCCAAAAAAATCAGCACCCATAAGGCGCTGTGCATTGCCATCGTCGTCTATATGTTCATCTGCTTTGTAGGCTTCATCATGGGCTTCACCCTGGAGCCCCATCAGGATGCCTATCAGGCCGCTTTTGCGGATGCAAGGGCGCAGATTGAAGCCAAATATCTGGACTATGCCTTTGAAAACCGAAGCAGGGCGGAAGCAGCGCTTGGCGCCTATCTGAACAGCACACAGCGGACGCTTACAGAAACCGAACACAAGCCCCCTGAGGATATCCAAATCAAAGACGACAGCGGCCTAAGCCCCGCTGACGTCAAACTTGTCCTCCAGGCCGCAGGGGAAGCAAAGACGGATCTGATAGCCTTTCAGGCAAACCAGAAGCCTGTCATCTCAAACTATCAAAGCGCCATCCGATTCTCCACCATACTTTTCTGGAGCATGGCCATTCTGGTAGGCACCGTGCAGGGCGGCATCCAGGCAGTCAGCCGCAGCTACTTTGGGAAGCTGGTGCCCAAAAAGCGCTCCAATGAATACTTCGGCTTTTTTGATATCTTCGGTAAGTTCGCCGCTGTGATCGGTCCCCTGCTTTATGCTGTGGTGGGGAATATCACCGGCCGCTCCTCCTTTGGCGCACTGGGTATCCTCGTTCTTTTCCTGCTGGGCTATGTTGTCCTTGTCATTGCCAAAAAGCCCCTGGATGAGCTGGAGCGGGAGCGGGCGCTGGCAGGGCAATAAGCCTTTAAATCATCACAAACACAAAAGCGCTGCCATATTAATGATGCGGCAGCGCTTTTAATATGCAGTCTGGTTAGCCAAAAGGCAAATTGGGCAGGATGCTGATGATCTTGCGGCGGGTACCGCTCATCATGCGAATGAGGCCCATCTGCTGAGCACTGCCGCTTGACACATGGGTAAGAGCCTGAGAAACGCCCCGCTGGCGCAGAAGGTCGGAACCCGCGGTTAAAAGGGAGCGGGCGACACCCCGCCTGCGCATATCCCGCTGCACATAAATCATCACCAGGGCCGCTGTATCTGCGTTGGCGCCTGTCATCATCATTTCAGCAATTGGGTGCCCGCCCCGATAATAACCCAGCGCCAGGAAATAGGGCTGCTGCATCTGGAGGGTCAGATAATCGTGGGCGATGGGCGAAAGGCGGTATTTATTCAGCCGCTGCAAAAAAGCATACTGCTCCTGTACGCTTTGCAGCGGCACTGAGGCAAACTCGCAGCCCATCGGAGGCTGAGAGGCTCCTGTAGGCAGCTGAATCAGATGCTCCTCCGTAGCGTCATCCGCGGCAAAACCATTCTGGGTGTAAAAATTCAGCATATCGAACTGGGTGGGCGGCAGCTCCGTATAAATGCGGCCCTTGACGCCTGGGAAAGCAGCCCGCATTTGCTCGCTGCGGCCCAGGAGGGCGCCCAACAGCAGGTTCCTGGCCGAAGGCTGGGACTTGATATCCACATACAGCTGCAGGGGGCGCTCAGGCCTCGCCTCCTCCTGAAAACTCAGCACCACAAAACCAACGCCCATCTGTATATATTGGTCGTTGGCGGCAAAAAAAACATCCTCAGCAGGAACACCTTGAAAAGGGGCGCTTGGGTGGGATAGTCGCATTAAAACTCCTCTTTATGCCAAAATCAATCTAAACCGCAGACACTCTTATTGCCACTCGTCGTCATGCAGGATGCCGGAACCAGGCGTCAGGTCATACACCACCTTGCACACCTGGGGGCAAGCCCCCCGGACACGCAGGGTATAACGCTCCAGCAAATCATAGGGCAGCCGTGCCGCCAGAGCATACACCTCGCCCCCTTGATGGCTGGCTGTCACCGCGCGCAACACCAGCACCGCCGCGCTGTGTTCCCCGCGGTACGGCAGATGGTACAGCAGCGCATAATACTTCCACAGCTTGCGGTTGAGCCCCGCCTCCCTGACTTCCTCAGCGAACATGGCGTCCGCCTGACGGAGCATATTGATTTTTTCCGCTGTGCATTCACCAATCACCCTGAGTGCCAGCCCCGTCCAGGGAAAGGGCTGCATGTGGGTCAATTCTTGCGGCATGCCCAGCTCCTCACCCACAAAGCGGATTTCCTCTTTGAACAATTCCTCAAAGGGCCTCATCACAGGCTTATGCTGCCTGATGACGGGAATAGGCATCACGGTCTCCGGCCCTTCCATCAGCTGGCTGGCGTTCCCCGGCAGGATCAATACATCATAATCCTGCGCCTCCATGGCCTGCTGGAACATGTCCTGCAAGGTGCGCATGATGGCAGCCTGCTTATCCTCCGGCTTTTCGAGGCCGGCCAGCGCTTCTAAAAACTGGCTTTGAGCGTGGATCACCTGCAGGTTTAACCCCATCCGTTCCCGGTAGTACGCCACAAAGCGCTCAGTTTCATGCGCTCTAAGAAGACCTGTGTCCACAAACAGGCACTGAAGGCGTTCACCCAGCACCCGGTGGGCAAGCAGCGCATTTACCCCGCTGCTAAGCCCGCCCGACATGATGCACACCGCCTTTCCATCCCCCACCTCTTGAGCGATGGCAGCCTTCGTTTTATCAATAAAGGCCTCTTCACTCCACCAGGGTGTGCAGCCGCACACATCGGTGGCAAAGCGAAGCAACAAGCCCATCATGTCCATATCGTTGGCTTCCAGCTGACACTGGAGCGTATAGATCCGTTTCTCGGAATGCCGAGCGCCGATAACCGCATCATCCCACCGGACCAAGGGTTCCATGCTATCAGGCAGCGTCAGGGGACTGACAAACTGCAACTGCCGCTCAATCTCATCCATTTCACCGCTGATGGGCGAGGAAGCAAACTTTACCGTGCCCACATCATTCACCGCCCGTTTCTCCCAGGCCTCAGCTCCCAACAGGGTGGCTGCTACCGGCGCTGCGTCCCCCAGCGCCAGCACCGGAATGCCCAGGCTCAGCAGCTCCGGATCAATCTCGCCCATAAACTGGCCTGACACGCCGCCCGCCAATATCAGGCCGCGGGGGTTGATGGCATGGATATCCGCCGCCGCACTCTCTCCCGGCAAGATGCGGCAATAAATGGCCTCGGCCCGCAGGCGGCTGGCCAGCGCCGCAGCATACTGTTTGTCAAAATTCAAAATAATCAGCTGATCCTGCATGCTTCCCTCTTTCCTTAGTTGACAGCCCCGTCCACTGTCCAGAACTCAGTGTGCTCCATCACCCACTTGTGGGCAAAGGCAGTGAGCGCCAGCTGGGTTTGCTGGTTGGCGATGCCGGTTTGGGGAAAGTTCATCTGCGCCTGAAAACTGCGCACCGCTTCCTGGGTACGGTGGTCATACTTGCTGTTGATATCCTCATAGCTTATCAGCCCGATATCGGCCAAACGGCGCTGAAGCGCCGCCACCTTGCCGCCTTCCGCTCCGCCCCTTAACACAATATCAGCCAAATCATGCACTGTGCCATAGCCTTGGATGCGCCAGTCATCCAGCTGATACCTGGTGCGCTGCACCTTATCAGGCATGTTGCCTTCAATCACCTGAATATAGCGAATACCGCCAGGCCCTTCCAGGGCTTTCTCCACCAGGGCCACGTGGGTGGTGTCGCCGGAAGGCGTGTAGGAAAAGAACACCCAGTCCCCCGGCTGGGGGATGTAGCTGCCTTTTTCCATCTGTTTCTCTTCCCCCTTATACCACTGGCTGCCCCAGCCATTCACAAAGCCCGTGCGGGCAATGTAGCGGCCTTGGGTTAAAAACCAGTTGCGCCCAATGTTGGTAGCGCCATACAAGGGAAATTCTTCATTCAACAAGGTGGTGTTCAGTCTTTTTTCAACCTGCGCCACAGACCAGCACAAAAACTCAGCACACCATTCGGCTTTTGGATCGCCATACCAGGTGCCGTACTTGGTCTCTCCGCCTTTGCCTTCCGTGTAGCCCAACTCCTCGATAGCCACATCGATCAGCGCTTGAGCCGTCTCAGGAATGGGGTAGGCCGGCGGGATGTCTGTAAAAATGTCAGCTACTCCTTCGCCCAGCGCCACCAAGGGCAGCATCAGGCAAAGCAGAGCGATGACGATACGCCGCATGTTACTCCTCCCTTGATCGGATTTGTTGATTATACACGCAAGGCCGCCATTAGGCAAGCGCGGTATGGCCGCTCAGGGCGTCTTCAAGCACCCGAGCCATCTCCTCCGCCTCAATGATTACCAATGATCCGTAGGGCAGACAGAGCAGGGTTTCCATCTGCCGCCGGAGAGCCCGCAGCAGTTGAACGCTGCGCACTGCTCCCGCCAGGGGCACCAGTGCCGCCTCCCGCAAAATCAGAAGACAGCCATCCAAAAAGCCCTGCCATACCAGGAAACGGACCGTCTCATCGGTGACCGGCCCCTCCTCCTCTTCAAGCAAGTTCACTCCGTGTAAAAAGGCGGCATAAAAATGGTCATGGGTGGCTTCCCGCAGCACCAGCTCCAAGGCCGCGCTTTCACGGGCACGGATAAGCTGAATCAGGTTAGACAGAAAGCCTTCCTCCCCCTGCCGGAAGGGGCAGGCTTGATAAAGCAGGCGGTTGAGGCTGTCAAGCGGAGCATCTCCGGCATCCGCCAGAAAAGCTTCGTAGCCGCTTGCCGCATGCTGTCGCGCGATTTCCGCCAGCAAATCCATCTTGGCTTCAAAATGATGGTAAAAGCTGCCCTTGCTGCATCCCACTTTGTCCAGAATATCTTGCAAAGAGGTGTTTTCATAGCCATGCTGGATGAACAGCTCCGCCGCTGTATCCACCAGCTCCTGCTTGCGCCTTTCTCCTTTTCGCATGGTCATGCCTCCTGTTTAGTTGTATTCGATCACCTGCTGCACCATGGGATAGCGGGAGGTGAACAGCTTTTCCCGCCGATAGGCTACACCGTCTCTGAGAAACACACGATAGGTGTCAACCGTGTAGCCGGTCCTGGGTTTTTTCAGTTCCTGCCGGGTGCCCGGCGCCAGGCTGGGGTTTTGCTGCATGATCGGCTCATAGGGGGGAGGCGTGCTGCTGGTCACCTCCGCTTCCAGCATGATGCTTTCCCCGGGCCCCGTGCGCATGCCGAACAACTCCACCGTCACCTTGCGCTTATTATAGTAAGCAATCAGAAAAACTGGGGTGTCCTTGTCATTTCGAAACTTGAAGTCCAGGTTGGGCCAGTTCACCGTGGCGTCCATCCCCTTGTCCACATAGCTGCTGGGCCAGGCATGCGGGGAACGCTCCACAATGGTCATGCCCGCCAGGGCCACTGCGTTAAACAGGGTGGAGGACACCTGGCATACCCCGCCGCCCACATCGTCTATCAGCACGCCGCCTGCGATGGCCGGCGCCCCCCGGTAACCTTTTTCAATGGTGCGCTGGCCGGTGGCCTCATTAAAAGAAAGGGTTTCACCCGGCATCAGGGTTTTGCCGTTTAGGGCATCGGCAGCCAGGGCGATGTTGTAGTTCCGGTCATCGTCTGAGGTGGTTTTAGTTGAGAAGCTGGCCAGCATGGCGAAGCTGTTCTGCAGGTCGGAGCTGGTTACCCTGGGCAGAACCGGGGTAGAGGTCAGGGAGATTGTGGTCTGGAAGTCTCCCCGGTCAAGGGCCTGGCTCAGGGGTTCTATCAGCTCATTCAGGGCAATCTGCCGCCCCGGCACATCCCGGGTGACGCTGAATGCCTTGGTGGAAAAATCAAAGGAGGCGATCACCGCATTGACCGGCGCCCGGTTCACCTGATCTGCAATGCTCTCACAAAGTGAGCGCAAATGCTGGGAATCATAGGTAACCCGCGTGGTGAAATAGGCCTTGTCACGCCTGGTTTGTGTGATATGGCTGTAGCGCCATTCAAAGGGTGTGCTCCCCTCACCTAACATCCAGGGAAAACCCTGGCGGCCAATGGACCACGCCTCCTCCAGCACCTGGCAGATGTTGCGTTCAAAGGGCAACTGCTGCTGGGTAATTTGGTAAGCAGTGTCATCCACTTTAAGCGTGATGGACAACGCCTGCTGATTCTCAGCAGCCTGCTGGCTCAGGGCGCTTTCCGCCTGGGCAAAACTCATGCCACCAATCGCCTTGCCATCCACATAGATCCCCTCATAAAAGACATTGGGGTTCAGGGCCACCAGTTTCTGATTGAAGGCATCTTCCGCCCGGGACAGGGAATATACATAAAATCCTGTGGCCAGGATAGCGGCCAGAGACAACAGGGCAATCAGCGCCCATCTGCCTTGCCTGGAGCGGGGCTTTATCTGAGGCTCATCCGGATAAGAATAAAAATCATGTTCCGGGGGCGGCTCCTCCTCAAAATAAAAGCTACCCTGCGCCTGGGGGATAAAGTCAGCCTGCCAGGGATCGTCAGCGGGATAAAAGCCCGGCTCATCCTCCTGAAAGGCGGCACGCCTGGCCTCAGGCTGATCCGCCCGGCGTTTATTCCCTCGGCTGCGGCGGCCCATGCTTTCCTCCACATTTGTAATGGTTTGATTGTAGAAGTGGCTTAAGGCTTTGTCAAGGAACCCTCTTCCTTGAGTTTCCGTATTCTGATTATACTTTTTGATTGAGCTGCAGGTGGTTCAGGGGTTTTGAGGAAGTCACTGTCAAATCATGTCTTTTTTGTCAATATTCTGGCATATTTATGACGGAAAATGAGGAACCTTTCCTGTTTTTCATAGTAGAATTGATTTGTAACAAAAACTCGACTAAACAAATCCAGGGAGGCTCCTCATGCGTTATTCTACCACAGATACCTATCAACTCAAAAGGGAAATCATCACCTTCGCCAGGCGTCTGAGTGAAGGCCTCCCACGGGATTGGGAAAAGTTTACCGCTGATATGCTTTTCGGCATCCTCGCGTCCAGCAGCTGCATTCTTTCCCGCTTTGCCGATGTGCTCAAAGAAGATATCTTGAAAAAGAACACCGTTGAACGCTTGGCACGAAAGCTGTTAGAAGATATGCCCCCCGAACTCACCCATCATTACCTGTCCTTTGCCCGGAACATCGCGCAGGACACGGGGCCTGTCTTTGTGGATGATACGGACATCACCAAGCCCTATGGCAAAGCTTTTGAGGATATGGGAACGGTCAGAGATGGCTCTTCGGCAGATAAAAAGCTGAAGAATGGGTATTATGTGACTGAAATGACTGCCCTGAGCCATCGTACCCGTCAGCCTATCAGCCTCTATTCCCATATCCATTCCTCTCACTCAAAAAACTATACCTCTGTCAACGACATCACCTTCCGGGCATTGAAAGAAGTTTTCCCTTATTTCCCCAAAGCAACCTATGTCTTTGACCGGGGTTATGATATGAACAAGCTATATCTTTTCATGTACGAGCATGAAAAGAGCTTCATCGTTCGTGTCACCAGCAACAGAAATCTGTTCTGTAAAAACAAGTGGTTCAAGTCGACCACGCTCAGGGACAAATACAAAGGCAAGTTTAAGTGCCCGGTCTTATATGGCGGCAAAAAGACTGAATGCTGGGTCACCTGTGTCAATGTCAAGATCACCGCGAGCTGCAAATGGCTCAAGTTAGTATTGGTATATGGGCTGTCAGATACCCCCATGATGCTGTTGACCAACCGCCCGGTCAGAAACAGGGAGGACGCGCTGCAGGTTGTCCGGATGTATTTCATGCGGTGGCGGATAGAGGAACATTTCCGCTTCAAGAAGACGACCCTGGGGTTTGAGGATATGCGGGTGCGCAAGCTGAAGGCAATGAATCACTTGAGTCAGTTTGTGAGCATGGCCATTGGCTTTTTGTGCGCACAGGCAGACAAAAGAAACACCTCCAGGCTCAGGCGCGCCGTGACGCGCGAGGCAAATGGACAGAAGCAGGAGCACAAAATATCCTTTCTGCTTTATAGAATGGGGTTGGGTATCCAGCGCATTCTGGCCAGGGCACAAACAGGCATCCGTGCCTGGTTCCGCATAGGCCGGCCCAAATACAGGCAGTTATCCTTCCCTTTGCTATGTTGAAATACAACAACTGAATAGGCGCGCGCAAGGGCTTGTTTACCTTCCCTTTTTTTGGAAAATTCGCTCTGTAAAATGAAATACCGCATCCTCTACCATGCAGAGGCTCAAGAATCTCTGCTCATTGCACCAGAAGATTGCAAAATACGGAAACTCAAAACCCTCTTCTTGACAAACTGAGGGGTAAACGAATATGATGAAGGCGAATAAACTTTAGGAGGTTCTTATGCTCAAATTCTATCAGTGCAAGCATTGCAAAAATATCGTTGTTTATATGTTTGACAGCGGGGTTCCGGTGGTGTGCTGCGGTGAAAAAATGCAGGTCATGACGCCCGATACTGTGGACGCGGCCAAGGAAAAACATGTCCCCGTGCTTGAGGTAAGCGGCAATGTTGCCACCGTTAAGGTAGGCTCTGTGGCCCATCCCATGGAGGAAAAACACTACATTACCTTTATCGTTCTGGAAACCAGCGCCGGCTATCAGGTGCGTCAGCTGAAGCCCGGCAACGCGCCGGAAGCTGCCTTTGCCCTGGGCGAAGATGAAAAGGCTGTCGCCGCCTACGAGTATTGCAACTTGCACGGCCTCTGGATGACTAAAGCGTAAAGCGCAAATTGAAGTTAAGGAGAGTAAGCCATGAAAAAATATGTCTGCAATGTCTGTGGCTACATCTATGACGAAGCTGAGGGCGATCCGGACAACGGCGTGGCCGCGGGCACTAAGTGGGAAGATCTTCCCGTGGATTGGGAATGCCCCGTGTGCGGTGTTGGCAAAGACGATTTCAGCCTGGAAGACTAAGTTTTCCGACCTTGAAGCGCCTCCGGGCGCTTTTTTGTTTTTCCCGCGGTGTTGGTCTTCCTGCCCTGTATGTGGTAAAATATCACCATTCAAGCGGAAGTAGGTGAAAAGCGCATGAAAATTGAGCTTAAACTAGTCAGCGCGCTAACCAAGGTCTTCCATGATACGGAGCCGGAGGCCTACCCCAAAGACTGCCCCGCCAGCCTGCTGGGGGGGGAGGTGTTTTCCTTCCAGGCGGCGTTTGCGCTGCTAGACGCCTGGCAGGGGGATTTGCCCCGGGTGCGCATCGTGTTTGACTGCGCGCTGCCCTTCCGGGTAAGAAAGGTGACCGGGGTGCCGGTGCGCTTTCCCAAATACGATGACAGCCCGGGAACCTATCTCCGGAACACGCCTGGTGTTTATCCCGATTTGCTTCAGGACATCACCGACACGGAGCGTATCTGCCTTTACCCGGGCTATTGGAGCGCCTTGTGGATTGATGTGGAGCCATCCCCTGATACCGCGCCGGGGGATTATCCCATGGTGCTTGTCATGTCCAGCCAGGCCGGACAGGTGCTGGCGGAAGCGAATATCACCATCAGCCTGCTGGATGCCCGTCTGCCGGAGCAGAAGCTGGTCTGTTCCCGCTGGCTGCACGCCGACAGCCTGGCCGCCACCTATCATCTGCCGATGTTTTCCATTGAGCACATCCGGTTGCTGCGCAGCTTTTTGAACGTGGCAGCCAAGCGGGGTGTCAACACGGTTTTCACCCCCATCCATACTCCGCCGGCTCATAACCCGGAAGGGCGGGAGCGACCGGTGGCCCAATTGGTCGACATATTTGTCAGCCCCCTGGGCTACAATTTCCGCTTTGCCAAGCTACGGGACTTTATCAGCTTCTGCCGCCATGAGGGGATCAAGTATTATGAGATGTCCCATTTTTACAGCCCTCATGGAGGTTACCGGGTGCCCATCATCATGGGCGTTCAGGACGGCGCCTACACGCGCCTTTTTGGCCCTGAAACAGAAGCTGATGACCCCAGCTATCAAGCTTTTCTGGCTGCCTATATCCCGGCGCTGATCAAGGAGCTGTCCTATATCGATGTGCTGGATCACTCCTTTTTCCACCTGAGCCATGCCCCTCACATGGAGGATCAGGGGCAATACCTGAAGCTGCTGCGGCTAACCGGGCCATTGCTTAAAGATGTTAAAATCATTGATACCCTGCCTGACCCTTCTTTCATCCCGCAGGACGCTGACAACCTGATTCCGGTACCCGAATTGGGCAGGCTCCACCGATTTTCCTTTGATGAAAAGCCCTGCTGGGCCAGCCTCAACGCCGGCTATCGGGGCGCCTATGCCGACAGCCTCATCGCGATGCCGGGGCTGCGCACGCGCATTCTTGGGGTGCAGATGTATGTGGAAAACATCCAGGGCATCGGCCATTGGGCGCTGAATTACTATGCGGCTGAAAGCGCAGGTTATGCCATTGATCCTTATATGAACACCGATTGTGACGGCCTATCCCCCGCCGGGGATGCCTTTCTGCTTTATCCAGGTCAGGGCGGAACGCCTGAGGAATCCATGCGCATGCTGCTTTTCCACCAGGCGCTGCAGGATTTGCGCGCGCTTCAGGGCCTTGAAAAAAAGACCAGCCGGGAGGATGTGCTGGCGCTGATCAACCAGGATCTTTCTACCCCCCTGAGTTTCACGGACTATCCTAATGATTCCCGCTGGCTGCTGGACTTGCGTCACCGGATAAACCTGGCGCTGGCTCGCTGATGCAAGCTGTGCTTCATTGACACCCGGCTTTCAAGGCTGTATACTTTGCCCCAGTCTGGAGGTCAAAAGGCATTGGATAAATGGGATCATCGGTTCATGGAAATGGCACGCTTGGTAGCGTCATGGAGCAGCTGCTTTAACGAAGGCCGCGCCATTGGCGCTGTGATCGTGCGGGATAAGCGGGTGATCACCACCGGCTATAACGGCGCCCCCGCCGGGATGAAAACCTGCAAGGAACGGGGCGAATGCCTCAGGCGCAAGCTGGGCATCCCCTCCGGCACCCGGGCTGAGATTTGCTATGCGATTCATGCCGAGCAAAACGCCATCATCCAGGCGGCCAAACTGGGCGTTGCCATTCAGGATGCCACCATGTACATCACCCATCAGCCCTGTTCCATGTGCGCCCGAATGATTGTCAATGCCGGCATCAGACGGGTGGTGTTTGAGCAGGGCTATCCGGATGATTTCGCCCTCAGCTTCTTTGAACAGACCGGTGTTTCCCTTGAACGCTATCAAAAAGAGGACAGCCTATGAAAAAATTCCTAAGCGTCTGCCTGACGCTTGTTATGCTCCTTGGTGCCATACCGGCCATGGCCAGCCAGCGAGAGTTCCTGCTGGATTATATCAAGCCTCTGGATGTGGCAGATGTCCCCCCCACCCCCCTGGGCGTGCGCCACTACCTGCTGATCAGTATGGATAAATGGCAGAACAACATGGACAACCTGGGCTATAACGATGGCCTGGTGCTGTTGACCATTGATGAGAAAACCGGCCGGGTCATTGTCACCTCCTTTATCCGGGATACGCTGGTGATTCGTCCTGACGGTAACCCTGGCCGCATCAACCGCATCATCCGGGAATATGGGGTGGATGCTCTGCTGGAAACCATCAACCGGCACTACGGCATCCAGGTTGAAAAATATGTGATGATGGACTGGCGGCACATTATGGAAATTGTGGACGCGGTGGGTGGGGTGGACGTGCCCCTGACCTCCAGTGAAATCCACTATCTGAAAAACTGGTCGGTGCCCGTTAACAGCACCCAGCCGGTGCTGAATAACCCGGGCGATTATCACCTCAACGGCTTTGCCTCAGTGATTTATATGCGCATCCGACGCACCCGCGCCTCCAATGATACCGACACCCAGGATATCGGCCGCACCTACCGGGCGCGTTTGGTATTATCCAATATCGCCGCCAAACTCAGCTCCTACACCATGGATGAGGCGCAGCGCCTGATGGCGGACATTCTGCGCATCTGGGAAAAGCCCTTTGACCGGGACTATTCCTATCCCGGCATCCGGAACAACAACATCTTCCGGGTGAACGCGCCGGCCCAGGGCGCAGAAAAAAAGCGTGCCGCCACCAACATCACCTTTAGCGATGCGCTGGACGCGCTGAGCATCGCCTATGCCCTGCGTACAAGCCCGGTGGAGCAGTGCCGGCTGCCATTTGACGGCACCTATCGCCCCTATGAATACGCGAAAAGTGCCGGGCAGCTGATGGATTTTGAAGCCAATCGGCAAATGCTCAAGGATTTCATGTTCCCGGACAGCTTTATCGTGGCTGAATAATTTCCGCTTTAAGGAGAGAGCGACGCATTGATCAAAAACATGGCTCGCATCCGCCGCACTATCGGCGTTAAAACCCTGGCGATTCTGGCCATGCTGGCAGGGCTGTCAGTGATTCTGGAGCGATACTTGGGCATCAACCTATCCTGGTTGAAAGTGCATTTTGGCTATCTGCCCATCGCCATGGCAGGCATGCTTTTCGGTGTGCTGCCTGGAATCATGGTGGGCGTTGCCGCTGATATCCTCAGCAACCTGGGTACGGGCTTTAGCTGGTTGTTTGTTTCCCTAGCGGTGATTGAGTCAGCAATTTACGCTATTCTGCTACGCGCCAGAAAGGAAGGCAAAAAAGCCGTGTTCATTCAGGCCCTCATTTGCCAGGGGGCGGTTTCCCTGTTTGTATACGCCGGGCTTAACACCTGGGCGCTATGGACCATCGGCTTTCCGCCACATCCTGTGCGCTTTAGCATGATCCTTATCACCTACCCCGTCCGGGTGTTGACCCTTTACAAGATGCTGGAATACCGGCCTGTTTTTGAGAAATATGCAAAATAAGAAGACACGCCGAAAAAAGCCTGACATTAAAGCCATCCTAAAGGGACTGGAGGCCTTGTATCCGGATGCGAAGCCGGAGCTCCACTTCACTAACCCCTATGAGACGCTGGTTGCCACCATGCTGTCCGCCCAGACAACGGATGTGCAGGTCAACAAAGTGACCCCCGCCGTTTTCAGGGATTTTCCCACCATGAAGGATATGGCGGAAACCAGCCCGGAGATTCTTTACCCTTATATAAAATCTTGCGGTTTTAAGTCCAAGGCGACCAACATCGTCCTGGCCGCCCGCGACATCATGATCCGCTTTAACGGCCAGGTGCCAAACACCCTGGAGGATTTAACCAGCTTGAAGGGTGTAGGGCGTAAAACCGCCAACGTGGTTTTGGCCAATGCTTTTGGCGTACCGGCGATGGCGGTTGACACCCATGTGTTCCGCGTGTCCAACCGTCTGGGCCTGGTCAATGCCGCCACCGTGGAAAAAACCGAGCAGCAGCTGATGGAAGTTATCCCCCGGGACACCTGGAACAAGGCGCACCACTGGCTGATTTTTCATGGCAGGCGCGTGTGCAAGGCCCGTAACCCGGCCTGTGACCGCTGCGCCCTGTTCCCCCTGTGCGCCAACCCTCAGCTTATTCCTGAACCCGTCAAATAGTTTTTCCGGGCATCATATGCCCTTTGGTTGATTATTATTTTTAAAGGATGCTTTTTTTGATGGAAATGTTTCATGATTCCCGTTCTCTTGACTGCCGCTCCCCCGGCGGCGCCCTTAAAACCGGTGACAGGGTGCGACTGCGTCTGTATGTCAGGGGCAGCGCCTCCAATGTGACCCTGCGGCTGTGGAATGGCGAGGAGACTCTTCTGCCCATGGAGGACAAAGGCCTGGGTGTATATGAGGCTATCGTTAAAGCCCCTGATTTTCCCTGCCTGTGGTGGTATGAGTTCCGTCTGGAGGATCTCCGGGGCCACCGGCTGTATTACGGCAACGCCAGGGATAAACTGGGTGGTGTGGGCGCCGTGTATCAGGATCCGCCCCCCGGTTACCAAATCACGGTGTATGACCCGTCCTTTGCCCCCCCTGATTACCTGCATGACGGCATTATGTACCAGATTTTCCCGGACCGCTTTCACCGCAGCAAAATGCCCCAGAGCAAGCGGAAAAACCTGTTTTTGCATGAAAACTGGGATGACCTGCCCTTGGTGAACCCGGATCCCCGCAACGGGGACAACTTTGCCACCGATTTTTTTGGCGGCGATCTGGACGGCATCCGCCAGAAACTGCCTTATCTGAAGAATCTGGGCATCTCCATCATCTACCTTAACCCTATTTTTAAGGCCCGATCCAACCACCGCTATGACACGGGCGACTATCTTGACATCGACCCGCTTTTGGGCGATCAGGAAGCCCTCACCCATCTGTGCGAGGCGGCTGAGTCTATGGGCATTCGCATCATGCTAGATGGCGTTTTCAGCCACACCGGAGAAGACAGCATTTATTTCAACCGCTATGGGCGCTATGACAGCCTGGGCGCCAGCCAGAGCAAGGATTCTCCCTACTATCCCTGGTATCAGTTCAGCGATTACCCGGACAAGTACGCCTGCTGGTGGGGCATCCACACGCTGCCGGAGGTTAACAAGAACAACGCCAGCTACCGCGCCTTTATCATGGGGCCGGATGGCGTGGCCCGACACTGGATTAAGGCCGGCATTTCCGGCTGGCGGCTGGATGTGGCGGATGAACTGCCCGTGTCCTTCCTGAAGGAGTTGCGCCATACGGTTAAGACGGAAAAAAAGGATGCCGCCATCCTGGGCGAGGTATGGGAAGACGCCAGCAACAAGGTGGCCTATGGCCAGATGCGCAGCTATGTTCTGGGCGATACCCTGGACAGCGTGATGAACTATCCGCTCCGGGAAGCGCTCATCGGCTTTTTCACCCATGAAATCAGCGCTCCCCTGTTGGTGCGGCGGATTCGTTCTCTTCAGGAAAACTATCCCGTTCCCTTCTTTTACGCCACCATGAACCTGGTGGGCAGCCATGACCGGGCGCGTATCCTAAACCTGCTGGTAAAGCAGGACTATGCCCACCTGCCCCATAGAAAACGGGGTGGGCACCGGCTGCCGCCGGAGCTGCGCGCCCTGGCTACCCAAAGACTGCGCAAGCTTATGCAGGCGGTGATCGCCATGCCCGGAATGCCCAGCCTCTATTACGGTGATGAGGCGGGTATGGAAGGGGCAGCAGATCCCTTCTGCCGCGGCACCTTCCCCTGGGGCAGGGAAGACCAGGAAACCATGGCCATCCATCAGGAGGCCTTCAAGCTGCGCCGGGAGCGCCCGGTTTTGCGCAAGGGCAGCTTTGACATTTCCTATGAAGGGGATGATACCATCGTTATCCACCGGGATAGCCTGAACGGGCTTGATGTCTTTGGCAAACCCCTTGATGACGGCCCGTATACCATCCGAATTAGCCGGGATAATATCATCCTCTGATCACTCTGATATAATTTTAACATTTCGTAATATTTTCTTGACATTTTTTGCTGAATACACTACCATATCAGCAACAATAAGGCATTTGACGGAGGTATCCATGACACGCTTTGCCAAACATCGCCTATTCTGCTTGATGCTGTCGGTGGTTCTGGCGGCGCAGGGGGTGGCTTTTGCCAAGGAAAGCTATCCTTATGTGAGCTTTGCCACTGCCTCTGTCAGGCTCAGGGCCAAGCCCTCTTCCAGCGCCACCATCCTTGATGTGGTACAGTCCGGCGAGGCGGTGCTCGTCACCGGAACGGACGGCAGATACAAGGCGGTTGAATACGAAGGGAAGAAGGGCTTCATTATGGCTTCTTTCCTGAGCGAAACCGGCCAGGATGCCTTGCCCACGCCCAAACCCGCCAGCGCTGAATTAAGCGCCCAATACCCCTCCCTTACCACAGGCGCCACAGGGGATTCGGTCAAAGTTTTACAGGTGGCGCTTAAAGAACTGGGCTTTTATAACGGCAGCATTGACAGCAGCTATGGCAGCGGCACCGCCCAGGCGGTGCGGGATTTTCAGGAAGGCAACCGTCTGCCTGTCAACGGCACAGCCGACCCCGTCAGCCAGCAGCTGCTTTTTGAAGGCTCGCCCCGCAACAGCCGCGGCACCAAAACCCGGGTGAAAACCCTGCCCCTGGTAGAAGGTCTCACCATCCGCCCGGGCGATCAGGGCATCGCCGTGGAAACCCTTCAGCGCCGCCTAAAGGAACTACAGCTTTACAAGGGAGCTGTGGATGGTAAATACGGCAACCTCACCCAGGCGGCGGTTCTCGCCTTTCAGAAAGCCAACGGCCTCAAACAAGACGGCATTGTGGGTAAGGCCACCCAAGCCAAGCTTTATGTAACCACTGAAGCGTCCCCCACCCAGGCTCCCGCCCCTACCCTCACCCCATCCCCTGAATTTGTTCCCTCACAGCCGGATTCGGAAGAAGAAGCCACCTACCCCTACCAAACCACCACTTCCTCCGCTGTGAACCTGAGAAAAGGCGCCTCCCTTTCCTCCATGCGCTACCTCACCATCCCCCAGGGCGCCGCCATTGAGGTGCTTTCTGATGAAGGGAAGTATCAAAAAGTCATATACCGCAGCTTCACGGGCTATGTGATGACCGAATATGTCAACATTCCCGAGGCATACCTGAGCGGCAAGGCGCTTAAGGATGACCCCAGCGCCAAGGTGAATTACGAGACCCTGACCGTTGGTGCCGATGGCGCCAAGGTGCGGGCACTGCAGCAGGCCCTTACAGAGCTGGGTTTTTACAGCGATGCCATTGACGGCAAATTTGGTGCGGGTACCCTATCGGCGCTAAAAGCCTTCCAGACCAAGAATAACCTGCGTGCCACCGGCATTGCGCTTCCCGAACTGCAAAAAATGCTGTATGAAGGCCGTGTGCGCAACAGCAAGAACAAGCGTGTCCTGGTCAATACACTGCCCCCCATTGACGGCTACCCCATGCAGCTGGGCGACTATGGCGACGCTGTCTATGCCCTTCATCAGGCCCTGTCTTCCCTGGGGCATTATGACGGGCCCATTGGCTATGAATACACCAAGTCCACCGCCACCGCTGTGCGGGATTATCAAAAAGCCCATAGCATCAAACAGACCGGCAAAGTGGACAGCTTTACTATTCTATCTCTGAAAACCCACCTGGCGACCCCGGCTCCCAATCAGCCGCAGGATACGGCGCTGAGCGCTGACACAGTGGTTGAGATCCGCTCCGGCACCAGAGGGCAGCCTGTAACCCGTCTTCAAGAGCGGCTGGTAGATCTGGGCTATTATAGCATCGTGCCGGACGGCATTTATGACAGCAATGATATTGCCGCCCTCCGGCAGTTCCAGCGCAACAACGGGCTTACCGTCACCGGCATAGCTGATTTGGGTACCCAGCAGGTGCTTTACAGCGTCTACGCAGTAAACGAGGGTGGCCAGGTTCCCAGCCCCGGCGCCCTTCCCACCCCCGCCCCCAGCTTACTTAAAATGGGCATGGGGGGTGAAGCGGTGCAGGCCATGCAGTCCCGGCTGATTGCGCTGGGCTATCTTCAGGGCAATACCGATGGCATCTTTGGCACCCAAACCGCTAAAGCTCTGTCCAACTTCCAGCGTGCCAACAATCTTTCTGCCGATGGTATCGCCGGCTCACAAACCCTTACCGCACTGTATGGTGCAAACGCGATTGCCAATGCCCCCGCCGCCACCCCTACCCCCAGTCCCGAATCCATTACCGGTAATCTAAAGCTGGGTGCGACAGGCAGCGAAGTATCTGCGCTTCAGCAGCGACTGATTTCCCTGAATTATCTGACAGGTGTTGCAGACGGCATTTTTGGCCCCCGCACCGCAATGGCGCTTCAGGATTTCCAGCAGAAAAACAACCTGGTGATGGATGGTATTGCCGGCAAGCTAACCTTGGCCAAGCTGAATTCGGCCACTGCCATCTCCGCTTCTGGCGTGGTGCAGCCACAACCCACGCCCCAGCCCACTACCTCCCCCATTGTTGAAACCGCCAGCAATTTCCAGGCCCCCAAGGCCAGCGAAGTACGCTTTGCCAACTGGTATACCGAGGTGCGCGACCACGCCCAGCGTCTGCGCAATGTCGTCATCTATGATTTTATGACCGGCAAGCATTATAACTTCCGCTTCTTCAGCTTCGGCAAGCATGCTGACGGCGATACCCCCACCAAAGAAGACACGGCTGTTATGAACAGCATCCTGGGCGAAAACAACTGGACACCCCGCCCCGTCTGGGTGGTGTTCAGCGATGGCCGCGTCTATATGGGTTCCACCCACAGCCATGGCCATGAGGTGGACTACACTAAGGATAACGACCTCTCCGGCCATCTCTGTGTCCACTTTCCCCGGGATATAGCTGAGGCTGCCTTGACCGGACCGTACGCTGTGTCCCACCAGAACGCCATTCTGGCGGGATGGGATGTGACCCAGGGAATGGCGCGATGAGCACAAATAAACCGATATCCATCGCCATTGACGGGCCGGTCAGCGCCGGCAAGTCCACTCTTAGCGAAGCTTTGGCGCGACACCTGGGTATTCTGCATCTGGACACCGGCGCTATGTATCGGGCAATAGCACTTTACGCGCTGGATAATGGCATTGACCCGATGGATGAGATTGCCCTCAACACCATCATTGAACAAGAGCTGGCCAGGGTGGCGGTGCAGTATGTCAATCAATTTCAAAAAACCATGCTCAATGGTGTTAATATCACCTCCCGCCTGAGGGAAGAGCCTGTAGGCGCCGCGGCTTCCGCTGTTTCCCGTTACCCCGCTGTCAGGCGCTACCTGGTGGGGTTGCAGCAGCAGCTGGCACAGCAACAAAGCCTGCTGATTGACGGGCGTGATATTGGCACGGTGGTGCTCCCCGATGCTGACATCAAGATTTTCCTCACCGCCACCCCGGAAGCCCGCGCCCTCAGGCGCTATACCCAGCTGATTTCTTCAGGGCAATGGGCAGACTATCCCACCGTGCTGGCAGATTTAATCAAGCGGGATGCCCAGGACACCGGCAGAGAGCACGATCCGCTCCGCGCGGCAGAGGATGCGGTGGTTCTGGACACCTCCAGCCTTTCCTTTGAGGAATCCCTTGAGAAACTCATCCGGCTGGTGGAGGCGCATCATGCCAAGAAGCCATGAACCAGGCAAGAAAACCTGGTTTTTCCAGTTTGCGTTGGTTTTAGTTCGCATATTCTGCACCCTGTTCTATCCCTCAAAAGCTATTCATAAAGATCGTCTGGAACGGATGGATGCTCCCTATATCCTGATTGCCAACCATCAAAGCATGATGGATCCTTTGTTGCTGGCCGTCCATCTCAGGCGCTATGAAATTCGCTTTCTGGGCAAGCGGGAGCTCACTAAATTTGCTCCCTTGCGCTGGATCGTTACAAAGCTGCATATGATTCCGGTCAGCCGCCATCAAAGCGATATCGGCGCCATGCGTGCCAGCCTGGATACCTTAAAGCAGGGCAATGTATTGGCTCTGTTTCCGGAAGGCACACGTTTTTTGGATGGAAAGCCCATGGCCCACATCGAGTCCGGCTTCCTGGTGCTGGCACTGCGCAGCCGGGTACCGCTGCTGCCCGTCTATGTCCACGGTATTCCAAAGCCCTTCAAGCAGGTAAAGCTTATTGTGGGCGAGCCTATCTTCTTCAGCCAGCAAGGCGTCGATATTCCTCATGAAGATGCTAAAGAGCATATTCGTTCTGTTTATCAGCAGCTCAAGCAGGAATCAGAACATAAAAAATACAATCCTCCCGGATGCCTGAAATGACAATGCCTGTTACAATAACGAGGATTCATCTATGCCCATTCAGGTAGCAAAACATGCCGGTTTTTGCATGGGAGTCAGCCGTGCTGTTGCTATGGCTGAAAAAGCCACCAAGAAGGCTGAAGCCTTAGGAATTCCTTGTTATTCCTTGGGAGAGCTCATCCATAACCCTGCTGTGGTGGAAAAGCTGCGGCAACAGGGCTTGACAGCGGTGAGCACCCCAGAGGAAGCCCGAGGCGGGCTTTTGGTCATCCGTTCCCATGGGGTCAGCCCGGAAATTCACCGGAAAGCGGAGAAAATCGCGCAAAAAACAGTTGACTGTACTTGCGCTTTCGTGCATCATGTACAGCAGTTGGTTTTTGCCTCAAGCAGGGATGGCCGCCCGGTGGTTTTGCTGGGAGATGCTATGCACCCGGAGGTCATCGGCATCCTCGGCTGGTGCCAGGGTGAAAGTTATGTGATTGAAACGGAATCCCAGGCAGACCAATTGCCAGACAGCTGCCAGGAGGCCTTGGTGGTCAGCCAGACCACCTTTCCCCCATCCCGGTGGGATTCCCTCACCCAGCATCTTCTGGCCCGCTTTCCGAACGTGCGTCTGAATAAGACCATCTGCCAGGCTACCGGCCTCAGACAGTCCGAAGCGGAAGCGCTGGCCAGAAAGGCTGACAAAATGATTGTGATTGGCGGGCGGCAAAGCGCCAACACAAAGAAGCTGGCTGAAACCTGCCGCCATTGGTGCCCGGACACATTCCTGGTTGAAAACGCCACGGAACTGCCCCTGCACCGCTTACATCCCGCAAGGGAACTCATTGGCATCACCGCCGGCGCATCAACTCCGGCGTGGTCACTTAAGGAGGTTGTTGACAAAATGAACGACATGGAACTCAACGAAAAGAAAGCCCAGGAAACCCAGGATCAGACGCCTGAAGTACAGGCGGAACCCATCCCTCAGGAGCCCGTGGAAGAGGCTGTTGCGCCCCAGGTTGATGAAGTGCCTGCGGAAACCCCTGCCCAGGAAGAAAAAGCCAAAGCTGAGGCCGCTGAACAGGCAGATGTCCCTGTTCAAGAAGAAGCCGAAGCTGAAGCTGTGGAACAGGCAGATGCCCCTGTTCAGGAAGAAAAGACCGAAGCCCCTGTGGAAGAGGCCCCCGCTGAAGCACAGAAACCGGCCCCCGTCACCAAGGAAATGAGCCTGATGGAACAGGCCGCAGCCGGCATGGCGCGTATTCGCCATGGGCAGACCATTATTGGCAAGGTTGTGCAGATGACAGACGATGAAGTCTGCGTCAACATCGGCTATAAATCCGATGGTCTCATCAGCCGTGAAGAGCTGGTGGACAAAGATGTGGAACTGGGCGACGAAATCGAAGTTGAAGTCGTGAAGGTCAACGACGGTGAAGGCAATGTAATTCTTTCCCAGCGCAATATTGTCAACCGCAAGGTTTGGGAAGAGATCAAAGGCAAATATGAAGCCGGCGAGCTGGTGGAGGGGCTAGGCAAAGAAGCCGTCAAAGGCGGCCTGCTGGCCGACATCCAGGGCGTTCGCGCTTTCATTCCCGCTTCTCACCTAGCACAGCGCTATGTGGAAAAGATTTCTCAGTTCGTGGGTCAGGAGCTAAAGCTTAAGATCATCGAAATTGATGACAGCAAAAAGCGCGTTGTAGCCAGCCGTAAGGACGCCTTGGCCATTGAAAACGCCGCCCGCCGGGAAGCGGTCTGGGCGACGCTGGAAGAGGGCGCCACTGTAAAAGGCATTGTCCGCCGCTTTACTAATTTCGGTGCCTTTGTGGATCTGGGTGGCGTGGATGGTCTCATTCACGTGTCAGATCTCAGCTGGAGCCGTAACATTGTGCCGAGCCAAGTACTTAAGGCAAATCAGGAAGTGAATGTCAAAATTCTCTCCCTTGATCGCGAGCGCAACCGCATTGCCCTTGGCTACAAGCAGCTGCAACCCCGTCCCTGGGACAATGTGGAGGAGAAGTATCCCGTTGGCAGTATCCTTGAGCGCAAGGTGGTGCGTATCCGCGACTTCGGCGCCTTTATAGAGCTGGAGCCCGGAGTTGATGGCCTGGTACATATTTCCCAGGTTGCCCCCACCCGCATTGAGAAGGTGGAAGATGTCCTGACCCCCGGCCAGGATGTGCGCGTGAAAGTGCTGGCGGTTGACCCTGTGGCCAAGCGCATCAGCCTGTCCATCCGTGAGGCGCTGGAAGATAGCGTCATTGATTACCACACCGACATCCCTGGCGAAAGCACCGCTCCGTCAGAAGAAGAAGTCCACCAGGAGCCTGTGCAGACTGTGACTCAGCCTGAGGACCGGCCTGAAACCGCCCTGGAACTGGCCATGCGCAAAGCCCGTGAAGAGCTGATGGCTAAGGAACAGGAGGTTGCCGCCGAAACTGCCAGTGAGAATGAAGCTGTTACAGAAGCGAAAGTAGAAGCTGCCGAAGATTCAGAAGAAGAAACCGAGGTTGTTGAAGAAACGGCTGAGGTTGTGGATGCTGAAGAAAAGCCTGAGAATGAGGCCTGATTTACCTTCATAAACTTTTAATTCAATTCGGGGAGTTGGCTGGTCGTAGCCACTCCCTTTTTCTATTATTAGGCAAGGGTCAAAAAAACCATGTCACTTATGGACATGGTTTTTTTGCTGTTTATATGGAAATTGCTTAGAACTTCAGCGGGTTTAAACGGATGGAGGGGCCCATGGTGGTGCTAAGATATAGGGAACGCAGATAAACGCCTTTGGCCGCTGTAGGCTTCGCCTTGATCACCGCAAACATCAGCGTGTTGAGGTTTTCCAGCAGCTTTTCCTCATCAAAGGAGACCTTGCCAATGGGACAATGGGCAATGGCTGTCTTGTCGATCCGATACTCAACCTTACCGCTTTTAATCTCTGTGATAGCCTTGGTAACATCCATGGTAACGGTGCCTGACTTCGGGTTGGGCATCAGGCCTTTGGGCCCTAAAATGCGGCCAATCTTGCCCACCACACCCATCATATCAGGGGTTGCCACACACACGTCAAACTCAAACCAGTTTTCGTTCTTGATTTTGTCAACCAGCTCATTGTCGCCCACATAGTCAGCTCCGGCAGCTTTAGCTTCCTCAGCCTTCTCACCCTTAGCAAACACCAGCACACGAACATTTCTGCCCGTACCATGGGGCAACACCACAGCACCGCGCACCTGCTGATCGGCATGACGGGGGTCAACGCCCAAGCGAATGGATAACTCCACCGTTTCGTCAAACTTGGCCTTGCCGGTCTGCTTCACCAGGGCAACGGCCTCGGCCGGGTCATAGAGCTTGTTTTCTTCAATGAGCTTTTTTGATTCCAGGTATTTCTTGCCACGTTTCATTTTTTAGTACCTCCTTGTGGTAATAGCGGCACAATGTCCTCCCACAATCTCCTTATTCCTCAACCGTAACGCCCATGCTGCGGGCAGTGCCTTTGACCATGTTCATGGCAGCCTCCAGGCTTGCCGCGTTCAGGTCAGGCATCTTGGTGGTGGCAATTTCACGCACCTGCTCCTGGGTGATCTTGGCCACTTTGGTTCTGTTGGGCTTGTCGCTGCCCTTTTCCAGCCCTGTCGCCTTCTTGATCAGGACGGATGCCGGAGGCGTTTTAGTAATAAAGGTGAAGGAGCGATCCGCGTAGACGGTGATCACCACCGGAATGATCAGCCCAGCCTGCTTGGCAGTGCGGTCATTAAATTCTTTGCAGAACCCGGGGATGTTCACACCGTGCTGGCCCAGAGCAGGGCCAATCGGCGGCGCAGGGGTCGCCTTGGCGGCATTCACCTGCAGTTTGATAATCGCCATTACTTTTTTTGCCATTGTTGTTTTGGCTCCTTTTTCATAATGTGGTCAGGCGGCGCATACGCGCCTCCCACGCAAATCCAACGCGGTGACCGCGCTCAGACTTTTTCGGCCTGGTCGAGATCAATCTCCACCTGCATTTCCCGGCCCAGGAACATCTTAACCTTCACTTGCAGCTTACCACGCACCACATCCAGCGCTTCCACAACTCCCGTGAAGTTTTCAAGCGGCCCGGAGAGGATGCGCACTTCTTCCCCCACCACCAGCTTTGTAGCTTCGGCTTGAGGACGGCTGTTCATCATCATCTCAACCTCGGCCTCTGACAGAGGAATAGGCTTGCTTTCCGGGCCAACAAAGCCCGTCACCCAACGGGTGTTGCGCACCACATACCAAGATTCGCTGGTGATGATCATCTTCACCAGCACATAGCCAGGAAAGGTTTTGTGCTGGGTAATCACACGCTTGCCATTTTTAATTTCGGCAACTTCCTCGGTTGGCACCGCCACCTCTTGGATGAGGTGCTGCATGCGGTTGTTCTCCGCCGCTTTTTCAAGGTTGTCTTTCACCCTGTTTTCGTAGCCGGAATAAGTATGCACCACATACCATTGGGGCGTTGATGCGGTTTGGTTTACTTCCTGTTCAGGCATGATCCTTTTATCTCCCGTCTCACCCAGCCCAGCTGGCAAGCAGCGCAACCAGAGCGGATGAACCCATATCAAGCAGGCCAATCACAACACCCATAAAGGCCATGAAAGCCAGCACAATCAGGGTATAGTTGAACAGATCCTTGCGGGTGGGCCAGGTAACCTTTTTCAGCTCCCGCCAGGTGTTCTTAAAAGGCTGCGCGATACGCTCAGGCAGGTGCTTGACGAAATCCACCGCACGCGTGGCAAAATTTGGTTTCGCTTTCTTGTCTGCGCTGCGGACACTCTTTTTCTTTTCGTCTGCCATGCCCCTTACCTCGTCTCACGGTGAGCCGTATGTTTCTTGCAGAACCTGCAATATTTGCTCAGCTCAATGCGCTCGGGGTTGTTCTTCTTGTTCTTCTTGGTGTTATAGTTGCGCTGCTTGCACTCATTGCAGGCAAGCACGATATTGGCGCGCGCTTCCTTAACTGCCATTTGTTACACCTCTCTCTGTATCCAGAAAAGGAATCGAGGTTTTACTCGATCACCTTAGCCACAGCACCGGAGCCAACCGTGTGGCCGCCTTCGCGGATGGCGAAACGCAGTCCCTGCTCAATCGCGATGGGCGTGATCAGCTCAACTTCCATCTGTACGTTGTCACCGGGCATCACCATCTCAACCCCTTCAGGCAGCTTGATGGAGCCGGTCACGTCCGTCGTGCGGAAATAGAACTGCGGGCGATAGCCATTGAAGAACGGCGTATGACGGCCGCCCTCTTCCTTGGTCAGCACATACACTTCGCTGAAGAAATGCGTATGGGGCTTGATGGTACCGGGTTTTGCCAGCACCTGGCCACGCTCAATATCAGTCCGCTGTACACCACGCAGAAGCGCGCCGATGTTGTCGCCGGCCTGGGCTTTGTCCAGCAGTTTGTGGAACATTTCAACGCCCGTCACAACCACTGTGCGGGGCTTTTCCATCAGCCCAACGATTTCAACGTTGTCAGATACCTTCACTTCACCCCGCTCAACACGGCCGGTAGCCACCGTACCGCGGCCGGTGATGGAGAACACGTCTTCAACAGGCATCAGGAAAGGCTTGTCCACCGCGCGCGCAGGCGTGGGAATAAAGCTGTCCACCGCTTCCATCAGCTCCAGCACACACTGGGTTTCAGGAGCGTTCTGGGGATCAGAACCATCCTTCTGCATGTATTCCAGCGCTTTAAGGGCGGAACCCTTGATGATGGGGGTGTCGTCGCCGGGGAAGTCATAGGCGTTAAGCAGATCACGCACTTCCATCTCCACCAGCTCCAGCAGCTCCTCGTCATCCATCAGGTCCGTCTTGTTCATGAACACCACGATGGAGGGCACGCCCACCTGGCGGGCCAGCAGGATATGCTCACGGGTCTGGGGCATGGGGCCATCGGGCGCTGACACCAGCAAGATGGCGCCGTCCATCTGCGCGGCACCGGTGATCATGTTCTTCACATAGTCAGCGTGGCCGGGACAGTCCACATGGGCATAGTGACGGTTGTCCGTCTCGTACTCCACGTGGGAGGTATTGATCGTGATTCCGCGGGCCTTCTCTTCAGGCGCCTTGTCGATCTGGTCATAGGCCATCGCCTGGGCGTGGCCGGCTTTCGCCAACACCATCGTGATCGCCGCCGTCAGGGTCGTCTTGCCGTGGTCAACGTGACCAATCGTGCCGATGTTTACGTGCGGCTTGTTACGCTCAAACTTTTGCTTCGCCATGGGTTTCCTCCTTGGATCGCTGCTGCGATTTTTCTTTTAATCAGATAATCAGTGGCCGATGATCTTATCGGCAATGTTCTTGGGCACTTCCTCATAGTGGTCAAATTCCATGGTGAACATGCCCCGACCCTGGGTTCGGCTGCGCAGGTTGGTGGCGTAGCCGAACATTTCGCTCAGGGGCACATAGGAATGAATCACCTGGTCGCCCATGCGGGCTTCATAGGTCTCGATGCGGCCGCGCCGGGAACTCAGATCGCCGATGACATCCCCCATATACTGGTCGGGCACAATGACCTCCACCTTCATCACGGGTTCAAGCAGAGCGCTGTCCGCCTTGCGCATGGCATCCTTGAACGCCAGGGAACCGGCGATTTTAAAGGCCATTTCTGAGGAGTCCACATCGTGATAGGAACCGTCCACCAGGGCAACCTTGAAGTCCACCACCTCATACCCAGCCAAAATGCCGGATTGGGCGGCTTCCTGGATGCCCGCGTCGATCGGTGAAATAAACTCTTTGGGAATCACACCGCCCACAATGCGGTTCTCAAAGCTATAGCCTTCGCCGGGTCCGGCGGGTATCAGCTCGATCACCGCATGGCCATACTGGCCATGGCCGCCCGTCTGCTTGACATGGCGTCCTTCGCCGCGGGCAGTTTTACGGATGGTCTCCCGGTAGGCCACCTGGGGTTTGCCCACAGAGGCCTCCACACGGAACTCCCGCATCATCCGGTCAACGATAATCTCCAAATGAAGCTCACCCATGCCCGCGATGATGGTTTGGCCCGTTTCCTGATCGGTGTAGGTTTTAAAGGTAGGATCCTCTTGCGCCAGGCGCGTCAGGGCGTAGGACAGTTTTTCCTGTCCGGCCTTGGTTTTAGGCTCAATGGCCACCCGGATAACCGGATCCGGGAAGTCCACATTCTCCAGCACGATAGGAGCCTTGTCATCACACAGCGTGTCGCCGGTGACGGTATCTTTCAGGCCCACCGCTGCCGCGATATCACCGGTATAGACGGTATCCACGTCTTCCCGGTGGTTGGAGTGCATGCGCAGGATGCGGCTAAAACGCTCCCGTTTGCCTTTGGAAGAGTTATAGGTATAAGAGTTGGCTGAAACGGAACCGGAATACACCCTGAAGAAAGCCAGTTTTCCCACAAAAGGATCCACAGCAATCTTAAACGCCAAAGCCGAAAAAGGCTCGTTGTCATCCGGGTGACGCTCCACCACTTCGCCGGTTTTGGGATCAGTCCCCGTGATTGAGGGGATGTCCAGGGGCGAGGGCAGATAGGCGCATATGGCGTCCAACAGCGGCTGAACGCCCTTGTTGCGGTAAGAAGTGCCGCAGAGAACCGGCGTCATATCGCCTGCCACCGTTGCCTTGCGGATGGCGATGTTCAAATCCTCCTGGGTGATCTCCTCACCCGCGAAATACTTTTCCATCAAGCCTTCATCAGAGCCCACCACCGCGTCCAGCAGTTTTGTACGGTATTCCTCGGCCAGAGCGCTCAGTTCCGCAGGGATATCTTCTTCCCGAATGTCGTTGCCATTGTCATCATAGTATACCTCCGCCTTCATGCGGATCAGGTCAATGATGCCTTTGAAGTCGCCCTCTTTGCCGATTGGCAGCTGAATCGGTACCCCGTTGGCAGACAGCCGGTCGTTGATCATTCCCACCACGCGGAAAAAATCAGCGCCGGTAATATCCATCTTATTGATGTACGCCATGCGCGGCACCTGGTATTTATTGGCCTGTTTCCAGACCGTTTCGCTTTGGGGCTCAACCCCGCCTTTCGCGCAGAACACAGCGACCGCACCGTCCAGCACGCGCAGCGAGCGCTCTACCTCCACAGTGAAATCCACATGGCCCGGGGTATCAATGATGTTGATGTTATGTCCCTTCCACATGGCTGTGGTCGCCGCGGAAGTGATGGTGATGCCACGTTCCTTTTCCTGTTCCATCCAGTCCATGGTGGCACCGCCCTCATGGGTTTCCCCCATGCGGTGCAGACGGCCGGTGTAGTACAGGATCCGTTCGGTGGTGGTCGTCTTGCCGGCATCAATATGGGCCATGATGCCTATGTTGCGCACCATCTCCAGCGGATGATTTCTGGGCATGTGTTTGCGTTCTCCTTGCTGACAGCATTAAGGGGCAAGCCCTCGTTCTTTTGAAATGGTTACCAGCGGTAGTGGGCAAAGGCCTTGTTGGCCTCGGCCATGCGGTGCATTTCTTCCTTACGTTTGACGGCATTGCCGGTGTTGTTGGCAGCATCCATCACTTCACCTGCCAGACGCTCAGCCATGGTCTTTTCACCACGCTTGCGGCTGAAGTCCACCAGCCACCGGAGAGCCAGGGTTTGCCGGCGCTCAGGCCTGATTTCAACGGGCACCTGATAGGTGGCGCCGCCCACACGGCGGGCCTTCACTTCCAGCTGGGGCAGGATATTGTTGAGCGCTTCCTGAAAGACTTCGCCCGGTTCCTTGCCGGTCTTTTCCTTGACCATGTTGAAAGCGGAATAGCAGACGTTCTGCGCGACACCGCGCTTACCGTCCAACATAATCTGGTTAATGAGCTTGGTGACAATCACGGTCCCGTAGATGGGATCGGGTAGCACCTCGCGCTTGGGGATAAATCCACGACGGGGCATAACTTCCCTCCTATTGTTTGTGTCTTGTGCCGTTTCCAAGGGCGGCCCAGCATGGCTGCCCTGCCTGATGCCCCGGTTGGGCTCTGGGTGACACCGGTTCTTCCCGCAGTTCCAAGCGAAGAAGCCGACACGCCATCAGAGCTTCCCGGGTGTTCCCGGCAAATAGGGTTACTTCTTGGGGCGTTTTGCGCCGTACAGTGAACGGCCCTGATTGCGCTTGGCAACACCGGCCGCGTCCAGGGCGCCACGAATAACGTGGTAGCGAACACCGGGAAGGTCGCGAACGCGGCCGCCGCGGATCAGCACCACACTATGCTCCTGCAGATTATGACCAATGCCGGGTATGTAGCAAGTGCCCTCATACTGATTGGTCAGACGGATTCTGGCAATTTTGCGCAGCGCCGAGTTCGGCTTTTTAGGTGTGGTTGTCTTCACAGACAGACACACGCCGCGCTTTTGCGGACATCCCTGCAGGATAGGCGCATCGGACTTGTTGACTACTTTTTTCCTTCCCTTTCGGATCAATTGATTGATCGTGGGCATGGAAGCACCTCCTGTTTTTTGCTCGGAAGCTTTCAAAGGCTTCCTCCTATAACATCCCCGCAACCCCCGGGAATATATAGTCTGTGTAGTGGTCGCTGCATCTCCAGGGCGCTCACGCACCCCATATGAGAGGCAACTTTATCATATTACACTGATGAAGCCTTGTTTGTCAATGTTTTCAAACATTTTTTAAATTCATTTTACATCTGAAACTCAAAATCACATAAAAATCAGGAAGGAAGACCTTAAATCCCCTTCCTGATAATTCCCGTATTTGGCAGAATCAGGTGACCGGTGCTTCCTGGGCAATTTTATCAGGCTGTTTCTTCTGGATGACATAGTCAAGCTTTCCATCCTCAAGGAACATGCGCACGCTGTCGCCTTCTTCCAAGGCCCCTGAAATCAGCGCCTCGCTCAAGCTGTCCTCCACCTTGCGCTGGATTGACCGGCGCAGGGGTCTGGCCCCATACTGGGGATCAAAGCCATCCTGGGCCAGGAAGGTCACAGCCGCCTCATCAACCTGCAGGCTGATGCCCTTTTCTTCCATCCGCGCAATGATTTTATCCAACATCAGCTGAGCGATCTGCCGGATATGGGCGTCCGACAGCGGGTGGAACACGATGGCCTCATCCAGGCGGTTGAGAAATTCCGGCCTGAAAATGCGCTTGATCTCATCCAGCACCCTCGTCTTCATCTCGTCATAGGCCATGGCCTGCTGGCTTTGCCCGCCGAAGCCCAGGCTGCGGCCGGAGGCCAGTTGCTGAGCGCCCGCATTTGAGGTCATCACCAGGATACAGTTTTTAAAGCTGGTCACCCGGCCCATGTTGTCAGTCAGCCGGCCGTCTTCCAAAATCTGCAGCAGCATGTTGAACACATCCGGGTGGGCTTTTTCAATCTCATCAAAAAGCACCACGGAATAGGGCTTGCGGCGCACCTGCTCGGTCAATTGTCCGCCCTCTTCATAGCCCACATAGCCCGGGGGGGAGCCCACCATGCGGGACACGGTGTGCTTCTCCATGTATTCGCTCATGTCCAGGCGAATGAGGGCATCCTCATCCCCAAACATCGCTTCTCCCAGGGCGCGGCATAGCTCTGTTTTCCCCACGCCGGTGGGACCCAGGAAAATAAAGGAACCAAGGGGGCGTTTGGGATCCTGAAGCCCGGCCCTGGCGCGCCTGATAGCCCGGCTCACAGCGGAAACCGCTTCATCCTGGCCGATGACGCGCTTGTGCAGCGTGTCCTCCAACTTCATCAGGCGGGAGGACTCCGCCATGGTCATCCGCTGCACGGGGATGCCCGTCCAGGTGGCGACCACATGCGCCACATCCTCTTCCCCCACCACAGGGCGCAAGGCTGTCTGCTCCGCTTCCCAGGCCTCCCTGGCCAGCTGAATATCCTCCCGCACCTTGCGCTCCCTATCCCGCAATGCGGCGGCTTTCTCATAGTCCTGCTTGGCGATGGCGTCGCGCTTCTCCCTGAGGATCACTTCCAGCACCGAGGTATGCTCGCTAATATCAAGGGGTTCCTTGCGCGTGCGCAAGCGCACCCGGGAGCCCGCCTCATCCATCAGGTCAACGGCCTTGTCGGGCAGCTGCCGGTCATTGATATAGCGGCTGGACAGGCTCACTGCTGCCTCCAGCGCTTCATCGCTGATCTCCACCCGGTGGTGGGCTTCATAGCGGGAGCGCAGGCCTTTCAAAATTTCGAGGGACTGTTCGCTGTCCGGCTCCTCCACCATCACCGGCTGGAAGCGCCGGGAAAGGGCGGCATCCTTTTCGATGTATTTGCGGTAATCATCCAGGGTGGTGGCGCCGATGCACTGCAATTCCCCCCTGGCCAATGCGGGCTTCAGAATGCCCGCCGCATCAATGGAACCCTCAGCCTTGCCAGCGCCCACAATATTTTGTAATTCGTCAATGAACAGGATGATGCTGCGGTCATTCTTGACCTCGTTGACCACATTTTTCATCCGCTCTTCAAACTCGCCCCGGTATTTGGTGCCGGCCACCAGGCTCCCCAAATCAAGGGAGAGCAGGCGCTTGCCGGCCAGGGTTTCAGGCACCTCCCCCGCGATGATGCGCTGGGCCAGGCCCTCCGCCACGGCGCTTTTACCAACGCCTGGGGCGCCGATTAAGACCGGGTTGTTTTTGGTGCGCCGGGAGAGGATCTGCGCCAGCCGCTCAGTTTCCCGGTCACGGCCTATGACTGGGTCCAGTTTACCCTGTTTGGCCAGCTCGGTCAGGTCGCGGCTGTTCTTTTCCAGGGTGGTTTCCTCTTTGCCGCCGGCCTCTCCCTCGCCTTCCTCCGCCTGGTTGGCAATCAAATCTTCTTTAAGCGCTTCAATGTCCGCGCCAAACAAAGTAAGGATACGCACGGCTACACTGTCGCGCTCCTCCAGCATCGCCAGCCACAGCATGGTTGTGCCTACCTGCGGCTGACGCCTGCCCTGGCCCTGATTGAGGCTGCGGTCAAGCACCCGTTTCATCCGCGGGGTCAGCTCCAGCACCTTGGGCTGCTCCTGATTGGCGGAGGACAGCTGACGCACCGCATCCTGCACGGATTGCAGGGTCACATTTTCAGGCAGCGCCTGGGTATCGTCTTTTGCTTTGGCCAAAAGCCCCAGCAACAGGTGTTCTGTGCCCCAGTAGCGGTGACGCATGCCAACAGCCGCCTGCTGGGCATAGTCCATGACCTCTTTGGCTTTATTATCAAATCTACCGAATATTGGCATCTTCTCCTCCTGACAGCGCCTGGCGCACTTCATCCGCCCGGCGGAAGGGGCAGGTTTTCTGGCCGGCCCCATTGTTCATGTAGCGGCTGTCGCCGCCGAATTTAAGCATCCGGTCTGTCACTTCCATTGGCACCGGCAGAATGCCCGCCTTGGCGCCCAGCCGCATTTTAGACCAGAGGACTAAAAAATCATTCCTGGTCAAACGCCTTGCATAGCGCAGCGTGCCGTATGCCCGCCATGCCTGATCCGCCAGCGGAGTAACCCGGGTGGCATGAAAAGCCTTGTCCCGCAGGCCGCTTTCCTTCCCCGCCACCAGCGCCGCCGCTTTCCGCAGCTGCACTAAAATATCCTCGTCCGTTAGCCCAAAGCTGGATATATTGCTAAGGATAAACAGATTGCCCGGGTTGCGCCCTTTCTCCTGAAAAAAGGGCTTGAGCTGACAGTTGAGCCGCTCTTTGAGCGGCTCCCCCAGCGCTCTGATCTGCTTCAAAAAGCCCAGCATCGGCAGGTGCATCACCAAAGACAGGTGAAGCCCGCTGCCAGCCAGAACAGGGCTGTAGGACAAATAGCCAAAGCGCTCGTCATGGGCAAAAGGGTAATCCGGCTGAATAAAGGCCTGCTCCAGGTGTCTTAAAGCATCCACCAGCGCCTCCAGCTGCCCCGCATCGTCCCGGGCCTGCATCAGCAGGTGTTCCCCAGTGTTCATGACGGCTGACAGGCTTTCCTGTTCGTTGATGGCCAGCGCAACCTCGGTAAGCTTCGCAAAGGAAGGCGGCAAAAAGCGTTTTTCCACCAGGCGGAGCTGTTCATCCGAACCTAAGACCGCCGGGTCAATCGCTCTCATGTCGGGCCGATTTGTCCGCAATGCCTTGGTGGTTCTGCGCCTGCTTTCGCGCAAATCCTCTGATTTGTCCTGGGGGCAAAAGGTCAAATCCTGATAGTTTCTGCGCAGGATCGCCTCTCCTCCCAAAACCGCATGCAACGTGCTTATGGTTCTTCCTCCACATGGGCGGCTGCTGTCATGGCATTGATCCTGTCCCGAAGGGCGGCTGCCGCCTCATAATCCTCTTTCATCACAGCCTCAAGGAGCTGATATTTCAGCTCTGTCTGTTCATCTTCCTTGTTTTGTGTCTCCTTCTGCCGGGGGCCTTTGCTGCCCTCCAGCACCTCACCCAGGCCCTTGCGCATGGCCTCATAGCAATAGGCGCAGCCAGCCATGGTGTTCTCATTGAGGGTATCAAAGGGCCTGCCGCAATGGGCGCAGACATAGCGTGGCATTTCAAGCTGTGGCTTGGGAGCCTCCTCCGCCTGCGTTCTTGCCTGGGGCGCGTTCATGCCGCCGCCGCCAAGGCCCAGGGCCAGAAACAGCCGGTGCATATCCTGCTGCAGGTTCTGGGCACACTCCATGCACATGGCGCGGGTGGCAACCTGGCCATCGGACATGGTTTTAAATATTACATTAGCAGTTTTCTGCCGGCACACTTCACATATCATGGTGGTCTCCTTATTGCTGCGCCTCACGTTTCGCGAGGGAAAGCAGCATGTTCTTGAGCGTTTTAGCGCGGATCGCGTCCTTCAAGCGCTCAGGGATAGGGACGGCCTGGGACTGGGGGTGAAGGGCTGCGTTCATCAGATCCGCATCCTCCTGGCTAATGGTACCCTGTTCGGCCAGCTGCAAACACAGAATTTGCGCTTCCTTTGCACTAATTGCCTCCCCCACCCGTTCATGCAGCAGATACCGGAAGGATTCACGGCCCGTGCGCTCCACGCGAATGATGCGGATAAACCCGCCGCCCCCACGCCTTGACTCAATGGCGTAGCCATGGTCAGGGGTGAAGCGCGTGGACAGGACGTAGTTGATCTGTGAGGGCGCACAGCGGAAGTATTCCGCCAGTTCATTGCGCTTCAGCTCCACCTCCGCCTCATCCTGCACCCATAAATCCTTGATGAATGCCTCGATCGCGTCGCTTAGCCGCATGCCTTCCTCCTTCCTCAGGTTACAGCCAAGATGCTGACCATCTTTGACCAATGTTAGTTTACCATAATAGCGCCACCTATATCAAGTCCCATTTTTGCTTTACAAGAATGGAATAAATCTGTAAGATGAAATGGAATTATTTGTTACAGCAAAGCGATTTTATTTGGAAGCGAGGTATACGGATGAGCACCATCACCTACAAGTGCCCCTCCTGCGCAGCTCCCCTCACCTATGACGGCAGGGCGCAGAAAATGGTCTGTGGCTCCTGCGGGAATGAGTTTGACGTGGAAACTGTGCGCGAGGTTGCGAAAATTGAAAGTGAAGACGCCCAGCACGAGAATATGAGCTGGCCTGTTTATGAGGAGTCCTTCAGCGCCGAGGAAGCGGCGCACACGCGGCAGTTTTCCTGTTCCTCCTGCGGCGCGGAGCTGTTCACCGATGAAACCACCGTGGCCACCAACTGCGCCTTTTGCGGCAGCCCCTCCATCATGCCCGCCCAGTTCACCCTGGGCACCAAACCGGAGGAGATCATCCCTTTCCTGATCACAAAGGACCAGGCTGAACGTATGTTCCATGACTATTTTAAGGGTAAAAAGCTGATCCCCAACCTTTTCCTGCAAGGCCGCAATGTGATTGAGGAGATCAGGCAGCTGTATGTGCCCTACTGGCTGTTCAACTGCGACGCCGATGCCAAAATGACCTATCGAGGCACCACCGTATCCACCCACCGCAGCGGCAACTACCGCATCACCACCACCAGGCATTACCTGATCCGGCGCGCCGGCACCCTGAGTTTCCAGGATTTGCCGGTGGATGCCAGCAGCCAGCTGGATAATCGGATCACCGAATCCATCGAGCCCTTCAACAACGCTCAGTCCATCTTCTTTGAGCCGGCCACCCTCTCCGGCGCCCAGGCCAACCGCGCCGATGTGGACACGGAAACCTGCCAGCAGCGTGCCAATGAACGGGTGCGCTCCTCCACCCTTGACGCTTTCAGGCAAACAGTGCGGGGATATGCCTCAGTCACCCCACAAACCGCAAGCATCAACTATCTTAACGCCCAATCCCGGCCTGTGCTCTACCCCATCTGGCACATCACCACCAAAAAGGGTGATAAAACATATACCTTTGCCATCAACGGACAAACGGGGGAGCTCACCTGCAACATCCCCTGGTCAAAATCCAAGTTCTTTGGCAGGCTCTTTGGCGCGGCGGCAGGGATAGCGGCAGTTGGTTTGGGAGCGGCGTATGCTCTTTTCTCCATGGGGGTGCTGAAATGAAACGAATGTTAGTATTAGTCTGCGTTTTTGTGCTGATGATGGGCGTTTCCGCCCAGGCCCTCAGCCACGTCAGCGACCTGGCGGGGGTGCTTTCCGCCGGCGAAGCGGAAGATCTGCAAAACAAAGCCAGCGAGCTGTTTGAGCTAACCGGCTTTGATGTGATTTTCCACACCACTAATGATTCTCAGCAAAAAGGCCCCAAGGACTATTGCTTTGACTATTATCACGCCTTCAGGGACGCCGCTGCCTATCCTAACGGCGCCCTGTTCGCCGTGATGTTTGACACCCGGGATTATTACGAGGCCGCCCGGGGCACAGGCATCAGCCTGCTCACCAGCCGGGAAAGCCATGACCTGGCCAATGTGGTGCAGGACAAGCTTTCTGACGGTGATTATCATGGGGCGATGAGCGACTATGTCCGCTATGTAAGGCGGCTGTTGATCCCCCCAACTGCCGCAGAAAGAACGGTGGAGGTCGCTCCGATTATTCTTATCGGCGCGCTTGTTGTTGGCCTTCTTTATGCGCTTTATCTGCGCAGCAAGCTCAAAATCGCCAAATACAAATCCAATGCCGGCTTATATGTGCTGGCAGACTCCCTGAACCTTACCGAATCCTCCGACCTGTACCTATACCAAACCGTTACCCGCACCCGCATTGAATCCAGCAGCAAAAGCGGGGGCGGAGGCTCTTCCTCCGGCTCCCGGGGCGGCACCTCCTACGGAGGTCGGGGCGGCAAATTCTGATTCTTGCAGCATTTCAAAGGCTTTCCGGTTGGGAAGCCTTTTTTATCTATTAAATTCATCCATTATAATCTATCAGACTTTAAACACCTGATCAATTTGGCACGATAAAAACAAAGCTGGCTCCCTCATCCGGCTGACTGGATACCTTTAGCGTAGCTCCATGCTGCCGCGCAATCTCAGCCGCGATAGGCAGACCCAGCCCATAGCCTCCTTCTGCCTTGCTGCGGGCTGGATCCATGCGATAGAAGCGGTCAAAAAGGTGATCCACATGTTCCTGGGGGATATGAACTCCGTCATTGTGAACGGTTAGCGCCAGCTTGTCCATGTTTTTCTTTAGCGTCACCTGAATTGCCCCCCCTTCAGGGGTATATTTCACCGCGTTGTCCAGCAAAATCGACAACAGCTGTCTGAGCAGATCTGCGTTGCCCCGCATCATCTGATTGGACGCAACACTGGTGCTGAGCGTCAGGTTTTTCTCATAAGCGGGCGCTTCAAAGGCCAGCGATATTTCGTCAACAAGGTTGGACAGGTTGATAAGTTCATGCCCTGCCGGTTCCCGTTCTTCGTCCGAACGAGCAAGGAACAGAAGGTTTTCAATGAGCTTTTTCATGATCAGCCCTTCTGTCCGCGCAGCAGACAGCCACTGGCTATCGCCCTGCTCACTCTCCAGAATATCCAGGTTGGCCAATATCACCGTCAATGGCGTTTTTAACTCATGAGATGCGTCAGAAATAAAACGCTGCTGCTGCGCCCAGGCTGCTTCCGCTGGCCTGAGCGCACGGCCTGACAGCAGCAAAGCCAGCAAAAAGAATAAGCCCAGCGCCCCGACATATACCAGTGCCCAAACCCACTGGCTGTTCCTCAGCTGCGCATATTCATTCTGCATGTTGACAAAGGCGATCCGTCCATCCTGCCTGGCATAGGCGATGCCCAGGTCTGTCCAGAAACCCGTGGGTGAGGATGCTGACTGTGCACGCCGGCAAAGCGTCAGGAGCGTGTCTTGGTCCATCTGCATCCAGGGGGTAATCAACTCCCAGTCGCCGGTGGTGCTGTTTTGAATAGCTGTGAAGGTAAGTTTGGATGGCTGGGGCCACTGACCGGGCGGCGGCAGATTGGTCCGGAAGGATTCTCTGCGCTGCCTCCTAATATCTATCGATAGTTCAAGTTCGATGGCAGCCCGGTAATCCTGGGTGAACTGCATCCGTGTGGAAACGATACCCGCCAACAGCACGGCGGTTAAAATCAAAGCAACCAGGGCCATGCTGACGAATACGAATTTGCGCCTGAGAGCTTTCAGCATGCCGCATACTCCAAAAGATAACCCAGGCGGCGCTGGGCGATAATCTGCACAGCGCTGTCCAGATAAAGCAGTTTCTTTCGCAGGAAGGAAATGTATGCCTCCACATTATTGTCAACCGCTTCGCTGTCCGCCCCCCACACCTTCATAATAAGCTCATCCTTGCTGATGATATGTCCAGGGGGAAGGGACATCAGAATATGCATCACTTCTTGTTCTTTCCGGCTGAGGCGAACCTGCTTGTCCTGACGAGACAGGGTACTTGCGCTAAGGGACAAGGTGACATCGCCAAAGGCGACCGCGTCCATCTGTACTGTCCCCTGCCTTCGCAACAGGGCGCGTACCCGTGCCAACAGCTCCTCTGTGGTAAAAGGCTTGGTCAGATAATCGTCCGCGCCACTGTCCAGGCCGCGCACCTTGTCTGTCACCTTGTCCCGCGCGGTCAGCATCAGAATCGGCACATCAAGCCCCTCTTCACGCAGAGCAGAAGCGATTTGAAACCCGCTGAGGCCCGGCAGCATCACATCCAGTATCAACGCATCATATTGCCCGCTGCGGGCGTAATCCAAGCCGGAC
Source organism: Christensenellales bacterium (assembly GCA_050952935.1). Lineage (GTDB taxonomy): Bacteria > Bacillota > Clostridia > Christensenellales > Aristaeellaceae > UBA6115. The sequence continues at coordinate 788,278 of JBMNLS010000002.1, read as the reverse complement.
TGGCCGTCATGGACCGCTTCCGCCGCATATTTTTGCCCCTCCAGCAGTTTGACCAAAGCGCTGGCAAGGTTTTTCTCATCTTCGACAATCAAAATCCTCAAGCTGTTTTCCTCCCGCTTCCATTCTATATGATACGGAACGATTCTGAAAAGAACCTGAAAAATAATCGCATGAACTTTTCAGCATCATTTCAGTTTGCTTTGATAGGATGCATATCGTGGGGTAAAACCCCGAAAGAAGGAGGCAGTATGATACACAAACCATTTAAGCTTAGAAAAGGCGTTCCGATTCTCTGTCTGGTTTTGCTGATGCCGATCATAACGGCTGCCGCCAGCACATCAAACCCGGTGGTGACTCCAGAATATACGGAAATCACGCTGACCCTGGGCAGCGTAACCAAAACGGTGATTGCCACGGGTTCTTTGCGCTTTGACAAAGAAGAAAGCCTGACACTTCCGGAAGACGTCACGCTGAGCGCTATAAAGGTAGCGCAGGGAGATAGCGTTACCTCAGGGCAGGTGTTGGCGTACTATGATACGCAGGCGCTTCAGGACGCAATCGATGCGGCGCAAACGACCCTGGACGAGCAGGATGAGACCCTGCTGACGCTGCTCAGCCAGCAAAAAAGCGACCAGAGCATTAATCCAGCCATGCCAGGAATCGTAAAAGTGCTTAACCTTCGCACAGGGCAGATGGTACAACAATCCCTGCAAGACGAACCGGCTGCCATTCTTTCAACCAATGGCCTGATGCAGGTGAATATCATGCCCACTGCTGCGCTGTCTTTAGGGCAGGCTGTGCGTGTGAAGGTGGGAACACAAACTCAGGCAGGCAATGTGGCACGCCTGATGGATGACGGCAGTGCGCTCATCACCTTCCCGGATACCCGGGCGCTGGTGGATGAGACGGTTCAGGTCATCCTGAACGGGGTGACCGTAGGCGAGGGCAGCGCACAAATCAGCCAACCTTATTATTTGTACACTGATGTGGAGGGAGTGGTAGACAGCGTCCCCACCAAAGTAAACGCTTCTGTCACTAAAAGATCCGTGCTTGCGAAAATTACAAACGCCGAACCTACGCAAGAGTACCTGCAGGCGATAGAAGAACGGGAAAACATGGCGCAGCAATTGCTGGAATTACAGGCGCTTCTGAAGGATCCCGTATACCGAAGCCCAATGGATGGCATTGTGTCAGAGGTAAGCGCACAAACGGGGCAGGCGCTAAGCGAAGGCGACTGCCTGCTGAAGCTGTACCCCAACCAGGCTTTTGTGATGGATGTCGCGGTGGACGAGCTGGATATCCTGTCCGTCAAGGAAGGGCAGGAAGGAACGGTCACACTGGACGCGCTGTCAGATGCTCAGCTGTCTGTCAGAGTGGAGCGAATCTCCCGTTTGGGCAGCACTACATCAGGCATCACCAACTATACGGTGACGCTGTCGGTGCAGGAGGACAGCCGCCTTTTAAGCGGAATGAATGGCACAATGACCCTGACGGTGGGCGAAGAAGCGGGTGCAGTGCTGGTACCGCTGGCCGCCTTGATGAACGACAGACAGGGTAACTATGTATTGCTCAAGGATAATGCGCTGGCTGCCGATGCCGCCCAAACAGGGATCAAGACCTATGTACAGGTGGGGCTTTCCGATGCCAACTATGCGGTGGTCACCTCCGGCCTTCAGGCAGGGGATGTGGTTCTGGTGCGCGCCAATGCTATGCAGACAGACAACAATCAACGCCCCCAGATGCCGGACTTTGGACAGATGCCTGACTTTGGCCAGATGCAGCCTCCGGCAGGTGGCATGCCGGGAGGCGGTCCAGGCGGCAATTTTCAGCCTGGCGGAGGACAGCGCCCATGATCCACATGCAGGATATCAGCAAATGCTATCAGCTGGGTGGGGAAAAGGTTCACGCGCTTAACCGGGTCAGCTTTGATATTGACGATGGCGAATATGTGGCTATTATTGGCCCCAGCGGCAGCGGAAAATCCACCCTGATGAACATTATTGGCTGCCTGGATGTTCAGGACAGCGGCACCTATCAGCTTGCGGGAACGGACACCGGTAAATACTCCAACAGGCAGCTTGCCCGGCTTCGCAGCACGCACATCGGCTTTATCTTCCAAGGCTTCAACCTGCTGGGACGATTGAATGCGCTGGAGAATGTGGAGTTGCCGCTCATCTATCAGGGCATTGGGCGCAGGCAGAGGCGGCGGCAGGCCGAGGAAGCGTTAAGCAGTGTCGGGCTGGCTGATCGCATGAAGCATCGTCCCTCGCAGCTTTCAGGCGGACAGCAGCAGCGGGTGGCCATAGCCCGAGCACTGGTCGCAAAACCACACCTGATCTTAGCGGACGAACCCACCGGCAATCTGGATACGACCACGGGAGCAGAGATCATGGACCTGTTTGAACAGCTCCACAAACAGGGAAACACCATTGTTTTGATTACCCATAACCAAGAAATCGCTACCCGAGCACAGCGCGCTATGCTTATTGTGGATGGCAAAATCCAGCACGCGGAAAGTTTGGGAGGATAAGCAATGAGTTCAATACAAATGGCGTTCAAATCCATCCTGGGCAACAAAATGCGCTCCTTTTTAACAATGCTGGGCATCATCATTGGGGTTGCGTCTGTGGTGGTTCTGGTATCCATTGGCCAAGGGGCCAATCAATCTGTAAGCGACAGCATTCAGAAGATGGGAACCAACCTGCTGAGCGTTAACATTACCATGCGCCGCAACAACCCCATTACCTTGAAGCGCGTAAATGAAATGCGCTCGCTGGAGGGCGTGGCACAGGCAAGTCCCTTTTCCATGAGCTCTGGCACCTTGAAGGCGGGCCTCCAGCAATATGAGGATGGCTCCATTATCGCCACCACCCCCGGCTATGATGTTATACGCAACTATTCCCTGGCGCAGGGACGCTTTCTGACGGAGCCTGATGTAAACAACCGCAACTTTGTCGCGGTGTTGGGGCAAGAGGCGGCCGAAGAACTGTTTGGAAGCGTCCACGTTGTGGGCGAAACCTTCACTTGGAAAGGATATCCTTTTACCGTAGTGGGCATTTTGAACGAAATCGGGACGAGCATGGCCGGCTCAGGGGATAATCTTATAATTATCCCTTATACGGTCGGGGAGCGGCTGTTTCAGCGCAAGGGTATCAGCAGCGTTTATGTGTCCGCCATATCGGCAGAGGAAGTGGATATCGCACAGGAAAGCCTGACCGCCTACATGGACGCGCTGATGGTAGGCGCTTCTTCTTCAACCACCTATCGTATATACAATCAGACCACCGCCTTGGAAACGCTTAACTCAGCCACCGCCACGCTAACGCTTATGCTGGGCGGCATCGCTGCCATCTCGCTACTGGTGGGCGGCATTGGCATCATGAACATCATGCTGGTATCGGTTTCCGAGCGTACCCGTGAAATTGGCATCCGCAAAGCGATTGGCGCTTCCCGGCGCAATATTCTCAGCCAGTTTTTAGTGGAAGCACTGGTGGTCAGCCTGATTGGCGGGTTGCTGGGCCTGGGTGTCAGCATTTTAGCCATCCATTTTCTGTCTCCCATGCTCAAAATGAAGCTTCAGATATCGCCCTTTATTGCAGCGGTTGCAGTGGTTTTCTCGTTTACTATTGGCATCGTGTTCGGCTTATACCCTGCCAACAAAGCCTCCAAGCTATTGCCTGTACAAGCACTGAGGCATGAGTGAGGCATGGCTGAATAATCCACCAGAAACTGCACATTGTCATTCAATTAATACGCTTTATCTGCGCAGCAAGCTCAAAATCGCCAAATACAAATCCAATGTCGGCTTATATGTGCTGGCAGACTCCCTGAACCTCACCGAATCTTCCGACTTGTACCTCTATCAGACCGTTACCCGCACCCGCATTGAATCCAGCAGCAAAAGCGGGGGCGGAGGCTCTTCCTCTGGCTCCCGGGACGGCACTTCCTACGGAGGACGGGGCGGTAAATTCTGATGATTGTAGCGCTGCACAGGCTTTCCGGTTGGGAAGCCTGTTCTATTTTATTCTTAGGAAGCTTAGAATCAAAGATTATGATATCCATGCTTCTTAAGTATTCTTTGCATTGCTTGATTTCCAACAATATCCGGGTCAGTTTTGTTTTCATCATTATGCTCTTTATTAACTTGACTTATCATATTACTCGTAATAAACGCAGAAATTAGGAGTTCGTTTAATATGCCATTACATAGGGTGCATTTCCCAACAACATGCATACCAGCAATGAAAGTAGTATCCATGATTTCTTCCTTATTTCTACGATTGCGCTATCAATTATGATAGAAGTTGCGCAGACTCAAGTATATTATTATGATGTCAAAAACGTAATAAATTGCTTCTATGTCCATTCCGAATTATCAACAATTATTGTCTGATGCACGAAACAGCGAACAAGTTGGGAGTAACAACATGCAGCGTAAGCAACTATCTGCACTAAAGACGATTTGATTGCACCGCGCATAAGTGCCCGCAGGCTATTCACAGAGACGAATAGCAGAACCTTCATCCATGGAAGGACGCCTTATCGCCAGTCCATGGGATGCTTAACTTCCGCAAACTACCAGAGATGTCCCCCAATTTGGCGATTAGTTTCCTCTCTCCATAGAAAATATGGTACAATGGTACTGGAGGACGAGACTTCCCGGAGCTATTCAGGGACTAAGGATAGCAGAGAAATAACCTTGTCCTCCATTGCTTTGTTCTGAAACTATCAACCTCTTTTGAAGGTAATTCTAGCTCGCCTTCTAGAGCGATGCGATTAAGAAAAAGAAATGTATTAAGGAATATATTATAGTAAATGCTGTAAAGTGTCATCCAATTTTTTTAAAAATTCTTCCCCTAAAGTTACTTTGATAGTTTCCCTAACACTCGTGCTATTTTCAAAGTCTTTGTAGAGATATAGTTTTTTAAAATCAGATAATGCAAGATATGCATATGCGAACATTGATGCAATGGCCGTAAAGTAATAAGTTGTTTCAAAAATACCATTCAAATGAATCACCAGTTTATCAGTGCGATGTGTTGATATTAAAGGACTAAGTTGCTTATACCATCCCTGATAGAAAAAGTCTGGTTCAATAACGACTTTGTTAGCCAAATACGGATAAAAAGAAATGTCTTTTCGCTGTCTATTCCAAAGTTTGTCAAATTTAGAATAGCCCCACAATTTCTCCATTACTTCTGTCATGTCTTTCTGTAGGTGATTATATATAGACACTATCATTTCAATAAACCGATTATCATGAATGGAAAAATGGGCAGAAAGAGAATTAACAAATGCAGAAACTGATTCGGCACTCAAAAGTCCAAATTGTTCTCTGGCATCGATCGGCAAACCATTAATATCTAAAAAGCGGTATCCGGATTTATTAAGATACTCTAAAGTGTCTTTTTGTTGAAGAATAAAGTACAGTTCGATCGCAACAGAGAAAGGAACAGAAACTTGGCCTACTTTTATCATATCTTCTAACAAGTGTATCCTATAATCAGCTGCTTTCTCCCATGAGACGAAAGGGTGCCACAATTCACCTATTTTATCATAAGCTTCTTTTACATGCCTGAATACTGTTTTTGAAATTGTTGACAACGGTGACTCTCGGTCAAAACCACAAGCATAGTCACATAAATCAATCAACTTTTTCGAGTATTGAAAGTATCTTGTTGATGAGTAATCACCAAATAATGTTTCATCGCTAAAGGGTCTCTTTTCCAAAAACTCCTCTATTTTAGATGTTAAAATATCATCTCTTTTTTCGGAATTTTGCGATTTCTTCTTTCTTCTCCAGCCGATGAGTTTCATAATACTATTCCCTTCCTTATCGTTTTTATAATATTGTTTTTGTGATGTAATCACCATTTTTGTGATATTCACCAGTATTAGGATACCATATCCTTTGGTTTTCTGGTATGGTTTCTGAAGAACCATAGTTGCCAATCCACGTAGGTTCCTGATGCCATGAAGCGTGATAGTACAAAGCACATGGATAACCACCTTATTTCAAACATAGATAATCCAACCAAATAGTCTGTAAAGGATATGAGTAAGGGTATATGCACACTTTAATCATAACTAAAGCCCTGAAAAGCAAGTGTTTTCAAGGCTTTCTTTTTGGTGCGGTTGACGAGACTTGAACTCGTACGGGTTCCCCCACACGCCCCTCAAACGTGCGCGTATGCCGATTCCGCCACAACCGCATGGGGCATGTGCGATTATAGGGGATGCATCAGCGCCTGTCAAGGGCGATTTGTGGGCATTTCCCTGTATCGGATGAGTAAATCTATGGTAGAATATAGCCATGAATAAGACGCGGCACCTCTTCCTCTGGGGCTGGCCCCAAGCAGGAAAAACAACGCTGATCAGGCACATCCTGGCCGCCCATCCTGACTGGGCGGTTAAGGGATTGCGCACCCACACGGTTTCCACGGCGGATCATGAAGAAGACAGTCGCGTCTATATAGCGCCCATGCAGCACTGCGCCTGGTATAAACAGGAAGAAGCCTTGGCCGGCCTGCGCGGCCCTGAGGGCAGGCGGGGCAATTCCCAGGTTTTTGATAAAGTAGGCGTGAGAATTCTGCAGGATTTCAGGAACGCCGACCTCCTTATCATGGATGAGCTGGGCACCATGGAAAACAAAGCCCTAGCCTTTCAACAGGCGGTGCTGAAAGCGCTGGACAGGGACACCCCCATTCTGGGTGTCATCAAACGGGATCAAACGCCCTTTCTGGAAGCTGTCAGGCATCATCCGGCGGTGCGCACCCTTGAAATCACGCCGGAAAACCGGATAAACAGGCTGGCGGAAGCCGATGCGCTGGTCAGCCGCTCGGTCAGCGCCTTCAGAACCTCACAAAGCCGCCCTTCCTGCGGTGCGGTGGTGCTGCGCAAAAAGGATGGCGCCTGGGAAACGCTTCTGATCAACTGCCGCCAGGGGCACTGGTCTTTCCCCAAGGGACATCAGGAAGCAGGTGAAACGGAGGAAGACACCGCCCGGCGGGAAATCCTTGAGGAAACGGGGCTTATCGTACGCATTGACCCTGCCTTCCGCAGGGAACTGCCCTCCATTGAAATAAACACCAACAGGCAAATTGTCTGTTTCCTTGCCCACTATATTTCAGGGGAGGCAATCCCCCAGGAAAATGAGATTGGCGCGGTCGCCTGGGTACCCCTGCATGAAGCGCCCAGAATGGCAGCCCAGCATCCTCAGGACGCTCAGGTATTTCTTGACGCCATCGCATACCTGAATAAAATAGGGCCGCCCGCGGGCAGCCCGATTGATTCTTGATTGTGGTTAGTCCCCAGGCATCAGCCTTAATATGGCTTCCACCGCGCCTTCCACATCGTTGATGTCCAGGCTGGGAACGCCATCCACCTGATATCCGGTGTCTGTCATCAGGCAAATCAGCTGGCTGGGATGGGTAATGGGCGAATCAGAGTTGCCTTTCCTCAGCACCTCAATTTTGGGGCAGGGCGTTTGCTTCGCCCCTTCGATCAGCACAATATCCGCCCCATCAAAAAAGGGAAGCATGTCCGACACATCAAAATGGCCCTCTTTGACCAGCAACAACTTGTTCCGGTCAAAAATCACGCTGGCAAAGGCGCCTGCCGCCTTATGGCGGTAGCTGTCGGTGCCAGGGGTATCGGCAATGAATTGATGAGCATCATGCTTGATGGTGGCCACTTTCAGCCCGCGGGCTGAAAGGGCCTGAATCAGTTTTACCATCAGGGTGGTTTTGCCGGAGTTTTTCACCCCGGTGATGCCCACAATCAAGGGTTTCTTGCTCATTTCATCACAGAGCAGGCCATCAGCTCATCATATTTCTCATCGGTCAGGTCAAACTCATAGAACAGCTTAAAAAACTCCTGCACTTCTGCCTTCAGGTCATAGTCCGCCAGCTCAGGATACAGGGTTTTTTGCAGCCACATCATGCCCAGATACCGCTGAACCGAAGGAGGGAAGCCCATCCAGTTATAGGGCCCCACCGGCACCTTCACATATTTCTTGTTTTTAATCGCGTCAAGGCTTGACCACAGGGAATCCTTTCCCGCGTTTTCATAGGCGGTCAGGGTCTCAAAGACAATCACCTCGGGGTTCCACAGCAGTATCTGCTCCATGTCCACCTCGTTGCCGGTACCGCGGCTGGAGGGATTGTCCACCACAGCGGCGTTCTCCGCCACCAGGTCAATCAGCTCCCCATGGAAGCTGCCCTTGGCAATCACATTCAGGCCGGCTTCCCCCACGCAGTAGAGCATGTTGGCCCGCTTATCCCCCACCTTGTCATTGATTTCCTGCATCCGGGCATAGCTGTTGTTGAGATAGACGGCCAAGGCCTCTCCCTTTTCCTCCTTGCCCAGCAGTTTGCCCAGCTGCTGATAGGCGCTGCCGGCGTCTTTCAAAAACATGGTGATATGCACGCAGGGGATGCCCAGCTGCGTCTGCAGCTCGTCCATATCCTCTTTGATTGTTTTCTTGGGCTCGCCCACATCCAAAATCAGCTGAGGATCCAATTTTGCCAGCTCTTCCAGGTTGATTTCGTCTTTGCCGCCATAGAGTTGTCCAACAAGGGGCAAGTCCTTCACCAAGGGCTCAATGAAGGGCCGGCTGAAATCGTCCAGTTTGCTGGACAGCCCGACGAATTTATCAGGCGCAATGGATAACAAAACAAGCTGCGCCAGAGGGCCTGTGGGAACGATGCGCTCAATGCTTTTGGGCAATTCCACCGTGCGCCCGGTGGAATCGGTGAAGGATACCTTTTCCTCACCAAGGGCCGCAAAGGGCAGCAGCAGCGCCATCACAAGCAGCAGAGACAAGCATTTCTTGAACATTTTCCGTTCTCCTTTCTATATCTCAACAGGCACACAAAACCGGATGCGCCCTTCTTCAAGGCTTTCCACCCGCGCTTTGATGCCATAGAGTTCGTTGATCAGTTCCGCGTCCACCACATCATCAGGCGTCCCATCGGCGATGATATGGCCCCCCTGCATGGCGATGATCTGGTCAGAATAGGCAAAGGCCTGATTGGGGTTATGGGTGGCCTGCAGGATGGTATAGCCCTGCTTCACCAGGTTTTTGATGCACTGCATCACCCGGGCCTGGTTGCCAAAGTCCAGGCTGGCGGTGGGTTCATCCATAATCAACAGCTTTGAATCCTGGGAGATGGCCCGGGCAATCAGCACCAGCTGCTGCTCGCCGCCGGAAATCTGCATATAGTTCCGCTGGGCCAGCTCCTCTATGCCAAGCAGCGCCAGGGAGGCCTGGGCCCGTTCCAGCTCCTTCATGCCCGGCACTGAAAAGGCGGACAGACGAGCGGATGTGCCCATGAGCACCATGTCAAGCACCGTATAGTTGAAAGCCGGGTAATGCACCTGGGGAATATAGGCGATGAGCTTTGCCAACTGGGGAAGGGAAATGTTGCCCGTGTCCACCCCATCAATCAGCACCCTGCCTTTAAAGCCGGTCAACAGGTTCAAAATGCAGCGGAAAAGGGTGCTTTTCCCGGTTCCGTTGGGGCCCAGCAGAGAGACCAGCCTGCCCTGGGGGATAGAAAAACTGATATCCCGCAGCACCGCACGCTGGGAATAGGAAAAGCTTAGATGTTGCACTTCCAGCATCACGAGCGGCTATCCCCCTTGATGATCAGATACAGGAAAAACGGCGCGCCGATAAAGGCGGTGAGAATACCGATGGGAATCTCCACCGCGAACAGATTGCGGGAGATGTTATCCACTAACAGCAAAAACAGCGCCCCAAACAGCATGGTCGCGGGCATCAGATGCCTAAAGTTGCTGCCCACCAGCTTTCTGGACAGGTGCGGGATGACCAGCCCCACCCAGCCGATGGTGCCGCTGACCGCCACGGCGGAGGAGGTCACCAGCGTAGCGCTTACGATCACAATCAGCCGCAGCCGCCCCACGTTTACCCCCATGGTGCGGGCCTCATCATCCCCCAGAGAGAGGATGTTGATACGCCATCGCAAAAGAAGCAGCGGAATCAGCCCCACCAGCATAGGCATGATGGCAAAGGAAATATCGCTCATCTTGGCGCCAGACAGGCTGCCCATCAGCCAGTAGGTGATGGCGGGGAGCTGGTTGGTGGGGTCAGCCACCAGCTTGATAAAAGAAGTGCCCGCAGAAAACAGGGAGGACACCATGATGCCCGCCAGCACCAGCCCCAGGATTTTCTTCCCCCGAGCCCGCTGGCTCAGCAGCCACACCAACGCTACCGTTAAAAGGCTGAAAAAGAAGGCGCTGATGGTGACCATGCGGGTGGGCGCATCGGACAGGATGGCAAGCGCCGCGCCAAAGGCAGCCCCAGAGGATGCCCCCAGAATATCAGGGGCAGCCATCGGGTTTTGAAAGATGCCCTGGTACGCAGCGCCAGCCGAGGACAGGCAACAGCCCACCAGGCAGGCCAGCAATATCCGGGGCAGGCGCACATTAAACAGCACGGTGGCCATGCGCTCCGTCCAAAAGGGTTCGATGGAGATCATCCTGGAGAGCATGATCCCAATGGTTTCCCTGGGGGAAATGGGATAGCGCCCCAGCGCGAAGGACAGGAGAATGCCCCCCAGCAGCATCACCGCCATGACCGCTATGGTCAGGCGTTCTTTCCTGCCATGGTTTTTAAGCTTTTCCATCAGCCACCACCCGGTAATAGCGTTCTCCATGGCAGGCCTTGCACACCGGCTGCCCATCGATCTTCAGATGGCGGCAATCGGTCACATCCTCGCCGCAGCGGCTGCAATAAACCACTTCCAGCGGTTTGCCCGGCATGTCCCAGGGCTTCAGGTCAATTTCAACCTCCTGCACCTGAAACATCTCCTCATCCGGCAGGTTTTTATAAAAGGCGACCATGTCCTCGCCCTCCGCCGGGTGCCGGCGGGTTTTGCGCCACACTCGCACGCCCTTGCCGGTGTTCAGGTTCACAAAGCTGGCTGCCACCTTACCGAAGTCATAAAACTTATAGGTACGCTTACCCACCTTGCAGCCGCAGACAGCGCCGATGGCATCCGCCGGGCAGCGGTCACATTCCACAAAGACCATGATGGACTTAGGATCCTTCTCAATGTCAATATTCAGCTCCCGCATCGCCAGCCTGGCCATTTTAACGCCGATGCACTGACCGGAGCACAGGTGACCATGGTTTTTTTCCGCGATGGCCACGTCTTCTTCAAATGTGCGCATTGCCTTCCCTCCCGATGATAAACATGCCAAGCCGCTTGGTATGGGGCAGATAATATTGAAAATCCGCCTGTTTGCTGTCGGCCTGCTGGAGCCGGGCTTTCAAAAACGCTTCTTCCTCTCCATCAGGACAAAGCGTATATGTTTGGGCGAAGTCCACCGCTTCCTCAATGCTTGCAAAGGGCTGCCCATATTCCAGGGCATGGTGCTCCAGCTGGTAAGCAATGCCGGCCTGTTCCAGCTCTTCCCGGATGGCAGACACGGAGCTGCACTTGGTGCGCTCCGATTTTGCATCATTATTGGGGTCTATAGGATCCGCATGGACGATATAAAAAAGCTTGCGTTTTAGCAGCCTCATGTAATGGCTGGGGTTGTCAGAAAACTTGCCGTGGAAAAAGAGCATCAGCCCATAGTCCCAAACGCCATTGATGTCAGCCGCGTCCGCCTGCATGGCGGTGATATTGGCGATACCGCGCCTGCTGGCTTCCGCTTCAAGCAGCCCAAGGGCTTCCGCGCTGATATCAACGCAGGTGATGTGCTGAAGAAAATCCGCCAGCGCAAAATCAATCAAGCCCATGCCACAGCCCAAGTCGCACATCGTGCTTTCCGGAAGCATGTGCCTTTTCAGAATATCTGCCAGGCGCTTATGATAGCCGGTGTATTCGCTGGCGGTGATAAACCAGCCGGCTGCTTTGTTTCCCCAAATGATTTCCATTAAAAACGCTCCTTTCTTGTCTGAAAGCGTACAAACAGAAAGAAGCGATGGTTTTGTACACTCTCCTTCTCAAACACGGAAAGCTTGAACGTTTCCCTTCAAGCTCTCAAAGCCGGGACATCTGCCCTTTTGCTTTGGGTGGCTTAGGCCACCGGCAGACCGCCATGGGCTTTCCCTTTAGGCGCATCTGCTCGGAGATCTACGAATATCCTACCTGATAAAGTTTGTGAAGTCAACCGTTCAGCGCTTCCGAAATGAAATATCCAGCCTATTTCCTTGACACGCCTTCATGGTTGCGGTAGTCTCCCGGTGAGAAACCAGGAGGTCGTTATGCTATTTATTGGAATATGCGGCGCCAGCGGGTCAGGAAAAACAACCCTGGCGGAAGAATTGGTGCAGGCCATCGGCGCCAGCAGCGCTGTGATTAAGCAGGATGCTTACTACTTTGACCATCCTCACCTCACTTTTGCCCAGCGCGCTGCGCTGAATTATGATGAGCCCAAAATATTTGATCATGATCTCTTGCTTCAGGATATCAACACATTGCTTAATGGCCGCCCGGTAAGCCGTAAGGGCTATGACTTTACCCAGTATGCCCGCTGTGACAGCGATGAATTGCTCCATCCGGGCGAGGTGCTGATCCTTGAGGGGATCCATGCCTTTTATGACCCCAGGCTCAGGGATCTTATGTATTTGAAGCTGTTTATCAATGTGGAGCCGGATATCTGCCTGCTCCGGCGCATCAGCCGGGATATCAAGGAGCGGGAGCGCAGCATCGACAGCATTGGCAGACAATATCTGGCCACCGTAAAGCCCATGTATGATCAATACATTAAAAACTATATCCAGTACGCCGATGTCATTGTGACCCGGGGCGGCAAAAACGCCAGGATTGTTGAAATCCTGGCGGGTTATCTGCGTAATGCCCTGAATCATTGAATGACCATGCGTTCAAGCGCTCAGGTGTTCCACCAGTATTTTAACGCCCAGCAGCACCAGCACCACGCCGCCAACCCATTGAGCCTTGGCCTGATACCTGGCGCCAAAGCGACAGCCCACCAGGGTGCCCAGGAAAGACAATACGCAGGTGATCAGCCCAATCAGCATTATCGCCAGCCAAATGTTGATGTCCAGCACCGAGAAAGCAATGCCAGCCGCCATGGCGTCAATGCTGGTGGCGATGCTCAGCATCAGGAGTTCTGAAAGCAAAAGGGGCTTGCATTCCAGTGCCTCCTCGCCACCCTTCATCGCCTCAATGATCAGCTTGATACCAATAAACCCAAGCAAAGCAAAGGCGATATAATGATCATATTCACTGATGTACTGGTGAAAACTGCTGCCCAACGCCCAGCCCAGCAGGGGCATCAGCGCCTGAAACGCGCCAAAAAACAGCGCGATCAACAGCCTCTCCTTCCAGCTGTCCTGGCGCATGCACGCGCCCTTGCAAATAGCCACCGCCAGCGCATCCATGGACAAGCCCACGGCAGTGATGATAATCCCCAACAGGCCCATCCGTTTCCTCCTTGTCGATGCGGCGTATTTTAGCAGAGGGTTCTCGGCCTGTCGATTTGTTACAAATGATTGAACATTCCGATGTTTTATGTTATTCTTTCATTGGCATACATGCGTCCAAATATTAAGCTTCTTTGAAATCAAAGACGCATGAAAGCCGGAACTTGAAACGTCTAATGAGTGTAACCACAACACAAAGCATGGATAAGGATGTGTTCACGCATGGAAAACAAAAACAGAAAACGGCTGATTGGCATCATCGGCCTGGTGGCCTTGGCTATTATCCTGGCCGGCTGTACCGCAAAGCCGGATGATTCCGGCAGGAGCCAGGCAGGGGTTGGCACTGTGGGAGAGCAGCCTCTCTTCCCCATGCGCACCACCCCGCCTCCCCAGGACGCGACGGAAACCGTCGGCCCCCTTATCATCACCCCCGATCCCAGCGTCACCGCGGCGGCCACCACCATGGCCCCCTGGGGCATCATCACGCCCGATCCAAGTGGCTTTGTCACCCCCACAGCCACCTGGGGCGGCGGGGTCATCAGCCTCACCCTGTCCCCTAGCGTCACCCCCCAGCCCACCAGCAGCGTGCTAAAGCTGGGGTCTGAAGGCCCGGCGGTTCGCAGCCTGCAGCAAAGGCTGAAAGACCTGAAATACTTAACAGGCTCTGTGGATGGCGATTTTGGCGCCGCCACTGAAAAAGCCTTGAAAGCCTTCCAGCGGCGCAACAAGCTCACCGCGGACGGCATTGCCGGCGCCGCCACGCTAAGCCGCCTTAATTCCTCCAAAGCCTTGCCGGCGACGCCAACCCCCAAACCCACACCGCGCGTCACCCCCACCCCACGCGTTACCCCGACACCGCGGGTGAACACCAACCTATACCTGAAAAAGGGCATGAGCGGTTCGGATGTGCGCAAGATGCAGGCGCGGCTGATTGACCTGGGCTATATGACCGGTAAGCCCACCGGCCGTTTTGACGAGCTGACGGAGCTGGCCGTCTACGCTTTCCAGCGCCGCAATGTATCCTACGCCGATGGCATCGCGGGCCCCATGACCTTGGAAAAGCTTTACTCTTCCTCGGCCCGCGGCACCTCATCCCCGGTGGGCCTCACCGGAATGACCCTGGAACGGGGCGTGAAGGATTATGCGGCTGTTCGCAAGCTGCAGCAGCGCCTGAAGGAACTGCGCTTCTATGCCGGCAACATTGATGGGGATTTTGGCATCAGCACAGAAGCTGCCGTCAGAGACTTCCAACGCGCCAACGGGCTGACCGTCGACGGCAAGGCCGGTTCCAGCACCCTGGCAAAGCTTTACAGCAGCAACGTCAACAACGCCATCCCAACAGCGGTGCCCGACAATGCTACGCCCATCCCCTTTTATGTGAATGTCACCCCCAATCCTCAGGGCGGCTATGTCACCCTGAGGGAGGGCAACAGCGGAACCCTGGTGCGCAACCTGCAGCAGGCATTAAAGGATCAGGGGTATTTCAGGCTCACCGTGGACGGGCTATATGGCGTAGGCACCACAGAATCCGTCAGGGAGTTCCAGCGGCGCAAAGGCCTTTCCCAGGATGGCGTTGCCGGCCCCGCCACCCAGCGCATCCTCTTTGAAGGCAACTATCCCAGCGGATCTTAACCCGCTCTTGATTAAAACAGCCTCCGGACGCCAAATCCGGAGGCTTTTGCTTTCTAATGATCAGAACAAGGCTTCCGCAAATTCCCTGGCGTCAAAGGCCTGAAGGTCGTCAATCCCCTCACCCACGCCAATATACCATACCGGCACATTCAGTTCCCTCCTGATAGCGATGGCAATGCCACCTTTGGCAGTGCCGTCAAGCTTTGTCAGGATGATGCCGTCAATATCCACCACTTCCTTAAACAGCTTGGCTTGGTTTAAGCCATTCTGCCCGGTGGTGGCATCCAGAATCAGCATGCAGCGCATCGCGGCCTGCGGATGCTCCCGGTCAATCACCCGGCGGATCTTACCCAGCTCCTCCATCAGGTTTTTCTTGTTATGCAGCCTGCCGGCAGTGTCAACGATCAAAAGATCCGTTCCCTTGGCTTTGGCAGATTGCACCGCGTCAAACACCACTGCCGCCGGGTCTGCCCCCATCTGCTGCTTCACCAAAGGTACCCCGGCGCGCTCGGCCCACACCTGCAGCTGGTCATCCGCCGCGGCGCGGAAGGTATCAGCGGCCGCCAGCATCACGCTGCGGTTCACCTCACGAAAACGCATGGCCAGCTTACCCACGGTGGTGGTCTTCCCCACACCGTTCACCCCCACCACCAGCATCACCATGGGCCAGCTGAGAGGAGGGCGGGGGATGTTCATTTCTTCAATGATGATCCCTTTTAAAAGCTCTTTGGCCTGATCCGCGTCCTTGATTCTGTCCTTTTGCACCTGCTGGCGCAAGGTGTCGATGATATGTTCCGTCGCCAAAACGCCCACATCGCCAAGCAGCAGAATGTCGGTCAGTTCCTCATAAAAATCTTCGTCAATCTGGCGTGTGTTCCGCGTCAGATCATTGATTTTCCCAGTCATGTTGCCTCTGGTTTTGCTGAGGCCTTCTTTTAATCGCGCAAAAAATCCTGCCATTATCTCCTCCTTTATGCGGGGTAATCCTGCAAATTCACCGATATCATATCAGATACGCCCTTCTCACGCATGGTGACGCCATAAAGGGCGTCACAACGGGCCATGGTGCCCTTGCGATGGGTGACCACAATAAACTGCGTTTCCTTGGCGTATTCCGCCAGATAATCCGCGAAATGATTGATGTTGGCATCGTCCAGAGCCGCTTCAATTTCATCCAGCACACAGAAAGGCGTGGGCTTTAATTTCAGCATCGCAAACAAAATCGCTATTGCTGTCAGCGCCCTTTCACCGCCTGAAAGAAGGCTGAGCAGCTGCAGCTTTTTGCCTGGCGGCTGCGCTTCGATTTGTATTTCGCAATTCAGCGGATCATCCGGGTCACTCAGGCTGAGCCTGGCCTGCCCGCCGGAAAATAAGCGTTTAAAGGTTTCGGCAAAGTAGATATTCAGCTGCTCAAACGCGGAAACAAACTGCTTTTCCATCTCCGTCTGCAGGCGCTTGATCAAATCATTCAGGTCTTCCCGCGCTTTGTAAGCGTCCTCTCGCTGAGCGGTCAGGTCATCAAAACGGCTTTTGGTGTTGGCATAATCCTCTATGGCATGAATGTTGATAGGCCCCATTTCCTTAATCTGCCGCCTGAGAGTCTCGGCTTCTTTTTCAGCCGCGGGAAGGTTGAATTCTTCCCGGGATTGCATCTCCTGAGCCATGGCATAGCTGATTTCATAGCTGTTCCACAGGGTGTTGGTCAACGCCAGCTGCTCATCTTCCAGCCGGGCCGCGGTTAGCTCATTGCGGTGCAGCCGGACGCTGTCCTCCTGATAGCGTTTATGCAACGCTTCGGCTTCTTCATTGCCTTGTTTTTGGGCCTGCTGAATTTCCCGCCTCTTTTGGTCCAGTCCGTGGGCCTGCTCCCGGGCCTCCCGCACCTGACACTCCTTCTTGGCAAGGCTGTGGCTGTCCTCCTGCCGGGCAGCTTTCAAGGCCATGATGCGCTCATTCAGTTTTTTCCGGTCGCTTTGAGCCTTTTCTTCCTGGGCCTTTAGCCGCGCCGATTCCTTCTCCAGACGTCTCAGGTCATTCTTCAGGAAGCCCAGCTGCTGGCTCATTTCCTGACGCAAAGCCCTGGCTGCCTCTGTTTTTTCCCGTTGTTGATCCATGTCGCGGCGCAGTTTGGCAAGGTCTTCTTTCAGCTCTGTCTCCTGCTTTGACAGCTGAGCCTGATCAAGCTCCATCGCCTGGGCCTGGCTGTCACTGCGGCTCAAATCGGCGTCAAGCTCCTGCACCGTGGTTGTTAGCTGCGCGATGGCCCCCTGCACCGCTTCCAGCTTTTGCCGGGCATCGTCCAAGGCCACCTCTGCGTTGCTGACCCGTTCCTCCTCACGGGCTACGCCGATTTCCTCATCCTGCGCTTTAGCGCGTAGAGCGCTCAAAACTTTGTCGCTGTCCTGAAGTGCTTGATATGCCGCCTCAGCGGACTGGACAAGCGCTTTCTCCCTCTCCCTTTGGCTAACAATCATCTCAGCCAGCTCGTTCATTTCCCGCTCGCGGCCCAGCAGGCTCACAGTCCGGGCAGCCGTCGCTCCGCCTGTCATGGCGCCGCCAGCCCGCATCACATCCCCTTGCAGGGTGACCACATGGAATGCCTGGCGGCCAGCCCTGGAAATGGGAATAGCCTCCGCCAGCGAACTGGCGATCACCGCACGACCCAGCAAATTTTCCACAATACCGCGATAAGCCTCGTCGCAGGCCACCAGATCGCTGGCAACCCCCAGGCATCCGGGCATGCTCAGCACCTGTCGCTCCTGGTGGGACAGATTTCTTGGGGTGATGGCGCTGATGGGCAAAAAGGTGGTGCGCCCAAGCTTGTTTTCCCTGAGGTAATCAATTAAACGCTTGGCTGTTTCCTCATCTTCCGTCACGATGTTCTGCAGGGCATTGCCCAGCAACATTTCAATGGCGTTCTCCAGCTCCTTGGGCACGCTGATCAGCTGCGCCAGCACCCCATGAACGCCCGGCATTTTCCCTGCGTATTTAAGCGCCTGACGCACCGGCTGAAAATAGCCCTCAAGCCCCTGGGACAATTCCTTCAACGTTTGATGACGACTTTCATCCTGCTTGATTTTTGATTGCAGCGTATGGATATCCCGCACCAAAAGCTGGTGCGCTTCCCGCTGCCTGCGCGCCATGTCTTCCTGAATCGACAGCTGCTCAAATAGCCCGGCAGTCAACCGGCTCGCCTCATCATGCCTGGCCTTGGCTTCTTCCAAGGCTTGGGTCTGCGCATCGCGCACCCGGTTCAACCCTTCCAAATCCGCCTGAAGCTCCTCCAGGCGCTTGGCAGCCTGGCTGAGCATCATCTGCTGACGCACCTTGTTTTCTCTGGCTCCGCTTAAAAAATCAGCCGACTTAAGCATGCGTGAGCGATGGCTTTCCAAAGCGTCTTCCACCTCTTCGACCGCTTTTGCCTGGGCTTCCAGCGCCATTTCTTCTTTTTCAAGCTGTGCGCTCAATGCGTCCAGCCGATGACTTCCCTGGCTTTCATCGGCCTGGCTTTGGGTGGCCAAGCTATTCAACTGGACAAACTCCTCGTGAAGGCTGGCAGCTGCCTCATCCAGGCGCTCCGCCTCCTCCTGAGCCTTTTCCAATTCGCTGGTGCGGCGCTGGGACAACAGCAACTGCTCCTGAAGGACAGATTCCAGCGCTGAAAGCTCGTTTTTCGCGCTGTCGGATGCCGTCTCTTGGTTGGCCAACGCCTCATCCAGCGCTTCTCGGTTGAGTTTCAGCCGCTCCAGTTCTTGTTCGTGCCGGGCAATCAACTCCCGCATGCCCATGATATTTTCTTCCAGGCTTCTCCGGCGTTCGCTCAGCCTGTCATACCGCCGCAGAAATATATTCACATCAAGGGTTTTTAACTTCTCTGCGCTGAGCAAATACTGTTGGGCTGCTTTGGACTGCTCCTGCAAGGGGCCAAGGCGGCCGGCAAGCTCCTCCACCAGGTCGCTCACCCTTGCCAGATTATCCTCTGTGCGCTGAAGCTTCCTCAGCGCCTCCTCTTTTCTGGACCGAAAGGTGACGATCCCTGCCGCTTCCTCAAAAGCCGCACGACGCTCCTCGCCTTTGGAGGAGAGGATCTCGTCAATATGACCCTGGCCAATAAGGGAATACCCTTCCTGGCCAATGCCCGTGTCCCGGAACAAAGCAATGATGTCCTTCAAACGGCAGGGCTTTTTGTTCAGGGAGTATTCTCCTTCGCCGCTTCGGTATACGCGCCTGGTTACCTGCACCTCGCTGTGACTGTCGTTCAATTTGCCATCGGCATTGTCAAACACCAGAGAAACTTCGCAGTAAGGCATCATTTTGCGTTTCTGGGTGCCGGCAAAGATGACATCCTCCATTTTTGAGCCGCGCAGAGCCTTGGCGCTCTGTTCCCCCAGAACCCAGCGCATGGCATCGGCTATGTTGCTCTTTCCTGAGCCGTTGGGGCCCACAATACCCGTTATTCCATCATCAAAGGTGATGATAGTACGCTGGGGAAAGGATTTAAAGCCGTACAGCTCAAGCCGGGTTAGTTTCATCTGTTTCTTCTCTGATCAGGGTATTTAGTCCGATTTCGGCAGCGCGCTGCTGGGCTTCCTTGATGGTATCCCCCCAGGCTCGCGCCAGCTCGCGCCCGGAAGCTATCACCGCCGCTTCAAACCGGCGTTGATGGGGAGGCCCATCCTGGCTGATGAGCTTATATTCGGGCTGCTGACAGCCTTGTGCCTGCAAGTGTGCCTGTAAAGCGCCTTTAGCATCAAGGGCTGCATCGGTCTTATCAAAAAGCCGCTCCCACAGCCGTTCCACCAACTGACGCGCCGCCGCCATACCGCCGTCAAGATAAACAGCCGCGATCACCGCCTCCATGGCATCGGCCAAAAGCGCCCGGTTTTCCCGGCCCCCAGCCCGCACCAGCTCAGGCTGCATGCGCAAAAACCTTCCCAGCCTCAGCCCTTCCGCAACTTTTGACAGGGCCTTTTCGCACACCAGCTGTTGACGCCTACGGGTGAGGCTGCCTTCATCCTCTTTGGCTTCCATGTGGTAAAGCCGGTCGCTGACACACAGCTGAAGCACAACATCGCCCAGAAACTCCAGGCGCTGGTTGCTCACCTCATGGGTTAAGGAAGCATGGGTCAGGGCACGTTCAATTAGCCGCCTATCCTTAAAGCGATAGCCCAGCCTGTCTTCAAGCCCGCTCAAATCCGTCATGCTTCCCCCACATGAAAAAGGGCTGCCGGCCAAAGGCACAGCAGCCGGCCTTGAAACACATCAGCCGTTGCGGGCTTCAATGTAGTTGACCACATCCCCCACGGTTTTAAGGTCAGTGATGACGCTGTCTTCCACCTGCATGCTAAAGGCGTCTTCCAGGTCCATGATGAGCACCATCACATTGGCGCTGTCCGCGCCCAGATCTTCCACCAGTTTGGCGTCCATGGTCACCTTCTCGGGTGAAACTTTCAACTGATTGGCGATAAGCTTGGCGACTGTGTCAAATACCATATTGTTATTCCTCCTGATGGCTATTGTTGTTGGCTGTTGCTGCTGATTGTGCGCTGATGGCCTGGTCAATGGCCTCCACCACCCCGCCCCGCACCATTTTAGCCGCCTGACCAATGGCGCTGGCAAAGGCGCGGGCATTGCTGGAACCATGGGCTTTCACCACGGCCCCCTGCACACCAAGGAGGGGCGCACCGCCTACCTCAGTATAGTCCATTTGCTTTTTGACGCGTTTGAAAGCATTTTTCGCAAGCAGCGCGCCCAGCTTGCTGCGGCTGTCCGCCATCAGCTCCCGCTTGATGATGCCCATCAACGCGGAGGCAATGCCCTCGGTATATTTCAGAATCAGGTTGCCGTCAAAACCGTCGCACACGATCACATCGGCATGCCCGGCGGGGATGTAGCGGCCCTCGATGTTCCCCACAAAATGAATAGGCGCTTTTTTCAGAAGCTGATGGGCCTGGCTGTAAAGCTGATTGCCCTTTTCTTCCTCAGCGCCGTTGTTGACAAGGCCAACACGGGGGGAATCTATGCCCATGACCTTTTTCATATAGGCATCGCCCATCAGGGCAAACTGAGCCAACCACTCAGGGCGGCTGTCCACATTGGCGCCGCAGTCAATCAGCAGAAACTGCCCAGAGCTGCCGGGGATCAGGGGCGCCAAAGCCGGGCGCTCAATGCCCGGGATGCGCCCCAGGCGCAGCATGCCGCCCACCAGCACAGCGCCGGTTGAGCCTGCTGACACAAAGGCGTCGGTATCCCCGGCCCTTAAAGCCAGCATGCCCATCACAATAGCGCTTTTTTTCTTCTTTCGGATGGCAAAGGCGGGCGGCTCGTGGTTATCGATGACCTCAGGCGCATCAAGCACGGAAAGCCGGTCACGCACCTTTCCCACATCCTGAAGATATGGGGTGATGGCGTCCACCGGCCCCGCCAGGGTGATAAGCAGCTCCTGATCCCTTTTTAAGGCTTCAATCGCCCCAAGGCAGCTCGCCTCAGGTACCTTGTCTCCGCCCATTGCGTCCAAAATAACTCTGATCATGTCTCTCCTGCTGATCTAACGCCTTGTCCGTTAAATCTGTGCCATTTTATCATACAGGGCAAATGTTGACAAGCATGGCCGCGGGCTTGAAACACGTGAAAAAAACGAGTATAATGTTAATGACTGGAGATAATACCTCTTGTTTGCAACAAAAAAGGAGGTTCGGATTATGAAGCTGATTATTGCCATTGTCCAGGATGAGGATGCGGCTCACCTGGTCAGTGAACTGATGGGCGAGGGCTACGGGGTGACCAAGTTGGCCACCACCGGCGGCTTTTTGCGGGCCGGCAATACCACGCTGCTGGTTGGCGTTGAGGATGACCGCTTTGAGGCATGCATGGCCATCATTGAAAAAGTGTGTAAAAGCCGCAAGCAGATTGCCACTTCCCCCGTTACCATGGGCGGTGCCACCGGCATGTATGCCCCCTACCCCATTGAGGTCACCGTGGGAGGCGCCACCGTCTTTGTGCTCAATGTTGAGCAGTTTCTGAAGATTTAACCGCTTTGCCCGGCATGTCTTCCCAGGCCAGCTCGGCACCTGCTGTGTTGATTCGCAATTACAGCGCTCTTTCAGCGCCTTTGGCGTCCCTGATTGCCAGGTATCAAAACGGCAGCGTGCCCCAGGCCCTGATGCTCTCAGGGCCTATTGGTGTGGGGAAAAGAACCCTGGCAAAGCTGCTGTCCCTGTGCCTGTTCTGCCAGGCAGATGACGCACCCTGCGGCGTCTGCAAGGCATGCAAGCGCCTGAATGCTGAAACCCATCCCAATCTGCTGGTCATTCGCGCAAAGCCGGGTGAAAAATCCATCAAAATTGATCAGGTGCGCGATATGCTGGCACAGCTCAAAAGCTATCCTTTGGAAAAAGGCCGCCGTGCCGTCATCCTGGAGGATTTTGACTTGTTCACCGTGCCGGCGCAAAACGCGCTCCTTAAAGCCATTGAAGAGCCGGATGCGGCCACGGTGTATGTTCTGACCACCACCAATGAAAAAGCGGTGCTCCCCACCATCCTCTCCCGCTGCCTTTTGCAGCGGCTGCCAGCCTGGCCGGATGCCATGGTCGCGGATTTTCTGCATAATAATGGTCTGTCCGATCAGGAGGTGCGCAAGCTTGTGCCCTTGACTTCGGGAAGCCCGGGAACCGCCCTGCTGCTTGAGCATGATGAGGATTTCTGGGCACTGAAAGCAAAGGCCGATCAAGCAATCGCCGGTTTAAAAGACCTGTCAGGCCTGCCTGAGGCATCCGATCAGCTAAAAGACCTCAGGCTTGACGCCAATCAGCTTCTTGACTACTTAGAAGCCAGGGCCCATGCTGATTTTGCCCGCAACAAGTCTTTATCCCCTGAAGCAAAGCGCAAACACCGCGCTATGCTGGAAGCGATTTTTCTTGCCCGCAGACAGCGCGCCTCAAATGTCTCCTGGCAGGGCATCGCTGATCAAATGCTACTGAACATATCGGAGGAATATCTATCATGCCCATAGTCATCGGCGTTCGTTTTGTTGAAGCCGGCAAACTTTACTACTATAGCCCCGGCACATTGTCCATTCTGGCCGGGCAATCGGTGGTGGTGGAAACCGCCCACGGCACTGAAATCGCCAAGGTGGTGGAAAGCGCCCACCTGGTGGATGAGCGGCACATCAAGCAGCCGCTGCGCAGCGTGGTGCGCATGGTCACCCAGGGTGATCTTGACCTGCAGGCACAGCGCAAGACTAAGGAAACCGAAGCCCTTGAGGTTTGCCGCAAAATGGTGCTTGAGCATCGTCTTGATATGAAGCTGGTCCGGGCGGAGTATAACTTGGATCAAAGCAAGCTTGTCGTCTACTTCACCTCCGGTGGAAGGGTGGATTTCCGCAAGCTGGTGAGGGATATGGCCTCTTATTTCCGCACGCGCATTGAGCTGAGGCAAATTGGCGTCAGGGACGAAGCCCGTTTGATTGGCGGCCTGGGCCCCTGCGGGCGCTCCCTGTGCTGCACCCAGCATATGCAGGATTTTCAGCCCGTATCCATCCGCATGGCCAAGGATCAGGGGTTGTCCCTTAACCCCACCAAAATCTCAGGCGTCTGCGGGCGCCTCATGTGCTGCCTGGGCTATGAACATGAGCAGTATCAGATAACCCGTAAACAAATGCCCAAGGTTGGAAAAGAAGTCATCACCCCTCTGGGCCAAGGCGTTGTGGTTGAATTAAATCCTCTCATGGAAACAATTAAAACCCGTATCAGCCAAGGGGACACCACTGAAATCCATGAGTTCCCCATGCAGGACATTCAGCGCCTGCAGCCGCCCGGCCCTGCGCCCGAACAAAAGCCAAGCAAACGCAAGCGGGAATCCGCGCCCAATGTGCTGGCGGATGTGCTGTCTGATGATGCGGAGTTTATCGGCACGGACGTTGAAATGCTCTACGATTCCAAGAAAATAGCCGACGACTGAAGGCGCCAGATGCACATGCTTCCGCCTGCTTATCACCATATGCTGAAAAAGCATAAAGCCGGTTTTGCGCCGGGCATTTATGAATCGCTTATTGATGCCATCATTGAGGCTGACTCAAAAAACGCCGACATGGTGGATGATGAGGACAGCCTGTTTGAGCAAATTCTGGACGATGTGTTGCCCGAAGGAGCCGATGAGGCTCTGGAAGGCAGGGTGATGATGCTGCTTGACGATTACTTTGAAATCAGAGAATAGCTCCAAGCATATTTTCAAACCCCGCAGGCTGCTACTCTGCGGGGTATCTCAGATGTTTTAATTGATTAAAAATTTTCCCTGCCAAAGGCGCCGCCGCCCGGCCACCGCCGCCGCCATCTTCAATCACCACACATAAGGCATAGGGCAGGTCCGGCTCATCAAGGAAGCCGATAAACCAGGCGTTGGTTTCCTCCTGCCCCGCCACCTGGGCCGACCCCGTCTTCCCACATACTTTAAGCCCCGATATGGCCGCGCGCCCCGCCGTGCCCGATACAACCACCCGGCGCATCGCCTCGGCGATCACATCCGCTTCATGGGGCTTAAGCGGTGTTTTATATACCCGCGGGGAAATGCTGGCCTTGGTCTCCCCCGCATCGCTGACCGCCTGAAGCAGCAGCTTAGGCTCCATCATCACGCCATCATTGGCAATGCCGGCGGTGATCATAGTCATGTGCAATGGGGTCAGAAGCAAGGCACTTTGGCCGGCCCCCGTCCAAGCAATTTCCTTGTTCACCCGGTTGGTGGCAGGATAGGCCGAGTTTTCCACCACCAAATCAGAAAACAGAAAATAATCGTTCATTCCAAAGGCTTTGCTGGCGTCACGGAGCGTTTCATCACCCAGTTCCAAGGCAAGTTTGGCAAAGGTGATATTACAGCTGACTTCGAGGGCTTTTTTCAGTTTGATAGTGCCATGAGAGGCCATGCCCGCATCCGTAATCACGGTGTCCCCCACCTGATAGGCCCCGGTACACTCATAGGTCTTGGTCATGGCGTCCGGAATGTTTTTAAGCGCCGCCGCCAGGGGCACCACCTTAAAGGTGGAGCCGGGGGCGCTTAGCCAGCGGGTGGCCCTGTTCCAGAAGGGTTTGAGGGGATTCTTCTCCACCTCTCGGGTGATGCGCATGGGGTCAAACACCGGAAAACTCTGAAGGCTGAGCAGTTCGCCTGTTTTATAGTTCATCACCACCACCGCCCCCGCCTTATCCGCCGGAAATGCCTTGGCGATGGCAAGGGAAAGCCCGGCATCAATGGATAGCCGCAGGTCATTCCCTTGGCGTTTGCCGCCGCCAAAGGCCTGGCGCAGCCGGTCCAGGTATGAATCACTAAACCCATACAGATATTGGGCCATGAAGGATTCCGCGCCATAGGCCACATTGTTGGCGCTGTCACCTACCACATGCACCACGGCGCTTCTTAGCTGGGCATTATCATGATAATAGCGCTTGCCATTTTCATCGCTGCTGGCAAGAAGGGTTCCGTTGCGATCATAAATGCGCCCGGGAATCACATCATTTTTCTGCCATCTGGCATAAACATTGGCGGCAGACGAAAACCAACGGTTGCCGTAGACAGCCAGGCTGTACGCGCCGTAGCCCACCAGAGAAGCCAGCAACAATAGAACCGCCAAAACGATCATGCGTATGTTGCGCTTAATCAGTTTCATCAGCTGTCCTCCCCTATGAGGGCAATCATCTGATCCTCTTTGATGTCCTCCTGATTCACGCTGGCTACACCCTGCAATAACCCCACGATACCCAGGCTGCTGATGAGGGAAGTTCCCCCATAGCTGACAAAAGGCAGGGTAACCCCGGTAAGGGGGATCAGTTTGATGTTGCCACCGATAATCACAAAGGTTTGCAGCGCAATCAGCGAAGCGCAGCCCAGCGCCAGAAGGGTATGGAACTTGCTGCGCGAGCGCATGGCGATGGTGATGCCCCTCAGAAAAATCAGCGCGTACACCGCCACCACGCATATTCCAATCAGCACGCCAAATTCGTTGAGAATAACGGAAAAGATAAAGTCGGTCGCATACTCCGGGATGACCCTCGCGTTGCCAAGCCCAAGCCCCGTCCCCCATACCCCGCCATTGGCCATGGCCACCAGGGACTGCACGATCTGATACCCACTGCCCCTGTAATCCATCCAGGGGTCGATCCAAATCTGCACCCGGCGCTTCACATGGCTAAACATGGAATACCCCAGCATACTCCCCCCCGCGGCGCCCACAACCCCGATGCCCAGAATGGTCAGGCTGCCGGTGGCGCAAAACACCATGATCAGGGTGATGCCATAGTATAGCAAAGCTGTGCCCAGGTCTTTTTGCAGCATCAGGAGACCAAGGGAAATCCCGGAAAAGATAGCAGCCATCATGATCTTCCGACGGGATAATAAAAAGGCGAGCACCACCAGGTGGGCCAGCTTCACAATTTCACTGGGCTGAAAACTGACGCCAAACAGGGCGATCCAGGCCTTTGCCCCATTGCGCTCACGGCCAAAAAACACCGGCATGGCCATCAGCACCATGGCCGCCACCGCCACCACAGGAACGGTGGCCTTCAAGCGCCGCCAATATCTGATGTAGAGGATGCACAAAATCATCACGCCGATTCCAATGATATAGTTGATTATCTGGTCAATGCCGCGCTGAAAATCCATGCGATAGAGCACAAGGATGCCAAGGGCACACAGAAAGTTGACCAGCGCCAGCAGCAATGTGTCCGCCGGGAACAGGCGGGGAAGCAGCAGGGTGGTGATATAGATGCCCAGGGGCACCAGCACAGCCAGCGCAAAAGACAGCCAATGATAATCCTTTAAGCCCAGCAAAAGAAAAGCGGAAAACATGAAAAGCATCACGGGCTTCACCAACTTACGCTCCGCCGGGCGGCGCTTGTCAATAGCCATCCCGCCTCTCCCACTCCTCAGGCGGCTGCCAGTATTCAGGGGCCATGGAGCCTGCTTCAGGCGGGGGCATCCCATAGCCCTGCCACTGGGCAGGTTGCTCCTCCGCATCAGGCAGAGGCCAGGCAGGCTCGGAATAATATGCATACCCATCGGACCCGGGCGGCGTCAAAGGCGGGGACGGCATCACCATCTGATGCGACCAAACATCCGCTTCATCAGGATACATGTCATTACTGTACCCATCGCCCATCGCAAGCTGCTGCCGCTCAGGCACATCCAGCCCTTCAAACAAGCGGAAACGATAGGCTTTCCCGCCAATTTCAAGCACCGAGCCGTGAAGCGCATAGTCCCCTGATGGCTGGATGATCTCATGATCAAGGCGCAGGCTATGCCGCCTGTGGCTGGGAATAAGCCGCAAGCCATAGCCTGCCCGGAAGAAAAACTCCAGCGCCCGGCGGTTGATGCCCTCAATGCGGATATCGCTGGATCGACCGGAGCCGATCATTCCTTCCCGGGGCAGCGGATAGGCTTCGCCGCTTTCAAGCGCCACCAATTCACCCACCAAGCCCGCGTCAGGCAGCTGCCGGATAGTTTTCCAGTAGATGCGCTGATCCTTTCTCATCAAGCGAATGGCGCGCCAAATAATGACCACGCCCAAGAAGACCAGCCAATACCGCAGGCCCATAGCGATCAACTCGTAGACTGTCGCTGGCAATCCGTTCACCGTTTCCCTCCCTTGCCGCGCACATTATACCATGGATTCAGCGGCTTTGTGGATGGCTGAATAAAGTTCACAAAATTAGGACAAGGCACCACATGTTCCGTTTCATTTACACTAAGGCGCAGATGCTGGTATAATCCGGATGAGATTAAAAGGAGGAATGGATGGAAACGCTGCATGGCACCGTGAACGGCACCCTGTTTCGCAATGATGAGAATGGCTACAGCGTCCTCTCCCTGCGGGTGGAGAGCAGCCTTCAAACAGCGGTGGGAATTTTCCCGGAGCTGACTGACGGCGAGCGGCTGACGTTGGAGGGCGAATGGACACACCACACCCAGTATGGCCGGCAGTTTAAGGCAAGCGGCTTTCATGTGGAAAGCCCGGCCACGCTGGATGCCATTGAGCATTATCTGGGCAGCGGGCTGATTCGCGGCGTGGGGCCTAGCACCGCCCGTTTGATTGTAGAAACCTTTGGTCAGGATACCCTGGAAGTTCTTTCCTCACAGCCTGAGCGCCTGCTTGAAGTGCCAAAGATCGGTAAAAAACGCATGAAGCAAATCTATGAAAGCTTTGAAGCCCAGCGTCAAAGCCGCAATACATTTCTTTTTTTACAGCGCTATGGCATCACCCCCTCCCTTTCCAGCAAAATCAACAAACTATACCGGGAACATGCCGAACGGATCATCCGCGAAAATCCCTACCGTCTGATTGATGACATTGAGGGCGTGGGCTTCCTCACCGCTGACCGCATCGCCCAGTCCCTTGGCGTGACGGCTGACAGCCCCTTCCGCCTACGAGCAGGCATCAAGCATGTCCTCAAGGAGGCCGCCAATGCCTCCGGACACACCTATCTGCCGGAAAACGAATTGGTCACAAAATCCGCCGCTATTTTGGGAACGGGTGAGGAGATGATCATCCCCCAGTTGGAGGATCTGTGCCTGAACCGGGCGCTGCGCAAAACCCCATTGGAGGGGGATTCACTTATCAGCCTTACCCCCTATCTGCAAGCAGAGCAGGAAATCGCCATGCGGCTAAGGCTGCTTAGCCAAAGCCACCAGCAGATGTTCCAAGCACAGATTGATAACCGGATTGACGCCTTTGAAAAAAGGGAAGACATCCGCTTCAGCCCCGCTCAGCGTGATGCCATCAGCCTGGCGGTCAATTCCGGCCTGTCAGTGATCACCGGAGGCCCTGGAACAGGTAAAACCACCCTCATCAACTGCCTGCTTTTTGTGCTGGGCGAGGAAACAAAAACCCTCCTGGCCGCCCCCACCGGCCGCGCCGCCAAGCGCATGAGCGAGGCCACAGGCCAGGAGGCCAGCACCATCCACCGCATGCTCCAATTTGGCGGGGAAGAAGGGGTCTTCCTCATGGATGATGACAACCCACTCAACTGCGACTGCGTGATTGTGGATGAGGTCTCCATGGTGGATGTGTTTTTGATGCGAAGCCTGCTCCAGGCCATCGCTCCGGGCACCCGTCTGGTGCTGGTGGGTGACGCGGATCAGCTGCCCAGTGTCGGCCCTGGCAATGTGCTGGCGGATATTCTCACCTGCCCCGCCATCCCCCAGGTTCGGCTGAAAGAAATTTTCCGCCAGGCGGAACAATCCATGATCGTGGTCAACGCCCACCGTATCAACCGGGGTGAGGATCCGGTGGCCAACAGCCCCGGCAGCGACTTTTTCTTTGAAAACAAGCCCAATGCCGATGCCGCGGCCATGAGCATTGTGGCCCTTTGCACCACGCGTCTGCCAAAATACCTGAACACTGACGACAGCGTGCGCACACTTCAGGTACTCTCCCCCACCAAGAAGGGGGTATGCGGGGTAACGGCCCTCAATCAGCTGCTTCAGGAAGCCCTGAACCCGGCAGCCCCCATAAAGCGGGAGCTGCAATACCGTGACCTCACCCTGCGGGAGGGCGACAAGGTCATCCAGATTAAAAACAATTACCAGATTCCCTGGATCACGCCCGAGGGCGAGGAGGGCTTAGGGGTGTTTAACGGGGACATCGGCTTTGTTACCCATATCGATGAAGAGGATAAGTCCCTCACCGTGCAGTTTGATGACCTGCGCACGGTGGACTATGAATACACCCAGCTGGAAGAAATTGAGCTGGCCTATTGCCTGTCCGTCCACAAAAGCCAGGGAAGCGAGTTTCCCGCGGTGATCATCCCGGTCATCGGCGGCCCCCGGATGCTGCTTACCCGGAATTTGCTTTATACGGCCGTCACCCGGGCAAGGCGTCTGGTAGTTTTGGTGGGAAGGCAGCATGTGGTGCGGATGATGGTAACCAACAACCTGGAACACCGGCGATATTCCCTGCTCTGGCACTGGCTGAAAATAGAAAGCGGGGAAAGCGCATGAGCGTCAGCCGTTTCTTACCCCGTATACTGTTTCCTTCAGCGCGGTGCATGTGCTGTGACGAGCCCCGGCGCATTTCCGCAGATGAGGTGCTCTGCGCATCCTGCCGGGCAGCGCTGGATAAGCTCCGCATCACTCACCTCCATTGTCCACGATGCCTGTCCTTTCAAAGCGCTGGCAAGCAGTGCTCCTTCTGCGCCCAGGGCGGCATGAGGGGAATTGACCGGGCATACGCGCCCTATCAATACCGGGATGAGGCGCGTCTGTTGGTGCTGCGGCTGAAGTTTGGCCCCTTTGAGGAAGCGGGGCTGCCGCTTGCCCGCGCCATGGTAAAAACCATTTCAGGCCAAAGCTTTGATTATTTGGTGCCGGTGCCCCTGTACCGGCTAAACCAGCGGGAGCGCGGCTTTAACCAGGCGGAACTTCTATGCCAGATGATTCAGTGCCACAGGCCCGATCTGGCGCTTCTTAACGCCCTTGAAAAACCGAACAAAACAAAGCGGCAGTCTACCCTGAGCAAAGAAGACCGCGCCACCAACGCCCATCAGAAATACCGTGCCGTGGCCAATGTCAGGGATAAATGGATTCTGCTGGTGGACGATGTGCGCACCACCGGCGCCACCGCCCAGGACTGTGCCCGGACTCTGCTGGAAGCGGGCGCCGCGGGCGTCAGCCTGCTTAGCGCCACCGTGGCGGACTGAGGGCATCATCATGAACATTCTCATGGAAAGCCCCTTTGCCAGAACAGCCTCCCTGCTGGGCGAGGAAGCCATTCAGCTGTTGCAGCACAAAACCGTGGCCGTGTTCGGCCTGGGCGGTGTGGGGGGCAGCTGCGCTGAAGCCCTGGCCCGCAGCGGGATAGGGCGGCTGATCTTAGTGGATCATGACATCATCCAACCCTCCAATCTCAACCGCCAGGTGATAGCGCTTCATTCTACCCTAGGTCAGCCCAAAGCCCAGGTGATGGCGGCACGGGTGAGGGACATCAACCCGGCTATCCAGGCGGAACCTTACCTGATTTTCTATCATCAGGAAACAGCGGACAGCATCCCCCTTGAGACCTGCGACGCGGTGGTTGACTGCGTGGACAGCCTGGAGGCAAAGCTGCTTTTGGCCCGGCAGGCACAGGAGATGGGCTTTATTCTGCTAAGCGCCATGGGCGCCGGCAACCGACAGAACCCTATGGGCTTCAAGTTCGCTGACATTTATGAAACCAGCGTCTGCCCCCTGGCCAGGCGCATGCGCAAGGCCTGCCGTGAGCAGGGCATCCCCAGCCTGCGCGTGCTGTATTCAACCGAACCCCCGCTGCCCCTGAAAACAAACCAGGGTATGCTCCATCCACCCCTTGGTTCCCTGCCTTATGTGCCCCCAGCCGCCGGTATGGCCTTAGCCGGTGAAACTATCCGCCTCCTGCTGCTGAAGCCTTGAGCGGGCAATCTCTATGGCCTTTTTCGCCACCTCCGGTTGAAAGCCGCGCCTGGCCAAAGCCGCAAAGACCAGGTGATTTTGATGCCGTATGTCGCTGTTTTTCCTGGCCAACGCCTTTTGGGCATGCTTTACTGCCGCCTCCAGCTGCACCTGCTGGTCAATCTCCCCAAGGGCCGTTTCAATCGCATCAGGCTGTATGCCTTTTAGCGTCAATTCCCGCCTGATGCGTCCCATGCCCAGCCGCTTGGTCTTCATGTTCAGGTAGTTCTCGACATAGCGTTTATCATTTATTATCTTGGCGTCCAGCAGCTTCGCCAGGGTTTTTTCAACGGTTTCAGCCGCATAGCCCGCCTCACTGAGCTTTCGGCGGATTTCCGCCTCTGTCCTGTCCCTGGTCATCAGCATGCGGCTGGCCTGTTCCAGGGCCAGCGCGGCCTCCATGGGCAGCACCCGCTGGCGGTAAGCTTCAGGGATCACCTCCTGCCCCTCTGAAAGCGGCGCCTTTTTAAACACCGGCAGCGGCACCGTCATACTGTCCCCGCTGATCAGCCGAATGACGCGGCAGCCCGGCCTTTTAATGATCTCCCGCACCTTATCCGTCATTTTGCCTCCTGCCAGGCGGAGATCAGCGCCCTGTTCACATCGGCCAAGATATATCGCCTGGCCTCAGACACGCCGGAGGTGAAGCTGATGATCCCCTCCCCGGTTTCAGGGTCCATAAACATCATATGTACCGCCCCATAGGCCATCCCCTGATGTCCATAAAGGGGCCTTGGGCTGATGGACGGATCCGACAGCACAAAGGTGCCTATGCCCTGGGTGAGCGCCGGATCCCGAAAGGCCAGGCTGGCAGCGGGGGTGCGCATGGCATCCAGACTTTCCTGCTGAAAGAAACCCGGCCATATCAGCGCCTGACCAAGGTTTACAGCGCTTTTGATGTCCATACAGCAGTTGCCCTGGGCCAAACTGTAGTGGGTGTACGGGTCAGGTTCATCCCATCCCGCTTTGACCGTTTTCTGCCGCGCATTCCCATCAAAGGCAGGCCCTTTCCCGGGCGGCAGGATGCGCCAGGCATCAGCCAGGGTAGCCTCCACCCGGTGGGGATAAAAGCTGGCATTCATGTTCAGCGGCTCAAACAGCCATTCCTGCGCCAGCACCTCAAAAGAGCGACCCAGCGCCGCCTCCAGCACACAAGCCACCAGGCCCACGCCAAAATTGGAATACTCACACCTCACCCCCGGCAGATGGGCCGTGTGGCTGTCCTGCGCCAGCAGTTTTTGTGCCGGCACATCCTGTCCAAGGCTGTCAATGTATGCCTTGCCATCATTGATGCCCGCGGTATGGGTCAAAAGCATCCTGAGCGTGATGGGCACATCCGGCGCCCCCGGATGCCTGAGGGAATAGGGCAGTACAGAATCCACATCCCCGTCCAGATCAATTTGCCCCGCTTCCGACAGCCTCATCACCAGGGCCCCGGTCACCATTTTTGACACCGAGGCCACCCGGAAAACCGTATCCACCGCCACCGCCACACTCCGGCGGGCTTTGCCAAAACACAGATGGGTTTTCAGTCCATCATAATCAAACAGGCCCAGGGCCGATCCCAGCGCCCGGTGTTTACGGTAAATCCCGGCAAAACGCCGGCCCAATTCTCCCGCATCATCCGGTATCTTCCAATCAGGCGCCGGCAAAAGACCTATCAGCAGGCGGTACAAATGCAGGTACCTCATGCCTTTCCCCGCTTCCGCCGCCACATTAACCAAAACCCCGCCGCCAGCACCAGCAATACGCTTAAAACCTGGGACACCCGCCAGGTTCCCCACATCAGGCTGTCGGTACGCCAGCCCTCAATCACCGCGCGGCCCAGGCCATACCAAATCAAATACCAGGCAAACATCACGCCCCGCCCGCTTTTCAGAAAGCGTTTCCTGTTCAAATGCAGAAACACAAAGCCCATTAGGTTCCAGACAGACTCATAAAAGAAAGTGGCCATATGCCAGGCCCCGTCAACAAATACCGCTATGGGAAAAAACTGCAGGGCGGGGTCGGTCACCTGATATCCATAGGCTTCGCCGTTATAAAAATTCCCCCATCGGCCAATGGCCTGGCCCAGGATAAGGCCGGGAGCCACCAAATCCGCCAGCGCCCAAAAGGGCAGTTTTTTGCGCCGGGACACCAGCCACACGCCAATAGCCCCGCCAATAATGGCGCCATAAATGGCAAGGCCCCCCTCCCACACCCGCAGGATGCGCGTCAGGTCATCCTTGTAGCTGTCCCAAGTGAAAGCCACATAATAAAGCCGGGACGCCACCACCGCCAAAGGCACGGCATAAAGCGCCATGTCAACCCCGGTATCCTTGGGCAGCCCCTGGGCCTGCTCCTGCCTGGTGATATAGAAAATCGCCGCAGCCACCCCCAGGGCAATCATCAGGCCGTACAGGTTAACCTGCATCAGCCCGCACTTCCTGATCGATGGTTTCCAGCCATTTGATGATGGGCAAATGCTGGGGACAAATGGCCTCGCACTGGCGGCAGGCCACACAGCGCACGCCATCCCTTTCTTTTTTAATGATTTTCCGGTATTGCCGCGCAAAGGCTTCCTGTCGGCTGAGCATATGCGCCAGATTGTAGCGTTCAAATATTTCAGGAATCAGCACGCCTTGCGGGCAGGGCTGGCAATAGCCGCAGGCTGTGCATCCTACTTTCATCCGGCTGAGATACGCCTCTTTCAAACGCTTCACAAAGGCTTCATCCCCCTCGTCCAGA
Organism: Christensenellales bacterium; assembly: GCA_050952935.1. Lineage (GTDB taxonomy): Bacteria > Bacillota > Clostridia > Christensenellales > Aristaeellaceae > UBA6115. The sequence goes on along the minus strand of JBMNLS010000002.1, from coordinate 754,053 downwards.
TTATGAGAGGCAACCGCTTCAAAAATACGCAGGTTATCCGCCACCTGTTGCATGGTGGACATGCCGCTTAGGATGGTGGCCACCTCGGGATAGTGCCCGCAGTAGCGGAATGCCCATTCCACAGGCGAATAACCCTTGTTGTTTTCCCGCACCAATTTCTCCACCTCTGGGGGCGGGTTAGCAAGCGCGCCGCCGCGCAGCGGCTCCATCACCACCACGGGAATACCCAGCTGTCCGGCATATAGAAGTCCCTCCAGGGTGGCCTGGTTCTCATCGTCCAGGTAGTTGAACTGGATTTGTGCCATATCCCAGTCATAATCCGTCAGGATTTCCCGGAAAGCCTCTTTATCATCATGAAAGGAGAACCCCACATGCCGGATGCGGCCATCCGCCTGGGCGCGCTTCAAAAAAACCTTATAGTTAAGGCTTTGCAGCCGATGAAACGCGTCCAGATCCAGGGCATGCAGCAGGTAAAAATCCAGGCAAGCAACATTTAGCCTCTTCAGCTGCTCATCCAGATACTTATCCATATCCGCCGATTCCTCTACCAGCCACTGGGGCAGTTTGCTGGTGAGCATCACCTTTTCCCGGTAACCGTTCTTAAGCGCCAGCCCGGTCACCACCTCGCTCTCTCCCTGATGATAGGGATAGGCGGTGTCCACATAGTTAACTCCCCGGTCAATAGCGTAGCGCAGCATGCGGATGGCCTCTTTCCGGTCTATCACCGTGGCGCCCTGCTCATTTTGAAGCGTGGGCAGCCGCATGGTGCCAAAGCCCAGCCGGGACACCATCTTTCCGGTCTTTCCAAAAGGAACATACTGCATGATATTTTGCCTTTCTATGTCTTGTCAGACGCTTTGGTTTACCGCCAGCACGCTGGCGCACAGCCCCGCCAGCCCCACGGGCATGGCCGCCTCATCCGGATCAAACTTGGGGTGATGCAGCGCATATACCTCCGTCTGCCCCTTCCTTTTCACGCCCAGATGAGCGTAGCAGCAAGGCGCAATGGCCCGGTAATCCGAAAAATCATCGCCTATCAGCGCCGTCTGCTGACAAGCGGCCGCCCCCTCGCCCAATGTTTCCACAAAAGCAGGTTTAACCAAATTCGTTAATGCCTCATCATTGTACACAATCCCGCACACCGCATCCACCTGTAAACTGGCCGTGCAGCCATGCTTCCGGGCAGAATTCTCCGCCATGTTCCGGATCTTAATATGCAGTTCCTCTCTAAGCGCTTCATCCAGGGTTCTAAGCGAACCTTCCATCCACGCCCCACCAGGAATCACATTCCAGTTGGTGCCGGTATGGATCTGCCCCATGCTCAGCACATGAAGGGGCCTGTCCTGGGGTGAATCAGGCGTCAGGCTTTTGAGCGCCAGTGCTGTTTCAGCCGCCGCCAGCAGCGCCGAATGGCACAGCTCAGGGTAAGCGCCATGCCCGCCCCGGCCAGCCATATCAAACATCAGCTTGTCTGCCGCCGCGCACACGGGCCCCGGCGAAAGACGGTACGCCCCGGTTTCAAGCTGGGGCCACACATGCAGGGCAAAAAAAGCATTCACTTCATTCACCAAGCCGCTTCCCACCACGCGGCCGGCCCCATGGCCGCCTTCTTCCGCCGGTTGAAAAATGACCATCGCTTTCCCTGGCAAGCTGTCCCGCATTTCCCAAAACAGTTTCGCGGCCCCAAGGCCAATGGCCATGTGCATGTCATGGCCGCAGGCATGCATCAACCCAGGCACCCGGGAGGCATATTCCGCCCCCGTTTCCTCACAAACCGGCAGGGCATCGGTGTCAGCCCGGATGGCCGATGTTTTCCCCGGCACCTTCCCCTTTATTTCCGCCACGGTGATGGTGTCTCCCGACGTTAGAAAGGGGATGCCCATCTCGTCTAAAAACCGCCTGATCATCCGGTGGGTGCCTGTTTCCCGGTGGGTCAGCTCCGGCTGCCGGTGAAACGCCCGCCGCCAGGCCACCATATCCGGCTGAATCTCCTGCGCCATTTCAAGCAGTATGGTCATTTCATCTCCTCCAATTACATCCAGCCTGCTGCCAGCAAACATTCCCTCACAGGCGCGTGCAGCAGGGCATCCTTTTGATACACATATTGAAAGCTGGATTTCACCCGTCTGCCGTCAGGCCAGGAAATGTCACCCGTTCCATCGGACATAAGCCCCAGGGCTTCCGCCCCGTCCTTTGGCTCCACCACCGAAAGGCGGTTGTGGCAGCGGTTGCCCAAAAAGAGGTCAAACACCCCAAGCTCCGGGTCAATGGTCAGATGGTTCCCCGTGTAACCGGACAGGGCAAAGGCTGTGTTCCCCATCCAGGGCGGTACCTCGCTCAACCGTTCCACAGCGGATTTTGAAAAGCAGATAAGCCCCATATACTGGCGATAGGGTCGCCCTTCCTCATGCCTGCCCGTGCGGTTAATGCCGATTTGACCAAGCATTTCTTTTGAAATCACCTTCCCCGACAAAAGCCCCATGGCAAAGCGGCACATATCCCCCGCCGTTGAAAAAAGGCCCGCGTGGCCAGCCAGGTCACGTCCCCCATTTCCCAGCAGTTTGGCCTTGGGGTCATGGGGAAGCCCGGGGAAATTTCCGTCAAGCAGCTTATAGCTTCCGTTTATCATCCGGTGTTCATAATTATAATCCACAAGGCAGGCCCAGCGCTCCTCAGGCACCTTTATCCAGGTTTCATTCATATTAAGAGGCCCCAGGACATGCTCTTTCAGATACAAATGGTAGGGTTTCCCTGAAACCGCCTCCACCAGGTATTTAAGCACCAGCGCATTCATGTCAGAATACAGCTTGGCACCTTCTTCCTCCGGCACACGCCTTATGAGAAAAACCTGTTTTTCCGCCGCCGCCACATCTGACTGGGCATCCACCCGCTGAGGGGTTTTCAGCATCGCCTCATAGCTTAACAAGTCAAGCAGGCTGCACCCGGAAAGGGCATCAAAGCGCGGGTCAAGCCGGGCAACATCATCCTCAAACGCCATCCTCCCCCGCTCCACCAATTGCAGCGCTGCCACCAGGGTGAAAAGCTTGGTCAGGGAAGCTATGTCATAGACCGTGTCCTGATGAATGGGCAGGGGAGCTTCTCTGAAACTTCCCCTCTCTCTGATCAGCTCCCGGGCCAGGCCCAGGCTTTCTCCTGCACAGGCATCAGCCGTCCCCCAGCACACCGTGATACCGGTAAGCATGCCTTTGCGCTCAACCAACTCCGCCATGGAGGCGCGCAGATGGGTTCTGGCTGCGGTGACATCCCTCAACTGACAAAAACCAGGGGGACAAAGGCTGAGGGCACGTGGAAATTAGCCTCAGCGGTGGGGTTTAGGGCCTGGAGAGACCTGCCCCGGACGCTGTGATCGATGCGGAAAGCATTAAACCTATATTGTTCTCCTTCCCCGGGCTTTTTAGCAAAGGCGCTGTAGTGGATGCGCCAGACGGATACCGTTTTGAGTTTCTTCCTCAAAAGCCAGGTTTTGGTTTGAAAGCCCGGCATCTCCCGGCCCATATCGATCCGAACACCCTCTTGGTCATTGCATACATCCCCCACAAAATGCAGATCATAGGGGCTGACTTCAAGCTCCAGATACTTTCTCAGGCTGTCTTCCGCAATGAAAAGCTCAAACACATCCTGCTTGTACAGGCATTCATCGTGCAGGCGGAAGGTGGAGATCACCTCATCATCCTCCCCCGCAAAGCGGACAAACAGCGCTTCCTGACCGTCGTCCCGGAAGAGACGCAGTTCCGTGTTTAAAAAAGGCGTTTCGCCAGTAACGGTATCCGCCAAAAAACGCTGGGGCGCTTCTTGCCAGCAGGCGTCCTGCCAGCCGGGCATGTGGCTTGTCTTAATGTTCTTACAGGGGTATTCTTTGGATGTGGTCATGGTGTCTCCTCCTTCCAGCGCAATTAAATTGTTATAGATGAAAGATTACAGCATCCCGGCAAAATCCCGGGCAAACGTCCGCACGCCCGCTAGCTCTTCTTCGCTGGGGTTCAGCCGCGCCCGGAAACCCGGCATGGTCTTGGCCTTCAGCTGCTCTAAGCGCTGGGTGATAAACTCTACCGCCTCTCCGCTCCAGCCGTAGGAACCAAAGGCCGCGCAGGGCTTGCCTTTAAGCTGGTAGGGATGAATGGCGCTGAGCAGTTCGCCAACGGGCTGCAGCACATCCCCCAGGAAGGTGGGGCTGCCAAACAGCACCCCGTCCGCCCCCTCAACCGCCGCCAGCGCCTCCTGTTTATTCTGGCTGACTTCCACCAGCGAAACTTCGATTCCCTCTTCTTTAAGCGTCCCGGCGATCGCATTGGCCAAGCTCTGGGTGTAGCCATAGGAACTCACATAGGGAATGGCCACGGTTTTTTTCTCATTTTGGGGCTTGTCGGCCCATGTTTCGTACAAATCATAGAAGTGTTCAAGATTTTCATCCAAGATCGCCCCATGGCCGGTAAAAACGGCGCTGGGCTGAAGCTCCCGGCAGGCCTTGATCCCATTCATCACAAAGGGCTGGGAAAAAGGGCTCATGATGTCCAGGTAATACTGCCTCAGCGCCTTTTCATAAGCCTCTTTCTCCGTCTGATTCATATTGCTGTACAGCAGCTTGGGCCAGGAAAAGTGCGCGCCCAGAAAATCGCAGGTGAACAGCGCCCCCGTCAGGCTATCGTAGGTAAAGAGGGTATCCGGCCAGTGCAGGTTGGGCATGGGATAAAAGCTCAGGCTGCGCCCGCCCAGATCAACGCTGTCCCCTTTTCTAACAACCTGGCTGTTAAAGGGGCGGTTGATAATGTGTCCGGTAAACTGGATGGCGCTGACAGAGCCCAGCACCTGAATATCGGGGTTTTTATCAAGCAGCCGGGCGATGGTGCCGGCATGGTCTGGCTCCGTATGGCTCACCACCAGGTAGTCAATGTCCGCAATGGGCATGATCTCCTCAATGCTGCGAAAATAGCATTCAGAAAAACCGTCCTTCACCGTGTCAATAAGGGCAGCCTTCTTTTCACCCTTCACTAAATAAGCATTGTAGCTGGTTCCGTCAGGTGTGCGCATGATGATGTCAAACACCCGTAAATCCGCGTTTTGAACGCCGATGGCATATATTCTGTCCTTCAGTTCAAGCATGGAATGCCTCCTTGGTTTATTTGCTAAATGAATTATACCACAGTGATACAAAGAAAAACATGTCATTGTCATGTATCCTCTCAGCAAAAGGAAATCATCTAAGCAAAGGACATCAACAATGACCTTTAAAATATAATTGCGTTTTTCATATATTTGTGTATAATTAAGTAGGGATGATGCTTCCGGTTAATAATTGTAATCAGCATTTTTTATTTCTGGAAGCAAATATCTTATTAATAAGGAGGAGTCAATATGTCCAACACCCCTGCAAAAGGCGGAAAAGCACTGCCAATCGTACTTGCTGTACTTCTGGTAGCCGCCATTATCTTTGGCTTTACGGCCAACAACCAAAAAGCTGACCTTGAGAAAAAAGTTGCCGACCTTGAAAGTCAGGTAACAACGCTGAAGGGCGAAGTTGAAGCGGCGAAAGCAGAAGCGGCCAAAGTTGCTGAAGACGCTGCAAAAGCCGCCGAGGAAGCCGCAAAAGCTCTCGAAGAAGCCGCAAAAGCAGCTGAAGAGGCAGCGAAGAAAGTTGTCAGCAGCGGCCAGATCATCTATGGCTCAAGCACGGAGATTTCCGGCGACTGGGCCCATGGCTCTCAGTGGACCAACAACGCCACTGACAACATGATCCGCGGCCTGATGAACGACTATGGCACCATCTCAAACGACCAGGGCGGCGCCATGGTGGAAAACAAATCCGTCACCGAAAAATATGAGACCGCTGAAAACGAAGATGGCACCAAAACCTTCACCGTTAAAATCGCTGAGGATCTGGTTTTCAACGACGGCTCTCCCATCGACGCCAGCCACTATGTGGCAAGCCTGTTGCTGTTCAACCACCCCACCCTGATTGATCTGGGCTCTAAAGCCTCCGGATATCTGTACTATGTTGGCGGCGAAGAGTACAAGGCCAACGGCGTCCCCGCCCCTGAGCTGGAAAAAGCGGCGGAAGGTGAGACCGAGGAAGAAAAGACCGCCCGTGAAGAGCGCAACACCGCCAAAACTGACGAGTATAAACAGGCGATTACCGATTCCATCGCCAAGGCCAATGCCCCCTGGAAGGGTGTGCGCCTGATCGATAAGTACACCTACGCCCTGACCGTTGTGGAAGAGAAACTCCCCTACTTCTACGAGATGTCCTATGCCGGCCTCTCCCCCCTGTCCATCGCCATGTGGCTGGGTGAAGGCTATGAGGTAAAGGACGATGGCGAAGGCGCCTATTTTGTAGGCGACATGACCAAGGCCGCCCTGGAAGCCAAGATCGAAAAAGCACGCTTCCAGTCTGAAGGCCGCGTCACCGCCGGCCCCTACAACCTGGTCAGCTATGATGTGGGCGCCAAGCAGGCCGTGCTGGAAGTTAACCCGCTCTACAAGGGCAACTTTGAAGGCCAGAAGCCCCGTGTGCAAAAAATTATCATCGTTAAAGCGGAAGACGCGACGCAGTTTGACGCGCTGAAAACCGGAGAAATCAACATCATTTCCTCCCTCACCGGTGGAGACGAGATCAACAAGGCCCTTGACCTGGTCAAGGATCCCGGCGGCTTTGACACGGTCAGCTGGGAGCGTGCCGGCTACGGCAAGCTGATGTTCCAATGCGACTTTGGCCCCACCCAGTTTGTGGCCGTGCGCCGTGCCATCGCCCATCTGCTGAATCGTCCCGAGTTTGCCAACACCTTCACCGGCGGCTACGGCGGTCTGGTGCAGGGTCCCTATGGTCTGGCCCTCTGGCAGTACAAGGAAGCCGAAGAGGAGCTTGAGGATCGTCTCAACACCTACGCCTACGATCCCGCTCAGGCCGTCAAGCTGCTTGAGGAAGACGGCTGGGTGCTCAACGAAAAGGGCGAAGCCTACACCGAAGGCATCCGTTACAAGGAAGTCACCGCCAAAGAAGCCGGCGATTATGCGCACAACGTCAAAGTAGGCGATAAAATCCTGATGCCCCTGATCATCGACTGGTCCTCCTCTGAAAACAACCCTGTCAGTGAGCTGCTGGTCACCATGCTGGCTAACGGTCAGCAAACCAAGGATGCCGGCATGGAAATCCGTCAGGCTGTGATGACCTTTACCGACCTGCTCAACTGGATGTACCGCGACAGCAGCAAGGACGCCAAATATGGCGTGCCCACCTATGGCATGTACAACCTGGCCAGCAACTTCTATCCCGAGTACGATCAGTCCTACTCCTGGACGCGTGATCCGGATAAGCTGGCCCAGGGCTATAATGTCAACTTCTTGCTGGATGAACAGCTGGATAAGCTGTCCATGGATATGGTCTACGGCGTAGAAGCCGGCGATAATGAAGCCTACCTGAAGCTCTGGACTGATTTCATCGTCCGCTGGAATGAGCTTCTGCCTGAAATTCCCCTATATTCCAACATCTATTACACTATCTTCTTCGATAAGCTGCAGGGCTATGAGCAGTCTCCTTTCTGGGGCTTCGAAAACGCAATCCTGTATTCCTGGATTAAGGAATAAAGCTTTTTGCCGCCGGGTTGGGGGGTACCCCCCAACCCGGTTTCTTGCCGTTTATGGTCACAGTGAGATTAATCAGACGCTGTCAGGCTCAGCATTATTTGTCTGATTGGTGCTGAGATTTCTTATATTAAAAACGTCATGATGTCGTAACATTATTGGACGCGAAAGGTCGGTGTCAAGGTGAAGAAATACATTATCCAGCGCCTCATTTATGTGGTGGTGGTATTTCTGATCATCTCTTTGCTGATGTACATGCTTTATAACCTCATCCCCGTTGATCCGGCGCGGGCGGAATTGGAGCCCCAGAAAACCTCTTTAAAACCCCATGAATATGAGCGCATCTATAAAGAGCTCCGTCTGAAAATGGGGTTGGATGACCCGCTTATTGTGCGCTATGCCCGATGGATGGGGATCGCTCCTATGCGTTCGGGTGAATTTAACGGCCTTTTGCAGGGTAATTTCGGTTACTCCAATCTTTACAAAAAAAACGTCAGGCTTGTTATCCGTGAACCCATGTTCTATACAGTGTTTATGAACATATTTGCCACCATCCTGGCATTAGGTATCACCATCCCGCTTGGTATTAAAACAGCGGTCAAAAAGAACAGTTTGTTTGATAAAACCGTCCAAGTTCTTTCTATTGTGGGTTATTCCATTCCTATTTTTATCACATCGCTGGTGTTTATTTACTTTTTCGCGGTGGTTTTCCGTATTTTCCCGGTGATGGGCATGAAAACACCGGGAAGCGATTATACCGGTATCCAGTTTTATCTGGACAGGCTATACTACCTGGCGTTGCCGCTGATTGTGATGACCCTGTCATCCTTGGGCGGCATGACGCGTTATGTCAGGGCTGCCATGATCGACGCCCTTTCCATGGACTATGTGCGGACGGCCCGGGCAAAGGGTGTTCGTGAAAGGGTGGTCATTTATTCCCATGCCTGGCGCAATGCGCTGCTTCCGGTCATCACCGTTGTCATCGGCTGGTTTCTCTCTATCTTTTCAGGCTCTGTTATTATTGAAAGCACATTTTCCCTCAACGGCATGGGAAAACTTTATATAGACGGCTTGCGCAACAACGACTTTGAGTTGGTGCTGGCTATGCAGATGTTTTACACAATTATCAGTCTGCTGGGTGCATTGCTGATCGACCTGAGCTACGGCCTGGTGGATCCGCGTGTGCGCTTGGATAAGTAAGGAGCAACCATGAGCAACACGCAATCTTCAAAGAGGAAAAAGAGTATTACCGGTTGGTTTAAACGTCTCTTTTTCCCGCACAAAGAACTGTCCTTTATGGAAGAAGAAGCGCTTCAAAGCCCAATGCGGCTGGTTTTGCACAATTTCTTCTCCAAACGGCTTTCGCGTATGGGGCTGGCGGTATTTCTGCTTATCCTGTTGGCGGTTGTAATTGGCCCCCATTTTGTACCCATTGATCTGAGCTATCAGGATAACACCCAGCAACACGTGGCCCCCGGGCTCAACATGTTGTCGATACCGGATGAGCTTAAAAAGGATATTAAAACCATCGCGGTTGGCACCACCTTTGCAGTAGGGGTTGACAACAAAGGCAAGCTTTATATCTGGGGCTACACACGCATCACCAATGTGATTGATCTGAAGGAAATTCCTGAGGAAGTAAGGAACGCCCACATTGTTGATGTGGCTGTTGGCTACGACCATATTACAGCTCTGGATGATGCCGGGCATCTGTATACCTGGGGTAATACCCGGCTGGGCCAGGATAAGTATCCCAAGGCCTTTACCGAGGCCTGGGCAGCGGGCGAAAAGCTCAACCTGACACAAATTGAGGCCGCCAATCAGTTTACCACCGCCATTGACACAAGCGGCAAACTCTATATCTGGGGCAACGGCAACCTCAACGACATCAAAATCAAAAAAGAATTCCGTGATACCCCTATTCAAAAGGTAACCACCAATATCAACAGTTACCTCATCTTAACGGAGGAAGGCCAGGCCGCCTACGCAGGCACCCAAAAAACCCATTATTCCCGGGTGCCCGAAGGGCTGGAAACCGGTGTGGTTGACATTGCTTCCACCGCCGCTACCAACGCAGCCCTTAAATCTGACGGAACCCTGGTGATATGGGGTGACACCACCAAAGGTGAGGCAGAAATACCGGAACATGAGGGGAAATTTATCCGCGTTTGGGGCGGCCGTTACCACTATGTGGCACTGACTGATACCGGCAAACTATATGCCTGGGGGGATAACCATTTTGGGCAGACAGACGTTCCGACCCTTCCGAAAGATGATCCTTTAAGGGATTTATATGTCGGCTATTATCAAAACTACGCCGTCACTGAAAAAGGGGAGCTGCAAGCCTGGGGGCTGCGCGGTTATCTGATGGGCACTGATCATCTGGGCCGCGACATTTTCACCCGCATTATCAACGGCGGTCAGGTGACCATGACGGTGGGAGCGGTATCGGTTGTTATCTCTTTGATTATTGGTGTGGTGATGGGCGGTCTGGCCGGATACTTTGGGGGCCGCACCGACATGCTGATCATGCGCATTGCAGAGATTATAGGGGGGCTACCCTTCCTGCCTTTCGCGCTCATCCTTTCCGCCATCATCGGCACCCGCATCTCAGTGGAGCAGCGCATGTACCTGATCATGGTGGTGCTGGGCGTGCTATCCTGGCCAGGGCTGTGCCGCTTGGTTCGCGCTCAGATTTTCGCTCAACGGGAAATGGAATATATCACCGCCGCCAAAGCCCTGGGGGTGCGTGAAGTGGCCATCGTGTTCAAACACATCATCCCCAATGTCATTTCTGTTATTCTGGTGAGCGCCACGTTAAGCTTTGCAACCAGCATGCTGACTGAGTCCACCCTCTCCTATCTTGGCTTTGGCATTGCGCCGCCAACGCCCACCTGGGGCAACATGCTTACCGGCGCCAATGACTCCATCATCATTCAGCAATACTGGTGGCGCTGGGTCTTTACTGCCATTATTTTCAGCATCTGCACAATCTGTATCAACCTGATAGGCGACGGGCTGCGGGACGCCATTGATCCCAAGAGCAACGAGCGTTGAGGAGGACTCATGGCACTATTAGAGATTAATAACCTAAAAACCTATTTTAAGACCAGACGCGGCATCATCAAGGCCGTGAACGATGCCTCTTACGCCGTTGAACCCGGAAAAACCCTGGGCATTGTGGGTGAATCCGGCTCCGGAAAAAGCGTTTCCGCGCTCAGCGTCCTGCATCTGCTGGATGGCAATGGTTATATTGAGTCAGGTCAGATCATCTTTGACGGACGGGATATCACCCATTTGCCCATCAGTGAATTGTATAAGATCCGCGGCAACTCAATTTCCATGATTTTTCAAGAGCCCATGACCAGCCTGAACCCTGTTTTTTCTGTTGAAAAACAAGTGTCCGAGCCCTTCATCATCCATCAGGGCCTTTCCAAAAATGAGGCAGCCCATAAAGTCGTGGAGATGCTGAGCGATGTCAAGATACCAAACCCGGAAATTGTTGCCAGGCAATATCCTCATCAACTCTCTGGCGGTATGCGCCAGCGGGTGATGATCGCGATGGCTCTGGCCTGCAAGCCCAAGCTGCTGATTGCCGATGAACCCACCACTGCGCTGGATGTGACCATTCAGGCACAGATTCTCAAGCTCATGAACGAGCTGAAAGAGGAGCACGGCACCTCCATCCTCTTCATCACCCATGATCTGGGCGTTATCAATCAGATGGCTGACGATGTGGCCGTGATGTACTGTGGCCAAGTGGTAGAGCTTGCGCCCACACGCGTCATGTTTGACAAGCAAACCAAGTTCTCGCATCCCTACACTGAGGGGTTGATGAAGTCAATCCCAAGGCTTGACACCCCTCCGGGAACCAAGCTGGATGTGATTCCCGGCGCTGTGCCCCATCCGCTGGATTTGCCTTCCGGCTGCAAATTTGAGCCCAGATGCAAATACGCCACTGAGCAATGCCGTTTGGATGAACCGCAAATGGAACATGTCTCAAACGCACAGCAGATACGTTGTTTCTATCCCGCCAAGGAGGCCCGGCATGAGCAATAACAAACGCATCCTGTTTAAAATCACCAATCTAAAACAGTATTTCCCGCTGAAGAAAAAAGGATTGGCCGTTAAAGCCAATGACGGCATTGATTTGCACATCTATGAAGGTGAAACCCTGGGTCTGGTGGGCGAATCCGGCTGTGGTAAGTCTACCCTAGGACGCACGATGCTGCAATTATACCGTCAGACAGACGGGCGAACCATGTATTATGGACGCACGCTTTTGGATGTGGCACCCGACTATATGAAACGCACAATCTTAAACTTGGAACAGGGGCGCAACAAACTCTACCAGCTGCGGGAAGAGCTGAAAAAGAGCGAAACCGCTTATGCAGCCATGGATCAGGAGGAGCAATTCCGGGCCGCCACCCCTTTACAAGATCTGAAAAGGCGTGTTCATGACGCGGATCTTGACATCACCAACATCTTTGGCGGTTTGATTGTGGCAAACGATCTGGCGCCGGTAAAAGCCGCCTATCTGAAGATGTATCAGGCCGCGCTCAAGCGCCGCCAGCTAAACAGCAGATTGTTTGTATTAAAAACCGACTTGGATGACGCCCAGTACCGCGCTGAACACGGCAAACGGGGAGCGCAGGCCGCTGCCGACAAAACAAAAAGTAAAATAACCGAGCTGGAAATACAGTGGAAATCAGCCGATGATGAGGTTGCAAGCGTGCAGCAGGAAATAAGCAAGCTGCGTGATTTATATGCAAATGATGCTGATTTTCAACAAGAGGATCAAAAGCTGGATGAAGGCGTTGACCTTGCCCGGCTTACTTATAACGAAATGCGCCACCTGAGGGTAGACATGCAGCTCATCTTCCAGGATCCCTATTCATCGCTTGACTCACGCATGACTGTGGGGCAGATTGTTGGCGAAGGTCTGCTGACCCATCAATTCTTTCGCCGCAACGATGATCGCATGAAGGAATATGTCCTGAAGGTGATGGATGACTGTGGCTTAGCCCCGTACTTTCTGCATCGCTATCCGCATCAGTTCTCCGGCGGACAGCGTCAGCGCATCGGCATCGCTCGCGCTCTGGCACCAAATCCCCGTTTTGTTGTATGCGACGAGGCTGTCAGCGCCCTGGATGTGTCTATTCAATCTCAAATCATCAACTTGTTGCAAGAATTAAAGGAACAGCAGAACCTGACCTATCTGTTCATTACGCATGATTTGTCCGTGGTCAAATACATCTCAGACCGAATTGCCGTTATGTATCTTGGGGTTATTGTAGAGCTGGCGCCCAGCCAAGATATTTTCAGCGGTCCCATGCACCCTTATACGGAAGCGCTTTTAAGCGCCATACCCACCGCCGATGAAAATGTAACGCGTGAACTGGTGGTGCTGGAAGGTGATATCCCATCGCCAGTCAATGCGCCGCCGGGATGCAAGTTCCACACACGCTGCAAATATGCCACTGAGGTCTGCCGTCATGTGGTACCCCAGCTGGAAGAAGTGCAGCCCGATCATTTCGTTGCCTGCCATCATCGCTTGGGAGCCCAGCAGCCATGATGCTTCAAAAGCGGGTGGATCGCGCCCTCAAGTTTCTCCAGGAAAAGGCCAATGAGCGGAAAAATGCCCGGCCCTATGAGGATGAGATATATCTTGAAAAGGGTGACAAGCTGGCCATGACCCTTTCAGCGCTGATTGTGATCGTGCCGGTGGCGCTGGTGGCGCTGCTCATCATGGTGGGCGTTGCCGCCCTTTGGGTGCTGTAAAAACAGGATAAGAGAAAAAGGCCAGGGAACACATAAATTCCCTGGCCTTTTTATACACTATCAGCCCTTATCCGGCACGATCTCGATCCAGTAACCATCCGGATCACAAATAAAATAAATGCCCATGGCAGGGTTTTCGAAGCAGACCACATCCATGGCTTTGTGCTTTTTCAGGGCAGCGTCCATATCTTTCACGCGCATGGCCAGGTGAATTTCGTTGTCACCCAGGTTGTAGCGGGGACGGTCAAAGTCTTTAAGCCAGGTCAGCTCCAGCTGGTGGCTGGTCACCCCATCTCCAAGGTAAACAAGGGTAAAACCCTCCTTTTCCATGCGGGATACTTCCTGAAGCCCCAAGGCCTCCTTGTAAAAGGCGAGGGACTTTTCAAGATCGACGACATTGAAGTTGTTGTGGGCAAAGCTGAACTGAAGCTCCTGACCACCGGTTTGTTTGTTTTCCATAAAGCACCTCCTGATTTAATCTGATGGGGATTGTTCTGATATGTCCATTGCCTCCAACTCTTCATCAGCAGGCAAGGCACCGGCTTCTGATTCCTCAAAGGATTCCACATGGCGCAGACGCCTGGTGATGACCCGGGTTTTGCGGGCCGCCAGGTCAATGGACTCACTAGCTTGGCGCAAACGAAGCTGGGTTTTCTCCAGCGTGTCTCCAAAGGCGTTAAAGTCGTTTTTCACCTGGCTAAGAAGGCGCCACACCTCGCCTGAGCGCTTCTCAATGGCCAGCGTGCGGAAACCCATTTGCAGGCTGTTGAGCAGCGCCAATAGCGTTGTGGGCCCGGCAATGGTGACACGGTTTGTCCGCTGCAGCTTTTCTACCAGACCGGGAAGCCTGAGCACCTCTGCATACAGCCCCTCCACCGGCAGGTAGAGAATGGCAAAATCGGTGGTGAAGGGCGGGGCAATATACTTGCCGGCAATGCGCGCCGCCTCCCGGGTGATGGCCTGGCCCACAGCGTTCAAGGCTTCATCCACCAGCCTTTTGTCGTCTCCCTCCTGTGCAGCCTGGAGGCGCTCATAGTCCTCCATGGGAAACTTGGCGTCAATGGGTAGGTGGACAATCATCCCGTCCTCACGCCCCGGCAGGCGGATGGCATACTCCACCCGTTCAGAGCTGCCGGGTTTAACGGCGATATTGGTGTCGTACTGGGAGGGGGCAAGCGCTTCCTCCAGCAGCATTCCCAATTGGGTCTCCCCCCAGGTGCCCCGGGTTTTGATGTTGCTGAGCACCTTTTTCAGGTCGCCCACCCCGCTGGCCAGGGTCTGCATTTCCCCCAGACCTTTGTGGACGGCTTCCAAACGCTCATTCACCAGGGAAAAGCTTTCCCCCAGGCGGCGGCTTAGGGTTTGGTGCAGGCTTTCATCCACAGTCTTGCGCATTTCCTCAAGCTTCGCGGCGTTATCCTGGCGCATCTGGGTGAGGGATTGAAATAGCGTGTCCCGCATCTCCCCCACCTTCTGGTCGTTCTGCCCCAGGCGCATATTGAGCACCTCATCCAGGTGCTTGAGCCTCTCCGCCTGGATGCCAAGCGCGCTGTCCAGACGCTGATCCATGCGGTCAAGTCGGCTGCCTGAGGAAGCCTCCTGGGCGCGCAGAGCGCTTTGCAGAGCATTCTGGTCATAGCTGGCGTTGGCGGTAAGGCGAGCTTCGGTGTCCCTGATCAGCCGCTCCATATACTCGGTCAGCAGGTTTTCGCTCTCCTCCCGCATACGACGTTGGGCGGTCTGCTGTCTTTTCTGACGTGCGATCAGCATCGCCAGCAAAACAAGGCCAACAAGCAGCACTACCAAAATGATGATCAGCCAGAGCTTCTGGCTTGACAGCGCCTCAGACATGGCTGATCCCCTGCCGCCAGTGACGATAGCACAGGCCAATATAGCGGATAGCCTGCTGGTTATCAATCATCACCTGTTCCCCGGTTTTGATCACCCGCCCTTCCGGATCCACCCGGGTATTCATGGTGGCCTTGGCGCCGCACCAGCATAATCCGCCCGGTACCTCGTGGATTTCTTCCGCAAGGCGCAAAAGAGCAGCGGAGCCGGGAAAGAAGTTGCCCTGAAAATCCGTTCTCAGGCCATAGCAAAAGATATCCAGCTCATCGGCCATATCGGCCAGCTCCTGCACCTGCTCCGCAGTTAAGAACTGCGCTTCATCCACAAACACATATTCAAAACCGGAACACGCGTTGCGCGCAGCCAGCCACAGCAGCTGCTCCCGGGCGCTGTGCCCGCTTTCCAAAACCAATTCCGCTGGCGCTGACAGGCCCACCCGGGAATAGACCAGGTTCTCCCCCATGCGGGTGTCAATGGCGGGCTTCACCAGCGCCACCCGCAGCCCAAGCTGCTGATAGTTGTAGCGCTGCATCAGCAGCTGCGCTGTTTTGCTGGAGCCCATCACGCCATAATAAAAGTGCAGCATTACATTTCCCGCCTGCCTTCCATGGCTTTTGACAGGGTAATCTCATCAGCATACTCCAGGTCGCTCCCCACCGGCACGCCGTGGGCAATGCGGGTCACGCGAATGCCCTTGGCTTTAACCAGCCGCGCAATATAAGCCGCTGTGGCTTCGCCTTCAATGTCGGGGTTGGTGGCCAGGATCAGCTCCTTCACTTCCCCCTCTTCCAAGCGCTCCAGCAGCTCCTTGATGCGGATGTCATCGGGGCCCACACCATCCATTGGCGAAAGTATGCCATGGAGAACATGATACAGCCCATGATAATCGTGCATACGCTCCATGGCGGCCACATCCCTTGGATCCCGCACCACGCACAGTAAATCCTGCCGCCGCCTTGGGTCGGCACATACCGGGCACAACATCTCCGCGGTGTAGTTGCCGCACCGCTCACAATGCCTGATGGCTTCGCGCCCCTGAAAAATGCCCTGGGTCAACTCCCTCACCTGATCCAAGGGCTGTGCCGCCAGAAAATAGGCCAGGCGCTGGGCGCTTTTACGGCCAATGCCCGGCAGCTTGACCAATTCCGCCGTCATACGCTCAATGGGCTCTGCCTGCCGGCTCATTAAAACAGACCGCCCATGCCGCCGGGCGTCATGGCGGCCATGGCCGCTTCCCGGGCTTCCTCACCCTGACGCAGCGCCTCATTCACGGCGGCTTTCACCAGATCTTCCAACATTTCCACATCATCCGGATCAACCGCTTCAGGATTAATTACAAGGCTTATCACCTCACGCTTGCCGCTCACCTTGCAGGTGACCATGCCGCCGCCAGAAGACGCCTCATATTCTTTTTCATCCAGGGCTTCCTGGGCCTGCGCCAGCTGCTCCTGCATTTTCTGCGCCTGACGCATCAACTGCTGCATGTTGGCCCCGCCAAAGCCGCCAAACTGTTTACCGCCTCTTGCCATTGTTGCTCCTCCAAAACAGGCTCCCTTAAGCCTGATGATATTTTCCGGCTTTATAAACCAGATTTGTTCAATTATACCATTGAAGCCCTGTTTTTCAAAGTTTGCCATCAAGCAAAAAGGCCCGGAGGCCTTCATGCTCAGACATTTGCCTTGCTCTCACAATAGATGCACCGGTATTCGTCCTTTTCCCGGTCTATAAGTTTGAATATGTGTGGCAGCTCCTGCTCGGTAGAGGTGATGCAGCGGGGGTTTTTGCAGCGGATGATGTTGGTGATGGTGTCCGGCAGTTCTGGATGATATTTCTTTACTCTTTGGCTGTTTTTAATGACATTGATGGTGATGTTGGGATCAATATAGCCCAGCGCATTCAAATCCACACTGCTCAGGTCCGAGTCGATTTTGATGATATCCTTTTTCCCCATCTTGTTGCTGGAAGCATTCTTGATGATGGCCACCGAGCAGTCCAGCTTCCCCAGATCCAGAAAATCATAGATTTTCATGCCTTGGCCCGCCTTGATATGATCAATGACGATGCCGTTTTTAATTGAATCTATATTCATGCCGCTGTTACCTCCAACAGTTTAAGAATCAGGGCCATGCGGATGTATTTGCCATTTAGCACCTGCTTAAAATAGCAAGCCCTGGGATCTTCGTCAATGGCGACTGAAATCTCGTTCACCCGGGGCAACGGATGCATGATGGAAAGATCCTTCCTGGCATGGGTCAGCTTTTCCGGGGTCAGGATGTAGCTGTCCTTCAGGCGCACATAATCGTCCTCATTAAAGAAGCGTTCCCGCTGCACCCGGGTCATGTAGAGAATGTCCAGTTCCGGCAGCACGCTTGCCAAATCGGTGGTCTGGGTGTAGGGTACCTTGCCTTCCTTCAGCGGAATCTTCACATAGCTGGGTACCTTCAGCTCCTCAGGCGAAATCAGCACAAAGCGCACACCGGGATAGCGGCACATGGCGGTAATCAGGGAATGAACGGTACGGCCAAATTTCAGGTCTCCGCAAAGTCCCACTGTCAACCCCTCAAAACCACCTTTTTCCAGCTTGATGGTCAGCAGGTCGGTCAGGGTTTGGGTGGGGTGGTTCTGTCCGCCATCACCCGCGTTAATAATGGGCACCGAGGAGTGAACCGCGGCCACCGTTGGCGCCCCTTCTTTGGGATGCCGCATGGCGATGATATCCGCGTAACAGCACACGGTGCGGATGGTGTCGGCCACGCTCTCACCCTTGGCTGCGGAGCTGGACTGAGCCTCAGAAAAGCCCAGAACCTGACCGCCCAGCTCATACATGGCCGCCTCAAAGCTCAGCCGGGTGCGCGTTGACGGCTCAAAAAACAGGGTGGCCAGCTTTTTGTAGCGGCAGCTTTCCCGGTACTTCACCGGGTTTGCGATGATGTCCTGGGCGGTCTGAATTAATTCATCAATTTCCGCCACCGTCAAGTCCATGATGCTGATAATGTGCCTCATAAATCCTCCCCTATCCACCTTTCATCCCTTGGATTATCCCTGAAAGCTTTGAGCCGGGCGATATCCTCCTGACGAATGCGCCCTTCTTGAGCCGCGATCTCCACCACCGCGTCAAAATCCGTCAGGCTTGTATTGTTCACCTGGGCCATTTTTAGGCGTTCAAGGCTTTGCTTCATGCCATAGGTAAAGATGCTGACAATGCCCAGCACCTCAGCCCCCGCCTCCCGCAACGCTTCTACCACCTCGATCACGCTGCCGCCGGTTGACACCAGATCTTCCACCACCACCACTTTCCAGCCTTTTTCCAGCCTTCCTTCGATGCGGTTTTGCCGGCCATGATCCTTGCTGCCGCTTCTCACATAACCCATGGGCAAGCCCAGCAGATGCGCCGCGATGGCGGCATGGGGAATGCCCGCAGTGCTGGTGCCCATCAGGGCGTCAGCGTGAGGATATTTTTCCCTGATCGTGTCCACTATGTCCTGCTCTATCTGGTTGCGCAGATCTGGGTCAGACAGAGTCAGCCTGTTGTCACAGTAAATGGGGCTTTTGATGCCGCTGGCCCAGGTAAAAGGCTCGTCCGGGCGCAAAAAAACCGCGCCAATTTCCAGCAAACCTCTCGCAATCATCTCACGCGCCGACAAACTCATGGATACACCTCCTGTATGCGCTCACCGGGTCTTCAGCCCTGGTCACAGGCCTGCCCACCACAATGTAGTCCGCCCCCAATTCCCGGGCCTTTGCGGGCGTTGTCACGCGCTGCTGATCTCCCTTATCGCCGCCCGCGAAGCGAATGCCCGGGGTGACGGTGACAAACGCTTTGCCCAGCTTCTCATGGACGCCGGCTGCCTCCAGCGGCGAACACACCACCCCGTCAAGCCCGGCAACCTTGGCATTGGCAGCATAGTGAAGCACCGTATCCTGAAGGGAGCCTGCAATCAGCAGCTCATCCTTAACCGCCTCTTGCGTCAAGGATGTGAGAACCGTTACCGCGATGAGGAGGGGTTTTTCATCGCCCAGGACGCTAAGCGCCTGCGCCGCCTGGCGCATCATTTCCATGCCGCCTGCGGCATGCAGGTTGATCATATCCACATTCAACCGCCCCAGATTCAGCATGGCTGAAGCCACGGTGTTGGGGATGTCATGCAGCTTTAAATCCAAAAAAATACGGTGACCACGCTGTTTGATCTCCCGCACCATATCCGGCCCTTCCCGATAGAAAAGCTCCATGCCAATTTTGACATATGGCTTCTCCTCCCGAAACAGGTCAAGAAATCCCATGGTCTCATGACGACCGGGAAAATCCAGGGCAACAATTACATCTTTCCCCATGTATGGGCACCTCCTATGATATCGCTCAGCTTAGAAATTTGGTACTTAGCCATAACCTCCGGCAGGGCCTCAATAATATCCCGGCATGCAAAAGGATTAATCAGGTTAGCGCTGCCCACCTGAACGGCAGTGGCCCCCGCCAGCATCATCTCAATCACATCCTCGGCGCTGCTGACCCCGCCTATCCCCACCAGGGGAATGCGCACCACCTCATATACCTGATATACCATCCTCAGCGCCACCGGGAAAATCGCCGGGCCGGACAGCCCGCCTGTAATGTTTTTTAGCAGCGGTTTTTTTGTTTTCAGGTTGATCCGCATGCCCAAAATGGTGTTGATGAGGCTTAATCCATCCGCCCCCTCCGCTTCACAGGCCCGGGCTATCTCAGTAATGTCGGTTACATTGGGAGACAGCTTCACAATCAGGGGTTTTCTCGTCACCTTGCGCACTGCCCGGGTGACCTCCCCCGCCGCCTGGTAAGAGGTGCCAAAGGCCATACCACCCCCATGCACATTGGGGCAGGAGATGTTTACCTCAAGCCACCCCACCTGGGGCTGGCTGTCCAACACCTCACACACCTTAACATAGTCATCAACAAAAAAACCGCTGACATTGGCCATCACAGGTTTATGATAATAGCCGGCAATTCTGGGCAATTCCTCAGCCACCACCCGGTCTATCCCCGGATTTTGCAAGCCAACAGCGTTAAGAAGCCCTGCCGGGCAATCCGCAATGCGGGGCGGCAGGTTGCCGTCCCGGGGCAATAAGGTGGTGCCTTTGAAGGAAAAGCTACCCAGGCAATTAATATCATACAGCCTGGCGAATTCCTCCCCGAAGCCAAAGGTGCCGCTGGCGGCGATTACAGGGTTGTCCAGCTGAATGCCGCAGAGCTCAACAGCCGTACTCACCAAATCAGCTCCCCTTTCTCAAACACCGGGCCATCCACACACACCCGCTTAGCGCCAGACGCTGTCATCACCGTACAGCCCATGCAGGCGCCAAAACCACAGCCCATGCGCTCCTCCAGGCTCAGCTGCCCGTCGCTGCAGGCGGCGTCACATACTGCCTTTAGCATCGGAACCGGCCCACAGGCATAGAAATAGGTGCAAGAATCCATTCGGCAGGCATCCAGCACCACACCCTTTGTCCCCATGGAGCCATCCATGGTCGCCACATCCACCTGCACCCCCAGGCGGCTGAAAGCCTCCTGAAAAAACACTTCTCCGGCGCTGGCAAATCCCATGGCGACTGTCGGCTGTTTCCCCTGGGTCAGCAGCATTTTGCAAAGCATCATCAAAGGCGGCACCCCTGCCCCGCCACCAATCAGCAGCGGCCTGGAACCGCTTTTTGACAAGTCAAAGCCATTACCAAGGCCGGTCAGCACATCCACTTCCCGGCCACGCTTGAACGTGGCCATTTTCTGGGTGCCGGCGCCCACCACCTTGTATACGATGGTAACCTTGTCTTTCTCCCACTCGCTCACCGAAAAAGGACGGCGCAAGTACAGTCCGCTTAACTGCAAATTCAAAAACTGACCCGGGGCTGTGAAAGCGGATGCATCTCCTTTAAACACCATGCGGTAGGTGTTTTCAGCTATCCGTTCATTCTCCTCAATCAGATAGATGCACTGCTTCACGCCTGCCCCTCCCGGTAAAAAAATGTGTCATCTAGCCATGCTATCCTGCCGCCGCACTGAGTCAACAGGCATTTGCCATACACTTCCATGCCGGCAAAGGGCGTGCTTTTCCCCATGGAAAAAAAATGCTCAGGATTGATTGTTTCCCTCTCTCCCAGATCAAGAAGCGTATAATCCTCAACAGGCGTAAAACCAAAGCGCGCATTGGGCCTAAAAGACATCAGGGCAATTAACCCCCGCAATGACAGAATCCCCGGACGCACCAGGTGCGTATAGAGCACCGAGAAAGCGGTCTCCAGCCCAACTACTCCATTCAAACTGCCCTTCAGGCCCTTCGCCTTTTCCTCCCGGCTGTGGGGGGCATGGTCGGTGGCGATCATGTCCACCGTGCCATCAAGCACGCCTTCAATCAATGCTTCCCGGTCTTCTTTCCCCCGAATAGGCGGGTTCATCTTGAAGCGTCCGTCCTCTTTTAGCTGGCTGTCATCCAAGACCAGATAATGAGGCGCTGTCTCACAGGTCACATCAACACCCCGGCGCTTTGCTTCACGAATCAGCGCCACTGATTCTTTGGTTGACACATGGCACACATGGTACTTGCAGCCGGTTTCTTCCGCTAATCTCAGATCGCGCTCCACCTGCCGCCACTCACTTTCAGAAGGGTTGCCGACATGGCCATGCAGCCTGGCATAATCTCCCTGATGAATATAGCCGCCACCAAGCAATGATTCATCCTCGCAGTGGGCGGCAATCACCTGGTTCAGGCTTTTCGCCTGCCACATAGCCTGCATCATGAGGTCTTCCCGCTGCATGCCACGGCCATCATCAGAAAAACCGGCCACCTTATCAGCCATTCCGGCCAAATCAGCCAGTTCACAGCCCTTTTGTCCCCTGCTGATAGCGCCAAAGGGCTTGACTCTGATCACAGCATGCTGCCTGATTAGTACCAGCTGTTCTTCAAGCATTTCAATGCTGTCAGGCACGGGGGTTACATTCGGCATGGTGCACACACAGCAAAACCCGCCTCGCGCAGCAGCACGGGTGCCGGTGGCTATGGTCTCCTTATATGAAAAACCGGGCTCCCTCAGATGCACATGCACATCTGTGAATCCCGGAAACAGACAAAGATCCTTGCCTTCCCGCCTTTCCATTGGCCCCTGCGGCCACAGGGCAGGATCGAAAATCAGAGAACCATTTGAGAGAACAATATCCCTGCGTTCTTCCCCGCTTTCCGTGAGGATACGAACCCCCGTCAGGATAAAGTTCATGCCGCTGCCCTTTCCCAGTTTTTTCCGAACGATAGAAAGGTCTCCCCGTCAAACATTCGGTATATATTAGCAAGAGTGCTTCAGTTTTGTCAAGTGAGGAAACTTTGAGTTTCACGTTTTAATCAAACCAGCTTCTCAAACCCCCGAACCACCATGTAGCTATAGGGAGCCAAATCCTCCTGCCCCAACTCCTCACGGGAAAGGGAGTGGGTCAAGGTCAGGGTTTTGAAGAACATTTCCATGATTTCCACCGCTTTATGCTCCACCAGCATCCGCTGGAAGGTCAGCGTTGCCTCGTTCACTTCATTTTCAACAGGCTGACAACCTTTCAGGTCATGATAAT
Organism: Christensenellales bacterium; assembly: GCA_050952935.1. GTDB lineage: Bacteria > Bacillota > Clostridia > Christensenellales > Aristaeellaceae > UBA6115. The sequence goes on along the minus strand of JBMNLS010000002.1, from coordinate 731,249 downwards.
ACCGCCTGACTGACAGGCGCATATAGCGCAGCACCTTCCCCACCGCTTCCTCCGCCAGGGGCAGCCAGCGCTCGGCCATCATGGTGTTGATCAAAAAGCCCAAGGCGGCCCCTGCCTCCTTGCGGGGCACCGTTTCCAGCGCCTCAAGAAAGCCAAGCACCAGCACCATGGCCTCTTCCACATCCCCGATGCCATTCATCAGCGCCAGCAGCTCATGAAAGAGGGGATCCTCCCAGCAATCCGCGTAGCAAAGCTCCCGCATATCCTCACCCGGATTTAAGGTCCAGACACGGCCCAGGTGTTCATAAAGCCCAACGCGGGTGAACAAATCGTCAGTGCTGATGAATAAGGCCAGCGGGCAAGCTCGTTCTTCTTCTGCCATCCCCTTTGCCACCATGGGACAGGCAAAGCCCATACCCACCAAGTGCTTTGCCTTAAAGCCCTCCTGTAAGCGGCGGTGCGTCCACACCTGGAGCACGGCTGCCCCCTGGCTGTGACCCGCCATCAAAAGGGTAAAACGGCTGTTCTCCTGGGCACACTCCATAATCACATCCCGCAGGGTAAGACCTTCAAGCCCTAGCGCTTCGGCGGCTGTTGGGAAATGGATGTCATCCGCATTGCTCTCATATAGTTCAGACAGGTATTTAAAGCCGATGTGCAGCCCGTCCGGATGCGCAAAGCGCATGTTGCTCACCCAGTCCTGGGGGCGCTTCCCAGTGCCGGTAAAGCCCACGGCCACCGCAAAACGCCCCTCCGGCAGCGCCTTAATCATGGTGATGGCCTTCCCCGTGTCATACAGCAGGCTTTCATCCCTCAACCCCCGCAGCTGGGTGATGGGGTTTGACAGCACGGTAAGGCGCTTAGCCAGTTTGGGCAAAAATCCATTTAATATTATCTGCCGCCAGTCCCCCTCCTCCTCAGGAACATGGATGCCGCTTAGCACCCGGCGATCCACCTGGATGGATACATCTGTCCACCCCGCCTTCATCCAGGGCTCGGTTTCAAAATCATAGGCCAGCTGCGCCAGTTCCAACCCAAAGCGCGTGCCCAAGATATTTGGCTTATCGTATGACCAGCCGTCTATCCAGCTAAGGTTTGACAGATCTGTTTTGGTAACGCGGCCCAATGTGGACATACTTTTTCCCTCCCGCTCCATTTTACCACCTGACAACCATGGCATTCAATGCTGGTGGATTAGATTTTCTTCATTGCCATGTATATTTCCCTTGCCTGACAGCCTCATCGGGCTTATAATCAGCATGGTTGAACTTCGGTCTGTGGTTGAAAGCCGATGCCAGTCGCAGGCAAAACGGCCCACGTAAGCCGGGCAATGCTCGGTGAGCATGGTGCGATCTAGGAGTTAGTCCGGCCGGGAGCGATCCCGAGAGGGCGGCGTGAGGGCGCTTGGCGCAGAGCAAAGCTCCAGCCGGCGGGTGTGGGGACAAAGACCAGGTCAGCGAAGATCAATCGATATTGATTAGGGGGTTTCCAATCCATGTACCAAGACAAGACCCTGGTTTGCCGTGACTGCGGCGCTGAATTTGTTTTCACCGCCGGCGAACAGGAATTCTACGCAGAAAAGGGCTTTCAGAACGAGCCCACCCGCTGCAAGGATTGCCGTCAGAACAGAAAGGCAAGCCACCCCTCACACGGCCCGAGGGAAATGCATGACGCGATCTGCGCGGAATGCGGCGCCGCAACCAAAGTTCCCTTCCTTCCCCGCAACGATCGCCCTATCTATTGCAGCGAGTGCTACGCCGCGATGCGGAACCAGTAAGCTCCCTTCCATCAGATGAGCAAAGCCGTCCGATTGCCGGACGGTTTTTATATTTTGAGTTTCCGTATTTTGCAATCTTCTGGTGCAATGAGCAGAGATTTCTGAGCCTCTGCATGGTAGAGGATGCGGTATTTCATTTTACAGAGCGAATTTTCCAAAAAAAGGGAAGGTAAACAAGCCCTTGTGCGCGCCTATTCAGTTGTTGTATTTCAACATAGCAAAGGGAAGGATAACTGCCTGTATTTGGGTCGGCCTACGCGGAACCAGGCACGGATGCCTGTTTGTGCCCTGGCCAGAATGCGCTGGATACCCAGCCCCATTCTATAAAGCAGAAAGGATATTTTGTGCTCCTGCTTCTGTCCATTTGCCTCGCGCGTCACGGCGCGCCTGAGCTTGGAGGTGTTTCTTTTGTCTGCCTGTGCGCACAAAAAACCAATGGCCATGCTCACAAACTGACTCAAGTGATTCATTGCCTTCAGCTTGCGCACCCGCATATCCTCAAACCCCAGGGTCGTCTTCTTGAAGCGGAAATGCTCCTCTATCCGCCACCGCATGAAATACATCCGGACAACCTGCAGCGCGTCCTCCCTGTTTCTGACCGGGTGGTTGGTCAACAGCATCATGGGGGTATCTGACAGCCCATATACCAATACTAACTTGAGCCATTTGCAGCTCGCGGTGATCTTGACATTGACACAGGTGACCCAGCATTCAGTCTTTTTGCCGCCATATAAGACCGGGCACTTAAACTTGCCTTTGTATTTGTCCCTGAGCGTGGTCGACTTGAACCACTTGTTTTTACAGAACAGATTTCTGTTGCTGGTGACGCGAACGATGAAGCTCTTTTCATGCTCGTACATGAAAAGATATAGCTTGTTCATATCATAACCCCGGTCAAAGACATAGGTTGCTTTGGGGAAATAAGGGAAAACTTCTTTCAATGCCCGGAAGGTGATGTCGTTGACAGAGGTATAGTTTTTTGAGTGAGAGGAATGGATATGGGAATAGAGGCTGATAGGCTGACGGGTACGATGGCTCAGGGCAGTCATTTCAGTCACATAATACCCATTCTTCAGCTTTTTATCTGCCGAAGAGCCATCTCTGACCGTTCCCATATCCTCAAAGGCTTTGCCATAGGGCTTGGTGATGTCGGTATTATCCACGAAGACAGGCCCCGTGTCCTCCCCGATGTCCCGGGCAAAGGACAGGTAATGATGGGTGAGTTCGGGGGGCATATCTTCTAACAGCTTTCGTGCCAAGCGTTCAACGGTGTTCTTTTTCAAGATATCTTCTTTGAGCACATCGGCAAAGCGGGAAAGAATGCAGCTGCTGGACGCGAGGATGCCGAAAAGCATATCAGCGGTAAACTTTTCCCAATCCCGTGGGAGGCCTTCACTCAGACGCCTGGCGAAGGTGATGATTTCCCTTTTGAGTTGATAGGTATCTGTGGTAGAATAACGCATGAGGAGCCTCCCTGGATTTGTTTAGTCGAGTTTTTGTTACAAATCAATTCTACTATGAAAAACAGGAAAGGTTCCTCATTTTCCGTCATAAATATGCCAGAATATTGACAAAAAAGACATGATTTGACAGTGACTTCCTCAAAACCCCTGAACCACCTGCAGCTCAATCAAAAAGTATAATCAGAATACGGAAACTCAAGTTTTTATATTTTGAGTTTCCGTATTTTGCAATCTTCTGGTGCAATGAGCAGAGATTTCTGAGCCTCTGCATGGTAGAGGATGCGGTATTTCATTTTACAGAGCGAATTTTCCAAAAAAAGGGAAGGTAAACAAGCCCTTGTGCGCGCCTATTCAGTTGTTGTATTTCAACATAGCAAAGGGAAGGATAACTGCCTGTATTTGGGTCGGCCTACGCGGAACCAGGCACGGATGCCTGTTTGTGCCCTGGCCAGAATGCGCTGGATACCCAGCCCCATTCTATAAAGCAGAAAGGATATTTTGTGCTCCTGCTTCTGTCCATTTGCCTCGCGCGTCACGGCGCGCCTGAGCTTGGAGGTGTTTCTTTTGTCTGCCTGTGCGCACAAAAAACCAATGGCCATGCTCACAAACTGACTCAAGTGATTCATTGCCTTCAGCTTGCGCACCCGCATATCCTCAAACCCCAGGGTCGTCTTCTTGAAGCGGAAATGCTCCTCTATCCGCCACCGCATGAAATACATCCGGACAACCTGCAGCGCGTCCTCCCTGTTTCTGACCGGGTGGTTGGTCAACAGCATCATGGGGGTATCTGACAGCCCATATACCAATACTAACTTGAGCCATTTGCAGCTCGCGGTGATCTTGACATTGACACAGGTGACCCAGCATTCAGTCTTTTTGCCGCCATATAAGACCGGGCACTTAAACTTGCCTTTGTATTTGTCCCTGAGCGTGGTCGACTTGAACCACTTGTTTTTACAGAACAGATTTCTGTTGCTGGTGACGCGAACGATGAAGCTCTTTTCATGCTCGTACATGAAAAGATATAGCTTGTTCATATCATAACCCCGGTCAAAGACATAGGTTGCTTTGGGGAAATAAGGGAAAACTTCTTTCAATGCCCGGAAGGTGATGTCGTTGACAGAGGTATAGTTTTTTGAGTGAGAGGAATGGATATGGGAATAGAGGCTGATAGGCTGACGGGTACGATGGCTCAGGGCAGTCATTTCAGTCACATAATACCCATTCTTCAGCTTTTTATCTGCCGAAGAGCCATCTCTGACCGTTCCCATATCCTCAAAGGCTTTGCCATAGGGCTTGGTGATGTCGGTATTATCCACGAAGACAGGCCCCGTGTCCTCCCCGATGTCCCGGGCAAAGGACAGGTAATGATGGGTGAGTTCGGGGGGCATATCTTCTAACAGCTTTCGTGCCAAGCGTTCAACGGTGTTCTTTTTCAAGATATCTTCTTTGAGCACATCGGCAAAGCGGGAAAGAATGCAGCTGCTGGACGCGAGGATGCCGAAAAGCATATCAGCGGTAAACTTTTCCCAATCCCGTGGGAGGCCTTCACTCAGACGCCTGGCGAAGGTGATGATTTCCCTTTTGAGTTGATAGGTATCTGTGGTAGAATAACGCATGAGGAGCCTCCCTGGATTTGTTTAGTCGAGTTTTTGTTACAAATCAATTCTACTATGAAAAACAGGAAAGGTTCCTCATTTTCCGTCATAAATATGCCAGAATATTGACAAAAAAGACATGATTTGACAGTGACTTCCTCAAAACCCCTGAATCACCTGCAGCTCAATCAAAAAGTATAATCAGAATACGGAAACTCAAGTTTTATATGCATTGACAAATAATAGAAAACGGGATATGTTTTTTATGTTTGTTTTCAAAGCAAAAAGGGGGATCCATGGCCAGAAGAACCGATTTCCTTAAACCCACCCTTCTGCTTGCGCTGATATTGGCGCTTGCAGTATTCATCATACCGGTTAACGCCCAAAGCGGCCTTGCCTTTATCAGCCCACCGGGAGACATCAAGCCTTATTCCCCCGCCTCCCTCACCCTGTCCGTGCCAGAAGCGGGGCTGTTGCGCGTCTTTGCTCAAATCGGGCGGGAAAAGATTCCCCTTTTTCTGGAACAAAGGGTGGACGCGGGCGAGCTTTCCCTTCCCTTTGAGGGGTTAAGCGCTGCGGGCGAACCCCTTTGCCGGGGGGATGCGCTGATGATCGCAGAGCTGAGCGGCGAAAATCAGACTTATCAGGCAGAACATCCGCTGCGCGTGCTAAAACCAGCGCCTGCCGTCATGTACGCCATCGTTGCCCGGGAAACCCTGTGTGCTCAGGGAGGGGATGACCTGATTGTGGACTATCAACTGACAAGCGCCCGTCCGCTTTTTGTGACGATTTGCCGGGCGGATAAGCCTGACAGCCCTGTCAGAAGCTGGACGTTGGAACCTAAGGATGAGCTTCCCCGGCGCTTCCGCTGGGACAAGACCGCGGGCCGTCAGCCAGCGGCACCCGGCGACTATGTGATCACCTTCAGCCTGAAAAATTCCCCGCAGCCCGCCATCAGCAGAGCTTTTTCCCTGACAGCGGAGCAGCCGCCAGCCCCTCAGCTTGTCCCCGCCGCTCCCGGCGAATTCCTGCCCCAGGCCATGGATGACGCCAGCGTGTGGCGCGCCATGATGGCGCCTTTAGCGGCGCTTGATATTGGGGACATGCAGCACCAAAGCGTCTATACCCAGCCCAGCGAATCCTCCGAGGTGCTGGGCAAGGTGCATGGACAAACCGCGGGGCTTGAGGTGCTGGAAACCGGCGTCAATGGCTTTACCCGGGTGCGCACCGCGCGCCATGACGACGGCGCCATCATCACAGGCTATGTGCCTGAAAAAAAGCTTATGGTGATCCGTCCTGATGACCGCTTCGGCATCCTGATTGACAAAAAAAGCCAGAGCCTAAGGCTTTATGAAGCAGGCGCGTATATAGGCAGCCTTCCTGTCAGCACCGGAGTGTATGTGCCCCCCGGGAAGGATTCCTTTGAAACCATCAGCGGCGCTTTTATCACCCAGGATCGCATTGCTACCTTCCGCCAGGAAGGCTTCCAATATGACTATGCCATGCGCATCGACGGTGGCAACCTGCTCCATCAGCTGGGCTACCGCAACAAAGGTGGCCAGGATTTCAGCGAGCATCAGGCGGCGCTTGGAAAGAAAGGCTCCCACGGCTGTGTGCGGATTGACAACCGCATCAATGACCAGGGGATTAACGCCTGGTGGCTGTATGCCAACCTCCCCCGGGGCACCAAGGTGCTGGTGGTGGAGGACGCCTCACTGATTGGGGAAACCGTTGAAGCATCTGCCGCCCCCGTATCCACGCCCTTGCCCAGCCCTTCCCCTATTCCTGCGCCAAAGCCTAAGGCAACACCGGCGGCAGCCCTAAACATCCCCGCCCATGATGTGGCCATCACCCTCTCCTTCACCGGCGACTGCGTGCTGGGCAGCGAGGAGAGCACCCGCAAACAGCCGGACTCCTTTGATTCCATTGTGGCTGAAAAGGGCTTTGACTGGCCTTTTTCCGGCTTTGCCGATTATTTTTCCCATGATGACCTCACCCTCATCAACCTGGAAAATGTGCTGATGAATTCCTCACGGGACAAAAACCCCAAGCGCCTGCACAACTTCCGCGGCCCTACGGATTTCGCCCAGATCTTAAAGCTGGGAAGCGTTGAGCTGGTGAACATCGCCAACAACCATTACCCAGACTATGGCGCCGCGGGCAAAAAAAGCACGCGCAACGCGCTGGAGGCGGTGGGCATACCGTATGCCGGCTACAACTGGTTGCATGTGTTTGAAAAGCAGGGCATTCGCGTTGGCTTTGGCGGCATCCGGGAAACCATCTACCACCAGGATAAGGATCGTATTCGCCGGGAAGTGGCTGAACTGAAGGCGGATGGCTGCCACTACGTCGTCTATACCATGCACGCCGGGGAGGAATACGCCCCTGAGCACAACGCCATGCAAACAGAAATCGCCCACGCCGCCATTGATGCGGGAGCAAACTTGGTCATCGGCCACCATCCCCATGTGCCCCAGGGCATTGAAATGTACAATGACGGCCTTATTTTCTATTCCCTTGGCAATTTTATCTTTGGCGGAAATCTGGCGCTGTCCACCTTTGACGCCCTGGCAGCCCAGGTTACCCTGTATTATCAGGAGAACGCTCTGGTCAACACCCAGGTATGCCTCATCCCGGTTATCACCAGCGGAATCATCCCTGCCAATGATTTCAGGCCCATTCCCGCCGCCGGGGAAGACAAGCAGCGCATCCTGAACACCGTGAACGCGGACAGTGACCGGGTTTATCCGGAGAGCTTCTCGCTGCCTGGCTTATAGGCCATCAAGCACTTCTTCCAGGGTGCGCAGAAAGTTTGATTCGCCAAAGGTGTTGATTTTAAAGAACATCGCCTGGGAGCCGCCTGAGGTAATGGCGGTGAGGAACAGGTTGTTCCCCCGGCCGGCCAGGGTTACCGACATGCTGACCCGGTTGCTGCCAAGCCAGCTGTACCGCTCATACACACGCACCGCCACGCGCACGTCCTCGCTTTCCCAATGGCTTTCATCCTCAAAGCTGGCCGACATGCTGCCAGACATGATCCCCTCGTGAACATGATTCAGCGTCCGGTCAAAGTCGCCCCATAGTTCTCTTTCAAGCTTGGCCATGTGATTCCTTTCTAAATGGACAGATCTTTTCTTGTATAATAGCCAAATCCCGCAATTAAGATCGCCCCCGCTGAAGCAAACCCCAGGCCGATGGAGCGCCACAGCGGCCCTTTTGACGCGGTGATACGGGAGATATCCGTGTAATAATAAGGGGTCAGGTATTCCAGCACGGCGGTTTGCCGATTGACATTGATAAACAGGTTCAGGAAATAGAATGCCAGGACGATGCCCAGGCCCGGCACAACATTGTCCCGCTTTTTAAAGCAGGAAATGCCAAAGCAGAGCACCGCCACCTGCAGGTTCATCATCAGCAGCGACACATGGAACCCGATAAACGCGTCCTGATTGATGGTTTGACTCATGAAGCTGATCCCCGCCAGTGAAACCAGAACACCAAAAACATTCAGCAACACCACCAGAATCACCAAGGCCATGAATTTCTGTATCAGCACGCTGGCCCGCCCCACCGGCTGGGAAAACAGGTATTCCGCCGTGTGGCGTCCTTCCTCTTTGGCCACCATGACCATGCCGGTCACCGCGGCAAACATCCCGCCCCCCAGACCCATGATGTTGCCATATTCCAGGCCATAGTAGGTCATAAACTCGTAGAAGTTCATGTTTTGCAGGTTGAACATCTGCCCCATCAGGCCCATGCGCTCCACGAGGAAATTGATCATGTCGGAGTATTTGGACACTAAAGGATACATCGCCAGGGCAATGATAGCAAAGATGGACAGGGCCACCGACCAGATCAGCGTGGCCCCAAGGCCGGTTTTCAGCTCATGGCGCAGCACCGTCATGTCCTCACCCCCTCATTTTCATAGAAGTGGAGGAATATCTCCTCCATATCAGGTTCCGTAATGGTCAGGTCTTCAAAGTCTCCCCGGCGCAGATCCTCCAGCAGCTGCCGTGCGTCCCCCTGCACAAGGAAGCTGACCGTGCTGCCCACCCAATGCATGTCTTTGGCGCCCTGAATCTCCGGGAGCTCACCCCGCACATTGTGCAGGGTAACGCGCTTGGCAGCGGTCTGGGCCAGGGTGCGCACATCGTCCTCCACCACCAGGCGTCCCTCCCGGATGATGGCGGCACGGGTACAGTGCTGCTGAATCTCAGACAGCACATGGGATGAAAGGAAAACCGTCGCCCCCTGGCGATGGCGCTCCAGAATGATATCCCAGAAGGCCTTTTGCATCAGCGGGTCAAGGCCGCTGGTGGGCTCATCCAGAATCAGCAGATCCGGCTTGTGCTGAAGCGCGCAAACAATGGCCACCTTTTTCTTGTTGCCAAAGGAGAGGTCCGTCACCTTGCGGTTAAGGTCCAAGCTCAGACGCTCAGCCAATCGCCGGGCCTCCGCTGTGCATTCCACGCGCCGGAGCCTTGCGGCCATGCGCGCCGCGTCCAACCCTCGCATGCCTGAATAGTAGGAAATCTCAGAGGGAATGTATCCAACGCCCGCCAATATCTCCTTTTTATGTTTAAGAATATCCAAGCCAAGTACCTTAGCGCTGCCACCTGAAGGCCGGATCAGCCCCAGCAGCAGCCTGATGGTGGTGGATTTGCCGGCCCCGTTTGAGCCGATAAACCCATAGATGTCCCCCCGGCTGACATGGATGGACAGGTTTTCTATCCCCCGCGCCCTGCCATAGCGCTTGGTTAAGCCCATGGTTTGAATCAAAAGACACAGCCTCCTTCCCCAGTCAAACAAGGACATCATATCATAAAAAACGTGGTTTGCATCATGCGTTCACAGGTTTTTCTTGCCCCAGCCCATGGTTTTCTGTATGATGGGTGAACAGGAGGAATGCCATGTATCATCAAAGGGATATTGCTGACATTCAAAAACAACTGAGCCATCGCATCCTCACCTGGCTTGTTCCCGGTGTTGTTTTACTGTGCCTTGTGGCTTTCTGCTTCATCAAGCGCGTGGAATGGCTGACGGCCGCCTTGTTCGCGCTCTTGGGTTGTCTGACGGTGTTTGCCCTGCACCTGTACATCCTGCCCTTGGCCCGATACCGGCGTTTTTTAGAGCTTGCCGTCCAGGGCCGCCAGCGCCGCAGCGTGCTGCTCTTTAAGTCCCTTGATGATCAAACGGTGATACGAGATGGCGTTCGCTTCTATCCCCTGCTTTTCAGCGCCGGCTCGCCGCGGGAGGCGATAGATGACCGGCTGATGTACTGGGATGCCAATCTTCCGCCGCCCACCTGGCACCCTGGTGATAAGCTCGTCATCTTCAGCCATGAAAAAGCGCTGACCAGCTGGGCACCAGCGGATGAGAATGAAACGCTTTCCGGATAAATCATATTTATCTAAGCTTGCCGTTTCTGAAGCTGTGGGAGGCTTGCAGCAGCCCTATCAGCTCCTCTGAGATTTCTTCAGGCGCATTGACCGCCACATGATGGGTCCAGCGCCCCGGATAGGGCTCAAGCTTGGTATGAATCAGCGGGCTTTCAATAGGAAAGGGGAAAGCGAAAGTAATAAAAAGCGGCCCTTTTCCCGCCTTGCGCGAGTCATGGCCTGCCAATGTCCATACCCAAACATAAGGATGGGGATTCCGAAAGGATATCTGGGATTTCTGCGCCCTCACCTCGCTGCTTGGATATAAGCGAAGCATTTCCGCCCGCAGCTTGGCATAGGCGGGCAGCAGCACCTCATCCCCCGCGAAATACATCAGCTCATCCACTTTCCACCCGTCCATATTCCTTATCTCCGCTTTTCTCCGCAAGCATTTTACTCTTATTAAGTATATTTTAACCCTATATCTATACCAATTGCAATCGCCTGCATCATTCTGCTCTCGAAATAATAAACAGACTGCCCATAATCAGTAAAAGCTGGTATGATAGGCAAAGCGATACCATCAAATTTGATGAATCAGCAATACCATGGAGATAAGTTAGATGCCAACAAACCCACGTTCTGCCGATATGTCTATCCCGACCAAACAACCTTTTCCCTACAAAATCCTGCTGGCTTGTTTTGTGATCGCCGCGGCTTTTATCGCGGTCTGCTCAAAATCTTCCTTTATTTACCCCATCAACGATTGGGGAGATGCCAACGCCTACATCACCGTGGCCCGGATGATGATGAACGGCCGGGTGCTGTACGCGGATGTCTTTGAACAAAAAGGTTTGTATCTTTATGTTTTTCATATCCTGGCCACCCTGATCTCCTACCCCTCCTTTTTTGGCGTGTATCTGATGGAAACACTGACGATGACCTTTTTCCTTTTTTTCGCCTACCGCTCCCTATCGCTTTATTTCCCGCTCAGGCTGATTCTTCCGGTGATGCCGTTGCTTGTTTTCTCGGTCGCCGCGTCCCTGGCCCTGACCCATGGGGACAGCGCTGAGGAATTGATGCTGCCTTTTTTATCCTATTCACTTTACACCATGCTGCAATGGGCCGGCGAAGAAAAGTGGGGAAAGCTGCCAAAAGGCAGCTGGGTTCTTCAGGGTATCGTGACCGCCATCATTTTCTGGACCAAATACACCATCTTAGGGTTTCACATCGGCTTTTGTGTGGCGATTCTTATCTGCGCTGTCAGGAACAAAGATTACAAAGGGTTGCTTGAGATAATTGGGCTGTGGCTTATTGGGATTGTCATCGGTTCCCTGCCGGCGCTGCTCTATTTTGGGCTGACGGGTTCTTTTTCGGATTTATTTGCCGTCTATTTCAAATCAAACGTTGTCCACTATGCCGGGGACGCCTATAAAACCATCGGTGATCAGTTCACCCAGCGATGGGGCGAGGGCACCTTTCTTTATTTTGGCAGGATTTTGCTGGGCTTCCTGGGAAGCCCCCTGATGACAGGCCTGGCGGTGGCGGGCTTCTGGGGGCTGGGCTTTAGCTGCAGAAACCCCCATGTCAAGCTGCGCACAGCTGTGCACTGCGTATATGCCAGTATACTTCTGCTGCTGATCACGCTGCCTGTTGTGTACAATTATTATTTTCTTCCTCTGAGCGTGCTGGCAGTCCTTGGTTTTCGTTATTTTCTAAGCCTGGTCAAGCCTTCCGTCTGGCCTTCCATGACGCTGAAGCGCTCAATAGTAATCACCATTCTGATTATGGCGGTGCTCATGCCCCGCTCCTTGGCCTCCAGCCAGAATGGCTATCTGCTGATCTATGGGCGCTCTGACCTGCCCCAGTACCAGTTCCGCGACATCATTCATCAAACGCCCAACCCCACCCTGCTAACCCATGCCAATATGGATCATGGCTTTCAGAATGTGGCGGAAATTGTGCCGGAGCATAAGTACTTCATCGCCACTAACACCTACCTGCCTGAGCGGGCACAAGCCTGGAGGGAAATGGTCATGGAAGGGCAGGTGGACTATATCATCTCCAACAACCAGAAGCTAGAAGAACTATATCCCGGCATGCCCTATGATCTTGTGAAAACCATCCCCCACCCCTATGAGGGAGAGGTGTGCACCTATCGGCTTTACCGGCTGAAGGAGCTGGCGCCATAAATGGCTGGTTTCTGTGACGCAATGCCTTTACTGTTTCTGTGACGCAATGCCTTTACCCGCTTGCAAAGGCAGCCTGTTTATCGTATACTTGTCTCGCGCAGTTGAAGCCCGCGTGCGCATGCGGATTTGATAGCGCATGTTTTTTTATTGCGTGGGTCAATGAAAAGAACTATATACGGGCAGTGTAGCCTGTATCAAAATACTTAGATAACGAATGGAGAATGAACCATGTCCAGCAAACAGCATGAGCTGAGCAACAAAACAGTGGTATCCGTGGATGGCATGAAAAAACTGGAGGAAAAGCTCCAGTATCTGACCACCATCCGACGCGCCGAGGTGGCGGAGATGATCGCCGTGGCCCGGGGGTTTGGCGATTTGAGTGAAAATGCCGAATATGATGAGGCCAAAAACGAACAGTCCCGCCTGGAGGCGGAAATCATCGACCTGGAGAACACCATCCGCACCGCGATTGTGGTGGACGAAAGCGAGGTATCCACCGACCGGGTCAACATTGGCACCACGGTGCGGGTATATGACGCTGAGTTTAAAGAGGAGATTGAGTACACCATTGTGGGCGCCCGGGAAAGCGACCCCATGAACAACCGCATCTCCAACGAAAGCCCCATGGGCGCGGCGCTTCTGGGCAAAAAGAAAGGCCAAACCGTTAAGGTGCAGGCCCCAGGCGGCATTGTTACCCTGAAAGTTCTTGATATCCACCGATAAAAAAGGAGTTTTTGACATATGTCAGAGCAGGCAGCAAATCAGCAGACCTTTTCAGAGCAGGAGGGCATCCGCCGCGCCAAGCTTCAGGAATTGATGGATCAGGGGCAAAACCCCTATCTGTTGACCAAGTATCCTGTGGATGCGCTCAGCAGCGCCATCAAAGATGAGTTTGAAAAGCTAAACGGCCAGACGGTAGCCATTGCCGGGCGGATGACAAGCCGCCGGGTGATGGGAAAAGCCTCCTTTGCTCATCTGCTTGATGCCGTCGGGATGATTCAGGTATATGTGCGCCGGGATGACCTGGGTCTTGAAGCTTATCAGACATTCAAAAGCTATGACCTGGGCGACATGCTGGGCATCCGGGGCAAGGTGTTCAAAACAAAAACCGGGGAAATCTCCGTGCATGCGGAGGAGATCACCCTGCTTGCCAAGTGCCTCAAGCCACTGCCTGAAAAATGGCATGGGCTTCAAGACATGGATCTGCGCTATCGCCAGCGCTACCTTGACATGATCGTTAACCCCGATGTACGGGAATCCTTTATCAAGCGCACCCGCATCATCAACGCGATCCGCCACTTCCTGGATGCCAGGGGTTTCCTGGAGGTGGATACACCCATTTTGCACACACTGGAAATCGGCGCTGCGGCGCGTCCCTTCAAAACCTACCACAATACCCTGGACATCGACATGTTTTTGCGGATCGAAACAGAGCTTTATCTCAAGCGCCTGATCGTAGGCGGCTTTGATAAGGTGTATGAAATTGGCCGCATTTTCAGAAATGAGGGCATGAGCCCCAAGCATAACCCGGAGTTTACCACGGTGGAAGTATATCAGGCCTATGTGGACTATCATGAGATCATGCGCCTGGTGGAGGAGATGATCTCCTTTGTTGCCATGGAAGCCTGCGGTACCACAAACGTCACCTATCAAGGGAAAGAAATAAACTTGGCCGCGCCCTGGCCGCGGATCACCATGGCAGAGGCTGTGAAGCAGGAAAGCGGTATTGACTTTTTTGCCTGGGAGAGTGACGAGGACGCCCGCAATTGCTTGAAAGAGCGCGGCATTAAAATCGAGACTGGCGCCACCCGCGGGGACTGTCTGGCTGAGCTGTTTGACGAATATGTCGAAGACAAGCTGATTCAACCCACCTTCATCACCGATTATCCGGTGGAAATTTCTCCCCTGGCCAAGCGCAAACCGGAAGACCCGTGGCTGACGGAACGCTTTGAGTTTTTCATCTGCGGAAGTGAGTTTGGCAACGCGTTTTCAGAGCTCAACGATCCCTTTGACCAGCGCGCCCGTTTTGAGCGGCAAGTGAAAGAGCGGCATCGGCTGGGCGGGTTAAATGCCCGGGTGGATGAGGACTTCCTCAACGCCCTGGAATATGGCATGCCGCCAACGGGGGGGTTGGGCGTGGGGGTTGACCGGCTGATCATGCTGCTAACCGACAGCGCATCCATCCGTGACGTGCTGCTTTTCCCCACCATGAAACCCCTGGGCTGATTGACAGGCAAAATGAAGTTTAACCTCAGGCCGGACGGCAGAACACTCAGGCATCACTTCAGCTATCATTGGTGGCAGTATGTGCTGGTGATGGTTCTGTCGTTTTTTATCTGGAACCTGATTTTCATCCAAACCGCTTACCGGGCGCCTGGCGAAAGGCGCATCGATATCTATGTGCAAACGGTGGCCACAGGTGAAAAGGAAATGCAGTCCGCGCTGGATGATTTGCGGGCAAAAATCGCGCCTGAGGTGGAGGAAATCAATGTGATAACCATATTGCCCCCTTCCTCCCAGGATATATATGCCAATGTTCAGCTGGTCACCTTCATTTCCGCCCATGAGGGGGATATCTATGTGCTGGGCACGGAGGATTTCAAACGTTTTGCTGTCCAAGGCGCTTTTCTATCCCTGGATGAAGCGGTGGCAAGCGGCCAGCTTATCATTCATCCTGAGGTTGACCTGCGGCCCGGATATTTGACCGTACTTGAATCGTTGCCTGATGGTACACAAAAAGCGGCGACCCAAAGCATGCTGTTTGGCATTCCCCTGGCGGACTATCCGGAAACAGCAAAACGCCTGGGCTTAATCCGTCAGGACATGTTTTTATCCGTCACCTGCTATTCCGACAACCCGGAAAGCACCCTGCGCTTTATCAGCGCTTTGCTTGAAGAAGGAATGAATACAAAGCCATGACAACAGGATATTTTATCAGCTTTGAAGGCAACGACGGGGCCGGCAAATCCACCCAGGCCAGGTTCCTTGCCCAGCGCCTGGAACAGCGCGGTTACCCTGTGCTGCTCACCCGGGAGCCGGGAGGAAGCCCGGTGGCTGAGCAAATCCGGGCTATCCTGCTCTCAAACGAAAATACGGACATGACCGATGTCACCGAGGCGCTTCTATATGCCGCCGCCCGTGCGCAGCATGTGCGGGATGTGATCATCCCCGGGCTTAAGGCAGGCAAAATTGTCATCAGCGACCGTTTTGTGGACTCCAGCATCGCTTACCAGGGCGCGGGGCGTGAACTGGGGATTGAGGTTGTCCGGCAGATGAACGCGCCAGCCGTGGCAGGCGTGATGCCTGACGTCACGGTGTTTTTGGAGCTAAGCCCGGAGGACGCTGAAAAAAGGCAGCATGCCCGCACCAGGGACAGGTTGGAGCTGGCAGGCGCCGCCTTCCACCGCCGTGTGGACAGCGCCTATCAGGAGATGATCGCAGCAGAGCCTGATCGTTTCCTGGTCATCCGAGCCACCGGGGAAAAGCAGGAAACAGCGCAAAAAGTTTACCAAAGCGTGATGGAACGCCTGCATCGGGATGGAATCTTATGAGCCGGGTGGTGGTGGGGCTGTCGGGCGGGGTGGATTCCGCCGTGGCCGCTCTGCTCTTAAAGCGCCAGGGGCATGAGGTCATTGGCGTTTTTATGAACAACTGGGAGGAAGCGGACGAAAACGGCGTCTGCACCGCCCAGCAGGATTGGGCGGATGTGCGGGAAACCTGCCACGCCCTCCAAATCCCCCACTATTCCGTCAGCTTCGCCAAGGAATATGAGGAGCGGGTATTTTCCCATTTTCTGGAGGAATACCGCCATGGCCGCACGCCAAACCCGGATGTGCTGTGCAACCGGGAAATCAAGTTCAGCGCTTTTCTTGATTTTGCACTGAAGCTGGACGCGGATTACATGGCCACCGGCCACTTTGTGCGCCGCACTGAAAAAGGGAGCCTGATAAAAGGAACAGATTCCAACAAGGATCAGAGCTACTTTCTGTATATGACCAAGGCCGCGCAGTTAAAAAAAGCCCTGTTTCCGGTAGGTGGTCTCCACAAAGCGGAGGTCAGGCAGATCGCCCGGGAAGCGGGGCTGCCCGTGTTTAACAAAAAGGATTCCACCGGCGTCTGCTTTATTGGCGAGCGGCATTTCAAGCGTTTTTTGCAGCAGTATTTGCCAGCCCAGCCGGGTGACATGGTCACAGAGGCTGGGGAGGTCATTGGACGGCATGATGGGCTGATGTACTACACCATCGGCCAGCGAAAGGGCCTGGGCATTGGCGGGCGTGGCGATGGGCGCAGCTGGTTTGTGGCGGAAAAGGATTTGGAGCGCAACCGGCTGATGTTGGTGCAGGGGGAGGATCATCCCCGGCTGTTTGCCACCGGGGCCAAGCTTGAGCAAATCACCTGGGTAAATAATGTTCCCCCATCCCCCTGCGATATTCAGGTAAAGCTGCGCTACCGTCAGCCCGATCAGACCGCTACCCTGATGTTTGAAGGAACAGACGGCAGCCTGAGATTTGAACATCCTCAGCGCGCGGTGACGCCGGGGCAAAGCGCCGTGTTTTATCAGGGCGATCTCTGCCTGGGGGGCGGGATTGTAACAAGCGCCTTATAGGGCGATATCTTCCACCGCCTGACGAGTGGTATAGTATAGCGCCTGCCCATTGACCGCCATGGCCAGGTGAAGGGCATCATAGGGGTAAAACGCCATGTCCAGTTTAGCGCCGCCCTCCGCTTCAAAAACATACCGGACAACGGGTCTGCCTGCTGGCACAAAATCAGGCGGCAATTTTCCCCGGTTGCCCACATCCATCAGCTTCAGATATTCCATGACAAAGGTTTCCTGATCAATTTCCTGATTGTCCCGCATGATCACCGGATCATAAATCTGCTGCCCGGACGCGTCAACGGCCAGAGCATTGTTTTTTTCAATACGCTCCACCAATTCCACCCCGTAGCACCGGGCGCTGTCCAAGCGAATCACCTGAAGGGACAGCAGCTGATTGATGGGGATGATCACGGGGTTTTTCGCCAGAAAACCCTCCCGGGAAAGGGTGGTCAAAAAGCCCATGGAAGCATAGCTGGCCTGATAAACGCAGCCCTTATAAAGGCAGTAAAAGCCGATGTTGTCAATGTCATCGCCAATGGCAAATTCAAGGTGTTGGGCGGGCACCTGCAGGGTGCTGACAGGGATGTCATCCTGAGCCGGCGTGATGATGACGCTTTCCGCCAGGTTGAAACGCACGGTCATTCGAGGCGAAAGCAAGCCATATTCCGCCAGGTTGTTCTCCGCTCCCTGGCCAACATATACCGCCAGGCGCATGCTGTTGATGTTCTTTTTAAGGGCGGCGACAGCCCCCCGATCGGCGGGATACCGGAACGGGGATGCCACCTGCCACAATACGCCTGTTTGCGCCAAGGTAAAGGCCTCCTCCCCCACGCTCACCTCCACGCTGTCCACAAGGTCACTGTTAAAATTAATCTTGGGAATGGGGTGCAAAGCGCCCAGGGGATGATCCAGGTTGTTCCTGATTTGGGGGGAAACCGTGTACACGGCGGAGTCCCCTGAAAGCATGAGATAGTCGGAAGGGATTTCCGTATAGGCCGGGTTGCCAAAGGAAAAGGTAATCCGGCTTGCGTCATCATATTCCGCGATGACACGGAAATGCTGGCCGTCAATGCCCAGCGCCTCCGCCCCGCCCTTCACCTCGCTGATGTCTCCGGCTTTTTCGGCGCTGAGCGTGGTCAGGTCTTCTACCATGGTAGAAAGCATCTGCTCATCCAAGGCAAAATCAGGCTGGCCCTCCACTTGAAACCCTTTTTCTCCGCGCACCAGGCGGTAGCTGTTACGCCCCGGCGGGAACACTTGAAACGCGGATAGCGCCTTTTCCTGCCGATTTATCAATCTAATCTGCTGCGCCGCTTCACGCTGCGCTGAGGGAGGCGGCAACGCTTCCGGCTGGTTTTTGAGATACCAAAGCATTACCAATCCCGCAAACGCCGCCACACAGATGGCGATGATGGCAGTGGCGGGCTTCTTTCTTCTCTTTTTTTTCCTGACGGGCTGCATCTCAGCGCCTCCTGCGCACCAGCAAAACGGCTGCGCCTGTTGCCAGAATAAGAAGCGGCATAAGAATAATGATAGCAAGCGGCAGGCCCAAACCGGGCATCACCAGCTGGGGGCGGGTGGCCGTTTTGGGGGCGATATCCAGGCTGATATCATTCCCATGCCCCAGATAGGAAAGGGCATGGAGCAAAAACTCCCGGCTGTAGGTGTTCTCATAAAGCCAACTGTCGGTGAGCATCGCCGAATTGCCCAGAATGAGCGCCTGGGTACGGGTACCGTCAGGCTGTGCCAAGCTGGAAAAAAGCGCCAGATGAAAGGTGCCCTGACGGTCTCCCGCCTCGGGCAGCAGGGTTGCGCCATCTTTTTTCGTATCCTTAATATAAGCCATGCCGCTTGTAAGAAGCGGGGTCACAAGGGGATTCGTGCCCTGCGCTTCAGGCAGCTCAAAGGCCCTGGCGCCAGGGAGCATCAGCATGGTATGGCCTGACGCCACAAGATCAGCCGTCATGTAGGTATCTTCCATATAGGGAGTGAGGAAAATGGGGCTGTTGATATATGAGGCCTTGTCCTCCTCATCGGCCACCACAATGCCCGGAATTTTTTCAAAGCCATAGCTTCTGTACAGCGCGTCAAAATTGGGCAGGCTGTCCGGATCCCCATAATCGCTGGTGATGATCAGAGAACCGCCTTTTTGGCTAAAGCCCTCAATGGCGGAAAGCTCGCCTGCCAGCAGGTCTTTTTGCGGGGACAAGATCATCAGGGGGTAGGCCGGGTCAAGGGTTCCCGCCCGCATCAGATCCACCCTTTCAAACGCGTAATTATGGGCCGTTAAAAGCGCTTCCATGGCCGCTGTCTGCCCTGCGCACAGCTCCCCATGGCCCTCCAGCACCTGAACCTTGGGCACCTGGCTGGTGGTGACATACACCAGCGCTTCGGCGATTTTCTTTTCATACTGGAAGCCGGATATATAGAATGTCTGGCTGGCGGTGTCAAAGCTTTGGCTGACATAGTCCGTGATGTCCAGCACCCGCTTGCGCCTGGTTTCCTCACAGATAATCAGCAGGCTGTCAGCGCTTACCGCCTGATCCCTCAGGTCGGAGGATAGTTGACTGGCCAGAAGAGGGTTTTTCACCAGGCTGTCCACGGAGTAGGTGAATTTGTCTGTTTTTGCCGCCATTCGGTTAAGCAGCCCCAGCAGCGCCTGGTCTTCATTGCCGGGGGTGAAAAGCGCATAGGCGTGAACGGCATAAGGCAAAGAGGCCAGCATTTCATCGGTGACGTCAGACTGGGTGGTGACGCGGTTGTAGGACAGATCCAAACGCAGAGCATACTTTTTTTCCAGGCTGTCCGCCAGAAGCGAAAGACCGATGGCAATGGCAGCACAAATGACCGCTATAAGAACAATACCGGCCTTTTTAGATTGATTTTTCATGCTTTGGAACAGCTTCATGCGGTCTTCACCCGCCTTATCTCCATAGCACAGATCGCGATCACCAGCATCGTGGCCGTAAACAGGAGGAAATACAGCGCCGACGCAAAGCTCAGCTGCCCTGAAAGAAAGGGCAAGAAACGCTCATAAAGGCTGAGGAAAGACACCATGCGGCTGATGCCGGATGGAACAAAGGGCGCTGTGGACAACAGCCCCGCCAGCCAGACAAACAGATTGACCCCCAGCGCCGCCGCCACGGCGCTGGCGCTGCGTTTCATAAATCCCGTCACCATCATATCAAGCGCCACAAAAGCCAACCCTTGCAGGATAAAGCCCAGATAAACGGTAAACAATTCCCCTAGCCACACCCTGGCATAGGCAGCCACAATCAGCGGGTAAACAAAGGTGAGGGCAACATACATCAGCATCACAAGAGCCGCCGCCAGGAACTTCGCCAGCACGATGCCTGCGGATGACAGCGGTGAGGTGATTAGCAGTTGATCGGTCATCTGCTGTCTTTCACCGGCCAATAATCTAACCACCAGCACCGGGGAAAGCAGCATCCAGACATAGCTGAGCATGGACAGAAGCGGTGTCAGCTCGGAGGTGCGGGGAATCAGGTTGTTCAGGTAAAACAGCAGCCCGCTTAAGGACAGGGCGATGATCAGAAACAAATATCCGGTGGGGGTGTAAAAATACCCCTTCAGCTCCCGGCGGAACAGGGCGCTCATAACGGCTCCTCCCCGCTGCGTGCGCTTGAAACCCGCAAAAACACTTCCTCCAGCGAGTCATCCATCGGGCTAAGCTCAAGAATCGGCGCTGACAGACCGCTTAACAGCCTGAACAGGGCGTGCTGAAAGCCGTTCCCCGGCTCTGTCTCTGCGATCAGCGATGTGGTTTTCTGGCCGCGGCCAAGCACCTCAACGCGGCGCACCCCCGGCAGCTGCCGGATGGGAGAGAGAACCAGGGCGGGCGGAGCGTCCACCACCAGGCGGAAACGGGGCGCATGCTTCGTCTCCTGATTGAGGGTGTAGTCAAGCGCCAGGCGGCCGGAGGAGATAACCAGCACCCGGTCGCACACCTCCTGCACCTCGCTTAGAAGATGGGAGGACAGGATGATGGCGTGGTCTTTGGCCAGCTTCCTGACGAGCTTTCTAAAAGCATGGGACTGCACCGGGTCAAAGCCGGCGGTGGGCTCATCCATCAGGAGCGCCTCAGGCCTTCCGCACAGCGCCTGGGCCAGCCCCAGACGCTGACGGTATCCCTTGCTCAGGGTGCCCGACAGTTGATCCTTCACCGGGACGATATCCGTCAGCGCCATGATCTCCTGAATGTGGGCTTCCCGGTCGCCGGGGTGCACTTCTTTAATATCACAGCAAAACCGCAGGTATTCCAGGGGAGTCATCTCAGGATACAGCGGGATGGTCTCCGGCAGATAGCCCAGGTGCCGCTTTGCTTCCCGGGGCTTTGCCGATATATCGATGCCATTGATCCGCACACGGCCCTCGCTGGGCGCCAGATAGCCTGAGAGCACATGCAGCGCCGTGGTTTTGCCAGCGCCGTTTTGCCCCAGCAGCCCCACCACCTCACCCACCTGCACAGTGAAAGAAAGGTCCTTGACCGCCTCAAAGCTGCCATAACGCCTGGTCATGTGTTCCGCCTGAATCAAAAGCCGCACCTCCATGATATATGCATATTATAGCATGAGCCTTTGTCCACCGCGTGAATAAACTGTGAAAGCTGCCGTTCTTGGGTTTTCGTACCCGCGGTTTTCCGGATTTTCGCACATCAATGCCCTAATGCCTTGTCAGAATCAGGGCAGGGCAAGGCAGAATCAAATGAGTTTGGGCGCATTGAAGCTATCTTGACAAATCATACTGACAGATACAAAATTCATTTTAGGACGTGTTGGAAAGGGGCATCATCATGACTTGGCGCAAACATTTTCATGATCATATCTTGTACCGTGGATTGATATACTTTCAGGAAGGACGCGTACAGCATCTGCGCTCAAACGCTGATCGCTATACCGCGCAGGTAAAGGGGACGAAAACCTATGATGTCAGTTTCCATGGCGACCAGAAGAGCGTTGAGGATTTATGGTGTACCTGCCCGCACGCGCAGAGCGGTGAAAACTGTAAGCACATGGCGGCAGTTTTATATGCTGCTTTTGGCGTGCAAGAGGAGGATGCAGATTTGGACGATTTGTCCGGAAGCGGTGTCGGTTACTGGGATGATGAACCGGACGCCTGGGAGGAAACCACTGCGCACTCTGATAATGTGACAGATAAGGATGATGAAGGCTGGGCGGACAGGTATGCGGAAGATTTTTTCCGAACGCATGACAAGGCTGTGAGGAAAGATTCCCGTGATATTCAGCAGACAGCGCCTAATGATACCCTTGTTCAGGTGCCACAAAATGTCGAAATGGCAGAGCTGGCAACCCTGATCGCCCAGGCAGATGATGCTTTTGTGCGCATGTATCTATATAAGGCTTTGCTGGAAAACATCAAGCTGCAAATGCGTTTCCGGGATGCCCTGATGCCACCGTCCAAAGTGCGCGGTTTGGACGCTTACAAGCGGGAATATGAACGCATTTTCGATGCTTATACGCAATTTTCCGGGGATTTTTCATACATTGATGATTCATCGGATTTTGCCGATGATATAATGAATTTTGTCAACAACACCCTTGACACCTTGATTGAAAAAGGGCGTCAAGGGCTGGCGCTGGATGTGATGATGGGCCTGATGCAGCGGCTTAACAGGGAACTTGGCTATAGTGATGCTGAAGAAGGGTATTGCTACTGGCTACTGGAAGAATGCGGTGAAGCGCTGACCCGGCTGGTGGCATCCTGTACGGATTCTGATGAAGAGGAGCAACTTTTTGCAAAAAGCCTGCAAGCGGTGTCCCGGGGATTGCTTACCGGCGAAGCTCAAAGTGCAGTTGAAAACCTTCTGTTTACCGCTTTTCCCGCCAGGAAGTATGACGCCCGTAAAAAAGATTTGTGTCATAGTCATATTGAATTGTTGGACAGGGAGAAAAGGAGAGATAGCTTTGATATGTGGGTTTGGGTTAGGCGTTTGTTAAACACCCTCCATGAAATGGGCGCATCGAAGCAGGAGTTGGAATCATTCTACCAAACTTATTGGGATATATCCAATGTGCGCTCTTACCGCATAGACCGTGCAATAAAAAAACGGCAGTATGATGTAGCGATTAATCTGATGGAGGCCGAGCGTCAACGCCCTGATGACATCGCAGGCTATACGATGCTCAACCAATTAAAGGAATTGTATCTGCAAGAGGGCAGGGAACAGGATTACGAGCGGTTACTGTGGGAAATGGCTGCATCCAGAGGCGGTGATATGGAGCATTATCATGAATTAAAACAGTATTACAGCGATGAGGATTGGCTGGCGAAGCGTGAGCGACTGCTGTCACTCAAGGCATGGAAATATCCTTCATACCAGGCGGCGGTGTTAAGCGCCGAAGGGTTGAATGAACGCCTGCTTGAGGTGGTGCTGCAATCAGACGGGGTGAACATGCTAAAAGCGTATGAAGAGCAGCTTAAGCCGCTCTATGCGGAACAACTGCTTGAAAAGTATACAAAAGAGGTATGTCGTATGGCAGCCAGGGTGTCAGACCGGGGGACATACCAGAGCATCGTGTGTGAGCTGCGCCGCATTCGCAGGTATCCGGGCGGCGATGCGGTGGTACAGGAACTGGCAAACAGATGGAAAGAACAGTATAAAAACCGCCGCGCCATGATGCAGGAGTTAGACAGGTTATAAATATAAAACAACATATGTAAAAAAGCACAGGATATAGAGGGTCTTCACTTTGCAGGTACGAGTGTTCTTATGGGGATTTTTACGAATCAGAATCTGGAAACAATAATCAAGATCGAAAACGGTAATCGTCCACTATTACGACGGATTGTCCATACCGGGAAAACATGGTAAAATATGTTTACGAATAAGCATCACGCAACGAGGTGACATGAACAGCTACCGTTATCAGAAAAAGCCCACCATGGCCCAGTATGGCACCCGATTCCAGCGCCGATTGCTGCTAGGGGTGACCTTGGTTTTGCTTCTGGGCGTGATAGGGCTTGGCATTTGGGGAGGTAACCAGGCCTTTACCATCAACCGCGTCAAAGAGCAGCTGGAGCGCAGAATCAACAGCGCGCTGATTGATGCCATCGACCAGGTGAGCAGGCTCACCGGCGGCGTCCAATCCAACACCGGCAGCAAGCTGGCGCTGGTTAGGCAATATATCTACAACATCGACCAGATGAACAGCATCGCCATCTCCGTCTTCGGTGAAGGCGGGCGCATTGTGCCCACTGAGGCCATTGCAGCCCTGTATCACGATATTGATGTATATGAGACGACCATACAAACCGCCACATCCAGCACGCTGGAAATACGCACCACCACGCTCACCCACCTGACGGCATTGCAGGCGATCCTGGCGCAGTAGCAGCGCTTATCCTGATATCGTCCGGGTCTGAAGACAGGTTTCCCATTTGGTTTTAAGCGCGTCATGCGCTTTTTTCGCTTGTGCGGCGCTGTCAAAAGCGCCAAACACCACCGAGCCCGCGCCTGACATGCCGGCAAACAATGCGCCGGCGGATTTTAGATCATCCAAAGCTACAGCCATTTCAGGGCACAGTGTCTGGGCGGCGCCTTGCAGCTGGTTGACGGCATAAAGGCTTAAATTCATAAAGTCACGGCTGATAAGCTGATGGGCGGCACGGGGAATATCGGCCGCCGCTGCCGCAGGGTGCGTATGCAATTGAGCAAAAACCGCTTTGGTAGACAGAGAGGTTTTGGGCTGGATCA
Organism: Christensenellales bacterium; assembly: GCA_050952935.1. Classification (GTDB taxonomy): domain Bacteria; phylum Bacillota; class Clostridia; order Christensenellales; family Aristaeellaceae; genus UBA6115. The sequence goes on along the minus strand of JBMNLS010000002.1, from coordinate 706,506 downwards.
TGACCAGGTGAGCCAGTGGCGCGTGGGAAATAGGCTGGATGACCTCCCCAATGCCGCCCACCCGGGCAAAGCCTCCGGCCAGGCAGTAGGGAACATCCGCCCCCAGCGACAGGCCAATATCCCGCAGCGCCTGAAGGGATAAGCCCATATCCCACAGATAGTTAAGGCCCATCAGCACCGCTGCGGCGTCAGCGCTGCCCCCGCCAAGGCCAGCGCCTGATGGGATGCGCTTGTGAAGGCTGATGTGGACACCAACAGGATGGGCGCATCGCGCCTGAAGGGCCGCCGCCGCCCGCCATACCAGGTTGCTCTGATCGTCAGGGACACTTCTGTCTCCAGCCCCTGTAACGGACAGAGATATTTCATCCGCCACGGTGAACCTGATGTCGTCCGCCAGCGCCAGGCGCTGGTTGAGCATATCCAGATCATGATAGCCGTCCGTCCGCTTGCCCAGCACATTGAGGGCCCAGTTGATTTTTGCTCTGGCCTTAATCCGCATTGCGCTTGGGGCCCTCCCCTGCCGCCAGGGTAAACTCAAAGGCAGCGCCACGGACGCTGTCAATCAGGCGGATGCTCTGCCCGTGCCGCTCCATGATCGATTTGGAGATGGCCAGGCCCAGGCCGCTGCCATCCCCTGAGGCATGGGCCTGATCCGATTTATAAAAGCGCTCAAACAAACGGTCCCTTTCCTCAGGAAGCACGCCAATGCCGTTGTCATATACCGTAACGGCTATCTGGTTTGTGTTTTGCCTGCGGATGACCACGCGGATTTCCCCGCCGCTGGGGGTGAACTTGATGGCGTTGTCCAGAAGGTTGATCAGCACCTGCTCAATTGAATCCCGGGCGGCCTTGACATAGAGGTTCTCTTCCTCAAAATCGGTCAGGACTTCAATGCCTTTGCCCTCAATCTGCGGAAGTTTGGTGATGACCACCAGGCGCACGAGTTCGCAGATGTCAAAATGGCTCATCACCAGGGGGGATTCCGGGCTTTCAGCCTGGGAAAGGCGAAACAATCCCGCGATCAGGGCATTTAACCGCTTGGTTTCGCTCAGCACAATGTCCAGATAAGGCTTTGCCTCTTCCGGGCTGATGGTGCCGTCTATCATCCCCTGGATGAAGCCCTGAATGTTGGTCATGGGAGAGCGCAGCTCGTGGGAAAGGTTGGCGATAAAATCCCGGCGGATGCGCTCAGTATCCTGAATCTGCTTTGACATGTGGTTAAAGGACACGGCCAGCTCATTTAACTCCCTCACCCCTGATTCAGAAATTTGGGGCACCGGTAGGCCACGGGCCATGGTGCCCGCGTGCTGAGCGATTTCCTGAAGCGGGCGCACCAAGCGCCGGGTAAAAAAGTAGGCGATCACCGCCGCCACCACAGCCGCAAAAAGGGAGGCGAGAGCGGCATTAAGCCATATTCCCTCATAGGATTCGCGCACGGTTTGGGCCGCAGTTTGGATATAGACAGCCCCTAGCACCCGCTCGCCCTGTTTCCAGGGCACGGCCACGGTGAACATGGTGCCCTGGGCCCCTTCTGTCTGGCGCACCACCTCCTGTCCATTCAGCACCTGGATCAGCGTGTCTATAATGGTTTTGGGCTCAAAGGTGGTGGACAATTCCGTGTTTTCATTCAGCACAGAGGAAAAATAGGAAGTCATCTGCCCAGTGCGGTCAACCACCAGGGCATAAGCCCCATATTCCTGATAAACATCCCGCAGCTTTCGTTCCATCAGCTGCCGGGTGGAGGTGCCGCCCAGCGTCAGCAGGGCGCTGATGCTCTGGGGCTGAGGAATGGAAGCTAAATAAGCGATGTCATAGGCCTGGGTCTTCAACGCCTGCACCCGTCCGGCAATCTGGGCATCCCTGGCGCTGATGCCAAAAACCCCCAGCATCAACAGCACACAGATGAGGATCACGGCGGCAAACAGCGCCATGAGCTTTCCAAAGATGCCCCGGCTCAAACCTGTTTAACCTCAAACTTATAGCCCACCGACCAGATGGTGCGGATAAACCAGCCATATTTCTCACTGCCAGGCAGTTTTTCCCGCAGCCGCTTCACATGCACATCCACCGTGCGGCTGTCGCCAAAATAGTCAAACCCCCACACCTTTTCCAGCAGCTGTTCCCGGGTAAAGACCAGGTTCTGGTGCTTGGCCAGGAAAAACAGCAATTCCAGCTCCTTGGGGGGCATTTGCACCGGGTTCCCTTCGTAGAGCACCTCATAGCTGGCCTTGTTAATGGATAGCCCGGGGAAGCTGAGGCTGTCGCCCATGCTGTCCTCCTCAGGCGCTCCGCGCCGCAGCACGGCCTTCACCCGGGCCAGAAGCTCCTTGGGCTCAAAGGGCTTGGTAATATAGTCGTCAGCGCCCAGTTCCAGGCCCAAAACCTTGTCTATCGTTTCGTCCTTGGCGCTTAGCATGATGATGGGCACCTTGCTTTGCAACCGGATGGCCTTGCACACCTGCCAGCCGTCCATGCCGGGCAGCATGATATCCAGCAAAATCAGAGCTGGCGATATTTTTTTCAGCTGCGCCAGCGCGTCATCCCCCCGGGCGCTATGGATGACCTCATAGCCGTCTTTTTCCAGGTACAGCTTGATCAGCTTGGCGATGTTCAAGTCGTCATCCACCACCATAATCAATTGTTTCATGCTTTTCACCCCGCATTCTCGTTTAAATCATCTTATCATATTTTGAGAGTTTGTCTCTTTTCAGACCAAGGGCTGAATGATTTGTAAACTCTATTTGAGCGTAACCACCGTGACCCCCGCCTCCCCTTCCCCATAGCGGCCCGCCCGGTGGCCTGCAAGGAGAGGATGGCGCTTCAGATGGTCGTTAAGCCCGCTGCGCAGTGTACCCATGCCTTTTCCATGGATGATGGATACCTCGTGATATCCCGCCAGCACGGCGCTGTCCAGATAATTGTCCACCTCGACAATGGCCTCGTCCAGCGCCATCCCCCGCACATCGCATTCCATTTTCACGCTGCGGGTGGCGGCGGCTGTGCTGGTGCTCACCACGGTTTTCTTTTTTTCCCGTTTCTGGGGGGCAGGAAGCAATTGATCAACAGATACCCGCATCTTAACAGCCCCCGCCTGCACCTGCACCTCATTTTTGGCGTCCGGCAGGGAAAGAAGGGTGGCAGGGGCATTGTTCATGCCAAGCAGCACCGGCATGCCCACGCTCATCTCATCGGGGTTGAGGGATTCGCCGATCTCAAGGCCGGGGAAGGACTCGGTCAGCTCATTCTCAGCATCGCGCATGCGGCGGCGCAGGCGGTTGACGGCGTTGGGATCGCTGGTTTTCAGCGCCCTCAGCTCATCCAGCACAGTGGCGCTCTCCCGCTTGGCTTTTTCCAGGATGCGTTTGGCCTCATCCCGGGCCTTTTGCCGGGCATTCTGCCGTTCCTGGGCAATTTCCTGATATTTTTTCTCCGCCTCCCTGCGCAGCTGCTGGATTTCTTCCTGGGCCTCCTCTGCCAGCCGGCGCTCCTTTTCCGCCGCCTGCCGGTGGGCTTCGGCATTGGCGATGATATCCTCAAACTTCACCGCCTCATGGCTGAGAAGTGTTTGAGCGGACTCAATCAGGCGCTGCGGCAGCCCCAGGCGCTTGGAAATCTCAAAAGCGTTGGATTTCCCGGGCACGCCTATCAGCAGCCGGTAGGTGGGGCTCAGGGTGCTGACATCAAATTCAACGCTGGCGTTTTGAACACCGGGGGTGGAAAGGGCGTAGGCTTTCAGCTCGCTGTAATGCGTCGTTGCGATGGTGCGGATTTGGTGGGCGCGCATCTGCTCAAGAATGGCCTGGGCCAGGGCCGCGCCCTCTGTGGGGTCGGTGCCGGCGCCCAGCTCGTCAAACAGCACCAGATCACGCCTGTCCGCCTCCAACAGGATGGAAACAATGTTGGTCATATGGGAGGAAAAGGTGGACAGGGACTGCTCAATGCTCTGTTCATCGCCAATATCGGCAAACACCTGCTCAAACACGGCCACCTCAGTGCCCAACTTACCGGGCACATGAAGCCCGGACAATGCCATCAGGCTGATAAGGCCCACCGTTTTCAGCGTCACAGTTTTGCCGCCGGTGTTGGGTCCGGTGATAATCAGTGTGGTAAAATCATCCCCCAAGTATAAATCACAGGGCACCACCACATCCCTGGGGATCAGCGGATGGCGCACCTGCACAAAACGGATGAAGCCCCGGTCATTCAGCTTCGGTTTGATGGCGCTGATTTCCCTGGCATAGGCCGCCTTCGCGAAGCGGAAGTCGATTTCCGTGAGGATATCAAGGTTTTCATACAGCGCATCGGCATTTTCAGCCACCTGGGATGACAGATGAGCCAGAATCCGTTCAATCTCAAGACGCTCTTTGATTTCCCACTCCTTCAGCTCATTGCCCGCTTCCACAACCGCCATGGGCTCAATATAAAGCGTGGCGCCTGAGGATGACTGATCATGCACCAGACCTGGCACCATCTGGCGGTATTCCTGGCGCACCGGCAGCACATAGCGCCCCGAGCGCACGGTGATAATCGCATCCTGAAGGTATTTGGCATAGCTGGCGCTGTGCACCATGGACTGGAGCTTATCCCGCACCCGGTCATTGCACAGGCGGATATGGCGGCGGATGTCCGCCAGCTGGGCGCTGGCGTTATCCGATATTTCTTCCTCGGAGATGATGGCATTTGTAATCTCCCTTTCAAGGCTGCGCAGGGGAACCAGCCTGGCCGCCAGCGCGCTCAGGCGCGGGCTGCGCTCCAGCTCGTCATCGGCCAAAGCCTTGTGCCCCGCGTTCGCGGCCCGCAGCAGCTCCGCCACATCCAGTAGCGCCCGGATAGAAAGGGTGGCCCCTTTTTCAGACAGGCTGATTTGGCCGCTCACATCCTTAAACGGGATCAGAGGGTGATCCCCCCGGTAGGTCAGCACCCTGAGGGCTTCCTCCGTCTCTGTCTGCATGCGCTCCACATCGGCCAGCCTGGCAACCGGCAAAAGGCTTTGACAGCGCGCCTCCCCAAGGGCGGTGATGGCATAGCTGGCCAGCAGATCCTTGATTTTGTTAAATTCCAGTGTGCGCAGGGATTTCTCGTTCATATATATGCTCCAATTTAAGGATAATTACAAGACGCCTTCAGCAAAGCGGCCTAATGCGGGCGGGGTAATAAGAGGCGATTTCCCCACCATCAGATCATGATAGATTTGAGCAACGTTCAGCGCCTCCTCAGGCATTTCATTGACAAAATCCATCAGCCAGGACATTCTGGGCGCCCGATCAAGCAGGTTGATGGGGCTATGGTGATACATCTCGATCAGGCAACCCTCCGGAAAATGAACCGGATGAAGCGGATATGCCGCCTGATAACGGTCGGCCAGCGCCTGCCCGCGAAGCCCTTCCCCCCGGTCACACAGCCCGCATCCTGCGCGGTTTGCGGTTAAACCGCGCCTCACACGCTCGGGGCAGTGGTTGAGCAGCATCACCCGGGACCGTCCATACACGGGCAAAATCCATTCGGCCATGATTTTATCAAGATCAATTATCTCCCCTTCCGCCAGCTCCCTGGAAAGGCAGATCGCCCTGGCACCCTGCTGTCTTAACACAAAGGCAGCCCGGTTGTTCCAAACTGGGATCCCGTCACCCGCGATAAATGCCCGCCTGTGGGGCAGCGCAAGCTGGCTGATGTTGCTTAGCATCATCACATGCCCCGCCCTGTCGATCAAATCAAAGGCCTCACCCATGGCTTCATCCCGCATTTGCGGCGGCAGGGCAACGATGTCCTCCCGATCAAGCAGCGCCAGGGTTTCCCTTAGCTTCCCCAGGCGGAAGTCACTGGGGGCGTAAATCAGCCTGCACAGACGGGCTTGTTTCAAAGCCTGGTATGTCTCAGCATCGCGCACAACAGCGTACAGCCTGGGTTCCTGCGCCTGATCAGCATCGTCCTCGGTCTCTTTCAGCGCCCAGGGCCTGGCCGGAAGGGTTTGATAGCCTTGCAGAATCGCTTCCTCCAAGGCTGTTAACCCGTCCCGGCGAAGCTGGTTAAGGCTGGCAGCCGGCATAAAAAGTGGCGCTGTGCTTGTAACCATAAGCCGTTTTAGTGAAAAGGGGGTGCCGCCGGTTTTCCCGATATAGGACGCTACCGTGACTTCATTCAATGGCTGGTTTTTTGCCGGAGCGGGGACATCGCCTGTGACCGCGGCCGATATGCCCTCATCCGTCGTCAGCCTGAGCCTGGCAGGCCGCCCTTCCGTCAGCGCCAATTCCGCATCAAAAGATATGGCCGGCATGATGCCCGCCCGGGCCCGGGCGCTTGACAGCTGCGCCTCATCCGCCAGGCGATAAACTGCTTCACCGCCCCGGGGCATTTCCCTGAGCCTGAGGGTCGCGACTTCCCCCGCCGGCACATCCCTGCCCGAATAGATAATTTCCTGATCGTTTTGATCCCTGATTTGCAGGCCATCGCCATTGTTCAGCTGCTTTATGAGGGTACATTCCGCCAGCACAATGTCCTTATGCCGCCTGGCTTTTATGATGCGGCCAATGGGAAGCCCTTCGTGGGATACCCGTTCCCGGCCAATGAGCGAAGCATCCTGAGCGCCAAAAAGATGCCCTTTGGAAAAATTGCCCCGGTTAAAAACCTGCGCCAGGCGTTCCTGATATTGTGCGGTGTTTTCCAAAGGCTTACCCGCCAAGGCCAGATCCAGCGCATGGCGATAGATGGATACAACCTCGGTGATATACTCTGGCCGCTTCAATCTGCCCTCGATCTTAAAACTGCTGACCCCGGCTGCAAGCATCTGAGGGATCCCCTCCAAGGTGTTCAAATCCCGCATGGAGAGCAGCGCGCCATCCTGATCTTTGTAGCGATAGGGCAGTCTGCATGGCTGAGCGCAGCGTCCCCTGTTGCCGCTGCGCCCCCCAATCTGGGAGGAGAGCAGGCATTGACCGCTGACGCTGACACACAGCGCGCCATGGACAAAGACCTCCGCCTCAATGCCTGTGTCCGCTATCCGGCGTATCTCATCCAGGCTGCATTCCCTGGCCACCACCACCCGGCTGATGCCTGCTTTCAGCAGCCATTGGGCTCCCAGCGCATTGTGAACCGCCATCTGGGTGCTGGCATGAAGCTGCATCTGGGGCAACGATTCCTTGATTTGCCTGAGCACCCCCACATCCTGCACTAAAATGGCATCGGGCCTGAGTTTGTCCAGCTGTTTTAACAACTCCAGCAGCTCGGGCCATTCCCGCTGCTTGATCAGGGTGTTGACAGCCACATATACCCGCCTGCCGTGCAGGTGCGCAAGCGCAATGGCTTCTTCCAGCGCCGCCCCGTCAAAGCCGGCCTGGGCGCGCGCAGAAAAAGCTGAAGCGCCCACATAAACCGCGTCTGCGCCCGCCGCGATGGCGGCCCGCAGGCTTTCAAGGTTGCCGGCCGGTGCCAGCAGCTCAGTTTTTTTCACTGGCGCCTGGCTGCTTGCCCCGTTGTTTGCGCAAGCGGAGCAGCTCATGGTTGGCCCTGACCAGCTCATCGGCAATGGAAAGCGCCGCCGATACCGCCGCCTCTTCCCGGCTGAGGGCAGGGTTGGCAACCCTGGTTTCCCGGATGCGCCGGTCAGTCAGGTCAGCGATTCGCTGGATATGCTCCCTGTCTTCCTGGGCGGGCAAAATATACCGCTTGCCGTCAATGTTCACCACAATGGGTTCCTTCTCCATCCCTATCACATCCTCTCAAACGGCCAGTCCTGGCCCAGAGCATCAACCCGGATGGTTTTGATGGTTTGGGGAGTGAGGGGCTTATCGTTGCGGTCACGCTTGGCAGACACAATATCATCCGCCTTATCAAGCCCGCTGGTGACTTTGCCAAAGGCCCCGTAAGCGCCGTCCAGATGGGGAGCATCCGCCACCATGATAAAAAACTGGGAGCCGGCGGAATCCTTGTGCATGCTGCGCGCCATGCTGAGCACCCCGCGGCTGTGCCTCAGCGGATTGTTGATGCCGTTTTGGGAAAACTCACCCTTGATGCGGTAGCTGGGGCCGCCCATGCCGGTGCCCGTGGGGCAACCGCCCTGGATCATGAAGCCGGGAATCACCCGGTGGAAAATCAGCCCATCGTAAAAGCCTTGGTTGGCCAGCGCGATGAAATTGGCCACGCTTTGCGGGGCATATTCCGGATACAGCTCGCCCGCCATCTCCCGCCCGTCTTCCATGGTGATCACAAAAGTGGGATGAACGCCTTGTGTCATGTGATGCCTCCAAACATTAATAATGATAGCCAAATCATACAAACCCAGCGCCTCATTGTCAATGAAGCGTGACAGGAAAACACCCATCAAATCAGCCTGTTCCGGATTAAAAGGCGCCACATGGATTTCTATGCCGTTTTTGTTTGACGCTTCCCCCTTGCTGTGCTACAATACGCCTTGCCCGTTAGGGTATGCCAATATAGCTCAGCTGGTAGAGCAGCGGTTTCGTAAACCGCAGGTCAAGGGTTCGAGTCCCTTTATTGGCTCCATCGAGGTGTAGCGCAGTTTGGTAGCGCGTTTGGTTCGGGACCAAAAGGTCGCAGGTTCAAATCCTGTCACCTCGACCATCAGAAAGCCTTTAATCACCGCGTTTAGGGGCTTTTTTATTTATCTCTTTTTTACGTCAATTGAACATTTGGGCCTCCGTTGGGCCTCCGATTAGGTGAAAATGAGTGAAAATTGATGATAATACAATGTTCTAGGACATATTCAGCCATTACCAATTGGTCAGAAGAAGCAATCTTGATTTTTTAAAGAATCAACTTGCCACTAGGTTTTCTACGTTTACAACGACCGAATTTTTTATCATATCTAATATTCAACAACTATCAAATATCCAGTCATATCAACATATTTCCTATGCCTAAAAAATTTATTACCAAAAAACATTAAAAAAACGGCTGTTTTTTGAGAGCAAAATCGTTATTACTAGTGTCTAGCAGCTGAAAGACAAAACATTAGGAGGTAGTAACATGGAAGTTTAGAAACAGCAAGTCACTAAAGAGAGGGTTGAACAGAAGGAAATTTAAAAAGCCCGTCTCACTATGTGAAGCATCGCCGAAACTGTATCGAGTCTCAACAAACCTGCATACAAAATCAGGATGAGACATAACCATCAAAAAAGTTATTCCTTCTTATTATTCTTGATTATTGCCGCTTTAATTTTCGAAAGATTATTTCGGCATCATCCAATATGAACGGAGAGAACTTTAATAACAGAAATTTCTAAGGAGTGAGTTTAATGGAAAAGAAGAATGTAACTATTAAGAACCTAAAGGGTAAAACTTTTACTGTTTCTAGTAACCATATGTGTAAGGTTATCTCATCAGGTAATATCAACGAGATTATTACAGTTAAAATACCTCCATCTCCTGTTATCTCAAATTACAGGCGTCTGGATAAGGATAGGTGTGTCAATCTTAAAACCGGTGAGATTATCACATACAAAAAGTCTTCAAAAAGGCTTAATAACCATCAAGGACTACGAAAGACATTCTCTGACCTTCGTAGAGTTATCAATGCAAATTTTATTGGTGACCATCAATCAGAACTGCACATCACACTAACTTACAACTATAACGAACAAGACTACACCAAAGTAGCTAAGGATTTCTCACGATTCTGGTCAAGATTTACATATCACTATCCAGGCTGTGAGTATATCAGGATCCTTGAACCACAAAATGCTGGCCGCTGGCACATCCATCTCCTGGTAAAGCTGATGAATGGTAAGTTACTGTATGTTGACTACGATCATTTGCGTGATCTATGGGGATTAGGATTGATCCATGTAAGCGAGATGCCATCTTCAGATAATATCGGTGCTTACTTTTCTGCAATGTTCACTGACTATGATGCCTTCGAAAATGCAGAATGTCCAGAACAAAATCCTAATGGATGGAAGGCAATAGTCAAGGGTGCTCGGTTCAAATTCTACCCACCCAACTTCAGATTCTATTCCTGCTCAAAAGGCATAATCAGGCCCAAGGCAAAGAAAATGCCCTATGGTGAGGCTATGAAGCTGGTAGGTAATTCCAGGGAAGTCTACACTTCTACAAAGCAAATTGTGACTGAAGATGAGCTGGGAAACATTCAGGAACTCAATGCTGTGCTATACCAACAGTTCAACAGCAATCGAACAAAATCAAGTGAAATTCTGCCATCTGTGGTTGGAATCTCTGACGATAATACAAATTATAAGGAGAAAAAATAATGAAAATTCAAATTATTGGTAAACGTCTTACTTCTAGGCTGAACAAGAAAACAGGGCAAAGGGTTACCGATTGCGTCATTCACTTCACCTATGAAGATAAGAGTGTCGAAGGTAAAGCAGTAGCAACAAAATGGGTTGGTGCCAATTATCGCTCACCAAACCAGATAATTGTTGGAAACCAATATGAGCTTGAAGAGTTCAATAACTTTGTGATAAAGCTTGCACCCATTGAAAACGCGAATTAATGAAAGGAATGATATTATGATTATTAAAATTATTGGTAAGGAAAACGTTACGAGTATGTGTAATGTGACCGGACAGGTATACAAAGGCTGCATCATTCACTTCACATTCAGTGATAATAAAGTAGTCGGGATCGCAGTAGGAACCAAATACATAAGTTCCCGGTGCTTCCCGCTTGAGGAGATTCACATTGACGAAGAGTATTATTTACATGAATCCGAGAGATTTGGTACCCGACTACAAACTCTTGATGATTATCTTGAATGTATCAGTTCGGAAGGAGGAAATGACCAATGGCAAGACTGCGAATAATCCAGGAAGCATTCAAACAGTTGAAGCAGGATGACCCTGAAACAGCCATCACCCTTTGTGCTTTGCGTAGAATCGTTAAAACCGGTGATATTCCGGCAGTTCGGATAGGTCGAAAGACGCTCATCGATTATGACCAACTACTTCAATACCTACAGACGGGTAACAATCATCCTGATTCAGATGAAACTGAGACTATTGGGATCATTAGGAGAATTGCCTAATGGATTAGGAGGAATTTCTTTACAAATGGAAATTCATATAGTTAGGGGGCTTGCTTGGAGTCCTGGCAAGCCCTCTTCTATATTGATGGAGAAGGAAAACATCATGAAAAGCAATAAAAAACTATCAAACTCTTCTAAATTGACTAAAGAAGCAAAAAGAAGTCAATAAATTAGTTAGGGGGAGTTAACTATCAAAACTTTACTACACAAATGGTTAAGGAGGACACAATGGCATCTGTAAGAAAACGTAAGAACGGCAGTTATCAAATCAGGGTATTTTGTGGGTTAAACAGTAAAGCACAGCGGATTGATAAATCTATGACGTGGACACCACCTGAGGGAATGACACAAAGACAAATAGAAAAAGAACTGGAGCGACAAAAGGTCCTGTTTGAACAGGAGGTAAAAAGTGGTAATTATTATGATGGCAATATGAGCTTTGAAATGTTGTCGCAAAAATGGATGAATGAATACGCAAAGCAGAAGTTAGCTCCGAAAACTGTAACCAGCTATGAATATCTCCTAAAAAGAATTAATAAGGCAATTGGTCACAAGAAGCTAAAAAACATCAAACCGCTACATCTGAACAGCTTCTATAGCAATCTGAAGGAAGAAGGAATCAAACATGATTTTCGAGGTAAACCAATAAAAGGTGCTACCTTGTCTTCCAAAACAATCTTGGAGCACCATCGACTCATTTCTAATATTCTGTCCTATGCTGTAAAATGGCAGCTAGTTGAAAATAATGTCGCCAATCAGGCTGATCCACCAAAATTGGAACATAAGGAAACCAAAATACTTAATGAATCGCAGATCAGGCAAATGATAGTTCTTCTGAACGACTCCCCAATTCAGTATCGTACGATGATAATGTTACTCCTATATACCGGATTGCGACGTGGAGAATTAATGGGGCTGGAATGGAAAGATATAGATTTTGAGACTCGCCAAATGAAAATTGTCAGGACTTCGCAATATGTTGGGAACAAAACAATCATAACGAAGGATCCGAAGACCATATCAGGTAGGCGAAAGTTTACGCTGAGCAGAAATGCATGTGAAATGCTTCAAGAATATCGCTGTTGGCAAAATAAGATCAGATCAGAGCTTGGTGATCAATGGATTGATTCTGACAGACTCTTTACTGCTTGGAATGGATCGCCCATGTACCCGGATACAATATCAGGATGGTTCAAGAATTTTCTCATTACAAATGGATTGCCTAAGGTTTCTTTACATTCACTGCGTCATTACAACGCGACAATGATGATTGCTGAAGGAGTGGACATTAGAACCGTTTCCCAGCGACTAGGTCATGCTGATACCTCAACAACTCTAAACGTCTATGCCCATGCTCTGAAATCCCGAGATACGGAAGCTGCTGACAAACTTGATGAAGCATTGGCAATATAGCCAAAGGATATGTTTCATATTGATTCTTAAATTGACTCTTTAAAGGCTCTACAGCGCTCTTGAATTCGAAGCCGAAGGGGTTTTCCCGCAAAACAATCTATAAGCTGTCTATGGGGCTTCTAGGACGCTACAGCGGTGGTTACAGGCAAACCAAGGCCTTTTGCGGAGGTAGCACATGAGAACCGCTAATATTTGGATTATAAAAGTACTTTCCAGTCCAGAATTAATGGGTAGTTCAGAGGAAAATATAGCTTGGTGTTGAAAATGATTTGTGTGTGTATGTTGATTCTAAAATGATTGCATGGTTATGTGAGGTTGCGTATGATTTTCGCTCCAAAAAAAGTATATCTTAAAAACGAACAAGAGGCTCTTTTCAGAAGCCCAGTGGTTCATGATGCAGCTGAAATGATGGATTTCGTGAAAACCTGTGCATCGGAGACCAACTTCATACTTCGTTATCCGGAAGAATGTGATGAAACCGTTGAGCAAGTGGCTCAATTCCTCAATGGTATCAACTCTTCTCAGAGCAACTTGATGATTGTTTGCATTGTCAATAACAAAATTGTCGGCAATTGCGAAATCAGTTTTCGCAAACGTATCAAAACATCTCATCGTGGCGGTATAGCTCTTGCTATCATCAAAAAATACTGGGGCATTGGAATTGGTACTGTAATGTTTCAAGAGATGATTTCGATTGCCAGAAAAAAGGGAATTTGTCAACTTGAGCTGACTTACATTGAAGGCAATGAGCGGGGAAGAAAACTGTATGAAAAAATGGGTTTCATTGAAGTGGGAGAACTGCCAAATGCTATTTGCCTGAAGGATGGAACCATGTTGAAAGAGCTTTTTATGATCAAGGTATTATAAATCGAACCGACGTGCTTTCTGTAATCTGTATCACCCTTTTATGCAATCATGTAACCTAATACGGAAGTATAGGCAAAATTGCATTGAAAAAACAATACAGGTCATACGAGCGCTATAGAGCAGGCCGTACTGTGGCTACTTAACCAGGTAGAAAATACATAACACCAAATAACTTTGCTTTACTGCTTTTCGTTCATGTTGATTGACTCTTTTCTGTTCTTCCCACTATACATGTTCCGTAGCAAGGCAATTTCTTCCTTGGTGTGTTGGTTGAGATGACTGTATGGTCTCCGAGAACGACAAATAAGGCATTCCTGTGTGCTATCATAATGGTTCAACTGGAAAAAGATGTAAGATCGTGTTCTGTTGTGTTTCCTGGATATCCTGCTAACATCGTACTTGAAAGTAAAGTTTATCAAGACTTGTCGGCACTTCATGTCCTGAGTAATACTTGCTTATAGAGAAAGAGTTCTTTCAAGAATATTGTGGAATAATAACATTCCATCCGAATATGACTCTTTCTCTTCTCTTTTTTTCTCTTTCTCACCCACTATCCCTACAAACTAGTACAAACCAAAAACAAAAGAAATATTGACAACGACTACTTTTTAGTCTAAATTTAATCTTAAGTTAAGAGGCTGTTCTATTTTTATTATTAGTAAACTTATGTTTACGTGTTTATTGTAGAATGAGTTTTAATTTGTCATCAATTTTATTTGAAAGTTTGAGAAAAAAATGGTAACTATTACGACAAATCTTGGTAGCAACATTAAAACAATCCGTAAAGCCAGAAAAATGTCACTGAAAGATCTATCGAGCAAAGTAGGTGTATCCATTAGCTTCTTGTCTCAAATAGAGAATGGAAAGAATATTCCTTCCTTGACAACACTCAAGAAAATATCCGATGCACTTGATGTAACACTTAGCAGATTGCTTGGAGAAGATAACAACAATGATGAGCAATATAAGCTTGTTCGAGTAAATGAAAGGCATCGATTAACAAATATTGGTGAGAACAATCTAGAGATAGAATTTTTATCTGCTTTTAACTCAAATAACATCATGGAAGTATGCATACATTCTCTTTGCGCTACTAACAATAAGAAAGAACCACAACCATATTCTCACAATGGACAGGAGGTGTTCTATGTTGTTTCTGGGACGTTTAAGATGATTGTTGATGGAAATAGTTTTATAATGAACGAAGGTGATTGCTATTATTTAAATGATTGTTCAAAAAATCATGTGTTTATCAACATTTCTAAAGACAAAATCGCAAAGATGATGTGTGTAACAACACCGCCATACTTTTATGCGCATCCCAAAACTACAACTACAAGCATTACAGGAGGTTGTGATGAGCAAAATAGTTAACGCTCATGTTCATTTTGGAGTTGCTTGGGGGCCTTCTTGTCACCTGGACGTACGATATACGCCAGATGCGTTGTTGCGAGATATGGACCGTGACTGTGTAGATATGTCAATTATTCTACCAATGATTTTCAATTACGATATTGAATGGCATTGTCGTTGTGCACGTGAGCATTCGGATAGATTAATTGCTTATGTTATGTTTAATCCTTGGCGACATAAAAACATTAAAGATGAAATCCGTTTATGGAAAGATTGGGGTGCTCGTGGAATAAAGCTTAGAGCGCCATCAGAAGGCTTTAATATCAATTCTTTTGAATTATTGCATGAGTGTTTTAGTACATGTGAAGACGAAGAACTAATGCTCATGGTTCACACAGGTGACGATGTTTCCTCAACTCCACTTCAATGTGAAGAAATTCTAAAGTACTACCCGAATTTAAAGCTTACAATCTCACATTCCGGGTTTAGAAATCTTGCTGATGAAGCGATTCGAGTTGCTCAACGTAACAAAAACATTATCCTCGACCAGACTGCCGCAACTTCGCAGCAACTACGCGATGCTCTGTCAACAATTGAAACTGAGCGAATTATATGGGGAAGTGATAGTCCGTATATGGATGAACGAGTTGAGTTAGAAAAAATACGTGTTGGTGTTGAAGATAATGAAAAACGAAATAAAATTCTTGGAGAAAACATCTTAAACATCCTCGGAATAAAGTAATTGAAGGAGCGCAAGTATGATTATTGATTGTCATAATCACATAGGCGAGCCATGGGGGACCAAAGATCGCCAAACAGCTGATGACCTGTTGCGAAAAATGGATAAAGCTGGGATAGACAAGGCTGTAGTATTTCCATTCCGATATGAAAATTTTGATAATCACTATACCTACACCGCTGTAAAACAACACCCAGATCGCTTAATAGGCTTCTATATGGCCGCTCCTTGGGTAGTTCGTGACTATGATAAGGTAGCACGCAACGAAATAGAAAAGTATGGATTCAAGGGGATAAAAATTCATGCAAATGCCCACAGTTTCAAGATGACTGGAACTGGTGCAATTGCCCCCATCTTTCAAGTTGCTCAGGATTTGGATATTCCAATTATCGCATATTCAGGAGACGAATTGGTAGCCATTCCCCATACTTTCATCCCAATAGCGGAAATGTTTCCAAAAGTAAATATTATAATGGCGCACTCTGGTTTTATGCAAAATACTCCTGAAGCTGTTTCTGTAGCAGAATCCTGTCCAAATATCTACCTTGCACACGAATCAGGGATTTCAGGTGGAATTGTTGAAAGTGTGCAAAAGCTTGGTGCAGAAAGAGTTTTGATGGGGACCGATAGTCCCTATTGGGATTTCGAAGTGCAAATCAAAAAAATTGAGGTTACCGTTTCATCAGTTTCTGACAGAAAGAAGATAATGGGCGGAAATATAAGTCGTTTATTGAAATTGAAAAACTAGCGTTTAACATTCCCTTCAAGTTTGAAGCCTATTTTGCATTTATGTTTTCGCTAATATGAGATTATATCGCGGAGAGCGATAATGAATAATAGAAAGGAAGAATAAGATGAAAAAGCTAGTTGGATTCCTCGCTGCGACCATACTAATTAGTTCCTTGTTTGTACCTTTTGTTTTGGCTGAAGAAAAAACGCTAATTGTAGGAGTTCCCACCCTGCTAAATTCTCTGGATTTTGAACAACCCACATTAACTGGTGGACAGATCATTTCTTTAATGCGTGACAAAGGGCTGCGTTGGAAAGAACAACCCTATCCATTCGATGAAAGTCTTGCTGCTAATAATGTCTTTTACCCCGATTTTACTATTCAAACCGCCGATGCTGTTGAAGGAAGACTCATTGAATCATTTCATGTACAGGATGATGCCAAATCTGCGACTTTTCGTTTACGGAAGGGTGTCACTAGTCAATGGGGTAATGAATTAACCACACAAGATGTTCTATATACACTTGAACGTGCAAAAGCTTTAAATGGATTTCAAGCGTTCTTATGGGGAACCGCCGGTATTACTGGACCAGAGAATCTTAATATCATAGACGAATACAATTATGAGATTCATCTTGACTCTCCAAATGGACTTATTGCACTAATCAATTGCCATAGCTGGACAAGTTTTATAGATTCAACCGCTGCCAAACAACATGCTACGGAAAACGACCCTTATGCGACCGAATGGGTTTCTCGTAACAATTGTGGCTTTTCTCCATATGAGTTGCTTGAATGGCGAGCAGGGCAGTATATGACATGGAAGGCGCGTGAAGATTGGTGGGCAGGAAAGCCAGATATTGATATTATTATGCTTCGAGAAATACCGGAATCTTCGAATCGTGTGGCCA
Source organism: Christensenellales bacterium (assembly GCA_050952935.1). Lineage (GTDB taxonomy): Bacteria > Bacillota > Clostridia > Christensenellales > Aristaeellaceae > UBA6115. The sequence goes on along the minus strand of JBMNLS010000002.1, from coordinate 689,494 downwards.
TGTTAGAAGCGGGAACAATTGATATGGCACTCAATTTAGATCCAGATGAACTTAATTATTTAAAAACCGTAGATGGCGTTGATGTCTGGAACATTCTTACTGCAAATTCAACATGGATTTTCTTGGATTGTGAAGATGAGATATTCGATGATCCAGTTGTTCGTCAGGCAATGATTTATGCTCTTCCTGCAGAAGAAATCGCACGTGATGTATATAAGGGTTATGGTACTCCGATGAGGAGTCAAGTTCCAGCAATGATACCAGGATCTTCAGACTACTGGCCTTATGAGTATGATTTAGAAAAAGCGAAACAGCTTATAACTGACGCTGGTTATCCTGACGGTTTTACTTGCGAAATTGGTTATGATAATTCAAATCCCATGGATGAAGCAATTTGTGTAGCATATCAAGCGAGTCTGGAAAAAATAGGCATTACGCTTAAATTGAAAAGCACAATGTTGGCAACCTTAACTGAACAGAAATACGCCAAGGAACTTCAAATTTGCATGGAAACAGGCTTGCCAGTGCAACCAGATATTAATTTTGGATGCAGTTTGTATTTTAAACCAGGCGGATCAAACAATTTTGGCAAGTATGACAATCCTACTGTGGCTGAAATGCTCAATATTGGTGCGGGAATACTAGATTACGGTGAGCGTGTCGCTTATCATGAAGAAATACAGAAAATACTAGTCGATGAGGTTTGTGCTGTGCCAGTAGTATCAACAAACCTGCAAATTGCCAAGCGCGATTATGTAGGTGGTCGTTTAGTTTATGATACAGTTAATGACTTTTATTGGGATTTACTAGACATTAATAAGTAAAACAGTAATTGTATGCAGTAGGTCCTGGAAGGATTGAGAAAACATCCTTCCTTCCAGGACTACCTCCTCAAAGATCCTAATTTTACAGCTAATAACTAAGAGGAACAATATGAGCAGGTTTAGATTTCAAAAAACATTCAAATTCATCGGAAGACGCCTTCTATTCCTTTTTCCACAACTAATTGGAGTAACAATTGTAGTATTCCTACTTGTTAGATTAATTCCTGGAAATCCAGCATATATACTTCTAGGACAAGGAGCTTCAGAAGAGGCTGTCGCTGCCCTCTCGGAACGAATGGGTTTAAACAAGCCAATGTATCTTCAGTACTTTTATTTCATACGTGATCTCGTTACAGGCAACATGGGAAACTCATGGTTTACATCAAACCCTGTATTGCTTGATATTAGCCAGCGTCTTCCTGCTACATTAGAACTTGTCACAATTTCGATGTTTTTTATCATTGTTTTTTCGTTATATATAGCGAAAGTCACGGTTATCCGCGGAAATAAAGTTATTAACAAGATTCTCAGAGGATATGGATTTTTGGGCGGAGCTTTCCCGGATTTTTGGTTATCTCTTGTAATTGTATATCTTCTCTATGCACTTGCTAAAGTAATACCCGCACCAATTGGACGTCTTGATATTAAGTTTCTACCTCCAGCACACATTACTGGATTTTACACAATTGATGCGCTGCTTCAAGGAGAATGGGAATTGTTTGGTAACGCTTGCGCACATCTTGTTGCGCCTGTGCTTGCGTTAGTGATTGTGAATGCTGCTCCTATACTAAAAATGGCCCAAGCAACGATGCTGCGTGTTCAAAAAGATGAGTATGTAAAATATGCTCAAGACAATGGTCTTGATTCTAAGTACGTTGAAAGTATGATCTTTAGGAATTCTCTTCCACCAGTTCTTACACTTATAGGCTACATATATATTTTTATGCTTGGTGGGAGTGTTTTAGTCGAAAACATATTTAGCTGGGGTGGTCTTGGGCAATACGCTGTCCAATCAATCACCCATTCTGATTATACTCCGATGCAAATGATTGTGCTTGTGTCAGCGATTATCTCATTCTTAGTGTATCTAATATTAGACATTATCTATTATTCAATTGATCCGAGGATAGAGATATGATTAATAAAAGGAAAACTTATAGTTCTATTGGCAAATATCTTAATATCAATCTGATAATCGGAATAGGTATTTTGTTTCCACTAATAATCTTAACCATTTTTGCGCCTCAATTATCACCATACTCTCCAACTGAGGTTTTCACAGGCGAGTATAATCATCCTCCAGACGGTCTACATTTAATGGGAACAGATTCTATGGGGATGGATGTTTTTACGCGTTTGCTTTATGCGCCACGGATTGATCTTTTCATTGGTATCTTGGCTACCGCACTAGGAGTAGTCATAGGGATTCCATTAGGCCTTTACATTGGATATTATGAATCAGGAAAAGGAATTAACAGCTACATTAGTTTATTAATAATAAGAATCCTTGATGTGATTCAAGCTTTCCCAGTATTTATATTAGGTCTTGCAGTTGTTGCAATTACTGGAAAAAACGTTAACAATGTTATCTACGTATTGGGTTTTATATGGGTTCCAGTTTTCGCTAGACTTGTTCGTACAGAGGTACTCAGGATCAGAGACAGTTTGTTTGTGTTACAGGAACGAGTGATTGGTCAGCGCAACAGCGCTATTCTTTTTAAACACATAATGCCAAATGCGATTTCACCTGCTATAACACAAATATCAACATGCATTGCATCATCAATATTATTGGCAGCGGGTCTTAGCTTTGTTGGTGCCGGAGTAAGTATGCCTCAACCTGAGCTGGGACTTATGATCTCTATTGGGGCTCGGGGGATGATCATTGGAAAATGGTGGCCCGTCGTATTCCCTGGCATGATGCTAGGATTGTTGGTTTTTGGTTTGTCGATGCTTGGTGAAGGTATCGCTCAATCAATAGATCCGCGAAACTGGAGGTAATGATATAAATGGAGCATCAAAAGCTTATATTAGAGGTGAAAGGCTTAACTGTAATGCTGGCTGGAACAGACAGTAATCTCGACAAACCACTGCTAGATAATATAAACATCACAATTGATGAGACTGAATGTGTTGGTATAATTGGAGGTTCTGGATCTGGTAAGTCCGTTTTGTTGAGTGCAATAATAAATTCATTGAGCGAACCCTTAATGATTTCGAAAGGTGAAGTAATTCTTAACGGAATTAATCTTTTAGAGATAGATTTAGAAACTCTAAGAAAAGAGTATTTAGGAAGACAAGTTGCGAGCATAAAACCAAATCCCCATTGGCGACTCGACCCAATTGATACGATTGGTAATCAAATCAAAAGAATCTATATGTCACATTTCCGAGTAACCAATGATCAGGCACATTCTCGTGTTATAGAACTATTAGGACTTGTTGGTATTCCAGATCCGGAAAAACGATACAATAGTTTTCCTAACGAGCTTAGCGGTGGTATGGCTCAAAGAGTTTTAATTACAATTGCTCTAATATGTGAACCTTCCTTGCTCTTAGCAGATGAGCCAACGGGAGGGCTAGATGTAACAATTCAGATCCAAGTTTTTAATTTAATCAAGGGGTTAATTAGCGAAAATAAACTCTCAACTCTAATTGCGTCAAGAGATATAGGTTTACTATATCATTTGTGTGATCGTATATATGTGCTAAACGACGGACGTATTGTGGAATCTGGAAAAACTAACGATATTGTTCACTTTCCTGTTCATCCATACACCGCAAAGTTGATTGGACTCGCTGAAGCAGATCATCAGGTTCGAGAAAGCACAAATTTTCAAAACAGAATGAAAACAACAGAAGAGATGTATGCAAAGATTTGTAGTTTGAATGAAGAAAATGCTGTTAACGGATGGCAATTAATGAGATTGATGTATTAATTGCTTTTGGCCACAATGCTGAACCTCAGTATGTAAGATATTTCTCGGATTTCCAACCAGTGTTTGAGACCGCAGGCATTGCGATACCTTGTCAAGAATCTGCTTCGCTTCTAGTTGGACCAGAAAGCTATGAAAGAGCATTGGCTCATAGTAAGCTTAGGTCTGTAAAAAGAATGATCGCTTTTCGTGAGTCCTCTGCTCCCAAATACGAAGATAATACTTTTCATAGTTTTTCTCAACTTCTAAATCAATATAATCAAGTAAAACCAATTAAGAAATTAGGCATTGTCGGTTGGGTGTTTATTCCACGTGAGGTTTCAGACGAAATAAGGTCATCACTAGGTGTGGTTGCACCACATGCTGAAATCATTCCAGCAGATGATATTGTAGATAGTTTAAGAGCTGAAAAATCTATCGCAGAAATTAGTTGTCTCAAGGAAGCTGCTCGCATTTCTAGAGCAGCTTTTGAGCATGTGCTCAAGAATATTAAGGTAGGAATGACCTGCGAAGAGTTGAAGGGATTTGCACTTGAAAAAATGTATATGGAAGGCGCAGAGGGTGAGGCATTCCCTGCGTGGATAACTTGTGATACGGATACCGAATATGCAATTTCGTCATCATCGAAAATGATAATTCGAAAAGGTTCTATTGTACAGATTCAGCTTGGTGCTCGCTATGAGGGCTATGCTTCTGCAATTGGTCGAGCAGTAATTATGGGTGAACCAACACAAGCACAAAAACATATTATTGATAGTTGTATCAAGGCCAAAACAATAGTCGAGAACGCAATTAATGATAACTATGGTAAACCCGCTAGACTTGTTGCAGAAGCTCACCGGCATGAAATAGAAAAACAGGGGAATTTGCATATGCTTGTTTATGGACCTTGTCATAGCGTTGGATTAGTTGAATGTGAAAATCCATGGATTGAAATGGGTTCAGAGTATATTTTGAAAGAAAATATGGTATTCTGCATTGATGTTTTTCTTAGAGATCCCAAGAATAATATTGGTGTAAGATATGAGGATATGGTTCTTATTAGAGAAAATGAAATCGAGAAACTAACTAATTTTCCAAACACATTGATAACAATCCCTGTGGAAGAATAATATTATGCGAAAATGTTGAATAGATTGTGTAAACTTCTGTCAGTGGATAAAATTACAGATGGAGGGAAATCAGACGGCAAGATGGGAAAAGAGTGTGCTTTGAAAACTTATTGATGAGATCGGAGGTACTGTCGGTACTGTCAAGAATTATGCGTAAAATTCTTGACAGTACCTTGTTCTTCGTTCCGCTAATAGGCAAAGAGTCCCAGCTGCATCAGCTGAGACTCTATCAACAGTTCAGACTTGTATTATGTATTAGTTCGGTTTGACAAATTCAAGGATAAATCCATCAGGATCTCTAAAGTAATTGGCATAAACTCCTTTATGTGTTCCTCTATCAATGCAAGCAGCGCGATCAGAAGAAACCCATACACCTTTATTCTTTAATTCTGCATAAGCTTTTTCTGGATCCTTGACCACAAGGGCTAAATGCGATGTGCCACGAATATATGGCTGTATTTCAATCTCAATCTCTTCGGGATATATGTACTGCAAAAACTCAAGATTAATTCCATAGCCCTTCATGTTCATGATTCTAAACTTAACACCTGGCACACCAGTTACCTCTTCATAAGCAGGAATGTCTAGAATATCCGACCCATCGTCCATAGTAAGTTTTCCTTCATATTCAAATCCAAGCACATTTTCATAAAAATCTCGTGTTCTTTCTAAGTTGCTTACTGTGATACCATAATGTCCTATATGAGATATGTTTTCTTTCATTACCAGTTCCTCCTTTATTATATATCTTCTTACTTATTGTAGCATATTATAAATCTTAATTATCAATTTTTCTTGTCCTGGTAGCATAACTGCGAAGTGTATTAATGTAAACAGAGAAAACAATTATTATTCCCTTGATAATTAGTTGAACAAAAGAATTAACCCCTACCAAGTTTAGCATGTTGCTAATGACTCCCATTAGAATGGCACCTATAAATGTGCCTGTCAATGTGCCGACACCACCTGATAGACTCATTCCACCAACTATGCAAGCAGCAATAGCATCCAATTCAGCTCCTTCACCAATTGTTGGTTGACCGGAATTTAAGCGTGAAACAAGAATGACTCCTCCGAAAGCAGCGAGAATTCCAGTTAGAATATACGAATAAAAAATTATTCTATTCGTATTGATTCCAGAGTATGAGGCCGCTTTAATATTACCTCCAACAGCGTACACATGTCGTCCAAAACGAGATCGATTTAATAGCATCCACAGAACACAAAAAACGACAATTATATAAACGACTGCTATGGGAACCTTCCCAATGAAACCTGCACCTACTCTTTCAAAAAGCGGATCTGATTTTATTGAAACTGGTTTACCTCCTGTGATTGTATAGGAAATACCACGCATTATATTCATCGTTGCTAAAGTCACGATAAACGGAGGCATATGCATTTTGGTGATTATTAGACCATTTAGTGCACCAAAAACTAACCCAACACAAACAGCAAGAAATATTGCAATAATAGTATTAAACTCATACCACGAAATCAAAATGGTTGTCAAACAACCTGCAAGTGACATATATGAACCAACAGATAGATCAATACCTCCTGTAAGCACTACGAACGACATTCCAAATGCAGTCAAAGTTGTCGCTGAAATCATTCTTAAAACAATCATCTGATTTGTGAAAGTAAGAAACTTAGGTGAAATAGACGAAGCAAGAATAAAAACAATAGCGAAAGCAATAAAAACGCTTGAATTGGTCTTTAAAGCGGTAATAAATCGTGTTTTGAATGTATCAAATTCACTTTTATTTTTCACATCTTGCATACTCATTCACTCCTAGCGCATGCTTTAGAATTGTTTCCTGCTTCATCTCATTGCGATGAAGACAAGTACTAATATGTCCATTACACATTACATAAATGCGGTCACATATATTAATGAGTTCCATCATTTCTGAAGAGACCAAGATAATACTAATACCTTTTTTAGCGAGATCATCAATAATTGCATAAACCTCTGCTTTTGCACCAACATCGATACCACGAGTTGGTTCATCTAAAATTAATATATTGGGAGACATAACAAGCCATTTTGAAAGCACCACTTTCTGTTGATTCCCTCCAGATAAAGTTTCTACAACTTGATTTCTGGAACTTACCTTAATGGATAGCATGTCAATATATTGATCAGCGATCATATCTTCTTTGTGATGATCTATCCGGAAAAGTGATATAAATCTACCTAAAACACCTAAAGTGATATTGAACATAACCTCACGATGTAGAAAAAGCCCCTCTAGCTTTCTGTCCTCAGGAACCATTCCAATACCAAGGTTTATTGCGTCTTCAACAGTTCTAATAACGACTGGTTTATCATTGATCAAGATCTCTCCAGAAACAAATCTATCAATACCAAATATTGCACGCATCAGTTCGGTTCTTCCCGATCCAACTAGACCGGCAAAGCCTAATACTTCACCCTTTCTTAGATGAAAGTTAGCATTTACCACACGCCCATCATACCTATTAATGTTTTTTGCCTCAAATATTGTTCCGCCAATATTGTGGTCTGTGCGAACATAATATTCTTCAAGCTTTCGACCGACCATCAAGTCTATTAATTCTTGATTGTTAGTTTTTGATGTTTCCAAAGTTTTAATCAACATACCATCTCTTAATACAGTAATACGATCAGATATGTGAAATATTTCTTCCATTCTATGAGAAATATAAACAATTGATATCCCTTCATCTCTCAGAGAACGAATTAGCAAAAATAGAGCATTAACTTCACGTTGTGAAAGCATTGCAGTCGGTTCATCCATGATCAGAATCCTTACATTCATGCTTAAAGCTTTCGCAATTTCTACCATTTGTTTTTGCGCAGTTGACAACGAATTTACTTTTCGATAAACATTCAAACTACTATCAATTCGATCAATTATTTTTTGGGCTTCATTATATAGCTTTCTCTTGTTTGTTAATCGACATTTCCCTATTGGTTCTCGGCCCATAAATATGTTTTCCGCTATGGTTAATTCTTCACATAATACAAGTTCTTGATGAATAATACTGATATTATTTCGTATCGCATCTTGCACAGATTTGATTTCGATTTTTTTTCCATCAAGTGAAATGCTGCCACTATCTATAGTGTGTATACCGCTTAAACATTTCATGAGTGTTGATTTTCCTGCGCCATTCTCGCCTAATAGTGCATGGACTTCACCCTTTCGTAACTCAAAATCCACATTTCGTAAAGCGTTCACGCCAGGAAACTTCTTTACAATGGAATTCATCAATAAAATCGCATCATTCATAATTCCTACCAATTGCCAGGCGATAAGCACAACTTGCTTCTCGCCCAGCAAAAATCGTCTTGTCTTACTCTGATTTATACATTAAGTAAATACTCAACAAATCATTTTTTACAGATATTGATCTACATTGCTTGCATCGACAAACACAGTAGGTATGTAAACCTCCCATTCATGTTCGATAGTACCGCCATTAAGTACTGTGTACACATCCTCTGCGGAATGTATAGCCATCTGATCAGGCTGTTGCTTACTAGTACCAGTCATCTCTCCTTTCTTAATAGCAAGCATGGCATCCGGAGATCCGTCAACACCATAAATCAGCACACCGTCAAGCCTTCCAGCTGCTTTTAAAGCCTGGACAACGGTAAGCGAAGCAACATCATGATAACAGAATACTGCATCAATGTTCTCGTGTTTCTGCACCCAGATTTCAGCGAGTGCTAGTTTTGCTTCAACAGAATCTTCGCTGGGTTGTGATTGTTCGATAATAATTATATTATCATGACCTTTTATTGTATCAAGGAAACCCTGAATACGCATCATACCAGAGCTGTTTTGCTTCATTTCCAAAATACAAACATTAGTATCCTTGGTGCCAACTCTTTTAAGAAGGTCTTCAGCAACCGCGACTCCTGCTTCATAGTTCTGTGAAACTGTTTGGCTGATTACCAAGCCTTCTTCTTCAGTGGTCGCTAAATACATATCTGCTGCCGCTACAGGGATCCCCATTAAGTTTTTGACTTCTTTAAGGATTGCAATTGGCGCTTCAGCATCACAAGCTTCTAGCACAATACCATCAACTTGTTGTGACATTAAATCACTAATGCTATTGATGAGAGTTTCGGGATCGCCAAGAGCGTCCAAAACAACAGCTTTATCGCCATATTTATCTTCCACTATACTACGAAATCCTTTTTCGAAGAGAGTGCAGTGTGGATTAGTCCCATCTAAAATAACGGTTCCGATTGTTCTTCCTTCGGCAAAAGCTACGGTGACTGTCAACATTAGTACCAGAATTACCAGAAAGGGAAAGTTACGAAAAATGTTCTTTTTCATTTGGTTTGTCCTCCTCCTTTTATTAACTCATCCATTTTATTTGTTTCTATGGATGTAGTTTTCTTTTTTGAATTTACTGAAACATCAAACGTCTTTCTCGAACTATTGATGTCGAAAAGTCCCATCCCGACCGTACATAATTACGAAAGTACAGAGCCGTTGGTAACATTGACCAGCAACCATATTTTGTGCTTTTCTCAGAGGTTGAAAAATCAAATACAGGAAATGTATCTTTAAGTTCTTCGAACACAGAATCAGGCTCTCTCATGGAGATTCGATTGTCAATATTGGGATTAAGATTGTTGAGTTCCTTGATAAAATTGTGGTTCACAGTTACTGACATATCTCCTGGAACCATTTCCGTAAAATGATACAATTCTCTACAGCTACTCACTATTCGGCTATTCGTGTTTCGGTACCTATCATACCAGAGCTTATAGACCGTCTTTGCAATTTCAACACCCGCCCTTGATAGAACACCTGGGGAGATAGAAATATTATTGGCTTTAACATACTTTGCAAGATATTCGTCTATATGACCAGCTAATAATGTTACATATAGCCTCGGTACTTGTCTCTTTGATAGTTTACATCCTCGTTGATAAGCTTCAATGGCTTCTATAGTGTATTGTACCGAAAAGCCACAAGTCGCTAATGTCGCTTTTCCTAATGCCGTCATGCTCTCGAGTGCTTTTATTGCCTCTTTTGTCGCAGGAAATTTGACACGAACATTGGGACTCACAGTATAGAAACGATTTGCTTCTGAAACAATAAAATCATAATCTGTGTCATGGTTTGGATTCCCCTGAATTGCTACCCATCCTTTTTCTCCATTGGTGCATTCAAATATGGGAAGCCATATCTTTGCACACGCATTTACAGCATTCTGTGTAGCTAATGCAACGATTAGTTCATCATCATCTATTCCATCCCGAATAAGCTTATCTATAAAAGCAATCGTGTAGTCTTTGGTTTCTGGAATAGTCAACATTCGCTTTAAATAATTTCCATTTGTGACAACTCCAATAACATTTCCAATATCCAAAGCAGCTTTTGCTTCAGATGGAGTTGGATTGTTAACAAAGAACCTGGTTGGTGTTTCTCTCTCAAGTCTTCTCGAATATAACACTATTTCCATACCCTCCCTTATTACATTTTATAGCATAGCCAGGATAGTTGACGAATGTTTTTCCTCTATGTTTACATAATAAATATTAAAATATAGTAAGTAGATTTTCATTGACGAAAATTAATCATTTTACTGTCCAAAAATAAGTTTCACTTGCAAAATTCTAGAAAAATGCTATTCTATCGCTAAAGAGATTATATGAATTGAAGAAAGGAGATTTAATCTATTATGAAAAATCCATTAAATTTAATAGCATTTGATTTAGGTTCAAGCAATGGACGGGCATTCTTAGGATGTTTTGATGGTAAGAAAATTAAACTTGAAGAAGTTCATCGTTTTGAAAACAACTATGTTCAAATGGGAGAAATGATTTACTGGGATATTCTGCACATATTTTCGAATATCAAAACGGCTTTCGCTAAGTATAGTGCACTATACAAAGGTGAACTTGCATGTTTTGGCATAGATGGTTGGGGTAATGATTACGGTCTCATTGATAAAAATGGACATCTTCTTTCTAATGCCCGATGTGCTAGGCATACAACCGATTTGGACATGAGGGAATCGCACAAAATTTTGTCAGGTAGAGATATCTTTTTTCGTTCAGGAAATTCAAGTTATTCCATCAATACACTTTATCAACTTCATCGTCGTTTACGTGAAGGAGATCCAGCAATCGAAAATGCTCATGCAATGCTGATGATTCCAGATCTACTATCTTTTTTCTGTACTGGTGAAAAGCACAGCGAATACACAATTTCAACTACGACTGCGATGTATAATCCAACACTCAACGATTGGGATCGAAAAATGCTCTCAATGTTTAACATAAATGAACGTATTTTAATGCCAATCCTCCCTTCCGGAACATTATGTGGTGAGCTGCTATCAACTATTGCAGCAGAGGCTTATGTTAATCGTGTCCCTTATGCATTGGTTGGTTCACATGATACTGCTTCAGCTGTTGCCTCCATTCCGGCAAAAACAAATGATAATTATGCATTTTGTTCTTCCGGTACATGGTCAATTCTTGGCATTGAAACCGAAGCCCCAATCTTCACCAACGATATGTATGATTCAAACTTTTCTAACGAGGGGACTGTGCAAGGTGGCTACCGTCCATTGGTGAACATAACTGGATTATGGATAATTCAAGAGGCAAGAAAGGAATGGAAAAAAAATGGAAAAGATTTGTCCTATACTGACATTACAAACCTCGTGATGAATACCCCAGCATTACAATCATTTATTGATCCTTCCCACAGTGATTTCTTCAATGTGGTTAATATGCCTTTACAAATCCAAAATTATTGTAAACGAACTAATCAACCAATTCCTGATAACGAAGGTGCAATCGCTCGATGTGTTTATGAAAGCCTCGCTTTAAAGTATCGCTGGGCAATTGAGCGTTTAGAAATATTTAGTGGGAAAAACATAGACCGTCTTTATATTGTTGGTGGCGGAATTCGAAATGAAATGCTAAACCAAATGATTGCAGATTGTATAGGTCGACCTGTCACCACCGGCCCTATTGAAGGTGCCTGCGTGGGAAATCTTTTAATGCAATGCTTAGCTTTAGGTGAGATCTCTGACATTTTTCAAATGCGTGAAATTGTAAGAAATTCTTTTGTGCTTACAGAATATGAGCCCAGTTCAACAAAAAAATGGGATGATGCCTACCATCGGTTTCTCAAAATACAAAATAATGATCAAAATAGTGTGACCTTATAACATTAGACTAGACATATAAACGAATTAACTAATCCAAATGCATCTGAACATGCTGCCAGCAACCTTGTTTTGGAATTCTAAGCTGACGTCCAATTTTGTCCATTGAAAAGAGTGAGAAATGAAATATGAAATTAGTTCTGCTATTATTCAGCTGAAAAAAGACACGGAATATCTTCAACGTGTGTCAAGAAATGAAATGGAAAAGAAAAACCATTTTATTAGTATTAAAATGCCTCCTCCGGTCCCTCCTCACCAAATGCTTGATGTTGTGATGTGGGCATACGATGGATCCATTATTTCCGAAATACCACGTATCAGAGATTTTTTTGTCCTACAGTATTTTTACAAAGGTAACGTCTATGAAAACATTGATGGTCAATTAATATTACTTAACGAAGGAGACACGCTTCTAGTTCAACCAGGTGTCAAGCATTGCATTTCTCGTCATGGCCTACCCAAAAACACCGATGAAACCTGTATTATTTATTTCGCACTAAAGAAGGAGCTTTGTCTAAAATCCTACCTCCCACATATACCCAAAAACACCGACATGCTAAAATTTTTCATCAATCCCTTCAGTCTAAATAATCGTGGACAGTATATGATTGTCAAAGCCAAAAAAAATATCAGTTTAAAATATATTATTAACATTATCCTTCTGGAGTATACAGCAATGGAGAGTTTTTATGAACGTGTACTAGATGGTTTGTTTGTAACGTTAATTTCTTTATTAACGCGTAACTGCGAAATTATGGAAATAAGTCACCAACAAAACCATGAAATTGCTAAGATTCTTTCTTACATTGAAGGTAACTGTGAAAGAGTAACTTTACGCCAAACTGCTATGGAATTCGGATATCATCCCAACTATTTTAGTACACTACTAAAGAAAAAAACCGGCAAGAGTTTTATTAATCTTGTACAAAATGCCCGTATGGAAAAAGCATTGATGTTAATCAGCAACTCAAATGTGCCAGTCGATGAAATAGCTCAACTTGTCGGGTATTCAAATATCAGTTATTTTTATCGAGTATTTTGGAATAAATTCAATATGATGCCTTCCGAATGTCGAAGAATGAGTCTACATAGTGTCCCCTGAACAAGAAGAAACCCCAACTAAATCAAGACATTCCGTCTGTTTACTGGTATCATTGGTGCAAGGAAAACCCCTGAAATCATCCAAAACCCTTGCACTTTATTCGGAGGATCACAGCATGTATCGACCAGAAAGGGTACTGTCAAGAATTATGCGCAAATTTCGGGAGGCCATTGATGTGACTGTTAGCTGACGGCCGTTTCGCTGTCGTCCAGTGCTTTTAGGTGTCTCATGTTCAGATATGCGATATGGCTCTTCCCCCATATCAGACTATTTTAACAAGACTTTCAAGTTCTATTGGTCTGTCCCCAATCTTTGTATAAGTTGGTGAGTTAATAAAGATCGTTCATCGGCACAAACGTTCCTTCTAAGGCTTGGACACATCGTAGTAACACAAGATGCCAAGGTGTTCAAGGACGTTTCGGAGCGTTGACATGAGTTTCATTAGCGACCTCCGTTTAGCCTCCTTCCATGTTCATCTTGATTACTCCAAATTGATGCCGACGTGCAAGTGATGGCTCTTTATTCGCCTAGATTGACGATCATTAAGCTATATAAAACCTCATAAAACACGCCAGTTTGCGTTCGGGACCAAAAGGTCGCAGGTTCAAATCCTGTCACCTCGACCAAGAAAAGTGAGAGTTTTCAACGGCTCTCACTTTTCTGTTTGCGGCGAGAAGTGGCAGAAAATGACGTTCTACTAACAACATTACTGACAAAAAATATCGTTTTGGGAATCCTGCCAAACCCGCCATCAAATTTATTCGCCTTAAATTAACACAATTATCATTACTAAAATGATAATTTTATAACATTCTCTCTTCCTTTCCTACAAATAGCCGAATTTGAGTTTCCGTATTTTGCAATCTTCTGGTGCAATGAGCAGAGATTCTTGAGCCTCTGCATGGTAGAGGATGCGGTATTTCATTTTACAGAGCGAATTTTCCAAAAAAAGGGAAGGTAAACAAGCCCTTGCGCGCGCCTATTCAGTTGTTGTATTTCAACATAGCAAAGGGAAGGATAACTGCCTGTATTTGGGCCGGCCTATGCGGAACCAGGCACGGATGCCTGTTTGTGCCCTGGCCAGAATGCGCTGGATACCCAACCCCATTCTATAAAGCAGAAAGGATATTTTGTGCTCCTGCTTCTGTCCATTTGCCTCGCGCGTCACGGCGCGCCTGAGCCTGGAGGTGTTTCTTTTGTCTGCCTGTGCGCACAAAAAGCCAATGGCCATGCTCACAAACTGACTCAAGTGATTCATTGCCTTCAGCTTGCGCACCCGCATATCCTCAAACCCCAGGGTCGTCTTCTTGAAGCGGAAATGTTCCTCTATCCGCCACCGCATGAAATACATCCGGACAACCTGCAGCGCGTCCTCCCTGTTTCTGACCGGGCGGTTGGTCAACAGCATCATGGGGGTATCTGACAGCCCATATACCAATACTAACTTGAGCCATTTGCAGCTCGCGGTGATCTTGACATTGACACAGGTGACCCAGCATTCAGTCTTTTTGCCGCCATATAAGACCGGGCACTTAAACTTGCCTTTGTATTTGTCCCTGAGCGTGGTCGACTTGAACCACTTGTTTTTACAGAACAGATTTCTGTTGCTGGTGACACGAACGATGAAGCTCTTTTCATGCTCGTACATGAAAAGATATAGCTTGTTCATATCATAACCCCGGTCAAAGACATAGGTTGCTTTGGGGAAATAAGGGAAAACTTCTTTCAATGCCCGGAAGGTGATGTCGTTGACAGAGGTATAGTTTTTTGAGTGAGAGGAATGGATATGGGAATAGAGGCTGATAGGCTGACGGGTACGATGGCTCAGGGCAGTCATTTCAGTCACATAATACCCATTCTTCAGCTTTTTATCTGCCGAAGAGCCATCTCTGACCGTTCCCATATCCTCAAAGGCTTTGCCATAGGGCTTGGTGATGTCCGTATCATCCACAAAGACAGGCCCCGTGTCCTGCGCGATGTTCCGGGCAAAGGACAGGTAATGATGGGTGAGTTCGGGGGGCATATCTTCTAACAGCTTTCGTGCCAAGCGTTCAACGGTGTTCTTTTTCAAGATATCTTCTTTGAGCACATCGGCAAAGCGGGAAAGAATGCAGCTGCTGGACGCGAGGATGCCGAAAAGCATATCAGCGGTAAACTTTTCCCAATCCCGTGGGAGGCCTTCACTCAGACGCCTGGCGAAGGTGATGATTTCCCTTTTGAGTTGATAGGTATCTGTGGTAGAATAACGCATGAGGAGCCTCCCTGGATTTGTTTAGTCGAGTTTTTGTTACAAATCAATTCTACTATGAAAAACAGGAAAGGTTCCTCATTTTCCGTCATAAATATGCCAGAATATTGACAAAAAAGACATGATTTGACAGTGACTTCCTCAAAACCCCTGAACCACCTGCAGCTCAATCAAAAAGTATAATCAGAATACGGAAACTCAAGATAGCCGAAGCCAATCTATATTCTAAACTCTATCATAGACTTTTTTTATACTCATTTCTATACATTGCGTAGGATATAATCCTGCCAATCATATCCTTCACATCATCACTATCAATGAACAAATTGCTTGAAATATCTGCGCTACCCAAGTCAACCTTTCCATTTTTTACTAACCCGGGATTCTTCTTTCCGATGTATTCCAGCACAGCCTTCTTACTTGCTCCCTTGCGTGTGACTACACCATTATGAACTAAACTCATCTTTGTTCCAGATACAGTTAAAAACTTATTCAGATTTATTTGTAAAGATTTTACATTGAAGTCTCCATCGTTAATACTAACCGCTAACACGGTCAATCCATCACGAGTGCCATATTTAGGATCATTTACAGTTTTTCCTGTCGGCATTAACGCAAGGCCGGCCATGAACTGTTTCTTACATTCAAGATCATTCAGCAGAAATAACCGGTAATCTCCTGTCCCAAATCCTCCACCCGAAGCGTCATTATAATTTAGGCATCCTACTCCAAGATCATCAATGACCTCTAGTTGATCGGTCAGTTGACCGTGTAACTGATGACTGTAATCAAAAAGACATTCATCAAAATTAATGATTGCTGGTATAAGCGCATCTGATGTATCCGCTCCGATTTTATCATCATACCTTTTCTGGTTCCTCAAAAACGTAAGGTCGTAGTACTGTGCATAATTGAGACGTTGAAATTCTGTATCTTCCAGTGTGACTCCTTTTCCCTGGACCATTTCACTGTATGAAATAATTCCATCAATCGGGACAAAGGAATTGTCCACTTTCTTATAAAACTGTATCATTACACCATTCACAAGAATAATGTACTCAGCATTGACAGCGAAGGCATAATCTGCAGCTTGTTTATATACCTGCAATGCTTGAATTAATATCTTTGGCTCCTTGCACTCAACCACAGCAAGAGGTGTGTTGTCTTCTTTGAGCAACGAAATATCAATTCTTCCCTTCGCATCATTAACAGCATAATGAACAAGATGGTCCTCGGGAAAAATCCTGCTTGGCATGACTCCCATTCTGTTCTGAAGAAATACTAACATCTTCTGCCTAACTGTTTCTTCAGGTGTGATGCTAAGAAATATGTTTCGAATGGGTTCGAAGTATCGTTCTCCTGATTTGCAATTAAATGTTTTTAATTCTATTTGATTGAATTCATCTGCAATGTTAACCATAAACAAAAATCTCCTTAACGAAATAGTATTGAGTTAATTTGCTTCATCTTTCATATGTGTCAACAGTATACAACGAAACACATTGTACTCATCTTGGCTCTTATATATCATATTATCAGAAATTCCTCTACAGAAAAAATGCTAAATTGCAGGAGTGCCTCTCTCATTTGCTTTGCCAAATGCACATAGATGTCAAGCTAAAAGTAATCGGAACATGTGTCAGGTTTGTCAGGTTTTCAGATACAGTCCAAGTGAACACCAATTAACAACAATCGGTATTGTGATTTCATTGAAAATTAATATCCAAACACCTTCGCAGCCTGGCTCATCTTTTCTATGATGGGAACGTCAAAGGGGCAGTTTTCCTCACACTGGACACAGGCAATGCATTCCCCGGCATGGTGCTCCAGCAGGCGGTAATGATCCCGAACGGAGGCTGGCACAGTTTCCTGTGTGCGTGTCAAGTCATGGAATTTGTTGACCATGGCGATGTTGATGCCCGCGCTGCATGGCGCGCAGTGGCCGCAATATATGCACTTCCCTTTGTAGTTGTGCGGTACATTCGCCAGGAAGGGGGCGAAATCGCGCTCCTCATCGCTAAGATCCGAATAACGGGCGGAAACTAGCACCTCCTCTTCGCTTCGGAACCCGGCTACCACACAGCCAACTGCCGGCCGTGTCAGAGCATAGTGCAGGCAGTGTTCAGGCTGCATGGCAACCCCAAACGGTGACCACCGGGCGTCCAGCAGGTCGCCGCCGCCAAAAGCCTTCATCACCACAATGCCCACCCCCTGGGCTTCGCAGGTGCGGTACAACTCCTCGCGTACAGGATCCAAGGTCAGCACGGTCTGATAGTTTTCCGGCTTCCAGACCTCGTCAAAATCTTCCCAGGGCGGCTGCAGATCATAACAGGGGTTGACGCTGAACAGAAGTATGTCAATTAGCCCCGTCTTCACCGCACGCAGCGCCGTAACCGGGTTATGGGAGCTGAGGCCGGTGTAGCGGATGCGGCCGCTTTTTTTGAGCGCCAGCACATAGTCGATGAACCAGCCGTTGAACACGGTGTCATAGTCCGGGTCGTTGTCCACATAGTGGATCATGCCGACATCCAGATAGTCGGTGCCCAGGCGGGTCAACAAATCCTCAAAAGCGGGCTTGACGAGATGCTCTTCACGGGAGCGCAGATACTGCCCGTCGCGCCAGCAGGAACCAATGTGCCCCTGGATATACATATCCTGCCTGCGCCCCTTCAGTGACACACCCAAATTTTCACGGACGTCTGGCTCGGCACAGAAGTTGTCCAGAAAGTTCATGCCGCTGTCCAGCGCCGTCTTCACCAGCGCATCCACCAGTTGGGATGTTGCGCCGATCATCCCTTCGCAGCCCAGCGCTACCTCGCTGACCTTCATGTCTGTTTTGCCTAATCGCCTGTAATCCATACCGCTCCCCCATTTCTGCCTGTCAGCTTGTGCAAATATCAATTTCCTTCACGCCCCCAGGGCTCTAAGGAGCAGAAAATACATTTATTAAAACATGCTCTGTTTTCCCTGGACGAAGAGAACAAGGCGTCCATCTCGCTTCATCATGGTGACGATCGTTGCCATTCCTCCGGATGCTACACTGTCCAAAATCATTATAAGATGAGCTGTCAGCGTGTCAAGCTGACCGCACCATTTGTTATGCTTATTCAACCGGCTATTCCCCTACATGTTGTATGTTATTGCTGCCAACCGGGCGCCAGTCACACTCTATCCAGGATGTTTTTTCGTTACAACAGTACAGCGCTAAGAGACGTTGTTTTATTTCCTGTCATTTCCTGTTGTTTTATGGTATGATTATGGACGAATTTGAAGCCATGTCTGCCTCCCGGTGCTGTGCCGGCGGCAAGTATAGGACAGGCATCAACGCAACATGCAGTATAAAGGGAGGAATCTATGAACATTCAGGAAAAAACCATCAACACGCTGCGAATTCTCTCAGCAGAAATGGTTCAGAAAGCCAACAGTGGGCACCCGGGCGCGCCCATGGGCATGGCGCCCATGGCCTATGCGCTGTGGCTGAAAACCATGAAGCATGACCCCTCAAAGCCTGGCTGGGCCAACCGGGATCGCTTTGTGCTCTCAAGCGGCCATGCCAGTGCGCTCTTATATTCCCTGCTCCATCTGGGGGGCTATGAAGACATGTCCATGGATCAAATCAAGCAGTTCCGCCAGTGGCAATCCAAAACTCCGGGCCATCCGGAGTATGGCATCCCAGGGGTGGAAACCACCACCGGGCCCTTGGGCCAGGGTATCGCCAACGCTGTGGGATTCGCGATTGCTGAGAGCATGCTGGCCGCCAAGTTCAATCAGCCGGATTTTCCCCTGGTAGATCATCACACCTATGTGATTGCCGGTGACGGCTGTATGATGGAAGGCATCGCCAGTGAGGCTGCCTCCCTGGCAGGGACGCTGAAACTGAACAAGCTGACGGTGCTGTATGATGATAACGAGATCAGCATCGAAGGCGATACCGACCTGTCCTTCCGGGAGGATGTGGGCAAGCGCTATGAAGCCTATGGCTGGAATGTCATCCATGTGAAGGACGGCAACGATTACAGCCAGGTGCTGGCAGCCCTGGAACAGTCAAAGGGAAGCGAGCAGCCCACGCTCATCATCTGCCCCACCATCATCGGCTTTGGAAGCGCTGCCAAACAGGGAAAAGCCAGCGCCCACGGTGAACCCCTGGGCACAGAGGAACTGGCCAAAACCAAGGCAGCCTTTGGTTTGTCAGGTGATGCCTTCCACGTGGATGAGGCGGTCTATGCCCATGCGGCAGAATGCCTCGCCCAGGGCAGGAAAGCCAGGGAAAAATGGGAGGCGCTGTTTAAAGCCTATGAAACCGTACACCCGGATCTGGCTGCCCAGTGGAAGCAGTGGCACAGCGCGCTGAATCTGGACGAGCTGTTGAAGAATAAAGATCTTCTGGCCCAGAAAGAAAAGGCGGAGGCCACCCGTTCCAGCTCCGGTGACATGATCGGCAAGCTGGCAAGCCTCGTGCCCAACCTGGTGGGCGGCTCTGCCGACCTGGCGTCCTCCAACAAATCTTACATCAAGGATGGCGGCGACTTCAGCGCTGAAAACCGCCTGGGGCGCAACCTGCGCTTTGGCGTCAGGGAGCATGCTATGGCTGCCATCGCAAACGGTATTGCCCTCCATGGTGGGCTTCGGGTGTTCTGTGCCACCTTCTTCGTGTTCTCGGATTATATGAAGGCCTCCATGCGCCTCTCCGCCATCATGCGTTTGCCTGTTATCTATGTGCTCACCCATGATTCCATCGGCGTGGGTGAGGATGGCGAAACCCACCAGCCCATTGAGCACCTTGCGGCGCTGCGGGCCACACCCGGCATGCGCGTTGTCCGGCCTTGCGATGCCAACGAGACGGCCCATGCCTGGCTCTCCGCGCTGACAAGCCATGGCCCCACCAGCCTGATCCTCACCCGGCAAAACCTGCCTCAGTACACAAAAACCGCCAGCGGCAGCGAAAAGGGCGGCTATGTGCTGATTCCAGCGGACAAGACGCAGCCCGATCTCATCCTCCTGGGCTCTGGCTCCGAGGTGAGCCTGCTGGTGGAGGCAAGGGAATTGCTCAAGCAAAAGAACATCGACGCCTCCGTGGTTTCCATGCCCTGCATGGAGGATTTCCTGGCTCAGCCCAAGTCTTATCAGGATCAGGTGCTGCCACCCCAGGTGCGGGCCCGCCTGGCAGTTGAGGCAGGCGCTACCATGCCTTGGTACCGTTTTGTTGGCCTGGATGGCCGCGTCCTGGGGCTTGATCACTTCGGCGCCTCTGCCCCGGCGGATATCCTGTTCCGTGAGTATGGCTTTACCGCTGACAACATTGTCAAACTGGTGGAGGAAATGCTCGGATAATAGGCAAAACAAATTCATTCATCTTTTTTCAGGGCTGCTCGCGATAAAACGAGCAGCCCTCTTTTTTATAATTCGATTGTATGGCCTTTCCTGCTTGTGCTTATTCACCTATGGCGATCGCGGCTACATCGCTCGGCAGGGCAGCTTTAAGCACATGGTGGGCCACCGGGGCCGTTATCCACACATTTTCTTCCAACTGCTCTTCAATTTCAATGTCCATCGGCGCTGTGCTCCGGATATAATAGCGGGCATGCCTCTGATAAGGAGCGACCAGGAAATTGGCTCCCCCCAAGGGACTTTTTTTTCGCCTCAGTGAAAAGAGAATATCCTCAAGATCTGAAAGCATGGCATGAGCCGTCGGATAGCGTCCGGCGCCGGAGCCCTGAAAGCTGACCTTCACAAAATGATTCCCGAAAAACTCCACCCCATTTTCAGCTCCGTCCATGGATCCCAGGAAACTGTTGAGCGGGAGGGCCAGCGGATGCACCGCTGCCTGAATACGTTGCTTATCATTAAATGCCTGGGCGACAAGCCTCACAGCGTATCCCCGCTGAGAAAGACGGGAGATATCCTCCTGTTTAAGTTCGGTAATTCCCTCTAACAATATATCTTTTTCTTCTATTTTCCCCTGAAAAGCAAGGGTGGCGAGTATACGCAGCTTTCTCCTTGTATCAAAACCGCCGATATCATCAACCGGATCGGCTTCCAAATAGCCGAGTTGTTTAGCTTCCTTGACCACATCATCATATGATATCTGCTCTTTTCGCATCTTTGTGAGCACATAGTTGCAGCTCCCGCTCAAAATGCCGCGCAGCGAACGGATCTCCCCATGCAGGCTCAATTCCTGAAGCGGTTTAATGAGCGGAGTTCCTCCCCCGACACTTGCCTCATAGAGAAGATACACCCCCTGCTCCTGCGCCAAAGCGCTGAGCTCTTCAAGATGCAAACTGAGCACCGATTTATTGGCGGTGATAACATGTTTCTTTTTTTTCAGCGCTTCTTTTATCAGCGTATAGCCAACGGAGATATCCCCCGTGGCTTCCATTAGAATCTGCACGCCCTCGTCATCAAGTATTTTTTTAATATCGCAGACCACTTCGGCGCCATAAAAATCAATGTCTCTTGTTTTTCCGCTGTTGCGCACAAGAACATAGCGGATATCGATCTTTTTCCCGAGGCGTCTTTGAATGGACTCTTTCCTTTTTTGAAAGATATCCATGACGCCCTGGCCCACTGTTCCATATCCGGCAAGGGCAATGTTGATCATTATTGTCTTCTCCTAATGATTGCTTCTGCAATCTGCACCGCGTTGGTAGCGGCGCCTTTTCTCACATTGTCGGCGACGACCCAGAGATTAACAGCAGAAGGCAGACTGCCGTCTCGCCTGATGCGCCCAACAAATATTTCATCTTTTCCCTCCGCGTCTTCCGGAATCGGATAAAGCTGATGGGAAGGATCGTCCATCACGACAATGCCCGGATACTTTGCCAGAACTTCCCGCAGCTCTTCCATTGAGAAAGGATGCCCGAGTTCTGCATTGATGCTGACACAGTGGGCAAACCGCACCGGAACACGCACGGTGGTTGCCGTGACGCCCAGCGCCTCATCATTCAGAATCTTCTGTGTCTCCCTAATCATTTTCATCTCTTCTTTTGTATAGCCGCTGTCCAAAAAAGAATCGATGTGGGGAATCACATTCCCCTTTATCTTTCTGGGATAGAACTCCTGCAGGCCTTCATCAAGATCTCTCAGCCCCGCAAGTCCGCTCCCCGACACCGCCTGATATGAATTATAAACAACTCTTTTGAGTCCGTATGCATCTTTAATGGCTTTGAGAACCGGCATGCACTGGATCGTCGAACAGTTGGGGTTCGCGATCAAACGACTCTCCCCTATCGCCTCCGGATTGACTTCCGGCACCACAAGCGGCACTTCATCATCCATGCGGAACACACTGGAATTATCGATTACCACCGCTCCGCTTTCCACAGCCATGGGAACAAAGCGCCTGCTGACATCGCCTCCCGCTGCAAAAAAGACGATGTCGAAACGCTCCTGAAAACTCTCTTCCGTAAGTTCGCGCACCACCACTTCTTTTCCGGCAAATATGCGAACAGAACCGGCAGAGCGCTTGGAAGCAAAAAGGGTCATCGTTTCAACGGGAAATGCCCTTTCTTCAAGCACTTTCATGATGGTTGAGCCGACCAGTCCGCTGGCGCCCACAACAGCCACGCGATATTTGTTATTCATTTTCAGCCCCCTTAAATGTCTCATACAAAGCGGCAACCGCCCTGTTGGCGTCTTCATTTTCCACGCCTACCAAGATGCTCAATTCACTGGAACCCTGCGAAATCATACGGATATTGATATCTGCCTGTGCAAGAGAGGTAAAAAGCTTTGCCGCCACGCCTTTTGTGCGGATCATGCCATTTCCCACCACAACCACCAGCGCAAGGTTCGGATGCGTCGTCAATTTCTGTGGGTGACAGTACATGCGGATTTCTTCCATGATTTTATCCGACTTTCCGGGAAGCTGTTCTTCGGAAACAATGACGCTGACAGAGTCGATCCCCGAAGCCGTGCCCTCCACCGCCACTCTGTTGCTTTCAAAAACACTCAGAAGCTTCCGCAGAAATCCCCTGTCTTCCCGCATCTTGGTCTTCTCAAGAGCGAATACCCGAAAATCCTTCTTGACGACGATCCCTGTTACAACCCCGCCATGCACCCCGTTATCCGCAATCAGCGTTCCGGGGTCTTCCGGCAGAAGGGTCGACCGTATCTGCAGGGGAATCCCTATTTTCGCCAGCGGAAACACCGCATCTTCCTGGAGCACTTTTGCGCCCATATAGCTGAGCTCTCTAAGCTCCGGGTATGTCATATGGCGCATCGGTTTCGGGTTCTTAACGACTTTCGGATCCGCCATCAGAAGCCCAGGCACATCAGTCCAGTTTTCATACAACGTCGCTTCAAGCCCTGCTGCCAACAGTGAGCCGGAGATGTCTGAACCTCCCCTTCGAAATGTCGTCAGCGTGCCGTCAGGAAGCGTTCCATAAAATCCCGGCACAACCGCTCTATCCAGGGATGACATGATTTCTCCAATGCGCCTGTAGGTCTCCTCATCATCAAGCTCGCCTTCAGAGGAAAAGAGAAAGAGCTCGGCGGCATCCACAAAAGGCCATCCCAGATAATCGGCCATCAAGCGGGCACAGAGATATTCACCTCTGCTTGCACAGCTGGCAGCGCTTGCACCAGAAGCAATGTGATGATTCACTTCTTCAATAAGCTCTTCAATATTTAGCGAAACTCCCAATTCCTGGGCAAGCCTTCGAAACCTCCCCGCAATCTGCTCAAAAATCTCATCATAGCGAAAACCCGCTGAGGCAAGCTGAGCGCACATGAGAAGCATATCCGTCACCTTAAAAGGCTCTTCCGATGACTTGCCAGGCGCGGATACAACCACCACCCTGCGCTTCGGGTCTGCTTCTACAATCTCTTTTACCCTTTGAAACTCCCGTGCTCCTGCGAGCGAGCTTCCACCGAATTTGCAGACGATTCGTTCCATCATTATCCCTCCTACAAAAAAGCACCCATCCATTACGAACGAGCGCACTCGCTATTCCACCATGTGGACAAATCAGCCTTAACGCGGCCAGACGTCCCGGCCTACCCCATTCAGCCGAACACTCCGAGGTGGTTTTCAGAAGCTCACTTCCCAAAAGACTTTCACCGGCTGTCTTTCTCTCTGAGGGGCTCCCTTCCTACTCTTCCTCATCAGCGTTTGTCCAAATAATATCTTTGCTTTTCCCGTTTGTCAATATCCTGCGCATAATCTCGAGTTTCTACATCATTCGAAAGTCGTTCCTTCACTTTACAATCCCCGCCGTTCGCGGTATCCTGTACAGCGATTAAGCGGAAATCGGAGGAACCATGTCCCAACAGCCCTGGCAAGCACAAGATGGCCATCCGCCCCAAAGCGGGCAGGATCCCCAGTGGGCTTATGCCCAAAAGCCGCCTCAGGAGGGCTATCCGCCTGAACAGCTTCAGAGTGATTGGCCGCAGGAGCAGGCTGTCCAGCAGCCCCAGCCGGGCGGCTATTCAGCGCCGCCAGATCCGGACGGTTTTTTCACGCCCGCATACCCCAATCGGTCAATGCCTCAAAACCCTGTGCCTGGCCCGGGCATCGCTCCGCCCCCCTATCAGGGACCTGTGTATCAGGGCCCTCCCCAGGGGGAGGCTCCGCCTCCGCCGCCCGGATTTGAGTCGCCGGATGACCGGATGGTCTACCAGGCGCCGCCCAAACGCCGCAGCGCCCTCACCTGGCTGTATGTCGGCCTGGGGCTTTTGGTGGTGGTACTGATTGCCACTGCCGTCAGCCAGATGTTTACCGATCAGCAGCAGCGCGTCGCCAAGGTCACCATTTCAGAGCAAGGCGCCATCTATTCGGGCAATGCCCTCCTGGTGCGCAATGAGTCCGTCTTCCAGCAGGAAAATGTGTCAAGCGTCAAATACACGGCTGAAGAAGGCGCTGCCGTCAACCGGGGCGACCCCATCTGCACGGTGTACACCGCCGGTTTTTCACCCAAGGAGCTGACGCTGCTTAAAACCTACCGCACCCAGATTAAAGATTATCATCAGGTGCTGTTAAGCACAGCCAATGTGCCGGACACCCAGCTGCAGCGTCTGGAAACCACCGTCTCTGAACGGGCGCAGGAAGCCCAGGCGCTGGTTCGCGGCGCCCAGGGCAACCTTTTGAACCAGGAGCTGCTGCTTAAAGAGGCCATCTCCCAGCGCCATAGCTATCTGAAACAAAAGTATGTGGAAGATACCAAGCTGACCCGCCTTTATGATAACGAAAACAACCAGCTCCAGCGCATTGAGACCTGGACCAAGCAGTTCGCCGCCTCTGACAATGGCATCGTCAGCTTCTATACTGACGGGCTTGAAGCGGCGCTAAGCCCTGCCAATGTGGATCTTTACACCCCCCAGGCGGTGCTGGATATGTTTGCCGGCAAAGTGCCCGAAAGCTATCAGCGCCCCAAAAACGCCATGGACATTTACCGTCTGGTACGCCAGTACGACTGGGGCGCCCTGATGCTGGCGGATGACACCAGCTGGAACCCGGTGGTGGGTGATGAATATCAGATGCTCATTGAGAGCTTTGAGAACACCAAGGTACCAGTCACCATCGCTTCCATCACCAAATCCGGCGGTGATCTTCTGGTTCGTCTGAAGGCGGATACGCCCATTGAGCCGATCCTCTATATCCGCTCCGCCCGGGTGCAGCTGTCCAAGTCCGTCATCACCTATTCCGTGCCTTCCTCCGCCCTCATCAATCAGGAGGGGGTCATCGGCGTGGTGGTTCAGTACCTGGAGGGGCCTTATCTGGTGCCGGTGGAAGTCATCAGCCAGGACGCCACCCAGGCCCATGTGGTACCGGTAAATGCCGGCCACCTGTATGAAGGGCTTACCGTGAGGCTCTTTTAGCCCCCTAAATCGCATAAATGCTTGCACAGCCAGGTGAGTTTCGCTATAATAGGCGAAACATGGTATGCTTTTAGGAAGCTTCGCACCGGACAGCAAGCCTAAGGAGGATATTGGATGGATTTTCGCAGCGTGTTGGGCCGTGCAGGGGACAAATTCAGATCTGTATTCAGCAGGGACAACAGCTTTTTTTACGGCACCGCCGAGCAGGAAGCCCGGCAGGCTGCCCAGGCTGCTAATGAACAGGCTCCCCAGCAGGGTGTTTATCCCAATGCCTATCAGCAGCAGGGCGGCTATGCTCCCCCCTACCAGGAGCAGCAGCCCCCCTATGCCCAGCCTGGCTACCAATCCAATCCCTACGCCTATCAGCCGCAGCAAACGGTTTACCAGCCGCCCCAGGCTGACCCTTACGCACCACCGCCTTATCAGTATCAAGCGCCGCCCCAGCAGGCCTATCCCCCGCCTCAGCAGCAGCCCGCCCGCGGGTTTGCTTCACCTCAGCAGGCCCAGCTTCAGCAGGCGATGGAGCCACAGCCTGAGAGCAATGTGGTGCCTTTCCCCGGCGCTCCCATCCCTGAGGCTGCGGAACCCCGGCAGATGGACGCCTATGTGGTCAACATCACCAACATCAATGGTTGCCGCCAGGCCATGACCTGCCTGCGCAAAGGGCAGTGCACCCTGGTGGTGATGGATCAGCTGGTGGACAAGGCTGAGGTGCGCCGCTATGTGGACATGCTCAACGGCGCCTGCTTTGCCCTTGGCGGCACCATGACCAGGCTGTCCCTTAAAGTGGGCTTTTATATTCTGGCGCCCAGCGGCATGATGGTCTATACCGATCCGGTCACCGCCAGCGCCAATGCCCAGCCCAGGCCCGCACAGGCTGCCGTTTATGGCGCAACACAGCCACAGTATGCCCCTGTGCAGCAGCCAAATTACTATCAAAACCCGCAGACGGGCAGCTATCAGCCCCCAACCTTCGCCCAGCAAAGCCCCCCTTATGCCCCTCCTCAGAATTATGATAACGCGGGCTACGAAAGCAGCCGCTACGCACAATAACCAAAATGTGTTGAAGGGAGAATGACCATGGCGATCACCATCACGATGATTGAGGAAAAGGAATTTAAAACCAAGGTTCGCGGCTACGATCCGCTGGAGGTGGATGAGTTCCTGGATGCCATCTGCGATGAGATGGAAAGCATGAACCAGACCATTCAGCAATTGCGCGATCAGCTCAAGCAGGCGCAGCAGTCCCCCATGCCCTTTATGCCTGCTGCGGCGCCCCCGGTCGCTCCCCTCTCCCCTGTCGGCCTTAAGGAGCCGGAAGCGCCCAGCGACTTGGAAGCCGCCAAGCAGCTGCTGGACAAAACCCAGAAAATCTGTGATGAAACCATCGCGGACGCCAAAAAGCGCGCTGAAAGCCTGATCAAAGAGGCTGAGGACAGCCTGCCCGACCCTGAAATCGAAGACCTTGAAAAGCAGAAGGATAAGCTGCGCCTTGAAATCGAGGCATTGAAAGAAGAAGCGCAAAAGTTCAAGCGCCGCTTCCAGTCCATGCTCCAGGATCAGAACGATATTCTGGAATCCGAGCTGGGCGAATAACAACTCATATCTTCCTAAGCAAAAAAGTGTCCGGCGGACACTTTTTTGTGCTTATAAGGTTAGGTTATAAACGCTCACTTTTCCTGAGCCACGGAACCGATGATCTCCCGCTCCGCAAACAGCGCCGTGGCGCCGCCGGTGTGCCAGAACACCACCGTGCTGCCCGGCTTGATCTTGCCGGAGCGCACCCAGCCCAAAAGCCCCGCAAAAGCTTTGCCGGTATAAACCGGATCAAGCATCAACCCTTCTGTTCTGGCCAGCAGCTGGATGGCATCGGAGGCCTCTTCCGTTGGCCGCTCATAGCCAAGCCCAACATGATCCCGGTCAATGGTAAAATCATCAGCCTTTACCCTCACCGGGCTTCCCAGCCAGGCCAAAGAGGCGTTGCATAGTTCCGCGCAGTGGGATTCATATTCAGGCGATTTTTTGCTCACAGCAACACCCACCAATTGCGCTTTATCCCCCAAAATATGGTGCCCCGCCATCATGCCGCCCAAGGTGCCCCCGGTGCCAGTCGCGCTAAAGACATATTCAGGCAGAATGCCAAACTTGAGGCTTTGGGCGATCATCTCCCCATAACCCCCGGCAAAGGCGGCAGAACCAACCGGGCTCGCGCCGCCCAGCGGCACGTCATAGCAGCGGTGTCCTTCCTGCTCGAGCTTCTTTGCATGGGCTTTGCCCATTTCAAAGCAGCGCGCCTCCGTCTGGGCTTCCGTCTCACCGGGAGCGCTTTTGATCACATGGATTTCAGCGCCCAGGATACGGTCCAAAAGCATGTTGGAGCGGATGTCATTGTCATCCGGCTCCACATAGGCATTCAGATACAAGACAGGATTCAACCCCAGCCGCCTGCATGCCGTGGCTGTCTGCATGGCGTGATTGGACTGGGTGGCGCCGTAGGTGATGACGGTGTCACAGCCCTTGGCCACAGCGTCACCCATCAGATATTCCAGCTTCCTGATTTTGTTGCCGCCAAACAGGCTCATGCCGGAAAAATCATCCCGCTTGATATACAGCTCTATTTTTAACTCCTTGGACAGATTCTCCAGCTTATAAAAGGGCGTTGGGTAAAAGCCCAGGTTGGCACGGGGCTTGGCCTGAGCCAAGGCTTCCAGCTTTTTTATGTTTTCGGTCATGTTTTTTCCCTCACACAATCTTTTCCCAGGAGAGCATCTCCCGTTTTACATGAAACTCGCCACGCCGCAATCCCCTGTCCGCATAGCACACCTCGCCATCCTGGTTGTCATAAGGATCCGCGCGCAGGAAGGGAAAGGGCGGGTCAAAATCCTGCTGGATATCACTGTTTGCCACCATGCGGAAGGGCTCCAGGTTGGCAAAGAAAAAGTTCCAGCGCTCAAGGTGTCCCTCCCGATAGGCAGCGCCGCCAAAGGAGGCATCGCAGTACAGCCAGCCATAGGGCGCGATGTAGAACCTGGCCCAGTCATGGCAGCCGACTGACCCGGGTCGGGTATACAGCCCCGCCTGCCACTGGGCCGGGATGCCCGCGCAGCGACACAACGTGATAAACAGCAGCGCGTGCATACCGCAGTCCCCCCTTTGGCCGATGCCAAAGTACTCGGGGATGTTGGTCTTGGTGAAATAAGGGGGCACATAGCGGTAACAGCACTGGGTGGTGATGTAGTCATAAAAACGCCGCGCCTTCACCAGGGGGTTGGTCTCTTCCCCCACCAGTTCCTTCACTAGGGCCTTGATAAAGGGGGTGAACTGGATTTGGGGCAAGGCCTCCCCGGTATCAAAGTCGGGCTGCTCTGCCGACACTTCTTCCGGCTTCGGATCTGCGTAGGGGGCCCTGATATCATAGGTGAACTCCGATGTGAAGGTCATTCCCGGCTGATAAACCTCCTCAAAATAGGCGGTGCGCTGGGGGTGATCAACCGCCGCGATATGCTTGGCGGCGGGGCTTGTGATAATTTCCCCGGGGGTGCTTTGCCCACCCTGAAGAGGCAGGGTCATATGCACCCGAATCATCTCTCCAGGCCGCTGGGCCTTGGGATTGATGGACAGGGTGGTCTTCAGGCGGAAGCGGTAATGGCTGCCGCCGTTTTTCTTCATATCAGCAATGGCTTCATCCAGCATCCTGAAGTTTTCATACTTCTTGGCCAACTCTTTCTTGTCAAGGAAGCGCTCGTTCATGTCCACCCGGGTTTTGATGAGGCTGTCGTAGGCATCTGACTTATAATACACCTTGCCATCCCGGTATATCCAGTCAAGGGTGCCGTCATCCCGCAGGGCATTCATCTCGTCCAGGGTAATATCCTTGACTTTTTCCTTTAAGAGAGCAAACATCTCGTCCTCGGTATAAGGATAGCAGAATGGTAGCTCTCCAATCATTCGCAGCTCCAGCCCCAACCGTTCCTTCACCATTTGAGGCACTTTGGGGCTTGCCATTCTCAGGGCAATCACCTTCTCTGCCCTAACATAATCCCCCGCGGCCACCAGCCGCGCCACATCCTCAGGCAGTGGACAAGAAAAATAATCCAGATTTGTCAGCATATCGTTTTCCTTTCATGGATATTTAATTACATCACTATTCTATCACACCTGGTGGCAAGCCACATAGTGCCTGCCGCCCATATCCCTCAGTTCCGGCACTTCTTCCCGGCAGCGCTTCTGAATATAGGGGAGAAAATCGACCGAAGCCACCGGTTACCCAGTGGCTTCGCTTGTATTAATTCTGTTTTTATCAGGCTTCGTCTGCGTCCTCGGCAGTAGCAGCCTCAGCTTCATCAGCGCCCTCCTCAGCGGTCTCCTCCTCAGCCTGGGCACGGGGATGGCTGACCGTGAAAACCACCCGGTCAGGCTCCATGTCCGTGGTGATGCCCTCCGGAAGCGTCAAATCAGCCACCATCAGGTTATCCCCGGCTTCCATCTGGGACACATCAATCTCTATGGCGTTGGGAATATCGTTGGGCAGGCCCACCACCGGCAAAGTATCCAGATGCTGAAGGAACTCGAGCTTTTTGTACAGCACATCTTCCCTTCCCAGGGGCCGGATGGTCACATCGGCCTTGGTCTCCTCATCCAGGGAAATATGCTGGAAGGTAACATGGAGGCACTCACGGGTCACCGGGGCATACTGCACCTCTTTGAGCATGGCGTTATACACCTTGCGGCCCATTGTCAGCTTGAACACGGACATGCGGCCATTCTGAGCCAGGGACTTCATCAGCTCATCCTGCTTGATGCTGAAGGACACAGATTCCTCTCCCCGGGCGGAGATAGACGCGGGCAAAAAGCCTTCCCTGCGCAGGTTCTTGATGCCGCCCTTGCTCATCGGCTCACGGGGCACAATCTTTATTTTCAAAGAATCCTTGGTTTTGGTCATGTTTTCCACCTCATACACTATTTTCGCGGGAACCCGGGCGCTGCCCTGCTGTTCCCTTCCCCATCTCATCGGGACATGCATTAGAGCATATCATATTCTGCCGTATTATGCAAAATAATCCGGCCTTAAATATCGATGGTCAGCGTCACCGGGCAGTGATCGGAACCATAAACCTGGCTTTGGATGGTGGCTTCCCTTATTTTGTCATTCAGCCCGCTGGACACCAGAAAATAGTCTATGCGCCAGCCCGCATTGTTGGCCCGGGCATTGAAGCGATAGCTCCACCAGGAATAGGCGTCCCGCTTGTCAGGATAGAGGTAGCGGAAGGTATCGGTAAAGCCCGATGCCAAAAGCTCCGTCATTTTCCCCCGCTCCTGATCGGAAAAACCGGGGTTGAACCGATTGGAAGCGGGGTTTTTCAAGTCGATTTCCTGATGGGCCACATTCAGGTCGCCGCAATATATCACCGGCTTCTGCGTCGACAAGCGATTCAGATAGCCCCGCATGGCATCCTCAAACGCCATTCGATAGGGCAGACGCTTCAGCTCAGGCTGGGCGTTGGGCACATAGGCGTTGACCAAAAAGAAGCGGTCATACGCCAGGGTCATCACACGCCCCTCATCCAGGTGATCATCATCAATGCCATAGAGAACCTGATCGGGCTCCTGACGGGTAAACACCGCCGTGCCGGAGTAGCCCGGCCTGTGGGCGGAATGCCAGAAGATAGAGTAACCCGGCGGGTCATAGCTGGCCTGGCCCTCCTTCATCTTCGTCTCCTGCAGGCAGAAGATATCAGCGTCCTGGGCAATAAACGCCTCATCAAAGCCCTTGCCCAGCACCGCGCGAAAACCATTGACATTCCAGGAAACTAGTTTCATCTTTGCTCCTTGCCGCGTCCAAGCGCAGGTTTTATAACCGAATTATACCCCAAAACGGGTATAATGGCCATGAAGTGAAAGTCTATCACATGTTTTAAGAATCAAGGAGGTAAGAAAAATGTATCAAGCCAATAAGAATCGCTATGGGGAGATGCAGTACAAACGCGTGGGCAGAAGCGGGCTGAAGCTGCCCTATGTGTCCCTGGGGCTGTGGCACAATTTCGGCAGCCAGTTTCCCCACGATCGTTCCCGGGAAATGGTGCTGGGCGCTTTTGACCTGGGCATCACCCATTTTGACCTGGCCAACAACTATGGCCCCACCCCCGGCAGCGCCGAGATCACCTTTGGCCGCATCATGAAGGAAGACCTGGCCCCCTACCGGGATGAGCTGATCATCTCTACCAAATCAGGCTACCTGATGTGGGAAGGGCCTTATGGCGAATGGGGCAGCCGCAAGCAGATGCTGGCCAGCCTGGATCAAAGCCTCAAGCGCATGGGGCTTGAATATGTGGATATTTTCTATGCCCACCGGCCAGACCCGGAGACGCCCTTGGAGGAAACCATGGGCGCCCTGGCCCAGGCCGTGCGCCAGGGCAAGGCGCTGTATGTGGGCATCTCCAATTACGGGCCCGAACGCGCCGCCCAGGCCATTGACCTCCTTCAGGACATGGGCATCCACTGCCTCATCCACCAGCCCCGCTACAACATCCTGGACCGGAAGCCGGAAGAGGGGCTCTATCAGGTGCTGGCAGAAAAAGGCGTAGGGGCCATTCCCTTCTCGCCCCTGGCCCAGGGCCTCCTCACCGATCGCTATCTGAACGGCATCCCGGCGGATTCCCGGGCCGCCGGCAACAGCGTATTCCTCAACCCGGAACAAATTGACCAGACCATGCTATCTAAAATCACCCGCCTTAATGCCATCGCCCAGACCCGGGGACAAACCCTGGCCCAGATGTCCCTCAGCTGGCTGCATAAGGACCCGGTCACCGCTTCAGTCATTGTGGGCGCCAGCCGTCTCTCCCAGATTGAGGACAGCGTCAAAGCCCAGCAGGCCGCCCCCTTTACCCAGGAGGAGCTGCGGGCGATTGACGAAGCGGCGGGATTCTAAATATTCCGTGATCAGTAATAAGGCTTGGCGCTTTTCTGACGAAAGCTTCCAAGCCTTGTTTGTTTTATGATTGCGGGTTCAGCGTTTCAGGCGAAAGGCACTTTTTAAGCACATGCAGCAGCCAAAGGGCCAGGCCCACCAGCAGAGCGCACACGCCCATGGGCAGCGCCAGGTGCAGCCGGGAAAGAAGGCCGTTGAGGGTACCGAAGGGGGATGTCACCAGCAGGCAGAAGGACAGCGACAAGCCAAACATCTTCGCCCGCTCCCCCGGATCAAGCAGCAACATCTGCAGGGAAGAAAACAAAACAGCGGCATCAGAATGCTCAGCGCCAATGCCTCTGCCAGCACGCCCGGCACAACCACCCAGGCCAGTTTTTGGGGCAGCGCCAGCAGCATCAAATAAAGCCCCAGCAATATCGTCAGCCCCACTCTCATCGGTCTTAAATACAAGGCAGGCCTGATGCGGTGGCTCAGCAGGAAAAAACAGGCAAGCATCACCAGCGATTTAAGGGTGGACAGCAGCGGCAACGCCCCTTCTTGAATACCCAGACCACCTGTCACCAACAGCGGCCAGAAGTTTTCCGTGGCGCTTCTGGTCACCATCACGCAGGACATAATGCCCAACACCAGCATCAGCGGGCGGTTTTTCAGCATCTGCCCCAGCACCCGAAAGCTGCCCCGAAAGGCACGGGAGAATGGATAAGGCTTAAGCTCCGCCATGCGCTTTTGCCCCTGAAGGGTTTCCCGGGTGAAGTGATAAAGCATCACGGCCTTCCCGGTCATGGACAGAAAGGAAAACAGATACAGCCCCCGCATGGTGGCAACCAGCGAAAAACGCCCCACTAAAACGCTGGTCAGCGGCGATACAAAGCCGGCCAGCAGCCCCGCCACAGTAGACAGAGCATAGATGCTGACCAGCTTGTCCTTGGGCACATCCTCCACCATCAGCAGGCTCCAGGAGTTCTCCGTCACCCGCCACAGGCCGTTAAACAGCGCCGCCACCAGGAACCAGACAAAACCCTGGGCCATCGTCCAAAGCAGACAGGGCAGCGACCAGGCGATAAAATCCACCAGCATGGTGGTGCGCCTGCGGCCAAGCCTGTCAGTCACAGCGCCGCTAAGGGCCGCCGCCACCATTTGGCTGAGCAGGTTCACCGAGAGCACAATGCCGATCTCAAGCGCCCCCAAGCCCAGCGCCTCCATATATTTGGACACAAGCGGCAGATAGAGCGTGTTAGGGATGCCCCACATGGGCTCAAACAACAGGCAATAGCGGGCATTGCCCCGCAGGTCAAATAACGCCGCCAAAAGCTGATTGCGCCGCAGCAGCGCTGATAGTTTATGCCGCATAGATTTTAGATGCTGATCACCTCATAGCCCGCTTCCAGGAAGGGCTTCACCCCGGTATGTCCCTTCATCTCCCCCAGCATGGGAAGGCCCAGGGCCTGATTCGCCTCAAACACGCCCAGGGTTTTGGAGCAGGCCAAGCAGATGCCTGCCAGCAGTCCCGCCTCCTTTGCCTGAAGATAAATGGAATTCTTCTCACCTTCAAACACAGCCGGCAGCTTGACAGACGCCCCCTCAAACACCACCTTGACCTCATGGCCCGCGCCATGAAGATCCACGGCATTGAGCAGCACATGCATAAAGCAGCTCTTCTCGCCGGTCATGCCATAAAACAGCACCTTTTTCATCCGATGATCCTCCCTGATTTGATAATACCATCATAGCCTTTCCCGCGCCCGCTTTCAAGGCCGGAGAAGCAGGCCGCCCTCCCTTAAATATGATGTAGGCTTTTTGCTATCTGTGTTATAATGCCAAGCAGATAATGTGTAAAGGGAGAACATCGAAATGGCTGACCGCAAAGAGGAGATTATCCGGCTGCAAAATGAGATCATCAGGCAGATGACGGAGAAGAATTTACGGGATGTAGGTCAGGATTTATGGGGCAGAAACCCGGCCCCTGTTTCTAACCCCATTGAAGAGTCCACCCCACCGCCGGGCTTCCCGCCGGTGCCGGATGTGTTTGGCCAGCCTGACAAAAAAAACCAGGAGGAAACCGAGCCCCAGAAAGAGGAAACGCCCCCGCCGGAAGACATTGAAAAGCTGAAAGAAGAGCTGCATGCCTACATTGGCCTCACCGTGGTGAAGGCGGAGGTGGAAAGCCTCATCAACCTGGTGAAGGTGAATAAACTCAGGCAGGAGCATGGCCTGCCCACGGAGGAATTGTCCCTCCATATGGTGTTTTCCGGCAACCCAGGCACCGGCAAAACCATGATTGCCAGGCTCATGAGCCGCATCTACCACAGCCTGGGCATCCTCTCAAAGGGACACTTGGTGGAGGTTGACCGGGGCGGCCTGGTGGCGGGCTATGTGGGGCAGACAGCCATCAAAACTGGGGAAGTCGTTCAAAAAGCCATGGGCGGCGTGCTGTTTATTGACGAGGCCTATGCCCTCACCACCCGGGGCCCCCAGGACTATGGCCAGGAGGCGGTGGAAACGCTCTTAAAAGCCATGGAAGACCATCGGGATGACCTGGTGGTGATCGTGGCGGGCTATGTGGATTTGATGAATGATTTTGTTCATTCCAACCCCGGCCTTGAAAGCCGGTTCAACCGCTTTCTCTATTTCCCGGACTACACGGTGGAAGAGATGCTTGCCATCTTTGACATGCGCTGCCAGAAGGCGGGCTACCGGCTGGAGGAATCTGCCCGGAATGATCTGGCCAAGATCCTTGCGGAAGAAAGCGAGGACAACATCGGCTTTGGCAATGCCCGGGGCGTGCGCAACCTGTTTGAACAGGCCATTTCCCGCCAGGCCAACCGCCTGGCGGGTCAGGAAACTGTCACCCGGGATGAGCTGATGCTGCTAAAGGCTGAAGACTTAACAAGTCATGATGAAATATCTTAAAACCACAACGCAATGAAGCGTCAGCTGCGGTTGAAGATAATCGGGTCTTTCCGTATTGCTGGTTTTGTTACGGGTTCTGCCGGATAGCCGATCGTCATCGCGCAGACCAATTCATATCCCTCCGCCACAGACTGTGATGCCTTAAACTCGGGCGAGTTAAAATAGCCATGGGCAAGACCGATCCAGCATGTCCCCATTCCCATTCCGTGAGCGGCGAGCATGATATTGGAAGCCGCAAGCGTGCAATCGTTTATATAAAAGGGACGGCTGCCATCGCCATAGATCAGTATCATATTGGATGCGTTGTGAAATATCCTGTAATCCGGATTTTCCGCATGCTTGCGGTAACGCTCAAAACGCGAATCTTTGTCAAGATAAGCGAGCAGAGCCGCTTTGGCAGGCTCATCGTGTTTTTCAATCTCTTCTTTGCCCTGCATGATCACAAAACCCCAAGGCTGCATGTTGCTACCCGACGCGGCCAAGGTGCCCAGTTTGATGAGCTCGTCCAGTTTTTCACGCTCTATCATTTCGTCGGTATAGACACGAACGCTTCTGCGGGTCGAAATAGCTTCGATTATGTTCATACTCAACTCTCCGGATTTGTGCATATTGTCCTCCTCAAATACATTGCATCGTCAGTTTAACAACACTGTTTATATATTAACATATGCTGGGTAAATGTGCAAAGCGCCGGGCATTGACACGATCTTTTTTAAGACACATATCGCAGCCTCCTGTTCTATTGTGCTATAATGATATCTAGCACAATAAAGGCAGGGAAAGTGAACACAAATGCAACGCGATAAGCAAAAAATACAAGCCTTAAAAGCATTGATTTTGCTTGCTTTCCAGGGCTTCAACTGTGGAGGTATTATCCCGTTTTTGGTTTTCGATTAATAGCCTGACAAACCCTGATGATTTGGAGGAGGAAACCGCGCTATGATCTCTTTCATGAACGACTATGACCAAACAGCCGCTCCGGCGGTGATAGAGGCCATCGCCCAGGCCCAGGGGCAGACCTTCCCCGGCTACAGCGAGGATAAGGCCTGCCAAAGGGCTGCTGATATGATCAGGGCATTGTGCCGGGCGCCTGACGCGGCTGTTCATTATCTCTCCGGCGGCACTCAGGCCAACCTCACCCTCATCGCCTCGGCGCTACGCCCCCACCAGGGGGTCATCTGCGCTGATACGGGGCATATCAATGCCCATGAGACCGGCGCCATTGAGGCCACCGGCCATAAGGTGCTGGCCCTGCCGCAAACAGACGGCAAGATCACGCCGGAGCAAATCCGTACCTTTGTGGCGGGCCACTGGGCTGACCCCACCCGGGAGCACACGCCTCAGCCCGGCATGGTCTATCTCTCCAACACCACGGAGCTGGGCAGCGTATACACCATCAAGGAATTGAAAGCCCTGTCCGCCTGCTGCCGGGAGCTGAACCTTCCCCTTTACCTGGACGGCGCGCGGCTGGGCTATGCCATGGCAGCGGGGGGAATGTCTTTTGCCGATATCGCATCCTGCTGCAACGCTTTTACCATCGGCGGCACCAAGCAGGGCCTGCTGTTCGGCGAGGCCCTGGTGATCACCAGCCCCGCCCTTCAAAAGGATTTCCGCTATCACATCAAACAGCGGGGCGGCATGCTGGCCAAGGGCTTCCTGATGGGGCTGCAGTTTGAAGCGATTCTCAAAGATGGCCTTTACCTCATCCTGGCCAGGCAGGCCAATGAAAAAGCTATGCGCATTAAATTGGCTTTTACCACAAAGGGCATCCCCTTCCTGTGCGATTCCCCCAGCAACCAGCAGTTCCCCATCCTGAATGAGGCGCAAATCACAGCGCTTGCCAGGGATTTTGCCTTCTCCCGCATACAGGAGATGGAACCCGGAGTGTGGGCAGTGCGCTTTTGCACCAGCTGGGCCACCAGCGACGGGGATCTTCAGGAACTGATCCATGCTATAGAAATGTTATAGCAGGAGGAAAGCGATGCAACAGCAATCAATTAAAATCAGCAAACGCTCTTTTATGCTGTCCCTCAGCGTCTTGCTGGGGCTGATGGTTTTGGCCACTGTGCTGTCCTACGCCTTGCCCTCTGGCGCATTTGAGCGGGCGGTGGAAGACGGCCGCGAAAAAATCCTGCCTGGCACCTTTCGTCTGGTGGACAAGCCTCCGATTCCCCTCTGGCGCACGCTCACCGCCCCTATTGAGGTTTTTCTCTCCGATGATGCCAGCGTTGTCAGCGTCATCCTTGTTTTCCTGCTGCTGATTGGCGGCAGCTTCACCGTCCTGCTGGATTGCGGCATGGTGTCCCAGCTGATGGCGCGCATCACCAAGCGCTTTCAGGGGGCAAGGTATCTGCTGCTGATGCTGATCAGCCTGTTTTTCATGTTGTTTGGCTCTGTCTTTGGCATCTTTGAAGAGCTGATCATCATGGCGCCCTTTTGCATTGCCCTGGCCCTGCGCATGGGATGGGACTCCATGACGGGCCTTGGCATCAGCCTCCTGTCCTCAGGGCTTGGCTTTAGCGCCGCCACCATCAACCCCTTCACCGTAGGCGTGGCACAGCAGCTGGCGGAGCTTCCCGCCTGGTCAGCGCTGGGCTTCCGGGCGCTGGTTTTTATCAGCGTCTATGCCATCCTGCAGCTTTTCCTGCTGCGATATGTGAAACGCATAGAGAAAAACCCCGCCCTCTCCCCTGTCTATCAGGAGGATCAGGTCCTTGCAGCATCCGAAACATTGGCCCAAGATCCCCGCCTTGACCGGGGCCTGGTCTATTTCAGCATTGGGCTGGCGCTGCTGCCCCTCCTTTTGATTGCCAGTTTTTTTATCCCCACCCTTTCCTCCCTGCTTTTCCCCCTCATCGCCATCCTGTTTGTGCTCTTGTCTTTCTTCAGTGTCGTCAAAAGCGGGGTGATGGGCTTTCGCGGCGCGGGCAAATCATTTTTGCGCGGCATGGCGGACGTTGCCCCGGCGGTGCTGCTGATTTTGATGGCCATGAGCATCAAGCTGATCATGACCCGTTCCCTGGTGATGGACTATCTCCTTCACCAGGCTGCCAGCCGCTTCCAGGGGCTATCCCCCATCGCCGGGCTTTTCCTGCTGTACGCCATGGTGCTCGCGATGAATTTCTTCATCAGCTCAGGCTCCGCCAAGGCCTTTCTCATGCTGCCGATTCTGCTTCCACTGACAGATATCCTGGGCATCCACCGCCAGGTAGCGGTTCAAGCCTATTTATTTGGCGATGGATTCAGCAACCTGCTCTACCCCACCAACGCCGCCCTCATGATCGCGCTGGGGCTGAGCGTCGTCAGCTATCCCAAATGGCTCCGCTGGACGCTGCCGCTGCAAGGCCTGCTGGTGCTGCTCAGCCTGGTATGGCTTTTGGCGGCTCACCTGATGGGCCTTGGCCCCTTCTAAGAATACAAAAAAGGAACATGTCATGAGCGATATCAACCAGGCCGCAGAGCGTCTAAGCCAGGCTATTGCCTTTGCTACCGTATCCCACCAGGACATCAAGCTGATGGATCTAACGATCTTTTCAGCCTTTGAACACTTTCTGGAGAAAGCCTACCCCCTTATCCACCAGAAGCTCGAAAAAACAGTCGTCAACCAGCATGGTTTGGTGTTCCGCTGGCCGGGAAAGGAAAGCAGCCGGCGCATTCTGCTCACCGCCCACTATGATGTGGTACCCGCCATCGACGAAGGCTGGCCTTATCCCCCATTTTCTGGCCGCATCGTGGAGGGCAGGATCTATGGCCGGGGCAGCTTTGATGACAAAGGATCCCTGATTGCCATCATGGAAGCGGTCACCCGCTTGATTGAAGCTGCGTTTCTGCCGCCCTTTGATATCTACCTAGCTTTTGGCTTTGATGAGGAGGTGGGCGGCGCCCACGGCGCACAGCATATCGCCGCCTATTTCAAAGCCAAGGACCTGCTGTTTGATCATGTGCTGGATGAGGGCGGGGCCGTGGCGGACGGCGCTATGATGGGCATTGAAAAGCCCATCGCAGTGGTCGGCGTGGCTGAAAAGGGGCACGCCAGCTTCAGGTTCACCTTTGAGGGGGCAGAAGGCCATGCTTCAACCCCGCCCGCGACCACTGCCGTGGGCGCCATGGCCCGCTTTGTCAGCATGGCCGAAGCCCGCCCAGCCAAACCCAGGCTGACAGACACCGTTAAAGGAATGCTGAAAGCCATCGCCCCACATAAGCCCGGCATCCAGGGGTTTGTGCTTGGCCATCCGGAGCTTTTCGCCCCGCTGATCATCAAAACGCTGCTTAAAAACCGTCAGACCGCTGCCATGGCGCGTACCACCGTGGCCTTCACCCAGGCCTCCGGGGGCAGCTCTCACAATGTGCTGCCTAAAACCGCCTCCTGCACTGCCAACATCCGCACCCTGCAAGGGGACAGCTCAGAGGCGGTGCTGGAGCGCCTGCGCAGCCTGGGGATCCCCTTTCAGATGGAGACGATTCTCCGGGACGAGCCCACCCGGGCCTCTGCGCTTGACAGCGCTGGCATGCATCACCTAAAGCGCGCCATTGCGCAGGTTTTTCCCGATGCTGTCATCACCCCCTATCTGATGACCGGAGGGACTGACTGTCGGCATTACGATCAGGTGGCCCAGAACAGCTACCGATTCCTGCCAGTTCGGGTGAGCGAGCATGAGCTAACGCTGATGCATGGCAGGGGCGAATATTTAAGCCTTGAAAACCTTCAGGCCATGATCGCTTTTTACACCTGTTTCATCCAAACCCTATCCTGATTCAAGGAGGACATTATGCCGTTTTCCATCAATGATTCCTTTCTGTTTCTGCTGGCGGGGCTGATAATCCTCTATGTTTTGGGCCAGTCCGTCTTCTTTCTGGTGAAAGCCTGGTGGCGGGCAAGGGAGCTGGGCATCACAAAGCAAACCCTGCGGGGAACGCTGACCGGCAGCGCCATTTTCAGCGTGGCCCCGGCAATCGGCATCCTGCTGGGGCTTATCAGCCTGTCCCGTTTTCTGGGCATCCCCCTGCCGTGGCTCAGGCTGTCAGTGCTGGGCGCCCTCACCTATGAGTTGCCCGCTGCCGCCTCAGTGGCAAAAATCCTGTCCATGCCAATGGATCAGCCGGTGGCAGACCCGGCGGTGTATGTCTCCATCGCCTGGGTGATGACGCTTGGCATTTTGTCCGGCATTCTCATCATCCTGTTTTTTCAAAAGAAGATGCAGGCCCGCCTCCAGCGCATGAAAGAAAAAGACGCCCGCTGGAGCGCCATCCTGATGGATTCCCTTTTTGTGGGCATGATCGCCACTTTCCTGGGCATGGTCTTTGCCGATGTGCATACTGGACTATCAGGCTTCATCCCGGTTATTGTCATGATCTTTTCCGCCTTCATCATGGCCCTGTGTGGCCTGGCGATCAAAAAACTGGGCTGGACATGGCTGGAAAACTACGCCATGCCCATCAGCATGCTAAGCGCCATGGCCTTTGCCATCCCGCTGACCAACTGGATTGGAGGATAGAATGAAACCATCCCTTTACGAAGAAAAAATCCATGCCTGGGGGCGCGTTTCCCTGGTGTTGGCCATCCTGATGTTCATGAGCTATCCCTTCTTTGCCGCTTTGTATTTTAAGGTGCAGCCCGATTATGCCCTGGTTTTTCAGGGGCTTCTTGCCGTTGCTCCGGTATACTGGACGGTGGGCGCCATTGAGGCCTTCACATTCGGGCCCATGCTGGGCTCAGGCGGGGCTTATCTGGGCTTTGTGACCGGCAACCTCACCGCCATGAAGGTACCGGCGGCGCTGCGCGCCATGCAAATAGCCGGGGTGGAGCCCAACAGCGAGAAAGGCGAGGTTATCTCCACCATCGCCATCGCCGCCTCCTCCATTGTAACCACGCTGATCCTGATCATCGGCATGCTGTTGCTTAACACCCTGCGCCCCATCCTGGAATCCCCCACCCTGGCCCCTGCCTTTGCCAATGTGCTTCCCGCTCTTTTTGGCGGCCTGGCCATTGTCTTTTTATCAAAAAACTGGCGCATCGCCCTCACGCCCATGATTTTGATGCTGATCCTGTTCCTGATTAAGCCCAGCCTCTCCAGCGCCATCAGCCTACTGATTCCGTTTAGCGCCGCGATCACCATGGCGGTGGCGCGCATTCTGTATAAAAAGAAGATCATTTAAAAGAGCTGTCGCTTGCGCAACAGCCCCAGTTTAGCTTTTCTTTTAATTATCCCGGATTTTCCTTCGTCTCAGCAGCTCCTCCACCGCGAAGGCGGCCACATCCTCAGCGAATTTCCCCGGGCCAAAGCCCGCGTCAAAGCCTA
The DNA here is from genome assembly GCA_050952935.1 of Christensenellales bacterium. Taxonomy (GTDB): domain Bacteria; phylum Bacillota; class Clostridia; order Christensenellales; family Aristaeellaceae; genus UBA6115. The sequence continues at coordinate 647,129 of JBMNLS010000002.1, read as the reverse complement.
ACTCTTTGGCCAGTTCATGGGTGATGCGTGCGCCCCCGCAGATGAGCACGATGCGCTCCCTAAGGCCTTCCGCCTCCAGCAGTTCCACCAGTTCCACCAGGTTTTTCAGGTGGACATCCTTTTGGGTCACAGTCTGGCTGACCAGCAGCACATCCGCCTCCACCTCCATGGCTTTTCTGATAAAAACCTCATTTGGCACCTGGCTGCCCAGGTTATAGGCGCGGATGCCCCGATAGCGTTCCAAGCCATAATGGCCCGCATAGCCTTTCATGTTCATAATGGCGTCAATGCCCACCGTGTGGGCGTCAGAGCCGGTGGAAGCGCCCACAAAAATCAGTTCACGGTCAAAGGCTTGGGCAATCCTGTCTTCAATTTCCTCCATGCTCATGGCCGGGGTATCCACCTCAGCCACCTGAATGGCGGCCTCATCCACCCCATAGGGCACCCGGCCATACACCACATAGTGACTAAAATCCTCTCCCATCGCCTCGCAATCCGCCACCAGGGCATCCGCCAGGCCCATCTGTCTGGCCAGGTCCCGGGCGCATGCTATGCCTTTGGCGCCGGCTGCGATGGGCAGGGTAAAGGAAAGCTGAACCTTTCCGTCATTTAAGGTGTCGCCATAAGGTCTGATCATGTTCATCTTCCCTCCTTGATATATGCCATGGCGGCGTTCACATAGTCAGGGTGCTTAATGATCACGCCTTCAAGCCCCTTGCCGCCATCCTGGCTGCGCCTCACACCGGCGAACACGCCTTTTTCCAGGGCTGTAAACAAGGATGTCTCAGCGATTTTGCCCAATAGCCCAGCCGCTTCCCTCAGCACCGCCTGCGCCCGGCGCTGAATGATGCCCCCTGCCTTAAAGGTGATTTCCTCATCAATGTCGCCCATGGTGGTCTGCACCATGCGGGCGTTTTTGATGGCCAGGTGCCGGTCAGACAGGAAGGGGGTGTGAATCGCCTCGGTCATCATGCCCAGCAGGTGGATGGATTGACCCGTCATCACCGCGGCGGTATTGAACAGCGTGTCCTGGGCATGGGTGTGAAAGATGTTGCCGGAGGAATGCTTGGTGGGGGGCATGTATTTAAGCGGCGCTTTGGGGAAGATCTCCCTGGCCATCTGCGCCTGGGCAATCTCATAGAGAAAGCCGTTTTCCACCTCCGGGCTGATCTCAAACGCGTGCCCCAGGCCCATCTGCTCCTCAGGCAAGCCCGCCATCAGAGCGAAGCGCTCATTGATAAACTGGGACGCCAGCACCGTGTGAGCGCTTTCCACAGCGTCTGAGGTGGTGAGGTAGTTATCCTCCCCGGTGTTGATCACAATACCCGCCACAGCGTTTAAGGACCTTGAAAAATACTGATCCACAAAGGTGCGCTGCATGTTGATGTCCCGGAAGATGATGCCATACATGCTATCGTTAAGCATCATGTCCAGCCCTTCCAGAGCCCCCATGGCGGCGATTTCAGGCATGCAAAGCCCCGAGGCATAGTTCACCAAATAGATGAAACGGCCCAGCTTCTCCCCCGTTTCATCCAGCGCCCTGCGCATGATGCGGAAGTTCTCCTGGGTGGCGGTGGTGCCGCCAAAGCCCTCGGTGGTGGCGCCATAGGGCACATAGTCAAGCAGGGATTGCCCGGTGGAGCGGATAACGGCGATGATATCCGCCCCGGCCTCTGCCGCCGCCTGAGCCTGGGTCACATCCTCGTAGATATTGCCGGTGGCTACAATCACATAGATGGCGGTTTTTGGACGGCCATATTGGGCCAGCTTGGCTTCCCGACGGCGGCGGTTTTCTTTTATGCGCGCAAAGGATTTCTCCATCAGCGGCCGCGTGATCCGCAACGCTTCCTCAGGGCTGACCAAAGGATGTCCCAACAGGCTCAGCTCCCCGGCGGCAAATTTCGCGGAAAAATCCTCACTGCCAAGCCTGGTGGCCTTCAGCGCCGAAGCCAGGTAAACGGTGATGCCCCGGGACAGCTCCCCGCCCTTTTGCACCTCCTCCACCATCAGGTTGGGGACAGGCACGCCAAAGGCATCCACCCCATCCACCCCCGCCAGGCGCAGGACGCTGCGCTCCACGCTCAGCGTGCTGCGCTGGTCAATGTGGCGCTGCACCTCCCGGGCAATCAATTCCGCGTCTCTGCGGCATTGGGCAATCAGCGCCTGATCCAAATTCAGCTTATTGACGGTTTTCAAAGTCCGTATCCTCCAATACATTGATCAGCGGCAAATCGGTCGCCTGTCCCATGGCATCCTTAAACATGGCAGCGTCAAACCGGTGGCCCGCCGGCGAAAAGGGGTTCAGCGCCACAAAGGCCAGCCGCAGCCCCGTCAGCACCCGCAGGGGGCGGTCCAACAAAAACAGGTTTTTCAGCTCCCGTCCTTCCGCCACCAAAGCCAGGGGGTTCCTCAGCACGATCCCACATCCATGATCCCCCCGTCTTTTCACAAAAGCCCGGGCAAAAGCGGGGCTTAATGCCCCCGGCAGCCAAAGCCACCTGGCCTGCTTGGGCAGGGCGTCTATCAGCCGCTCCTCCTGCCCCAGGGCTGATGACAAATGAAGAGGATGGAAGGTCAAATCCGCCTCCAGCCAACCCAGGCAATGCTCATTTTCCAAAAATTGAAAGCCCTCATCCGCCTCTTTTAGGGAAAATCGCTGGATCTGCAGCCGCGCCTTGTCCACCACCTGCGACATCTGGGTGCCGTCATGAGCGCCCACCACAAACACCAGACCATCAGCTGAAAGCGCGTGGGAGGCCCGGGCAAAAGCTCCGTCAATAAACACTTTGCCTGCGCCCATGGCCTTCAGCTGCCCCACAGCCTGCTCCATGCCCTGCACGGTGGAAGGGCCGGCCACCAGGCAGGCGCCAGGCTCCTTCACCCGGGCATAGACGATCTCCCCCAGCCCGGTCTGCACCTGGCTGCGGCCGATCACATCAAGCGCCGCCTCGGACGCCATCACACAGTCCATGGCGCTGGCAACCAAGCTCCCCGCGTCAAGATGGATGCTGGGCTTGGGCAACATGGATACGGTGTCCAGCGCCTCTCCATCAAGGCCGATGGAGCTTACCCCCAGCGCATCCCCCCGGTGTGCCGCTATTAGCGCGTTTAGCACCGTGGTTTTGCCGGCATTTTTGGCGTTCCCGGCGATGCTGATCACCTCATACGGCGCGCACAGCGCCCTCAGTGTTTTGATGCGCGCTCCCTTCTTTCCAGCTGTTTGGGCTCAATAGCCAGCTGCTTGCCCATCAGCAGCGATGCCACGCCTTCACGGGGCCTGGTCTCGGCGCACATCTCACAGTCGCACTTATCCTCATACTCATCCGGCTCCGTATAGGTGGTGATGACGCCCTCATAGTTCCTCAGCACCGTGCGGGAAGGCGAGGTGGACAGCACATAGTTGGGCATCACAGGGATTTTGCCGCCGCCCGCGGGGCCGTCCACCACAAAGGTAGGCACGCAGAAGCCTGATATGTACCCCCGCAGGCCCTCGATGATCTCAATGCCTTTTGAAACCGGCGTCCGGAAATGCTCAATGCCGGTAGACAGATCGCACTGGTAAAGGTAATAGGGCCGCACCCGCATGGCCGCCAGCCGCGTTACCAGGGTGCGCATGATGTTCACGCAGTCGTTCACCCCGCGCAACAGCACGCTCTGGTTGCCCAAAGGGAAGCCCGCATCCGCCATCCGGTCAATGGCAGCGGCGCTTTCTTTGGTGATCTCGTTATAGTGGTTAAAATGCGTGTTGATCCAAATGGGGTGATATTTTTTCAGCATGTTCACCAGGTCGTCCGTGATGCGGGAGGGCAGCACCACAGGCGTCCGGGTGCCGATGCGGATGATCTCCACATGCTCAATCTGCCTAAGCTCGCTGATGATCCACTCCAAGCGGCTGTCGGACAGCAGCAGCGGGTCACCGCCTGAGAGCAGCACATCCCGCACCTGCGGGGTTTTGCGGATATACGCGATGCCCGCTTTGATGCGTTCAGTGGGGGACTCTTTGTCCTTCTGCCCGGCAAAGCGCCGCCTGGTGCAGTGGCGGCAGTACATGCCGCACATATCCGTCACCAAAAACAGCACGCGGTCAGGATATCGGTGGGTAAGGCCGGGCACCGGGGAATCCTTGTCCTCATCCAGGGGGTCTGTCATGTCGCTTTTGGCCACATGGGTTTCCTCAATGGAGGGGATGCTTTGCAGCTTCACCGGATCATCCAGATCCTCCGGATCGATCAGGCAGAGGTAGTAAGGCGTGATCGCGATGCGGAACTTCTCCAGCACGGCCCTGATGTCCTGCTCATCCTGCGCGCTGAGGGGAATAAAGCGCTTCAGCTCCTCAACCTTGGTGATGCGGTGCCTGACTTGCCACTGCCAATCGTTCCATTGTTCATCTGTCACCTTGGGGTAGTATCTCGCCTTGCGTTCCAGATAGCTGTCATTGGTGATGAGCATTGTTTAATCCTTTCCGCCGTAACGCTTTTTGAAAAGTTCAAACAGCGCCGGGCTTTGCCTCAGAAGGTTCAGGGTGAAATCAGCATGGCCAGAGGTATAGCCGTTGCCAATAAGCATATTGGCGGCGCTGGCCACCCCCTCTGCCCCCAGGGCAGCCTTTGAAAACGATGTGGCCATGGAAAAAAAGTAGCAGGTGCCCCCATCCCGGGTGGGCAGGATCAGGGCCATTTCCGCGTCCGGCACATTGACCACATTGATGGACACATCCACCTTTTCCCCGCCGTTTGCCTTTAGCACCTTGTGGTATACCTCCAGAGGCTGTCTGGCATCCGCCATGATGATATGATCGCACACCTGAAGGGTCTTCAGTTCCTCAGTTTCCGCCGGGTCATAGCACACGCCGATAATGTTGCCTTCTTCCCCGGCGCTTATCCGGGCCTGAGCAGCGCAGAGAACGCCGGATTTTCCTGAAGCCCCCAGGATCATCACGCTGTCGCCCGGCTTGACCAGTTTGGCCGTCTGGGCAGGGGCGCCAGCCACATCAAGGGCTGAGAGCACCACCTTCCTGTCCATATCCTGAGGGATCTTGGCATAGATGCCCGTTTCAAACAAAATGGCATCGGCCTCCACATCCACCTGATCGGTGTTCATGTGGATTTTTTTGATTTTGCGGATGTGAAGCGGGGTCAGCGACAGGGACACCAGGGTGGCCACCGGATCGCCTATCTGGATATCCCCCGGGAAATCCGCCCCCTTGTCAGACACCCGGCCCAACAGCATGCCGCCGGAGCCGGTGACCGGGTTTTGCAGCTTGCCCTGGTCAGCCACGATGTCCATGATCATCGCCGCCATCCTGTTTTCATCACCGCCGCAGGCATTTTTTATTTGGGTGAATGAGGCGGAATCCACATTCAGCGTTTCCACCGCGATGGCCATTTCGTTGGCCTGCATGGGCATGGTGTTGTTAAGCTTTTGCGCGGCCTGGGGCAGGGTGCCCAGGGGGCTGACCACCCGGTGGGAACCGAAAGGACACAGTTTCATCATGGCCTCACCTCCATGCCCAAAAGCCGCCTGGCGTCATTGGGGCTGGCGATATCCCGTCCGGCTTCCCTGGCTATCCGCACGGCCTTTTCCACCAGCCGGGCGTTGCTGTCAGCCAATACGCCTTTTTCAAGATAAATGTTATCCTCAAAGCCCACCCGCACATGGCCGCCATCCTCAATGGCGTAGGAGGCCAGCGGAAACTCAAACCGGCCGATGCCCGCCACCGAATAGCTGGCCTCAGCGGGAATACTCTCCCGCATGAACTTGAAATCCCGGTATTCCCCGGTCATGCCGCCGTTGACCCCCAGAACGAAGCTGAAGTGGAGCGGCGCTGTGATAAAGCCCTTTTTATGAAGGCGCAGCGCCATGTCCACATGCCCCTTCTCAAAACACTCCAGCTCTTTATAGATGCTCCGGGCCTGGATGGCCTCGGCAAAGGCGATGATGTCATTTTCGGTGTTGATGAATATCTCGTCCCCGCCAAAGTTCAGCGTGCCACAGTCTAGGGTGGCCATTTCCGGGTTCAGGCTCAAAGGCTGCAACCGTTCCTCACGGCTCATGCCGGTGGCGCCGCCCGTGGACACCTGCAAAATGGCGTCAGGGCAGGCATCCCTGATCGCGTCCAGAATCGCCCGGTAGCGCTCAGCATCCTGGGTGGGGCTGCCATCATCATACCGGGCATGAATATGCAGAACAGAAGCCCCGGCGTCCACCGCCTCATGGGCAGACTGGGCCATCTCAGCGACGGTGTATGGGATGGCAGGGTTTTGGGCCTTGGTGACCTCCGCCCCTGTTAAAGCGCAGGTAATGATCAGCTTATTCATGCCTGACCCTCTGCTGCGCCGCCTTCACAATGCAGGTACCCGTGGCACGCACGCACAGGATGGGCTCCGCCAGCGCATCCGCCGCAGAAGCGCTGATGTCAGGCCGGGGGGCTATCACCTTCCAGCACTCAAACAGCATTTTGCGGGAGGATTTTCCCACCTGGATAATTTCGGCCCGCACCTCCACAAAGTCCCCCGCGTACAAGGGGGTCAGGAAATCCACCTGGTCATAGGCGCGGAAAAGCCCCTCATCGCCATCATGGCGGATGAGCAGCTCCGTCGCCGCATCGCCAAACAGTGCCAGCGCCTTGGCGCCATCCACCAGATTGCCGCCATAGTGGGCATCTTGCTGGGAAAGCCGCAGTTTCAAACAGGTTTTCATTCTCTTCCTCCTATAAAAAGTCAACAGTTTTAGGCTGTTTGCTGTATGGTTTCTTCGCAACGCATCAGTTCGGGGTTGAAGCTTTCCCTTTTTGACAACATGACGAAGACAATCCGTGTAATTTTTCTTGCCAGCGCAATAATTGCCCTGCCTGAGCCCTTATCACCTTTTCTGCGCTGGTAGTCCTTGATGATTCTCCAGTCGGAGGTGACTTTGGTCAACCGAATCATTCCCAAAGCGGCCTGAACAAAGGCTGTCCGCAATTCCTGTGGGCCACGCTTGGTGATCCGTCCATAATGTTTCGATTCGTTTGAGTTGTGTACACTGGGAACAATCCCGACATACGCTGCAAACTTCTTGTAGTTCCCATCAAACCGTTCCAGTTCCTCCGTATAGGCTGCTATCGTTGTTGCCGTATTGATCCCGATTCCTGGAACTGTCATCAGTAGTTCCACATCTTCATTATTTGCCACCATTTCCTCAAGATGTTTTTCTACCTCCTTGATTTCTGACGATAAATCGTCTAAAATCTTTAGCATCACCTTGAGTGATGAGGCAGTGTATGCTGAGTAGTCGTGATCCTCGAGATCGTTCATCAGCTCCTGCCTCTTTTTCTTGCTCTGAAGCTGAGCCACTTTCGTCTCTATCCCATAGCCCAGCATCATACCGTGGATCTGATTCTTGATCTTTACCATGCTTTGGACAAGTATGCTTCTTGTCTTCAACATCCGCCGAATCTCTTCACTCGTCTGGCTGCAAATGTGCGCTTCCGGGAGCATTTCCTTCATCAGGTAAAAGGCCAGCGCCGCTGCATCATTCGCATCCGTCTTCCTGGTGCTCATCGTGATGACTTTGAAACGGTTCGTGTTCACCACTTTCACCTCAAAATACTCCGATTCCATCCTGTTCTTGAAGTGCCTGGCGTTACCCGTCGTTTCAATCGCCAGTTCAATGGAGTAACCCTTCTCCTCCAGATCATGCATCTCATTAGAAAATTCCCGGTATCCTTCTTCTTTTGTCGGATACTGTTTCTCCAGTAAATACTCCCCATCTTCGTTCAGAGCGCATACCGTGAACTGCGTCTTGTGTAAATCAATACCTACACACAGTCTGCTCATTTCTGTCTTGCTCATTTCCTTTTCCTCCTCTTTCTTGTTTCAGCAAGACAGCCTCTTTCGGGTGATACTTCCTTTCTCCTATCCGGTCTACTCACGACCTCTGCATGATTTGATGCTAACTCGTTCATTCTCCTTCTCGGCCTCGTAGGCCACTAGATATGCCGAATTAGTATCTATCTGTCTTGCTGCTGCTATATCTATTGTACGGCAACAAGACTTACACTGCATCACCCTACCTCCCTTTTTATCATGCCTCCTTCAATAAAAAATGCCGTTATACCCTTTGGCATAACAGCGCTCCATCTTGCAATGGCAGTGCGGGCACATTGGTTCCCGCACCTAGGCATGACCGAACGGACCCGGGCTGCCCATCGGCAGTGAAGCCATTGGGCCGCCGCATCCGGAGTCCGCTCCGTTTGCATCGGCGGCTTACACGCCACACCGCACCTCTGTGTAAAAGCTCTGTGTCCTTTGTATCAAAATTGTTTTTCCTTGTCAATAGTTAGGCTGGTAAAAAATACCTTATGAACATCCGCTTTAGACCCTTCCAGGGTAAGGGGTTAAAAGCCCCCTTGGTGTTCGATTCCCACATGCTCTCGCCACAAAAGCCCCGTAGCCTTTTTGTTGCTACGGGGCTTTTACCTTTTCTCAGGTTAATACCAGGTTTGCCCAAACACATTCACATAGAAGCTGTCCACGTACTGGTAGTTAAAAACATCAGGCCGTGTCTGCCTTTCAGCGGGAATCGGCTTGATGTTGCGATCCTTTTTAGCCTCCAGGCTGTCATACAGATAGCTGAAGCGCTTGATGCGAGAACCTAGGTTGCCCTCCACTGTTTCCAGCAGATAGACGCCGTTCCCCATCTCTTCAACCGTAGTGATCAGCCCCACATGAGTATAGGGGGTGCTGCCCTTGCGGCCATAGATGATATAGTAGCCCTGCTGGGGAATGTTGGAAAGACGGTTTCTGCTTTGAAATCCCTCAAAAAGCTTGGTCTGGGAAGCCTGGCGCACCGCAAAGAGCGAGCCATCCGTCAGCGGTGGGGCGTTCTTGGCGCGGTATTCCTTGTTCATCTCAATGCCTACCTGGTCAAACTGATAACCCACAAATGCGCCGCACCAGCCAAAGCCGTTCTTGGCCGCCGGGTTAAACCACTGGGTGTACTGATTATATTTGGGCAAGGGTGCGCCATTGGCATTGGCCCAGTCAGCAATGGCCAGGTCAATCACCTGCAAAATCTCATCCGGTGTACTTTTGTTCCCCACCTTCACCTCACAGCGCACCAACGGGTTGCCCTTTTTATCCTTGCACAGCACCAGCGTATAGCCTTCCGAAACCGCTGTGATCACGCCACCATCCGTCACGGTCGCAATGTCTGGGTGTTCGCTTTCCCAGCTTCCCTTGCCCTCAATGGCCTGGCTGCTCTCCCCCACCTGCACGGGCAGCAGCACCAGCTTTGGATCCTTTTTGCTCACCGCCTGCACCGTCACCAATGACAGCACAACGAGCGCAAGAAGTACATACGATACTAGTCTTTTCATGGTACCTCCTTGTTCAAGATGCTGTTATTATATCTGAATCCTCAGTGGGAAGCAATGGAGCGAAAAAGGGGGCTACTGTTGATTATCTCTCTGAAAGAATATCAGCAATTCGCTTGCTCGCCAGTCCATCACCATAAGGATTGCTCGCTTTGCTCATTTTTTCGTATTCAGTCTGATCGTTCAGAAGCAACTTGAACGCATTATAAATGACTTTCTCATCGGTGCCCACAAGCTTCAAGGTTCCAGCAGCGATACCTTCAGGTCTCTCCGTGGTGTCACGCATCACCAATACAGGTTTGCCAAGCGAAGGAGCTTCTTCCTGGATACCGCCAGAATCAGTAATAATCAGATAAGACCTCGCTAGGAAATTATGAAAGTCCAGCACATCCAACGGTTCAATAATATGGATGCGATCACAATCGCCCAATTCCTGTTGAGCAGCCTCTCGAACCACAGGGTTCATATGAATCGGATAAATGGCTTTAACATCCGGATGCTCATCAATAATACGACGAATGGCACGGAACATGTTGTGCATTGGTTGACCTAAGTTTTCACGCCGATGGGCAGTAATCATAATAAGACGACTATCTTTAGCCCAGTCAAGTTCAGGATGAGTATATTCCTCCCGAACGGTAGTTTGTAGCGCATCAATGGCCGTATTACCGGTAATATAAATACTATCTTCCTTGTAACCCGCTCTAAGTAAATTATCTTTAGACATTTGAGTCGGGGCAAAATTGTACTGACTGATGATGCTCACCGCCTGGCGGTTGAATTCTTCAGGATAGGGTGAATAAATATCATAGGTACGCAATCCTGCCTCCACATGCCCCACTGGAATCTGGAGATAGAAGCAAGCTAATGCGGTAGCAAAAGTAGTACTTGTATCACCATGTACTAAAACCACATCTGGCTTAACCTCTTCCAGAACCGGTTTGATACTGGTTAGGATGTTGCAGGTGACATCAAACAAAGTCTGCTTTACTTTCATGATGGACAGGTCATAATCCGGTTCTACTTCGAAAGTTTTTAGCACCTGATCAAGCATCTCCCGATGCTGGCCGGTGACGCAGACCATAGTTTTCAATTCCTTATGGGTTTTTAGTTCTTTGACCAGCGGGCACATTTTTATAGCTTCAGGACGGGTACCAAAAACAAGCATAATAGTCTTCATTTGTTTGTACTCTTTTCATTATGCAATTTATCATTAGGCATATCTATAGGAACAGCCAACAAAAATAATAACGTCCACATTACTGCGGATGCTAAGGGATGAATAATAACAATAGAATCAAATAAATTAACCACCAAGAAACCCCACAAAAATACCGATATTATCATTGGTCTCCGTTCTTTACATAGTTTCATTTGCATGCATACAAAAAAGAGAATGAAAAGTATTGCACCAACAAGACCGGTTTCATGAGACAAATAAATCAGAGTATTGTGTGGTTGTACAAGCATGTACTCATCACCATAGTGAAACTGGTTAGTAATGGTGGAATCTATCCGAAAATCATTCAACCACCTCAGGTATGGAAAAACAGTACTATAGCCCATGCCAAACAAAACAACTGGCCACGAACTACCGAACAAGGCTCGCAAAGAAACCAACACAGTGTTAATTCTAGCATTGGTACTATCTTTCGCAGAAAGTGAAAAAAATCTAGGAATAATTTTCTGAAAAATGTCAATTGGATTTATCAGCATTAATGCAGTTGCCGTCAATAACAGCAATATAGCTATCGTCCTTTTAGGCAAACGCATAAGTATGTACAAGAATATCACAAAGGCACTCAATACAATCGCAGCCCGGCTAGCTGTAGCATACACCACAATTAGCATAATCAGAAGAGAAAGGAAAAAAGATCTTTTAGAGATAAATTTCCGTATATTCAAAGCAAAAACAATCATTAGAAAAACTGTGTAACCATAGATAACAGCCCCACCACCCGGCCCATGTAATCGAATAGTACGATCAATCAGTACTTTACGGACTAAAATATTATAGAGAAGAATTACTGTGGAATAAATAACAAAATTAAACAACACATATCGGAAAAGTGTTTTTTGGCACACTCCCATCGACCTAATTGTATTCGTGTAAACAAATGCAAATATCAAAGGTAATATTAAGTTCAGGTATTGAGCCAGAAAAACCGCAGGATCCTTATTTTCAACAAATAACCAGCGAACAGGAATTAACAAAATAAGTGCTAGTAGAACTAGCAATACTTTTGACTGACGACCAAAGTGTCTTTTTGCCTGTAATGCTAACAAAGCAAGAACAAACGTTGATACAAACAGCATAAGTTGTCCGGCACGAAAAACAACACCATCTACTGAAAAACTTAGAACATGATAAATTGGTCCAAACTCCACATAAGGCAACATAATAAACAAAGACAGTAAATATTCTTTGGAGAATACCTTTTTAGTGAGGTTCATGTTCTCACCCTCCTTTTGAGAATGTATAATACAAGATAGGAAAGAAAAGTGTGATTAATATATGATACTAAATATGCCAAAGCTAGCCCAACAGATCCCTTATCAAGCATAAGATGATAAGAAAAAATAAACACAACCACCCAAACAGAATTCACAAGAAAACCAAGCCACATTTTGCCAATTGCTTGAAAGAAAAAACCTATTTGGGATTGTGAGTTGATAACAATAGAGGTTGCCAACATAATAGTGAAAACCATCTTCCCTGAAGAATCGCTAATGCCATACAATAGCAAAATAAAATCTGAAAATAACACGCCTAACAAGGCAAAAGGCACAATAAGCAACGAAGAAACCAAAGTGGTTTTTTTCAGCATTGAATACAATTCATGGTATCGTCCCTGCCTATATAAATCTGTATATATGGGTTTCATCTGCCCTAGTTGGCTAGGAATAAACACTAAAATGTGCATCCAAGTATGAGCAATACTAAACACCGCAAAACTAGCATATCCGGCCGTTTTTGTAAGTAAAGAGTTAGTATACCAAATGGCTGGGGTTACCGAAATTCCAGCCAAATAAGATGGTAAAGTATATGAAACTAAAATGCGAGCCAATTCTTCATCCATTCGAATCTGAATAATTGCTCCCAGCATTTTAAGAATTTTTCTATTAATCAGGAACAAATGTACCAACTGATATAAATAAGAAAGCAAAAGTGCCAAAATCGCACCGTTGACACCCAACATAGGCGAAAAAAGAACAACGCCTATTAGAAATGCCAAGTTGCCATAAACCTGAACCTTTGCGCTTTCCTTAAATCTCTCTAAACCTACGAGAATACCTTGGCAAATACTGGCTAAAGCTGCAAATAGCACTGCTAAAGAGGTTAATTGGAAATAAGGCACTAACTCCTCGGTTTCGGCAACCCAGATGGAAATGCTCCTGGATGCAAAAAAAAGAGCAACAGAAATTATCAGAGATAGTACAATAGATAATGCTCCCAATGAACCGATAGATTTTCCAATCGCTTCACGGTCATCACGATTGAGTGCTACATATCGGGTAATAGTAGAATTGATACCCACACTGGAAAAAGTGATGAAGGTGAGTACCGTAGAATTAATCAAAGAAAACTGACCGTAAAGATCCTTGCCAAGGATTCTCGAAGCAGCCATATTTGCCAGCATCATGAAAACCCTAGAGAGTACAGAACCACCAACACCAAAAGCCACCGCACGAAAAACTCTGCGAGATAAATTTGTATTAAAAAGCCCACGTAAGTGTATCATTAATTTGTTCAACATTCAAACTATCACTTTCGTCAGTATCTGGTTTAAGATTGCTTCTAAATCCACCGAATCAAAATAATTCCTACAGTTTTCAGAAAATTCGCTGTGATGGCTCTCAATCTCACGCAAAGCACTAAGAATAGAGCTTACCTCAAAATCCTTACAACAAACCCCGATCCGATACTGGCGAAAAAGGCCATCCAATCCTGGTACGTCCGTGCCTAGCATAGGTACCTTAAAAGCAGCGTATTCAAAGGTTTTGTTAGGAGCACAATATAGAGCATTCAGCACAGAATAATGCTTGAAAGTTGTTCCACCCAGGTAGGGAGTAAGGCCGATATGTGCCAAGCTGGTAAACGCAAGATGATTCGGCGGGTTAACAAAGGGAATCCAAGTAATATGTGGATATTCCTTACACAATGCTCGGCGCTCCTCTCCATCCCTGGACATCACACAAAAACAATATTCATCACTAACTTCTTGGAAAGCCCTTGCAAAAGCAGCAATATTGCGATCAGAATACAACACCCCTTGATAGAGTACAATTTTCCGTTTTTCTGCTTTGAGTTGAGAAAATAGGAGTTCTTCTTCATTAGATAGAGAAAAATCCGTTACAAGGTTCGGCTTGTTGGGCAGAATAAAAGGTAAGTCTTGAAGTTGCCACCAAGCTTTCTGGATATGTGCCCTGTTGTATTCCGGCACCACTACCGCAACTGCTTTTCTCGCAGCAGCAGCAATAGGGTACTTTGGGGTTTTTGTTTGGGGAATCCAAGGCAGCCACTCAATCAACTCCATCAGCTGCATCACATGTTTGGCATTGCCTAGAGCCCCTCCAACTTCTCTTACAGCAGTATCTGTAGTAGTCCAAACCACATCATAACTCGGCGCTAATTTCCTAACCAGCTTGCGGAGCATTCTACGTTTACGGAAAAAATCCAGCAATATTTGGTACTTTGGTCCTACACTTGTATTTTCGAACAGTTGAATATACTCCAAATCGCCAGGAAATTCATCTGGACTAATAGTGCCGTTAGAAATAACACAAACTTGATGCCCATTACGGAGCATGTTCTGCAATAAAGTTCTAATAGGTGGAAATCGGTTAATATCAACAACACTTACCAACAATATCTTCATTAATTTCGCCTCGCCTTCGGAGCAAAATGCTCCATATACTCTATCAATCTCTGATACATAACTGGTAAGGAAAATTTCGGCTTCCAACCCAACGCAAGAAGCTTAGAAACATCCAATCGTAAATGATGAGTTGGTAAGAACCCTTTGTTTATGGATGTGGTTTTAAAGACGAGTTTGGTGTGTTTATTTTCAGAAAACGATAATACCAATTGAGCCATTTCTTTAATGGAACTATAAGTTGAAGGGTTAGCAACATTGTAGGCACCTAAACTCCCATTGGTTAGCAAAAGTAGAATAGCACAAACCGCATCGGCAGTATAGACATACATGCGCTCACTTTCGCCACTGGTAAGCAATTCTATGTCTTTCCCCTCAATGACGCAACGTGCAAAATAAGCAAAAACACGGTTGTCATCATAACCGACCCCTGCGCCAAAGGTTTGAGCAAGACGAGCGATAGACATTGGAATACCAGTTTCACTGGCATATGAGACACACATGTTCTCCACCATCCGCTTGCTTTCTGGATAGCAATTACGAACCTCCAGGATATTCAAACTGCCCAAATCCTCTTCTTTCAGAGGCCTTTTTGGAGGCTCATCCTGCATACCATATACCTCCATAGAAGATAGATACACCATACCTTTGGCTTTCGACTTTTTGGCAAATTCAAGGATGTTCATGCTGCCTATTAATGCAGTTCTAATGGTAGTGACCGGCTTTTTCACAAAATCTCTGGAAGCAGTTACACTGGCACCATGAATAATATAGTCGACTTTCAGTTCGCCAGGCTGAAAATCAACAATATCTTGATATAAAGCATTTAAGTGAGGGTCGTTTAAATAGGTGGCAAATACCCGTTCAAACTTGTCGGGATTTCTGGCAAGAGCATATACTTGAATATCGTCTCGATACATATGGTTTCGTTGCAAAAGAGTTTTTACCAAAATAGAACCTATCAATCCGGTCGCTCCGGTTACCAAGATGGATGTACCTCTGAGTTTTTCCCAGTCCACTGTCGCGAAATTTGCAGCATGCACGGCATCTTCTCTGATTATCTGTTCCGCATATGAGCTCTTTATCTCTTTATCCATAACCATCACCCAAAAATCGCACTTTCGCGCGCATCATAGATTGCCCTCATCAAATAATAATCCAGAGGAGTGGTGATCTTGATGTTTTCAACCGGACCCTCAATCAGATGCAACACCATACCTTTATCATACATCAAAGTCGCAGAATCAATCGAATCACGCTTCGTATTGATCGCTGACTGATAGGCATCAAAAATATCAGTCAAAAAGAAGCTCTGAGGTGCCCTTGCCAAGCGACACTTACTTCGATCCACAGTATAAGAAAGATTAGAATACTCATCCCGAACCACCACGGTTTCCGCAATCGGAGCACAAGTAATAGCGTTTCCATGCTCATGTACCGCTCTGATATTATCGGTAATAATCTGTTTAGAAATCAAGGGTCTAACACCATCATGAATGAGTACGACGGCATCCTTGCAATCACCATAATCGGCATAAATAGCATTCAGTCCGTTGTATCTGGAAACTTCGCCAGTATGTCCTCCGGGAATAAGCCATTTCACCTTCTTTATATTATATCTGTTCAGTAGAGCCTTCATATAATCCATGTGACTCTCAACACAAACAATACAAATACCATTAATATCTTCATGCTGTTCAAAATAATCAACTGTGTGGATGATAATAGGTTTTCCATGCACTGGCAAAAACTGTTTGGGCATGTCTTTGACATTCATTCGCTGTCCGGTTCCACCTGCAAAGATAAGCGCAAAATTCATACTAATTTCCCCCTCTATATTTACCATAAAAAATCGTCTATCAGATCCCACAAATATTCTACCGATTCTTCGGAAAAAGCTTAATTGTCAAAACAAAAAGATTGTTTCGATTTCATAGCTTTTCCGCTTTGCTAAAATTATATTGAGGATACGCAAGTTTCTTCTTTATAGCTTCCATACACAACATGGTTGCGTCGTTTCCACGGTTTATGAACTTTTCTTTGAAACTTTCTGTTTTTATGCACTCACCATCAAAGTCCATTGAAAGAATATACTGAAGAAGCGCATCTTCTTGTTTGATGACACCACTCGGCATTTCCTTTTCCAAATCAAAAAGGAGATGCGTTTCCTCATGAAAGGTATCATAATCATAGGCAAAACACAATATAGGCTTGTTCAATAATGCAAAGTCAAACATCGTGCTAGAATAATCTGTAATTAGTATATCTGCAATTGCGTATAGGTGGTTTATTCTGGGATAGGTAGATACATCCTTAAACAGACTGCCAAATTCCAGATTCTCGGTAATAGTAGAAACTACGTGGGAACGAAAAAGAACCAAATAATTGCTTCCCAATGCTTTCTCCCATTTTTTAACAGTAATAGGTGGTGCAATTGGGTAAGATTTTCCACCATCCTTACTATCACGCCAAGTTGGCGCATACAAGATAATGCATTTCTCCAAGGGAATATCCAAGAGTTCTTTGATTTTCCGAACCTTTTCCGGTGTAATTTCATATAATTCATCTTCCCTTGGACGACCTGAATAAATAATATTTTCATCGCGTGCTCCATAGTAGTTGACCATGGCATCTCGCTGATATTTTCCATCACAGCACAAAATATCAATGTCTTCGAAATGATAATATTTTCTTTTTCCTGTGTTACCAAAAGCTTTAGGACCGGTTCCATGCCAAGTATTCAGATAGATTTGGTCTGATTTTTTGAATCGCATGCCTCTTTCAATATTGGTGTTAGTAATCCAAATTTTCGCGCGAAGAGCACACAAAAAATATGAGAACGTATCAATTTTAACCTTCTCAGCCCCTTCTATCTGGATAGTTTCCGGTTCTACAAAAGCCCAAATATACCGATGCTCAGCGAAAGTCGGATCTAACCTCATGGCATCAAAAAGCACCTTTGCACTGTCGCCTTCATAAACCTTGCCACTATTATCACACAACAATACAAGATTATCTTCAGTTTTAACAAACCGCCCCAACAGTCGCAGAAACAATCCGCCTGTTTTTAGAATCAAGTTTTGCATCACAGGATTGTGTTTTAAAAAATAGATCAACCGGCTTCTCATTTCTTATTGACATCCTCCTTTCGGTAAGTTATTGTTTGGTATTTCTTAATCTCCAGGTTTTCATCATATGTCAAATTCCCAAACACCTTGTCCACAACGTGTAGTTTGCCGGACAGCAGCCGTAACAAAGGGTTAAACACGCGTGTGAGATGAATACGCTTGCCATTAGCATAAGCTATTTGCTTCACCATATCACTAGTACATACATACTCGGAATTCTGTGGAAAATATATACCTGACCTTTGTGCATCAATCATTAGCTTGACATATTCGCACAGTTTGTCAATTTGTAACATTGATCGCTCATTTTTTACATCCGGAAAGAAAGGTAACTTGAGAGCTGCCTTTTCAAGCAAAGGGTAATTGCCCTTACATCCAGGACCATATATCATTGGTGGGCGCAAGATACAAACTGCAAATTGTTCATCTTGTAGGGGTTGTATACCGAGTTCTGCTTGTAACTTACTATCCCCATAAGCACCTTCAGGAGCGGGTTTGGTTTCTCGAGTGATAACCTTCTTCTCTCCCATTTTGCCACTAGCACCATAGATAATAATGCTGCTCATAAAGATAAACTGTTTTACTCCATCAGTCTTGGCTTTCTTAGCAGTCTCTACAGTTAAATCAGTATTGACCTTGTAATATAACTGTTTCCGTTCTTCGGTAATCTTACCCGAATCTTGGTGTGCAATCCCAGCGACATGAAATACACTATCATAGCCAACAAAGCTCTTTTGCCGCCAAGAACCATCCCTCATGTCGATGGTATCGATACGATACTGTCTCGGCCATTGGGCAAGATATTTCTCAACTGATGTGCCTATGTAACTATCTTTACCAGCAATTAAAATTTTTTTCATCGCATATTTCCTGCAGATAAATTCACCAAAGGTGTATTTGCATATTTTTCTTCGCCTCGGAGTACAACACCAACCGTACGCAGAAGAATCCGAATATCCAACAACAAAGAATAATTCTCCACATAAAAAACATCATACTGATAGCGTTGCATCAAAGATATGTAGATATTCCCGCTAACTTGAGCAAGCCCTGTCAGCCCCGGCCTCATATCAAGTCTTTTCCAAATAAAATCATCATAATCCGTTAAAGATTCTACACGCTCTGGTCTTGGGCCAACCAATGACATTTGGCCCAGCAAAACATTGATCAGCTGTGGTAATTCGTCAATTTTCAATCTTCTTAATATTTTCCCTACTTTCGTTACGCGAGGATCATCTTTGGTGACTTCCTGGCCTTTAATCATTTTTTCAGAACCAAGATGCATTGTACGAAATTTAAAAACACTAATAAGTTTACCTTTATATCCGGGGCGTTTCTGAATAAAAAATACTGAGCCCGGAGATTCAATTTTAACCAGAACAGCCACAACTAGCAGAAGGGGCGTGAGAACGAGAAGAATTAGAAGAGCTGCCACAAAATCTAATAAATATTTTATTGCGATTTGTGCGCTCATGCCAGTTCCTCCATTTCATAATCTATTGGCGTTAGATACCCATCTGCCAACTTAATATCTCCCTTCAATTTTGATGTTCTTGCAGACCATATCACCATCCGTTGATTATCTCGCACAATAAATGCTCCGGGGTATGGATGGGTTACAGCTCTCACCAAGGCGTCTGCTTCTTTCATTGTCATAGAGTTAGTGATCTCTCCATCCTCTGGCGTTCTACCAGGCCAAACCGTTGCTTTACTATCATCCTGCGGCGTAAGCTGCAACGTATCGTTTTGAATAAGTGGCCATGCATCTGTAATCAGTTTAATATGCGCTTGATTTGCCAGATCATATAGCTCAGTCGCCGTGATATCCTCTCTTAAGTCGATGGCAACTTGGGCAACAATATCTCCTGTATCTACTCCCTCGTCCAGTTTGAACATTGTAACACCTGTTTGCTTCAATCCTTTTAGAATTGCCCATGGGATAGCAGCTCGCCCTCGACCAACTGGAAGAAGCGTTGGATGCATTCCTAAACAACCTTTACGGGGGGCATCCAAAATGGTCTTTTGGGCGATTTGTGACCAACCAATGATGAATAACCAGTCAATCTCATGTTCTTTTACTGCATCAATAATAACAAGGTCATTAATGTTTTTAGATTTTACCAAAGGAACATTGTGTTGCTCTGCAATGGAGTCCAAATAGATACGACCCGACTTTCCTTTTGCCTGATTATCATTCAAGGTAATAAGTAAATCAAGCTTTCCACCAATACGATATATTTCTTCAATACAACTTTTTCCTAGTTGCACACAAGTACAAAAAGCGGTTTTCATTTTTTCTCCTTCCCTATTCTTCGAAAAACACTTTGAAAGGCTTCTGCATATAATAGCCCTGCTTGGCTCCCACGGTAAGCAGCTAGCGCCTTGATGGATTCGGGGCTCCTGGGATGGGGGTATTCCCTCATCACGCCGCGGTATTTATTTAGATCTTCTATTTTACGGTCAATACCTTCCTCCCCAATCTCAATAAAAACATTGGGCACAAATTGGTTCATTGCAGCATTTACTGACCAATCAGTCGCAGATAAAACCTCCATAAACATTAGCTCTGATATTGGCTTCACGTTACTTCGACGTTGAAATAATCTGATAGCAGCTTGTACAGCTAAAGATGTATGGAGATGATCATTATTCGTATCTGATGGGTGATGTGTAATAATCACGTCAGGATTTGTTTTTAAGATAATACTTTCAACAAACTGCACTAATTTTAAATGTGACACAGTGTTAAAAGCAATGTTGGGAAAATCACCAAGAAAAAACTCTTCCATCCCCAACAGCGAAACACTTTTAGCTGTATCCGAAAGCAACTCCTCATCGCTCGGACGATTTTTTCTCGCTTCAACAAACCCTGACATGATTGCAGAATAAAAGCTATTACCGCTCTCTTTCAACGAACTGGCAATTCCGCCAGCACCTAAGGTTTCATCATCAGGATGGGCTACTACAAGCAAATAACACAAATTCATAAAACACCACCAGTCATCAAGTTCAGTAACGCCTATCATTCAAGCATCGTGAAATTTTTTAAAGCTAAGCTTTTATTTCTTCTAATCCACCGCAAAAACAATTAAGCCTCCAAATCTAAGTTAAATTGTGATAATTTTACAATATTTTTCAGGAATAGTAAACAGCACTCTAGCTGAATAGCTCGTATTGAAGCCAGGTAATCTACGATTATACTATAAAAGTCTAAATATTGTGGTCACAACGCGTCACAATTTAATTCTCTCCCCCAAAAAACCAATATTTCCAACGCTTCACAGCCCTTTGAACAAAAACCCATCATCGGAACCCTTTGATCAAATATCGTACAAACTAAAAACCGAGGAAAACGTACAGTACACCAAAAAGCGGTTAATCATATGAAAAAGCGATTGAGCGGCAGAAATCAGTGGTTCATTCAGTCAAAGGTGAAGTTACCGTTTTGATTCCTGGAATCCATTTTATTATACAGTGACAGAACAGCGAAACAATCAACGACTCCTCCACACTGCCATTCTCAACAAGAAATGATACAGTGTTCTGACCCCCCAGCCGGAACCGCCTGTTTTCCAGTAATCCCGGTCCTTGTCCATCCAGAGCACCCCGGCACCGTCCATGTGTAACCAGGGCAATCCATCTGTAAACTCCCGGATGAAAAGACCAGCAGTGATCATGCCGCCAGTTTCAGACCGGGCAGTGTTGCAGTAGTCCGCGATCTCACAAAGAATACCTTGACGCATTTCTTCCACCCAAGGGATGAAGACCACCATTTCGCCAGCATCCTTGGCCCCATCTGAAAGCGCCTTGAACAACTCGTCACTGGTGTGCATCACAGGACAAGCGTATTCTCCAAACACCACGCGACCAGCGCCTGTCAAGGTGCCAATGTCTAAAAGGGCAGTTGCCTTCTCCTTTTGGATAAGATACTGCAATCCATCAATGATAGCCAAACGCCCCTCGGCATCTGTGCTTTTGATCAGGATGGACTTGCCTTTTTTAGAGCCAATAATATCCCCGGGCTTATACGCCTTGGAACCAATATCATTGAGACTGGCTGGAATGACAGCGGTGAGATTTGCTTTAAGGTTACTTGCCGCTACTGCGCACATCAATCCCGCCATTGTAGCCCCCCCCGCCATATCATGCTTCATGCCAATCAGACGGTCACTGTTTCGCTTTAGTTGAATGCCACCAGTGTCAAAGGTGATGCCTTTGCCCACCAGGCCCAGCAGCTGATCGCATTCAGGCGCCCCACGATGGCGCATCACAATGAAGTGGGCGGGAAACTCTGATCCCTGTGATACGGCCAGAAGAGCATGCATGTTCTCCTTTTTGATGGCGGTCTCATCCAGCACCTCCACCTCAAATCCATACTCAGCGCCCAACGCCAACACTTCATCCGCCAGCTTGGCCGGGGTCTGAACATTGGCCGGCTCATTGACCAAGTTCCGAGCGATGCAGACCGCCTCTCCTAAAAGCATTCCCAGGCGTGCTTCCGCATGATGGTCTTCGGAAAGTGCCAAGCCCACTGTCTTTGACGCCAGCTCTTTTTTGTCAGTGAGGTAATCACCATACCGGTAGCTGGCCATCAAAACTGATTCCGCTGCTGCCCTCGCCAGCGTTGCGTCATTCAATTCCTCCAGATGCAGGGTGATTTGCGGAACTTCTCTTTTGGAACACCAATCCATGAGGGCAGCCACGGCTACGCGCACCTCCTCCTCACCTGGGGCTTCTCCCAAGCCGGCATATAGCCTGCTTTCTTCTTTGGCAGCGTTATGTACTGCGCAAACCTGACGCAGTTCCCCCTCAAAACGTTCAAGCTCAGCAACAAAGGTGAGCTGGTTCTGCTGCTCTTCCTCCCAGACAGCAGCAAAAGGAGCTAAACCTTTAAGCGTCAGATAAGCTTGGATGCCAGGCAAGCGATTAAATACAATGTTCATGATGTCTCCTTTAGTCAGTTAATAATGAGCGACAGGGCGATGAGTACGATCCCAACCATCAGGGATGGAAGAAAGGGCCTTGTGTAAGCATACTCCGCCACGAAACTACCTATATCCCTTAGTTTGGATGCCTCTTTTGTATAATCTTTTGTGCGGATGATTTCAAGCAACTTTCGATAGCCAAACTTGGTGCTGGCAAAAAGACCCGTATTCAGCACAAACCTGAAACCGCCAAACAGCAAAAATGCAAGGCCTACAGCACCTAAACTGTCCTTGATATGACAGACACTTATGTCCCACCCCTTCATCAGGAACAACCCTGTTATCAATGCCAAGGCAACCAGGCTCGGGATAAACCAGCGCCTATCCATCTTTCCGTTCAAGTTTCATCTTCATCTGGGCTATCTCACTTGGACTTGCCAGGACAAAGTGATCCGGCCTGATTTCCACCATCTCCGGCTGTTCTGTTTGGTAGGGATGCTGGCTTGGGTTATAATGCACACGCTTGCGTGTCTTCTCGTATAGGGGATCCGGTTGGGGAATAGCAGAAAGAAGAGAGCGGGTATAGGGATGCAGCGGATGGGTATACAGTTCTTCCGCCAAGGCCATTTCCACCATCCGTCCGCCATACATGACGCCAATTCGGTCAGAAAAATACTTCACCACAGACAGATCGTGGGCGATAAAAAGCATGGTCAGCTTCATCTCCTGCTTGATCTGGTTAAAGAGATTGATAATTTGCGCTTGGATAGACACATCAAGAGCGCTCACCGGCTCATCAGCAATCAGCAGGCTGGGACGCATCACCAATGCTCGGGCAATGCCGATGCGTTGACGTTGTCCGCCTGAAAACTCATGAGGATAACGGGTGGCGTGATCCCTGGTGAGCCCAACCTTGTCCAGCATGTCATAGACTAAGGGCAGCCTTTCATGGCGGCTACGCATGCCTCCCACTTTTAGGCCTTCCCCCACAATTTCTTCAATAGTCATGCGGGGGTTTAAGGAGGCGATGGGATCTTGGAAAATCATCTGAATATCCCGGGTCACCTGAAGCTTTTCAGCAGGGCTGAGTTTTCCGGATATACGCCTGCCGGCAAACCAGATTTCACCGCCCGTTGGCTGGTACAGCCGAACAATGGTCTGCCCAGTGGTGGTTTTCCCGCAGCCCGATTCGCCCACCAGACCAAAGGTTTCCCCCCGGTACACCTGGAAGGACACATCATCCACCGCCTTGGTTTCCTTGCGGGCTGAGCCTGAACCTGAAATAAAATATTTTTTCAGATGCCTGACATCCAACAGCACTTCTTTATTGGGCATGGGCTGCCCTCGCTTTCATCCGGTCAATACGATGACGCAAAGCCCCGGGCATTTGGGCTTTAGGCGCCCGGGGATCCATCAGCCAAGAGGCTACTTGATGGGTGGGTGAGATGCTGAAAAATGGCGGTGCCTCTCGGGTGTCAATCTTTAGCGCAAACTTGTTGCGTTGGTGGAAGGCATCACCCGGTGGCGGAAAAAGCATGTTGGGCGGTGTACCGGGAATGGCAAACAACTCCTCCTTGGTCTCCAGATCCGGCATGGAGGACAACAACGCCCAGGTGTAGGGGTGGCGGGGATCGTAGAAAATCTCCTCGCTGGTACCTGTTTCCACAATACGCCCGGCATACATCACCGCCACCCTGTCGGCCATGTTGGCCACAACGCCCAGATCGTGGGTGATAAGAATGATCGACAGGCCCCGCTCCTTTTTGATATCTCCTATCAGTTCCAGTATCTGAGCTTGAATCGTAACATCCAACGCGGTGGTGGGCTCATCACAGATAAGCAGCTCCGGGTTTGATGCTAAAGCAATAGCAATGACAATACGCTGGCGCATACCGCCAGAAAACTCAAAGGGGTATTGATAGATACGGCGATGAGGGTCTGAGATACCCACCGCCCCCAGCAGCTTGATGGCCTCCATCCGGGCCTGATCCCGCTTCATGCCGGCGCTTAGGGTCAAAGCCTCCATGATTTGCTTGCCAATGCGCATAATGGGATTGAGGGCGGATAAGGGATCCTGAAACACCAAGGAGATTTGCTTGCCTCGGATAAGGTGAAAAGCCTCCTCATCAATCTTGGTCAGATCCTGATTTCTGTACAGAATGCTTCCTGAACCCAGCACCGCATTGGCGGGCAGGATACCTAAGATGGCTTTGGTAGTGACCGACTTGCCGGAACCAGATTCCCCCACGATGGCGAGGGTTTCACCCTGAAGCAAATCAAAGGATATCCCCCGCACAGCCTGTACAACGCCGGCATAAGTATTGAAGGATATTTGGAGATCCCGGACTGATAAAATGCTTTCTGACATAATGCCTCCCCCTCTCAGCTTCCCCTAAGGGTGGGATCCATGGCATCCCGGAGGCCGTTGCCAAAGAGGTTAAAGCTGATCATGAGAATGGAAATCACAATCCCTGGATAGAGAGACTGGGTGGGGTAGTTAAGCAGCACCTTTTGCCCTTCCGATAATAGAACGCCGATGGAAGGCTCCGGCGCCTGGAGACCCAGACCAATATACGCCAGGAAAGACTCCGTGAAAATAGCGCTGGGCACGGCAACAACAGTTGAGGTGATGATGGGACCCAGGGAATTGGGCAGGATATGTCGAAAGATAATCGTCCAGTCTCCGGTGCCCATGGTGCGGGCTGCCAGCACATACTCCCTGGTCTTAAAACGATAAAACTGGGAGCGGATCATCCGGGCGGTTCCAATCCATCCGCTGATCAAAAGAGACAGGATGATGGACAATAGCCCCGTGCCAAACAGCATGATAAACAGCGTCACAATCACCACGCGCGGGAAGGACTGGATAATCTCACAGATGCGCATCATGACCATGTCCAGCTTTCCGCCAAAGTATCCCGCAATGGCGCCATAAACAGTGCCAATGATCACATTGGTGATCACCGATACGAAAGCGATAAAAAGCGATATCCGGGTGCCCCGCCAGAGCCTGGTCCACAGGTCACGGCCCAGGTAGTCAGTGCCAAACCAATAAGTGTTGGGACAGCGGGAATAGGCATAATAGTCTACTTTTACGTCCGCCATTTTAACGCCCCGAACCTCTTTTTCATTGAACACCGCCAACACAGAGCCCTCGGGGTATTTGTCTAAGTCATTCAAGGTGTCCACCCGCCGGTTGTTTAGCACGCGGCTGCCATCAAACAGGCCAATTCCTGCCAAAAACGGCACTTTGGGCGGCATGTTGGTGAACTGAACATTCTGCTCATTGAAGCCATGGGGGTTCATCATCGGGCCGAAAATGGCCATCAGAATGATGAGCATGATCAGCACAAAGGCAGCCAGCGCGGCCCGATTGCGCGTTAAGCGCTGCATCGCATCCCGCATAAAACCGATAGGCTTGGTTTCAAACCGGGCATCCTTCAGGGTTTCATCCGCCTGAAGCCATTCAAAGTCATCCGCCCGGTTAGGCAATGGGTTCATGGAATGATTACGCATCATGCTTGCCACCTCCAATCCTCACCCGGGGATCAATCACGCCATAGCTCAGGTCCACAATCAGGATAGTGAGAAGCGATACAAAAGAATAGAAGATCAGAATGGCAATGGTGAGGGGGTGATCAGATGCGTTGATGGACTTGACAAGAAGACCACCCACACCCGCGATGGAGAAAATTTGCTCAACTACCAAGGAACCGGTCAGAATATTAGTAAACATGGGGATGATGATGTTGGCAAGCGGCACCAAGGAGTTGCGCAGTGAATGGCGCAGCGTGGCCTGAAAGCGGGTGAGCCCCTTGGTGCGGGCCAGCAGCATATATTCGGAGCTGAGGTTCTCAATCAACTCTCCCCTCAGATACCGGGTCACGCGGGCGATTGGCCCAAAGGACAACGCCATGATGGGCAGCACCATGCTCATGGCTTTGACATTGCCTGCAGCGTTGGGCTGATAGATGATGGGAAACCAGCCCAAACGAAAAGCCAGAAAATACTGCAGGATAGTAGCAAAGATGAAAGAGGGAACCGAAATAAACAACACCACAATAAAGGAAATAGCGTTGTCCACCCGTGTCTTTTTAAACAGCGCGGCGAAAATGCCCGCCAGCATTCCAATCGGAAGTGAAATGATTAAGGAAATAATGTTCAGTTGAAGAGAGATGGGAATGCGCGTGGTAAGCACCTCCCATACAGGGGCTTTGGGCTGCACCGCAATGGAGGTGCCCCAGTCGCCTCGGAACACGATATCCTCCAGGAAATAGCGATACTGGGTGAGCAGCGGCTCATTAAAGTGATATTTGGCTTCAAGCACCGCGAGCATATCCGGGGAAAGGTTGTTGATATCATCATAGATGGAGCCCGGCATCAAACGGATCACCAGAAAAGCCGCCGTCAGAATGATAAACAGCGTAATGGCCAGTGCGATCAGACGCTTAAAGAAATATTTGAGCAAAGCCTCTCCCCCCCCTTCACCATAATGGCAGATGAGCCGAAGGAGGGCTTCACGCCACACCTTCGGCCCAAAGCAACAAAGGAATGACTTATTTCTCAATTTGGGCAAATATCCAGCCCATGCCCAAAACCCCATTGTATTCATTGAAGGCCAGGTGAACTCTGTCTGACACGATGGTGTAGGAATTTTCCTCATAAATGGGAATCATCGGTGCGTCGTCCAGCATGATGGCCTCTGCCTTGGCGGTTTTCTCAATACGCGCCTGAATGTCCTCCAGAGAGGTAGCTACCAAATCATCAAACACGGCCGTAAATTCCTCTGAGTAGTAAGGGATCTTTTTGCGGTGACCTTTGGCGCTCCACTCACTCAGCGCACTGGCAGGGTCAAGCAAATTGTAGCGGGAGGCAATCCAACCCGTCTGGAAAGAGTTTTTGTTGTTGATATGGTCCCGGTACTGTTCGGACAACTGGTTTGCGGGCACGGCTTGCAGGGAAATGGACAGTTTATCCTCTCCAAACAGCTTGGGCCAGGCACTTTGCAAGTATTCGCTCACAGGCTTTCTTGAGCTAGTGCCATCTTGGTAGAGCAGCTGAAAAGAAACCTTGTCCACTCCCAGCTCCTTCAAGGCCTGTTCAAACAAGGCTTTGGCTTTTTCCGGGTTATAGCCATGGTTTTCAGGCAAATAAGCTTTGGCTTCAGGCGTATCTCTATAGGACAGGCCACTGCCCAAATCAGAGATATAGCCGGCTGAAATATACCAGGTCACCGGATCGGCGTTGGCGATCTTGGCCGCTTCCTCACGGTTAACGCCATAATATAGCGCCTGGCGGAAGCTCTTGTTGCCCAGCGCAGGGTTCTCCTCACTGATGAGGTTAATGCCCAGGCAGGTGGACGCGTCGCTCTTCACCATGATAACCCTGGGATCGTCTCTATACTGCTCCAAGTCTGCTACCGATAAGGTGGCGGAGTCAACAGCGCCTGTTTCAAACAGCTGAAGGGCCGTCCCCCGGTCGGGCACTACGGTAAATTCAACCGCCTCCAAAGAAATTAAATCTTGAAGCGGATAATAGGGGTTGCGCACCGCGCTGAACTCGGTGCCGCTGGTCCAACTTGTTAGCATCATGGGACCGCTGGACATATAGCGCTCAACAGAGGTGCCGTACTTGGTCTCAGTCTTCTCTTCATTCATGTTGCCATCGTACAATGGCTGGTATACAGGCATGGTCGTTGCGCCTGTAAAGCAATACTTCACCGACCCCATATCAACCGCTTTTTCCAGTGTCAGCTCAAGGGTGTTGTTCTCCACCACCTTAACGCCCACATCGTCCCAGGTGATCCCAGGCTCATTGGCAAAGTATTTAGCGCCATTTTTGATAAAGATATTGCTCTCCTCCGGCACATTGTAACGCCGGTTAACCAGCAGCGGATCAAACAACATCTTCAGGGAATAGGCGAAATCCTCCGCTGTCAGCGGTTCCCCATTGGCCCACTTCATGCCATCCTTTACCTTGATACGCCAGACAAAGCCTTCCTCATCCATTTTCTGGGGGTCTGATTCGGCATACTCGGCTATCAACCGGTAGCCATTCCCTTCTTCACCTGGGGCGACCCGGTAGAGCGCACCGCCCACCATTTGCAGAAAGGTACGGGTATTGCCGAATTTATAGAGGTGTTGGTTCATGGTTTCCAAGTCATCACTGGTCACCAGTTTCAATGTGCCGCTGCCCTCAGCCAATGCTAGGGGCATCAGCCCTACAAGCAACATCATTGCCAGCAACAGAGATACGGCCTTTTTCATCTTGTTTTCCTCCTCTAACTATTATAAACCCAGGGCCTGAGTATTGGGGATGCCGTCTTTCAGCAGTGTTTTGCCATCCGCCACAATGGTAGCTCCGGTCATAATAAGGTCATAATGGCAGGCAGCCTGCACCGTGCCGCCCAGGGTGATAGAGGTGCCTGTGCCAATATGCACCGAGCCCATCACCCCCTCATCCTCCAG
Organism: Christensenellales bacterium; assembly: GCA_050952935.1. Lineage (GTDB taxonomy): Bacteria > Bacillota > Clostridia > Christensenellales > Aristaeellaceae > UBA6115. The sequence goes on along the minus strand of JBMNLS010000002.1, from coordinate 618,377 downwards.
CATAAAGCCGATGAAACGGCACTGGGGGTTGAGCCCCACACCCATCTCCGCAATGTTATACACATTCGGATCGTTGTGAGATGCCCAGTCCTGTTTGAGCACCTCTGCCTGTCTGCCGCCTGAAATATCAGTGATAAAACCGTCCTTCACCCGGCAGACCACCGGCTCCTCCAACAGACCGATTCCCAGATACGGAATGCTGGCATCCGCCACAATCACCCCATTGGCGCTGCCCTCAAGGGGTGATACATTTGCTTCAATGGTGGGCACGGTGGAAAACTCCCCCGGTTCAACCAGCCCATACAGGGCGTTGCCACGCCGGCCGCGGGCGGAAAAGCGCAGGTCAGTTCCCTGGGGCGTGGTGAGATGCACTGCCTCAGCCCCGGCCAGCGCCTTGGCCATGGCCTTGCACAATGGGGCTGCAGCGACAAAGTCAGCCGTCATGCCGCCCTGTATCATCATTTTCTCTGAAAACTGGGTCAACACCAGCCCCCTGCTTCCTGCGGCTACAGCCTGTTTAACCGCCTGGGTATGGGTGATAGAGCGGTTCACCACACAGAAAAATACATCGCTGGCCTTCATGGCCTGGGCCACACTCATCGGCGGCTCCTGACCATTCACTTGGCGTGGGGTCATTACCATCAATGTAGCCTCAGCCCCTGCTCCATACACAGTGGATACTAAGCTCTCAGCAATGGATAGCATGCTCTGTTCAGTTATCACCAAAACCTGCTCCCCCGGCTTTACCTTGGCGCAGATATTAATCAATGTATGGGCTCCTTTAGCCATTTCCAAATTCCGCATCTTTGATCCCTTCCCCACTGAACTGTCTTAGAAAACACACATAAAAAATATGTATTTTTTATATTAATCAAAAAAACACCCTGAATCAAGTATATTTTTGCGTTGTTTTTGTATTTCAAATCTCACCCCGGATTAAAAAAATCAAGATATCGTATGCTTGCATAAGGAAGAGCGAACATGGTACAATATAATAACAATTTATAAATAGGAGGTGTCCCATGAAACGCATTGTTTCTCTACTAATTGTACTTGCCCTTCTACTTGTTGTAACCTCCCTTGCCTTAGCTGAGGAGATAACTATCGGTTACAGCACGAAGACTATCACCAACGACGCTTTCCAATTGAGCCTCTACAACGCTATCAAGAGCGCTGTGGAAGCCAACGGCGATACCTTTGTAGGGGTACTCGCAGAAAGTCAAACTGCGGTGGCCACCCAGGTTAACCAGATTGAGGACTTGATCAACCAGGGGGTTGATGGCTTGGTTCTCAACCCCATGGACGCCAATGCCAGCATCCAAGTGTTGCAGAAAGCAAAGGCCGCTGGCATCCCCGTAGTGCTGGTGGATCAAGGTGTCGCCGCAGGCAATGAAGAGTTGTATGTAACCTTTATCTCCACGGATAACTTTGCTGGCGGAAAGAGCGCGGGTGAACGCATGGCAGAAGAACTTAAGGGTAAAGGTAATGTCATTATCGTTCGCGGCGCTAATGGCTCTCAGGCAGGTGATGATCGTGCCGACGGCTTTAAGGAAGGTATCAAAGATACCGGCCTTGTGCTCATCAATGAGCAGCCTGGTGACTGGGTAGTTGACAAGGCCATGCAGGTTACTGAAAATATGATCCAAGCCAATCCAGACATTCAGGGCATTTTCTGTGCCTCAGACAATATGCTCCCTGGCATCTTGCAAGCGCTGCAGAACAATGACATTGAAAATGTCGTCATTATTTCCTTTGACGGCTCCGATGCAGGTGTACAAATGATCAAGGATGGTAAGGTTCTGGGCACTGTTGCACAGTTCCCGGACAAGATCGGTGCCTGGGGTGTTGAGTACTTGATGAAAGCGCTCAAAGGCGAAGTGGATGGTGTTGAGAAGTTTATCGATGCCGGTACACAAATCTTTGATGCCACTAACATTGAATAAGTTCGTTTTTCCTGCCAGCAGGCTTTTTGCCTGCTGGCGTCTCTTCCCCCCTATAATCATGAGGGTAAAAAATGCCATTGATTGGTAGAAAAAAAACAGCGTTTGCTGTTGTCGGAATTATCATCGCCTTCCTGATTGGTGGTTCGATGGTGCCCAATTTCCTCAAGCCAGCTAACCTGCTCAATGTAGTGCGACAGTGTTCCATCATTGTCATCTGCGCAGTAGGTATTGCCCCGGTCATTATCTCCCGGGGTATTGACCTGTCCGTGGGTGGCAATGTAACCTTCTGCGGCATGTTGACCGGTTTTCTATTGTTGCGCGGTGTGCCTGTGCTGCTCGCTGTTCTGGCGGCTTTGCTGACCGGGATTCTCATCGGCACCGTATCTGGTTTGCTGCACGCTTATCTGGAGGTGCCCGCTTTCATCGCCACCCTGGTGGTGGGGCAGATCACCCAAGGTTCTTCCTTTTTGCTCAACAATGGCCGATCCTTTGGCGGTTTCCCGGAAAGTTATGTGTTCATCGGTAATGGTGCCCTGCTGGGTGTACCGGTATCCAACTATATTATGGTGCTCTTTGTCATTCTTGGCGTTCTGTTGACCCGCAAGCTGCCCATTGGCACACACATTTACGGACTGGGAGGCAATGAGACGGTGCTGAAGAATGCGGGGGTGAATACCGCGCACATTAAATGGTTTGTATTTGCGCTTTCTGGCTTTTGCGCGGCGGCAGCGGGCGTGGTGCTTGCTGCTCAGTTGGATACTGCCCACCCAACCCAAGGGGAACCCTATCAGCTGGACGCAATTGCCGCGTGCATCATCGGTGGAGTCAGCATGTCCGGTGGCGAGGGCAATATTCTTTTGGTTATGGTCGGAGCACTGGTCATAGGCTCCATTCGCAATATTTTGAACCTGTTGGCCGTCCATTCCTTTTATCAAAACATCCTGGTGGGTGTCATCATCATTACCGTGGTCGCGGTATCTATGGCAACCCGCCAACATCGCACGCGCAAAACTGCCCAATTCGCACCAGGCAAAGCATAATCCCTGAGGAGGTTCCTTACAAGTGCAGCAATCCGCTGAGAAAGTCCCAATCCAGCAGCCTTTTTTCATACATTTTGTGAAACAGTACGGTAGTATCGTTATTTTCGTACTTTTGTTTATACTTTCTTCTCTGTTCATCGACAGATTTTTATCTGTGCGCAATGTGCTAACCATTGTCAAGCAGGCTGCCATCACAGTGGTTGCTTGTATGGGGCTGATGTTGGTTTTAACCACCGGTGGCATTGACTTGTCCTTAGGTTATACGTTGGGGCTTTGTTCAATTTTTCTGGGTATTCTAACTCTAAAGCACGGGGTTCCAGCTTGGCCCGCTGTCTTGCTGACACTGCTGTTGGGTGCCACAGTCGGCCTCATCAATGGTACCATCATCCAGTTTTTAAAGGTGCCTGCATTCATCGCGACTTTGGGGGTAGGCTATGTTCTTTTTGGTGTGGCACAGATTTTCGGAAAGGGTGATGCTTTTTACCCATTGCCAGACGAACTGTTGACTATCGGTATGTTTCGTCCGCTGGGTGGGCTGTACAAGGCCCTTCCTGCGGCCTGGCAGGAAAATGAGTTCATTGACCAATTCTGCCGGCTGCCCAGCTATGTATTCATCGCAGCGCTGGTAGTAGTGCTAGTCTACTTTCTGCGGCATAAGACCATCTATGGCAGACAGTTGTCTGCCTTCGGATTCAACCGTGCAGTGGCGCAGTTATCGGGTGTTAACACTGCACGATTGCATGTGACCACCTATGTCATTCATTCCACACTTGTTGCCCTAGCTGCGGTATTGCTGACCATCCGTGTCAACACTGCACAGAGCAATTTAGGCGGGGCTAATTACACCTTTGAAATTGTCACGGCGGCGGTGGTAGGCGGCACATCGCTCTTTGGCGGCGTCTCCAGTGTTATCAACTGTCTCTTTGGCGCTCTGATTACTAAAACATTGGAGAACATTGTCAACCTTATGGCTGTGAATATCTATCTTTATCAGCCGATGATGGGTCTGATTATCCTTCTGGCCATCATTTTTGAAGTGTACAAGAACCGTAAACTGTAGGAGGAAAAGAGAGTTGTCTGGCCACAAGCTGCTGGAAATGCGCAGCATTACCAAATACATTTTTGATGCCTACGGCTTACCCCTACGCAACGCAACTGTTCGTATACTGGATAACGTGAATTTTGATTTGGAAAAAGGCGAGGTTCACATCTTAGTAGGCGAGAACGGAGCGGGCAAATCCACGCTTATGCGTATTTTGGGCGGTGAAATCCCGCCGGATGATGGCGAAATCCTTATTGAGGGGGAAAAGGTTCAGATCCTTGGTCCGCGCAGCGCTCAGGCGCTTGGTATCGGCTTTATTCACCAAGAATTAAATCTCTGCGACAACCTGACCATTGCAGAAAACATCTTCATCGGCAAGGAAATCAAAAAAGGGATGCTGAAGGACAAAAAAGCAATGGAGAAAAAAGCGCAGGTGCTGTTGGACGAGATGGGCATTGATGTGCGTGCTGACACTTTGGTTAGGCACCTGTCCACTGCGCAGATGCAGATTGTTGAAATTGCCAAAGTGCTTTCCAGTCAATGCCGTATCATCATCATGGACGAACCAACCTCTTCATTGACACAAAAGGAAATTAACATTCTTTTTCGTCTCATTAACGGCCTGCGGGAAAAAGGCATCGCCATCATCTACATCTCTCACCGATTAGAAGAGTTCGAACAAGTGGGTGATCGGCTCAGTGTCCTGCGTGATGGCCGTTACATTGGCACCATCTTTCGAGAAGAATTTCAGACAGATACCATCGTAAGCATGATGGTGGGGCGAAAGTTGGATTCCATGTATCATAACATTCATGTGCCTGGGAATGAACCGGTGCTGAAGGTGGAGGGCCTACAGCTGGAACCAGATTCCGCGCCGATTGACCTGCATGTAAATAAGGGCGAAATTGTTGGCTTAGGTGGTTTGGTTGGCGCTGGGCGGACGGAACTGGCAAAGTCCATCTTTGGCTACCGCAGAAGTTTCAATGGGAAAATATGGTATCAAGGTACCAGGGTGCGAAAAATAGCCCCAGAGGTGTTGGTGCGTCACGGAATGATTTACTTGACCGAGGATCGTAAAGCGGAAGGGCTCATCCTGGATATGAATATTACCCACAATATCACCCTGGCTTCTCTCTTCAAACTGTTCAAGTCCGGTTTCATTCGTGGTGAAAAAGAGCGAGAGTTAGCGCACCGCTCAGTGGATGAACTGAGCATCTCATGCAACAGTATCAACCAGTTGGCCAATACCCTTTCTGGTGGAAACCAACAGAAGGTAGTGTTGGGTAAATGTATGGCAACCGAGCCCTGCCTGCTCATTTTAGATGAGCCAACCCGCGGAATTGATGTGGGTGCCAAGGCGGAAATATATCGAATGATTGACGATATCGCCTCCCAGGGTGTCGCTATCCTGATGATTTCATCAGACATGCCTGAGCTTATCGGCATGTCTGATCGTATCTATGTCATGTGCCGGGGTGCAGTTGTTGCCGAGATTATCCGCAAGGAAGACATGCTGCAAGAGAACATCCTCTCCCATGCCATTGGTCATAATTTACGGGATGTCGGATAACAGCGTTTCATAACCGGGAAATAAATATATGATAGTGCAGTTTGCTTATTAGAAGAGGTGTGGATTTGACGGACATAACGGGGCTGGTGTTTGACATCGAAGAGTTTGCTCTGTTCGACGGGCCGGGTATCCGTAGCGTAGTTTTCTTAAAAGGTTGTCCATTGCGCTGCGAGTGGTGCCACAACCCTGAAGGGCTGTTAAACACTCCCCAGCTGACAAAAACTGTTTCGCTGTGCCAAAACTGTGGGCTTTGTAATGCAGCTTTTGTCAATCCCAAAGAAGATTGGGATTATGAGACACTGGCGCGCTCCTGTCCTGCAGGTGCTCTGCGTGTCGTGGGAAAAGCCATGCGCGCCTCCGAAGCAGCGCAGCGAGTGTTGAGGAACCGCAAGCTATTGGAAATGAACGGCGGTGGGGTTACCTTTTCTGGCGGCGAACCATTGCGGCAGGCAGACTTTGTCCTGTCGGTGATTGATTGTCTGGAAGGCCTACATGCTTGTGTGGAAACAAGCGGCCACGCACCGGAAGCGGACTTCGTCCGTGTCATAAGCCGCATGGACTTGGTGCTCATGGATATAAAGGCTATGGACTCTCGGGTACACAGGCGTTACACTGGCATGGGTAACGAATTGATTCTGCGCAACCTGGACACACTTATCCGCCTGGGCAAGCCATTCCGTCTGCGGGTACCGCTGATACCCGGGGTTAATGACAATGAGGATAATCTTCGCGCCTTAGCCCAACGTCTTCAAGGTGCCGGAGCACTGGAAAAAGTAGAACTCATGCGCTACAATCAAGCAGCGGGAGCAAAATATGCGGGGCTTGGTATGCATTATCAACCCAGCTTTGATGTAAACAGCACGCCACAGACACAGGAATATATTTTTAAGGAGGCAGGCATCCCATGCGACACGCTTTAACTTCGGAACAATGGCAGGATATCTCCCAGCGCATCCAGGATAAAACGCTGAGCTTGGATAACCGTGCCGCGCTACGGCTGAAACTGTTTTTAGAACATGAAATTATCGTGCGCAAACCCGGAGAAAACATCCCCGCTTGGCGGACGCTAACGGACTTTCCTGATATTTACGCCCCCGGTGAAAAGGAGCAGCTCCATGCCAATCACCATGTGCACGAACAAGGACGGGTATGCAATATTTCCAGTGACTGGGAAGGTGTGCTCAAAGAAGGGCTGCTGCCAAGGCGTGAGTGTGTGCCCGAGGCATCTAAAATCACCATTGATGCCGTGTTGGCTTATGCGGATCGCTACGAAATTGAAGGTCTTTCATATGCGCTTCGCTACGGCGCACGCAGCTATCTGGAAGCGCTGCAGGCCTTTCGCATCCTGCATTTTTGTTTGTGGGCTAGCAATGTCTACCACAATACTGTGGGACGCTTTGACCAATATATGTTTCCTTATTATCGGGCGGATATTGAAGCCGGGCGACTGGATGAAGCAAAAGCCTTGGCGCTCACAGAGGAATTCTTCCTGTCCTTCAATCGGGATAGTGACCTGTACACCGGTATGCAGCAGGGCGACAACGGCCAAAGCTTGATGCTGGGTGGCTGTGACCGAGAAGGACGCAACGCCGTCAACGAACTGACCTATCTCTGCCTAAGTGCCAGTCTGAACAATCGAAAAATTGACCCTAAAATCAACCTGCGAGTTAGCAGTGATACCCCACTGGAGCTGTTCGTGCGTTGTACTGAACTAACCCGACAGGGCTTGGGTTTTCCGCAGTACTCCAATGACGATGTGGTTATCCCTGGGCTGGTTCGCCTTGGCTATTCCCTTCAGGATGCGCGGGACTATACCGTCGCCGCCTGTTGGGAGTTCATCCTACCGGGCGTGGCAATGGATATCCCCAACATCGGCGCGGTTTCACTGGCTGGCAGCGTACACGATGTCATTACAAGGAAGCTGGAAAACACACCAAATTTTGACGCCTTGCAATTAAAGGTGCGTCGGGAATTGTTTGATCGTGCCGACGCGCTGGAAGCATCACTCAAGCCTTTATACATGGAACCTGCTCCCTTCCAGACCGTTCTGATGTCAGACCCGACTCGAGATGTGTCCCTGGGTGCGAAATACAACAACTACGGTATACATGGTACCGGTTTCGCGACAGCTGTGGATCAGCTGGCAGCAGTGAATGAATACGTCTATAGTCAAAAACGCTATACGCCCGCTCAGTGGCTGGACGCGCTGAAAAATCAGTTTGAGGACCAACCGGAATTGAAACACCTGCTGCGCACGGAAGCACCTAAGCTGGGTCGAGATAAGCAGAGCCTTACCATCGCCGATCGGCTGCTGGACGACTTTGCGGATTCTTGGACCGGAAGACGCAACGAGCGTGGCGGTATTTTCCGGCCAGGTACTGGATCAGCAATGTACTACGTCTGGCATGCGGCTGAACTGGGAGCGCTGTCGGACGGCCACCTGCCGGGCGAGTCAATTTCCGCCAACTTTTCTCCCTCTTTGCTCTTGACTGATGCAGGCCCTCTCTCTGTTATCAGCGCAATGGCGCGCCCGGCGCTACAGCGTGTTATCAATGGCGGCCCCCTGACGCTGGAACTGCACGACACGGTATTCAAAAATGAAGAATCCTTGACCAAAGTGGCTATGTTGGTGAAATCATACATCGCCCTGGGTGGACATCAGCTGCAACTCAATGCTGTGAGTCGAGAAACTCTGCTGGATGCGCAAAAACGACCTGAAGCGTATCAGCAGCTTATTGTGCGCGTCTGGGGCTGGAGCGGGCATTTCATTCAGCTGGATAAGAGTTACCAGGAACAGATTATTCAACGAACTTCGTACCAAATTTAGGCGATTCTTAACATTATGATGGTTGCAGAAACCACTACCACATCTGCCAAACATCATACTCTATATGATTTCAGAGCAAGAAAAAGAGGCAGGAACTGATAAACGATCTCACGGATCATGATAACTTAGTGTGCACTGCCTCATCGCTCAAGATGATATTGAACATTAAAATGACTTGTCAGCAGAAAACAATGATATTGAGGAATACGATGGCGTTCAAGTATCAGGAATCAACACGGTCAAAGAAAAATTGTTCAGTGTATTGTAAAGCTTGGAAGTTTGGTTTGTCCATTATTGAGAATATCTCAATTGCCTGCAAGAACTGCTTCGACCATATTGATATCTTCGATGACATTTTCAATGCATTGCAGAATATCCCGTATCTTTTGATCGTCTCCGGAGGTTTCTCGAAGCAAAGCCCGCGTCTGCTCAGCAAGTTTTTCAAGGCCTTGTCTATATGCGTTTCTGCCTGCTGAGTCAAAATGAACTGTCAGGTAGCAGGGAAAGCCCGGCCCAACGCCCCAGAGGGGTTCCAAAAACAGTTCGCCGGGTATGGCGCGCTCCGGATGTACCTGAGACCACATAAAGACATTCTCAACGCCATCCGATAAACTTGCCTCAAGATCACGGTTGCGTTGCGGATGCCAGCAAGCAAAGAAGAGGCGCTCCGCCTGAACGAAAATATCCGCTATCTTCTTTTTCTGACCTAGACTTTGCGATGGATAAAGCCTTTCCACAGCTTCCCTGAGGATATCATCTATCTCCCTTTCCGGAGATAACATGAACATGCCATTGCACAGCAAGGTCAACTCCACTCCGGGATTGTTCATGGGAGAGAGAAAAAGCTCAGCGCTGCGGCCACCTTGCTCATAGAGGGATTTGAGATGCGCGTGATTTTGCAGAACATGCGGAATCAGCCAGCGATGACGGTCCCATCGCTGAGGAGGATAGATCCAAAAGCCATTCGCCGTCCCATAGGAAGCTTGCATCCGGTCAATCATGCCCTTCCTGTCCTCAGGTGCAATAAACTCGCCATGGCTGCCCACATCGATAAATACGTCGACATTTTTTCCCAGTTTCAGAATTTTCCCCAACTGGTCTTTAGAAAAGTGATCGCCCCAGGCCAGATAACCGGAGGTATTTACAAGCAGCAGCTTATCCGGATACTTCTGACGGATATACGATGCCGTCAGCTGGTTGACATGGTTAAAGTAATCAATATCGTTGTCAAACCGGGCACATTTGTCGCAAGAACATCTGCCCTGATCGGCCGCCTCCAGATGAAAGCCATCCACCCTAAAGGTTTGGCAGACATAATCAATCACCTGCTTCATCACCTCAAGGGAGGCATCGGCAGAAGCACACATCACCTGGGGGTTGGTGCCACGAACATCCGGGTTATGGGAAATAATGCGGTCAAACCCCCAGCTGTACACCCCGAGACCATAAATCAGTTTCAAGCCGTGCTTGTGCACCAGTTCAATCACCTGAACAACCTGCTCCCTGCGCAGCGGGCTGACGGTGGACACGATATCAGGCTGCCAGCTGTGATTGGTAATCAGCCCGAAGACATCCAGATAGTTGTATCCCGCCGACGCAAGAAAACCGAGCGTCCTGTCCAGTGAATCCATTGTAGCCTGGTCAATCCGGACAGAAGGCCAATCCTCATCAACGATCGGCTTCATTCTTGAGTCATTCAGCCAGCAGCCATATGCGATTCTGTAATCAAACATCATCTCACCCTTTCTATGCCCTGATTCTGGATCGCAACACCCGGTCCAGGATAACCGCACCTACCAACACAATGCCCTTAACCACTGATTGATAAAAGGAGTGAATGCCCAGCAAGTTCAAGCCATTGGCAATGAAGCCCACAATGAGAACACCAATGAGCATCCCAACTACCGATCCCTCACCACCATGCAGACTGGTGCCTCCCAGCACAACCGCCACAACCACCTCAAATTCAAATCCGCTGCCGATGCTTGCACTGCCAACCCCTAAACGGGAGGCTGTCAGCACGCCTGAAAAAGCGGAGAGCAAACCCACAAGGACATACAGCAGGATGCCAACCCCGCTTACATTGATTCCACTGAGTAACGAGGTTCTTTTGTTGCCGCCAATGGCATAAGAATATTTGCCCAAAAGCGTCTTGTGCTGAATAAAATAAAACAAAGCAAAGATAAAAAACGCAATGATAATGCTTACTGGAATCGCGCCAACACTCGCCCTGCCCAGCCAGGTAAAATTTCTGCCCAAGCCCAAATGAATGCTATGCCCGCCTGTGATAACCCAGGCGATTCCACTAACCGCATACATTGTTCCCAGGGTCGCGATGATAGAAGGCACATCCATCGTGATGACCAGAAAGCCGTTGAGCAGACCAATCATTCCTCCTACAACAACCGCCAACATAATGGAGACCGGCAAAGGAATCTTATAATTGCTGACAAACACTGCCGAGAGGGTACCTGACAGGGCCATGATGGAGCCGATGGACAAATCGAAATTTCCGGAAACCATCAACATCGTCACCGCGCAGCCGGCAATGATGACACTTACATTCTGTTGAACAACATTCAGAAGGTTTTTTGCCGTCAAAAAATCGCGGCTCAGAATCGTCAGAATAATCATAATCAGCAAAAGTACGCCCAGAATTACCAAATTCTGCATACCGGCACGCCGGATTTTACTCTTTGTTTTCATCGTTTCACTGTGCCCTCTTCCCCATTGTCAAATATCTCACTTTTTCCGCATCCAAGTTCTCCTGGTTCATTTCGGCCAAAATGCTGCCTTCAGACAACACCAGAACACGATCACAGAGGCTGGCGATCTCATCATATTCTGACGAAAACACCACAATGCCAGCACCTGTGGACGCCAGATCCCGGACGATGGAGTATATCTCAGCCTTGCTTCCCACATCCACGCCACGTGTCGGCTCATCCAGCAACAACACACGCGCGTTGATGTTCAAATACTTTGATATGACAACCTTCTGCTGATTGCCCCCGCTGAGCGTCATCACCTGTCGCCCAATATCATTAACCCGGATATTCAGGCGCTTTACATAATCATTCGCAATTTCAGAGCCTGCCTGCTCATTGACCACACCATAGCGTGCGTCCCGTTTCAAACCCGCAATGGTGATGTTGTCTGTTATCGACAGCTGCATCAGCAGGCCCTCTGTCATCCGTTCTTCAGGCACCATGGCGATCCCCTCGGCAATGGCTTGAGCGGGACTTTTGATTTGAACCTCTTTCTGGTTGACCCGCATCCGTCCGGCCTGCCAGGGGCTTAACCCGAAAAGCGCTCTGGCGATCTCACTCTTTCCAGCTCCCCGCAGACCGTAAAACCCAATAATCTCCCGTTCATGCAAGGTAAAACTCAGGTTGTTTACACCCTGCGCGGTGATGCCGTCAACCTCCATGAGCGGAGCGCCCGGCATTCGCCCATCGTTTTGATACCGGCTGATTACTGATTTGCCAATCATCATCCGAATCAAATCTTGCCTTGAGGTTTCCTCCACCCTGCGCGTGCCGATGATTTGGCCATCCCGCAATACGGTTACCTCATCGCCTAGCTCAAAGATGTCGTCAAGCAGATGGGAGATATAAATCAGCGTGATGCCTTTGGCCCTCAGCTGCTTGACAAAGCTGTAGATGCGCTGTGTTTCAGCCTCGGACAGGGAGGCGGTCGGCTCATCCATGATGACGATCTTGGCATCCGAACCGATTGCCCTGACCGTTTCAACAATCTGCTTTTCCGCCAGGCTCAGGTTGCCAACCGGACTTTCCAGGTCAATGTCCGGCGCAAATTCCCGCATCACCCGCAGCACTGGATCATCTGCGTTCTTCATGACCACACCGCAGACATGATTTTCCCTGCCAAGCGTCAGGTTATCTTCCACTGAAAGCTGGTCAATAATGTTCATCTCCTGAAACACCGTGCTGATTCCAGCATTCATAGCGTCCTTGACAGACTTAGCGGTGAAAACCTCGCCATCCAGCTCAATTTCTCCGGACGTCCTTTTTTCTGCACAGGTCAAAATTTTGATCAGGGTGGATTTACCAGCGCCGTTTTCACCGACCAGGCAATGCACCGTGCCCCTGCGCACCATAAAGTCCACGCCTCCCAGGGCCATCACGCCAGGATAGCGCTTGACGATATTCTTCATTTTGAGGATAAAATCATTCTTCATTCGGTGCTCTTTCACTCACACTCCGGGCAGGGATAAACTCCCTGCCCGAAGCTTGCAATCACAGGCCTATTTCAGCACTTAAGTCGATCTGGATGTTCCATTCATCCAGCAGGAACGCTTCCGCGTCCTTGATGTCCATATCCCAGCAATTAATGACGTAAGATGGGATCTTGACGTTGTTTTCTGTGTCATACATATCCATCTCACCATTAATCAACTTGAGCATCATGTCCACGCATGCCCTTGCATTCTGCAAAGGCCGCAGCGCCAGAGTAGCACAGTAGGCAGAGCTGGGATCCATGGTCTTGATGATTTCAGGTGTGGAGCCATCCACACTAGTCACAATCTCTGTTTTGGGAACATTTTCATCAGCAAGGCCCCGGTTATTGGCTTCCAATGCCGCAATCGCACCAAGGCCATTCTCAGCATCATAACCAAAGATAACATTGATGCCGCTGTCCCGCTGCAGGATGTCCTCGGTCACGGAATATGCCACTTCGCGGTTGCTTTTACCGCCATTGAAGACATATTCAAAATCCGGAACCGCCTCTTCCAGGCCCTTTACAAAAGCCAGCGTCCGCTGATTGTGCGCCCATTCCACAGAAGGATCGCTGATGGTCAGTAGTTTCAACTTCTTATCCGGAAAAAACTCCTTGAATTTGTTTCCAACAATGCGCCCCATCTCAATGGCTCCGGCTTCCTCGGAAATCTCGACGCTGGGATATTTCACCTCGCCGGACGAGACATTCACAAAGGACACCACCGGAATGCCAGCATCCTGGGCTAATTGAATCATGATCTCCATGGAAGGCTGATCATAGGCCTGGCAAATGATGCCGTCAACCTTTCTGGCAATCAAATCTTCCATCGCGGCAGTCTGCACCTCAGGTTTCATCTGTCCATCTACAGCGATGAATTCAATACCTAACTCCTCACAATACTTCGCTACCTGCAGTTGATGCGCCTGTTGATAGGAATCGTGCAGTCCCCAGAACACTTCGGCAATCACCAGTTTCTTTTCTTCCGCGTTGACTGCCGCAAAAACACCCAGGCACAATATGAATGCAAGAAGCAATGCGAATAATCTTTTCATGGTTCCTCCTTTTGTTGATTACACATCATAACAGTTGTAGGGTTAACGGTCGGATTTGGTTCATTATCCATCTTGCTGAGGGCAAAATCACCTCCTCTTTATTAGCCGGTCAGGTTTGTTTTTTCAACGATTCTATCCAGCCCTCAAACTCCTTCATTTCTTCTCTGCCTTCAAGAATGCCGATTTCAAGCCGCGTACTCATCGTTTCAAAGGGTTTAAGCACCGTCCATGCACCTGACTTAGCTGCCTCCAAACGTCCAAAGGGGAAACAGTTAGACGGCAGCATCCCAAAAGCATAGTCGCCTGAGCGCATACACTTCCATTCCACAAAGCGGTCCAAGGGCCGGACATTATATTTCACATACAGTCCAAGATTCAGGGCTTCGTTCCACAGCGCGGTTCCGGTCAAGCCTTCTTCATCATGGTGAAGGGTGATGCAGTAAACATACTCCTCCTCCATGTCCATGGGCGCACTCACTCGGTCGTATTCAGCAATCATTTCCTGTGCGCGGGGCGTGGCAGGCTCAACGGTGTTGACCGCTGCGATCAGGCGCGCCTCCTCTGACACCAGGGGATAGCCGGCGTTCAGGTGGTACAGAAGCATCACCTGATCCTCTGCATAGGCGCGGTTCTCAATGCAATCCTCAAGAACAATGGCCTTACTCCCGGCAGAAGTGGTGATGGTCCTGTGCATTTTCAAGTTGCGTCCGTAAAACGCCGCCTCGTTCACATCACCTGATAACTGCATCACATATTCATCGCCTCTCCAAGCGCCTTGGGCGCAGATGTCTGAAGCGGCTTTATTCTTAATCATCCCATGGTAATAATGCACACCGGTTTCATCCTGACAAGGGCCTCCGACATTGGTCAGCCCCGCCGTATACAGCATGCCACAGCCCTGTGAAAACCGGGAAGCATCCGAAAAGGGCTCGACATTGTAGGGGCTGTGAAGGCCGGCTTTCGACTCAAAGGCCAGGTTGATCCCTTTATATTTGAACTGGAAGATGTCCATGGCTTTGCTCTCTGCTACAGAAAAAACAAGCCCGCTTCCGGTATCAACCTCATAGGTGTTCACAAGGTTGGCATCTCCGCCGCGGTATACCATCGGCCGAATGCCAAAGAGCTGCTTTTCATTTCCTATATATCGCAACAGGGATTGCTTATCAAACTGCCGTCCATGCAACCGCATCTTCGCTTTTCCTCTCCTTTTCAGTCCTTCAAAGTTCCCTTTAAAACACTTTTGTCAATTGTTTTGCGGTTTTAAAAAGAAAATTCCGCTTTAACATGCCGTCTATCAGCTTACCCATCTCGGTTAGAGCAACATCCCCGCAATTTTTCGTGATAAACGGGTCGGGAATCACTGTCGCCTCACCAAAATTATAGGATTCCTCCATGGGCCAAAACTCCCAAGGATGAATGTATAGGCAAACGCACTGACGCTCGTTGCGCTGCTGACAAAAATCAATAAAGCTATCAATCCTTCTGAGCACTTCTTCCGCCCCTTCCGTGCGGAAAAGAGGCCATTGATCCCGGTCCCGTTCCAGGCCCGGATCCTGACTTTCCATGGTCATGTCGGCAAAATTGGGGATTTCCAAGATCGGGGAGTCTCCTTCCTGCGTCCAGTCCTCCCGGCTGGGATGATAGGGAGCAAACCGCTCCCGGTAGAAATACATGGGATAGCTGGCGTCCGTCAGGTAACCCAATTCCTCCAGGGCGTTGACCACCGCAGTGGAGCCCCACAGCCTGGGGCTTCGGAAGGAGACGGGTTTGACACCGGATGCCTCCTGGATCCATTGATCTGCCAACTCAAGGCGTGGCTTTACCTCATGAGGCAAAAGCGGCTTGACACCGGGGATGGGAAACAACTCATCCCCCACAGTTTCATGATAAAGTGAATGCGCTCCCACCTCATTGCCGCTTTCCGCTACCAGGCGCGCAATATCCGGATTTTCCTTGGCACATTCCCCGGTAAAGAAAAATGTGCCCTGTACACCCTTTTCCTTAAACAGCTCTAACAGCCTGGGGGTACCGTTTTTGACTCCCTCATAAAACGGCGTGAAACTGCCTACATCCGTTTCCATATCTACACCGATTAAGGCGTATTT
Organism: Christensenellales bacterium; assembly: GCA_050952935.1. Taxonomy (GTDB): domain Bacteria; phylum Bacillota; class Clostridia; order Christensenellales; family Aristaeellaceae; genus UBA6115. The sequence continues at coordinate 602,556 of JBMNLS010000002.1, read as the reverse complement.
TTTATCCATCTTAATCCTCCTGTATCCAGGGCAGGGGCCTAAAATATCCTGGCCCCTGCCCTCAGCTGATTAGAATTCCAGCTCGTACAGTTTTCCAATGGGCGCGCTCAACACATCCACACCGCCCTCCGTTACAGCAATGCCCTTCTCCCAGCGCACACCGAAGGTATCGGTGGAAATGTAGGTATCAATCTGGAATGTCATGTTGGGCTTGAAGGCATAAGTGGAGGAGGTTTCTACCCAGGGGGCTTCCACCTCGCACATGCCGGTGCCGTGCATGGGGCCGTAGACAAAGTTCTTCTCGTAGCCATTGTCAACATAATACTGATAGAATCCCTTGGCTACATCGCTGGCCTGTACCCCGGCCTTGATCTGCTTTTCAGTCCAGTTATGCGCCTCAAGCCCGAAAAGCACCACATCCCTGCGCTTGCCCGTCAGCTTGCCCAGGACGATGGGATAGCCAATGGAGGCAGAATAGCCATCAATGCGCGCCGACAGGTTGAGCTGCACGATATCGCCTTTCTCAAACTTGCGATAAGAGGAGCGGGAGATGGCATGGCGCGTGGACGCCTCGGAGAATACATACATGGGCAGGCCTTCATACTCAGCGCCGTTTTCATAAATCACGCGCTGGGCGATGCCTACAGCCTGAAGCTCCGTCATGCCGGGCCTGATCTCTTCAATCACCTTTTTGGTGGCGATCTCAGCAATCCGGTAGCCCTCGCGAAGGCAGGCGATCTCATTGTCGGACTTGATGGAACGCAGCGCTACCATGATATGGTCCGCCCGTACGATTTCAGCCTCCGGGAAAGCATCCTTGATGCCCTGCATGATGATCACCGAGGTGTCCAGATAGGACGCCACGCCGATGCGCAATTTCTTGCCGGTGACGCCGATGGCCTTGAAAACATCGTGGAAGGTGTCCGGCACAAGCTCCGGATAGGCGGGGTCAGCGCTCTCGCGGTACTCCATGAGGATAAAGAGCTTGTCCAGCCTGTTCCTGTCGCCGGCAAAATGACGGCTTTCAGGCCCGCACATCAAGGCGGCGTCCCCAGCGGCTGAGATGGCCACACCGGCACGCTCAAACAGCGGCCAAAAGCCGGAGAAATAGCGGGCGTTCATAAATTCAGCTTCGTTAGAGTTCACAATCAGCACATCCAGGCCTTCTTTTTGAATCATTTCCGCAGCACGTTTGACGCGCGCCAAATACTCGTCTCTGGGAATGTGGATTTTGCCGTGATAAGTCATGAATGATATCCTCCTGTTTTTTAATGTCGTTGTGTTTTAATAGACGCTCTTGTTTTCTAGCCAAAGAAAATTGTCTCAATCCCCCCGGAACCCCATTGTCGTGTAGTACGCCAGGTTCTCCTGCCGCGCATCCAGCCGCCCATATTGGGCGATAACCGGCGTGTCGCTTTCAATCTTGACTGAATATTGCCTGGCCACACTGAGCACATGGACGCCAAAATGCTCCGGATTATGCGTCTGAAAACAGCGCACACGCCCAGCAGGCACAGTCATCTCTATGCCAGTGATTGGTTCGGCATCCTCAAAATACAGGGTGAAGCAAACTCGTGCATCCTGTGAATTAGGGTTCAGAATGACATAGGATTCATGTCCTTTCATCAAACTGTCACCTAAAGGGGGACGGTCGCCGTCGGGGAAAAACCACACTTTACTTCCATACATCGTATTCACCTCCTTTGTCATCGCTCATGTGTATTGGAATCAATGAGCACAACCACAACCAGAATGATGCCCTTGACGACCCACTGCCAATAGGTGTTAATGCTCATTAGAACCATGATGTTGCTGATAACCTGCAGGAAAAGCGCGCCGATGACAATGCCAAACACCTTGCCCCGGCCGCCTGAAAGGGACGTGCCACCCAGCACGCAGATGGTCATCACATCAAAAAGCAGATATTCTCCGATGGACACGTTGCCGCTCAATGTTTTGGCCGTCAGTCCAAGCGCGCCCAGGCAGGACAGCAGCGCACACAGCACAAAAGCGAAGATGATGACAAAGTTGGTGTTGATACCCGAAAGCTTGCTGGCCTCCAGGTTGCCGCCCACCGCATAAATACTCCTGCCTAAGGAGGTATGCATGGATAGCAAATAAAGCAGCAGCGCCACCACCAGCATCAGGATCACAGGGAAGGGCACGATCCCCACATAGCCTGCTCCCAAGTAATTGAAGTTATTCGGCAAGCCGGAAATTGGCAGGCCTTTTGAGTAGATGTAATAAAGCCCCTTAAGGATGTTCATTATCACCAGTGTCGCAATAAAGGAAGGCATTTTTCCATATACGACCAGCGCACCGTTAATGATGCCCACCACTGCGGACATGGCAAAAACCAGCACCAGCGCAAGCCCCAGGGAGATGCCGTCATTGACCACAAAGCCCGCCAAAAAGATGGACGTCATGCCGATGATAGAGGTGATGGACATGTCCATATGCCCCACCAGAATAACAAAGAACTCCCCCATCGCGATGATGGATAGAAAAGCAGCTTGCCTGAGGATATTCATGATGTTGCTGGTGGTTCTAAACTGCGGATTGAGAATGAAACTGATAATCACCAGGGCAATAAATAGAAACAGAATCATCCATTCCCTGAAAAAGGATTTGAACCCGGCTCCGTAGCGCTGGCTTTTCACACTGTAATCACTCATTCTCTTTTACCCCCAATAAGCTGTGAATAATGGTTTCCTGGGTTTTTCGTTCCCCCTCCACAACATCCATAACTTCTCCTTCAAACATGATGTAGATTTTGTTACAAAGCCCTATCAGCTCCTCCAGCTCAGGCGACACCAAGATAACCGCTTTACCAGCCTTTGCCAGCTGTTGGATCAAATTATAAATCTCATGCTTGGCACCGATGTCAATGCCCCGGGTGGGCTCATCCAGCAAAAAAATGTCACAATTGTACAGCATCCACTTGGCAAGGACGATTTTCTGCTGATTCCCACCGGATAGTTTTTTCACGCTTTGCCAGAGCGAATTGTATTTCAAATCCAGTTTCTCATTGACCTCATAAGCAGCCTTGGATGCTGCCGGATGATCCTGAAAGACAAACCATCTCTTGAATCGCTTGATGCTGGGCAGGGTTGTGTTGTCCTTGATGTCAAAACTCATGTTCAGGCCCAGTATGCGCCGTTCATCAGGTACCATGCCCATGCCATGGCCAATGGCCTGCTGGGGGTTCTTTAACTGTACTTTTTCTCCCCTGATAAATATCTCCCCAGCTTCCAGTCTGTGATGTCCATACATGGCGTGAAGCAGCTCGGTCTTGCCGGCGCCCAAAAGTCCTGCAATCCCTACCACCTCGCCCTGGCGCACGTTGATATTCACGTTGCGGAACGCCTTGGAGGCGGTAAGGTTTTTAACCTCAAAGGCCGTTTCACCCAGCTGGGTGTTGATGGGCGGGTAGGTGCCCGTGAGTTCCCGGCCGATGATCATGCGGATCAGCTGGGCTTTGTTGATATCCGCCACTTTTCCGCTGCCTACATGACGCCCATCGCACAGCACCGTATAGCTGTCACAACACTCAAAAATCTCATTGAGACGGTGAGAGATATAAATGATGCCGATACCCTGCTGTTTAAGAATTTCAATGATCCTGTAAATGTTCTGGATTTCCTTTTTCTGCAGCACCGCTGTCAGTTCATCCAGAATTAACACACGGGGCTGATGCAGCAGCGCTTTGGCCAGCTGAATGATCTGCTGTTCGGCAGTACGCAGCTGCTTGACGGGTACCGTCAGGTTAACTTCACACTGAAGGAACTCCATCAGCTCTTTCGCTTTTCGATTGAGCTCTTTCCACTGGATAAAGCCGGCCTTTGTTTGATAATGCCCGCTGAAGATATTCTCAATGCCGTTCATTTCACGCATCAATTGGAATTCCTGATGCACGATGGCCAATTTCCGGTTTTGAGATTCCCGGACGGAGTAGGTGGGGATATTGATTTTTTCTCCATCAATGTACAATTCACCCTGGGTCATCCGGTTTTCACCAATAATGCATTTGGACAGGGTGGATTTTCCCGCGCCATTTTCGCCCACCAACCCATGGCATTCACCCGGCATCAGAATGAAGTTTACATCATCAAGCGCCTTGACACCGGGAAACTCCATAGTGCAGTTTTTTATCTCTATCAGTGGGGTTTGTGTTCCTGTCTTCATCCGCTTCACCAACCTTATTTATCCGTTTACAGCCACAGCCAACCCAGGGCCTCGATGCCCGAACAAACGATGTCATCATCAGGGTCCTGTGGGTTGCGGATGTTGTGTATCAGTCGTTTCATCTCGTGGTAAGGGTACATGCTGCTTTTGACACCTGATTCCGATACCGGGTTGATATCAAAGAACATCTCCTTGACAATATCAAAATCCTTTTCGTTGAGGTAAAGAATCTCATCCAACAAAGCATCCTTTTTGACGGGATCCTCTTCCTCTTCATAGCATATTGCTGTCAGCACCAGGTCATAAATAACCGCGTTTCTCCTCACCGCATTGTGGATTTTGTGAAAATGGGGCAGCCAGACACGCAAGCGCGGTTTCTCCTCAAGTTCACTGATAATCGCTTCTGTTTCTTGAAGCTGAGCCGGTTGTTTTGCCTTGGCCGCCTCAATCGCCGGCACATCCGCTTTCCCCATCTTGTTTTTCTGAAAGGGGAAGGGCGTGGTGTACAAGGGGATCTGGCTTTCATGAATGGTGATGATGCTCTGGATCAGCGCCAGGATTCTTTCTCCAAGCTCGCCGAAATTGAGCGCACAGGCCCTTTGGTAGAATGTCTCGGGCGCCATCTTTGAGCCCCAGCCGTAGTTGCCATGGGCAAAGGTGTGCATGAACAGCCCATACCACTCAAAAACATAACCGTTGATGCCGTGGACGCCGCGCTCAACGCTGCCGATGTGCTGACGGATGTCGGTTTCGATCACCTGTTCATTGGTCTCATCCTCATACCGGATGACATTGGATTTAAATGTCCTGTACAACCTGCCCATGGTGGAGGTAATGGAATTGGCTTCGCTGTCCCTCCCCCATATACGCTCCTTGCCAAAGGCTTCGCACCATTTGTCAAATTCTGCCTCAGGCACATACAGACCGGGAGCCCAGAACAGGTTGACATCCCTGGGAATACTGTTGACACACTCCTGCAGGAAGGCCGGATCCTTCTCCAGCGGCGGCTGCCTGAAGGCGCGGATGCCTAAAATGATATCCGGGTTGATCTCACGCGCTGCGGCGTGGATTTTGCGCAGCAGCCACATGTTTGCCTGATGCTTGGCCTCCCCGGGGGATTGCGCATCTGCATGCCAGGTTTTCTTACAATCCGGACATTCGCAATACCAGAATCCTTCTTCGCTCTCTTCCAGCGTATAGCCGTCAAAGCCCAGCTGGGCAATGCGCTGCATGGAACGCAGAATATAATCCACCGTGCCGGGATAAGACAGGCATAGGGAGTCAAAATCGTTGAGAAACCCGCCGGTTTTAGGCGGCTTTGTCCGGGCCTCCGGATGCTTGATGCTGTACGCGCCATTGTAGGAGTTCAGCCCCACATAAGCAAAGATCTTTACTTCCATTCTGTGCGCCAAATCAATGAAATCCTTCAAAAACGGCTTTTCAATGTTGGGATGGCTGTAGCGTACCGTCAGCCAACGCTTGTTCTCCGCGTTCCATATGTCCACCGGGACATTCCTGAAGACCGTCTCCGGATACTCTTCAAATTCAAAAGGCCAGTATCCATACATCACCATATTGAACTGGTTGATTTTGTTATCCAGGCAGATATTTAAGAATTCCACCCATTCCTCAAAGCCCCACAGCTGCATGTCAAAGCCGATTCGGCCATAACCCGCATACCAGGAGAAGGTGGGCGCCACGGCCCGCACAGGGATAGACGGATAATCGGCAATCGTACACAGCGGCAGAACAAAACCGTCATCCTCCTGTTTGATCAGCTGTTTCAGACTGGTCAGGGCGTTGATATAGCCTGCCTTTTGCGCATACCTCAGACAGACTTTGTCCTCTGTAATCTTTAACTGATAACCCTGGGATTGGAACAGCTCCATCTTCTGAAGCTCCGGATGATCAAGGCCGCGGATCACCTCCACTTGCAGCGTGGCCTTTTCCCCGCACGGCTCTGAATCAATGAGGAGATCCGGATAATTCCAAAACCTCAGCCTTGCAATGTCGAGCAGTGCTTCCTCAACTCCAAGAAGACATATCTTTTTAAAAGGCGCTGATAGCCCGCCAGCGGATAATAATTCTTTTGGTTCCGGCAACAGATTGATCATCTCAAACCTCCTTGGTGGCCGGGGCGAAGGCAGACACCTCCGCCCCGGCGGTTCATTCGGTTATTGGTTCAGACAGGCGAAGAGCTTACAGCCATCCCCAATTCTGCCAGTCATAATCCTTGACGTTCTCGGGGGTGATGGCCTCAGGCATTGGCAGATCCCAAACGAGGGGCAATTCTTTGCCTTCAACCAATGTCTCATACATGGCTTTGGTCGCCTGATAGCCCAAGTCAACCGGGTTTTGAAGCACTTCGCCCAGCCACATCTCATTACCATCGGTTACATAGGTCAACACGTCTTTATCCCCTGCGATGCCGATGAACTTGATCTCCTTACGGTTAGCGGCCACAGCAGCATTGTATGCGCCAACGACCTCCGCATCGTTGTGGCCACTGACCACATCGATGACAGCCTCACGCTGCAGGACATTCTCCATCAGGCTTTGAGAGGAGTCACGGGAACCGGCTCCAATATCGCCTTCCTCAATGATTCTTGCCTTGGGGAAAGCGGCCAGCACGGTTTCAGAAAAACCGCTGAAACGGTCCGCAGAAACCTGGCCGGAGGGAGGACGGGTAATGAACAGGCAGACGGGATCCTCCTTGTTCAGTTTTTTGAGGTACTCAACAGCAACCTCGCCCGCCTTGATGCCCAGCTGTTTCATGTTGTGGCCAACGAAGGTCTTCCAGACGATGTCTTCATCGCTGTTGGGCTGCTGGGCATAGTCCCCGATCACAAAGGGAATGCCCTTTTCGGTGTATTGTTTCATGGTGGGGATGGCCGAGGAGGCATCCGCAGGGAACAGGATGATGCCCTTGGCACCCCAGGTGAGCAGGTTATCCACATTGTTAAGCATGGTGGATACATCGGAACGGGAATCTTCAAACTGGAAAACAAAGTTGGCTTCAGGGTGCTCCGTGGCCCACTGGTTGACGCCGTCAATGACGCCAAGATACCAGGTGTAGGCGGTAAGCTCCATGATGCTCACACCGATTTTGACTTCCTCGGCAACCGCGCCAGCACCAAACGCGAACAGCAGCACCATTGATAGAAGAACAGATAGGATTTTTTTCATGGGTTAAGTCCCCCTTCATGAATAATTCTTTGAATACAGCGTTAAAAGATTATCAAGAGCATTTAGTCGTACAGCAGCGGAGCAATATGATCTTCGTCCATGTTGGACGCGTCATACCAATAGCAGCCGGTATCCACCACAACAGTTCCATGCTCATCAACTTCGCCTTCGATCTTCTCACCCAGCATCAGCTTGCAGGCAGTCGCCACAGCTTTATAGCCCATACCGACAGGGTCCTGGGTGATGGCGCCGGCGATCTCGCCAGAGCGAACGCCTTGCTTCATCGCGGCAGAAGAGTCAAAACCGATCAGGAGCACCTTGCCGATCATGTTGATTTCCTGAAGGCCATTGTAGGCACCTACACAGGCCCCTTCATTGGAGGCATAGATCAGCTTGATATCGGGGTTGGCAATCATCATGGACTTGGCAATGTCAGCGGAGCGCAGATGATCCCCGTCGCCATACTGCATATCCACGATTTCGATGTCGGAGTTGTTCTTGATATAGTCTACAAAGCCTTCAACACGCGCCACGGCGTCCACCACGGTCTGGCTGTGGCCGACAACTCCGATTTTGCCTTCTTTACCCATCAGCCTGATGGCGTTTTCCGCAGCAAGCTCGCCAGCAGCGTAGTTGGAGGTGGAACAATGCGCGTCTGCCACCGGGCCAACACCCGCGTCAAAACCAACCACAGGCATTCCCTTTGCCTTCACGCCTTCCAGCAGGTCACGCACAGACTCAATGTCAATAGCCGCCATCACAACAGCGCCCAGTTTTTCGTTTGCCAGATTGGCCCTGAGGATGTCCACCTGCTTGTCCACCATGGTCTCCTCTTCCGGCCCGTCAAAGACAATCTCAACACCATATTCCTCTGCAGCCTGCTCAGCGCCCGATTTGACCGCCTGCCAGAACTGATGGGCAACGCCAAGGGGCAACACAGGAACAAACTTCCCCTCCAATGGTTTGGCGCTCTCCGCCAGCGCAAAGCCGGAAACCATCAACATCACAATCAGTACAATTGCTAACAATTTTTTCATTTTTCTTCTCCTTAATCTTTTTCACAGGCTTATATACGCTCACGGCGCTTGCGGCGCAGCATGTCAAAGTAGACAGCCAACGCCAGCACAAAGCCTGTTACGACCGTTTGCCACTCAGTGGAAACTGCCATCGTACGCAGTCCGTTGGTCAGAACAGAAATGATAAACGCTCCAATGACGGTTCCTGTTATCGTCCCTTCACCTCCTGACATAGATGTTCCGCCGATTACCGCCGCAGCGATGGCTTCCGACTCGTAGCCAGCTCCCAGCTGGGGCTGGGCGGAGCCCAGACGCGAACTCATAATCAATCCCGCGGCGGCGCTGAAGATCCCGCTGACCATGTAGATGAGAATCTTCCATTTATCGGTTTTGATGCCAGAAAGCCTGGCGGCCTCCTGGTTGGATCCAATCGCAGTGGTATACCTGCCCAGCAGGGTTTTCGAATACAGCAAATACGCTATGCCAACGATCACCAAAAAAAGGATGAACGCGGTATAAAAACCTTCAATGCCCAGAAAATTGCCCATGGCAATGCTCTTATAGCCCGGCGCAGCTGTGAAGTACACAGGCTTGATGCCGGAGACCACGAGAGACAGCCCCCTGGTTACCATCTGCATGGACATAGTGGCGATGAAAGGCGGCAGTTTCATTTTGGTGACGGCAAAGCCACTGAGGGCGCCACAGACAGCGCCGATAATGAAACCAAAAATAATGGCCAGCCAGATGGGAAACCCCCAGGATACAAAGGATATGCCGCTCATCACAGAGCAGAATGTCATGGTGGTTCCCAAAGACAGGTCGATGCCTCCCGAGGTGATGACAAAGGTGGCACCCAGCGCAAGGATGCCATTCACGCAGGTTGACAGAGCAATGGTCATGAGGTTGAGATAACTGGCAAAATTGGGCCTCATCAGCGAGAAAAAGATAAATAGTACAATCAGTGTCGCCAGAATAATCAGCTTTTGGGTGCCCGCTCTGTCCTTCATAAACTTTCTCATGCGCTTATACCTCGTTTGTTTTCTTCCCGTGCCGTAGCAAGTTCCATAATTCGTTGCTGGTTGATCGCCTCACCCGTCACCTCACCCGTTACCCGTCCCTCACACATGACCACTACCCGGTCACATAGGTGAATGATCTCCGGTAACTCAGAGGAAATCAGCACGATAGCCTTTCCCTGCCGTGCCAAATCCTTCAACAGTTGATAAATCTCACTTTTTGCCCCCACGTCAATGCCGCGGGTGGGTTCATCAAAAATGAGAATATCGCAATTTTTGGTCAGCCACTTGGCAAGCACCACCTTCTGTTGGTTCCCTCCGGACAAAAACCGGATGAGCTGGCGAATGGAAGGGGTGCGGATATCCAGCCTGTCGACCATCTGTTCAGCGTTTTCTCCAGCCTTTTTGAACTTGATAAAGAGACCTGAGGTCAGAAACTCCTTCATGCTGGCAATGGATACATTGGTTTCCACATCCAAACCCAGCATCAGGCCATAGCGTTTGCGATCCTCGGACAGATAAGCAATGCCATGCGCGACGGCATCATGGGGGGTGTCAATCTTCACTTGTTTTCCATCAATCAACACCTCGCCAGCCGTTTTCTTGTCCGCCCCGAAAATGGCGCGAGCGGTCTCCGTACGCCCTGCGCCCATCAGGCCCGCAAAGCCCAGGATCTCCCCTTTTCTCACATGGAAGGACACATTCTGCACCATCCGCCCGCAGCAAACGCCGCGCACCTCCAGCGCTACCGGCGCGTTGGCGGACAATGTGCTGGTTGACTTCTCCACAAACAATTCCCTGCCAACCATCAGATGGATGATCTGGCCCGGCGTAGCCTCCTTGGTAGGCAGGGTATCAATATATTCCCCGTCCCGCATCACGGTGATGCGGTCGGTGATCTGCTGAAGCTCATCCAGGCGGTGGGAAATGTAGATGATGCCTTTCCCCTCGTCCCGCAATAGACGGATAACGGCAAACAAATCGGCAATCTCGCTGTCCGTCAGGGAAGCAGTCGGCTCATCCATGATGATGACCTCGGAGTTATAGGATAGCGCCTTGGCGATTTCAATCATTTGCTGCTTTGCGATGGTCAGGTTCCCTACCCGGACAGTGGGATCAATGTCCACATTCAGCCGCCGTAAAATGTCCTCAGCCTTTTTGTTGATGTGAGCATCTTTCAGAATAAAAGGTAGACGACCGGTTTCTTCCCGTCCGATAAAGATGTTCTGTGCCACCGTCAGATGATTCATGAGGTTGAGCTCCTGATGAATCATCACGATTCCCTTTTGCTGAGATGCCCGTATATCCGGAAAATCCTCTTCCTGTCCCCGCACCAGGATGGTGCCTTCATCCCTGCTGTACACACCGGTCAGCACCTTCATTAAGGTGGATTTCCCGGCGCCATTTTCGCCTACCAATGCGTGAACTTCTCCGGACAACAGCTCAAAGTTGACCTTGTTTAAGGCCTTGACACCTGGAAATTCCTTGGAGATGCCAATCATCTCAATCAGTTTCCGGGACATAATCCAACTCCCTTGTTTTAGTTCGAGTCAGGAAACAGTTTGCGCAATCGTTTGTTTTTTTTAAAACCCACAATAATACCACGATTTTTTAGCAATTACCAGGAATTGCCCTCAACAAAAACCGGTTCAAGAACTAAGTTGACGTGTGGATGAGCATCGGGAGACTGCATGCGTGAAATCAATACTTCCGCCGCCTTGGTACCAATCTCCTCCGATGCCTGATTCATGGATGTGATTGCCAGTGTCGTCAATGAAGTAATATCTTCGGTGTCAAAAGAAACAACAGCGATATCCTTGGGAATAGACCGACCTTTTGCTTTAATGGCACGCACAGCGCCGTAGGTCATATAGTTGTTTGAGACAATCATGGCCTGGGGTTGATCCCGTTCACCCAGATTCAGTATCTCAGTCATAGCCTCAGCACCGCTGGACAGCTTGAAGTCGCCTTCCTTAATCCAGTCAGGATTGATTTGCAGGCCATGTTCAGCCATTGAAGCAGCAAAGCCCTTGTATCTTTGCAAGCCGCTTGACTGGTTTAAGGGGCCCGTGATCATGCCAATATGCCGGTAGCCTTTATGAATCAACATATCGGTCAAAGCATACGCCGCCTGATAGTTGTCAGTGGTCACAGAGTCATAGCCCGTCAACCCGGAAGGGATGTTATCAATGAATACAACCGGCACTCGATGCATGCTGAACATTTCTATTTTTTTGGCGTTGTTGCCGACAGAGGCCAGAATCAGGCCGGTCACCTGCTTTTCCAGCATCAGCTGCATGGCTTCCTTTTCAAACTGCTCGTTTTCATCCGAGTTGCTCAAAAGGATAGAATATCCCTTTTGTCTGCTGACATTCTGAACGCCTTTGATAACCGAAGCGAAAAAGCTGTTGGTGATATCTGTCACGATGATGCCGATGCTCATCGCATTCTGTTTGCGAAGAGAGCGCGCTACAGCATTGGGAGTGTAGTTGGATCGTTTGACAGCCTGAAAAACCCTCTCCCGGGTTTTTTCACTCACACGACCGTTGCCGTTGAGCGCACGGGAAATGGTGGAAATCGAAAGACCCAATTCCATTGCCAAATCCTTCAGTTTGACTGTCGTCGCCTTGCTCATGCCCGCCTCTTTTCTGCTTGTCATCGTAATGATACCATATTAAAAACGTTTGCGCAAGCTTTTTTCGACCATATAACACATCCCTCTGGTTGAAGAACAGAGGGAGGCTGAAAAACTCATATGATTGCTGAGGAAGTAATCACGACGAAAAACGAAGGAAGATCATAAACCACTACAAATCTACTAAGAAATCTTAGATTAATTTGCGGTTGGTTCGGGATAGTATATCAATCATCAAACAAATCCTGTATGATATAGTAGGATTGCTTCAATCGTTCCTTATATTCAGGTACATCCCAGTTGTCCCAGGAATATGCGCTCAAAGGGTTTAAGACATTTTTCTCTATGCCCGGGAATGAATCCAATACAGCGTCGCTATCATCTACATACAGGGCGCCAATATAGATTTCATCAACAAATCTGCTTGCTTTCATACCGTCCTTATGGATATTTCCGATAAACTCCTTTTTGCTCGGATCTTTTGATTGGATTAATAACCAGGGAATCCTTAATTCCAGTCCACCTGCATCGTTTACACAAAAATCGGCAAGGGAGTCATAATCCTCCGAGTCGGGATTGGCGTTCCCCTCTCTCAGCCTTCCCGTTTCATAACTGCTGAACGGCATCAATATTTCACCGTCTTCCGAGCTGTATTCTCTGCTGAGCACATACCGGATCGGCGAAAATATCCCCCGGCTTTTTCGCGCATTGGGTCTGGGTTTTTCTATCATGTTTAAGCGATAAGCATACATATAGGTGAAAACATCGTAGTGCTGATCGATCAGAATCCGGGGTTCATCTTTGTTCAGATTCGCGATAAAATCCACCCCGTTAGAAAACTTGAGCGTTTTGTTTTCTCTTATAGAATTGTTGCCCTGATCAGGCACAACGTCCAGCAAAATAAGCGGATAGCCATTGCCGGTATCAGAATAATCCAATCGGATATACAAGTACCTTTCATCATGATCTGCATATAAGCCCTTCATGACTCCCCGGTCCTTGTAATACAGAGGTTCCGTTTGCCACTCCTTTGTATCTCCGTCAACCCTTATTTTATGTCTGTCAAAACTTAAAATTCCGAATTGCTGCTCATTTGTTTGGGCGTTGGACCAAAACGGTCTTCTTTTGGGATTATCATAGTCCATTGTGTTCCAGGTTCTTTTAAACCACTCATCCTGCCAGGTAAATATTACCCCACCGAGCATATTCTCCTCTAAAATATCCTCAAACAGACGGCTTACAATTTCCCCCTGTTCTTTTTCAGATTTAAAGCCTTGATTCCAGCCAAAAGGGTTTTCATGGGTAAGCCCTCGCGAAGCCGGTATTCCAAACTCGGCGATTAAAATGGGAAGCCTGTGAACGCTGTTCAAATGATGTAAGTAGCCGGCAAAATTGTTCTTTTCCCCTCTATGGTCAATATAATTCACATATCTTTCTTCAAAGTTCATAAAATCCGGAAAATACGGGTAAACATGGTATGTGGCGAACTCCCCCACCAAATCCATTTCCCCTTTAGTATAGATAACATTGGGATCTATGCTGACCAAATCGGCGCCTTCTTCAAAATTTTTAGGATGCTCCAATATGTCTGTTATGGGCCAGTTGGTAAAGCTGACGGGCCTTAGATGATGATAGCGTTCCATTTCATATTCCGCTATGATATCCATCTGCTGTGCAAGCCAATACTCAAACGGCTTTGCGCCCTTGGTCTCAAAATATGTGCCGTTATAATCCCCGATGGATGCGTGAAGATGATTGGTGCTATCCACCATATAAGGGTCCCATTCTATGCCCAAAATCCAGGCGATGACATAACGGGACACATCTGCCTGATATGTCCCCGGCGCATAGCCCGATCCGGCTTCAACAATTTTGTTTCCATGCATCGCATCGGCGATTGTTTTCATCTCCTGCTGAATATTCTTCAGGTTTTTTTCCTCAAAAGCATCCTGAGAATTGGTTAGTTCCTCTTCATTGATCCATGCACCGTGCATTACATACAGTTTTTTGTCATGGTTTTCATTGTATCTGAGCAGTGCATTATAAAATCCGGGCGGATGCAACGTATATACGCAGATCACGTTGGCATTCATCTCACCGATATACTCAAACCAGCGGTAATACTCCTCTTCAGTGATTGCCGCCTCCCCCGGGAAGGTGCCGGGTTTTGCCATGCCAAGATTAACACCTTTTATTTTCATCGGTTCCCATTTGCCGTCTCTAAAGATTTGAAAACTGTCATTCTTTATTCTGGCACTGTACAATTTGCCTTCCTCCGCATTAATCCTCACAGGAAAAAAGAAAAGCGCCGCTATTACGAAAGATAATACGATCAGAAAATGAGCCTTTTTCATGAAATTTTCTCCTAACAACATTTTGTCTTACCGCCTGTTCTTAATCAGCGAACAGCTTCTGTATGATATAGTAGGATTGCTTCAATCGTTCTTCATATTCAGGCATATCCCAGTTGTCCCAGGAATATGCGCTCAAAGGATTCAGGACATTGTTTTCCATGCCCGGGAATGAATCCAGCACAGCGCCGCTATCATCTACATAAAGGGCGCCAATATGGATAGCATCGACAAATCTGCTGGCTTTCATACCGTCCTTATGAATGTTTCCGATAAACTCCTTTTTGCTCGGATCTCTTGATTGGATCAATAACCAGGGAATCCTTAATTCCAGTCCGCCTGCATCGTTTACACAAAAATCGGCAAGGGAATCATAATCTTTTGAGTCGGGATTGGCGTTTCCCTCTCTCAGCCTTCCGGTTTCATAACTGTTGAACGGCATCAATATTTCACCGTCTTCCGATCTATATTCCCTGCTGAGCACATAATGAATTGGGGAAAATATCCCGCTGTTCTTCTGCGGATCCGGCTTCAGTTTTTCTATCAAGTTTAAATGGTAAGCATACAGGTATGTAAAAAAGTCATAGTGCTGGTCGATCAGAATCCGGGGTTCTTCTTTGTTCAGATCCACGATAAAATCTACCCCGTTGGAAAATCTAAGTTTATTGTTGTCTCTTACAAAATAGTTCCCCTGATCAGGCACAACATCCAGCAAAATAAGCGGATAGCCGTTGCCGGTATTTGAATAATCCAGTCGGATATACAAGTATCTCTCATCATGGTCGATATATAAGCCCTTCATGGCTCCCTGATTCTTGTAATACAGAGGTTCCGCTTGCCACTCTTTTGTGTCTCCGTCAACCCTTATTTTATGTCTGTCAAAACTTAAAATTCCGAATTGCTGTTCGTTTGTTTGAGCGTTGGACCAGAACGGTCTTCTATCCGGGTTATCATAGTCCATCGTGTTCCAGGTTCTCTTAAACCACTCATCTTGCCAGGTAAAAATTAAGCCTCCCAGCATATTCTCCTCCAGAATATCCTCGTAAAGGCGGCTTAGAATCTTTCCTTGCTCTATTTCGGATTTAAATCCTTGATTCCAGCCAAAAGGGTTTTCATGGGTAAGCCCACGCGAAGCCGGTATTCCAAACTCAGCTACTAAAATCGGAAGCCTGTGAACGCTGTTCAAATGATGTAAATAGCCGGCATAATTGTTCTTTTCCCCTCTATGGTCAATATAATTCACATATTTTTCTTCAAAGTTCAGAAAATCCGGATAATAGGGATAAATGTGATAGGAGGCAAACTGCCCGATCAAATCCATTTCCCCTTTAGCGTGTATGACATTGGGATCTACACCGACCAAATCCTCATTATCCTGAAAATTAGCAGGATGTTCCAAAATGTCCGTTGTAACCCAATTGGTAAAGCTGACAGGCCTTAGATAATGATAGTGTTCCATTTCATATTCCGCTATGATATCCATCTGCTGCGCAAGCCAATGCTCAAAGGGCTTTGCGCCCTTCGTCTCAAAATATGTGCCGTTATAATCCCCGATGGATGAGTGAAGATGATTTGTATTCTCTACCATATAAGGATCCCACTCAATGCCTAAAATCCAGGCAATGACATAATGGGAAATATCCGCTAAATAAATTCCCGATGCGTGTCCCGGCCTGGCTTCAACAACTTTGTTTCCATGTATTACATCTGCGATTCTTTTCATCTCCTGCTGGAAATCGGCCAGATTTTTTTCCTCAAAAGCATCCTGCGAAGTCACCAGCCCTTCCTCATTGATCCAAACGCCGTGCATCACATATATTTTTTTGTCATGGTTTTCATTGTATCTGAGCAGTGCATTGTAAAATCCTGGCGGATGCAGCGTGTACACACGGATAACGTTGGCATTCATCTCACCGATATACTCAAACCAGCGGTAATACTCCTCTTCGGTGATTGCCGCTTCCCCCGGAAAAGCGCCGGGTTTCCCCATACCAAGATTCACGCCCTTTATTGTCATGGACTCCCATTTTCCGTCTTTGAAGATTTGGAAACGATCATCCTTAATTCTGGCATCATACAGGTTTTTTTCTTGATCTTCCACGCTTATGCTCTTCTCCGGAACGCTGTAAAAACACTCCAAAATCCTTTCCATCATCGGAAAATAGGTTGACCAGTAAAAGGCGCTGTCTGCATTCATGTCTACAATGCTGTATAGTTTCTGTAACCCATGAAATTTATATAATTGGGGTACTTTGCCTACATCATTGTAATCCCCTGCAAAATAATAGCTGGTACAGGCCCCTTGTTCTCTTTTTACAACCGCGGCAAACTCGTCAGGAAGCCCGTGTTCTTTCAGAAGCTCCTTTCCGCTTTCGGTTAAATTCCAATGATAGTTGGCTAACACGGTCGAGCCTTGTTTCGGAGTGATTATATCAAACCAATAGGAGTAATGAGGGCTTTTTTGAAGCCCGAAGAATGCTTCCCCCTCCCAGGTAAAGGAAAGATGAATGCCTTTATCTAAAACATGCTTGGACATTTCCAGAACAAGCACTTGAAAATCCGCGTCATTTACCAAAACAAATCCCTGTCCGCTATAATTCCATGATTCGCCGAACTCAGCGATGATCCATTGTGGAATTTCCCTATTCTTGTTAAAATCCAACTCATCAAAATATCGTCCTGTCCATCCGGACCAATGAACACCCAAATAATTCGCAATGCTTTCTCCTACTTCTTTTTCAGTTGGAGTGGCAAACGCATTGTATTCTGCGATGAACAGGCTCTTTTCTTTCTTCACCAATCTGTTAAGAATATGGAGCCACTCTTCCTTTTCCAAACCTCCATAGACTTTCCTTGACCGGGAGCCCTCTCTGTCTTTTGCTATCCACGGCAAATCCTCTTCATAAACGCCATAGCTATCCGCTAAATAAATCACATCATAGTCATCATAGTTTGTTGGCAGCGGTTTTAACACATAACTTTTATCTTTTTCATTCGGGGAAAATCCAAAATAATCTTCTCTAACATCATACAAAGCACCTGATTGTTTTTTATACTTTAAATGATTCAATAGCAGAACAATACCGTTATGTTCCCGATATGTTTCATCAGGCACGGTTTTGTCGATGATGGCCATACGGCATTCCCTGTCAGGCTGCAGATGCCAGACAACAGCAGGTACAGATATTAAAACTAGCACACATAAGCTTATGATATAAACACGTTTCATTTAGATTGATCGCTCCCCTTGCTCTGAGCAGTTTTTTTTGAAAGCCCCACCCTTTGCATGTTGCCCCAGCTTTTGCGCCCCAAAAGAACCTGTATAAACGCTTCGCATCTCCAAACCAGGGTTAAAGGCCTATACCAGAAAGCCTCCGTTAAAGAGATAAGAATTAACCTGAAAAAATTCTTTATCCCCGAATAAATGTTCACACTCCAGGTCTCCATCAAGATGGAAAAAGCAGAAAGAACAGAACCATACAAAATAAACAACAAAGCTAATAAGATGGCAAATTCGAAATAAAATTTGCCTGAAAGGAAAGCCACAACCATATATAGATAGCCACCCAGCTCAATCAGCGGTCCAAAGCATTCCACCAGCCAAAAATAAGGAAAAGAAATCATGCCGATTTTTCCATATTTGGGGTTTAAGGTCATTTTTTTATGTTTTACCAGGCTCTCAATTAACCCCTGATGCCATCTTCTGCGCTGTTTTCTTAATATACCAAGGCTTTCCGGGGCTTCTGTCCAGCATACGGGATCAGGGACAAATACAATTCTTTTCTTTAATTTATTTTCGTACAGAAATCGGTGCAGCTTAACAATCAGTTCCATATCTTCACCAATCGTTTGGACAGAATATCCCCCCGCTTCAACAACCCACTTTTTAGCAAACACGCTGAAAGCCCCGGAAATGATGAGGATCAGATTGAATTTGGCTAAAGCGATTCTCCCCATCATGAAAGCCCTTGTGTATTCAATGATTTGCATTAAAACCAAGGGGCGATTAGGTAAACCTTTCTGATATACTGAACCCCATTGGACATCAAGGCCATTAGCGATACGAACATTGCCTCCGGCGGCGATGACCTCTTCGTTTGATATAATAATCGGTTTCATCACTCGCAACAGGGATTTTTCGTCTAAAATGGAGTCCCCGTCAATAGAACAAAAATAGGGGTATTTGGCAAAGTTTATGCCTGCATTCAGGGCATCAGCTTTCCCGCCGTTCTCTTTTTCTATTAAGTATAGATTGTGATGAATTTCCGATTGGTAGACCTGGAGAATCGGCTTGCATTCGATTTGTTTTTTAACTACCTTGGGAATCTTTTTCATCTGAAACTGCTCTATGACAACCTGTTGAGTCTGATCTTTGGAACCATCGTTGACGATAATCAACTCGGTTTGGGGATACTTCAGATTCAGCGCAGACCGAACGCTGTCCACAATGCCTACTTCCTCATTGTACGCAGGTATGATGACGGAAAGCGGTTTATAATAAAATGCGTCTATATAATCCTCGTCTGAGGCATTCTTGTCTAATTTATATTGCTTGCGCAGTTCAACAAACGCGAATATCAACATGCTGGTATATGCCGTAATGATGCCAAGCATATATACCAATATAAAACCACCGAAAAACATCATAAAATAATTTGCTATTGTACTCATTGATCAGCACTCCCCTCCCAGCACTTCACGAGCCATCTCAATGGCATATTGATCTTGAGCGGTTGCGATAAACATCTTCAGCCTGGACTTGCCATCCTTGCTCCTGCCAATGGTTTGAGCGGCCTGGGAACGCACCCACCAATTTTCATCCTGTAACAATGCTTCCAAATACGGATATACCTGCTCCAGGGGAAAAGCCCCAAAAAGCTTAGCCAGCATTAAGCGCTCTTCCCATATGGGAGAGTTTAAGAACAGCTTGTACTTATCCAGGTTTGCAACAACGCCTATTTCGTTAATGGCTTTTAAGGAGCGAATACGGATTTCCGGGTTTTCGTGGTTGAGATTGTTCTCCAAAAATGGCATAAAGTCAAGATTTCGGCTGATTCCCAGAATATCAACGAAGTAATATTGATATATTTCTGGAAACTCGTTCATTTGATAAGTCAACTGTTCAAGAATTTCCGAGTTTAAGCCGATCAGCAATTTTTTATATTCATATTCGGAGAGCTTCATTGATAAATGCGCAAATTCCTTGATAAAACCGGCTTCATCAAAAATAGAACGAATGATCAGCAGCTGAAAACGCTCCTCCGGGGACAATTTAGCTTTTCCCCCCAGTTTCTGACATTCAACAGCCAAGGAATCTATTCCAAAGTCAATAATCCGGTACAGAGTGTTCATTCTTAAGCTCCATTTTTTGCTTAAAAGGAGGCTTAAGTAATATTGTCTTAAATATTGATTGGAAAATTGCCGGATTTTCTCCCTGATGCTTGAATTGGAGATATTTTTTATATAAGCAAGGAAAATTTCCTCTACGGCTTTCATTTCAATATCGTTATGGGGGATCAGTTCCTTGGATAAGGCCATTTCATCATTGAAATACCGGTACCACAGGTCTTGTTTGCTTTGTATGTATGCCTTTATTTTGTTGGCAACGGCTTTTTCTTTCATGCTTTTTATGACGATATGAACACTTAAAACTGCCAATATAAAAGACAAAACGCCAATGCCTTTAATTAAAGTGTCAATTGATATCTCTATCATGACCATAACCTTTCAAAGGTCCTTTTTATTTCCACCTCTAATAGTCGCAGATTAAAGGGTTTAACAAAGTAATTATCCGCACCGCTTTCATAAGCATAAATCATGTCCTCTTCCGAGCTTCTTTTGGTCATCATAAAGACAATAAACCTTTTGTTATTGGGCAACATGCGAAGCTTATGCAATACATCCAATCCGCTTTGACGGGAGAGTATATCATTCGTAATGACGAGATGGGCATGGCTGGAACGATACCAATTGGATTCCAGAAACTCATAACCATCTTGAAATTCTTTTATTTCCGTTTCAAAATGATCCAAGCTCAAATTGTCGATTGTCCGGTAAAGCACATTGCGGAAAACAGCATTTTCCTCCAAAATGCTGACCCTGACCGTTTCCACGGGTCTTTTTTTATAGGCAGTTATATATTCTATCTGCTCAGACCCTTTGCTTAAGCTTTTTGCCAATGCCGACACGCCGTCTGCAATCAATTCTTCAAAAGCGCCCTCATCATTGCCTATTTCCGCTACACCGGCGGAAAACAAAAGCTCATGATTCTCAAAAACAGGAGTATCTGTGGTTTTTACCGACATGTACAAACGGCGAAGAAATGCAGCCGCCTCTCTTTCGCCGCTTTGGGACAGAATAATAAACCATTTAAGCTGACCGGAAAATTTAAAAACAAAATCGGTCTTTCTGGTTTTATTCTTCAAAAAATTGGTTATGCGCTCCGCTGCCTCCGGCAGCTTCTCCGTATCAAATTCGGATTCATTGCAAAGGCCCAGAAAAACAACTGTAATCGCAGCTCTGGAACGTACCACATGCGCCCTGAGCGCATTGAAAATCTGCTTGGTTATAGCATGTTCAAATGAATACTCACTAATCAACAGTTTTTCTCCTTCGGATTCCGGCTTTTTTTAAAGGCTTTTATACATATCAGTTTTGTTTGACACGTTTTATCCTAATTCGCCGGATGATGTCCGCGTGATTCCTTTTTGAGAAATTCTTCCAGTGCTTCCACCGACAGGGGCCTTGAATAATAGTACCCTTGTATTTCGTCACAGGTTATGCTTCTTAAAAAATCCGCCTGCTCCTTTGTTTCCACACCCTCCGCTGTAATAGCCGCGCGGAAGGATCTGGCTAATAGAATAATGCTTTCCGTTATGGGCGCTTTTTTTCTTTCCAAATCGATATAGTCGATGATTTCTTTGTCTATTTTGATTCTGTCAAAAGGCACCAGCTTCAACCGGTTTAATGATGAGTACCCTTTGCCGAAATCATCTATGGCAATTCTTACTCCCAACTCCTTCAATTTGTACAGTTTGTCAAGTACATCCTTAGGGTTTTTAGAGAACAGGCTTTCCGTAATTTCCAGCTCGATATGTTTCGGGTTTACACCGCTATTCTTTATGATGTTCGTAAAATCAGGAATAAAATCTTCTCCCTGGAATTGTACAACCGACAGGTTCACAGAAACGCGAAGAGACGGAAAACCCTTTGCAATCAGCCTGTTATGCTCTTGAAGCGTTTGTTCCAGCACCCAGAGTCCCACATCATAGATCAATCCCGTTTGCTCAAGGATGGGGATAAACCTATCCGGAGACACTCTCTTGCTGCCGTCGCTCGTCCATCTGAGCAAGGCTTCAATGCCGGCGGTCTTCCCCGTATAACAGCTGATCTGAGGTTGAAACTCCAAGAAAAACTCTTTGTTTTCCAGCGATCTAAACAGCCTGTTCGTGAACAAGGTGTTTTCCGCAATATGGTTTTCCAGTCGTTCCGTGTAGTAAACAACCTTCTCATTGCTGTTGTTTGCTTCATATCTTGCCAGATCGGCATTCTTCAAGAGCGTATCGGCATCTCTTCCATCATCCGGATACACGGATATACCTATATTGACAGTAACAAATAATGCTTCTATTCCTGTCTGGGGTAATACAGGATGAGAGAAAGAATCCAGCAATCTCTTTGTGAACTCCTCGATCTGCTCATTGTTTTTTACACGAGGCAGAACAACAACAAACCTTCCTTCGCTTGCCCTTGAGATATCACAGCATTCCTTAAACATATGTTCGAGAATCGCCGCCGATTTGATCATGATCTGCTCTCCTATGCTGTGACCAAAAGTATCGTTGATCATCCTCAGGTTCTCAAGTTCAATGTCTATAATGGCTATTTTCTCTGATCCCTTTCTGTCATGAATAAGCTGCCCCAGCCTTTTTCTCAGCATGTTTCTGTTCGCCAATTTTGTGGCTTCATCAAAATATGCGAAATGATATAGCCTTTCTTCAAACAGAATCTTTTTCCTCGCGTCTCCCAGTATATTGGCAATAATTCTCAAAAAGTTCAATCGGCTTTCCGCAAGGCTTAGATCATCCATCCGCTCATTGTATTCAACAATCAATACGCCGCCTATTTCATTGTCAATTTCTACTGGTACTGCAAAAAAAGAATTGACTCCTCTTGCCTTGATATAATCTCTATACCTTCCAACTACATCAAAGGAAATATCAGTGGTGTCTTCACAGATTAGGGATGTTTTTTGATCCAGCAGAGACTGAAACATGGGTGAATTTTTCACCTTAAGCTTCATTCCCAGGTGATAGGAAAATGACTCGTTCTCAACGTCTTTCTTATATATGCTCACAATGGTTGCATCTTCGTAATCCTTGTCGAATTCGATTAAAAACGCCTGACTAAACTCAAGTATTTCGACAGCCGTTTCAAACATTTTATCAATTTTCTCATAAGCGTTTTCATTATTAACCGAAATAAAACTGGAAGAGATTTTCTCAAGCACTCTTTGTTCCCTTGCAAGCCTTTGAAACCCTTCTATCTTTGAAGCATATTCCTTTGTCAGATATCGCACAGTAACAAAAGAAAGCATAATAATAATGATTCTTATTAGATACTCACTTCCGTCAATGATGACAGAAATTTCCGGGCGCACTATCCAAAAAACAACCTGGACGATCACGTATAGCGCCGTAAAGAAATAGGCATGTTTTGTGCTGTCAAGAATGACGGTAAACAGCAAAAACAACATGTATACTGTCCAAACTGTTAACGCTCCTGTTGCAGCATTTGCTATCACAAAATACATCACACCCAACATGGATACTGCCAGGAAAATGGTGTTCTGGACGGCATGCTTTTTCGTTATGGATGGAATAGATCGAACAGTTATTCCCATCAACAACAAAGACCCGGCATGAAAAAGTTCCCGTCCCAAGTCGTTTTTCATGCTGAAATAACCAACCAGGAAGGATAGTGCGCCGCTCACCTCGAATATAACTGTTACGGCTTTAAACAAACGCGACCGGTCATCCGTTAGACTTTCTGAGTGCTCCTGTAACCGGAATACCTTCTTATAGGGTTCAATAAACCCTAATTTTTTCAATACGGCAAACAGCATGATGATCGGAACGATAAATAAAACGGTGGTCAATGGCAGAAAAGACTTTTTTCCAAAAATGCCAGGCAAAATACTGATCACAGCTTCTATCAGGAAGAAAAACAGAACAGATAGGATGAAACGTCTTGCCTCCCGCTTTTCAGGGGCACGAGGCCCAATGCTTCTCCACCACTGAATAAGCAAAATAATGCTTGCAATCGAAAAAACGATGTAATATGCGTTGAGCCAAATGCTCATAGCATGCATGGGAGCCATGTTCACCCAGCCAAAATCCGTCTGCACCATTTGATAGTGCCGCTCTGAAAAAAACCCATAGGGGCCAATAAGAATAACATTAATCAAAGCGGGCAGATAAAGCATGATCAGCATGCTTCGCTTATTGAATCGGCGTTCCTTTTTTGTGAGAATCAGAATAAAATGGAGTAAAAAGCTGTTTAAACTTCCCCAGCCGATGACGGACCATGCCCTCCAGAAAGCGCTTGCTTCTGCTGTGGCAACTGAATTTGAAATAGAAAGTGAAAATGAGCAGCTTGACAATAAACTTCCAAACGTTACAAGCAGCCAATTTATTTTGTTATTGACATAACCCGCTATTCTGCTTGCGCTGAAGGCCATATAAAAACAGCCGCATACATATATTACAATCGATAGGATGACATCGTAATTCACGTTCTATCCTCCTTTTGACTCGCAGACAAGACACCGCAGATCTTCCGGGAATACTGCGCGGATATTGATGGAACCGTTGTTAAAGAAAAAATCCCGTTGAAACATTTACATGACCACCCTGTTCTTTCCCGCAGCTTTTCCCTTGTACATAAGTCGATCGCATGTATCTATGCTCTGCTCCACATGGTGAATATCCAGAGGACAAACGCCAATTGTTACAGTGACTTTAAAAGCCTTATCATGTATTTCAAGATTTTCCAGCTCAAGCTTGCCGCGTACCTTGTCTAAGATATGAAAGGCGGTATCGACTTCAACATCTTTTAACAAAATCAAAAACTCCTCCCCACCCCAGCGAAACACAAGGTCTCTTCTGCGCAGGTTTGCTTTAATAAAATCGCTGATCTGCATCAATATGCCGTCGCCAACCTGATGTCCGTGGGTATCATTGAGCAGTTTGAAATCATCAATATCCAGCATGGCGACGCACCAATCCTGCTCAAGCTGGCCGGTGATCAGCTTTCTGAAAAACGTATCCGCATACCTGCGGTTGAAAAGGCCAGTCAGCGGATCCGTGTTGGCGTCGCTTTTGCTTTTTTTCAGCTCTTCCTGGTTAGCTTTCCAAATCACGTCCCAAATGAAATTCCCTACGGTCAGCTGGATAAAGGTGCCAAAAAATGCCAAGTGAACATTAAAAAAGGCAAGCGTGGTATTGGCTTCTCCAAGATTCCAGATCGGCGTCATTTGGCGGTTAATAATGTGATGGTTAATAATAACAAGAGCGATCATGCTGAACCCCAACACAACAGACATCAGAATACGAAAGCGGGTTCTCGCATAGGGAATGATGATCTGCATCATAAGCGTAACAATTAGGTACACGATGATGAAATTGTCAGTGCCGACACAGACTGCAGATACCAGAGTTTCAACTATCACGACCCCGGAAAGCAGAATACCGAACAGCGAGTAATTGCGTTTTTTGATCAGCCAAAAAAACGATATATCAATCAGAAAGCCACACAGATAGAGGTAAAATAACGGTAAAACACCAGTGATAAGGTAAAATAACAAAACAAACAGCTGCATGGATACGGCATAAGTGGATGCAACAAACGAAATCAAATACAAAAATTTCTCATTATCACTTTGCGCATGGCTAGGCAAATGCCAATATAAAAACGCTTCCAGTTTCCTTCTCATGAACGTTTTCTTCTCCAGTAGCAGTAATCATTGGGCTGCCAACCAGCTCCGCTGTGTATTCTATCAAATGATCATCACCAATCTCAAGTAGCATTCAACTTTGGGAAGATGCCAACCACCTTGGTACGCAGGCGCATCAATCTCCCTGGGATTTTGGATGCCGTACTCATCATCCTGCTCCTTACTCACTGTCGGGCAATAATCGGATCACCTCGTTTACCGGCGAACGCCGCGAACTTATCGCGGCGTTCGGTATACGATCCAGGATTTCAGCGTATCTTATATTATAGCCCTTCACCTGGTAGCTGTCTGCATCCTAGTCAGCAGCGCCATGCTCTCAATATCCAACGCTTTCAGATTCTTTGTTGAAGCGATCCCCTTCAGGCCAAAGTCTACATCCCGCCGCACTGAACGCTGATGCAGCATATCAGCGGCTGCCTGCTGGTACTCTCTCCCGGTGATGAAGTCCAGGAACAACTTGGCAGTTTCTTCATTCTCCACGCCTGTCAGGATGCCGGCGTAGGAGGCGCCCATCGCCACGCCTTCAGCGGCATACACCACATCCACCTTCGCTCCGGACATCTTGCGCTCGATCGCCTTCTCTTCATTGACTATCCCCACAGCGTACTGGCCCGCGGTCACAGCGTTGAGCACAAAGGAAGGCGCTGACGGAGATGCGATGTTGGCGGCTCTGGCAAAGTTGCTCACAAAGGCGGCCTGTTCGCTCACAGGAGAGCTCGCGGCAGGATCCATGTACGCCACCCGGCCGGACAGCCTCTCATCCTTCAGCGATTCCCAGCCCTTTACCTTGACGCCCAGTTCCTTGGCCAGGTCCCGATTGACAACCAGCGCGCTCACATGCAGCTGGATCGGGGTGAAAGCGGCACTTTCCGCAACATACTGGTTAAGAAGAGCCTTGGCATTGGCCGTCGTATAGGCGGTGAACAGATCCTGCGCGGACCGGAAGGCTTCCAAGCTGCCGCCCAGCACCAGACCCCCTGCCACACCGGCTTCAGCACGGGCACGGGCAAACACATCTTCGCTGCCCGCGGAAAAAACGTCTACCGTGATGTTGGGATACTTCTCATTGAACATATCAACCATCAGATCCAGCTGGGCAACAGGCAGGGAGGAATACAGCATCAGTTTGCCGGAAGCCGGCGCTGCGCCAAGGGCCATCGCGGGAACAAGGGCGGTGAGGAGCATGCTCAGAAGCAGCAGTGTGACAAAATACTTTTTCATGGGTTCTTCCTTCCAAATCTTTCGGCGTAAGCCGTTTCTTTATCTTGCGCGTCGGGAGCCATCTCCCGGGTGCAATAGTAATATACCACATTTTCCACGGTTGTAAACAGTAATCTTTCTAAATTTCAAACTTTTTATCGTTTTATGCCCCTTTTTTTCTCTTTTTTTGACAAATTCCAGTATCTTTTCTGATATAGAATGAAAATGTTGCTTTTTTGCAGGGGTTCGGGAAGTTTTTTGTCATCATTCACACTCCTTCACATTGTCGTTTCGGCCTTGTTCTTAAGAACTAACCACATCATAATCATTTTCAGTACCTTCACAAAGTTAAAAGCCATTCTTCTCACAATTCTCTCACAATCCACAAAATAATGGCCTTCTGTCGAAGTTGACAACACGCACAATGTCTTTACACCATCCTTTGACAGCCGGAGCATTCTCCCATTGCGCACCAGCACTTACGGCCTGGCAGCGTTCACTTGACGCAAACACGAAATGGAATTTGCAATGTCCTTTTGCATATGACAGATATTTTTCTTATATTCATGGGCAATGAAAACCACCTTTGCTTTCGTCACAGTTTCAACCGCTTCGAAAACAAAGGTGGTTTCGGATATTTATCGTGTCGTGGTCAGCCCGTTCTGGCGGGGTTGGGACTAAAGTACGCGATAAAACCCCTCAGCTATTTCGGTGTTTCTGCTCTAATCGTCCTTCCTCCACCATTTTTACAAAAGCCAAACCAATCTTGGGATCAAACTGCGTGCCAAGGTTCTGCCGGATTTCATCAAGCGCTTCCTCGAGCGTTTTTGCAGGCTTATAAGGGCGCTCGGTGGTCATAGCGTCAAACGCATCCACAACCGCCAGGCACCGCGCGCCAATGGGAATCTGATCCCCGGCCAGTCCGCGGGGATAGCCCTTGCCGTCCCAGCGCTCGTGATGCCCAATGACAGAAGGGGTAACATAGTCCAGGCTGGGAAGGTACTTAATCATCGCAATGGAAGCCTCCACATGCTGTTTCATAATCATGAACTCTTCCTCAGTCAATGGACCTGGTTTATCCAGAATACTCTCAGGAATCGAAATTTTCCCTATATCATGTAGCAATCCAGCCTGACGGACAATTTCCACATGTTCGTTGTCCAATCCGATTTCCACAGCCAGTTGGGCAGAATACGAGGAAACCTGTTCTGAATGATTGAAGGTATAGTGATCTTTCGCGTCAACAGCGGCTGCCAGCGCGTAAATCGTTTGCATGTATTGCCCACCGCTATCAAGGGCGTCCTGGGTGACACTGATGGAATCCTGACCCTTCTCATATAATTTGGTTTTGTTTTTCCCATTCTTCTTCGCTGCATACATGGCAATGCCGGCAAAAGAAACCACTTCTTCAAAAGAAGTCGCGCTGCTTGGATAAGAGGCAATTCCCGCGGAGAATGTGAGGAAACGCTGCCCTTCCCCCTTGTTCTTCTGCAAGTATTCCCTTAGCTGCGCACGCAAACTGGCAACCAGGTCAAGCACCGCTTTTGCTTCTTTAAAGGGAAATGCCAGGATGAACTCCTTCCCGCTGTAGCGGCTTACTATCCCCTGGTTTCCAGAGACAACCAGCAGCATTTTCGAAAAATCCTGCAGCAGGCGGTCACCCTGGTGTGTGCCGTATAGTTCATTAAAGAGCCTGAAATCATCAAGGCTGAGAATGGCAACGGTAAAACTGCCCTTAACACATTTTGAAAAAGCTTCGTTTCCGATTTCCATGAAATAACGGCGATTGTACAAACCGGTCAATCCGTCATTATGGGCCTCATCCTGCATTGCAGCGTACAGCATGGCATTTTTTGTAGCAATGGACATGACTGCAGCGGCAGACTCCAAAAATACAATGTCTCCAGCACTGCAGATAGTATGGTTATCCGCATCAGCAAACAAAGTAACCGCAATCAGACGGCCCCCTTCAGTAACCGGCAACACCAGTCTGATATCCAGGCTATCATAAAGCTGTTTCTCTTCATCCCACATGGAACGATAATTCTGGGTTCTCGAAAAATCCCGAAAATGAATCGCGGAATTATGTTCCTCCAGCCACACAACCAGCGGACTATCCCTTTTTATTACCAGTTCCTCAGCCATCGTAAGCCTGGTATTGACTTTGGCGACGAAATCCCCGCTCTCGTTCTGTGTACAGATGTAAACGGTATCGCAATCAATGTTGCGCTCGATAAAGTCACTGAAGGTTTTGAGAATCTGTGAACTATCCAGCGTGTTGTTGATATCCTGGCTGAATCGCAGCAGCTCATCATCTCTCGCATTGATGCCTTTGGCAAACAACGCATTCAACAACTTTCTGATCAGATTGTACAATAAAACCGTGAGGACGGACACCAAAGTTGATATCACAATGGTCTGCTGGCCGACATACTCCGGAAAATATCGCTGATACGCAAGATCAATTGCCGGGTAAAGGATGACCAGGAAAACAGTCGTCAGCAGGGCAGCAGCAAGGTATAGAGGCGCTCTGCCGGTTACCATTCTGAAGGTAATCAGCCGCTTTTTATACAACGCATAAAAGAGGAAAACAGCGTTGATCCCACAGGCCAACGGGTCAACAGGAAAGGAGCCCGCTCCAGGCAAAGCCGTAGAAAGAAGGCCAATAAACATGATAAACGCGCCAATAACCAAAGGACGCATTGTGGTGGCGGGAATTCCGTTGTGCTTAACCCCCTGATAGACGAGCCTTCCACACAAAAACAAAGTAAACGCGCCCAACAGGAACGGCAGAATGACCCAGTATGTCACCGTGTAAGTGAAGGTCATGTTGCCATTGTCTGCCGAAATCTGGGGTGACTTAAGAAACACGTCAAAAAGACTCATGACAGTCAGAATCAGCCATGCTATTCCAAGCACAGCCTTCGTGAAATGACCTTTTTTGTTGGTATAATAGTGTGTAAAATTATATAGCATGAAGGGTGTGGTAAAAATCCCCACCAAAGAAACATGATACCAAAAAACAGGTCCCGGATATAAGAGCGCACGCATTGCGGCCGCCCCTCCTGTCCATGTCGAATAAGACATCATCAGCAGCATAAAAGCGTAGATTAGCGAGTTCTTCCGGGCGTTGATACAAACCAGCAGCAAAAAGAGGTTCAAAAGCAAGGCTGCGGCAGGTATCGCAACAAAGATAACTTGATTTACTGCCATGGATTCCTCCCCTGCCCGTGTTCCAGGCCGCACAGAAAGCGAAAATCAATCACGTCCGCGCTGGGAGGGTTGATTCTCCTCAGCCGCCTGCCAAACTGCTGTTCAAATCGCCGGAAGGAACCTGTGGGAACTATGTTTACGCGCAATGGCTCAACTTTAATGAGGCGTTTCAGGCTGTTGTAGTCCTGATCAAAAAAGCGGAAATAGACACTCAGATGTTCCTTGACAACTTCCGCGTCAGAAAGGACACTTTCTCCGTTTTGCCGCATCTCCACAAATAACTGCAGGTACGCATGCTTATCATCATCATACTCCTTAAAAGCACACCAATCCTCCACCTGAAGATGTGATAACTCCAACACCTTGAGAATCTCTCGCTGCGTTATTCGGGTAAAGCCGCCTATGTCGATGACATCCGGAATGCGATCTACAAATTCGAACTGGGGATAATCTATCCCATCCCTGATATTCTTCAATCTCAGACAGCGAAAAACATCCCCAACACGGTAACGAACAAAAGCCCCGCCTTTGAAAACAGTAATGACAATCTCGTACAGCTGATTCGGGCTTAATTCATCCATCAGGTAAGTTCGTGGTACATAAGAAGGATCATCCAGGTTTTTCATCATTTCCCGCTCGGGAATAAACTCATAAAAGCAGGCATTCGGAAATAGAACGAATCCATCCCGGCTCCAAGTTTCGGTGCCAATCAAAGTCGGCTCCGTCCCTCCAACAATTTCCAGCGGCTTTTTCCCCCAGTATTTTTCCAGCTCGTTCTTATATAATGTGGAGTCATTTCCCACACACACAAAGGCATCCAAATCGAACAAATCCTTCGGCAGCAATGGGACGTTATCCCTCCGTGACCGGTACCGTGCGGTCAGCAATCGAAAAAGCATCTTGGGTGTAAAACCCTTCAGGCTTCTTTTGCCTTCATTTGAACCGCTCAACAGGTTTTGGCTGACATAAAACAGAATGCTGCTCATTCCAAAGAACTGATTCATGCCTTTTTTGACAGCCATTTCAAACCCAAGTTTCATCTGCTGGCTGAAGGGCAACAGCAGCGCCTCGTTCACAGGAGGCATGAACTGAAAATCAACTTCACCTTTCATCAGCTCAGGAAACAATCCACTCGGATAGGGCAGCGGCGCGAGCGTATAAAGCACCCTTCCGTTGTTTTGAACCCGGAACTGTCCCTTTTTTGTAGAGTGTGCAAGCAGAAGGGCAGCGAAGAGATTATCTCTGTAGGTATTGAGCATGGCGCGGGAATAGGGAGCGGCTTTCTGGGGATGGTCCCCCCCTTCCCAGGTTGTTTCCAGCCAGATAACCGGCTTTGCAGGAAGCTCTTCCTCCCGGCGCATCAGCAATGTGTCCACATAGTCCTCAAACCTGGTTAAGGGAACGTGCTCACGAAATTCGTCCACAGATTCCGGAAGCGTTTTTCCCATCAGGTTTTTCCCCAGCCGGCTGGAAGACAGCAGATTAATCTGCTCCATGAGCAGATATTTTTGCATGCGCATGTACTTCTCTAAAGATAAATCCAGAAAACCACAGTACTCCTGCCAGAGATGCTCCGGTGGCTCTTTCCTAAGTTTTTCTTCAAACCGCATGCTTCATCCCTGCCTAATTCTTCGCGTCGCAATGGCAGCCCTTATACTATCCGGCGTCGGCAACAAAAATGGAACTCTTTTTTGATAGTCACGATACCCTTGAATGGTCCTGGGGAAAACATAACGATCCTGTATCCATACATATAAGACATTCAAGAAACTGGCTAACATGCCTGCCCATAGCAAACCACCACTGCCTAAGCCTACCGCCAGGCTGAGGAGCAGAACCGGAAGACACAGCGCGGCAGGATGGCGGCAAAGGGCGTACATGCCTTTGTCCTGAAGCTGTGTTTTTCCTGCCAGCAGGTAAGTTTCCCGGGCTGGCAGAGAAAAAAACAAAGCGGTCACCTCCATGACCATGGCGATTCCTGCCAGCAGTAAGGCCAAGGCTCGCAAAGGCAAAGCAACTTCAAAACACTCCCCGGAAAAAGCTGCAACAGCCAGGGAAATAACCAGAAGCACCATCCCCGCAATCAACACCAAGGCCCCCCTCCTCTCTTTGTTTCTCAGCTTGAACAAATCGGACAGAAGCATCAGAACAAACGCAGCAACCACACCTACAATGCCCATCATTCTCCAAATATCAGCCCAATTGTTCGCTCACCTGTATAGATGCCGATAGCGACACCAATCCACTCAACAAGAACCTCTGCGTCCGGATCCAAACGCAATACCTGTTCCCTCAATCTCTGCGCCACTTCCTCATAGTTAGCATGGCAGACGAATACCAACCCACCTTTCTTAGCGCGATATTTATAAAGCCTGAAAATCCGATGAACCGCTGCCTCAAAATTCCGTGCGATGCCCAGCTCCTTGACTGTCCCGCCCCGGAAAGTAAGCACTGGCTTTATACCGAGAAAGTCCGCTGTCAGGCTTTTCACCTCGCCAATCCGCCCTCCTCTGCGCGCGTTCTCAAGCGTATTCATGCAGAAATATGAGCCAACCTTATCTCTGATTTGGTCAAGGCGTGCAATAATCTCTAAAGCTCCTAAACCTTGCTGCGCCATCTTTGCTGCCTCTATCGCCAGATAAGCCAATCCATACGACACCTGCAGGGAATCATATATGTAGATTTTAGGGCGAAAACCCTTCTCTTGCATCATCCTGGCTGCAAGGGCCGCCGTGCTGCCGGAGCCTGACATCACTGAGGTAACCGTGATACAGAGTATCTCGCTATACTCCGCTGCTTTAGCATAGTGCTCCATATATATGTCCTGATTTGGATGGGATGTTGTGGGAAGTTTCTTTTGTTCGCGCATCAGCCGGTACAACATGGGTGGATCGATGTCGATGTTTGTTAAATAGGCTTGATTTTCAAATATAACAACATCCGGTATCACCATGATACCGTATTTTTCTGACAATGAAGGTGACAGGTCAGAAACAGAATTTGTTACAATCGCGCATTTTTTCATGTCATCCCCCAAAATAGCGAGTTCAGTTCATGAAAATTATAACATCTGTTTATTGACATGTCTAGATGTTTATGTAAATTTTATTAAAAATTTATATCTTTTTTATTACATTCCTCATCGGACATAGACATTTTAACTTAATTTGTAGGAAAGATCAAAGTCTCCTTTCGCACAAAGATGTTTTTTGACTAAATACGGACGCCGCGAACTTATCGCGGCGTCCGGTATCTATATTCTAATCTGGTATACGATCCATGATTTCAGCGTATCTTATATTATAGCCCTTCACCTGGTAGCTGTCTGCATCCTAGTCAGCAGCGCCATGCTCTCAATATCCAACGCTTTCAGATTCTTTGTTGAAGCGATCCCCTTCAGGCCAAAGTCTACATCCCGCCGCACTGAACGCTGATGCAGCATATCAGCGGCTGCCTGCTGGTACTCTCTCCCGGTGATGAAGTCCAGGAACAACTTGGCAGTTTCTTCATTCTCCACGCCTGTCAGGATGCCGGCGTAGGAGGCGCCCATCGCCACGCCTTCAGCGGCATACACCACATCCACCTTCGCTCCGGACATCTTGCGCTCGATCGCCTTCTCTTCATTGACTATCCCCACAGCGTACTGGCCCGCGGTCACAGCGTTGAGCACAAAGGAAGGCGCTGACGGAGATGCGATGTTGGCGGCTCTGGCAAAGTTGCTCACAAAGGCGGCCTGTTCGCTCACAGGAGAGCTCGCGGCAGGATCCATGTACGCCACCCGGCCGGACAGCCTCTCATCCTTCAGCGATTCCCAGCCCTTTACCTTGACGCCCAGTTCCTTGGCCAGGTCCCGATTGACAACCAGCGCGCTCACATGCAGCTGGATCGGGGTGAAAGCGGCACTTTCCGCAACATACTGGTTAAGAAGAGCCTTGGCATTGGCCGTCGTATAGGCGGTGAACAGATCCTGCGCGGACCGGAAGGCTTCCAAGCTGCCGCCCAGCACCAGACCCCCTGCCACACCGGCTTCAGCACGGGCACGGGCAAACACATCTTCGCTGCCCGCGGAAAAAACGTCTACCGTGATGTTAGGATACTTCTCATTGAACATATCAACCATCAGATCCAGCTGGGCAACAGGCAGGGAGGAATACAGCATCAGTTTGCCGGAAGCCGGCGCTGCGCCAAGGGCCATCGCGGGAACAAGGGCGGTGAGGAGCATGCTCAGAAGCAGCAGTGTGACAAAATACTTTTTCATGGGTTCTTCCTTCCAAATCTTTCGGCGTAAGCCGTTTCTTTATCTTGCGCGTCGGGAGCCATCTCCCGGGTGCAATAGTAATATACCACATTTTCCACGGTTGTAAACAGTAATCTTTCTAAATTTCAAACTTTTTATCGTTTTATGCCCCTTTTTTTCTCTTTTTTTGACAAATTCCAGTATCTTTTCTGATATAGAATGAAAATGTTGCTTTTTTCTGCATTCTGTGATATATTTCTATCACACCCTGTGTGATAAAAAAGGTAAGGATGCGTTTAAAGTGGAAAGAAACTTAAATGGCTTGACAATTGCTGATGTTGCCAACGAAGCTAACTGTTCGGTGGCCACAGCTTCACGCGTGCTGAGCGGCAGCAAATATCCGGTCAGCACCTTGATGCGGACCCGTGTTTTGGATGCCGCCGCTAAACTCGGATATTCTGACAACCTGAAAAAAAGGATGCTGGTAACGGATCAGAATCCTTTCTTGGGTATTATCATTCCAACCTTTCAAAATCCCAGCTATTTGCAGTTTATAACCGGCGTGGAGCAAGCGGCCAATCGAGAAGGCCATTCGACGTTCATCATGAATTCCCACCGGAACCCCGTTCTTGAACGGCAGCACATCAACAGCCTCATCCAAAAAAAGATCGGATTTCTTCTGTTGATGTCCGTTGATGAGTCATCTGAGTCGCTGCGCCACTACCTGGACTTGGGCGGATTTGCCTGTGTGTTTGAATCTAACTTTCCGGATCTTCCAAATGTACTCAATGCAAAGGAAAATCGTTTTGAAGCGGGCCGTATCGCAACTGAGCACCTATTAAGCCAAGGGCATCATGCCATTGCTTTTTTAACCACGCCTCTGAAACACTTCCAAAGCAGACGCCTCACGTTGGATGGATGCAGGTTTGCCATTGAAAAGCATGCTTTGCCCTTTTCGTTTGAGAACATTTTTATGGCTTCTGAAGAAAGCGAATCAAGTGATGGCATCTATGAACTTGAGGTTGGGTATGCTATGGCAGAAAAAATATTGCAGCATCCTAACCGCTTTACTGGCATTGTCTGCCAGAATGATATGTTGGCCTATGGTGTGATTTCTGGTCTAAAAGCTGCCGGTGCGCATGTGCCCAACAACATCTCTGTGGTGGGAATTGACAATATTCACTTTAACAACATCTCGTTCCCTCGGTTGACAACAGTTGATACCTTTGCTGACATGTTGGCCCAGCGTGCCGCTCAGCTGATGATCCGGATGGATGATCACATTGATACTCGCCTTACTCCCTTGTCAATGAAACCCGAATTGATTGTCCGCGAATCTGTCAGAGCGATCGGTTAACTCAGTTATTTAAGGGTAGCATAACAGTCAAAAGCGCCTCTTCAAAAATGAAAAGGCGCTTTTTGTTTAGGTATCCTTATTTAATGAAGCTTCACCTTATTGCCTGTTTAACGTTGCGTACAGAATCGCGCTTCCCCAACTCCAGTAGAATTGAGGGAAGTATCCAACCAGATCAGATGTGAACAGATCATAGTAAGTATTGCCATACAAAGGAATCATCGGCAGAACCTCAGACCAGTACTCCTGAAATTCCATCCATCTGCGCAGATAGGCATTGCGGTTACCGGGTTGATCCTGAGTGATGTTTTTCGCAAGCTGAGCCAGCTTTGGATCCTGGACACCAGAGGTATTCATGGTGCCCTGATACTGCGCACCAACAAGATATGAGTCTGTGGGATCAAACAGGTAGGTAAAGTTTGTGCCCAGGAAAAGAAGGTCAAACTGTCTTAGCTCCTGCCTGTAGTACTGACGCAGGGCTTGATCCAGGGGCATGCGGACAGTATTCAGTTCGCCGCCAATCTGGGTAAGAGAGCTGCGCAGCATTTCAGCCACCAAATCAGCAGCGACATTGCTTTCAGTAACCGCCATTACCAGGCTCAGAGGCACCAAGGTATCGCCAATTTGCTTGTGGCGAAGCCCTGCATTGGGATCGTAGGGCGTACCATCCAGATTATATACCCACCCATCCTGTTGCAGAAGCTTTGTCGCCTTGTCCAGATCCAGCTTATAAGGTTGCATCTTTTCAAGGCGTTGTTTCATCTCTACCGCCATCCACTGGTCTAATCCATAGTAGCCGTAGACTCTTTCCCCATGGCCCTTAAGGAAATCGCGTGGAAGCACCTCATAGTCAAGGGTGTAGGCCAGCGCCTGGCGCAAGGTGACGGAGCTGGTTATATCTCGCTCTGCTGCCACTGCCAGGAAGCCTGCGCCAGAGCGCGGATAAGGCGTTGCTGTAAAGTCGCCGTTTTCAGCGAGTTTCACCCCTGCATCAATCACCTGTCCCTCGCTAACCTTATTCACCAGGTCAACTGTGCCTTCGTTTAATTCCGCAATGATGTTTTCATTTTTGATTTCGCGGAAAATAATTCTTTGAATAGCCGGAACCTGTCCTTCGTAGTTTCCCTTGTAGTATGTGTTTCGTTCAAACTCAGCCTGTCTTGCTGCGCTGTCATAATAAATCAGCTTGTATGGCCCGGAGGTGACTGTAGGGTGAGACATATAGCCAGTCTGCGGGTTGAGCAAAGTGTCTCGAAGCGTTTCGGCCGTAAAATCACCAAAGATGAAGGCGCCTTCGCCAGTATCAAATATATCAGCGTCCGGAATAAGCACCTTGTAGGGCAACGGATAGTTGTTGATGTAACTAAGTTCAAAGTAGTAGGGAAGGTTTTCTGCGGTAACAAGAACAGAGAAAGTAAGGTCATCTATCAGGCGAACGCCGGAGAAGAAAGGCGTAACACCGGCAATATATTCTGTGAACCCCTGAATATAGCCCTTGGTGACGGATAAACCGCTCAGTTCCCTGATTTGCGGGGAGGACATAAGAAGGAAATTGAATACATAGTCCTTGGCAGTGATGGCTGATCCATCACAATACTTTAAATCCGCGTGGAGGGTGACGGTATAGGTTCGGTCCCCGTTGTCGGCAGTGGTAGTTTCCAGCGATTTGACAACCGTTTCGTTCACCTGATACTCACTATTGTTTGTCCACGCAATCAGGGGATACTCATGCAGAATACTGCGAACATCAATATCAGCCGTGTTGTTTCCCCAAAGCTCTGAGAAGAAATTACCGTTCATCATGGTTGTATGGCCGATGATCAGGGTGTTTGGATCTCGCTGCGCCGGCACGGCTTCAGCCATAGACAGGCTAACTATATTGACCAGCAACATTACAGCCGTTGCGAGGACTGCAATTAATCTTTTCATACACATACTCCTTTTTCATGATAGTGTACATATTCTTTCAGGATACCGGCGAATATCCGCCGGTATCCTGATTAATGTTTATTATTCCAAACAGTCTGCAACATTGCTGGGCACAACCCCAAGGTCGAAATTCGGAACCCCTGGAGCGGGCTCGGGAATCGGCTCGGGAATCGGCTCGGGAGCAGGAGGAACAGGAGGAGTGTAGATGTTGAAGAAGATGACAGCTGCAGGTGCGTTCACCGTCAGGCTCAGCACGCCGTCGCCAGCGTCTTTAACACTTACAGTAAAGTTAATCG
Source organism: Christensenellales bacterium (assembly GCA_050952935.1). GTDB lineage: Bacteria > Bacillota > Clostridia > Christensenellales > Aristaeellaceae > UBA6115. The sequence goes on along the minus strand of JBMNLS010000002.1, from coordinate 564,924 downwards.
CTGTTGTAGAATAGGTCATGTTCGCGTCAGTTCCCGGTATTTCGACAATGGTGTAGCTGTAGGTCTGGCCAATATCTTCCGCTGTGTAAACCAGAGGAGAGAAGAGGATATTGCCTTCTGCATCGTTTGTTATGCTTTGCAGCGTCTCTCCGCCTTGACGTAATGCGAAGGTAAACTCACCTGTCCTTAGCGCACGCCCTGTCAGGGACTTGGTCGGATTGATGGTGGTCTCAATATCCAGGAAGGCTGGGCCAGGCACCACGTGCTCGTCCTCTATCGGCGGAAGCTCCGGTTCGTCCGGGTTGTCCGGGTTATCCTTGGTCACCGACACCTTGTTGAGCACCTTGCCCGCGGCTAGATCGCGTTGGGTCACAATGTAGGTGTATTCAACCGTCCAGGTATCGCCTACCGCCAGGCTGGCGCGTGTGGCGGGGGTAGCGCTCATCAGCTCATCTGCCAGTACCAGGTTGTTGAGCGTGATGTTGCCGGTGTTCGTGACCACCACCGTGTACTTGATCTCCTCGCCCACCGCAGTAAAGCTTGTCTTGTCAGCGCTCTTCTCCACAGTCATGGCGGGATTCTGATCCGCAGGAATCTCGTGTTCGTCTTCCGTCGGGTCGTCTTCGCCTGTCTCGTCAGAGGTCACTGCCACCGCGTTCACAATGCTGCCCTTGTCCAGGTCATCCTGCGTTACCTTGTGGGTGTATTCAACCGTCCAGGTATCGCCTACCGCCAGGCTGGCGCGTGTAGCAGGGGTAGCGCTCATCAGCTCGTCTGCCAGTACCAGGTTGTTGAGCGTGATGTTGCCGGTGTTCGTGACCACCACTGTGTACTTGATCTCCTCGCCCACCGCAGTAAAGCTTGTCTTGTCAGCGCTCTTCTCCACGGTCATGGCGGGATTCTGATCCGCAGGAATCTCGTGTTCGTCTTCCGTCGGGTCGTCTTCGCCTGTCTCGTCAGAGGTCACGGCCACCGCGTTCACAATGCTGCCCTTGTCCAGGTCATCCTGCGTTACCTTGTGGGTGTATTCAACCGTCCAGGTTTCACCCACCGCCAAGCTGGCGCGTGTAGCAGGGGTGGCGCTCATCAGCTCGTCTGCCAGTACCAGGTTGTTAAGCGTGACGTTGCCGGTGTTCGTGACCACCACCGTGTACTTGATCTCCTCATCCACCGTGCCATAGCTTGTCTTGTCAGCGCTCTTTTCCACGGTCATATTAGGTTCTTGAGAAATCTCAACCGTTGCGGTGGCCTTTTCGGATGTAACAGTCGTCAGCCTGTCCGGCGCAAGGCCTGAGGCCGTTGCGATGTTCACGATGGGATCACCTTCGTCCATCATCGTCTGCGTGATCGTGAAGGTTGCTGTTACCGTTGTGCTTGCGCCAGGGGCAAGTTCTGTCAGAAGCGGGGTGATCGCTCCGCTTATCTTATCATCTGTCACTGACAGGTTTGTTAGGGGAACATCCCCTGTGTTCTTAATAGTATAGGTGTAGGTCACATCTCCCGCTGCGTTCACCTTGATCTTATCCACGGTTTTTTCCAGTGCAATGGCGGGATCTTGGGTAATGGTCAGCGTACCTTTTACGCTCTCGCCAAACGTGTAGTTGCCTGTCACGTCCGTCTCTCCGCGCATCACCTTGTAGCTCGTCACCACATTGTCCGCTGTCCCGACATCCGTGATCGTCCCTTCTACTACAGCTTTCAACACATCCAGATCAACCAGCACGTTCTTGGTGTAGGTATAACCGGCGTTCGTAAGAGGTGTGCCGTCGTATACCTTGCTGTCGCTGTTTGCGGTAATCACGATGGGGGTTGTGATCGGCGTGATCTCAAGCTTGCCAGGTGTCTTCGTTATCACATAGTTCTGGGTAACGTCTACGTCGCCGTCCTTGATCACCACGTCGCCCGAGAACACACCGTCATACTCGCCTACGTTCGTGCCCTTCGCAGAGTAGGTCAGGCCTTCATAGGTATGGCCAGCAAGCAACCCGCTCGGGGTGATCCCCGTCAGCTCCTGCTCAGAGCCAGTGTAGGTCCGCGTATCACTCTCGCCGGTGAACGTCACCGCGATCGATGCCTTCGTGATCTCAAGCTTGCCAGGTGTCTTCGTTATCACATAGTTCTGGGTAACGTCTACGTCGCCGTCCTTGATCACCACGTCGCCCGAGAACACACCGTCATACTCGCCTACGTTCGTGCCCTTCGCAGAGTAGGTCAGGCCTTCATAGGTATGGCCAGCAAGCAACCCGCTCGGGGTGATCCCCGTCAGCTCCTGCTCAGAGCCAGTGTAGGTCCGCGTATCACTCTCGCCGGTGAACGTCACCGCGATCGATGCCTTCGTGATCTCAAGCTTGCCAGGTGTCTTCGTTATCGCATAGTTCTGGGTAACGTCTACGTCGCCGTCCTTGATCACCACGTCGCCCGAGAACACACCGTCATACTCGCCTACGTTCGTGCCCTTCGCAGAGTAGGTCAGGCCTTCATAGGTATGGCCAGCAAGCAACCCGCTCGGGGTGATCCCCGTCAGCTCCTGCTCAGAGCCAGTGTAGGTCCGCGTATCACTCTCGCCGGTGAACGTCACCGCGATCGATGCCTTCGTGATCTCAAGCTTGCCAGGTGTCTTCGTTATCGCATAGTTCTGGGTAACGTCTACGTCGCCGTCCTTGATCACCACGTCGCCCGAGAACACACCGTCATACTCGCCTACGTTCGTGCCCTTCGCAGAGTAGGTCAGGCCTTCATAGGTATGGCCAGCAAGCAACCCGCTCGGGGTGATCCCCGTCAGCTCCTGCTCAGAGCCAGTGTAGGTCCGCGTATCACTCTCGCCGGTGAACGTCACCGCGATCGATGCCTTCGTGATCTCAAGCTTGCCAGGTGTCTTCGTTATCGCATAGTTCTGGGTAACGTCTACGTCGCCGTCCTTGATCACCACGTCGCCCGAGAACACACCGTCATACTCGCCTACGTTCGTGCCCTTCGCAGAGTAGGTCAGGCCTTCATAGGTATGGCCAGCAAGCAACCCGCTCGGGGTGATCCCCGTCAGCTCCTGCTCAGAGCCAGTGTAGGTCCGCGTATCACTCTCGCCGGTGAACGTCACCGCGATCGATGCCTTCGTGATCTCAAGCTTGCCAGGTGTCTTCGTTATCGCATAGTTCTGGGTAACGTCTACGTCGCCGTCCTTGATCACCACGTCGCCCGAGAACACACCGTCATACTCGCCTACGTTCGTGCCCTTCGCAGAGTAGGTCAGGCCTTCATAGGTATGGCCAGCAAGCAACCCGCTCGGGGTGATCCCCGTCAGCTCCTGCTCAGAGCCAGTGTAGGTCCGCGTATCACTCTCGCCGGTGAACGTCACCGCGATCGATGCCTTCGTGATCTCAAGCTTGCCAGGTGTCTTCGTTATCACATAGTTCTGGGTAACGTCTACGTCGCCGTCCTTGATCACCACGTCGCCCGAGAACACACCGTCATACTCGCCTACGTTCGTGCCCTTCGCAGAGTAGGTCAGGCCTTCATAGGTATGGCCAGCAAGCAACCCGCTCGGGGTGATTCCCGTCAGCTCCTGCTCAGAGCCAGTGTAGGTCCGCGTATCACTCTCGCCGGTGAACGTCACCGCGATCGATGCCTTCGTGATCTCAAGCTTGCCAGGTGTCTTCGTTATCGCATAGTTCTGGGTAACGTCTACGTCGCCGTCCTTGATCACCACGTCGCCCGAGAACACACCGTCATACTCGCCTACGTTCGTGCCCTTCGCAGAGTAGGTCAGGCCTTCATAGGTATGGCCAGCAAGCAACCCGCTCGGGGTGATCCCCGTCAGCTCCTGCTCAGAGCCAGTGTAGGTCCGCGTATCACTCTCGCCGGTGAACGTCACCGCGATCGATGCCTTCGTGATCTCAAGCTTGCCAGGTGTCTTCGTTATCGCATAGTTCTGGGTAACGTCTACGTCGCCGTCCTTGATCACCACGTCGCCCGAGAACACACCGTCATACTCGCCTACGTTCGTGCCCTTCGCAGAGTAGGTCAGGCCTTCATAGGTATGGCCAGCAAGCAACCCGCTCGGGGTGATCCCCGTCAGCTCCTGCTCAGAGCCAGTGTAGGTCCGCGTATCACTCTCGCCGATGAACGTCACCGCGATCGATGCCTTCGTGATCTCAAGCTTGCCAGGTGTCTTCGTTATCGCATAGTTCTGGGTAACGTCTACGTCGCCGTCCTTGATCACCACGTCGCCCGAGAACACACCGTCATACTCGCCTACGTTCGTGCCCTTCGCAGAGTAGGTCAGGCCTTCATAGGTATGGCCAGCAAGCAACCCGCTCGGGGTGATCCCCGTCAGCTCCTGCTCAGAGCCAGTGTAGGTCCGCGTATCACTCTCGCCGGTGAACGTCACCGCGATCGATGCCTTCGTGATCTCAAGCTTGCCAGGTGTCTTCGTTATCGCATAGTTCTGGGTAACGTCTACGTCGCCGTCCTTGATCACCACGTCGCCCGAGAACACACCGTCATACTCGCCTACGTTCGTGCCCTTCGCAGAGTAGGTCAGGCCTTCATAGGTATGGCCAGCAAGCAACCCGCTCGGGGTGATCCCCGTCAGCTCCTGCTCAGAGCCAGTGTAGGTCCGCGTATCACTCTCGCCGGTGAACGTCACCGCGATCGATGCCTTCGTGATCTCAAGCTTGCCAGGTGTCTTCGTTATCGCATAGTTCTGGGTAACGTCTACGTCGCCGTCCTTGATCACCACGTCGCCCGAGAACACACCGTCATACTCGCCTACGTTCGTGCCCTTCGCAGAGTAGGTCAGGCCTTCATAGGTATGGCCAGCAAGCAACCCGCTCGGGGTGATCCCCGTCAGCTCCTGCTCAGAGCCAGTGTAGGTCCGCGTATCACTCTCGCCGGTGAACGTCACCGCGATCGATGCCTTCGTGATCTCAAGCTTGCCAGGTGTCTTCGTTATCACATAGTTCTGGGTAACGTCTACGTCGCCGTCCTTGATCACCACGTCGCCCGAGAACACACCGTCATACTCGCCTACGTTCGTGCCCTTCGCAGAGTAGGTCAGGCCTTCATAGGTATGGCCAGCAAGCAACCCGCTCGGGGTGATCCCCGTCAGCTCCTGCTCAGAGCCAGTGTAGGTCCGCGTATCACTCTCGCCGGTGAACGTCACCGCGATCGATGCCTTCGTGATCTCAAGCTTGCCAGGTGTCTTCGTTATCGCATAGTTCTGGGTAACGTCTACGTCGCCGTCCTTGATCACCACGTCGCCCGAGAACACACCGTCATACTCGCCTACGTTCGTGCCCTTCGCAGAGTAGGTCAGGCCTTCATAGGTATGGCCAGCAAGCAACCCGCTCGGGGTGATCCCCGTCAGCTCCTGCTCAGAGCCAGTGTAGGTCCGCGTATCACTCTCGCCGGTGAACGTCACCGCGATCGATGCCTTCGTGATCTCAAGCTTGCCAGGTGTCTTCGTTATCACATAGTTCTGGGTAACGTCTACGTCGCCGTCCTTGATCACCACGTCGCCCGAGAACACACCGTCATACTCGCCTACGTTCGTGCCCTTCGCAGAGTAGGTCAGGCCTTCATAGGTATGGCCAGCAAGCAACCCGCTCGGGGTGATCCCCGTCAGCTCCTGCTCAGAGCCAGTGTAGGTCCGCGTATCACTCTCGCCGGTGAACGTCACCGCGATCGATGCCTTCGTGATCTCAAGCTTGCCAGGTGTCTTCGTTATCGCATAGTTCTGGGTAACGTCTACGTCGCCGTCCTTGATCACCACGTCGCCCGAGAACACACCGTCATACTCGCCTACGTTCGTGCCCTTCGCAGAGTAGGTCAGGCCTTCATAGGTATGGCCAGCAAGCAACCCGCTCGGGGTGATCCCCGTCAGCTCCTGCTCAGAGCCAGTGTAGGTCCGCGTATCACTCTCGCCGGTGAACGTCACCGCGATCGATGCCTTCGTGATCTCAAGCTTGCCAGGTGTCTTCGTTATCGCATAGTTCTGGGTAACGTCTACGTCGCCGTCCTTGATCACCACGTCGCCCGAGAACACACCGTCATACTCGCCTACGTTCGTGCCCTTCGCAGAGTAGGTCAGGCCTTCATAGGTATGGCCAGCAAGCAACCCGCTCGGGGTGATCCCCGTCAGCTCCTGCTCAGAGCCAGTGTAGGTCCGCGTATCACTCTCGCCGGTGAACGTCACCGCGATCGATGCCTTCGTGATCTCAAGCTTGCCAGGTGTCTTCGTTATCGCATAGTTCTGGGTAACGTCTACGTCGCCGTCCTTGATCACCACGTCGCCCGAGAACACACCGTCATACTCGCCTACGTTCGTGCCCTTCGCAGAGTAGGTCAGGCCTTCATAGGTATGGCCAGCAAGCAACCCGCTCGGGGTGATCCCCGTCAGCTCCTGCTCAGAGCCAGTGTAGGTCCGCGTATCACTCTCGCCGGTGAACGTCACCGCGATCGATGCCTTCGTGATCTCAAGCTTGCCAGGTGTCTTCGTTATCGCATAGTTCTGGGTAACGTCTACGTCGCCGTCCTTGATCACCACGTCGCCCGAGAACACACCGTCATACTCGCCTACGTTCGTGCCCTTCGCAGAGTAGGTCAGGCCTTCATAGGTATGGCCAGCAAGCAACCCGCTCGGGGTGATCCCCGTCAGCTCCTGCTCAGAGCCAGTGTAGGTCCGCGTATCACTCTCGCCGGTGAACGTCACCGCGATCGATGCCTTCGTGATCTCAAGCTTGCCAGGTGTCTTCGTTATCGCATAGTTCTGGGTAACGTCTACGTCGCCGTCCTTGATCACCACGTCGCCCGAGAACACACCGTCATACTCGCCTACGTTCGTGCCCTTCGCAGAGTAGGTCAGGCCTTCATAGGTATGGCCAGCAAGCAACCCGCTCGGGGTGATCCCCGTCAGCTCCTGCTCAGAGCCAGTGTAGGTCCGCGTATCACTCTCGCCGGTGAACGTCACCGCGATCGATGCCTTCGTGATCTCAAGCTTGCCAGGTGTCTTCGTTATCACATAGTTCTGGGTAACGTCTACGTCGCCGTCCTTGATCACCACGTCGCCCGAGAACACACCGTCATACTCGCCTACGTTCGTGCCCTTCGCAGAGTAGGTCAGGCCTTCATAGGTATGGCCAGCAAGCAACCCGCTCGGGGTGATCCCCGTCAGCTCCTGCTCAGAGCCAGTGTAGGTCCGCGTATCACTCTCGCCGGTGAACGTCACCGCGATCGATGCCTTCGTGATCTCAAGCTTGCCAGGTGTCTTCGTTATCGCATAGTTCTGGGTAACGTCTACGTCGCCGTCCTTGATCACCACGTCGCCCGAGAACACACCGTCATACTCGCCTACGTTCGTGCCCTTCGCAGAGTAGGTCAGGCCTTCATAGGTATGGCCAGCAAGCAAACCCGCTCGGGGTGATCCCCGTCAGCTCCTGCTCAGAGCCAGTGTAGGTCCGCGTATCACTCTCGCCGGTGAACGTCACCGCGATCGATGCCTTCGTGATCTCAAGCTTGCCAGGTGTCTTCGTTATCACATAGTTCTGGGTAACGTCTACGTCGCCGTCCTTGATCACCACGTCGCCCGAGAACACACCGTCATACTCGCCTACGTTCGTGCCCTTCGCAGAGTAGGTCAGGCCTTCATAGGTATGGCCAGCAAGCAACCCGCTCGGGGTGATCCCCGTCAGCTCCTGCTCAGAGCCAGTGTAGGTCCGCGTATCACTCTCGCCGGTGAACGTCACCGCGATCGATGCCTTCGTGATCTCAAGCTTGCCAGGTGTCTTCGTTATCGCATAGTTCTGGGTAACGTCTACGTCGCCGTCCTTGATCACCACGTCGCCCGAGAACACACCGTCATACTCGCCTACGTTCGTGCCCTTCGCAGAGTAGGTCAGGCCTTCATAGGTATGGCCAGCAAGCAACCCGCTCGGGGTGATCCCCGTCAGCTCCTGCTCAGAGCCAGTGTAGGTCCGCGTATCACTCTCGCCGGTGAACGTCACCGCGATCTTCGGTTTCCAGCATGCATAGAGAACATTCGGGTTCTCAGGGTTGTTATCCACAATCATCTCGCTGCCGGGAGCAACGGAGCCGGAGCCACCGGCACTGGTGTCCCAGCCAACGAAGTAGTAACCACTCGGCACATCAAACATGTTGGGCAATACTTCAATGGTTTCGTTGTTCAGGAGATCGGAAATGGTGTGAACCTTTTCAGGCAACCCTGCGGGTTCCGGATAATTGCTCTTATAGGTCAACGAGGTTCTACCCGTTATCGGCCCCCACTGAGCGTAGAGCGTAATTCCCCCGGCAGGAACCGTAACCTGTTCATCCGGCAAATAGGAATCACCTGATCCATCAGCTAGGGTATTCCAGCCGATAAATACCTTATTAGGAGCGCTCATGGAACTGCCCGGATTCTTGACCATCGCTTTCGCTCCAACCAGGTAAACATTTGAATCTGTCAGTGTTCCAGAACCACCATAAGCAACATTGGCATCATATGAGACACTTGCAGTCTGGCCCGCATACACCGGGTACAGTTCAAAGTTCCCGGAGATGGGGGTGTCAAAATCAAACTTGACAAAAGAACCTCCAATGTACCAGTACCAGCCCAGGAAAGTCCCTCCAGAGGGATTTCCCGATGGCTCGGGAACGTTATTCATGGGGATGATTCCTTCTTCTTTATGGTATATCCCACCCCCCGTTAAAGTGTTATAGAAAGTAACAGTATAAGTTACCGGCACCCATTTCGCATAAAGGGCCAGGTTGTGTGCCGGCATCGTTTTCCCTGCCAAGCTATAAGACGCACCCGCACAAGCAGAATTGTCGTACCATCCGGCAAAATGATAGGTGATGCCGTTCTGCACAAAGGTTGAACTTGCATTCAGGCCAGTCGTATCTTTGTCTGAAATGTCACTTTCAAAGGGAATGCTTGAAATTACCAACGGGTCTCCACCATTGTTCTTATTAAAGGTCAGTGTATAGTTATTTCTCGTATAGTAGATTTTTGAAACTTGACCTGGGCTAAGCGTATCCCATTGATTTAGGGGTGTAACTGTAAAGCCCGGTATGTCGATTCCGTCTTCTATCGTAAAACGAAGGTACCGTGATCCACTATAGAATGAATACGGATCCTTTATCTCTATGCCTGTACCTTTTTCATAGTATCCGATCGTATATTGATAAGCACTACCAGAATATCTGCCATGCACAGTCAGGTTCTCGTTCGGCATCGCAGGCGCCTCTGAGTAAGCCGTATTCGACGTCCTTGAGACATACCAGGAATAATATGGATAGGCAGCTACAGCCGCGTTATACTGCGTTGCCGTGGACTGACCAAACTTTAGCTGTGTGGTGGAATAGGTAGTCCAATTATTATTATTTTGATTTTTGCGTTCAATGGTAAACGTATATACGTTTCTATTGTAATACACATTGACCACGGTATCGCCGTTGGCAGAAATAGTTGTGTTGTCCGCATGGTCGAAGTGGAAACCGGTATAACTCTTCGGGTCATAACCGGCTGTTGCATTGGTAGTGCCGGTTTTTGCAACTACCGATTCAAAGGTATAATCGTCATCCTCAGCGTTTTCCTGCCAGTAGATGACCTTGTAGGACGCAGTGCCCACCTGCCAAACCGCGTGCAGAGTAATATCGCCATTCACAACGTAAGTTGGAGAAATAGCTGCGCCACCATTCTCCAATGACCAGTGCTTAAAGGTATAGCCTGCTCTGACAGACGCATACGCATCCAAAGCCCCTATAGGATCCCCATTAACCACAATTTTGGGCAGAACCGCAGAGCCACCATTGGAGTCGAAAGTGACCGTCCACCGGTCAATCAGAACCGCGTAGAGGGTGGTGTCTGCGGTGATCGGAGTGGTGTCAAAAACGAACGCACTGCCATTGATTTCAGTTGACCAGTGTGAGAACGCTTTCCCCGGGGTGTTGACCACCAGCGGCACGCCGTCCGCGTTCGTTGTAGTGTTCTTCGTCACTTTCTTGGTAGTAACTATATCTCCATGCACAAAGCTGACATAGCAGACCTCCTTGAACCTGGCGTTGGCAGTAACCGTCTCCGTTGCTGTTATATTATTGATGGCCGTGTTGAAAACCACCTGCTCATCCCCTACGAACCACCCGGTAAACTCTTGGCCGGATGGCGCGTCCGGTATCCCGGGATCAACGAGCGAACCTCCTTTCTTTACAATCTGTGTATCCACCAGAATCCCGTTAAAGCCGTGGAACTCATACCTTCTTGTGTGGACAAGATTGGTGAGATTCTTCATGCTTACTGAGTTGTATGAAAATTCCTCAACGACATCAGCCAGCACAGACAAAGGCGCTATGCTCAGCAGCATAACAACCGTCAACGCCAGCGCTGTTATCCGCCTAAAGTTTTTTATCATGGGAACCCTCCTATTATATATCCTGGATCCGTCAGATACGACCCCTATAGCAGAGCGTCAGTACCTGCTTGAGATGTTATTATACCCCAAATGGATTCGCATTAAAAGATTAAATGCAAAAAAGCCGGACAATGCTCTGCCCGGCATATTTCTCATTCCTGCACCCCGGAGATTGTCACGGCAACCCGCCAATACCACGTGAAATTGGATTCATTGACCGCGAAGGTGTAGGTGTTACCCTCCCCGCCGGCAACGTCTGCCCAACCACCCTGGCCATCCTGGCTGTACTGCCACCTGACCGAATAGACCAGGCCATCATACCCTTCGAGCTTTGCGGTCAGCCGCACCGTATCACCAACCTCAACATAGCCCTTGTCGCCCCAGGCTGCATAGATGGTAATGCTGCGGCCAGGAAACTGCTCATCAAGGATTTTATAGAGCGGGATGCCCAGATCTTCCTCTTCTTCCGTAGCAACAGGCTCTTCTGTTGTTGCAGACTCTTCGGCTGCGGGTTCTTCAGCTGCGGGTTCTTCTGTTGCAGTTTCTTCCACTACTTCTTCGGCTGCGGGTTCTTCGGCCACAGGCTCCTCAGCAGCGGGTTCTTCAGCTACAGGCTCTTCAACTGCAGGTTCCTCAGCTACGGGTTCCTCAGCTGCGGGCTCTTCAGTTGCGGATTCTTCTTCGGCCGCGGGTTCTTCAGCCGCAGGCTCTTCGGCTGCGGGTTCTTCGGCCGCAGGTTCTTCGGCCGCAGGTTCTTCAACTGCAGGTTCCTCAGCTGCGGGCTCTTCTACCGCAGGCTCTTCAACCGCGGGTTCCTCAGCCGCAGGCTCTTCGGCCGCAGGTTCCTCAGCCGCAGGTTCTTCAGCTGCGGGTTCTTCAGCCGCAGGTTCTTCAACTGCAGGTTCTTCAACTGCAGGCTCTTCAGCTACAGGCTCTTCGGCCGCGGGTTCTTCGGCCACAGGTTCCTCAGTAGCAGGTTCTTCAGCCGTAGGCTCTTCAGCTACAGGTTCCTCAGCTGCGGGCTCTTCAGCCTCTTTAGCCAAATTGACCTTAAGAATATACCCGGTAGTCCCCTGATAATCTACCGCAACCCATTGCCCATCCTGATGATACAAAACAATAACCTCACAATCAGGGCTGAGCTGCATGATCTTCCCCGCATCCACAGAAGGAGCGGCATACAGGTAAATCTCCATTCCCCTGGCGGCCAGACTGCCTACAGGAACCGTAACAACATCATTTGCCGGCTCCTCGGCAGTTTTTTGGGCTGCAAGTTTTTGGGCTGCAAGTTTTTTGGCCGCAAGCACTTTAGCTTTAGCAGCTTCAACCGCGGAGACTTCGGCTGCAGGCTCTTCTGCCGCGGGTTCCTCTGCCGCGGGTTCCTCTGCCGCGGGCTCTTCGGCTGCGGGCTCTTCGGCTGCAGGCTCTTTAGTCACAGGTTCTTCGACCACGGGAGCTTCGGCCGCAGGAGCTTCGGCTGCAGGGGCCTCGGCCGCGGGGGCTTCGGCTGCAGGGGCTTCGGCTGCGGGAGCTTCGGCCGCAGGAGCTTCGGCTGCGGGAGCTTCGGCTGCAGGAGCTTCGGCTGCAGGAACTTCGGCTGCAGGAGCTTCGGCTGCGGGAGCTTCGGCCGCAGGGGCTTCGACTGCGGGAGCTTCGGCCGCAGGGGGTGCTTCAACCGCCACCTCTGCCATTGCATTTAATACAAACAATGACAACATGCTCAATGCCAAAAGCATGGCAACGACCGGCATCATGCGGTTCTTCCGATTGGTGAGAGACTTCTTCATCATTGTTGACCTCCTAATCATCGTTTATCTCTTAGAATAAGATGCATCGTTTGTGTCGCTTTTATTCATTCCTTAGGTTTTTATCCAACCTTTGGACATGGCCTATTCTATCATGTAAATCATAGGTTTTCAAGCCTCTTCACAGCAGCAACACGGTGTATATTATTACACCGTTATGTAATTTCAATAGAATGCTTTCTGTATTTTTGGCAGGATTTTGACCCGGATATTCGCAAGTTCGATAGAATTTTTTCATACAGCCTGAATCGCGAACAGACAAAATTCAATCAATAAATGAAAAAAAAAGTTTTTCTATGATAAAGAATTTTCTTCGCTCAAAATTTGCTTGCAATAACAAAGAAATCTGGGGATTTTTAGAATTGACACACTTTCTTAATATATTAAAACTAAACCAGAAAGGTTACTCTTTCCCGGCAAAAGGCACGAGAAATCACCATTTTTTCACGGTTTTGAAGTTCTCGAATATATTAAAAAATGTTGTTTTACCAGGATTTGACATTCTGTGGTTTGAACAAAAATATCTAAAAAAACATCAAAAAAACATCTTTGTTGGAGGCACCCTGTTTTTAGCCTTGGATCAAACAACCGTTTTCCAGGCTTCAGGACAAAAACAGCGCCCTCCGGCACAAAAAAGACCTGCTACAGAACTCTTCTGCTCTGCAGCAGGCCCCCTGCCTGACGATGCAATAAAGCTTGGAATCAGTATTAATACCAGCCCCGCAGCCTCATCACCTCGGCCACTTTTTTCACCGATACCAGATAGGCCGCTTCCCGCATGGTGCAGTTGTATTGCTCCTTGAATTTCCAGATCGCATCAAAGGCCCTGACCATGGCTTCTTCTTCCTTTTGCTTCACCTCGGCCTCCGTCCAGGCATAGCCATACAGGTTTTGCACCCATTCAAAGTAAGAAACCGTCACGCCTCCGGCGTTGGACAGGATATCAGGGGTCACGGTGATGCCGCGGCGGGCCAGCACTTCGTCTGCCGCCGGAGTCACCGGGCCGTTGGCCGCCTCGACAATCAGCCTGGCCCGGATGGCCTCGGCCTGGTTGACATCAATGGCGTTTTCCAAAGCGGCGGGTACCATAACGTCCACATCCAGCCCCCAGAACTGATCCAGGCTGATGGCTTTGGAACCCGGATAGTCCAATAGGTTGGAATGCTGCGCGCGGTAGCTTTCCAGCTCCTCAAAGCAGAAGCCTTCTTCATTATAGATAGCATAGGTGCCATTTTTCGGCTCCCACTCGGCGATGGATACAACCTTGCCGCCCAGCTCGATAAAGTTTTTGACGGTGTAGCTCCCTACATTGCCAAAGCCCTGCACCGCCACTTTCGCACCCTGCAGGTTGATGCCCAGCTTGGCGGCAGCTTCCCGGGCGGTGACGGCAACGCCAAAACCGGTGGCTTCCATACGCCCCAAAGAGCCGCCCCACTCAACGGGTTTCCCCGTCAGCATGCCCATCGCGCAGCTGCCGGTGAGTTTGCAGTATTCGTCCATCATCCACGCCATAATCTGGCCATTGGTGCCCACGTCGGGGGCGGGAATGTCTGTTTTTTCGCCCAGGTATTTGTGTAGGCCCTGAATATAGCCCCTGGACAGGCGCTCCAGCTCGCTTTTGGATAGTTTTCTCGGGTCAACCATGACGCCGCCCTTGGCGCCCCCGTAGGGGATGCCGGTAACGCCGCACTTGAAGGTCATCCAAATGGACAAAGCCTTGACCTCGTCCATATTGACGCCGGGGTGAAAGCGAATGCCGCCTTTTCCGGGGCCCACAGCGTCGTTATGCAGCGAACGGTAGCCTTTGAATACCTTTGTGCTTCCGTCATCCATCCGCACGGGAATCGATATCTCAATAACGCGCCTGGGTTCCTTCAGCAGCTCGTATACGGCCGGTTCCAGCCCCAAAACATCACAGGCATGCTTAACCTGAAGCTGAGCGCTCTCCAATGGGCTTGTGTTCATCAATAAACCCTCCTCCAAAACGATTCTTGTAATGTTAAATTTACCACTTTGTCCGCTCGCTTTCAAGATATCACCTGCTTTCTTGAAATAGCCTGATTTGGAGTAAAATCGAGGATTTTCATCAGTTTCTCAAAAACATATAAAACATACCTTTCTCTGCCAAAAACGAGAAGATAGTGTGTGATCCTGAAGAAGCAGACCGAAGTATGTTATTTGGATAAAAATTCACATAGAAATGAACGCGGGTTCCGAGCATGTGACAACGGCGAAGAAAAGCGCGAGTGTGGCGGGCAAAACAGACTATGGTCTGGAAATTGAAGCTCGTGTAGGATTGAATATGGTTCAGAGTTGCGTCACAGAATGTTTTTATCCGCCCGTACTGTATAATGCAGTGTTCTATTAGGTCTGAAACAAGCTTCAGTGTACTCTATATCTATTCCAGTTTTGCCTCCACAATTGCATCAGCAAAAGAATAATAGTTTTCAATATTATATCCTGTAAGCCTGGTGGTATACAGATCGGAATAAGTGTTGCTGTATAGTGGGATCATCGGCAGCACCTGCGTAAAGACCTTCTGAAAAGCAATCCAATGCTGATAATAAACTTCCTTTTGATCGCTGGGCGTTTCCCTCATTCTCTTTGTAGCTAACATCAAAGCCTCGTCCTGAATAAAGGTGGCGTTCATCCCGCGATACTGTGGAGCCATGTGGAAAATGTAGTAAGGATCAAACAAATCGTAAAAGTTTGATGCCAGGAACAGCATATGATAATTTCTCTCTGACTGAGCGTAGTACACCTGCATCAATTCCGGCAAAGTGATCCGATCTACCATAAGTCCGATACCCACTTTAGCCAAGTCCTTTTCCATCTGTGCCACCAACAATTCTGCCACCGGATGGTCTTGAGTAATAGCCATCCGAAGGATTAACGGCTTCAGCTTGCCATCCTTTGATTTCCCATAGCGTTGTGTGCCGGAACCCGCTACATAAGCCTTTCCCGCATGATCATAAGCGTAGCCTGCTTCTTGAATCAAAGCCGCTGCCATTTCACTGTTGTAAGAATACACTGTCCATTTGGGTGTATCCAGAAATGATCTCTGAGCCATCCACTGCCCTATGCCGTAGTATGCATCTACAGGCCTGCCATATTCACCCAAGAAGCTTTTTACCAGCGTTTCTTTATCCACCAGGTGAGCAACAGCACGGCGCAGCCTGACATCATGGACGGGTTCCTGCTCGGTCAAAAAAGCGATAAAGCCCAGCCCCTCACGATCATACAAGCTGCTGGCGATGTCAGGAACAGTTTTGGCCTCATCACGCACCTGACGGTCTGACACCTTGTTAACCAAATCAACCTGGCCATTTTTTAGCGCAGGCAGGATCTCCGAAGAAGCGCTCAGTGATCTGAACTCTATCCGTTTGATGGCAGGTTTTATGCCATTGATGTTGCCCTTATAGTAGGGGTTGGCAACAAAGGACGCGACCTGTGTGGTTGGGTTATAATCAGTCAGTTGGTAGGCGCCGCTGGTTACGGATGGATGGCTCATATAGCCTGTCTGCGGGTTCAGAATGGTTTCCTTAAGCAGCTTGGCATCAAAAGAACCCTTCAGGTATGCCCCCTGTGCGCTATCTTCAATCTCACATCCCGGCGCAATGATATGAAGAGGATAAGGCCTAACATTGATATAGGCCAAATCATAATAATAAGGATAGGAACCTCCAGTTATGGTCAGGCTAAAAGCATAGTCATCCAGAAGGCGCACACCCAGAAGCCTGTCCGTTTCTTTGTTTTGATAGGCGTTTCCGCCACGCAGAAAACTTGCCTGGATGGGTACACCGCCTAATTCACGAATGTAAGGTGAATATTGCAGAAGAACGGAGAACACATAGTCCTGCGCCCTGATACATGTACCGTCACTGAAATACAAATCCTGGTGCAAGGTGATCTGGTGAACCCGGTTGCCCTGCGCATCCAAGTTCACCTGCATATTGCGTACAGCCACAGGGTTGATCGCCAGGGTTTGATCCTGCAGCCAATCTACCGTCGGATAGCTGTGCAGCAGCTGACGCACATCAATATCCGCACCATTCATTCCCCACATGCCGGTAAAGAATTTTCCTGTCATCGCAGTCATTGAGGCTACCCGAAGGGGTGGCTGCACCTGCGCTTTGGCTGATAGAATACCTGAAGACCGGGTCATAGAAAAGGCAAGGATGACCGCCAAAAAGATCCACCATTTTTTCATCACTTATTTCCTCTATACATAGTGCGGTGTTTGCAGAGAAACCTATTTTACTCCCGGTAGTCCCCAATGCTAAGTAACATACCGCTGCCGGGAATCATTTTGGGCGCCAGAACACCGTGATAGGTATTGGTCACGGTATAACCCTGGACAGAATCACCTTTCACCTGGCTCCTATAGTCTCCAGGCACATCAACCTCTGCAATTTGATAGCTAATCACGCTGCTGTCTGTTTGATACTTGTATAGCTTGCCCCATTCGGTCTGCCATCCATCGCCCTGGGTAAGTATCCGCTCTTCCAAAGCAAGCCCATTGGCCAATAAGCGCAGCGTAATGCTTTGTGGCAGATCGGTATCCTTCGGCACATTCTGCCAGACTTTAGTGACTTTAAAAGCGACAGACTCTGTTACAGGATTGTCCGGATTCTCATTGTTCGTCACGCCGTCATACTTGTTCGTCAAAGAGAAGGTATGCTCGTCCCCCGCCTTGGTGTGAACCTGGCTGAAGATAGTGTACCCATTGGGCACTGTCTCCGTCAGGCTGTAGATGATCTCCTCGCCTGTGCTGTCATATTTCGCGCGGTTCGTCAGGCTGGCCTTCCACTCACTTGCCCCGGTCAGGGTCAACGGTTCATCCGCCACCAGAGCGCCGCCGCGCAGCGTCAGCAGCAGGCCGGCAGGCAGCTTGCGGTTGTCCGTGACAGCCTGCCCATCCGCACCCTGCCAGGCCTTAACGATATGGATTGTCACCGGCTCCTGCGGATTGTCCGGGTCGGCTGGGCTCTTATTGTTGGTAACGCCATCATACTTGTTCACCAGCACAAAGCCACTTGTCTGGTCACCCTGTGTTGGTCGCTGTTTATAGCCGTTGGGCACTGTCTCACTTACGCTGTAGGCAATTGGCTTACCCCGGGTGTCGTATGCATACAGATTGCGATAGGTATAGGACCAATTCCCATCCGCATCCGGCATAAGCAGGTACGCTTCCGCGGGCGCATTGCCGCCTGTAAGCCGGATGCTCAGGTTCCTCGGCAGCAGGGCGGTATCAATCACGACCTGCCCGCTCTTATCCTGCCACTCACTGCTCACAACCACGTCCAACAGCTTGCCGTCCACACCTGTACCATCATATGTGTTGGTGATCGTAAAGCCTTCTTCCTGGCTGCCCATCACAGAAGCTTTGTAGCCGTCCGGCGTCATCACCTCAAAGGCTTCGTAACGGTAGGCGTTGCCCAGCGTGTCATATCGGTGCAGTTCTTCCCATACCACCTGCCACGAGTTGGCCGTGTTATACGCAGGCGTTTTCTCGCCCATTATCACGTTGTCGTTGCGCTTCAGGTTGAAGCGCACAACCGGCTTATCAGCATCCAATGGCTCCGCGATGCCGGCAGGATACGTCCATGCCTTCGCCGCTTTTACGCTGATCGGGTGGTCATTCGTGTCGTCGCCATCATCGCTGCTCACGCCGTCATACGTGTTGGTGATGATAAAGCCATCCTTGGCATTGCCACTCACTTGCTTGGTGTAGCCGTTAGGCACAGCCGCCTCATCAACGGTATAGATGTAGGCAACGATCTCTTCAGCTGCGTTCATGCCGTAAATCGGCTTATTCTTAAAGATGTGCTGCGTGCTCGTTTCAGTGCCTGCTGCCATGGTGTGGGTATCCACCACCTGGGCTGGCTCTGTTGAGCCCACCTCCGTCCGCTTCAGTTGCAGAACAACCTCGGGATGGCTGGCGTTTTCAGGCAGTTGTTTCCAATGCTTGGTCGCCTTGATGTCCGTCAGCTTCATATTATGCTGATTCAAGCCTGCCCGGGTATTGGCAAAGCCTTCGGGCGCGCCCGGCTCAGTTGCGTTGGCAGCGGCGTATTCCCGGGTGGTGTAGAGGTATTCCCGGCCCTGGGCGTCAAACTTGAGCACCCCAGTCCAGGAAACCTGGCTGGATTGGCCCTCGGCAAACGTGGCGCCGGGAATTTCCCTGGCCGTTGCCTCCTCCGCAGGCACCAGCGCCTGGTTGTCATCGGTCAGGCCGCGCCACAGCTTCAGCCAGACGCCGGGCAGGCTGGCCCCTTCGGCAACACCATGCCAGAACTTGCCGGCCACCACCTCTCGGGTGGGGCTTTCGTAGGTGTTGGTCACCTTCAGCGGCTCGTTTTCATCATAGGTGGTCTTGTAGATGTAGGTCTGCGGGTCATCCGCATCCTTCCAAAGATCCTTCGGATTGCCTCCGCTGTCGGTTTCCACCACGGAATAGATATACGGCATGCCATCGCCAGTGCCCCAGGGCATCTTTTTCCAGGTGACAGTCACTGTGTTGGGGCTGTCACCGCTGCCCCACAAAGCCACAGGCTTGGTAACAGGCTGGCCGCCCAAATCCTCATGATCAGGATCCATAGCGGCAGCCTCTTCCTCAAAAATGGTTCTGCGGTAGAGCGTGAAATAGGAATCAGGGCCGATGCCCTCCGCACGCTGGGCATCGCCGCCCACCCAGGTTTTGACGGCGTTGACATCAGAATTGTGGATGTTAATGATGCGGCTGGAGTTGTTATTGTAGCGTATATAGCCATCCGGGGTAAAGTCATTGCCGTCAGCGTTTACCTCTTTGGCGGTGTAGGTGTAGGGCTTGGACGTGTCATTGTCCACAAAGCGCGGCAGATCGGTCCAGGTATAGGCCCAGGGGCTCAGTTCGCCGGATTCACCGGCACCCACGGCATCTGCCTCGCCGTTCAGCAAGACCGGGCTGCCCAGAGAAATAGTCTCTGTGCCGTCAAACTGCATCAGCTGGAAATACACATCCGGCTCGGGCCCTCCGCCCCATATCTTCTGCGCGGTAAACTGGGTTTTCAGCGCGATGTTCTTGATGATTGCGCTGGAAGATGTCACCGCATCAACGATATAGTCGCTGCCCAGCGGCACTTCCTCCACAAAGTAAGTGTAGTACACCGGCTGTTTCGGATTGTTGTTGTAGTTGCCGTTGAGCGGGAGGTTGGTCCAGGTGTATTCCCATGCCCTGCTCTCACTGCCATGGGCGCCCGGGGCGGTGTCCACCGTGCCATCCATGACGCCGTCGTATTCCACAGGCATTGCTTCCTTTTCATGGTAGCCGCTGCCGCTCACCCAGCGCCACAGCTTGAAGGTGACGCTCTCCGGCAGGGGCGCCTGGCCGATGTTCCAGCGCTTGACAGCCGTGAATCGGCCATCATTGTAGGTGTTGCTAATATAGAAGCCATATGGTGTTTCGGTGATGACCCGCTGATAGGGGAAGTTCTCCGGAATGATTTCCGTGACGGTATATTTGGCATCATCCCCCTCCAGGGTTCTGGCGGGCAGGTTGGGCCAGATCAAGCGGCCGGGGTTCGCCTCGTAGGGTTCGCCGCTATCGGCAGACCCATGCGGGATGCCATCCAGCTCAAAGCGGTCAAACTCCGTGCCATTTTGGAACAACACGATGGTAACCGGGGGTCGGCTGGTGGTGTTGATATATTCTTTGAAAACTTCAACAGTTTTTTTATCAAAGGTGTTGGTGAACACCCAGTCGCCTCCGGTTTGCACCGGGGAATTTGCTGTGTAAATGAGCGGAAGAACCTCGGATTGCTCCACCAAATAGGTGTAGAGTTCGCCAGTATCAAGGTTGTACTTGGGTAGGGCAGACACTTTGACTTTCCAGCCTTCGGCTGTAGCGCGCCCAATGAATTTCAAGGCCGTTTCAACCTTATAGCTGATCCCATCCAGGAGAATGGTGCCTAACTTTTCCTTTTGGGTAGAATCTGCGCCCGTATACCGATAAAGGGACAACGTCGCCGTCTTGTCATCGGGCAAATCATAAGCAGCCGCCGGCGCGCCATCCCAGACGATCTCGGCTGACAAATCAAAAGTCTGCCAGGTGTTTGTCACTTGTTGCAGTCCCTGCCCCATGTCATATTGGCCGGAATCGCTCACATAGTTGGCTGGAGTTTTTTGTGTAAAGGTATCAGAATTCTCGTCATACACACCTTCCCGCACACGGAAGACGTAGGGCACTCCACGCTTATCCTTCAGAGCAATGTTTTCCCAGGTAATAGGTTCACTTTCGGCGCTGCCCTCCGGCATACTTACCTTAATTGGGTCAGCATCCGGCACCGCCTCAAAGCCTTCGCCGGGGTTGGTCGCGCGTTCCAGGCGCAGCCAAATGGGCGGATAGGGCGTCGGCCCGCCGCCCGCCCAGATCTTTCTTGTGGTTTTGGTGCCGGTGGGGCTGGTATAGGTGTTGACCACGCCTAGGGAGCCTTCCATCGCAGTGACGGTGTATTCGTAGCTGTCCGGCAGGCCGGGGGTGAATACCTGCGTGTCCTCATTCATCAGGCCTTCCACAATGCTGAAGGTATAGGGTTTGCCGGCAATGTCCGTCTGCTCCACATTGTCCCATTGCACGCTCAAAACGCCTGGCAGCAGCTTCAGGATGGCGCTGCCCGCTTCCCCGGCTGGGATGTCCTCAGGCTGGCCGCTGGGTAGGGCCCGCTGCAGCTTGAACCACACCGTGGGTTTCTGCGTTGGGCCATTGACCCATTGCTTTTGGGCAATTAAGGTTTGGGTCGGGATGTTATAGGTGTTGGTCAGGTTGAGGCCACCTTCCCCTGAGAGCTCATAATTTTCTGGCACAGCCTCGGTAAACACGCCGTTTTCCAGCTTGCCCTCAACCACGGCGTACTCCCAGTTCAAGCCGCCAAAGTTCGTACGCTCCTGATCCTCCCAGGTGACGGAAAGCCCCGCAGGCACCTGCTTGATATCGGCTCCCGGCACATCCGCCCAGGAGCTAACGCCAAGGATGCGACGCTGCAGCTTGAACCAAACATCGGGGCGGTCATCAGTTGGGCCGTTTACCCATGCTTTGGTAGCGACAACATCCTTATCCCTGGGAATCTGGTAGGTGTTGGTGGCGTCTTTATGATCCTCATCATAGCTCACCTTGTATTTGCTGCCGTCCTGGGCGGTGAAGTAGCCTTGCGCATCCTCGTCCCGTTCCTTCACAGTGAAAGTATACAGATCGCCCTTGCTGTCGCGGGAGATCAGGTTGTTCCATGTACAAGTATACTTTGGCGCCTCGCCGGTGACTGTGCATGTGGCTCCTGTAACCAGTTCCTTTTCTGTCATATTTTTGCTTTTGCGGTACAGGTCAAACGCAACAGCGGTTTTGTTGTTGCCAGGCCCGCCCGCCCAGGTTTTGGTGGCGGTAAAGCTGGCGTCTGCCGGCGGGTCATAGGTATTGGTGATGGCCAGGCTCATTCGGCCTGTTGCCGTGTAATGCAAGGGAGCACCAGGGGTAAAAGCATTACTTGCCTCGTCATAGACGCCTTCCTCCACGGCAAATGCATACGCGTTGCCGTTGATATCCGTCATTTCAAGGCCATCCCATCTGACGGAGAGCTTTGTATCAGGAGCAGTCGAGTTATAGGTTGGTACTTTCTTGATATCCGCCCCGGGCACAACTTCCCAGGAACCGGTGCTCGTTTTGCGGTGCAGCTGGAACCAGACATCTGGCTTCGTATCCGGTCCGTTCACCCATGTCTTGGTGGCAGTTGCTGTACCGTTGGTGGGGATCACATAGCTGTTGGTCAGGGTCAGGGTGCCTTCGCCTGACTGATAGGTGAAATCACCTAAGACCGTGACAGGGGTAAAGGTTTCGGTGTCCTCGTTATAATTGCCTTCCTTCACATAGAAGGTGTAGGGGTTGGCGTTGAAATCCGTGGTTTCAAGCTTTTCAAAGGTATGGGTGTAATTATCTTTTGTGGTGATCTTGACCGGGGCTACGTTGGGCACTGCCTCCCCTTGATCCACAGCGCCACCGCCCGTGGTTTTCCGCCACAGCTGGAACCAAATCTCGGGTTTATCAGCATTTTCGCCCTGGACAAACACCTTTTTAGCAGTCGCTTTGCCCGTGGTGGGGATGATATATTTGTTGGTTACCACATATCCCAGGGTGTTATCGTAGGTATAACCGGGTTCATTAAAGCCCGGTACCGTCGCGGTCTCTGTAATTTTGTATTCAAAAAGGTTGCCGTGTATGTCTCTGAGGGGAGCCTTGCCTACCATCTTCCAGGGGGCATATTCTCTGGCTCTGGTCAGCGGATGATTATCTGCTTCTGGGTTCCCATCCAGGGTATGGCCGGGGGCTCTGGGGTTGGCATGTGCCCATTTGTCATCACCTTCGCTTGCATATTTGCGCCACAAACGGATGGTTACGGCAGGCCGGTTGGAGGCATCCCCGCCCTCCCATACCTTGGCCGCCTTGAGGTCATCGAAAGGTTGTTCATAGGTGTTGGTGATGGTGTGTACGCCATTTACAACCTCGCATGTGGATGTAAAGCTGCCTTGGGTAGAGTCAAGCGTAATCGGCTTCTCCGTTACTTTGTAGACATATTCCTGACGCTCATTATTATTATCCTTATAGTAACGCGGCTGATCCTCCCAGGTGTGCTCTCCCCAGTTGTCAGCATTGTTTGCCGGCTTCAATAGTGTCTCTTCTATGGGGATTGTGTAAGCGGGATCAGCTGTCGTACCATCATTCAAATAGCGGTTCAGAACCAGTGTGACGCTCCCGGGTCTCACTTCCTCGCCATTCACCCATTCTACAGCTGCGGTGATATCGGTGTTCTGCGAAATATTGGTGATGACCGTGGAGGCGCTGGATACCGCATCGTAGCCACCAGGGGCGGTTTCCTGCACCCGGTATTTGACGCGCTCACCGCCTATCCGCGTGGGCAGGCCCGTCCATACGGCACTCCAGGGGGAATATTCATAATAATCAGGGTTGTTGGGGTTGTTTTCCTCGCTGTCGACAGTGCCATTAAGGCTGATGTCCAGCGTCATGTCCTGCCAGTTTTCAGGACCATCAACCGTTGCGTATTGCAGCTGGAAAGTCACGGGCACCGTGCCCGTCTTGGTGTTCCATTCTTTTTTCGCGCGGAATGTGCCGTCATTGTATTCATTGGTAATGACAAAGTTATTTTCTACAACCTCAGTCACGCTTGTGCGAACGTACAACGGGGGCACATTAGGCTCGCCGACTCTGTAGATGTAAGCTTCACCATTCTCATCATACTTGGGCAGGTTCTCCCAAGTGTAATGCCACTGGTGAATGGTATTGCCATTTTCATCGGTATCGACAAGATCCGGGGCCGTTTCTCCAGAGCCATCCGGCTTCAGGGCGTCATTTCCAGTACCGCCCGACGTGTCAGCCACGCCGTTCAGAATAACAGTTTTGATAGGCTCATTATTGCGGTAGAGCGTCAAGCTAAATGAAGGCGGGATAACCGCTGCACCATAGCGCACGGGAATCACAATGCGCTTGGTGGCGCTCACAGAGACACCCTCAAAGGTGTTGGTGATGGTGGGAATATCGTTCTCCACAACCGGGCCGGAAGGGGTATAGCCCGCCACACGGGTTTCGGTAAAGGTATAGGTGTATAGTTCCTTTGTTGGTGAATACTTGGGCAAGTTGGTCCAGGTGTAGGTCCATGGTTCGCTCGAAATCGTAACAGGATCGCCTGCCGATTCAAAGGTCAAGCCATCCGTGCTGCGCTGGAGCTGGAAGGTGATTTCCGGGTACTCCTCAACATATGCCGGGGCTGACCACTTCTTTTTGGCGGTAAAACTCGTTGTCTGCCAGGTATTCGTGACGATGTAGCCGTCAACCGATGCATCAAAGTTCGCCGGCACATCGTTTTCTATCACGCTGTAATTGTATTTAACGCCGCGGCTATCCCGCTCAGGCAGGCCCTGGATGGTGCTGCGCCAGGAGGTCTGTTCATGCCCGCCGACAATGCCATCCAGCACGATGTCCCGCACCTTGACAGCAGCTTCGCCTTCCACCGCTCGCATCAGGCTGAGCGTGACCTCGGTTTTGAGCAAATCACCGTTCACTCCTTGTGGGAAGGACCAATTCTTCTCAACGGTGAGAGGGGCAAGGGTGGGGGACACATAGGTGTTGGTGATTTTGTTGGTGTATTCGCCATCAGTCATCACAAAGGGGCTGGGGCTGCCGTAAACAAAGGTGTTGCCATCATACACGCCTTCCCGCACGCCGAATTCATAGGGCCGGGCCGCGCTGTCGGTTTTCTCCAGATTTTCCCATGTAACGGTGTAGGAGTTCTCGGCTGTTACCTGCAATGGCTTAACACCCGCATCCGTCACAGGCGCCCAGGTTCCGTTGGCAACCCTGCGATGCAGCTGGAACCAGACAGCGGGCTTGTCCACCTGCGAGCCGCCCTCCCAAACCTTGGTGGCAATGAACGTGCCATCTTTCGGGATGACATAGGTATTGGTTAGGGTCAAGGTACCTTCGCCTGATGAATAGGAGAAATCGCCAAAGACTGTGGCGTCGGTAAAGATTTTGGTATTCTCGCTATAGTTGCCTTCCTTCACATAGAAAGTGTAGGGCTTGGCGTTAGAGTCCGTGGTTTCAAGGTTATCAAATGTATAAGTGTAGTTTGGCTCTGCCGTAATGTTGACCGGGGCTACATCGGGCACAGCTTCCCCTTCATCCGCAGCGCCGCCCGTGGTCTTCCGCCACAGCTGGAACCAGACATTTGGCTTGACGGCATTTTCGCCCTGCTCAAATACCTTGGTGGCAGTCGCCGTGCCGGTGGTGGGAATGATGTATTTGTTGGTCACAACAAACCCCTGGGTCTCATTGCCAGTATATTCAGGTTCCTCGAAACCCGTCACCCGTTCCGTTTCTGCAATTCTGTATACGTAAGGTTCGCCTTTCGTATCCCGCATGGGAACGCCGTCCCTTTTTATCTTCCATGGTTCATATTCTTGCACACCGGTCTGCGGATCCGCTGCTTGATCTATTACCCCGTCCAAGGTATGACCGACAGCACCGGGCATGGCCAATACCCACGCATTATCGCCTTCACTGGCATATTTTCGCCAAAGCTGGAAGGTCACCGCAGGTCGGTTGGAGGCATCCCCGCCATCCCATACCTTGGCCGCCTTCATGTCAATGGTAGGCTGCACATAGGTGTTGGTGATGGTATGAACATCATCTACAAAATCATATTCGGATGTGAAACTGCCTTCGCTTTCCCCAAGCGTAAACGGTTTCTCCGTTACTTTATAGACATACTCCTGTCTTTCACCCTGTCCATCGGTATAGAAACGATCCTCATTCCATGTATACTCTCCCCAGTTGTCTTCATTGCCTGCCGGCTTGGAGAGCGTGGTTGTCTTTTCATAATCGGGATCAACAATTAGCGTTCCGCCTTCTTCCTTATAGCGCTTCAGGGTCAGGGTGATGTTTTCAGGCCTGACTTCTTCACCATTCACCCATTTTTTGGCGGCGGTAATATCGGCCTTCAACGACGTGTTGGTGATAGCTGTGGAGGCGCTGGTAACCGTATCGTAGTCACCCGCAGGCGTGATCGGTATTTCTTGCACCCGGTACTTGACAGTGACGCCCCCCACCTGGGTGGGCAGGTTAGTCCATACGGCGCGCCAGGGCGAATCCTCATAATAGTTTGCGTTGCTGTTGTCAGCAACACCGTCAAGCTCGATGTTCATTCCCATATCTGTCCAAGTACCATCTGGGTCGCCATTTGCGTTCACAGTCACCTGTTCCAAACGGAAGATAACTGGTTTCGTGCCTGTTTTAGTATCCCAATACTTGAAGGCGCGGAAAACATCATGGCGATGCTCATTGGTGACAACGAAGCCATCATTCATATCGCCTGTGATGCTCTGGCGCACATAGCCACTGGGCGGGTTGGGCTCAGTCAGGGTGTATACAAATTCATTTCCCTGGGCATCATGCTTGGGCAGGTATTTCCAGCTGTAGTTCCAGGTGAGCCGATCCTGTCCCGGTGTATCCGGGGCCCGCTCGCCGGATTCGTGATCCGCAGCGTTATCGTCGATGCCGTCCAATATGGCAGTATATTCCTCACCATCGCTGCAGTGCAGCACAAGCGTGAAAAAAGGAAGATCATCCGCGCTTGGAATGACGCCGTCGGGGAACTCAATAACCTTCTTCGCGTTAATATGCACATGCTCGTAGGTGTTGGTGATGGTGTTACCTTCCTGCGACATGGTGTAGCCAACAAGGCCGGTCACCTCGCTGACAGTATACTCGTATGGTTTATTGTTTACGTCCTTCAGCGGCAGGTTCTCCCAGGTATAGGGCACCAGATTTTCCGTGGTGGCAGGCAGAGTGACAAGACCTACCAAAGGTACTTTTTCCCGCTCCGCCATCCCCTCTGACTGACACCACAGCTGTAACTGAACGGAGGGATGTTCCATCCCCGTGTAGCCACCGGCCCATACCTTATTTACGGTGTAGGATGTGGTCTGCCAAGTGTTGATGACAGTGAAAGGGTTGTTATCATCAATGGTCATTGCATAGTTGCCGGGAACACTTGGCTCATCAACCCAATAATCATACTCATTGCCATTTTCATCCGTAGCGTCCAGATTAGTGAACTTGGCCTGCCAAGCGTTATGCTCCAAGCCACCAATATTGCCGTCTAATTCAACTTCACCCACTTCTTCTGCATCCGGAGTACCGGCAGCTTGTCGCCACAGCTTCAGGGTGACGGGGGTTACAGGCGCTATGCCCCCTGCGTAAGTGGTCTTAAAGGACTTGCTCACGATGATGTCTTCCCGCTTGGGGGACACATAAGTGTTGGTGATGGCCAGGCTTGGCTGTGCTGTTGCCGTATAATTTTCAGGCGCACCTGCTGTAAAAGCATTGTTTTTATAGCTGCCTTCCACCACGCCGAACTCATACGCGTTGCCGTTGATATCCGTCGTTTCAAGGCCGCTCCATTCCACCTTGAGTTCTGCGGGGACGACTGGTACTTGCTTGATCTCCGCCCCGGGCACAATCTCCCAGGAACCGGTGCCCGTCTTGCGGTGCAGCTGGAACCACACCTCCGGCTTGTCAGCCGGTCCGTTCACCCATTCCTTGGTGGCGGTTACCGTGCCGGTAGTGGGGATGACGTAGCTGTTGGTCAACGTCAGGCTGTCACCCGTGGTTGTCAGTTCATAGTTTTCCGGATTGCCTGCCGTAAAGTTGGTGCCGTCGTAGCTGCCCTCCACCACGAAGAAAGTATAAGCGTTGGCATACTTATCCGTCTTAGCAAGATCAGTGAAGGTGTATTCATAACCAACATGATCGTTTATTTTGATAGGCGCAAGATCAGGGGCCAGTTCAGGATCAGAACCAGGCACCTTCTCACGAACATCATCCGTGCCGGTGGTGGTCTTGCGCCACAGTTGGAACCAGACATCGGGCCTGTCCGCCTCAGCTCCATTGACCCAGACCTTTTTCACCGTGGCTTCGCCATCAGTGGGAATCTCATAGTGGTTAGTGACCACGGCGTCGTACTCTGTTCCATTGTAGACCACACTGTAGCTGGTAAATCCATACTCGCTCAGGTCACTCAGCTCAATAATGCGGTACTTATAAGCGCGCCCTGTGTTGTCTGCCCGCACCAAGTCGGGCCGGTGAAGCACCCAGTTCTCCAGTTCCTTTGCGTTGCTGAATTCGCCATAATCAGTGTCTTCCACACCGTCAAGGGTGTGCCCAGGCCCCATGGGAATATAAGCATTATCGTCTTCTTCATCCGCATACTTGCGTTGCAGCTGCACAGTGACGGCTCTTGGCTTGCCGCCGTCCCATGCCTTTTTCATGTAGTAGTCCCGGGTAGGGGGCGTGTAGGTGTTGGTGATGGTATAGACGCCATCTACAACCTCACAATTGGATGTAAAGCTGCCTTTATCAGCAGTAAGTGCATATGACTCCGTTACCTTGTAGACATATTCTTTCTGCACGCCTTGATCAGTGTAAAAGCGCTCTTGATTCTCCCAAGTATGCGTTCCCCAGTCATTATTGTTATCTTCCGGCTTGGTAAGGGTGGCAGCAGCTGGAGACTGATATCCGGTATCCTCCGTTATACCGCCTTCGAAATAACGGCTCAGGGACAGAGTAATGCTTGCGGGCCTGACCGTTTCGCCCCCTACCCATACTTTCTTGGCAGTAATATTGGCCTTCAAAGAAGTGTTGGCTATGACCGTGGAGGCGCTGGCAGTCGTATCAATCACATAGTTGCCTAAAAGGGCATCGTCAAACACTTCCTGCACCCGGTATTTGACATTAACGCCATCTACCTGGGCAGGCAGGCCGGTCCATACGGCGCACCAGGGAGTATCTTCATAACGGACGGTGCCGTTGGGGTGGCCTTCCTCACTGTCGGCAGTACCGTTGAGGACAATGTTTCTCCCTGTGTCTTCCCAATGATCGGGAGCAGCAGCCGTTGCCCGCTCCAGCCGGAAGGTCACGGGCACCGTGCCCATCTTGGTATTCCATTCTTTCTTAGCGCGGAAGGTGCCGTCATTGTATTCATTGGTGATGACAAAGACACCCGATTCTTCACTCACGCTCATGCGGACATAGTTTAGGGGCACATCAGGCTCGCGAACCTTGTAGATGTACTCCTCACCATTTTCATCATTCTTGGGCAGGTTTTGCCATGTATAGTGCCACTTATAGACGGTGTTGCCATTTTCATCGGTATCAACAAGACTCGGGTCTGTTTCTCCAGAGCCATCCAGCTCGTCGGTCCCCTCCTCCGTGTCAGCCACACCGTTGAGGATAACAGTTTTGATAGGTGTAGTATCATCATTGCGGTAGAGCGCCAAACTGAATGGCGGCGGGTTAACTGTTGTGCCGCTGTAGCGCTTAGGGATCACAATGCGCTTGGTGGCGCTCACAGAGACACCTTCAAAGGTGTTGGTGATGGTAGGAATATCGTTTAAAACAACCGGATCCGAGGGCGTGTAGCCAATCAGCCGTTTTTCCGTTACGGAGTAGATATAAAGGTTGTTATCGTTGTCGTGTTTGGGCAGGGACTCCCAGGTGTAGGTCCAGGCGGTGTGCTCGCCTGATCCTTCGCCAAGGCTGCCGCCGTCAGGTATGCCATCCAGCGTAACGGGATTACCCACGTTTTCAGGGGCTTCCATATTGGCAGTCTTTCGCTGCAGCTGGAAGGAAACCGGCGGCCTAGGCATGTTTGTGTAGCCGCCTGCCCATTCCTTTTTAGCGGTGAAAGGCACCCCCTGCCAGGTGTTGGTAACGGTGAAGGTGTTTTGATTATAGGTGTCTACATAGTTGCCGGGAACAACAGGCTCCTTTACCCAATAGGTGTAGGTGTTGCCGTTCTCGTCTGTGTCGTCCAGATCGGTGAACTTGGCCTGCCAGGGATAGAATTCAACAGAGTCAATGTTGCCGTCCAGTTCGACCTCGCCCACCTTTTCAGCATCCGCAGTGCCAGCCTCTCGCCACAATTCCAAAGTTACAGTGGTTACAGGCGCTACACCCTTTGGGCAAGTGGTCTTAAAGACCTTGCTGACGATGATATCCTCCCGCTTGGGAGACACATAGGTGTTAGTGATTTCATCAGTATATTCGCCTGTAGACGTATCAAAGGGGCTGGGGCTGCCGGGGCTAAACTCCTGAGTAACCTCATTATACACGCCTTCCAACACGCCGAACTCATAGGGACGGGCGGCGCTGTCGGTTTCCTCCAGATCTTCCCAGGTGACAGTGAAAGGATCAGTAGTCGGCACCTGTTTAATATCTGTCCCTGTCACAGGCGCCCAGGCTCCGTTGGCAACCCTGCGCTGCAGCTGGAACCAAATATCAGGCTTTGTTACCTGCGTACCATTTACCCAAACTTTGGTGGCTTCAAATGTGCCGTTAGTGGGGATGACATAGGTGTTGGTCAGGTTGAGGGTGCCTGTCCCAGTGCATGTATAATTCGCCGGAACACTTTCGGTGAAGGTGGCGGTGGCGTCGTCCCACTGCCCTTCCTTGATGTAGAAGGTGTAGGCGTTGCCATTGATGTCGGTGGTTTTAAGCCCTGTCCACGTGTGGGAGGTATCGCCGGTTTCATTAACTTTGACGACGGCGGCTTCATCAGTTGGCACAGCCTCATCAACCAATGGGTTACCAGTTGTAGTTTTGCGATACAGCCGCAGCCACAGATCGGGGTGCGTGGCAGCGCCGTTCACCCAGGTCTTGGTGCCGGTGGCTGTGCCGTCGGTGGGGATGACATAGGTGTTGGTTACATTCAGGCCATTCTCTGCCTTGGTATAGTTTGGCGGTGTCCAAAGTTGGCCTGCTGCGTTCACTTCCCGCACCGAGAAAATGTAGGGGTTGCCATTCGCATCGGTCTGTTCCAGGCCGCGCCATTGAACCTCGGTTGTGCCGCTTTCAAGCTTTTTCAAAGAGGCAAGGGGTACCGGCACCGGGGTGCCCGCCCCCACCTGCCGGTGCACTTGAAGCCAGATGGTGGGATGTTCATCGGGGCCGTTCACCCATGTCTTGGTAGCTTTGGTATAGATGACTTCGTTTTTGAAGTGTTGGCCGTCATCAATGGTTTTTTCGTAACCGAGGGGCAGGGTTTCCTCAGCTTTGTAAGCCACGAGGTGACCATCCTCATATTTCTTAAGGCCAGTGGCGGTGTAAGTCCAGGTGTTATCCCCGGTGGTCTTGTCCCAGCTGTACGAAGGCTGAGGGCTCATTTTCACCCAGTTCGCATCGTTTTGGCCCTTGCGGTAAAAGGTCAGCACCAGGGTGGCGGGCCGGGGGTTGTACCCGGACACCGGGTCGGGGGTATCCACCCATGTTTTGGTGCCGGAAAAGGTGGTGGTACCGCCATCCAAGGTGTTGATGATGTCGGTGCCGCCGGGGGCATCTTTGTCAACATGGCTGGCCACATAGTTGTTGGGCACCGTTTCCCGCACGGTGTAGTGCTTCGGCACGCCTTCTGCTGCAGCGGGCAGGTTGATGTATGTATAAGTCCAGGTATCGCCTTCATTCGTCCACGTTGGCACGGGTTGGGGTGAAAGCTGGACGTTGTTGGCATAAAGTGTGATGGTCAGGCTGCCGGGCCGTTGGTCCGGTATCTCTATGCCCTGATCCACCCAGGTTTTCGTGCCGGTGATATCAATGTGTGCCGGCGCATAGTAAAAAGTGATCACCTGCGCGGGTTGGCTTACGGGATCAACTACCCCAAGCTTAGTAGATATATAGTTCGCGCTGCTGCCCCTGACCAGGTTCGGATAGGTGCTGACAACGCTGTGCGGACGATAATTTGTGATGGTTTTAGCCAGCTCCACCACTTCGCTCTTGGCCGTGATGACATGCTTCGGCTGCGCCAGCTCGACATTGGTGCCTATTTCCAGATAGCGCACTTCATAATGGTGCTTGATGACATACTCATAATAGAAGGTGATGATGTTGAGGTCCGGATCAGAGGTCAGCGTGAGGGACTTTTCAGGCATATCCGGGTTGAAGTCCACAATCACCCAGCTGTTATCAGGCATTTGGTAGGGCTTGTTGGTAATAGAGGGGGCCATTTCGGTCACCGTCGTTTGGCCTCCACTGTTCTTGGTAACAGGAGGAAGCAACTCCATACCGGTGTCACGTTCCAGGTAGCGCACAGTATAGTTCACATTGGGCACGCTGTAATAGAAGGTGATAATATTGTTATCCGCCGCCAGGGTGAGGGTTTTGCTCAGGGCATCGGGCAGGTGGTTTGGTACATTTGCCGCCTGCTCGGTGACGGTGGCGCCCATGGTCTGCCCGGTGACGGTTTTAGGCGAGAAAGCTTCACTATTGTTCGTATACAGGTATTGAACGGTGTAGGTACGGTCATTTTTAGGCAGATAACGCCCGGTGAGATTCAGGTTGGAAAACACCTGGGCGTCAAAGGAGTACTTAGTCGTGGTGCCGGCATAATACCAGCCGTCAAAGTCATAGCCGGAAATGGCTGCAGGATCATCCGGGCGCACGGCTTTCTGGCCCCGCACAACCTGCTGGGTGCCGTGCTGCACGATGGTGCCGTCCGGTTTGGTGTAATTGAAGTATACATTATACGTTGGCGGCACCCATTTGGCGAACAGGCGCAGGTTCTGGGCTGGCATGGTAGCGCCTGCCCACACGAACTCCGTGCCCGGCGTGCAGGCGGACGTGGTATACCAGCCACCAAAGGAATAGCCCGGCAGGTCGGACGGGGTTTCCGGGGTAAAATTATAAGTGGGCTGAATGCTGGCACCATATTTTAGTTGCTGAGTTTTGCCAGGCACCACCTGCCCATGACTTTGGAAGTCCAGGGTATAGATGTTTCGAGTGTAATATAAATATATATCGTACTCAATATCAGTCCAATTATATTCACTTATTACTCCAGCGCTTGTCAACCCAGGGATGTCCTTAGCGCCAAAGTTACCTCCCCAAGAGTATACCGTCTGACTTAATACGTCGTCCTGTTTGTAATAGCGTCCCTGGTATAAGGTACCGCTACCATCCAAACTTTCAAACATATAATGTAAATGGTGAGGAATTACGGTAGAACTCCAAATTCCTTTGAACGTTTGATTTAAGAGATCCTTTGTAAATGCTGTTTGTTTGGACGCCCAATTGCCCGTTGGGGAATCCCAATGACGAAACCGCGCCGATCCTGGTGAATACATGTGCTCGGATGTCGGCCATAGATCACTTATATCGGCTTCATATTTCGCTGTGAAAGAATACTGTTGAGGATGTGTATAGGTGACCCCGCCGATGGTCAGGGTGGCATTGTTCCTATTAAGAATAAATGTCGCTGTGTAAGAATTGCGGGTGTAATAGATATTGATGACGGTGCTGCCATCGCCAGCGATGGCTTGACCCATGTCATAGTGACTAAAAGTAAAGTATTGAATGGCAGGCCGATCTGCCGTTTTAATGGTATATACGGTGCCTGACGTGCCAGTGCGAACGACTGCGTTTCGATAGGAATATTCATAGGTGGAAGTACCGGGGGTAGGGTCAGCATTTTCAAGCCAATATACCAATGTATATTGTACATTATTCTGCGCCGTCCAACTGGCGGTGATGGTCTGGCTTTCGGTGAGTATGACCGGAATGGGGGCAGACCAACCGGCAAAAGTGTAGCCCGTACGAGTGGGGTTAGCTACAGTTGGCACAGTTGTGCCATAACGCCCCTGGAAGGGCGGAATAAAGTTGCCGCCAGCGGTATCAAAGGTGAGGATATAGCTGATACGGTCATAATACATCTTCACCACGGTGCTGCCATCCGCGGCAATGGTGGCTTGCTGGGTAGGGGTTTTGGCGGTGAAGCCGGGAAAATTCTTGCTGTTGACCGTCACCGTGGATCCGGTGGTCGCATAAAATACTTCGGTTTCGGTTCCAATCCTAATATATTCATCATTGTTAACATTCTGCTGATAATGCTCTACCGTGTAGGGGGTGCCGGTGCTGGCCTTGTAGGTGACGGTGTAGTTGAGCTCGGTAGCGCCGCCCTGGGAAACGCCGGCGGTGCCGGAGATGATTTCATCAGCGGCGGGATCAACATAAAAACCCTGAATGGCGGGTGAAGTTACTTCGTAATCTTCGCCATAGGCTAAGGTTGCCAGATACGACAAAGCGGCTGGGCTGCCATTCTCATACTTGTAATCGATTTTCAATTCATACAGGTCGGTAGAGCGATACTGGGCGGTGAAGGTAAACACAGCGGGTACATCGCCGGTGATATAGGTTTCAGGCGGCGTCCACTGCACAAAGGTGTAGCCGGTACGGGTGGGATCGGGCGGCGCGATGCTGTCCAGTGGGGTGCCGTCCAGTACTTTTGGATAGTCCGGATTCGTACCGTCATAAGCCCTTATTCGTGTGCCGTTCCAGTCATCAAAATAGACGGTATGATACACTGCCGGGCCGCCGCGAACCCCTATTCCCAGGTTTTCCATAAGGGAAAAGCCATCGGAAATTGTTTCCGCCAGCATCTGAACAGGCACAATCTGCCACATCAATAGCACCGCCAGCAGCGGGGCAATAAACCTTTTTGTCTTAACCTTTATCATTGCAGCTATCTCCCTACGGTTAAACGCTTCAATCTCTACAAGGCCTTGCTAATCGCCCATCGTTACGATCACCCGCCAGTAGCCGGAGGCGTTGGACGGGGTGATCTGGACAGAAAGCGTAACGTCATTACCCCCGGCAATGTCCGTCCAATTCTCGTTATCAGGGGAATACTGCCACTGTATACGGGGAGACTGGCCACAATCGTTAATCTCGGCCGAGAAAACCACCTCATCGCCATAGTTGATGATCTGCCCGGGCTGAAGGTTGGCATGCACCCGCGCGGTGGGCACCCGGGTCTGTACGCTGTGCGCGATTAAAAGATAGTCTGCCTCCAAAGGATAGCTTACAAGGGCGGTGACATGGCCGTTTTCATCAGCGAGCACCTCCACCCGTATCTCCTGCGCACGCAGATCATAGCTGTGAAGCGGCAGGGACTCCTGAACCAAGGCCTGCACCAGGAAAACATGGGTGCCCGCATCCTGAGCAGTGAAAGCCAGTTCAGGGAAAATGAACTGATCCCCTGCATTGGCCACGGCGATCCCTTCTTCAGGCAGATTGCCGCCGGTGAGCAGGGCCTGATAGGCACCGTCCTGCGCCTCCTCACCCTCCACCGCAAGGGCAACTGAAAGCCGCACCAGGGCCTCCTCTGCCGGGACTTCTTTCGCTTCTTCCTCGTGCTCCTCCGCAGCAGGCACATCAGCTGCCGGGGCTTCTTCCGCTTCTTCCTTGGGCTCCTCAGCAGCAGGATCATCAGTCGCCGCAGCTTCCCCCGCTTCTTCTTCGGGTTCTTCCGTAGCAGGCTCATCAGCTGCCGGGGCCTCTTCTGCTTCTTCCTCTGACTCCTTAACAGCAGGATCATCCACCACTGGGGCTTCTTCTGTTTCTTCTACAGGCTCCTCCTCAACAGGCACATCATCTGCCGGAGTTTCCTCTGCTTCTTCTACGGGCTCTTCCACAACAGGCACATCAGCTGCCGGGACCTCTTCCGCTTCTTCCTCTGACTCCTCAACAGCAGGATCATCCACCATTGGAGCTTCTTCTGTTTTTACTTCGGGCTCCTCCGCAGTAGGATCATCAACCGCTGTGGCTTCTCCCGCTTCTTCTACAGGCTCCTTCACAGCAGGATCATCTACCACTGGGGTTTCTTCTGTCTCTGCTTTGGGCTCCTCCTTAACGGATTCCTCAGCAGCTGGAGTAGACGCCACATATAGTGCGCGCAGATTTATTCCGCCCCGCACGGGCAAATTAAAATCATATTTTAATGAAGAATTGCCGCTGAGCTTATCATTGACCAAATACCAATGAACAAAAACCTGCCCTTCCACCGTCGGCGCCAAAGGCGGAAGAGGGGGGGCTTGACCTATAACAACCTTATCCTCTCGAATAAGCTTTTCATCAGCTCCATAATATCTCACAAGGACAGTGGCTGCCTTGGGTTCCTCCGCAGCGGACTCCTCAACCTTCGGTTCTTCTTCCGCTTCTTCCACAGTTGATTCTTCAACCGCTGGGGGGTCTTCTTTTTTTACTTCGGGCTCTTTCAAAGCAGGCTCATCAACTGCCGGAGGTTCTTCCGCAGTTGGCTCTTCAACCGCCGGGGGGTCTTCTTTTTTTACTTCAGGCTCTTTCAAAGCAGGCTCATCAACTGCCGGGGGGGCTTCCGCAGTTAGTTCTTCAATCACCGGAGCTGCTTCCGCAGTTGGCTCTTCAACTGCCAGAGCTTCTTCCGCTTGAACCTGCACAGGTGAAACAAAACAGCCACCCAGTATCGAAACAGTCAAAACAATCGCCATGAACAACACAAAAAACTTCTTCATCTGACAATATACCATGCTATCCTTCCAGCAGTCTATTCACTGCGCATCATACTAGCCGTTTAGGGAAGGTAAAATCGTCCTCCTTCCCCTTTTAATCATACAGTAATGCATACTGAAAATCAAGTTTTTCAATCGTAGTATAAGGAGGATTCTTCTTTCCAAACCACATCAACTCACCTGTCCGTATGAAGCTTGACATAGACACAAAAGAAGCTGTTGCCGAACACTATAAATCCCTCAAAGCCATTAATATTGAATGATAAACGTTAAAACTATGGTCAAAACGCATCACAGCATGCATTCAGCATCCCGAAAACGCTGTGTTTTCAATATACTCAAGCTCTAACGGCAAAAATCCCCCAAAGCCTTTACAGCATGTCCCTCAAACCCGGTGACGGCCTGGGCGTACCACAGGGAAGCCAGCACCGCTTCCTCCACAGCAGCCACCGTCATGCGGAAAACGGTGTCAATATAGCGCTCGTTCATTTCCGTCATGGTGCGCAAAGGGCTTTCATCCCCGTGGATGATCTCGTTTGCGGTGGAGAAAGCCAGCACCACCTCACCGCTGCCATGGCCAATTTGAGCGCCGGTACGGGCCAGGCCCGCCACCGCCCGCTTGCACACACGGTTGAGCTGGCTGTGGCTTAGCGGCGCATCCGTAGCCAGGATAACGATCACCGATCCCTGGTCCTGGACTTCCCGCAAGGCCTGTTGCTTTTGCGCCTCCTCCTCTTTCTTTTCTTGAAGAAGCAATTCCACCCGGTCCCCACACAGGGTTAAGTCCCGCAAAAGCCCGTGGTTTGACAACACCAGAACGCCCACCGTGTAGGTCTCATCCCCTATCCCTGTCTGCCGGGAAGCAGAGCCAATGCCCCCG
Organism: Christensenellales bacterium; assembly: GCA_050952935.1. Lineage (GTDB taxonomy): Bacteria > Bacillota > Clostridia > Christensenellales > Aristaeellaceae > UBA6115. The sequence goes on along the minus strand of JBMNLS010000002.1, from coordinate 527,920 downwards.
GACAGCCCATGGCACACCATGCCCCGGCCCGCGCCCACAGCGCCTTGCTCAAAAGTTTCCCCGGCAGCTTTTATGGCTTCAAGCACCATCCGCTCCGTGATATGCAGGCTGCGGATATCGTTCAAATAGCTGTCGTTGCATTCCATCACAATGGGGTTGACGCTGGTAAGGCCCGGGTTGTTGTCAACTAACCACTTACACAGCGCCTGCCAGGCCACCCCCACCGCCAGGGTGTTGGTAAGAACAATGGGGCTTTCCAGCTGCCCTAATTCGTTCACCTGCATGAGGCCCGCGGATTTGCCAAAACCATTGATCACATGGCATGCGGCCCGGCGCTTGCGGCGGAAAGGCTCCTCCCCCGGCAGCAGCGCGGTGACCCCGGTTTGGATTGCCCCATCCGCCAGGGTCACATGACCCACTTTTACCCCCTTCACATCGGTAATGAGGTTGTTGGGGCCCCTTTGGTACTGGCTGTGATGTTCAAAAGGAAAGCTGAGCTTCATTCTTACACTTCCTTGTTGTTCCTTTTAGTTTCGGTATTATTTTGCTATGGCAGTGGCAATCAACTTGCGGCGATGCGGCGCAGATAACCTTCCCGTTCCTGCCGGTTGGCAAGCACAAAGTGACCGGGCTCTATCTCCTGCCAGATGGGCTTGTCATTGGCATAGTCATGGCAGGCCGGGTCGTATATGATCAGCTTTTTGTTGCGCTCAAGCACCGGGTCTGGCAACGGGATGGCGCTGAGCAGCGCTTGGGTGTAGGGATGCAGCGGGTTGGCGAACAGCTGCTCGGTCTCCGACAGCTCCACAATCTTCCCTTTATGGATGACGGCGATGCGGTCGCAGATGAAGCGCATAACGGATAAATCGTGGGAGATGAACAGATAGGTGAGCCCCTTCTTTTTTTGCAGGTTGCTCAGGAGGTTGAGCACTTGGGCGCGGATGGATACATCCAGGGCGGAGATAGGCTCATCAGCGATGATGAATTCCGGCTCCATGATGAGGCTGCGGGCGATGCCGATGCGCTGGCGCTGCCCGCCCGAAAACTCGTGGGGAAAACGGCTGGCGAACTCCGGCAGCAGGCCCACATCGGCCAGCGCCTCAGCCACAGCCTCTTCCCGCTCCTGGCGGGGCATGTTCTTGGCCACATTGATCAGCCCCTCGGCCACGATGTAGTCCACCTTGGCGCGCTCGTTAAGGCTGGCCATGGGGTCCTGAAAGATCATCTGAATCTGCTGGGTTATCTTCTGGTCCAGCTCCTTGCTGATAGGGCCGTTGATTTTTTCACCCTTGAAGATGATGTCGCCGGCGCTGGTGGGGTTGATGCGGATAATGGCGCGGCCAATGGTGGTTTTACCCGAGCCTGACTCGCCCACCAGGCCAAAGGTCTCCCCTTTGTAAATATCAAAGGAGACGCCCTGCACAGCGACAAAGGGACGCCGCTTGGTGCCGAAGCGCACCTCCAGATCCTTCACCTGAAGCAGAATGTCTCTTTTCTCCTCACTTGGCACGGTCTACACCTCCCCTGCGCAGCGTCCTCAGATTCTGGATGTGGATGGGCGGAGCCAGATCCGGCGCGCGCGGGTCCAGCAGCCAGGTGCGCGCCTTGTGGGTAGGTGTCACCTCAAAATAGGGGGGCCGCGCCACAAAATCCACCTTGAGGGCCTGGGGGTTGCGGGGTGCGAAGGCATCGCCCTTGATCTCCTGAAACAGATTGGGCGGCGTGCCCTGAATGGCCAGCAGATCCTCCCCCTTGACGCCCAGCTGCGGGAGGCTAGACAGCAGCGCCCAGGTATAGGGATGCCGCGGGTCGTAGAACACCTCTTCACTCTGGCCGATTTCCACAATATCGCCCGCATACATCACGGCGATGCGGTCAGCCACGTTGGCCACCACACCCAGATCATGGGTGATGTACACTAATGTCAGGCCATAGCGGGCCTGCAATTGCTTGAGCAGGTCAAGAATTTGCGCCTGGATGGTCACGTCCAGCGCCGTGGTGGGCTCGTCACAGATGAGGATTTCAGGCACACAGGCCATGGCGATGGCGATAACCACCCGCTGGCGCATGCCGCCGGAAAACTCATGGGGATACTGCTTATAGCGGCGCTCCGGCTCCTGAATGCCCACATCCCGCAAAAGCTCAATGGCGCGGCGCTTTGCCTCCTCCCGGGACACCTTGTTGTGCAGGGTAAAGGCCTCCTGCACCTGCTTGCCCACGGTTTTCAGCGGGTTCAGGCTGGTCATGGGATCCTGAAACACCATGGCGATGCGCTTGCCGCGCACCTTTTGCCAGTCCCGCTCGGTTTTGAAATCGGTCAGATCATAGCCTCCATATGCGATGGAGCCGTTGGCAATCCAGCCGTTGTTGTCCAACAGACCCATGAACGTCTTGGTAAACACGCTCTTGCCCGAGCCAGATTCGCCCACGATGGCCAGGCTTTCCCCCTTGTACAGCTCCATGCTGATGCCGCGTATGGCCGTCAGCACCTGGCCGCGCAGGTTGAACTTGACCACCAGGTCCTTCACGGTCAGAATCGGTTCTGTAAATTGATATCCCTCCATGCCATCCCCCTACATATGGTTGCGCGGGTCAGAGGCATCCGCGAAGGCGTTGCCCAGCGCGTAAAACGAGATGGTGATGACAGATACCATCAGCACCGGGTACACCAGCTGATAACGCTGACTGGCCACCAGCATCACCCGCCGGCCCTCATTGATGAGGTTGCCCAGCGACGGGATGCTGACCGGCAGGCCCAGGCCAATGTAGGTGAGGAACACCTCGGAGCCGATGGCCTCAGGAATGGCCAGCGCCGTTTGCAGCATGATGACCGATATCAGCTGCGGCAGGATATTTTTGATGATGATGCGGTGGGACGGCGTGCCCAGGCAGCGGGAGGCCAGGTTGAACTCCCGATCACGGTAAATCAATATCAAATTGCGGATATACTTGGACATGCTGATCCAGCCGGTGAGGCTCATGACAAAAATCATGGTCTGCAGACTGGGCCGCATGATATACATCAGCAGCATGCGCAGCACCGTGTAGGGGATATTGTCAAAGAGATTGTATATTTCGGTGAACAGCTTGTCCCATTTTCGCGCATATCCCCAGATGGAGCCCAGCACAATGCCCAAAATGTTGTTGCTCAGCGCCACGCACAGGCCGATGAAAAGGCTGGTGCGCGTGCCCGACCAGATGCGCAACCAGATGTCCTGGCCAATGTTGTTGGTGCCAAACCAGAATTCCTCATTGGGCTGCACATTGATGAGCGTCGCCCCGGCCTCGTTGTTGTATACGCGGTAGGGATCCTTCTGGTTGGGCAGCAGGGGCTGCACGATGGTAAAGGCCAGCAGCATGATCAAAAAGCCCAGCAGGAACACCGATATCTTTTTCTTGAAAAACATCTGAAAGGTGCTGCGCCAGTAAGAATAATTGGAGTAGCCAATCCGCTCCGAATCCGAAAGATCATGCCCGGCAAACTCAAACAAATCATCGGGTATGGCTGCCGGGTCGGCCGGCTCTGCCTGGGCAAACGCCCGCTGCATCTTCTCCAGCTTGTAGTCCTTAAAGCGCATAAACAGGGACCTGTGCGGAGGTCTTTCCATCTTCATCGGCTCTCCCCCTTTTTGACCAGCTTGATGCGCGGGTCGCAAATCATCATGGCGATATCGCCCAGCAGCAGCCCCGAGATGCTGATAATCGAGTACAGCAGCACCATCGCCTGCACCATGGTGTTATCCTGCCGCTGAATGGACTGTATCAACAGTCCGCCCAGCCCGGGGATGGAGAAGAGGGATTCCACATACAGCGAGCCTGAGATGGTGAACAGCACGGTCGTGGGCAGGCTTTGCGCCATGGGGATGAAGGCATTGCGCATCACATGACGAAAGGCCACCTGGCTGGAGGTCATGCCCTTGGCGCGCGCCAGGCGGATATAGTCCATGTTCATCTGGTCCACCATGTAGCGGCGCATCCACATGGCGTTGGAGGCGATGCCGCCCAGCGACAGGCAGATGATAGGCAAGATACGGCTGGACATATTGATGGGGTCATATAGCATGGGAAGTTTCAATATGGACGACAGGTAAAGCTGAATGGCCAGGTAGTACACCGCCGCCGGCAGCGCGTTGATGAGCAAAATATACAGGTTGCCGATTTTGTCAAAAAACCTGCCCTTGTGCCGCGCCATCATGACGCCCATGGTCAGCCCAACCACCTGCTGAATGGCCAGCGCGATGATGCCAAACTCAAAGGACATCTTGGCCTTGGGCAAGATGAGCTTGACCACGGGCACATTCTTGCGGATGACGATGGACTTGCCCAGGTCACCCTCAAATATCAGCTTGCGCCAGAAATCAAACAGCTGCTTATACCAGGGATCCAGCAGACCCAAATCCTTGAGGATGACATTTTTGACCGTATCGCTCATCAAATCCGAGCGCCCCTCAAAATACCCATCCACCGGCAGCAGCCGCATGAGCAGGAACACAATGGAGAGCACCAGGAACATGGTAATTAGCGCTCTGCCCAATCGCCCCAATATATACCGTATCAACCGCAGTCACCTCACCATTTCATGCCGTTACCAAGTTTTTTCATGTCATTTGCTGACCTGTTTTATGGCACGGAGAGCCCCCGTGGAGAGGGCTCTCCGTGCGCTTGGTATTATTATGCACCCGGTGGGGCACATCAAACCTTCATGGGATCAGTAATCGATGTTGTTGGCTTCCGCGTATGCAATGCGTGCGGCGCGCTCGGTCTCCCACTCAGCCAGCTTGGCAAAATAAGTTTCAGTGTCCATGGGCTTCTCATACACCCACTGATACTTATACCGGGCGTTGGACAGGCCAAACGGCGCGTACTGACTCTCAAAGGGGTTGAGGTTGGAGGAGACGTAACCGGTGTCCTCCAGCAGGCCCAGCGGAATGATGAACGCGTTCTCCAACAGCCAGGCTTCGGTTTTCGCGATGCCGGTGTAACGCACGCTGTTGTCGATCTTTTCCTTGGTGGCCTCGGCGACCATGTCAGCGTAGATGAAATCCTTCCAATAGGTCTCATCAAAGCCGCTGCGGCCCATGCGGCCATCGGGGTCGTCCTGAACCGTCTGAGTGGCCATGCCGTCGGCCCGCCAGATATAGCTATAGGCCTGCCCCAGGTTGAAGGGGTCGGTATAGGTCTCAGGATCGGCGTAGTCCGGGCCCCACCAGCTCATCATGAAGGAGTAGTTGCCCGCGCGGCGGGTGGTGGACAGAAAGTTGGTGGAGGGATAGCCTTCCAGCACAAAGTGCACATAGTCCTTGCCCAGCAGCTCTTCCAGCTGCTGTGAGACCACCACCGCCAGGCTGACCTGGGTGGTATCGGTCTGATAGGGCATGTAGGCCACGATGGGGAAGGTAACGCCCGCGGCGGTCAGCTCCTCTATAGCCTTGGCCTTATATTCCAGCGCCTTTTCGCTCTGGAACTGGTCTTCCGAGCTGAAGGGCAGCAGCACGTCAAACTCGGGATAGTCCTTGCCATCGGCCGCGCAGAAGTTGGGCGGGGTGATGGTGCGGATCAGGTATTCTTCAGGCGTGTACTGATTGTAGGTGCTGATGCCCTTGAGCCTGTCCAGCCCGTAATAAATGGACTTGCGGAAGTTGATGTTGTTGGCCGCCTTCAGCCACTGTTCGTGGTTCAGGGTGTAGCCATCCACGGTCTTCTCTTCGTAGGTGGGCATGAAGTTGAACAGGTAGAAATAGCTGAAGTTGCTGCCGGTGCCCGGGCGCACGGGGCGGATAAGCTTGGCGCGCTCGGGGTCGTTGCGCCAGCCGTCCAGCTGAGCGGGCGGAATATCCGCTTTGGTTACTTCTCCCCGCAACAGGGCTTCCGCTTCCAGCACGGAGGCTTCCGCGTTGTAGCGCTCCTCGATGCGCTGGATGTGGATGTCCGCGATATCCCAGTACATGGGGTTGCGCTCGCTGATCGTATAGGAGTTGGGCTCCCACTGTGTGCACAGGAAGGCCCCGCAGTAGAGGAAGGTGGTGTTGTCGGTACCGAAGGTCTCGCCCATGTCGGCCAGGTACTGAGCGTTGGTGGGATAGCCCCAGTTGTACGTCAGCCGGGAGAGGAAATAGGGGCAGGGAGCAATCAGCGTGAACTGCAGCTCATAGGGGCTGACAGCCTTGATGCCCACGGTTTCCCAGTCGCCGTTGCGCTCGGTGGTTTCCATCGCCAGATAGTAATCCTCAGCGCCCACAATATCAAACAGCAGGTCGGCCGTGCGGGCGGTGTTCAAGGGATCCAGGATCCACTTGGCGGTGGTCACCCAGTCTTCAGCCACTACGTCCGCGCCATACTCGGTGCCATCGTTGTACTGCCACTTGACGCCCTCACGGATTTTGAACGTCCAGGTGAGGCCGTCCTCAGACTGGGTCCAGCTCTCCGCCAGGCAGGGCTGCACCATGCCATAGTTGTCGTACTCCACCAGCGTGTCAATCCAGTTGGCCCAAGTACCTGCTGACGAGGGATGCAGTGGGTTCCAGTCGGATATCTCATTTGAGTACATCAGTTTGACGACTTGATCTTTAGCAGCCCCCTCCGGCGGCGCCATCTGCTCGCCCAGAGCAACCAGCGAGGAGGATAGCATCAGGATGGACAAAAACAGAGCCAGAATTTTCTTCATCAGTTTTCTCTCCTTCATCATAATATATTTTCAGCCGGACAACCACCGGCCAGGACAGCTGATATGACGGGTAATTTCAACAAGTTGCAAAGAGGAAAGTCGATACTCATCCGATAAACACCCGGCGCATACGGTCAAACTCTCATCAGTCATGCTCATGTGAAGTGCATCACCTTCCATCGCCGCTGCCCTTCCCATATTCAACAGGTACGGTACACGCCGCCTGCGCCCCGGCAGCCCTGCCCACCAGTTGAATGCATATATTATAATTACCTATGTTTATAAATGCAAGTTTAAAAACTGTACCTGCGCATTTCCTTGGTTATCCTCAATCAACAAGCCCCCTCCGCAAAAATGAAGGGGGCAATGTATTAGCGATGAAAGCGCCAGCGTATCAGTCGTTTTCCGGAACCGGGCTGGGCATTCCCGGCGCCTGAGTGCCCAAGAAACCATGCTTGTAAAACATCATGGCTTCGTCCACCACCCGGTTCAAGTCCGCCTTCTTATCAAAAAATACATATTTGAGTCCTAAAAAGTTTGCGATGCCCATGAGCATATACGCCAAAACCGTGTTGTCCATGGGGGTGATTTCCCCTTGGGCATCATCTAATTGCAGCCTGTAGCGCCGGGCAAAGGATTCATAGTAATCAACGAACAGCTTGGGGTTGATGTACAGGGATTCCCAGATGATCTGATACATGTGGGGCTTTTTGCGCACTTGCTGAAGGAAGGACAGCAAGCCCCGGCGCTCAACCTCCAGCCGGTCGGTAGCATCCCCCACATCCCGCACGATCTGCTGGCGGATATCATGGCTGTACCGCTGCAGCAGCTGGCAATACAGGCTGTACTTATCCTCAAAGTAGATATATAAGGTACCCGGCGCCACCTTGGCCCGGGAGGTGATATCGTTGATGGAGGTATTGTAATAACCTTTTTTGCCAAACTCAGCTTCCGCCGCTTTGATGATGCGGTTCATGGTTTGCTGACCACGCTGGGTTTTGGGCTTGGTCGTTTTCAGGTCCTGTTTTGGAGCGTCATTTTTAAGCGCTTTGCTCATTTAGCTTGGCTCACTCCGATGATGTACCCACCCCATGACAATGGAAATGAACAGCGCTGGCCGCTCCTGGAAAAGCACATGTCCGGTTTTGCGAAGGGTCATTAGCTCGCAGTTCGGCATCGCTTGGGCAATGCGCTCTTGTTCCCAAGGCATCATGACCAGGTCTTCATCCGCTGTCAGCAACAGACAGGGGCAGGCGATGTGATGGAGCTGATCCCGCAGGTCAAATTCCTGAATGGAAATAATCAACCGTTTCATTCGGCTTAGAAAATCTGGATCTACAAACACCGTTTTTTCCAGCAGCTTGCGCCTTTCTGCCATCCATTCGCGGCTGTTCGCCTGGAAGGTAGCGCCGTAAAAGAGGGGTATGGTGGCGGTATAGAAGGCTTGGGGTGTAGCCAGGGCGTGAATCCAGGATTCGCACATATCCCTAAAAAGCGGGTCTGTCCAGGCTCTGGTGGCAGCCAGCAGCAGGCTGTTCACCTTGCCTGGGTAATTAAGCGCCAGGGTGAGGGCAACAGTGCCTCCGTATGAGGTGCCCAGCACATCCGCCTTTTCAATGCCCATATGATCCAACAGGGCAGCGCAAAGGCTTGCCTGGCCGGCAATATCATAGCCTTCTTCAAAGACACTGGTCTGACCTTGATCCATCAAATCCAACAGAATGACCTGGGTGCCGCTTTCCGTAAACGCTTTCAGGAAGGGCGCCCAGCTGGCGCAGGTCATCATGATGCCGTTGAGCAGCAGCAGGGGCTTGCCCTGGCCATGGCTTTCATAGTAAATCTGTTTTCCTTGATGTTGGAAGGTCATTTGATATTTCCTTTCATGTCATGGCAGCTGGATGGCTTCGCCGTGATTGACGAAACCCAGCATGATGCTTGTAAAGAGGTCCGGACGCTCATAGAAAGCGGCATGCCCGGTTTTGGGCAGCAGCACCAATTCCGCGTTTGGAATTCCCTCCTGTAGGCGGGCTTGCTCTTCCGGCGGGGTGATGTGATCCTGCTGGGAGGAAATCAACAGCACCGGGCAGGTAATATCACCAAGCTGCGCTGTCACATCGTGGCTTTCCGCAGACCGGGTCAGCCGTTCCATCCTGGCCAGAAAATCCGGTGAGGCAAAGGCGGTTTTTGTCAGCAGTTCCTTGCGGTTTTTCATCCATTCTGCGCGCCGGTCGTAGAACTCCGGGCTGTAGATGACCGGGATGGTGGAGCTGTAATAAGCCAGGGGATCGTGTGCCGCCAGAATCCAGGCATCGCCGATTTCCTTGAGCCAGGCATTGGTGCGGGCCACGGTGTTGGCCAGCACCATCCTGCGGACGCGTTTTGGCGCCATCACCGCCAGGTTCAGCGCAACTTCCCCGCCATAGCTGGTGCCGAAAACATCAATCTGCTCGATGTTCAATTGGTCAAGAAGTGCTATGAGCATCCGGGCTTGCAGCTGGATGGGGAAGGCCTCTTCCATCGCCTGGGACTGCCCCTGATCCAGCAAATCCACCAACAAGGGCTGAATGCCGGCCTGCTGGATGCTTTCCAAAAAAGGCGTCCAGGACTTGGTGGACATCATAATGCCGTTTAGCATTAACAGCGGGCGGCCTTCCCCCACCAGCTCGTAATAGATCTGGCGATTTTCATAAACAAAGATGCTCATCGCTCAACCCATAGCTTAAGTTCCCGGGCCTGCTGGCGCAGCTCATCCCTGAATTTGGGGTGGGCGATGGAGATCAGCAGCTCTACCCGCTCCCTGATGTTGGTACCGCGCAGCTGCACCACGCCATACTCCGTCACCACATAGTCCACATCGTTGCGGGACAGGGACACGGCGGCGCCGGGCTTCAACTGGGGTACGATCTTTGAGATTTCCTCCCGTTCCCCCGTCTTAGGGTTCCGGGCCATGGTGGTGGAGTACAGGCAAATAAAGCTGCGGCCGTTTTTGGACTTCTGCGCGCCGGTCGCGGTGTCCGACTGGCCGCCGGTGCCGGAAAACTGGGTGCTTCCCAGGGATTCGCTGGCGCACTGGCCGGTTAAGTCGATCTCAATGGTGGAGTTGATGGACACCATGTTATCGTTCTGAGCGATCACGTAGGGGTTGTTGGTGTAGCTGCCCGCCAGCACCTCCACCGCCGGGTTGTCGTTGGCAAACTCGTACAGCTCCTTGCTGCCCATCATAAAGGTGCATACCATTTTCCCCGGCTGCAGCTGCTTTTTGCGCCCGGTGATGACCCCGGCCTGGTACAGCTTCATCATGTTGGTGGTGAGCATTTCCGTATGCACACCCAGATCTTTTTTATCAAACAGGTTATCGGCAATGGCGTTGGGCATGCCGCCAATGCCCAGCTGTATGCAGTCCCCATCCTTGATATAAGGCGCCACCAGGGAGCCGATGATCTTGTCTTTTTCGCTGGGCTCCACATCAGGCAGGGCGGGCACAGGATAGTCCACCTCGATCAGGTGATCCACCTCTTCAACGCGCAGGAAGGCGTCGCCAAAGGTGCGCGGATAATTGGGGTTGATTTCCAGGATCACCTTATCTGCCGCCGCAATCATCTGCATTTCATAGGTGTTGGAGCAGGACAGCGAGATAATCCCGTGCCGATCCGGCATGGCGGCAGCGCCGATATAAAGGCTAGGTTTTTTATGGTACAGGCGTTTGGTGGCCGCAAAATGCAAGCAGTTGGGCACAAAGGATGTGGCGCCCGATGCATGCGCTTTGCGGGTGGATGGGCTGTAAAACCAGCTGTCATGCAGGAAGGCATGGCGGTACTGGGGATCGTTGAAACAGGGGTATTCGCCCATGGGCAGGCAGGTGGAGATGGTGACATCCTTCAGCCGGTCTGCCGCCGTATGCAGGTGCTTAAAAAAAGCATCGGCTGTGGAGCAGCCAAGGCCAGTCACAATGTAGTCCCCGGATTGCACCATGTCCACTGCCTGCTGTACAGAAATCAACTTGTCCTTGTAATTCATGACGATGTACCTCTCCTTATTGTTGTTATATATTTTAATCATCTGTATAAGCCCCGTTAACCTCTTGCGGTCAACCTGAGCACAAGGGGGAGGGTGGGACGCCACCCTCCCCGGATTGGGTTAATCCCTCATTTGTACCAGGCAGTCACATCAGCGGGCTGACGCATTCCCCCGGCATCGGTGTGCGTTCGTGTTATTCACCCAGCAGCTCGTTGATAGAGCGCATGTTGTCCACAGTGATGAACGCCTTGGAGATGTCGGTCCATTTCTTATCGTACTTGGCAAACGCCATGGCGTTCAGGCCAATGCGGGAACCGTCGGCATAGTCAACGCCGCTGGAGATGGGCACGTGGATGGGGGCGGATTCCATGGCCTCCAGCAGCGCCGCACGGGTGATTTCCTTGTCGGCCAAGCGATCCATGCCCGTCATGAACACATGCAGGGCGATGAAGGAGCTCATGGCATAGGCAGCACCGCCACCCATCAGGGCATCGGCCAAATCCTGGGCAATGTAGCCTTTCTCCAGGCCCCAGGCCACGACTTTTGCAAACTCCTCCAGTTCAGCCTTTTGCTGCTCGGTCTGGGCTTCGGGGTCGATGATGACCCAGGCGCCGCCGTAGATATCGCTGGTGTCCGCCTCATTGGCGTACTCCTTGGGCACATACGTCTCGGCCACGTTCACGTAGGACACGATCACCGGGATACCGCGGGTCTTGGGATTCTGCTGCATGGCGGTGTAGATGGGCGGATAAACGGACTGCAGACCGCCAATGATGACCACGTCGACGCCTTCCATGGCGGCAACGGCAGTGGCCAGCTCGTCGGTGGACTGGGTGTTGGCCATCTGATACACAATTTCGGGCTTCTCGCCGGTCAGCATATTGTACTGCAGCTCAGCGCCCTGGTAGATGTTGGTGCCGGAGTCATCGGCAGAGTAGATCACGCCGACCTTCTTCACAGCTTCCACGCCGCTGTCCTTGATGGAGGGCAGGTTGAGGGCGCGCAGCAGCATGATGCGGCCTTCAGTCACATAGATGGGCTGCACCGGGAAGGTGTAGCGCTCGTTGCCTTCGGCCTTCAGGTACATCTGGGTGGCGGCGCCGGTGCCCCAGTAGATGGACGGCACGCCTGCTTCCACGATGTCATTCTGGGAGGCGACCAGCACCCAGGTGCCCAGATTGCCGACCATGCAAAATACGCGGTCGTCGTTGATCAACTGGTTGACGAAGATCTGGCCGTTCTGCGCGTTGCCGCCATCATCATAGGCCTTGTGATCCAGGTAGTAGCCGACGCCGTTGGCATCCTTGGCAATACCGCCCATTTCTTCGTTGATGTAGCGGACGAAGAGCTTGTAGAACTGGCTGTAGGGGATACCGACTGCGGCGACGGCGCCGGTTTCACACATCACCGAGCCGATTTTCACAGTGCCCCTGTATTTGACGCCGTCCTTTTCGACGGGGTTGGTGTCCACACCGGTCTCGGCAAAAGCTAGGGCAGTCATGGACATCAACATGGTGAGGACCAGAACCAGGGAAAGGATTTTCTTCATGTTTTTCTCCTTTGAGGGTTTTCCTCGTGTATTTATCAAACGCGGTTGGCACCGCGCCCAATACGATGGGATACGGACGGTCAGGCTTTCTTCCCGCCCAAGTAGGCTTCCACCAGCGCCTCGTTGTGGATCAACTCATCAGCAGGTCCCTCCATGGAAACCCGGCCCAACTCCAGCACATACGCGTAGTCGGCAATTTTCAAGGTCTGGAAGGCATTCTGCTCTACAATCAGGATGGTATTGCCTGCTTTCTTCAGCTGCTGGATAATCAAAAAGATGTCGCGGATGATTAAGGGCGCCAGTCCCAAAGAGGGCTCGTCCAGCAGCAGCACCGAGGGCGAGGCCATCAGGGCGCGACCAATGGCCAGCATCTGCTGCTCGCCGCCCGACAGGGTATTGGCCTGCTGCTTGCGGCGCTCCTTTAAAATGGGAAAGAGGGAAAAAACGTTGTCCAGATTGTTTTGAACCCGGCTGGCCTTGTTCTGCCCATCAGCGCTTTTCAGGCCGTAGCTGCCAACCAGCAAGTTTTCCTCTGTGGTCAGCCCCTGCAGAATCAGGCGCCCTTCAGGGGACTGGATGACGCCCATCCCCGCGATTTTGTAGGGGTACATGCCCCTAAGCTCATGCTTGCCATCCAGCATGATGCTGCCCTGCCTGGGTTTGACAACGCCGGAGATGGTGCGCAACAGCGTGGACTTGCCCGCACCGTTGGCGCCCAGAATGGCCACGATGCTACCCTTGTCAACCGACAGGTTGATGTCCCTGAGGGCGTCAATGGCGCCGTAGGATACGCACAGGTCCTTGACTTCCAGCATCCTTGCCATTACACAGCCTCCCCTTCAGCGACATCGCTCATGCCCAGATAGGCTTCCTGCACCGTCTTGTCCTGCTGGATTTCACTGGGGGTTCCATATGCCAGCTTCTTACCAAAGGAGATGGCGCAGATGTGGTCACACAGGTTCATCACCAGCCCCATGTCGTGCTCCACCAGGAAGATGGTAACATCAAAGTCCCGCTGGATATCGTGGATCAATTGTGTCAGCTCCACCGTTTCCTGCTCGTTGAGGCCGGCGGCCGGCTCATCCAGAATGATCAGGTTGGCAGCGGCCATCAAAGTGCGGGCCAGCTCAATGCGCTTGAGCACGCCATAGGGCTGCCCCACCGGAGGCATATCCTTCAGCGGGGTTAGGCCGCAGTACTCCAGCACCTTCAGCGCACGCTCCCGCAGCCTGCGCTCCTCTTCCTTGACCTTGGGTGTATTGAAGGCTTCCTGCAGCAGGTTACCATGATACTGGGGGTGGGCTGCAACCAACAGGTTTTCCAGAATGCTAAGCTCACCAATGACTTCCACGTTCTGGAAGGTGCGCACAATACCCTTGCTGATGATCTCATGCACCTTGAACTGGTTGAGGGACAGCACCTGTCCGGATCTGTGGCGGTAAAGGATATCGCCGCCTGTGGATTTATAGAACTGCGTAATGCAGTTGAACACCGTGGTCTTGCCTGCTCCGTTAGGGCCGATGAGACCGAAGATCTCGCCGCGCTTGACATCAAAGGACAATTCTGACACGGCGCGCAGGCCGCCAAACTGCATGCTGAGGTTATCAAGCCGCAGGATCACGTCCTCCGGCAGGCTTTCCTTGGGAACCCGTCCTTGGCCGGCCGCTGCATCCGCTTTGACTTTGGGCGGCTGCACTTTCAGGCTCTTGGCCATATCTGCCCGCCTCTGGCTGATTTCGGCCATCTGGGGAGCGGACTGGATTACCTCTTGTTCACAGGGAATCGCGGATTCATCCGCGGCTGCTGTGGGCAGTGTCTTTTTCACAATAGACTGCCTGACGCTGGTCAGAAGCTGCACCAGACCGCCCGGATAGAACATGACGATCAGGATGATGATGATGCCGATGATGACATTGATCAGCCAGGCGTTCTCATTGAGGAAGTTGATGTTCTGAAACAGGATGGGGGTCATGCCAAACACAATGAAGCTGCCCACAAAAGTGCCGATCAGGCTGCGGCTGCCCCCGATGAGCACAGCCGCCAGGATGTTCAGCGACAGCATGATGGTGTAGTTGGTGGGCAGCGTTGAGCGGTTGTAGCTCATGAACAGCACACCGGCAAACACCGCGTAGGCGGTGGACAGCAGGAAGGCCAGCAGCCTGTACTTCAGCAGGCTGATGCCCATGGCTTGGGCGGCGGAGCTGGAGTTTTTCATGGCCAGCATGGCGCGCCCGGTTTTGGATTTGCCCAGGTTGTAGGTCAGCATCATCAGGGCGATCATAATCACAACCAGCAAAATATAGAAAGCCCGCTTGCTGTCCCCGCTGCTCATGCCCAAAGTTCGCTGGAAGATGGGGTAGACATTGATCCGGGCTCCATTGGGGCCGCCGGTCACCGGCATCCAACTGTTGAAAAGCTGGTAAAACACCTCACTGATGCCCAGGGTAACAATGGCCAGGAAAATACCCTCGATGCGCAGCGAGATGAACCCGACAACCAGCCCAAGCAACAGGGAGGCCGCCAAGGCAATGGCCATCACCAGCAGATAGGGTATATTAGGCATCCCTTCCTTAAGGAAGTAGGCGACAAAGTAAGTACCCAGGCCGACAAAGCCTGCAGTGCCTAAACTGGCCAGCCCTGCGTATCCCAGCAGAAATGAAAAGCCGAAGCCTACGATGGCGTAGATGATGACCGTGGCAAACCCGTTGATCACCGAGGTTTTGGGCCAGAGACCATCCGTTGCAATCGCAATCACCTGCAGCGCGATCAGAAACACGCCCAGCAAAATGAAGCTTGTGAAGGGATGGCGGAGAATGCTGCGCCGTTTGGGCAAGGTTGCCTGCTGTACGGTGTTTTGCATGTCAGACCTTCTTTATGGTTTTCTTGCCCAACAGACCGTTGGGAAAAATCAGGATGAGGATCAGCACCACCATAAAGGTGGTTAGGTTTTGCCAGATGCCGGCCTGGGGCCCCATCAGCTTGGGGTTGCCAGCGAAGCTGTAGACCAACGGAATGATGACCGCGCCCAGAATGGGAGCGGGGAAACTGGAAAAGCCTCCCAACACGCAGGCCAGAAAAGCAAACACCTGGGCGTTGCTCATCAGATTGACATTGAGCACGGTACCAATGCCGGTAAAGAAGGCGCCCATTACGCCCAGCGCGCCGGCCAGACCCCAGGAAAAGGCAGTAATCAAACGGGTGTTGATGCCCATCATCTGCGCCACGGTTTCATTGGCCGCTGTGGCACGCACCCCCAGGCCCCACTTGGTGTATTTGAGCGCGGCAAACACGGCTGCCAGCATCACCACAGCTAACCCAAAGGCCCATAGGCCGTTTTCGGTGATGTTCAGCGGAACGCCAAACAGGCTGAACTCCAGGATGCTGGTGGAGATGCCCTTGCCGGGTTGGTTGTTCAGCGTAATCTTGCTGAAAACCTTGGGGATCAGGTTCACCAGTATCATCATCACGCCCATGGTGATCATCTGCTTGCCGGCGGGAGTGATGTTGCGGGCCCGCCTGATCAGGCCAACATCCACCATTAATCCCAAAGCAAAGCCCACCAACATGCCCAGTATCAGACAGATCCAGATGGACAGCGTGGTCCACTGCAGGGCCGCCCACGTCACAGCAAACGCTCCAAATGTGGCAATTAACCCCTGGGCAAAATTGGTGGTGGCCGTGGTTCTGAAAATCAGCACGATGCCCATGGTGACCAGGGCATACCGGCCCATCATCGGCAGGCTGTTTAAGATGGTTTGCAGGACATCCTGTATGCTCATGCGTCTATTGGTCCCCACTTGATAATATTGGCAGCCCAGACATAGCCAATGCCTGCTGCCAGCATGCAGATGACCGAGCCGTCCTTGACCTTGCCCTGCTCCAGCGCCAGGTGGAGGGAGAGGATCTGGTCGATCTGCCCGATGTGGCCGTAGTCTTCAAGATAAATGGTCTGCTCTTCCGTGAGGCCCAGATCCTTCAGCATGCCCAGGTGGCCGGAGCGCTTGATGTGCAGGATGGCCAAATAATCCAGGTCTGACAAGGCAAGGCTGGATTTTTCAAGGGATTTTTCAATGCAGGTCACCCAGTTCTGGGCGGAAACCTCGTTTAAGCGGGCTTTCATCTTCTCCGGCTCAAACAGCCTGAGGGAGCGTTTGGCTTCCTCCAGGTTTTCACAGGTGATGGGCTTGGTGTGCCCGCCGATCTCCACCCCGGCCGTGCGGGCCAGGGAACCGTCAGAAAGGATGTGGCTGCCCAGCAGCAGATTTTTGCCATAATCCTTTTTCAGCAGGATCGCGCCGCCTCCTGCGCCCAGGTTATACATCATGGACATGTTCCGGTCGGTGTAATCCAAGAAATCGCAGTTGCGGTAACCTCCCGCCACCAGAACGGTGTTGATTTCATCATCCGCAAGCATCATGTCCTTGGCGATTTTCATCGCGGACACACAGGTGCAGCAGCGGTTCTGCACATCGATTCCCCAGGCGTTCACCGCGCCAATGCGGTCTTGAATATACAGGGCTGAGGTGGTAAGGGGATACTCCTTCCATTCCTCGCCGATGCAGAGGATCACATCAATCTCCTCCGCCTTTGCGCCGGTGTTTTTTAAGCAGTCAAGCGCAGCCAAAGCGCCCATTTCCTGGGTGCCGTCCATCACCGGATCCTGCGGCATGGTTTTTACATTGATGCCTAATTTTGCCCGTACGGCTTCCTCACTCCATACGCCCTTGGTTTGCGCCGCGATTTCCGCCGCTGTCATCCGGCCTTTGGGCAGATAAATGCCGGTTCCTACAATGCCTACATGATGCTTGGTCATGGTGTGCTGTCTCCTTTACCGCTTTTTGTTGTGTGGATTTTCAGAAAAGGGGATGAGCAAAAGCGCTCATCCCCTGATGTTTTACAAGCGCATGCCTCCGTCAACCTGGAGGGTCTGCCCGGTAATAAAGCTGGCTTCGTCGCTGGCCAGGAACAAAGCCGCGTTGGCAATTTCATGGGGTTGCCCCAGGCGGCCCAGCATGGTCATGGCTGCGAATTTATCCAGCAAATCCTGAGGAACGGTTTTTAAAATGTCGGTCATAGTGTAACCCGGGGCGATGCAGTTGACACGGACATTGCCGCCTTTAAGAGAAAACTCCTTCGCCCAGGTTTTTGTAAGCCCAATGATACCCGCCTTGGTGGCCGCATAGTTGGCCTGGCCAATGTTGCCAAACACCCCGACCACGCTTGAAATGCTGATGATGCTGCCGCCGCGCTGAGTCTGCATGTAGGGACCCACAAAACGGGTCAGGTTGAAGACGCCTTTTAAGTTTACGTCAATAACCGCGTCCCACTGCTCGTCTGTCATTTTCCTGGTCATGGCATCCCGGGTAATGCCGGCGTTGTTGACCAACACATCAATACGACCATACTTATCCTTCACATAGTTGAACAGGGTTTCACAGGCTGCCACATCGGTGACGTTGAGCTTGTAGTATTCTACATTCTCCGCCTCATAGGTCATCTCCCCCATGTCCAGGGCAACCACTTTGGCGCCTTCTTTGGCAAACAGCTGGGCCATTTCCCCACCCAGGCCTTTGGCAGCGCCGGTAATGATAGCAACTTTGTCCTTTAGTCTCATGTCTGTTTCTCTCCTTCTGTTTGTTGTTTAATCAAGCTTTTGTCTGTAATGAACAATTGATCGCCTTCCTCACGGCAACCATGAGCCTAAGTCACCTGCTCCTCCGTTTTGATCTGTTTTGAACCACCCACAAACATGAAAGGTGATTCATGTTCCATCTTTTACTTACACCATTTCAGCACCTGTTTGAATGGGTTATTTGGTGCATTTTTTATACATCATTCTATCATCCTGATCCCCAAAAAGTTGTCTCAACCTGAAATGCCATGCTGAAAGCCGCTGTCTCACAAGCATTTTTCTCTGTTTTTTCTTCCATATAAAAACAGCAGAAAGGTATTGTTCGGCAAAAAATTATCCTGTTCTAACAGGAATGGATGTTATTAAAAACATTAAAAATACATTCCGTGTTGTGAATATGCTCCATCTTGTTTGCTTCTCGTCAACACTTTTCTTCTCCGCTGCCGGTTTGACAGCCTAATTTCCAGCCCTTATACTGTTCGAAAAGAACAGGTTGCAAACTTTGTTAAAAGGAGACATCGTCATGTATGAAAAACAATATCTGAACACCCCCCGCCGCAAAATAGCCTATTATCGCCTGGGAGATCCTTCTTCCCGCAAGCTGTTGCTTATCCACGGCAACGCCTCCTCTGCGGCGTTTTTCTTCCCAACTATTTTGCAATTGGCAGAGCACTACGATGTGGCGGCGCCTGATTTAAACGGCTTTGGTGATACGGAAGCAAGCCCCGTCAAGGCCCCCACCGCCCTGACAGACTGGGCGGAAGACATCGACGCTTTCGCCCAAGCCCTGGGCCTTGAGCGCTTCGCCCTGTTGGGCTGGTCTTTAGGCGGCGGTGTGGCTATGCGCTATGTGGAGCTTCACCCGGAAAAACCCACCCATCTTATTTTGCTCTCCCCCATGTCCCCCTATGGTTTTGGCGGCACCAAGGGAGAGGATGGAGAAATGTACGATGCCAACGGCTGGGGAGCGCCCGGCGGCTTTGCCAACCCGGATTTCCTGGCCAAGCTGGCCGCAAAAGATGAGGGGGACGACCCGTTTGCCGCCCGCTCCGTGCTGGAAAAATCCCTGTTTGCCAAGGGCTGGCCGATGGAAAAGCAGTGGCAGGACTTGTTTGTCAAAGAGCTGCTGAAAATCCGTCTGGGGGAGGATTATTACCCTGGCAACTACATCCCCCAAGCTGCCTTTCCCTATGTGCTGCCCGGTGAAAAAGGCATCAGCAACGCCCTGGCTCCTCAGTACGCCAATGTGTCCGGCATCCGGGATGTACACCCCAAGCCCCCCATCCTGTGGATCCGGGGGGACGCGGACAGCCTGGTCAGCGATCAGTCTTTTTCTGATCTGGCGGTGCTGGGGCAGATGGGCATCGTACCCGGCTACCCCGGGGCTGAAACCTTCCCACCCCAGCCCATGGTGGCCCAAACCCGCAAGGTATTGGAGCAGTATAAGCAAAACGGCGGCGCCTACACCGAAACGGTGTTCCCCGGCTGCTCCCATGCCAGCCACTTGGAGGAGCCCGAAAAATTCGTCGCTGCGCTGACATCATTTATCCGCTGATAAAAACCATTTTGCTTTTTGGGGCTGTCGCAGCAGTGACAGCCCTGATTTGGTTTTTTTCCTATTAGTACGCATCATCTTCATATGATTCATATGAAGTAAAATGGCGTTTTTGGTATCCCTATGTTTCCTTGGCATCCCGGCGCTTATGTGGTATACTTTACCTAAACATTACAAATAAAGGGGGAATGTCCCATGATACAAGTCATTCACGGCAAGAAAGGTTCCGGCAAAACCAAAAGAATTATCGACATGGCCAATGATGCGGTTGTTGATCCACATGGCGATGTCGTTTTTGTGGATGACGACAACCGCTACATGTTCGACCTGCGCCACGAAATCCGCTTCGTGAACGCCGGAGAATATGACATGGCGGGCCCAGAGATGTTCTACGGCTTCATCTGCGGCATGCTGGCGCAGAACTTTGATGTGACCACCGTCTTCATCGACGCCTTCCTCAAACTGGTGCACGCCAGGCCCGATGAAACCGAATGGTTTTTCAACAAACTGGAGGCCCTTGGCGAAAAGCGCAACATCCTCTTCGTGCTCTCCGTCAGCTGCGATGACGCAGAAGCGCCCGATTACATCAGGAAGCATTTCATCTAACACGCTCTGCAAGGTGTGCATGTAACATTTAGGCGTTTTAGGAGGCAAACAGACCGAGGTCTGTTTTGATTGAGATTCTGAGGAGTTCCTGAGGTTTCAGGGGCTCCTTTTCCCTTGCAAATCCCCCCTGCTTGCGCTACAATAAACCTGTTTTGAATTAAACCGCCGTGACGGAGTACCGGACTCCATTTTTCATTGTTTAAAGGGAGGCAGCATGCGCACCGGCTTTGACCATGACCTGTACACACGCGCCCAGTCTGAGAAGATCATGGAGCGCGTTTCTCAGTTTGGAGGAAAGCTCTACCTGGAATTGGGCGGCAAGCTATTTGACGATAACCACGCCGCCAGGGTGCTGCCCGGCTTCCAGCCGGACAGCAAAATCAGCATGCTGGCAAAGCTCCGCGAACAAATTGAGATCATCATCGTCATCAGCGCTGATGATATTGAGAAAAACAAGGTGCGGGGCGATCTGGGCATCACCTATGACCAGGAAGTGCTGCGGCTGATTGACGCTTTCAACGCGGCGCAGATGCAGGTGGGCTCGGTGGTCATCACCCACTGGACCAATCAGCGTAACGCCGTGCTCTTCCGCAAAAAGCTGCGCGGCCAGGGGGTTAAGGTCTATGTGCATTATCTGATTGAAGGCTATCCCACCAATGTTGATCTGGTGGTGAGCGATAAGGGGTATGGCAAAAACGAGTTTGTGGAAACCACCCACCCCCTGGTTCTGGTGACAGCGCCAGGGCCGGGAAGCGGAAAAATGGCCGTATGTCTGTCCCAGCTTTATCAGGAGCATCAGCGGGGCATCAAAGCCGGTTACGCCAAGTTTGAAACCTTTCCCATCTGGAACCTGCCGCTCAAGCACCCGCTGAATGTGGCCTATGAAGCAGCCACAGTGGATCTGGGCGATGTCAATGCCCTTGACCCCTTCCACCTGGAAGCCTACCAGATCCCCGCCACCAACTACAACCGAGACATTGAGGTGTTCCCCATTCTGCGCACCATTCTGGAGCGCATCTGGAAGGACATGCCCTATCAATCCCCCACTGATATGGGGGTGAACATGGTGGGCCAGTGCATCACCGATGACGCGCTGGTGGAGGAAGCCGCGAAGCAGGAGGTGATCCGGCGGCTGTACACCAGCCTGTGCGAGCAGCGCCGCGGGCATGTGGCTGATGAGGAAGTCAACAAGCTCCAAATCCTGATGCAGCAGCTTAAGCTCAGCGATGCTGACCGCCCCGTGATCGCCGCCAGCCGCAAGCGGGCGGAGTCAACCGGCGCGCCCGCCGCCGCCATCGCGCTGCCAAACGGCACCATCATCACCAGCAAAACCTCCAGCCTCCTGGGCGCCTCCGCCGCCCTGCTGCTAAACGCCCTCAAAGCCCTGGCCGGTATCCCTAAAAAGGAAAAGCTGATCCCCCCTGAGGTGATCGGCCCCGTACAGGATTTAAAAATCAACTATCTGGGCAACCGCAACCCCCGCCTGCACACCGATGAGGTGCTGGTTGCCCTGTCCATCACCGCCTCCCAAAGCTCCTCCGCCGCCCTGGCGTTGTCGCAGCTTCCTCAGCTGAAGGGCTGCGAGGTGCATACCTCGGTCATCCTCTCATCAGTGGATGAAAACGTCTTCCGCCGCCTGGGCGTCAACCTCACCTGTGACCCCAAATATCAGACCCATAAACTCTATCACGGCTAAGGCGTGCTTTTTGATTTCAGAGCTGCACTTGTTTTTGTCCCTGCCATTTCCTTCAATCTAAATTATGCTAATAAAAAGTCAGATTGTTGCATAGCCGCCGATGGCTCCAACTTCAATGTATAACATCTTCGAGAAGAGAATGAGAATTACTGCTGCGGATAATTGTAATGACAATATTATTAATTCAAACATTATCTAAATTTCTGCTGGGTGTTGCTTTGGTAGGCTTGTCAATATTTTTGCCTGCTGGCACATTTTTGTTTTTTAGCGGTTGGTTATTTATGGGCATCCTTTTCGTACCGATGTTCTTTGTCGGAACTATAATGATGTTCAAAAATCCTGAACTGTTAAAAAAACGGTTGAATGCAAAAGAGGAACAAAAAGAGCAAAGCCTTGTTGTGAGGATAAGCGGACTGATGTTCTTAGCAGGTTTCATCATTGCAGGACTTGGATTTCGTTTTGGTTGGTATACCCTGCCAAATAGTGTTGCAATCGGTGCTGCGGTAGTGTTTCTTGCAGCATATATCCTTTATGCAGAGGTGCTCAGGGAAAACACATACCTTAGCCGCACGATTGAGGTACAGGAAGGCCAAAAGGTTATTGACACCGGTTTATATGGTATTGTAAGACATCCGATGTATAGTGTTACGCTGCTTATGTTTTTGTCAACACCTCTTGTATTAGGTTCGCTTCATTCGTTTGCGATTTTTCTGGCATATCCGATAATCATTGCAAACAGGATAAAACACGAGGAAAAGTTTCTTGAAAAGGAACTCAGAGGTTATCGACAATACATGCAAAAAGTAAAATATCGCTTGATACCATTTATTTGGTAGTTACAAATAATAGCCAAAGACAAGGGTACTGAAAGGTTTGGATTGCTGAAAAAAACTCCGAGTCTTTTGCTATTAGAGAGGTTGAGCGGAAGCAAGCACACCCCGAAACAGGGTCTTCACTTTTATTCATCAAAAAACACAGTTAAGCTGGAATGACTAAGCCGCCTGCATTGACAACTTGCAACAATCGTGTATGATTATCTGGACTCTTCTTTTTTTGAAAGGAGGATATTGTGCCCTCACGCTTCCTGATATATTTGCTTAAACGCCTCGGCATGGCAATCCTTACCATCTTTCTGGTCATTGCCCTCACATTTTTTATCATGCATGCTATTCCGGCCAGCCCCTTCTCAGCCGAAAAAGCTCTTACCGATGCCACCATCCGCGCCCTGGAAGCAAAATATGGCTTTGACAAACCGGTGATCGTTCAGTTTTTCAACTATCTGGGCAGCCTGTTCCGCTTTGACCTGGGCCTGTCCACCGCCTGGGTGGGGAAAACCGTGTCGGAGCTGATCAGCGATGCCTTTAGCTATTCGGCCACCATTGGGCTTTCTGCCGCCATCATCGCCCTCACCCTGGGGGTGTTGCTGGGCGCCTTTGCAGCCCTTGCCCGGGGACGGTGGCCGGATAAAATCATCCAAGTGATGACCACAGCCTTGGTGTCCATGCCCTCCTTTGTGGTTGCGACACTGTTCCTGCTTATCTTCGCCCTCAATTTGCGCTGGTTCCCCACCATGGGTTCTCAGCCGGGCGGTCTGGTGCTGCCAATCATCTCCTTGTCGCTTTATCCCATGGCCTATACCACACGCCTTGAGCGATCGGCCATGCTGGATGTGTTGGGGCAGGATTATGTGCGCACCGCGAGGGCCAAAGGCCTCCCGCGTTCCAAAATCATCTATAAGCACGCGCTGAAAAATGCCCTGGGCCCGGTGGTAACCTATGCCGGCCCCATGATGGCTTACATCCTCACCGGTTCCATGGTGGTGGAAAATATTTTCGCCGTGCCCGGTCTGGGTCGTCTCTTTGTTAACTCCATGCTGCGCACCGACTACATGATGATCATGGGGGTTACCATTTTTCTGGCCACACTGATCATCTCTCTGAACCTGCTTAGCGATATTCTCTACAAACTTCTCGATCCCCGGATCGACCTAAGGTGACTATGCAGAAAAACGACAGTTATCAGGAACATTACAAGCGCTTCTTCAGCCTCCAGCAATCGCCGGAACTGTTTGCCCCGGCCAGCGAAGAGGAAAAGACCCAGCAGGTGCTGACCAAGCCCAGCGTCTCCTTCTTCAGGGACGCAATGGCCAGGCTGTGGCGCAATAAGCTGGCCATGCTTTGCCTGGCCATCATCATCATCATCGCCCTGGTGGCCTTCATCGTTCCCACAGTCTATCCCTATAGCTACACCAAGCAGGATGTCACCGCCCAGTACCTGAAACCCTTTGAGTACTCCGCCAAGGAGCAGGCCAAAATCGCCAAAGGAGAGAAAGTTTTCCCTCATATCATGGGCACGGACAGCCTGGGCCGTGACTATGCCATCCGGGTAATTTACGGCACCCGCATCTCGCTGATGGTGGGTTTTATTGCCGCGGTGATCGTGGTTATCATCGGCATCATCTACGGCTCCATCTCCGGTTACTTTGGCGGCAAGGTGGACTTAATCATGATGCGGATTGTGGACATCATTTATTCCCTGCCTGATGTGCTGATCGTGATTTTATTGTCCGTGGCCATCAAGGACATCGTGTCCCAGTCAAAAAGCGATCTGGTGCTGAGGTTGGGCGCCGGAATGATCTCTATCTTCATCGTCTTTGGCCTTCTGTATTGGGTCGGTATGGCCCGCCAGGTGAGGGGGCAGATCCTCTCCATTAAGGAGCAGGAGTTTGTGCTGGCCGCCCGGGTCTCAGGCGCCGGGGCCAGGCGCATCATCTTTAAGCATCTGGTGCCCAACTGCATCAGCGTTATCATTATCACCGCCGCCATGCAGATTCCATCCGCCATCTTCACGGAGAGTTTCCTCTCCTTTATGGGTATGGGGGTATCCATTCCCATGCCCTCCCTGGGGTCCCTGGCCAGCGATGCGCGCATCGGCCTGGTGAGCTATCCCTACCTGCTCATTTTTCCCGCGCTGACCATTTTTCTGATCGTCCTGTCCTTCAACCTCTTGGGCAACGGCCTGCGCGATGCCTTTGACCCGAAACTGCGCAATTAAGGAGGGGCGAGATGGAAAATATCCTTGAAGTCAAAGATTTAAGAACCAGTTTCTATACCCCTTCAGGCGTGGTGCCCGCGGTGGGCGGGGTCAGCTTCCAGCTGAAAAAGGGTTCGGTGCTTGGCATTGTGGGTGAATCCGGCTCCGGCAAGTCTGTTACAGCCTACTCCATTTTACAGATTCTCACCCCGCCCGGGCGCATCGATTCCGGTTCCGTCAAATTTGACGGCAAGGAGCTTGTGGGCTTAAGCGAAAAGGAAATGCGCAAAATCCGCGGCAACAAAATATCCATCATCTTTCAGGATCCGATGACTTCCTTAAACCCCGTGTTCACCATCGGCAACCAGCTGATTGAAACCATACTGCTGCACACCTCCCGCACCAAAGTAGAAGCTCACAAACGGGCGGTAGAAATGCTGGGCATGGTGGGCATCAACGATCCTGAGCGCCGCATGAGGCAGTACCCCTATGAGCTTTCAGGCGGCATGCGCCAGCGCGCGATGATCGCCATGGCGCTGGTGTGCGAGCCGGAGATCCTTATCGCCGATGAGCCCACCACCGCCCTTGATGTAA
Organism: Christensenellales bacterium; assembly: GCA_050952935.1. Lineage (GTDB taxonomy): Bacteria > Bacillota > Clostridia > Christensenellales > Aristaeellaceae > UBA6115. The sequence continues at coordinate 502,574 of JBMNLS010000002.1, read as the reverse complement.
CTATCCAGGCTCAAATTCTGGAGCTGATGATTGAACTTCAGCACCGCCTGGGCATGGCCATTATCATGATTACCCATGATTTGGGTGTGGTGGCCGGCATGTGCGACGAGGTGATCGTCATGTATGCCGGGCACCTGGTGGAGCGGGGCATCGCCCGGCAAATCTTTTATCACCCAAAACACGAATACACCAAGGGCCTGATGCGCTCCATCCCACGGATTGAGAAGGATGAGAAAGAGCGCCTTATCCCCATCAGCGGTACCCCGGTCGATATGCTGCTTTTGCCTAAAGGCTGTGCCTTTGCACCGCGCTGCGAGCAGGCCATGAAAATCTGCCTGGAAGAAAAACCGCAGGAATACTGGATAAACGAGTATAATCATTTATCATCCTGTTGGCGCAATGTCAAAGATGGGGTGCTCGCCCCTGAAGTGTCTGGCAAAAGGCCCATGATTCAGCTGAAGGAGGAAAGCGTCTGATGACACAAACTCCCTTGCTGCAGGTCAGAGGCCTTAAACAGTATTTCAACATCACTACCGGACTTTTCCGCTCTACCTATTTAAAGGCGGTTGACGATGTTTCCTTTGACATCAACGCCGGGGAAACCCTGGGGCTGGTAGGCGAGTCCGGCTGCGGGAAAACCACAGTAGGCCGTTCGCTCATGCACCTTTACCAGCCAACAGCAGGCGAGGTCTTCTTCGACGGAGAAAAGCTCACCCCCGGCCCTGTGCTTGACAGCTTCCGCCGCCGGGCGCAAATGGTGTTTCAGGATCCCTACTCCTCCCTTAACCCCCGCATGACGGTGGGTGATATTGTGGCAGAACCCATTGATGTACACAAGCTCTACAAGACCAAGCAAGAGCGCAATGACCGGGTGGCGGAGCTCTTGGATCTGGTGGGCCTTTCCTCCGAGCAGGCCACCCGCTATGCCCATGAGTTTTCCGGTGGCCAGCGCCAACGCATCGGCATCGCCCGGGCGCTTGCTTCCAAACCCGAGTTTATCGTGTGTGATGAACCGGTCAGCGCCCTGGACGTATCCATCCAGGCACAGGTGATCAACATGCTGGAAGATTTGCAGGCCCGGCTTGGCCTCACCTACCTGTTTATCGCCCATGATCTGTCGGTGGTCAAGCACATCTCCAGTCGCATCGCTGTCATGTACCTGGGGCGGATTGTGGAAATGACCTCCTCGGTGGAACTCCACAGAAACCCTCTTCACCCCTATACCCGCTCCCTGTTGTCTGCTGTCCCCGTGCCTGACCCTGATAAGGCCAGGAAAGTCAAACGCATCATCCTCAAGGGTGACGTGCCCAGTCCTCTTAAAGTACCCTCTGGCTGTGCCTTCCGCACCCGCTGTCTTGATGCTATCCCTGAATGTGCTGACGCTTGCCCGTCTCTGCGCGAAGTAAGCCCCGGGCATTATGTCAGCTGTATCCGTATCCCGGTAACCGGCGCGTGAGCGCTTGTTAAATAATTACCTTATAGGAGGAATATCATCGTGAAAAAATTGTTCGCACTTCTCATGGCTCTGTGCCTGATGGTTGGCCTTGTGCCTGCCATGGCAGAGGGTGACGTTGTCAGCGTGTTCTACGGCGGCGGCACCCCCAAATCAGGCGACCCGGCGCTAAACTCCGCCTCCAGCGGCAGCAACATCATCAAGCTGTCCCACGCCGGCCTGCTGGGCTTCCAGTGGGTGGACGGCAAGGCTGAAATCGCCCCCGAGCTGGCCGAGAGCTACACCATTTCTGAGGACCAGCTCACCTGGACCTTTACCCTGCGCAAGGGCTTGAAGTGGTCTGACGGCTCTGACTTCAAGGCCTCTGACATCGTTTCTTCCTGGAAGCGCGCCGCCTCTGAGGAACTGGGCGCCGATTATGGCTTCATGTACGGCATCATCGAGGGCTATCCGGCCAACATGAACATCACCGCCGATGACGAAAATGGCGTGTTCACCGTGAAGCTGGCCGCCCCCGCCCCCTACTTCAAGGATCTGGCCGCCTTCCCCACCTTCTACCCTGTCAAGGAAAATGTGGACAGCGAAGGCATCTGGGCCACCAAGGCCGAGACCAATATCGGCATGGGTCCCTTCCGCATGACCGCCTACAAAGTAGACGACGTCATCTCATTTGAGAAAAACGAGTACTACTGGAACGCGGAGAATGTCAAGCTGGCCAGCGTCAACTGCTACCTGGCAGAGGACAATGCCGCCATCCTGGCCGCCTATGAGAACGACACTGCCCAGTTCATCAACTCCATCGACCCCGTGGAATTTGACCGTCTGAACGCCACCTACCCTGGCGAGCTGGTTTTCCACGAGATGATGGGCACCTACTATTTGCTGTTCAACGTTTATAAGGACATGAGCCCCGCCGGCAAGCAGCTGAGCGTGCAGGAACAGTCCAAGGCCCGCTTCGCCCTTGGCCAGATGGTCAACCGCGAAGAGCTGGTGCAGTTTGTGACCAAGGCTGGCCAGATCCCCGCCAAGGGCTTCTATCCCACCAAGCTGTCTGACGGCACCAACCCCGATGTGCGCCTGGCCGAAGGCTACAAGACCTGGTATGCCGATACCGCCGCCATCTCCCCTGAAAACGAAGAATACACCGTGGACCAGGTGAGCGCCATCAATGCGCTGATCGAACTTGGCTATGCCTACACCGGCACCGTGGCCGAGGGCAACATTCAGTTCAGCAACTTCCCCACCATCGAATTCGCCTTCAACAACTCCGGCGCCAATGCCGCCATCATCCAGTACGTGCAGGAAACCTGGAACAAGGTGGGCATCACCTCCGTCATCAACCAGGAAGCCTGGGCTACCCTGCAGACCAAGCTGAAGGCCGGTGACGCGGAAGCTGCCCGCATGGGCTGGGTCGCTGACTTCAGCGATGTGCTGAACTTCCTGGAGATCTTCATCTCCGCCTCCGGCAACAACTATCCCCGCCTGGGCCGCAGCATTGGCGACTATAAGCGCGCCAGCGATGTGACCAAGGACGCCGGCATGGGCGCCTACTGGGGCCTGGAAGGTGACAAAACCTGGGCTGATGCCTATGACGCACTGGCTAATGAGATCAAGTTCTCCACCGATCCCGCCGCCCGCGTGAAGGCCGCCCAGCTGGCTGAGGAAGTCCTCATGGCCAGCGGCGCCGTCGCCCCCCTGTTCTACTATACCAACCCCGCCATGACCAAGCCCAACGTGGAAGGCTTGATCATCATGCCCTCTGGCGATGTGATCTGGAACTATGTGACGCTGAAATAAGCCTGATAAAAGGGTAAAACCTGGGGCTGCCGCATAACGCGGCAGCCCCTTTTTGTGGGATATGGTTTATCCGTTTCCCTTATCCCCGCCTGATATTTCCAGAACTTTCCCCGTCTTCGCATCAATGGTGACGCTGGCAAGCATATGCTTCTGCCCTTCCCAGTATTCCACAAAGCCCACCTGCCATGCCCGGCTTCCCGGGTAAAGGGAATGGAAGCTGAAGGAAAACTGCGCCGCCAGGGTATTTAGGGAATTTTCATCCAGGTGAAGCCCGGTTTCTTTATCCTCCAGCAAGGCCTTGCGGGCAATGGTCAGCGCCTTCTCCCAGGGTATATCCTCCGGCGCGGGCAGGCCTGGGAAGGTTCCATCCAAAGGTGAAACGCCGTGCCACAGCTCAATCAGCGCCTGAGCCTCCAGGGGCCAGAAGGCCTGGTCGCTGCCATAGTCTTTGTACCAGGATTCGATCAGGTCACCCTGATCCCCCTTGTTGTAGCCATATTCATCCAGCGCCTTCCAGTAATAGTCAGGAGCCCGGTTGGAATACCAGAATCCGGGCTTTCCGTCCGGGCGTCTGGTGCAGTTGGGGGCGGCAGGCGGAGGCAGGGTGGGTTCATCCTCCATCAGGCGGTCCAGGGCATAGGAAGCCGGGCTGCTGTGATCCGCTACCAGCCTGCTGCCGCGCACCTCCCCGGTAAGGGCATTGATCTCCGCCAAGAAGGGCAGGGGCAGCACCTTCCCCTCCTCAAAGGCATGACGCAGGGTCACCTTCCACACCGGGATGTCCCCATCCATCAGGAGCACCACCGTGGCCCTTGCCACCTTCTCATGGGCGCCGGGTAAGGCCCGGGCTGTGGCGATGGCCGTTTCCTTGGTGATCATTTCATCGGTGAAAACGCCGTATTCCTGCTTCAAAATGACATTCAGCAGCTTGCCCATGCCGCTGTCCCCGTGGGCAGCCACCGCCTTTCGCACCCGCTCCTGAAAGGACCGCCAGGTTTCACCCTCCCAGCTTTCCCTGTCCCCATACACATGCTCGTAGCGCTCCAGCACATCATAGGCGGTGGCCTCCGCCTGTTCCACGCCCGGGCGGCGCTGGGCATCTATCACCTTTCCGGTGCTTTCGATGGTGAAATAATAGGCGTCATGGGTCAAATCCAGCGCTTCAAACTCCAGATACCAGCGGCGGCCCTGGTGATGCTCACTCTCCTTGAAGTTCTGGAACTGCTGGTGATGACGATATATTTCGGGGTTCATCAGCTCCGGTTCCGCCCCCCAGGCGCTCTGGATATATGTTGCGGCAATCTCTCTGGCCTCCTCCAGGCTCACGTCGCCCGGCTCTGGAACAGTGGCCCAGCTGAAATCCTTCAGCCCTGTCTTCACCAGAATATTCTCATACCAGGCCTGATCTTCCACCGACCAGGTGGAGTAATAAAAGCCCAGGCTGTCCCGCAGCACGGCGTGGATCACCTCCTGCTTGTAGTATCCCTCCGGCTGATCAAAGGCCTTTTGCAGTTCATCGGTGATGGGCAGCCCATGCTCCTGGGCGATACGCCTCAGTTCCTCCAGTTCTTCCCTGGTCCATATCTCGCTTTCGGTCTCAATGGCCCGGGGGGCCAGGAACTGCTCCACAAAGTCCTTTCCGCCAATCAGCACGGCGGCCAGGGCGCTTAGGGTCAATAAGGTGATCACCAGGGCCAATACCAGCCCCAGAGAAAGTCTTTTTTTCACGGGTTTTTCCTCCTGCTGCGCGCTCAGACAGCGAATCTGCTGTCTGAGGCGGTTTTCAGCCTCGGGCGGCATATCCGGCAGGGCGGCGCTTAAAACGCGGTGATTCAGGCGCAATTCAGGCTTCATTCAAACACCACCTCCCGGTCAAGATGCGCCCTGAGGGCTTTTCTGGCCCGGTACAATCGGCTTTTGAAAGCCGGCACCGGGATGTTCAGGGCTTTAGCAGCCTCCTTTTCAGACAGGCCGTTTAAGTATTTGAGCATGATGGGGAGCTTATAGTGCTCAGGCAAAAGGTCAATGGCGTCATAAAGCTCCCGGTATTCCGCTGACGCTTCATGCACTGATAATTCCGACAGCTCCTGAGGAGTCTCCCGCATGCTGTGGCGCTGAATGTTGCGGCATTCATTGATCACCACCCGGGTCAGATAGGCTTTGAATGTTTCCTCACGGATGCTGGCCCGCTTTTCCCAGGTTTTAAGCAGCGCCTGCTGCACAGCGTCCTGGGCATCGGCGTGCCTGCGCAGGATGCTCAAAGCCAGCTTATAAAGCCCGTTCAGGGCTTCTTCTGCCGTCCTGGAATACGCCTGGGGGCTTAGCAAGAGGGGCTCCTCCTTTCAAAGAGGTGAAAGCAGCTTTCTATCTGGTATACGGCAGGGGCGTTAAAATGTTGCGCCCCATATAATAATTTTTTCTCTGTGGTATAATCATAGTAATCGGGTGAGCGCCTGTGCGCAAGCCCGGCCCAAAGAAAAGGAGAGACGCCATGTTTTATGATTCCACCATGCTCTTGCTCCTCCCCGCCCTGCTTTTAGCGCTGCTTGCTCAGGGCTGGATGAAGAGCGCCTACAATAAATATTCCAAAATCCGCACCCAGGCCGGCATCCCTGCCAGCCAGGCCGTGCAGAAAATCCTCTATGACAATGGCAACTATGAGGTTTCCGTCATCCCCACCCAGGGCACCCTCACCGACCATTATGATCCCCGTAAGGAGGTGCTGAGCCTGTCTGAAGGGGTCTACGACTCCGCCAGCGTCGCGGCCCTTGGCATCGCCGCGCATGAAGCGGGCCACGCCATGCAGAAAAAAGACGGCTACGCCGCCCTCAGCCTGCGCACGCTGGCGGTGCCCGCGGTGAACTTCGGCTCCGCCCTCAGCATGCCCATTTTCATCCTGGGCCTGGTGATGTCCTGGCAGCCGCTGCTCATAGCAGGCATCGCGCTTTTCGCCCTGACAGTGCTTTTTTCCCTCATCACCCTGCCGGTGGAGTTTAACGCCTCCCGCCGCGCCATCCAGATGCTGAACGCCTCCGGTCTCATCACCCGGGAGGAGGAAGCCGGCGTGCGCAAGGTGCTAACCGCCGCCGCCATGACCTATGTGGCCAGCGCCATCGGCGCTCTCTTGCAGCTGTTCAGGCTGATTCTGCTGTCCAAAGGCGCGTCACGCAGAAGGAATTGAATGAACTGAAACCAAAAAACGCGGCTGATTCGTCAAGCCGCGTTTTATTATGCTTTCTCCAATCTATCCAAGGCCTCCGCCATCGTAGCCGCAAAAAATACCGAATCCTCCACCCCATAGGCCTTAACCAAGCTTTTGACCGCCATGCCGGACAGCGCAGGCAGCGGCCCCGTGATTACCGCTTTGAAGTTGGTGTTGGCAAAGCGATGACGCAGGGATTCAATCAGGCCGCCTTTCAGGAAGGAAAGACCCTGCTTGATGATCTCGCAGGGCAGGATAAAGGCGGTGCAGCCTTTCGAAACAGCCTCGTCAATGAGAATGGTCAGGGCCTTTTCCCCACCTTTCAAATCCTGAAGGGACAAGATGGCAACCGGCCTGCCCATATGCTCAATAAACTCCATCAGGCATCCCCTTCCCCGCCTTTTCCCTTCTTTGAAAAGATCACAAATCGGCTGGCAAGGTAGTTGAAAATGATCACCAGCACATTCATGATGAGTTTGGCGGGTTTATCGTTCATGAAGGTGAGGAAGAGGCTGAAAAGCAGCAGGTCAAAAAGCACATAGCCCAGCGCCCGGGCAGAAATGAACAGCCAGAACTCCCTTATCAGCCTGCCCTTTTTGGCATCGCTGCCAAAAACATAGCGGCGGTTGGTCACATAGGCGAATATTACGCTCAATACCCAGGCGGTGATGTTGGCGATGTTGGCAATCAGCACATAGTTGCCGCTGCCCTGAGAATGGGCTTTCAGGTTCAGCAGGGTGGTAAGCAGCAGGTAAACCAGCCAGTTGACAAGGGTGGTCAATCCGCCAAAAAACAGATAGGCCAGTCCCTCATACAATCCGGGGTTTTTCCGGGCAAAGGCCTTTATGCGTTCAATCATTTTTCTCCTCTTTCATACGCTGGATGTTTTTAAGCGTGTCTCCGTCATCCCCGCGGGCATAGGCGGCGGAGAGCAGATCGGAAAGGGGCATCTCCCGAGGCGTCTTTTTGTTGCGGCTGGTGGTGAAGGAAAAGCTGTCCTCCCCCAGGCTGGTGACGGTGAGGTTGCCGGAAGCCATCCTGCCCTCCTCCAGCCACACTGCCTTGATGGGTCGCTGATAGCGCAGGGAATATTCCAGAAAACGCCGCACCATCCCTCAGCCCTCCGGCACCTGGTAGAGGGTGTAGCCACCCTCATCATAGACCATTTCATACAAAGTGTTCAGCGCCTGTTTGTCGCCACCCAGGGTTCTTTCCTGGGGGCCCAGCAGCACATAATCAGCCCCATAGCGGGCAGGCACATCCCGGTTGACCACCGGATCCCGGTAGAAAGCTTTGATGGCCTCCTGCCGCTCCCGGGTATCAAAGCCGTGAAAATACAGCCACAGATCAGGCCCCGCCACAATCTCGCGCCCGGCCAGGGAGCTTACCGGGTTAATGTGCTGAAAGCCGGTCACAAAGCGGCTGTTCCGGGGGGTTGTCTCCTTCACATATTCCGCCAGAGCCACATCCTCCCGGGAGAACATCGTGTAATCGCTCACCGCCTCCCGGACAAGGGCCAGAATCCCCGTTGTAAACATCAGGATGGCCGCCATCGCCGCCATCAGCGGCCTGGCGGGCACACATTTCATGCGCCTATATAACAGCACGGCATAATCCGCCGCGGGGATGGCCATCAGCGCCCAGGCCACATACAGCAGCTTGTTGTTGTCATAGGGGTTGGGCTGAAAGAGAATAAACTCGGCCACCAGCCAGATCGCCCCTGCTCCCAATAACAGACGCTTGTGCCAGGGGTTTTTCTCAAACAGAGAGAAGATCACCAGCAACAGCGGCAGCCCAATGTTTTTCAAGTAAAACCACAGATAGCCATCCTGAAGCCCGGCGCCGTTCAGATTGTTGACCCAGTTGAAGTGCAGCTTCAAAAAACCCGCCTGGCCGGACTGCCGGAAGGTGAAGGTAATTAGCTGCGGTAGGGCCAGCGCGGCCGCCATCAGGCCATAAATCAGCCATGGCACAAGGGGGCGCTTTTTCACCAGCGTATGGATAAACCAGGCTGCGCTCATCAGGCCCAGGGCCAGGAAGGAATGGGTGTGGATCAGCGGCAGCCCACCCGCCATCAGGCCCAGCAGCGCCCAGCGCCGGGGCTTGGCCTCCTTCCCTTTCATGCCGTCAATCAACAGATACAGGCAGGGCATCAGCACCGCCCAGCCCGCCAGGAAGGTACGCTGAGGAATGAGCATATCCGCCACGATGTTGCTCCACCTCAGGTTATAGGTAGAAAACTCCGCGTGGTTGGCCGGGGTTTGATACCAGCCGTTCACGATATTGTTCAGCCGCTCCAGCCATAATCCCTGCTGCAGTTGATTGTCCCCCGTATGGCCAAGGCTGACCCCTGCCATGTCAAAGGCGTAGAGAAAACCCAGGCCTCCATTAAGAAACACAAACAGAAAGGCCAGGACGGCGCCCCGGCGGCTTTCACAGGCCCTTAGCGCCAGAATCAGGTAGCCTGAAAACACCACCACCATCATGATGGTACCGGGGATAATCATGGCTTCCCGCAGGCCCCAGCCCAGCGCCAGGAAGCTGGTGGCCAGGCTGTTCGCCAGGAAGGGATAGGCAAGCAGCGTCCCCGGCAGAATGCTGTAATCAGCCGGCAGGGTTCTCCCCTCCAGCGAGGTGGCAATGGCCAGGTGCAGCGGCAGATCCCCATAGGTGGACTGGCCCACATTGAGCGCCCCCTCTGCCGCCGGGCGCAGCACATGGGTGTGCTGCAAATAAACCCCTAACAGGCCCATCGGCAGGGCAAACCACAGCAGCAGACGGATGGCCCGCCGGTCGCTGTCAGAAAACTTGGCGGGGGCCTCCTTTGAGCGCAGTAAAAAGCTCAACCCACAAAGTGCCGCCAAAATCAACAGGGACAAGCCCTGCCCCAGGGCGTCATAGGGCCTGAAGAAAGCCACCAGCGCCGGCAGCCACATCATCATAAAAACCCCCAGGCTAAGCCCCAGCCAGACCCGGGCCACCACGGGCTGCCGGGGCAGCATCAGGCGCAGAATCATGATCCCCGCCGCCAAATAGGCAAGCAAAAACAGCGCGCCTGTCATGCCTCTCCCTCCTGATCAAGGCCTGCCATGCGCAGCATCTCCCCGCGCAGATAGCCGGAAATGCGCAGCTTTTCCTCCTGGGGCGGGTTATCGGGGTTATAGACGATCGCCTCGCCAAAGGTGAGGGTGTGCCGCTTTTTATCAGCAACAATCGGCACAAACTGGGCGCATTTCCCGGTTTTCTGGTGGTAGATCTGGGCGATCATGGTAAACCCGGTAAAAAATTCCCCCACCCCTTCCCGCAGGTAGCCGGCCTTTTCCAGGCTTTCATCGTTGGGGTTTTCGGGGAAGATCAGGATGTTGTCTCCCGCCTCCATGGCGCTGGCGGTGTCCCGGAAGGTCTTGATCAATTCCCGGGGCTTATCGCGGTAAACGGTGATGCTGTCCAGGCTGCGCATCACCCACTCCAAAAACACCATCACCACTTTGGCCGCCGGCAACCGCAGGCGCCGGGGAATCCAGCGCTGGCGGCTCACGGTGTTGCGGTAAAGGTACTGGGCGGAGCGGTCAGGCTCTGATATCTCATTGATCACCCAGGGTCTGAATGAGAAAGGGATATAGAGGTTGGTCACGATAGGCCCATAAATTTCCCCGTGGTTGCAGGTGAATACCGTGCTCACCCCAGGCGTCAGGCGCACCTTTTCCTTGCCCACCACCTTCACATAAAACAGCGGCCGCAGGATAAGAATCACCAGCTTGATGCCGTATTTCCGCCGGTGCACCTTGATCACGGTGTCCTCCAGCTGCTTTTGAAGCGGCAGGTTGGTCTCCCCGTTTTCCTTCAGCTGCAGGAAGGCACGCAGTTTTTCCGCCAGGCGGCGATCCAGCGGGAACCGGAAAGCCGCCAGAAAAGCCGCCGCCACCAAAACAAGAGCCGGCCACAAAAGCAAGGGCTGGGGAATCAGGTGAAGGCTGCCATCCTTGATCGCCCCCCGAGAAAAAAGGGTGATCGCCATCAGGCCCAAAAGCACCAGCATTTCACCGATCAAGGCGGCGTTTTCAGCCAGGGCTTCATGGGCTATTTCCACCGCCTGCCCGGGCTTTTCCCCGGTGGCAAACTGCACCACCCGCCTGACATCGCCTTCCAGCGCGTGCAGGCTGAGGGTGGCCATGGTAACCCCCGCGGTGCTGAAAGCAAGCGCCAACACGCTCCAGACCATGCCCTTTGACATCCCATAGCTGGCAAAGGCCGCCAGGCTCAGCAACCACACCAGAAGCCCTATCATCAGGCTGGTGATGGGCTCTGTGCCCGGGCGCTTCCTATCGCGCCTGCGCAGCAGCCACTTGGTGACCCACTGGGCCAGGGTAATACAAATGAAAGCGATCAGCATGTTCAGCGCAAGCCCCAGCTCCCGGGTGCCGATGAAGGTATAGGTCACCAGCATCGTCACCTGAAGCGCCGTCATGGTGATGAGCATGATGGCACGGTAGCTTTTGTAGGCATTCACCTGGGCCACCCGCTGCTCCTGGGATAAAAAGGCATGCACTTCCTTTGGCGCTTCCTCAGCTTCTTCCCGGGGCAATTCCGCCATGCGCAACAGGTTCACCGCCCGCACCAGGCAGCACAGCGCATAGCCTCCCAGCAGATACCAAGCCTCCTGAGCGGTGCGGCTCAAGAAAAACACCAGCGCTGCGATGCCGATAAACGCCAGCATCGCCTCCACCAAACGCACCACGCGGCGCACCCGGTCATGGCCGCGCCTGAGGCTGGCAAGGTACATCCGGCTGGTGACTCTATCCATCAGGTGCACCAGAAAGGCAATCGCGAACATCAGCCAGATCACCGGCAAATCCACCGCCAGGGGGTAGATAAGCAGCAGCCCCAGGGCAAGCAGCCCGCAGCAGATGCCCAGCAGAAGGCTGGTCACCCGCTGGGAGCGGGGCAAATACATCCGCCGCTCCGGCTTCATGGTGTGGGTAGCCAAAATGGTCACCTGGCCAAGCAGATACAAAGCCCCGCCCACCACCGGCTGAAGCCCCAGGGTGGAGGAGGCCAGCATGCAATACAGATAGCCAAACAGCGCATAAAAAGAGGCAATCCCCGGCGGGTTCCAATCCCGCTGTCTGGGCATCGTTCCCTGAGCTTCCGCTGGCTGCACCTCATCACCTCCTGAATATTGCCGCCTGAATATTATAACATGCCCGCCTGCTTGGCTCAACGCACAGCATACACAAGCTTTACTTGAAGAAAACAAGGGTTTAAGGTATAGTGACGCTGGAAATTTGCATGGTTCAGAAAACATGAGGAGGGTTGACATGAAAAACAAGAGCCTGTGGATGTTGCTGATTTTAACCTGCTGTGCCTTAATCGCTTTGCAGCCATTGGCAGCAATGGCAGGAGCGGCGGATAGCTTCAGCTCCTCCACCCACGCGCTCAGCTGGCTAAGCGGCTCCACCAGCAGCACCATCAGCCCGGACAAAAAAACGCTGACCACCACCCCTTCCCAAAACTATACCTCCGAGCATGTGCTGAACCTGAACTTCTCTCTGACCGGCAATGCCGATAAAGGCGCTGTGCAAATTCGTGTCCCTGCCAAAATCTTTAAGGACAGGGATGGCAACAACATCGGCACGGTGACAGTACCGTTGCTCAAGGCGCCCAATGAGCCTCAATCCGGCAATCGGTTCAACTATTATATTGATGATGCCACCAATGAAGTGGTGATTGTAAACACTTCGCCCATTGACGGCAACTTTTTCCTGACGGTCGACCTGAAATACCAGGTGAATCCGTATCTTGTGAAAATGACCTGGGTCGCAACCGACAGTGAATATGTCTACACCCGTAATTTTACCGCCACCATGACGGCAAAAGCTGCGGACGGAACAACCAGTACTTTCACCTCCAACCCGGTCACCCTCCGCTATAAAACCAGCGCAGACCTGGATTCCCTGAGCAAATCCCGTTACACATCCTATACGAGCTGGCCATCTGTGCTGGGCCCCTCGCCCACCCCCCGGCCTGATGGCACCCAGCCAGCGGATGATTACTTCTATGTGGCTTGGAGTGTCTATGCCAATGCGTCTACGGATGATACCATGCCCTTTGATATATACATCCGGGAAAATAACCCGGCAAGCCCCGAATATGGCGAAATGATCGGGTTTTCGGATTGTACAACCAGCGGATGGAGGCCAGGGGATGTCGACAAGTTCAAAGAGGCTTTCAACCCTCGCCCTGGTTCAATTTTAAACCCGGATACCTCCTACAATTATTACAGCTCAAGAAATCGCTCCTACTGGAACCCTTACGTGGTATACCGTTACCCCAAAACTATTCTGGAGTATGACGCACAAAGCGGGACTGAGCGTGCCTCCGTCAAAAACCAGGCCCAGGGGGAGGTAAAGGGCTTTGACGGCGTAAGCAACACCTTGGATGCCAGCGCCAGCACGGTGTTTGTGATGCCCACCCCCACCCCTGTGCCCACACCAAGGCCCACCGGGACGGTGCCGCCAGACAGAAGCTATGGCGTTAAATACAATAGCGGCACCAGTTATGGCTTGATCAACCAGATAGAGGGAGACTACAAACAACCCTGGCTGCTTCGGTACAACTACTCCTCAGCCGGACAGTCCGTGGGCAATTTCTATGTGAGTTCCTTGTACAACTATGCTTGGTATGACAGCTATCAGGGCGGAGAATATGGTGTCCGTGACCATACCTTTGAGTGGACAGACAACCGTGTATACCTGGGCGGCACCAGCGTAAACAATAGGCTGACAGATGGAGATTATCAAATGACCCGCCTGCGCTTCCCTGCCTGGACAGAGTATGGGCCCAACATTACCGACACCGGCCATTACACATCCACCAGAGCTGCAGACGCGCACCGCCCCATCACCATCCTGGTGGAAAAGAATGGTATCTGGAGCGAACTGGGCACGGTGGAAAAGTTCCTGGAGGGGAATGCAACGCGCTACCGCTACACCCCTGTAACAGGTAATCCGGTGGTGTACCCGTCCTATATTGATATCCAACTGCCTGAAGGTACCACCGGGGTGCGCTTCCGGCATGTGACCAATGCAGTGTATGTTTCCTACGGGACTTTGTACATAGAAACAGCATTGTTAAGAAGTCAAAAGGTACAGGAATACCTTGCTAACAGGGATTCCGTTTATGTATACAACTACTTTGACGCAAAAGCTACCGATGGTGATGGCAACACCAGGACACGGTCCGATTATCATTATCATCGGCTTACCCGTGTGAGCCCCAGAAGCTATGACAGCAAGGGCCGCTCAAACCCGGTAGAGGATTTGGAAGGTCAGCGTTACTCTGTGGTGTATACCGCCACCATGTACAACGAGACCACCAACCCCGGCGATATGACCAGGGATGATCTCATTAGCGAAGGTATCCTGACAGAGCAGCGGCAAAGCACCTTTTATGACCTGCTGCCGCCGGGCACCACGGTGGACCTAGACACCATCAAGGTGCGGGGCTATGGTCTGCCCAGCAGCGTCCCTAATTTCAGCCACCGCGTGGAAATACGGGATAACTGGAAAGGCAGCGGCCGCACCATGCTGATCGTGCACGCTCAGGCACCGGCAGGGGTGCAGAACTATTATTACACCGGTTACGGCAGTTACTCCTATCTGCGCAGCGGCATGGTGCTGTCCTTCACCATGTATAACACCTGGGGCAATGTGGTAGACAATGGCTCCTACCTTGTCAACGCAGTGGCCTACGAATCCCACGATGGCGCTCTGGGCACCGGCTATGCTGATGTGCCCTCCAGCGACATCCCCTACAATCTGCGCCCCTACATGACCGACCTGAACGGTGACGGCAACCCGGCGGATAGACAGAAAAACTTCCTTTATGCCAATGTGGTACTGGATTATACGCCGCTGCGCGCCTTTGAAACAGGTTTCAGCAAGGCGGTGGCCTCGCCGGAAGATCCGGTGTTTGGCGAACATACCGAAGTCATGCCCGGCGGCAGCTACACCTACCGCCTGCGGTTGAACAACCCCCTGGCCAGGACGAAGGACCTGGTGTTCTACGATGTGCTGGAAACAGCCCACAAGGGTGCGGAGCATTGGCAGGGCACGCTGGTAGGGGTGGACACAGCACACGTTGCCAGCAAAGGCGTTAACGCCAAGGTGTATTACGCGACCGCCGACTTTTCGGACATGGTGATTGCCGCGGACAGCAATCACCTGGACAATAACAAAGGAACCATCTGGAGTGAGACAGCCCCGGCAGATCTCAGCACCGTGACCGCCGTGGCGATCGACCTGCGCCTTAAAACCAACGGCCAGCCTTATATTGCAGAGGCCGGGGAATCCGTGCTGGTCAACATCAACATGCAGGCACCGGTGAAGAATGTACAGGGTTATATTGACCGGAAGATCCGCGCCCACAACCGGGGCCTCCTGGCCAACAGAAAAAGCACCATTGATGGCGGCACCTTTGATGAACTGCTTTCTATTGAGGCCTGCGACCCGGTGACCGTAGCGCTGCGCGGCCTGGGGCTTGATTTGGATAAATCGAGTGTCCCCGCCAGTGGCACGGCTGACGCGCCTGCTATCGTGCATGGTGGAGAGAGTATTGACTATCACATCAGCATCAAAAACAACAACATCGCCCAAGCCATCCTGAATATTGAGATGGAGGATACCATCCCCGCCGGACTGGAAATCGACTACGCCAATGTGGCCTATATTCTGGATGACAACCCCACCTCCCGTAGGCTGGTGAGGGATTCCACCCGGGTGGATATGCTGGCCGATGGGCAGAAGCTGATCTTCACCATTAACAGCCTGGCCGGCAACGAGAAGATGACCTTCATCGTGCCCACCAATGTCATGAGCGCGCTGACGGACACCACTGCAAACACCTTTGTCAACCAGGCGCATATCAAAAAGATTTTTGGCAAGGATTATGACTTGGCAAGCCCTAAAACCTACCACAGGGAAAGCGTGGTCACGGTGCCGCTTGCCGGCAGCAAGACGCTGACAGGCCGGGCGATAATAGATAGTGAGTTTGCCTTTGTGCTGAAAACTGTGGATGGCGCAGTGGTGGAACGCGTAACAAACCAGGGAGGGGGATTTGCCTTCTCTACCCTGGGCTTCAACGCCCCCGGCACCTATGTGTTCACCCTGGAGGAAGAAGCGGGCACGCTGGACAGTGTGGTATATGATACCACCGTGTACACCATCACCGTAACGGTGACGGCTGATGCTCAGACGGGTGAACTGCAGCAGCCTGTTGTTACATATGCGGTGGGGAATACCGCTGTAAGCTCCCTCTCATTCAGTAACGTATATAAAATCACAAGTTTTGCCGCTAAAAAAGAATGGGAAATACCCGCAGGTGAAACGGATTTACCCGAAGATAAGAAGCACATAGATGTTCAATTCCAGCTGTACAGGGATGAGGAGCCGTATGGCGACCCTGTGACGCTGCAAACAGACGAAGAAACTGTTGCGGGTACGATTGTTTCTAAAGAAGCACTGTGGAACAACCTGCCTTATTACCGCGCAGACGGTAAAATAGATGAGAACGGAGTTCGCACTCCCTCTGTATACACGGTACAGGAAGTCAACGTACCTAACGGATATATCATGCAGCGGCCAGATACAAACACCATCCGGAACATTTACTGGCCAAACGCCAGGACAGTGCACAAAATATGGGATGGGCCGGTGCCAGCACCCAAAGCAACGACAGTAACCATGACAGTATACCAACGGCTCTATCGGCCCGGTCAAGATAAGAGTCAGTACTTCCTTGAACGACCATATCCAATATCCGTTGTTATGGATGGAGAAGCTGATCCATATCCGGATCCCCCAATTCCGGATAATCTACATGGCGAGTTTGTACCCTGGAAATTCACCATGATATTACCCTCCAGCGGGACACATGAGGGACAGACGGTCAACTACTATTATGTTGTCAAGGAAGACGAGATAACAGGGTTAGACGGCTATAATGTCGGCGAAATCAAAATCTTAGATGCCAAAGGCGCCAATGTCACCAACGTGTGTCAGTATACCAACTTTACCGCCAACAAAATTTGGGAGGGCGGCATTAACAATCGACCAGAAAAGATCACGCTCTATCTGGAACGCAGTGCAGATGGCGGTACCACCTGGGAGTCAGTGACAGATTCTGAGTATGCAGATTATCACCTCACAGCGCTGGACAATAATCAGCACACATGGACTGGGCTTACGCGCTTCGCAAACTGGGATGCGCGGGTGGAGTATATCTACCGGGTACAGGAGATGACAGTTCCCAACTACACCACCACCTATCCCGACAACAACACGGTGACCAACACCTATGTGATACCCAAAACTTCTTACAAGGCCATCAAAACCTGGGCAGGCGGCCCGGAAACAGACCATACCGGGGTATTCGTCAACCTGTACCGGAAAACAGATCAGATGGCGGAACCGGAGCACATCCTGCTACCGCCAGGGCTGTTTGTAAGAGATGACAGCAAAGCCCCCGAAGAGTTCACTTACAACTGGACTGTTCTGGACGCCACCGACATCAACGGCAACCCCTACACCTTCTTTGCCAGGGAGGCCGGTGTCAGCGCTGAAGGCTACGTGACCATCAACGGCAGCCTGTACCAGGTGGAACATGTTGATAACAATAATGGCAAAGAAACCGACATCACCAACACCTATGTGGTGCCAAAAATCGATGTGTATGCCACCAAAACATGGGTGAACGGCCCGGAAGATAATTATCATCAAGTCCAGCTGACGCTTTGGCGTCAGCTGGAGGGAATGGAACCCGAAAAAATTCTTCAACTGCCAGATGAGGTCACCATTCCTGTGGCAGAGGGGCAAACAGATCCCTCCCTGCCGGATGAAACAATCAGCGACAAATACATCTACACCTGGAAAAACATGGACGAAAGGGATGAAAACGGCCAGCTCTATCATTACTTTGTGACGGAGGAAGGCAGCACCGATCACCACTATGTGGTTGATGGCTTCGTTTACCTAATTGAACGCAACGGCCTGGACATCACCAACACCTATGTGGTGCCGGAGACCGAGATAACCGCCACCAAGATCTGGGTGGACGGCCCGGTGGAGCATCACAAGACCGTGACGCTGATACTGAAGCAAAACGGCGTCGCGATGGAACCGCAGCCTGAACCTGTCATAACCGGTGAAAACCCCTTCACCTATACCTGGAACAAGCTGCCAAAAACCGCTGATGATGGCACGCCCCATGTCTATACGGTGGAGGAAGCCGGCGTCACAGATGGACACATCACTGTGGGTGATAGTCTTTACGCCGTGGTGCAAAAAGGCAACGACATTTCCAACTGTTATGTGCCGCCTGACCCGGCGCCCATCGCCATCACCGCGCACAAGGCCTATTCTGGCCGAACGCTAAAGGCAGGCGACTTTGTGTTCCAGCTGCTGGCTGAGGACGGCGTGACCGTTTTAGAAGAGGCGAAAAATGCAGCGGACGGCAGCATCATCTTCTCCCCCATCCCGATAAGTGAAAAAGGAACCAAAACATTTAAAATCCGGGAATTGGCGGGCACCAGAAATGATATCCTCTATGACAGCAGCGTATATACGCTGACCTATGAGGTGTCCCTCCAGGGCGACAATACCCTGGCAGCGGCTTTAACCAGTGTAAAAAAGAACGGAGCCGCGATGCTCCTGGATGAACCTATCCGCTTCAGCAACGAGTATATTGAGACGATCATTTATCCGACCATAGAAGTGCCCCTGGTAGTCAAAAAAGAGTTGAAAAACGGTGTGCTTAAGGACGGGGAATTCAGCTTCCAATTGAAGGATAAACCAGGCAATATCCTGGCTGAAGTGAAAAATGCCGCAGATGGAACAGTCACCTTCCCTGCGCGTTCCTTCACCAAAGAAGTCAAAGGCTATTTTTATACAATCCACGAGGTTCAGGGCACTGATCCCAATACGACCTATGACCAGGCTGTCTACACGGTTAAGATCAGCACCAAAGCGGTGAACGGCCAGCTTGTGCCAAACATCAGCGTGAGAAAAAACAACACGCCCTATGCGGGTGACATGTTGTTTACCAATCATCGCAAAATGCCCAAGGTAGGCGACGATGCCATCCGGATCATCGTCCTGCTGGCCGGTATAGCGCTTATCCTGATTGCGGGAGCCTATTACTATCAACGCAAGCGCGGCAAATAGTGAAAGATTAAGCAAATCCGGAAACACCTTTTGAAGACACCTAAACAGCACGATCAGGTGACAACGTTTCTGATCGTGCTTTTCAAGTATCCTCATCGCTTGCTATTCCTGGCCTTTAATGTATAATTCATAGGTGGAAAGCTAAGGAAGGCATGGAGGCAATCGGATGGCAATGTTAGCAACGCTGACGGATCAGCAACTCAAATCCAAAACAGACATCGTGCTGAGCAACTGGTGGGCGGAACAGTTCGCACGGTTTACCCCCATTGACGTGGTTCAGGTGCTTTTTTTCGCCCTGATCGCAAGCGTCGTCATTTCTCTGGTCTATCGCAAAACATACCGGGGTGTGCTTTACAACCCCTCTTTCACTATCACCCTGATTCTGCTTACCCTGGTCACCTCCGCTGTGGTCATGGCCATCGGCTCAAACGTCGCCCTGTCCATGGGCATGGTGGGCGCCCTGTCCATTGTGCGGTTCAGAACGGCGGTCAAGGATCCCATTGACACAGCCTACATGTTCTGGTCCATCACCATGGGCATTCTGATCGGCACCCGCTCCTACATCATTTCTCTGGTGGTGGTGGCCCTCATCAGCATCATCATGATCGCCCTTTCCTTTATCAGGATGCGCACCAACGAAAACTACCTGCTGGTGCTCCACTATGACCCGGCGGCGGAACAGGAAATTGACGCAGAGCTGCACCGGGGGGTCAAGTCCTATCGGGTTAGGAGCAAAACCATCACCCGCGCCGGGGCTGAAATGACGGTGGATCTCAGGCTCAGCCAGCGGGCTGACATCGTCAGCCACATGCTGGACATTCGCGGCGTGTATGACGCCACCCTGGTCTCCGTCCAAAACGAAAATGCGGTCTGATCAAACACATGGCAGCGTTTGTCCGGCATGAGCTGAAATACTACATCAGCCAGAGCCAGTATCAAATACTGGCCCGGCTTTTGCGCACCTTTCTGACGCCGGACGAACACGCCGATGAAAACGCAGAATACCACATCCGCTCCCTTTATTTTGACGATGTGTTTGACAGCGCCCTGCAGGAGAAAATCGCGGGGGTAAAGGATAGAAACAAATACCGTATCAGAATCTATAACCTCTCCGACAAGTTTATCCGCATGGAATGCAAAAGCAAGCTGGATAACTATATTGCCAAGCGCCAGGCGGTCATCACCCGGGATTTGTGCGAACAAATGATGACCGGTGACCCCAGCGGGCTAGAGAACACCTCCTCTGGCCTTCTGCGGGAGGTGTTCCGAGAGATGCGCATCAACCTGCTCAAGCCTGCCGTTATTGTGGACTATGTCCGCGAAGCCTATATGCACCCAGCAGAGGATGTTCGGATCACCTTTGACAAGCAGCTGCGGACCGGGCTGTTTTCCCATGATCTGTTTAACGCCCAGCTTCCCACCGTCTCCCCGCTGGATGATCCGGATCAGATCATCCTGGAGGTAAAGTTCAACCGCGTTCTGCCTGACTATCTGGGAGAGATATTGTCCCTGGCGGCCGGCTGGTCATCCCGCAGCGCCATCTCCAAATATGTCCTGTGCCGCCGCTTTGAAGGGAAGGATTTTTAGCATGGAAACGCCCATCCCCCAAAGCGGCCTGCGAAAAAATCAGGAAGTTTCCTGCCGTATTGATGCCCTGGGCGCTCAGGGGGAGGGAATCTGCCGCGGCCTGGGGCAGGTTCTTTTTGTACCCGGCGCTTTACCCGGGGAAGAGATCAGGGTTCGGGTACAAAAGGTCACCAAATCCCTGGCCTATGGCAAGCTGCTGGAGGTGCTGAAAGCAAGCCTGGATAGAACCGCGCCGCCCTGCCCCCACTTTGGGTGCTGCGGCGGCTGCGCCATGCAGCACATGAGCTATCAAGCCCAGTTGACGGCCAAAGGGCAGCAGGTGCAGGATTGCCTCCGGCGCATCGGGAAGCTGTCCATCCAGGTATCCGCTTCCATTGGCATGGAGCACCCTTGGCGCTATCGCAACAAAACCGCCCTGCCCGTGCAGCTTATTAACGGCAAGCCCCATGCCGGTTTCTATGCCCCACGCAGCCACCGGCTGATCCCCATCACCGAATGCCTGATTGCCAGGCCTGCCTGTGATGCAGCCACCGCGGCCGTCATCCGCTGGATGCGGGAATACGCCGTCATCCCCTATCAGGAGGAAAGCAAACAGGGCCTGGTGCGCCACATCATCAGCCGGGTCAACACCCGGGATGAGGTGATGGTCACGCTGGCCATCAATGGCGGGGCAATCCCCCATGCTGACGCGCTGATTCAGGGGCTGAAATCGGCGCTGCCCGGCTTTCATTCCCTCCATCTGACCCATCAGATGGCCGGGGACAATGTGATTCTGGGGGAGGACAGCCACAGGCTGTATGGCGACAGGCCCTTTATCGATGAGGCCTGCGGGCTTCGGTTTGAGCTCTCCCCCCTGGCGTTTTTTCAGGTGAACAGCACAATCAGTCAGCGAATGTATCAGGACGCCATCACGCTGGCGGGAATCAGGCCAGGGGATACGGTGGTTGACCTGTATTCCGGGGCCGGGGTCATCACCCTGTTGGCGTCCGGGCACTGTCATCAGGCCATTGGCATAGAGATAGCCCCCCAGGCTGTGGCCAACGCTAAAGCAAACGCTGTGCTTAACGGCATCAACAACGCCGCCTTCTATGAAGGGGCGGCTGAAGCATTGCTTCCACGGATGCAGGCTGAAGGGCTTCGGTGCGATGTCGCCTTCCTGGATCCGCCCCGCAAGGGCGCCCACCCTGAGGTGCTCAGCGCCATTGCGCAGGCCTGTCCCAGGCGCATCATCTACATCAGCTGCCACCCGGCCAGCCAGGCCCGGGACGCGGCGCTGCTTGAGGAAATGGGCTATCAGGTTGTCAGCAGCCAGCCCTATGACATGTTTTGCCAGACAGCAGAGGTGGAAAACCTGCTGTGCTTTGACCGGATAGAAGGAGGACAAGCCCATGGAAACAGCCCTTGAGCGCTTTTTGCGCTATGTCAAGATTGATACCACCAGCGATGAAGCCAGCGGCGTCACCCCCAGCTCGGAGGGCCAGTGGAATCTGGCCAGGATGCTGCGGGATGAGATGGCGGCACTGGGGCTAAAACATGTGCTGCTGGATGATCATTGCTATGTGTATGGCCTGATCCCAGCCAACAAACAAGGGCAGCCCACCATCGCCCTCATTGCCCACCTGGACACGGTAGCGGCCGTTCCGGGACGCGCCTTTTCGCCCAGCGTCAAGCGCTATGAGGGAAAACCCCTTGCGCTTAACGAAGCGCTTGGCATTTACCTGTCTGAGGAGGATTTCCCAGCCCTGGCGAAATACCGGGAACAGGAATTGGTCGTCACCGATGGCACCACCGTGCTGGGCGCTGATGACAAAGCCGGCATCGCTGAAATCATGACGCTGGCGGCAGAGCTGATGGCTGACCCCACCTTCCCCCACGGGGATATCTGGCTGGTGTTCACCCCGGATGAGGAAATCGGCAGCGGGGCGGAGCTGCTGGACCTGGCGCGCATCAACGCTGATTTTGGCTACACGGTGGACGGCGGGGAGGTGCACACCATCTCCTATGAAACCTTCAACGCCGCCTCCGCCCAGGTTCATATCAAGGGCCGCAACATCCACCCGGGCAGCGCCAAAGGCAAGATGAAAAACGCAGCCACCATCGCCATGCGCTTTCACAGCCTGCTGCCGGAAAAGGAGATTCCCGAGGAAACCGAAGGCTACGAGGGCTTTTACCACCTGAATCACATCACAGGCGAGGAAGAGGAGGCCTGCCTCGCCTACATCCTCAGAGATCATGACGGGGAAAAACTGGAAGAGAAAAAGCGCAGGATGCGCTGGGCGGCAGAACAAATTAATGAACGTTTTGGCCCTGGCACCGCCACCGTCATCCTGAAGGATTCCTACCGCAACATGGGCGAAATCATCAGCCAACATCCCCATGTGATCAAGCGGGCCCAAAATGCCATCGCCGCCTGCGGCATGGAGCCGGAGATCCTCCCCATCCGCGGGGGAACGGACGGCGCCCGGCTGTCCTTCCGGGGGCTCCCCTGTCCCAACCTGGGCACGGGCGGTGAGAACGCCCACGGTATTTATGAGTTTTTGCCGGTTAAAGCGCTTGATAAAATGGTTGAGGTATTAAAAGAAATTGTCCGAGCTTAATCTCTTTTCACGGAAAAAAATTCAGAAACTGCTGATTCCGCTGATATTTGAGCAGTTTATGATCGTCCTGGTGGGCTTGGTGGACACCATGCTCCTCTCCCATGTGGCTGAATCCGCCCTGGCCGCCTTTTCGCTGGTGGATAACCTGAACCTCCTGCTGATGCAGGTGTTTATGGCCGTTGGCGCCGGAGGCTCCATCATCGCGGCCCAGTACATCGGAAAAAGCGACCGCAAAGGTGCCGAAGGCGCTGCCAACCAGACGGCCATCATGGTGGTAGCTATATCGCTTTTTATCGCCGCCATCGCCATCATTTTTAACAACGGCATCCTGAGGCTGGTTTACCCGGCGGTGAGCGCGGAGGTCATGGGTTTTTCCCGGCAGTATTTTCTGCTGTGCGCCATTTCCTATCCGGCCTATGCCCTTTATAATGGCGGCATCGGCCTCTTGTACGCCCAGGGCCTCAGCAAGCTGTCCATGATGACCTCCGTGGTGATGAATGTGGCTAAAATCGGGCTCAATGTCCTGTTGATCAACGTATTTGGCATGCAGGTGCAGGGGGCGGGCCTGTCCACCATCATCTCCCGCCTTATCGGCGCCGGCATGGTGGTGGTGTTCCTGCGGGATCTGCACATCCCCATCCACTTCAGCCGCCCCTTCCGCCTGAAGTATGACCGGGACATTGGGCAGCGCATCCTGACTGTAGCGCTGCCAAGCGGCATGGAGAACATCTTCTTTCTGACCAGCAAGCTGCTGATCGGCATCATCATCGCGGGTTATTCCAGCACCATGATCGCCGTCAACGCCGCCGCCACCACCATTTCTACCTATATCGGCATCCCCGCCAACGCCATCAACCTGGCCACCATCACCATTGTGAGCCAGTGCGTAGGAGCGGGCCGCACCCAGGAGGCAAAAAGCGCCGCCAAAAACCTGCTGCTACTCACCACGGGGGCTTTGGTTGTGATGGGGGTATTGCTGATTATCTTCATTGACCCCATTGTGGGTATGCTGTGCCTTAGCCCTGAGGCCGCCGCCATCACCCGGGAGATGAGCATCGTATACTGCTGCGTGTCCTTCCTGCTGTGGGCGCCCGCATTCGGTCTGCCCAACAGCCTGCGCGCAGCGGGCGACAACCGCTTTGTGATGTATGCCGCCTCCTTCACGGTGGTGGTCATCCGGGTGGCCTTTTCCTACATCCTGGGCACGGTACTCAACCTTCAGGTGCGGGGCATCTGGTATGCGATGTATCTTGACTGGCTGGGCCGCAGCGTCTTTTTCGTCTGGAGGTTCCGCAGCAACAAATGGCTCCAGCACAGCCTGGTCTAATTCTTATGATTAAAAAACGCCTGCTGCTTGACGCGGCAGGCGTTTTATTAACTTTCATTAATCCACATCAATCCAGTTCAGATCGTTTCCCTGGGCCTTTTGCTCATCCCCCACCAACCCCACCAGCAAATAGCTTTCATCGGTGGTGTCATACTGCAAATCCGGCAGAAAGCGGAAGTTCTCCACCTTGCCGGTGGAGGACACATGCATCCGGGGCCCGGTGCACTGGTGCAGAATGCTGCCGATATAGATGTGCAGGTTGTCCTTGTAGGTGATGGGCATGTCAGCCTTGATCATCTCCTGCACCTCCTGGTGGATGGCGGGGATATCCAG
This sequence comes from Christensenellales bacterium, assembly GCA_050952935.1. Classification (GTDB taxonomy): domain Bacteria; phylum Bacillota; class Clostridia; order Christensenellales; family Aristaeellaceae; genus UBA6115. The sequence goes on along the minus strand of JBMNLS010000002.1, from coordinate 478,060 downwards.
CACCACCGCCCGGTCAAAGCGCAGCAGGAAGCCCCGGCGCACATCCCCATGGGTGTACTTGCCCACCATGCGGTTCATCAGCACATGCTCCGTCAGGTCCTCAGCCGTGTGGGCCATGCGGCGGTATTTGATGGACGCGAAAACCGTGCGGGCAATATCTTTGGGCTCAGGCCCGAAGATGGTGGGACGGCAAACGATGATCTCATCCCCAATGCCTATGAGCAGGTTCGCGTTCATCTGAAGCAAGGGGTAGATCAGCTCAAAATGCTCAATAATCACCCGCTTGCCTTTTTCAAGGGCAATCAGCACCGCCTCCGCCAGCTGCGGCATCTGGGTGAAGGCTGACTCAAAGCGCACATCCAAATGATAGGTGTGGGATTGGTAAAAGCCGGTCTCGTCAATATCCATGATGGGCAGGGGTCGGATGTTCACGCCATTATCATCATTGGTCAGCTCAAGCCCCGGGAACATGCCCCGGATGAGCAAGCTTTTCCCGCTGCCTGCGTCCCCGATGACGCCGATGAGGTTGTCAAAGGCAGTCAGGTGGCGCTGGGCAATGCTGCGGCCAAGCTGCACCATCCGGGCATACCCCCGGGGCGCGAAATATACGCTGTATAGCGGATCCTGTCCCGTTATGCGCATGTTAGTTCCCCGTGCTGATGAATTTTATTTGGCCGGCGCCTGGTATACCCCAATGCCCTGAGCCCTCAGCGCCAAAATGCGCTGCATCTCATTAAAGCAGATCATCAGCCCTTCGTCCACCCCCATGCCCGGCTTGGCCAGGATCTGGTCGGCGTTGGCGGCCATGGCGCAGTGGATGCACACCTGGGCGGAGCGGTCGGTCTCGTTGCAGGTGCCGCCCATGTAGGCGCCCACGCCCATCTTTTCACAATAGAGCAGGGCTTCCATGGTGTTGTGGATGGATCCCAGGTCGGGGGTTTTCACCTGGATCATGTGCCCTGCCTTGTTGTCGGCAAAATAGATCACATCCTCCAGGGTGTTACACCATTCATCGGCCACCAGCTCCACCCGGATGCCCCGGCGGTCAAGCTCCTCCCTGAGGCCCCTCATGTCCCGCATCTGGGCTTCCCGCCCATCAGAATCCATGGGGCCTTCAATGCGCAGCGGGAAGGGGGCCGCCGCCTGCTCCAGCTGGGCCAGGTAATCAGCCATGGCGGCATAGTTGCTGGGCCCAAATATCTGACCGATGGTGCCATAGCAGTCAATGTGGAACTGGGGATGATAGCCCGCGTAGGGCGCGTGTTCCTCCACCCGCCGGCGCAGCCAGCGCACATAATCCAGCAGGTGCTCGCCCTGCTCACCCGTCTTCTTCACGCTGTTAAACAGCCCGTGGGGCAGCACAGAGGCAGCCTTCATGATCATCTTGTCGGCGTTGTTGAAACGGTCATCCCCGGACTGGCTGAAAATGGGGATCGCCTTTTCTGACACCTGGGTGCCGTATTCCTTGGCCAGCAGGTCACACTTGTTGAGCCCCTGCGCCTTGGACACCGCGTCCAGAATCGCCTGGGACACGCCGTAACGGATGGCGGTGTGCAGGCGTTTTCCATCCACCTCCATCTCGTCAATTTCTTTGGCCAGGCGGATGAACTGATCCGCCTCCTGGCCAATCAGCCTGGACGCCACCTGGTTTTCAATGATGGGGATAAAGGCATCGGCCAAAAACAGCGGATCCCTGCCGCCAGCGCCGGAATACTGCACGGCTGCGCAGTCCCCCCAGCCGATTTCGCCATTTTCCAGCACGATCATCACCATGATGGCCTCCCCGGCCTGGCGGATGCGACTGAAGCCCTTGGTCATCGGCTCCCCGATGTAGGCGACCCCATCCATGGGCGCCCCGGCCTTAATAGCGCGCTGATCGTCGAAATAGAACCCCGTGAGACCCTTGGCACAGATGACTTTGGTGATTTTCATGTTCTTCTCCTTCATTTATTGCCTGGGCCTGCCCACAAGGCGGCCCTTTGAAATCGCGTAAATATCATCAATGACCATCTGGAAGGAGACGCCCCGGTTTTCATGCGCGCCGCGCCGGGCGATCCTCTCCTGATGAAATTTCTTAAGCTTGTCAGTCAGGGGCAGCATGCCTGTTCCCAGCAGCCTGACCGCGCCCTCATTATCCCGGGCGGGCATGATCTTGCCGGCGTTGTAGCGGCTGGGCGCGAAGGGTACATCGATCACGCCCGCTTCAAAGGCGCGCACGGTGCCAAGCGCCAGATCGCCATCGCCCAGCTCCAGCGTGCGCTCCAGGATGCAGTTGGTCTCCTCGTCGATCACGGCGACCTCTTCCTGAAGCGCCGTGTCATCCGCCATTTGCTGATCCGCCAGCATCATGATGGTCTGCTTGGTGGCCCTGAGCCCCGCGGCGTTTGCCTCCTTGGTGGGCACGCCCATGGCCTCATGGGGGGATTTCACAATCACCTTGGTGGCCTTGGCCAACGCCGCCACAGCGCTGCCCCAGCAGATCACAGCAAAGGCTTTGGCCTCATCCGGCGGGAAGCCGCCCATCCACTGGTGCAGCACGGTGGTCACGGTAACGCCTTCATAGCCAAAGTGGGCCAGGTAGCTGCTCACCTGTTTTTCCAGGGATTTGATTGCCGCCACGTCCTGCACCAGGTTGCCGCACTGGCCGTAGCCCACCGTGATGTTCTTTACCCCCTGCTCCGCTGCCAAAAGGGCTTCAATCACCGCCACGGCGTTGGAAATACAGGGGGGCACCAGGGTGCCGGTGAGGGGGCCGAACGGCTCCCGGTTGATGGATACCCCATGATCTTCATACAGCCCGGTCAGCCGGTCGCAGTACTGCCAGTTGCGCAGCGTTTCCTGCAGGGTGGCGCTTTTAGCATAGGGGATGTTGTAAGAAATACCACCGCCCTCAAAGCTGGTGAACCCGCCCGCCAGGGTGATCTCACACAGCAGCCTGGCGTCAGGCGTCCCATGGCGCACCTGAACCGGGGTGCTCAGGGCGGAGGTCACCATCCTGCAGCCCTTCACCCCGTGGTTGACAGCCGGGAAGCCGTTTAACATCGCTTTGCCGGTGGCCTTTGACTCCTCAATGCCGCGCTGCGCCTCCTGATAGCGGTTCAGCCGGGTGTAGGAGTCGATGGTGGTGGGTAGCAAATCCGCCTCGCCCTCCGTCTCCAGGTGCTTAAGCAGGGTGATATGCTCATTGATCAGCGGCACGCCGGCCCGGGGCTGCACCAACGTCACCTGCCGGGCAATAGCCTCATTCAGTTTGGTGACGAAGCGCTGCTTTTCAGGGATGGCCTTTTGATAGGTGATGGCTTCTTCCAGATCAACCTCGGCCCCCGTAGGCCAGGTAGCAAGCACCGCCTGGCGTTCAGCCATGAATTCATCCAGGGTCCATTTTTTGTTAGCCAGCTGCATGTTCTTCTTCCTTTCCAAAAGCTTCCAGCAGAAGTTTTAAGGCGGTATCCTCATCATATTTGGCCAAAAGGCCCATCGCGGACAGGATATACTCCCTGTCGCAGGAGATGGCCGCTTCCCTGGGGGTAAGCACCAAGGGATCGTCGCAGGCCAGGGCGATGTCTATCATCTCATTCAGCCTCTTGGCATAAATCAAGGCGCCTCCGGTCACAATCAGACGCTTGACGCCGCTTAAGTCCTTCCCGGTTTGCTGATACATGGGGCCCACCGGGGTATAGACCATTTCAAGGCTTCCCGCGTGGCGCCTGAGCGCCGTGCGGATGGCCAGCGCCGCCAAAGCAAAGTCCACCTTTTCCTCAGTCTCGTTCTGGGGAAGCGCTGAGGGGTTGACGGAAAAGCGCGCGACGGTTTGCTCAACCACCTCTTCCGGCAGGCCCGTGATCCGGGCAAAGGCCTCCGCCCCCGCCGCCTCAAGCACGCCGCCGGCGCCAAAGCGCATGCCGATGTCCCCTTCCACCGTGCGCTTCACCCGGGGCTCCATCAGCCCGCGGATCACGGTGTTGGGCTCTGCCGGGAAGCCATCGGCGATGGAGTAAATATCGGTGGTCGCGCCCCCCAAGTCCACGGCCACCAGATCGCCAATGCCTGCCCGCTTCCGGCTGCCCTTGGACAAAAGGCTCAGGCCCTCCAGCACCGCCGAAGGGGTGGGCATTAAAATGCCGTCAAGCAGCGAGCGGGTTTTGCTAAGCCCCTTGGCAATCACGATGCGTTCCAGAAACACCTGACGGATCACCCGCTGCACGGGCTCTGTCACCAGGCGGTTCATCTCAGGCATCACATTGTCCGCCTGGAAAACGGGGTGAGGGCTTCCTTCAAAAGCCTGGACGCAATCCTCCTGGACGGAGCGGTTGCCCGCGATCACCACGGGGAATGTGCCCGGAATTCTCGCCACCCGCTTGGCGTTGTGCAGGATGACCTCGCTGTTGCCCCCATCGGTGCCGCCGGTGAGCAGCAGGATGTCCGGGTTAATGGCGGCGATTTCCTCCGCGTCCTCCCGGGTCAATTGATAGGAGTAGTTCTTGATCACCTTGGCCCCCGCGCCAAAGGCGGCCAGCTTGGCGGCCTTGGCCGTCAGGTTGGGCACCAGGCCTGAGGCCACCATGTTCAGCCCCCCGGCGGCTGAGGAACAGGCCAGCCGCGCCTCATAGGAAAGCGGCCCCGCCTTCTCCTCCAGCGCCTCAAGGCCCAGGCTCAGCCCTATGGATAAATCCGTATCTGCGGTGGTGCGGGTCTGCGTGTGGGCAATCACCCGCCCCTCGTCCAGGCCCACCGCGGTCAGCTTCGTATAGGTGGAGCCGAAATCAATCAGCAAAACCGGGCGCATCAGCTGATCCCCAGGTCTTCTTTCAGCGCTTCAATATCCACCTCAGGCGGGGTGCCCGGAGGAAATACGCGGTCAAAGCCCATCTGCTTAAAGCGGGCTTCCACCTCTTCAAAAGGCTGCTTGCCCACCACCAGGTTGCCGCCAACATACAGCAAAATGCCCTTCAGACCCGCCTCATCGCACTTGTCCCTAAGGCCCTGGCAGTCCAGCTCACCATGCCCATACAGGGAAGAGACGAGGATCGCGTCGGCCGCCGCCTCAATCGCCGCCTCAATAAATTCTTCCTGGGAGACCATAACCCCCAGGTTCACCACTTTGAACCCGGCATCAGAAAAAGCGTAATTGAGGATTTGATTGCCAACCGCGTGGACATCCGCCCCAATTACGCCCAGGATGATGGTTTTACCATTCATATGTCAAGGCCCTCCGTTATCTGCTGGTATAAGCATAGCCTCCAAAAGGGTGCTTGTCAAGCCATTGTTCTTTGTTTGTATTTGCTTTTTCGGGGTTTTCGCTTGCGGAAGGGTTCTGCTTTTTTATACAAGCGCGAACGCCAAAACAACCGGGATGGACAGCAGCGCCATCGCGCCGCCATACACAAGCATATCCCGGGAATCCGCCCAGCCGGAGCCCGCCGCCAGGGCGATGTGGGCGATGGCGGGCGGCGTGGCATAGGCCAGGCTGGCGCAAAGCCCCACCAGAACGGCGGAAAGGGCAGGGTCAATAACAATACCGGACAGGGCCAGCACGGGGATGGCGCTAACGGCCACCTGATACATGACGGTGGTGGTGACGATGTTGGAGAGGAAATTGGTCATGATGACGGTGGCGGCAATGATTACGGCAAGGGCGCCCGCATAACCCCAGGCACCCATAGGGGCCGCGATGACAGCGCCAAACCAGTCGGTGACGCCATATTCAGGCAGGGTGAGGTATTTGCCCAGGGCAAGGGCGGTGGCGCACAGCAGCAGGCTTTGCCAGTTAAGCCCCCGGGCAAAGCCCTCTTTCAAATCCAGCACGGGCTTTCCGGCAATGGGGATGGCAGAAAGCAGAATGACCCCCAGCAGCGCCGGCCAGGCTGTGCCCAGCGCCGCCACAGGCTTCAGCGCCTCCGGCAGGATGCCGGAAAAAAGCCAGACCATCACCACCAAAAAGAACACCAGGGCGGAGAACATCTCCCGGGCGTCAGGCTTTCCCGGAGGCTGGAGGGCCAAGCTATCCTGCTTCAGCCCTTGCGCCTTCACCCGCTTATGAAAACCCATATAAAGCAAGGCAAAGGTCAGCCCAAAAAGCAGCAGCCCCGCCGGAAGCCCGATTTGCAGGTAACTCAGGTAGCTGATGCGCTCTCCCGTGGCCGCCTCATGAAAGCCCAGCGCCATCAAAGGAAAGGTGTGGGCGATGGGCGTCATGGCACAGGAAATGGAGGTAACGCAGGCAATGCCTATCATCAGCGCCTTGGCCAGCGCGTCCCCCGGCTTTTGCCCCAGGGCTTCCATGGCCTCCCGATGGAGGGCAAAAAACAGCAAAAAGGTCACGGTGGGCGCGATGAAGCTGCCCAGCGCCAGCACCGACAGCAAAAACATAAAGACAAAGGCCCAGGGGCCTCGCCTGGCCATGCGGCTGGTGATAAACAGCATGGCCACCCGCCGCAGAAATCCGGTTTCCTTCAGCGCGTAGGTCAGCAGGAAGGAAAAAATCAAAAACCATACCGTGCTGTTGCCAAAGGAGGCTATGATCACATCCCCCGTTTTCACCCCCGGCAGAAAGCCCAGGGCGAAGATCACCAGGGCGCTGGGCCAGCCGATGTCCACAAACAGCCACAGCGTCACCGCCCCCACAAACAGCCCCAGCATCCGCTGGCCAAGGGCAGGCAGGCCTGGAATTATCGGCAATAGACCCGCCCCAAACAGCAGGAACAGCCCGATGCCAGTCGCCATCATCCTGATGATTTCCTGACGCCTCCGCATCCTCATCCTCCTTCAAGATTGCGTCCGGGCTTACCTTAGCATAGGATGGAAGAAAGATACAATGTTATTTTACCTGAAACGAATCTGGCGGGCTTGCCGCGCGTCTTATAGCTGTCATGACAAAAAGGAGGAAGCCATTGAACAGAGAAGAATTTGAAGCCTCCGTGCTATCCCTCCAGGGCACCCTGTACCGCCTGAGCTGCGCATATCTTAAAAGCGAGCATGACAGGCTGGACGCCATTTCTGAGGCGGTGCTCAAAGCCTGGATAAAACTGGACAGCCTGCGGAACCCGGCCAGTTTCCGGCCCTTCCTGCTGCGCATTCTGATCCGGGAATGCGTCAACATCCAGCGAAAACAACGCCGGGTCGTTCCCATGGAGATCCCGGAAATCGGCACATCCGACCAAGACCCTTTTGAACAGCAGGCCCTGCGCCAAGCCATTGATCAACTGCCGGAGCCATTGCGCGTTGCCCTGATGCTCCACTACATGGAAGGCATTGAGGTAAAGGAGATCGCTCGCCTGCTGGGCACCACCAAGGGCGCCGTCTGCTCCCGCCTGAAACGCGAGCGGGACAAGCTGAGAACCATGCTCTCACAGGAGGAGGAAATATGAACAGCGAAAAAATGAAAAAAGCCTATCCCCTCTCCCCCCATTTGGAAGCCCGGCTGCAGAACACCCTGAACGGCCTGCCCGATCAACAGCCCGCCGGGAACCCCCTGAAAAAACGCCTTACCCCAATCCTTATCGCCTGCCTGCTGCTGATTGGAATAGTAGCCATCGCCGACAGCCAATGGGGCATCCTAAGTTATCTGCGCTCCATGAATGAACCAACGGGGGATACAAAAAACCTGAGCAGCCTGGTGACCCCCGTCCGCCAGACCCAAACCGCCTACCACACCGATGTCAGCATCTCTGACGCTGTCTTTGACGGAAAAAAGCTGGCCTTCTCCCTTGAATACAAAAACAACAAGCTGACAGAGCCAGTTTACATCATTGTAACAGACGCCACGGTGAACGGCCTTCCCCTGCGGCTGGAAACCGCGAACGACACCCCCAGCCATATCTGGCTGCCCGGCATCTACTTTACAGACGGCTATACCCAAAACGGCCTCTTCGGCACACCCCAGGAAGCCTCCAAACAAAAAACCATGACGGTTTCCATCACCGTCAGCCTGTTCAAGCCCCTGCGTCCCATCAAACAGCTGCCCCTTATGGAGGGAGAGGGGGATGAAGTAGACCGTCAGGCGGACATCCAGCAAGCCTATGATGAAGGCTACATCAGCCTCAGCGAAGACCATATCAACCTGCCGGACAAGGAAATGGGCGAGTTGGTGCGAAAAAACGGCGGCATTGCGCCGGATATCTCCGATGTCCTCACCGCCCTGGGATTGATGGAACGCAAGGATTTAACCTTTGTTTTCACGCTTGATAGCAGCGATTGATGCCCGTTCCTTGTCAATGCATCAACCGGAACGCTTTAAAAATAGCGGCATAAAAACCGCTATTTTTAAAGTTTCATGAGACCGATTGCCGCATCGATCCGCCCATACACCTTGTCCAGCTCTGACGACATATCTTCTTCTTTAATGACCTGGTAGGATGGACGCCACCAGCGGTAGATGCTTTCCAATTCAGCCAATTGATGGCCATCCGCCAAGTCTTTTACAATGCAAAATGCCCAGTTTCCCGCATCCAGTTCATGAGGCTGGGACAGGTAAATGTCGGTAAAATAGGCCTCCCCGCCTTCCAGCCGACAGCTGCGCCATTCTTTCCCCGTACGCTTATAGCACAGCCCATCATACAGCACCACATAGTCAAGGCTCCGCACCACTTCCGCCGGAAAATCCGCCATCCGCTGATATTGCCAAGCATGGCGCAGCTCATGCAGAAAATGATAGGCGCAGGTCACGCGGGAACCTGCCAAAAGCGTCTGATTTAGGTGGATGGTGCGGCTGTCCGGGTCATAGCTGGCATGAGCGTCCTCATAGCCTAACGGCATCTGGAAGCTGAGGGCGCAGGAAAGCGCCCGCTCCCGGGAGATGATGGACAACATGGCTTCCACCATTTCCCGGTTGCCGGACGCTTGAAAAGCCTGCTTCAGAAGAGATCTTTCCTTCACCTTGCCCGCAGCCTGCCCGTCAGTTTCTGGAAAAAGGGCAGGGAGATCTTCTGTTTTGAAATCACGTCAAAGGCCACAGCGGCCAACAAAACCAGGCCCTTCACCACCTGTTGCATGTCAATGGAAATACCCATGATGGACATGCCGTTATTAAGCACGCCCATGATCAGCGCGCCAATGAGCGTGCCCCCCACCGTGCCGATGCCGCCATAGGCGGAAGCGCCGCCGATATAGCAGGCGCCGATGGCGTCCAGCTCAAAGCCCATGCCCGCCTGCGGTGAAGCGGACTGGAGCCGGGCGGAGAAGATCAGGCCAGCCACAGCCGCCAAGAAACTCATGTTCACATAGGCCAAAAACTTGATTTTTTCAGTCTTTACGCCTGAGAGCCGGGCGGCCTTCTCATTGCCGCCCACGGCATACAAATGACGCCCCATAACGGTTTTGCTGGTGATGTAGGAGTAGATCAGCAGCACAATGCCAACGGTGATCAGCACCACCGGAGCGCCTGTATAGTTGGCCAAGATCCAGAAAAAGTAAACAATGCCAGCCGCGATCACCACAGCGCGCACCAGGGTGAGGCCCAGGCCATCATACGAATAACCTTTGCGCTTGCGGTCAGCCCGTTTTTTCAGCTGAATCACAATCACCGCCACCGCCATCACAATGCCAATTACAAAGCTGGTGAAATTGCGCAGACCAGTCCCCGGGTCAATAAAGCTCATGAAGTTGCCGATAGCCCCCGTGGACAGGCTCATAAAAGCTCTGGGGAAGGGGGAAAGCGTCAGGCCCTTGAGCACAATCAGGGTGAGGCCCCTGAAAATAAGCTGTCCTGAAAGCGTCACAATAAAAGCCGGGATGCGCACATAGGCAATCCAAAAACCGTGCCATGCGCCAATCACGATGCCGATAAGCAGGCACAGCATGGTAGACAGGTAGGGATCCCACTTCCAGGTGATCATCATGGTGCCCGCGCAGGCGCCCACAAAGGCCACCACCGAACCCACCGACAGGTCGACATTGCCGCCGGTCAGGATACACATCAGCATGCCCACCGCCAGCACCACCACATAGGCGTTCTGGTTGATTAGGTTAAACACATTCATGGGCTTAAGCAGCGTGCCCTTTGTCAGCACCTGGAAGAAGATGATGATTACCATCAAGGTAATCAGCATCACAAATTGCTTAAGATTTTTAGAAAAAAAGGTTTTCAGCTTGCTCATATGGTTTGTGCCCCCTTTGACGCCTGCATTATCATGTCCATGATGACCTCCTGAGAAGCATCTGCCCGCGGCAGCTCGCCCACCATGCGGCCTTCCACCATCACATAAATGCGGTCACACATGCCCAGAAGCTCCGGAAGCTCTGAGGATATCATCAGCACCGCCTTGCCTTCGCTCACCAGTTGGTTGATGATGCCGTATATTTCATACTTGGCGCCCACATCCACGCCCCGGGTGGGCTCATCCAGCATCATGATATCGGGCTGCGCAAACATCCATTTGCCCACCAGAACTTTTTGCTGGTTGCCACCGGAAAGGTTGCCCACAAACTGTTCCACATCCGGCGCACGGATGCCCAGCTTCTCCCGGTAATCCTCCGCCGCGTGCCGCTCCTGATCCTTGTCGATGATACCCCGGCTGCTCACCAGCTCCAGCCTGGGCAGGGTGATGTTATGGGTGATGGAGTTGGAGAGCACCAGGCCATCCCCCTTCCGATCCTCGGTGATGTAGGCAAAGCCGTGGGCGATGGCATCCGCAGCGCTGCCAAGCACCAGCTCCTGTCCGTCCTTTTTGACAGTACCCGAAATCTTGGTGCCATATACCCGGCCAAATACCGACTGGCACAGCTCTGTCCGCCCCGCGCCTATCAGCCCGGCGATGCCCACCACCTCGCCCCGGCGCACATTGATGGACACATTGTCCACAACCTTGCGTTCAGTATACAGGGGATGAAACACCGTCCAGTTTTCAATTTCAAGCGCCTTCTCGCCGATGTCGGGCACCCGCTTGGGGAAACGATCCACCATCTCCCGGCCCACCATGCCTTTGATAATGCGGGGCTCAGCCACCTTGCCGTGGGTATTATCCAGCGTCTCAATGGTGCTGCCGTCCCGAAGAATGGTGATCTTATCCGCCACATAAGCTATTTCGTTTAGCTTATGGGAGATCATAATGCTGGTAATGCCGCGTTCCTCCCTGAACTTCTTGAGCAGGTTCAGCAGGTTCAAACTATCCTCATCGTTAAGCGAACTGGTGGGCTCATCCAGAATCAGAAGCTTCACGTTTTTGGTCAGCGCCTTGGCAATTTCCACCAACTGCTGCTTGCCCATACCGATGTCCTTGATGAGGGTTCTGGCTGATTCGTTCAGGCCCACCTCCCGCATATGCGCCTCAGCGTTTTGATAGGTAAGGTCCCAGTTGATGCCGCCAAAGCCCGTCTGCTCGTTGCCTAAAAACATGTTTTCCCCAATGGACAGGTAGGGCACCAGCGCCAGCTCCTGGTGGATGATGACAATCCCCAGCCGCTCAGAATCCTTGATGTTCATGAACCGACATTCCTGGCCCTCAAAGAAAATATCCCCCTCGTAGGAGCCATAGGGATAAACGCCTGATAGCACATTCATCAGCGTTGACTTGCCGGCGCCGTTCTCCCCCACGATGGCGTGGATCTCACCTTCCTGCACCGTGAGGTTCACATTGTCCAGCGCCTTCACCCCCGGGAAGGTCTTTGTAATGCCGCGCATTTCAAGCAGCGCTTCCGCCATGCTCTATCCCCCTTTTGATGCGGTATGTTGGGGAAAGGCGGTATTTGCCACCGCCCTTCCCCGGAAAAAATGAGTTGAATCAGTCGACTTTCAGTTGCTCCTCGGTATAGTAGCCGGAGTCAATCAACAGTTCCCTGTAGTTGTCCTTGTCGGCGAACACAGGATCGCTCAGATTTGTGGGAATATACTTCACGCCATTATGATAGGATGTCGTATCATTGACAGGCACTTCCTTCCCTTCCAGAATGGCAGTGACCATATCCACCACTTGAGCAGCCAAGGTGCGCGTATCCTTGAAGACAGACATCGCCTGCTTTCCTGCAATGATGTTCTTTACATTGGGAATGTCGCAATCCTGGCCTGTGATAATCGGCCATGTTTCTTGAGTAAAGCCTGCTGCTTCAAGCGAGTTCGCAACCCCAAGCGCTATAGAATCGTTTGGGCTCAACACGCAGTGCAGCGGGGTTCCATCGGCATATTGGGTCAACAAGTTGTCCATGCGTGCCTGTGCATTGTCAGTTGCATAATACAGCGTTGCAATGGCTTCAAAACTGGTTTGATCAGATTTTACGACAAATTTACCCGCTTCATAATAGGGTTCCAGAATGTCCCACGCCCCCGCATGGAAGAAGCGCGCCGTGGCATCATCAGGTGATCCGGCAAACAGTTCAAAGTTATATACTTTATCCGTATTGGCAAGATCAAGCCTGTCTTCAATAAATTTTGCTTGAATTGCTCCTACTTTATAGTTGTCAAATGTCGCTAAATAATCCACATCGGGTGTGTTTGTCAGCATGCGGTCATAGGCAATAACAGCAATACCCTCACTCTTTGCATGTGCAAGCAGATTACCCAGAGATGAACCATCAATGGAGGCAATCACGAGCACCTCACAGCCACCCAGCACCATATTTTCTAATTGTGAAATTTGCAGGGCAACATCGTTGTTTGAGTATTGCAAATCCACTTCGTGGCCCAAATCCTCCATGAGACTTTTCATATGACCGCCATCTTGATTCCATCTTTGCAGCGCGTTTGTTGGCATGACAATGCCCACCTTAGCCGCTGAAGCGGAACCAATGGCAAACATCAGTACAAGGGATATCAATATTAAAAGTAATTTTTTCATTAAAATCTCCTCTTCTATTAATTAATTTGTAAAACACACCTGCTAACAGACAAGGATCTTTTGCCAAAATTAAAGCATGTTTATTGCAGAATGTCAACTTGCATTATCTGCGTCATTCTTCACCAATAGATCCTGTGTCACATGTTGATGATATGTCTCCCCCCCTTTATCTCTATTTTTAATATTAGAATCCCATCTGTTATCAGGTATCATACTTATTTGGGTTTCACATATGAACTCTAAACCTATTCAAAAGACAGAACCGTGTTCAAATCCCCCATATATGGGAATATAACTCCCTGCAAATCAGAGGTCGGAAGCACATCTTCGGACAGGCTGATCCCGAGTTCCTTTTGCATGAACGCTCTGCGCTCCTGAATGCGCCGCCAGGCGGCTGGAGAGCTTGCAGCGATATCATCCCGCATTTTTGCATCTGCCAATACCACACCGTCCTCCGCATGTGCAATCAAATTTTCCTCCGCTCTAGCGGCAGTAAAATCACATTGAATCATCATGCCCGAACGCATGATCGACTTACAGTTCGGTTGGAACGGTGTGTTTGTCCACTCATCAGTGTGAATAAGGTGACCTGGGTTCAAACTGACCCCAAACGCTGCCAACTCTCCCATTTGCTCCTTGACTGCATCATACATCTCCCCACCACTTACACCAATGCGCAGCGTCTCGTACCAAGCAGCGATTGACCTGAAGTAGATGTCATAAAATTCCTTCCGCTCCGCCGGCTCATCTTCAGGATTGTCAATGTAATAACCAACTTTGTGGATGAGTGTACGGCGGTAAGCCATTCCGATGCCCACGACATCCCCATACTTCAGTTTTGTGCCGGCCTGTGGGCTTGCTAAACCATATGTCAGATTTTTTCCGAAATTCACATTCGGATGCACGCTCAGCGGGATACCGGAGATGTTGAGGTGTTGTGACGCCTCAATCTCTGTCATTCCTTCCCTAAGGTTTTTTATGACCTGATATGTGTTGCGTGAGGACAATGTGCCAGCGATTTCACTGAGCAACAGTTCTTTGGTTCCTAAAGTTATTCTTGCGCCCGCGTCCAGCCCTACCATCAACTCAATGGCATTGCTGATGTTGGACAAGGGAACAATTTTCAGAAGGCTTTCCATAATGAAAAACGGGAAATCATAGGTTGTTTCAGGGTTTACACCATCTTCCAAAGAGAATACCTTCCATCCAATAAGTCCCACATGGGATGATTCGCCCAAACCTATTTCCTTAAGGATGCTCTCCAGTGAGTGGGCTGGATGGCGCGGTTGCCCCGGCAGACTGAATGGCGTATATACATACTTGTTAATTTCATAGCCAATCATATCGGAGTATATGTCTCCCTCGTTTCCCACGATAATTGAAGGTATCCCTTTCCTGGGAATAACCAACAGCGCCTCCTCAAACCGGGGATCAAATCCGGTGAAGTATTCCATATTGGAAAAATGCTCTCGATCCCCATAAATAACCAGATGCGTATAGCTGCCCATTCTGTCCTGAATGCGGGTCACACGGGATTGATAATCGCTGGGGCTCAATACTGGGATTGCCCGGATATCCAGCTTTTCTCCCAAGTTTGGAAGTTGATTGATTCTCTTTCGCATTACTTTTCTCATCATCTCGATCCTCCAATATTATTTTTTGCATTTCGCGGTCGATTCTTTCAGTAACAGGGTACTATCTAAAATGATATTGGGAATAGAATAGGATGCATTTCCCAACTTCATGTGCAATTGAGTGAAGGCCACCTTTCCAAGCTCGTAAGCAGGCGGACGCACTGTGGTAATTGTAGGGTCCACTGCCTCAGAAATCACACTGTCATCAAAACCACTGACTGAAATATCCTCGGGAATCCGTAACCCTGCTTTCCTGATCGCCTTTATGGCACCGGCTGCAACGTTATCGTTGCCGCAAATGATGGCGGTAGGGGGATTAGTCTGGCATAACATCTTTGCAGTTAGTTGAAACCCGCTTTCAAGGCTATAATCACCAAAACGAATCATTTCTTCATTAACTTCAATCCCTGCATCCTTCAGTGCTTTCCTGAACCCCTTTTCTCGCTTCATCATATGAATCTGTTCTCTGAATCCCCCAATCAATGCAAAGCGCCGATGGCCAAGTTCGCATAGCTGGGATACCAAGGAGTAAATAGGCGCTGAGTTATCAAAATCAACCAATTCACCTCTTTTTGTATCCTCTCCAGAACCAATCATTACAAAGGGAAAATTGTGATAGTCCAGCGTAGCAATAATCGTCCGGTCAATTTCCCAAGCAGAGAGGAGAATTATCCCATCAGCGATTCTGCTTCTGATGATCTCCTCGATCTCTTGTTTATTGGCAAGGCTGTCTTCTATGGAAGCAATGCGCATTTGCATACAATATTCCGTTGTCCTTATGGCATCAGTGATCGCCTGGATGATCGGTTGCTCATGAACCCATGTAGAAGAAACAATTGGACTTTCCATCAGAATGAACAGAGTAACAACATTCGACTTTCCCCGAGCAAAATTACGAGCTACATGATTAGGTGAGTAATCCAAAACCTCAATGGCATTCTGAATACTAATACGATTCGCTTTTTTTACATTTCCGCCATTCAGAAATTTCGAAACAGTACCCACAGATACGCCCGAAAGCATTGCCACGTCAATTAAAGTCGCATTTTTCTTCATGTCGCTTTTCCAAAAATTCTCCATATCTGCCAAAAATGAAACGGTTCACTTGTGTCTATATTATCATATTAACCATATATGTCAAGTACAATTAACAAAATGAATGACACATACTATAAAAGTGCTTTACAAATCTCTCATAATACTGACGAAGCAGGACGATAAAAGATCCGGCGCGACGATGCAACAAAGATTGGAATCAGTATAAGTCAGTAATTCTACAAAGTTTTTGTTTCAACTGTTTGGTGGTTTTGTTTACCAAAGCACACAACAAAAAACCCCGAGAATTTTTTCTCGGGGCCAGTTAAAATGACGATCAGTCGACCTTCAGCTGCTCCTCAGTGTAGTAGCCGGAGTCAATCAGCAATGCTTTGTAGTTGTCCTTGTCAGCGAACACGGGGTCGCACAGGAAGGAAGGAATCACAAACACGCCGTTGTCATAGGTGGTGGTGTCGTTCACCGGCACCTCCTCGCCCTTGAGGATGGCATCCACCATCTTCACCACCTGCTCCGCCAGGGTACGGGTGTCCTTGAACACGCTCATGGCTTGGTAGCCCAGGATGATGTTCTTGGTGTTGGTCACGTCGCAGTCCTGCCCGGTAACGATGGGGAAGTTCTCCAGCGTATAGCCGGCAGCCTGGAGGGAGTTGGTGATGCCCAGCGCCAGGGAGTCGTTGGGGGAGAGCACCGCGTCCAGCTTGGTGCCATCGGCATAGCCCGTCAGCAGGTTGTCCATGCGGGCCTGGGCGTCGTCCGTGCCCCAGCCTAGGATGGCGATGGTCTCAAAATCAGTCTGGCCGGATTTAACCTTGATTTTGCCCGCCTCGTAGTAAGGCTTCAGGATGTCCCAGGCGCCAGCATGGAAATAGCGGGCATTGGAGTCATCCGGTGAGCCCGCGAATAACTCAAAGTTGAAGGGGCCTTCGGCGTTTTTAAGGTCCAGCTTTTCTTCCAAGAACAGGCCCTGGATGGTGCCTACTTTGTAGTTGTCAAAGGTAGCGTAATAGTCCACATTGGGGGTGTCGGTGAGCATCCTGTCATAGGCGATGACCTTGATGTCATTGTCCTTGGCGGTCTGCAGCACCGTGCCCAGGGCAGAGCCGTCGATGGAGGCGATCACCAGGACCTGGGCGCCGTTTAGAATCATGTTCTCAATCTGGCTGACCTGGGTGGCTACGTCGTTGTTGGCGTACTGAAGATCCACTTCATAGCCGGCTTTTTCCAGCTGGGCCTTCATGTTGGCGCCGTCCTGGTTCCAGCGTTGGAGGGAGTTGGTGGGCATGGCCACGCCTACCTTGCCAGCGGCAAGGGCGGAACCCACAGACAGAATCATCACAGCAGTCAGGAGCAGGGATACAAATTTCTTCATAAAACAATCTCCTTTTTTATTATTGATAAGGCCATAACCGCCTTATGCTTCAGATTTGGGTGTGCAGTTTTTCCACCCTTATCTTAGCATATATGCAACGCCTTTTCAACACGAAAAAAGCTTGAGTTTCCGTATTCTGATTATACTTTTTGATTGAGCTGCAGGTGGTTCAGGGGTTTTGAGGAAGTCACTGTCAAATCATGTCTTTTTTGTCAATATTCTGGCATATTTATGACGGAAAATGAGGAACCTTTCCTGTTTTTCATAGTAGAATTGATTTGTAACAAAAACTCGACTAAACAAATCCAGGGAGGCTCCTCATGCGTTATTCTACCACAGATACCTATCAACTCAAAAGGGAAATCATCACCTTCGCCAGGCGTCTGAGTGAAGGCCTCCCACGGGATTGGGAAAAG
Organism: Christensenellales bacterium; assembly: GCA_050952935.1. Taxonomy (GTDB): domain Bacteria; phylum Bacillota; class Clostridia; order Christensenellales; family Aristaeellaceae; genus UBA6115. The sequence continues at coordinate 460,818 of JBMNLS010000002.1, read as the reverse complement.
TTTACCGCTGATATGCTTTTCGGCATCCTCGCGTCCAGCAGCTGCATTCTTTCCCGCTTTGCCGATGTGCTCAAAGAAGATATCTTGAAAAAGAACACCGTTGAACGCTTGGCACGAAAGCTGTTAGAAGATATGCCCCCCGAACTCACCCATCATTACCTGTCCTTTGCCCGGAACATCGCGCAGGACACGGGGCCTGTCTTTGTGGATGATACGGACATCACCAAGCCCTATGGCAAAGCCTTTGAGGATATGGGAACGGTCAGAGATGGCTCTTCGGCAGATAAAAAGCTGAAGAATGGGTATTATGTGACTGAAATGACTGCCCTGAGCCATCGTACCCGTCAGCCTATCAGCCTCTATTCCCATATCCATTCCTCTCACTCAAAAAACTATACCTCTGTCAACGACATCACCTTCCGGGCATTGAAAGAAGTTTTCCCTTATTTCCCCAAAGCAACCTATGTCTTTGACCGGGGTTATGATATGAACAAGCTATATCTTTTCATGTACGAGCATGAAAAGAGCTTCATCGTTCGTGTCACCAGCAACAGAAATCTGTTCTGTAAAAACAAGTGGTTCAAGTCGACCACGCTCAGGGACAAATACAAAGGCAAGTTTAAGTGCCCGGTCTTATATGGCGGCAAAAAGACTGAATGCTGGGTCACCTGTGTCAATGTCAAGATCACCGCGAGCTGCAAATGGCTCAAGTTAGTATTGGTATATGGGCTGTCAGATACCCCCATGATGCTGTTGACCAACCGCCCGGTCAGAAACAGGGAGGACGCGCTGCAGGTTGTCCGGATGTATTTCATGCGGTGGCGGATAGAGGAACATTTCCGCTTCAAGAAGACGACCCTGGGGTTTGAGGATATGCGGGTGCGCAAGCTGAAGGCAATGAATCACTTGAGTCAGTTTGTGAGCATGGCCATTGGCTTTTTGTGCGCACAGGCAGACAAAAGAAACACCTCCAGGCTCAGGCGCGCCGTGACGCGCGAGGCAAATGGACAGAAGCAGGAGCACAAAATATCCTTTCTGCTTTATAGAATGGGGTTGGGTATCCAGCGCATTCTGGCCAGGGCACAAACAGGCATCCGTGCCTGGTTCCGCATAGGCCGGCCCAAATACAGGCAGTTATCCTTCCCTTTGCTATGTTGAAATACAACAACTGAATAGGCGCGCGCAAGGGCTTGTTTACCTTCCCTTTTTTTGGAAAATTCGCTCTGTAAAATGAAATACCGCATCCTCTACCATGCAGAGGCTCAAGAATCTCTGCTCATTGCACCAGAAGATTGCAAAATACGGAAACTCAAAGAAAAAAGTGATTGTATATCCCCCAATCCTATTCCCAGTGCTCCTTCAGCACAGATTCTGCCAAGGCAGGCTCATCGCAGATGGCAAACACCGTCTGCAAACCTTGACGCTTAATGAGCGCCTTTTCAATGCGGGATACCTCGCCGGGCACATAGTCACGGTACTGCTCCAACACTGAGGTCTGATAGGTTTTTAACATCGCTTCCAATTTTGGGGCCGTTTTCTCATCTCGTGCTGTGAGCACAACAAACTGGGTGGTGGTGGCCCGAGATGCATCCATCACCAACGCAGCGTCGGTGACCATTCCTTCCTCCAGCATCAACAGCTTATGCAGCACCTTGTCGGGCACCTCGCTTAGCATCTCAGGGTCTGCGGCCTTCTCAGCCATGGCTTTGGCCAATGTGAGGCTGTCAACCGGCGGGATAGCATTTTTCCCTGCGCAGCCGGAAAGCAAAACAGCGCACAGCAAAACCATCAGGTATTTTGTCCCTGTTTTCATCTCAAGGCAGCTCCTTTACGGTGTGGGTCATCAGATAATCCCGCACCATTTCCGAGCCTTTCCGGCTGAGGTGCAGGCCATCGGATCCTAGAAATTCCCTGGCGACGGTACCGTCCGCAAGCATCATCCGGCTAAACACATCCAGATAATAAATGCCATAGGTTTCACACAAATCCCGGACGGCCTGGTTGAATTTGCTGATGCGCTGGGAAGATGGAGGCAGTTTATCCTCCATGGGGTTTCGGGTGCGGGGAGGAACAGAGATCACATAAATCAGCTTGGCAGGATAGGTTTCCACCAGCTTCGCCAGAAAAATCGCATAGCGCTTGGAAGCGGCGCCGCTTGCCATGTTGTTGATGGTGTTAGCCCCCAGAAGCACATAAATCTTTGAAAAGTCCAGCGGTTCCAGCAGTTGCATCAGGTTCTTTTTCCCGGTGTTGGTGTCATACACCGGCCCCATGGCGGTCTGCGGCCCAATACCTACTGCCACCGCATAAAAGCTGTCCGGGAAATGCCCATGCAGCTCCATGCTGGCCATAAGGGAGTCCCCCAGGAACACGGCATCATTAAAATATGTTTCCGAAACCGCTTCCGATGTGGGCACATCAGGTGGCGGGATGTCTCCCCGGAACTGGGAACAGGGCAGTTCCGCCAGCACAAGGCCCGGCAGCAGCATAAAAAGCAGAAAAAGAAAGCCTTTTTTTACCATCACACACAAAAATGCACCATGCGCAGCAGCTCATAGTAGTCTGCCGTTTCAAAGCGCAGGGTATGGCTGTCCAGCGTCTGCATGCCCGGGTAGAAGCCCGCCCGGTAAGCCCGCTGCACATCCCGGAAGCGTATCTCCACCCGGAAAGCCTCAGGCATGCTCAGAAGACATGCATCCACACCGTTTTTTAGCGCCTTTGCCACCCCTTCCCGGATGCGCTTCACCGCCTCGTCAGGATGGATGGACTGCACAGCGCCTCCCTGCCCTTTGTTGACGGGAACCGTGGTGAGAGCGGGGATCAGGCCCTGCATCCGGCTGCAGATACCCTGGTCGCCCGTGATGACGGCCAGGGGCACCCGGAAATAGGCTGCCGCATAGGCGTTGAGCATCGCTTCACTCGCCGGGTCACCGTTGATGGTGATCCAGATAAGACTGGTGTCCATGGTGTGGGCCAGGGGATTCTGCCCGGTGCCCGCCGCGTCATGGTAGCCGGTGAAAATGGCGGCATGGAAGCTCTCGTCAATCCCATGCACCATGCACAGCGGGTCGGGGCCCCAGCCCCTTATCACCTGCACCTGAGGCGGCAGCAGGGAAGGATCGATGTTGCGGGCGGGGCCATGGGCGTCCCGCACCAGGATGAAATCCATCCCCGCCTCCAGCGCCCCTTCACAGGCGGCGGCCACTTCCCTGGTCATCTGCCGGGCAAAGCCGGAATAATCCCGTTTGTCCTTGCTGGTCTCATCCCAGTGAGCGATGCCGCAGGTTCCCTCAATGTCAGCTGAAATGTAAAGCTTTTTCATACTTCCTCCATCGTAAATTGATATATATGGTCCAGATCAATGTCCTGATCATACAGGCGTAGTTTAAGCGCCTCCCCCGATATTAGGATGAGGCTGCCGGCCCCCTCCCCCACCTCAAGCCTGATCACCCGGCCCCGGTAGCTAAAGGAAAAGGTATAGCCCGTCCAGCCATCAGGCAGATAGGGCGCCAGGGACAGGCCCATCGCCGTGCGCATGCCGGCAAAGCCCTGGGCAATGGCCAGCCAGGCCCCCGCCATGCTGGTCACATGCAGCCCGTCCGCCGTGTCCCGGTTCACATTGTCCAAATCCAGCCGGGCTGTGCGCAGGTAGAGCTCCATGGCCTTCTCCCGGTAGCCCAATTCGCTTGCCAGCACGCTGTGCACACAGGGCGAAAGGCTGGACTCATGCACGGTCATGGGCTCGTAAAAATCAAAGTTGCGCCGCTTGGTGTCCCGGTCATACAGATGGCCCAGGAAGTAAAGCCCTTGGAGCACATCCGCCTGCTTGATAAAACAGGAACGCAGGATCCTGTCCCAGCTCCAGTGCTGGTTCAGCGGTCGCTGATCAGGCGGAATGGCGCTTGCCGGCATCAGCTCCTTATCCAGGAAGGTATCGTGCTGAACAAAAATCCCCCGCTCCTCATCCACCGGGTAGTACATCCTCCGGCTGATGTCCCGCATCCTGGCCATTTCATCTGCCCTGATGCCAAGCTGCTTCCTGCGCGCTTCCCCCGCCTTCTCAGCCGTTTCCACAAAGAAATCCAGGCACCAGGCAGCGATGCGGTTCGTATACCAGTTGTTGTTGACATTGTTCTCATACTCATTGGGCCCGGTGACGCCATGGATCATGTACCGCCCGGTGCGGGCGTTCAGATGCACGCGCCCCGCCCAGAAGCGGGCGATACCCAATAGCACCTCCAGCCCCTCACCCATCAAATAGCTTTTGTCGCCTGTATAGGTGGCATAGTTAAAAATCGCATGGGCGATAGCGCCGTTGCGGTGGATTTCCTCAAAGGTGATCTCCCATTCATTATGGCACTCAATGCCGTTAAAGGTAACCATGGGATAAAGCGCCCCCGGCAAGCCCTGCTGCCGGGCGTTGTGATAGGCGCCGGGCAGCTGCTGATGGCGGTAGCGCAAAAGGTTTTCCGCCACCTCTTCCCCCAGGGTTGCCAGGTACACGGGGAAGCAGTAGGCCTCGGTGTCCCAATAGGTGGCCCCGCCATATTTCTCCCCGGTGAAGCCCTTGGGCCCGATATTAAGCCGGGCATCCTCCCCGGTATAGGCGGAAAACAGATGGAAGAGGTTAAAGCGGATGCCCTGCTGGGCCGCCGCGTCCCCCCGGATTTCCACATCGGCCACATCCCACTTGCGCCGCCAGGTGGCGGCGTGATGGGTCAATGCGGCGTCAAACCCCAGCGCTGCTTGGGCGCCGGCCAGCCGCCTGGCTTCAGCCAACAGTTCTATCATGGGCAGATCCCGGTCAGTGGTGACGCAGACAAACTTGTCAATGCCAGTCCATTCCCCCGGCCCCACTTCCTTCATAAAACGGGAAGCGGCACAGCCTGGGCGATGCCCATGGCCGGCAGGGGTCATGTCCGTTTCCACCCGGTAGGCGCCCGCCACGGCAAAACGCGGCGTACCAAAGGGGTTTTCCCGGGTGCGGGTCAAAAGCCAGCCGTCCCTGTCCTCAGCGCCCCCTTCTATTTGCTCCCAGAAGCGCTCCTCATAGTTGCTGTCCTCATTGTGCATATCCCCGTCAATGAAGGCCTCGATTTCCACCGTGGCGGGAAAATCACAACGCAGCTGATAGCGCAGAGCCAACAGACGCTTTTCCGCCATGGACACAAAGCGCATGGTGCTCACCATCACTTCCCCGCCGCCGCATAAAACGCGCATGTCCCGGGTCAGGGTGCCCTTTTCCATGTCCAGCACGCGCCGGAAGGCCAGCACCTGATTGTTTCCCGCGTCAAGGGCTTCGCCGTTCACCCTGACCTTCAGCCCGATCAGGTTCATGGCGTTGATGACCTTGCCAAAATAGAGAGGATAGCCGTTTTTCCACCAGCCCACCCGGGTTTTGTCCGGAAACCAGACGCCGCCGATATAGGTGCCCCGATGGCTGTCGCCGCTGTATTCTTCCTCCAGGTTCCCCCTGAGGCCCATATAGCCATTGCCCAGGGACAGCAGGCTTTCAGCAAAGCGCATGTCCGCCTTGTCAAGGCTGGTCTCAATCACCTGCCAGGGATGAACCTCAAAACGGCTGTGCATAACGCCTCCTCATAGGTCGCGGCCTGAAAAGCCCCAGGCCCCCAGCCCCGCCAGCATCACAGACAGCGGCAGGCCCAGAAGGGAGGTTGCCTCAAAGCCAGATAACAGCGCCTGCCCCTTAAACAGGGCAAAGGGTGTAAAAAAACGCAGGTATTGGGGCCAGCCCGCCAGGCGGGAAACCATCATAAAACCGATGAAAGCTATACCGATCAGCCTGCTCAGCCGCCGGGCGGACACAGGCCCCGGAGCCAGAGAGGCCACCGCCGCCATAGCCCCCGCCACCGGCAGCGCTGAAAAGGCCATGCCCAGCGCCAGACGCAGCAGGGCCGGGATGTCCCCCTGTCCCCCCAGAAAAATCAGGACACCGGCCGTCTGGCCCAAAAAAGCTCCCATAGAAATGATGAGCATCTCCAGCGCCATCAGCCAAAACAGGGTGAAGAAAATAGCGCCGCGCCGATGAGGAGCCGCCAGGCGCTGGGCCATGCGACCATCCTGCGCAGGCCTTGTGATCAGCCGCCTGGCCAGGCTCATGCCGGCCAGCACCATCACCAGGGACAGGATGAATCCATACAATACCCCCATCACATGCACCGGCAAATTGGTGCTGCCGGCATAGCCAGCCAGCTGCGCCACCAGGGGCAACTCCTCCGAAAGATAGCGCAAATGACCCTGCATATCAGGCGTAAACAAAAAGACAGCCCCCAGGCCCAGCAACAGGGCCAGCACAGCAAACCCCGCCAGGCGGCGGAGCAGCTGCCGCCATTCATATACAAAAAGAGAGCGAATCATACCACATCATCCCCATGATAGCGCAGGAAACTCTCCTCGCTGTCCTCACGCCCGCCCACCAGATCAAGCACGGTATATTTCCCCAGGGTGCGGATAAGCACCTGAGGGCTGGCGGGAATCGCCACCATGACCCGGCTGCCGATCACCTCCACCGCCGTTTCCCATTCGCCGGCAAAGGCCACCGCCTGGGCCGTGTCCTGAAAGGTGATATGGTACACCTTCTGCCGGGTAAGGGCCAAGGCTTCCACAGGCTGGGTCAGCACCAGCCGTCCCCGGCGGATGATGGCCACCTGGCTGCTGAGGCGCTGCACCTCCTCCAGCACCCTGGAGGTGATCAGCATGGCCTTGCCTTCCCCCTGGTGCTCCCGGATCAGGTCAGTCAGGGCATTTTTATCCATGGGGTCAAGGCCGTGAAAGGGCTCATCCAGGATGGTCACATTGGCATCCTTCATCAGCGCCGCCATCAGCCCCAGCTTCTTGCGCCCAGCCTCCCCCAAGAGTCTGGCCTGGCCGGTCAGCTGAATATCCAGGCGTTCCGAAAGCTGCCTGGCCTTCTGGGGGTTAAAGCCCCCCTGATACCGGGCCTGAAAGCGCAGCCATCCTTCCCCGGTGACCCGGGGCTCAATGACGGGGCTGACAGGCGCATAGGCCACCTCCCGCTGGATGATGTGCCGTGCCTCAAAGCAATCCCTGTCAAAAATGCGCGCGCTGCCGCTGTCAGGCCGCATAAAGCCCATTAAAATCCTGATCAGGGTGGATTTGCCCGCGTCCGTCGGCCCCAGCACGCCCAGGGCCTCACCGGGCTTCACCTGCAGGGTCAGGCTGGAAATGCCGCCGCCCTCCTCATAGCTTTTGGACAGCCTTTCACAGCGTATCAACCGGCTTTTCCTCCCGTTTTCTCACAAACTCAGCGGTCAAACGGTAAATCACCGCCACCGGGGGGATAAACATCAGCATCCCCGCGATGCCAAACAGGCCGCCACCCAGGGTCACCGCCACCAACACCCAAATGGAAGGGATAGCGATGGCCCCCGCCATGATGCGCGGATAAATCACCGAGCCCACCAGCTGCTGCACGATGAAAAACGCCAGCAGGAACCAGCCCGCCTTGGCCGGGTCGACAGTGGCCACCAAAAGGACCCCCAGCAGCCCCGACAGATAAGGGCCAAACACCGGGATGAAGCTGGCCACAAAGGTGATCAGCCCAATCAGAATGGCGTAGGGAAAGTCGAAAATCAGCAGCACAGCCGCCGTAAACACCGAAGAGAGCAGCGACTGCAGCAGCTGCCCGCCGATGAAATTGGAATAGGCCTGCACCAACATGTGAATAACACGCTGAATGGCGGCGGCCGCCTTGGGCAGCAGGGCGGCTGTCAACAGGCGGCTGAGCTGGTCTTTGGTGCGCTCCTTGGAAAACAACAGGTAAATGGCAAACACCAGGGCAATCCCCAGGTTCAAGACAAACTGAGCGGCTGAAATCACCATACCGGATGATTGGCTCAGCCCGCCGATAAGGAATTGATAAGCCCGCTGGAAGATGTCCCTGACCTCGCTCTCATCCGCCACCGCCAGGCCCAGGGAGGATCTGATCTGCACATTTCGCTGGCTGAGCCAATCCTCAGCCTTCCTGAGCACCCCGGGTACCGCTTCAACAAGCTTTTCAACCGCCACAATCACCTCCGGGATGATGAACACCAGCAGCAGCGCCACCACCGCCAGCACCAGCAGCACCGACAAGGTGAGGCTGATGCCCCGCTTCACCCGTTTCAGGGCGGGGGGATGGTCAAGCCCCTTCAGGTGCCGCTCGATAAAGCGCATGGGCAGGTTGATCAGAAGCGCCATCAAAGCGCCAATGATAAAGGGGTTGAGAATGATGAGCAGCGTTTTCACCAGGCCGATCACCGCGTCAAAGCGGTAGAGCAAAAAAGCGAAGAGCATCAGCCCCATCACCGTGGCCAGTTTCTTTTTGCTAAGGCTGCGCATGCTCCCCGCCTCCCTTCATCCTTTGGGCAGTATAGCAAAACACGGGAAGGGTGACAAGGACTGGGTGTTCGTCAAGAAAACCGGTTTGTCAGTGCAATGCGCATGAACCGTATTGGGGAAAAGCCCACCAATGATAAGCGATCAAAATGCGGGAAAAGGCGTTATTCTTGAAAAAGTTCAGGTTAAAAACAATACAAAATTCCGGTTAATCTTCAGTTAATCTTTGGCGTGTTCCCTGAAAAGCTTGATGATCTATCCTCCCGATAAAACAAACACGGGAGGACTGAACCATCATGCATGCATTGTCAAAAAAGCTTTCTCATTTGCTGGCCTATGCGCTGGCGATCATCATCCTGGCCGACACTTGGAGCGCAGGGGCGGAAATGACCGTGCCCTCCGGCCTTTCCACAGAGGAATTCTCACTGCAGGCCAGCGTTCTCCTGCGGGAAGCGGCGGGCCAACAGGCTCAGGGGCTGGCGCTGGTACTGTTTTCAGACACCGGCATCCTGACTTCACAGGGCTTTGGTCTGGCTGATCCCGCGGGGCAGAAGCCCGTGCTCCCGGATCAAACCGGCTTTGAGTATGGCAGCGTCAGCAAGGTACTGGTGTGGCTGTCTCTGATGCAGCTGGCGGAAGCAGGCAAGCTGTCCCTGACGGATGACATCAGCCGCCACCTGCCGGAGGGTTTCTATCAGGCACTTCATCTGAACTGGCCTATCACCCTGCTTGACCTGATGAACCATCAGGCGGGGTTTGAAGAATATCCACTGGACGAGCTTCTGGACTATGCGCGAATAATGCGCCTGACCCCCGCAAGCGCCCTTTTTCCCGTCCGCGTCAACGCCTTTTTGCGGGGTGTTGTGGCGGAGCATTATGCCGGCTTTGAGGAAAAGGGCATGGCCCTGTCCTGTGATCTGGCGGCGGATGCCACCCTGATGTTGGATGAGCCCCGCTTCAGGCGGGCTTTTGAAAACATTCTGCTCAATGCCCTGAAGCACTGTCCCGCCGGCAGCCAGGTGCAGGTTAAAACCGAAAAGGCACGCAGACGCTTCAAAAAAACGCTGCGCATCCTCATCGCTGATTCCGGCCCTGCCATCTCCCCCGCGCAGCAGGCGCAGATCTTTCAGCCCTTTGTAAAGCTGGATGAGAGCCGGAATCAGACAAGCGGCTATGGTCTGGGCCTGTCCATCGCTCAGGCAATCACGGCCCAGGCCGGGAGTACCCTTAAAGTTGAGCCGATGCCGCCGCCTTACACCAAGGCCTTTGTGATGGAGCTGCCCTTGGTGTATAATAAAAGCAACACATCAAAGGGGACACATGATGCGGCAACGGCTTGATCGGCTGCGCGCCCTGGCGCAGGCAGACCATGGGGACAATCTATCAATGTCCCACCGCGGAAAATCCGCAGAAAAACTTAAGTATTCTATCATGATGGGGCTGGCGGCATTGGTTTTGCTGTCGGGCTTTTTGTTTGACAGCCCCCAGGCCATCTGGGAAGGGCTGGGACGGATCGCCGTCTCCCCCTCAACGCTTTTGAGCGATTACTTGGCTATCGGCGTGCCGGGGGCAGCCATCCTGAACAGCGGGATCATGATGCTGATCTGCCTTGTAATCGCCCGCAAACAAAAAGCCGTGCTTAACGGCCCCCAGCTGGCGTCGGTTATCATGGTGGGCGGCTTCTCTCTGTTTGGTAAAAACCCTTTCAATGCCTTTCCCATCATGCTGGGGGTCTACTTCCATGCCAGGTGGCGCAAGGAACGCTTTGCCAATTTCCTCCTGTATGCCTTCTTCGGCCTCGCCTTGACCCCGCTAATCAGCCACATCGCCTTTGGCCTGGGCTGGCCGCTTTATTGCTCTATTCCGCTGGCCTTTGCCGTGGGCCTGCTGACAGGCTTTGCGCTGCCGGTTTTGGCCCGCCACTGCGCTGCCTTCCACCAGGGCTATAGCCTGTACAACATGGGCTTTACCTGTGGCGTCTGGGGCACAGTCATGATGGCGCTTCTGCGCATATTCAGCCTAGGCAATGAACAGGTCGTCCGCTTTCCGCTGACAGGCTATGAAACGCCGCTTCTCATCTGGGTGCTGTCGCTCATTTTGCTGATGGCGCTGATTGGCTGGCTCCTGTCCCCGGCGCTAAAGGAAACGCTCATAAAGATCATGCGTGAGCCGGGCCGCCTTTCCGGCGACTTTGTCAGCCGCTTTGGCATTGGCCCGGTGCTGTTCAACATGGCCCTTCTTGGGCTGATGGCGACTGGTTATGTCTTTCTCTCCGGCGGCCGCCTGAACGGCCCCACCCTGGGGGCCATCCTCAGCGCAATGAGCTTTGGGGGCTTTGGCAAGCATCCCCGCAATGTGTGGCCCATCCTCCTGGGCGCTCAGATCATGGCGCGGCTTGGCATTTATTCCGCCGCCAGCGACGCCATCGTCATCGCCGCCCTCTTTGGCACCAACCTGGCCCCCATCCCCGGCTCCTTTGGCTGGCCTGCCGGCATTCTGGCAGGCTTCATCCATGTGGCCGTTTCCTCCAATCTCAGCTATCTGCATGGCTATGCCAACCTTTATAACAACGGCTTTGCCGGCGGCATTCTGGCAGGCACCTTGGCGCCGCTTCTCATCGCCATCAGTCAAAAAGACAAGAAAAGCGTCAACCTGGAACTGGAATAAGTAAAAAGCCGACTGTTCTATCGTTCCTGCACAGGTATTTGCAGTTCAAGCATCATATCCCGCCCCGGGTAACCAAAAGCGGCTGATTCGGCGATCACTTCTCCAACCAAATCGCCTATGACCTCCAAGCCGCGCTCCTCCGCCTCATCCAGCAGCCGGTGAAGGCATTTTCCCACATTGCAGCCACCGCTCTCATCAATCATCGAATGACAGCACATGGTCAAATACATCCCTTCCGGAATGGTCGCGCAGGGCGCTTCGCGAAAATGCTCATCCACAAAGACCAGGGCATGGTATGTGCTAAAATTGCGGCGTTTCAACGCCTCCAGGGGGATGGTTCGCCCCACATGATGAAACAGCGCCATCGGTACCCCTTTGCGTATCATCGCCTCTTTGACCTGCCGCAGATATCGCTCCCAGGCTTCCAGGTTGTCCATCCCGCTTTCCGCATTATTTGGCAGAGTAACCTCATCAAACTCTAAGACCCGCCTTGTCGGAAAACGCTTAACCTCATACTGCTCAGCGCAGGAGCGACTTTGATATGCTTCCACGCTCTGAAGAAGGCCTTCCGCCGTGTGCATCGCCAGGTCAAGCTCGCGCTGTTTTTCCCTGATGCGTCTTTGGCGCTGCTGGACGGTTTCCCGAAAGGCGGACAAATCGCCTTTATCCTGCAAGCTTTTGATCTGTCTTAGCGGCACGCCGATATCCTTTAGCGTTTGAATCAAATCCAGTTGGGCCGATTGCATCATATCATAATAGCGGTAGCCACTATGAGGGTCGACATGAACAGGAATTAATATTCCCAATTCATGATACAATCTGAGCGTCTTTTCCGATACGGCGTTGATCCGCGCCATCTGTCCAATGGATAATTTCTGCATATTGCCACCTCGATGGCGTATCATATCACCAAATCCTTCTGTTGGCAATTGACTCTCCCCTTAGGGCAGGGTTTACACTGTATAGCGTGTATCAAGGGAGCATTTGATTGCGACCTGATAGAAAGGGAGGAGAGAATATGACATTCAAAAAAATCCTGGCACTTTCACTCTGCTGCGCGCTTCTGCTGTCTATGCAGGCGGTCCTGGCCTCGGGCCCCGCAAGCCTTGAAGGCGCACGCGAAGTGGACGAAACTTACGATCCTTACCGTGTCGCTCAGGAGCTTGCCGCAAACATCGCTGAACAGCAGTTGAAGTACGCTCCCAGAGTCGTCACCCTGTCAAACGGTGTGAAGGTGCAGCGCACCCCTGATGATGCCGGCATTTACAACACCTATGTTCTAAAAGCCGATCAGCGGGGCTGCGCCGCCTGCCATGTGGACCTGCGCGCCACCCTCAACAACATGCCCATGGGCCATCTTGATATATACAACCGGGGCGATGTGGATGTGAATGTGATGCAGTGCCTTACATGCCATACCTATTCGCCGGGTTATGTGCCTGAATATTACCAGTTCGGCTCTGTGCTTCATGGCTTCCACAAAAGCGAGCTGTTTAAAACAATGGGCGGCGACTGCATGTCCTGCCATGACGCCAACGCCCTTTCAGGCAACATGGCTTTATGGGATGTGGTCAAATACGACCGGCTGCGCGGCATCATCGACATCAGCGCCAATGACTTGCAGGCGGATTTCTCCTTTGACCAGACCACCCAAACCGATCCTGACAAAGCCTATTCCCTCAACTGGAATGACGGCTGGAGCGACTATATCGTTTACGATGACTATGTCCATGGCCTTGCCACCAACCATGAGGATCTGCTCAATTGGGAAATTTCCGTTGAAGGCCTGGTTGAGAACCCCTTCAAGATGACCATGGCCGAAATCATCGACACCTTCCCCTCCAAAACCCGCGTCATGAGCATGCACTGCACCCTGGACGGGGCCACAGGCGCGTTGATCGATACCTTTGAGGTCACCGGCATCCCCATCCAGGCCCTGCTTGAAAAAGCCGTGGTGAAGCCCGAGGCCACTGAGGTATATACCGTCCCTGCGGACGAAGTTTGCTCTTACCCCACCATGCTTGACTATCTGGATAATCATGACGCGCTGATTGTCTATCAGATCAACGGTGAGGATCTGCGCTACTACCAGGGGTTCCCAGTATGTTCATTTGTTGCAGGCATGGGGGCGCCCCACTTTGCCAAGCAGTTCAACAAGCTGCTGGTCACCGCTGAGCCATTTGAAGACCTGTATATCTATCAGGGCTGGGTCAGAGAAGAGGAGGGACGCTTCTTCAACAAACCCAACACGGCAATCTTTTACACCAAGGAAGGGCAGATCATCCCGCCCAATGAGCCCTATACCTTTGAAGGCTATTCTGACGCCTATGACGACCCGATCATCGCCATGGAGTTTTCCATGGATGGCGGAGAAACCTGGAAACGTTTTGATACCACAGGCGCTGAGGTGGGTGTCTGGGTATACTGGCGCTTCACCTTCACCCCGGCTGAAGAAGGAGCTTATGTGCTTAAAGCCAGGGCCATCACCCAGGGCGGCCTTGTGAACGAAGTGCCTGCCACCACCATGGTTAACGCCAAGCACTAAGGAGGGAAATGAAGATGAAAAAGAAAAGAGCATTAGGAGCGGCATTAGGCATCACAACGCTAATGGCCATGCCCGCACAGCAGGCAGCGTTTGCGCAGCAGGCCTCCGAAACCTTCACCCTGATGGAGGCGCAGGCATATGACAAGGTTGCCAATGTCCAGGGGGAATTCAACTATAACCAAAATGTGCTGACGCCGGCTGACGATGTGTTCAACCTCTTCGGCACCGCCGCCACCGGCCTGTGCGCGGCCCCCGGCTTTGCCTTTGACAAGGTGGAGCAGGAGGATTACTACCTGAACATCCGCGGCACTTTGAAAAAAACAGCCACAGTCTATGTCAAAGAGCTGATGGAAGACACGAAGGAAGAGAAGTCAAAAGTCCTGGCTTGCTCTTGCGGCATGAGCGCCGCCATCGCAAACGCCGAGGTGAAAGGGGTGCTGCTGGAGGATGTGCTGCCTCTGGAGGATATCCTGCCCGGCACTAACACCATCACAGTAAAAGACAAGTCCGGTTATGGGCTGGCGCTCCCGCTGAACTATGTGCTGGATAAACAAGCTATGCTGGTGTGGAACGTGGGAGGAGAAGAGCTCACAAGCCAGACCGGGGGGCCGGTGCAGCTGTGGGTGCCTGACACCATCGCCAAGTATTTCACCCGTCAAGTGGTGGACATTGAACTGTCCCAGGAAGAGGCCGAGCCCGCGGTACAAACCGCCGATGCCGAGCATCGCGCCAAGGTCAATATCCTTAACCAGGTGGACGAACGCGCGGTTTTCTCTGTGGGCGACAAGCTGGTCTTTGAAGGATATGCCGATGATGCGGGCCAGCCCATCGCAGCAGTGGAGTTCTCCCTGGATGGCGGCGAAACATGGACTGCCTATGAAACCAAAGACACCACAAGCGAAAAATGGGTCTACTGGTATTTCGGCTACACCTGCGAAGCCGAGGGGAGCTATAAGCTGGATGTGCGCGCCCGCACGGAAGACGGCTTGGTTTCCCCGCTGGCAGCCAGCGTGGTATTCAAAGTTAGCAAATAATTAATTCCCATTCAAAAATCCACCCCGCGGAAATCCGCGGGGTGGATTTTTTGAAGTTACCTTTTCGGATTAACGTGCCGCTTTGCTGTTCACGCCCTCATTGACGCTGAACACCACGCTTGACACCATGGGGGAGACGGAGCCGTCCGCCACCCGGGCCCGCACATCCAGCTTAAATGTTCCGGCGCTCTGGGTTACATAGCCGAAGTTCCAATACACCCATTTTTCAGCCGTCGCCCCCTCAGTCTGGCAGGCAGTCCATGTTTCGCCGCCATCCAGAGAGAATTCAACCGCGGTCACAGGATTGTCGTAATCATCCGCATAGCCCTCAAAGACGATCTTATCCCCCACGCGGAAGTCCTTTTCCTCAAAGCGGTTCAGCACATTGACCTTGGCCCGCTGCTTGGCATCCACTTCCGGCAGCACAGGCTCTTTTTCCTCAGCAGTAAACTCAATATCAACCACATTGCGGGTAAAGAACCTGGCTACTGACTTGGGCACCCAAATCTGCACGCCGCTGGGAACCGGGGTTTCGCCGATCTTGTAAACCAGAATGGCATCTTTTTCAAGCACATAGGACAGCGGCATCTTGATGCCATATCCATCGCCGCTTCTAAAGGTGACCGCATTGGCCCCTTCTTCCAGATCAACCATCTGCACGATGTTTTCAAATGGCACCCCCACAACCTGGGCGTTTGCAATGGCCGGCCCGGTTGCGCAGGAACACTTCAAAACGCGGGACTGGGTTCCCTTTTCCTGCAAGTCCTTCAAAGCGACGCTTTCAATTTTGCGGATTTTGCCGCTGAAGTTGATGTAGTAGTTCTCATAATCCACCTTGTCAAAGGCAAAGCCCGGCTTGGCGCACATGCCCGTCGCCACCGTGCCAAAGAGGTTGAACACGTCATCCGCCGGGGTGATCACATCCTGATTGAAGGAAAACTTCCCTTCCACATTGGCGATTTTGTCGTAGCTTTCGGCTTCACGCAGAGTTACAACAGCTTCCTGCTGCTCAGCGACATCCACCACCGCTTCCTGAACCGCCAAAGGGCTGCCGGCAAGCGCTGCCTGAGATGATAATCCTGAAAGCAGGGTTGCGGCGCCGGTGATGGCGCCAACAGCCTTCTTTGTTTTCTTGTTCATGCTTTTTCTCCTTCTTATTGAACGTTCATCAAAAAGTCAGTGTAGATGTTGCTGACGCGCTCTTCGCCTTTGTTGGTCAGGCTGGTGGCCCGCATGCGCAGCAGGTAGGCGCCAGGCGCCTCCGGGCTAAAGTCCAGATACCAGTAGGTCCACCTGCGGCTGTCGTTCTCAGGCGTTTCTACCTTGACCCATGTTTTGCCATGGTCAAAGGAATACTCCATAGACAAGATCGGCTCGTCCCACGCGTCGGCATACCCTTCCAGATGGATGGGCTGCCCCGCCGGGAAAATGGTGCCGCTTTGGGTGGACAGCACGCCAATGTTCGGCTTTGAGAAGACCTCTCCCGTGGCGGGGTCAATAAAGTCCCCCACCAAAGCCCAATGAGCCGGGTTTTCTTCCTTGGTGACGATGATTTCGTTGACACACTTGACATTGTTCCCGGAAGAAGCGTTGTAAACCCAGCTTGCCACCGGATAACCCTGGTTGGCGGGGATGGGCTGCCCGTTGACCTCCGTCACCAGAATGCCGTCATTTTCCACAACGAAGCTGTAGTTAAGCGGATAGGTGTTGTTGCCGCTGCCATAGGTATCGTATCCCACCGCGTAGTAGGTGGTCACATCCGAATGGACCTTGGCGTATTCAAAAATGCGGGAAAGCGGAATGCCCGTGACCTCTGACTGGAAGATCATGGATTCCCCCGCGCCGTTGATGCAGCACTGTGAGGACATGACCTGGGTCACGGTGCCGAATTTTTCCACCATGTCGTTAAGCTTCATGGTAAAGGGGTTATCCATTTCGCCATGCACCTTGATCTCCCACTGATCCTTGACAGCCGGGATGATCTGGCTGTCATCCGTCAGCCAATCAGAAGGCTCCAAAACCACCGTCTTGATGGATTTGTAATACATGTTTTCAATCGGGGTGATCACATTCTGATCGTAGCGGATGTCAACATTGACCTGATCCGCCGGAATATCCGTGATGCCCGCCAGGTGATCATACTTCACATAGTCCCAGCGCTCAAATCCTCCCTTGCCATTGATATAGTGGCAGGATTGACAGGAGCCGTTCATCCCCTGGAAGCCGGCGTTGCCCAGATGCGTGCCATGGATCGTATCCCGCAGCGGCGCTTTATAGAATGAGTGGCAGGCAATGCAGGTGGCCACCGTCTGGGTATTGTTGTATTTATAGTAAACAACGCCATGATAGCTGTCCATCTGCGTGACAATATCTTCCAGAACATGGCAGGCATTGCAGCCGCGCATGTCGGCATCCAGATAAGCGTTGTTCCACCCGCGGTCATCGCTGGGAACCGTCTGCACCTGCACCCCGTTGCTCAGGGTGGTCACGCGCGGCTTGTTCTTTTCAGCGGAAGATACGCGCCTGGCCCGGTCCGTATAGGTGGCGGGCAAGGTTGACTCTTTGCTGGCAGGCTTGCCGGCATCGTCTGCGTTTTCAGCCCCTAACGCATTGGCCACCGCTTCCATGATGCCCTTGCTGGTGGCTGTAGCGCCGGTCACCGCGTCCACCTGGGCGCTGTTGGCTTCAACGATAGCGGCAGGGATTTGTTCAATCGCCGCATCCGATATGCCGGGGGTTTCCTGGTGCTCCGTCACGGTCACCTCTAAAATATCCCCCGCTGAGCGGGTAACAGATACCGTGATCTCACCATTGTGTCCCTGGCCCTTGCCGGTTAGGCTCTCTGCGTCAGGCGCTTGCTGTGCTGATACAAACACAACACATGTCAACAAGCACACAACAACCAGCCATGACGCTACAAGCCTGAGTCTGCTCCTCATAATTGTTCCTCCCTTTTTGTGTGATATTGCTGATATTATCGGGCATTTGCCCGGGTATGTCAAGGACGCGGCGTACATTTATATCATCAACTGTTTTTCTTTGAGTTTCCGTATTTTGCAATCTTCTGGTGCAATGAGCAGAGATTCTTGAGCCTCTGCATGGTAGAGGATGCGGTATTTCATTTTACAGAGCGAATTTTCCAAAAAAAGGGAAGGTAAACAAGCCCTTGCGCGCGCCTATTCAGTTGTTGTATTTCAACATAGCAAAGGGAAGGATAACTGCCTGTATTTGGGCCGGCCTATGCGGAACCAGGCACGGATGCCTGTTTGTGCCCTGGCCAGAATGCGCTGGATACCCAACCCCATTCTATAAAGCAGAAAGGATATTTTGTGCTCCTGCTTCTGTCCATTTGCCTCGCGCGTCACGGCGCGCCTGAGCCTGGAGGTGTTTCTTTTGTCTGCCTGTGCGCACAAAAAACCAATGGCCATGCTCACAAACTGACTCAAGTGATTCATTGCCTTCAGCTTGCGCACCCGCATATCCTCAAACCCCAGGGTCGTCTTCTTGAAGCGGAAATGTTCCTCTATCCGCCACCGCATGAAATACATCCGGACAACCTGCAGCGCGTCCTCCCTGTTTCTGACCGGGCGGTTGGTCAACAGCATCATGGGGGTATCTGACAGCCCATATACCAATACTAACTTGAGCCATTTGCAGCTCGCGGTGATCTTGACATTGACACAGGTGACCCAGCATTCAGTCTTTTTGCCGCCATATAAGACCGGGCACTTAAACTTGCCTTTGTATTTGTCCCTGAGCGTGGTCGACTTGAACCACTTGTTTTTACAGAACAGATTTCTGTTGCTGGTGAC
Source organism: Christensenellales bacterium (assembly GCA_050952935.1). GTDB lineage: Bacteria > Bacillota > Clostridia > Christensenellales > Aristaeellaceae > UBA6115. The sequence goes on along the minus strand of JBMNLS010000002.1, from coordinate 442,402 downwards.
ACGAACGATGAAGCTCTTTTCATGCTCGTACATGAAAAGATATAGCTTGTTCATATCATAACCCCGGTCAAAGACATAGGTTGCTTTGGGGAAATAAGGGAAAACTTCTTTCAATGCCCGGAAGGTGATGTCGTTGACAGAGGTATAGTTTTTTGAGTGAGAGGAATGGATATGGGAATAGAGGCTGATAGGCTGACGGGTACGATGGCTCAGGGCAGTCATTTCAGTCACATAATACCCATTCTTCAGCTTTTTATCTGCCGAAGAGCCATCTCTGACCGTTCCCATATCCTCAAAAGCTTTGCCATAGGGCTTGGTGATGTCCGTATCATCCACAAAGACAGGCCCCGTGTCCTCCCCGATGTCCCGGGCAAAGGACAGGTAATGATGGGTGAGTTCGGGGGGCATATCTTCTAACAGCTTTCGTGCCAAGCGTTCAACGGTGTTCTTTTTCAAGATATCTTCTTTGAGCACATCGGCAAAGCGGGAAAGAATGCAGCTGCTGGACGCGAGGATGCCGAAAAGCATATCAGCGGTAAACTTTTCCCAATCCCGTGGGAGGCCTTCACTCAGACGCCTGGCGAAGGTGATGATTTCCCTTTTGAGTTGATAGGTATCTGTGGTAGAATAACGCATGAGGAGCCTCCCTGGATTTGTTTAGTCGAGTTTTTGTTACAAATCAATTCTACTATGAAAAACAGGAAAGGTTCCTCATTTTCCGTCATAAATATGCCAGAATATTGACAAAAAAGACATGATTTGACAGTGACTTCCTCAAAACCCCTGAATCACCTGCAGCTCAATCAAAAAGTATAATCAGAATACGGAAACTCAAGCTGTTTTTCCCGTTGACATCGCCTTCAAATGGTGTATAATAACATTAAGGTCAAAGAAGGTCAGTCTTTGGCCAATTCAGACGAAAAGAGGGCTGTTGATGAGCCAGAACCAATATACACAAAAAAGCATGGAGGCCATCCAGCGGGCGCAAACCCTGGCTGGCGAGCATGCTAACCAAACCCTGGAGCAGGTTCACCTGCTCGCCGCCCTGCTGGAAGCGCCGGAGGGGCTGATCCCCCAGCTGATGACCCGCATGGGCATCCCCGCGGACAGCCTGCGGCAAAACGCCCTGGCTGAGGTGGAACGTCTGCCCAAAGTGCGCGGCAGCGTCCGGGAGGAGGGCAAAACCTATGTCTCCCAGGACATGGACCGGGCCCTGCGGGAGGCGGCCAGCTCCGCAGAGCGGATGAAGGATGAATACATCAGCGTTGAGCACCTGTTCCTGGCCCTCCTGCGGGCGCCGGATCGGAGCGTCAAGGCGCTGTTTGAGCGCTTTCACATCCAGGAGCCTGCCTTTTTGCAGGCGCTTTCCCAGGTGCGGGGCGCGGCCCGGGTCACCAGCGACAACCCGGAGGACAGCTACGACGCCCTTGCCAAATACGGCAGCGACCTGACGGATCTTGCCAGAAAGCAAAAGCTGGATCCGGTCATCGGGCGGGATGACGAGATCCGGGACGTGATCCGCATCCTAAGCCGCAAAACCAAAAACAACCCCGTCCTCATCGGCGAGCCGGGCGTGGGCAAAACCGCCATCGCCGAAGGGCTGGCCCAGCGCATTGTGCGCGGCGATGTGCCGGATAACCTGAAAGACCGCACCATCTTCTCCCTGGACATGGGAGCCCTGATCGCGGGCGCCAAGTTCCGGGGCGAGTTTGAGGAAAGGCTAAAAGCCGTGCTGGCGGAAGTGAAGCAGGCTGAGGGTCAGATTCTATTGTTTATTGACGAGCTCCACACCATTGTGGGCGCCGGCAAAACAGAGGGTTCCATGGACGCGGGCAACTTGCTCAAGCCCATGCTGGCCAGAGGCGAGCTGCACTGCATTGGCGCAACCACGCTGAATGAGTACCGCCAATATATTGAGAAGGACGCCGCCCTGGAGCGCCGCTTCCAGCCGGTATTGGTGGAGGAGCCCACGGTGGAGGATACCATTTCCATCCTGCGGGGCCTGAAGGAGCGCTATGAGGTGTTCCACGGGGTGAACATCCAGGACGGCGCATTAATTGCTGCCGCCACCCTTTCCCACCGCTACATCACGGACCGCTTCCTGCCCGACAAGGCCATCGACCTGGTGGACGAGGCCTGCGCCATGATCCGCACGGAAATGGATTCCATGCCCCAGGAGCTGGACCAGGTGAGCCGGAAGATCATGCAGCTGGAAATCGAAGAGGCCGCCCTGAAAAAGGAGACTGACCGTTTGAGCCAGGGACGCCTTCTGGATTTGCAGGCGGAATTGGCCCAGCTGCGCGAGGAATACGCCCAGATGAAGGCCCAGTGGGAAAACGAGAAGCAGAGCATCGGCAAGGTGCAAAAGCTACGGGAAGAAATCGAGCGCATCAACGCAGAAATCGCCATGGCGGAGCGCAACTATAATCTGAACCGCGCCGCCCAGCTGAAATACGGGGAGCTGCCCCAGCTTGTCCAGCAGCTGCAGGCAAGCGAAGCCCAGGAAAACGAAAGGGAAAAGGCCACCTACCTGCGGGATAAGGTGACCGATGAGGAGATCGCCCGCATTGTAGGCCGTTGGACAGGCATCCCGGTGACAAAGCTCATGGAGTCCGACCGGGAAAAGCTCCTGCGCCTGCCTGAAATGCTCCATCAGCGCGTGGTGGGCCAGGAAGAAGCGGTGCAGTTGGTGAGCGACGCCATCCTCCGCTCCCGCGCCGGCATCTCCGATGAGGCGCGGCCCATCGGCTCCTTCCTGTTCCTGGGCCCCACCGGCGTGGGCAAGACGGAGCTGGCCAAGGCACTGGCGGAAAACCTGTTTGACGATGAAAAGATGCTCATCCGCATTGACATGAGCGAATACATGGAAAAGTTCTCCGTGTCCCGCCTCATCGGCGCCCCTCCCGGCTATGTGGGCTATGAAGAAGGTGGGCAGCTCACTGAAGCCGTGCGCCGCAAGCCCTACTCCGTCATTCTGTTTGACGAGATGGAAAAGGCCCACCCGGATGTGTTCAACGTCCTGCTGCAAATCCTGGATGACGGCCGGGTCACCGACTCCCAGGGGCGCACGGTGGATTTCAAAAACGCCATCCTGATCATGACCTCCAACCTGGGTTCCGCCCAGATTTTGGAGGGGATCACGCCGGATGGCAGCCTGTCCGACGATGCCAAAGATGCGGTGTCCGGCATGCTTAAGGCCCATTTCAGGCCGGAGTTTTTGAACCGCATTGATGAAACCGTGTTCTTCACCCCGCTGACAAGGGATCAGATCCGCCGCATCATCGGCCTCCAGTTCAAACGCCTGCAAAACAGGCTGCTTGACCGCCATCTGACCATCACCTTAAGCCCCGAGGCGGAAGACCGGCTGCTTGAGCAGGGCTATGACCCTGTCTATGGCGCCAGGCCCATGAAGCGCCTCATCCAAAGCCAGGTGGAAACCCAGGTGGCCAGGGCCCTGATTGAAGGCCGCGCCGCCCCCGGCGACCACCTTGAGGTGGTGCCCGGACAGGGTTCCGGTTTTGAGATACTGGTCAGGCAGCAAGTTCCCGACCAAGTAACTGTGACAACCTAAACCACACTGCGCTTAAAGCCCGGGGCGATGTGCTTTCCGGGCTTTTTATTGTTCCAATGAACATCACCTGTTGACAAGCCAATGTTGAATTTATATAATTAAATTGCCAAATAAAATACAAATGGAGGAACACTAATGAAAAAACTACTGGCTCTGATTCTTGTGATGATGCTGACCCTGACCGCGACCGCTGCCCTGGCTGCTGAGATCGGCTTCCTGCCCCCGGCCATGACCAGCCCCTTCTATGCCGCCTGCATTGAGGGCGCCACGCCCGTCGCCACCGCCTCAGGCTATGAGCTGTTGATCATGGCGCCGCCCTCTGAGGATGACTATGCCACCCAGATGTCCATGATGGAAGACATGATCACCCGCGGCGTCAAAGGCATCGCGGTGTGCGGCATCAACCTGGACGCCCTGATCCCCGGCATCAAAAAGGCCAATGAGGCGGGGATTCCTGTGGTGATGTTCAACACCATCACCGAGCTTGATGGCGTTGATGTGTATGCCTACTCCGGCTACAACCAGTACAACGGCGGCGCCAAAATCGCCGATTGGGTGAACGAAAAGACCGGCGGCACCGCCAAGGTTGCCATCATTGAAGGTCTGCCCTCTGACTACACCACCCAGCGCATGGGCGGGTTTGTTGACCGGGCGAAGGAAAAATATCCCAACATTGAAGTCGTAGCCACGCAGCCGGGCGACTGGGTGCGGGAAAAAGGCATGAACGCCGCCATGGACATGCTCCAGGCACATCCTGACATCAATGTGATTTACGGCCTGTCCGACGAAATGGCCCTGGGCGCTGTGCAAGCTGCCAAGCAGTTGGGCCGCGATGACATCATCATTGTGGGCCTGGACGGCAACCCCAACGCCTTTGAGTCCGTCAAGGCGGGCGAGCTGACCGCCACCCTGGACTGCGGCCCTGTTGCCATCGGCGCCAATGCCATCCTGGCAATCGTCGAGGCCCTGGACAATGTTCCCCGGGAAGAAAAAGTGATCGAAGCTGAAACCACCGTGGTTGATATCACCCTGGTTGATAAATTCATCAAGTAAGCATGCCATAGACATTCCCGCGGCGGCGTCCACAGCGCCGCCGCCAGTGATTTATCAGGAAGGATTATCCCCGTGAACGATTTTTTGCGGATGCACAGCATCACCAAGCGTTTTCCCGGTGTGCTGGCGCTTGACAACGTAAGCCTCTCTGTGCGTCAGGGCGAGGTACACGCGCTGCTGGGGGAAAACGGCGCCGGCAAATCCACCTTGATGAAAATTCTTTCCGGCGCCTATCATAAGGACGATGGGAGCATCTTCATCGACGGCCAGGAAGTGGACATCCGCTCCTCCTCTGACGCCCAGAATCTGGGCATCAGCATCATCTATCAGGAACTTAACCTCATTGAACAGCTCACGGTGGCTGAAAATATCTTTATGGGCAGCCCCATCATGCGAAACCCTGCCATGGTCAACTGGCACGCCATGATGCGCAAGGCTCAGGAGCTGCTTGACGAGCTGGGCATTGCAATCAGCGCCCGCTCCCTGATACGGGATCTGGGCGTGGCCCACAAACAGATGGTGGAGGTGGCCAAGGCGCTGTCCATCAAATCCCGCATTCTCATCATGGATGAGCCCACAGCGCCCCTGACAAGCCGCGAAATCGACACCCTTTTTGCCACCATCCGCATGCTCAGGCAGCGGGGAGTGGCCATTGTTTATATCTCCCACCGCCTGGAGGAAGTTAAGGAGATCTGTGACCGGGCCACCATCATGCGAGACGGGCGCAACGTGGCGGTGGTTGACGTGCAGGACACCTCCATTGACGACATCATCCGCTACATGGTGGGCCGGAAACTGGAGGATAAATTCCCCAAAATCCATATCCCCCTTGGCGAAGAGCTGTTCCGGGTGGAAAATTTAAGCGCTGGCAAGCTGGTGCGGAATGTGTCCTTTTCTGTCCGTTCCGGTGAAATCCTGGGGATTGCGGGCCTGGTGGGGGCTGGGCGCACGGAAACCGCCCGGGCAATCTTCGGCATGGACAAGATGCTGTCAGGCAGCATCCATGTCGCCGGCAAGCAGGTTGCCATCACCAGGCCTCTGGACGCCATCCGTGCCGGCATCGGCTTTGTGACGGAAGACCGCAAGGAAGAAGGGCTGGTGCTCACCATGAATGTGGGCAACAACATCACCCTGGCCACCCTGCAGGAGTTTATCAAGCTGGGGAAACTGGATCTGGCCCAGGAACGGAACACCATCCGTGAATACATCGACAAGCTTAACATCAAAACCCCATCCCCTTTGCAGATTGCCCGCAACCTTTCCGGCGGCAACCAGCAGAAGGTGGTGCTGGCCAAGTGGCTGCTGAGCCACTCCCAGGTGTTTATTTTTGACGAGCCCACACGGGGGATCGATGTGGGCGCCAAAATCGAAGTCTACAACATCATCAATGAATTGATCACCTCCGGCGCTGCGGTCATCATGATATCCTCTGAGCTTCCTGAAATCTTGGGCATGAGTGACCGGGTAGCCGTGATGCACCAAGGCCGGATCACCGGCATCTTCAACAACGACCAGACGCTCACGCAGGAAAAAATCCTTACCTACGCCACCGGCGGCGAGCGGCAGACAGCATAGGAGAACGCACCATGAAAACCAGCATGAAAACCATCATGATCATCTGCCTCGTATTGGGGTTGGCGCTGCTGGGGGTAAACATCAGCGTCGCGGCAAACAGCGGGCATATCGCGGAGATTCGCGAGCAGATGGCCCAGCGGGATAAACTCATCGCGCAGGCGGAAATGGCCCGGGTTTTGGGCCGAGAGCCTGTGGATGTAGGGGAATTGGCGGAAATTGAGATCTCTTCCATGGATCGCGCTTTGATGACCCTGCAGAACTATGAGAAGGCCTTTCTGGTGCTGGGCATCGATCTGATCATCGGCGGGCTGGCCATTCTGGCCTTTCATTTGTACAGGACGAAATACAGGGCGGGGAAAGAGCGCAAGATATCCTCCTCCAACAACATCCTGGGCATTCTTCTGGCGCTTGTGATCCTGTGCCTGAACCTGGCGATAGCCTCCAATGTCTTTCTCACCGCCAGCAACCTTCTGAATGTCCTCCAGCAGGTCTCCATCAACTTTGTCATCGCCATCGGCATGACCTTTGTGATCATATCAGGCGGGATCGACCTGTCAGTGGGCTCCAACATAGCGCTTACCGGCCTTCTGCTGGCCATCATGATGAAAAACTGGGTGCTGAGCGTGCCGGCAGCCATCGCCCTTGCGCTTGTTTTCTCCGCCCTCATCGGGCTTATCAACGGCGGGCTGATCGCGTTTTTGAATCTGCCCCCCTTTATTGCCACCCTGGGCATGATGTCCATCGCCCGGGGGGCCGCCTATACCGTAACGGGCGGCGCCCCCATCTACACGATGCCCGCCGCCTTCACCGGCATATCGGGCCGGGTGGCCAACATCCCCTTGTATGCCATCCTCATCATGGCGGCGGTGTTTGCGCTGGGCTGGTATATCCTGCGCTATACCCGGGTGGGCCGCTTCACCTATGCCATCGGCGGCAATGAGAACTGCGCCAGGCTGTCCGGCATCAACATCAACTCCGTCAAATGCTTTGTGTATGTGGTCAGCGGGCTGTGCTGCGGGGTGGCGGCCATCCTGCTCACCTCTCGCCTTGACTCGGCCCTCCCCACCAACGCCGACGGGCAGGAGATGGACGCCATCGCGGCGGTGGTCATCGGCGGCACCTCCATGAAAGGCGGCGAGGGCAGCATGATCGGCACGCTAATTGGCATCATGATCATCGGCGTCATTGCCAACGGGCTCAACCTGTTGGGCGTAGCCCAGGGCCCCCAGAAGATGGTCAAGGGCCTGATCATCGTCATCGCAGTGATCATCGATGTGCTGCGCCGACGCGCGGCGGAATCGTCCAAGTAATACTGATGTAAAAAATTCATTAAAAAAACCGCCTGTCGCCAATGTACCACAAGCGGTTTTTTTATCGTTATACTGATGCAATAAAGACTGGAATCAGTATTATTATGCCCCCACGGCCTCCATCACCTTGGGCAGGAAATAGGCCATCTGCTTGCGCCACCAGGGCCAATCATGGTTCACATCCTGGCCCCAGATGTCTATCCAGGCCTTGATACCTTTCTGGTCAAAGGTGTCTTTCAGCAGGCGCAGGCTGCGGAGCATCTCCTCCTCCCAGGCGCCCTGTCCCGTACAGAAAACCATTTCACAGCTGTTCAGCGCATCGATGAAATATGGCTCCTGGGGCATATTGGGCATGTAATGGACGGGGGAATTCAGGTAAACCAGATCATCCATATAGCCATGCAGCAGCCAGGAGGCGTCATAGGCCCCTGACAGAGCGATGAGGCTGTCAAACAGCTGCGGAAAACGCAGCACCAGGTTCCCGGCGTGGGTGGCCCCCATGCTGCATCCTGTCGCCATCACCCGGCCCTGCCAGCCCATGTCCGCCTTCATAAAGGGCACGTATTCCTGCGTCAGGTGGGCGATCCAGCGCTCATGCTGCTCCATGCGGGCGCGGGGATGAACGTCGTAGTTGGACCAGGTTTCCCGGTCAATGCTGTCCACACAATAGAGGGTGATGCGCCCATCCCGCAGGAATGGTTCACAGGAGGGAAGCATGCCAAAGCCCTCATAATCCTGGGCGCTGCCATCCTGGGAAGGCAGCACCAGCACCGGTTTGCCCCCGTGGCCATACACCATGGCGTGGGTGTCGCGGGATAAAATATGGCTGTAAAAATGTTGATAGCGTCCTGACATCTTATGACCTTTCCGAAACGGCGTCCACAAAGGCGTCCGCTTCTGCCCTGTCTAAACATTGGGCAATATAAAAATAGTCTCCCATGGCCCCGGACAGCGCCTTAGGAATACGCTCCTGCTGCACGATGCGGTGGCCGTAGCGCGCCATGATATCCGAATGATCCAGCTTGTATGTCCGGTTGTCCCGGCGGCCAACAAAGGCGCTGATAAAGGTGCGCCGCCCTTCCTCCAGCCATACCCGGTCATGGCAGACCATGTCCGCCCACAGCTTATAGACATCAACGCTGCCGGCGTAGTTCATCATGTCGGGCGACACGCCGCCGGAAGGCCGCATGTTCACCTCAAGGCCCAACAGATCCCCCGCCTTGCCCAGACCTTCCTGATCCTCCAGCAGGCGGAAAAACTCAAAGTGGATCATCCGGCTTTTCACCCCAAAGGCCGCGGCCGTCTTGCGCCCTGCCTCCAGCACATCCTGAGGCGGCTCTGAGAGCAGCATGAAGGCGCTTTCCAGTTGCTCATTCACCACATCCACCAGGGACGTAAGGGTAATGTTCCCGGTTTCATAAAGGGGGGTGCCATGGCTGTCATATATGGCGTCATAGGAGCACACCTGCCCTTTGACAAACACCTCCAGCAGATAGGGGTCATAGGGCTGTTTGTCAAAAAAGCGATCCAAATCATGCTGATTATACAGCTTATAAACCCCCTGCGCCCCCACCCCGTCATCAGGTTTGGCAATAAGAGGATAGCCATAGGCCGCTGCAAAAGCCAGCGCCTTCTCCCGGGTGCTCACCAACTCCCCGGGCGCTGTTTTAACGCCGGCCTGGGCATAAACGTCCTTCATCCGGCTTTTGCGCTTAAAAACGGCCATATGCTCCAACATGGGCCCGGTTTCAATGTGGAACATGGTGCGCAGCCAGGCATCCTGGCCCAGCCAGTATTCGTTATTGCTTTCCAGCCAGTCGATTTTTCCCCATTTGTGGGTAAACCAGCCCACCGCCCGCAGCATCGCGTCCCTGTCCTCCAGGTTTGGCACCTGGTAATAATCGCTCAGGGCTTCTTTCAGCTCCCAGGGCAGGCTGTCATAGGGGGTGTCGGCAATCCCCAGCACATTCACACCGTTATTTTTCAATGCCCTGCAGAACAAATAGTAATTTGCTGGAAAATGGGGCGAAACAAACACAAAATTAAGCAAAACCCGCTCCCCTCCCGGCGATGCTGCCGCCGCTTTTGCGGCAGAATAGCACAATAGATGGGGCGGCGTCAAACAAATGCAAGGAAAATACCATTATTAAATGTTGCTGATCGGTTTTCTCTTATGAATTTCGTTTAATGATGTTTTAAAATCTATTTCCAATTCTCGTTGCCCATCCTTCCCGGCCTGTGTTATAATTTCGTTGCAGCCACCAATTTAATGCAAGAGGAACGTGTTATGCACCGCGAGAAACCGGGCCAACTGCTCAATATCCCCAATGTTCTGACCATCCTGCGGCTGATTTTAAGCCCTGCCGTTTGTTATCTTATCACTCAGGATTGGATGATGCCCGCTCTGGCCCTTTTTGTGCTGGCAAGCGTAACGGACATCGTGGACGGCTACATCGCCCGCAAATACAGCCTGATTACCGATTTCGGCAAACTGATGGATCCGTTGGCCGATAAGCTGATGGTGATCACAGTGATGGTGGCGCTGACTGTCAAGGGCATCACTCCCCTGCCCGCCGTTGTCATTCTGGTCATCAAGGAACTGCTGATGCTCATCGGCGCGTTTTTGCTATATAAAAAAGACGTTGTGGTGTACTCCGAGCCTATTGGCAAGGTGGCTCAGTTTGTTACCGTGACGGCGCTGATTCTCTGTTTCTTCCACGAGCATCTCACAGCCCGGGGCTGCCCGGTGCACCTGTGGCTGCTGTGGACAGGGGTTGCCCTGACGCTTGCAGCGCTCTTTTACTACGCCAAACACAATTACTTTACCCGGTTCAGGCCTGAAGGAAATGAAGGGGAGCGATAAGATCAGCTCCCCTTTTCTTGACATCAGGCTATCAACCCCTTACAATCGCTAAAAAATCCGGAGGTGTGAAGATGCTCAAACAACCCCTGCGGGAAGGCCTTACCTTTGATGACGTGCTGCTGGTGCCGCGCAAAAGCGATATGCTGCCCAAGGAGGCCGACCTAAGCGTGCAGCTGTGTCCGGGCATTAAATTGAATGTGCCCCTGTTGTCTGCCGCCATGGACACGGTGACCGATTCCCGCATGGGTATCGCCATCGCCCGGGAAGGCGGCCTGGGTGTTATTCACAAAAGCATGACCCGGGAAGAGCAGGCCAGCCATGTGGACAAGGTCAAGCGCTCGGAGCATGGGGTCATCACCGATCCCTTCTACCTCTCCCCCACCCACCTGGTCAGCGATGCCAAGGCCCTCATGGCCCGCTACCGCATCTCCGGCGTTCCCATCACCGACAGCACCATGCGCCTGGTGGGCATCCTGACCAACCGGGATCTGCGCTTTGAGGAAGACGACACCCGCCCCATCGGCGAGGTGATGACGAGCAAAAACCTGGTCACAGGGCCTGTTGGCACAACGCTTGAGGAAGCGAAAAAGCTGCTGGCAGCCCACCGCATTGAAAAACTGCCCCTGGTGGATAAGGATTTCAAGCTCAGCGGGCTGATCACCATCAAGGATATTGAAAAGAACATCAAATACCCCAATTCCGCCAAGGATGTAAACGGCCGCCTGCTTTGCGCCGCGGCCCTTGGAGTCAGCGCCGATATGCTGGAACGCGCCCGCATGCTGGTGGAACAAAAGGTGGATGTGCTCAGCATTGACACCGCCCACGGCCACAGCCAGGGCGTGCTCAAGGCCGTGGAACAGTTGCGCGACGCCTTCCCCGATGTTGTGATTTTCGCGGGCAATGTAGCCACCGCCGCCGCCACCAGCGACCTGATCTCAGCCGGCGCTGACTGCGTCAAGGTGGGCATCGGACCCGGTTCCATCTGCACCACCCGGGTGGTAGCGGGCACCGGCGTGCCTCAGATCACCGCCATCGCCGACTGCGCTGAGGCGGCCGACAAACATGGGGTGAAGGTCATTGCCGATGGCGGCATCAAATACTCCGGCGACATCGCCAAGGCCATCGCCGCCGGCGCCGCCGCAGTGATGCTGGGCTCTCTCTTTGCGGGTACTGCTGAAAGCCCCGGCGAAACTGAAATCTACCAGGGGCGTTCCTTCAAGGTCTACCGGGGCATGGGCTCCATGGGCGCCATGGCCCAGGCCTATGGCTCTGCCGACCGCTACTTCCAGGAAGATCAGAAAAAACTGGTGCCGGAGGGGGTGGAAGGCCGTGTGCCCTACAAAGGCCCCTTGGCCGACACCGTTTACCAGCTGATGGGCGGCCTGCGCAGCGCCATGGGCTACTGCGGCACCCGCAGCATTGAGGAACTGCGGCAAAACGCCGAATTTATCCGCATCACAGGGGCCGGGCTGGTTGAAAGCCACCCCCATGATATTTTCATCACCAAGGAAGCGCCCAACTACTACCGGATGCTGGATTAATTTTTTGTTTCAAGCCCCGCCAGCTCAGGCGGCAAGGCGTCCACATCGTTATCGATGATGGGCGCCATTTCATATAATTGGGGAGCCTGCGCTGCGCTGGCTGCCGCAAAAGCGAAGTGCTGATGGTTGCAGGAGGCGCCAAAACGGCCCTGCTTGTCCAGGCAGATGAGCGCCATGTTGCCGGGCCTTTTCCCAGCGCGCAAGAGACGCAGATGGGCATCCAAAACGGCCTTTTCAGCCGCCTTTTGAGGAGGCATACCGCCACGCATCAGCTCCACCGCACGGAAGCTGAGGAGGCCCTTCATGATCTCTTCCCCCACGCCGGTTGCGGCCGCAGCGCCCACCTCATCGTCAGCATAATAACCGCTGCCGGGAAGGGGCGAATCCCCCACCCGTCCGGGCAGTTTTAGGCTCAGCCCGCTGGTGGAAACCGCAGCCGCCAAGCGGCCCTGGGCCAGCGTCAAGAAACAAACCGTATCATGCCCGGTATTTCTGGCCTCTTCTTTCAGCTCCTGCCAGCGGGCCCGGGCTTTTTCAGTCAGGGCGGATGCCTCAGGGATGCCCCGGCTTTTGGCAAAGTCCTGGGCGCCCTTAGCCACCAGCATGTTATGATTGGGGTGATAAAGCAGCTCCCGGGCGATAAGAATGGGGTTTTTATAATCCCTCACCCCGCCCACAGCGCCAATGTCCAGGGTGGTGCCATCCATCACCGCGGCGTCCAATTCCATGTCCCCCTGGGCGTTGGGGATGCCCCCCAGGCCCACGGAATCCACCTCCGGATCATCCTCCACCATCCGGCAAGCCTCCACTGACGCGTCCACAGCGTTCATACCGCCTGCCAGCCTGCCGCTTAGCGCCTCCACCCCTTGCAGCGCAAAGGGCCAGGTACCGATGATTGCCCAGTTGTCCATCGTTCTCTCTCCTTATCTGTTATCCGGTAAAATCATACCATAAAAAAAGAGGGGCGCGTACCCCTCTGCCGGTCAGCCAAGTCAGACCTCCATGGTCTTGTAGCGGATCCCATCCAGTTTTTTCAGCGCATCCTCCAGCCTGGCGATTTCCTCCCTGGGTTCGGCGAGCACCCGCAGAATCAGGCCTGATTCGGAACAGACGTCCCCCGTTTCATGCAGGCCCAGCCGCAGCTTGATGTTGCAGCCAAATTCCGTCAGCACCTTTTGCAGCGCCTCGGCGTTCTCCCGCCGTTTGTCGGTCCGGATGGCCATGATCATTTCCTGTCCCATACCATATCCTCCTTTTTTGTTGTCATAATTGTATCACCCGGGCGTTTAAAAGCTCTGCCTCCGCCCGGTCATGGGCTACCAGCAGGATGGTTTTTCCCCGGGCTTCCTCCAGAATCACCCGGGCAGCGTTGCTTCTGGTGTCCACATCCAAACCCTTGAAGGGCTCATCCAGCAGCAGCGCCTCAAAGGGAACCATCAGCGCCCTGGCCATGGCGACGCGCCGCCGCATACCCCCTGAAAGCTCCCGGACAGGCTTATGCAGACTGTCTCCCAAGCCCAAACGGGTAAGCAAGTTATTCATTCTCTCTGTTTGGCTCTTGCCCGCCACAAAGCGCAGGTTTCCGGCGGCGCTTAAAGCCGGCAGCAGGCGATCCTCCTGAAACACCATGCTGATGGCGCCTTTTCTGATGACTCGCCCGGCATCCGGGCGCTCCAAGCCTGCCAGCAGCCTGAGGGCAGTGGTTTTCCCGCGGCCAGAGGGTCCCATCAGGCAGGCGCGCTCCCCTGCTTGGATGGTGAGCGAAAAATGCTCAAATACCGTCTGCGCCCCATAGCGCTTGGTAATTTCATATAGCGCCAGCATCTTAGAGTTTCTCCAAACAGCGCATGGCAGCTTCCGAGGCAAATGCCACCAGACGGCTGGCCAGGGCGCTGAGCGTCACAATGATCACCGTCCAGGCGAAAAGCTCCGCCGTGTATAGGTTTACCTTCACCATATAAAGCCGCTCTCCGATGCTCCCGTTTGGAATGCCGATGAGTTCAGCCGCGATGCCGCTTTTCCAGCAAAGGCCCATGGCGCTGACAGCCCCTGATTTAAAGTAAGGAAAAATCTGAGGCAAATCCAGATACAGCAGCCTTCTGGTGCCCGGCACACGAAACACCTGGGCCACTTCTTTTAATTTCTGATCCCGGCGCTTGATGCCCTCCGTCACATTGCCAAATATCAGCGGGAAACCGATCACAAAGGCGATGAGGGTGGAAAGCCACCGGGTGGATACCAGGATGATGGCCAGGATGACAAAACTAGCCACCGGCACAGACCTGGCCGCTCCCACAAGAGGAGCCGCCAAATCCCGTACCCAGGGCAGCCGGGCGCTTGAAAAGGCAAGGGCGGCGCCAAAGGCAGCCGCGGCAAAAAAACCGATCAGAATCCGCCAGCCAGAGCGCAGGGCAGCCAGCCACGCGGAGGGCTCCGTTAAAAGCCGCGCCAGCTCCCCAAGCACTGCCACGGGTGAGGCCAGGAGGTATTCCTGACCCATCGCCATGGCCAAAATCTGCCACAAAACAATCCAAAATAGGGTGGCCAAGGCCACCCTGATGCGCTTATGCCTGTTAGGGCTGATAGTAGAAAGCCGCATCCGGCACCTGTCCGCCCACAGACTTGGGGTTTTGATCATACAGCATCTGGTAGAAGGGGGTAAGGGCTTTTTCCATGTCAGCTCCGGCGATAAAGGTGATGTTGCAATAGGGCAGAGCCTTTTCTGCCACCGGGGCAGCCACGATGTCAAAACCTCCGATGAGAGCGGCAGCTTTCCAGGTGTTGGCATTCACATAGGCCACTGACGCCTCATAGTCCTTTAGAAACTGGGCGGCCGCTTCCGGGTTGTTCTCCAGGAACTCCGTCCGGGCCACGGTGACGCCTGTGACCATCGTATCCCCGGTGACCGCTTCCCATTCACGGGTCAGGTCCAGGGCAATATGGATGGATTCATTCTTTGTTTGCGCCACCGTCACAAAGGGCTGGGGCAGCATGGCAAGCCCAGCGGGGTCAGTCAGGAAAGCGGCCAGGGCTTCGCTGTGCTCAGCCTTCCAGTCCACCTCCACATCCTTCACCCCGGCTTTTTCCAGCAGATAGGTGAGGGTGTATTCGGGGGTGGAAGCCTTGCCGCTGGCATAGATTTTGCGCCCGGAAAGATCGGACAGGGATTTGACCTCCTCACCTTTTTCCAGGATATAGATGACGCCCAGGGTGTTGATGTTGGTCACCCTGATGGCGCCCTTGGTGTTCTGGTAGAGGATGGCTGCCAGATTGACCGGCAGGCAGGCCATGTCCACCTCGCCCTTGGCGATGGCAGGCACCAGCGCATCGGGGCTGGCAGCCAGGGTAAAAGCATATGCATCGCCATCCTTGCTGTCATCCATCAGCTTGACCAGGCCCATGGCGGTGGGGCCCTTAAGGGCCGCCACACGCACAGGGCTCTGTTCCGCCGCCGCTAAAAGCGACAGGGAAACCAGCATCACTGCCAGCAGAAAGACGATCATTCGTTTCAGCAGATTCATCAGCATTCCTTTCTAAACTCAATCCGCTTTTGTCAGGGGCTTGTACTTGCTCTGTGGGGTGTAATGGGTGTGCAACAGCTGATGCGCCCTGTGGCTGTTGGGCTCACCCAAGAACTCCTCATAGATGCGCTTGATGCTGGGGTTCTCGTGGCTCTTGCGGTAGGTCATGCCTACGTCAGCGGTGTACAGCGCCTTGGCACGCTGCACCTTAGGATCGTGAATCAGGCGATCTTCCGCCGATACAATGGGCTGGCCTCCGCCGTTTACACAGCCGCCGGGACAGGCCATGATCTCAATAAAATCATAGGTTTTCTCACCACTGCGAATGGAATCCAACAGAGTTTTAGCATTGTGGGTGCCATGGGCCACCGCCACCCGCAGGGTGAGGTCGCCGATTTTCACATCCGCCTCTTTCACGCCTTGAAGCCCACGCACAGCATGAAAATCAAGGGCGGTGAGAGTCTCCCCGGTGATGGTTTCATAGGCGGTGCGCAGCGCCGCTTCCATCACGCCGCCGGTGGCGCCAAAAATGGTGGCGGCCCCGGTGCTGTCGCCTAGGAGGCTGTCAAATTTCTCATCAGGCAGGTTGACAAAATCAATGCCGCTGGACTTGATCATCCGGGCCAGCTCCCGGGTGGTGATCACCGCGTCCACATCCGGGTATCCGGTGGCAGCCAGTTCCTCCCGGTCGGCCTCCATCTTTTTGGCGGTGCAGGGCATGACGGACACCACCGCCAAATCCTTGGGAATAAGCCCCGCCTTCTCCGCGTAGTAGGACTTGATCACAGCGCCCATCATCTCATGGGGGGATTTGCAGCTGGACAGGTTCGGTATAAAGTCCGGATAGAAGGTTTCACAGAAGTTGATCCAGCCCGGTGAGCAGGAGGTAATCATGGGCAGCACGCCCTTATTCTTGATGCGGCCCACCAGCTCCGTGGCTTCCTCCAGGATGGTGAGGTCGGCGGTGAAATCCGTGTCAAAAACCTGGTCAAAGCCCAAACGCCTGAGGGCCGCCACCATTTTGCCGGTGACGTTGGTGCCCATGGGCAGGCCAAACTCCTCGCCTAGCGCTGCGCGCACGGCAGGCGCCGTTTGCACCACCACATGCTTTTGGGGGTCGTGAATCAGCTCCCACACCAGGGGCGTTTCCTCTTTTTCCCGGAGCGCGCCCACAGGACATGCGGCAATACACTGCCCGCAGCCGATGCAGGCGGTTTCATTCAGGGACATATTCCAGGGCGATTCAATGCTGGTTTCAAACCCGCGTCCCACGGGGCCAATCACCCCCACCGCCTGCACCTTGGCACAGGCAGAAACACAGCGGCGGCAGTTGATACATTTGTTGTTGTCTCGCACAATAGAGGGGGACAGATCATCCACCTGATGCTGAGTGCGCTCCCCGTCAAAAGCGGAATCATCGGTCACCCCAAGCTCCAGCGCCAGGCGCTGCAGCTCACAGTTCTGGCTGCGCACACAGGAAAGACATTTTTTGTCGTGGTTGCTGAGAATCAGCTCCAGCACCGTCTTTCTGGCACGGCGCACACGGGGGGTGTTGGTTTTCACCACCATGCCCTGGGTTGCGGGCAGCACACAGGCGGCCTGCAGGGTGCGGGCGCCTGTTTCCACCACGCACATGCGGCAAGCGCCAATTTCGTTGATCTCCTCTAAAAAGCACAGGGTGGGAATGCGGATATGCGCCTTGCGGGCAGCGTCCAACACTGTGGAGCCCTCGGGCACTTCCACCTTAATCCCATCAATAGTAAGCGATATCATGTTCATGGCCTCTCCTCCCGTCAAACCTTGATGATGGCGTCAAAGCGACATTTTTCAATGCATGCATTGCACTTGATGCACTTGTTGATGTCAATTTCATGCTTGCCCCGCGCTTCACCCGTGATGGCGCCCACCGGGCAAACCCTGGCGCAGGCGGTGCAGCCACGGCACTTGTCGGTGATTTCCAGGTGCAGCAACTCCTTGCAGTGATGGGCCGGGCATTTCTTGTCCCGAATATGGGCGTCATACTCCTCGCGGAAGTATCTGATGGTGGACAGCACAGGGTTAGGCGCGGTCTGACCCAGGCCGCACAGCGCTGTGTCCTTAATAGACTCAGCCAGGCGCTCAAGCTTTTCAACGTCGCCTTCCTTGCCCTTGCCGGACACAATCCGGTCCAGTATTTCAAGCATGCGCCTGGTGCCCACCCGGCAGGGGGTGCACTTGCCGCAGGATTCATCCACGGTAAAGTCCAGGAAAAACCTGGCAATGTCCACCATGCAGTTATCCTCGTCCATGACGATCATACCGCCGGAGCCCATCATGGAGCCAATCTCCACCAGGGAATCATACTCAATGGGCACATCAATCAGGCTCATGGGAATGCAGCCACCGGACGGCCCGCCGGTTTGCACGGCCTTGAACTTCTTGCCCTTGGGGATGCCGCCGCCAATATCGTAAATGACAGTGCGAAGCGGCGTGCCCATGGGCACTTCCACCAAGCCGGTGTTGTTGATTTTCCCGCCCAGGGCGAACACCTTCGTTCCCGGCGAACGCTCGGTGCCTATGCTGCGGAACCAGTCGGCGCCCTTGACGATGATCTGGGGGATGTTGGCGTAGGTCTCAACATTGTTGATGTTGGTGGGCTTGTTAAACAGCCCCTGCACCGCCGGGAAGGGCGGCTTGGGCCGGGGTTCGCCCCGGTGCCCTTCAATGGAGGTCAGCAGCGCCATTTCCTCGCCGCACACAAAAGCGCCGGCGCCCAGACGGATATGAATGTCAAAATCAAAGCCGCTTCCCAAGATGTTCTTGCCAAGCAGGCCATATTCCCTGGCTTGTTTAATGGCAATCTCCAAGCGCTTCACCGCGATGGGATATTCCGCGCGCACATAGATGAAGCCCTCATCAGAGCCAATGGCATAGCCGCACAGCGCCATGGCTTCCAGCACCGAATGGGGGTCTCCCTCCAGCACCGAACGGTCCATAAAGGCACCGGGATCGCCCTCGTCGGCGTTGCAGATCACATACTTCTTGGAGCCCGGGCTCTGGGCGGTCAGCTGCCACTTCAGCCCCGTAGGGAAGCCGGCGCCGCCCCGGCCCCTGAGACCTGAATCCTTGATGATCTTCACCACATCCGCCGGCTGCATCTCCGTCAGCGCGCGGCTTAGCGCCAGGTAACCATCAAAAGCAATGTATTCATCGATATTTTCAGGGTCAATCACGCCGCAGTTGCGTAGCGCGACACGGGTCTGGTGCTTGTAAAAGCCGATGTCATTTAGCGCCCGGCCCGCCTCAGGCTGCTCGCCCTTTTCATGGTAGACCAGGTGACGCACGATGCGGCCCTTGAGCAGGTGCTCCGCCACAATCTCGTCCACATCTTCTTCCTTGATGTGGGAATAGAAGGTGCCTTCCGGATAGACAATCACCACGGGACCGGCTTCGCACAGGCCAAAGCAGCCGGTTTTCACCACGCCGACTTCCTTGTCAAGGCCGTACTCCGCCAGTTTCTCCCCAAAGCGCCCCAGAATTTTAGCGGAGCCCGAGGAGGTGCAGCCGGTGCCGCCGCACACCAGGATATGCGAGCGATAAAAATTCATTTGGAATCCCCCTTGCTGTCAGTCGTTGAATTTGAATCAGCGGAGATCATATATTCCACCACCGGGCTGCCGTTGACCACATGCTCGGCGACAATGCGCCGGACCTTGTCCTCATCCAGGTTCACATAGGTCACCTTGTTTTTCCCGGGGATGAATACATCGGCCATGGGCTCATAGCGGCACATGCCGATGCAGCCGGTCTGGGACACCGTCACATTGCTCAGGCGCCGTTTGTTGACCTCAGTCATAAAGGCCATCATCACAGGCCTGGCGCCAGCGGCGATGCCGCAGGTGGCCATGCCCACCACGATGCGAATTTCGTCTTCCTTGTCCTCTTTGCGCAGGTTGATCCGCTCCAGCGTCTGCTTGCGGATTGCTTCCAGTTCAGCCAACGTTTTCATTGCAGCTCTCCTCCAAAAATCTCTTGGGTCATATCCTGTGTGGTTTGGATAATCCACTGGACGACTTCAGGTGTGTTCAGGGGCATATCCCCCAGCGCCTGGCGCATCTGGCGGGTATCCAGGGTGTCCGCTGCGCTTGGCGATGACAGGGTCACGGCAAACTCCGGCCCCTCCGGGTTTGCCAGAATCAGGGTGGCCACCGTCTCCGCCAGGTTGCCCAGCGGGGGGCAGTCAATGTGACGGGTGAAAAAGGTGGCGTTCAGCGTGGTGCCCTGCCCCGGCGCGCTTGTGATCTCAAGGCTGCCGCCGGTGGCGATGGCATTGTTTTCCGTCAGCGGAATGCCCAGGCCCACTTTTCGGGTGGTACGGTGGGTGCCGAAGGGGCTGTGGGCCTTATTCAGCGTCTGGGCGTCCATCCCGCAGCCATCATCTTTGATGGTGAGGTTCAGCTTCCCGCCCTCTTCAAGGATCAGGCTGATTTCCACCAGCCGCGCCCCTGCCTGGATGCTGTTTTGACACAGATCCATCAGGTGCAGGGATAGATCACGCATCAGTCCTCGTACTGCGCCAGAATAGCGGGCACATCCTCAGGGGTCACCCGGCCATGAACATCATCATTGATGATGATGACCGGGGCCAGGCCGCAGGCGCCCACGCACCGGGTGGCATCCAGGGTGAACTTGCCGTCTTTCGTGGTACCGCCGGGCTTGACATCCAGGATATCAGAAATCTTATCCAGAATTGCCTGTGCGCCCTTGACATAGCAGGCAGTGCCCAGGCAAACGGTGATGATGTTTTCACCCTTGGGCGCCAGCGCAAACTGGGAATAGAAGGTGGCCACGCCATACACTTCACTCAGCGTGATGTCCAGACCCTCGGCAATTTTGATCTGCACATCCTGAGGAAGACAGCCAAAAATATCCTGAGCGGCCTGCATGACGGGCATCAGCGCCCCTTTCTGATCTTTGTGCTCGTCGATGACCTTTTGCAGCTGTGCGTACTTGTCCTGTGTTACTTCCATGAACGCCTTTCCTTCTTTCTTTGATGATTGATTGGGGTATCTTAAACCTTTTGCTTAAAGGGAACCCGTCCTGATGAAATCCAGCGCCGCTTGGGGGGTTCGGATGGTCAGAGGCAAAGCCTGCTCCCGCTCGGCGATATCGCCCAGGGTGTGGGCGTCTGAGGAGTGAAGGGGCAGAATACCCGCCGGCAGCGTTTCACCGGGCTTTGCCTCCGCCGCTTTAAACCCGGCATCCGGCGGGAAAAAACCCAGCACCGTCATTAAACCAAAGCTGCGGAACACATGAGCCGGCACCGGCACACCACCCAGGCTCCTGGCTTTGCGGCAGACCTCCTCCAAATCGGCCGCCAGGGCGCCAATCAGCAGGGCATCCTCCTCGCCCAGGGGTTCATCCCGGCTTGTCATCAGACGCTGGCTGCCAAAGAACTGGGGTTTGTTCTTCTGGCCCATCAGTTGCTCTTTGCACCAGGCCCCCATGGCACAGGCCGCGTCCACCTGGGCAAAATAGGTGAGGATGTGCACCTCCTCCGCCGTGCATACTTCTATCCCCGGCAGGAAAACCAACCCCTGCTCCCGCGCCGCCTGTTCAAAGGCCGGCAGGTTGCCCCCTGTATTGTGATCGGTCAGGGCGATCAGGTCAAGGCCTTTGAGCGCCGCCATGGCGCAGACATTGCAGGGGGTCATGTCCTCATCCGCGCAGGGCGACAGGCAGCTGTGAATGTGCAGGTCGTAATACAGCACTCAGGCCCCGGGCGCTTTTAGCCCGCTGGCGTGGAGCCGTCCGCACAGCTCGTAGGCGGAATGCGGGGTGGTGAGGACAACGATCTCCTCTTCTGCGGCCTTGGACAGCGGCCCCTCATCCATGGTGATGTTATCAGGCAGGATCACACAGGCCATCTCGTGGAGGCTAGCCACCGCCACCACATTCATGTGGGTCTGCACGGTGATCCAGGCCATGCCCGCCTGGCCCTTGGCCATCACCCAGCTTAGCAGGTCGCACACATAGCCGCTTTTTACCTCCCGGGAGGTGGGCAAGCCCTCTGTCAAAAGCCGGGCATCAAGCAACGCCATCAAATCCTTTACCGTCACAAAAACCCTCCTACTCCCGCCTGGTCTTGGAAATACTCACCATCTTCTGGGCCATCACCTTCAAGGTGTCCTTAAGGATGTAGATACAGTCATTTTCGTTGACATTGCCCCTGACAATGTCCTCCGCGAAAGAGCGGCAGGTGGGCGAACCACAGGAGCCACAGTCATAGCCGGGCAGATTCTCAATGATGCGGTTCATCTCCTCCATCCGCTCAATGGCGCTGGCAATGCTCTCATGCAGCTTCATGCTGTCATTGGGCAGAATTTCCTGGTCAAAATAAAGATCGTCCTGGTTCAGATCGGCGCTTCTCACCAGCTCTTCCGGGGTGGTGTTGGGCATGGCATTCTGAATCATCTGAATGGTGTTGCGGGCCAGGTAGTTATTCTCATAGTTGAGCGGCCCCCCCACACAGCCCCCCAGACAAGCGGAGCCCTCAAAATAATCCAGATCGGTGATCGTGTTGTTGTCCACCTCTTCCAGCACCCGGATCACATTTTCAATCCCGTCAACGGCAATGCTGTTGCGGGGCACCGCCGCGTCAAGCTCCCCGCCGCTCCCTGCCCAGCCTATCCCGAACGGGGAAAAATCATGCTGCCGGGTTGCCGGCTTGATCTTGCCCACCAGCGGATGAATATGGCCATAGATCTCCATCACGGAAATGGCCCCGTCCACGGCTGAACGGGCGTGTCCGATGGGGCTTCTGATGGCGGTCATCTTGGCGGCACAGGGGGTGATGAAGAAAATACCGATGTCCTTGGGATCCACCTGGTGGGCTTTGGCATAATCCCGGCGCGCCATCTGGGCTGCGATCTCCATGGGCTGGCGAAGGGGGATGATGTTGGGGATCAGGGCCGGAAAACGCACCTGAATGATGCGGGTGATGGTGGGGCAGGCGGAGGATATAAGCGGACGCGGGCGCAGGGGATCCCGCAGGGCGCGCCGGATGGCGCAGGTAGTCACATCCGCTCCCCGCGCCACGTCAAATACCTCTTTAAAGCCAATGGCAATCAGCGCTTCCCGTATCACCCCGATGTCCGTCAGATGCCGGAACTGTCCGTAGAGGGTTGGCGCCGGTAAAGCAATGGGGTGGGGAAATCTCTTGATGTCTTCCAGCGTATCCGTCTGGGCCACTTTAGCGTGATAATTGCAGATGCGGATGCACTCACCGCAGTCAATGCAGCGCTCATCAATGATATGGGCGCGCTTGTCATACACTCGGATGGCCTCGGTGGGACAGTGCTTCAGGCAGTTGGTGCAGCCGCGGCACTTATCCTCGATCAGGCGGACGGAATGAAATCGGCTCGTCATCCTCTCTCCTGTCACATCACCTTGAAGGTGATGGTAATCTGGGTGCCCACATCCAGCTGGCTTTGAATATCAAAGGTATCGGCATTGCGCCTCATGTTGGGCAGCCCCATCCCGGCGCCAAAGCCCATGCTGCGGGCATCATCATCAGCGGTGGAATAGCCTTCGCTCATCGCCAGCGTCACGTCGGCGATGCCCGGGCCCTTATCCTTGGAGGACAGGGTAATCCAGTCCTTGTCCACCGTCAGACCCATCTCGCCCCCCAGGCTATGGATGATCAGGTTCATCTCCATCTCATAGGAGGTCACCGCCACCCGGCGCAGGGTAGCTGGGCTGACACCCAGCTGCTTAAGCTGCCGCTTGATATCGGCGGAGGCTTCACCGGCGATATGATAGGCCCCGCGCTCCACCTCATACACTGCGCTGATCATCGCTTAGCTCTCCGCCTCTTCCCGGCAGGGCCAACACATGGGCGCCCCGCGCAGACCCTTTTCATATAAAAGCCCGGCGGAGGTGAACATGGTCTTGTTCACCGTCATGGTTGCCAGGCCATGTTCCCTGGCCATTTCCAGCACATCATCCGGGGGCACCTTGCCCCTAACAAAAATCACGCATTTCAGGTCCAGAATGCCAGCCGTTCTCACCACATGGGCATTGGTGATGCCGGTGAGCAGGGCGGCGTTTTCATGAATAAAGGCCAGCGCATCGCTCATCAGGTCTGAGCAGCAGGCGCTGGTTACCGTCTCATGCATCCTGTCTTCCCCGCACAGCATGCGGGCATCCAGGCAGTTTGCAATTTCCCTGATCGTCATTTCTTTATCGCCTCATCAATTCCCGTTATTCCGCGCCATCGCGGGGCAACACAGATTGGTAATTCCGTTTCTATCCCGCCGGGTCGTTTTCGTCCCACGGTGGTTTCATTATACCACGGTTTAATCCTCAAGGGAAGGGGGCATCCCCTCATTTTGCGATCCTCTTCATTTCATCTCCTATCATACGCTGTTTTGTCAATCTGTCAATGTTTTTCTCGTCTGCAGACAAAAAACAGGGGCTCCGCCGGCGGTGGCGGAGCCCAAAAAAGGTCTTTTTAAAATCAATATTACTTGGGCTTGTACACGGGGCTGGGGCTCATCATCGCCCGCCAGGTGGCAGGCCCCACCACACCATCCACCTTCAAGCCATTGTAGCGCTGGAAGCTGCGCACCGCCAGATAGGTTGAATAACCGAAAGCATTATCAATACCAGCACCGTAGTAGCCCAGGGCCTTCAGCCGCTCCTGCACCTGCCCCACCAAAACACTCTTCATGCCGTATCTCAGCTTGATGCCTGTCCCCGGAGGCGTGGGGGTAGCGGTAGGTTTAGGGGTACCCGTTGGGGTGGGCTTCAGAGTAGGCACGGGCACCGGGATGTCGGCAGGCTTGGGCAGGGGTGAGCCTTTCATCATCTTGTCCCAGGTTTTTTGGCCCACAATACCGTCAGCCGTCACACCGTTGACCTGCTGGAAAGCCCGCACAGCTGTCACAGTGGAATAGCCATACTTGCCGTCCAAAGGACCGCCATAGTATTTCAGCTCTATCAACTTCTCCTGCACCTGCTGCACCAAAAGGCCTGTTGACCCAAGCTCAAGCCGCAGGGGGCCAGGGGCAGGAACGGTCGGGGGAGGCTTGGGAAGGGCCGAACCATCCATCATCTTATGCCAGGTGATGGAGCCTACGATGCCGTCAACCTGCAGGTTATTAACCGCCTGGAAATCGCGAACGGCCTGGTAGGTTGAATAACCGAAGGTGCTGTCGATGGCACCCTCATAATAGCCCAAGGCTGTCAGCCTATCCTGAATTTGCTTGACCAGGTTGTTTGTTTGCCCATAGACAACACGAGCGCTTGCATCCCCGGGTTTGGGAGTGGCCAATGTCGAGGGCTTAGGGATGGCAGAAGGATCGTTGAGCTTCGCCCAGGTGGCATTCCCCACGATGCCATCAACCTTCAGGCCATTGGCCTGCTGGAACGCACTCACCGCCGATTTAGTTGTATAGCCAAACTTACCGTCCACAACGCCAGTAAAGTATTTTAATTCCCACAGTTTTTCCTGAAGCATCGTCACAGCGGGTCCCTCGTGACCAAACTGAATGCGTATCGTAGGGGATATGGGCGTGGTGGAAGGCGGCATAGGAATGGCGCTTGAACTAAAAAGCTTTGTATAGGTGGCCGGACCTACAATGCCGTCCATTTTCAGACCATTATTCCTCTGAAACGCACGCACCGCCACCACAGTAGAATAACCATATTTACCATCAGCAATATCAGAATAGTAATTCAGCTGTCTCAAGCGGTTCTGAATTTGCCTAACAGCGCCGCCTTCGTCCCCATATTTCAGCTTAAAAGCCGCAATGGCGGTTGTCAGGCTGCCCACCAGCAGAATCAGGCATATCAGAGATGCCAGCAATCTTTTTTTCATAATATCCTCCCTTGCAATTGTTGAAACACGATTAAAATAGATTGTCGTCAAATAATATAACCAATTTGAGACAATAAGGCAAGAGAAATTATGTCTCCCTCAACCATATAGACGCGCAAGCGGGACATTTTGTTTCATTCCCCAATGATTTTTTACGGTTTTTTCGCCTCAACCGCCATCAAATGCAGCGCCGCCACCGCCTGGGACAGGGTGGCGACCGGCATCAGCTTCACACCCTTCGGGGCTTTTATTCGGCCCAGCCTGTCCTTGGGGCAGATCACCTGGGCAAAGCCCATCCGGGCGCACTCAGCCAGCCTGCGCTCCATGTGGGGGATGGAACGCACCTCACCCAAAAGGCCCACCTCCCCCATAGCGGCCACATCCTGAGGCAAGGTTTTGTCAGAGAGAGAAGAGGCAACAGCCAAGCACACCGCCAGGTCAGCCGCCGGCTCATCCAGGCTTAGGCCCCCCGCTACGTTGATATACACATCCTGATTATACAGCCTGAGCCCCGCCCGTTTTTCAAGCACGGCCAGCAGCAGGGCCACCCGGCCCTGATCCATGCCGTTCACCGTGCGCTTGGGAGACGCATAAAAAGACTGGGCCGCCAGCGCCTGCAGGTCCACCAGCATGGGGCGGCTTCCCTCCATGCCGCAAAACACCACGGAGCCGGAGATGCCAGCAGCCCGGTTTTGCAGCAGCGTCTCCGAAGCGTTCTCCACCGCCCGCATGCCCTCGCCCGTCATTTCAAACAGGCCCAGCTCGTTCACCGAACCAAAGCGGTTCTTATTAGCCCTAAGCAAGCGGTATTCCCGCTTATAGTCTCCCTCAAAGTACAACACCACATCCACCATGTGTTCCAGCACCCGGGGGCCGGCGATGGCCCCCTCCTTGGTTACATGGCCCACCATCATGATGGCACAGCCCGTGGTTTTGGCATGGCGCATCAGCAGCGAAGCGCTCTCCCTCACCTGGCTTACGCTGCCCGGCGCAGAGGCCATATCCGGCCGGTACATGGTCTGGATGGAGTCCACCACCACATACTCCGGCTGAAGGGCTTCCAGCTTCGCCGCGATGGCGTCCATGGCGTTTTCCGCCAGCACCATCATGGGGTGCTCCTCCACCTTCAGGCGCTCTGCCCTCAGCTTCAGCTGCCGGGCGCTTTCCTCCCCCGTGATGTACAGCACGCGCTTGCCCATCCCCGCCAGGTTGGCGCAAACCTGTAAAAGCAGCGTGCTTTTGCCCACCCCCGGCTCCCCGCCGATGAGCATCAGCGAGCCTTCCACCACGCCGCCCCCCAGCACCCGGTCAAACTCCGGAATGCCGGTGGATTGGTGGATCTGTTCTCCGGATAAGATATCCGCCAGCATGGCTTCACTTTCCCCGGTGCCGCCGGGGCGCTTATCAGGCTTCTTGGCGGCATCCGCCTTCTGGGGCAGGGTTTCTTCCAGACTGTTCCAAGCGTCACAGCCCGGGCATTTGCCCATCCAGCGGGGCGTTTCGTAGCCGCAGGCGGTGCAAACATAGACAGATTTAGGGCTTTTTCCTTTCAAGGCACTCCCTTTCTCACCCTTTGGGGTATAATACACAGTAACAGAATGGGGGGACTCGCATGGCACAGGGCAGGGCATACATCGTGGGCGCTGGCGATTTTACCGCCAGAGGCCTTATCCCCAGGCCCGGGGATATGCTCATCGCCGCTGACGGCGGCTTTGACACCCTGCATGCCCTGGGCATCAAGCCCCAGGCGGTGCTGGGCGATATGGATTCTATCACAAGGCTGCCCAAAGGGGTAGCGCGGCTGCGCTTCCCCGAAAACAAGGATCTGACCGACATGGCCCTGGCGCTAAGCTTCGCGAAGGCGCGGGGCTACCGCCGTTTCAGGCTTTATGGGGCCACGGGCAGCCGGCTGGACCATAGCCTGGCCAACCTGCAAACCCTGGCAGGCCTGGCCCGGGAAGGGCTGCACGGCATGATCATCGCTCCCCGCGTCACCATCTATGCGCTATCCAATGGCGCCCTGCGCTTCCCGCCCCTGCGGGCGGGCACGGTGGTGTCCGTATTCTGCCAGGGGAATGAAACCCTTGGCGTCACGCTCAAGGGGCTTAAATATCCGCTGACAGAGGCCCGCCTTGACCCCTTCACCCCTTTGGGGGTGAGCAACGCCGCCACCGGACAAGCCTTCAGCGTGTCGGTGCGCGAAGGCGTGCTGCTGATCGCTATTGGAAGCTCGCCACCTTAACTGTAGCGCACCACATCCTCCCGCACCATCCGGTACAGGGCCTCTTCCTTGCGCTCAATGTCCTTCAGCAGCGCCATCTGCGCCCGGGCGCGCACCAGGTTATGCTCAGGGTAATCCACCTTGAAATACGGGTCGCCATCCAGATAATCGGTCAAAAAGCGCATGGCCAACTCCGCCGTGATCACCTTGATGCCAAGGGGCAAACGGCTTAGTTCCTCATCACTTAAAAATCCCGCCGTCTCCTGCACAAAACCCCGGGTAAAAGCCCGAGCTTTGTCCATGTTGAGGCTGACACGGCTGACATCCGGCTCATCCTCCCGGGCGTCCGAAGCGCCAAAGCGTACCCCGTCCCCATAGTCATACAGCGAGGAACCCGGCATCACCGTGTCCAGGTCGATCACGCACAGGGCCTTGCCGGTTTTCTGATCAAGCAGGACATTGTTTGACTTGGTGTCGTTATGGGTGACCCTGAGGGGCAGCACGCCCTGATCCAGCAGCTTCACAATTTCCCCCAGCATCCTGCGGCGCTCAAAGAAAAACTCGATCTCATCCTCCAGCTCCGCCACCCGCCCGGCCTTGTCCTTGTCCACCGCACGCACAAAAGCGTAAAAGCGCTTGGTGCTGTGGTGGAAATCAGGAATGGTGACAAACAGCCTGTCCGCAGGAAAATCCGCCAGCAACCTTTGAAAACGGCCAAAGGCGTGGCCCACCTCCTCCATCTGCGACAGGT
This sequence comes from Christensenellales bacterium, assembly GCA_050952935.1. Lineage (GTDB taxonomy): Bacteria > Bacillota > Clostridia > Christensenellales > Aristaeellaceae > UBA6115. The sequence continues at coordinate 414,137 of JBMNLS010000002.1, read as the reverse complement.
TTTCCACCATGTCAAGGGCCAAGGCATCCTCGATATAGGCATAGGCACGCCAAATTCCCCCCTCTCCATCCTGAAGCATCACATCATTGTCATGGGTGCGGATTACTTCCAGCGCCTGGCGCTGTGCGTCCCCCTCCTCCGGGCTGATGCCGCGCCTAAGGTGGTCGGTGATGGCAGCGATGTTGCTCATCACGCCCCGAGGGTTTTTGAACACGTAGGTATTAAGCTTCTGCAGCGTATAGCTGCGGTTCAGTTCCCCATCCCGGTAGTTCAGAACATAGGTGCAGTTCACATTGCCCGAGCGCACCTCGCTGGCGTCCACAAAACGCCCCTGAAAGCGGAAGTAGGGCAGCACATGCTTAATCCGGTTATAAACCATGAATCGCTCCTATCAAACACATTAATAATATTGGCATTTTACCGGGGCTTTACCTTCCTGTCAATCGCATCGCTTTACAGAACCCGTCTTTTCCGCTAAAATAATGCCTGCGCACCCTTTGCGCGCCCGGAGGGGTATCGAAGTGGTCATAACGGGGCTGACTCGAAATCAGTTGGGGCGCAAGCCCACGTGGGTTCGAATCCCACCCTCTCCGCCACTCGTCGTCGCGGACTACGCTTAGTTCGCGGCGGCTTTCTTCAAAAGTCATCTTTTACAGCGCTAAGTTTTGCTTCTTTTCTACTAAATCTAAAACCTTCTCACAGAGACAAAACACAGACAATTAATGTTAGCTGTTACTTGATATCCGAAGCAGATATGGAATTGATGGACATATAAGGAGTTCTTGGTCAAAACTTGTATAGCACCGAATATTATTTCGTTGACTAAAACGAACGCCGATACCTCTTATCAGCATCGGCGTTCTTCATGGTTAATCCAGGTTTATCAGGTTTCCTTCTCCTCAAAATCCGCTTTCAGGGCGGCGGAGCTGGGCTTAGTGAGGAAGTTGCTGCCGCTGCCGCCATCGGGGTAGCAGGGCAGGGCGTTGGTCAGGTCGGCGCCGTATTCGGCCTTCAGCTCCTCCACAGGGCCGGCCTTGAGGACGCGCATCATGCAGCTGGCCACGCAGGCAGGCTCCTGGCCCTGGGCCAGCAGGTCGCGGCACATGTCGCACTTCACGGCCTGGTTCTGCTCCACCACCATCACCGGATGGTCATAGGGGCAGGCCTTGATGCACAGCCCGCACGCGGCGCCCAGGCAGGTCACCTCGGGATCGTAGTACACGATGCCGGTTTCCTCGTCCTTGCGGCAGCGGCCTATGGGGCAAGCCTTGACGCAGGGCGCATCGGTGCAATGTCCGCAGGATTTGGCGAAGTGGTAAACCTCAGGATGGGGATATTCCCCCCGCTCAAAGCTCTGCACATTGCGCAGCAGGTAGCCCACATCCAAACGGTTCCTGTCCTTGCAGGCGATCTGACAGGTATGACAGCCCGCGCAGGCCTTCTGATCGAAGTAAAATCCATACTGTGTCATTTTTCTATCCTCCCTTACGCTCATCAAAACAGGATGGTCTGGGGCACATCCACATCAGCCGGAATGGCATCGCCATCCCACTTGGATACCTGCACGGCAAGCGAGTTGTAGCCGTTGACGCCAAGGCCGGTGGCCACGTTGCCGGTGACATAGTTCTCACTGCCGCCGTGGTCGATGCCGGTGGCCTCGTCCACCCGGTTCCACTTGCCGTGGGGGAGGCCCACAACGCCGGGCATCATCCGCACCGTCACGCAGGCATGACGCAGGGTATCGCCATGGATGGAGGACACCTTCACCGTGTCGCCATCCGCAATGCCCCGCTCCTGAGCGTCCAGTTTGGACAGGAACACCGGGTTGGTGCAGGCTTCCTGCAGCCAGGGGATGTTGTCAAAGATGGAGTGGGCCCTGCGCTGATAGTGGGGGTTCATGCACTGCAGGGGATATTCGCCCTTGGCCCCGGTGATGTCGCCATCCACGAAGGTGGATTCATAGCCCTGGGCGGTGGGCATGTACTTGGGCAGGCCGTGATAGACCTCCTCTGAATAGCCGTGGGAGTTGATCATGTCGGCATAAGTCTGGCAATAAAACTCGATCTTGCCGCTGGCGGTGGAGATGGGGTTGTTCTCTGGATCATCCCTGAATTCTTTCTTGTGGATGAAGCCCAGCTTGTCCCCCACCTTGCGCTCCACCCGGTAGAGCCCGTCCTCCATGTACTTGTCAATGGAGATGCGGCCTTCCTGCGGCTGGCCTTCCACGCCCCAGTTCTTAATGTCTTCCTCGGTAATGGCGCAGAGGTTTTCCCAGGTTTCGCCGTCTTCCTTGATGACGGTGGTGGTGGCGATGGAGTTGAACAGGCGCTGCTTGGCAGGCACGGTGCCCCACATGTCCGGGGAGAGGCCCAGTTTTTCGCCGATGAGCTGGCTGGCTTCCGCGTCGGACTTGGCCTCGAAATAGGGCTCAATCACCTTGTCGGAAATCAGCAGGATATCGCGGTTGTAGTAGCCTTCCCAGATGTAGCCGGTGCCATCCTGCTCCCAGGCGGTGGTGATGGGCAGCACGATGTCGGAATACTTGTTGGTGGTGGTGAGGAAGTGCCCCTGGCCCACCACGAACTCCACCGCCCGGTGGGCCTCGATGCCCAGCTTGGCGCCTTCGGAGTTGGTCAGGCGGGAGGCGGCCCCGTTCCAGATCATCTTCACATTGGCGGTGATGTTCTCAATGCGCTTGCTGAAGTCAAAATCCGCAACCGCGTCTTTCCAGCCATAGCCCGCGCCGTTCAGAGTGCTCCACAGGGTGGTGGGGTTAAAGGGTTCGCCCATGACGGCCTTCCACTGCTGGGTTTCGCTGACACTGGTGGCAGCGCCCTTGCCGCCAACAGCGCCTGTCGCGCCGCCGGAGCCGGCCTTGATCAGCCGGGGGCCGAAGTTGTTGGTGTGGTTCCAGGCGGTGGGGCCCACGGTGTGGCCGCTTTGGCCGATGTGCCCGCCCATGGCGCCCAGCGCGATCACCAGCTGGGGCAACTGCTCGGTGTTGTAGGTGCGGGCAGTCGCCCAGGAGGACAGGATGCCCACCTTGTTGTTTTTGCCCAGCACCCGGGCCACTTCCCGCAGGGTGTCCGCGGGGATGCCGGTGATTTCGCTGGCCCATTCGGGGGTTTTGGGGGTGTTGTCATACTCGCCCCGCAGATAGCCGAAGAAGTTTTGCTCGTCCTTGGCGTCCTTTGGCATATGGTCCGCGTCAAAGCCCACACAGCAGCGCTTGAGAAAATCCCAGTCGATCAGGGGGTTCGCCTCGCTGTCCTCCTCCAGCATCACATAGGCCATGGCCAGCATGGCGGCCATGTCGGTGCCGGGGCGGATGGGAATCCACTGGGCGTCCAGGATGGCGGCGGTGTCGGTATAGATGGGGTCAAACAGGATAAACTTGACGCCGGCGTCCTTCCAGGCCTTGGCATAGCTGGTGGCCGTGCCCAGGCTTGACCAGGCAGGGTTATAGCCAAAGCCGATCACATACTCGCAGTTGAACATGTCCAGGCGGTCGTTGTTGCAGTCATAATAGTTGCAGCCATCGCCCCAGCCCAGAACGCCTGGCACAAACCAGCTGCCCCAGGAGCCTGTGCGCCAGGCGCTCAGATAGTTGATGTCCGCTTTGTTGAGCACATCGTTGCCGGCGCGCGCGCACAGGATGGCGTTGTCGCCATAGGTATCGTTGATGCGTTTGATCTCATCGGCGATGTACTGGGCGGCCTCATCCCAGCTGATGCGCTCCCACTCGTCCTGGCCCCGCAGATGGCCGTTGGGGTTGCCGGGGGACCAGTTTTTGCGCTTCATGGGGTACTTGAGCCTGTCCAGGCCCCGGGCCTGATACTGCTGCGACCAGCCGCGCAGGCAGGCGCGCTGCTGACGGTTCACCTCATCATCGGAGTTGAAATCGTCCGTTTTCTGGCGCAGAATCACGCCGTCCTTGATGTAGGCCCTCACCAGGCATTTGCCGCCACAGTTGTGCGGGCAGGCGGCGTTCACCCACTTGCCGCCCTCCAAGGCGATGCCGGGCTGCACCAGGGCGCCCTCAGCGGTTTTTTCCAGCGCGTTGGCTTCCGCCACAGCGCCGCTGGCAGCCAGGGCCATGCCGGCCGCGCCAATGGTGGCGGCGCTGCCTTTGATAAAGCCTCTGCGGGTCACGCCAGCCGTCATCAGTTTGTCTATCAAGCTCATTGCGTTTCTCCTCCCCTTGGATTTCTGTTCTTTTTATCATACAAAACCATTCCGTTTGCTTCAATAACAAACCTGCTTAATTTCAGGACGGTTTTCGCACACTTTTGTCAGTCGGCATGGAGCAGCTCGTCCAGCAAGGCCTGATCCTCCTCCAATATCCGGCGCAGGGCCGCCGCCAGACGAGGGTAAAGCAGGCAGGTGGCTGACTTGCCCATATCAGCCGCGTAGCGGGGCAGCCAGTTCAGCAGATGGCTTTGCGAAAACACCTGCTGCCCTTTCAGGATATCCCGGTATGCTTCCATGCGGTTTTCCCGCAGGCAGGCCAGCGCCTCCCCGCTCAAAAGCGCCAGAAAGTGGAGCATCAGGCTGATGTGGTCATCCGGGTAGTTGGGGTAGCCAGCGGGCTGGTAGCCATAGCGCTGATACCACTGCCGCACCTGTAGGGTGGACTCCTGAAACAGCGCCCTGGCCTTGGTCACATAAACGGATTCCCAGGGCGGCGCCACCAGCTCCTCAGGGCCGATAAAAAGCCTGGTGTATTCCTGCCTGATGCCATTTAGCGCGTCATCTGTCAGCGCCTTGAGGGGGCTTAGCGCTTCCAGCAGGAGGCTGGCGCCTGAGGTTTCCTCCGAATCAAACAGCGCGATCGCCGCCAGGCTGTCCTCACCCGCGGCGGCTTGCAGCATCTCCCGGGTCGGCTCCCCGCCAAAAAGCCTGTGCAGCAGCGTCATCACATACTGCCGTCCCTTTAGCAGCAGCTCCGCGGCTTCCTTCCTGTCCATGTCCATCACGCTCACCTCCTGAATGATGCGTCCATGATAAAGGATAGCGCGGAATATGTAAAACGGCTGTCTCCGGCTGACACAGGGCAGGTTTTACCGTCTGGTTCCGGGTATTATTGTCTGGTGTACCAGACGATAATTCACCCTCAATTTTCCCAGCAAAATCAAGGGTTTTCCCCATGCAAAGGCAATTATTGTCTTATTTGTCTGGTTCCTGCGTGTGTGTAAAAAGAAATTTCCCAGACAAAGAAAATATAATCTTATATATATATATATATATTTATTTATTTATATATTATATTGTTATATATGTTTATATTTCTTATTTTTATCTCTATCTTATCCTGAGCATTTTTATGGAAACGCAGAGGTACCAGACAATTAAGACAATAATCCCCCTCTGCCTGGGAAAACCCAATAATATCAACAGGTTTTAAGGATTAATTACTGTCTGGTGGGCCAGACGATGATTCGGCGGAACCAGACGATAAAGGCTGCCCGCTCATCACGGACAGCCTTTCCTGTCGGTTGGTTGGTTAGCACGCTATCAGCCGTTCCCCCCGGTGGTGATGCCGATGGAAAGGATCTCCCCGGTCCTGGCGTCCATCTGCACGCCCAGGCCAAGCTCCACCCCATCCACCACCACATAGTAGTGCAGGCTCCAAACAGCGCTGCCGTCCGTGGCTACACGATGCAGCGCGTCGGTGAGCTCCGCCCGCTCCATGTCTTCCCGGCTTAACGCGAACTCCTCCATCAGCGCCGCCTGGGCGATTTCCAGGGCCTTTTCCCTGGTCAGCGCCTCAGGGCCGGGGGCGGCGTCCTGCCAAACCTCGCCCTGCTGGAGGGATTCGCCCTCTTTCAGCTCCGCTGGCGTTATCACGGCAGGGTCGTCCAAACCCTTGAAAAGGCCGGGGTTTTGTTCCATATGCCTGTGGATCGCCGCTTCCTTGGCGTCAATGTCCACCAGGCATTTTTGGATCTGCTTCACGCCCCAGGCCGGGGAATCCAGGCTGCCGCTGTCAAGCAGGGCCTGATCCGCGCCGTCATGGCTCCAGGCGGCGACAGGCTCCGCGTCCTTTTTCAGCGTCACGGTGTAGCTGCCGATGAGGGCCTGGGGCATGCCATCGCCGGTGAAGGTGACGACCCATCCCTCCCCTTCCCGCTTCTCCTCCTCACAAAACACCCCCAGGGTGGCAGGCGTCAGGCCGTATTGCTCGGCCAGGGCCTGGCGGGCCCGGCTCACCGCGTCCACCGTCGGCGCGCGGCTGAGGGTCACGGCGGCCACGGCGATGCCCGCCATCAGGATCAAGGTCATCGCCATGACCAGGCTGAATGACATTTTCTTTTTCACTTTGGTTTCTCCTCTCACTTGGCGCAGCACGTCCCGGCTGCGCCCATCGTCCCATGCCAGGGCTGCAAAATGGCGATCCATGGCTTGTTTTAACTGATCATTCATCGTAATACCACCTTTCCAGCTTCTGGCGCAGTGTGTCGTTGGCCCGCCTGAGGCGGGTTTTGACCGCGTCCATCGAGATGCCCAGGGCATCCGCCACATCCTTGATTTTCATCCCCTGGTAGTATCTGAGCAACACCACATCCTTGTATTTCCTGGGAAGGGCCATCACAGCTTCAACCACCGTGGCGTCGGGCATCTCAGGATCGTGGGAGGCTTCGGGCAGGGTGGCGATGTCTATCCTTCTGTCCACCCGCCTTAGCCAGGCGGTGCGCAGATAGTCCTTGCAGGTGTTGATCGCGATGCGCATCAGCCAGGCCTGCTCGCTGTCCGCGTCCTTCAGGGTGTGCAGGCGCTTGTAGGCCTTCAGGAAGGTGTCCTGCACCGCGTCTTCCGCCAGGGCGGCGTCCTTCAGATACACATAGCACATCCGAAGCAGGGCGCTGCCGTAGCAGGCCATCAGGCGTTCCAGCTCCATCTCCTGAACTCTGTCGGGTACCGCAACAAAGTCCATCTTCGCACCCCCTTTCACCTGTAAGACGAGGGAGATACCAAAAAGGTGTCAACCATTTTGATTGATGGTATTTTCATACCGCTCATGCTATCCTGCCTGCATCCCAAAGGCAAGGCGAAAAAAGGAGGGCAAACATGCAGGCCATCGTCGCGGCAGACCTGAACTTCGCCATCGGCTTTCAGGGGCAGATGCTCTACCACCTGCCGGAGGATTTGAAGTTCTTCGCCCGGATGACCCGGGGCAAGGTTCTGATCATGGGCAGGGGCACCCTGAAATCGCTCCCCAGCGGAAAGCCCCTGAAAGACCGGCTCAACATCGTGCTAAGCCGGAATGAGCATTTTATTGCGCCTCCGGGAGCCCTGCGGGTGCGCGGCATGGCGGAGCTGAAGGCGGCCATCGCCCCCTACCCGGCGCATGAGGTGATGGTGATTGGCGGCCAGCATATATACGCCCTGCTGATAGACTGCTGCACCCTGCCCATGTCACCCGTGTCATGGCCACCGCCCCGGCCGACCGCTTTTTCCCCGATTTGGACAGGCGGCCCGGCTGGCAGCTGCAGGAGGAATCCCCCCTGCTTGAAAGCGGCGGCATCCGCTACACCCGCTGCGTATATGTCAACCACCAGGTCAAACCTCTGCGCTGAATCTGGAGAGGCTTATTCAGTTTGTTTCGGGGGCTTCATCAGCCCCCTGGCCAGCGCCGAGGACACCAGCGCCAGGCCCGCGATGACAAAAAAAGCGCCTTTTAGCCCCATGCCGTCCACCATCATCCCCATCACGATCGGCCCCAGCGTCATGCCGATGCCGTAGGTGGCCTGGTAAAAGCCCATGGCCATGGAGCGCTTGTGGGGCGGGATCTCCCTCACGCATTGTCCCAGCAGCACAGCGAAGGTAAGGCTGGAGGAAATGCCCCCCAGCGGCTGGAGCAAAAACAGCTGGGGCAGGGTCCTGGCCAGGGGCACCAGCAGGCAATACACCGCCACCACCAGGAAGCCCGCCGTGACCAACTTCCGGGCCCCGGCGCCCTTGGACAGCGCCCGGCTTACCAGGAGGTTTGAGAGGATATTGGGCACAATCAGCGCCACCTGCAGCATGGAAAGCGACTCCTCCCCCGCCCCCAGCGCCATGGCCGCGTTGACATTGAAGGAATAATAGCTGCTAAACGCCACCCACTGGGTGAGGATGCCCAGGAAGGACACGATCAGCAGATAGCGGTTGCGCGCCACCTGCGCCATTTCTTTGATTCCTGTTCCCACCCGCTCAGCTGCCGGCTCCTTAAGGCCCAGCGCCAGCGCAAAGGCCAAAGCGCCCGCTATCAGGCTCACCACAAAAGACACCTTCACCGACAAATAAACAAGCAGCCCCGTCACCAGCACATAGCCCACCAGGCGGCCTGAGATGTTGGCCACATTCAAATCCGTGATCCGCCTGGGCCCTTCCTCCCGTGGGAAATAGGCGCTGTACAGCACCGTAAACGCCACCCAGGAGGCCGCCGCAGCCCCGCTCACAAGCCGGGACGCCAAAAAACCCCCGGGGGTATAGACCAGCAGGTAGCCCGCCGCAGCCAGCATGACCATGCCACAGCCCGCCAGCACAAAAGGCTTACGCCGCCCCAGCCGGTCTGACCAAATGCCAATAGGCAACCGTAAAAGCGTCTGGCTGAGGCCATAAGCCCCTGACACCAGCCCCATGAAGGTGGCATTCATGCCCATTCCCGCCAGCTCCCGGTTGATATAGGGCGTAAACGCGTACTGGGACAGCCAGAAAAGCCCGGTGATTAGATACAGCAGCCTGGCTGAGGGGCGAAACGAATCATCCTGTGTCATCTTCCTTGATCCTTTCAGCTGGATTACCGGATACTGTAAGGGTTTTGGAAAAGGGCGTCAATAAAAAAACAGGGGAGGGACCATTTAACAATCCCTTTCCCCGTCCCCTCCCCGAAAGCTATATCAGGCGAGGTCTTTAATCGCTTTGATCACCTCATCAATATCGGGCAGCTGGGGCACATCGTAAATCTTCAGCCAGCGCACCACGCCCTCCTCATCCACCAGGAAATTGGCGCGGCCGGAGGCGCCCAGCTCCTCCAAGAAAATGCCATAGTCCTGCGCCACCTTGCCGTGGGGATAGAAATCGGAAAGAAGCTTGGTATCCCTGATGGAAAGCACCTTGGCCCACACATCCTTGCTGGGGGCCGCGTCAACGCTCAGCCCGAAGGCCACGGTGTTGAGCTGGTCAAAATCCTTCTTGTGGGTTTCCAGGGCGCGCATCTGATCGGTGCAAACGCTGGTCCAGGCCAGGGGGTGCCAGGAAAGCAGCACCTTTTTGCCTTTCATGTCAGAGAGCTTCACCTGCCCGCCCTGGTTGTCGGCGAGGGTGAAATCCGGGGCTTTCTGTCCAACCTGTATCTTCATCATTCATCAATCTCCTTGTGTTTTCCGCGCTTCACGCGTTCATAAAAAGCATACCCCCTCCGGATAGCGTTAGACAAAGGCAAACATGATATGATGGGGCGTGGAATAAAAAGCGCTTCCGGCGCATCTTATAAGTGTCAGGCCCGACACAATCCGGCGCAAGAAAGGACGCAGAACCTTGAACGAACACACCCTGGAAGCCCGCATCCTGGCCCATGCCGATTTGCTCTGGCGGGTGGGCTGCGGCATCCTGCGCAGCCCCCAGGACCGGGAGGACGCCGTGCAAAGCGCCATGGAGACCGCCTGGAAAAAGGCAGGCAGCCTGCGGGATGAGAGCAAGCTGAAAAGCTGGCTGACCCGCGTTATGATCAACGAATGCTACAGTCTGCTGCGCAAAAAGCAGCGGGAAATCCCGGTGGAACGCCTGCCGGAAACAGCGGAGGAGGTTTCCCCAGACGCGCTGATCCTTAGGGACGCCCTGGAGCGCTTGCCCCCTGCCCAGCGGCTGCCGCTGATCCTCCACTATTTTGAAGGGTTTTCCATCAGGGGAGGTGGCGGGCATCCTGCGGTTGCCCCAGGGCACGGTGCTCTCCCGCATGCAGCGGGGGCGCGAAAAACTGAAAGAGCTTTTATCGGAGGAAAACGATGGACAATAAACAGATGACACGCCTCTGGCGGGCAGCCTGCGGGGACGCTCCCCTTAGCTTCACCCACCGGATGAGGGCGGCGCTCCTGTCCCAAAGCCGGAAACCCGCCCGGCGCGTGAAGCCCGCCCTGGCGGTGGCCATGGGCCTCACCCTGCTGCTGGGCAGCGCCCTGGCCCTGAAACGCCTAGGCCTGCTGGATACCCTTCACCGGGCCCTGCAGGGGAGCCTGCTGCCGGAGGCCACGGAATTGGTAAAGGGCGATATCCCCTATGAGGTGAAGCAGCCCCAACTTACCCACTTCGCCCTGGAGGAAGCCCTCTACGACGGCCACCAGGTGTATATGACCCTCAGGGCAAAGCCCGCTGACCCCAAGAAGACCCTGCTCATCGGGGCTGAGGCGGAGCCCGCCTGGGCCGCTGACTATCAAAAAACCGGAAATATTATGACGGGCGAAAGCTTTGGCGAAAAGGCCCATGCCGCGGGGCAAATCCTGGTGCAGCCCACGGTGGAGGGGGCCGCCATATCCGGGAAAGCCTATGATAACGCCCAGGTTCAGAAAGTGATCTATCACCAGGATGGCAGCCTGCTGTATGCCCTGTCCGTCCCGGCAAGCGGGGAGGAAGCCCAAGTGCGGCTGAACCTGATGGCCATGGAGTTGACACGGATGCCGGATGACGCCGCCCGGAGCACCCTGGACTTTACCATCCGGAAAAGCCCCCGCATCAAGACCTTTGCCGCGCACACTCCCCACGACCTGCCCCTGGCCGGCCTCACCCTCACCCATTGCCAGGTGGAAACCACCCCCATTGCCAGCTACCTCACCCTGCTCTATCAGCTTCAAAAAGACGCCACACCTTTGCAGGGGGTGAACTTTGAAGACGGCCTGTGGGTGAATTGGCTGGATGAAAACGGCCAGCCCCGGGAAAGCGGCGATGATATCAACAGCCTGGAGCCCCTGCCGGACGGCAGCCTTCAGCTGGCGCAGTCCTTTGGTGCCCTGGAAAAATCCCCCAAAGACATCACCCTCTCTTTTTACAACGGCATAACCAAGGAATGCTTTGACCTGGTCACCCTGACCTTATCCCCCAAGGAGGACAAATAAGATGATGATCCGCAAGACCTTTGCCACCCTGCTGGCCGCCTTCATCCTGCTGGGCCTTGTGCCCCTGGCGCTGGCCCAAAACACCCTGACCCTGGGGGATGGCGCTCCCATCCCCTATCTAAAGGGATTCACCAGCCGCCTCATCAAAGACGCCGCCCTGCTGCCGGGCATCACCGGACAAACGGACATCCGCTTCCGGCAGAAGGATGGCCGCGCCATGGACAACCAGGGAACGGTTGACATCCATATTCAGAACATCGCCCTCACCGATGACGCCATGGCCCTGTTCTTCCGGGCGGAGTTCCCAAAATCCCTGCCGCTGGAATACGGCAGCGCCCAGGAAAGCTACAGCCATGCCGTGCCCTATGTGATGCCCAGTGTGAATGGGAAGCAATTGCCCCATGTCAACGCCTGGCTGGAAGGGCGCCCGGACGGGGACAAGGCCCTGCAATGCCTGGCCGTGTTCACCCTGGAAAACCCGATCCCGGATGGCACCAGGCTGTCCTTTGGCGGGGATACCCATGTGACCCTTGATAAAAGCCGGTCCAAAGACGCCACCCGGGCTGTGAACCCCAATCAGCCCGTGAAGCTCAAATACCAGCGTTACCTTGGCAGCACCATTGACTTTCAGGCCACCATTGCCCGCGTCTCCTTCGGCCCCTTTGGCAACCGCATCCTTGTCCTCAACCGGGATAACGGGCGCAGCGGCATCGAAGCCCTGCCCTGCGCGCTGGAGGATGAAGCAGGCAACAGGCTCCCTGTGATCGAAACCGGATACAAAAGCTCCAACCTTGCCAGCCCCGCGAACCCGGAGGAAACCTACAACGAGGTGCTGTTCCTGGGCGGAGAAAACGCGAAGGCCCTGCGGCTGATCCCCGTCCAGACCCGGGAAATCGAGCGGGAAATGCCCGCTCCCCAGATCATTCCCCTCAGCGGCCCCTTTCCGGCCAGGGCGGCCCTGTCAAAGAAGGCGGAGTTGACCGTTCACAGCATCCGGGTGAATGAAAACGGCTGCACCATCCATTACAGCATCGATGGCCCCGATTATGTGTCCTTCCAGTTAGGGGACGCCCAGGGCAATCCCATCCGAAAATTGAACGACCAGGCCGTCGGCTTTGACGGGTTCGACCTCCCGGCCCAGGCCGTGGTGTGCTCCATGCTGTGGGTGGCGGAATACAAGGGCAAGCCGGTCTCCCGGGTGAGCGGGGAGGATATCAGACAAGCCCAGACCCTTCTCGTACACAACGGCTGGCTTGATGAAACGACGCTCCTGCCGGAGCTTACGGTGGAGGTGCCGATTCAGTAACAGGTACTATAAAGCCGCTCCGGGATGTTTCCCGAAGCGGCTTTATTTATTATATGCTTGTCTTCTTTGCCACCCAGCACTGAAGGGTCAATAATCCCTTCCCCAGCAGGTATACGCAAAGGGCGATCAGCAGCGCCCACCAGAACACACCCAGTTTGCCCCCGCCTAGGGTGAACCAGCCGTTGGCCTCATAATCCAGAAAGAAATAGGGAAAGCGGCTGTTCCGGGCAAATAAACGGCCCTTTTGGCTGACTGCAAAAGCAAAAACCCCGTAAAAAAGGGGCATGAGAAGCCCCGGCAGCGCTGAACGCGGGCGCTTGGCGTCCCCATAGTCAAACAGCACATAGTCAGCGCCTGCCAGCAGAGGCACCAGGTTATGCACCAGCAGATTGGGCAGGGAGCGGAGGTAGGGGCTGTTCAGCATCCGGGGCATCAGGAGAAGGGAAAAGCCCACAAAGGTGAGGAGCACGCCCGTTGTTATGGCAAAGCGCAAAACAAGCAGCCACCGGGGCGGCCGGGCGGGCCTCCCCTGACGCCTGGCATGAAGCTCGATCCCTAAAAGCGCCAGCGCCAGCAGGATCGTCCAGAGGTTGCTTTGATTGGTGTAGTACAGAAAATGGGCACGGGTCATAAAGCTGGCATGCCGCAAGCTGACCGCCTGACCCAAAAGGCCAGCCGCCAAAATCAGCAGCTTAAAAACAATGGACGCATTTGATTTTCGGTTCATTTTATCAGCCCTTGGCCCCTTTGGCACCGGAAGCCTGGGCGGTGATGGCGCTGGAAATGATCTCCGACTGGTAGGAAAACACGTTGCCCGCCTTATCCTGATAGGCCTTCATGGCACAGGCTACCAGGCGATCGATCAGGTGCCGGTAGCGCAGGCCCTCCCCGGTTTTCTCCCACAGGTAAAAGGCCAGGGAGCCGGGGATGGTGTTGATCTCCGTCACATAGATTCCGCGGGTGGCCCGGTCGATCATAAAATCCACCCTGACCACGCCCTTGCAGTCCAGCGCCCGGAAAATATCCCTGGAAAGCTGCTGCACCTGGGCGGTCTCCTCGACGCTGATGGGGGCCGGGATGACGCGGGAGAGGGAAGCCATGCCCCCGCCCTGGGCGGCGCTTAAGTATTTGGTTTTAAAATCCAGCAGCTCTCCTTTTCTCACCGGCATTTCCACCACCGAGGCGGTGACATCTCCGTCATAGCCCAGCACAGCGCAGTTGACCTCCTCAGGCGCGTCCAGCCCCTGCTCCACCAGGCAGCGGCGGTCCAGGGAAAAGCCCAGCTCCAGGGCCGCCTTCAGCGTCTCCCGGTCATCCGCCCGGCTCACGCCGATGGAGGAGCCCTGATTGGCCGGCTTCACGAACACCGGGTAGGGCAAGGCGCTTTCAATGTGGCGGATCAGGCCCTCCGGGTCATCCTGCCATGCCTGGCGGGACACGGCGGTGTCCGGCATCACCGGGAAACCGCAGCCCCTGAAGGCCTGCTTCATCATGATTTTGTCCAGGCCCACGGCGCTTCCCGCCACCCCGCAGGAGGCGTAGGGCATGTCCATCATCTCAAGCATGCCCTGAAGGCTCCCGTCCTCCCCGTGGAGGCCGTGCATCACGGGGAGCACGCAGTCAAGGCGCGCCTCAACCCGCCTGATTTCGCCAGCGAAAAGCCCTTTGCGCTTGACGGATACCAGCGCCCGGGAGCGGGCGGTCATGTCCGGGAACACCTGGGTGAGGCCTGACTTCCTGGGGTCAAAGTCCAGGTAGGTTTCCAGCTTCCACAGCGCCCCGCCCACATACCAGGCCCCATCCCGGCTGATGTACACCAGCGTCACGTCATACTTGAAGGGGTTGACAAAACCCGCCATCTGCAGGGCGCTGACGATGGATACCTCATGCTCCGTGCTGCGGCTGCCAAACAGGATGCCCAGGCGCAGTTTTGCTGCCATGTCCCCCTCCTTAATTGTACTGGTCGGGCAGGTCGTTTTCATACAGCACCACATCCCCCTCACCGTAGGATTGCGCGGCGTAGCGGTTGGCCTCATCCAGGGAAGGGAAGCTGCGGATCCGCGCTTCGTCAAAGCCCGCCTCCAGCAAACCCTGCCTGATGGGCTGGGTGCGCCGGATGCCCACCAGCAGCACCTCCTGGGCCACGGCGGCCATGTCCCGGCCCAGCTGCCTGTTGGCGGCCTCCTCGTGCCTGCCCAGTTCGATAAAGCCGGGCGTCACCACCACATGGCGGCCGGGATAGGACGCCAGCACCTCCAGCGCCTTTAGGGAAGCGGCGGGGTTGGTGTTAAAGCCGTTGTTGATCACCGTGTACCCTCTGGAATGGCGGCTGGCCTGCAGGCGGAAAGCCACCGCCTTCATCTGGCCGACGCCCTGGGCCACCTGCGCCGGGCTCACCCCTAAATGAAGCGCCGCCGCGGCAGCTAAAAGGATATTTCTAATGTTGTGCTCACCCGCCAGCCTGGTTTCGCAGGGCAGGCGCAGGCCGTCCTTATCGCACAGCGTAAAGGCGCTGCCCTCAGGGGAGAGCGCGATGTCCTCCGCCCACAGGTCATCCCCCGCCTCCCCCACGATGACCTTATTCATCTCCGCGCGCCGGTAGCAGGCGCTCACATGGCCGCCGTCGTTATTGAACGCCGCGAAGCCGTCCTCCGGCAGTCCCGCAATGAGGGCATATTTAGTTTTCATCACCTTTTCCTCGCTGCCCAGGGTTTCCAGGTGCTGGGGGCCAATGGCGGTGAGGATGCCGATGGAAGGCCTGATAAAGCGGCTGAGCACCCGGATATCCTGGGGATGCCGGGCGCCCATCTCAGCGATGAAATAGCGGTGCTGGGGGCCCATCTCTTCCCGGATGCAGCGGGAGAGGGCCGCGGGCGTGTTGGCGCTGACGGGGGAAGCCAGGGTGGGATACTGCTGGCTGAGGATGCTGGCCAGGATGTTCTTCACCGTGGTTTTGCCATAGGATCCGGTGATGCCAATGGCAATGAGGCCGGTTTTCTTATAGCCCTCAAGGATCTGCCTGGCGTCCCGGCGGTAGAGCAGCTGAATGCCCTTTTCCACCGGCCACATGATATAAGCCGCGATCACCAGCCACAGCGGCAGCAGCAACGGCACCAAAAGCGCGCTGAATCCCATCACCACAAAGCGGCGCAGCAGGGCGGAGACAACCAGCCCCACCGCAAGCCAGGCCAGGGCCAGGCGCTTCACCCGGGGGGTGACCACCAGGCGCTTTTTGGCCTTTTTCTCCTGATAGCTTAAAGCGCCTATCCCCACGCCGGACAGCAGGATCAGCCCCGCGCCCACAAGGGCGACAAGCGCCTCCGCCCACCAGACAGCGCCCCCGGCCAGGGACGCCAGGAAGGTGAACAGCAGGCTGGAGAGCGTCAGCGCCAGCCCCGGCCAGAACACCCTGGCCCGCTGGCGGTATAAGGTTCTGAAAAAGCCGCCAAACTGGTAGCTGGACAGCTGAAAATACTGCATCAATTGCTTGCCGGCCGGCAGCATGGCCACCGTCGGCATAAACCACAGGATCAGCCTGGACAAGGTCACAACCGCGTTCACAGCAGAAAATCCTCCTCTAAAAAGGCTTCCACCGCGTTGGCGAAGCGGGCGGGCTGGTTTTGATAGGCCCAGTGGTCATCCCCCTGGTACACCAGCAGGGTGGCCCGGGGCATCTCCCTGGCCATCACCTCCCCCATCCAAAGGGGCGTGGCCGCATCCTTTTCCCCCCACACAAGAAGCGTGGGCTGGGCAATGTCACCCAGCAGGGGGCGCAGATCCTGACGCACGATTCTGCTGAAGCTGCCTCTTAGGTTTTCAGGGGTCAGGAGGTAATCGGCGGATGACAGGCCGGCGCGCAGACCCGCAAGGGCCTTGGCGGACGCGGCCTTAAACGCCGGGATCTTACCGGTAAGCTCCAAGCCCGCCCGGGCGATTTTAAAGCCCACCGCCCGGCTTCTGGCCTTGATGCCCCGCTTATCCCTCAGGCCGGCACAGCCGGTGAGCACCAGCTTATGCACACGCTCAGGCTGCCTGGCCGCCAGATAAAGGGCCACCCGGCCGCCAAAGGAATGGGCCAGGATGGTCACCAGCTTAAGCCCCAGGGCATCCATCACCTGAAGCGTCCAGGCGGCATACTCGGGCACCCCCCAGTGCGCCTCCTGCGCTTGGGTGCCGCCATGGCCGGGGAAGTCCACCAGCGTCAGGCGGTAACGGGCCTTCAGCCGCTCCGCCAGGGGCAGCAGGTTTTTCTCCAGGCTCACGCTCCGGGGGCCCCAGCCGTGCAGCAGCAGCAAATGCTCCCCGCTGCCTCCCAGCTGTTCCACCCGGGTTTCAAGCCCGCCCACATTGATTTTCAAAGGTTTAAACCCTCCACCCTTTCTCCAGGCCCTGAAATGAACAGGATATACCTGCACTTCGCTTTGGACATCATGCACACCGGCTGATACCGGCGGGGCACCGGGGCGATGCGCTCCAGCGCACAGCCCAGCCGCTCACAGGTGCGCCGGGAGGGGAAGTTGTCCGCATCGGTGGTGATCACCAGGCTATAAAGCCCCAGGCCGCGCAGCACCGGAATCAGCCGCCGCACCGCTTTTTCAGCGTAGCGCCGCCCGCGATATCCCTCATACACCCGGTAGCCGATGTGCCCCAGGTAGTATAATTCCGGGCTTTCACCCAGGCGCACGCTCACATAGCCCGCCGCCCACCTCCTGCCCCTGGGGCAGATATCAAAGCTGAACCCTGATTCTATGCCGCTTTCAGGCATGCGCTGTCCGGCTTCCATCAGCCGCAGGGTGATGTCCTCTCCATAAAGCTCGGGTTTGGCGGAAAAAAGACGCTTGAACAAGGCCCCTCCTCATCAAATGAAGCAGCGCAATTATACCACAGCGCCTATGTGCCTTCAAGCGAAGGGGACCCGACGCTTATAAGCATACCGGGTTTTACGCTGACAAAAAGGGCCGCCATCCGGCAGCCCCTGAACACCTTGTTTTACCCGGTTATTTGATGCCAAACACAATGGTCACATCAGCCGTCACCGCCACCTTGCCGGAGAGGATGGGGCTGCCGCCGCCGCTGCCCTCTGCCATGGCTACATTATCTCTGCTCATGAAAAAGCCGCTGTTGTTCTGGGGCAGGTCGATGTGGACGATGTCCCCCAGGGTGATGCCGGCGGCCTCGGCCAGCATGGCAGCCTTATTCCGGGCGTCTTTCACGGCCAGGGTGATGGCCTCCCGGGTGGCATCGGGGTTTTTGCTGGCATGGAAGGACAGGCCGTAGACGTTGTTGGCGCCCTTGGCGGAGGCGGTGTCAATCACCTGGGACACCTTGGCGATGTCCTTGATGGTGATGAACAGGTTGTTGCTCACCATGTAGATGGGCATTCTGGTTTCCATGTCCTGGTCTGTGTAGATGCTGAACATGCTGGTTCCAATGTCCTCTTTTTTGATGTCAAGGGCGGTGATGGCATTGATCACCTCATTCATGATCCCTTCGTTTTCCTTCTGAGCCGCTATGGCGCTGCTGGCCCGGGTGGTGACGCCGATTTCAATGGTGGCATAGTCCGCGTCAATGGACACGGTGGCGGAGCCGGACACGGTGAGAAGGCGGTCATCGCCATCCGCCAGGCCCGGCAGCGCCAGGGAAAGCAGAAGGGCCAGGGTCAGAAGGCCAAGCATCAGTTTTTTCATCATTTTTTGTTTCTCCTTTTAAAAATTGTTTGGACCACAATCGCCAGAAAGCCGAGTGCACCTGTTCCCAGCAGCGCCCAGGGGCCTATACCGGGGCGCTCCTCCACATCCGGCGGGGCGGCGGCCCTGGACACCTCCTGAGCCGTTTCCAGGCCAAGCGCCATATCGGGCGCTTCGCCGGCCTCCGCTTGCATGTCAGCCGCCGGAGCAAACCGCACCATCCGGTCAGCCATGTAGGTTTCTGTCCGCATGGCGTCAGGGGGAGCTTGCCTGTCACCCAGCTGCCAGGCGCCGGTTAGCATCATCACAAGGGCCGCGGCCATGGCCAGCCATTTTGCCGGTATCCGGCGTGTTGCCCGATGGGCCGGTTCTTCCTCGCGGATCGCTTTGCGCCATGACTGGGAAAAGCTGAGGGGTACCTCCTCAGGTTCGCCCGTGGTTCGGCAATCCTCCAGCACCAAGAGAAGCATCCGACAGGAAGGACAGGCGTTCAGGTGGGCCTCCATCTCCGCCAGGCTTTGCTCATCCAGCCCACCCGTTAGGCGCTGGTCAAGGAGGGATCTACATGTCTCACAGTTCACCGCTCATCCCTCCTCTCACCCTTATGACGCAGGGGGGCCTCAAAAAGTTCCGGCTGTTTTAATAAAGATTTCATCAGCATGTTCCGGGCGCGGCTGATCCGGCTTTTAACCGTGCCCAATGGCAGCGCCAGCGCCTCCGCCGCCTCCTGATAATTGAGGCCCTCCAGATCAACAAGGATCAGGACGGCCCTGAAATCCGGCGGCACCTCCCGCAGCGCTTCCCGGATCAGCCGCCTCCGCTCGCCCTGCTCCAGGCGCTCATAGGCATCCGGCGTTTCATCAGCCACCTCCCAGCCCGATTCCCGCATCACATCCAGGGAAAGGGCCTCCCGGCGCTTTCTAAGGGCATCGACGCACACATTGGCAGCAATGCTGTAAAGCCAGGTGGACAGCTTGCTGCGCCCCTCAAACCGGGAAAAACCCCGGAAGGCCTTCAGCATCGCCTCCTGGGCGCAGTCCTGGGCGTCCTCTGGGCTGCCCATCATCCGCAGGCAGGTGTGATACACCTGTTTTTCATAGGGCGCCACCGCCTCTTCAAAGGCGGCAAAAGCCTCTTCGCGGCTGCGCAGGTTGGGCACCTCCCTTCTGAACACATCATAACGCTCCGCCTATCTAACGAACGTCAAAGGCATGGTCATGCATCAAGGAAAAAACAGGAGGGGATGCTGTCAGCTTCCCCTCCCGGCAGGAACACACGGCATCAGCCGCCAAACAGGCTCAGCAGGCGCTGCCACACGGTGTCGGTGGTTTCAGCCTGGGGCGCAGGGGTGACCACAGGCTTTTTCACGGGAATCTCCTCTGACAGCAGCACAAACTGCAGGGTGCGCACGGCGTTGCGGCTGTCCATGAAGGAGGCGGTTGGCTGGCCTTCCATGCCGGCCAGGAACTGTTCCATCATGCCGCCGGCGGCCTGCACAAAGGGCGTCCCCTCCAGAGCCTTGGCGGCGATGTTCTGGTACATCGCCTTGTCCACCCCCATGCGCACGGCGGCAAACTGCATACCAGCCATGGCAAAATCCTTCACATCGGCGGTGATCTCATAAGCGGCCTCCTGCCCGGGGAGGATCACATAGCTCACCGTCACATTGCCCCCGGCATAGGCCAGGGTGCCCTTATCAGCCTGGATGTTCAGCGCCCGCTTGCCGTCCAGCGTCACCGTCACCGTCATAGCCAAACTGCGGCTGATGGCAGCCCCCTCGGCGCTTGGCTTAAGCGAAAAGGCGATACCCAGCTTGCCCTCCGCACCCGAAAGGGCCTCAGGCGCTGCCTCTTTGCCATCCAGGGTGTAGGTGATGGCAATGTCCCAGGGCAATTGCTTGCCCTCCGGTGTTCCCTGGTAAAAGAAGCGGCCCGGCGCCATGGTGAAGGCGGCCTCGCCTTCCTGGTAGGAGAAGCTTTCCGCCTGGGTCAGCGGCTGGGTCTCGCTGTAAGCGCCATAGTCGCTGACAGCCGACTGATCCGCGGCCTCAAAGCCGTTGACCACATAGATGTTTCTCACCTCTCCCTCAGCGGAGAGCAGGGCATAGACCACCTCGTCCTTGGCCACCTGGGCGGCGGCCTGGGAGGTCAGCAGAATCAGCGCCAGCAGGACGAGCGCCGCATTACGGAAGATTCGTTTCATGGGTGGGTTCCTTTCTCTTTTTGATGAAGGTGCGCATGATGAAGCCATCACACCACACCAGCAGCGTGGGAAGCACCAGCAGCACCATCGCGCAGGAGATGGCGGCCCCCCGGCCGATGATGATGCCCATCTGGCTGATGACGCCGTTTTCCCTGACCAAAATGCCCAGCAAATACCCGGCTGAGGTGAGAATCAGCGCCGGCGGCAGGATGGAGCCGGTGGATATCCCCAGCGCCCAGGCGGCGGCCCGGCGCTTGTCCATGGTTTCCCGCCCTTCCAGATACCGCTGCACCAGCAGGATGCCGTAGTCCACCGTGGCCCCCAATTGCACGGAGGACACGATCTGATAGCCGATGTAGTTCATGGACTGGCCCATCACATAGGGCACCCCCATGTTCAGCCAGATGGCCCCCTCAATCACCAGCAACAGAATCAGGGGAATCAGCAGGTTTTTAAAGTTCACCAGCAGCACCAGGCCGATGGCGATGATGCCCGCCAGCAGCACCGGCATGTTATCGCCTGTGATCACGGTTTTTAAGTCCAGGTTGACGGCGCTCTCCCCCACCAGGTGGGCTTCGCCCGGGTAATGGGCCTCGCCCACCGCCCGTATCTCCTTCACCAGCCGGAAGGCCTCCGGCCCTTCATCCGCCGTGTTTACAGCCAGAATCAGGCGGGAATAATCCCCATCCAAAAACTGATCTTTCGCCGCCTGAGGCAGCACGGCCTGGGGCACCTGCACCCCCACGGTGGCAGCATAGGAGGTGATGCTCTCCACCTCCGGCAATGCTAACAGCGCCTCCCCCAGGGCGGCTTCCTGAGCGGGGCTGCCGGAGGGCACCAGCATCAGCATCATCCGGCTTTGGCCAAATATCTCCTCAATCTTCCGCTGCTCTATTTTGATGGCAGAATCCGGGCTGTGCATGCCGCCGGTGCCATAGATAAAATCGTTCTTTTGCTGGGCGCTGAAGGCCAGGGGCAGCACAAACAGGGCGATGAGGGCCAAAGGCGCCAGGCGCCTGACCACAAACGCGCCAAAGCCCTTGAAAGAGGGCAAAAGCTGCCGGTGGGCCGTTTTTTCCAAGGGGCCGGCCAGGCTCACCGTGGCCGCCGGCAGCACCACCATGACGCTAAGGTAGCTGAGGATAACGCCCTTGGTCAGCACGATGCCCATGTCCATGCCCAGGCCAAAGCGCATCAGCATCAGCGCCATAAAGCCAAACACCGTGGTCATGGCGCTGGAGGCGATGGAGGAGGCAGCCTGCTGCATGGCCATGCGCATGGCCTCTTCAATGGACGCGCCCTCCTCCCGCCGCTCGCTGAAGCGGTGCAGCAGGAAGACCGCATAGTCAATGGACACCGCCAGCTGCAAAACGGCGGAGGCAGCCCTTGTTACAAAGGAAACGGAGCCCAAAAACACGTTGGTGCCCTCGTTGATCAGGATGGCGGCCCCAATCGCCAGCAAAAACAGCACAGGCTCCAGCCAGTGGTGGGTGGCCAAAATCAGGATCACAAAACAAATCGGCACCACATACACCATGATGGAGGCGATCTCCTTCATAGTGGTGTTGATGACCCGGGCAGTGTCAGCCGCTTCACCCTTAAGCAAAGCATCCGGAAAGGTCTCCCGGATCAACGGCACCGTCTGGGCCTGGCTTTCTTTTTTTAGGGTTGCCTGGAACATGGGGCCATCCTGATAGAAGGGATCGCGCAGGGCGGGCGGCATCATCTCCAGCGGCTGCATCATATCGCTCTTGGCGTCATCCAGCCACAGCACCTCCTCCACCCCGGGGATGGCCTTCAGCTTTTCTTTGGCAGCCGAAACCTCCCCCACCGGAACGCCCGGCAGATACACCTGCAAGTTGGGGATCTTGGCGCTGATAAGCCCCATCGCCTTCGTGCTGGGGGATTCCTTGGGCAAATAGGACGCCAGGTCATAATTTACCCTCACCGTGAGGGCGACAAAAACGCTTACGATGCACAGCAGCACCGTGAGGACCAATATTTCTTTTCTGCGGCGGATCACCGCCGCGCTGAATGTCTGCATGCCCGCTCCTTTCCATGGACTGTCATCGCACGCTGCCTATCATAACCCAAATCCTGATCGGATGCACACCGATTCATAAACGATTGTTCAGATTTGGACACTGTGTTGCAAACTGTCCTGTATTCAAAGGGCTGTTGGCATTCCATTGGTAAAATAATCATGAATCCTTGCCCCGATCTTTTGCAATCATGCCCCGGCGGTGGTATGATAGCGTGGCCTGATAAAAGGTATCAGGCAGACCACGATGAAGCGGAGAAAGCGCCCTTGCCTGCGACGACACAATCGGTCATCCTGATCCCATCCCTGCACCCGGATGAAAAGCTGGGCCTGTATGTTCAGGCGCTGGTTGAGCATGGTTTTTCCCGCATTGTGGTGGTGGATGACGGATCCGGCCCTAATTATGCCCATTATTTTGAAGCCCTCAAGGCCAATCCCCAGTGCCGGGTGCTGGGCTATGCGGAAAACCAGGGAAAGGGCCATGCCCTCAAGCATGGGATCCGCTATATCCTGGAGCATTTCCCGGAGGCGCCCGGTGTCATCACCGCTGACTCCGACGGCCAGCACACGGCGGAGGACTGCCTGCGCGTGGCCGGTGAAATGCTGCGGGACCCCAGCCGCCTGGTGTTGGGCGTGCGGGATTTTTCCCAGGCCCATGTGCCCGCCAAAAGCATGCTGGGCAACCGACTCACCACCTTTTTCTTTGCGCTGCTCTATGGCCGCTGGGTGAGCGACACCCAGACCGGGCTGCGGGGCATCAGCCGCCAGATCATGCCCCGGATGCTGGACATCCCCGGCGAGCGCTTTGAGTATGAGATGAACATGCTCATCTACTGCGCCGGCTGGCACATCGATTTTGCCAAGGTGCCCATCGATACCATCTACCTGGAAGAAAACAAGGGCTCCCACTTCCGCCCCTTCCACGATTCGGTGCGCATTTATGCGCAGCTGTTCCGCAACTTTTTCAAGTTCGCCTCCGCCAGCATGCTCTCAACGCTGCTTGATATGGGGCTTTTCACCCTGCTGGACAAGGCCATCCTGTCCCTCGCCTTTCCCTGGGATGCCGGCCAGGGCGGCTTTCAGCATGTGCTGCTAGCCACCGCCATCGCCAGGGTCTGCTCGGCGCTATTCAACTACAAGGTCAACAAGGTGTTTGTCTTCCGCATCAGCAAATGCAAAGGGGCGCTCCCCCGCTATGCCCTTTTGGTGGCGGTGGTGCTTCTGGCCTCCGCAGCCCTGGTCAACGCGCTGAACCAATGGCTGTCCATAGACCGCACCCTGGCCAAGGTCTTTGTAGACGCGCTGCTGTTTTTCGTCAACTACCGCATTCAGAAATCCTGGGTATTCAAATGCCCTGATGAAAGGAAACCTTGAACATGTCAAAGAAAACCCGCATGATATTGATTACCCTCAGCCTGGTGATGGCGCTGATCCTGCCCTTTGTGCTGCCCTCAGGGGCGATGCTGGGCCATGAGGCCAGCCGCTTGAACGACGAGATCTGGCAGGGGGAGGGTGAGGAGGGCGCCAGCCTGCTGGACTGGCTTATTCCCCGGGCCAAGGCTGAGACCGCCGCCCTGCCCTTTGACTTCAGCCCCGGCAAAACGCCTGACCCGGCCAGGTTCACCGACACCGGCTACGAAGATGACAGCATCAAGGTAAGCCTTGAAACCCTGGAAAAAGACGGGGTCACCTGGCGCATCGCCAGGGTGGACATCGCCCACGCCAGCCAGCTGCGCACCGGCATCGCCGGCTCAGTCCGTTCCCCGCGCTATGGGCTCATTTCCGAGATGTCCGCCAAGCAAAACGCCATCCTGGCCATCAACGCCAACTACCTCACCGATCAGCCCCAGAAGAAAACCTTTGAATACCGTATGGGTGAGCGCATCCGCGCCAAGGGCAACCGCACCAAGGACGCCCTGGTGATTGATGAGCAGGGAGATTTCCATCTGTACATCAAGGTGAACGCCGACAAACTCCGGGAAGACATGAAATCCAAGGGCCGCCAGATCATCAACGCTTTCACCTTTGGCCCGGCGCTGGTAAAAGACGGCGAATTGCTCACCCTGGACAGCAATTACGGCTGGAATCCCCACGGGGACGAACCCCGTATGGCCATTGGCCAGGTGGGCCCGCTTTCCTATGTACTGGCGCTGGCGGAAGGCCGCCGCAAAGGCGAATCCGACGGGGTCACCCACAAGGAGCTGGCCGACTTTATGTTCGACCTGGGCTGTATGCAGGCCTTTAACCTGGACGGCGGCAACTCCGCCACCATGGTTTTTAACGGCCAGTATTATCAGACCGGCCGCACACGCTCCAACGAGCGCGCCCAGAGCGACTATATCTACTTCGCCACCGCCACCGGGCAATAAGGATCATCCGCATGTATGATGACACCCTGGCTTTTGCCTTTTTAGGGACTGAGATATATGCCTATGGGCTGATGGTGATGCTGGGTGTATGGGCGGGGCTGGTGCTATTTTATGCGCTGTGCGGCAAATGTCCGGCGCTGAAGGACGCCGCCGTACTGACCGGGCTTATGGCGCTGCCCCTGGCACTCATGTTGGCCCGGCTCCTCTACTGCCTGGGCGACCCGGCCTTCCATCCCCTGCTGAGCCTTAAAAATGTGCTGAACCTGCGCACCGGCGGCTTTGCTATGTATGGGGCGCTAACAGGCGCCGTGCTGACTGCCCTCATGGCGGCGCGGCTTGGGAAAATATCCGCCGCGCCGCTGCTTGACCGGCTCGCCCCGGCGCTGGCCGCCTTCCTGATTCCCGCCCGTCTGGGCGAGGGCTTCACCATGCTGGGGCTCAGCCGTCCGCTGACGATTGAGGCGGTGGCGGGCAGCTTCCTGGCCCGTCAGGAAAGCTACGGCAGTTTTCTGCGCACCTACCTGATAGAGGCTCTGGTGGCGATGATCCTGCTCTGGGTGCTCATGACAAAACTGCGCCGCCCCCACAAGGCGGGCCAGGTGTTTACCCTGGGCTGCCTGCTGTATGGCATCAGCCAGACGCTGATGGAAAGCCTGCGCTTTGACGGCCACCTGCGCTACAGCTTTGTGGGGCTTCAGCAGGTGCTTTCAGCCGTGTTGTTTGGGGTAACACTGATTGTGCTGGCAGCTCGGGCAATCAGGCGCGGGGGCAAGAAAACCCTGCCTTTCATCACCCTAGCGCTCCTGCCGGTGATTGTGGGCGCTGCCATCGCGCTGGAGTTTATGATCGACCGCTCCTCCGCCGGGAAGATTGCCGCCTATGGCCTGTATATCCTGCTGCTTGCCATCCCGGCCCAGCTGGGTATACTGCTATTAAGACAGGAGGCTGCCTATGACCAAAGAGCAGATTGAACGCATCAACGCCCTGGCCCGCAAGAAAAAAGCGGGAGGGCTGACGGAGGAAGAGGCCGCTGAACAGGCGGCGCTGCGCCAGCAGTATCTCAAAGAATTCAGAGAAAGCTTTCAAAGCCAATTGGAGAGCATATATATCGAGAATGAGGACGGTCAGTATGAAAAACTACGGAAGAAAAATTAGTTATATGAGGCTTATAGCCTTTGCGCTGGCGATGACGGCGCTGTTCGCGGCCCTCCCCGCCCAGGGCGGGACAGAGGTGCTGTACAACGCCAAAATCACCACCAACTACGCCAACAGCGTCACCAACGTTTATGCCAAACCGGACCTTGACAGCAAGGTGCTGGCCAACTACAAGCCCGGCCGCGCGATAGAGGTGGTGGAGGTGCTGCCCAACTTTGTGGGCATCAAAATGGGCGGCAAGGTGGGCTATGTGCTGCGTCACCGCATCATGGATCCGGTGGCTATTGACCGGGCGAACACCCCCCGCTTTGGCACCGCGCTTAACCGCTATTTCGCCACCATGAGCGGAGAAACCCATGTGAAAGCGGCGCCTGACGCCGCCAGCGAAACGCTGATTACCCTGCAGGAAGGCACCCAGCTGGGCTTCCTGGATATAGAAAACGGCTGGGCCCGGCTCATTTTCAAGCGTCAATACGGCTATGTGGACACCCGGCAGCTGGATATGCTTGAGATGGTGGCCCCGGTTGAAACCAACGGCACGGCGGAGGTGCCCATCGCGGTGTACAACTCCTTTTATAACATCTCCCAGGATGAAAGCAACCTCAACCGCATCAACAACCTGATCGTGGGCGGCCAGCGCATGTCAAAAGTCATCATGCCCGGCCAGTCGCTGGACTTTAACGCCGAGGTGGGCCCCTTCCGCGCCAGCAACGGCTATAAGCCCGCCGGCGCTCTGGTGGATGGTGAAATGATCTATGATGTCTACGGCGGCGGCTCCTGCCAGGTATCCAGTACACTGTATAATGTGGTGCTGCAGTTAACGGGACTCACCGTGCTGCGCCGTGCCCCCCACGGCCCCAGCGGTATCAGCTACCTGCCCCATGGGGTGGACGCCTCCTCAGGCGGGCTCAACTTCGTCTTCCGCAATGACTATCCCTTCCCCGTGCGCATCTATGCCCATGTGCAGGATGGCTCGCTGTTTATCGCGTTTTATAAGGAAGCCGCATGAAGAAAACCACATTTTTCCTGATGCTGGCGCTGGTCCTGATCCTGCTGTTGCCCGCGGGGGCTGAGCAGGCGGACATGACCGGCGTCAAATACACCGCCAAAATGCGGGACACCGCCTCGCTGCAAATAAAACCCGACAAGGATGCGGAAAGCCTGGGCTTTGTCAACGCTGGACACCGGGTTTATATTCTTGAGGTGGCTCCTGACTGGCTCAAGATCCGCACCCAAACAGGGCAGGAGGGCTATATCCGGCGCGGTCGCCTGGCGGAAACCACCGCCCAGCCCATCAACCCCGCCGCCGACCCGGCCTATGCCGCGGTGCCTTGTGACTACCTGGGCTGGGTGTTGGATGAAGCCGTGGTGCGCGCGGCGCCTGAGGCCTCCGCCGAAGCCCTCATCACCCTGTATGACGGAGCGCGGGTGGCCTTTATGGATATAACTGACGGCTGGGCCCGGCTCATCTTCAAACGCCAATACGGCTATGTGGACACCCGGCAGCTCAAGGAGCTGGTGCCTGTTGGCGCCTTTATGGCCGAAAAAGACCGGGAGATTCCCCTATCCGCCTATACCTCCTTTTACAAATTGGGGGATGAAGGCAGCAACCTCAGCCGCATCATCAACCTGGGGGTGGCCAGCAAACGCTTTGGCCTTTATGTGCTGAACCCCGGCGACAAGCTGGACTTTAACGCCCAGATCGGCCCCTTCAACCGCAGATCCGGCTACGAGCCCGCCAATGTCATCGTGAAGGGCGAGATCGCCCAGGGTTATGGCGGGGGCACCTGCCAGGTATCAAGCACCTTG
The DNA here is from genome assembly GCA_050952935.1 of Christensenellales bacterium. GTDB lineage: Bacteria > Bacillota > Clostridia > Christensenellales > Aristaeellaceae > UBA6115. The sequence goes on along the minus strand of JBMNLS010000002.1, from coordinate 386,475 downwards.
TATAACACGGTGCTGCAGCTGCCTGAGATCGCCATCGTCCACCGGCGGGCCCACGGCCCCTCCGGCGCTTCCTACCTCCCCCACGGGGCGGACGCCGCGGTGGGCACTAAAACCCAGAACTTTATCATCCAAAACCGCTTCCCCTATCCCGTGCGCATCGACGGCACGGTACAGGATGGGGCGCTTACCATCGCCATGTACCGGGCTGATTAATGCTGATACTGATTCCACACATTAATACTGATGTAAAAAAGCATTCTGCCGCGAATGCTTTTTTTGATGTTCCCGTCAGCCTTTCAGCTCCACCACCACCACCGTATCCGTCTCATCCGGCGGCACCGGGTCAGGGCCAAAGCTGACAAAGACGATGTCCGGGTAGTTGTTGGTGATCCAATCGCGCTCAATGGGCAACTCATGGCCGGTGGAAAGCAGGCGCACGGACTTGATCTGCTCCGCTTTTAACCCTGTCAGTGGCAAATAGCCCACCGGATTATCAAAAACATGGTAATAAAGCTTGTTGCCTTTGCGGGTGACACGGCCAAAGTCAGGCTTCTGGATATCAGCGATGCCGCAGCCATAGATGCTGTCGTGGTGATAATGCATCCAGCGTCCGATTTCCTCAAGGATTTTCGTGGCCTCAGGCGGAAACTCTCCCTTGGCGGTGGGGCCCACATTCAGCAGCATGTTACCCCCCTTGGACACGCATTCCACCAGCTTTCTGATGAGCATGATGGCCGGCTTATAAAACCTGTCCGTCGCGTGGAAACCCCAATTGTTGTTCATGGTGACACAGGCCTCCCAGGCCACAGGCTCACCCTGATAGTTTACAATCCCGTTGGGGGGGATGATCTGCTCAGGGCTAACATAGTCGCCGCTGTACAGGTTGGGATGCTCATCCAGCAGGCTGCCAAATCCCTCGCCGGACACCTCCAAGCGGTTGTTGATGATGATCTGGGGCTGATGGCGGCGTATCATGCGCACCAGGTCGCCGGCCCGCCAGGCTTCACCCCACAGATCGTCATAGCTAAAATCAAACCACAACAGGTCAATCTGCCCGTAGCCGGTCATCAGTTCCTCCACCTGCGCGTGCATATAACGCAGGTAGTTGTCAAAATCATGATTTTTGCCGCGCCAGGCTTCATTGTCGCGCATGGGGTGATGTTTGTCGCCAAAGGCGGGGAAATCCGGATGATGCCAGTCGAAAATGGAATAGTACAGCCCCACCTTGATCCCCTCTGCCCGGAATGCCTCCACATATTCCCGCACTAAATCCCGCCCCGCCTTGGTGTTGGTGGCTTTATAGTCGGTATATTTGCTGTCAAACAGGCAAAATCCGTCATGGTGCTTGCTTGTCAACACGGCATAGCGCATGCCGGCTTGTTTGGCTGCCTTTGCCCAGGCCACAGGGTCGTAATTCACGGGATCAAACTCATCAAAATACTGCTGATAATCCTCAATGGAGACTTTCTCATAGCTGCGCAGCCACTCCCCCCTTGCGGGGATGCTGTACAACCCAAAATGGATGAACATGCCGAAACGGGCTTCCTGATACCACCTCATGCGCTCCTGATAGGCTTTTCGGTCAAACATTGGCGCGGCTCCTTTTTTGCTTTAATAAGCCGCCCGCGCGCTGTACGCGGGCGGCAAGTCAGGTTAGTTCTTAGGGATTATTTGTACTGGGTGTCATAAGCAGCCTGGTAGAAGGCGATCAGTTGGCCAAGGCCCAGGTCTTCAGCTTCTTGCAGCCAGCTTTCGTAGTTGTCCACCGCGTTGTTGCCGGTCATGAAGGCGGTGATGCCTTCCTTGATGTAGGAGGAAAGCTCCGTGCTCAAAAGCCCCAGCTCCTCAGTGGTGGCGGAGTCAAACTTCAGCGGCGGCAGGGCCTTGGATTTGTCGGCAACAGCCTCATACTCCTTGGTCGCCTCAGCCAGCCAGATCTCAAGGCCGGCACCTGACTTCTTATCGGTGCCTTTTAGGTCAGTCTGCTCACCGTTGCGGAAGGCCGCGTCACGGTAGGAGACGGTGTACTGAAGGACGTTGTTGTTCTGCACGTTCACATCCTGCCAGGGGGTGAGCACCTTGTACAGGGCGGGTTCCCCGTTGAGGCCCACAGCGCCTTCATCAGGATTGGTCCAGTTTTCGCCATACACGCCATGATAGCCCCTGATGGTGGCGTCAAAGCTATACATCAGGTCGGCCAGGCGCAGCGCGGCCTCAGGATACTTGGTCTGGGCGGAGATCACGAATTTATGCCCGCCCACGCCCTCATGGGGGAAGGAGGTCATGTTGCGCTGTCCGTCAGGCCCGGTGAGGGGCAGCAAATAATCATACTGCTTGTACATGTCGCTTCCGGTCTGGCAGAACTGGAGGTAGCCGCCGGCAGCGCCGCCCACCTGACCGCCTTCGCCCAGAATCATGTCAGCGGCGGTGTTCTGGGAGAAGGAACCTTCATAAAACAGGCCTTCGGACACCAGCTTGTTGACAAAAGCCAGCCCATCCTTCATGCCCTTCACATCATTCAGACAGCTGACCACCTTGCCATCTTCCACATACAGGCCAAAGGCCTCAGCGCCGCTGGTGATGGCTTTGCGCAGGTTGAGGGGATAGTAGGTAAAAGCGTTCATCACAAAGGAATCGGAGTTGGTGTGCCAGCCATCGTCATAGTTGGCGATCATTGGGAGCTCATCCTTCTCGCCGTTGCCGTTGGGATCCTGATCGCGGAAGGCCACCAGCACATTGTAAAACTCATCGGTGGTGGTGGGCATGTCCAGCCCCAGCTTTTTGAGCCATTCGCTGTTGATCCAGTATTTCTGGCGCAAGCCGCAATGGTAGCAGATGTTCACATCCGGCAGGGAATAGATCTCCCCATCCAGCTGGGTCATGCGCGCCCGGGCGCCCGGGAAGGCTTCAAGCAGCTTTTTGATGTTGTTGCCATGCTTGTCAATCAGATCGCCCAGGGGCAGGAAAAGCTTTTCTTCAACGCCATACTTGGTGATGTTGCTGTCAGAAATGCCTACCGACAGGAACACGTCAGGATATTCGCCTGAAGCCAGGATCAGACCCAGCTTTTCACCGGCGCCCTCTTCCGGGATCACCACAAAGCTCAGGTCGATGTTGGTTTTTTCTTCCAGCCATTTCACATAGGCGTTGGTCTCCCAGTTCTCAATGGCGGGGTCACCGATGACCGCAACAGTCAGCTCAACATCGCCGAAGTTTTCCGCGATGGGCAGCTTGTCCGCTTCAGCCAGAGCGCTGCCAAAAGACAGCAGCATGACCACGGACAGCAACAGAGACATTAGTTTTCTATACATCCAGGAACCTCCTTTATTCTATGTGGCCTTGGCCACTTGGATACATGAATCAGGGAAATCAGCCCTTCACGGAACCAACCATCACGCCTTTGACAAAATACTTCTGCACAAAGGGATAAAGGATAAGGAGCGGGGCGGAGCTGACCACAATAACGGCATATTTAAGCAAATTGCTCATGCCCTGGCGGGTGGCCATGTTGCGCAGGTCGGCTACCTGGCCGATGTCCATGCTGTTCAAAATCAAAATATTGCGCAGCACCACCTGTAGGGGATACATCTCAGGCTTTGAGAGGTAAATGAAGGCATCGAAGTAACTGTTCCAGTTGCCCACCGCGCAGTAAAGCGCCACCACCGCCAGAATCGCGCCTGACAAGGGCAGGGTGATATTCCACAGCATCCCAAACACCGAGCAGCCGTCCAGGCTGGCCGACTCATAAAGCTCTTCCGGGATAGCATTGGACATATAGGTGCGCGCCAGGATGATAAACCAGGGCCAGACGGCGTTGGGCAAAATAAGGGGCCAGATGGTGTCCAGCATTCCCAGATCCTTGATCAGCATATAAGTGGGGATAAGGCCGCCTGAAAAGAGCATGGTAAAAAGGATCATGCCGCTAAACACATTGCGCCCGTAAAAATCCTTTCGGGAGAGGGAAAAGCCGCACAGCACCGTCATGATCAGCGTCAGCACCGTGCTGCCGACAGTGTAGATGAAGGCGTTTTTATAGCCCGTCAGAATACTGGCGTTGCTGAACACCGCCTTATAAGCCTCAACGCTGGGCTCCACCGGCCACAGCCATACCTGGCCCGCGATCACCGCGTTGGTGGAAGAAAAGGAGGCGCTCACCACATAGATCAGGGGATAGGCCACAATGGCAGAAAAGAGCAACAACAGCGTGATGGAAACAGCGTCAAATACCCTGTCCCCCTTGCTTTGCTTAAGCCGATTGCGGCGCTTCACGACAGATGTCTTTTGCATACTCACCCTCCTCACCACAGCCCCACATCGCTCACTTTGCGAGCAATGGCGTTACATAGCAGCAGCATGGTGCAGTTGACAACCGAGTTAAACAAGCCCACAGCGGTTGAATAGCTGAAGTTCTGGTTGACAATGCCCATGCGGTAGACATAGGTGGATATCACCTCGGACACCGACAGATTGGTGTTGTTTTGCATCAGGTAGATCTTCTCAAAGCCCACCGACAGGATGGAGCCGGTGTTGAGGATGAAAATCACGATGATGGTGGGGGCGATGCAAGGCAGGTCGATGTGCAGGATGCGCTTTATCTTGCTGGCGCCATCCACCACCGCCGCGTCATACAGTTCCCGGTCAACCCCTGCCAGCGCCGCCAGATAAACCACGGCGCTGTAGCCGGTGGTCTGCCAGACAGACGACCACACATAGATATGGCGGAAGTTATCCTTGTTGCCCATGAAGTTGACCGGCTGCCCGCCCAGCGCCTTGATGCCCTGGTTGACAATGCCGTAGGACAGATCCGTGAACTGGATAATCATGGACACCAGCACCACGGTAGATATGAAATACGGCATGTAGGTGACCATCTGGAGGGACTTCCTGAGCCGGTCGCTGCGCAGTTCGTTAAGCCCGATGGCCAGCAGAATGGGAATGGGGAAACCCGCCAAAAGCGAATACAGGCTGATGATCAGCGTGTTGGTGATCACCCGGACGGCTGAAGGCGCTGTCAAAAACCGGGTAAAATGCCGGAAAAGCGGTTCTGTCCAAGGGCTTCCAGAAATCTTCAGGCTGACCTTGTAATCCTTAAAAGCCAGGGTGGCCCCATACATGGGATAGTATTTGAACACCAGCAGGATGATCAGCGGAATCAGAATCAGGGCGTAGTAGGGCAGGCTGCGCTTCATTTTCCGCAGCACCCCGGCACGCCAGTCAGGCCCCGTATTGACGGTGGGTTTTTGCATGACGGTCATTTTGCCATCCTCTCCTTGTCATTTGTTCAAGCCCCCGCGGCTTGCGGCGGGGATGAAATGTACTGAGCATCATACAGTTTATTAAATTTATAATAACTTGTCCCAGCTATGCTTACAATGCTATAATCCGTTTAAAGGATGTGATTATTTGACAGATCGGCTTTTTTCACTGCGCCTGGTACAGGCTGTGTTCTATGAGAATGACCGGCATTGGAATTTCCCTTTTAACCTTTACCCCTTCCACACCCTTTACCTGGTGGAGGATGGGGACGGGTTTGTGCGCACGGGAAATACCCTGATTGAGCTGAAGGCCGGGGAGGCCTGCCTGATCCCCGCCTTCACGCTGTTCTCCTGCTGGTGCGACAGCCATATCAAAAAAACCTATGTGGAATTCTTTCTGGATTCCCCCTCCGGGTTCAATGTATTTTTTGAGCAGGGAAAAATCCTCACCCAGCCCATTCCGCCAAGGCAATTGGCCTACATGAAAGCGCTGAAACCAGGCGGCAGCTTAAAGGAGAGCATGCGCTTTGAAGGAGAGCTGTTGTGCATCCTCTCCCTGTTCATCAGCGGAGACAGCCCCAAACCGGCCCCGGGCCTGGCCCGGCTGCGCCCGCTGCTGACTGAGATCCACGCCAACCTGGGATGTGATTTGCAGGTGAGCGGGCTGGCCAGAAAGCATGGCTACAGCCCCTCCTCGCTCTCCCATGCCTTTAAGCGGGTCTTTCAATGCACGCCCAAGCAATACGCCCAGCAGCTGCTGGTGAATGTCATCAAGCATGAGTTTTTGCACACGGACAAAACCATTGCACAAATCGCCGCAGAATACCGCTTCTGCGACGCCTATTATCTGTCCAATTTCTTTAAGCGCCATATGGGGGTATCCCCCCAGGTATACCGACAGACCATTCGGGGTGGCAATAACGGCACCCGCATGGTGCCTTAGGAACGGTTATTTGCCCTTGGTGGGGCTTGGCGCAGCACTTGGGCTGGGGCTGACCACGGGACTATCGCCGGGCTTTTCCGTTGCTTTGGGTGCCTGGGCAGGTTTTTCGGTGGAAGCCTGGGTGGACTCAGCGCTGGGGCAGGGGCTGCCCGCAGGGGCGGCAGTGGACTTTTCCGTTGCCTTGGGCGCCTGAGTGGGTTTTTCGGTAGAAGCCTGGGAAGGCGCAGGGCTTGGGGAGAGGGGCGCCTTGGGCGTTGGCAGCAAGCTGCTTGCCGCGTCCAGCGCCTGGGAGGCCTCTTCCAGCCCGCTTAGCATCCCGCCCAGCACCGTGCGCACATCCGCCAGGCTGGCCGACACCCGGACCTTGTCCTCATCCCAGGCGATCTTCTCCCGCTTGAGCAAATCCATCTCCCGTTCAAGGAGGGTAATCTGGCTCTGGGCTTCCTCCAGCTTTCTCTGGGCCTCCTCCAGCTTTTTGCTGGCGCCGCGCTCACCCACAAAGGAGACCACCGCCACGGCCAAACAGAGGATCACCAAAACAATCAGGGAATAAAGCGTGCGTTTTTTCATAAAAAAACCCCTTCCAAAGAATATAAATATTTTGGGCTGTCTCCTAAAGCAAACTGCGATGCGCCTGGCTCACCACTTCCGCCAGCGCCGCATCATCCATGCTCCTGTTCATATCATAACCAATGTCCGCCAAAAATTCAACATTTCCTTTGGGCCCGGTGATGGGCGAAAAGATACAATCGGCAAGGCACAGGCCCTGCTGCGCCACAAAGTCCCGGATGTCCCTCAGCACTCGCAGATGGGTGTCCGCCTCCCGCACCACGCCATGTTTGCCCACCTGCCCCCGCCCCGCTTCAAACTGGGGCTTGACCAGGCTGATCAGCCTGCCCTCTTTCCCCATCAGGGAAAACAGCACCGGGATGATCAGGCGGATAGAAATAAAGGACACATCCATCACCGCCAGCTGCGGCATCATGGGGAACTGCTCCGGCACCAGGTGCCTGGCGTTGGTGCGCTCCATCACCGTCACGCGCGCATCCTGACGGATGCGCCAGTCCATCTGCCCATAGCCCACGTCAATGGCATACACATGCCTTGCCCCGGCGCGCAGCAGCACATCGGTAAAGCCGCCGGCCGCGGCCCCCACGTCCATGCACACCAGACCCTCCGCATCCACCTTGAAGGCTTCCATGCCCTTTTGCAGCTTGTAGCCGCCCCGGCTGGCATAGCCCTCGTCATCCCCCCGCACAAGGAGATGCTCCTCCGCCCCCACCGGCCGGGATGCCTTCTCCACCCGGGTTTCGCTGATGTACACCCGCCCCGCCAGAATCAGCGCCTGGGCCTTTTCCCGGCTGTCAGCCAGGCCCCGCGCCACCAGCGCCACATCAGCCCGCTGTTTCAAACCGCTTCCCCCATCGCCTGATAATCTGCCGATAAATGCTCTCTCCGTCCAGGCCCACATGGCGCAGCAGCTCCCCGTGGCTGCCCTGGGGCACAAAGGCATCCGGCAGGGCAAAGATATGATCCGGCGGGCGCAGGCCGGCCTGCAGGCAGTGTTCCGCGATGGCGCTGCCCAGGCCGCCCGCCAGCACCTGCTCTTCCAGCACCACATAGGGCTTGCCGACTTCCGCCAGCTCCACAATCAGCTTTGCGTCAAAAGGCTTGACGCTGGAGGCGTTGATCACCCGGGCTGAAATGCCCTGGGCCTTGAGCTTCTCCCGCACGGTGAGGGCCTCCGACACCATGGGGCCAATGGCCACCAGACTGATGTCCTCTCCAGGCAGCAGACGCTCCCATACCCCCGGCGCAAAGCCTTTGCAAACCAGTTGCTCCATGCCGACGCTCTCCTCCCGGGGATAGCGGATAAAAACCGGACCGGCATATGCCTGGGCAAAGCGGATCATGCTTTCCAGCTCCTCCACGCTGCGGGGGTACAGCAGGGTAAGCCCCGGTACATGGCGAAGATAGCTGGTGCCAAACACCCCGTGGTGGGTGGGTCCGTCTTCCCCGCCCATGGCCGCCCGGTCCATCAGCACCGTGACCGGCAGCCTTTGTAGGCAGATGTCCACCACCACCTGATCATAAGCCCGCTGTAAGAAGGTGTCATAAATCGCCACAAAGGGCTTCATCCCTCCCCTGGCCATCCCCGCCGCCAGGATCAGGGCATGGGGCTCAGCGATGCCCACATCAAACAGGCGCTCCGGGAAGGCCGCCTGGAAGGGGGCCAGGCCGGTGGCGTTGGTCATGGCGGCGGTGATGGCCACGATACGCTGATCCTCCGCCGCCAGGTCGGTCAGCAGCTTTCCCGCCGCCTTGCCAAAAGAGCGGCCGGAGGTCTTTTGGAGCGGCCGGTCATCCTCCGGATTAAAGGGGGTGACGCCATGCTTGGCCCAGGGTTCTTTTTCAGCCGGGGCATAGCCGCGGCCCTTCTGGGTCACCACATGGATAAGCACCGGGCGCTGGAGCTGCCCGGCCCTGTGAAGCACCTTTTCCAGGCGTTTTTCGTCATGGCCGTCCATGGGTCCTAAATACTGGAAGCCCAAGGTGTCAAAATAGCGGTCCTTGATCAAAAAATTGCGCAGGGAGCCCTTCACCTTCTGCATAAAGCGCAACAGCGGCCCGCCAATCAACGGCACCTTGGGGAGACCTCCTACAAGGGTCTGCTTGATGTCCGTCCAGGCCCGGCTGGAGCGCATGTAGGTGAGATAGTTGCTGATGGCGCCCACATTGGGGGAAATGGACATCTGGTTGTCATTGAGGATCACAATCAGCTGGGTTTTGCGGTTGCCGGCGTCGTTGAGCGCCTCATAGCAAAGCCCCCCGGTGAGGGCGCCATCTCCCACCACGGCGATCACCCGGTGATCCTCCCCCCGCAAATCCCGGGCCCTGGCCATGCCCAGGGCAGCGGAGATAGCGGTGGAGGCGTGGCCGGTTTCATAGGCGTCGTGGGGGCTTTCTTCGCACTTGGGGAAGCCGGACAAGCCCTGATAGCACCGGAGGCTATCCATCTGCGCGTTTCTTCCGGTGAGGATTTTATGGGCATAGCACTGATGCCCCACATCAAAAATGATCTTATCCCGGGGGCTGTCAAACACCCGGTGCAGGGCAATGGTCAGCTCCACCACCCCCAGGTTGCTGGCCAAATGCCCCCCGGTTTGGGAAACGATGTCCAAAATCCGCCGGCGCAGCGTCTTTGAAAGCGTGTTCAGGCCCTTCCGGTCCAGCCGTTTCAGTTCCTCAAGGGAGGGGATCCCTTTATCTGTCATCCTGTCCTCCAAAATGAATCTGTCTGATGATTATATCATACCCGAACGCCCCCGGCGTGGTATGATAAAAGAAAGCTATGTAGGGAGGCAACCATGACAGCTCAAGTTTACTTGAAACCAGGCAAGGAAGCCCGGGTGTTTTCTGGCCACCCCTGGGTTTTCAGAAGCGATATTGACCGGGCGCAGCCCGGCGCAAACCCGGGGGATGTGGTGCAGGTGATCGCCGCCCGAGGCCGTTTCCTGGGGCAGGCGGTGTATAATCCCCACTCCATGATCACCCTCAGGATGCTCAGCTATGACGAATCGCCTATTGACAGCGCCTTCATCAAGGCCCGGGTGCGAGAGGCTATCCGGTACCGCCGCCAGGTGGCCGACCTTGCCTGCTGCCGCCTGATTCATGCCGAAAGCGACCGCCTGCCCGCCGTCATCGCGGACAAGTTCGGCGATGTGATCAGCCTGCAGATCCTGTCCCTGGGCATGGCGCGCTTTCAGAACACCATTGTGGAAACGCTGGTGGAGGAGCTTTCCCCCCAAGGCATCTGGGAAAGAAACGATGTGCCCGTCAGGGAGCTGGAGGGCATGAAGCAATCCACAGGGCTTCTGTGGGGCGAGGTGCCGGAGCGGGTTACAATCCGGGAAAACGGGCTGAGGCTATGGGTGGATGTGAAGCGGGGGCAGAAAACCGGCTATTTCCTCGACCAGAAGGAAAACCGCGCCGCCATCGCTCCCTTCGCAAAGGATGGCAGGGTGCTGGACATCTGCACCCACACGGGAGGCTTTGCCCTTCACGCCGCCCTGTATGGCGCGAGGGAGGTAACCGGCGTTGACCTGTCGGAGTATGCCCTTTTCTGTGCGGAAGAAAACGCGAAGTTGAACGGCTTTGACCAGGTGAAATTCGTCCAGGCCAACGCCTTTGATTTTCTCCGGGAGCGGGCGGACGCGGGCGAGCAGTATGACCTCATCATCCTTGACCCGCCCGCCTTCGCCAAAAACAAGGCCAGCCTGCCGGGCGCCCGGAAAGGATATAAAGAAATCAACCTCCGGGCGCTGAAGATGCTGGGTCACGGCGGTATTTTGGTCACCTGCTCCTGTTCCCAGGCGATGCTGCCGGAATTGTTCCGGGAAGTCGTCCAGGATGCGGCCTCTGACGCCGGGGCCACCCTCCAGCAGGTGGAATGGCGCGGCGCCGCCAAGGATCATTCGGTCTTAATGGCTTCCCCTGAAACCAACTATCTCAAATGCGGGATATTCAGGGTGCTGAGGTGAGTCTTCATCATTTATTTAACAGTTAACAGATTGTTAGCAGTATCATAGCCATCGAAACAAAAAACATGGACAATGAGTCTATAGAAAGATAAGAAACAAATTAGAATTTGAGGTATTGTATGTATGAAATCATAACTGATTTAAGATAGAGTAAACTGGAGTTCGCAACTTTACCCAAGTGGCAGGAATGTATAAGCCACTGGGACTCCGCTACAATGGATGTTGTCAAGACATTCACAAGGAGGAGATCCCAATGGCTCAGACCAAGAATACCACGAATTTTGAAGGCTTGCTATTCCAATTCATGGACACCCCTGACCCAATGCTCAGTATGCTGGAGTGGCTGTGCCACCGGATGATGGAAGCGGAAGTGTCCAAAAAGATTGGCGCAAACAAACATGAGCAAAGCCAAGAAAGAACCAGTCACCGCTGTGGATTTCGTCCGCGTCGGCTGGATACCCGGGTTGGGACGATGTATCTCATGGTACCCAAGGTGAGGAACGGCGGGTATATCCCCTTCTTTGTTACCGAGCGCAAGCGCAGTGAGGCCGCTTTGATCCAGGTTATTCAAGAGGCTTATGTACAGGGAGTATCCACCCGGAAGATTGAGAAGCTGGCAAAGAGTATGGGAATTAAAGATATCTCTCGAAGCCAGGTGAGCGAGATGACCCAAGGGTTGAACGAGCAAGCAGAGGAATTCCGGAATCGACCGCTGACATCTAATGCCTATCCGGTACTATGGTGTGGATGCTTTGTACGAGAAGGCGCGCTGCGCTGGTCGGGTAGTGAGCATGGCCATTCTGCTGGTCTGCGGTGTGAACAGCAAGGGCAAGCGGGAAGTATTAGCGATAGAGCCGATGCTGGAAGAGTCCAAAGAAAGCTACAGGCATCTGTTTGAAAAGCTGAAGGAGCGAGGCTTGAAGAAGCCCAGCCTTATTATCTCGGATGCCCATAAAGGCTTGGCAGCGGCGATTGGAGCAAGCTTTCCCGGCGCCAGCTGGCAGCGCTGTAAGGTTCATTTCATGCGAAATGTCCTGATCCATGTGCCGCACAAGGAAAAGGAGCGGTTTGCGGGTCTGCTCAAGGGCAATCTGGATGACGACTGATCCGGTAATTGCCAGACAACGGGGCGAAGGAACTTGCTGACGAGTACCGAGCCAAATGTCCCAAAGCGATTGACACGCTGGAGGAGGGATTGGAGGATGCGCTGACCTTCCCTGTCATTCCCTTCACTGGACTCCAGGAAGGTCAGCTCCAACAACATGCTGGAGCGGCTCAACCGGGAGATACGGCGGCGTACCAAAGTAGTTGGTATCTTCCCGAACCCCGATTCCTGCTTGAGGCTGGCGACTGTGTATTTAATGGAATACTCGGAAGACTGGTCGGTTACCAAAGCCTACCTGAGCGAAACTTCGCTCAACTTACTAGGCAACCAGGCAGCATGATCATGATATGCGGAGTACAAAGTTGCGAACTTGAGTTGACAGCACCTGATTTAAAAATTAATTTATAAAAAATAAATCGGAGGTTCACATGGATTATATATTAAGAGAATTAAAACAAAGTGAAGTTAAAATATTAGATATATTTTTGTATGAGGCTATTTTTATTCCTGAAGGAGTTGAAGCACCATCAAAAGAGATTATAAAACATCCGGATTTGCAGATATATGTTTCAGATTTTGGTAAGAAAAGTGATATATGTTATGTTGCAGAAGTTGCCGGAAATATAGTAGGTGCAGTGTGGACTCGAATAATAAATGACTTTGGTCATGTTGATGATGAAACACCATCGCTCTCAATTTCGATTCTTAAAGGATAGGAAGCACTGATTAACGCTTGAAGGGCTTCCCAAACGGTGTTCACCTGCATGTCCACCCGGGCCGCCGCCTTGCTGCCCACCCGAATGGAAAACCCTGCCTCTGTCCACAGGGGCACATCGTTCGCGCCATCGCCAATCGCGGCCACCTGGCGTTTTTCAATGCCCAGCTCCCGGATAAGCCGCTTTAAGGCTACCCCTTTGTTGATGCCTGCCGGGCAGATATCAAAGGAATCCGCGTGCGGGAACACCTGAAGCCCCATCTCCGGCTTTACATATTCATCAATCAGCGCTTGAAGCGCCTTACGCTGCGCTTCATCCGCGAAAAATGGTGTCAGCACCACCTCCCCCGGCTGAAACCAGGGAACGGGACGTATCTTTTCTTCAATCAGCGCCCGTATCTTTGTCAGGTGGATAGCGGCGCTTTTGTCATAGGGCAGCCTGAAATGCCGTCTGGGCGGAAGCTCAATGCCCCACTGGGTTGCCGCGCCATTCTCCCCCATCACAATGGCCTCGGGCAGCCCTGCCTGCCGCAAAAAACCGCAGAGGTAGGACACGGGCTTCCCCGAGCACAGCGCCACCTGGACGCCCCGCGCCTGAAGCCTCCGCAGCCCCACTATGGTTTCCGCTTCCATCGGCATCCCGATCTCAGCCAGAGTGCCATCCAGATCAAAAACTGTCAGCTTGATGTTTCGCATACGCCTCCTGATTCAACCACAACATTTCTTGTATATTAAAGAATATCTGCCTTGGGCTGCTTACGCAAGCCCTTCGCTCCACCCAAAACACAATCAGCCGGGAAAGCATTTTTGCCCACAGTTCTTTATTCCTTGTAAGAAAATGCCTTCCCGAGTATAATCAGCTTGTATTGCAAAAAGAAGGGCGGAAACAGCATGAGCATGGAAGCGGAACGCAGCAACTTTATCTGGGACGCGATTGATGAGGATTTAAAGGCAGGCAAGTATGAGCGGGTGCATACCCGTTTCCCGCCGGAGCCTAATGGATACCTGCACATCGGCCACTGCAAGGCGATGGTGATCGATTTTGAAACAGCGGAGCGCTATAATGGGCTTTGCAACCTGCGCTTTGACGACACCAACCCGGAAAAAGAAGAAACCGAGTATGTGGACGGCATCATTGATGACATCCACTGGCTTGGCTTTGACTGGAACGGCGGCCTGTTTTTTGCCAGCGATTATTACCAGCAATGCTATGACATAGCCGAGGATTTTATCAGGCGCGGCATCGCCTATGTGGATGAGCTCTCACAGGAGGAGATGCGGGAATACCGCGGCACCCTCACCGAGCCCGGCAAAAACAGCCCCTGGCGTGACCGCCCGGTGGAAGAAAGCCTGGACCTGTTCCGCCGGATGAAAAACGGCGAGTTCCCGGAGGGCAGCTATGTGCTGCGTGCCAAGATCGACATGGCCTCCCCCAACATCAACATGCGGGATCCCGTCATGTACCGCATCCTGTACAAGGAGCATCACCGCACCGGAAACGACTGGTGCATCTATCCCATGTACGATTTTTCCCATCCCCTGGGGGACGCCATTGAAAACATCACCCACAGCCTGTGCAGCCTGGAGTATGAGGACCACCGGCCGCTGTATGACTGGGTGGTGGAAAACGCCGGCTTCCGCAAACCCCACCGGGACAAGCTGGGCGCCCTCACCCACGGTCCCCGGCAAATTGAGTTTGCCAGGCTTAACATCACCCGCACCGTGATGTCCAAGCGCTACCTCAGGCGTCTGGTAGAGGAAGGCTATGTTTCCGGCTGGGACGATCCCCGCATGCCCACCCTCATCGCCATGCGCCGCCGAGGCTACACGCCGACAGCCATCCGGGACTTTATTGGCCGCGTGGGCATGGCCAAAGCCGACAGCACCGTGGAATTCGCCCTCCTTGAGCACTGCGTAAGGAGTGACCTGGGCGCCAAAGCCCCCCGGGTGATGGCGGTGCTTGACCCGGTCAAGGTGGTGCTCACCAACTGGGAGGAGGGCAAGATCGATACCCTCACCATCGAAAACCACCCCGATCATCCGGAGATGGGCGAGCGCAGCCTGCGTTTTTCCAGAGAGCTGTATATTGAGCGGGAGGATTTCATGGAAAACCCGCCTAAAAAGTTCTTCCGCCTGCGTCCGGGCGGGGAGGTGCGGCTGAAAGGCGCCTACATCATCCGCTGTGACGAGGTAATTAAGGATGAGGAAGACCACATTGTGGAGCTGCGCTGCTCGGTTGACCTGGACAGCCGCTCCGGCAGCCCCGGCGCTGAGCGCAGGGTGAGGGGCACCCTCCACTGGGTAAGCACCGTGGACGCGGTGCCCGTGAAAGCCAGGCTGTATGAGCCCCTCTTAAACGATGACGAGGATCTGGACGAGGAAACTGACCGGAAGGACTTCATCTCCCGCCTAAACCCGGACAGCCTCAAGGTTATGGAAGGCTTTGCAGAGCCGGTGGCCCTGGGCGCCTCGGTGGGCGACACCTTCCAGTTCCTCCGGGTGGGCTACTTCTGCAAGGATCGGGATTCCAGCGCCACGCTGCCCGTTTACAACCTGGTGGTGGGGCTGAAGGACAGCTACCGCCCCCACTGAATAGATTAGAAAGGTACAGCATGAACCAAACAGTCCGCACCCGTTTTGCCCCCAGCCCCACAGGCTATCTGCACCTGGGGGGGCTGCGCACGGCGTTATATACCTACCTGCTTGCCAAAAAGCACGGCGGGAAATTCATCCTGCGCATTGAGGACACCGACCAGGAGCGGGAGGTGCCCGGCGCGATTGAGCTGATCTACTCCTCCCTCAGGGAAGCGGGCCTTTATTATGACGAGGGCCCGGATGTGGGCGGCGACTATGGCCCCTACATTCAAACCCAGCGCAAGGACATGTACCTGCCCTATGCCCTGGAGCTGGTGGAAAAAGGCGCGGCCTATCCCTGCTTTTGCTCCAAGGAGGAGCTGGACGCCCGCCGCCAGGCCGCGGAATCAGAAGGAAAAACCTGGAAATATGACAAGCACTGTCTGAGCATCCCCAAGGAGGAGGCTAAGGCCCGGATGGCCGCCGGCGAATCCTATGTGATCCGTCAGAACATCCCGGAGACGGGCACCGCCTCCTTTGATGACCTGCTCTTTGGGCACATTGAGGCCGACTGCGCCACCCTGGACGACAATGTGCTTATCAAGGCCGACGGGCTCCCCACCTATAACTTTGCCAATGTGATCGACGACCACCTGATGGCCATCAGCCATGTGACCCGGGGCACGGAGTACCTCTCCAGCGCCCCCAAGTACAATTTGCTGTATGAGGCCTTTGGCTGGACGCCGCCCATCTATGTTCACCTGCCGGTGGTGATGAAGGACGCCACCCGCAAGCTCTCCAAGCGCCATGGCGACCCTTCCTTTGAGGATCTGCTGGAGATGGGCTACCTGAAGGAGGCCATCATCAACTTTATTGCCCTGCTTGGCTGGAGCCCGGGGACAGACCGGGAGTTTTTCACGCTGGATGAGCTGGTGGAGGTGTTTGACGCCAGAGGGCTGAACAAATCCCCCGCCATCTTCAACATGGATAAGCTTACCTGGTTTAATGCCGAGTATATCCGCCGGCTGCCTTTTGAAGACTATCTGGCCATGGCCACCCCCTGGTTTGACCAGGCGCTGACGGGCACCGATATTGATTACCGCCGCCTGGCGGAGCTGATGCAAAGCCGCACCGAGGTGTTTAACCGGGTGCCGGACATGGTGCGCTTTTTAAAGGAAATGCCTGAGTTTGACCGGGAGCTTTACCTGAACAAAAGGCAGAAAAGCACGGAGGAAAGCCTGCTGCCGGCGCTGAAGCTGGCGCGTGATCTGCTAAGCCCCCTTGTGCCCTGGACGGAGGAAAACATCCATGAGGCGCTTATGTCTGGCATCAAGGAAGCCGGCATGAAAAACGGCACCGTGCTCTGGCCCCTGAGGGTGGCCATCTCCGGCCAGGCCAGCACCCCTGGCGGGGCGATAGAAATCGCCTGGCTTTTAGGCAAGGACGAAGCGCTGCGCAGGCTTGACGCGGCGATCAATACATGATCAGACTGACAAGAAAGGATTAGCCCATGAATTTCAAGGACATGCCCTACAAACGCCCCGACTTTGACGCCCAATACACCCGGTTTAAAGAGCTGCTCCGGCAGATGGAGGAAGCAAAGGGCGAAGAGGCCTTTTTTGACGCCTTCCTCACCCTTGACAAGGAAGCCGGCAGCCTGGCCACCCAAGCCACCCTGGTCCACATACGCTACACCATCAACACCAAAGATCCCTTCTATTCCACCGAAAACGATGTGATGGACGAAAACCTCCCCCGTTTTCAGGAAATCCCGGCGGAGATAGCGCGGGTCATCCTGTCCTCCTCCTATAAGAACGCCTTTGCCCAGCGCTTTGGCCACCACATGCTGGAAAAAATGAAGGTGCAGATGACCACCTTCACCCCCGCCATTGTGGAAGACCTGGTGGAGGAAAGCAAGCTGACCAGCGAGTACCAAAAACTGATCGCCTCAGCCGAAATTGATTTTGAGGGGGAAAAGCGCAACCTCTCCGGCATGACGCCCTTTATGCAGTCAACCGATCGGGACATGCGGCGTCGCGCCTATACCGCCCACTGGAACTGGCTGGCCGAGCACAGCAAAGAGCTGGACGAGCTGTATGACAAGCTGGTCAAGGTGCGCCACCGCATCGGGCAAAAACTGGGCCATGACAGCTTTATCCCCGTGGCCTATGCCCGCATGGGCCGCACCGACTGGAGCATGGAAAACGCCCGGAGCTACCGGAAACAGATCGTTGAAAGCGTGGTGCCCCTGGCCCAAAAGCTTTACAAACGCCAGGCAGAGCGCATCGACATCGCTGATATGAAAGCCTATGACCTGCCGCTGGAATACCTTTCCGGTAACCCCCTTCCCCAGGGCAATGAAGAATACCTGGTGGGCAAGGCCACGGAGATGTACAAGGCCCTCTCGCCTGAGACCGATGCGTTCTTCAGCGTGATGACTGGCCAGGGCCTGATGGATCTGAGCACCAAGCCCGGCAAAGCGGGCGGCGGCTACATGACCTTCATCCACGACTATAAGGTGCCCTTTATTTTCAGCAATTTTAACGGCACCGCCGGCGATGTGGACGTGCTCACCCATGAGGCCGGCCACGCCTTCCAGGGCTACCTACAGCGGGATGTGACCCCCAGCATGCTGAAGGACTACACCATGGAGGTGGCTGAAATCCACTCCATGAGCATGGAGTTTTTCGCCCACCCCTGGATGGAGGGCTTCTTTGGCCCGGATACCGAGAAATATTTTGACAGCCACGTCGCTTCCGCCATCAAATTCCTGCCCTACGGCGCCTCGGTGGATGCCTTCCAGGAATGGGTCTACCTGAACCCGGAAGCCACGCCTGCGGAGCGCAACCGCAAATACCGGGAAATTGAGAAGGTGTTCCTGCCCCATCTGGACTATACCGGCTTCCCCTATCTGGAAAGCGGCGCGCGCTGGCAAAAGCAGAGCCACATCTACAGCATGCCCTTCTACTACCTGGACTATACCCTGGCCCAGGTCTGCGCCTTCCAATACTTTATCTGGGACATGAAGGATCATGACGCCGCCTGGAAGAGCTACCTGAACGCCTGCCGCAGGGCGGGGCGGGTGCCCTTTACGGAGCTGCTCCACGAGTGCGGGCTGAACAACCCCTTCCGACCCGGCACCATCGCCAGGATCACGCCGGAGCTTGAAAAGTTCATGGACGGGCTGGATCAGGCGAAGATTATCTAAACATAGTAAGTATAAATTACAAATAGTTGCTTTAGGTTAATGGGTAATCATGGAACTATACCAAATTCGTTATTTTATCGCCGCAGCTAAGACAGGCAGTTTTAAACAGGCAGCAAATGAATTGTTTATATCACGTCAAGCTGTCGGACAGGCTGTCCGACAGCTTGAAAATAAGATTGGCTATTCATTGTTTGAGCGCACAAAGAATGGTCTTATCTTAACTTCATCTGGAAAATGTTTCCTTCCAAAAGCTTTGGAACTAATCAATACCGCCAACAAACTCCAACACGAGATGATTGACTGTGCAAACCAATCCCTGATTCGCTTAACCTTGGGTTTCAGTTATACTACTTATGCTATGTACGAATCGGCTTTATCCTCATTTGTCGAGCACCTTGCGGATTCAGTATTGTTATCAATAAAATTTCTCTCTGAACAGAAATGCATTGATTTACTTCGAGAGAATCAGCTTGATATTGCTTTAACAACGATTCCCACCTTTGAAACTCATTGTCGCTTATTGGCCGAATATCCTGTTTGTCTCATGATGAGCAGAAATAATCCGCTTTCAAGTTCACCAATCATTGAGCTTAGTGATTTAAAAAACGAAACATTTTTAGCTTATAGCAGCGGAACTGAAACACCCTTGTATATGCCCGATTGCATTCGTTATCGTCTTAATCCAAAACAGTTAATCATAAACGATGATTTAGTCTACTTATTCCGTCGTGTTCAGGAAGATCGAGGCATTCTCATCTCTGTCGCTGAAAATATGGGCAATCTGCTTAATAATGTGGTCTTAATACCTTTTCCAGCTGGTGGGACATGGAAGCACTACCTTTCATTGTCTTCTTTTGCCGCAACAAAATTGTCTCATGTATCCTTATATCAAAATCTGTTTCAAGTGCTATCCACCCCTAATTGTTCTCCTTAGGCAATCATTGATTGCCTAAGGACAAGCAACAACTTCTTGCCCACAAAATAAAAAACATGTATTTTAGAAGAGAATATTTGATGATCAATACATGTTGATCGTCAAACAAAGGAGGAATACTTATGGGTAAAGAGTTTTCACGCAGGACTTTTCTAAAAGGAACAGCAGCAGCCATTGGCGCGGTCAGTGTAGGGCTAACTGGCAATGCCTTGGCCAGCGATGCAGCATCAGCAAGTGATCACTTGCAAAAAGTAATTAATGAGCCTGAAAAATGGGATTATGAAGCTGATGTGATTGTCATTGGTACCGGTACATCCTGTTATGGCTCAATACGTCTTGCAGATGCCGGATTGTCTGTTATTGCCATTGATTCTTATGCTTCCGCTGGC
Source organism: Christensenellales bacterium (assembly GCA_050952935.1). Taxonomy (GTDB): domain Bacteria; phylum Bacillota; class Clostridia; order Christensenellales; family Aristaeellaceae; genus UBA6115. Next base: position 366,811 of record JBMNLS010000002.1, on the reverse strand, counting down.
GGCACCACTGGGATTTCAGGTGGTATGCAATGGCTCCCCAACAACCGTTTTTCTATTGAACTTGGGGACACTCGGGAAAAATCGCTGACCTATGTGAAGCATATGCGCAAAACCGCCAATATATCTGACGCCCAATGCGAAGCCTTTGTTGATAACGCAGGGCCAATGTTAGACTATGTCACTCCCATTTTGGAAGCGACCAGTGTAGGCGTGAAAGCAACTCAAACGACAGGGTTTGGTGATTTTTATGCGCATTGGGATGGCGGAATGAAGGAAGGACGTACGGTTGACTTCCGCATCCCCGGCCATGCCTTCGGCGCAGGCAACTGGCGCAAAGCATATTTGGAAGCCCAGGAAAAGCTTGGCGTTCAGTTTAGCCTAAAAACAAAGGCAACTAAGTTTGTCTATCGTTATAATGAGAATGATATTCCGGAAGTCCTGGGCGTCATTGCAGAAAAAGAGGGGAAAGAAGTATCTTTCAAAGCTCGCAAAGGCGTTTTGCTAAACACAGGCGGTTTTGACTGGAACACGCCCATGTGCTACGATTTTCTGGCTACTCCCACTGAATATGCCTGTTCTTTGAACACTTTGGACGGAAGCGGCCATTTGATGGCCATGGCATTAGGTAGCGCCCTTTGCAATATGACTGAAACCTTTGGCCATATGACCTATAAGGTCAAAGCTCAGGAGCAAAAAGAAAAGGGCGTTCCCTGCAATATTATGTACGAAAGAATGATGCCAAGACAAATCATCGTCAATAGCAAGGGCCGTCGGTTTATCAATGAATCCACCGACTATGACAGCTCCTGGCGCGCTATGGCGGGCTATAAAACCTATGGCGACCATGACTTGGAAAATGTACCCTGCTGGATTATCATGGATCGCAAGCATGTCGATACATACGGGTTTAAAGTATCTGCGTATATTGGCGATGTGGATGAGCGCGGTGTTCCTCCTTACTTTAAGGAAGCCGACACTTTACGTGAACTGGCCGAGATGTGTGGTATTGATCCTGATGGTTTGGAAGACGAGGTTAAAAAATTCAACGGTTATTGCGCTAATCTCTACGATCCTGACTTTCATCGGGGTGAAAATCCTTTTGAGTGGAATTTCTTCTCGGACTCCAGTGTTCCGGAAGGCCCCGCCCGCAACTTAGGGCCAATTGAAGAAGGGCCATTCTATGCAGCTGAATTGGCTCCCGCAATGCTTGGCACCTGTGGCGGCCCCAAGTTAAATGAACACGCACAGGTTATGCATGTAAGTGGTGAGGTTATCAATAATCTCTACGCATGCGGAAATTGCTCTGGTTTTGGTGGCCCTGGCCCCGGATACGGTGGCGGCGGCGGAACAATCGGGCCGGGTTTGGTGATGGGATACATCGCGGCAAATCATATTATTGAGAACAAAAAAGTCAACTGGGATGGCACCACCTTAACAGGAGAAGCAACTGCCCTGGCTGCTGTCAGCGCATCCGAAACTGACAGCGGGCTTGATCCCTACGGTGACGAAGGGTGGGGTACCGAAAGCACTGCTAAGCATGCTTACAATCCCGGCACCTATTCCGCCACATCCCAAGGGATGGGAGCAATCACCGTGACAATGACTTTCTCTGCCGATGCCATTACAGACATCAAAATTGATGGAGCCAGCGAAACTGCCGGTATCGGAAGCACAGCCATTGAGGAGCTTTCGAAAAAAATAATGGCTGCTCAAAGTGCACAAATTGACACAATCGCTGCGGCAACTATCACCTCAAACGCCGTTCTTGAAGCTGCACGCTCATGCATTCAACAAGCTAAACAATAAATAGCTCTCTTCTACTGTGGAACTCTGCAATGACCGCAGAGTTCCTTTTTTAACATGGGTTCCGAATTGTTACTTCGATTTCGCGCTTGTGTGCAATTGCGCTTTTATGTATAATGAAGCACAGTTACCAATAGGAGGAAGACACATGAAATCTGTACCCATCAAGCTCAGTTATGCTGAAGAAGTCAAAACCTTTGTCAACGTGGCCAACCGTTACAACTATGACATGGACCTCAGGGCCGGCCGCCATGTGGTGGATGCCAAATCCATCCTGGGCATTTTCTCTCTGGATCTGTCCAAGCCCATCACGCTTGAAATCTACGCGGATGAGTGTGATGACCTGCTTAACGACCTGAAGCCCTTTGTGGTCTAATACCAAACGAAAACATTAATGCACAGATGGGACGAGGGTTTTTTGTGGCTCCACAAAGCCGAGTGAAGGAGGCATAGCCTTAGCTATGTTGACTGAACGAAGCAAAGGGGAGACCAAAAAACACCGGCTCATCAAAGCATTAATGATTGAGTTTGGTACAAGGCCCGTTTTCTTTGAAAAGGCCAGGGGAGCCCTGGCCTTTTTCAGTATTGACATGATAGGAGCATAACTTGCGAATCAAAAAAGACAACATCGTTTTGCGCAGCGCCGTCCTAAAGGACGCGCCGCTGCTGAACGCCTGGTGGAATGACGGGGCTGTGATGGCGCACGCCGGCTTCCCCAACGGCCTGGGCCAAAGCCTGGAAGAAACAAAAGAGGCCATCAGGCGCAATGAGGGCAAGCTCAGCCAGCTGTGCATCATCGAAATTGACGGAAATCCCGTGGGTGAGATGAGCTTTCGCATCGGCAAGAACGAGGCCAACCCCGGCTGGAAAATCTGCGACGCCGCATATCAAAACAAAGGCTATGGGCGGCAGATCATCCGGATGACCTTTGATTATCTGTTTGGGGACCCGGCCCTCAACCAGGCCGTGCCCATCCACCGTATTTTTTGGGATACCAATCTCTCCAACACCCGTGCCCAGCATGTGTATGAGCTGCTGGGAGCCAGGCGGGTAGGGGTGCGGGAAAACTGCTGGACAGATCAGCTGGGCCGTCCCCAATCCGCCGTGGATTATGAACTGACCCGGGAAATGCATGAAAAGCAACAAAAAGAAGGAGAAGCCTGACATGATTCTGTGTGATACCCATGCCGACACCCTCTACCGCATCGTCGAGGGCAGCCGCGACCCGCTGGATGTAACCATGGAACGCCTAAAAGAGGGCGGGGTCAGCCTGCAGGTGCTGGCACTATATGTAGGGGAGGATAACGACCCGATTAATATTGAAAAACGTTTTGATGGCATGCTGGCCGCCTATGAGCAGCTGAAGTCCCAGGGCTGGATCCAGGCCTTTGACCCCGGCGAGGCGGAAAAAAACGTGGTGAAAACCATGCTGTCCATTGAGGGCTGCGAGGTGTTCGCGCCGGGCCTTCACACCATTGCCCCATACCGGGAAAAGGGCGTGCGCATGGCCGCCGTCACCTGGAACTATGAAAACGCCCTGGGCACCCCCGCCTGCATCAATGCCGATCAGGGGCTCAAGCCCTACGGCCTGGAGGCGGTGAAGGAGATGCAGCGGCTTAATATCGCGGTGGATGTGTCCCATCTGAACATCGCCGGCTTTTATGACATCCTGAACAAAACCAATGCCCCGCCCCTGGCCTCCCACTCCTGCTGCCGGGCGCTCCGGGATCATCCCCGCAACCTGACCGATCAGCAGCTAAAGGATCTGTTCAAGGCCGGCGGCTATGTGGGCCTTAACTTCTACCCCAACTTCCTGGTGGATGAAGGGCAGCGCTGCGATATCAGCACCCTGATTGACCACATCGACCACATGCACCAGCTGGGCGGCGAGGGCATGGTGGGTTTTGGCAGCGACTTTGACGGGATTTCCACCAAGCCTGAGGGCCTGGACAGCCCCGCCGATTTCCCCAGGCTTATCCAAGGCCTGAAAGATAGAGGCTACACCGAGAAGCAGGTGGAGGACATCGCGGGCCTGAACCTGCTGGCCTATTACAAGCGGATCTGACAGGTTTATACACAAAAAAGAGGTGTTTTGAAACGCCTCTTTTTTTGTGCTAATCTTTCACCCAAAAAAACACACATTTGTCACACTTGGCGGTTAAAGTGTCATCACAGCAAGAAAAACGCTGAATCCACCAAAGGAGAAACTCCAATGAAAAAGACACTCGTGATACTGGTGATGGCGCTGTTAATCGCTCTGCCGGTGTTTGGCCTGGCCGCTGAGACCGCCACCCCCGCGCAGTATGGCCCCCGCTGGCGCCAAAACGCCCCCGCCGTCCCCACCACCCCTGCTGTGAACCCTACCGCTCCCAAAACCAACTATGTAGACGCCGATAACGATGGCATCTGCGACAACTGCGGCCTGGCCCAGGGCCAGAACCCCAACGCCCCCGGCTTCACCGATGAAAACGGCGATGGCGTGTGCGACCACCTGGGCACCACAATGCAGCGCCGCTTCACCGCTGGCAGCCGCCAGATGATGGGCGCCCGCGGCGGCATGCACAAGCGCTCCTCCGGCTCCACCCAGCGCAACGCCCGCTCCGGCCGGGGCGTGCAGGGTGCCGCCCAGCGCCAAAACTATGTGGACGCTGACAACGACGGCGTGTGCGACAACCTGGGCGCCGCCCCCATGACGCAGAACCGGCAGCGCCCCGGGCAAGGAGCCTACGGCCCCGCCCAGCGCAATGCGCGCCCAGGCCGCAACCGCCGCTGATTCTCCCTCTCCTCAAGAAACAGGCGCCGCGTCATGTGGCGCCTGTTTCTTCTTCCAGTTTACCAAGCGAGTATTCCCTGGCAGCCCGCATGGCCCCGGGCAGGGGGAGGGCGCGGATATCATCGGCGCTTGCCCAAATGCCCTCAGGCACCTCCCTCATCTCCCGGGCTTTCGCCTCATACAGCCGCATCTGCCACACCCGGTGTGTGAAAATATGCCGGGCCTGCCCCACTTCACGGAAGCCGTCCGCCGGAACGCCTATTTTTTCCAGCCCTTTTGCCAGGTTTTCAGGATTATCCTCCCCCTCCGTAAGCGGAAACACATAAAGCCCCCCGAGCAATGCTTGCTGCCGCTTCACCAGCAGCACCTTACCTTGATAAAAAACCATCCCCACCGCCACCGGCACCTCTTTGGGCGGCTTTTTAGCGGAAAGGTTGGGCAGGGTTTCAGCCAGGCCCGCCTTGTTCGCCTCGCAAAAGGCAATCAGCGGGCAACGGGGACAATCCGGCGTGCCGGGCGTGCAGATGGTGGCTCCCAAATCCATCAGGGCCTGGTTCATGTCCCCCGGCCGTTCATTTGGCATCAGGGCCTGGCCCAGCGCATATATCCGCCGCTTCACCGATGGGATGGCCGGGTCTTCCTCCACCAGATGAAGCCGGCAGATGACCCGGGTGAGGTTGCCGTCAATGGCGGGCGCCGCCTCCCCAAAGGCAATGCTGGCGACCGCCGCCGCCGTATAGGGGCCGACCCCCGGCAGGGTTTGCCAATCAGCCGCCGTTTGGGGAAACCGGCCCTCCCGCTCTCCCTCAATGATCTTTGCCGCCTTGTGGAGGTTCCTGGCGCGGCTGTAATAGCCCAGCCCCTCCCAGGCTTTGAGCACCGCCGTCTCATCGGCGGCGGCCAGGGAGGCCACATCGGGGAACCGGGCGATAAACCGGGTAAAGTAGCCCGTTACCGTGGTGGTCTGGGTCTGCTGAAGCATGATCTCTGACACCCAGACCTGGTAAGGGTCGCTCACCCCGCGGAAGGGAAAGCTGCGCTTCTCCCGGTCATACCAGGCAAGCAGGGCGGTTGAAATGTGCATGTTGTCCCCTTTCTGAATATCACCGTGCCGGAGGATTATAGCATATCCCGCCCTTGTATTTTCATCCGGTTTTGCCCTATATTAGAGTTGAATCCAAACCTACACCCACAACAAGCACAAGGAGGAAACCATGCGCGTACATGTATTGATTGAGAACACCGCCATATCCCCTGATTACGCCGCGGAGCACGGGCTGAGTCTGTTCATTGAAACCGCAAGACACAGGCTGCTGTTTGACTTTGGGCAGGGTGACCAGTTCGCGGGCAACGCACAGGCCATGGGGCTTGACCTGTCCAGCGTGGACATCGCTTTCCTTTCCCACGGGCACTATGACCACGGCGGGGGCATCCGGGCTTTCCTGGCGCTCAATGACCATGCCCCCATCTATGTGCAAAAAGAGGCTTTTGTGCCTCATGCGGTTCTGTTGGAAAATGGGGAACTGATGGACGTGGGGATTGAGGCCGCGCTTGCGGATCACCCCCGCATCAGGCCGGTCACAGGCCAATTTAGCCTGGATGAAGAGATCACCCTGTTCTCAGGGGTGAATACCCGCAGGCTTTGGCCGCCCGACAATGCCCGCATCTTAAAGCAGGGTGAAAAGGGCTTCCTGCCCGATGATTTTTCCCATGAGCTGCACCTGATCCTAAGCCAGGAAGGCCAGGATGTGCTGTTCACCGGCTGCGCCCACAGCGGCATCGCCGATATTCTGGCCGCCGCCACAGCCCTGCGCGGCAAAGCCCCCGTCTCCGCCATCGGCGGCTTTCACCTGGCGATTGGTGAGGATGCCAGCAGTGAGGCCCTGGCCTTTGGTGAGAAGATGGCCCAGGCCCTGGCGCCGGGAAATACCCGCTATTTCACCGGGCACTGCACAGGCGAGGGCGGGGTTCGGCTGCTTCAGGAAAAGCTGTCCGGCCGGGTAAGGCGCATTGCCGGCGGCCTGGTCTTTGACCCCCTGGCCTGATTATCCAGATGCTGACCCGCTTTCCTCCCAGTTATTCAGACTAATAAAATGAATAAAACAGACTGCACGATATACCCGTTTTTTCATGAAAATGGGTATTGAATAAAAATATCCTTCAATATATAATAAGCTGATAGTTGCAGGTGACGGATCTGACTTGATGGGAGGCGGGTGATACGCCGTCATGATGACAGACAGGCGGGCAGGCGGACAGCATCATCATATCTGCTTTATTCGTTCACCCCATTTAAGGCTGCTTGGCGGCGCCTGCGCGTTTTTCGGCGCGCGGGTTTTTTGTTTTGTCCGGGGTCATGGCTTTGCGCATGGCCCCGTCTGGTCCAGTCAGCGCCGCGCGGGCGGCATCAACAGGGGCGGTTGTTCCGCCGCCGGATAAGCCCTCAGGGAAAGCGTGTGACGAAACGAACGGGAGGAAGGAGAGCACCCATGAAAACGAAGAAAGCGGTATTCCTGGCACTGGCGCTGCTGGTGGTTTTAGCGGCGCTGCCCTGGCAGAGGGCGGCGGCGGAGCCGAAGAGGTACTATGTAACGCAGACCGGAACCGGAAGTGGCATCGGCGGGTGGGGTGCTGCCTCATCAGACCTGAAAGGCATCATGGATAGCGCCGGTTCCGGCGACGAAATCTGGGTGGCGAAGGGGACCTACAGCCCGGGCGGGAACGAGACGGACACCTTCCTTTTGAAACAAGGCGTTAAGGTCTACGGGGGCTTTGCCGGGACAGAGGGGAGCGTGGATGCCCGCGACTGGAAAACCAACATAACCACCTTAGACGGCGGCGGCAAGGTCTACAACGTCGTAAGGGGCGGTACGGGCGCAACAACCGCCGACACGCGGCTGGACGGCTTTACCATAACAGGCGGAAACGCCAATGGGACTGATAGTGAAGTGTGGTATAGAAACGGCGGCGGGATGTACAACAGAGGTTCCAGCCCCACGGTGGCAAACTGCGTCTTTTCCGGCAACACGGCAAAGTATTCCGGCGGCGGGATGTACAACACAAACTCCAACCCGGCGGTGGAAAACTGCGTCTTCTTCGGGAACACTGCCACGAACAATGGGGGCGGGATGTACAACATAGGCTCCAGCCCGACGGTAACAAACTGCACCTTCTTCGGGAACACTGCCACGAACAATGGGGGCGGGATGGGGAGCACTGGTGATTCCAACCCGACCCTGATGAACTGCACCTTCTCCGGAAACAGGTCAAACGAAGGCGGCGGGCTGTACAACTTCTATTACTCCAACTCAATTCTGGTGAACTGCACCTTTTCCGGGAACACTGCCACGAACAATGGAGGCGGGATATCGAACATTTTTTGCGTCCCATATCTGGCGAACTGTACTTTCTCCGGGAACACTGCAACGAACAGTGGGGGCGGGATGTATAATTACAATAATGCCAGCCCGACGGTGGCCAATTCCATCCTATGGGGCAATACCTCCGCCGCTGACAAGGGCCTGGACATCTATCAGAGCGGCAGTACCCTCACCCTGAAAAACTGCGTGGTCGGATTTATACGTACAAATTATGGGACTGAAAACATAAGCGGCCTCATCCAAACCGACCCCAAGCTGGTAGCGCTTGACAAGGAGGGCAACACTGTAACGAATCCCGCAGAGAACCCCGCCAAAGTGTATATCTATGGATTAGGAGACGGCAGTTCGGCCATAGATAAGGGGCTGGAAGTTGGCACTAATATTGATGAATATGCGTCGGCTTGCGTGTACGTTCCCGATAAAGACCAGCGCGGCATGGCCAGACCGCAGGGAGCAGGCGTAGACATCGGAGCATTTGAAGCTGCGGTGCCTGTCACGGGCGTGACGGTGGATCCGAAAACGCTGACCCTGACGGCAGGCGGAGCGACCGGAACCTTGACAGCGACAGTATACCCGGCAGACGCGACCAACAAGAACGTGACCTGGGCGTCCAGCAACGAGGCCGTAGCCACTGTGGCAGACGGCGTGGTCACCCCGATAGCCGCGGGACAGGCGGTCATCACGGTGAAAACGGATGACGGCAATAAGACGGATACCTGCACGGTAAACGTTCAGGCGGCTACAGTGCTTGTCACGGGCGTAACGGTGTCTCCGGAAACGCTGACCCTGACGGCAGGCGGAGCGACCGGGACGCTGACAGCGACGGTCTTGCCGCCCAACGCCACCAACCAGGGCGTGACCTGGTCCTCCGGCAACGGGGCCGTAGCCACCGTGGCGAACGGCGTAGTCACCCCGATAGCCGCGGGACAGGCGATTATCACGGTAGAAACGGATGACGGCAACAAGACGGCGACCTGTACGGTGAACGTGCAGGCGGCCCCGGTGGCCGTCACGGGGGTGACGGTGTCTCCGGCAACTTTGACCTTAACTGCGGGCGGGGTCACCGGCACCCTGACGGCGACGGTATTGCCGGCAGACGCGACCAACAAGAACGTGACCTGGTCCTCCGGCAACGAGGCCATCGCCACTGTGGCAGACGGCGTGGTCACCCCGAAGGCCGCGGGGCAAGCGATTATCACGGTGAAGACGGTGGACGGCGAAAAGACGGCGACCTGTACCGTGACCGTAAACGCTGCCCCGGTGGCTGTCACAGGGGTGACGCTGGCTCCGGCAACTTTGACCCTGACAGCGGGCGGAGCCACCGGCACCCTGACAGCGACGGTATTGCCGGCAGACGCGACCAACAAGAACGTGACCTGGTCCTCCGGCAACGGGGCCGTAGCCACCGTGGCGAACGGCGTGGTCACCCCGAAGGCCGCGGGGCAAGCGATTATCACGGTGGAAACGGATGACGGCAACAAGACGGCGACCTGTACGGTGAACGTGCAGGCGGCCCCGGTGGCCGTCACGGGGGTGACGGTGTCTCCGGCAACTTTGACCTTAACTGCGGGCGGGGCCACCGGCACCCTGACGGCAACGGTGTTACCGGCAGACGCGGCCAATAAAAACGTAACCTGGGCCTCCAGCAACGAGGCCATCGCCACCGTGGCAGACGGCGTGGTCACCCCGAAGGCCCCGGGACAAGCGACGATTACCGTGAAAACGGACGATGGCAACAAGACGGCTGCCTGCACGGTCACCGTGTCCGCGGCCGGCGCCCAATATACCACCGTTTCCGGCGATGGCCAGACCCATACCCGCGGCGACGGCGAAGACCTGCTGCTGACCGTTGAACGGAACATGGAGGACGAGAAAACCTTCGGCCTGTTCCGCCAGATGCTGAAGGACGGGGTCCCCGTTGCGGAGAGCAACTACACCAGGGCAGCGGGCAGCCTGATCATCCGGCTGAAATCGGCCTGGCTGGATACCTTAGCCGCCGGTCTGCATCACCTGAGCTTTGTTTTTGAAGATGGTTTGGCCCAAGCGTCCTTTACCATCCGGGCCAGGCCGGGCAGCTTTGAGGATGTGACGACGCCCAGCGACAGCTTTACCTTTACCAAGCGCTGGCATGGCGGGACGGGAAAGAGCATCGACTGGACGCTGTATGACGAGATGGACCGCGTCGCCCACAAGCTGTTCAACAAGAAGGTGGTCAGCTCCACTGAATGGCGGTACAACGCCTGGTTTGACAGGCCGGTGTCCCGCTATGTGGTGGAAAAGCCCGTCCCCGGTTACAAAACGCGGTATGAAAACGTGGGCGTGTATACCGGCATTACCGACCGCTGCTGCGACGGCGGCGCCATCATCAACTACAGGACCCCCAAGACCGGGGATGAGGCCAACCTGGCGCTGTGGGCGGGGCTGGCGCTGCTGGGCCTGGCGGGCATCAGCGCTGTGCTTGTGACCGGCAGGCGCAGAAGGAAAGGCAAGTAATTTTTACAGCGCGCAACAGGCCCTGTCTGTTTTGGCGGACAGGGCCTGCATGTTAGAAAGGCAGGATGATGCAGGGCGGGGGATGGAACGGGCGCAGGCCGCGCCGTGTGCGTTACAGCCGCTTTCGCCGGGGGCGGCTGGCTTTGCTGGCGGCATCTGTCGCGCTGGTTCTGTTCGGCCTGACCAAATTGATCGGCTATGGGCGAGACCTGGCGGCATCCCGCCGCGCAGCGGAAGCGTTGCGGCAGGTGTACCACGCGCCCACACCTGTTGCCCCGGTGGAAACCGATGCCCCAACCACTTTGCCCGTGACCGCGGCGCCGACTATGACCGTGGCGCAGGCCACCCTTGCCCCCACTTTTGCGCCCGCTCCCAGGCTTAGGGCGATGGCTTACCCCGGCAATCCCAAATTGCGCGTCAACAGCCGGTTCAAGGCCCTGCGCAGGGAAAACAGGGACATCATCGGCTGGCTGACCATCGGGAAAATGCTGGATGAAGCCGTTGTGCAGCGGGACAGCGAATATTACATGACCCATGACGCCAGGGGGGATAAAAACGTCAACGGCGCGCTGTTTTTAGACGCCGCCATAACGCTTCAGACCCGGCCCCACACGCTGATGATATACGGCCATAACATGAAAAGCGGGGCGATGTTCGGCTGCCTGCGCAACTACGACAACATCAGCTTCTACCGCAACAGCCCCTTCCTCAGCTTTGACAGCCTGTATGAACAGGGGCGGTACGTGATTTTTGCGGCAGGCACCGTCAGCACGGAGGAAAGCCGCAGGCATTATCTGGATTTCTATGCCCTTGGGTCGGACAATGTGCGGGAGCGGCAAAGGGCCATCGACGCGCTGATGGCCACCTCCGTTCACACCTGCCCCATTGACGTCCGCCCGGAGGATCAGCTGCTGGTGCTGGTCACCTGCGTGGAGCGGGACGATGAGCGCCGGGTGGTCGCCGCCCGAAGAATTCGGAACGGGGAGGATGAAGCGCGCCTGAAGGAGCTGGCGGGAAGAAGCCGGAAAAGGTAAGGCGGCGCGACGACGCAATAAAGACCGGAATCGGCATTATTTAATAAAATAATAAAATAAAAAAGTATTTTTTGTGAAAAGGGCTTGCATCTTTGGCGAAGTTGGGGTATATTATTATCAGGCTTAGCACTCACCGGCTTTGAGTGCTAACAACACCAAGATTATTCATTGAGGAGGATACTATGAACGTCAAACCCTTAGGCGACCGTGTGGTCATCAAAAACGTGGAATCTGAAGAAACCACCAAATCCGGCATCATCCTGACCGGTACTGCCAAAGAAAAGCCCCAGGTGGCGGAAGTCATCGCGGTGGGCCCCGGCGGCAATGTGGATGGCAAGGAAATCACCATGCATGTGAAGCCCGGCGAAAAGGTCATTTATTCCAAGTACGCGGGCACCGAGGTTAAAATCGACGGGCAGGAGCTGATCATCGTCCGCCAGTCCGACATTTTGGCCATTGTTGAATAAGAAACACTACAAAAAGGAGAGATAGAGAATTATGGCAAAGCAAATTAAATTCGGCGATGACGCACGCCGCGCCCTGGAAAAAGGCATCAACACCCTGGCTGATACCGTTAAAATCACCCTGGGCCCCAAGGGCCGCAACGTGGTGCTGGACAAAAAGTACGGCGCCCCCACCATTACCAATGACGGCGTTACCATCGCCAAGGAGATCGAGCTGGAAGACGCTTTTGAAAACATGGGCGCGCAGCTGATCAAGGAAGTCGCCACCAAAACCAACGACGTGGCCGGCGACGGCACCACCACTGCCACCCTGCTGGCCCAGGCCATCGTGCGGGAAGGGCTCAAGAACCTGGCCGCCGGCGCCAACCCCATGGGGCTGAAGCGCGGCATCGAGAAAGCTACCAACGCCGCCGTTGAGGCGCTTAAGGATATGTCCAGCCCCATCACCGGCAAAAACGCCATCGCCCAGGTGGCCTCCATTTCCGCAGATGATGAGGAAGTGGGCAAGCTGATTTCTGACGCCATGGATATCGTGGGCAAGGACGGGGTCATCACCGTTGAAGAGTCCAGGACCATGAAAACCGACCTTAACACCGTGGAAGGCATGCAGTTTGACCGCGGCTACGCCTCCGCCTACATGGTAACCGATACCGACAAGATGGAAGCCGTGCTGGACGATCCGCTGATCCTGATCACCGACAAGAAAGTCTCCAACATTCAGGAGATTCTCCCTGTCCTTGAGCAGGTGGTGCAGGCCGGTAAGAAGCTCCTCATCATCGCGGAAGACGTGGAAGGAGAAGCCCTGGCCACCCTGGTGGTCAACAAGCTGCGCGGCACCTTCACCTGCGTTGCCGTCAAGGCCCCCGGCTTTGGCGACCGCCGCAAGGAAATGCTCCGCGACATCGCCATCCTCACCGGCGGCCAGGTCATCAGCGAAGAGCTGGGGCTTGAGCTGAAAGAAACCACCATCGACATGCTGGGCAGCGCCCGCACCGTGAAGGTGGATAAGGAGAACACCACCATCGTTGACGGCGCCGGTTCCAAGGAAGAGATCCAGAACCGCGTCCAGAACATCAAAACCCAGATCGAAGACACCACCAGCGACTATGACCGGGAGAAGCTCCAGGAGCGCCTGGCCAAGCTGGCAGGCGGCGTGGCCGTCATCCAGGTGGGCGCTGCGACTGAGGTTGAGATGAAAGAGCGCAAGATGCGCATTGAAGACGCCCTGGCCGCCACCCGTGCAGCCGTGGAAGAGGGCATTGTGCCTGGCGGCGGCGTGTCGCTGTACAACGCGGCTGACAAGGTAAGAACCCTGCTTGATAAGGCGGAAGGTGACGAGAAGACCGGTATCTCCATCATCCTGCGCGCCATTGAGGAGCCCATCCGTCAAATCGCCGCCAACGGCGGTGTTGATGGCAGCGTGGTCATCGATGGCATCCGTCGTCATGGCAAGGCCGGCTACGGCTTTGACGTGGCCAAGGGCGACTACACCGACATGATCGACCGCGGCATCATCGACCCCACCAAGGTGGCCCGCAGCGCGCTGCAGAACGCAGCCTCCATCGCCGCCATGGTGCTGACCACCGAGAGCCTGGTCACCGATATCCCCGCTCCCGAACCCGCAATGCCCGCTCAGGGCGGCGGCATGGGCGGCATGTACTAAGCCGAACTGTCATCCAGCTCAACACAGGAAGGGCGCCGTGCCCTTCCTGTATTTTTTATGTTTCCGGATGAAACAAAACCCGCCTTTCATGCGTCTATATAAGTGAAGGTTCAACTTCATGCTCTTTGGCCCTTCCACTTCTTCGCCAAATCAGCTATAATGGCGTCAGATGAATAAGGAGGTTTGTCAAATGAACAACCGTTTTAAAGCGCGCATTCTTTCAGGTCTCTTGTGCCTGATGCTCCTTTGCGCTGTGATTCCCGCCCAGGCGGTGTTCCCCACCCTGCGCATCGGCAGCAAGGGGGACAGCGTGCGGCTGATGCAGCAGGCGCTGACCAAACTGAACTATCCGACCAAGGCGGATGGCAGCTATGGCCCGGCCACCCGGCGTGCCGTGTCCTCCTTCCAGCGGGTCAACGGGCTGAAGGTGGACGGCGTGGCCGGACATATCACCCTAAGCCGGCTGTATTCAGACAAGGCCAAGCCCTATGCAGACCCACCCGTCACGGATGTTTCCGCCACCGTGGCCACCCAGAGGAACCGCATCCTCTATTTGCGCTCCAGCCCATCCAGCCGCAGCAAGTCCAACATCATCGGCATGATGCCACGGGACGCCAAAGTCACTATCCTGGACAAAGGCGGCACCTGGACCAAGCTGCGCTATAATGGCAGAATCGGCTATGCCATGACTGCTTTTCTCGCCTTCCCCTCCAATCCCCCCCTGCCCGAGCCCGCAGTCACCCCCGGGGATCCCACCAAGGCCATCGTGGCCACCCAGCCCGGCCGCAGCCTCAACCTGCGCTCCTCCAAGGACAGCTCCACCAAGGCCAATATCATCGCCCAAATCCCCTCAAACCAGGTGGTGGATTTGTTTGATCGCGGCCCCTCCTGGTGCAAGGTACGCTATAAAGGCACAACGGGCTATGTGATGACCGGTTTTCTCAAGTTCCCCTGATACAAACATCAGCATAACCTTTGGGACGCGGCAGCCTGTCTGCCGCGTTTTTGTATGTCGACAAAATGGATATTGATGTTCAAGTTATCCACAGGTTTTTGTGGATAAAATGTGTAATTTTCTTTTGGCTGAAAATATTTGTAACAAATCGGCTAAAAACCCTTGATACTTGTGTTAGAGTCTGCTATAATCCACAACATATTGTATCAAGAGGCAGGGATGGCCATGAATTCTTTGGCTGTTGTTGGGTGTATGTCTTGTGTGCTGTCCGCGGCCATCATGCTGCTGTACAGCGGCAAGGCCCGCAAGGACGAGGCGGCGCGCCTGCGCAAGCTGCGCCAGAGCCCGCTGTATATCGATTTGTATCATAAGCTCACGGCATTAAGCCGCTTTGACATCGACCAGATCTGCATTGAAGCCTCCGGCGTCACGGTCACCTCGGTTTGCCCCGCCCACACGCTTCTCACCTTCTCCTTCAAGCAAAATGGCAACAGCAAGCGCAATGACGCCATGACCAGGCTTTTCGCGGAGCTGATCGCCATCGACTTTCCTCTCTTCGCCCGCCGGAGCGCCTACAAGTTCACCCGCTACCAAACCCACCGGAAAAACGGCCGCTCGGAGGCCGCCTACGCCTTCACCATGCGCCGGGGATACAAGGATTTCCTGCTGGCGGAGCGCTGCCCGGCCCAGCTGAGAATCTACTGATGGCCGCTTGTAAAAAGCAGCATACATGCCGCCATATTCACATGCCCGCAGAAACGCCTGCGGGCGTTTTACATTTATACCGTAAACTCACACATTCTTTACATGTCCAAAACAATCACAGCCTCCAATTATGTTACAGTAGGATTGAGGTGATCTGATGGTAAAGACCTATGTGCTGGACACCAATGTGCTGGTGCAGGCCCCCCATGCGCTGACCTCTTTTGAAGACAATACAATCATCTTGCCGCTGGCAGTCCTTGAGGAGCTGGACGGGCTTAAGAACGCGGACGGTGAACGCGGGCGCAACGCCCGCCAGGCCATCCGCATGCTGGAAGCCCTGCGCCTGACCGGGGACATGGCCCGGGGCATCCCGTTGCCTGCCGGAGGGCAGCTGCGGCTTGAAAGCAACCACGCCCATATCACCCTGCCCTCCGGCATGAACCCCTCCAGCGCCGACAGTCGGGTGCTGAAGGTGTGCAAGGGGCTGATGGATCAGGGTACCCAGGTGGTGCTGGTCACCAAGGACATTGTGGTGCGCATCAAAGCGCAGATGATGGGCATCCCGGCGGAGGATTTCACCACCGACCAGGCCGAGGAAGATACCCTGCAATACACAGGCCGGGCGGAAGCATACATGGCGGACAGCCAAATGGCATCCTTTAAAAGAAGCGGTGTCAAGCTGAAAGATGTCTATCAGCTGGGCGAAAACCACGAGAAGCTGCCGGTGGAGGCGGTGGAAAACCAGTTTTTCACCCTGCGCAGCGATTTGTCAGAAAGAAAGACCCTGCTGGGCCGTTACAACAAGGGGAAAATCACCCCGCTTTCCTCACTCAATGACCGGCCTTTTGGCGTGAAAGCGCGCAATGTGGGCCAGCGCTTTTTGCAGGAGGCCCTGCTGCTGGATCCGGCCCTTGCGCCGCTGGTTCTGGTCAAAGGCGCGGCCGGCACCGCCAAAACCTTCTATGCCATGGCCGCCGGCCTTGAAATGGTGCTGGAGCAAAGGCTCTACCGCAAAATCCTGGTCTGCCGCCCCAACGCCCAGTTTGACGAGGACATCGGTTTTCTCCCGGGCAACGAGCAGGAAAAGATTTCTCCGTTGATGCGCCCCATCATCGACAATCTGGAAATCCTCTTTGAGCGGGAGGATGAAAATAAAAAAGACCGGAAAAGCAAAGAAACTGCCGAAAGCGACTTGAAGAGCCGCATCGACTATCTCTTTGATACCGGCGTGATTGTGGCGGAAGCGATGAACTTCATGCGCGGCCGCTCCATCAAAAACACCTATTTGGTGATTGACGAGGCGCAAAACCTGAGCCCCAGACAGGTGAAGGGCATCATCACCCGGGTGGGCGAGGGCACCAAGGTCATCCTCCTGGGGGATCCCGCGCAAATTGACCATCCCATGCTTGACGCGCGCACAAATGGCCTCTCCTATGCCTCTGACCGCATGAAGGGCAGTCCCCTGTGCGTGCAGCTGACCATGCTGGCCGACGAATGCGAACGCTCCGCCCTGGCGCTTGACGCGGCCAAGCGGATGTAGGGGGCAATCAATAAAGCCTAATGTCGATGCCAAAATACATAGTTGACAAAAGCTAATAGTCCTCTTCCCCTAGCATTTATATCTTCTTTGGCGGTCACCCTGACAGAATGGAGGATTACCATGTTTCAGCCGCACCTGCGAATAAGGCTCCTTGCTTCACTGCTGGCGCTTATCATAGTAAGCTCCACGCCTTTGGCCACAGCCCAACAGGGCCCTTATACCGTTGATACATTAACATTTGATGCCATTGGGAATGAGCCGCGCCGCCTGTCCGTCTCCGCCCTGCTGTTAGGCAGGAGTTTTTATGAAGACTTGACAGCCCCCAGCCTGGAAGAGGGAAAAATACTCAACCGTCCAAGAGATCACTTATGGATATCCTATTTCCAGTTAAATGATTCCCAGGCTGAGCCGCTCCTTGCCCTCACGCTCACCCCTTGCGCCAACCAGACAGAAGCGGAACAATTGACCCGGGACCTGCAGCAGGAGTATCAAGCGCTTGGTTTTTATGTAGCAGGCAACGTTCCTTATTTGCTGCTGGAAAACCATCAGCATCAAGGGAAAGCCTGGCTAATGCTAATCGACGGGATATCCTACCTGGTCTCATCGGTCTCCCCCGCTGTCAGTCAGCAAGCGCTTGAAGGCTGGATAGCCGCCCACCATCTGATCGGCGCGTCCGATTTTTCTCTTCTGCGCAGCCTGAGGCACTCAGAAACAGCCAAGGAGGAAAACCCGGCTGCGCAGACGGCTATGCCTGCCGGTGGTCTGAATGTTGTTTTAACACCCTTGCGCCAGGATGTTCCCATCGGCGAGGAAGCAGCGGCGTCCTGGAGCGTCAGCGGCGGCAACCCGCCCTATGAGATAAGATGTTTTTTTAACCAATACATTGACACCTATTATGAAGGCAGCGCTGCCCAAGGCACGCTTCAATCCACCATTTTGCCAGGCACAAAAGAACCGCTAACGATGACGATCTTTGTGCGCAACAGCGCTAACGCCACAATTGAACAGGTCAGCGAACCCATTCGCTTTCAGGATGCGTGGGATGTTCTTGAGCGGGCGCGTATCTCCTTTGACAAATCATCCATGTCTGTTGGGGAGCCCATCACAGCTGAGGTTCGCATCCCCTTCAGCTCCGGCCCTGGCGAGTATTTGGTTTTCGATTATTGCTGGGCCTGGACAGATGCCTACGGCAATACGCACCGCACAGATCGAGCCCGGTCTTTAGCAAACCAGCATGTTCATGTCCTATCCTTTATTCCGAAGGAAGGAACCGAAGGCTGGCTGGAGCTGTATCTTGACTGCCCCGATGGCAGCGAGACGGTTTTTCCCTCCGAGCATTTGATGATATCAAATCCCTCTGGCCAAACAGAAAACGCCGGCGACAGCCCGGCGCCTTTGATCACAATCATGGAAGGCATGGATGATTACCACCATCCCATTGGACAGGAAGTTGTTTTCCCTCTTACCTACTCGCAATCCTTCAGCGAGGATATGCAGCTTGCTTATCGCTGGATCGTAACAGACCGCTTTTTTCAAAAGCATATCGGCCCCTTGACCGCCATCGAGGGACAGCCAGCGTTTTTAAGCTTTGTCCCCAGCGAAGGATTGGGCGTGGATTTGGAGCTGCAAATAACGCATCAACAGCAGCCTCCTGTTCTGATCAGCAAAGGGGTCGGCCTAAAACTGCCCTATTCCCTCATATTGCTGGACAGGATCATCTTCAACAAACCCTTTGTTGCCAGGCTCATCATTGATTATCCGCATGGCAATATGGTGTCTTTCAGTTTGGATCTTTGTCCTGATGAAAACAGCGAAAAGATTATCAAAGTCACCAGCCCGGACGGCTGGATTATCGATGATACCAGCGGATGCTGGTGCACGTTTACAGGTCAGAACAGCAAGCCGCAGAAGCGCCTGGTCTTGGATTTTCTGATGACAGTTTTTGCTGAGGACGCTTGTTTATTCATTGATGGGGAGGTGTGGGACCAGGACGGCGGCGAAGGCTGGTTTGATTTGCTCCGTCCCATCTCATAACAAATAATCAGTAAGCGCTGCCGCCGTATATTTCCAGCTCATTGAGGGCTGTGTCCTCTGGAAAGGGCGGACTGCCGCCATAAGCCCGGGCTGGATAGATGGACAGAATGGTAATGCGGATAGATTCTACCTGATTGTTAGGCGCAAGGCGGATGGTTTGCCAGTCCGAAAGTCCGCTGTCCGCCAGACGATGAAACTCCTCCTGCACGAAGCTGTCAGAACCGCTCAGGCGGTAGCTAACGGACAGATCTGCCACCCGGTTGTTGCGATAATATCGATTATTGCTTTTCCAGTAGCCATTTTTGATCTTCAGATGCGACAGGCTGACAGGCCGGGAGAAATCCGCCTGCAGAAAAGCACCCACGCCTTCCTTGGTCTGCCAGCTTGTTTTGTCGTTTTTATCCAACAGCCAATCAACATAATAGGTTGAGGTATGATCCAGGGTGCTTTTTCCCCGGGTGCTGCTGGCCCAGAGGTT
This sequence comes from Christensenellales bacterium, assembly GCA_050952935.1. GTDB lineage: Bacteria > Bacillota > Clostridia > Christensenellales > Aristaeellaceae > UBA6115. Next base: position 347,489 of record JBMNLS010000002.1, on the reverse strand, counting down.
AAAGGTGATTCCCCGGGCATCCGGATGCTGCGCCCAGGGGATATATACACCATCAAAACCCCTTGTTGGATGGTTTTGAGCCACCATATCACATGCAGTAGTTTCGTTATCACACGTGGTTGTTCCGTCATTACACGCAGCTATTCCGTTATCACATGCGGTTGTTCCGTCATCCGCAAAATCATTGGCTGCTGCCGCACCGATGTGCTGCATCAAAATGACAAAACCGAAACGGGTACCTGGCAACCTGCGCACCAGCGCCTGATAGGCGGGCGTCCCGTCGGACACATCCCCCTCCTCAGAATAGCTCATCAGCACAATGCCTTCCGCCAAATAATCATCTTCACCCAGCCAGCGGATATCCTGTAGCCGCACCATGCTGTCCACAAACCCTGTGTGAGGAAAGGAAAATCTTCCTGAATCCAGCACGGTGGAAAAAGCGGCAGCATCCTGTCCGAAATAATCCCAAGCCGCTAATGATACATCTTCCAACTTGAAATATGAGTGCCCCGCCATCCGGCCATCCCAGGGGTATTCGGTGGCCTGAAAACGCCGATCAATAAACAGCGGCGAAAACAAGGCGCTGCGCAGACTCGCCTCATTGCCAAACACGCCTTGCCTGAAATCAAAATCGCTTCGATTGATGCTGAACATATCAATCAGCTGTTGGATGCTCTCCCGGTCACCCGCTGACAAACCGGCAGCGCTGCCAGAAAACGGCAGAAGCGTCAGAACGCTCACCAGCGCCACTATCACGGAAAGAGCTTTGAACCTCATGCTTTCTCCCGCCATATTCCCCCTCCGATTCATCCTTGCAGCCACCCCGCCGCCTTGTTGTACATCAGCCCCAGATCCCACAGCAGGGAGGAAGTCAGGTATTTGTTGCGGATTTCCCGGGCGCCATAAAGCGCGTCCACGGTGTCCCGCCTTGAAAACCCGATGTCCTCAGGCCTAAGGGGCATATCCAGGCTTGCCATTAGCGTATGAACGGCTTCATAGGAGGGCATTTCTTCCTCCGCCACCTGGAGGATGGCCGGCCACCGGGCCAGTATTCTATCCAGCCTCGCAGCATGGGCAGCTTTGTCATTCCTGCCTTCCCGGCGGGCTGTTTTCAGGATATTCTCAGCGGTTTTGCCGAAGATACGCCGTACCCGGGCCTCCCACTCCGCCTCATCAAAACGCCGGATAAAATCCAAAGCCGCCTCCCGGCTGGGCGTTTCTTTTTTCAGGTGCTCCCAGATTTTCAGCGTCAACAGCGTCCCTATGCCCACCTGGATGCCGTGCAGCTCCATGGGCAGGCCCCGCTCCAGCGCCATCATCTCCCACATGTGGGAAAAATAGTGCTCAAGCCCGCTGGCGGGGCGGGAAACCCCCGCAAAAGCCATGGCGATGCCCGCCAGGATCAGCCCCTGAATCACCTGCTCCACCGCCTGGGGCTCCCTTTGGGCCAGGCCCGGGGCAGCCTCCCGCACCCGACGCAGGGCCTCCCGCATGAGGCCGGAAACCTCCTCACAATAGTACTCATCAATCACGAGATGGGCGATGCGCCATTCACAGATGGAGCAGTACTTGGCCAGCATGTCCCCCAACCCTGCCTGAAGCAGGCGCATGGGCGCCTGGCAGAGGATATCCGTATCCGCAATCAGGGCCTGGGGGCAGGCATTGTACAGCGATACCTTCACGCCGCCAAAAACCATGGAGGAGGAGTCGGAAGCGTAGCCATCCATGGAAGGGGCTGTGGCCACGCACACATAGGGCAGGCGCAGGGCATGGGCAAGCACCTTGCCCGCGTCATTCATCACCCCGCTGCCCACCACCACCACGCCGTCACAGGCCGTGTCAAAGGCCATCAGCAGGCTGCCGCAGGTGTGCTCATCCGGCTCCGGATGGCGCTGAGGCAGCACATACAGGGTGTAGGGGAGCGCCGCCGCTTTCAGCTGAGCCTCCACCGCTTCCCCCGCCGCCCGGCAGGTGTTTTCATCGCCAAACACAAAGGGCCGCTTGATTCCCAGCGCCGGAAGGAAATCCGGCAACCGGCTGATCGCTCCTTTCCCCAGCGCCAGGTGCTTCAGCCCCGCTTTATGATGCTTGCCACAGGCGCATTCAAAGCCCTGAGGGCTTAGCAGCTCCTCCAGGCTCATTTTGGTAAAATCAGGCATGTTGCTCCTTTTTAAGGAAGTACTGGGGGATTTCTTTGAAGAAATCCCCCAGCTTCCAGTCTTTTCAGTGATTAGCCGTAAAGCGGACCATAAGCGGCGCAGGCGCGGTAGTCAGCGGCCTCCGGATCCTGGGTGCCATAGGCGGCCCAGCAGTGGGGGCGATAGATCTTCTCCGCTGGCACATTGTGCATAGACACGGGGATGCGCAGCATCGCGGCCAGGGTCAGAAGGTCGGCGCCCACATGGCCGTATACGGTGACGCCATGGTTGGCGCCCCAGTTGGCCATGACGGAGTACACATCCCGGAAGGGGCCTTCACCCGTCAGGTTGGGGGAGAACCAGGTGCAGGGCCAGGTGCGGTCGGTGCGGTTCATGATGAGCTCGTGCACCTCGTCAGGCAGCAGCACGGTTTCGCCCTCAGCGATCTGAAGCACCGGTCCGATCCCATCCACGATGTTAAGGCGCAGCAGCGTGACAGGCATCTCAGCCTCATTCTTAAAGTGGCTGGAGAACCCGCCGCCCCGGAAATACTCATAGTTGGCGCGCTGCCAGTCGGTGGCTTCCAGGCAGGCCTTGATATCGGCGTCGGTCATCTCCCAGAAGGGCTTCATGCAGCCTTCGCCCTTTTCATTCTTGGCAGCGCCGGTGCCGTCAAGCGCCGTGGCGCCGGAGTTGATCAGGTGAATAAAGCCCTGGGCGGCCTTGCCATCGGGCTTCCATCCGCTCACCCGCTCCACCGCCTCCGGGCTCCAATAAGTGCGCACGTCATGGAAGCAGGGGGCAACGTTGGTGATGAGGGTGCCCAGCAACATGGAAAGGCCGTTTAAGGTGTCGTTCTCTGTGGCAAAGGCGGTGGGCTGGCGGGGGCCGTTCCAGTCAAAGGTGGACGCCATGATGGCCTCGGTAAAGTCGCAGTTGGGCAGCCAGTCCGTCCAGGCGCGCTGCCCCTGGAAGCCACCGGCCACGGCGTTTTTGCCCAGGGCCTCCTCATGCCAGCCCAGCTCATCCAGCTTGGGGTTGCCGAACATGGCATCCCGCAGCACCAGGCTCAGCTTCGCGATGAACTCCCAGTCCTTATCCGCGGGCACCGTCTTGCTCTTCCTGATGATCTCAGGCAGGTTTTTGCCCGCGTTGATATCAAAGCCCTCAGGGCAGTTTTCCTTGATCCAGGCCAGGGCCTTCTCATATTCCTCCTGGTCATAAATACCTAGGTGAATGCGGCGGAGCACATCGGTCATGTCCATCCACTCGGGACGGATGCCAAAGTACTTCTGCATGGTGTTCATGTCGCAGTAAGCGCCGGCGATGCCCATGGACACGCCGCCAAAGTTGACATAGCTTTTGCCCTTCATCCAGCCCACAGCAATGGCGGCCCTGGCAAAGCGCAGCAGTTTTTCTTCCACATCAGCGGGGATGGAGGTATCGTTCAAGTCCTGCACGTCCCGGCCATAAATGGCAAAGGCGGGCAACCCCTTCTGGGCATAGGCGGCCAGCACCGCCGCCAGATAGACGGCGCCCGGGCGCTCTGTGCCGTTAAAGCCCCAAACAGCCTTGATGGTGTTGGGGTTGGTGTCCATGGTCTCCATCCCGTAGCACCAGCACCGGGTCACAGAGAGGGTGGCCACCACGTTTTCCTTATTAAACTTGCGCTCACAGGCGCCGGCCTCGGCCCCGCCGCCGATGGTGGTGTCGGAAATCACGCACTGCACCGGGGTGCCGTCGGGATATCTAAGGGTAGAAATCAGCTTTGCCGCCGATTTTGCCATGTCCATGGTGGCTTGCTCCAGGCTTTCCCGCACGCCGCCCCAGCGGCCGTCGATGATGGGCCTGATGCCAATCTTAGGATATTCCATTTCTTTTCCTCCTTTATGCCCCGGGAAATCCCAAGGGCAAACATAATAATTGTCTTTCCTATATACTATCATAAACGCGGTGGCCGGACAAGGGCCGGGCCCGGTCCTTTCCCGGTGCTTTTCCCCTGTTTTTGTCTGCTGATCAGGCTGATTTTGCTTGTGAATCCATAAAATCCGGGCTATACTATGCAGCATCACGCGTTTTGGGGGAAGCGGCATGGCAGGACGGCGGCGGGTGTTTTTCCAGGGGATCAGGGACGCGCTTCCCGTAGCCCTGGGCTATTTGAGCGTGTCTTTCACCCTGGGCCTGGCCGGACGCCAGGCGGGGATGACGGCGCTTCAGATGACGGTGATGTCGCTGATCACCGTCACTTCCGCCGGGCAGTTTGCCGGCATCGCCTCCTTTGCCAGCCTTTCCTCCCTGGCGCTCACCGCCTTCACCCAGGGGTTTGTCAACCTGCGCTATGTCCTCATGTCCTTAAGCCTCACCCAGCGCTTCAGGGAGGATGAGCCCATGGGGCGCAAGCTGTTGGTGGCCTTCGCGGTGACCGATGAGCTTTTCGCTCTGGCGGTGGCACAAAAAAAGCCCCTTGATCCCTTTTATTACTATGGCATGATGGCAATCAGCATCCCCGGCTGGGCGCTGGGCACCCTGCTGGGCGCTGTCTTGGGCAGCCTCATGCCCCAGCTTCTCATCAACGCGGTGAGCGTGGCGCTGTACGCCATGTTCATCGCGGCCATCGTGCCCCCGGCCAGACATAGCGGGATCCTGCTGAAATTGGTCAGCCTGTCCATGCTTTTAAGCGGCCTGGTGCGCGCGCTGCCCCTGACCCGCGACATGGCACCGGGGCTGCGGGTGATCGTCATCGCGCTGCCGCTTTCCTTTCTTTTTGCCAGGGGCTTCCCGCTTCCGGAGGAGGATAGCCATGAATAAGGCCTGGGTTTACATCCTGGTCATCGCGGGGGTCACCTTTCTGGTGCGGGCCATTCCCTTTGTACTGGTGCGCAAGCCCATCAAAAACCCCACCCTCAAGGCTTTTTTGGCCTATGTGCCCTATGCCACGCTGGCTGCCATGGCCTTTCCCGATATGCTGCTGGCCACCGGCTCCCCCTGGTCAGGACTGGCAGGGTTTGCCGCGGCCATGCTGCTGTCCTGGCTGAACCAGGGGCTGTTCAAGGTGGCGGCCGGGGCCTGCGCCGCGGTGCTCATTGTGGAGCTGATTTTATAAGGAGGGGCCTATGACAGGGGTATTGGTCAACGCGGTTCTGGTCATCCTGGGCAGCGCCCTGGGCCTTCTTTTCGGGAAGCTGCTCTCCGACCGGTTGAACAAGGCCGTGATGACGGGCATTGGGCTTTGTACGCTGTATATCGGCATCTCAGGCACGCTCAAGGGGGAGAACCCCCTTATCCTCATCGCCGCCATGGTACTGGGCGTGGTCATTGGCACCCTGCTTGACATCGACGGCTTTGTCCAGCATCTGGGCGACAGGGCCCAGGCCCTCACCCGGCAAAAAGGGGGCAGCGTGTCAGAAGGCTTTGTGACGGCCTCCCTCCTGTTTTGCGTGGGGGCGATGGCGGTGGTGGGCTCGCTGGAGGCAGGTCTCACCGGCAACAACGCCACGCTGTACACCAAATCCGCCCTGGACTTTGTGGCCGCCCTGTTTCTGGCCTCCAGCCTAGGCTTTGGCGTGGCGCTAAGCGCCCTTAGCGTCTTAGTGTATCAGGGCGCCATCGCGCTTTTGGCCGGGCTTTTGGCGCCGGTGATGACGACCTCCGCCATCAACGAGCTCTCCAGCGCCGGCTCCCTGGTGATCGTGGCGCTGGGGCTTAACCTGATTGGCATCACCAAAATCAAGGTGGCGGATTTTCTGCCGGCGCTTTTCATAGCGCCGCTGATCAGCATCATCACGGCATTTATTTAAGGCTTGCCCATAAGAATGCATTTGGCCTTGGCTTCTGAATCGTGCTTTCAGCTATTTCAAAATTATGATTGGTGAGGATGAACCAAAGCGGGCCAGGAGCATTGTTTGTAAAAAAGTTATCATGATGGGTGCAGAGGAGGTAGGCTAAAAATGATCAATTTCCCGGCGATATGCATTGCAAATGGAACGGCAATCCTGTTGTTGTTAATTATCTTATCGAGTATAAAAAGACCGCTGCGCCATGGATTGCTTGATGAAAAGATTTTCTACGCGATGGTTGTTTTAAACATTATACAATGCTTTGTTGAAACGCTTGTTTTTTGGATGGATGGCAAATTAGTATACGGATATCATACGTTGTTGATCGTACTGAACGTCATTCTGTTTATTGTAAATATTATTTTTGCTTATTCCTGGCCAATATATGCGGACTATAAAATGTTTACAGATATGAAAAGAATCAAGCGAATATACCCTTTTGTGGCCATACCTGCCGTATTGACCATCATCGGCTGCTTAGTCAACTTGGCAACACCTGTGTTTTTTATGATCGATAAGAATAACATTTATCAAAGAACGGATTTGTTTCTCATTCCATATGCTGTCACTTATTTTTATCTGGCGTACGGGGTTATACTAATCTATTCGTATCGCAAGAAGGTACATAAGTATTTGTTTCTGCCTGCTGTTCAATTTATGATTCCTATTATGATTGGAAGCCTGCTGCAGTTCTTCTTTTATGGATATTCTCTTGTGTGGCTTGGTGTGTCCGTAGGGATGGTTACTTTATTCATCAATCTTCAAAACGAATCATCTTATATAGATGGGCTGTCGGGATTATTTAACAGACAGTATCTGGGTAACCTGTTATTAATGTATCGTGAAAAAAGGAATACTGCCGGTATGCCTGCCGGAATTATGTTAGACATTGACAGCTTAAAAAGCATAAATGATCAATTCGGCCATATTGTAGGAGATGATGCTATTGCTACAGCCGGAAAAATATTACATAAAGCTGTGGGTGATAAAGGGGTGTTATGCAGGTATGGGGGCGATGAGTTTATCATATTAATGTATATAAACTCCCAGAAAGAAATTGTTGATATGATTGACACGATTAAAACACAGGCAGCATTGTTCAATGAATCAGGAAAGAAACCCTATAAGATAGGTTTTTCAATCGGTTACAGCACATACCAATGCAAACATGAGTCCATGGATGATTTTTTAAATAAAATCGATGTTTCTATGTATATAGACAAGAAGAGAAAGATCAGTGAAAAAATCATTTCCGATAGAAGACATGATTGTTAAAAGATGATGTTATGAAAAGAAAACGCCATAAAATCATTGAATTTACGGTGTTGGTGGCGCTCCCGGGCAGATTTGAACCGCTGACCTCTCGCTCAGGAGCGCAAACATGGCGTTTTTGCTGCATTACCTACAATCCGCATCCGGGAGGCGTTTTTTCATGAGCAGGCTGGGAGCTCTTATCAAGCAGGAGCGTGCGCGGCGCGGCATCGCCGCCAAAACCATCGCCAAAAAATGCGGCGTCAGCGAGAAGTTCCTGCTGGAAATAGAAGCGGGCACCCGCATCCCCCGGGATGACCAGGCCCAGCGCATCCTGAAGGCCATGGGCGCCGAGGCGCCGGCCCAGAGCAGCTTCACGCTGGAGGATATCGCGGCCACGGTGGATTTGCAGTCCGCCCTGCCCCGGGTACGGGAGGCGCGCCAGCCCCAAAAAATCACAGAACCAAAGGAAAATGGCAAGGGCGTGGCCGGTTCCATCTGGCTGGACGCCCTGGCGGATGTGCTCCAGCGGGTACCCATCTACAACGCCGTGATGAAGGAGGTAGGCAGCCGCCTGCTGCCCGTTAAAAATGGCAAGGTGGAGGGCGCGCCAAAGGAAAAGGTGTTTTATTTCCAGGCGCCGGATAACAGCATGCGCGGCTTCCGCGTACACCGGGCCGACCTGGTGCTGGTGGTGCCCTCCAAAGCGGTGGAGGACGGCGCCATGCTCCTGCTGGATACGCCCCAGGGCAAGGTGCTGCGCATGGCCAAGCTTCTCCCCCGCTATCAGGTGATGCTCCAGCGCTATGACAGCGCCTTTGAAAGCGACATCCAAAACCTCAGCGACCTCCAGGTCGCCGGGCGCTGTGTGCGGCTGGAGGCGAATTTATACTGAACGAAAGAATAAATACACTGATGAGCCGAGAGGTTTTCAATAGCGTATCATCTGTCTTTTCTTGCCTCATTGATGGACTGGATCAGCTTGGCAGGGCGCAGGTCGCGCACCATCTCCCGGGCGGCTTCCTCAGGGAGGCCGTGCCGCACCGCCTCCCGCACAAAGCACTTGCCAAAGCGCCTGTGCCCCTGTATCAGCTGAAAGACGGCGCTGGGGATCAGCCTTGCCCCCAGGCCCAAGGCACGCAGCGCCTGCCCCGCCGGGAGGCGGCCCCGCGCCGCCTCCCGCTTGTCTTCTAACACCATGCTCACCGCTCTTCGCTGTCCTCGTGAGGATCGTAGCGCCGGTGCTCCTCATGGGCACGGCGATGCTTGTCGCCAATCTCGGCGCTGAAGTTCTTGCTGAACAGATCTTTCATGGAAATGGAGTAGGATTTGGCCATCTCCAGCGCCGCCTCCTGGGGGATGCCCGAGGCGATCAGCTCCTGATAGTAGGCGCCCACAGACTGCCCCATGCTGGCGCCCGCCTCCCTGGAATAGATGCTGCCCACCACATCCTTGATGAGTTTAGGCACCCGCTCGCTCACGGTGTCCAGCACGTCGCGCAGTTCATTCACATCATTGCTGCTTTTGTAGTTTTCGTTGCTCATTTTTCATTTCCTTTCTTTAATCAAGTTTTCACAGTAAATTGAAAGCCAGGCGAAGGGCGCTTCGGGATATCTCCAGGGCCTCGTTGACCTGCCGGATGCTGCGCGCAAGGGCTTGGGGGATCGTGAGCTCATGGGGAATCAAAAACACCGGCGGCTCAGCCTCAACCCTGGCCAGGGCTTGCATCAGGGCCCTGTCAAAGGCGCTGTCATCCTCATAGAGCGCTGTTTGCCTGTTATCTTGATCCGTCATGTGCCTTCCTCCTGTCCGCCCATCAGGGCCTTAAGCCTTCTTTTCAGGGTGAACACCCTGCTTTTCACCGTGCCCTCGGGGATATCAAGCGCTTCCCCGGCGGCTTTGTAGTTGAAACCCTGGTTAAACACCAGATACAGCAGCGCCCGGTCCTGCGGTGTGAGGGTGGACAGCGCCTGATCCAGATCCAGCCTCAAAGTGCTCTGCCCCTCAAACCCTGCCTGGGGGATATCCTCGGGCCAGGCCTCCTCCCGGTCACTCAGGCGATACTGCCGGCGGTAGGCATCCATGGCCTTGTACCGGGCGATGCCATAAAGCCAGGGGCGGAGCTTGTCCGGGTTCTTCAGGCTGTCAAATCCCTGCCAGGCGGAGAGCATCGTCTCCTGATAGATGTCATCGCATTCCCCCCGATTCAGGTGACGGATAAAGGCATACAGGCCACGGATGTGGGGGGTGATGGCCCGCTCAAACGCTTCCTCTTTTGTCACCTGCCCGCCCTCCTTTCACCTGGGTAGTCGCTGACCAGCTAAAAAAGGTTCACTGGGCAGAAAATATTTTATCATCCTTTTTCTCAATCAAAAAGCGGCCTGCGCGGGCCGCTTTTGCCTATTTATTTCTCAGTTCCCAGAAATCGTAATCCCGTCCACAGCGAGCCAGGGCAGGGAGCCATGGCCGTTTTCCACCGTTTCGCTGGAGATGCCGATGACGCGGTTCAGCATGCCGGCCAGGTTGCCGGCGATCATGGTTTCAGACACGGCGTCTGTCACTTTGCCGTCCTCAATGAGGAAGGTGTTTTTGGCCACGCCTGAAAATTCCCCGCTGGTGGCGGTGGAACCACCGCTGTAGCGCCCCACCAAAAGGCCCCTGGGGATGGAGGCGATGATCTCGCTCAGGGGCATCTCCCCCGGCTCCATGATGCCTTGATAGGCGCTGTTGGGCGCCCGTTTGTGCCCGGTTTTGCGCGCGGCATAGTCCGAGAGCATGAAATGCTTCAGCACGCCCTTTTCAATCAGGGCGTAATCCTCAGACAAATAGCCCTCCGCCGTGTAGCGTTCGCCGCAGATCACGCGGGGATCCCGCGGGGCCATGCGAATGGTAATCCGGGGATCGGCCACTTGGCTTTCCAGGCTGTCCTTCCACCGGCTGGTGCCGTCCATGATGACGGTGCTGCCCACATAGCTGTCCATCAGCTCCCCCAGCATGGAGCTCAGGCATTCCGGGGTGAACACCACAGCGCCCTCAAACTTGCCGGTGACAGGAACAGTATGGATCTGGTTTTCTGCGTCTTTAAGCGTTTGGCGCAATCCCCCCTGATCCAGAAAGGGCTTGTCCAGGTTGTCCAGGCGCAGCGCGGCGCCGTTGAAAGAGGACCCCTTATCCCCCTCATGGCCAGAAAACATCAGGCTCACATCATAGCAGCCGGACTGGCCGGTGTACTTCACGCCCTTGCTGTTTTCATACAGGCTGTCCACCCGGGTGTGGGAGATGATCACCTGCTCCAGCATGATCTTGGGATATTCCCTGCCGATTTGGCTGAGCATCTCCTGGCTGCGGGTAAAGAGCTTGTCCATGTCAGGCTCATAGGCTCCGTCCTTAAAATCGCCCCGGCCTTCGCCGGCGATGTCCCAAGCCGGGTCCGCCTGACCAGCCTCTGCCGCCGCCAGGCAGTCAGCCGCCGCCAGCCGCACCGCCTGCTCCTCAAAGCTGTTGCCGCTGACCACGCCCCGCTTTTGATCCTTAATGGCCGTAAGCGCCAGGCTGGCGTCAATGGTGGTGCGGAAAAGGCTGAACCTGCCCCCATCCACGTTAAACTCATTGGTTTTGCTGGCGGATGCCCGCGCGGAATACATCTGGGCCCCCAGGCCTCCCAGGGCGTCCAGGGCCACGGCCACGGTGTTATGCAAATCTTTCATCTCATTTCCCTCCTACCAGCACCTGGCAGCGCAGGTCAGGCCCGCCCAAAGCCACGGGCATGGGCTGCTTTTTGCCACAAAATCCGGAGGATGACCAGGTCACCCGGTCACTCACCCGGTCCACGGTTTTGAGCATGTCAAAGGCAACGCCTGAAATAGTGGTGTCAAAAATGCCCCGGCCCAGGCGGCCGTTTTTAATCTCATAGCCTATGCCCACACCGAACATGAACTCACCCGTGGTATCCGCCTGGCCGTTGGTGGAGGAGATCAGGTAGTAGCCATCCTCAACCGAGGCGATGATATCCTCGATTTTATCGCGCCCCGGCAGCACGGCGGTGTTGCGCATGCGGATCAGGGGCTCATCGTTAAAGGCGTAGGCCCGGGCATTGCCCTGGGGACGCATGGAAAAGTGGCGGCCCAGCTCCCGGTTCACCATAAAGCCGGTGAGGCGGCCGTTGCGGATAAGCTCCGCGTCCTCAGCCTTCACCCCCTCGTCATCCACATATACCGGCAGCGGGGCTTCCTCCCCAAAGGCGGTGTGGGCAAAGTCTGTCATGGAAACCAGCGGGCTGGCCACCATTTCACCCAGCATCGGTCCCGCCACGGAGCCGCCCATCACCAGGTCAGCCTCCACTGTGTGGCCCACGGCCTCATGGGCCAGCATGCCGGTCATAAAGCCGTGAAGAACCACCGTGTGCTTGCCGCCCCTGGCAAACACGCCCTCCCGCTTTCTGGCCAGGTGCTCATACAGGGTATCCACCTCAGCCTCCATGGCCTGGGGATCCTGAAAATGCCTGTCAAAGGCGCCGCTGCCGCCAAAGGTGTTGAACACCTCAACGGGCATGCCGTCCGCCGTCTGCCCGTTCAGGAACAGATAGACATAGCTGCGGGGAGCGATGATATGGGCCTGATAACCATCGGATGTGAGGATGGATTTCTCCATGGAGTCCGCGTAGGCCACCAGCGCCCGGCTGGTCAAATCCGGGTATTTGCGGGCGATGTATTCGTCCAGTGGCCGCAGATAGTCCAAATAGTATTTCTGGGGCAAATCCTCAAAACCTGCCTGAGGGGGCAACGCCCCTGAGGCGATCTCGGGCAAAGCGCCTTTGCCCAGCCGCACATGCCCATCTAGGAAAGCCGCGTTGTGGCTGGCGGTTTTCAGCGCCTGGCGGGCGGCGTCCTGGCTCAGCTCCGCCTGGGAGGCAAAGCCATACACGCCCCCCTGATACACCCGGGCAGACACGCCCTGGCTTTCGCTGCGCGTGTTGTTGACCACGTCCCCCTTCAGCAGCGTCACCCGCCGGGTGAGGCTGCGCTGGGCGCGCAGTTCGCTGTGGGCGCCCGGGGCAAAATCACCCCGCAAACCTTTTATTACATCTGGAATCAAGCGATGATCCTCCTTTAGCTTATTGCAACTATTTTAGTATATCACATGGCGCAAGCCGGAGGAGCGTCAAAAAACAATTCTCTGAACCTCCTCCCCGCCGGCTTGACCGCGGGATATAGGCGGGGTAGGATGAATATAGTGACACACAGGAGGTATCGATATGAAGGTTCTATTAATAAACGGCAGCACCCGGAAAAACGGCAACACAAGCGCTGTGATCGGCGAGATGGTGGGCATTCTTCAGGCGCAGGGCCTGGAAACTGAGGTTTTCTGGGTAGGAAATGGCCCCATCCGGGACTGCACAGGCTGCGGCACCTGCAAGAAAAACAAGGACAACGCCTGCGTGTTCAAGGATGACTACATCAATGACCTCATCGCCAAGTGTCAGGAGGCGGACGGCTTTGTCTTTGGCACGCCGGTGTATTATTCCCATCCCTCAGGGGCGCTGCTCTCAGCGCTCAACCGGGTGTACTACGCCGCGGGTAATGTGCTCAGGGGCAAGCCCGGCTGCTCCTTTGCCATCGCAAGGCGCGGCGGCGCCAGCCTGGCCCTGCAGGTGCTCAACCAATACTTCCTGTATAACGAGATGCCCCTGGTGTCCGGCTCCTACTGGGCCATGCTCCACGGCGCCCGGCCGGAGGAAGTGCTCCAGGACGCGGAAGGGATGCAAACCATCCAAAACATGACCCGCAACCTTATCCATGTGATGAAATCCCTCAAATCAGCCCGGGATAACGGCTTGGAAAAGCCACAGAACGAATACGGCGCCCGCACCAACTTCATCAGATAATACCAAACGAAAAAATGTGCCGCTTTTGTGGGAAGAAAAACACAATTTTGCCACAATTCCCGGTGATAATGACCCTGCGGCGATAACCCGCCGACATTTAAAACCAAGGAGAATCCCCATGAAGAAATTATTTGCCCTGATGCTGGCCGCCCTGCTGGCCCTTGGCCTGACCTCCGCCCTGGCTGAGAACACCACCGCCAAAACCTACAATGTGGAAGAAATGATCGCCTGGGCCATCCAGGACGAGATGAATGCAGAAGCCGTCTATCAGGCCATCCTCAACGCCTTTGGCGCGCAGCAACGCCCCTTCTCCGCCATCGTGAAGGCGGAGCAGACCCACCAGGCCCTGCTGGCGCCCCTGATGGAAAAATACGGCGTCACCAAGCCCGCTCCCGCGCAGGTCGCCGCGCCCGCCACCTTTGAAGAAGCCCTGCAGATGGGCATCGTGGCCGAGGAGGAGAACATCGCCATGTACCAGGCCTTCCTGGCCCAGGGCAACCTGCCCGAAGATGTGGCGGCGGTCTTCCTGCGCCTGAGCTCCGCCTCCGAAAACCATTTAGCCGCCTTCACCCGGGTGGCTGGCCGCGCCGCCCAGCCCGGCCAGGGCCGCAACAGCCGCTGGGATAACAGCACCCAGACCCCCGGCAATCGGGGCAACCAAGGCAACCAGGGTAACCAAGGCAACCAGGGTAACCGGGGCAATCGGGGCAATCGGGGCAACTGGCGCTGACGCAACATCAAAACCGGCCTGACAGGAGAAATCCTGTCAGGCCGGTTTTCTTTGATATAGTTTTACATCAGCATTGCTTTTTTGCCAGCTCAATGGCGTCAATCAAACGGGAATAGCCGTTCAAAAACTGGGTGCGGAAAAGCATGGTGGGGCCATAATCTTCAAACTCCTCGGGCTTCATGCCGTCCTCATCGTAGGAGCGCTTGAAGTTGGGCAGTTTTTCCATCAGCGCCTTCACCACCGCCGGATCCGCCTCGTTGTCAATGGCGTCCACCGGATCGGTGTTGTTGGCGTTTAGTTCAACGGCGGTTGACCAGTTGATGGTGATGTGCATGTCACCCCCCACAAACTCCGTAAAGTGCTGGGGCCCTCTGGCGCCGCCGCCCAGCATGCGTCCGGCATAGCCCGCTTCCTCAAGGTATTTGTATTCTTTTTTGGCGATGATGGTGCCGGCCTGCTTGAGCGCTTCAAGGGAAATGTCCAGCTTCTCGCTTTTGGCCAGGCTGCCAAAATAGTCATCCATGATGCCCGTGATGTGGGTGATGAATATCTCCGGGCGGTTGCCCGTCTTCCGGCAGGCCTCCTCATAGGTCTCCACCAGCGCCACCGCCTGGGAAAGGGAGAATATCTCCGTGGCGCAGATGGGAATGTTCAGCGCCACCATCTCTTTGATGGCGATCAGGCCGGGCGCGGTAACAGGGATTTTGGCCATGAAGTTCTTGTTGAGCTTGGCGGCGCGCTTGGAAGCCTCCACAATATAGTCATGTTCATGCTCCCGCCGGGGATCCTCCTGGATGGTGACAAAGCCCGCTTTGCCGCCCGTTTTTTCATAGAGGGGCAGAAACACTTTCATGATCTCAGCTGCCGCCAGGTGATATACCTGTTCGCTCAGGGGGGAGGACTGGTCGTTCCTGGCCACCACATCCTTCACGATGCCGCCAATAAAATCAGGCGCCATCTGATAAAGCTTGGAGCAATAGGCGGGGTTGGTGGTGCAGGCGAAGGCGCCGCTTTCCAGCGATGTCTGGCTGTCGGCGATGGTGGGGTTGTTCACCCAGAACCTGGTCTTGGTCTCTTTGATTACTCTTTGCAGATAACTCATTGGATCTCCTCCTCTTTTATAGTCATTTTCACTGGGCCATCGTCTCAAGTTCTCGACGGATGCGCATGGTCAAGCAGTTTTCATCATATTCCACCGCCTGATAAGGGATGATCTCCCCGGCTCTGATATTCCTTTTTACCTTCTTGCCGCCGGAAAAGCCCAGCGGCAGGCAGCCATTCTTCACCGACAGGCCGGCCGGGATCACCTTGCCATAGACATAGTAACCGCCCTCGCCATCCAGCACGGTGCCGGCGGGAATATCAAACTTGGCCACGCTCACCACATCGGCGTTAAAATCCCTTGGAAAGCCTGTGGGCTCCCCCCGGACGCCCACCGAAGCCACGGAAATATTGGTTTCAAGGCCAATCATATGGTAAGGGCGGTAAAGGCAGGTGTACTTCCCGGTCTCATCGGTGGCCATGCCGTATTCACGGTAGCAGGCCTCCATATACCGGGAATCCCCTGTCAGGGTGACAAAGATGCCAAAACGCAGATCCCGGAACACCGGGCGGCCGTCCCGCTCCTCGCTGGCGACCACCTCCACCATCCCCGAATGCGCCAGCACCCCGCCATCGGCCCGGGGTTTCAGCAGGCGGGGCAGGTCATCCGCTCCGCAGGCAGGAAAAAGAAGACCGTCGGCGTTGGGCAAAAGCCCGGTGGCGTTTGACACCGCGGCCATCTCAATGGCTGACTTGGTGCCATCCAAAAAAGAATTGAACACCTTGGGGTTCATGCCGCCCCGCTTCGCGTCCTCAGGGGAGATGCCGTAATGCTGCCAAATGGTGTCCGGCGTTGACTGATGGTACCTGGGCTGAAAACGCGTACCCTTCCCGGCGCACACCACCTCAAAGCCGGCGGTGCGGGCCCAGTCCACCATGTCACAGATCATGGCCGGCTGGTCGCCATAGGCCAGGGAGCAAACAATGCCCGCCTCACGCGCCCGTTTGGCCAGCACCGGGCCCGCCAGGGCGTCCGCCTCCACATTCACGTTGACGATGTGTTTTTTGTGCCGGCAGCACTGCAGCGTGTAGTGAATGCCCATCTCCGGGTTCCCGGTGCAGTCGATAATAATCTGGGTAAAGGGGGAAGCGATCAGGTCATCCCCGCTTTCAATCACACAGGTTTTTCCCGTGTTAAAGGCTTCTTCCAGGGTTTTCGCGTTCACCTGCTCATCCGGCCACAGGGTGGTTTTCAGGTTGTCATAGGCCCGCTGAGGGTTCAGCTCCGCAATGCCCACCAGATGGATGCCATGCACCTTGCGCGCCTGGGACAAATACATGGTGCCAAACTTGCCCGTGCCGATGATGCCTACCCGCAGGGGCCGGCCCTCCGCCTGAAGCTCTCCAAGCATGTGATATAGGTTCATATTGCCTCCTTCATACAGATAGACGAAGAAATCGCCAGAGAAACAAAAACCATCATGTTGTCAGACAACATGATGATAAGGCCTTTCTATGCTTTTGTCAACCCTTGCCCAAAAGGCTGTCGGTCACACACTGAATATGTTCGCGCATCGCCGCTTTCGCGGCCTGGCTGTCCCGGGCCTTCACCTCCCTGATGATGCGCTCATGATAGAAAACCGCCTTGAGCATGATAGTCTCATCCGAGGCAAAAGCTTTGTAAATGACCTCTTCAAAATGGCTCCGGACGGTTTCAAACACCGCCTTCAGCAGGCGATTTCCTGAGCAGGCCACCAACTGGCGGTGAAACATGGCGTCATAAACGCTCAACATCACTAAATTCGTGAAGTTTTCCTTCATTTTCTCCACCAGGGCCTCCAGCTGGCTGATGTCCTCGCGGCTGGCGTTTTCTGTGGCCAGGGCGGCGATTTCCCCCTCCAGCATCATACGGAAGTCCATCACTTCCCTGATGTCCGCCTGCTCAAGCACCTGCCTGAAGGGCATGGCGGCATTGATCACCTGACGGTTGTTGAGATAGGTGCCTGATTTTTTCCGGGTGATCAAGTTCATCGCTTCCAGCTTGCTGTAGGCTTCCCGCAGGGTGGTGCGCCCGATGGCCAGGTGTTGGCAAAGCTGATTCTCATTGGGCAGAAGATGATCGCTTTCCAGATAATCGGTTAGAATAGCGTCACGCAGGATCAGGAACAGCTTGTCTGACAAGCTGCCCAAACCCTGGGCAGCATAGAGTTTTTCTTTTAACCGATCAAACTGAGACAGCGGGATTTTCTTCCTCACCTGTGCCATTTCGCTTCTCATATCCCTTCACCATGGATTTCTTCAGGCATTATATAGCATGTGGAGCTTTTGCTGTCAATCACGGCAGCATGGTCAGTCATTCAAGAAAGCTGGAGCGTCGATAGAAAAAACCGCCGGAATCTTTATGATTTCAACGGTTTTCTTGTGGCGCGCCCTACAGGATTCGAACCTATGGCCTCTTGATTCGTAGTCAAGCACTCTATCCAGCTGAGCTAAGGGCGCATGAGCGTCAAAAACTTAGTGTTTTCAACGCTGTGCGAGTATATCACCAGCGATAGTTTTTGTCAAATATTTTGTTGGGCTGATCACACAACTCCTCACATCGTCAGCGATTTCGCCAAGATATTGGTGAATCCTCTTTCAATCTGCATTTCAACTAAAAATGTTTGTTTTGACGTGCAAATCTCATCAGCCATATCTTGCAGGATATTTCTGCGGCACGGTGCCTCTCAGTCTCTTTTTATTATCATACATCTTATGATCGGCTCTTACAAACGTGGAAAATAAATCTTCGTCCATTGAGGCATCATATTCCGCCATTCCTATGGATAGGGAAAAATCATATTCGCACTCAGCATTTATTAACCCTACTTCTTCTTGAATTTTTTCAATCATATTGTCTATTTTATCCCTGCTGGCATTCATAATGATTATGGAAAACTCATCGCCGCCCATACGATAAACTTTGCCGATTTGATCCGAATATTTGGCCAAGATTTGATAAGAATTTATGATAGCTTGATCTCCGCAGGCATGACCGAAATTGTCATTTATGTATTTCAGCCTGTCGATATCGACCTGTATTATAGTTGCTCCCCTAAAGTCAGTAATAATATTCACATCTTTCATATACCTTGCACGGTTTTTCGCTCCTGTGAGCGCATCGGTATATGCCATGTTTTCATAGAACTCCCTTTCGTTTTTTATCCTTGCTCTATCTATATAATCTTGAACTTGATTGAAAATCATTAGGATAATATATACTATCATGCCCCTAAGCATGTGATTAGTCGTTTCCTTTTGACCTTTTGCATAAAACAAGATTGTCTCAATAACGGCAGAAACGAAAAAGATAGTTAAAGCCAGAAATTCTTTTTGGGCTCTTCTATTCTTGTGAACAATCGTCTCAATCAGAAATACCACCAGATAATATACGCAGATCAGTATTATAATTGATACTGATACGATAAGGGAATCGAAAAGACTTAAGATACCAAAATATTCAAGAAGCAAGCTGACAATCGTGTTTATAATCGCTATAGCTGCTATAACATCTGCAGAAAGCCTTTTTTTCATAGGAACGGCTTCTTTTATATACAGACTGATGGATATGGGGAAAATCAATTGCATAATCAGGGTAATCCGAGTAACAAAATATGTATTTCTGGTTAGAAACTGCAATAACCCTGATTCACCTAATAACCAACATCCTATAATGGACACACATGTGCCTAAATAGAGGCCCCTTTTGTTCCCTCTTCTATAAGATCTGGAGAAAAAATATATTAAAATTATGGAAACTCCTGATATCAAAACGATAAAAGATAAAATGTTCCAAACGCCTTTTAGATCGAAAATATATTTCAACAGCCCGACTCTGTTGCCTATAATAACTTCAGGAGCATGTCCGTGCAAGGGAGCTCTATAAGAAAAGAGAGAAATCTCTATTTCCTTACCTTTGTATTCAGATTCAGTATCCACGAACACCCAAAAATAATCAAAATCTCTGCCAAAAAACTGATTTTTGCCGTTAGCCATTTCATATGCTGTCTTGTTATCAATTTTTACAACCACTGACTGCACATAGGACTTAAAAGCTATAGTATCTCCGGGTTTTAAATCATCAGGAAGAGTGTTTCTTATGACTAAAGTTTCAGTTTCTCCTACATTGATTTGATGGGGCAAATCTATTTTTATATCACTCTTGCCATCGTTCCAGGCCCATCCCTCTGAGAAAGAACGAATTTTTGTATCGATAAGGTAAATATCCGGCATATTGAAGATGGAAGTAAAGGTAAGAAAGGAAAATATAATAAGAAAGGATAATATCCAAAAGCCTTTTTCATTAAATTTCCCCAGAAATAAACTCAATTATTGAGCACTCTCCTACAAAAGTATCAAACGTTGTTCGATTCTAACGGATAATATCAATTTGGTCAAGAAACAATCTATTGCATCGGTTGGTTCTGAAAAGTCTCTGAAAAGTCTTTGAAAATAGGCAGATAACGATTGTTTTTGTCCATCTTGTCAATTTGTTTTTCAAAATCATAACTCAGATTGCAAAAAGAAATTGAAAAAAATCAAGAGGGTGGACACGCAGCAATCCTCACGTTTTTTTGTATTATGGCGTTGTGGTTTAGTAATTTTCTTGATTGGCTTTACACCGGATTGAGTTCCTTTTGTGCATTTAGCAAAAGGGGAGGGGAAGCAATACCTTTCCCCTCCGCCAGATAACCGCCAGGCAAATCAGCGCACGCTTTCTAGCGGGAAGGTGACACTCCAGCTGCCGGTGGTAAGGGAATCGCTGGTTACAAACCAGCCATGGGGTGTGAGGGAAGCCAAGTCCTCCTGAGTCAGGTCAAAGAGATGCTCTTCATAGCGCTCTTTGCCCTGCGCGTCTGTGGAGAAGGAATAGCTGGCGGCGCTGTGGATCGTATCACCGCTGCTGTTTTTAAAATAAATGTATCCATGGTTATCGGTTTCAAGGACGTTTTCGTATTGGATTTGAATACGGAGCTGACCGCTTACATAGCCCATCCCGGTAATGTCTACCCCTTTCAAAGGGGAGTAAAGCATGCCTGACGGGGTTAAGACACGGAAATCATCACTGAATAGTCTGCTTGAGTCAAATCCTTCCCCGCCGCCTCCAAACACCTGGGCGGGTTTCATTGTGTCCGGGTTTGTGCTGATATGGGTCAGGTCAAGCGCGGGGAGCGCCGCGTCAAAAGTATGCTTTTTGCCTAAAAGCTGCCGCAGACTAAAGGTGATTTTGTCACCGGCGATCTCCTGTTCATCCTGCCCAGTGATGGTGACCAGGAAAGTGGCAGTTTTGCTCTGGGGGTCAAAGCCCACGTTTTCGCAGGATCCCATGCTTTCAAAAGGCGCGTTGATGCCGTAGCTGTCAAACAGATCAGTGGTCTGATCAATCCGGTCGCCCTCCAGGTCCTGGACGGAAAGGTAAATCTCAGCAACATTCTTTTCCATATGAGCGGACAAAACCTCCAGCTTGATGCCCTTATCCTCGCTGAACAATTTTACGGGTTTCAGCCTTTGGGCGATGGCGGGTGAAAGGGAATAGAGAAGCTTGTAGGCGGGCTCATAATCAGCCGCTGCCAGGGCTGAAATGGAAAGCGTGAATGCCAGGAATATGGCAGCGGCGAGGGCGAAGATTTTTTTCATGGTTGAATATCTCCTGATTGTTGTTTTTTGTGGGGCGGCGTCGGAAATCAACTCATCGCTGATGTTTCCGATGGCTTGAAGCAGTTGTTGATTTCTTTTCATAGGATATTGTCCTCCCTCAGGTGGGTTTTCAGCTGCAATCTCAGGCGGTGCAGCATGGAGGTGGTTTTGCTTTCGCTCATTCCATAGGCCTGGGCGATTTCTTTGATGCTTGAAAGGTACCAATAGCGGCGGATGAAAATGTTCCGCTTCAGCCGGGGCAAAGCATACAAAAAGCGTTCCAGGCTTTCTGTCAGCACCATGTCGTTAATGATCTTTTCCACGCTTTCTTCAGCAGGGATGCAGTCCTCCAGCTCGCTAAGAACCAGGGGCAATTGCCCCGGGGCGCGCTTCCCAGCCCTGTTCATCCTGTATCTGTCAAGCGACAAGTTGCGGGTAATCCTGCCCAGGAATGCCGCCAGATGGTTTGGGCGCTGCGGTGGCATCACATTCCATGCCTTGATATAGGTATCGTTGAGGCATTCCTCGGCGTCCTGATCATTGCGCAGGATGTTGTAGGCGATTGTGTGGCAATACCGGCCATACTTGTTTTCGGTTTCCGCGATCGCACGTTCCGAGCGCGCCCAATATAAGTCGATGATCTGATCATCCTCCATGCCGGTGTTCCTTTCGGTGATGTTGAAGGCCCTTCACCCCTATAGACGAAAAACAACCTTAAATATTGCGCAGGGTAAAAAATGGTTTTAAAAATTATAGCATGTCGCCGGCGCTTCGCGTGGCAACTTCGCCCCGGCTATGGTATAATGCGGCCATGAAAGGGGAGATACTGCCTTATGGACCCTGAGCCTACCGGTTTACACGCGGTGATACAACTGCTTCTGCTGCTGTTTTACATTCTGCTTTCCATGGCGGATTCGGCTGCCCAATCCATTAGCCTCAGCCTCCACCGCAAGGCAGCGGAGGGGGAAGAGGCTGAGATGACCTCCATCCGCAAGCAGGCGGAAACGCTGCTCACGGCCCCCAGCGCTATCCGCATCGCGATGACCTTTCTGGCGCTGACCTCCTTCGGGCTGTTCACCTGGCAGGCAGCTTTGCCTTTGGCCTGTATGCTGGCGGGTAGCTGGAACTGGGCCAAGGATAACCCTGCTGTGGTCACGGGGCTCACGCTCCTGGTGCTCACAGTGATGTTTCTCTTTGTGCTGCAGCTGTTAGGCAGCCAGCTGCCCCGCCGCCTGGCCGCCCAAAAGCCCAAGGGCACCGCCCGGCGGCTGTTTCCGTTGGCAATGCTGTTTCACCGGCTGTTCAGCCCCATGGCGCGGCTGGTTGACGCTGTGGTCAATGCCCTTTTGAAGCTGCTCAAGGTGGAAGTGATGCAGCCCACCGAGGTCATCACCGAGGACGAGATCCGCATGCTGGTGGACGTGGGCGAGGAAAAGGGCGCCATTGAGGAAGCCGAGCGGGAGATGATCGAAAACGTCTTTGAGTTTAACAATATGACCGCCGCCGAGTGCATGACCCACCGTACCGATGTTTATG
Source organism: Christensenellales bacterium (assembly GCA_050952935.1). Lineage (GTDB taxonomy): Bacteria > Bacillota > Clostridia > Christensenellales > Aristaeellaceae > UBA6115. Next base: position 325,397 of record JBMNLS010000002.1, on the reverse strand, counting down.
CCGTGTGGATTGATGACCCGGCGTCTGAAATCCTGGCGATGATCACGGAGAGCGGCCTGTCCCGCTTCCCGGTGTATGAGGAGGATCTGGATCATATCATCGGCACCCTCACCACCAGGGATTTCCTGCTGAATCTGCTGGAGCCTGAGCCCAAGCCCCTGAAGGGGCTGCTGAGGGAAGCCCGCTTCGTGCCGGAAAGCGTGCGCACGGACATTCTGTTCAGGGACATGCAGCAGGGCAACTACCACCTGGCCATTGTGGTGGACGAATACGGCGGCACCAGCGGGCTGATCACCATGGAGGACCTGCTGGAAGAGATTGTGGGTAATATCTATGATGAATACGATCCGCAGGAGGAAACCGACTTTATCCAGCTGGGGGATAATCACTGGCGGGTGGCCGGAGCCCTGGATGTGGAGACATTCAATGATAAAACCGGGCTTGACCTGCCGCTGGACGAGGAATATGACACCATCGGTGGCCTGATGCTAAGCCAGATGTCCGCCATCCCCGAGGAGGGCAGCCAGCCGGAAATCACCTTTGACGGGCTGATTTTCAAGGTGGAAAGCGTACAGGACAGGCGCATCGCCTGGGTGGAGGTAAGAAAAACCACTGATGAAATATGACCTGATTATTGTAGGCGGCGGGGTAGCCGGCTGTGCGGCCGCCATCACCGCCCGGCAGCGCAACCTGAACACCCTGGTGATTTATTCGGGCGGCGGGGCCCTGTCCAAAACCAAGCGCATTGACAACTACCCCGGCTTCCCGGAGGCTTCGGGGCCGGAATTGCTGGAAAAGCTGCGCGCCCACGCCAGGGCCATGGGCGCTAATTGCAAAACGCAGCTGGTGCGCCGGGTGATGCCCATGGGGGACATGCTTTCCGTGCTGGCGGATAATGACCTGTATGAAGCGAAAACCGTCATCCTGGCCATGGGCACCGCCCGGGTCAAAACATTACCTGGCGAAGAGGCCCTGGTGGGCCAGGGGGTCAGCTACTGCGCCACCTGTGATGGCATGTTCTATAAGGATGGCGAGGTCATCGTCATCGGCGCCCATGAGGAGGCGGTGGAGGAGGCCAATTACCTGGCCACCCTGGCCCGGGTAAGCTATGTGAAGGAAAAGCCCCATGACACGGCGGGCCTGGCGGAAAGCGTAGCGCTTTTGTCAGGAAAGCCCTTGAAGCTGCATGAAAAAGGCGGGCAGATCGCCCTACAAACCGACCAAGGGGAGATCAGCGCCGACGGCTTTTTTATCCTGCGCCCCGCCGTTGCCATGACCCAATTGATCCCCGAGGTGGAAGCCGAAAACGGCGCCATCACGGTGGATAAAAACTTGGCCACCTCTGTTCCCGGCGTTTTTGCCGCGGGGGATATTTTAGGCGCACCTCTCCAGGCGGCCAAGGCCGCGGGCGAGGGCACCGTGGCGGCGCTGTCAGCCGCCGGCTACCTCTTGAAAGCCTCCCAATGAAAGGAATATATATGAAGAAAACCCTGCTGATTCTGGCGCTGATATTAACGCTCGTCGCCTCCACCGCCTCTGCCGCTCCCACCCGCAGGCGCAGCGAGCCTTTTGGGCTTGAAGAGGCGGAGCTGATGGCGGTGCAGCCCCTGGTAAACGCTGCGGCTCATGCGGCTTATCAAAAGGGAATCGTCCGCTTGTCTCAGGGCAGCGCACCTGAGCAGGCGCTGGTGGAAGGCGTTCTCATGCGGGCGCTGGAGGAGCGCATGTTCCCGGTGGAGATTGAAAACGACACCTTGACGCTGACCAGCGCCCAGGTGCGGGACATGGCGGCCAGCCTGTTCACCTGGCCGGAACTGCCGGCCCTGACCGCCCCCACCACCCCCGGCCTTGCGCCGGTTGAAGGCGGGCTTCAGGTGGGCTTGTCCCAGCAGCCGGATTATGTGGGCCTGCATGTGTATGTGGCGGAGCATGACGATGCGGGCGCGCTTATCATCAAGGGGGATGTCTACCGCCTAAACGGCATCCAGGGGCTGGCAGAGGATGTGCCGGAGGAGAGTATTCAGTGGCTGGGCCATATGGAGCTGAACCTGACCAGGGCTGAGACGGCCCCGGCGGGTTACACCCTGTCCGGCTTTGCCGTGAACGAGCAATATCAGCTTCAGGGTTTCCGCCAGCTGTTTGACGATGAAAACGGCTATGAGCTGACCTGTCCCGATATTTTCCCGGCGCGTGAAGAGCCGCTGAAAAAAGGAGAGGCGCTGGAAATGATAAGCGCTGACGGCCAGGCACGGCTTACGGTAACCTTTGTGCCGGGCGGCCTGGAGGAGTTGAAAACCGCCTGGAAGGCGGAAACAGGCCGTCCTAAGGGCAGCGATGTGTGGGTAACGGAATATGGCGCGCTGACCATGCAAGGGCCCCTGGAAATGCGGCTGGCCATGCCGGATGAGGGGGCAGGTCAGTGCGTGGTGATGACGCTCCTTAAGCCTGATGACAGGCCCTGTGAGTTTGGCCTGTACTGGGAGTTTTTGGAGAATTCCTTTGTCGTATACGCCCACGCTGCGGGCTGAACCCATTTTGCTTCCATTTTAGCGGCGGGGAGATGCATCCACCGTTTTAAGCACGGATAAAGGAGGAACGCTGTCATGTTGATGGATGCTCTGGTAAAGCCGGCATCAGCGCCGGGTCTGGAGCTGCGCCGGGCGGAAAAACCCGTGCCCGGGCCAAGGGACGTGCTGATCAAAATCCTGAAAACCGCCATCTGCGGCACCGACCTGCACATCTACAACTGGGACGCCTGGAGCCAGGCGCACATCACCCCGCCCCTTGTCATCGGCCACGAGTTTGTGGGGCAGATTGAAGAGGTGGGCAGCGAGGTGAGGCACTTCCACCCGGGGCAGACGGTGTCAGGCGAAGGGCATATCATATGTGGTCAGTGCCGCAACTGCCGGGCAGGCCGGGGGCAGTGGTGCAGGGATCATCAGAGTGTGGGCGTAAGCCGGCCCGGAGCCTTCGCGGAATACCTGGTGATCCCGGCTTCCAACTGCATCCCCATTGCTGAGGGCATTGACCTGGAGATCGTCTCCTTCTTTGACGCCCTGGGCAACGCCGTCCATACGGCGCTTAGCTTTGACGCGGTGGGCGAGGATGTATTGATCACAGGCACCGGCCCCATCGGCATGATGGCCTGCGCCATCGCCCGGCACATCGGGGCCCGCCATGTGGTGGCTACCGACCTGTCCGACTATCGCCTTGACCTGGCCAAAAAGCTGGGCGCCACCCGCACCGTGAACGTCACCCGGGAAAAGCTGGAAAACGTGATGCATGAACTGGGCATGGTCGAGGGCTTTGACGTGGGGCTTGAGATGTCGGGCGCGGTGTCCGCGCTGGAATCCATGATCGCCTCCATGCGAAACGGCGGGCAGATCGCCCTGCTGGGCCTTTTTTCCCAGAAGCCGGCCATTGACATGAGCCAGATCATCTTCAAGGGCCTTGGTCTCAAAGGCATTTACGGGCGGCGGATGTATGAAACCTGGTACAAAATGGCGGCCATGGTGCAAAGCGGGCTTGATCTAAGCCCGATCATCACCCACCGTTTCCCCTACAGCCGCTTTGAAGAGGCCTTCGCCATCATGAACACCGGGAAAAGCGGCAAAATTATTCTGGAATGGAGCGAGAAAACATGAAAAAAGCACTGAACATCTTCACCCGGCAGCTGGAGGACATCCGCCAGGCGGGCACCTTTAAAAACGAGCGGGTCATCCTGGGCCCCCAGCGTTCGATCATCGATACCACGCAGGCGGACGGCGTGATCAACCTCTGTGCCAACAACTACCTGGGCCTGTCCAACGACTGGCGCTTGATCCAGGCGGCCAAGGCCAGCTATGACAACTGGGGCCTGGGGCTGTCCAGCGTGCGCTTCATCTGCGGCACCCAGCTGATCCACAAAAAGCTGGAAAACCGCCTGGCCCATTTCCTGCAGATGGATGATGTGATCCTCTACTCCTCCTGCTTTGACGCCAACGGCGGGCTGTTTGAAACCCTGCTGGGCGAGGAGGATGCCATCATCTCCGATGCCCTCAACCACGCCTCCATCATCGATGGCATCCGGCTGTCAAAGGCCAGGCGCCTGCGCTATGCCAACTCCGACATGAGGGAGCTGGAAAAATACTTGAAGGACAGCCAGGATGCCCGCATCAGGCTGATCGTTACCGACGGCGTGTTTTCCATGGATGGCTATATCGCCAAGCTGAAGGAAATCTGCGACCTGGCGGACAAGTACGATGCCCTGGTGATGGTGGATGACAGCCATGCCACCGGCTTTATGGGCGAGACCGGCCGGGGCACCCACGAGGCCTGCGGCGTGATGGGCCGGGTGGACATCATCACCAGCACCTTTGGCAAGGCCCTGGGCGGCGCATCCGGTGGCTTCACAGCGGCCAGGCAGCCCATTGTAGATCTCCTGCGCCAGCGCTCCCGGCCCTATCTTTTCAGCAACACCCTGGCGCCCGCCATCTGCGCGGCCACCCTCAAAGTGATCGACATCCTGGAAGCTTCCAGCGAACTGCGCGACCGGGTGCACGAAAACGCCCGCTTTTTCAGGGCAGGCATGGAACAGGTGGGCTTTGAGCTGCTGCCGGGGGAGCATCCCATCGTGCCGGTGATGTTCTATGACGCCCACAAGGCGGCCGAGGCAGCCGCCCGGATGCTGGACTATGGCGTCTATGTGATCGCCTTCTCCTACCCCGTGGTGCCCCAGGGCGAGGCGCGCATCCGCACCCAGATTTCCGCCGGCCACAGCCACCAGGATTTGGATCGCGCGATAGAGGCCTTCGCCAAGGTGAAGCGGGACATGAAGCTATAACATGAAAGACGAGGAAACGACCATGAGCCAGGAAACAACCCGCAAGCCCGTCCTGTTTTCGGGCATCCAGCCCTCAGGGCATATCACCCTGGGCAACTACATCGGCGCGATGCGCAATTTTAAACTGCTGGAGGATCAGCACAATTGCCTTTTTTGCATTGTTGATCTGCATGCGCTCACCGTCCGGCAGGATCCGGCAGCGCTCAGACGCCAGACACTGGAATTAGCTGCGCTTTATATCGCGGCGGGGTTAAACCCGGAGCAGTCCATCATCTACACCCAAAGCCATGTGCCCCAGCACGTGGAATTGAGCTGGATCCTCAACTGCTTCACCTATATGGGGGAGCTGGGACGCATGACCCAGTTTAAGGACAAGGCCCAAAAGCACCAGGACAACATCAACGCGGGGCTGTTTACCTACCCGGTGCTGATGGCGGCGGATATTCTGCTTTACCAGACGGACGTGGTGCCGGTGGGGGCTGACCAGAAGCAGCACATTGAGATCACCCGGGACATCGCCCAGCGCTTCAACGCCATCCACCCCGGCGTCTTCAAGGTGCCGGAGGGCTATATCCCCCAGCAGACCGCCAAAATCATGAGCCTGACGGAACCGGAAAAGAAGATGTCCAAGTCAGACCCTGAGGACAGCCTGATCGCGCTGACAGACAGGCCGGAGGACATCCGGCGCAAAATCAGGCGCGCGGTGACCGACTCCGAGGCGGAGATCCGCTTTGACCCGGAGGAGAAGCCTGGGGTGTCCAACCTGCTCACCATCCTCTCTGTTTTAAGCGGGGAAAAAATGGATGATATCTGCGGGCGCCTGGAGGGCAAGGGCTACGGAGCGCTGAAGGATGAAACGGCGGAGGCTGTCATCGCGGCCCTTAAGCCGGTGCAGACCCGCTATAAAGAGCTGCTTGCCGACAAAGCCTACCTGGCCCAGACCCTCAAAAACAACGCCGAGCGCGCTCAGAAGCTGGCCCAGCGCACCCTTAACAAGGTCTACAAGAAGCTGGGGCTTTACCAGCTCTGATACGAAGAAGAAAGGGACACCCGTGATGATCCTCCTGCCCTTCCCCGGCCACAGCCCCTACCCCCGCAGCCTGATGCTGTGGGAGCCTGAGGGCGCGCCCAAGGGGTTAGTGGTGATCAGCCACGGCATGGCGGAGCACATCGCCCGCTATGATGCCCCTGCCCGTCATCTTGCCGCCGCGGGCCATTTAGTCTGCGGCTATAACCATTTGGGCCACGGGGAAGAAGCGCCCGGGAAGGGCTACTTTGCCGATGAAAATGGCTGGGACAGGCTGATTGAGGACCTAGACAGCGTGATCCGCTTCCTGATGGCGCGCCATCCTGGTTTGCCCCTGGCGCTTTTAGGGCACAGCATGGGCAGTTTCGTGGCCAGGGAGTATGCCCTCAGGCATCCTGAGCGGCTAAGCGCTCTGGTGCTTTCCGGCACCGGGCATTACCCGGCGATGCTGTGCGCCTTTGCCCGTGCCCTGGCAGGCCTCCACTGCGCCTTGGGCTTTGGCCAACAGGAGGCGGGGCTGATCCATCAGCTGGCCTTTGCCGGCAACAACAAGCCCTTTGCCCCAGCTCAAACGCCCAGTGACTGGCTGAGCCGGGACGCGGCCCAGGTGCAAAAATACAAGGACGACCCCCTCTGCGGCTTTGTGTTTACCGGGCGGGGTTATTACGATTTGTTTGACGGCCTGATGAGGCTGACAAAGCTAAAACGCCTGGACAAGCTGCCCAAAGAGCTTCCCGTCCTTCTGATGTCAGGCGGGGAGGACCCGGTGGGGCAGCAGGGCCGGGGTGTGGAAAAGGTGGCCGGGGAATATCGGGCGGCGGGGCTTTCCCGGGTGGAGGTGACGCTTTACCCCGGCTGCCGCCATGAGCTGTTTAACGAAACCATCCGGGAAAGGGTGTATGAGGATTTGGCCCGGTGGCTGGCCTCCGCCCTTCCTGAGCGAAAGGAGTCGAACCCATGAGCAAACTTTATCCTGGGAATATTACCAAGGTTCACGGCATCCGCGTGGGTCAGGTGGAAAATGAACATGCCAAAACCGGCGTCACCGTGGTGCTGGGGCCCCGGGAAGGGGCCATGGCGGGGGTGTCCGTCCGGGGCGGGGCGCCCGGCACCCGGGAAACCGATGTGCTGCGCCCCGGCAACCTGGTGGAGGTGGCCCATGCCGTGGTCCTGACCGGCGGCAGCGCCTTTGGGCTGTCGGCTGCCGACGGCGTGATGCGCTGCCTGGCCCAGGCGGGCATCGGCATTGACATGGGCATTGCCCGCATCCCCATTGTGCCGGCTGCGGTGCTGTTTGACCTGGCCGTGGGAGAATCCGGCACCACGCCTGATGCCGCCATGGGCCGCGCCGCTGTGACCGCGGCGGCCAAGGGCGTGCAGCAGGGATCTTATGGCGCCGGCTGCGGATGCACGGTGGGAAAATTGGTGCAAAACGCCCTGCCCCATCCGGGGGGCATCGGCTCCGCCTCCATCACCCTGCCTGAAGGTATCACGGTGGGGGCCATCATCGCGGTGAACGCGGTGGGCGATGTCTATGACCCGGTCAGCGGCAAGTGTCTGGCCAGCGCCCGGATGCCTGACGGCACCGCAGTGTTGGCGGAAGGGCTTCTGAAAGGTACCGCCCCCGCCCCCTATCAGATGCGCATTCCCCCACCCGGCACCAACACCACCATCGGGGTTGTCGCGGTGGATTGCAGGCTCACCAAAGACCAGGTGACCCGGCTGGCGGATGTGAGCCATGGGGGCCTGGCCCGCGCCATCCGTCCCTCCCACACCCAGATGGATGGGGACACCCTCTTTTCCCTGGCGACTGAGCGGGTGCTACAGGAAGTGAACTTTGTGAAGCTCTGCTCCGCCGCTCAGGAGGTCACCGCCCGGGCGGTAGCCAACGCCATTTTGAGCCTCCAGGCATGATCCTGGGCGTAGGGGTTGACCTGTGCGACATCGGCAGGATGGAAAAGCTACTAAAAACGGACGCTTTTCTGAAGCGCTATTTCGCCCCGGAGGAAGCGGCCTATATCCGAGGCCGGGGCGCGGTGATGGCCTCCAGCCTGGCCGGCCTTTTCGCGGCCAAGGAAGCCTTTGTAAAGGCCCTGGGGGAGGGCTTCCGGGAGATTCCCTTAAGCGACATCATCATCACCCACACCGATCAGGGTGCACCCTGCTATGCCCCCATTGGCAAGGCCTGGGAGGCCCTGGCCGGGCGGGGCATCGTTCATTGCCACCTGTCCATCTCCCATGAGAGAGGGATGACGGTGGCGCTTTGCGTGATGGAGGATTAAATTGCGGCTGATTTTAACCCCCCGGCAGATGCGCGCCCTGGAGGAACGCGCCTTCACCCTGGGCCTGTCGCCGCTGCTGCTGATGGAGGAGGCGGCCAGGGGCGCTTTTGCCATCCTGCAGGAGAAGCTGACGGGGGTTTCCGGCAAACGCCTGCTTTTTCTGATCGGCCCCGGCAACAACGGGGGCGATGGCCTGGCCATGGCCCGGCTGGCCCACCAGGCGGGAGCATCGGTTCAGGTGCTGCTGGCGGAGGAACCCAGGAACCCCGAGGCCATCACCAACCTGAAGCATGTGCGGGCGCTGGGGCTGCCGGTGTCGGCCTGGCAGCCGGAACATCCGCTCAGCGAAATGCCTGACGCGGTGGTGGACGCCGTGTTTGGCACCGGCTTTCACGGCGGGCTGCCGGAGCATATGCTGGTTTTGGCCCAGGCGGTGAATGAGCTAAAAGTACCGTTATTGGCGGTGGATGCCCCCAGCGGGCTTAACAGCCTGACCGGCCGGGTGGAAAACCAGGCCTTCCGTGCCAGTTGGACAGCGGCCCTGGGGCACAGCAAAACCGGGCTTTACCTCAGCCCCCGGCGGGATGTGATCGGGGAGGTGATCACAGTCCCCCTCTCCATCCCCAAAGCTGCTTATGAAGCGCTGGAAAGCCCCGCCCTTAGCGCCCTGGAGGCGGGGGATTTGCCCGGCCGCCTGCCCCATCGCCCCGCTCATCTGCACAAAGGCCAGGCCGGGCGGGTGCTGATGTACGCGGGCAGCCTCGGCATGGCGGGTGCGGCCGCCATGGCGGCCAAAGCGGCGCTAAGGGCGGGGGCCGGGTTGGTGTATATCGCCTGCGTGCCTGACATCATCCCCACCCTGCAGGGCCTGGTTCCCAACGCCATCTGCCTCAATGTGGAAAGCGTCCTTTCCTCCCCGCCGGCCCATGACGCCTTTCTCGCTGGCTGCGGCCTGGGGCAAAGCGACGAGGCCTGGCGCAACCTGAGCCTGCTGTATCAGGCGGATGTGCCCAGCGTTCTGGACGCGGACGCGCTGAACCTGCTGGCCCGCCATCCCCTGCCGATTGGCAAAAACACCATCCTGACGCCCCACCCGGGCGAGGCCGCCCGGCTTCTTGGCACAGGTGTCGCCCAGGTGACGGATGACCCCATCGCCGCGGCAAAGGCCATTCAGGCCAGATACGGCGGCGCCGTGGCGCTGAAAGGGGCCGTCAGCGTGGTTCATGACGGCAGCCGGACGGCGCTGAACGCCGTGGGCAGCCCGGCGCTGGCCAAAGGCGGCAGCGGGGATGCCCTGAGCGGCATCATGGCCGCCCTTTTGGCCTCAAGCCCCCAAACCCCGCCCTTTGAGGCGGCCCGCACCGCCTGCCTGTGGCTGGGGCTGGCGGGGCAGGCGGCGGAAAAGCGCCATGGGGAGCGCAGCGCCCTCACCGGGGAGGTAATTGACTGCATGAAGGACATTATCTGATGCTTGACAGCCAGGGATTTGACCTGTGGGCGGATGGCTATGACAAAAGTGTCCAGGAAAGCGACATTGACGACACTTATCCATTTGCCGGGTACCGGGAAGTGATGAACCGGGTGTATCAGGCGGTGCGGGAAGGAACAGGCCGGAAAATCCTGGATGTGGGCTTTGGCACTGGGCGGTTGACCCACCGGCTGTATCAGGATAGCTATACCATCTTTGGCCTTGATTTTTCAGAGCGGATGATAGCGATCGCCCGGAAGAAAATGCCCCGGGCCAAGCTGCTTCAGCATGATTTCACCCAGGGCTTGCCTGAAACAATCAGGGAGGAGCGCTTTGACTGCATCATCAGCACCTATGCCATCCATCACCTGACCCCCCGGGAGAGGCAGCGGTTTATCCGGCAGGCGCTGGCGCTGCTCAACCCCGGCGGTCAGCTGGTGATTGGCGATGTGGCCTTTGAAACCGGGGCGGACCTGGCCGCGTGCCGCAAGGCTTATCGCCCGGAATGGGACGATGATGAATATTACATGGTCAAAGAGGAAACGCTGGCGGACTTTCCCCAGGCAGTCTTTGAAAAAACCTCCTTCTGCGCAGGGGTATTCCTTTTTTTCGCTCCAAACTAGACCAGCGGTAGAATCATTTTTCAACCCATTCCGTTTCCGGTTTCTTCCACACCGGCTTTTTTTATGCATTTGTATTATCATCAAGCCGCGAGGAAAACATGAAACACAAGCGGTATCAAAACAATCGTACCTATGGCAAAGCCCGGAACCTCACCCAGGAGCAGCTATCGGAGGCCATGGAGCAATACAAGGATGATGCCTTTGAAAAGCTGACCCGGAAAAACATCGCCTCTTTCCGGGGTGGGGCCACCGCCGCCCTGAATAAGGAAGCGGCCAACTCATTGAGGCGAGTGATTTTGAAACGCTGATGGCGAAGAAGGGTGTTTTTATTCTCTGTATACCGTACCACAGCAATTGCTGTTTTCCTCTTGCTGTGATACAGTGATTTCAATCAAATCAGCTTATTTGGCGCATGTCGCCTGAACGGGAGGAGTCATATGTGTTATGTCCGAAAGAATCTGCCCATCATCCTGATGATGGTTCTGCTCTTTATGCTGATTGGCACACCTGTGCCGGCGATACCTGATGGTTTGGATCAATCCGGCGTGTTGCCGGTTCGCCAGCAGGATAGCTGCCTTTGGGGAGAGGAGCTGAACATTCCTCTCCATTATCCTGATGATTTGGGCCCGGATGCCAGCATCAGCTACCGATGGATAATCACCAACCGATTTGGCCAGGTAGAAGAGGCGCTTTTTCAACCCCTTGAAGGCAAACCCGATTTTTTGGTCATCAAGCCTGAAGGTGGAACCAGCCTGCGCCTGGAGGTAAAAACCGTTCATCATGGCAAAACCTTTGTTGAAACAACGGATGAGATTTACCTGTCTCTGCCCCATGCCTTGGAAATCCCTGATGAAATTTCATTGAACAAACCCTTCACAGTCAGGCTGCGTGTAGACTATCCCCCCGGTGGGATGGTCTCGTTCGATTTGGATGTTGACTTGGTCACAGAGGTCATTAAGCGAGTTGACAGCCCGGATAAGGGTTGGAAATTAAAAAATGTTAATGGGGATTGGTCCAGAATTCTGGGCGAAAGCAAAACACCCCATCAAGCTTTGGTGCTTGATTTCACAATGATTCTCAAAGGCGACGGCGCATTGTTTGTCAATGGCCTGGTGTTTGATGAGGAAGGTGGAAGGGCGGATGTAAACTTGATTTACGCCTTGCCGCCCCGTCCGCAGGATGAATAAAATGGAACATCCTGGCACTCATATTGTAACTAATGATGGCGCATGCCCGGTAAGCGAAACCAGCGGCCGCTTTGTGTAAAACAGCAATCCGCCATATCCATCCTCACCCTTCTTTCCGCGCCACCCGCTTCGCGATCTCCAGCGCCACCAGAAAGTTGCGCAACTGGTGGTCGGCTTCCGCGTCATTGCACAGGATGCGCTGCTCCCATTGGGGGGCGTCCAGCAGGTCGCCTGAGTAAAAGAAAGTGTAATAGTCATAGCCCTTAAAGTCGCTCAGGGCTTGAAGGCCGCTGCATTCCATGTCAACGGCGATGCAGCCCTCGGCCTTGCGCTTTTCCATGTTGCCCCGGGTCTCCCGGTAGAGAGCGTCGGTGGTCCAGGCGCGGCCCTTCACATGGGGGATGCCCAGATCAGAAAGGATCAGCGCCACCTTGTCAGCGTTTTGAACGGTGATGTAAGGGGCGGCGGGGGCATAGTGGTAGCTGAAGCCCTCATCCCGGTAGGCCTCGGTGGGCACGATGAGGCGGCCTTCGGTGAGGGCGCTGTCCAGCGCCCCGCAGCTGCCAAAGAGCACAAAGCGCTTTACACCGGTGGCCACTGCCGCGTCTTCCATCTTCATCCCCGCCCCGGCTGAGGTGATGGGGCTCATGTAAAAGGCGATGCGAGGGCTTTGATTTTCCAGCAGATAGACCGGTCTGTCGCCATTGAGGGCAGGCAGGGCAGCGATGGCCCGACAGGGGAATTGGGCCAGTGCATGATCCATCACCGTTTTGGAAAAGGTGATGATGCACACGTCGGCCAGCGGCTGGCTGGCCGGGCGCACAAGGTCCTCCGCCGTGAAAATGGGGGGCGTGTGGGGATCAAAGCTGTTTGTTATCATGTGTTATTTCAATGTATCGGTCACGGCCTGGATATAGGCACCGTCAATCAGGTCATAGCGGTCCTCCGGCGGGTAAAGGGCACCGCCAAAGTAGATATCCCGGTTGTTGGCGGTGGACGCGTCAAACTGGGGCTTGAAGCGGGCGATGTGCAGCTGCGTGGCGCCGGTGTACTCGGCGATCCTGGCCGCGTTCCTCAGGGTGACCCCGGCGCCCGGCAAAATCTGGATGTTGTCCCCGGCGTAGTTCACCATCTCCCGGATGGTGTCCATGGCGAAGAACACATCCGGCTCCTGGCCGCTGGTGAGCACCCGGTCAACCCCCAGGGATATCAGGCTGTCCAGGGCGCGCTTCCAATCGGGCGTCACATCAATGGCGCGGTGGAATACGGCTTCTTTGCCGGCTTCCTTGGCGATGCCGATCACCTGTTTGCAGCGCTCCTCGTCAATGGTGCCGTCCGCGTGCAGGAAGCCGAACACCAGGCCGTCAGCCCCCGCCCGGATCATCTCCTTGGCATCGGTGAGGGCCACGGCAAACTCCACCTCTGTATAGCAAAAGCCGCCCTGGCGCGGGCGCACCATGGCGATCACGGGCAGGGGTGATCTTTCCTTGGCCAGGCACACAGTACCGATGGTGGGGGTCAGCCCGCCATGGAACAGGTTGTTGCTCAATTCCACCCGATCAGCGCCGCCCAGATGGGACTGAATCACGTCATCGGCGGAACCGCAGCACACTTCCAGCAATACTTTTTTGCTCATCGTTTCATCCTCCAAGTGTATTCTTTTTTATCATATCACAAAAGCTTCCCCGGCAGGCGATGGTTTTTCCAGGCTTCAAAGAGGGCGAAGCCCGCATTAAGCGCCACATGAAAAAGCCACAGCAGCACCGGGGACAGCGCCAACAGCACCCCGCAGAAAACAGCGCTTGTTCCTGACAGCGGCGCCAGGAAAAAGAAACCGCCAAAAATCAGCATGGTCAACCCCATGCCCAGCCCCATGCCCAGCAGCAGCAGGCCCCGCAGCAGCGTAAGGGGGCGGCTGGTGTAGGCCAGCACCAAAAGGCCTGTGCCGCCAATGACGATCACCGCGATACTGGAGCGTTGTTCGTCTGAAATCGGCAGAATGCCGGAGAAAAACAGCGTCAGCATCACCAGCGCCAAGTTGGTCAGCGCCCCCGGCAGCGCGTTTTTCAGGATGGTTTCCAAAAAGCCGTCCTTCACCCGCTCCCGGTTGGGCTCCATGGCCAGGAAAAAGGAGGGGATACCCACGGTGAAGACGCTGACCAGCGTCATCTGGATGGGGTGATAGGGATAGGCCAGGGGCAAAATCAGCATCAGCAGGGAGAGCAGGTAGGAAAAGCAGGTTTTAACCAGAAACAGGGAAGCGGAGCGGGTGATGTTGTTGATCACCCGCCGACCCTCCAGAACCACCTGGGGGAGGGCGGAAAAATTCTCTTTGAGCAGCGTCAGCTGGGATACTTTTCTGGCGGCATCGCTGCCCCCTGCCATGGCGATGGCGCAGTCGCACACCTTAAGCGCGGGCACGTCATTCACCCCATCCCCCACCATGGCCACGGTGCGCCCGGCCGCCTGGAGCGCCTGCACCAGCGTTTTCTTTTGGTCGGGGGCCACCCGGCCAAAGACCGTATACCGGGCGACGGCCTGGCTCAAAGCCTCGTCGCTGTCAAGGCAGGAGGCGTCCACCCAGCTGTCCGCGTTGGGCAGACCGGCGCGCCGGGCCACCTCCGCCACCGTGCGGGGGTTATCCCCTGAAAGGATCTTGATATCAACGCCCTCCTGCGTCAGGAAATCAGCGGTATCGGCAAAGTCTTCCCGGATTTGATCGTTCATGAGGATCAGCGCCTGGGGGGTGATTTCACCCGGCAGGCAATTATCCTGGGGAAAAAGGGGCGAATGGGCCACCAGCAGCACCCGCAAACCCTGGCTGGAATACTCTTCCACCTGCCGGGCAAGAGAATCCGGCATGTTGCCCTGCATAATGAATTCAGGCGCGCCCACCAGGGTGCTGCCCAGGGTGGTGAAGGCCACAGCGCTCCATTTGCGGGCGGAGGAAAAAGGCACCTTTAGCGCCACCGGCTCCGCCGCCATCACGGGGCCGCCGCCCCAGTGGCTGCGCAGGGCCTGGAAGGTGGCGTTGTCATCCTCGGAGGATTGCAGCATCTGCCGCATGGCGCTGTTCACCTGGGCAAGCTCATAACCTTCAAGGGGGATGACCTGCTCCACCTGCAGGCAGCCCTTGGTGATGGTGCCGGTTTTGTCCACGCACAGGGTATCCACCCGGGCCAGGTTCTCAATGCCGTAAAGCTCCTGCACCAGGGTGTTCTGCTGGCCCAGGCGGATGACACCCACCGCTAGCGTCATGCTGGTCAGAAGCATCAGCCCTTCAGGAATCATCCCCAGCATGGCTGCCACCGTGGCGGGGACGGCGGAAGCGATGGGCTCCTTTAACACCCAGCACTGCTTAGCAAACAGGATGAGGCCAATGGGCAACAGAAAATAGCTGATAAAACGGATGAGTTTTTTCAAGTCATTCATCAGCTGACTGCGGGAGGTCTTCACATGGCGCACGCTTTGCACCAGCTGCCCAGCATAGCTTTCGCTCCCCACCCGGGTGAGGCGGACATACAGCCGCCCCTCGGTGATGATGGAGCCGGAATACAGGTGGTCGTCTATCCCCTTTTGCACCGGGTCGCTCTCCCCGGTCAGGAGAGATTCGTTGGCGGCGCCCTGGCCGGAGAGCACCATGGCATCCGCGCAAACCTGGTCGCCCGCCGAAAAGCGCACCAGGTCGCCTTCCACCAGGCTTTCTGAGGGCAGATAGGCCCACTGGCCATCCCGCATCACAGTCACGGGTGCGGCCACCAGCAGGGTCAGCCTTTCCACGGTTTTCCGGGCGCGCACCTCCTGAATGGTGCTGATGAGGGTGTTGCTGATCACCACCCCTAAAAACAGCATATTGCGATAGGAGTCCACCGCGATGAGGGCGGCGGCAAGGATGAAGTTGAGAATATTAAACCACGTAAACAGATTATTGAAGATGATCTGCCCCAGGCTGTGCCCGGCGCTTTTTGGGGGGATGTTGCCTTTGCCCTGCTGGTGCAGCTGCTCTGCCTGCAGGCTGCTAAGCCCTGTGAGGGCACGAGGCGGATTGTTCATGCTTGTGCTCTCCTGTGCTGTGCGGTGCTAAAATAACGCCACGGCTATTCTATCACATAAAAGCTCCGTTCCGCACAGATTAAGAAAATTTCATTTTTGATCGCAGGGTAAAAACAGGCCGGCGCTATTTCCGTGCCGGCCTGTGGTTACATGGGGTATAAGGATTATTTGGCGTATTCAGCCGCCTGCTGGCCCGCGATGCGGCCAAAGACGATGATGTCGGCCACAGCGTTGCCGCCCAGACGATTGGCGCCATGGACGCCGCCGGTGACCTCTCCCGCCGCGTACAACCCCGGGATGGCTTCGCCCTGTTCATTGAGCACCCGGGTTTGGGTGTTGATTTTCAGCCCGCCCATCGTGTGGTGCACGCCGGGAGCGATTTTTATCGCGTAGAAGGGGGCGGTGTCCAGCGGATTGGCAAAGGAGGTGCGGCCAAAGGCCTCGTCCTTCTTGTCCGCCACGGATTTGTTCCAGGCTTCCATGGTGGCGGCCAGCGCCGCGGGGTCAACCTCCATGGCCGCGGCCAGCGCTTCATAGCTTTCGCCTGTCACGGTGAGGCCCCGGTTGATATAGCCCGCAATGACGGTGGAGGCATCGGCCATGGCCTGGTCGATCACCAGCCAGGCAAAGCTGCCGGGCTGGGCGATTTCAGCGGCGCTCACCACGTCCCGTGTGCCCACTTCATCAATAAAGCGCTTGCCCTCGGCGTTCACCAGAATGGCGCCGTCGCCGCGCAGGCCTTCAGTGATCAGTGCGCTGGTGGACTGCTCCACCGTGGGGTGGATCTGGATCTGGTCCAGGTCAACCGTGGCAGCGCCGGCAGAAATGCCCAGCTGAATACCGTCGCCTGTGGCGCCGGGGGCGTTGGTGGTGACAAAACCGGTCAGGTCGGGCCGGTAGCTGGCACAAAGCTCCACATTGGCGCCAAAGCCGCCCGTGGCGATCACCACGGCCTTGGCCTTGATCTGGTAGGTCGTATCCTTGGAAACGGCAACAACGCCGGTGACAGCGCCATTGTCCAGCATCAGCTCGGTGGCGGGGGTATTGTACAGGATCTGGATGCCCAGCTCTTCCACATTCTGGGTGAGGATGGGCACCAGGTAAGCGCCCACGGACACGGTTTTGCCCTCGGCGTTCACGGGGCGGTGGATGCGCTTCACGCTGGCGCCGCCAAAGCTGCCAACGCTCTCCAGGGTGGCGCCGATGGACTTGAGCCACTCGATGCCGTCAGCCGACTGGCTTGAGAGCACCTGCACCAGCTCCTTGTCATTCATGTTTTTTCCGCCCACCAGGGTGTCCAAAATGTAGAGATCCAGGGTGTCAAAATAGCCCTCGGGGGATTTGAGGTAAGCCTCATACTGGCCTTCCACCACGCCAATCAGATCGCTCAGCGCGTCGCCATACAGTTTGCGGGCGTTTTCCAGGGTCTTTTCAACGCCGGCATTTTCTTCAAAGCTCACCTTGTCCTGATAGGGGGTGTCAGCGGCGTTCATGCCGCCGGTGGCCCGGGTGGTGTTGCCGCCGGTGAGGGCCTCCTTTTCAAGCAAGATGACCTTTCTACCGGCATTGGCAGCCTCAATGGCTGCAGTCATGCCGGCGCCGCCTGCGCCGATAACCACCACATCTGTCTCCAACGCCTCTTCCTTCATCTCGGTGGGTTCCGCTCTTTCAGTGGGAACCAGCGCCGCGGCGTTAACCCCGGCCTTGGCAAGCGCGTCCGTCACGGCGGCCAGGATGCCGGCACTGCTGACGGTGGCCCCGCCCACGCTGTCCACCTGCAGGGACTGGGCGGCCACAATGGCCTCGGGCAGCATCTCAACAGCGTTGCTGCCGATGCCTGGGGTTTCGCTCTGTTCAAGCACCTTCACGGCTTCAATCCGGGTTTCGCTCAAGGTCACCTCCACGGTGATCTCGCCGCCATAGTCTTTGGACTCGCCGGTATAGGTTCCGGGGGTGAAGCTGTTGCCCTCTGCCAGCGCAAAGGACACCATGCCAAGCGTCATCATCATGGCCAGGAGTATGGATAGGGTTTTTCTCATCATAGACCTCCATATATTTTCTTGCGGAACGCCAATCCTCCGCTATTTTAAAACTACCCTAAAATCAGGGGGAATGTCAATGCTGTCCACCCTCTTTCAGTTGACTATATATGACAGAGCCGTGCAGATCAATCGTGCTCAGGCACTCACACTGCCGGAACAAAACATCCGCATTGGCATACCCTTTGCCTGGGATGAGATTACCGCTTTGTAGAAACATTGCAATGATAGTCACGTTTTCACAGGCTTTATCTTGCTAATGATTTGCACTGGCATGATGCCCGTGAAGCTGAGGCGCCACACTGTGGACAATATAAATTGGCACAAAAACACACAAACGTCAGACATCGCCGATTGTTTTGACTGATATTATCCTACCAGTGCTAGCCGATATCTGCGACAAATTGGAAGATGGCAAGCTGCTGAACATGCGCGAAGGTAAGTTATATTGCGCTTTTTATTCTACAGTTAAGGAAAGAACTTGTAGGCAGTAATGATGATAGTAATGTAGGCAGTAGAATTCATTTTTACTCACTTCTACTCACTTTTTAACTAAATCTTATCTACAGTATGGGCATTAAAAAAACCCGATAAACGTTGATTTATCAGGGTTTTGGCGGAGAAGGAGGGATTTGAACCCTCGCTACGCTTTTGACGTACTACTCCCTTAGCAGGGGAGCCCCTTCGGCCACTTGGGTACTTCTCCAAATTGTGGAACGATGGCGGAGAGAGAGGGATTCGAACCCCCGGTGCCTTTCAGCATCACTAGTTTTCAAGACTAGCGCCTTCAACCGCTCGGCCATCTCTCCCCAGCTTGCAGCCATGCTACAAAACGCCTGCATAGTATAGCAAGGGCCATTGCTGATGTCAAACAAAAAATCCAAAGAGATATGATGAGGAGTGCCGGGTTTTAATCCTGAATGGACTTATCAGCACATCGTCCATTTTACATGGATTATATTCTTTTTTCAGTTTCATTTTGTATAATGATGCTGTTTAATGGCTTGAGAGGCGGTGAAACGATGGGGAAGCTGACAAAAAACCCGGCGGTAACAACGCCGCTGGTGATTATCCTGCTGGGTTTTCTGGTGGCGCTGACGGCAAACGCCTTGATCGGCGCCTGGGCCTTTATTCCGCTGGCAGTGGTATATTGGCTGTCCATAATCTATGTGGTCAAACCGGACAGGGCGAGCTTTTCCGAAGCGATGAAAAAACCCCAGGGCAGGCCGGTGTGGCGACTTCTGCCTTATTTTCCGGCCCTGTTTACCCTGGTGGCATTTGTATGGGGCCTGCGGGTGATCACGATAACGCCGCTGCTCACAGCATTGTCCGTGGTCTTTATCCTTGTCAACCCCGTGATGGAGGAATTGTTCTGGCGGGGTTGGCTGCTGCCCCGGCTGCCCTGGGGGCAGGCTGCCAACATCGCTTATTCCACCCTGCTGTTCACCCTGAGCCATTATGCGATGTGGGGCGTTTTTTCCATCACCATCAGGAGCAGCATGATGGCGATGCCCCTTGTCATCATGGGAGCGCTCTGGTCTATAGCCTTCCTGAAGTCAGGCAGCCTGCGTCACTGCATCATCGCCCACGCGCTGGTTGACACCTTTAACTTGTCGGTGTGGGTGTTCCTGAACCTGTATATCCCCCCGGTGGTCTGATGCTGAATTCGTTTTTTCCAGTTAAGCCCGGGTCAAATAATCCACAATTCCCTTGAACAGCGGCGTATAGCCCTCCCAGTTTACAAACTCAGGCGGGCCCCAGTGGGGGGCGCAGTCAGAGGTGAAGGCCCCGGCGCGGCCCTTTCCATACTCGCCAAAGGCCAGGAAGGGATCGGGACCGATGGTCATCACCACCTGGGTGTCTTCCCGGGGCAGGGTGCGGTTATAGCCCAGGAAGTGGGGAATGTTCGTGGGAACACCTTTCAGGGAGGGGTGATCAGCCAGCACGATGCTGGGGGTGATGCCCTCGGGATGCTCCATCAGGTCGTCCGTTTCAAGGCAGGTGACGGGCAGCACTTCCTGAAGGGCGGTGCGTCCGTATTTGCCCTTGGCGTCAATGCCGGCAAAGGACATATACCCGCCTACCATCAACAGTGCGCCGCCCTGTTTCACATAGTCCCTGATGACCTGGCAGCGGTTGGGCGTCACCCGGCTTCTGGCAAAGGTGTTCGGGTGGAGCAGCAGGGTGTTGGAGCCGATGTCGGACAGGATTACGCAGTCATATTCCGCCAGCTCTGAAACCGAAAAGGGGAAGCGCAGGGCGGCGACATGGTTAGGCATGAAGGTGACCTCATACCCGCTGTCAGACAGGGCTTTGATCAGGCGGTCAGCCCCTTCTTCATACACCGAGGTGTAAAAAGCGTCAAAGCCCTTGACGTGGACGGTGTAGCTGTTCCAGGATTCGCCGGCTAACAATATCTTCTTTGGCATGGTGTCCTCCTATAAGTATTTTATAACGTTATTGTAGCATGGGGCGCAGAACGGGGCAAGGCAGCCCCCTTCCCGCTTGCGCCGACCTATCGGATACCTTATACTAAGAGCATAAGGGGGGAGTCGATCATATGAACGACAAGGCGTATAAAGAAACGGTGCTGTCAGGGGAAACCCTGTTTGAAGGCGCCATCATGACAGTTGAAAAATGGCGGGTCAAGCTGCCCGATGGGCATGAGGCTGATCGGGAGATCGTGCTGCACAAAGGGGCCGCCGCCGTGGTGCCGGTGGACGCCCAGGGGTATGTGACCCTGGTGCGCCAGCACCGGGTGGCCATTGACGAGATGATGCTGGAGATCCCTGCCGGGAAGCTGGACTATGCCGGGGAGGATCCCTTTATCTGCGCCCAGCGCGAGCTGGAGGAGGAGACGGGCCTGGTGGCGGCCAAGTGGCAAAAGCTGGCCCATGTAGTGACCACGCCCGGCTTTTGCACCGAGCGCATCGCCCTTTACCTGGCCACGGAGCTGCGCCAGACCACAGCGCACCCTGACGCGGATGAGTTTTTAAATGTGCTGCGCATACCACTGACGGATGCCATCGCCATGGTCAACCAGGGCAAAATCACCGATGCTAAAACCTGTCTGGGGCTGCTGATGGCCCAGCAGGCGCTGGGCACGCCGCTCAATGCCCTGGCGCCGACCGCATGGCCCAAAAGGCCCCAGCCGGGCATTTTCCCCCGTGCGCAAAATGGGTAAGCTAATATGAAAAAGCCCGATAAAAGCCTGCGGCCCTACAAGTGGCTGGCGGCAGTGTTTGTTTTGTTGCTGATTGCCTACGGCGTTCTGGCGGTGATATATGGCCTGGAGCAAAACGCCTTCCGCCTGCCGGAGGCGCCCGCCCTGCCCCGGGCCGGTGGGTTGATGATGTGCCGGAGGCCCGCATGACCCTTGAGCTGCGCTGGCGGCACCTGTTTAGGCAGGCCGACGGGGTGACGCTGCGCACCCCGCGCCTTGTTTTACGCCCGCCCCGGATGGGCGACGCGACGGATTTTTTTGCCTATGCGCAGGATGAGCGGGTGGCACGCTATGTGCTGTGGTATCCTCATAAAAGCCTGCGGGAAGCCAGGGGCACCCTGCGGGCCATCCGTGGACGCAGCCGGGCGCAGGGGGCAATGACCTTTGCCATCTGCCGCCAGGAGACCGAGCAATTCATCGGCACCATTGGCCCCGTGTGGCTGGACTGGGGCAGCCGCGCCTGTGAGGTGGGTTTTTCTCTGGCCCATGAAGCCTGGGGGCAGGGCCTGATGACAGAGGCGCTGAAAGCCTTTTTGCGATATGCTTTTGACAGCTTGCAGTTAAATCGTGTGGAGGGCCAGCACGATCTCAGAAACCCCGCTTCCGGCCGGGTGATGAAAAAGGCGGGCATGATGCGTGAAGGGGAGCTTCTCCAGCGGCTTTATTATAAAGGGGAATATGCCGATGTGGCGCTGTATGCGGCGCTCCGTGCGTCCTGGCAGCGGGAAAACCAGCCGGCAAAAGGTGTTGGCCGGCATTGCTTGTAAGAAGCAGGCGAATATGATAAAATATTGTCCGTTGTATGCAGGCATCTTCTGGATGCAATCATTATTTTTATAGGGGGAACAGGCATGGCTGACTATCAGACTAAGGACATCAGAAACATCGCCCTCATGGGGCATGGCAGCGAAGGCAAAACCACGCTGACCGAGGCGCTGCTTTTCGCTGCCGGAAATATTGACCGCCAGGGCAAGGTGGAGGACGGCTCCACCACGGCAGACTTTGACGCTGAAGAACACAAGCGCGGCATATCCATCACGGCGGCGGTAGCCCCGGTGGAATGGAAGGACACCAAGATCAACCTGATCGACGTGCCCGGCTATTTTGACTTTATTGGCGAGGCCGTGGGGCCGCTGCGGGTGGTGCGCACAGTGGGCATCGTGGTGTCCGCTTCAGGCGGCCTGACCGTGGGCGCTGAAAAGGCCTGGGACATGGCGGTGAAGCAGGGCGCCGGCCGCATGTTCATCATCAACCAGATGGACAGGGAGCACGCGGATTTTACCAAGGTGCTGGAAAGCCTGCGGGAAAAATACGGCAACAGCGTGGTGCCGCTGATTGTGCCCATTGGCAGCGGCGAGACTTTCAAAGGCGTTGTGAACCTGCTGGAGAACAAGGCCTTTGAGGGGGCCAGCAAAAAAGTGACGGAAGCGCCGGTGCCGGCTGACCTGGCGGACCGGGCCGCCCAGTTTATGGAGGAGATTACCGAAGCCTCCGCCGAAGCGGATGATGAGCTGCTGGAAAAATATTTTGAAGAAGGCGCTCTGAGTCATGAAGAGATCCTGGTGGGCTTCCGCAAGGGCATGCAGGCCGGCAAAATTGTACCGGTGGTGTGCGTGTCGGCCGTTACAGGCGTGGGCGTCGTTCCCCTGCTTGATATGATGAAAAACTATCTGGCTTCCCCCGTTGGCACCCAGATGGAAGGGGTGAACCCCAAGAGCGGCGAGGCGGTTGTGCGCAAGTGTGACAACAGCGAGCCCTTCTCCGCCTTTGTATTCAAAACCATGGCGGATCCCTTTGTGGGCAAGCTGTCCCTGTTCCGGGTGATTTCAGGCAGCCTGACGCCTTCAACGCCGCTTTACAACGCCAACCATGAAAAGCAGGAGCGGGCGGGCGGCCTGTTTATGATGCGGGGTAAAAAGCAGACCAACGTGCAGGTGCTAAACGCGGGCGACATTGGCGCGCTGAGCAGGCTGAATGCCACCGTCACCGGGGACACCCTGTGCGACCCGGCCGATCCGGTGAAGTACCCTGCGCTCCAGTACCCGGAGCCCAGCTTCTCAAAGGCCGTGTTTGCCGCGAAGCAGGGCGAGGAAGACAAGGTCTTCTCCGGCCTGGCGCTCTTGCAGGAAGAAGATCCCTCCCTCAAGGTGGAAAAGAACGCCGAAACCACAGAGACCGTGATCTCCGGCCAAGGCGATCTGCACCTGGATGTGGTGCGGGCGAAGCTGAAGAGCAAGTATGGCGCTGAAGCCGCGATGGAGGAGCCGCGCATCCCCTATCGGGAAACCATCCGTAAAACCGTCTCCTGCCAGGGCCGCCACAAGAAGCAGTCCGGCGGACGGGGGCAATTTGGCGATGTGTGGATTGAGTTCTCCCCGATTGGCGACACGAGCATTGAGTTTGAGTTTGTGGATGCGGTGGTGGGCGGCGTGGTGCCTAGGAACTTCATCCCCTCAGTTGAAAAGGGCCTGCGCGAGAACATCGTGAAGGGCGTGCTGGCGGGCTACCCCATGGTGGGCCTGCGGGCAAAGCTCTATGACGGTTCCTACCACGCGGTAGACTCTTCAGAAATGGCCTTCAAAACCGCCGCCCGCATCGCTTACAAAAAGGGCTGCATGGAGGCAAGCCCGGTGCTGCTGGAGCCGGTGATGCATGTGGAAGTGCTGGTGCCCGATGAGTACATGGGCGACATCATGGGCGATGTGAACAAGCGCCGTGGCCGCATCATGGGCATGAACCAGGTGGAGGGTCTGCAGCAGGTGGTGGCCGAGGTGCCCCTTAGCGAAATGACCCAATACGCCACCGACCTGCGCTCCATGACCCAGGCCCGGGGCAGCTTCACCATGACCTTTGAGCGCTACGAGGAAGTGCCCGGCGACGTGGCCAAGAAGATCATCGACAGCGCCGCCAAGGATGAAGACGAAGAGGATTAATCCTTGCAAGCATAAATATAGCAGCGGGGAATCTCCAAAACGGAGGTTCCCCGTTCATTTGTCTGTGTGGGTACCCGCAAGCATCGTTTGCAAGATGATCGGAAGTTTTGATATGGTCTTCAATTATGGTATCCAAGAAAAAATTTACAATAGGCTCGAACAAACCACGTTATTTATCCGTCTATAGGTTTGAGGGGGTGATTGGATGCTAAAGCTGCCGAAATGGTTGTTATTGCTTGCTTGTATAGTGCTTTTGTTTTTGCCGATGGCCTCGTTTGGAAGAGCCGGCCAAACACTTGATTCTGTTGATAAAGAGAGTATAAAGATGATTCGAGCTACGAATGATAACAGGGATATTCGAAGCAGCAAGACGTTGAATATGGGCAACACTGAACGAGTCTATTATGTAGCTACTGAAGGTGAAGAAGATGTTTTTTGTATCCAAAGTAGACATAACAATGGAGCATGGGAACGCGACATAGAAACATCCGCATTATTGCCAAAGAAGTAGCATGGGAACACCGACAATAGAATATGACAATGATCAACGTGTGTATATCACATACTATCCTGATGATGAGTTAAGTCTGTCCGTCTTCTCATACGCATATACGCTGGTCTATGAGGCTCCGATTTGGTATGTTGAAAGTGTTTCTTTCGGGAAACTTGATGAAGGCTCTCAGCTTTTTAAGGCTACAATCATTAATTTAGCCACAGGAACCAATTCAACATACTCTTTCAATACCAAAACCGAAGAAATCATTGTTTCCAAGGAAACTGCCAGTAATCATAAAAAGATTAAGGTAAGTGAGTTTGTTTTAAGCGATTTCATGAATGGAATTGGCTTTAACGACAAGTCGCTTGAAGAAATAACAGGTGACTAAAAGAATTTGTAATTCCCTCGAACAAACAACGCAACTTTCCCGTCTATAAGGCAAGGAGGTGATTGGATGAGCGATACCGTTGCTGCAGAAACGGTGAGAGAGCAACGCTTTATGGAATGGGTAAAGGCATATGGCGATGTCATCCTTCGCACCTGTTTTGTTTATTTGTCGAATGTACACGATGCTGAAGACGCCATGCAGGATACCTTTCTCAAAGCATGGAAAGCGATGGATCAATTTGAACAACGAAATGGGGCAAAGGAAAAAACCTGGCTGATAAAAATCGCCATCAATGTCTGCCGTGATTATCTTCGATCCAAATGGTTCCGGAAGGTGGATCTGCAAAAGAGCGCTGGAGGATTTGCCGGGGCGTTACCTGCAGTGATAGAGGACGAAGGACATTGCGCTTACCATGGATGTGATGAGGCTTCCGGAAAAGCTGAAACAGGTGGTGTTGCTGCACTACTTTCAGGATCTCACACTCAGAGAGGTGGCGGAGGTGTTGGGCGTGGCGCCATTCCACGGTGCATCGCAGGCTGAAACAAGCGGAAGAACGATTGAAAACAGATCTCACAGGAGGGAAAGACGATGAAGAATAATCGCATAAAACAAGCTCTGAACAACACGCTTTCCAGCCTGTATGTAAGCGACTCTGAAAGCCAGAATGTTGCTGGCGCAGGCAAAGGGGGGAAAGAAAGTGAAAAGGAAGCTATCGGTGGCGTTTGTGTTGATGTTGATTCTCATCACTCTTACATTTACTGCACTTGCTGTAATTACTATCAGAGAAGTTGGGCGGCAGATTGCTGAGAACGAAAAACAACAAGGGTACTATATCAACTGGACACTTGAACAGAAGAAGAAATCTGATCGGCGGCTTAATTGAGCTCAAGTACATGGATGTGTCCGAGGAGGCCGGTGCGCTGTTAACCACAGGCACCCTTGACGACCGAGGAGCGCACGCAGAAACGGCAAATCGATCTGATGGAAAAATATACCAACCGGCAAAGATGCGACGTGAAGTCAACTTCCTTAGTATTATGCAAGTTCCGATGGGTTCAGTAGACAAATGGACGTATGAGGAAAAAGCCTGGTATTCCAAACTTATGCGCGATGTGGGTCTTGAAGGGGACGGCATCACCCAGTTTGTCGAGCCAAGCGGCAAAATCAGCGAGGAAGAAGCAATCAGGATAGCCAGACGGGAGGTCGCCGCGGGCTACAAAGTTGACGAAAGCAAACTGGACTCTTATCAGGTAAGCGTCGATTTTGAGATCCCGGAGGCAGCTGAACCAAATGATCGTCAAGCTTACTGGCATGTAAAGTTCACAGCGCCTGATGATATGTCTGAAAATGAGCGTTTGTTCATCCTGTTCCCGGTGTACATTCATCCGGACAATGGTACCTTGCTTTGGTCTGTTCAAGACATGCTAAGCATGAAAGATTATCATACCCGTCCTTCGAACGATGTCTACAACACTCTAAGTTCCCTTGAAGCAGAAGCCAATGGCGCAATTTTTAGCGACTGGCCTTTAGGTCTTAAAGCAAGATTCTCAGAAGAGGTCGCACCAAAGGTACAGAAGGTAATTGATAGTAAGGATTTAAGCTCAATCACCCTGTATGATGCCCTTGATGTAGATTTAATTGCACAATCATCTTATGTATACGGATTACCTAGTGATGCAAGTGTTTCCCAAGAGAAGGCTAAAGAGATGGCTGCGCTTGCGTTAAGGAATGAGTTTAACTTACAAGATAATCTGTTAAGCCTTTACAGTAAAATCCCCGTTTACTATGATATTACCAATCCTGCTAAGCCTTTATGGAGGTTCATATTTAGTTGGGGTGTCCTTGATCGGGACAAGCTGGAGAGTTCCGCAAAGGAAGCTATGTCGGGATTCTGCTTTAGAGTAGAAATTGACGCAATGAAAGGCAATATTGTAAACATTGAGAGATTTGAATTTACGCATCAGATGGATAACCTGAAATACAGATTGAAGTGGTATTGAAGTAGATTTCTGTTTTGAACCATGGTAAATTGGCAGGGGTGCTGTTTTGCGCTCCTGCCGTTCAGATTATGTTGTTAACCCTTTAGTGTGACTTTAGGATTGTATGAATGCAACTCGAGATAGGCAAGATCATCTGGATCTGCCAAGGCGCTACACGGTTTGCTGGAGTAGAAGCGCTCTTTTCCCAGACCTTGATTTTGGTATAGAGTCCACAGAATCTTATCGCCTGTAGGATCAGAGCGCCTTTGCTGAAATGTCATGGCTGCACCTGTGGTCATAGGGTTGTAACCTGATCCGGCAAGCATTTTTGAAGATTCGCAAAAGCAAAACAGAGAAAAGTTTAAGAAGGCAGAGAGAAAAAGACATGCAAAACAAGGCTGGTCATATAAAAAGCGCAAGTTTTGTCAAGCTAATGGTATCAAATGCCATTGGCCGCTTTGCAGATTCCCTGGATGCAATTCTGTTTTCATGGCTGATGTATCTTGTTTCGGGAAACCCAACATTGATCGCATTGGTGTTTGCCGCGAACTATCTGCCTACCATTGTTTTACAGCCATTTACAGGCGTATTGGCGGATCAGCACAGCAAAAAAATCATTGTCATTGTTTGTGATATCGGTCGAGCGCTTATTGCGTTATTGACTTTATACTTATTCCACATAGAGAGACTTCTTCCATGGATGCTGTTTCCCCTGACAATGAGCATTTCAATTTTCGAGGCGTTCCGAATTCCTGCCGGTTCTGCCTTGATACCGGCTCTGCTTGATAAAGATAATATTAAAGCGGGCAATGCACTGAATCTCTTTTTAAGAAGGATATGTGAAGCCCTTGGTACTGCTGTTGCCGGTATTATTATCGTGGCATTTGGCCCCAAATTCGCGCTGTTGATAGACGGATTGTTGTTTTTTGTCAGCGGGGCTGTCTTATACACAGTTTCATACGCAAAGAGTATTCAACCTTCCAAAACTGCCCGTTCTGTAAGGCTGGGTTTTTCTCAGGGGGCACAGTACCTAAAAGGGAAAACGGAGGTGCTGTTGATTATTCTGTCCATCGCTATGTTCAACTTTCTGTCCGTTCCATATACTGCACTTCAGTCGGTTTACTTTGGAGAAATACTGAAATTTTCCGCTGATGTTCTTTCAGTGAGCAACGCTGCCATGCTCCTTGGTGTTAGCTTAGGGGCGTTGTTGATTTCCAAACCAGACAGATTCAAAATCAAACCGCCTCAGGGCTATTCGGTTTGGCAGCAATCATACGGGACGATTGGCTTATTTTATGTTATGTTGGCATTGTCTGGATGGATATCTATGGATACGATACGGACGATTGTTGTTATTTTCTCATATCTGATTTGCGGCATTGTTACTGGATGTTTTTCCGTATACAACAGCAGCAAGCTCATGGAAAACGTGGAAACTGAGTATTTTGGCCGCGTCTCCGGAATATCTAATTCAATCAGTTTGTCCATGGTGCCGTTAAGCTCATTGCTATCTTCTTTTTTGTCTGCCAACCTGGCGCTGCCAAGCGTCTATACAGGTATTGCAATCATAGCTTTTAGCTTCTTGGCAATCAGCGTGTTTTTGTTTCCAAAGAAAATGAATAAAATTAATACAAATTAACGGTCTGGGAAAAAGGGCTGCAATTTGCTGCGCATTATGCTTTGCGTTTGGAGGTGCGTAAAGGAAGAGAATATTTCCCTACTCGATTTCCCCCTCAACTTCCCCCACATACGCCACCTCCCTGAGCGCTTCCACCCGCTTATCGCCGATTCCTTTGATGATTTTCAGGTCTTCCATGAAGCTGAAGGGGCGGATGCTGCGCTGTGCGATGATGGCATCGGCCAGGCTTTTGCTGATGCCGGGCAGGGCCATCAGCTGCTCCCTGGTGGCGGTGTTCAGGTTGAGGCCCCGGAGATTGCCGGAAACGGGGCGCGGGGCTGTGGCGGGGAGCGGCAGGGCAGCCGCCTTAAAGCGATGCAGGTGGTTGACCTGTACCTGCTCCGATATCACTGAAAAGAGAATATAAACTATTAACAAACAAGAAGCGGCCAGCGCGATGAGGCCGGCCGCTTTGCGGGCATTGTTCACAGGGCTTTGCGCACTTTCTGGCCCTGGGGGGTGTCCTCCACCAGGTAGCCCAGGTCGGCAAGCTGCTGACGCAGGGCATCGCTCTGGGCCCAGTTTTTGTCCTTGCGGGCCTGAACGCGGGCCTGGGCCAGCTGCTGTACTTCCTCTGGCAGTTCGCCCTGCTTTTTCCTCAGCAGGCCCAAAAGGTCGGTGGCTTCATGCAGCGCGTCCCAGGCGACCTGGACCGCGGCCCTGGCGCTCATTTCAGACAGCTTGGTGTTGGCGTCATAGACCAGCTCAAAAAGCGCGCCCATGGCTTCGGCGGTGTTCAGGTCGTCCGCCATGGCGGCGTCAAAGCGGGTCAGCGCTTCCCGTGCGCCCTGGATGAAGGCCTCATCCTCAGCGCTCAGGGGCTTATCCCGGGTTTTTTCCAGCAGGAAGGCCAGGTGGTCCCTCACGGTGTAAAGGCGGGTGAGGGAGGCATGGGCCTGCTCGATCATCTCCCGGCTGAAATTTAGCGGGCTTCTGTAATGGGCGGAGAGCATGAACATGCGCACATCCTCCGCGTCATATTCCTTCAGAATATCCCGGACGGTGAAGAAATTGCCCAGGGATTTTGACATTTTCTGGCTGTCGATGTTAAGAAAGCCGTTGTGCATCCAGTAGCGCACAAAGGGATGGCCGGTGGCCCCTTCGCTTTGGGCGATCTCGTTTTCATGGTGGGGAAAGATCAAATCCTGCCCGCCGCAGTGGATGTCGATGGTGTCGCCCAGGTATTCCATGCTCATGGCGCTGCACTCAATATGCCAGCCGGGGCGACCGCGGCCCCAGGGGCTGTCCCAGCTGGGCTCACCGGGCTTTTCCGCCTTCCACAGGGCAAAGTCGATGGGGGAGCGCTTGTCCTCATCCACGCTCACCCGGGCGCCCTCCTCCAGTTCCTCCATGTCCTGGCCGGAGAGCTTGCCATATTCCGGGAAATCGGCGGTGCTGAAATACACGTTGCCGTCCCGCTCATAGGCCAGGCCCTTTTCAATCAAATTCTCAATGATCCGGATGATCTGGGGGATATGCTCGGTGGCCCGGGGATGCACATCGGCCGCTTCCACGCCCAGGGCCTGGGCGTCTTTGAAATATTCCTCAATAAAACGGTCGCCCAGGGCCTTGACCGTGATGCCCTCGCGGTTGGCGCGCTGAATCATCTTGTCGTCAATGTCGGTGAAGTTCTGCACAAAGGTGACGTCATACCCCTGGCGCTTGAGCACCCGGCGCAGCAGATCAAACATGATGAAGGGGCGGGCGTTGCCGATGTGGAAATAGTCATACACCGTGGGGCCGCAGCAGTAGATGCCGGCCTTCCCTTCCTTCAGCGGGATAAAATCTTCTTTTTGCCTGGTCTGGCTGTTGTAAATGCGCATACACCTCATCCTTTCCTATGATGGCTTATCGTAACGGAGGGCCTTTCGCCTGTCAAGCAGGGGATTGGGGGAGAGGATCAGCTCCTCCTGGGCGTTGATGGCGGGCTCGCGCCTGCTCACCCGCTCATAGCGGTTGCCCTCCATCAGGCGCCAGGCCTTGCGGTTGTCCATAAAGCCCAGCTCCAGAATATCCGCGATATGGCTGGCGATCCGTTTGTCCTTAACCGGAGCGGTCAACTCCACCCGGTTGTTGAGGTTCCGGGGCATCATGTCGGCGGAGGAGATAAAAACCTCCCTTTCCCCCGCGTTTTCAAAGATATACACGCGGGGATGTTCCAAAAACCGGCCCACGGTGCTGTAAATCTCAAGGTTTGGATGCTCCCGGTACCGCAGGGTGCAGATGCCCCTGACCATCATGCGCACCTTGACCCCGGCGTCGGCGGCGGAAAGGATGGCTGTGATCATCTCCGGGTCGCAGAAGGAATTCATCTTCATCATGATGCCGCAAGGCAGCCCCCGCCGGGCGTTGGTCTCCTCCCTTTTGATGCGCATCAACATTTCCTCCCTGAGGGAATAGGGGGAGGGAATCAATTCCCGCATGGGATAGGTGTAGTTATAGCCGGTGATGAGGTTAAAAAACGCACCCGCGTCCTCGCCGATTTGCCGGTCGCAGGTCATGATGCCCATGTCGGTATAGAGCTTGGCGGTGACATCGTTATAGTTGCCGGTGCCCACATGCACATAGTAGCGCAGGCCGTCCGGCTCGCGCCTGATGATCAGGGTCACCTTGGAATGGGTTTTCCAGCGGGGCACGCCATACAGCACATGGCAGCCCGCCTTTTCCAGCGCCTTGCTCCAGGCGATGTTGTGCTCCTCGTCAAAGCGGGCGCGCACTTCAATGAGCACCGTCACCTGCTTGCCGTTTTGCGCGGCGCGGGCCAGGGCCTCAATCATCGGGCTGTTGGAGGATACCCGGTAGAGCGTTTGTTTGATGGCCAGCACATTGGGGTCGCTGGCTGCCTCCGCCACCAGGCGTATCACCGGATCAAAGCTGTCATAAGGGTGGTGGAAAAACAAATCGCCCCCCCGGATGGTGCGGAAGATGGATTCCCGGGCCAGCAGCCTGGGGTGCACCCGGGGCGTGAAGGGGGTGTAGCGCAGATGGTCAAAGCCTGGGAGGGAGCAGAGCTGCCGCATGAAAAAGCGCAAGTCCAGCGGCCCTTCCACCTGGATGGTGGCGATTTCTGTCACCTCCAGGCTGTTTTGCAGCATGTTCAGCAGCTTTTTGTTGGCCCGGGCGGGCACCTCCAGCCGCACAATTTTGCCGTAGGAGCGGCGCTTCACGTTTTTTGACATCTCGGCCAGGATGTTGTCCATGCTGTCCAGGTTGATCAAAAAGTCCGTGTTGCGGGTGATGCGCATGGGCATCTGGGCCAGGGGGGTCTGGTGCATGAAGAGGGTGGGCAGGAACATCATCACAACATCTTCTAAAAGCACGCCCCGGGCCTTGCCCTGTCCCATGGGCAGCATCACCACGCGTTTAAGCGCCCGGGGCACCGGCACCAGGGCCAGCTGGGGAAGCCCGCCCTTGTCTGACTGGAGGAGGACGGCGATGTAAATAGTCTTGGCGGTGAGGATGGGGAAGGGCTGCTGGAGGTTGATGGTGCGCGGGGTGAGGATGGGAAGCACCTCGGATGAGAAATACTGCTGCAGCCAGCTCCGCTGTTCCCGGCTCAGCTCATCCGGGGAAAGCAGCCACAGGCCTTCCTGGCGAAGCGCGGGGAGCAGGTCCTGGTTAAGGGCATGGTATTGGCGTTTTACCTGGGTGCTGACAGCCTTGCGGATCAGCTTCAGCTGCACGGTGGGGATCAGGCCGGCAGGGTCGGGGCGCTTGATGCCCGCGTCTATCTTGCGCTCCAGCTTGCCCACCCGCACCATGAAAAACTCGTCCAGGTTGCTGGAAACGATGGACAGAAACTTGGCCCGTTCCAAGAGCGGGTTATCCTTATTCATACCCTCGGCAAGCACACGGGCGTTGAAATGAAGCCAGCTGAGCTCCCGGTTGTAAAAGAGCGCTTTAAATTTCAAGGGGTCCTCCTTATTGGCCAAGTTTTCGGGTCAGACGGATCAGGGTGGCGGTGGGGCGGTTGAACAGCCGCAAAGGAAGAGGATAATAGCTGGAGACGCCCAGCCCCGGGCTGATGTAGACAGCCTGGCCCTTATAGACCTCAAGGCCGGTGAAGCCCGCATCCCCGGGCAGCCAGCCGCCCCGCCCATCGCCCTGGGGCGGAATATAGACCGGGCCCAGGAAGGGCAGACGGATCTGCCCGCCGTTGAATTGCCCGCTCAGATAAACCTGGGGCAAAATGGCTCCGGTGCGCTGGGCGTCCTGACGCAGCGCGGATAGAAGAGCCGGGTCAGGGGCATGATACCTGAGGGCGATCGCCGTGTCCCCCGCTTTCATATGCGCTTTGGCGCTGATGGCGATTTCCACCATTTTCAGCTGGTATTCCGCCAGGCGCAGCTGCGCCCCGTTTTCTGGGGAATAGGGGTTTTCAGCCCCCTTGAGGCTGGCCATCCGGTCGCTGTAAGCGCGCCTGGCGCTGTCCAAATCCAGCTCAAACATATCCGCCGGGCAGAACCACAGCCTCTCCCCTTCTATTTCAAGCAGCTGAGGTTTGCTCAAATACACAGCGCCTTTGGCCTGGGCCTGCCTGATATAGGGGGCCAAAACCTCGCTGTCCCCATGGGGATCGGAGAGGAGCGGGGCAGGGTCGCCACCGCCCGCGATCAGGAACACCGGCACCTTGCCGCCAAAGATGTCAAGCAGCGCCAACAGCGGGCCGGCGTCGCCGGTTTTGCCCACCATGTCCCCCGTCAGGCACACGGCCTGATAGCTTTCAAGCGCCAAGACTTTTTTTAGATGCTCATGGTCCTTGCCCAGGGTGGCGGCATTCAAATCGCTCAGGTGGAGGATGGTGAAGCCCTCCAGCTTCCGGGGAAGCTCCGGCAAAGTGATCGCCTGGATTTCCAGCTTCACAAAGCGGTTGGCCAGGCTGTTGATGCCCACCACCATGCCCAGGGAAAACAAAAACAGAAGCGCCACCGTCAGGCAGCCATAGCGCTTTTTGCGGCGTCTGGGGATGAATATGCTTTGCCGGCGGGCCATCTTATTTTGGCACAGCCGGGTTATCAGACGGCAGGGGCTCCGCCGGGGCATCCGGGTAATCCAGCTTATATTTTTCGGAAAACGCAGCGAATTGCTGCTGGAAATTTTTCGCGGCTTCCCCCTCGGTCAGGGAGAGCTTATACCCATGGGCATCCACGCTGCCGTGGCGTTCAATCTCCACCATGCTGGCGGCGATGTTGGAGCAGTGGTCGCCCACCCGTTCCAGGTTGGTCAAAAGGTCTGAGAGCACAAAACCCAGTTCAATGGTGCAAAAGCCGGTTTTTAGCCGGTCGATGTGGGCAGCCTTGATGCTGCTGCGCAGATCATCCACCACCTCTTCCAAAGGTTCCACCTGTTCAGCCAGAGCCAGGTCATTATTGTTAAAGGCGGTTACGGTCATCTTGAGGCAGTCGGACACGGCGGTTCTCATCACCTGGATTTCATACTGGGCGGCGGGGGAAAACTGGATGCGCTTGGCATGAATTTCGTCAGCCACTTCCATCAGGTTCAGCGCGTGGTCGCTGATGCGCTCAAAGTCCCCGATGATATGGAGAAGCTTGGACACCTCCTGGCTGTCCCGGGCAGACAGCTGGCGGGCGCCGACTTTTACCAGGTATGCGCCCAGCTTGTCCTCATACAGGTCGATCTGGCTTTCCGCTTCAGCGATGGCTTCCGCTTTCTTCATATCAAAGTGATCCAGCAGGCCCATGGCGTCCAGGAAGGCGTCCCGCGCCATCACTGCCATTTCACCGGCAAGTTTGCGGCACTGGTCAACGGCGATGGAGGGGGTGGCAAGCAGCCTGTCATCCAGCACCTCAAAGCGCTCACCCCGCTTGTCGCCCTTTACCAGGCGGATAGCCAGCTTTTCCAGCTGCGGTATGAAGGGGAAGAGCACCGTCACGGTGAACACATTAAACACCGTATGCGCAATGGCGATACCCAGCGCAGTGGCACTCTGGTCAACAAAGCTGAATTGGAAAATCCAGTCAAACAGGTAAAACAGCGGCAAAAACAACAGGGTGCCGATAAGGTTAAAGCATAGGTGAACCGTCGCCACGCGCTTGGCGTTGGTGTTGGCGCCGATGGCTGAAATAATTGCCGTGATGCAGGTGCCGATGTTCTGCCCCATAATGATGGGAAGGGCAGAGGCAAAGGTAATTACCCCGGTGTTGGCCAGCGCCTGCAAAATACCCACCGAGGCGGAAGAGCTTTGTATGATGGCGGTGACAATCGCGCCAATCGCAACGCCAAAAACAGGGTTGGAGAACAGGGTAAGGAGACTGATAAAACCCTGATCTTTGGAAAGTCCGCTGACTGCGCCTGACATGGTGTCCATGCCAAACATCAGGATGGCAAAGCCCAGAAAAATGCCGGCCAGGTCTTTTCTGCGCTTGGAGAAAAACAGCATCACCATGCCCGCGAAGGCCAAAAGGGGGCTGAAAGTGCTGGGCTTAAAGAGGGAAACCCAGAAGTTACTGCTTTGAATGCCCGAAAGGGAGAGGATCCAGGCGGTGATGGTGGTGCCGATGTTGGCCCCCATGACCACGCTGATGGCTTGTTTTAAAACCATGATGCCAGAGTTGACAAACCCCACGATCATGACGGTTGTGGCGGAAGAGGACTGGATAATGGCAGTAACGCCGGCTCCCAGAATCACGCCTTTGATGGGGCTGCTGGTCAGCTGCTCCAAAATAGGCTTCAGCCTTGCCCCGGCCCGCTTTTCCAGGGATTCCCCCATAAGCTGCATCCCAAAAAGAAAGAAGGCCAGCCCTCCAAGAAGTGAAAAGACATTATAAACGCTCAAAATGTGTTGCCCCCTTGATCACCCTGTTACCATGACGGGAAAGAATTGGTGTATTCATCGGAAACAGTTTATAGACCAAGGGGTTAAATGTCAATCTTAGGGAATACCGAACATCCGCTACTTCATTGAAGCCTGCTGCTCGGCCCTTTTTGACAAGCCGAGGGATCGCCGCAGCGATCCCCAAATATTATATCCCTTATTCTATCTGTTTTGGAAGGTGGCTTTCACCTTGTCAAGAAAACTCCTCTGGCTCTCGTATTCCTTGCCGGTGGCCGCAGCTTCAAACTCACGCAGCAGCTCCTTCTGCCTGGCGTTGAGGCGCTTGGGGATCTCCACCTTCACGCGCACCACCAGATCGCCCTTGCCCGGGCCGTGCAGCTGCTTGATGCCCTCGCCCTTAATGCGGAACTTAGCCCCGTCCTGGGTGCCTTCGGGAATCTTGTAGCTGGTCTTTCCCTTCAGGGTGGGGATCTCCACCGTGGCGCCCAGGGCTGCCTGGGTGAAGGTGATGGGCATGTCCATGTAAAGCGTGGTGCCATCCCGCGCAAACAGCCGGTGAGGGGTAACGGATATCACGATTTGAAGATCGCCCGGGGGGCCGCCGGCAGTCCCCGGCTCTCCCTGGCCGTTCATCACAATCACCTGGCCGTCATCAATGCCCGCCGGGATATTCACGGTGGCGGTGCGCTTCTTGCGCTGGCGCCCGCTGCCTGAACAGGCGGTGCAGGGGTCGGCAATGGTTTTCCCGGTTCCCTGGCAGGTGGGGCAGGTGCGCACCGTCACCATAAACCCGCCGCCTGAGCGCACCTGACCCGTGCCCTTACAGGTGGCGCAGGTCACCGGCTGGGTGCCCTCCTTGGCGCCTGAGCCATGGCAGGTTTCGCACTCCTCATTGCGCATAAAATCAAAGGATTTCTTGGCGCCAAAGGCAGCCTCCTCAAAGCTGATGCGCATGTTAAACCGCAGGTCGTTCCCGGGCCTGGGCCCGCCCCGGCGCTGCGCCTGGCCCATGCCGCCGCCAAAGAGCTGATCAAAGATGGACTCAAACCCGCCAAATCCTGACGCGTCAAAGCCACCGAACCCACCCAAAGGCGGCCCATCCATGCCGAACTGGTCATAGCGGGCGCGCTTCTCCGGATCAGAGAGGACTTCGTTGGCCTCATTGATCTCCTTAAACCGCGCCTCACTGGCCGGGTCATTGGGGTGCAGATCCGGATGGCATTCCTTTGCCAGCGCACGGTATGCCTTTTTTATATCATCCGGGCTCGCCTTTTTATCGACGCCCAGCACCTCATAATAGTCTCGTTTCGTTGCCATAGCTCCTTATATCCTTGGTAATTGGGGAATGGGGTTGACAGAAAACTTTTTTGAAAAAAAGTTTTCCGCACCTTTCAAAAAACTTTACCAAGTTATTTCCTTAATAAAGTTCTTTGGGGGACAGAGGCAAGCGCCCGCTGTGCGGGATGAAGCTTGCCGCCAGTCCAGTGAATCAGGGAGTTTGCCGACTAAGCAACGCTTGGAAAGGCAAACGACCATGATGAACTGAGGGGACGGGGCTTTCTTTCAAGAAAGCCCCCAGCGTCCTTTCCGTCCCCTAATCGTCTTTACTGTACGTCGCCGTCCACGTCCACAGAGCCGTCAGGGTTCTGGACGGGGCCCTCAGCATGGGGCTGCCCCTGCTGGGCATCCTGCTGCTGATAGATCTTGCCGAAGATATCATAGACCTTCTGGGTGGTCTCATCCATCACGCGGCGGATCTCCTCAACATTGCCGCCCTCGCGCACCTTCTTGAAGTTGTCAATCTCACTGCGCACAGTGGCCCGGTCTTCTTCAGACAGCTTGTCGCCGTTGTCTTTAAGCTGCTTTTCCATCTCATACTGGAAGGAATCGGCGCGGTTGAGGGTTTCCACCTCTTCCTTGCGGCGCTTATCTTCCTCGGCAAACTGCTCGGCTTCCTTCACGCGCTGGTTGATCTCCTCCTCGGTGAGGTTGCTGGAAGCGGTGATGGTAACGTTCTGGCTGTTGCCGGTGCCCAGATCTTTGGCGTGAACGCTCACGATGCCGTTTTTATCAATGGTGAACTTCACCTCGATCTGGGGCACGCCGCGGGGCGCTGCGGGGATGCCGGTCAGCTGGAAACGGCCCAGGGTCTTGTTGTCATACGCCATGGGGCGCTCGCCCTGCAGCACATGGATTTCAACGGTGGTCTGCCCGTCGGCGGCGGTGGAGAACACCTGCGCCTTCTCCGTGGGGATGGTGGTGTTCCGGTCAATCAGGCGGGTGAAGATATGTCCTTCCGTCTCAATGCCCAGGGAAAGCGGGGTCACATCCAACAACAGCACATCCTTCACATCGCCGCCCAACACGCCCGCCTGAATGGCGGCGCCGATGGCCACGCACTCATCCGGGTTGATGCCCCTGAAGGGATCCTTGCCAGTGATGTTTTTCACCGCTTCCTGCACGGCGGGGATCCGGGTGGAGCCGCCCACCAGGATCACCTTGTCGATCTGCTGGGCGGTGAGGCCCGCGTCTTTGAGAGCCGTCTGCATGGGGCCGATGGTCTTTTCCACCAGATCGTGGGTGAGCTCGTTGAACTTAGCCCGGGTAATCGTCACATCCAGGTGCTTGGGGCCGTTGGCGTCAGCGGTGATAAAGGGCAGGTTGATGTTGGCGGACATCACGCCCGACAGATCGATCTTCGCCTTCTCGGCAGCTTCCTTCAAACGCTGCCAAGCCATACGGTCCTTCTTCAGGTCGATGCCGTTCTCTTTTTTGAAGATTTCAGCCACATAATCCACAATGCGGTCATCAAAGTCATCGCCGCCCAGCTTCGTGTTGCCGCCGGTGGCCAGCACTTCAAACACGCCGTCACCAATTTCAAGCAGGCTCACGTCAAAGGTGCCGCCGCCCAGGTCATACACCAGGATCTTGTGGGGCTCGTCCTTATCCAGGCCATAGGCCAGGGAGGCCGCGGTGGGCTCGTTGATGATACGCAGCACTTCCATGCCCGCGATGCGGCCGGCGTCCTTGGTGGCCTGGCGCTGGGCGTCAGAGAAGTAGGCGGGCACGGTGATAACCGCCTGGGTCACGGTTTCGCCCAAGTAGCTTTCCGCGTCCTGCTTAAGCTTCTGCAGCACCATGGCGCTGATTTCCTGGGGGGTGTACGCCTTGCCGTCAATATTCGCCTTGTAGTTGGATCCCATCTCACGTTTCACAGACGAGATGGTGCGGTCCGGGTTGGTAATCGCCTGACGCTTGGCGATCTGCCCTATCAGGCGCTCGCCTTCTTTGGTAAAAGCCACCACCGAGGGCGTTGTTCTGGCGCCTTCAGAGTTGGGGATGACAACCGGCTCGCCGCCTTCCATCACCGCAACACAGGAGTTGGTGGTGCCTAAGTCAATTCCGATAATTTTAGCCATTGTGTTTTTTCCTCCATACGCTCTTATATTTCATAGTTTAATTCCATATCTCAAAGGTCGGGGACAACCCTGACCATTGCGTGCCTGATAACATGTTCGCCCATCTGGTAGCCCTTGAGCACCACTTCGCACACGGTGCCAGGCTCGCCTTCTGAGCTGTCGCCCTGGGCAACGGCGTCTTCCAGCTTCGGGTCAAACACCTCGCCTTTTCGGGAAATCGGGGTCACGCCACGGGCGCTAAGCGCGTCGTTGAACTGCTTTAGCACCAGGCTGACACCCTGGTATAGGGGGTCTTCTTTGTCCTTTTCCACCAGCAGGGCCCGGTCCAGGTTGTCCACCACCGGCAGAATGGTTTTGATAAAGGCGCGGGCGCCGTCATCAAAGCTTTCGCTGACCACATTGCGGTTGCGCTTGCGGAAATTGTCAAAGTCCGCCTGCACGCGCTGGGCCATCGCCAGGTATTCATCCCGCTTGGCGCGGCTGTCTTCCAGCTCCTTCAGCAATTCCTCCCGCGTCAGCTCCTCCGGTTCCTGAACAGATTCTTCGACGGATTCTTCCGTGGTGTCCACGCCCTCCTGGGGCATGGGGTTTTCCTCCCGCTTGGGGTGTTTCTTCTTTCGGTCCATGGTTTCCTCCAATTGTTACTCCGCCTGCTCGCCGCCGGTAAGCACCAGGCTCAAAGCCTCGCTCACCAGACGCAGGGTGTTGAGCACGCGGGCATAAGGCATGCGGGTGGGCCCGATGATGCCAATGGCGCCCTTTTGCCCCTGCCCCACGGTGTATTCCGCCAGGGCAATGGAGCATTCCCGCATTTCCGGGATGCCGGTTTCAGGGCCGATGTGCACCGTCATGTCGATTGAGTCAGCGCCTTTGATCAGCTTCATCAGCCGTTCCTTATCCTCCAGGACGCAAAGCACCGACCGGGCTTTTTCAGCCTCCTGATACTCGGGAAAGTTCAGGATGTTGTGGGTGCCCGACACGGTGATGGTGTCGGTGGCGTTTTGCCGGGCCATCTGCTCTGATAATTCCGCGATGCCCTTGAGCACCTGGGGGTCAGCGCTGGCGCCGGCAGCAAACTCGCTGAGCTTACGGCGCACCTCTCTGAGGGTCTTCCCGGCGAAGCGCTCGGTCAGCATGCGGCTGATGGCATAAAGCGCGTCCGAGTCAAGCGCCTCTGACACATGCACCATGGTGTCCCGAATGATGCCGCCGTCCGTCACAATGACCAGCAGCGCCATGGCCCGGGTAACAGGCACCAGGTGCAGGTTCACGATGCGCAGCTCCGCCTGGCCCGGCATCATCACCAGGGAGGCGTATCGGGTAAAATCGCTCAATACCTGAGCGGTGCTTTTCACCACGTCCTCCAGGTGGCTGACACGGCTCAGGTAGTATTCCCTGGCCGCCTCATCCTCGGCGCTGGGCATCAGGCCCGTTTCCATCAGCATATCCACATACAGCCGGTAGGCCTTGGCGTTTGGCACACGGCCCGCCGACACATGGGGCTGCATCAGGTAACCCAGCTCCTCCAGGTCGCTCATCTCATTGCGGATGGTGGCGCTGGAGATGTTCTTGAGGTACTTGCGGGAGATGGTGCGGGAGCCCACAGGCGTGGCCGTGAGGATGTAGTCATCAATCACCGCCTTCAAAATGCGCCGTTTGCGCTCGTTCATGGGCCCCTCCTTTCCCCCGTTCTTCCGGGTTGTTAGCACTCTCGCCCTTCGAGTGCTAACCTGTGGATAATGTACCATGCCAAGCCCCGTCTTGTCAAGGTTGTTCCGCCTCTTTTTTGAAACTTTTGTCAAAACAATTCCCGCCCGTACATAAACGGGTATGATAATGAAAGAAAATATCATCCCAAGGAGGCTGTCCGATGCATCACACCATCACGCTGAACACCGGAGCCAGGATGCCGCTCATTGGCTTTGGCACCTATCTGATCAACGACCACGAAGTCTGCGAGCGCAGCGTCGCCCAGGCGCTGGAAGCCGGCTACCGGCTGATTGACACCGCCCAGTTCTATGGCAACGAGGCGGCAGTGGGCCGGGCCATCAAAAACAGCGGCATCCCCCGGGAGGAGCTGTTTATCACCACCAAGCTGTGGCACACCGACACCGGCGACGCCAAAACCCGTCCCGCCTTTGAGGCTTCCCTTAAACGCCTGGGCCTTGACTATGTGGATCTCTACCTCATCCACCACCCCTATGGCGACATTTACGGCTCCTGGCGGGTGATGGAAAAGCTCTTCCATGAGGGTTTGGCCAAAGCCATCGGGCTATCCAACTTTTACCCTGACCGCCTTCAGGATCTGATCCTCCATCATGACGTGCCGCCGGCGGTCAATCAGCTGGAAACCCACATCTACCACCAGCGCCAGGATGCCAGAGCGCTCATGGCGGAGCACAACATCGCCCTTATGGCCTGGGGCCCCTTCTCCCAGGGAAAAACTGACCTGCTGGAAAACGCCACCCTGAAGGAAATCGCCGCCAAACACGGCAAATCCACCGCCCAGGCGGCCCTACGCTTCCTCCTTCAGCAGAATATCGCGGTCATCCCCAAATCCACCCATCAAAACCGCATCAAAGAGAACATCGATATCTTTGACTTCACCCTGACAGATGAAGAAATGACCGCCCTCACCGCCCTTGACACAAAAAAATCCGCCGGGCTGCCCCATGACGACCCGGCGAATGTGAAGAGGATTGTGGGCTTTGTAAACCCGCTTAGCTAAAACCTCTCCTGAGCGTTATTGTACCGTCTCCAGAATCCGCAGGATGACGGCGATGTTGCGCCGGGTTTCGTCCAAGCCAAAGCCCGGTTCCCGGTCATTGAGAATGGCGTCTGAAAAATCCTCCACCTCCGCCACATAGCGCTTGGAGGCGGGCACGGGAATCTGGGTGGTGACGCCGTCTTTCACTAGCAGGATAGGGGTATCCGTCTGGTCATAGCTGTCGCGGATAATCAGCGTCCCCGTGTCCCCGTTGATCTCGGTCAGCATGCAGGAATGGCTGTTAAGCCCGGAGCTGACCGTTGCAATCACCCCGTTTCGATAGCGCAAGACGGCGCTGAGGGCGTCATCCACCCCCTGGCGATTAGTTTTCAGCGCGCAGACGGCCTCCGGCTCCTCTCCCATCAGCATGCCGATGAGGTTGACCGGATAGCAGCCCACATCCCAGAGGCTGCCGCCGCCAAGCTGCGGGTTAAGCCGGATATCAGACAAATCATTTAGCTTAAAACGGAAGGTGGCGTTGATGTGGCGGATGGGGCCGATGACGCCCTCAGCCAGCAGCGCCTGAAGCTTCGCTGTGCGGACAGTGAAGCGGTACATGAAGGCTTCCATTAGCTTAACGCCGCTCATCCTGGCGGCATCGATCATCTCGTCCACGTCCTTTAGGGTAAGCGCCATGGGCTTTTCGCACAGGATATGCTTGCCTGCCCTCGCCGCCTTCACCGTCCACTCCTTGTGCATGGCATTGGGCAGCGGGATATGCACCGCGTCCACCTGCGGATCATCCAGCAGCGCCTGATAGCTGTCATAAACCTTTTCAAAGGGATAGTCCCTCATGGCTTCCGCGCGCCTTTCAGCGTTTTGCGACGCCACTGCGTAGAGCCTGGCGTTTTTCGCCTCCAGGATGCCGGGGATCACCTTGTCCCGGGCGATGCGCGCATAGCCCATGATGCCGTAGTTGATCTGCTTATCCACATCTCTTCTCCTTTTCTTTTTTATGATTATACCCCGGGAGGCGTCTGCTTCCATGGTGTAGAGATTAACAGCTTATAAACCAGAGCTATCCTTGTCATCAGGCCGTTCGTCTGCTAAAATGCCAGTTATGATTGATTTTTGAAACGGAGATGGGCATGCAACATTTTGATTTGGCGGTGCTGGGCGCTGGCAGCGGCCTGATGATATCCGAGGCGGCGCTAAAAGCGGGCCTCAGCTGCGCGGTGGTGGAAAAAGGCGCCTGGGGCGGCACCTGCCTGAACCGGGGCTGTATCCCCTCCAAAATGCTGGTGTACCCGGCTGATTTGATCCGCGAGGCCCAGCTGGGCGAGCGCGTGGGGGTGAGCTTTCCCAAGCCCGATATTGACTGGGCCAAAATCACCGCGCGCATGCAGCGGCAAATTGCTGTCAATAAAGAGCTGGAGCGGGAGCTGGCCCAGGAAAAGGGCCTCACCATGTTTGCCGGTGAAGGCGCGTTTGTGAACGCCCACACCATCCAGGTGAAAAAGAAAAACGGGAAGACCGTCCGTTTCACCGCCGACAGAATCGTCATCGCCACCGGCTCGCGCACCCGCATCCCCAACATCCAGGGGTTGGACGAGGTGGGCTATCAAACCAGCGAATCCTTCTTTAGCGGCCAGTTCCCCCAAAAGCCCTATGACAGCCTGCTGATCATCGGCGGTGGGGCCACGGGCTGTGAATTTGCCCATATCTTTTCCGCCGTGGGCACCCAGGTCACCCTGACGGCCCTCAGGGAACACTTGCTGCGCCGGATGGAAAAAGAAATCGGCGAAACGCTGCGCAGCCAGATGGAGGACCTGGGCCTTTCTGTTCATACCAACCTGAATGCCATCGCCATCCGCCAGGAAGGCGGGCTTAAGCGGGTGACCTTTGAAAATATCCAGGAAGGTGG
Organism: Christensenellales bacterium; assembly: GCA_050952935.1. GTDB lineage: Bacteria > Bacillota > Clostridia > Christensenellales > Aristaeellaceae > UBA6115. Next base: position 282,353 of record JBMNLS010000002.1, on the reverse strand, counting down.
CCAGGTGACCCTTGCCGCCCAGGAGGTTTTCCTGGCGCCCGGCATTGTGCCTAACACCGACATGCTCAACCTCTCCGCCGCGGGCGTGCTCACCGATCACCAGGGCTATGTCCTCACCAACAGCAGACTTACCACCAACATCCCCCACATCTACGCCATCGGTGATGTGAACGGGGTGGATGCCCTGCGCCACAGGGCCAACTATGAGGCCGAGGTGCTGATTGACATCCTCTTTGGCTCAGGCCAGCGCCAGGCGGACTACAGAAGCACTCCCCGTGCCGTATATACCTGGCCCCAGTGCGCCAGCGTGGGCATGACGGAGGATGAGGTGTACGCAGCCGGCATCACCCCCTGGGTGGCCTACAACCATTACAGCGACGTGGTGGCCGGTATCTCCATGGGCTACCGCAAAAATGCGCCGGACAACGGCTTTGCCAAAATCATCACCGACGACAAGGGCCGCCTGCTGGGCGCCCATGTGATCGGCCCCCAGGCGGCGGTGCTGGTGCAGCCCTTTGTTTACCTGATGAACGCCGGCGGAATGGAACAGGCAAATGACCCGGGCAGCATTTCTCCCATCGCCCGCTCCATGGTGATCCATCCCTCGCTGAGCGAGCTCACCGCCTGGGCCCTGGGAAACTTCCAAAAAGAAACACCAGAACAATAAGGCTATCCGCAAAAAAGCCGGGAGCGCATGAGGCGTTCCCGACTTTAAACTAACTTGGTTAAGGCAGCTTCGCTATTTCAGGCGTCAGGGACACCGCAAAGGGGGCCTTGGGGGTGTTGCTCAGGGCGCCCCGTTTTAAGTGGTAGAACATCAAAGCATCGGTGATGGCTTTGGCGTCCGCCAGGGCGTCTTCCGACAGCGCCGCGAACAGGGCGTTGGCCGTCTCCGCCTGGGCACCCTCCGCCGCCAGCAAAGCTTTGTCCATGTCTGGCAGCGCTTCAATCAGAAGCTTCTGATAGGCGGCCCAGTAGTCCTTCACACCCTGCCCATACTGCACCCGGTCAATTTCCGCAAGCCCTGAAAGGGTTCTGAAGATCCAATAGGCGGATACCGGGTTATGTTCCTCCCCTTCCACCTGAAAGGCATCCGGGGTCTGGTTGAGCGCCAGGTAACTGGGCAGGAACACCGTGTGCTCAGGGTTCCCCATGCACAGCCACTGAAGTGCCGGCAGCGCCTCCCGGTATTGGAAAAGATGGGCCTCAGCGGTGCGCTCGGTGCCGATGGCGCGGTTCGTCGGGTTCTGGTTCACATCGTACTCGGTGCCCTCATAGCGGTAGGCCATCAGCTTCATGGCGTCGGTCAGGGAGATGGCCTTATCAGGCGTCATGAACAATTCAAACACCGGGCTGTCATGGGGCACCTGCTGAGAAGGGGAAAGGAAGTGCTGCCCGCCCCAGGCCCGCACGCGGTTGCCGGCGGACATTTCACTCCCCCAGGTAAGGGCCACATGGGGCTTGCCGTTGTGCTCCTTCAGGAAGCCTTCCTTCTTGGGCAGTTCAAACAGATCCTTTGATCCCAGGTAATTTTCCGGGTCATCCAGATCCACCCAGCCCAGCATCATGCAGTTGGGAATGACGGCATATTTGTCATCCGGCACCTTGGCCGCCGCCCACTGATGGCCGGATACGATCTCCATCACCCAGACCTCATCCTTGTCGCCAAAGATCACGGTGTTGCACTCGGCAGCGCCATATTTTTCCACGATTTCTCCCAGCCACAAAACGCCTTCCTTGGCGGTTTTCACATAGGGGATCACCACATTGGGCAGGTAGGCTTCCCGCAGGCCGTTTTCCAGCAGCGGATCAGCCTTTTCCGCCGCTTCATTATAAGAGGTGGATACGGTGGCCGTGAGGCTGACGCCGTATTCATTCGTTACACAGGCAGCATATAGCCCGTCATCATGCTCAGGCACATCGTTGACCATGGTCCACTTCCAGCTTTCGGCAGGCAAGTCAATGGTGTAGCCGTTATAGGGGTCCGTCAGGGTGACAATCCCCTCGCCGGTGGTGGCGGGGTTCACATTAAACACCTTATTATACGCGCCTCCAATATCCTCTGTGCGGCCGAAAATCAGGCTGCCGTCCTCAGTCACCTTTTTGCCCGCAGCAAAGCCCGTACAAGCCAGCGCCTGCGAAACAGAGGTCATCACCAGCAGCAGGGCCAGCAGCACCGTCAACAGCTTTTTCATGTTCCATCCTCCTTGCGTGAATTAATATTCGCTTTATCAGTATATTTATGCTAATTCGGTTTGTCAAGCCCTGATTTTGCAAAAACCAGACAATTACCTCAGTATAGATTTTACATTGGTGCTGTAACATTACGTTGCAAACTAAGAAAGGAAGGTAAACACATGAAGAAACTAACCGCACTGTTACTAGCCCTTATGATGGCTCTGTCCCTCACCGGCATGGTAGCCGCAGAGGATGCTAAGGAAGCAAAGTATGTGTTCTTTTTCGTGGGCGATGGAATGGGAAGCCCGCAGATAACTGCAACACGCTATTTCCTTGGAACAGTAAACAACCCCGATGCCCCGTTCCCCGTACCGGAAGAGCTCAGCTTCACCACTTTCAAGAGCGGCGGTCTTATGACCACTTATGACTCCACCAGCTTCTGCCCGGACTCCGCGTCAACAGCAAGCTCCATGGCATCAGGCGAAAAGACGCTTTCTGGCGTTATCAACTATGACGTAAACAAAGAGCGTCAGTTCAAACCCATTACCGAGTATGCAAAGGCAGCCGGCAAAAAGATTGGTATAATTTCTAGCGTATCTATCGACCACGCAACCCCCGCGGCATTCTATGCCAAGGTTCCCCATCGCAGCGCCTATTATGACATTGCTGTACAAGGCTTAACTGGCGATACAATCGACCTTATCGGCGGCGGCGGCTACAAGCAGCCCACCGGCAAAGAAAAGGATCAGAAAGATGTATTCGAAATAGCCAAAGAAAACGGCTTCACATTCATAAATGATAACGATGCAATCCGCAACCTTAAGCCTGAAGATGGCGAGCGTATACTTATGATAGCTCCCGACCTTGCTGGCTCCGATGCAATGCAGTACGAAGTAGACCGTCGTCGTATAAACAAAGAAGGCGGAGACTCACTTTCACTGGCAGATATGACCAGTTCAGCAATCAACTACCTGAAAGACAACGAAGAAGGCTTCTTCATGATGGTAGAAGGCGGAAAGCTTGACTGGGCTTGCCACGCCAACGATGCCGTAACCACCATGTACGAAACCATCGCTCTTGCGGACGCAGTACAGGTTGCAGTAGATTTTGCAAAAGAACATCCCGATGAGACTCTAATCATCGTAACTGGCGACCACGAGACCGGCGGTCTTACCATAGGTTTTGCTACCACCGCATATGACACCCACTTCGGTTATCTCGACCATCAGAATGTATCCTATGAGGATTTCGACAAGCGCGTTACCAAGCTGCGTGAAGACGGCGCTTCCTTTGAAGATGCAATGGCAGTAGTTGAAGAGTGCTACGGTCTGACCATGGAAGAAGGCAAAGACCTTACACTTACCGCAAGCGAAGCTGCCCGCATGAAAGATGCTTACACCACAAGCATGCTTCCCAAGGCACAGCGCGTAATCGGCGAACAGGAGAGCTTCCTTTATGGTGGTTATGAGCCCCTAACCGTAACCAGCGCGCACATTCTTAACAACAAGGCAGGCCTTGCGTACACATCCTATGCGCACACTGGGCTTCAGATACCCGTATACGCTCAGGGCGTAGGCGCAGAAAACTTCCTCGGCTTCTTCGACAACACTGATATATTCTTCAAGTTTATGAGTGCCATGAACTTGACCCCTGACAATGTTAAGGCGGCTGCAAAATAAAAACACCCTGTCTTGACCTCTTAGACATCCCGTCTCTCCCCTTGACGGGATGTCTTTTAAAACTCTAACTTTTGCTAAAGTAAGACCCCCAATGCGTTTACCATAGCTTAACCCACTCCTTTTAAATAGCTATGCTAAACAGGTACTATGTACTGATGGAGGTAAACAATGCGTGTTGTTAAAAATAAATGGGCGCATTTTCTTGTTGTTACTATATTAAGCGCACTTCTATTAATGATTCCTGATCCTATTCAAAACGAATCAACTGCGATACCTAGGGCGCAGGTTGAAATTCTATCCGTAAACAATGATGTGCTTGATCCAGTAGGCATAGTTTATAACGGCGCACAGGATTGTATAGTGCGCATAAACGAGGGTAAGCATAAGGGTAAGGAAATCCCTGCGCAAAACTATATGAATGCCGCACTTGATAAGGACAAACTCTATAAGCCCGGAGATAAAGCCATATGTATGATACACGATAGGGAAACGGGCATAAGCGGCACTCTTGTAGACCACGACAGGCGTGCTGTTATGATACTGCTTGTAGCCTTGCTTTTTATAATGCTTACCATATTTGGCGGCACATCGGGGGTTGGCGCTTCTATATCGCTTGCTTTTACCGCAATAGTTATATGGAAACTATATATACCCCTAATGTTAAAGGGCTTCCCGCCTGTAGTTACAGCAATAGGGCTTATAATTGTGCTTGGTATAGTGATGTGCGTGCTGGTTGCAGGTGCTAACAAGCGTGCGCTTACTGCAATACTCGGCGGCTTTGGCGGTACGGCGGTTACAATTCTTCTTGGCGTGCTGTTTACAAAGCTGTTTATGCTGGACGGCGGTGTGCTTCCCTATATAGTGCCGCTGCTATCCCAAAGCGGAATGCAGTTCAATATGAACGAGCTGTTCCTATGCACTATATTTATAGGCAATGCCGGTGCTGTAATAGATCTAGCGATGGATATAGCTGCAGGCTGCACAGAGGTTATAACCCACGCGCCTGATATATCCGCAAGAAAGCTCTTTATGTCCGGTATAAACATAGGCAGAATGGATATTGGCACCATGTCTAACACGCTTGTTATGAGCTATGCTGGCGGCTTTTTAAGTATGTTGCTGTATTTTAGTGGTCAAGGTACGCCCCTTATAGATTTGCTAAACTACCGCTTTGTAGTGGCGGAAATAATGGTAACGCTTGTAGGCTGTTTTGGCCTTATAAGCGCAGCCCCCCTTACAAGCTTTATAGCCGCCAAAATCATGACCGGGAAACCTTTTTTGAAGGAATAGTGCTAGGTTCGCTATTGTATAATATAGTTTTATATCCTTGTATAAATCACTAGGAAATCCCTGATTAAGTCGCAAACAAGAGCGGTTTCATGGTAAAATCTTCTTAGAGAATACAATCGGTTGTTTTGGCCTGGTGAGTGTGGCGCCGCTGACAGCGGTGGTATCCTCCTGGCTGATGACGCGGGAAAAGAAAGCCTGAAAAGGCCATAGAACAAAAGCATATTGATCCCTTGCGCCTTTCCGCCCGGCTTTACACCCCGCTGGGCGGATGCTATACTGCCTTTAGAGAATCAGATAGATTTAAAGAGGAGAACGCCATGCTGCCACGCATTACGCTGCTTGCCACAGGCGGCACCATCGCCAGCCAGGAAACCGCCGAAGGCCTGGTGCCCCAAACCAGCGGCGAGGGGATTCTAAGTTACATGCCCAGCCTCAGAAGCCAGGCGGAGATCAAAACCGCCGACGTGTTCATGCTGGACTCCAGCAACATCCAGCCCGAAGAGTGGCAGCAGCTGGCCCGGGCTGTCAAGGCGCATGAGGGAGAGGCTGACGGCATCGTCATCACCCATGGCACCGATACCATGGCCTACACCGCCTCCGCCCTTAGCTTTATGCTGCTGGATCTCACCATCCCCGTGGTGCTAACCGGTTCTCAACTGCCCTTGCAGCACCCCTATTCCGACGGCCCCGGCAACCTGCGGGAGGCCTTCGCCATGGCGGCTTCCCGCCGCCCGGGGGTATATATAGCCTTCCATCATAAAGTCATCCACGGCACCCGGGCGGTGAAGATGCGCACCCTGGGCTTTGACGCCTTTGACTCCATCAACGCGCCCCCTGTGGGCGCCTTTGACGCGGACGGGCTGCATCTGATAGATGATTGCCCGCCAGAAAAGCACCGGATTGAAAACCCCCTGGCCATTGACGCCCGGGTGTTCCTGCTGAAAATGATGCCCGGCACCGACCCTGAGATTTTTGAGCACATCCGCCGGGCCGGCTACCGGGGCCTGGTGCTGGAGGCCTTTGGCCTGGGCGGCCTTCACTACATCCGGCGCAACCTGATTGAAAAGCTTAAGGCCCTGAGCGCCTCAGGCGTCATCACCCTGGTCACCACCCAGTGCCTGTATGAAAAGGCCGACTTCACCATCTATGAAGTCGGCCGCGGATTTATGGAACAAAACATCTATGGCGCCCATGACATGACCACCGAGGCGGCCGTGACCAAGCTCATGTGGGCGCTGGGGGACATTGACAACCGCCGCCCCCTCCTCACCCGCTGCCTGAGCCACGAGATGTTTACGGTATAGGGACAAACTTCTGCAGGTAGTATTTCCCCCAGGCCAGGGTTTCCCTGAGGTGGTTTTTGAGCCAATACTCCTGTTTGATGGGACTGCCGATGCCTGAAGGGTTCAGCCCCTGATCACGGGCGATCTGCATGGCCCGGGGCAGGTGATAATCGCTGGTCACAATCAGCACATCCTTGACGCCGGGCATGAACTTCATGGCGTTGGCGATGTTCTCCCTGGTGTTAAAGGAGGTTTCATCCAGCCTGATGTCCTCCCGGGACACCCCACGCTCCACTAACCAGTCGGCCATCACGCTGGCCTCCGTCCGGGGTTCATCGGCCCCCTGGGCCCCTGTCACCACCATGGGGGTTCTTTTTTGTTGATACACATCAAGGGCCGCGGACAGCCGCCACTCCAGCTGCACGCTGGGCTTACCGTCCGGGTCCACCTGGGCGCCCAGCACGATCATCGCCTCGGCGGGGCCCGGCCGGGGCACGGTGTTTTCCTTATAGACCAGCATCCCAAACAGCACCGCGAAGGCCAGGGCCCCCAGCAGCACCACCGTCCAGATCAACTTTAAAACCAAACCAAAGCACCCGCTTCTTGTGTTTTTTCTCGCCATTTTTCCCGCCTGTCCGGCCTTTAAGCCAATAGCCCTTCCCGGGCGAAACTGAACGCTCCGTCGCCGCCCACAATCACATGATCCTTCAGCACAATGCCAAGCGGACGCATCATCTCCGCCAACGCCTGGGTGAGGGAGATATCGGCGCTTGAGGGCTGAAGCACCCCGGAAGGGTGGTTGTGGGCCAGCACACAGGCCGCGGCCCCAAAGCGCAAAAGCGCCTGGACGATCAGCCGCGGATAGACCGCCGTCTCCCCGTCATCCCCGGAGGATACCCGGCTGTGGCCCAGGAGCTTCCCCCGGCCATCCAGCGCCAGCACGTAAAAGCGCTCCACCCTCTCCCCCATCAATAGCGCCTGGCACAGCGCCAGGATGTCCGCTTCCCCCGTGCCCTTCTCCTGCTCCGCCACCAGCCCCTGGCGGTACAGGCGAAACAGCGGCAGCATGAGCCCGATGAGGGAGGCCGCGTGGGGGCCAATACCCGGCACCGCCTGCAGGTCCTCCGCCGATGCCTCCAGCACCCGGGGCAGGCTGCCGAAATGGTTGATCAGCCGGTGGGCCAGGGGGTTCACATCGCGCCGGGGGATGGCAAAGGTGAGCAGCAGCTCCAGCGCCTCATGGGGCGCGAAGCCCGCAAGGCCCGCCTGGGCAAACCGTGCCCTCAGCCGTTCCCGGTGCCCGGCATGCTCCAAACGCCTTCCCGCCTTTCCCCGCAAAGTCCCCCCGAGTATAGCACAGGGCGCATTTTGGGGGCAAGCGATGCAACGAGAGCCCCAAGCGCCTGTGCATTTGCTCTGTTTTATCCTTCCCAAGACAATAAAAAGCATGGTATGATGCGGCGTATTGATTTGTACGCAGGAGGGAAACCATGGCCCATCTTGACCTAAGCCTCACCGGCATCACCAATCCCCGTCATATCTATCACAACCTGCCCGCAGCCACCCTGGTGGAGCAGGCGTTGATCCGCCGGGAAGGCCTGCTGTCTGAAACCGGCGCCTTATGCGTAAAAACCGGGAAATACACCGGCCGCTCCCCGGAGGACCGCTTTATCGTGGATGAGCCTCAAACGCACAGCCAAATCGACTGGGGCAAGGTGAACAAGCCCGTTTCCCCCGAGGTGTTTGACCGCCTCCATCAAAAGATCTGCGCCTACCTTGAAAACCGGGACATTTTTGTCTTTGACGGCCACGCCGGGGCTGACCCGGCCTATCGGCAAAACATCCGCGTCATCAACGAGCTGGCCAGCCAGAACCTCTTCATCCACCAGCTGCTGCTGCGCCCGGAGGCGGATGAGCTGAGGCATTTTGAGCCTGACTTCACCATCATCGCCGCCCCCGGCCTCAAGTGCGAGCCTGCCCTGGACGGGGTGAACAGCGAGGCGGCCATCATCATCCATTTCAGCCGCAGGATGGTGCTCATCGCCGGCAGCGCCTATGCGGGGGAGATCAAAAAAAGCATCTTTTCCATCATGAACTATGTGCTTCCCCTAAAAGGGGTGCTGTCCATGCACTGCTCGGCCAATGTGGGGGAGGCGGGCGACAGCGCGCTGTTCTTCGGCCTTTCAGGCACAGGAAAAACCACCCTCTCCGCCGATCCCAAGCGCCGCCTGATCGGCGACGATGAGCACGGCTGGAACGATGTCGGCATCTTCAACATCGAGGGCGGCTGCTACGCCAAGTGCATCAATTTATCCAAAGAGCATGAGCCGGATATCCACGCCGCCATCCGCTTTGGGGCCTTGGTTGAAAACGTGGTAATGGATCCAGAAACCCGGGTGCTTGACTTTTTTGATGACGCGCTGACTGAGAACACCCGGGCCGGCTATCCGGTGGAATACATCCCCAACGCCCTGATCCCTGGCATCGCCGGGCACCCGGACAGCATCATCTTCCTCACCGCCGATGCCTTTGGCGTGCTGCCGCCGGTGAGCATCCTTACCCCTGAGGGGGCCATGTACCATTATTTAAGCGGCTACACGGCCAAGCTCTCCGGCACCGAGCGGGGGGTCAACGAGCCTGTGGCCACCTTCTCCGCCTGCTTTGGCGCGCCTTTCCTGCCCCTGGCGCCTGCGGTTTACGCTAAACTCTTAGGCGAAAAAATCAGGCAGCACAAGGCCCGGGCCTATCTGGTCAACACCGGCTGGTCGGGCGGGCCCTATGGGGTGGGCAGCCGCATCAAATTGCCCCTGACCCGGGCCATGGTGTCCGCCTGCCTGAACGGCAGCCTGCATGGGGCCGCCACCCGCCACGACCCGCTGTTTAACCTGGATATCCCTCTTTCCTGCCCCGGCGTGCCCGACAGCCTGCTTGATCCCCGCGCCACCTGGCATGACCAAGCCGCCTACGATAACGCCGCGCAAAATCTGGCATCGCTGTTTGTAAAAAACAGTGCCCAGTTCACCGATGTGGCGCCCGAGGTTTTGTCGGCAGGCCCGCAATTTTAAAAGATACGATGATTTCAGGTTCAGCGTGTTGCTGTCTTTGAGAAGAAAATTGGAATTTTCAGGAGATTTGAAGTATGAAAAAAGAATACTCTGACATACCAAATTCAATGAAAGATATGGAAACATACGGCTTTTCATGGATGGATTATATAACGGCAATACCTGCACCTCTTTTTGTGGTCACCACATACAAGAATAATGGAAAACCAAACGCTTGTTTGCAATCATGGGCTTGTTTTAGCGGCAGCCCAAATGGCTTTTATGCTATTCTTTCAAGCGTCAATAAAGCAGGACATCTGTATCAGAGTATACGAGAAAAAAGAGAAGCTGTAATCAATTTTCCTTCTTACGATTGGTATGATAAATGCTTAAATACCATTGACAATAATGGTTTTGATGATGAAGAAATAACAATGTCAGGACTTACCGCCGCGCATGCTTCGCTTGTGGATGCCCCCTTAATTAAAGAGTGTTTTTTGAATTTAGAATGCCGTTATTTATGGGAACGAGAAATAATTGAAGGCAGTTCGCATGTTTTAATATGTCTGGAAGTTGTGAATATTTGTGTTGAAGAAGCCTACTTAGATGAGAATAAACAAGGACGATACGGCGATACTGGATATCTATATAATGTTCATTATCCTATTGACCCTGAAAACTTTAACGGTAAAGGACATGATTGGATTGCGATATTAAAAAAGAAAAGGGATATGGGCGAATACTAAAGTTAAAGCAAAAACCCCCAGTGGCAAAACCTCCGCCAAAGTGTTATAATAGTGTTGATAAATATCAAATACACTTTGGAGGACAGACAATGAAAAAAGTAAAAGACAAGTATCTTTTGGTTGGCGCTGATTTCGCGGGCTATCCGCTGAAGGAAGCGGTGGTGGCGCACCTGAAAAACAAGGGATGGCAGATCACCGACATCGGCATCAGATCCCCGGAGGATAACGACCCGGATAATATGTTCCACCGGGTGGGGCTGCGGGTGGGCGCCAAAATCGCCGAAGGCGAGTTTGAGCGGGCGCTGCTGTTTTGCGGCACGGGCATGGGCATCCACATCGCGGCCAGCAAATGCCCCCATGTGCATGCGGGCGTGGTGGAAAGCGTGCCGGCGGCCCTGCGGGCCATCACCGGCAACGGGGTAAATGTTCTTGCCATGGGCGCTTTTTATGTGGCGCCGCAGATGGGCATTGACATCGCTGAGGCCTACCTGAACGCGGAGCTGGGCACCGGCTATGAGTGGTGGGAAAACTTCTACGAGTTCCACAAGCTGGCCATTGATGAGCTGGAAGCCTTTGACTTTGAGGAGTTCAAGGCCAACGGCGGCAAGCTCAAACACCTGGGCGAGGTGCCGCTGAAGCTGGAAACCAAGCCGGATTAAGCGGTCTGGGACGCTTGTAATAATCTGGTTCCAGATCATACATGGCCATCATGCCGTTTGTTTGCTATGCTTAAGACTGTAAAATATATCAGCGCAGGTATCTCCGTAAAACGGAGTATCAATAATGGAGGTATGTTATGAAAAAGATTCTGTCTCTGGTTCTTGTATCCGTACTGCTGCTGTCCCTGACCGGGGCCGCTTTCGCCCGGGAAAAAGACTGGGAGATCGTGGTCGTTCCCAAGGACGCTTCCAACCCCTGGTTTGTGCGCATGAAGGTGGGCGTGGATGAGTACGCCGCGGAAACCGGCATGAATGTGTACCAGAAGGGCACCCCCGAAATCGACGCCACCCTGCAGGCCCAGCTGGTGCAGGACCTGATTGCCCAGGGCGTTGACGCCATCTGCGTGGTGCCGGTCAACCCCGAATCCCTGGAGCCTGTGCTCAAGCAGGCCATGGACGCGGGCATCGTGGTCATCGCCCATGAAGGCGCCAGCCTGGAAAACGTCCATTATGACATCGAAGCCTTCTCCAACACCGGCTACGGCGCTTTCATCATGGACAACCTGGCCGAAGCCATGGGTGAAGAAGGCCTGTACACCACCATGGTAGCCCATGTGACCAACGCCTCCCACAACGAGTGGGCGGATGCCGGCGTGGCCCATCAGAAGGAAAAATATCCCAAGATGACCCTGCTGGCTGAGGAAGCCCGCGTTGAGTCTGAGGACAACGGCGATGTGGCCTACAACAAGGCCAAGGAGCTGTTCAAGAAATACCCCGATCTCAAAGGCGTCATGGGCACCTCTTCCTACGACGCCCCCGGCGTTGCCCGCGCGATTGATGAGCTGGGCCTGGTGGGCAAGGTCTTCACCTCCGGCACCGGCATGCCTGCTGACAACAAGGCGCTGCTGGAAAGCGGCTCTGTGAAGTCCCTCACCCTGTGGGATCCCGCCCTTGCCGGCAAAGCCATGATCGCCCTGGCGGTCAAGGTGCTAAACGGCGACACCATCGAAGGCCCCGTTGACCTGGCTGTGGATGGCTACACCGCCCTCACCTTCAAGGAAGGCAGCGACAAGGTGCTGGAAGGCCAGGGCTGGATTGTGATCAACAAGGATAATGTTGACAGCTTCGGATTCTAATCCCTTTTGACCTTTCCGGTCACCGCCGTTGCCGGCGGTGACCGTATCCTTTTTTCTGAATGGGAGGCAGGCATGTCAGACACTTTGCTGCGCGCGGTGGGCATTCACAAATCCTTTGCCGGCGTCCACGCGCTAAAAGGCGTGTCCCTTGAGATCGCGCCGGGAGAAATCCATTGTTTGGCCGGGGAAAACGGCTGCGGAAAATCAACGCTGATCAAGATCATCTCCGGCGTCTATCAGCCCGATGCCGGCTATATTGAGTTTGACGGGAAACGGCTTGACAAAATCACCCCCATTGACGCCATTCTTTTGGGCATCCAGGTGATTTATCAGGATTTTTCCGTTTTCCCCAACCTGACGGTGATGGAAAACCTGGCGCTGAACAGCGAGCTGTCAAACAAGCGCAAGGTGGTCAACTGGAAGCGGATGCGCCAGATCGCTGAGGATGCGGTGGCGAAAATCAACTTTCAGGTGGATCTGGACGCCCTGGTGGGCACGCTGAGCGTAGCGCAAAAGCAGATGGTGGCCATCAGCCGGGCCTTGATGTTCAACGCCCGCCTCATCATCATGGATGAGCCCACCACCGCCCTCACCCGCAAGGAAGTGCAGGCACTGTTCAAGGTCATCATGCAGCTGAAGGCCCAGGGCATCGCCATCCTCTTTGTCAGCCACAAGCTCAACGAAGTCTTTGAGATTTCCGAGCGCTTCACCATCTTCAGAAATGGTGAACTGGTGGTCACCGGACAGACGAAGGAGCTGGACGCGGCCAAGTTCTCCTACTATATGACCGGGCGCGCCTTTAGCGATGAGCAGTTTTCAGCCAGCAACCTGGGGGATGGGCCCCTCCTTGAGGTGAAAAACCTGGGGCTGACCGGCGCTTTCAGCGACATCAGTTTTTCGCTGCGCGGCGGCGAAATCCTGGGCATCACCGGCCTGCTTGACTCGGGCCGCAGCGAGCTGGCGCTGGCGCTTTTTGGCATCCGCCAGGCCGACAGCGGCGATATTCTGATCAAAGGCAAAAAGGCCGCCATCACCTGCCCTCAGGACGCCATCAGCCAGGGCCTGGGCCTGGTGCCGGAGGACAGGCTGTCAGAAGGGCTTTTCCTGCCCCGCAGCATCGCCGACAACCTGATCATCGCGGAGGTGGACCGCTTGGCCAACCGCTTCAGGGTCTTTGACCGGGAAAAGCGCCAGGCGGAAATCGACCGGCTGATGAAGGAGTTTGCCATCGCCTCCCCCAACGCGAACAACGCCTGCCAGACCCTTTCCGGCGGCAACCAGCAGCGGGTGGTGTTGGGCAAGTGGCTGGCCTGTGGGCTGGATGTGCTGGTGCTAAACGGCCCCACCGTGGGGGTTGATATCGGCTCCAAGCACGATATCCACGCGATTTTGCAAAACCTGGCCCGGGAGGGCATGGGCATCATCATCATCTCCGATGATCTGCCCGAGGTCATTCAGAACTGTTCCCGGGTGATCATCCTGAAGGACGGCAAAATCGTTGAAGAAATGGACGCAGCGGAGGCCACTGAGCAGGCCATCCTGTCGAAGATGATGTGAGGTGGGGAACATGCAGAAAAATCTCAAAAAACTCACAAAAAGGAGCGAGCCCTATATCTTCCTGGTTGTGCTGGCGCTGTGCCTGCTGATTGAGGTGCGCTCCGGTCAGTTTTTCACCGCCAACAACCTGGTGGACATCGCTTCCGCCATGGTGGTGCCGGGCCTGTTCGCGGTGGGCACCTTTATGGTGATCGTGTCGGGCGGCATTGACGTGTCCTTCCCCGCCCTGGCCTCCCTCACCTCCTACGCCACCACCAAAATCCTGCTGGATGCCGGCTACACCGGCGGCATCTGGCTGCCCATCCTGATGTCCATGGCGATGGGCGCTGTGCTGGGCGCTTTCAACGGCGTGTTCATCGGTCTTTTGGGGCTGCCGGCCATGATCGTTACCCTGGGCTCCTCCAGCGTCTTTAAAGGCCTGATGCAGGGCGCGCTCAACTCGGTGCAGCTGGCGGTGATCCCCCCGGGTATGCAGTCCTTTGGCACCTCCGCCCTTTTTGTGGCCACCAACCCCGTATCCGGCCTCACCTCGCGCATGCCCCTTAGCTTCTTAGTGTTTGCGGCGGTGCTGATCCTCTCCTTCCTCATCATGCGCTACACCTTCTTTGGCCGGGGCATCTATGCCATCGGCGGCAACGAGGTCAGCGCCCACCGGGCAGGGTTTCACACCAAGCGCACCAAGTTCCTGCTGTATGTATTTGTAGGCATGACGGCCAGCCTGGCCGGCCTTATCCGCACCTGCATGATGCAGCAAAACCACCCCACCAACATGCTGGGGATGGAGATGAACATCATCGCCGGCGTGGTGCTGGGCGGCACCGCCATTACCGGCGGCGCGGGGTCACTCACCGGCTGCATGCTGGGCACGCTGCTGATCGTGATTGTGGAAAACTCCATGATCCTCATCGGCATTCCCACCATCTGGAAAAGCGTGTTTGTGGGCGCCCTCATCATCATCGGCACCGGCATCAGCGCCTATCAGGTGGTCAGGGCAAACCGTGTCAGCGGATTTAAGGCCCGCATCAGGGAGGTAAAAGCATGACAACAAGCAATAACAAGGCTTTGAAAGCCCCCAGCCTGTGGGCCAGGAAGGATCCCCACGTGTTCCGGCTGCTGCTGGTAATGGCCATCTGGCTGATCTTCATGGCGCTTACCAAGCCCACCCGGTTTTATACCCTCATTAACTTCCAAACCATGGCCTCCCAGTTTCCGGAGTTCGGGCTGATGTCCCTGGGCGTGATGCTGTGCATGATCACCGGCGGCATCGACCTGTCCCCCGTGGCCGTGGCCAATTTAGTGTCGGTGCTGATGGCCTTCCTGCTGAAGGAGCTGGCTCCTGCTGAAGGCGGCCTTCCCGGCTATGCCATCCCCCTAGTTCTGCTGCTGGGCACTGCCATGGGCGCGGTGCTGGGCATCATGAACGGCATCCTGGTCTCCAAAGTGCGCATCCCCCCCATCCTGGCCACCCTGGGCATGAGCGAGCTGCTCACAGGCGTCGCCATCGTGATTACCGGGGGAGCCGCCGTCAGCAAGCTGCCGGTGGAGTACGCCACCACCATCAACAGCAAAATCGCTGGCCTTGTTCCGGTGCAGCTGGTGATCTTTGGCATCATGGCGGTGCTGGTATGGTTCCTGCTCAACCGCACCACCTTTGGTACCAAGCTCTACCTCCTGGGCACCAACCCCCAGGCGGCGAGATACAGCGGGCTTAACAATGACCGCCTGCTTATCCTTACCTACATGATTTCCGGCATCGCCGCGGCCCTGGGCGGCCTTGTGATGCTGGCCAACTACAACTCCGCCCGCGCCAACTACGGCAGCGTCTATGTCCTCCAGTGCATTCTGGTGGTCGTTCTGGGCGGTGTTAGCCCCACCGGCGGGCGGGGCAAAATTTCCGGCGTGGTGCTGGCCATCTTCCTGCTGCGGATGCTTGAAACCGGCATCAACCGCTTCCCCCAGATCAGCAGCTACTACATCTCCCTCATCTGGGGCGGCGTGCTGCTGTTGGTCATGGTGCTGGATTACTTCAGCGCCTACCGAGGGCCCAAGAAGCGCAAAGCCGCTTAAAAAAACCGGCTGTCGCCCGTGCGGCAGCCGGTTTTTTATATGGATATTACTTGTCCACCGTTTCCCCGGTCAGGCGTTCCCAGGCCTTGCGGATGGCCTTCTGGTTGGAAAGGCCATAGTTGGGATCGTTTTTGGTGACCTCATCCAAATCCCGCAGGAAATGAACGCAGAGGTGGCCATCAAAACCGTTGTTGCTGATGCTGCCCGATAGATGGGGCCTGTTATGCATGGCGGCCATGGTCCAGCGGCCGTCAGGCAATTTCACATACACCACGTTGATGTTCCAGGAGGGCGGGCCAAAGGCCTTGTTCATCAGCTGGGTATCCCGCAGGGTGAGGGGTTCGGAATCCGCATGTGCGCCCATGGAGTAGATGCGCAGCTTAAAGCTAAGCCCGCTGCCGGGGTGATAAACTGTTAGCTGTTGCCCGGTGGAGGCGTTTTTTTTGACGTCATTATACCAGTGCAGCAGCTTGACCTGACCGCTGGAAGGCCCGCCGCCTGTGGCGCCGCTGGTGTCCACCCCGTCTAAGGCGGCGTCATAATGATTGGCGGAGCCGGAAAAGAGTTTGGACTGTGTCAGGGAATTGGCAACGCCGGTGGTCGGCAACCCATTTTGCCGCTGGAAGGCCACCACCGCCTGATGGGTAGCCATGTCAAATCGACCGTTTACGTTCAGCGGGTATCTTAGGTCAGCCAAAGCCTGCTGCAGGGCGGAAACCAATTTCAAATCCCCATCCACGCTGTCAAGTGAGAGGTCGGAGAAGCTTAGCGGGGCGCTGTCCGCGTCCCGGGCGGAGCCGCTTAACAGAACCGCTGCGGACTGACTCCCCATCACCCCGTCAACCGTCAGCCCGTTCAGAGATTGGAAGCGTTTGAAAGCCGTTAGCGTGCTGTCGTCAAAAACGCCGTTTGTCTCGCAGTCATATTTGAGGGCCTTCAGCTTTTCCTGCAGCAAGCGTACATCATCCCCCTTGTCCCCCGGGCGCAGGATGCGCGGGAAAAGAACGGCGGGAGCTTCGGTGGGGGCTTCGGTGGGTGTTTCACTCGGCGCGGCGGTTGCTTCAGGTGTTGGGGTGGGCGTGGGCGAAGCCTCCTCAAAGCGCAAGAAAGTGCTCATCACATAGCCCGTCATGCCGCCATGCATCACCTGGCTCCAATTGCCGCCACGCTCCAGCACCCTCACCGTTTCCCCAAAGGGAATGGCGCCGATGATGTTATTGGCGCTTCTTGCCTGGGCGCGCAGGTTGAGGAAACCCCTGTTTTGGGTAAAGACCACAGCGGTTCCAAGGCTGCCTGTGTCCGCTGATGGCGGGGACTCGATGTGGACGGGCGTCGCGGCGGGGGAAACACCAACGGGTTTCAAATAGGAGGATTGCACATAGCCCACCCGGCCCGCCACCTCCACCTGAGACCATATGCCGCTGGTGCTCAGCACCTGAACCACCGTGCCATAGGGTATCTGATAAAACACATTCTGCCCCCGGGAGGCCGTGCGCCTCAGGTTCAGGCTGCCCCGGTTGCCGGTGTGCACCTGGGCCTGCGTCAGAACAGGCGCTGCCGTCGCTGCTGGCGGCAAAGGCTGGGGCGTTGCCGTGGACGATGCCGTCGCCACGGGAGGCGCCTGAACAGCGCCAGAGCGCAGGTATTCCCGCTGCACATAGCCCACCCGGCCCGCCGTTCCCACCCGCGCCCATTGACCTGTGGTGCCCAGCACCCGCAGCACCGTGCCAAAGGGGATCTGATAAAATACATTCTGTCCCCGGGAGGCCGTGCGCCTCAGGTTCAGGCTGCCCCCATTGGGTGTGTATACCGTGGCGCTGTCAAAGCCGGCCTGCTCCTCCGCCTGGGGAACGGATGTTTCAACAGGAAGGCTGGGTACAGCCTGGTCGCTGCCCTGGCTCTGGGGCCTGAACTGAGGGGCCATGTCATACAGCGCGCTAAGCGTCCGGTTCCCGGCCAGACCATCCTGAATCAAGCGCATCCTGCTCTGAAACTGTGTCACCGCCCAGGTGGTCATGCTGCCGTATTTGCCGTCATCAACCAGTTGATAGCCCAGGTGATTCAGGGCACGCTGCATTTGACGCACATTTTCCCCCTGATCGCCCGGCCTGATGGTTTGATAGCTCACAGCCTGGGCGGGCGCAAACCCGGCCAGGACTGTCAGCAACAGCGCCAGGCTTATCAGCCGTTTGAAGAGTATTGTGCGTTTCATCATGACACCTGCCTTGGAGAATTGTTGCGCTTACCATATCATATTATTTCTTAATTGTAAATACTTATTACAAATTTGTTACAATATTTAACATTCTCTTATCACCTTTTCTTAGAGAAGGTCAAGAGGCTGTCCCCTTGTCACCAAAGGCAAATCAGGGTATAATCAAACCAACAAGAAAGTGAGGGAAAGCACATGAAATTTATCGTTGAAACCTCGGCCCGCCACGCCCACCTGTCGGATAAAGACCTGGAGACCCTGTTTGGCAAAGGCGCCCAGCTCACCATGAGGAAAGAATTGTCCCAGCCCAATCAGTTCGCCAGCAATGAACGGGTCACCCTGGTTGGCCCCAAGGGCGAGATGAAGGTCTCCATCCTGGGCCCCACCCGCAAAAGCACCCAGGTGGAAATCTCCCTGACCGATGCCCGCACCCTGGGCCTCACCGCCCCGGTGCGCGAGTCCGGCGACACGGACGGCTCCGCTCCTTGCAAGCTCATCGGGCCCGCGGGCGAACTGGAACTGTCCGAGGGCGTCATCGTGGCCAAGCGCCACGTCCACGCCACCCCGGAAGACGCCGAAAAAATGGGCGTCAAGGACAAAGATGTGGTGTATGTGAAGGTGGAAACCGATGGCCGCTCCCTGATTTTTGGCGATACCGTCGTGCGGGTGAGCCCCACCTATGCCCTAGCCATGCACATTGACACCGATGAGTCCAACGCCGCCGGCGCCAGCGGGGAAGTCTACGGCGAGATCATCAAGGTCTGACCATCCGGAAAGCATCCCCAAAAACCCGGTGAAGCGCACGCGAAGCCGGGTTTCTGTATTATAAGGAGACTATTTTGCGGCACGAACAATCTTCCGGCCACCTGACGGCGCTGGTATGTGTCATCATCTGGGGCTCCACCTTTGTGGTCTCCAAAAGCCTGATGGCACACCTGAGGCCGGTGCAGCTGATGCTGCTGCGCTTCATCCTGGGCTATGCCGCCCTGTGGGTCATCCATCCCAAATGGCACTTCCGCTGGCGGGAGGAAGGGCGCTTTGTGCTGATGGCCTTGTTCGCCAACACGCTCTACGCCTGGGCTGAAAACACGGCCCTCACCATCACCCAGGCCTCCAATGTGAGCATCCTGGTGTCCACCACCCCCATCATCACGGCGGCGGCCCTGGCGGCGTTTGGCGGTGAGCGCCTGAACCGCCGGCAAACCCTGGGCTTTGCCATCGCCTTTGCCGGGGTGGTGCTGGTGGTGTTCAACGGCGCTGTGACCCTGAAGCTGCGCCCCGCGGGCGACCTGCTGGCCCTGGCGGCGTCGGTCTCCTGGGCCGTGTATGGCTTTCTGCTGCGCCGGTGGTCCAGCGAATATGCCAGCGCCCTTATCACCAGAAAACTCATGTTTTACGGCATGCTGACGGTGCTGCCCCTGGTGATCGCGGAGGGCAGGCCCATCAACTTCCCCGCCATCCTCACCTGGGCCGAGGGCTGGAAGCTACTGTATCTGGGTCTGGTGGGCAGCGCGTTTTCCTATCTGCTGTGGAACAACACCATCAAAAAAATCGGCGTTCTCACAGCCAATCTGTATATCTATATGGTGCCGCTGATCACTCTGGTGGTAAGCGCCGTCTTCCTGCATGAAAAAATCACCCCCATGGGCCTCATCGGCATCCTGATGGTGATTGCGGGCATGGTGCTGGGCACTCTTCAGGCAAAGGGGCAGGCTCAGCCGTAGGTTACCTTCACCAAAAAGGGATGGCCCCAGATATAATAGGTGACGTGAATTTCCCGCACCGCGTGCATGTCTTTTTTAGTCAGCAGGTAGCAGTGTAGGCGGGTTTCCCGGCCGGCGTCCAGGTTCAGGTGCTCATTCACATCGATCCCCTGGGCATCCTGCTGGGAATAGCACAGCACATCGCCTGAAACCGGCAGCACCACGGCTTCCAGCACCTTAGCGGGCAGGAAGCCGTTGTTTTTAACCCGCAGGGTGTAGCGCAGAATGGTATAATCCGCCGGATTCCCGGTGACCTGCTTGTCAAACACGATGCCCCGCACCGCGTCATGGCTGAGCAGGCCCATCAGCCGCTCAAACTCGGCCCTCTGGCTGTCCGCGGGCGCCGCCAGCGCCTCCTCCGCCTCCACCTGGAGGGTGGCGTTGGTGATGCCCCACAGGGTGGCGCCCAGGGCCGCCAGGGCGATGATCATCAGCACAATGGCTATCTTTTTCATCTCTTATTTGTTTTTAAGGATGTCGTTCATCTTCTGGATCATCTCGCTGTCCTTCAGCCGGAACTGGATTTCCACGCGCCGGGAGGCGTCCATGTTCTCCGTGCCGTCCGGGTTCATGATGAGGTCGGAATAGCTGCGGCCCTTGGCAGTGATAATATCCTGCAGCAGCGCCCGCTGCTCGCCAGTGAGCTGGGGCAACTGCAGGCAGTAGGTGGCCACCTGAAGGGCCCGGTTCTGGGACAGCTCCAGGTTAAACAGATAGCTGCCCTTGGAATCGGTATGCCCCACCACCGTGACCTCAGCCACATAGGGCTGATACTCGGGCCTGAGCAATACACTCAAATACACCGGGATCAGCTTTGACAGCTCCGCCTGCCCCGCGGCAGAAATGGTGTCCTTGCCCGTTTCAAACATCAGCTGGCTGTCCAGCACAATGTCTCCGGTGGCGGCGTTCACCTTGACGCCAATGTTGCTGGCGGCAAAGCTCTGGCTCAATTCCCGGATAATATCCGTACGCACGCCCAACAGCTCGTCAATCTGCCGCTGCTGGCTGCTCAGCAATATCTCTTGGCTGGCCAGGGCGTCCTGCTGGGCCAGCAGCTGGATTTGAAGCGCCGCCTGTTCCTCCTCCTTGGTTTTCAGCGCCGCCTGGGCGGCGTGGAGGTCTTCCTCCTGCTTTTGCAGCTGGATCTGGATGGAGGCCACCTCCTCCTCCTTGCCCATCAGGGTCACCTGGGCGGTTTCCAGGTCCTTTTCCTTTTGCGCCAGCACAATCTGGGTGCGGTCCAGCTCCGCCTGCTGCTCATTCAGCTCCCGGGTTTTGATGTCCAGGAGACTGAAATACTGATAGATGCTGAAAAAAACCGCCAGGATAAACACCAGCAGAAGGGAGGAAAGCATATCGGAAAAGGAGATCCAATAGCTTCCCACATCCGGCCTGGTGATCAGCCGCCGTTTTTTTCGTTTCACCTGCTGCATTTAGGCGCCCTCAGCCATGCGCTCAGCCGCTTTGGTGGCGCGCCCCAGGGCCTGGGTCATGTCGGACAGGGCCTGCTGCACGCGGCTGAACTGCTGAAGATCCAGGGAGCTCCCCTTGCCGCCGCCCGCTTCTATGGCTTTTTTCAGATGATCCACCATCTCCTGGGTCATGTCACGCATGTTTTCCTCAAACAACCCCATGGTGCGGGCCAGGCCCGTGGCGATGTTCTCCACAAAGCTGGCGTAGCTGTCCTGAAGGAGCTTGCCGGATTTGGACATTTCATTGGCCAGTTCATGGCTGCGCTCGGCGGCCTTGTCGCTTTGCTTCTCCACCGCCTCCAGCACCCGCCCCGACCAGACGGCATACTGCTGCATCTGGTCCCCCAACTCGCTCTGGGCGGCCTGCAGGGCCTTGTAGCGCTCGTTTTGCTCTTTCAAATCCTCATACATGCCGGAGAGCAGCTCCGCCGTCTGCCGGGACAGCTCGGCGCTGCCCGCCTGAGCCTGGCCGAGCTCCGCGATATACCCGTCAAAGCGCTCAATCACCGTTTGGCTCACCAGGCTGGTGCGCTGGATGCTGTCCATGATGGTGTCAGCGGCACTCATGGCGTGGTTGACCGAGTCAATGCTCACCGTCTGCGCCTGGTTCAACTGGGACATGGTCTTTGCCAGCTGCACGAACTGGCCGTTTAGGGCCTGATTCAGGTGGGACACAAACTCGTTGACGATGTGGTTCAGCCCTTCCACCTGGGCCTGGGTCTCCGCCATGATAAAAGCGTTCATGTTCTGCCCGATGGGGGCAAAGGCCCGGTCGATGGCCACGCCGATGCCGGTTTCCAGCTTGTGGTTGATCTCGCCAAAAGCGCCGTTTAAGAACAGCGCCTGATCCTCCTGATAGCAGGTGGCCCGCACCTGCTCATCCAGGGGGCGTTGCATCACCGCGTCGGCAAAGGCTTCGTTAAAATCATCCAGGGCGCTGGTGGCGGATCCCTGTGCCATGCGGAACAAAACATTGAAGACCAGCGAGGCGGTCAGCCCCGCGATGGAGGTGCCATAGGCAAAGCGCATGCCGCCAATCATGGTGGTGATGGAGGACATGGTGCGCTCGGCGCTGGTCAAATCCAGCTCGCCCAACCCCCGCATCAGGCCGATGAAGGTGCCCAGAATGCCCAGGGAGGTTAAAAGGCCCGGGATAACCTCTGATAATTGCAGGTGGGCATATTCCGGGAAAATCTCCTGATCGTTGATGTAATCCTCCACATCACAGCTGAGGCCCCGCTGATCCAGCTGCTCCGCGTTCACCAAAAAGCGCGTCCACTGCTTGCGCATGGGCTTGCCCAGAAACAGGGCGTCCTGCCAGTCAGGTCGGCCGGATTCCTGGGGCTTGAACACCGCCAGGTTATGAATGGCCCTGCGGAAGCAGCGTGCCAGCCTACGCAGGGGAAACACGCACTTCACAAACCCCAGCGCCATGCTGATGACAATAGCGCCATAGATTAGAAGGCTAATCAGGTTATCGGTTAAGTTTTGGAATAGCTCGGGCACTTTTTTCACCGCCTTCTCACTGCCGATGTCGGCTTCAGGCAGCATTGTAACCTTTTATTATTATAATTGCAACAATTCTGTTAAGAAACAGAAACAAGCCGGATATAAAACAGCGCCGGGCCTGCGCCCGGCGCTTCGGAAGACCGCAATCATCAGTACATCACCAGATACTTGTCCACTTCCCAGCTGGATACCCGGGTGGCGTATTCCTCCCACTCCTTTTGCTTGCCGCGCAGGTAGTGGGTCCATACATGCTCGCCCAGGGTATCCAGCACCAGGGCGTCCTCCTGCATGTAGGCCAGAGCTTCCTCCAGGGACGCAGGCAGGCTTTTCACATTCATGGCTTTTCGTTTTTCCGGGCTCATGGCGAAGATGTTCTCAGGGATCTCAGCCGGCGGCTCAAGCCCCCTCACAACGCCGTCCAGCCCCGCCCGCAGGCAAAGGGCCAGCGCCAGGTAGGGGTTGCAGGATGGATCAGGGCTGCGCAGCTCAAGCCTGGTGCGTGCCCCCCTGGCAGCCGGCACCCGCACTAAGACGCTGCGGTTGCTCACCGACCAGGAAAGGTAACAGGGGGCCTCAAAGCCGGGCACCAGGCGCTTGTAGGAGTTGACCAGGGGGTTGGCGATGGCGGTCATGCCCTGCACATGCGCCAGCATCCCCGCGATAAAGGAATAGGCTTCCTTGGACAGCTCCAGCCTGCCATTGGGGTCATAGAAGGCGTTATCCCCATTTTTGTTCAGCGAGATGTTCACATGCATGCCGGAGCCCGCGACGCCGAAGATGGGCTTGGGCATAAAGGTGGCGTGCAGGCCATGGCGCTGGGCCAGAGTCTTCACAGCCAGCTTAAAGGTCATGATGCGGTCGGCGGTTTCCAATGCCCCCGCGTATTTAAAGTCGATCTCATGCTGCCCGCCCGCCAGCTCGTGGTGGGAGGCCTCAATCTCAAAGCCCATGTCCTCCAGCGCCAGGCAGATGTCCTGCCGGGCGGTCTCCCCCCGGTCCAGGGGCGCCAGGTCAAAATACCCCGCCTCATCCCCTGTATGGGTGGTGGGGCGGCCCTTGTCGTCCAGATGGAAAAGGAAAAACTCCAGCTCCGGCCCAATGTTGCAAGTATAGCCCAGGTCGGCCGCTTCCTGGATGGCCCGCTTCAGCACATAGCGCGGGTCCCCGGCAAAGGGGCTGCCGTCATGGTTGTGCACATCGCAGATGAGCCGTGCCACCTTGATGCCGTCATCATGCCAGGGCAGGAGGGCAAAGCTGTTCAGGTCAGGAAACAGGCGCATGTCGCTTTCCTCAATGCGCACAAACCCCTCGATGGAGGAGCCGTCGATGGCCATCTCGTTATCCAGCGTTTTTTCAATCTGGGAGGCGGTGATGGTCACATTTTTCATCTGGCCGAAGATATCCGTAAACTGCAGGCGGATAAACCGCACCCCTTCATCCTTCACCCGGCGGATAATCGCCTCACGCTTTGTCCGATCCATCGTCCATCCTCCTCCCACTGAAAAAAGGGCCGCTTTCGGAAAACCAACCCTTTTCGCAGTGAAATTATAGGGTTATCAAGCCTTTTCTGTCAACAAAATACAGGAAAAGTGCAATATGCACCAGGTCACTGCGTCTGATACTGCTGGGCCTGGGCGGTGAACATCCGGCAGTAGAGCCCAGCCTGCGCCATCAGCTGATGATGGCTGCCCTCCTGCGCGATCTTACCTTCATCCATCACCAAAATGCGGTCAGCAAAGCGGGTGCTGGAAAGACGGTGGGAGATGTACAGCGCCGTCTGCCCCCGGGTGATGGACAGCATCCGGCGAAACACCTCCTCCTCGCTCCGGGGATCAAGGGCTGCGGTGGGCTCATCCATCATCAGGAAGCGGCCCTGCCTGGCCACCGAGCGGGCCAGGGCCAGCTTCTGCTCCTGCCCGCCCGAGGGGACAATGCCCTTTTCATCCAGGCTTTTGGTGAAAAAGCTGTCAAGGCCCTGGGCCTGATCATCCAGCCACTCCCCCATACCCACCTGAATCAGGGCCTGCCTGAGAGTTTCTTCCTCCGCCTGTGCAAGGCCGCTGGCAACCTTGCCGCTGAGCGTTTCTGAGAGCCTGAAGGGCAGCAGCTTAAAATCCTGAAAGGCGGGAGCCAGCAAACGATAGTAAAGGGGCAGCGGAATGCGGCTGATGTCAACACCATTGAGCGTGATAACACCCGAGGCGGGCGCATACAACCGGCACAGCAGCTTCACCAGGGTGGACTTGCCCGCCCCATTGCGGCCCACAATCGCCAGGGTTTCACCGGTTCTAATGTCCATATCCAGGCCGTTCAGGACGGGCTTATCCCCGGCAGGGTACTGGAACACCAGGTTCCGGATGGTAAAATCCATCCGCCCCTCACGGGCTTGCGCCAGGGCCTGGGCCACATCGTCCGGCAGCTCCTTGAGAACGGACATCTCCACCTCGGGCAGGGCCATCACCTCTTGCAGGGGCCTCAGGTGCATATCAACGGTGATCAGCTCCGTGCCCACGCGCAGCAGGGTGTTGATCGCCTCGCCCAGCTGGCGGCAGGCCCCGTACAGCAGGGTAAACACCCCCGCCGTGATGCGGTCGGCAACCAGGGCCAGGCCAAGGAGGATGAAGATCAGCATCGTCTGCCCTTCAATCAGCACCCTGACCGCCCCGTTCCAAAATCCGCTTTTGGTAAAAAAACTGTGGTTGATGCTGAGGATCTTGTCCATCACCGCCGTGGCCTTCCCCAGCATCAGGCCCTGGCCCTTGTACAGCCGCAAATCCTTGGCCCAGCGGTAGTCCCCCGCCACGCTCAGAAAATAGCGGAAGGCCCGGTTTTCCGGCACCCCGCGCCTGGCATCTTCCTCCTTCAGGTCTTTGATGCGGCGGAAGCAGGGCAGCGCCAGCAGGCTCGGAATCAAAGTCAGAAAAATCAAGCGCCAGTCATAGGTCAGAATCATCGCAAGGCTGCCAACCAGGCTGATCAGAGCGCCCCCCGCCTGGGAAAGCCGCTGATCCAACTCACTCAGCGCGTAGCTGCCATAGTTTGCCCGCTCCAATAAATCCAGGGTAGATTTCTTCTCCCCCTGAGCATAGGGCAACTGCATGGCTTTAAAACCTATCCTTTCTATCACCTGATCATACATGCGCACCGTGCCCAGGGACAGACGGGTGCGGCTAAGGGCCTTCAACAGGTTAAAAATCAGGTTCAGCCCCGCCAGGACGCCCACACACAGGATGAGGAAGGACAAACGCTTTGCCCCCAGCAGCTCATCCAGCATCAGCTTGGGGACATATACATTCACCAGCGGAGCAAGGCCCGCTGACAGCACGGACACAGCCAGCCACAGGCGGTAGCCAGGGGCGGCGGGCAGGGTCAGCCTCATCAAAAAGCGCAGGGATTTAAGCATGGCTCTCCTCCTTGCGGTAGTATTTGGCCTGGATGTCAAACAGCGCCGCGTATTCCCCGCCCTTTTGGACAAGCGCCTCATGGCTGCCCTCCTCCAAAACAACGCCCTCCTTCAAAAACACCACACTGTCGCAAAACCGGGTGCTGGCCAGGCGGTGGGAGACGAAGATGCTGCTTTTGCCCTCTGCCATCCCGCCATAGCGCTCATACAGGGCCCGCTCCGCCAGGGAATCCAGGGCGGCCGTAGGCTCATCCAAAATCAGCAGCGCCCCTGCCCCCTTATACAGCGCCCGGGCCAGGAAAAGGCTCTGCTTCTGCCCGCCGGAAAGCTCAACCCCCTCATCATCCAGCACCCGCATCAGGGTGGTTTCATCCCCCCGGGGCAGATCCGCCGCGATTTTGTCAAGGCCGGAATCGGCCATCGCCTGCCGGTACCGCGCTTCATCCCAAGGTTCCCCCATCAGCACGTTTTCCCGGAGGCTGAAGGGCAGTACCATCGCGTCCTGAAACACCACGCCCAGGCGGCTGAAATACTCCTGCTCGGGGATGTCCCAGATATCCGTCCCGCCCAGGGTGATGCGCCCGGAAGAAGGCCTGTAAAGCCGGCAGATAAGCTTGATCAGCGTGCTTTTGCCAGCGCCGTTTTCCCCCACCAGGGCCAGCTTGTGCCCCTGAGGAATGACAAGGGAAATTTCCTTGAGCGCATCCTCTTCCGCCCCGGGGTAGCGGAAGGACACCTTTTCCAGCGCCAAAGCGCCGTTTTCAAAACTTGTCGGCACATAATCAGCAGCATCCCGCGGCTTTTCCCCATCCACCAGGCGGATATAGGCGGCAAAGCGCTCGCCCTCCCTCCTGATGGCGGAAAGATCCGTCATGGCCGCCTGGGCCACAGTCATAAAGCCGGCCAGGCCCGATGAATACAGGAAAAAGCCGCCCGCGTCCAAGGCGCCCGCCAGAAAGCGGTGGATGATGAAGGCGAAAAGGCCGATGTCCCGCAACAGGTTCAGCACGCACACCCAGGTTTCCAGACGAAAGCGTTTGTTCATCACCCCATCCATCACCGCCATCATCTGGGCGCGGAATAATCTCAGATAGCTGAGAATGAGAGGGGCCGTTTCATACAGCAGGATGTCCTTTTTATACGCCGCGTCCTGGGCCACACTACCCACATGATACCGTCGGCGCTCTGGCCCCCGGCTCTGTTCCCAGCCCGCGGCTTCGATGGCGTCCGCTTTCTGGCTCAATAAAAAGGTTCCTGCAAACAGCAGCACCATCACCAGCATAAACCAGGGGGAAAGGGTGGCAATCAGCCCCACAAAGCCCAGGCTGGCCAGGAACCCGCTAAAAATCCGCAGGAGGGTTAAGATGATGCCGCCAGCCCCGCGCATGGGGTTAGCAACCGTTTCATTGGCAAAGTTGATGTCATCCAGCACCCGGGGGTTCAGGGTGTTCTGATAGGGCATGGCTAGGCTGAAGGCCATCAAATCGCGGATCAGGTGGTAGCGCACGCTGTTCATGCGCATGCGGTAGCTACCGGTCCAGCAGCTGATGGCAAAGCCGGATGCACAGGCCATGACCCCAGCGCCTGCCACCACCGCGATGAGGGTGCTCCTTTCCCACACCGCGCCATAGCGCAATATCCAGGCCGGTACCACCACCCAAATAAAGGGATAAACGGCGGATAAAATGGTATTCGCCGCCATCACCCAGAGCATCCCCGGGTCATAGCGGCGAATTTTAGCAAGCAGATAGATCACAGGACGCAAAGCATGCCTCCTTGGAAATTTAATGCTTTGCTCAGTTTATATGAACCACCCAGGGATGGTCAAGTCCGGCCTCTCCCCGCTGGATGCCGGTGAGGGTATCGTGAAGCTTCATGGTGACAGGGCCGGTGGAACCGTCGCCGATCACCAGCTCCTCCCCCTCCACGGTGAGGGAGGCGACGGGAGAAACCACCGCGGCGGTGCCGGTGCCAAAGGCCTCCTGAAGGGCGCCTGAGGCGCGGGCCGCCACCACCTCCGCCAGGGAGATTTTGCGCTCCTCCACGGGGATACCCATTTCCTTTGCCAGCTGCAAAATGGAATCCCGGGTGATGCCGGGCAGGATGGTATCCCCCAGGGCAGGGGTGACCAGAACGCCATCGATGACAAAGCAGATGTTCATGGAGGACACCTCCTCTACATATTTACGCTCCGCCGCGTCCAGCCACAGCACCTGGTCAAAGCCCTTCTGGCTGGCCTGGGCACAGGCCAGGATGGAGCCGGCGTAGTTGCCCCCGCACTTGACGGAGCCGGTGCCGCCGGGGGCAGCCCGGGTGTATTCCTCCTCCACCACAATGCGCACGGGCTTAAAGCCATTGGCATAGTAAGCACCCACAGGCGAGAGGATCACATAAAACAGGTAGCTGTCAGAAGCCTTTACCCCAAGGGCCGGCTCTGTGGCGATGATGGTGGGCCGGATATACAGCGAGGTGCCCGGATCCCGGGGGACCCAGCCCTTCTCCAGCTCAATAAGCGTCAGCAGCCCCTGATACACCGCCTCCAGCGGCATTTCCGGGATGCACAGCCGCCTGCAGGAGGAGTTAAAACGCCTGAGGTTGTCCATGGGACGGAACAGGCTGACGCCCTCATCCCCCACCGGATAGGCCTTCATGCCCTCAAACACCTCCTGGGCGTAGTGAAATACCATGGCCGAAGGCGGCAGGGAGAAATTGGCATAGGGCTCAATGCGCAGGTCATACCAGCCCTGATCCTTATTATAGTTCATCAGCAGCATATGGTCCGTAAACAGGCGGCCAAAGGGCAGGGCCTGCCCCGGAAGGGGTTTCTGCTTGGGGGCGGGGTTCTTGGTGATGGGAATGTTCATGGTTAGCCTCCTCTGCCGGGATTTTTGGTAAACAAGGGGGATTATAGCACAATCATCCGAGCTTTTCAGCAAGAAACCGTTTTGGTACAATCCCCGCATGAGCGTTTTTTATGAAAAGGTTCTTTCCGGGCGCTTTATTGAGCGGCCCAACCGCTTCATCGCCCGGGTGGCGGCAAATGGACAGGAAGTGGCCGCCCATGTGAAAAACACCGGCCGATGCAGGGAGCTGCTGCTGCCAGGCAGCCGGGTCATCTTAAGCCACGCGGCCAGGGAAGGCCGCAAGACGGACTATGACCTGGTGGCGGTATACAAAGGGGATATGCTGGTGAACATCGATTCCCAAGCCCCCAACGCCATCGCCCAGGCCTATCTGCGCGCCCGCTTTCCAGGAGCAACTATCCGCCGGGAAGCGGCGTTTGGTCATTCCCGGCTGGATTTTCACGTGCAGGACGGGGATATGAGCCTGTACGCGGAGGTGAAGGGCTGCACGCTGGAAGAAAACGGCCTGGCCCTCTTCCCCGACGCGCCCACCCAGCGGGGCATCAGGCACCTGAACAGCCTGATGGACGCGGTGATGGAAGGCCACGGGGCCCTGGCGCTGTTCATCATCCAGATGAGGCCGGTGAGGGCCTTCTCCCCCCATGACCGGATGCACCCCGCCTTTGGTCAGGCGCTAAGAGCCGCGGCCGCAGCCGGGGTGGAGGTGGCGGCCATTGACTGTTATGTAAGGGAAGATGGCATGGCGCCGGGGGAGCCGGTACCGGTGGTTTTATCAGGAGATAGTTCAACATGATATGCCATGAATTGTACCAGCAATGGAAGGAAGAGGAACGCGTGGCCCGCATCAAGGGCTGGGACTTTTCCCATATCAGCGGCAGATACGAAGAGGAAGAGCGCCTGCCATGGGACTATCAGGGCATCATCCTCAAACACCTGCGGGCGGATGACAGGCTCCTTGACATTGACACCGGCGGGGGCGAGTTTCTGCTGTCCCTTGGCCACCAGCCGGAAAACACCTATGCCACGGAGGGCTACCCGCCCAACTATGCGCTGTGCCGGGAGACCCTGGAGCCCAAGGGCATCCGCCTGGCCAGCGTGGCGGATGAGGATGCCTTCCCCTGGCCGGACAGTCATTTTGACATGATCATCAACCGGCACGGGCACATGAACCTGGGCGAGATTTTCCGCGCCCTGAAGCCCGGCGGGCTTTTCATCACCCAACAGGTGGGGGAGGACAATGACCGGGAGTTAGTGGAACTGCTGACCCCGGAGGCAGAAAAGCAATTCCCCGGCATGAACCTGAAAAATCAGCAAAAACTGTTGGAACAGGCAGGCTTTCGGCTGCTTGACGGCGGGGAATCCTTTGATCCCATCCGTTTTTTTGATGTGGGGGCGCTGGTGTGGTTTGCCCGGATCATCAGCTGGGAGTTTATTGGTTTTTCGGTGGACAGCCACCTGAAAGGGCTGGAAAAAGCCCAGCGGATCCTGGAGGAAAAGGGCGAAATCACAGGCCGCACCCACCGGTTTTTCATCCTGGCACGAAAGTAACAGCAAAACCAAGGCGCTACCGGTACTCCGCCTCCTCCTCATACAGCTCCGCCTCCGTCAGGCGGGCTGCCGCGTCCATCACCTGCTGCCTGATGCTGTCGCCCTGGGCTGTGTGATGCACCAGGACCGCCAGGGTGATTTCCATCAATTGATGGCTGTCCTGGTGAGCGCTTTCGGCCACGGAGGCCGCGAACTGCCGCTGCAGGCCCGAGATGAGCGGGCGCAGTATCGCGCGCTTTTCCTTAAGCGAGCGACACCAGGGGGCGCGAAGCCCCAGCCTGACCACCAGAACATGCATAGCGTTCCCTTCCCATCCTGCAAATATCGGGTATATTATAGCATGAAAGCATATGAAACCATTCCGCAAAATATAAGGAGGAACCCATTATGGCCCTTGAAAACATCCTCATCAGCATGCCCACCCGGCCCTGGCACCGGGAGAGGTTCCAGCAGGCTTTTCCCAAAGCCGCCTTCACCTTCCAGGACAGCGACACCATGGCCGACGCCGAGCTGGCCGCCTTTGACGCCGTCGTGGGCCATGTGAACCCGAACCGTCTGCACACCCTGCACAGACTGAAGCTGCTCCAGCTAAGCTATTCGGGGGTGGTGGAAGGCTTCCTGTCCCTTCGGGAAAAGCAGCCCCAGGCGGTGCTATGCAGCGCCTCCGGCGCGTACGGTCAGGCCATTTCCGAATACCTCCTGGCCGGGCTTCTCTCCATTTATAAACTGCTGCCTCGCTACCGGGACAACCAGCATAAAAAGGTCTGGGAAGACCTGGGTCGCATGCGCTCCATCCAGGGCGCCACCGTTTTAGTGGTGGGCGCCGGCTCCATCGGCGGAAACTTCGCTAGCCTGGCAAAGGCCATGGGCGCCCGGGTCATCGGCATCCGGCGCTCCGAAGCTCCGGCCCAGCCTCCCTTTGACGAGATGCACACCATGGATAAGCTGGACGAGCTTCTACCTGAAGCGGACGTGGTCTCTCTCTCCCTGCCTGAAACCAAAGACACCATGGGCCTGATGGACGTCCGGCGCTTTGGCCTGATGAAGCAGGATTCCGTCATCATGAATGTGGGCCGAGGTAGCGCCATCGACCAGGACGCCCTATTGGAAGCCGTGCGCTCAGGGCGCCTCATGGGCGCTGTGATTGATGTGACCACCCCTGAACCCCTTCCCCAGGACAGCCCCCTGTGGAGCGAGCCCCGCATCCTCCTCACCCCCCATGTGTCCGGCAAGTTCAACCTGGATCAAACCTGGGAAAATGTCGTTGACATCGCCATCTATAACCTGCGCGCCTGGCCCAATGGCCCCTTCATCAGCCGGGTGGACTATGACAGCGGCTACCGGGAGCGGGTGGACTGAGTTCAGTATTCCACAACGCAAAAGCCCGCGCCATAAGCGGACACGGACTTTTGCGTTATTTTCTGTAATCAGCCTTTTGCCTTCAGGGAATCCAGAACATCCTTGGCGCCTGATTCCTCTAGGCCAATGTAATACACGGTAGGGTCAGTGCCAAACTCGGGGGAGAGAGGCTGTGCGTTAAACTCTTTAACCAACTTGGCCACCTCGCTCTCCGGGTCGTTCAGGTCGCCATAAAAACGTGAACTGGCCATGCAGGTGCTTACACAGGAGGGCACCAGACCATTCTCAATCCGCCCCAGACAAAGATCGCATTTATCAACCTTGTTATTGCGAGGGTCAATGTAGCGGGCATGATAGGGGCAGGCGTTAACACACAGGCCGCAGCCGATGCACTTATCCTCATCCACGATGCTGATGCCGCCAATGTCCTGATAGGTGGCCTGCACTGGGCATACCGGCACACAAGGCGGGTTAGCGCACTGGTTGCACAGCCGGGGCAGCTTCACCCGGGACACATTGGGGAAAACGCCTTTGTCAGCCTCTTCCACCCAGGAGCGGGAATGTTCCTTGGGGCTGTTGTTTTCCATTTTGCACACAACGGTGCATGCGTGGCAACCCACGCAGCGTCTAAGATCAATCACCATACCATATCTGGGTTGAGCCATTGTATAACTCCTTTCATTGTTCAGCGATGTCTGTTGATGCAGTTATGTCGTAGCATGCCCACAGATGGGCCGCGCGTCCCAGGGTGCTGTAAAAGGGCGCTTTGGCCTGGGACAGAGCCATTTCAAAATTGGGCAGGCAGGGAAGCAATTCTTCCTTCAGGAACCGGGTTTGGCTTGTCCGCCAGGTTTCGGCTATTTCCGAGTTCTTTTCCAGGTTTTCAGCCTCACAAAGGTTAGCCATCAGAGCAAAGCAAAAGCCGATGTGATCAGCCGCTCCCACCTGACGCCAGGGGCTGAAAATCTCCAGATTGTGCGGATTAAAGCCAAAGCTGTCATAAATCGCCTGAATCCTGGAACTTTGCACAGGGTCAAGCAAACCAAACGGTTTCTTTTTCCCTGGCGTGTAGCTCATTAAGGAAGAAACATAAGGCGGCACATAATGCCCTGACTTTGGGACAAAAAACACATCATAGTATTCCTGTTCCGTATTCTTCACAAACTCGTGCCTCGCCATCAGGCTGTCCAACCCTTCCCGGCTTTCGCCAAAGGCGGACAACAAAACGGCCAATTCTTCCGCCAAGACCGGAAAGCCCTTAGCTTCCGGACGCTTCAGAAGAAGGTTAGCAATCAGGGCGTATATATCCCGCCGGGTCTTTGCGCTGTGAGCGTCTTGTTCCATCACTTGCCGCACGCTGTCTTAGACCTTTTCAATCCGATAGGCGCCACCGTTGCGCGCGCACATGCCGGACTGCATTTCGGAAAGCCCATACATCTTATCACCAAAGGTTGGATCAAGCAGGCTGACCTTCACTAGGTTCATGCCCACCTCACGCGGGGATGTTGCAGCCACTTTTTTTCCATCCACCTGATAAGCGTTAGTATTGTACTCCCAGTGCCCATAACCAAAAGCCACGGCAATGGTCTTCCGGGCAACACCGGGACGGGCAAGAATCCTGCCAAAGGTTTCGCTGCCGGTGGCAGAGGTGACGCGCACCATATCCCCGGTTTTAAGGCCCAGTTCTTCAGCGTCCAGATCGTTGATCTCCACCGCGTTTTCAGGCGCTAAATCCCTGAGAATGGAGTTATCAAGCATTGATACACTGCGGTATTTAGCCTTATAAGAGATGCCCTGGAAGGGGAAATCCGACTCCGGGAAAGCCTCTGTCAGGGGTGTGCCATCGGCCAGTTTTTGTTCGTTATAATTAAGAGTTCCTGAGAAAGGCTTGCCGGTATAGGAGTCAAAGCTGGTGGCCACCTTCTCCAGATAAATGTTGACGATGCCGGTGTAGGGGTATTGGTAGGTGTCCCCATCAAAGCCTGTTCCATACTCCGAGAAGCGGCCGCCGCGGGAGAGCAGATAAGCCACCCGGTTCCACTCCTCATCACTCAGCGCCACATGCGCCCAGCGCGCCTTATACTTGTCAAAGTCCATCAGCGCCCGTTCTTCATCTGAAATTTCAGGCACCGGCTCGCCATCGTCATAGGCCTCATTCACAGCTGCACGCAGGAAAATGTCCTCTGCGCTGTCCAGATCATAGAAGTTGCCTTCAACATCTTCAATGGCCTTTTCACCAAAACCGGGGAGCCCGATTTTCTTAGCTACATCAATGAGATAGTTTTCATAACAGGCGTGCCGATAATCATCAATCTTCTGCGTTTTAGGCTCCACCACCGGCCAACGGATGGCAGTGCATTTATCCGTGGTGTTGCCTTCCATATTGGGGAATCCCCAGGCTTCATACTGGGTGTAGTCCGGCACGATATAATCAGACACCGCCGCCACCTCCGCCATAAAAGCGTCAATGGTAATCAGCAGCGGGATGCGCTCGGGCTTGCAAAACTCCTGGCGCACATCTTCTCGGGAGGCGCCGGGCACAGCGAAGAAGGGGTTCGCCATCCAGTTAAAAACGATCTTAGGCGCATAGGGATAGCTGTTGCAAATGGAAAACACCGCCTGATTGTCAGAGGCGCCGCCATAACTAAACCATGGCAGGATCGCTGGATAAGCGTTCTCCTCTTTATCAATATGGCGTTTATACTCGCTGGTTTTCTCATAGGCAAAGCCTGTGCGACTGATGCGGGCTCCCTTGATATCGGGCTTGCCGGCATAAGAGCTGAGCTTATATTTAGCGCCATCCGCTACCGACTTGAAGGAAACACGCCGACGAATCATGCCGCCTTTCATGTTGTAGCAGCCCACCATGCAGCAAAGCGCCACACCGCCAAGCACTTGATCGGAACCGTTGGCAGCGGCAGTGGATCCCAGGCCCGTATAAGCCACCTGAGTGCCGAAACTGGTCCACTTCGTGGCCACATCCACGATAATATCTTCCGGCACCTCGCAAATAGCGGAATACTCGGCGATGGTTTTCGCTAAAACTGATTCCTTCAGATATACAAAGGATGTTTTTACCTTGAAACCTTCCACTTCACCATCAAAGTCGATATCGGCGGCGATGGTTTCATTCACAGCCACAGGCTTGCCGGTGGCCTTGTCGACCACCACATAAACCGTTTCCGGCTTTGCTTCGCCTGTAGGGATGTTTAAATCCTGGCAGGTGATGAGCTTGCCATTCTCTGTATTAACCAGATAGCTTGCATTGCAAAAGCTGGCAAAGCCTTTTCCCTTAGCAGCATCCAAGGTGGGGGAGGACAGATAATCCTCGTTATAGCGCTTATTAGCGATAATATAATTGAGCAAACCCATCTGGAAAGCCGCATCGGTGGTGGGCTTGATGGGAATCCAGCGCGTGTTTTCACCTACAGGCTGGATGTTGCCGCCCAACATAGCCGGGTCAACCACATCAATATGCAAATCGCCTGAAGAGGTGCGCAAAGCCACCTGACGAGCCATGGCCCCCTGGGGCTTACCCGACTGTCCGGGATACTGGCCTTCAAAAAGGATATATTTATTGCGCATCACATCCGGCCGCATAAACTGCCCGCCAGTAGTCAAAGAACCGGTGGGAATAAAAGCACCCCCACAAGAATAACCATGACCATAGGCATTGGTGCTGCCATAAGCCCCCATAAAGCGCCCTGTGAAAGCGCTTCGGCCATCACCGCGCCCACCCATCTCCACCACCTGCATGGACTTGGGACCCAGCTCCGGCGCATCCGGATCAAGAGGTGTTTCAATATCCCGGCAAGCACGGAATCCTTCAATTTCCCGATCCTCGCCAATATCAGCAAAAAGCTTGCCACCTTCAACAGTTTCCTCTACCAAGGTTTCCCAGGAAATAGGTTTCCACTTGCCGCTTCCCCGGGGGCCTGTGCGTTTTAAGGGAACCAGAATCCGGTTAGGGTCCAAATGCGCGGTGAGGGTGGCGTTACCACGCTGGCAGAGAATGCCCCGCTGGTCATTTCCGCGGTTTTCAAACTGGCTGAAAGCCAGATAAGCATCCGTTAGAGGCGCCTTCATGGGCAGATGTGGTTCGGTAGACATGGGATTATACGGGTTGCCGGTCACCCGCAGCACCTGCTCAGTCTTTTTGTCGATCTTGATACGGTTGCCACAGGAAGCATAACAGCCAAGGCAAGCGCTGTTTTGCATCAGGATGTCAGGGTTTGGGGTAACCTTACCGGTTTTGGGGTCAACAGTGGCCTCTACCGGCAGGCAGCGGCCCCGCTGCTTGGGTTTGTCAGCGGCCGCTTCAGCCTTGGCAGGGTGCTGCAATGGCCCCATGCCAAGGGCGGCGAAACCGGCGCTGGATACCCCCACCAGTTTCAGGAAACTACGACGGGTCATGGTAATTGGGCGCATCAGAATCCTCCTTCCATATTTGAACCAAACTTATGAATTAAACTGGCGCACAAAAATACGCCAGTATCAGGCGTTCTGCTTGAATACCTATGGACAACCGCGATTAATCAATACCCATTTCTTATAGATTCTCATGCCGCTAACAATAGCACAATCACAAAACGAAAACAACGGTATACAGGTATCATTTATGTAGAAAATAGAGCGCAAAATTGTACAAACATGTGCGTCCGCGAGCTTTATGCACGGAATTGTTGGCGTGCAGCTACTCAATCAATCCATTCATTTGTCATATGGTTTTCTTATTTTAGAGTTCCCGCTATTCCCCAAACCCCTCCACCGGCTCCACCTCAGTTAGTTCCAGCCCCGGATTCTTTTCCTGGGCAAGGCGGATACTCCACTCGTTTTCAAAAAAGAGGACGGGATGGTCCCGGCTGTCGCTGCCCCGGGCGGTGGTGGAGGTAAGGCTCAGCTCGGACAGGGGCTTGGGGCTGTCCGTCACCCAGCGCACAAAGCGGTAGGGCAGCATATCCATGGCCAGCTCCGCGCCATATTCGTTTTTAAGCCGGTGGCTGAGCACGTCAAACTGCAGGATGCCCACCACGCCCACAATGGATTGTTCCGGGCCCATTTCCTCCCGGCTGAAGGTTTGAATGGCGCCCTCCTCGCTCAGCTGGGCCACGCCCTTTAAAAACTGCTTGCGCTTCATGGAGTCAAAGGGGCGCACCCGGGCAAAGTGCTCAGGGGCAAAGACGGGGATTTTTTCAAAGCGCAGCTTGGATTTTTCGCTCAGCGTGTCCCCCAGGCGATAGATGCCCGGGTCAAAAAGGCCAATGATGTCCCCCGGATAGGCGGTTTCCACCATCGCCCGCTCATCCGCCATGAACTGCTGGGGGGCTTTTAATTGAATCTGCTTGCCGGTGCCGGAAAGCCAGGCAGTCATGTCCCGCCTGAACTCGCCCGACACCACCCGCACAAAGGCCAGGCGATCCCGGTGGGCGGGGTTCATGTTGGCCTGGATTTTAAACACAAAGCCGGTAAATTCAGGCGTCTCCGGCGTGATCAGCCCCTGGTCGCTCTCCCGGGCGGTGGGGGGCAGGGTATACTGCAAAAAGCGGTTCAGGAAGGGCTCCACGCCAAAGTTGGTAATGGCGGAGCCAAAAAACAGGGGGGTGAGCTCTCCCTTGCGCACAGCCTCCAGGTCAAAGGGGTCACCTGCCTCGTCTAAAAGGGCCACCTCCTCCTTGAGCCTGTCGATATAGTGGCCTGCCAGAACGCCTGAAAGGGCGGGGCTGTCGAGGGGAACCTCGGTTTTCTTTGCCTTGGTTTTGCCGTGGTCGCCGCCGAAATAAAGCTCCACCACCCGGCTGTCCCGGTGGCACACGCCCTGAAAATCCCCGTCCACGCCAATGGGCCAGTTGACAGGGCATGAGCGGATGCCCAGCACCTGCTCCAGCTCCTCCATCAGGGCAAAGGGGTCTTTGGCGGCCCGGTCCATCTTGTTCACAAAGGTGAAAATGGGGATGCCCCGCATGCGGCACACCTTAAAAAGCTTGCGGGTCTGCTCCTCCACGCCCCGGGAGGCGTCCAGCAGCATCACGGCGCTGTCGGCAGCCACCAGCACCCGGTAGGTATCCTCCGAGAAATCCTGATGCCCCGGAGTATCCAAAATGTTGATGCGGAAGCCCTCATAGTCAAACTGCATGGCGCTGGAGGTGACAGAAATGCCGCGCTGCTTCTCAATCTCCATCCAGTCGCTGGTGGCATGGGCGGCGGCCTTGCGCGCCTTCACGCTGCCGGCCTGGCGGATGGCGCCGCCATACAGCAGCAGTTTTTCCGTCAGCGTGGTTTTCCCCGCGTCCGGGTGGCTGATGATGGCGAAGGTGCGCCTGCGCTTGATTTCTTTTTCCAGGTTTCCCATGCGTTTCCCCCTGATGGCTTCTTGATCCTGCGAAACGGAATTATACAAAGCCTGAAAGGCCCTTGTCAATGTCACAGCGCCCGGACTGTGCTATAATAAGCCATCAATTAGACAGGAGGGGCGGGAAATGAGCGCCTTTCAGCATGTGCTGGGCAGCCTGCTGCCGATATTGGTCACCCTGGGGCTGGGCATGATGGCCCGGAAAACAGGTCTCCTTACCGAATCAGGGGCTGAAACGCTTAAAAAAGTGGTGAGCCGCATCACGCTGCCCTTCGTTATTTTTCAGGCTTTTATTACGGCGGATTACGGGGCTGACATGGCGGTGGTGTTCCTGATGGTGCTGGCGCTGTGCCTGATCACCTTTGGGGCGGGCTTTGTGCTGCGCCGGAAGATCCCGGGGGCCAGCCCCCTGCTTCCCTTCACCGTGGCGGGCTATGAGATGGGCATGCTGGGCTACCCCCTGTTTATGATTTTGGCGGGGCAGGAGCATATGGGAAGCCTGGCCAAGGTGGACCTGGGCCAGGTGCTGTTTGTGTTTACGCTCTATCTCTTTATGCTAAGGCAGCAGACCGGCGGGCAAAAGGGGCTGAAGGAAGCCCTGCTTGACATCGCAAAAAACCCGGTGATGGTGGCGCTGGTGGCGGGCCTGGCGCTGGGGGTGACGGGGCTGGCGGGCGCCATCATGGCCTCCCCCGCAGGGCCGCTTGTAAACAGCGTATGCAATTTTGTGGGCGCGCCCACGGCGGCGCTGATCTTGCTGGCCATCGGCTTTGAGTTCCGGCTGAACAAGGCCATTTTGCGCCAGGTATCCCAGGCCATTTTGATCCGCCTGGGGGTGACGGCGGCGGCAGGCGCTGTGGTCACGCTGATCCTTTTCCTGATCCTCCCCTATGACGCATGGCTGCTGCTGGCCATGCTGATGATGCTGATTTTGCCAGCGCCCTTCGTGCTGCCGGTGTATTCTGAAAACGCCCAGGAGAAGGAATTTGTGTCCATGTACCTGTCCAGCTACACCATGCTGACGATCCTGCTGTTCGCGGTGCTGTTGGTGATCAAGCCCTTAATAATAGGGGGATAAGGTGCCTGCCAGCTCGCTTCAGGAAGAATTGAATCGATGCTTTGCCCTGTTTGACCAGGGGTTATTGCAGGAAGCGGAGGCCGGATATTTGGCTTGTCTAAAGCGCATCCATGCGCCGTGTGGCGCTTATTATGTCAGCGCCATGATGGGATTGGCCTATGTGACATCTGCTTTGGGCAAGCATGAAAAAGCCAGGCACTATGCCGCCGAACTGCTGCGCCTGGCCGATAACGAAGAAGCGCGGCATATCGCCCTGCACCAAATGGGCATGGTGGAGCGGGTCGCCAAGGATTATGACAAAGCGCAGCAGCTTTTTGAGCAGGAGAAAGCGCTGATATTAACGCACTTCCCAGATGATACGCTAAAACATGCCGCCAACAGCTATGAGTTGGCTTATATCAAATTGCTGCAAGGCATACCTGGTGAGGCTTTGAGCATGATGAAAGATGCTCTTGAAAATGCTCAGGCATCGGGCGATGCCATTTGCCTAGGCTGCGCACAGCGGGGGATGGGTGAAATATACGCCGTCATGGGCGAAGCAAAAAAGGCAATGGAGTCCTTTGAGAAAGCCCGCCTCACCTTTCTTCAAGGCGGAGATGAAAGGGGCGCCCAGGAGGTTGCGGAGATGATGGGTCAGGGTTAGCTCCCACGAGCGGGCCTATCCGTCTATCAATTCCATCAGAGCAGTAATCCGATAATCCGCCTCATGCTGCCAGTGCTTCCCCTTAGGGTCATACAAACAGGAGGCGATGCCAAAGGCGTTGGCTCCGGCGATGTCGGTGGCCAATTCATCCCCCACCATGAGGGCGGTGGCTTTGTCCTCATGCCCGCAGAGCTTTAAGGCCCGCTCAAAAATAACAAGGGAGGGTTTCTCTGCCCCCACCTCCTCAGAAATGATCAAATGCCGAATATAGGGCATCAAGCCGGAGCGCCGGAAGCGCTCCCGCTGGGCAAAGGACACGCCGTTGGTGACAACGGCCACCTTGGCCCGGCTGGAAAGAACCTTGAGCGTCTCCTCAGCGCCTGGCATGTGCTGGGCCTGTCGGCTTAGTTGCTCCAGAAAAAACCGGTTCACCCGGACGCTGTCCAGGTCGATGCCCTGCTCCCGGGCAAACAGTCCAAAACGCTGGCTGAACAAGGCTTCCCGATGGATGGTTCCCTCAGCCAGCTGCCGCCACAGGCCGCTGTTGATGCGCCGGTAGCTGTCCATGGCCTCCATGGGCAGATTAAAATGCTGAAAGGTGACGCAGAGCGCCGCGGCCTCCCCCGCCTCAAAATCCAGCAGGGTGCCGTCCGCATCCAGCAGATACAGGGCATAAGGGGGAATGAGGTGTGTCATCTTTTCTCTTTCTGATAAAAGGATTTGCCCGTTATTCTACAGGGCGAGGTAAGCCCTCTCAAACACCTCTCCCTTTGGAAAGGTGGGATATATTGGCTTTTCCCCCACCCTACCCAAAGAGATAGGTTGTGAAAAAAGAACAGATGGAGGATAATGCAGACATAGACAAAGCAGATCTCAACAATGAAAAAGGAGGCAAGCATAATGAACAAAAAATGGATCGCGGGAAGCCTTTGCGTGATGCTTCTGCTGGGCATCCTGGGGGTGGCCATGGCGGAGAGGCTTCAGTACGGGGATTCTGGCCCCAAGGTGATGGTGCTTCAGCAGCGGCTGACGCTGCTGTCCTTCTACGATGGTGTACTGGACGGGAAGTATGGCTACAAGACCTATCAGGCGGTGAAGAAGTTTCAGGAGAGCGCGGGCTTGCAGGCAGACGGCATCGCCGGCCCAAAAACCCTGGAAAAGCTTGGCTACGCCGACCCTGGCCTCTCCGGGGAAATCTACAAGTTAGGGGACAGCGTGGCAAAAATATCGGAAATTCAGGGCCGGCTGAACGCCCTGGGCTACATGACGGGCAGCGAAACCGGCGTCTTTGATGACGACACGCAAAAAGCTGTCCTGGCCTTCCAAAAAACCAATGGTCTGCCTGAAAACGGCGTCATAGACGGGATGGCGTTGATGCAAATGGAGTCTGTGACTGCCCTGGGCAAATCGATTGAGAACTGGAAAGCGGGGTTTTCCATCCTGCGCCTTCAGGTGCATGACTTTTATGACTCGGTGGCAGAGGTGCAGGAACTGCTGTTCAAGCTGGATTATGTGGATATCACGGACGGATACTACCGTGAATCAACCCGGGACGCGGTCAAACTCTTCCAGCAGAAAAACGGGCTGCCGCCGGACGGCGAGGTGGGCCCGGCTACTTATAACATGCTGGTCAATCCGGCTGCGAAGAAAAAATCCGACCCCACCCCGCCAGGCGGATCCGGCGCCATCAAGCTGCTCTATAACAAAAGCGAAGGCCCGCTGGTGATCACCCTGCAAAACGTGCTGACAATGCTTGACTATTACACCGGCCCCATCAACGGCAAATATGACTACGCCACCTATGTGGCGGTGAAGGAATTCCAGCAATACAACGGGCTGAAGGTGGACGGGGTGGTGGGCCCCAAAACCTGGGAGAAGGTCAACAGCCCGACCGCCATCAAAAAGCCCTGAGACACTGGAATTTACAGGGGGGATGGGCTGGCGAAGCACATCATCCCGATGTGCCTTGTGGTGTTTTGATCTGGCAGGAGGCAAGCTATGAAGCTGCTGCTCACAGCCTTTGACCCCTTTGGCGGGGAAAAGGTAAATTCCGCCCAGGAGGCGGTGAAGCGGGTACCCGGCAAGGTGGGCGATACCGACATCGTGAAGCTGGAGCTGCCCACGGTGTTTGGCCAGTCCATCCGGATGCTGTGTGAGGGCCTCAAAAAGCACCGCCCTGACGCGGTGCTGTGCATCGGCCAGGCGGGAGGCCGGTTTGAGCTGACGCCGGAGCGGGTGGCCATCAACCTCGATGACGCCCGCATCCCTGACAATGAGGGCAACCAGCCCATCGATCAGCCCATTGAGCCGGACGGCGCCCCCGCCTACTTTGCCACCCTGCCCATCAAGGCCATGGTGGAGGCCATTCAAGAGGCTGGGTTGCCAGCCGCTGTCAGCAACACCGCAGGCACCTTTGTGTGCAATCACCTGATGTATGGCCTGCTCCACACCCTGTATATGGAATACCCCGGTGTGCGGGGCGGTTTCATGCATGTGCCCTTTATCCCCGAGCAAACCGCCCGCCGGACGGCGCCCGCTCCCAGCCTCAGCGCCCAGGACATCGCCCGGGGCATAGAGGCCGCCGTCCTGGCTATCCAGGACAACCAATCTGACATCAGTGTCCCAGGCGGGAAGGAATAATCGCCATCCACCGACAGGTCGATGAGAGAGAACATCTGCTTAACCTCGGTCAGGCCGGGCTTATGTTTTATTGTGACCAAGCGCCCAGCGATAAGCTGCGCGCTTGTTTGCGCCCCCGCCGGATGGTCTGATATACTATAGAGTGTAATACTCTCT
This sequence comes from Christensenellales bacterium, assembly GCA_050952935.1. GTDB lineage: Bacteria > Bacillota > Clostridia > Christensenellales > Aristaeellaceae > UBA6115. The sequence continues at coordinate 239,718 of JBMNLS010000002.1, read as the reverse complement.
AAAGGACGGAACATGCTGGTTTACTACTGCCCCAAGTGCCAACGGCAAAATCAACAGCCCCAGTGCGTCTCCTGCGGGCGCTCACTGGGCAATCCTTCCGTGCGCTATGTGTGGGAAGACAGCCGCCTGGCCCTGGGGGACAGGCACCGCATCGGCTTTCTGCTGCGGCTGTCGGCGGCGGTGTCCATGGCCGCGGTGCTGGTGATGCTCATCATTGAATATATCCTGCGGGGGCTTGACGCCTTCAGCTATTTCTTTTTATCAACGGGCATCCCCGCGGCCGCCCTGGCGCTGGGGCTGGGCTTTTTCCTGGTGGGGCTCCTGGCGCTGATGCTCCAGGGGAGGGAAAGCGTCCAGTACATGCTGGATCCCAAGGGGGTGCTCAAACGCACCTGGATCAGGCCCACCAGGCTCTCCTGCTGGACCCGACTGATCCGCTATGACAAAGGCGCTTTTCAAAAAAACAACGAAGGCCTGCCCTTCCTCCTGGCCCATGAAGAATACCTGGTGTGGCAGGACGCAGCCCGCTACAAGCTGGCCCCCCGGGCCGGGCGCATCACGCTCTACCGCCCCTATGCCTTCGTGTTCATGGTGCTGTATCTGCCCCGGGAGGAGTATGACGGGGCGGCGGAAATGGTGGCGGCCAAGCTTAAAAACAAACGATGAAGCCTATCACCTAAATCAGCCTTAACAAATAGTAATACGCCAGTGCCAGCGCGCTAAAAGCCGCCAGCACCGGCAGGGTCTTTCTCACCAACGCCGCCAGGCTTGAGCGGTAGTATTCCGCTACGATGGTCAGGCAGATGTGGGGGGGAGACACCTGGGCCGCCATGTAACCGGTGGACATGAGCAGCACCAACAGCGGCAAATCAGGCCCGGCGGTAAAAGCCAACGGGATGACAATGGCCGCCATGGCCTGGGTACCGGCGATTACCGCGCCCAGGAGCATCATCAGCGCATAGAGCAATGCCTCCGGCACCGGAAGGCCCGCAAACATAGTCGGCAGGCGATGCAGCGCGCCGGAAGCCAGCAGCACCTCCTTAAATATCATGATAAAAACGGTATTTACAATCAGCTTTATTTCCAGCGCCGAGCGGAACATGGGCTTTAGCTCCTGCCAGCTGAAACGCTCAACAAAAATATTCATGATGATCACCCCCAGCACCACCAGAAAAATGGGAAGGGGCAGCAGCAAAATCAGCAGCACTGCGGCAAAAATGCTCCATAAGCTGCGAAAAAGCGCCATGAAGGCCGCTTGGCGGCCGGATGTTGCCGCGGCTTCCTCCCCTGCATGCACCTTGGGGATTTTGCGCACATAAAACACATAGCCCAGCGCAAACAGCGCCAACACCATGGGCGTCATGCCAATCAGGAAGGGGAGCGCCTTCACGCCTGAAAGCTGCAAGGCCAGCAGGATGTTGGCGTAGGTGGGCAAAAAAGCCTCTGAAATATGCCGGTAAAAGCTGGACACAAACATCCGTTCATCCCGGGAAAGCGCCTCTCCCGCCGCCCGGTCCACAATGGGGGCGGCAATCAGCACTGCGCCGGCTGAGGGCATCATGCCCACCACAAAGGGGGTGAACATGGCGTTCACCCGGCGGCTGCCAAAAAGCCGGGTGATGGCCTTTTCTGCCTGGGTAAGGCGCTGGCGTTTCTCCAGCATTCGCTGCAAAAAGGTGATGGTGTAAAAGGCCAGCACCATGTTGATGGTGCTCTGCCCCAAAACGCCCTGATGAAGGATGTGCGGGAGCTGGGCCACCGGCACCCCATAGAAAAGAAAACCCACCGCCGCCGCCAGCCCCATGGACAGATACAGCGGTTTTTTCAGCCCTATGCCCGCCGCAATGATGGCAAAAATCAAAAGCAATATCAGCAGTTCCAATCCTTCGCCCTCCTGTTGGCCAACAATGTATAGCGGAAGGCCGGATGCGTCAAGAGAAATACAAAAAAGCCCCCGTGCGATGCAGGGGCCGGTTGAATATGGGTGATGATCAGATAGATGCTTCCGCCGCCGCGTTCACACCACCCATTGAAGATGGTGCCCAGGAATGCTATGATGCCGCTGGACGCACTCATCTGTCAGGAGGGCAAAGCATGCAATCAAATGACCAAGGCAAGGGTGCCATCTACATCATCCTGGCCAGCGTGGCCTGGAGCTTTGCGGGGGTGCTTTCGAAGTGGGCGCCCTGGAGCGCCTTTTCCCTGGTGGGTGCCCGGGCGCTGGTGACGGTGATCGTCTTTGGCATCTCCCGCAAAAGCTTTAAGCCCGTGTTCTCCAAAGGCACCTGGCTGGGGGCCATCGGCGTGGCGCTCACCTCAGCGCTGTTTATCATCGCCAATAAGCTCACCACCGCCGCTAACGCCATAGTGCTGCAATATGCCATGCCCATTGTGGTGATCCTGGGCTCCTGGATCTTCTGGGGACAAAAGCCGGGGAAGGTGGACATCACAGCCATGCTCCTCACCCTGGGCGGGGTGGTGCTGTGCTTTGTGGGGGGCTTTGGCCGGGGCAGCCTTCTGGGAGACAGCATTGCGCTGTTCACCGCCTTCACCTTTGCCCTGGTGTTTTTTGCTGCCCGCCTGCCCGATACCGACCCCATGAACTACACCTTCCTGGGCAACCTGATCTGTTCCCTGTTTTTGTTCTACATCCCCTTTGATCCGCATTTTGTTATCAACGCCCAGGCACTGCTTAGCGCCCTTGCCATGGGCGTCTGCCTGGCCGGCGGCTATTATTTTTTCACCGCCGGCATGCGCAGCCAGGTGCACCCGGTGACCGCCTCCATCGTGGCCAATGTGGAGCCGGTGCTCAACCCCTTCTGGGCCTTTCTTTTTCTGGGGGAAAACCCGGGGCCCTATTCTGTCATCGGCGCCGCGCTGGTCATCCTCAGCGTCAGCGTCTATGGGGTGGTCAAGGCCCGGATGGGGCGGCTGACCAGTGCCTGATTCTTCAGCAGCGCTTCCTTATTGCGCAACGGAAACGGCTGTGCTAAAGTAATGAAAGTAAAACGCATGATGCGCAACAATATGGAGGAATGACATGAAACAAATCCAAGCCCCCAAAGCCCCGGCCGCCCTGGGCCCCTACTCTGCCGCCATCGCCACCCAAAACCTGCTGTTCTGCTCCGGGCAGACGCCCATCGACCCGGCAACGGGTGAACTGGTTCCCGGCGGCATTGAGGAACAGACCCTGCGGGTCATCCAAAATCTGGAAGCGGTGCTGGAAGCCGCCGGCACCTCCTTTGACAAGGTGCTCAAAACCACCTGTTTCCTGCATGACATGGCTGATTTCGCCGCCTTCAACGCCGTCTATGGCAAGTACTTCACCTCAAAGCCCGCCCGCTCCACGGTGGCGGTCAAAACCCTGCCCAAAAACGCGCTGGTGGAGATTGAGCTGATCGCGGAACTGAACTAAAACAATTTGCGGGGAATACTGTAAATTTGCTGGTGTTCCCCACATTTTGTTTTCTTTCACATTAACTATTATACCTTTTTCTCGTGCAAGTCAATTATTTATCTGTTGTCATCATAAGTCAGTATACAAGGAAAATAACATGAACAACACTTTTTCGGATGTTAATAACGAACTTGATATGATAATCACTCAAACACTTCAGGCAAATTCAATTGATCCCAATACTTTTCCATTAGAGAATGAGAAATTGGAGGAATACGACTTATCTATCATGAAAGTTGTATCAAATATATTGCCTTACGCTAAGTCAATCAGCATAGAAAAAGAACAAGAACTCTCATCTGCATTTCATAAACGTCATCTTGAATTATGGAACTTTCCCTTCTCCCTTTCTGACACTTTTGTTGAGTTTGCATTTTATCTAGTTAGGGCAATACAAGTACCCGCTGATAAGGAACATATTACTGAATTCGTGCTTAGTAAACTCATTGGGAAAGCGCTTCGCACATATTCTGAGGTTATAGTTTTGCTTAAACAGGGGTTCCCTTATGGGGCTTTCGCCTTATCAAGACAAATTTTTGAACTTGCAGTTTTCATTTCGTTCATTCGAAAATATGGGGATACGGTCGCGCTTGATTTTTACAATGAATCATCAGCTGACTTATATAAGCATAAAGAAAATTATGAATGGGCACGAAAATCTGGGTGTTTTGGTGATAAAGGACATATCACCTTTAATGGTATAGAACGAGAAAGTGGAATACATCACTCTGTTGATGACGATAAACGTATTTTCTCGTTTTTGAGCAAGTTTATTCACGCTTCACCACAAACCATATTCCGCGAACCTACAATGGAGCTTCATGAAATAGTTGTTGGGCCAACATCTCATAGTATTGATGAAGCACATTATTGTTCTTCGATATTCATTGGGGTTTCTTTGCTGCATATTAACAATCTTCTGCCAAGCATTACCTTGCAGAAGCGTTTGATATTCTGCATAAATTGGATTCGTAGAATGAATGAAGAATATAAAAAAGTTTCGGATTCCATAGCAAAACCCGATTAAAATAACTACATATAATCTGCATCAATCAATATCATAACAGGTGGATGCAAATTATCTTATTTTCTTATGGATAGGATAAAACAATATAATCATGTTCTGTGGACAGAATGTTCTCCCTTTAAAACCCGCAGGGCACATACTCCGGCAGCAGGCGCTCCACCTCCGTATAGTCCAGCCTGGCAAAGCGCAGAAGGCCGTTTTCACAGGTGTGAGGGGCTGCGCAGCCGCCAATGAGGGGAGTGCCGTAGCGGATGAAGGCATCGGTCACATCGGTGCCGCCCTTTGCCACCCACTCGGGCGGCAGCTTGCGGGCGGCGTTGGCAATTTTGGACAGGGGCACCTTGTCATAGCGCACCTGGTAGGGGGCGTCAGAAACCCGCAGGATGGTGGACATAACGCCGCTGTGCCCGGCTACGGCCAACCGCACGGCCTCATAGCCCAGCTGGCGGGCCTCCTCCCGGTCCACCTGGGAAGCGTCCAGGGAGCAGCAGCGCTGCAAAACGCCTGGAACCTGCCCTGTGGCCTGGCCCCGGGCATTGAGCTTCCGGCTGTTGAGCAGGTTCACCACCGTCTGCATGGCGGTGGTGCGGCTGGCGCCGTATTCCACATGGCCAAAGCCATCCACCTTGTGGCTGTCGGCATCGGTCATCAGGCTTTCTCACACCACGGCAATCACCCGGCCCCAGCGCTTAAGCCCGTCGTTCACCAGGTCGCACACCGCCTCCGCCGTGTGGCCGGCCTCCGGCAAAAAGAGCAGCAGGGGCAGCTCCCGGTTTGGATCGCCCAGCCTGGCCGCGGCGGTGATAAAGCCGCTGTCCCGCCCCATGGCCTGCAGCACGCTCACGCACTCCGATGGCGCCATGGCCCGGTTTTCCTCCCCCACATTGCGGATGAGGTTTGCCCAATACCGGGCGCAGGAGCCATAGCCGGGCGTGTGATCGATGAGGGTGCGCTCTGCGTCCCCCAGGTCGTTGTCAATGGTCTTGGGCACGCCCACCACCTTCAGGTCGTAATCCATCTGCCTGGCCAGGCGCTCCACCTTGTCGGCGGTGTCCATGGAGTCGTTCCCGCCGATGTAAAAGAAATAGCCCACATCATGGGCGCGCATCACTTCCACAATGCGCCGGTAATCCGCCTCGTAGCTGTCCTTTAGCTTATACCGGCAGGAGCCGGCAGCGGCGGCGGGGGTCTGCATCAAAAGATCCAGCTCCGCCCGATCCTGGCCCCCCAGGTCAAACAGATGCTCCAGCAGCACCCCTTCAATCCCATGGTGGGCGGCCAGCACCCGGCCCACCCGGCCGCTTTCCAGGCAACCTTCCGCCACCCCCAGAAGCGAGGCGTTGATCACAGGCGAGGGTCCACCCGACTGGGCCACCAGGGCGTTGCGCTTTGCCATCTTGTTTATCCTCCTATACTGTGCTGAGGATAATGTACCACGCCGGGGCGCATATCTCAAACCTGTTGCAGCAATTTTTCATAGCTGAATCTGTTCATGGCGCGGTTTAGCAAAAACAAACCCAAACACAGCGCCAAAAAGCCCAGCGCCAGCAGCATCCAGAAATTCAGTATCAAAACGCCCGCAAACTGCCCCGCCGCCAATGCCACCAGGGGCAGCACCATAAAGCCACCTGCCTGCTGGGCTTCCATCACGCTTTTGGATTTGGCGGACAGGCGCACAATCAGCGTGATGGAAATCAGCGAGAAGGCCGGAGCCACCAGCAGCATGGTCGCCAGCCAGTTCAGGTTCGGCCAGAGGGAAATGCCCATGAGCAGCCTGGTCAAAAGCCCAACCGCCACAAACATCGCCACAAAGGAAAGGGCGGACACCAGCATCCCCAGGGTGAAGGCTGCCAGCACCTTGGCGCGGAAGATTTCCTTCAGGGAAAGGGGGCTGTAGAGCAGGGTTTCCAGGGTTTGTTTTTCCTTTTCGCCCACAAAGGCGCTGGCCGCCATCACGGTGGAAGCCATGATGGGGATGATCAAGAAAAACAGAGGAGGAATCAGGTAGTTGATCATCAGATTCAGCAGGTTGAGTTTATCTGGCCCCTGGCCGGGAAGATTGGGGATCATGTCCAGCAGCGCGCCCAATTCCTCCATTTCCTCGGGCACAAAATGCATCACCAGCACAAAGGCGCTGGGCAGCACCACCGCCAGCACAAAGGGCACCAATAGTATCATGATCAACAGCTGACGATTGGCGGTGATGCCCCGGATATCCTTTAAAACAATGGCTTTTACAGCGTTTTTCACCCCTGTGCCTCCTAACTGCCGGTGAGGGCAAAGTATATATCCTCAAGCGATGGGTTGATGGTGGTCACCTGAAACACATCCCCGCCTGAAAGCACCACCTGGCGGATAAGGGCGGGGATCTCTTCCTCGCGCTGCAGTTCCAGCTCATATAAGCCTTCTTTTAGCTGCCTGTAAGCCGCGCCTTCAGGCATTCCGCTGGCTTTTATCCGCAGCTTAAGCCCCGGCAGCACCCGGGCCCTAAGCGCCTCCAGGCTCCCCTCCATCAGCAGCTCGCCATCGCTGATCAATCCATAGCGGCTGCAAATTTCCTGGGCGTAGCGCAGCTGATGGGTGCACAAAAACACCGTTGTCCCCTCCCCCCGCGCCAGGGTGCGGATGATGCGGTTGACATGCAGCGTGCTCTCCGGGTCAAGCCCTGAGGTGGGCTCATCCAGAAACAGCAGCCGGGGCCTGTGCATCAGCGCCCGGGCCAGGGAGAGGCGCTGGCGCATGCCGGTGGAGTAGGTGCCCAGCGCCCTGTCCTGGGCCTCCTCCAATTGCATTTGCTGTAAAAGTTCCGCCGCACGGGCCCGGGCAGCAGCCCTGTTCAATCCAAAAACCTCGCCATAAAAACACAGGTTTTCCATGCCCGTCAAGTGATCATACATCTGGGCGTGCTCGGTCATCACGCCGGATATGGCGTGCAGCGCTTCCGCCTGGGTTGCCGGGTCCAGCCCCATCACCCGGCTGTGACCACTGCTGGGCGCAAGCAGCCCGGTCAGCAGCTTGACCGCCGTGGTCTTGCCCGCGCCATTGGGGCCCAGGAAGCCAAACACCTCCCCCGCCTCCAGGCTCAAATCCAAATCCCGCACCGCCTCCTTGCCGCCGGGGTAGGTTTTGCTGAGTTTTTCCGTGATGATGGCTTGCATATCAGCTATCCTCGTTTTCTTTCAATTTCCGCAATATCCGCTGGCAGCGGGAATCATTCAAAAGCGGCGCAAAAGCAGGCTGCTCCGCCACCGCCCTGGTCAAATCCCGGCGGATGTTCGGCTCCCCCCTGGGGGCCAGGTTGCCCAGAGGCAATGCCTCCAGCCAGGCCGTCACCTCATCAAAAAAAGCGTCTCCATGCAGCTTCAGCGGATAGATATCGCTTGTGGCAAGGGTTGTGTATTCTTTTAGGGCCTCCAGCGCCTGTTCTCTGCGCCCCAGAGCCATCTGTCCCAAGGCGGCTGCCAGGTAAAAGTTAAACAGTTTGCCCGGGTTCAGGCATTTTAGATTAAAACTTACGATCAGCGCCGTTGCCCGCTTCAGCGTTTCGTCAAAACGCGCCGGGTTTTGCGCGGAAAGCTTCAGGTAGACCGTCATGCTATCCAGCAGGCTGAACACATGCCGGTACATGCTGATTTGAAGCACCCGACTGGCCCGGGCATTGTCCCCCGTCATGTGGCAGGCGGCGGCCAGCAGGGTTTCAGACGACAAGAGCGCAGGCTCCGACTGCCCCAGCAGTTCAACCACCGCCTGGGGTTGGCCCAGCATCAGCAAGCAAACCGCCTCCATGCTTTGGGTCTGTTCAACCAGCGCCTCATCCTCGCTGTAGGTCTTCACGCGGATAAACAGCGCCATCGCCTCCCGGATGATATCAGCCGAGGTTTGGGGATCATCCGCCAGCATGTGGTGGTTAATCAGCAGCAGGCCCATATTATACAACAGCTCAAAGCAGGCGTAGTGTTGCTTGCAGCTAAGACGACAGGCGGCCAGCACCTCATCAAAGGGCTGGACGGAAAAATCCGCCGCCAGCTTATGATACAGCTTCCGGATATCCTTTTTTGACAGATGGGGCGTATAGGCCATCAACTCATCCAGGCTGATGGCAAACAGCGCCGCCAGCCGGGGCAGAAGCATCGCGTCCGGATAGCTCTGCCCGGTCTCCCACTTGGACACGGCGGCCTTGGTGACGCCCAAATGCCGGGCAACATCCGCCTGCGTCCAGCCCAGCTTTTTGCGTTCCCGGGCGATAACGCTGGCAATGCGGATTTCCTGCATGGTTTTTCCCTCCTAATCCACAATATCAGTTGACCAGGTCAACCGTCAAGCGACTTCCGGTTGACCAAACCGCCACAAAATCAACCTCATGAAATTCATAATGACAAGTGTTTTTTGGTCTTATCTCTCGAAAACAGTTTAGCTTTCAATTACGGGTTTCATGGTTTGGGGAAATGCATAAATGAATTATCTCTCAGTTTGATAAAAAACCAAAAATTTTGTAATCAACAATGTAACAAAGCTCGATTACACATAGGAGTCATAAAAATTTATAAAAAATTTTTATGTGCTTCCTTTTTGTTATTGACAATTAAAAAATACCCACATATAATTATTATGGTTAGTGTATCGGAAAAACCGTACACTAAAATTAAATAGAGGGAGAAAAATAGTATGAAGAGAATTGTTGCTATTATCCTATCGGTACTTATGATGTCAACTTGTTTCACCACTTTTGTGCTGGCAGAGCAACCCCCCATCGTTTTTGGTTTAGCCACTGCATTGACAGGAAATTTTGCCGAAAGTGGCGTTATGATGTCCGTCGGATGTAAACTGGCTATTGAAGACATCAATTCTTCTGGTGGCATTAACGGAAAAAAAGTCGAACTGCGTATCATGGATCAAAAAAGTGACGTTAAAGAATCGCCTGAAGTTGCAAGGAAATTTGTACAGGATTCAGAGGTTATGGCTGTTGTTGGGGATTTAATGAGCGGTCAATCCATGGCTGCTGCACCCGTATATGAAGAGGCAGGTTTGGTTCAACTTTCTCCAACTTCATCGGCATCAGGATTCCCAGTCATGGGTGATTATCAATTCTCTGTTGCGGGTATTGCAACAGATGAGTCTCCCACCTATGTCAACCAGCTTTTGATTGAGACGTTTGACGTAAAAAAATTAGCAATCATCTATGCTAATACGGATTGGGGCATCGAAGTTGCCGACACCATTAAAGAATTAGCGGAGAAAGCAGGTCTTGAAGTTGTCGCTTTTGAGCCTTATATGGAAGGGGAAAAAGATTTTTCAGCCGCATTATCCAAGATTCGTCAGCGTGAACCTGACCATTTGTTGTTGGCTGCACAGTATACAGAAGGCGCTTTAATTGCCAACCAGGTAAAGCAAATGGGCTGGGATATTCTTATGAGTACCCAAGGCTCCTTGACACAGCCCTCTTTTTGCGATCTAGTTGGTGATTCCAGAATTGTTGGTATAGCATCTGCTGTATTTACCAAAGAAAACCCTGATGGTTTTGCGTTTGCAGAGCGCTTCAAAAGCCATCCCGAAAGCGGTGGTATTGAGCCATCCATGCGGGCAGCGTTTAGTTATGATGCCGTTATGTTGCTAGCTGAAGCTGCGAGGCAGTGTGGAAATGACTTAACCCGTGCCAACTTGCGCGATAAACTATCAGAAATCAAGGATTTTAAAGCTGTAGCTGGTGGTACTATTTCTTTTGAGCCTGAAGGGTATGCTCATCGTATTTATACCGTCGTTGAAATCAAAGATGGTGTTTGGGCACCTTATACCAAATAAGATTTATAGCCATATTCCTATTCTTTGTTTCGTAATGACCAAGAAATAGAAACAGGTAGGAAGGTTCCATTATGATAATAATGCACCTTCCTACCTGAATTAGTAATCGAGGTTTTGAAATGAGTATAACATATTGGATTGAACAACTCATCAATGGTATTTGTCAGGGCTCAATATATGCATTAATTGCGATCGGATATACACTTATCGTAGGAATAGTTGGTTTAGTCAGTCTAAGCTATGGCGATACCGTTATGTTTGGGGCTTTTGCATCATATCTGGCATTTAGTACCTTAGGGACAAATCCCATTTTGGCCTTTCTTGTAAGTTTTGTTGCGACAGGCTTGCTTGGAATAATTCTACACAAAACATGTTATGAGCCTTTCTTAGATTCACCTCGACATATTAGTGTCATGTGTACAATCGGGGCCGCAATTTTTATCAAGAATGTTGTTCAATTATTAACTAAATCCGAAACCAAACCAATACCACGAATTTTTGGCGAAGGCTATTTTATGTTGGGAGAATTTAGGATAGCCCATGTACAAATCACAATACTCGCCATCGTATTATTTCTGATAATCGTTCTTACCCTGTTCCTCAACAAGACAAAAACTGGCATTAAATTAAAAGCAGTTAGCCAAGATCGTTTGGCCGCAGAATTAATGGGTATTAATGTCAAAACAACCACGTTGCTTGGAAATGTCATCGGGTGTGGCTTGGGTGGTATAGCTGGAATGCTGTACTCAGTTTACTATGCTTCCTTCCAAGCAACATTTGGAGGTCCTATTGGCATTAAAGCATTCAGCGCTTCTGTACTTGGGGGGTTATCGGATTTGGGAGTAGCGGCCACCGGTGGTATGGTAATTGGTATATTTGAGAATTTAGGTGTGGCTCTTTTTAGTTCAGGTTACCGCGACTTGATTGCCTTTGTCTTCTTGATTACCGTCCTCATTTTTAAACCCCAAGGCTTAACCTTCAATTTTCGGGGGAGGAAGAAATCATGAAAGAACACTTCAATCTTCTCAATCAATGGATGCAGAATAATAAGCGAATAATGTATTCTATTGTGTTAATTTTTGCTTTTCTTTTTCCTGTAATTCTTCAGGATGGTTTTTATCGCGGTGTTGCCGTAAAGACCTTGATGTTCATGTTGATGGGCACAGCGCTTAACATTACCAACGGATACAGCGGTCAGTTCAATATCGGTTTTGCTGGCTTTCTTTGTATTGGAGCCTACACCTCGGCAATCCTGATGACACGCTATGCCGTTCCATTTATTCCAGCGATGTTTGTTGCCGGAATAGTTACTGCTCTTTTTGGTATGCTGCTTTCTCTGCCCACCTCTCGTCTTTCAGGCATGTATTTAGCTTTAGTAACTCTTGGGTTTGCTGAGATTATTCGAGTCATTGCACTCAACTTCCGATCGCTAACTGGTGGCGCACTAGGGATTAAAAACATTCCAAACCCTCGTATCTTTGGTTACGAAATAAAAGGCACCTTTCAGTTATATTATTTGATTCTTGCTTTGCTATTGATTACATTATTTTGTTGCAGACGAATTATAAAATCCAGAATTGGTCGAGCATGGATTGCAATTCGAGAGAATCAGGATGCTGCCAGTTCATTAGGCATTAATTTGCTAAAATACAAAGCTTTAAACTTTATGACAAGTGGTTTCTTCGCGGGTATAGCAGGTACATTTATGGCTTCCTATTATCGTTTCATCAACTCTGAAATGTTTATGCTTGATTTTGGGCATGAAATACTCGTGATGGTTGTTCTGGGTGGCATGGGAACTTTCATTGGTCCAATTATTGGTGCAATAACCATCACCTTTCTATTGGAGGTTTTTCGATTCGCCTCCGATTATCGCATGTTAATTTATTCAGTATTGATTGTCGTAGTCATGTGGATTCGTCCACAAGGAATCGCGGGTGCATCCAATAGTATATTGGCTTCAAGAAGAAAGTCTCGGCGTTCCCGTCGAGCACTGTCGACGGGAGGGAGTGTCTCCAAATGAAAGTTTTAGAAGCAAAAAATGTCTGCAAGTACTTCTCCGGACTTAAAGCAGTAGATATGGTTGATTTAATAGTGGAGGAAAAAGAAATTCTCGGCATTATTGGACCGAATGGAGCTGGAAAAACCACTTTTTTTAATCTATGTGCAGGAACTTATCCGGTAACCAGTGGAGAAATATGGTTTTTAGGCAAAAATATAACTAATAAAAAACAAGATCAAGTTGCAGAGCTTGGAATGGCAAGAACGTTTCAAAATATCAAACTTTTCACTGAAATGACAGTGAAAGAAAATATCGCTGTTGGTTTTCATATTTCGACGCGTTCAAATATTATTCACGCAATCTTTCACACAAAACGCTATCATCAAGATGAAAATTTAATTCAAGTGGAAACAGAAAAAATACTCCACGATTTGAAGTTAGCACAATATAGTGATTTAAAAGCCAGCAATCTTTCCTATGGCTTGCAGCGAAAAGTGGAAATCGCCAGAGCTATGGCATTGAAGCCCAAGTTGCTGTTGTTGGATGAACCTGCTGCTGGTTTAAATCCCGCTGAAACTGAGGATTTGTCCGTATTCATCAAAGAACTCAACCAAATTGGTTATACCATTATTGTAATAGAACATGACATGAAATTCATAATGAATCTATGTCATAGAATAGTGGTGTTAAACTATGGTAAAAAAATATGCGAGGGCACGCCAAACGAAGTGAAGAATAATGTGTTAGTACAAGAAGCATATTTTGGAAAAGGTCTGGCCGCAGGTGAAGCAATAAAAAGGCAGGAGGAGAAAACATGTTAATCGTTCAAAAACTCCATGTTCACTATGGCCATATACACGCTCTGCGTGGTGTTTCCCTTGCTGTAAAGCAACGTCAAATTGTTTCTTTAATTGGAGCAAACGGCGCTGGGAAAACAACAACGCTTATGGCAATTTCAGGGATACAGCCTGCAACCTCAGGGAGTGTAAAATTCGAAGATAACGAAATCATTGATAATGTTGGTCATGAAACTGCGCGTGCCGGATTATCGCTTGTGCCTGAAGGCCGACATGTGTTTCCTAAATTGTCAGTCGAAGAAAACCTTATTATGGGTACAGTTGCCAACAAATCAATCGATAGAAAACAAACAATCGACCGTATGCAACAAATGTATGAGTTGTTTCCACGAATGAAGGAAAGACAGCGTCAAGCAGCCGGTACTCTCTCTGGCGGAGAACAGCAAATGTTAGCAATCGCACGGGGCTTGATGTGCGATCCAAAACTCATCATGCTTGATGAACCATCGCTTGGGCTTGCACCTATTATAGTGGATGAGATATTTGAATTAATTCTCAAAATACGAGATATGGGCAAAACTATTCTGTTGATTGAGCAAAATGCCAGCCTCGCATTGTCAATCTCTGACTACGCTTATGTGATGGAACTCGGACAGATAGTTCTTGAAGACACAGGAAAAGAACTTCTTGCCAATCCTGAAGTCAAACGTGCATATTTAGGAATATAATGAATTTCAACTTTATTTGTATATAAAGGAGAACTAATATAATGGATACCATAGAAATTGTTCTCAAAAAGACTTTTAATGATGCAATTGTTACATTGCAGGAACAGATTCGCATACCAAGCTTGCGGTCAACTGCAAAGCCAAACAAACCTTTTGGTGATGAGATTAATAATTCACTTGAACACATCCTTGATTGTGCAAAAAAGATGGGATTTAAAACACAGAATATTGATGGGTATGCAGGTATTGTTGAATACGGAGAGGGCCCTAAAACACTTGGTGTGTTTTGTCATCTTGATGTTGTTCCAGCGGGCTCCGGTTGGTCATTTGATCCCTTTGCTGCTGAAATCCATGAAGATCGCATCTATGGCCGTGGAAGCATGGACAACAAAGGTCCATCAGTTAGTGCGTTGTATGCGCTGCATGCAATTTCAGATGCCAAAATAAAGCTTCCCTGCAAAGTGCAATTAATCTATGGGTGCGATGAGGAAACCGATTGGGAATGCATGAAATATTTAGCAAAAAAACAACCGATGCCGGATTTCGGCTTTGCACCAGACGCAAATTATCCTTTGTCCTATTATGAGATGGGAATTGCTCAGCTTCGCTTCAAACTCTATCATCACTCTGAAATCAAAATTTGCTGTGAAGGACGAGCCAATGTCGTGCCTAGCATTGCTTCTGCAATGCTTCCTGTTTTAGAAGACCTCCATATCAACTCGTCTAAAGACATTATAGTTGAGAAAATAGATGGCTATAATCTAATATCAGCCCATGGAATAGGTGGTCATGCAGCACATCCAGAATTAGCCAGAAATGCCTTGACAAATCTTATTTCCTATTTATCACAGCTTCCTTTAACACCTCATGATCTGACTATTCTAAAAGGACTCGGAAATTCCTATACAAATTATTATGGAGAGGGGCTAGGCATTTCTAATCAAGATGAAACAGGTCAGTTGACAGTTAATTTAGGTGTGCTAGATTGGAACAATCGCAGCGTTTCTTTTGAAATTGATATACGGTATCCAAAAAGCACGGATCGTAAAAATCTTATCACAACTGTACAAGACAAAATGAAAAAACTCGGGTTTTCTAGCGATGGTGTCCGAGGCAAAGAATCTCACTATGTTGATCCTAAAAGCCCGCTTGTTAAAATTCTAATGGAAATATACAATAGACGTACAGGCAAAAACAGCAAGCCTTTCTCCTTTAGTGGGGGCACATATGCCCGCCTGATTCCTAAGGCAGTCACTTTTGGCTGTGATCCTTCCCTAGATAACACGCGGGCTCATAAACCTGATGAATACATCTCCAAAGAGGAGATGTGGTTTGATATGTGTATCATAGCAGAAGCTATCATTACCCTTGCACAGCAATACTCTAGTTTGATTACTTGATCAAAAAGTATTCAACAGCACATAGTTCAATCTCATATGTAGTCCTACTTCAAGAAGCCCGCCACAATCCGTGCCTCGGCCTCCTCCTCGGTCAGCCCCAGGGTGCGCAGCTTTAAGATCTGCTCGCCGGCGATTTTTCCGATGGCGGCCTCATGGATCAGGGCGGCATCGGGGCTTAAGGCATCCAGCTGTGGGGCAGCGGTCACCACCGCGTCGTCCGCCAAAATGGCGTCGCAGGCGCTGTGGCCGTGGCACCTGGCCTTACCCACAATGCGGCTGATAAAGCTCTGCCGGGACTTGCCCCTGGCCACCGACCGGCTCACCAGATCACAGCCGGCGTCCTCCCCTTCCAGCACCACATCAAAGAGGGTTTTGGCCTCCTCATTGCCCTCGGTCATCAGGCGCTCCCGCACGATCAGCCTGGCCCTGGCCTTTAGCCTGGCGGTGGTTTTGCGGTCAGTGTAAGAAACCCCGCCAATCTGGGATGTTTCCATTGTGAGGGTGGCGTCCTCATCCAGATAAACCTCCGTCACCGGGTTGATGCGGCGCAGGCCCGTGCCCTCACCGGTGCCGATGTGCTTTTCCTCGTACAGCACCTCGCTGCCTGCCGCCAGATAAAAGCGGTGGATGCCGTCATGGCGGCTTTCACCTTCGTCCTGGGTGTGCACGCCGCAGCCGGCCACAATGGTGACCTTGGCGCCGGCGCCGATATGAAAATCATTATAGGCCACATCGTTCACATGGCCATGGGTGACCACGGCGGGGATATACACCTTCTCATCCCGGGTGCCAGGAGCCACATGGATTTCAAGGCCGGGCTGACCATCGGGCTTTGGCTGGATGCGGATGTTTTCCGTGCTCCGCCTGCCGGCACAGCCGGAATCCTGGCGGATGTTGTAAGCGCCTTCAAATGCGCCCTCATAGCCCGCCACGGTGCGCAGCAGGGCCTGGGCCACCTGGTTGACTTCCTGGATGTTCATACCAGCCCCCTCCTGCCAACGGGGCAATAGCCCGCGATTTCACCGGCCAAAAGGCCCGGCAGCACCTCTTCCTTGGGCCCCTGATCGCGCACCTGGCCGGCTGAAAGCACCACGATCTCATCAGCCACGTCAATCAGCCGCTGCTGATGGGAGATGATAAGCAGCGTGCGCTTCTCCCGCTTCAGCTCGTTAAACACATCCACCAGGCCCTTAAACGACCACATGTCAATCCCCGCCTCCGGCTCGTCAAAAATGGACACCTGGGTGCCCCGCGCCAGAATGGAGGCGATCTCCACCCGCTTGATCTCGCCGCCTGAAAGGCTGGCGTCCACCTCACGGTTTACATACTCCATGGTGCACAGCCCCACCTTGCCGGTCAGTTCGCACAGGGTGTCAAAATCAAGGGGAGCGCCCGCAGCTGTTTCCAGCAGATCCTGCACGGTGAAGCCCTTGAAGCGCACCGGCGTCTGAAAACCATAGCTGATGCCCAGCCTGGCCCGCTGGGTCACGTCCAGCTGCGTGATATCCCGGCCATCCAGATAAATCCGCCCGGCGCTGGGCTTTACCAGGCCCGCGATAAGCTTGGCCAGGGTGGTTTTTCCCCCGCCGTTGGGCCCGGTAACCACGGTGAGCTTGCCCTTGGGGATGGTTAGGCTTAAATCCTTGATAATATCGCCGCCTTCCGGCAACTTCCAGCTGACATGTTCCAGCCTGATCAAATCCGTATCCTCCTTTTCGGGATCAATCCCGGCACAGGGATTGTACCCGCCTTGACGCCTCCCCAATCCCCGCCTAAAATAATGCTTATGTTGTTTTTTGAAAGGCGGTGGACAGGATGAAGGATCATGCGAAGCGGGGCAGTCTTCTGCTGCTAGCCGCCTCCGTCATCTGGGGCAGCACCTTTGTGGCCCAGAGCCTGGCGGCGGAGCATATCCGGCCTTTCACCTTTCAATGCGTCCGCTCCATTTTGGGGGCTTTGGCCTTGCTGCCCGCCATTTTGCTGGTTGAACGCGTCAATAAAAAGAAACGCGCCCAACATGCGCCGCCCGGCAGCAGGCGTCTGCTGCTTCAGGGCGGCGTCGCCTGCGGGGTGGTGCTGTTTGTGGCCACCAACCTGCAGCAGTTTGGCCTGGAGGAATCAGGCGCAGGCAAGGCCGGGTTCATCACCGCCCTGTACATTCTGTTCGTCCCCATCCTGGGCCTTTTCCGTGGCCACCGCGTGCGCCCGGTTCTGTGGATATCCATCGGCATTGCCGGGGTGGGCCTATATCTGCTGAGCGTCAAGGAAGGCTTCCGCATCGCCACGGGGGATCTGCTGCTCTTTTTATGCGCCATCGCCTTTGCTGTACAGATTTTGCTGGTGGATTATTATGGCCTGAAAGTCAGCGGCATGAAGCTGTGCAGCCTTCAGTTTTTGGTGTCCGGGCTCCTGTCCGGGGTACTGATGGTAACGCTTGAAAAGCCTGATCCGGCCCGGATCCTGGCCGCCTGGGGCCCGCTTTTGTATGCGGGGGTGCTCTCCAGCGGGGTCGCCTACACGCTGCAAATCTTTGGTCAGCGCACCACGCCGCCGGCCATCGCTTCGCTGCTGATGAGCCTGGAATCCGTCTTCGCCGTGCTCACCGCCATCCTGGTGCTGGGGCAAATGCCCACCGCCCGGGAATGGGCAGGCTGCGCCCTGATGTTTGGCGCCATCCTCCTTGCTCAGCGCGGTCAATTCCAAAACTCCGCGATGTAAAAAGCAGGTAAAATCTTTTATAAATCAACATAATCGCCCGAAATGCCCTTCCATCGTCACCCTGTTTATGCTACAGTTCGTGTTGTCTGTAAAGAAAGAGGTGACAGCATGCAGCTTGACATCAACAACATCACCAAGTGCTTTGGCGATAAAGAAGTGCTCCACGGCGTTTCCTTCTCTGTGGTTTCAGGCCGGGCCATGGGCTTTTTGGGCCGCAACGGAGCGGGTAAATCCACCACCATCCGCTGCCTGATGGATGTGTTCCGCCCGGACAGCGGCAATTTTCTGTTGGACGGTAAGCCCTTCATGCCCCGGAGCCTGAAAATCGGCTACCTGCCGGAGGAACGGGGCATGTACCAGAAAAACGAGGTGCTGGCCCAGCTTGTCTATTTTGCCCGGCTCAGGGGCGCCTCCAGGGCGGACGCGCTATCCACCGCCAACCACTGGGTGGATTATTTCGGCCTGGGTGAATACAAAAAGAAAAAGCTGGAGACCCTCTCCAAGGGCAACCAGCAAAAAATCCAGATCGCCCAGTCCTTCCTCAACGAGCCGGACATCCTGATCCTGGATGAACCCTTCAGCGGCCTTGATCCGATCAACGCCCAGATCTTCAAGGACGCCATCAGCGAATTTGTGAAGGAAGGCCACCTGGTGATCTTTTCCTCCCATCAGATGGGCTATGTGGAGGAGGTCTGCGATGACGTTACCCTCATCCACAATGGCGACATCCTGCTCTCCGGCAATCTGGATGAGATCAAGCGGGCCGAGGGAAAAGACAAGCTTTTCCTCTCCGTCCTTTCAGACGGCGAGGCTTGGAAAGAGGATTTGCAGTCCGCTTTCCCAGCGCTGATCATCCTGCCGGGGGATGAAGGCCTCATCCTTGACACCCAGGGGCAGGTCAGCCAGGGGGACATCCTGGGCTGGCTGGCCGGGCAGAACCTTGTCATCCGTCAGTTTAGCCTGTATGAGCCCAGCCTCAACGACATTTTTATCCAGAAGGCAGGTGACTGATCATGCGCGATTTCTTGACCGTATTCCAATATGAGCTGAAAACCCAGTTGACCAAAAAAACCGCCATCGTTACCACCATCGTGATGATGGTGGTGATGCTGGCCGTCACCAGCCTGCCCCGGATCATCACCCTGTTTGATTCCGGGGAGCCTGAGGTGAGCGCGGCAGGGGAACAGCTGATCCAGAACGCCGGCTATGTGCTGCCCGAAGGGCCTGAAGCAGCGCTTCTGACCCCCATCCTGGGGACGGACGAAAGCCGCCTTTACCCCGACCAGGCCGCTATGGAACAGGCCCTGCTGGACAAGTCTATCGAGGTGGGCTTTGTGATCCGCCATGATTTGAGCTACCATGCCATCTATCTGGATCGCTCCCTGGAAGATTATCGCGACAGCCAGATGGCAGCCATCCTCACCCAGCTGAAAAAGCAGCAAATGATCCGGGAAAAAGGCCTCACGGCTGAGGACTATGCCGCCATTGAGGAGGCTAATGCCCAGGGGGAAGTCTCCATCCTTGGGCGGGACAGCACGGAAAACTACGCCCTTTCCTTTGCCCTGATGATCGTTATCTACATGGTGGTGCTGCTATATGGCAACGGGGTGTCCTCCATCATCGCCCGGGAGAAGGACAGCCGCACCATGGAAATCCTCATC
Organism: Christensenellales bacterium; assembly: GCA_050952935.1. Taxonomy (GTDB): domain Bacteria; phylum Bacillota; class Clostridia; order Christensenellales; family Aristaeellaceae; genus UBA6115. The sequence goes on along the minus strand of JBMNLS010000002.1, from coordinate 220,129 downwards.
ACCTCCACCCGCCCCTCCAGCCTGATTTTGGGCAAGGTGGCGGCCGCCGGGGCTTCCGCCCTGCTTCAGTTTGGCATGGTGGTGTTAGCCGCGGTGGTGGGCTATCAGTTCAACAAATCCCTGTACCCGGAGATCGTCACCGCCATGCTGTCTGGCACCCTCACCCCCAGCTATGTCTGGAGTTACCTCTTCTTCTCCTTCTTTGGATTCATCCTCTACCTCTTCCTGTACGCGGCCCTGGGCTCCACCGTTTCCAAAATGGAGGACTTGGGCAGCGCCACGGCCCTGGTACAGTTTCTGTTCATCATCGGCTACATGCTGGCCATCTTTGCCGCCAATATGCCCTCAAGCGCTGTGACCGTGGTGGCCAGCATCATCCCCTTCACCTCCATCATGGTGATGCCCCTTAGAAACGCCGTAGCGACCGTGCCCTGGAGCGAGCTCATCCTCTCCGGGGCCCTGATGCTGCTGTTCGTGGTGTTCTTCGCCTTCCTCAGCATCAAAATCTACCGCTGGGGCAGCCTCAACTATGGCAACAAAACCAAGCTCTCCCGCATTGTCAAAGAAGCGCTCCGGGGGCACTGATCATAAAGCCAAATACATCAAAGCCGCGACAGTTTTGCCGCGGCTTTGCTTTCGTTCATCTGTCAAAGCTCCCTTTTAAAATACACCATGTCTTTTAGCTGTATCCCGCATTCAAAAATGGGGTGATCATAGTTGTCAGTGAAAAAATTTTTTATCACATGGGAGCGGGTGAAGCCGCACCGCTCATAAAAGGGAACGGTCAGCGGGCTGTCCCCAGTGCCTACCAATAAGGTGTGGCCCTTCCCCGCATAAGCCCTGGCGAGATAGTCAATCATGTATTTGCCATACCCTTTGCCACGGGCGGCGGGGTCAGTGGCGATGTTTTTGATTTCCCACACGCCCTCACCCTCATCGGTGATAACGCACACCCCCTTGACGCCATCGTCCTCCAACACATACATATCCCCGCGCTTCAGATATTTGTCGATCATATCCTCTTGCTCATCAGCGATGAGCAGCCAGGGCAAGTAATGTTTCCGGTTTTCTTTCACCAGCGTCATAGTCATTGAGCGCCTCCACGTTGGATTGGAATAATTGGTTGACACAAACATATGATGATGTTATGATATGCTCAATCAGGTAAATAGTCAATCCGTTTTTGTGAATGCTCATTTTTTAACATGGAAGGTTGCCAAGATGGAAGTAAGGCTCAAGTGCGATGTGATTGTGGATGACATTTTGTCTAAAATTGTCAATGGTCTTTGGGCGCCCGGAGACCGGGTTCCTTCTGAACCTGAGCTTTGTGAACAGTATGCAGTCAGCCGGGTAACGGTGCGTGAAGGGCTCAAAAAGCTGGAGATGATGGATGTGGTATCTATCCAGCAAGGACGCGGCACCTTTGTTAAAGGCGTTGATCTGGGCACTTTCATGCAGCCTATGTTCAATCTGATTGATTTTGGTGATTTTGATGTGCGCACCATCTATGATGCCCGTCTTTTCATCGAAACCGGCACCTGCCGGCTGGCTGCCATCAACCGCACCGTGGAAGATTTGGCTGCGCTGGATCGTCTGCTTAATCGGATGAAAGAAGTACACCATTCCTCCCATGCCCAGGCTTCCAGCGCGCTTCAATCCATTGACGCCCAGTTTCATATCCAGGTGGCCCTTGCCTCAAAAAATGAGATTCTCAAAGCTGCCGTGATCAACCTGGAAGCCATCAGCGCCGCCTGCGCCAGGCGTATCCATAAGCAACAAACTGTATTGCAGGATGTTTGTGAGGATCATGCCAGAATCCTGGAAGCCATCAGGGCAAAGGACCCGGACGCCGCGGAAAAAGCCATTGTGCAGCACACGCTGCGTTCTGAGGATGTTCTGGATGATAGCCAATAAACCGTGTTCAAAACATAGAAAGGTAAAAAGGTGAATTGACATGCATGATTTCCCCGGTGATCCTCAAGCTGAACAGCGTCTGATGGATTATATTGATGCCCATCAACAAGAGCTGTTTGATTTGCTGCGCCAGCTTCTCAACATCGACACTGTAAACTACATCACCACTGGCAACGAAGCGGCAATCGTCCCCCTGATCAAGGGCTGGTATGAGGGCTTGGGATTGGAAACCTCCGTTTATTATCCGGATGATTATTTGCTGGATCACCCGGCTTTTCTGCCAAACCGCGGCACCGACCACAGGCCGAATATCGCCGGGGTGTACAGAGGAACGCAGGGCGAGCGCCGTGTCATGCTGGCCGCCCACACGGATACGATGCCCATTGGCGATGAGAAAGACTGGCGTTTCGACCCTCTGGGCGGCCAGATTCACGATGGCAAGCTTTATGGCCGGGGCAGCGGGGACAATAAATTTGGCATCGCCACCGGCGTTTTCCTGCTGAATGCCCTGAAGCGCCTGGGGATAAAACTAAAGCAGGATGTGGTGTTATCCGCTTACTGTGATGAAGAATACGGCGGAGGCAATGGCAGCATCGCCTCCTGCGTGAAATATCCTTGCGACATGTATATCAACCTGGATGGCGGCAACAGCGACAGGGAAGTCTGGACTTGCGCTGTGGGCGGACAGGTGCTGGCCTGTCAGCTGAACACCAGAGAGCCTCAGGATTCCGTCAGCCTGGTTGTTGATGGATTAAACCTGGTCAGAGATCAGGTGGAGGCCTTTGGCCGCCGTCGCCGCAGCGAACTGGATGCCCACCCGCTGTATAAAGGCTCTGACATGCAGCGCTCCGCCATGCGCCTCCTCCTGCTGCGCGGAGGGGATGGCGGCACCAATTCTTCCCGGGGTGATTTGGAGTTTGTGTTCTACACCGTCAGCGAAAAAGAAGAAATTCAAGAAGAACTGCGCCAGATGGAAGAAGTGCTGACCAAACAACTGGATGAACTGGGCATTGATTTCTCAGGCTTCCAGCCCCAATGCCGGTATTTTGACTATATCCGCGCCGATGAAAACGATCCTTCCATCCGGCTTTTGATTGATTGCGCCAGCCAGGCCGAGGGCAAGCCCATTCGTTATGCGGGTTCCTGCCTGTCCGACTACTTTTTATATTACAAATATGGTTCCCCTTGCAGCGTTTCCTACGGTATCCTGCGTGATTTTAAACTGGAAGGCGGCGCCCACCAGCCGGATGAGTTCATCTACCTGAAGGACTTTGTCAACCATGCCAAGGCCCTGGGACTCTTCCTGATTCGCTGGTGCGGAATTGATGCCGAGGAAGCTGCCCCATTATCCTAAAATTCGCACAGAAGTGTGAAAAACATATTAAAAAGGAGAGAAACAACATGAAACGAATCACTTCCCTGTTCCTGGCCATCCTGATGCTGATGGGACTGACCTTTATGGCCGCTGCGGAGCAGCCGGATGTCAGCCCAGAAACCTACTACTACATTGCCCCTCTGGCCAACCTGGAATACTGGCTGGCACACAGAGCCGGCCTGGAAGATGCCTGTCGGGAACTGGGCGTCACCGCCAAGTTCACCGGTGATGATGGCCTGGATGTGGATGCCATGTTGGCCGTCATTGCTACCGCCATCAACGATCCCAACTGCGCTGGCATCGTCATGCAGGCCAACTTCGCCGACGCTTATGAGCCTTTGGTAAAAGAAGCCAAGGCAAAAGGCATTCCAGTATGCTATCAGACGGTTGACGGCGTTGACGGCTCTGAAAGACTATGTTTCCTTGGCACTGACTATGTCCAATATGGCCGCATCATGATGCGCCAGGCGGCTGAAGCCACCGGCGGCAAAGGCGGCGTCATTGTGTCCAACGCGCTGAGCGCTGGCTCTAATGCCGTGGCAGCTGTGATGACCGGCATTCGGGAAGAGGTAAATAATTTCCCTGAGATGAAGATCGTTGCCGAGGTTGATGACAGCTCCGACGCCGCTGTGGCTGCCACAAAAATCGGTGCGGCCTTGCTGGCCAATGAAGGCGTCACCGTTGTAATCGGCGGGCAATCCACCTCCGCCATCGGGGCTGTAACCGCTATCAAAGAAGCCATGTTGTCTGACAAAGTTAAAGTTATTTCCATTGACCGTGACAGCGCGACCCTGGAATCCATCAAACATGGTGAGATTTATTCCACCGTTGCCGGCAAACAGTACACCGAGGTGTATTACGGGGTCAAATTCTGCTACGACTTCCACCATGGCGCCAAGAACGCTTTTTCCCTGAACGACGCCGACGCGGGCCTTGTGATCGCGCCTTCCTTTGTTGACACGGGTGCTTTGATCATCAATCAAAGCAATGTGGAGAAATTTGAAAACTTCTCCTACGCCAATCGTAAATAAAATCAGCCCTATCCTTGCCGTCCGGCAATCTTTTGCCGGACGGCAAGAAAGGAGTGAGTGATGTGAGTGATGTAATCCTGAATGTCCAGGGCGTCACAAAGGAGTTTCCTGGGGTCAAAGCCTTGGACGACATGTGCTTCACGCTTCAGCGTGGTGAGATTCATGCGTTATTGGGGGAAAACGGTGCAGGTAAATCCACCCTGATGAATGTGCTCTCAGGCGCATACACCCCCGACGCTGGGGAGATTGTCCTGGATGGGGAGCGTGTTAACTTTCACAACCCAATGGATGCCGAAAAAAAAGGTATCAGCATTGTCCACCAAGAGCTGGCAGTGTTCAGCACCTCAACCGTGGGGGAGAACATTTTCACCACCAACGCTCCCCGCAACGCCCTGGGCATGATTGATTACAACAAAATGTATCGCATGGCCCGGGAACTGCTGGATGAATACGGATTTTCCGACATCAATGAACGACATATGATGCGGCGGTTAAGCGTGGGACGTCAGCAGATTGTTGAAATACTGCGCGCAGTTAAGAAAAGCGCCAAGGTGCTCATCCTTGATGAGCCTACCTCTGCGCTGACCGAGAAAGAAACCGATATCCTCATGCAAATCATGCGAAACCTCAACGACCAGGGCGTTTCCATCATTTATATTTCCCACAGGCTGGAAGAGGTGTTCCGCATCTGCGACACCGCCACCATTATGCGAGATGGCCGCTACATCACCACCAAGCGTGTTGCTGAAACCAACAAAGATGAGTTGGTGCGCTATATGGTGGGGCGGGATGTGGTGTATCAGTATGGTGCTGGTTCCAGCCAAATCGGCAATGAGCTGCTGCGTCTTGAGAACGTCAGCTATAAACAGTATCTGAAAAACGTATCCTTCTCCCTGCATGAAGGGGAGGTGTTGGGCCTGGCTGGGCTTGAGGGCGCCGGTAGGACAGAGCTGCTGGAGACAATTTTCGGCGTTCATCCACCAGACAGCGGACGCATTTACTTGAAAGGGGAAGAAGTCCGCATTCATTCCCCCAACGACGCCAAAGCCCTGGGCTTTGCCTTTATCACCAAGGATCGAAAAAACCGGGGCCTGTTTCTCAGAAAATCTATCAGCGATAATTTCTTGGCCGCTAATCTTGATCGTTTCACCAGGCGGGGGTTCACCCAATTCAAAGAATCCCAAAAAGGCGCTGAAGAATACAAAGAGCGCTTTGACATTAAAACCCCGGATGTGAAAAAGCGCGTCATGAAGCTCTCAGGCGGCAACCAGCAAAAGGTTTTACTGTCCATGTGGATCAGCCGGCAGCCCATGATCCTGCTGATTGATGAGCCCACCCGGGGCATTGATGTGGGCACAAAGGAATCCATCCATGCACTCATTCGGGAATATGCCAAGGCCGGCATGGGGGTCATCATGATTTCCTCCGATATGCCTGAACTGATGGGTGCATCTGACCGCATCATTGCCATGTATGAAGGTTCTGTGATTGGCGAGTTAAATATTAACAACATCACTGAGGAGCGCATCATGTCGCTCACATCCGGCATCAGCCAAGAAACGGAGGGTTGATCATATGAAAGACCAAAAAACAAGTGGAGTGCGGCATATGGTCAGTCGTGTTTTCGAAATTCGCGAAATTGTCATTCTCTTACTGGTTGTTGTGCTGAGCCTTTTCATGTCCATCCGTTCTCCACAGTTTTTGACTGCCCGCAACTTTATGGTGGTGGGCAACTATATGGCAACCGATATGATTATTGGCGCCTTTCTCACCATCTCGCTGATTGCAGGCAATACAGACTTTTCGGTGGGCTCCAACATGGGCTGCTCAGCTTTTGTATGCGGGCTTTTGCTCAACGCTGGCGCTGCCATTCCGCTGGCTATCCTGGGCGGTTTGGTTACCGGCGTTATTATCGGCCTTATCAACGCCTTTTGTGTGGTAAGGCTCAAAGTGCTGCCCATGATTGCCACCATGGGAACCTGGATGGCTTTCAAGGGGGTAGGGCTGATGATCATCAACTCTTCCACCCTGTCCAACTTCCCGCGGGCTTTCAAGGCTCTGGTACAGGACAATCAATTCCTGGGCTTTCTGGGGCTTCCCAGCTTGTTGTCTTCCATGCTGATTGTTACCATCATTGCCGCGTTTTTACTTAAATACATATCGTTTTTCCATCAAGCTTATTTTATTGGCTCCAATCCCGAAAGCGCAAAGCTTTCCGGTATTAATGTAAAACGTTTTACCTTTGTTCTGTATATGCTTATCGGTCTGTGCGCCGCCTTTGCCGGGGTTCTTGCCATCTCGCGCTACGGTTCAGCACCCGCCAGCCTGGGGCAAGGGGTTGAGTTCCGTGTGATCTCCGCCCTTCTTATCGGTGGTGTGTCCCTGAATGGCGGTGAAGGTTCTATCTTAGGCACCTTCCTGGGCATTCTGCTCATGGCACTCATCGCCAACGCCCTAACCCTCTTTGGCATTGATACCAATCTGCAAAATGTTCTAATCGGTAGCATCATGGTAGTCAGTGTCGCAATTGACGAAGCCAATCGCCGCAGGCAACACTGAGGCGGTGGTCAATATATAATTAAAAGAAAGGCAGGTATTATCATGAGTAACAAGGAGTTTGCGTTTAAGCCAGCCCCCTGGCTTCCCAAATACGACCCCGAGGTTCTGGAGCGTGTGCGCAACATTCCCAGGGAGGAAATGGAATACACCAATGAGAACGGATACAGCGTCCGCGTAGTGCTGGATCCCGTCCTCATTCTGGTTCAGGATGTGTTCCACCGCATTTATCTTAGCGATGTGAACGACACCCCGTTGACAATGATCTTTCCCAACCAGTGGCCGGGCGCCTATCAGGCAATCGCCGAGATGATTAACCGCTACCGGGTCAGCTGTCGCAATGTGCATGCCTTCGCAATGGACGAATGGGCGGATGAAGACGGCAATGTAGCGCCCCTCACCTATGGCGCAGGCCTGGGCTATTCGTTCCGCACTCATTTCTATGGCCTCATCGATCCTGATCTGCGGCCGGATGTTGAACATTGGCATGTCTTTACCAACGAAAACAAGGGCGACAATGTCTACTCCTCCATCATTGAAGAGGTTGGCGGCGGCGGCGCTGATGTGGTGTATTCCGCCACCGGCTGGCCTGGCCACACCGCCTTCATTGACCCCGGCGTACCGGAGTTCCATGCCGACAGCTTAGAGGAATACTGCAAGCTGGGTTCCAGGCTTACCACAGAAACCCCCCTCACCATTTGTGAAAATTCCCTCTTTGCGCCCATGGGCGCCTCGGGCGATGTGTGGGCTGTGCCGCCAAGAGCGGTCACCATTGGCCCCCGGGACATCGTCAACGCCCGCGAACGCTTTGAGGTGCACAACTTTGTCAATCCCGGCGGAGATTCCTGGCAGCGTATGATTTCCCGCATTCAGCTCTATGGCCCCATCACCATGGAGTGCCCCGCCACCATCATGCGCCTGGGCAAGGGCACCTGCTATGTCAGCGAAGCCATTGCCCGCCCCTTTGCCAGCTGGACAGAAGGACTCAAGCACTGGGAGCTCTAATCACCATAAATCAAGTAAGTCGGCTGGGAAACAATGCCCAGCCGACTTTTTATTTCATCATTTCTGGAAGCACGCTCCGAAATTGTTTTTTGAGGCGCTGTTAAATCTCACCAAAAGATGTCGGAGTGAATAATATGTTAAAAGAAATACTCCGTAAAATGAAGCGCCATCTACAAATAATGACAAAAAGCCCTAAAATGAACCACCGCGGCTGATAACACAAATAAGTGCCAGATAACATGGCTGTATTTCAGCTTTTGAGACTTGTAAAACAGCGTCCCAAGGGTATACAGCAAGCCGCCTGCCAGCATCAGCACGCCAAACTGCCAATACTGGTGATGGACAACCGGCCTGATCAAAAACACAGCCATCCAGCCCATGGCGATATACAGGACGGTTGAAAGCCCCTTATGCTTGTCCATCTTGCTTTTGATGGCCACTTTGTAGATGGTGCCCAAAACAGCCAAAGCCCACATCAGAACAAGGAAAAATATCCTTTTCCATCCGTCCGTCAATAGCAGGATGGGCGGCGTAAAGCTGCCCGCTATAAAGAAATAGATGGAGATATGGTCAAAGATTCTTAAAACGGATTTGGCCTTTTTATGCTGAATGGCATGATAGAGGGTGGACATCAGAAACATCAGGATGAAGCAGGCTCCATAAATGCAGTATGCCACCAGGGCAGTCCGGTTTTGTTTATGGACGCTTCTTAAAATCAGCATCACCAAAAACACAACGCCCAACACAACGCCTGCTCCGTGGGTGATGGCATTCCAAATTTCAAGAACGATCCTGTCTTTGGCGCTCAACAGTTTTTCTTTCATCAGCTCTTCTCCTTTTCCCATCCCAATTATACCATAGAACTGATTCACCAGCTAAAATATATACACCATCTCGCAACAGTCTTGCCGGGAACAGCCTGTTCGGGTATGATTTGCGCACCGGATCATTCAGAAGGAGGTAAAGAAATGAGATATGCCATTTACGGCGCCGGTTCCCTGGGAACGGTTTTAGGCGCTTATATCACCAAAAGCGGCGAAAAGATCGACCTCATCAATCGCAACCGCGCCCATGTGGAGGCCCTGAACCAGCATGGCGCCCGCATTGCCGGCACAGTGGAGATGACCGTACCGGTCACCGCCATCACGCCCGAACAAATGAGCGGGAAATATGACGTGATCCTTCTCATGACCAAACAGCTGCACAACAGGGAAGTGGTCACCATGCTGAAAGACTATCTGGCTGATGAGGGCGTCATTGTCACCCTGCAAAACGGGCTGCCCGAGCCGGGCATTGCAGAGATTGTAGGCGCCAACCGCACCATGGGCTGCGCGGTGGAATGGGGCGCAACCCTGTCCACCCCCAGCGTGGCCACGCTGACCAGCTCCCCGGACAGCCTCTCCTTTCATATGGGCAAAATGGAGGGTATTTCAGATCAACAGTATACCACCGTTAAAGCCCTGCTGGAAAGGATGTGCCCCGTACACGAGGAGCCCAACCTGCTTGGTGCCCGCTGGTCAAAGCTGTTGATTAATGCGGCTTTTTCAGGCTTTGGCACGGTTGTTGGCGGCAGCTATGGCGATGTGACCGAAAACAAGTATGCCCGGAAAATCGCCATCCGCTGCATGAAGGAATGCATTGATGTGGGGCACGCCGAAGGCATCGCCTTTGCGCCGGTTCAAGGCAAGGATATCATAAAACTGTTTAATTATCAGGGTGCTTTGAAGCGCGCCCTTGCCACGATGCTTATCCCCATCGCCATGAAAAAGCACCGGAACATTGTGCCCAGCATGCTGCAGGATATCAGAAACGGCAAGCCCACCGAGGCGGACGCCATCAACGGCGTGGTCAGCGCCTATGGCAAAAAGCACGGCGTGCCCACGCCAATCAACGATAAAATAGTTGAAATCATCAAAAAAGGTGAAACAGGCGAGCTGACGATGCAGGCTTCCAACATCCGCTTGTTTGATGCCTTTTTGTGAGCCTCATACTAACTATATATCACCGCAGGCAGCAAGAGGGGACGCTCTTGCTGTTCTATTTCTGTTGCCATAACAAGCTCAAATTTAATTTTTGATTTATCAGCAAGCCTATGGTACAATCCGCCTGTTGTTTTATCAACAAGATTGAGGGAGGGCCGTGATGCAGGAACGTTTTGAGGCATTTACGGTGCTCATCAACCGCATCAGCCGCAATATTCGCAAGATTAAAAGCCGGGAAATCGCCGCCTTTAATCTGAAAGGGGTGCATCTTTCCTGCCTTTACCATCTTTACCAGACCGATGGCCTGACAGCCACCGATTTGTGCGAGCGCTGCGAAGAGGACAAGGCGACCATCTCCCGTTCTCTTGACTATCTGGAGAAAAACGGATACCTGGTGTGCGATTCGCTGCACGGCAAACGCTACAAAAGCCCCTTTTCTTTAACCGACAAAGGGCGCGAAGTCGGAAAAGAGATCATTGACAAAATTAGCCGGATTTTGGATGAAGTTGGCACCGGCATCACCCGGGAAGAGCGCGCCGCGTTTTATCATAGCCTGTCTGCCATCAGCAACAGTTTGGATACCATCGCCAACAATTTGGCAAAAACAGTCTAAAAGGAGCAATAACCATGAAAATCAGAATGATTGTGGACTCAACCGTGGACCTGATGCCGGAATATAAACAGCGGGTGCAGGTTGTCCCCCTCACCGTGCACTTCGGCGATGAGGAATATATCGATGGCGTGACCATTGATCATCACACCTTTTACCGGAAGCTGGTCGAAACCGATGTGCTGCCCACCACCAGCCAGGCAACGCCGGCCGGCTTTGCCGAACAGTACCAGCAGGCCAAGGCGGCCAATGAAGCCTGCATTGTCATTACCTTATCCTCCAAACTTTCCGGCACCTATCAAAGCGCCGTGCTTGCGGCGCAGGGCTATGAAAACGTTTTTGTGGTGGACAGCGCATCAGCCGCCGTCGGCTCCGGCATTTTAACCGAGCTTGCCTTTAGATACATTGACCAGGGCATGGACGCAAAAACAGTCGCGGCCAAAATTGAGGAAGACAAAAAGAAAATCGTCATCGTCGCCCTGGTTGACACCCTGGAATACCTGAAAAAAGGTGGACGCCTTTCCAAGACCGTTGCTTTTGCGGGCACGGTTCTCAATATCAAGCCTGTTCTTTCCGTGATTGATGGTAAAATTAACCTCTTGGGGAAAGCGATGGGTTCCAAACGCGGCAACAACCTGCTGGTGCAGGAAATTGAAAAAGCCGGCGGCGTTGATTTTAACAAACCCGTTCTGCTTGGCTACTCCGGCATGTCCGATGTGCTTTTGCAAAAATACATTGAAGACAGCAGAGCCCTGTGGGAAAATGAGCTGGACGAGGTTCGCTATGCCACCATCGGCTCCGTCATCGGAACCCATGCAGGGCCCGGCGCCGTGGCGGTAGCTTTCTTTAAGAAATAATGGACTTTGGTAACAGTCCGGTTCCAATGATAGCGGGAAAGTAGATTTGCGGAAAAAACCGGAGATGTAATGAATGGGATTGTTTGTAAGGTTTAAGAAAAACGAAGATGACAAGGCGTTTTCTGAGTGGTTAGATATAATCTTAAAAGCTGATTTGTCAAATGAAATAGTGGCTATTAATTTTAATCTATACGAAGATACAGATAATAAATGGTCTATAGAATTAATAGGTACTTCAATGTTTGATGAAAACGACGAGGATTGGGCTTGCTGTGAGGTGTTTTCAACAAGGAATCATCCTTTTGTGATAGTGCGAGAAAGTAACTGGAAAGAAATAGAAACACTGTTTACTGATTGGGTTATTAATTACCTTGCTACGGGCAAATATTCCGATAAACTAAAACAATACCAGGCTGTTGGGATTGGGTTTGTGGACGGAGATTTACAGATTCTATATAAGCGATAAATTCCAGTTCAACCTCTAATCAGCAATCAAATGAGTATTCCTCAGAAGTCCTTAATTGGAGCCGACTAAATGTTCCAAGCGCAACTGCTCAACATGGTATTTTAACCCAATAATTTCGATTCATTCTTTGTATTGGTTAAGTGACTAAGAGTAGAATATAAAAAGATGAACCGCTCCAAAACCGGCTGATTGTTTGCATGTCTATTCGCGTGCTGATACATTTCTAATACATTTTACGAAAAATAATGCATATTAATGCTTTACAACCGTATTATTATGTGTTAGAATGCGCGGCATGGAGGGTGAAGGAATGCAGACAGGGTATGAGGACAAGCTGTGGGGTGGACGTTTTCAGGGGGAGGTGGCGCCGGATATGGCGCAGTTTCACAACATCGCCGGGCGAACGGCCTGGCTGCTGGAGGCAGACATCCAGGGCAGCATTGCCCATGCCGATATGCTTACGCATGCTGGATTGATTACGCCCCAGCAGGGCGAGGCCATCGACGCCGGCCTGCGCGCCATGCTGCAGGAGGCCCAGGCGGGCACGCTTCAGCCTGATGACAGCTATGAAGACGTGCAGACCTATGTAGAGGTTAAGCTGCGCGAGCGCATCGGCGAGGCCGCCAAGGTGCTGCACACCGCGCGCAGCCGCAACGACCAGGTGAACACCGGCTTGAAGCTGTACGCCCGCGCCCGCTGCCAACAGCTGGCCCAGGCGGTGCAGCAGCTGATGGACAGCATAGAAAACAAGGCGCAGCAGCACCCCGTGCCCATGCCCGGCTACACCCATCTGCAGCGCGCCCAGGTCATCACCTTTAAGCACTGGCTGATGGCCTACCACGCCATGCTGGCACGGGATCTGCGGCGCGTGAACGAAACCGTTCAAGGCATGGACGAGTGCCCGCTGGGCTGCGGCGCGCTGGCCGGCACCACCCACGCCATCGACCGGGCCTATTCCGCCCGGCTGCTGGGCTTTGACCGGCCATATACCAACTTTCTGGATGGCGTAGGCGACCGGGATTATGTGCTGGAAGCCCTGGCCGCCATGAGCATCCTGATGATGCACCTGTCCCGCCTGTGTGAGGAGCTGGTTATCTTTTCCAGCCATGAGTTTGGCTTTGTGCTGCTGGACGACCGCTATGCCACAGGTTCCAGCATCATGCCGCAAAAGAAAAACCCGGACAGCGTGGAGCTGATTCGCGGCAAAACGGGCCGTGTGTACGGCCACCTGATGACGCTGCTGACCGTGATGAAGGGCCTGCCCCTTGCGTATAACAAGGACATGCAGGAGGACAAGAACAGCTTCTACGACGCCATGAACACCACCCTCAGCTGCCTGACGGTGATGAACGGGGTCATCAGCACCATGATGGTGCGGGAGGAGCGCCTGCGATGTACGCTGCAAAAGGGCTTTATGAACGCCACCGAGGCGGCTGACTATCTGGTGCGCCGGGGTGTGCCCTTCCGGGACGCGCACGGCATTGTGGGGCAGGCGGTGCTCTACGCCGAGCAGCGGCAAAAGCCGCTGGAAGCCCTGACGCTGGATGAGTGGCAGCAGTTCTTCCCCGCGATTGACCAAACGATTTATGACAACATCGACTACGACAAGACATTGCACCTGGGCATCAAAAAGGAAATGCTGTAAAACAGCACAAGGAGGAAAAAAATGAAATCTTTGATGAAGAAAACCCTGTGTCTGGCGCTGGCCCTGGTCATGGGCCTGGCCCTGCTGCCCGCCCATGCGGAGCAGGCGGACAAAAAGCCCCTGGAGGGCAAGCACCTGATCATCGCCATGAGCCCCGACTTCATGTTCTTTGAGACCATCTCCACCACCGACGAGACCGGCTATGAGGGCCTGGATATCGACATCATCAAGCACCTGTCCCAAGAGCTGGGCTTCACCTTTGAGATTACCCCCATGGCTTTCGCTTCGCTGGTGGGCTCCCTGCAAACCGGCGGGGTGGACTTTGTCATCAGCGGCATGAGCTATACCGAGGCCCGCGCCGAAGTGGTTGACTTTTCCAACCCCTACGCCTCCACCAAGGTAGGCTGTGTAACGCTGATCGGCTCGCCCATCGACAGCCCGGAGAAGCTGGAAGGGCAGACCATCGCCTGCTCCCAGGGCACCAACTATGAGAACATCATCAAGGGCATCAAGGGATCCACGCTGAAAACCTATCAGGGGCAGGCCGCCGTAGGCATGGCCGTGGCCCAGGGCAGCGACGGCGTGGTGGCCGGCATCACCAGCAGCAATGGCTGCAAAAAACTGATGGCTACGGTGCTGGGCGCCAGCGGCGAAGCGCTGCTGACCTACTTCACCCTTAACGAAGGCGTGGCCGACCAGTACTCCATCGCCTTCCCCAAAGGCAGTGAGCTCAAGGACATCTTCAACGCCGAACTGGAAAAGATGACCGAGTCAGGCCTGCTGCCAGACCTGATTCAGAAGTGGCTGTACTAAGAAGTACAAATACCAAGAAACGAAATGGGGAGGAGGTTGCCGCTGAATGCAGTTGAAGTTTGACATCCTTATCCCCTATCTGCCCCAGTTTGGCGGCGCGCTGCTGGTCACCCTTCAGGTGACTTTCAGCGCGCTGCTACTGGGCATTGTGCTGGCGATTCCTCTGTCGCTGTTCAAGATTCTGCCGGTCAAGCCCCTCAACTGGATCGCGGCGTTTTACACCTCCATCTTCCGCGGCGTGCCGCTGATGGTGCAGGTGTTCATGATGTATTTTGGCATCCCGCTGGTGACAGGCCTGCGCTTCACCGCCTTTCAGGCGGGCACGCTGGTATTTGCCATGAATTCAGCCGCTTATTTATCCGAATCCCTGCGCGGCGGCATCATGGCCATCGACCGGGGCCAGTATGAAGCCGCGGCGGCGCTGGGCATACGCTACCCCGGCATGATGAAGGACATCATCTTCCCCCAGGCCATCAAAAGCGTGATGCCCAGCATCGTGAACGAGTTTATCAGCCTGCTCAAAAACACCACGCTCATCGCCTCCATCGGCCTGGTGGACATCCTGCGCGTAGGCCAGTCGGTGCAAACCGCCACCTACCGCGCCTTTGAGCCGTTCTTCTTCATCTCGGTGTTTTACTATGTGCTGGTGATGCTGTTGTCCCTGCTGGGCAAGCTGCTGGAAAGGCAGGTGAACAAGAGTGATCGACATTAAGGGGCTATACAAATCCTTTGGGCAGCTGCAGGTGCTGCGCGGCATCAACCTGAGGGTGGACGACGGCGAGGTGGTATGCATCATCGGCCCCTCCGGCTCGGGCAAGAGCACGCTGCTGCGCTCCATCAACCTGCTGGAAAAGCCAACCTACGGAGAAATATGGGTTGACGACAAGCTGATCACCCCGCCTGATCCCTACCTGCACTTTGACGTTATCCGTTCTTCCGATACCTACCGGGAGCTGGCGCAAGGGAGGGAACTAACACCCAACACCCCGGAGGATTTGGACATCGTTGCCCGCATCAAGCAGCAGGATCTGCTGAAGCCCCGGGAGGGCCGCGCCTACCATGATCTGCTGCGCAGCATTGAGCGGGAGCACCGGGTGGACGAGCATTATACGCGCCGCCGCATCGGCATGGTGTTTCAGCATTTCAACCTCTTCCCCCACATGACGGTGCTGGAAAACATGGTGTACGCACCCACCCATGTCAACAAGCTCAGCAGCGAGGAGGCTGAGGAAAAGGCGCTGGCGCTGCTGAGCAGCGTGGGCCTGACCGACAAGAAAGACGTGTACCCCGCCACGCTGTCCGGCGGACAAAAGCAGCGCGTAGCCATCGCCCGTGCCCTGTGCATGGAGCCTGATTACCTGTTGTTTGACGAGCCCACCTCCGCCCTGGATCCGGAAATGGTCAAGGAGGTGCTGGCCGTCATCAAATCGCTCGTGGAAAGCGGCATCAACATGATGCTGGTCACCCACGAGATGGGCTTCGCCCGCGAAGTTGCCGACCGCATCTGCTTTCTGGATGAGGGCGTTTTGGTGGAGGACGCGCCGCCGGCGGTGTTCTTCTCCACCCCCAAGTCTGACCGGGCAAAGGCGTTTTTGGAGAAGGTGCTGTAAGGTTTTCCCAAGGTTTTGCTTGAGTGACCTTGGCTAAGATCGAAGGAGTGGACATGAACATCCTGGAAACCATCGGGAAGACCCCTCTGGTAAAGCTGAATAAGATCGGCGACTCCATATATGTTAAAGTTGAAAGGGGCAACCCAGGCGGATCCATCAAGGACAGGCCAGCCTATCAGATGATCAGGGAGGCCATCGCCAAGGGTGACCTGAGGGAAGGGATGAAGATCGTGGAGCCCACCTCAGGCAATACGGGCATAGCCCTGGCCCTCATCGGAAGGCAGCTGGGCTTTGAGGTTATCCTGGTCATGCCGGACACCATGAGCCTGGAAAGGCGCAAGCTCATGCAAGGCTACGGCGCCAGCCTCATCCTGACCGGTGAGGGAGGGATGCAGGCCTCGGTCAACAAGGCGCTGGAAATGGTAGCCGCAGGCGGCTGCTATATGCCCAACCAATTCGACAACCCCGCCAACCTCCAGGCCCACTACGAGGCTACGGGGCCGGAAATCTACAGGGACCTGCCTGAGGTGAAGGGTTTTGTGGCAGGAATCGGGACGGGCGGAACCCTTTCGGGGGTGGGCAAATACCTTAAGGAGCAGAACAGGCAGATAAAGGTGTGGGGCCTGGAGCCCCGGGAGTCTCCCCTGATAAGCAAGGGGCAGCATGGTCCGCACGGCATCCAGGGGATAGGGGCCAACTTTATTCCGGGCAACTACAGGGAAGAATATGTGGATAGGGTCATCACCGTTTCTTCTCCTGATGCCATTGCCATGGCAAAGCAATTAGCGACAGAGGAAGGACTTGCTGTAGGCATATCCGCGGGAGCCAATGTCTTGGGCGCCCTTGAATTGGAAAGGGAGCTGAGGGGTCCGGTGGTGACTGTGCTGCCGGACAGCGCGGAAAGATACCTGTCTACAGCGTTATTTGAACAGGGATGAAGCTGAGAGAAAAGATCGAATACGGGAAATATATCATGAAGGTGGACCCGGCATGCAAGTCGGTGCCTGAGGCCATCTTTACCTATCCGGTCATTGCGGCTGTTTCAAGCCACCGCAGGGCCAAGTGGTTCTACAACAAGGGCCTCTACTTTATCGCCAGGTGGATCAGCCAGAGGTCTAGAAACAAAACAGGGATTGAAATCCACCCCGGGGCCACTCTGGGCAAGTTCCTCTTTATTGACCACGGGATGGGGATTGTCATCGGCGAGACGGCGGTCATCGGCGACCATTGCACCATCTACCACGGGGTTACCCTGGGCGGTACGGGGAACCAAAAAAGCGCCAAGCGGCATCCCACCGTAGGGGATCATGTTCTCATAGGCGCGGGCTCCATCATCCTGGGCCCGGTTACCATAGGGAACAACGTCAAGATAGGGGCAGGCTCCATTATCCTGGAGGATGTGGAGGAAGGGGCCACAGTTGTCGGGTCACCGGCCCTTCGTACCATCAGGAAAAAGCTGGCCGGCCAAAGCCTTGTGGCCAGGGCAAGCAGCGATATTTAAGCTGCCAGCCTGCGCACACCCTCCTCAGCCAGAGCAATCAGGGCGCCGCCGATCAGGAAAGCCAACAGGTACAAAAACAAAAATACCGGATATGGCAAAAGCCTGTCCAGGGTGGAAAACACGGGAACAACGGAAATATAGTAGGGGCTGATATAGAACATATCAAAGAATTCGCCGCTGGCTCCCAAATCAAACGCGTGGTACACCACAATATTTAGCAGCAGGGCGATGCCTATAAAGCAGAGAAAGACCCTATAGCCGCCCCAAAAATCCCGTTTGGCTGTCACACGCCCGGAAACCAGCAGCCACAGGGATAAAAACAGCCCGCCCATGTGCAAAAAGCTGGTATGCACATTGATGAGAACCTCGTCAGTAAAAATGGTATCCGGCAAAAGGGCGACAGCGATGGACGCCAACAGGGTAAAATACGCCAAATAGCCGCGCAGGGCATCGCGCGCCCGGACAGACCTCACAAAAGGATAGAGAGCGGCCACATAGGCAGGCGTTGTACACATCTGAAAAGGCGCCGCGTACCACTGATAATCAAACACCAACACCCCCTGCGCGTTATATGAAAAGGACCAGGAAAACTGCTTGAGGGCCTCCAGAACAAGCGCCGTCCATCCATAGATGGAAAAGACCTTTTCCGTATATTTTTCACCGGATTTCTTTCTGAGCAGAAAAACAGTTAGCAGCGCCCCCACAACCCAGGCAACATGGAAAGGGCCATAGGGCTGTGGCCTTTGCATCCTTGTATCCAATAGCTGAAGCACGAAAGACAAACCGATTACCTCCAAAAAACAACCCTTCTTCTCGCTACCGGAAGGCCTCCCCCCCGCCCAAACAGCACGGCAGCGCCCGGCGTCCAATGCTCACCGCCTCAAGCCTATCACGAACAGGCTGAACCGCGGCGCGCCGGGTTATTCTACTCCTTATGTTAACATTTTGTATAGAATCTCTGTAAATTTTTCAAATCGCCGGACATCGGCTCATCATAATCCATCAGATAAGGCCGAAAGCTCTTTCAACCAATACCAGTGTGTCCTCAATGCTCCGGCTATCATCCCTCAGGATGACATTAAATCCGGAACGCAAAAAACGGTCATATCTTTCCGGAGAATTGATTCGCATCAAACCCTGCCTGAAATTCTCCATCACCTTTTCAGGATCAGTTTCTTCCATGAGAAGCCGATACAAAAACTGTTTTTCTCTATCAGGCCGCTCAAAAAAACGACGCACAGATATTTCAGGGTCCGCCAACATGATGAGGACATTCCGCGGCCTGGCTATCTTTTTCAACGTCTCTAGGGAAATGTTGGTGTCCACAAAAACGCGCTTGCCCTGCGCGCACAAGTTTTCCAGTATCCTCAACTCAAGGATTTCGCATTCCTTGGAAACGCCATCATACCATGCTTCATACACTTCAGGCGCTCTTCTGACAAATTCGCGCCAGTCTTCCAAATCCCGCGTATAGGTCAAACAGGGGAATTCATCCTTGTTCAAATCAGGCAGCAAAGCATCATGATAGTTTTCTTCACATGCGATGCCGTCATGCTTTTCCGCAAGAAGCCTGACCATCGTTGATTTCCCTGCATAGGCCGTCCCATTGATAAAATAGACATTGTCAAAAACCATATTGTTTTCATCCCAAATGCCATTGGCTATTCGTCAGAAAAATCCTTGCCTCGCAACAACGAAGCCACCTCAAGAAGGTTTACACAAAATATCCAGCACTACCTTTTACTCCTTTATTAACACCTTAGATAGATTGTGTAGATATACTTAATTTTCATATGAGTGCATTAGCATCTGAGCAACTAAATTGTATCCAGATTCTGATGAAAACTTGGAAAAACCTTCCCCCTTATACCATGACTCTTCTGGTACATCAACTTTTTTTATCCATTTATCTAAAAGCCACATAATTGTATCTAGATTAACTTCCTTATCTTCTAATAAGGTAAGCTGTTTTATAATATATTTATTAATAGACGAAACACCTATTGTTCCTTGGAGGACAGTAAGATTTACTTCTTCTTTTGAAATAAAAATATTCGGCCATCTATCCCGTATTATTCTCCATAAATATAGATATACATTTTTCGTATTTCCCAAAGCCTCTTTAAATTCATTTTCGTCCTTCCATTCTAGGGAAATTACCTTATATTTATCTAGATAACCAATTAACAATCGTGTAGTTCTTACAAAAGCATTTAAGCTTATCGTTTCATAGGAATTTTTAGTTGGGTTTCCTTCTAATAGAATTCTATTATGCCACAAAGAATTCTCATCCATATTAATATTAATTGCCAATTCTACTGCTAGAAATTCAGCTTTTGCGCTTGTTAAATCTAATGATCCAATTTTGTTTATATTTATTTTGTTTTTAAGCACATAAGCTAAGGATGTATCAACCTTTCTAGAAGTCTTATTAATAGTGATAAAAGTATCAACTTCTAATTCCTCACTTGGTTCTTCCAGTATTATTACCGAAACTTGATAGTCTTTTATTTCAAGATACCTTTTTACATTGTTTTCTTTTAGTCGTTTAAATGCCTCGACTCTGTGCTGCCCATCAACAATATTTAGCACTGTATCCTCATTTACCACTTCATTTGAGGAACAAATTATTGAAGTAGGTAAATAGAAATCTTCTTTCTCTAAATACTTTACAATTTTTAAAACATGATCCTCGTTAACTTTTCTTTGATATCCAGTAAAATTAAATTTGTTAAAAGTTTTTACTTTTGTATTCTCTGCTAACCAATCCACACTCTTTACATCATGTATAATTTTACAATTACAATCTTGTTTAATGATGGTTGACATAATCTTCTCCTTCCAACATTTTGTTGCCATCTACTATACAATCCAAAATTTTTATGACTAGGTTATAAACTTCATCTGTTTCATTCTCTCCTGTCTCTTCTTGAATGCTAAAGTCATCTTCCTCATCATTAAACATATCATGATTGTTTAATTCATCATTCGAAATAATCTCTTTTTTGATTCTCGTAATCATATGCATCAAAAGACTCTTTTTTGTTTTATAATCATATATTATTCCCACAATGTCTGTAAATATATTCCACTTATAAATATCCAGCACCTCTTCATACTTATTAAGATCTTCATCAGATACCTCAACTTCATGAATTTGTGTTTTTTCGTAATTTTGACCCAGTAAGTTTTTTCCCAAATACTTGCGAATTGAATTATCACTATCATGATCTACCCACTTTATTAATTCAAAAAAGATTCTATAATGCTTCCCTAAAATATTAGTATTTTGCTTATCTTTAAGTTTCTCTTTTGAGTACCTATAAAATAACTCACGCTCGATTTCTTTATTAGTAATATCTAAAGAATATAAGTTTTTAAGTTGCCTTTCAGCTCCATTCAGAATGTCATAAATACCATCAACAATTTCTACTTTTAGTTCCCTTCTAGAATCATAAGGCTTTTCCTTATATATTATGCTGTGTTCAACCTCTCCCCATACATCATTCAAATATGACTTTACTTGTACCTCAAAAGAAAAAACACTAGACTCCTCTTTATACTGGCAAGAGACTTTAAAAATCTCGCGACCATTTTGCTGTCTAGTATTAGGGGTCTCCTCAACAATTATGTTTTCCTGTTCTTTTAAATAATCCAACAATCTGCTGTAAATAAAATCTTCATCAGCTTTAAAATAACAATTAATTCTGAATCCAATTAGATCCGATAATTTCTCACATATTATTCTTTCAATTTCCTCAGAATTATCGGTTGATTTTATTCCCCAAATGTTAATATAATTTTTTCGATTTATTTTCTCTTTAAAACTATCTTCACTCTTTATACGCGAAGATATATTCTTCGAAATTTTTAAGGATAATATTTCTTTCCCATAAATAAAGTCTTTTAAGATTCCTTCTATCTGAATTCTTTTTAAGAAAATACGTTTTTGAAAGTCCTCGTCAGAAAAAACCTCTAAAAGTTGATCTTTAATGTTCATACACCAATCCTTTTTTCCACAATAGTACTTCTCCTAAAAATCTTGGCAACCTATACCATTCCATTTCCTGTATTTAAACTCTCTATTAATCCCCTATCAAAATTATCCTCTACCGAAACAGACTAATGATTCGCTTTAGCTAAATAATACGCAATGAATTATATCGTACCCAGATTAGCCATGAACTGCTGACTCTTGCTTCACTGATGCTCACAAATCGTCACTCTTTGAAAAAGTTAAATCGTAGAGAAAGAGTTATTCCCACTCTATACTCCCAGGCGGCTTGCTCGTCACATCCACCAGCACCCGGTTGACGCCGGGGACTTCGTTGGTGATGCGGCGGGAGATGTGGGCCAGAAGGTCATGGGGGATGCGGGCCCAGTCGGCGGTCATAAAGTCATCGGTGGTGACGGCGCGGATGGCAACGGCCGTGTCATAGCTGCGGCCGTCCCCCATCACGCCCACGGAGCGGATGTTGGTGTTGACGGTGAAAAACTGGCTGACACTATCGGCAAAGCCGGATTTGTCAAACTCCTCCCGCAGGATGGCATCGCTCTCCCGGGTGATGTGAACCTTCTCCGGCGTCAGCTCCCCCAGGGTGCGGATGGCCAGGCCGGGGCCCGGGAAGGGCTGGCGGTCCACCATTTCACCGGGCAGCCCCAGCACCCGGCCCAGGGCGCGCACCTCATCCTTAAACAGGGCGCGCAGGGGCTCAATCAGGCTGGTGAAGCCCAGCTCCTCTGGCAGCCCCCCCACATTGTGATGGGACTTGATCACCGTGGAGCCGGGCGCCGCGCCCGATTCGATCACATCCGGATAGATGGTGCCCTGGGCAAAATGATCCAGCTTGCCCAGCTTGGCGGCCTCCTCCTTAAACACCTCCACAAACTCATGCCCGATGATTTTGCGCTTGCGCTCAGGATCGACCACGCCCTGAAGCTTCCCATAAAAGCGCTGTGAAGCGTCCACCGCCGTCAGGGAGACGGGGAAATGCCGGGTGAACACCTCCCGCACCATCTCTGGCTCGCCTTTGCGCATAAAGCCATGATCCACAAACACGCAGTGCAGCCGGGCGCCAATGGCCTGGTGGATGAGGGCCGCCACCACGGCGGAATCAACCCCGCCGGAAAGACCCAGCAACACCCGCCCTTCCCCCACCTCCCGCCGCACATCGGCAATGGCCTGGGCGGCGAAGTTCTCCATATGCCAGCTGCCGGGGCAGGCGCAAATGTCCCGCACAAAGCGGGTGATGATGTCCATGCCCTGCTGGGAATGGCTCACCTCCGGGTGGAACTGCACAGCGTAAAGGCTTCTCTCCGCGTTTTCCATGGCGGCGATGGGGTAGGTGTCCGTCCGGGCGGTGGCGGTGAAGCCCTCCGGCAGGCTGGTCACCTGCAGACCGTGGCTGTTCCAGCAGTCACACTGGGGGGCAAGGCCCTTAAACAGCACGGAATCCGTGTCCAGGCTCACCCGGCGCAGGCCGTATTCCTTTTTCCGGGCCGGGGCCACCGTGCCGCCAAAGGTTTGCGCCATCAGCTGCATCCCATAGCAAATGCCCAGCACCGGAATCCCCATCTCAAACACCGCAGGGGCACAGCGGGGCGCGTCCGCATCGCTTAGCGAGGCGGGCCCGCCGGAGAGGATGATGCCCGCCGGAGCCATCTCCCTGATGCGCGCCATATCCGCGTCATAGGGCAGCACCTGGGAAAACACCTGGGCCTGGCGCACGCGCCGGGCGATCAGCTGGGTATACTGGCTGCCAAAATCCAAAATCAAAACAGGCGTATCCATGGGCTCTATCCTCATTTCACTGCGTGTCGTTTTCGATCAACACCTGGCAGACCTTCAACGCCTCCAGCGCCCTGTGGTGTCCCTGGGGCGTGGCCCCGGCGCAGCAGGCCGCGTCCACCCGCACCTCCGTTTCCGGCAGGGCCGCCTTGACGATCATCGCGTTGGAGATGACGCAGATATCCGTGCACAGGCCCACCAGGGTTACGCGCTGAATGGGCTGGGCCCGGTGCATGGCCATCAGCCTCTCCCCCAATTGCCAGGAGCCGAAGGCGGGCTTGTCCAGGGCGGGTTCCTGGCGCAGGGCTTCCAATTCCCCGGCTATCTGCCAGCCATCCGTGCCCACCAGGCAGTGGGGCACGGGCAAGTGCCGCCCTTCCTGGGTGTTTAGATAATCCGGCCCGTGGCTGTCCCGGGTGAACAGCACCGGGCCCTGATGGGCCTTCACCTTTTCCACCACCCGGGGCAGGATGGCCTGGGCCTCCGGCGTGCCCAGAGCGCCTGTAATGAAATCATTCTGCATGTCCACAACAATCAGAAGGTGCTGCATGGTCAGCCTTTCTCCGTTCCGTCCGGGTTAAACAGCGGCAAGGTCTGCAAAAACAGGATGTCGTCCCGGTTCATGGCGGGGCCTTCGGCCAGGATGGCCATTTTGCCCACCACGGTGCCGCCGGCCTCACCCACCAGCTTTTCCACAGCCTTGAGGGATTCGCCGGTGGAAATCACGTCATCCACAATCAACACCCGCTTGCCGCGCATAAAATCAGCGTCGTTCTGGTCGATAAAAAGCATCTGCCGGTTCACGGTGGTGATGGAGGTCACCTCGGTGGAAAACACGTTTTTCATATACAGCTTGGGCGCTTTCCGGGCGATGAGGTAACGGTTTTCCCGGCTCTGCCTAGCCATCTCATACACCAGCGGGATGCCCTTTGACTCGGCCGTGATCAGCACATCATGCTCAGGCGCGATTTCAAGAAGCCCTTTGGCGCAGGCGATGGTCAGCTCCACATCGCCAAAGATCACAAAGGCGGCGATGTACAGCTCTTCATTCACGGGGCACAGCGGCAGCTGGCGGGTGAGGCCAGCCACCTGAAGCTCATAGGTCATGTTTCCTCCTGTTACAATGCCCTGCCTGGGGCAGTATTTTTGTGTTGATTTTAGGCCGCCCGGACCGGCTTGTCAATGATCGGCCTGGGCCAAAAGATGGGCGCTGAGGATATCCGCCAGCTCGTCCATGGACTGGGCGGCGTTGATGCGCACACGGGCCCGGGCAGCGCCCCGGCTGCCCCGCAAATACCAAGCCAGGTGTTTGCGCATTTCAATCACCGCGCGGGCTTCCCCCTTAAACTGGGCCATCAGCCGCAGGTGGCGAAGGGCCATGGCGATGATCTCCTCCGCTGTGGGCAGGCTGTCCGCCTCCCCCGCCAGCACCCTTTTGATGCGGCCAAACAGCCAGGGATTACCCAGGGTACCCCGGCCCATGGCCAGCCCGTCGGCCCCTGTCTGGCGCAGGGCCTGCTGCGCGTCCTGGGGTGTGAAGATATCCCCGTTTAGAATCACCGGAATGCGCACCGCCTGCTTGATCCGGGCTACCGCCTGCCAGTCCGCCTTACCGGCATACTGCTGCACCCTGGTGCGGGCATGAACGCAGATTTGTTCCGTGCCGGCATCCTCACACATCCTGGCAAATGCCAGGCCGTTGCGGCTGTCCTCATCCCAGCCCAGGCGGAACTTCACCGAAAGGCGCTTTTTTGTGGCCTTGCGCAGGGCAAGCACGTTTTTTTCAGCCAGGGCAATATCTTTCATCAGCGCTGAGCCGCTGCCGGAGCCCGTCACCTTGGGCGCGGGGCAACCAGCGTTTAGGTCGATGCCTGAAAAGGCGGGCATGTCCGACAGGCGTTTTGCCGCCTCCGCCATATAGGCGGGATCGTGCCCAAACAGCTGGGCATAGATGGGGGCTTCGCCGGGCTTTGTCTCCAGCAGCTGCCGATAGGCGCGGCTGCTTTTGGGTGCCTGAACCAGCCCCATGGCGCTGATCATCTCCGTCACCAGCTCGTCAGCGCTCTGCTCTTTGCACAAAAGGCGAAACGGCCAGTCCGTGATGCCGGCCATGGGCGCTAAAATAAGAATAGCGTTTTGATGCGCTGTCAATTTACGGATAGGCCCCCAGATAGTTCATGCTGCGGATATGCCACTGGCCGCTTTCCCGCACCAGCACCACATCATAGCGCCCGGCCTGCCAGGCGGGCGGGTTCAGCTGATCCTGGGGCGTCACGCCCCGCCAGGAGGCCAGAATGCGCCCGTCGATGCCGGGGATCTCCTCGGTGATGGTGGCGCGGGCGGTGTCCTCCCAGGGCCAGGCCCACATCCATTCCATGCGCAGCCGGTGGTCAATGCCGGTGATCTGATAGCGGTCATAGGGGTTGGTGCCGTTGTCAATCACCGCCAGCACCGGGTCACGCATCAGGTAACTGGCGGCAAAATACTTGTTCAGCTCCGTCTTGTCAGACTTCATCATCACCGTCATAGCGCGCTGGGCCATGCCGTCCTTCAGCACCACATAGATATTGGCGGCATTCATCGCGAAATAAAAGGCGATGGTGGACAGCCCCAGCACCACGGTGATCAGGGTGAGCCTGCCGGCGATAAACCAAATAAGCCGCCTGAGACGCTTCATATGTTCTCTTCCTTTGGCTCAGGGGTGCAGCAGCGTGCCCAGGGGTTCTCCCGACAGCACACGCCTGATGTTTTCGGGCTCATCCAGCCCAAACACCCGCACCTGGGGCAGCTCTTGATCGGCGCAGAGCTTAAAGGCCGCCAAATCCATCACCCGAAGGCCCCGGTCAATGGCTTCCTGATAGCTGATGTTATCAATTTTGGTGGCGCCGGGGTCCTTGTTGGGGTCCGCGGTGTAAACGCCGTCGATGTTTTTGGCCAGCAGCAGCAAATCGGCGGACAGCTCCACCGCCCGCAGCACCACGGCGGTATCCGTGGTAAAAAAGGGATTGCCCAGGCCGCCGCCAAACAGCGCCGCCCCCTTGGCGTTCAGCGCTTCGTCAGCGGCATCCCGCCGGTAGCCCTGGCAAACGCCAGGTACAGGCAGGGCGGAAAACACCTCCGCCGGTTGGCCCGCCCTGATCAGGGCATCCTGCATAACGATGCAGTTCATCACCGTGCCCAGCATCCCCATGTGGTCAGCCCGGACGGCATCCATCCCCTGCGCCGCGCCGGTGCGGCCGCGCCAGAGGTTGCCCCCGCCAATCACAATGCCCACCTGAATGCCGGTATCAGCCACTTCCTTGATGACCCGGGCCACCGCCATGATCTTCTCATGGTCAAACAGCCAGCCCTTTACCCCCAGCGCCTCGCCGGACAGCTTCAACATGATGCGTTGATAAGCCATATTCCCTCCCGGTTTGTTTGCAAAAGGCGGCGCAAAGTGCGCCGCCTGATGTTGTTATCCGATTCTGAACATAGCGGCGCTTAGGCCTGCTGCGTCATGGCCTCAATTTCGCTGGCCAGGTCACAGGCCTTCTTCTCAATGCCCTCGCCCCGCTCATAGCGGGTGAAGCGGCGCACGGAGATCTTCTCCCCGCTGGCCAGGGCCACTTCGTTCACCAGCGCCTGCACGGTGATGTCGGGGTTTTTCACAAAGGGCTGCTCCAGCAGACACACTTCTTTGTAGTATTTCTCAATGCGGCCTTCCACCATCCGCTCCACGATCTTCTCAGGCTTGCCCTCGTTAAGGGCCTGGGCGCGCAGAATTTCCCGCTCTTTTTCCAGGTTTTCCTGGGGCACGTCCTCCTTGGACACAAAGAGGGGGCTGCTGGCGGCGATTTGCAGCGCCAGGTCGTGGCAGAGATTAATGAAGGGATCGGTTTTGGCCACAAAGTCGGTCTCACAGTTGACTTCAACCAGCACGCCGATTTTGCCGCCCATGTGAATGTAGCTATCCACCAGGCCTTCAGCGGCGATGCGGCCGGCCTTCTTGGCGTTGGCGGCCAGACCCTTTTCCCGGAGAAACTCAATGGCCTTTTCCATGTTGCCCTGGGTCTCAATCAGCGCTTTCTTGCAGTCCATCATGCCTGCCTGCGTGCGCTCACGCAGTTCCTTTACCATTGCTGCGGTGATTTCCATCTATCTAGTCTCCTTATTTCAATGGCCCAATCAGGCCTCAGCCATTTCTTCAACGTCTTCGTCGTCTTCTTCCGCTTCGTCCTGCACACCCTGCTTACCTTCCAGCACCGCGTCAGCCATTTTGCTGGAAATCAGCTTGATGGCGCGGATGGCATCATCATTGCCGGGGATCACATAATCCACCAGGTCGGGGTCGCAGTTGGTGTCCACGATGGCGATGATCGGAATCTTCAGCGCCCGCGCTTCGGCGATGGCGATAGCTTCCTTGTTGGGGTCCACCACAAACACGGCGGCGGGCAAGCCCTTCATGTTGCGGATGCCGCCCAGGTTGTTGTCCAGCTTCTCGCGCTCGCGCATGATGTTGACCACTTCTTTTTTGGGCAGCACATCCAGCTGGCCGGATTCATGCATGCGGTCAATCTCATTGAGGCGGTCCACACGGCTTTTGATGGTGCGGTAGTTGGTGAGCATGCCGCCCAGCCAGCGCTTGTTCACATAGAACATGTTGCAGCGCTTGGCCTCCTGCTCAATGGATTCCTGCGCCTGCTTCTTGGTGCCCACAAACAGGATGCTCTTGCCCTCCATGGCCAAGTTCCTGACAAACATGTAGGCTTCCTCGATTTTGCGGACGGTTTTCTGAAGGTCGATGATGTAGATACCGTTGCGTTCGGTGAAAATGTACGGCGCCATCTTGGGGTTCCAGCGGCGTGTCTGATGGCCGAAGTGCACACCTGCTTCCAGCAAGCTCTTCATAGAGATTACTGCCATTTGGGT
Organism: Christensenellales bacterium; assembly: GCA_050952935.1. GTDB lineage: Bacteria > Bacillota > Clostridia > Christensenellales > Aristaeellaceae > UBA6115. The sequence continues at coordinate 192,065 of JBMNLS010000002.1, read as the reverse complement.
TACCTCCTTGTTTTTCCTCCGCGGGATTCATCCTGTCCGGACGCCTTGCGGCACAAGCGAACAGTCCCCCCGCGTGCGTAATGCAAGTCAGTATAACATGCCCCGGCAAGCTTGGCAAGCTTAGAAATTCCTTGAGTTTCCGTATTCTGATTATACTTTTTGATTGAGCTGCAGGTGGTTCAGGGGTTTTGAGGAAGTCACTGTCAAATCATGTCTTTTTTGTCAATATTCTGGCATATTTATGACGGAAAATGAGGAACCTTTCCTGTTTTTCATAGTAGAATTGATTTGTAACAAAAACTCGACTAAACAAATCCAGGGAGGCTCCTCATGCGTTATTCTACCACAGATACCTATCAACTCAAAAGGGAAATCATCACCTTCGCCAGGCGTCTGAGTGAAGGCCTCCCACGGGATTGGGAAAAGTTTACCGCTGATATGCTTTTCGGCATCCTCGCGTCCAGCAGCTGCATTCTTTCCCGCTTTGCCGATGTGCTCAAAGAAGATATCTTGAAAAAGAACACCGTTGAACGCTTGGCACGAAAGCTGTTAGAAGATATGCCCCCCGAACTCACCCATCATTACCTGTCCTTTGCCCGGAACATCGCGCAGGACACGGGGCCTGTCTTTGTGGATGATACGGACATCACCAAGCCCTATGGCAAAGCCTTTGAGGATATGGGAACGGTCAGAGATGGCTCTTCGGCAGATAAAAAGCTGAAGAATGGGTATTATGTGACTGAAATGACTGCCCTGAGCCATCGTACCCGTCAGCCTATCAGCCTCTATTCCCATATCCATTCCTCTCACTCAAAAAACTATACCTCTGTCAACGACATCACCTTCCGGGCATTGAAAGAAGTTTTCCCTTATTTCCCCAAAGCAACCTATGTCTTTGACCGGGGTTATGATATGAACAAGCTATATCTTTTCATGTACGAGCATGAAAAGAGCTTCATCGTTCGTGTCACCAGCAACAGAAATCTGTTCTGTAAAAACAAGTGGTTCAAGTCGACCACGCTCAGGGACAAATACAAAGGCAAGTTTAAGTGCCCGGTCTTATATGGCGGCAAAAAGACTGAATGCTGGGTCACCTGTGTCAATGTCAAGATCACCGCGAGCTGCAAATGGCTCAAGTTAGTATTGGTATATGGGCTGTCAGATACCCCCATGATGCTGTTGACCAACCGCCCGGTCAGAAACAGGGAGGACGCGCTGCAGGTTGTCCGGATGTATTTCATGCGGTGGCGGATAGAGGAACATTTCCGCTTCAAGAAGACGACCCTGGGGTTTGAGGATATGCGGGTGCGCAAGCTGAAGGCAATGAATCACTTGAGTCAGTTTGTGAGCATGGCCATTGGCTTTTTGTGCGCACAGGCAGACAAAAGAAACACCTCCAGGCTCAGGCGCGCCGTGACGCGCGAGGCAAATGGACAGAAGCAGGAGCACAAAATATCCTTTCTGCTTTATAGAATGGGGTTGGGTATCCAGCGCATTCTGGCCAGGGCACAAACAGGCATCCGTGCCTGGTTCCGCATAGGCCGGCCCAAATACAGGCAGTTATCCTTCCCTTTGCTATGTTGAAATACAACAACTGAATAGGCGCGCGCAAGGGCTTGTTTACCTTCCCTTTTTTTGGAAAATTCGCTCTGTAAAATGAAATACCGCATCCTCTACCATGCAGAGGCTCAAGAATCTCTGCTCATTGCACCAGAAGATTGCAAAATACGGAAACTCAAATAGAAATTCTTGAGTTTCCGTATGCTGTACTTAGCAGTACTTAGCGGCGCATTATAAACGAAAGTTATGGGCCTTCGCTTGTTGGTACACTCCTTAAACCAAGGAAAGCCGCATTCTGTGGGGGTTATGATGCCGAGACTCCAGCCATTTTAGAAAAGGTTAAACGCCTCCTCAATTTCCTTCACCTGATGGTCGTTGATCTGCACCACGGGGCCGATCTCTTTGGCAGCAATGACGGCCTTGGCGGAAAACTCCAGCACCTCCAGGCGGTCAAAGGCGTTGAGCAGATCGTGGCCGGTGCAGATGACGCACTGGTTTTCGATGATAAGAACGGGGTGCCTGGCGGAGAAGGAGGCCACCACGCCGGGAATATTGGTGGTGGAGCTGAGGAAGGGCATCCTTTTCACCTCCCGAAGGCTGATGTAGCTTTCGGGAATCAGGCGGGAATCAAAGTGGGTATCGGTGACGGCAAAGGCCATGATGGAGGGCGCGTGGGCAATGAGCACGCTGCCCACATCCGGGTGCGCCTGATAAATCGCCTGGTGGAGGAACACGGAGCGGCTGGGCGTTTTACCCGCCTCGCACATGCCGTTTTTGATAAGCACCAGATCCTCCGGCGCCAGGTATTTGCGGTCCTTGTTGTAGGGGGTGATGAGAAAGCTGCCGTCCTCCAGGCGCTGGGAATAGGTGCCCTGGGTGGCGGTAAACAGCCGCTGATCATAGGATCTGTGGATAAAGCGGCACATGTCCCGCCGGGCGGCCCGCTCCGCGCTGGTGGCGTACTTGGGGATAAAGGCGTCCATGGCCAGGTTGCGGGGCGCGGCGTAGGCGTCCAGCTGTTCCTGGGTAAGGGAACGGGGTTGGCCCAGCTTCAGGGCGTCAATCTCCAGACGGCCTGAGACATCCAGCGTTTCAAAGGCGGCAAAGGCGGTGAACAGATCTTCCGCGCCAATGACGCAGCCATGGTTTTCCATCAGCACCGTGTTGTAGCCCTCCTGGAAGCGGCGGGCGATATTCTCACCCAGCAAATCGCTGCCGGGCACCGCGTATTCCGCCACGCCCACATCCCCACAGATTTTCAGCACATCGGGCACAAGGCGAATGTTGGGCACCTGGCGCACCAGGCTAAAGGCGATCATGGTGGGCGGGTGGGCATGGAGCACAGCCTTCAAATCGGGCCGGATTTTGTATATCTGCAGATGAAGTGGCAGCTCCACCGAGGGACGGTGCAGACCGATCTTTTCGCCATTGGGCGTGATCCGGATCATGTCCTGGCGAGCGAGGGAGCCTTTGTCGATGCCTGAAGGCGTGATCCACACATCGCCGTTCTCGTCCCGAATGGACAGGTTGCCGCCGGAGGTGGTGGTCATACCGTACTGGTAAATGCGCTGCATGATCATGACCAGCTGATCCGCGGGATGCATCAGGTTAAAGTGCATGGTGAGCCCTCCTTTTTGGGGGACGCTTCGTGCGCGTCCGCCCCTTTATCATACGCCATCCCGCTGATTTTTTCACCTGTCTGTGATAGAATAATGCCCATTAACATCAAATGAGGGGTTATGCCAGCATCAGGTCGGGATTCACGCCTTTCACGACACGGGAAAAACCTCCGGCTGCATAAAACTCACCCCTTCATATAGGGCGATGGTACGATCTTGCTCCGGGTAGTGCTTGTTTACCGATGTTCATTTTCTGTCATCATAACATCAGGGGTTGTCCTCGCCAGATAAAGACCTTCGCGCTTGAACTGTCACAGGCGCTTTGTTATACTTTTTATACTCAGCCAATCAATCACACAGCCAATTCTGACCGACCCTGAAAATGAGGCCGACATGATAAAGAAATTATTAGTTCTGTGTTTGCTGCTGACGCTGCCGCTTTGTGCTTCCGCTGTGCAGGATGCCGACCTGTCCCAAATGACTTTGGAGGAACTGGAGACGCTCAGGAGCGAAGCGGACGCGCAGATCCGCATCCGGCAGCTTCCGGATGCCCAGGGCTACCTGGATGTTCTGGACGGTGAAGGCTACTTCAGAGCCCCCAATGACAAAATGGGCGACAAGGTCTGCTTCACCGGGGATATCTTAAGCGTGCAGCTTTCAAGCCACCAATCATTCTATTATCTGATCTCGCTGAAAAACAACCCCAGGCTAATTTTTCTGGCGGACTATGACCAGCCTTCGGATGAACACAGATTCATTCCCGGGGACACGGTCACCGTGTATGGCACCTTCCAGGGCATCAGCGCCTACTCTTCTGATGAAGCGCCGCTGATGTCAGGCAAGCCCAGCGTACAGGCTGACCTGGTTATTCTGGCTCCGGAGGAGATAAAACAGGTGGTGGCTACCCGGGAAAACCCGGTCAAAAACAATGTCTCCGTTTTGTATGAGGGCACTGTCTGGTCGGATTACGCGGATTTTGAGTTTGAGATCACCTCCGTGAAACGTGGTTCTGAAGCCCAGAACCTGGTCAAGAGGATGAGTAAATACAATATCACGCCCTTAAGGACGCAGGAATACTTTATCATCTGGCTTAGGGTAAAGGCGATAGCAGCACCAAACGGCCGCGCGCCTCTGAGCCAGGGAGATTTCCGTTTTGTGAGTGCTGACGGCAGGGAATACCGCCAACACTTCCTCATCAACCCGAGCAGTTATCTTCAGACCATCTATGAGGGCACAGAATATGTGGCTGTTCTCTCCTCCATCATTGATAAGGGAGACAAGCCGCTTTTGGTATACCAGCCGCAGTCGGCCCAGCCCCTCTGGTTTGACCCCAACAGCGAGGTCAGCCCATGAGGCGGCCATTGTCTATGCTATTGCTCGTTGTTTTGCTTTTCCCGCCCGCTCTCTCACTTGCAGGGAATGCCTTCCCCCAGCCAACCAAGCCGGGCGAGCAGGGAAGCCAGGTCCAGCTGCTTCAACAAAGACTGATCGGAGCGGGCTTTCTGCCGGAAGGCGCCGACACTGTAGTGTATGATGAATCAACCCGGAGCGCTGTCGCGGTCTTTCAGGCGCAAAACGGCATCAGAGCAACAGGCGTCGCGGACCTGGACACACTGCTTGTGCTTTTCCGCAAACCCAAATCAAAGCAGGGAATCACCCAGGTGCCGGAGTGGTACGGGGGCGGCAGTGACCTGATTCCCTTTGGCGCGGTCTTTGAAATTAAGGATGTGAGGAGCGGCGCCATCTTTTCCGTCTACCGGATGATGGGTCAAAGCCACCTGGACGCGGAGCCCCTCACCAAAGAGGACACGGACAAAATAAAGCAGGCCTATCCCGCCTGGAGCTGGGACAGGCGGCCCATCCTTATCCGATATGAAGAACAGGTCTACGCGGCCTCCATGAACGGCATGCCGCACAGCTACCAGTCCAACAAAACATCCGGCTTTCCGGGCCACTTCTGCATCCATTTTGCTTTTAGCCGGGGGGATTCCAGCCAGCGCCTTGACGCGGAACACCAGCAGGCGGTGCTGGAGGCGGCGGCTACCCAGTGGGAGGATCCGCCCACCTGGGGTAAACAATGATTTTCCTAATGAGTGATTTTAATGGAGATTGGAAGCCGCCGATATACCAAAGGCATTGCTGGGCTGACTATCATTTTTTCAAGGCTGCATTACCTTTATAATATACAAATGCCGCAAAAAGCGATCAAGTCCTTATACGATGGATTTTACAAGGATTTCACACAGGAAAGATTGACAGTGAATACAGGCATTGTTAGTATATGTATACAAAAGGTTTCTGAATTGCAGCGGAGGTGAGCGCAGTCCAATCGGTGAAGGCATTGAGGCCCAGGCGCAATCTGATAAAAAAAGCCCGGCCCTATCTTTATGTTTTGCCAATCCTGCTGTTTGCCGTTGGTTTCATTTACTATCCTTTTATTAAGACCTTCTTGTACAGTTTCAGCACCGTCAACGCCAAGGGGATTATCACTGGTTTCGTAGGGTTGGAGAATTTTGAGTATTTGTTTTCCCGGCGGGATTTTAAAATCGCCCTTGAGAACACGCTGAAAATCACCGCCATCAATGTTCCCGCAACGGTGGCAATCACCATGGGTCTAGCGCTTTTGGCCAATAAAAAACGGTGCTTAAGCTCCGTATATGAAACGCTGTTTACCCTGCCCATGGCGATTGCCATGTCGGCGGCGGCAATGATTTTTAAGGTGCTCCTCAATCCGACGGTTGGCTATCTGAACTACGCCCTGGGAATTGATTGGGGCTGGTATCAAAGCCGGGATCATGCGCTGTACGGCATTCTCATGCTCACGGTATGGATGGGCATCGGGTTTGATTTTTTGTTGTTCCTCTCCGCCTTTCGGGCGGTGCCGGATCAGCTGATCGAGGCGGGCACCATCGACGGAGCCGGCCCCGTCTCCCGGTTTTTTAGGATCCAGCTGCCGCTAATTTCTCCCACCATCCTGTTTGTAACACTCACCAACATGGTGCTGGCCATGATGGTATCAGGCCCCGTTATCATCCTTACCCAGGGCGGGCCCGCCAGATCCACCACAACGCTCATCTTTATGATGTACAATTCCGGCTACGGCTCCGCCAACTACAGCCTCTCCGCCTGCGTCAGCCTGGTGGCCTTTGCCCTCACCTTTTCCCTTACGTTGTTGGCTTTCTATGTAGAGAAAAGGAAGGTACACTACCAATGATGAACAAAAAGCAGAAAGAGAGGCTTACAGATGCGCTGGTGCAGGCGGTGGCGCTGGCACTTGGGCTCGTCATTGTTTTCCCCATTGTGTACGGCATCTTTGGGGCCTTCAAATCCGCATCGGAATTTTCAGCTTATCCGCCCACTTTCTGGCCTAAAAGCTTCGGCTACACCCAGAATTTCCAGGATGCTATCGCCCGGGTGCCTTTCCTGCGCTATGGCCTGAACTCTCTGATCGTGGCCACGATGGGCACCACCGTGCGCTTGTTGTTTGCGGTGTTGGCGGCCTTCGCCTTCGCGTTTTACGACTTTCGCTTCAAAAAAGCATTCTTCCTTCTTGTCCTCGCCACCATGATGCTGCCGGGGGACACCTTGCTGGTCACAAACTACCTGACCGTCAGCCGCCTGGGGCTGCTGGACACCTATCTGGGCATGGCCATCACCTCCTTTGTGGGGGCCACCCAGATGTTTATGCTGCGCCAGTCTTTTCTCACCTTCCCCAGGGATCTTCGGGATGCCGGGGCCATTGACGGCTGTGGCGATCTGCGTTTTTTAGTCACCATTCTGCTGCCGGTGACAAAGCCCGTGCTGGTGACGCTGTTTGTGCAAAGCTTCATCACCATGTGGAATGCTTATCTCTGGCCCCTGCTTGTCACCAACACCAATCAGATGCGCACCATTCAAGTGGGCATCACCATGATCACCTCCTTTGAGGACACCAACTATTACCTCGTGCTGGCGGGCGTTGCGCTGTCACTGATTCCTTCCTTCCTGCTGTTTTTGATCCTCAGGCACAACCTCCAGCGCAACATGACCGCCGGCGCCCTGGTAGGATGACAAATAACCCTGCGTCTGCGGAAGGGCTTCCTTCCTGAAGATAGAATACACGTTAAAGGAGTAACACCATGATCAAAAGAATTTCCCTTCTATTCCTGGCCCTTGTGATGCTGCTGTCCCTGGGCGTGCCCGCTCAGGCGGCTACCCAGCCTGTCAACATTGTTTTCTGGCATTCCATGTCCGATGAAGCCGGCGCAATGGTGGAAAAGTTCGTAGCGGAGTTTAACGACACCATTGGCAAAGAAAAGCAAATTGTTGTGGAAGCGGTGTTCCAGGGGAAATATTCTGACGCCACCACCAAACTCAACAGCGTGTTGACGGCTGAGAACTATAGCCAGCTGCCCGATGTGATGAACCTGGATGCCACAGGCAAAGTGGCATATTTCAATTCCGGCCACGCCTACACCCTGGATGACGCGCTCAAAGCCGATCCGGCCTATGATATTGCCCAGATCCAGCCCATTACCCTTGGCAACTGGGAGTTTTCAGGCGTTAAGCTGGGCATGCCCTTTGCCGCTTCCACCTCCATCATGTTCTACAATAAAACGATGCTGGATGCAGCCGGCGTTAAAGCGCCTGAAACCTTCCAGGATATTATCGACCTTAGCGGCAAGCTGCCGGAAAAAACCGCCGATGGCTTGGAGGTCATCGCCTATTCCGTGGTGCCCAACACCCCCACTCTGGCTAACTGGCTGGGGCAACTGGGCAGCGACATGGTCAACAACAAAAATGGCTCCGAAGCGATGGCGACTGAGCTGGTCTGCATCGACAACGGCGCCCTGGCCAACTTCCTTAGCCATTGGAAGGCCATGTATGATGCGGGCGCGCTGAAAAACGTGGCCGGCACCACCGATCAGTTTGTGGCGGGGCAGCTGGCTATCCTCACCACCTCTTCCTCCAACATCACCTCTCTGCTTGAAAAAATCGGCGATTCCTTTGAATTGGGCGCCGGCTACTACCCCAAGGTAACAGCCGATGCTCAGGTTGGCGCCACCGTATCGGGCAGTTGCGTGGCGATGTTTGACAAGCAAGACGATGCCAAAAAGGCCGCCGCTTGGGAGCTGGTAAAATATCTGGCCTCTCCCCAGGTGCAGGCCGAGTTTGCCGCCGCTACCGGCTATGTGCCTGTGAATGCAGGCGCTCAGGAGGCGCCCGTATACAAGGCGCTGGTGGAAAAACAGCCCCAGTATGCGGTGCCCATGGCACAGCTGACCCTGACCCCGGCAGAAATGAAGAGCGTTACCGTGGGCCCCGCCAAGGATTTCTACTATGCGATCCAGGACAACATTGCTACGATGCTGGATGAGGGGCTCTCCGTGGAAGAGACAGTGGAAACGATGGCGGATGAGCTGAATGGGTTGCTGCGCCAGTATGAGCAGGCAAACAAATAACTGAAGATTTTTGAGCTATTCGCGGGAGCTTTTTTGTAAATAAGCTCCCGCTTGTGCTATACTTCTGTTCTGCACAGGAGGTGCAAAGCGATGCTGAAATTATCCACATCTACCAATATCTGTGCTTTTGGCCCGAAGGGCGCTGTCAACAACATTCTATCCTGTGTTGAGGCATGTGCCAGGGCGGGCTACACGGTGGTGGATGTGAACCTTTGTGAGGCGATGAACCCCACTTCCGCCCTCAGGGGAGATGATTGGGAGCAATATGTGCGCCAAATCGTCCGCTTGGGCCGGGACACGGGGGTGGTGTTCAACCAGACCCATTTGCCCTACTATGATGTGTTTGCCTGCCGGGATGAGAGCAAAAAGGCCCTCATGGAAGAGTTGATCAAGCGAAGCATCATTGCCACCGGCATGCTGGGCGCCCGCTGGACGGTCACCCATCCCTGCACAGTGTACGAGGCGGGGGGAGAGATGTCAGTGTCCCTCCAGCGCAACATGGATTATTATGGGCCCCACATCGCCCTGGCCCGCAAGCATGGCGTGGGCATCGCCCTGGAAAACGATTTTGAATATAGGGCATCTCCCTGGCAGCGGATTTTTTGCGCGGATGTCAGGGAGTTATGCCAATTGGTGGATGCCTTTTCACACCCGGAATGGGTGGGGGTGTGCTATGATTTCGGACACGCGCACATGACCGGCGGCTTCCATCGGCAAAATCTAAACCATATCGGGAAACGCCTCAAGGCCACCCATTTGGCAGACAACCATGGCCAGGCAGATGAACATCTCATGCCATTTTACGGCACCATTGACTGGGCAGACGCCATGGCGGGTCTAAAGGATATCGGCTATGATGCCGAGCTTACCTATGAAATTCAGGAGTTTGGCCGTTACCTTCCCAACGACCTGAAACATCTGGTCATCGACCAATCCCTGGTGATCGGGCAATATTTGATTGCCCTGTATGAAAAAGCGGAGAAAAAGAAAACATGACAAAACGCAGGATGTACCATATTTTTGCCCCAAACGGGCGCGCCTTTGTGCTGGCGATGGATCACGCGGCGTTAATGCCCTCGCCGGCTTTGAAAGACCCGAAGCATGTCATTCGGGAGGCGGTGGCCGGCGGCGTGGATGCTGTGCTCACAACCTATGGGGTGCTGAAAGCCTGCCAAAAGGAGTTGGGCAAAGCGGGGGTCATCCTGCGGGGGGATGGGGGCGCTTCTGCGCTTAAAAAGCCGATGGGAAAGCTGAATTGCCTCTATATGGCGGAGGATGCCCTGCGCCTGGGGGCGGACGCCATGCTGGTCATGGGATACCCGGGTTCTGAGCATAATGAGCAAACCTTGGCCTATCTGGCCCGTTTGGTGGCAGATTGTGACCGTTGGGGCCTGCCCCTGGGGGCCGAGATGCTGCCCTTTGGCTTTGAAAAACCGGCGTCAGAAGCCTGGACTGTGGAAAACCTGGCGTTTGCCGCCCGTCAGGGGGCGGAGTTGGGGGCGGACTTCATCAAAACCTCCTTTGCAGGAGGGGAGCGCTTCCGCGAGGTGACAGAGGGCTGCCCGGTTCCGGTGCTGGTTTTGGGCGGCAGCCACGCCAGAAGCCTGGAGGCGTTGTTGAGCGAGGTAAAAACCGCCCTTGATCATGGCGCTCAGGGCGTTATCATGGGGCGCAACATCTATGGCCATGAAAACATCGCAGGGGCATGCGCTGCAGTAGCCGCCCTGATTCATGATGATGCGGACATGAAGGATGCTCTGAAACTGGCGGAGGTAAAGGCATGATTCATGTGCGAGCGCTGGCGGTGACAGCAGAAAAACAGACAGGATTCTTCGACCTTCAGACCCCGGAATTGGGATTTGGCGAGGCGTTGGTTAAAGTGCGGGCCGTTGCCCTGTGCACCCTGGAGCAGCGTGTGTTCCGGGGCGCAATGAAGCTCCCTTTGCCTTTTGTTGGCGGACATGAGGTAGCCGGGGATGTCGTTGCCTTGGGCGAAGGGGCAGATGCCGACGCGTTCCCGCCCGGCACCCGGGTGGCGGTGCGCTTGTTTTATGCCTGCGGCCTATGTTCCGCCTGCCGCAGCGGGCAAAGCAACATGTGCGATCATGCCAAACAAAAGCCGGTGCGCGAAGGCCTTCTGCCTGGCCCTGGGGGGCTGGTGGATCAGGTGATTGTGCCGGTGAACATGCTGTTTAAAGTTTCAGACGCGCTTTCCTATGAGGAAGCCAGCCTGACAGAGCCCCTGGCCTGCTGTGTGCATAGCGTCAATCGGGCCGGTATCCGCTTGGGTGAGGATGTGGTGGTGATCGGCGGGGGCGTCATGGGGCAATTGCATGTGATGCTGGCAAAGCTGCGGGGGGCCAGGGTGCTGATGAGCGAGCCCATGGCAAGCCGCAGGAAGACCGCCCTGGCTTTGGGAGCTGACATCGCGATTGACCCAACGCAGGAAGATCCGGTTGCGGCCGTGCGTGCCTGGACTGATGGTGAGATGTCCGGCGTGGTCTTCAACACCACAGCGGATTCGGATGTATTTGCGCAGGCATTTTTGATGGCCGGGAAGGGCGGTCGGCTGGTTCAATACAGCTCTCTGCATCCCGATGTGCCTGCCAGCATCAGCCCTCAGCTAATTCACGCTCGGGAAGTCACCATCACCGGCGCTGTCAGCCCGATGCTGGAGGACTTTGCCACAGCCAGCCGCCTGCTGAACCTGGGCATTATCAAGGTGGATCGCCTGATCTCAGCCGTCTATCCCTTTGCGGAGGGACAGCGGGCCTTTGAAGCCGCCATCAAGCCGGATATGCTTCGGGTTGTGGTCAAGCTATAATTACAATCGGTTAAGCAGCTCTGCGCGGTTTTGATGGCGCAGAGCTTTTTTATCTAACTTTCCCCGCCTCAGGCGCGTATGATAGATGAAAGCAAAAGGATGCATCCGTGCTTTCTGAGACTGAGGAGCGAATCATGATTTCAGACCAACAGTTTACCCAGCAGATCATGGATTTAACGCCGACGCTTTACCGGCTGTCCATGAGCATCCTGCGCCATGAAGCCGACTGCCGGGACGCCGTGCAGCAGGCCATCATGAAGGCCTGGGCAGCCCGTGACCGGGTGGACCCTGACCGTTTCCGCGCCTACCTGACCCGCATCGTGGTGAACGAATGCCGCAACATTCAGCGCCGGCGCCAACGGGTGTACCCGGTGGCGGAGATGCCGGATACGGAGGCAGTCTATCAACCGGAGAAAAGCGAGCTGGCAGAAGCAATCCAGCTTTTGCCGGAAAGCCTGCGCACCCCGCTGCTGCTGTTCTACATGGAAAACTATACTGAAAAAGAAACCGCCCGGGCGCTTGGCATAACGGTCACAGCGGTGAAAAACCGGCTGTTCCGCGCCCGCCGGGCACTGAAACAAAGGCTGACGGACTGGGAGGTGGCGCCAAAATGAAGAAAAAGAATGCCCTGGACAGCCAGCGCCTGAAAGCGCTGTTCCCTGAAACGCCCCCTGCCTTCACCGCCTTTGTGGAAAAAAACCTGAACGACCTGAACGCAGGAAAGGAGATACCTGTCATGAAAAAGAAACTAAGCCTGGGCCTGGCCCTGGCATTGATGCTGACGCTACTTGTGGCGGCGGTGGCGGTTGCCGCCATCCTGTCTCCCACGGCTGAGATATTCGGCTTCCTTTACGGCAAGGAAAAGGAAGAGGCGCTGCTGAAAGGCGACATTGCCGCCGTTGGCGAGGTGCACACGGCGGGAGACCTGGAGGTGACCCTTGAAGAGGTGGTGTACCAGACGGAGGGGAATATGCAGGGCCTGTACGGCACCGGCGTCATTGCCCCCAAAGCGGGCAGCCGTGTGGTGCTGATTCCGGAGGGGTACAGCCCCGCTTCCCCCGCCGGCTACACCCTGTACTACGGCATGGATAAGGATGTGCCTGAGGATGCCCCCACCTACTTTGATCTGGCAGAAAAAAACAACGCCAGGATGCTTCAGGTGCAGGCCTGCCTAGACCGCTTTTCCATCGCGGACAAACCGGTGGATGTGGATATCGGGTACAACTATCTGCCTTTGCCTGATGGCCGGGTGCGCTTCACCTTTGAGGTGGCTGGCCCTGGTATCCAGCGCGCGGCAGCCTATGACTTAAACGTCAATGTGAGTTGGATTGAGTTAAACCGTGACGGGGACGCCGTTGGCGAGCGCCAGAGGGATAGCTGGGCCCTGAGGGCTGTGCCGGCGCTATCGGAAACAGCCAAGGCCCAAATTGCCGCCCAGACCCCGACGCCTGATCCCACAACCACGCCCACCGCAGCGCCCGGCGCCATCAAGATGGTAGGATCGCACTGGGCGGCACATGAAAGCTATATGGCCGCCTTCCCGGATCGTAAGGCCACGGACATCCGCCTGGAGTATGGGGAATGGTATCCTTACATGGCAAACCCGGAAAATGAATGGGATGTGGGTTTCTTCTTCCTCAATGAGGGCGATCTAAATGCCCTGATCAGGGACGGCCGGATTGTTGATCTGTCTGACAATCAAACCATCATGGCAGAGATCAAGAATATGTATCCCAAAGTGCAAGAGGCCGTCACCCGGGATGGCAAGACCTATGCGGTGCCCTATGCAGTGTTTGGCGGCTATAGCAGCCTGCAAACCACCAGCAATGATGTATGGAAAAAACTGGGCTGGAGCTTTGAAAAAGCGCCTGAGAGTTTTTCCGAGCTCACCGCTTTGGCGGAGGAGTATATGGCCCTTGACCGGCAAGCTCGCCGCGGTACCCGCTTCTTTGTGGACGGTGACAGCGTCTCATCCAACCGCCGCCTGCTGCTGGAAACCCTGGTGAACCTGGCCTATTCCGAGGCCATGGCCAAGGGTGACCCCACTGCCATTGACACCCCTGCCTTCCGGGAGGGCCTGGAGCAGATAAAAACAGCCGCTAAGGCCCTGAGTAAAAAGCAGGCTGCCCCTGACAACAAGGGCCTCATCTATGGCCTCTTCTCCGACACGCCTATCTTCCTGAATACATTTCCAGAATACCGTAACCTCTATCTGCGCCTGGGCGATACCCCTGCCTTCCCCCAGCGTATAGCCGTATGCGTTATCAACGCCGCCTCCCCCAACAAGGAAGCCGCCATTCAGTATGTGGAGTGGCTGGCGCAGAACATCAGCGGCCAGTTCCTGCCGGAATTTAGCGCCGTGGCCACCGCCAATGACATTGGCAAACGAAACGTAGAGGATAACCTCCGTATCTACAGCGAAGTAAGCTATATTCAGGCAGGCATCAGCGAGGAAGATCAGGTGCAAATTGAAAAATTAAAGGAAATGCTCCAGTCCGGCAACTATGAGGGCTATATCCCTGACGAAGCCAACCTGGCCCGCTACCGTGCGGAAGTTGCCCCCAACATCACCGTCATGACCAGGGAATTTCCCGTGACCTATGACATCCAAAAGGATTATCTCAGCGGAAAGCTGGACGCGGATGCCTTCATCAAGGCGCTTCAGGAGGCGGCGAAGTAAGGAAACGCACCTGCCACACTTATGAGCTGCTCGGGCAATTTGTCTGAGCAGTTCTTTACATAAGAGCTTTGGGAAACTGTTTATGGATGCCTGCTCATCCCAGTAGCATTGGATAGTCCAATGAATGGCCTCCGGAAATCCGCGCATAAATCTTGACAGTACCTCCGAGTTCTCTCTATTTTAGGAAATATACGGATGCTATATAAAGAGAAAATCAACTCTAAAAAAGAAAAAGCCGCTGATTTGTTAGTAAAATCAACGGTTTCTCGCTGGCGCACCCGGCGCGACTCGAACGCGCGACCTTCAGAGTCGGAGTCTGACACTCTATCCAACTGAGCTACGGGAGCACATAACTTGAAAGACAATACCTTTCAAGGCAGAAGCGATTATAGCACGCAGGGAAAAGGGTGTCAATCAAACCCAGGTACACAGAATATGCTGCCAGGTCGCCATATATTACGGGATTTTGGGCTCATCAGGCCTGAGAATCAAGGGCTTTACCACTGAGCAGGGTACACAGAACCTCCATCGCCTGCTGTTCCTCTTCGCCATCCACCAGCAGGGTGATCTCCCGCTCCCGTTCCCTGGCCATAGCCAAAAGGCCCAGCAGCGACTTGGCGTTATAGGTGTTGTTGCCCCGCTTGATGAGGACGCGAACCTGAAACGCGCTGGCTGCGTTGGCCAGGCATTGCAGGCGCTGGGTGGTGAAGGGCAGCTCGCCCCCCAGGGTAATCTTCCGCGTCAGCAGGGTGACCACCGCCTTTCTGTGTTACTGGTCAGGGTTTGATAGCTGCATCAGTCGGCGCATCCGGTGCTGCACGCCTGATTTGCCGATGGGCGGGGAAAGCATCTGCCCCAGCTCCTCCAAGCTGGCCTCGGGCTTGGCCAGACGCAGCCGCGCCAGGGCTTCCAGATCTGCAGGGAGGCTGGTCAGCCCCCGGCTGAGGGAGATGTGCTCAATGGCGGCGACCTGCTTTCCGGCGGCGGTTAGCTGTCGCCCCAGGTTACCCTGGTCACAGTTGAAGGCCCTGGTTGCCTCTGCCTTCAGGCTTTTTTCCGCCCGGCTGTTCTCCAGGGAAAGCACCGCCCGCGTCGCCTCCATGTGCTTGAGGAGCTCGGAGATTTCATCCCCGTCTTTCATGTACAAAATCCCCTGGCCCCGCCTGAGGCTGACGCGGCCCATCAGCCCCAGATGCCGCAGCACCCGCTGCAGATGACGGGCGGCCGCCTCATCGGGCAGCACCCATTCGGCATGGTAGCATCGCTTGGGATCGGCAATGAAGCCGGAAGCCAGGAATGCGCCCCTGACATAGGCCCGGCGGCAGCAGCCGCGCCTGGTCACCTGTCGGGAAGGAGGACGAAACACCTCTTCCCCTTCCTCATTTTCCACCAGCATGCCATGCGCCGCCAACACCCGGCGGCTGTCCGGATGGCTTAAAGCCAGCACATAAAGCCTGCGCACCCCAAAACGCCTGCGCACCAGCAGCTGGGGTTTGTCCAGAACTGCGCTCGTCTGGCGTAAAAGAAGGAGGATGCGCCTTAACACCGCCGGGTTTTCCGTGCGGTAGTTGAGCGCGAAGCCCTTCCCGCCGGATACGCTCAGGAAGGAGGCGCCCCGGGTGAGGGCCGCCAGCTCCGCCCGGGCACAGCAATCCCGCACCAGGGGGATGCCGATCAGCTCAGCCTTCACTTCCCGGGTGAAGCTCATGGTACGTCCGTTTCGCCGATGATGCGCACCTCCAGCTCCAGCATCACGCCAAACTGGGCCTGCACCCGGCGCTGCACTTCGTTTTTGAGGGCCAGAAAATCAGCCGTGGTGGCATTCCCGGTATTGATGAGAAAGCCGGCGTGCTTCTCGCTCACTTGGGCGCCGCCGATGCTAAACCCTTTTAGCCCCGCCTGTTCAATCAGCGCCCCCGCGAACAGCCCCGCCGGGCGCTTGAAAAAGGAGCCGGCCGAGGGCCAGGTCAGGGGCTGTTTTTCCCGCCGGGCGTCATGATATTCCCGCATTTGCCGGTAAAGATCCTCCTTATGGCCGGGGAGCAGCTTCAACTCCGCCCCCAGCACCACCAGGCCTTCATCCATCATGCGGCTGCGGCGGTAGCCGAAGCCCGCCTGCTCCCCCCTGATAACAAGGCGCTTGCCCTCCTGATCCAGACAGTCAAGAAAAGTGATGTATTGGGACAGTTCCCCGCCAAAAGCGCCGGCATTCATATAGCATCCCCCGCCCAGGGTGCCGGGGATGCCGGCAGCGAAACTCAAATCCCCCAAGCCATGGTCGGCAGCAAAATAGGCCAGGGTCTTAAGCGTCACCCCCGCCTGGGCGCGCAGGCAATCGCCCGACCGGGTGATGTGGGAAAATCCCTCCCCCAGGCGCAGCACCAGGCCGTCAAAGCCATGGTCTGAAATCAGCAGGTTGGAGCCGCAGCCCATCACCAGCGTTTGAATGCTCAGGCGGCGGGCCAGGCTCAGGGCCTGGGTGATTTCCGCTTCGTCCCGTGCGTCCAGCAGCCATTTGGCCGGACCTCCGGTCTTAATGGTGGTATAGGCGGAAAGCGAAATGTCCGCCTGAAAGCGCTCCCGGCAAAGCGTCTGCCACGCCGCCCGGTCATCCCTTGTCATGGGCTATCCTCCAATGATTGAAGCTATTATAGCATGTATGTTTTGTTAAAACAAGCGCCATATATCACATAAATAGCCGCTTGCGCACCTCTTCCTTCAGGAGCTTGTTTTGCTCAAGCCCCGCCAGCATGATCGCGATGACCGCCAGGGGGATCCCCGCGTAGATCGACCAGCCCAGATGCATTTGTCCCCAGGCATACAGATCGATGATGATTTCAAGGCCAATGGCGGTTAGGGCAACCAGCACCACCGTCAGGGCCATGCGGTACAGGCGCTTGAGCTCCAGCCTTCTTATCACAACCAACGCCAGCAGCGTCATCACCCCCAGCAGGCAAATCAGCGGCAGCACCAGCCGCAGATACCAGGAATAATCGTTCCCCATCCGGGCGATGAGCAGCAAAAATCCAAGCAGCGCCAACACATCCACCACGATATAGGGATAGGGCCGGGGGAATCGGTAAAGCAGCGGCACGGCAAAAAAACAATAGCTCATCACCAGCGCCCCCACCACATAGGCCGACCACCCGTTGCTGCCACTTAGAAAATCAATCAGCAACACAATGGCGATGGGAATCATCAAAAAAATCAGCGACAGCCGCCTGGCATAGCGCCGGTCAAGACGGCTGATGGCCTCCTCAATGGCCTGGGGATGAGAGGAGGCCTCCACATCGCATACCGGGTGGTTGGGGTTGTTCACCGGGGTGTGGCACAGGGGGCATTTGGGCTCCCCCGCCGCCAGCTTTACCCCGCATTCAACGCAGTAGGACATCTATTCCCTCCAGTTGCTTTCAATCAATACCGGCACCCCCAGCTCCACCAGCTGGGTGAAAAACACCCGCTCCACCTGGCTGTCCCGGATGGTTTTGGTGAAGTTGACCGCTGTGTTGCCGCAAGCGGATACCACCGCGCAGGATAGCGGCGTGCGTTTGGGGGCGCCCAACATCAGCTCCACCCGCTGGCAGTGCTGCTCCATTTCCGGGGGCAATTTGACAAGCCCCATGTTGGAAAGGGTGCTGGTCATATAGCTTTCCCCGGTGGCATGATACATGAATTTCAGCACCGCGGTTTTCATAAACAGGGGAAACACCCGCAAAAGCCAGTTGCGCTCCGCCTTCACATTGGCGGAAAAACGGGCGTTCACCAGCGGCTCCAGCGTCTCCAGCCCCATCGTGTGGCTGACCAGGCTGATGAGATCATCCAGGCTGTAATTGCCATAGTCCGTATACACCGGAACATTGATGTAGGAGGAGAAGTTGCGCAGGGTTCTGGTTTCATAATAGCGCCTCAGGTTCACCGGCAAAGACAGCTTCACCGGCTTCCGGCCCGGCTTGCGCCGTCGGTTTTTGGCCTGGATAAGGGCATTTAGCAGAAGGGCCGCCAGCAGGCTGTTGACGGAGCAGCCCTTTTCCCTGGCAAGGTTCAGGAGTTCCTGGGTGGGGATGTGCCCTGTGATGATGTTCAGGTAGCCTGGTTTTTCCCGGACACCCTTCAGGTGCCAGGCGGTCTCCTCCTGCCGGGGCCTGTAGGCGTCCCGGGCATAGCGCAAAAAGGCGTCCTCCCACTCCTCCCGCTGAGGTTCGTCCCGCATGTCCAGAATCATAGGGGCTTCAGGGATGCGCTGGCCGTATTTGAGCCGGAGGTATTCCGCCGTTAAGGTGAGCAGAAAAGTCATCCCCCCGGTACCGTCGGTGAGTGCGTGGAACACCTCCAGGGCGATGCGCTTGTCAAAGCTGCGCACCCGGAAGAGAAAGCCGCCGTTTTCCCTGAGGTTAATGGGCAGCATTGGGTTTCTGGCATCGGGCTGCACGGCGGGGATGGCCTCATGCCAGTCAAAATAATACCAAAACAGGCCGCGCTTTAAGCGGTAGGAAAGCAGCGGCACCCGCTTCACCAATTGCCGCAGCGCTTTTTGCAAAAGGGCCTCGTCAATGGGCTCAGTCAGCGTGATGGACACACGGAAAAGCGCCATCCAGGTTCTGGAACGGGCGGCGGGATAGATTTTCGCGGCATTATCCAGCCGCAGCCAGCCTGGTGAAGGTCTCTTCACACGTCTGGTGCTCACGGGCCGCCATCCTTTCCATCCAAGAAATCCTTCAGCATTGCCTGGGCGTCCCGGGCTTCGGGCACGGGATAGAGGGGGTACACATGCCACATTCCCTCCTCCACATGTAATTGACAGGGGATGCCGGCCTGCCTCATGCCATCGGCCAGGCGGTGAGAATCTGGCAGCAGGATTTCATCCTCGCCGGTGATGATCAGGCATTCGGGCAGGCCCGTGAAATCCCCATACACCGGGGACACATAGGGGTCAGTAGCCGGATGCCCGGCCAAATACATATCGGCGGACTGAGCAATGCCCGCCCGGGAGAGCACCGGGTCGCGCTCCGGCTTTTCATCAGGGTCAGGCTGGATGCTCAAATCCCCCCAGGGGGAGAGCGCCGCCATCCGGAAGGGCATGGGCAGCCCCTCATCTCGGATGCGCATAGCCAGGCTGAAGCACAGACCCCCGCCGGCGGATTCACCCACCAAGGCGATGTCCCTGGGTTTAAAGCGCGTGAGAAGCAGGCGATAGGCCGCCATGGCGTCGTCCAGCGCCGCCGGATAAGGATCTTCCGGCGCCAGCCGATAGGCCAGGCACAGGGCAGCCCGGCCGGTTTCCAGGGCCAGCATGCTGCCAAAACCCTGGGCATAATCCAGGGTGCCGGCGGTAAAAGACCCGCCGTGGAGGTACAGCACGGCCTTATGCACAGCACCAGACAGCGGCACCACCCAAGCCGCCTCGCAGGCACCCAGGTCCTCCAGGCAGGTCACCACCTGTCCGGCCTTCACCCGGGCTCCCAGGGCCGCCAGCCCGTCCTGCAGGCGGCGCATGGTCTCCAGCTCCATGTTGTTAAGCAGGGGATTAAGCAGGCTGATCTGGGCTTTCATCAGGGTGCTGATGATACTTGGCATAAGCGTTTCCCTTTCTTGTGGCGGCGCTGCGCTTCAATGAGGGCATTATACCACAATGTGAAAATGTTGCCGAGAACGTAAAATTGTTTGGGGAACCCCTGATTTATTTATTTTTTCATGTTAGAATAATTGTAAGAAGCTAAGCAATCACACAAGGAGCACATCAAGAAGCGGAGTGAATCAACGCGAATATGCATAATGTGTCGGTCACATCTAGGCTGCTGTGCCCAAACTACCATGTGTGAAAAGAAATGGCAAACCATCCAGGGTTCTGGGGATAAAATGTCGTACAAACCGAAGACTGAGAAAAGCATACAGAAAGTACACCAACAATGGCCAGTCCTTGGAGAAAAAGATTAATACCGATTAAAACTTTATTGCATCCAAAGCGGCGAGGAGTTTTATTGCCCTGCAAGAAAGGAAACCGAAAGCGTAACCTGAGCTACGCTGAGGTTGACTGACACAGCAGGGCGATAAAAGAACCGGCGCAACGATGCAATAAAGTTTGGAATCAGTATAAGCACCAGAAGTCGGCGGTACGATCAAAGGTGGAATTTCCGCTTCGATTTCTAAAAATGCAATGTGGTTTCAGAAAGACAGTTTACAAAGAGATTGCCCAGACTCAAAACCATATGTATGTACTGCGGCCAGTTCCGGTCAGTACGTCTACGCCAGAACCACCCGCATGAAAAATACGGGGACTGACATAAAAATCCCACCCCCGCCTGGAGGATTGCCAGGCAAGGGCAGGATGAGGGAATGTGCTTGCTGTTATTTTTTCTCCGCGGCCTTTAGCAGCTCTTCTTTGATGAGCGGCAGCACCTTATGGCCGTCCGTCACCAGCCCCACATGGGCAACGTTAAAGATGGCGGCTTTGGGGTCGGAGTTCACGGCGATGATCAGGTCAGACTTGTCCATGCCCGCCGTATGCTGCACAGCACCTGAGATGCCAACGGCGATATACACCTTGGGCTTGACTGTGGTGCCCGTCTGGCCCACCTGGAGGGGCTTGGGCGCGATGCCCGCGTCCACCAGCGCCCTGGAAGAGCCGGGGGTCGCCCTAATGCTTTGAGCGATTTTCACCACCAGGTCATACGCGTCCTTCATGCCGCGGCCGCCTGAAAGGATGACATTCGCTTTGGAAATATCGATGCTTTTTTCCTTCTTGGGGATCTGCCTGATGAAGCGCACCTGGTCTTTTTCTTCAAAGGTCACCTGATGCTGCATCAGCTCCCTGCGCCCGGAATAGGCTTCTTTCAGTTCATCAAACACATGGGGGCGGATAGTGGACATCTGTGGCCTGGTTCTGGGGCAGATGATCGTGCCAAACAGATTGCCGCCAAAGGCGGGGCGCGTCACCAGCAGCATCCCCGGATGCTCCGAAGTAGTGTCCACCTCAATCTGGGTGGCATCGGCGGTCAGGCCTGTGTTAAGCCGCGCCGCCACCCTGGGGGCCAGGTCCCGCCCAATCACCGTGGCCGCCAGCAGCACAGTATCCGGCTTAAACTCATTGCATACGCTTGTCAGCGCGGCGGCATAATGCTGCGTGTTGTAGCGACCAAGGCGCGGGCTGTCAACCAGGATGACTTTGTCCGCCCCGGAGGCGAACACCTTGTCCGCCAGGCCCTGAACCTCATGGCCCAGCAAAACGCCCACCACATCAAAGGAGGGGATCTCTTTCACCAGCTCCCGGGATTTGGCCAACAGCTGGCGGCTGCCCTCAGCAATCACGCCATTGCGCTGCTCAATAAATACAAAGATGTCCTTGGTATCAAAAGACATGCTTATTTCCCTCCTTTTTGCAAGTACGGCGCCAGATAGGCGGCAATGATTTCCGCGGCTTCCGAGGGCGAGACGGTCTTCACCTCATGATTGGTCGTCAGCGTCCGCGGGAAGGTCTTTTTCACCAGCGTGGGCGAGCCGGACAGCCCCGTGTGATCCTTGTCCAGGTTCAGCGTCTCATTGCTCACCTGATCAACCGGGGCCAGGAAGCTTTCCCACATCAAGTCTACCTGACCGTAGCGGGGGGTGTTGTTGCCAGCCACGCAGGTGATGAGTGCCGGCAGATCCACCTCCAGTTCCTCTGAAAAATCCTCATAATCCTTGGTGACACGCAACACGCCGTTTTCGCAGGAGTCAATGCGCGTCACCAGGGTGATCTGCGGCAGGCCCAGCTTCTCAGCTGTTTGCGGACCAACCTGGGCGGTATCCCCGTCAATGGCCTGGCGGCCGGCGATAATCAGGTCGTAGGGGTACAGGGCAATGGCCTTGGCCAGGGTGTTGGAGGTGGCCCAGGTGTCTGACCCTGCAAACGCCCGGTCGCTGATGAGCGTCACCTCGTCCGCCCCCATGCCGCGCAGCTCTTTTAGCATCGGCTCCGCCTGTTTGGGGCCCATGCTCAGCACCCGGACATGGGCGCCGTATTGATCTTTCAGCTTCAGGGCCTCTTCCATTGCCGCAAGGTCATCGGGGTTGCAGATGGTGGGCACGCCCGTGCGGATCAAGGTGCCAGTTTCCTTGTCCACGCTCATCTCCGTTGTATCGGGAACCTGTTTTACCAGAACGATGATGTTCATATTCCTCTCCTATCTCAACATGTTGCCGGAGATCACCATACGCTGCACTTCAGAGGTGCCTTCGTAAATTTCGGTGATCTTTGCGTCGCGCATCATCCGCTCCATCGGATAATCCCGAGTATAGCCGTATCCGCCAAAGAGCTGAACCGCTTTTGTGGTCACGGACATGGCGGTTTCAGAGGCAAACAGCTTTGCCATCGCGGCTTCGTAAGAGTAGGATTGGCCCGCGTCTTTGGCGCAGGCTGCGCGGTAGACCAGCAAACGGGCCGCGTCCACCTGGGTTTGCATATCAGCCAGGGTGAACTGGGTGTTTTGGAATTTCGCGATGGGCCTGCCAAACTGCTTGCGCTGCTTCACATAGGCCACCGCTTCATCAATGGCCCCCTGGGCAATGCCCAGGGCCTGGGCGCCGATGCCGATGCGGCCGCCATCCAGCGTTTTCATGGCGATTGAAAAGCCCTTGCCTTCAACCCCCAGCAGGTTTTCAAAAGGCACTTTCACATTTTCAAAGATCAGCTCACAGGTGGAAGACCCGCGGATGCCCATCTTCTTTTCCTGCAGGCCAATGGAGAAGCCCGGCATGCCCTTTTCCAGGATAAACGCGGAGATGCCCCGCGTGCCCAGTTCCGGGGATGTCATGGCAAAAATGACGAAAATATCCGCCACCCCGGCATTGGTGATAAAAATCTTGGAGCCGTTCAGCAGGTAATGATCCGCCTCTTTCTTGGCGTAGCTCTGCTGGGTGGCGGCATCGGTACCCGCGTTGGGTTCAGTCAGGGCAAAAGAACCAACCTTTTCCCCCAGGCACAGCGGGCGCAGGTATTTCTCCTTCTGGGCATCGCTGCCAAAGGCCTCAATGGGCGATTCGCACAGGGAGGTATGGGCGGAGAGCACCACGCCGGTGGTGGCGCAAACCTTGGAAAGCTCCTCCACCGCCAGGATATAGGCCAAATTGTCTGCCCCGGCGCCACCATATTCCTTGCTCATCGGGATGCCCATCATATTCATCGCCGACATCTTGCGGACGTTTTCCTCGGGAAAGCGCTCCATGTCGTCAATCTCAGCAGCCAGGGGCTTTACTTCCTGCTGGGCAAAGCGGCGAAACATCTGCTGCAGCGCCGCGTGTTGCGGGGATAGTTGAAAATCCATCTTCTTTCCTCCTATTTTCTCGGGCAAAGCACGGTGGCCTGACCGGAAATAACGGTTTCTCCCTGCTGATTGGTGCAAACAGTTTCTAGAATCACGCGTTTCTTTTCAGTCTTCTCAATCACCTTGCAGGTGGCGGTCACCGTGTCGCCAATGTGAACAGGCTTCAAAAAGGAGGACTCCTGCTTCAGGTAGATGGTGCCGGGGCCGGGCAAGCGCATGCCCAGAACCGTGGAAATGAGAGAGGCGACCAGCGCGCCGTGGGCAATCCGCCCGCCAAAGGGGCTGGCAGACGCGCTGACCTCATCGGTGTGCGCGGGGTTCAGGTCGCCGCTGATTCCGGCGAACAACACCACGTCCGTTTCGGTAATCGTCTTGGTGAAGCTGGCCTGCTGTCCGATCTGAATCTCGTCAAATGTAATTCCTGTCTGTGCCATACTCATGTAACCTTCTTTCTGCCAATTGGCAATTATTTATATGATGATCCAAAACCTTAAGCATCCGCCCAGGTTTTGGCCGTAAACGCGCCGCGTTTTCTCCAGGAACCTCCCTGAGCCTTCCGGGCCTTTTTCATCGCTGAATCCAGCATCCTGCAATATGCAAGGTGAATCATGTTTCATGTTTATTATACTCCTGATATGGGAGATTCGCAACCCTAAATTGTATCTTTCGCAATCGTTCCGGGCTGTTGTGACAGACATCATTTCAACTTCCTTTTTCCCTCTCATTATGCTATATTTCAGGCGGAGGCAGTATGCGGGTTTGCGGCATTATCGCGGAATATGATCCTTTCCATCTGGGCCACCTCTACCACCTGACGCAGGCGCAGAAGCGCACCCAGGCGGCGTATATAGTGGTGGTCATCGGCTGCGCCTTTTCCCAGCGGGGGGAGGCGATGCTTTTTGATACCCACGCCCGGGCAAAGATGGCGCTGTTGGGCGGGGCGGATGTGGTGCTGGGGATGCCGGTGAGTTTTTCCTGCGCCCAGGCCAACCGCTTTGCCAGGGGCGGGGTCGGCATTCTCCAGAGCTTGGGGGTGGTGAGCCACCTGAGCTTTGGCTGTGAGTTAGAGGCCGAACAGTTTCTTTTGCCGGCGACAGAGGTGCTGCATCGCCCCAGCGCCCGGTTTTCCAGCGTGCTCAAAGACAGGCTTCAGGCAGGCCATGCCTTTGCCAAAGCCCAGGGGGAGGCACTATCGGCCTGCCTGCCGGATGCTCCCCCGGCTCTTTTCTCAGCGCCCAATTTCATCCTGGGGCTTAGCTACCTGCTGGAGCTCAAGCGCCTGAACAGCGCCATCACCCCGGCGCCCATCCCCCGCAGCGGGGATTACCATGCCCAGGGGCTATCCCCCCTGCCCTCGGCCACGGCGGTGCGGGCAGCCCTGCGCCAGGGCGCGTGGCCGGGGGTGGCGGCCTCGGTGCCGCCCGGGAGCCTTGGCATCATTCGGGAAGCGGCCAAAAAAGGCCATCTGCATGCGCCTGATTCCCTGGACGCATTGCTGATGGGCACCCTGCTCCAAGGGAATGAGGCCAGGCTAATGGCCTCCCCTGAGATGTCAGAAGGCCTGGAGCGGCGCATCCTGGCCAAAGCCAGGCAGGCCGCCAGCCGGGAAGAGCTGCTGCGGCTGGTCAAAACCCGGCGCTACACCCAGGCCAGGATCAGCCGCGCTGTCAGCCACAGCCTGCTGGGCCTTGACAGCTTCCCCGAAAATCCGGGCTATGCCCGCCTGCTGGGCTTTAGAAAAGGGGCAGAGCCACTGCTGACAGCCATAAAAGGCTCCGGTTTCCCCCTCATCGACAGGCCGGGCAGGCAGCTTAACCGCGACCTGGCCCAGGACATGCGCGCTGAGGAGCTTTGGGCGCTGGGCGCGGGGTTGCCCCCCGCCAGCGCCTGGCAAAAACCCATGATCATACTTGATTGAAGGAGGCATCTATGCGGGAAATTGACGTATCCACCATCACCCAAACGGTAAGCGACCTGTTTCTTCAGGCCAACTTTGTCATCGGGGAGGATCTGATGACAGCGCTGGACAGCGCCGCCAGAAAGGAGCCTTCCCCCCTGGGCAGGCATGTGCTGGAACAATTGATAGAGAATAACCGGGCCGGCGCTGAGGAAAGCCTCTGTGTGTGCCAGGATACCGGCATGTCGGTGGTCTATCTCACTATCGGCCAGGATATCCACCTGACCGGCGGCAGCCTGGAGGAGGCGGTCAACGCTGGAGTGCGCAAGGCCTACACAGAGGGTTACCTGCGCAAGTCCGTGGTGGCGGAGCCCCTTTTTGATCGTAAAAACACCGGGGACAACACCCCCTGCGTCATCCACACCCGCATCGTGCCCGGGGATAAGCTGCATATCCTGGCCATCGCCAAGGGCTTCGGCTCCGAAAACATGAGCCGTCTGGCCATGCTGACCCCGGCGGCAGGGGTGAAGGGCGTGAGCGACTTTGTGGTGGACACCGTGCGCATCGCGGGCCCCAACCCCTGCCCGCCGCTGGTGGTGGGCGTTGGCATCGGGGGCACCTTTGAGCTGGCCGCCCTCATGGCAAAGCGTGCCACCAGCCTGCCCATGACAAGAAAGCACAAAGACCCGCGATACGCCCGGCTTGAAGAGGATCTGCTATCGCGCATCAATGCCCTGGGCATCGGGCCTGCCGGCTACGGCGGGGGCACCACAGCGCTGAAGGTGCATATCATCACCGCCCCCACCCACATCGCGGGGCTCCCTGTGGCGGTCAACATCTGCTGCCACGCGGCCCGCCACGCGGAAACGACCCTGTAAAGGAGATCAGCATGGAAATACATGTTAATTTGCCCCTCAGCGAGGAAATCGTCCGCAGCCTCAAAGCCGGCGACCAGGTGCTGCTCACCGGCTCCGTGCTTACCGCCCGGGACGCCGCCCACAAGCGGCTGATCGCACTTTTGGATGAGCGCAAGCCCCTGCCTGTAGAGCTGGCAGGGGAAACCATCTACTATGTGGGCCCCGCCCCCGCCCGACCCGGCCGTGCCGTGGGCCCCGCAGGCCCCACCAGTAGCTACCGCATGGATCCCTACACCCCGCGCCTGCTGGCCCTGGGGCTTAAGGGCATGATCGGCAAGGGTGAGCGGGGGGACGAGGTCATCGCCGCCATCAAAGCGCATAGCGCTGTGTATTTCGGCGCTGTGGGCGGCTCGGCGGTGCTTATTTCAAGGAGCATTCAGAAAAGCGAGGTCGTTGCCTATCCCGACCTGGGGGCGGAGGCGATTCACCGCTTTTATATCAAGGATTTCCCGGCTGTGGTCGCCATTGACGCCCAGGGGAACAATCTCTATGCCCAGGGCCCTGAACTATACAGAAAAGCCGATCTGTGATAGGATGTCCCCACCAATCGGGAAGGGGGCGGCCATGCTAAACAGGGTTATAAAACGCATCATCCCGGGCCTGTGCTGCCTGGCGCTATTGCTGTGCTTGTTCCCCCTGGCCCAGGCATCCGGGGAATATGACCCCACCCATCCTGAAAACCTGGCCGCCCGCAACATCCGCGGGGAAGCCGCCATTGTGATGGAGGCCAACTCCGGGGAAGTGCTCTTTGAGAAGAACGCCGATGAGCTGCGCCCCCCTGCTTCCACCACCAAGGTGCTCACCGCCTTTCTGGCGCTCACCATGGGGGATCTGGACAGCCTGGTCACCGTGTCCGCCCATGCCGCCTCCCTGGATCCGGAGCAGCACTCCCTTATCGGCCTTAAGGAGGGTGAACAGCTGCCCCTGGGCGAACTAATCACGGCCACCATGGTTGCCTCCGGCAACGACGGCGCCATTGCCATTGCCGAGCATCTCTCAGGCTCAGAGCCTGCCTTTGTGGCACTGATGAACGAGGCGGCCTCCCGATATGGCTGCGCCCGCACCCATTTCAATAACGCTCACGGCTTCCATGACGACTATCACCTCACCACCGCCCGGGACCTGGCCATCATCGCCCGGGAGGCGATGAAGCTGGACAGTTTCCGGGAAATCGCCCTGATGACCTCCTACACCCTGCCTGAAACCAACCTCTCCAAAGCCCGCAAGCTCTCAAGCCAGGCCAGGCGGCTGCTGAACAATTCTGAAGACAATCAGTATTACTATGAATATGCCACCGGCATCAAAACCGGCTTTACCAACGCCGCCGGATACTGCTTCGTGGGTTCGGGCAACAAGGAGGGCATCCCGCTGATCAGTGTGGTGCTGGGCACCAGCTCCTCCGGACGCTGGACAGACACCAAGAAGCTGCTGGAATACGGCTTCACCCAGTATGTGGCCACCAGCGTCCCGGAAATCTATGCCCAGAACCCCAAGGTGATCAGCATCACCAGCTATGCCCTGGATGATGCGGAGCTGGGCAAGCTGCAGCTGGATTTGCGCAAGATGGATCTGGCGGCGGATGACGCCATCATCACCCGGAAAAGCTTCACCAATGACCAGATAAAGCTGTATAACGAGCGCACACAGATCGATTTCGTGCGCACCCTGGAAGCACCCATCGAAGCGGGCGAAGTGATGGGCATCATGATCTATACCCCACCCGGCGGCCAGGCGGAACCGGTGGCGTATGAGCTGGTGGCCGCCCGGGCGGTGGCGCGCCGGGCCACGCTGGCGCCCTCAGTGGAAGAGATCTACGCCTATTCAGACGCTGATCCCAACCCCTTCCCCCGCTTTTCCATTGAGTTCCTTTTAATTGTGCTGATTCCGGTTTTCGCCGTGATCGTGCTTTCCCACCTCATCTTCAGGCTGCTCACCCGCAAGCGCAAGCCCAAGGTCAAGCAGAAACTGGAGTATAAAAGCAGGTATTACCGATAAAACATATGAAAAAGCTGCCGGGAACCATTCCACGGCAGCCTTTTTTATTGTCTGTAAGCGTTCCTTATGGCGCGGGCTGGGGCACGTTGAAGTTCAGGTAGGCGCTGTCCACATATCCCTCCAGCAGTTGATTGTCCGCCGGGAAGATCACCTTGCTAAAGCCATTGTTGCCTTTTTGCACCCCTGTGAGCAGGGTTTCATTGGGAATCTTGGCGATGGAGTACTTAGCCCGCTTGGTGGGGTTGGGAATGCTCCACAGGTTCAGTTCCCCGCCGGTGGTTTGCACCTGGGCATTGTAGTTGCCCTCATAGATAGCCTCGGGCTGGGGAGGCGTAGCGGTGGGCGTGTTGGTGGGAACCACGGGGTTGGGGATGGCACCGGATGACATCATCAGATTATAGGTGCGTTTGTCCACCGTGCCGGTGAGGGTGAGCCCATTCATCTGCTGGAAACCGGAGACAGCAGCCGCTGTCTGACGGCCATAGATGCCATCCACATAGCCCGCGTGGTACCCCAACGCATTCAGCCGCCCCTGCACATTGCGCACCAACTGTCCATAGCTTCCCCGAGCCAGGGGCAAGGTGGAATCCGGCCGAGGTGTGGGTGCCGGAGTAGGCGCGATATATATCGGCAGCTGATTTTCCGGAATCACCGGGGTCTGCCCGTTCACCACCAGAGGCTGGCCATCGCTGCTGTTCACCAAATACTGGGCGGGCAGGCGATGAACATCACGGTACACCTGAGGCAGCAGATAGGTCTGGTAGCTTTTGACCCGGGGCAGCACACTTTCTGGCACCACGGGCAGCCCGCCTCGCATGGCGCGGCTGTAGCCATCGGTGTGAAAATACTGCCAGGTGATCTGATCCCGGCTGGCATAAACAAAATACTCCAGCTGGTTAAAATAGTTGCGGATATAGACGATGCCAGCGCTCTTCCCCTGCTGAAAACCGGCCGGCACCACTGTCTGTGCTCGCTGGGCGGGAGCGGAGTACATGGCGAAGTTCTCCTGCTTGTCATTGGCAGGAACAGTACCCTTTACATTCAGCGTCACCTCGCCGCCGGGTTGGACGGGGGCCAGCAGCTCAGCTTCAAAAAAGCCGGTTTTGCCCATCAAACTGCCATACACCCGGTACTGGGTAAGCCCTGTGGCATCGTTAAAGGCATAAACCGGCACGGCCACGCCCTCCAGCGCCAGGGCGGTATAGCGCCTGGCATTCTGGCCGGAAGGGGTGCCCGGAATTAGTCCGTTCAGGTTGGCGGCAGCCAGCGCCACAGGCACCGTAGCGCCCACCAGCAGCATGGCGATAAGCGCCATCACCATCGATCGCCTGAAAGATTTTCTCATGTTCGTTTCTCCTCTGTATCCTTGCTGTCCCATGTGGTAGCACGGCACATGGGACAGGCTTTTACGAAGCGCGAACGCCTCTACCTATTAGACGAAGCAAAGCTGTCTTTTGTTTCATTCGGAGGAAATTTCTTCCTCTTTTCCTCCTTCACGGTAAAGCAATATGCTCAGACAAGTACAAAGCATCAGCAAACAAAGACAGCGTTTTTTCATCATCTGTCAGTACCCTTCCTTGTGATTTTTGCGCGCCTATTAATAAGACGGATAATCAGCAAAAAAAGTTAGGGCTGCCGGGAACAATGCTCCAGCAGCCCTGTTTTTCTGTTTTTGAGGTGATCACTTGATCTTCAGCGTGAACTCTCCGCTGTCATTAAACTCCTTTTCACCCTTATTATTGTAGAAGTAGGGTTTGAAGGTTAGGCTGTCAGGTAATTCATCCGCGTGGGTAAAAGCGCCGGTGTATACCACTTGGGTGGCCTTTTCATCATAGTCCCTAACCCCTGCACCGCTGTCCACTTCGCGCAGTTTCATGCCCTGGACAATGGGAGCATAGCGGCGCAACTCACCCTGCTGGTTCCAAAGCTCCGCCCGCTTATCGGGATTTGTCACTGTTAGGACAAACTCATATTCCGTGCGCATGAAGGTGGTGTTCAGCTTCAGCAGCTCCACCTCAAAGCCGTCTCCCTTGATCACCATCCCTGGGACGAAGCTTTTCCGTGCCACTGCGGGGCTGACCCAGTCAGCCTTCAACATTCCTGCCTCCTCAAAGGCGCCGGAGGCAACCAGGCGTTGGGCCATATCGTCACCTTGGGGAAGATAGTTTTCCAGCATCATCAGTGAATGCCCCTGCGTCAGCATGATCTGCTGATGATTGAAGGCTGTTTCAAACTGCTTTTGCCAGGCTTCGTGATCATCCGCCGTGCCATCCGCATCATCGGAGTAGCCTGATGTGTCTTCCACAATCTCCCAAACGGGGCGGAGCACATCAAAGCGCAATTCCCAGCTGATATCCCCATCCAGGTCTTGAGCGTCCACCTCGACATCCAAGCCGTATTTCCCCTGGGAACCACCCTTCATCCGTTCCGGCACCCAGAATCCTTGGTCAAAGCCCATGCCCTGGCTGGCAAGCACATGGTGTTTTAGAGTCTTTGTGCCCATGGAGGCCGTGAGGCTGGCCACCACATATACGGGTTTGCCGGAGATCGGCTTGGCCTCAAAGGCCAGGGAGAGCACACTGCCATCAAAAATAGCATCAGTCACATAAATTTCTACATCCTCTTGTTTCAGCTCCTGTCCAATGGCGGCAATATGCTCCTTAACCGCTTCGTCCCCAATCTGCTGATAGTCCCGCACACTGTAACGGATGATCTCCGCCACCGCGATGGCCATGGTGGCCAAAATCAGCGCCATGGCAATTGCCATGCCAAAAGTTAAACGTTTTTTCACCTTGATGTCTCCTTTCATGATGCCCAGGGCAGCTCTGCTGTCCGCCTCCCGCCAGCTGAGGCCTGAGAGGGTGCTGTCCACCCGGTCTTTAAAGGCGTTATTCATCATCCTCAAACCATCCTTTCAGCTGCGTACGCAGCTGGGCTTTTGCCCGTGTCAGCCTGGTTTTCACCGTGGCCAGGGGCATACCCAGCGCCTGAGCGATTTCTGCCTGGGTCAGTTGTTGATAGTAGTAAAGCAAAATGACCACCCGGTATTTCTCAGGTAATTTGGTCACTGCCTGAAGCACCGTATCGTCCCGGAATGCCTGAATGTAACTCGGCTCCGGCAAGTCATCCATCGCCACCCGCCTGTCAAACAGCTTAAACCAAGTGGTTTTTCGCATGTCACGGCAGGTGTTGATGGCAATCCGGGTCAGCCAGGTGAGTTCCCGGCTTTCTCCTCGGAAGCTGTCCCATTTCCGATAGGCTTTCAGGAAGGTTTCCTGCACGGCGTCCCGCGCCATCTCCTCATCCTGAAGATAGATATAGCACATCCGAAGGAGGGCGCTGCCATGGTGTATCATCAGTGCTTCTATGGCCTGTTCAGCATTTTCTCCCGGCGCCTGGGATAGTCGCATCTTCCCACCCCCTTCTATTCGTTTGACGACAGTTTCTCAAAAAAGGATTCAAAAAAATGCCCAGAGCTTTCGCTTTGGACAAATGATTGTTCGCATACCAGTTACACCGCCCGGGCTTCCCCCTGAAAGCTGTGATTCTTTTCATAGATCATGCGCAGGCCCTTGAGCGTCAGAAGGCCGTCGATATGGTTAATGGCCTTTGACTCCTGAGTGATCAGGTGAGCAAAGCCGCCGGTGGCCACCACAGGGGCCTGAGGCTCCCCCATCTCCTCCTTCATGCGCGCCACGATATAGTTCACCTGACCCACATAGCCATAAAGCAGGCCTGCCTGGAGGTTAGTCACCGTAGTACGGCCGATGATTTTTTCCGGAATCACCATTTCAAAATGGGGCAATTTGGAGGTGCCTTTCACCACCGCCTCCTGGGACAGCCTGACACCCGTGCAGATGCAGCCGCCCAGAAAATCCCCCTTCCGGGAAATGGCGCCAAAGCTGGTGGCCGAGCCAAAGTCAATAAAAATGCAGGGCTTGCCATAAAGCGCACTGGCGGCCACGGCATTGCAGATGCGGTCGCTTCCCAATTCCCTTGGGTTTTCATAGAGAATGTTGATGCCCGTTTTGATGCCCGGCACCACAAAGTCGGGCTCCATGCCAAAATAATCCCGGCACATGTGCTCGATGGTGAAGTTCACCGTGGGCACCACGGAGGAAATCATAATCCCCTCCACCACGCTAGTTGACAGCCCCGTGTGGCGGAACATGCCCTCCATGATAATGCCATATTCGTCAGAGGTGCTGGACAGATCCGTGGCGATGCGCCAGGACTGGATCAGCTCCATGCCGGAAAAAAGCGCCGTTTTGATGTTGGTGTTGCCGATGTCAAGGCACAGGATCATACGGACTTATTCTCCTTCTTTTGAGAGTATCTGAAACTGAGCCCCGCTTTGTTGATGGCAGATATCACTGGTACCGCTACTACTGCTGCTGCGATGGCCTCAGGAATTCCAGCAAATAACACAATGCTACTCAAAGTACCTAATATGGCCATATGGTCTAGGCCAATTATTATATAAAATATCAATAATAATCCTAGATAAAATACGGTATTGGTTAATGACCCTGCCAAAGCAGACAAAATCACGGCTGTTTTTCCGCGTTTTCCCCTGCCTGCTAACCTATAAACTATTTGACATATTAAGGGCAATAATAACCTTGGAAAATAACATAAAACAATTAAATAAAGCATGTTATGCTGCACAACAGGCATTACCAACGGCGAAGGTGCTGTCATGCCTACATAAAAGCTGACAGAACCAAATGCAAATCCTAACAATATTCCTGCTTCCAATCCTAACAGGAGTGTACCAACAATAACCGGGATGCATAGTAAGGTTACGTAGATAGGTCCAACATGTAGTAGCCCGATGGGGGTCAAACCCAAAAGCACTACCAGCGCTACTAAAAGGCCTGTCACGCTCAAAAAACGAATTCGATCATTTTTCATGTTTGTCTCCGTTCAGGCTCCCTACGGGATGCCCTACGCATGTTGATGTTGTGTCACCGTCCGGCTCCCAAGGGATACCAGCGAAAGAATTATAACAAGCGGATGCGGCGGTGTCAAAGCATCAGTGAATAATGATACCTACAACATCTTATCCGCTATTCACAAAGATACAGTACATCAAATTCGGGGATAGTGTTGAATTTAGTATTGATCTACTCCAAATCACTGAAAAATCAGTAGCTTTAGAGATAAGCACAACATACATACGGAAACTCAAGGATTCCGTATCTTGAGTTTCCGTATTCTGATTATACTTTTTGATTGAGCTGCAGGTGATTCAGGGGTTTTGAGGAAGTCACTGTCAAATCATGTCTTTTTTGTCAATATTCTGGCATATTTATGACGGAAAATGAGGAACCTTTCCTGTTTTTCATAGTAGAATTGATTTGTAACAAAAACTCGACTAAACAAATCCAGGGAGGCTCCTCATGCGTTATTCTACCACAGATACCTATCAACTCAAAAGGGAAATCATCACCTTCGCCAGGCGTCTGAGTGAAGGCCTCCCACGGGATTGGGAAAAGTTTACCGCTGATATGCTTTTCGGCATCCTCGCGTCCAGCAGCTGCATTCTTTCCCGCTTTGCCGATGTGCTCAAAGAAGATATCTTGAAAAAGAACACCGTTGAACGCTTGGCACGAAAGCTGTTAGAAGATATGCCCCCCGAACTCACCCATCATTACCTGTCCTTTGCCCGGGACATCGGGGAGGACACGGGGCCTGTCTTTGTGGATGATACGGACATCACCAAGCCCTATGGCAAAGCTTTTGAGGATATGGGAACGGTCAGAGATGGCTCTTCGGCAGATAAAAAGCTGAAGAATGGGTATTATGTGACTGAAATGACTGCCCTGAGCCATCGTACCCGTCAGCCTATCAGCCTCTATTCCCATATCCATTCCTCTCACTCAAAAAACTATACCTCTGTCAACGACATCACCTTCCGGGCATTGAAAGAAGTTTTCCCTTATTTCCCCAAAGCAACCTATGTCTTTGACCGGGGTTATGATATGAACAAGCTATATCTTTTCATGTACGAGCATGAAAAGAGCTTCATCGTTCGTGTCACCAGCAACAGAAATCTGTTCTGTAAAAACAAGTGGTTCAAGTCGACCACGCTCAGGGACAAATACAAAGGCAAGTTTAAGTGCCCGGTCTTATATGGCGGCAAAAAGACTGAATGCTGGGTCACCTGTGTCAATGTCAAGATCACCGCGAGCTGCAAATGGCTCAAGTTAGTATTGGTATATGGGCTGTCAGATACCCCCATGATGCTGTTGACCAACCGCCCGGTCAGAAACAGGGAGGACGCGCTGCAGGTTGTCCGGATGTATTTCATGCGGTGGCGGATAGAGGAACATTTCCGCTTCAAGAAGACGACCCTGGGGTTTGAGGATATGCGGGTGCGCAAGCTGAAGGCAATGAATCACTTGAGTCAGTTTGTGAGCATGGCCATTGGCTTTTTGTGCGCACAGGCAGACAAAAGAAACACCTCCAGGCTCAGGCGCGCCGTGACGCGCGAGGCAAATGGACAGAAGCAGGAGCACAAAATATCCTTTCTGCTTTATAGAATGGGGTTGGGTATCCAGCGCATTCTGGCCAGGGCACAAACAGGCATCCGTGCCTGGTTCCGCATAGGCCGGCCCAAATACAGGCAGTTATCCTTCCCTTTGCTATGTTGAAATACAACAACTGAATAGGCGCGCGCAAGGGCTTGTTTACCTTCCCTTTTTTGGGAAAATTCGCTCTGTAAAATGAAATACCGCATCCTCTACCATGCAGAGGCTCAAGAATCTCTGCTCATTGCACCAGAAGATTGCAAAATACGGAAACTCAAATTCCGTATGTATTGATTTTTTTATAAACACATGTATACTACAAATATAAAGGCGGTGATAAGATGAAAAATCATAATGAGTCAAGTGTTTCATCTTCTGACTTTGATCAGAAAAACACAAAGCTAACCATCGGCCAAATCTCCACTGCTTTCAATCTTTCCAATGAAGCACTTCGATATTATGAGAAGAAAAACCTGATAACTCCCTTTCGATGTAGCAATAACAACTATAGATATTACGATTATAAAACAATTCAACGCATTGGTTGCCTCAAACGAATGCAAAATCAAGCATTTTCTTTAGATGAAATCACAAGTTTTCTTAATAATTCTACTCTTGATATCCTTATGTCATCTTATCAGAATAAACTTGAAACGTTAGATCAAGAGATACAATATAAAATGCGCATTTTATGTTTTATGAAAGAACAAATTGAACACATGAACGATTATTGTTCAGGAAAACAAAAACCTAATATTGTTCGGTGCAAAGCATATTTCTCATGGCAGCATCAATCAGTAAAACATTGCTGGAATACTATTTTACATTTGTCTGATTATGCGAATTTGTTAAAATATATGCCGCTTACATCCTTCTCCACGTTTGTTGATTATAAACAGTTGAGTTTACCACAGCCGAATATATGGCGCGGTTTGCTCATATCAGAAGATGATCTGACATTGCTTGGCATTGAAAAACCAGAAGGGTATCATGTCATTCCGGCAGGGAACATGTTGCACTATGTTCAAATGATTGAAGATGAGAAAACCACTCTAACTGAACTCATATCCCCGTGTATCGATTATATGTCAAAACATAAAATCAGGCCATCTGACAATTTGTTTACTCGTCAACTTGTCAGTTTTATTGATAAGAACAACAAGTTTAATCACTTGATCTCGGTTTATCTTCCGTTTTTTAACAATTAATATGGGGACTGTCACTGTTTTGACAGTCCCCGGCATAGCATTTGAAACGCTAATTATTATTTGTTGATGGGCGGCTTTTTAAAAGCATTGATCAAGCCTGAAGCAATTGCCTGACTATCTATTGTTGCACCCGAAATACTATCAACACCAAGTGATTGTGCTTCTATAAGCGCATTTGTATACTGAGAAAACTGTTCATCTGTCATAAACATTTGATCACGATTATTCCCAATACGTATGCCTGATAGCTTCCCTTCTTTTAGGGTGTAGATAACCTCAAAGGAATCATGAAGCCCAGTGACTATAGCGCTATAGTCACCATCTTCTTTTCCATCCCAAGGATTGCTAAGCCCCTTAGGTTGTTTTGGCACAATATCTGAACGTTTTCCAAAAGCTGTGTTGATTGCTGCTCTACCTGACATAATCGCTTCAGCAAGATATGTTCCGTTCTGATACAGATTACACACGAAACTTCCCAGTTCCCCTGCTTCATACACTCCGGGAATTGGCTCATCGTCCCAATTAAGTACGCGGCTGTAAATATCCCTTTTTGCACCTCCAGATGTTGCAGGAAGGGTTGGGTTCATGTTAACAGCATAATAGGGGGCCGTCTCTATCTTGCCAAGTTTGTCTGCAGGGCGCCCAAAATCTTCATCAACGCCTTTTTCACACATCTCATTCCAACGATCTATGGTTGCTTTAAGCGCATCAGGTTCTCTTCCAAGTTTTACTGCAAGTTCTTCAATTGTGTCTGCTTTTATTATCCAGCCTTTTTCAATTTCGGCAGCATTGTCTTCCGACCATTTGTATTTGTCGCGCGAGGTTGTGGGCCACCCGATCCAATCGTTGACAATAGGGCCCCCGGTAGTGCGCATTGTCTCATCGAAAACGAATGTTACAGGCATGCTTTTATAGATTGGAACGTCAATATATTGGCCGTGTTCTTTGTATTTCATATGCTGACGCTGGTATGATTTGGTTTCTTCATAAAACCGGGTGCTGTCAGCTGCTACTTCAATCCAGTTCCAAGCTTTTGGATAAAACTGGCGAATAAAAGTAGTGGGATACTCTGGCACTTTAATTCCGTTGAAATATCCGCAGGACATCGTATGATTATCCACATGCCACATTTGAGCCCCAATAGATGCAAGCATTTTAAACCCATCACCAGTGCAATAAGGAGAACCTGCTGACATAATCTGATCGCCACCATTATAGTTTGCAAGCATTTCCATATTAGCAGCATAACCACCTGTTGCTATCAACACACCTAATTTGCTCCGAACTGCAATTTCAGTTCCATCAGGTTTTCTGGCGATCACGCCAAGAATCTCAGTTGAGATAGGATCCTGCACCAATGCAATCACAGGAGTTTCATATTCTACTTCCACTCCCAGTGCTTTTCCGGCTGATTCCATGGCATTCCAACATCCGCCATCCTCAAATACCTTTCCCCCGTCAGATTTTCGAAGATGTCCAGTAGCACCGAGGAAATTCGAACCTTCAATATCCTCAAACTCAATCACCATTGAACCGATACGTAAACTGCCACCGGCAGGATGTCCAAGTTCATAACCTCCGAGTTCCGCAATCGCTTCAACCCACGGTAACTGGTTTGCCATTTCTTCCGTAATCCAATGAAACTCTTCCTCGGGCAATGTTTGAGGATAATTTAAGTTTTTAAAATAAGTTTTAAAAGTATCAATATCCTCAATTTTCGGGAAAAGAATACATTGCCCGGAGGCAATGGCATTTCCTCCAGCAGCTATTGGAGGAGCTTTCTCAAAGATTTTCAATTTAGCTTCTGGAGCAACAAGTTTCGCTTCGATAGCCGCAGCCGACCCAGCCATACCATATCCGGCAATAACAAAGTCAACTTCTTCATCCCATGTGACGTTGCCGACCTGCCTGACCCAACTGCTACTAGAAGCTTGTGTTCCCAATGTACACGACAAAAGAACCATTAACAGTACACACATAGTAAGAATGCGTTTCATAAGAACCTCCTTTGTGAGTTTTGAGCAAACTCCTATTTTCTTTTATGATAAACTATCAAGTAACTTGAGAGTCAAGCCCTTTTTTCAAAAAATCCAGCTAACTGTGTAAAAGTACCATATATACTGAATAGCAAACCCGAAAGACAGAGAAAAAAGAGTACATAGAAATCGCAATTTGCCCAAGTGAAAGAAAAGTACAAACTGCTGAGATTCCACTAAAATCGATGTTATTTAACCATTGCAAGAATTCGCTTAACTGAAATAAGCACTTTACAATTAAACTTGACAAAAAAATGGTTCTCTGTTATTGTCATATCGTAATAGAATAATGATGATCGGTCAAAGTGCTTTTGGTGAAAACCTCTTGTGCGGAGTAAGTCGTCTAAGTCCTGTGGGATATGATGGTCTTATGTGAGATTGCGACTATCAGGGTGGATAGCCAATTATTAAAGGCGCTGCCCTGTTTTTGGGTTCACATAGAATTTTACATTTCCCAAAGGAAAGGAGGGATTACCGTGAAAAAAGCGATTTTACCACTGGGGCTTGCAGTTGTCATGTTAATCATTTTTTTGAATGTAAACAAGGAGCCTGGCGCCGCAGGATATATTCTTTCGGTTGGAATGGGTTTGGGGCTTGGAGCCATCCTAAACAATTTCATCTTCAGAAAGAGCAAAGATACTTCCAATGAAAATGAGCCCGCGTAAAAGATAGTTGCGCAGCGCAAAGCTCAATCCGAAAACAGCCTAAGTTGTGTAAAACCAAATTCATATGAAAGAGCTGTGCTAATTGATTGGTACAGCTCTTTCTCTTTCCGCGTTTCTTACACGTCCCCGGAAGAAGGGTTAGTGTCACATCTTTTAATCTTTAAGTTGTCGCGCCACTTCTTTCAGCCTCAGCGATGCCGCGTACACCTGGTTTTTCTTCTCCCCGCTTTCAATCAGCGCCGCCATGGCCGCCCGCTTGTCGCGGCCTGAAAGCATCTCCTCCATGAGTCTCACTTCCAGGCTTATGGCCTTGGGCGCGGGCATTATTTCCCCCGCCGCATCCGCCAGCCGCAGCACCACGCAGTATTCCCCCTTAGCGGTTTTCTCGTTTTCCTTCAGCGCTTTCAGCACCACCTCCACGCTGCCCCGCAGGGTTTTCTCATATAGCTTCGTCAGATCACAGCTAACCGATACCCGGATGCCCGGGTAGACCTCCGCCACCGCCTCCATCAGTGCAATGATCCGGTGGGGGGACTCATGCGCCACCGCCAGCTGGGTATGTCCGGCCATGCTTTTCAGCTTTTCCCTCAGCTCCCCCTTCTTCCGGGGCAAAAAGCCAAAGAAGGTGAACTCCCCCTCCTCAAAGCCGCTTACAGACAGCGCCGCCGCAAAGGCGCTGGGGCCAGGCATGCTCAGCACCTCAAAGCCCGCCTCACTCACCGCTTTAACCACCTTGGCGCCGGGGTCAGAGATGCCGGGGGTGCCTGCATCCGTCACCAGGGCAATGACAAGGCTTGCCTCGGCCATGCGGCTGATGATCTGCCCGCTTTTGTATGCCTCATTATGCTCATGGCAGCTTTCAAGGGGTGTTTTGATGCCATAGGCGTTCAGCAGTTTCCGGGTCACCCGGGTATCCTCCGCCAGGATCAGATCCGCTTCTTTCAACACCCTCAGCGCCCGGGGGCTCAGATCCTCCAGGTTGCCGATGGGGGTGGCCACCACATAGAGCTTGCTCATCACAGTTTCTCCGCCAGACGCAGCTTGGCGCTGCGTGCCCGGGGGTTCGCCTCCGTCTCCGCCTGGGTCGCCGCCTGAGGATAGCCTTTGGGCAGGCGCACCACAGGCTTCTTCCCACAGACGCACACCGGCATCCGGGGTGGGCATACGCAGCCCGTCTGCAGGCGCTTAAAGGTCTGCTTCACCACCCTGTCCTCAATGGAGTGAAAGCTGATCACCGCCAGCCGCCCACCGGGTTTAAGCATGCTCACCCAGTCCTCCAGCGCCTGCGCCAGGGGAGCGATTTCGTCATTCACGGCAATGCGCACCGCCTGGAAGGTGCGCCTGGCCGGGTGCCCCTCCTCCTTTTGGCGCACCGCCCTGGGAATGGCGCGATCCACCGCGCACACCAAGTCTCCCGTGGTTTCAAAAGGCTTTTCCTTTCGCATCTCAAGGATGACCTGGGCGATCCGCGCAGCCCAGCGCTCATCGGCGTATTGATAGAGGGCGTCCCGGATGGTGATCTCATCCTTGTTGTTAAGCCACTCTGCCGCCGTAATGCCGGCGCTTTGGTTCATGCGCATGTCAAGAGGCGCATCCGCATGGTAGGAAAAGCCCCGCTTGGGGCTGTCCAGCTGCCAGGAGGACACGCCCAAGTCCAGCAGCGCCCCATCCAGCATCACGCCTGGCAAAAGCGCCTTCACATCGTGGAAGTTGCCCTGCATCAGCTTTAGCCTGGGGTCATCCCCCAGGCGTTTTTCTGCCGCGTCCAGGGCTTCTTTATCCCGGTCAATGCCAAAAAGCCTGCCCTCTTCCCCCAGCCCTTTTAGAATGCCGGCGGCATGGCCGCCCCCGCCGATGGTGCCATCGGCGTAAACGCCTTCCGGCACAACAGATAGGGCAGCCAGCGTCTGCTCATACAAAACGGGCAGGTGATGAAAGCCCTGGGCTTCGCTCACGCCTCAAGCTCCGCGATGCGCCGGATGACGGTTGCCAGCATTTCGTTGTTGGTGGCGATTTTGTCCCGCTCCTGCTGCACCAGTTGGGCCGGGGCTTTCGATACAAAGCCCTGGTTCTTTAGTTTCCCTTCTCCCCGCCTGATCTCATCCCGCAGGGCATCGACCTCCTTCTCCAGCCTTGCTATCTCTTTTTTGATATCCACCAATTCCCCTAAGGGGATCAACACCTCGCCCGCGGGGCAGATGGCGGACACGGTTTTCTCATTCAGCGTTTTGTCCTGGGGGATGATCGCCGCCTCTTTGGCCCCGGCCAGGCGCTGGAAATAGTGCGCCGCCGCTTCCAGAGGCTTGGCCCATCCTTCAGCGGCCTTGATGTAGAGATTGGCCCGCTGGCCGGGCTGCACCTTCAGCTCCTGCCTCAGGGCTCGAATCGCCCGAATCATGTCCATCACGCCCGTCATCTCAGCCTCGGCCTCCGGGAAGTCATATTCCGCCCGATGCCGGGGCCAATCGGCCAGCATGCAGGAGGCCCCTTCGTTTCCGGGGAGCAAGGCGTAAACGGTCTCCGTCAGGTAGGGCATGAAAGGGTGGAGCAGGCGCAACAACGCTGAAAGCACATGGCGCAGCACGCCCCGCACCTGGGCCTGGCGGCTTTCTTCCCCGCCAAACAGGTCGCCCTTTGACAGCTCGATATACCAGTCGCAAAACTCATCCCAGGCAAAGTCATAAATGGCCTGGGCCGCCAGCATCAGGTCCCCGGTTTCCAGGTGCTGGCTTACCTGTTTTGCGGCGCTGTTCATCCGGGAAAGAATCCACTGGTCGGCGGGTTTTAGCCCCGCCAGTTCAAATTGCTCCTCCCCTTTCAGGTTCATCAACACATAGCGGGATGCGTTCCAGATCTTGTTGGCAAAGTTGCGGGCGGCCTCGGTCTTTTCCCGGCTGAAGCGGGAGTCGGCCCCCGGCCCCACGCCAAACACCAGGGAGAAGCGCAGCGCGTCCGCGCCGTATTCATCAATCAGCTCCAGGGGGTCAATGCCGTTGCCCAGGGATTTTGACATCTTCCGCCCCTGCTCATCCCGCAAAAGCCCATGGATCAGCACCTGGGAAAAGGGTGTTTCCCCCATAAAGGCGATGCCGGAGAAGATCATCCGCGCCACCCAGAAAAAGATGATGTCATAGCCCGTCACCAGGGCGCTGGTGGGGTAGAAATAGGCCAGGTCAGGCGTTTCCTCAGGCCATCCCAGGGTGGAGAAAGGCCACAGGGCGGAGGAAAACCAGGTATCCAGCACATCCTCATCCTGGTGGAGGTCATTCCCGCCGCATTCGGGGCAGCTGTCAGGCGTTTCCGCCTGCACGATCACCTGGCCGCAGCCCTGGCAATACCACACCGGGATCCGGTGCCCCCACCACAGCTGACGGCTGATGCACCAGTCCTTGATGTTCTCCATCCAGTTAAAGTAAGTTTTGGCAAAGCGCTCGGGGATAAAGCGGGTGTCTCCTTCTCTGACCGCCTTGATGGCGGGCTCAGCCAGGGGCTCCATCTTCACAAACCACTGCTTGGAAATCAGCGGCTCAACCCCGGTGTCACAGCGGGAGCAGGCACCCACATTGTGGGTATAGTCCTGGATTTTCACCAGCAGCCCCTGAGCCTCCAAATCGGCCAGCACCTTTTTGCGGGCATCAGCGGCGCTAAGACCCGCATAGCCGCTTCCCGCGGCCTCGTTCATGGTGGCATCGTCGTTCATCACCCTGAGGACCTCAAGGCCATGGCGCATGGCCACCTCAAAGTCGTTGGGGTCATGGGCGGGGGTCATCTTCACTGCCCCTGTGCCAAACTCCATCTCCACATAGTCGTCCGCCACCACAGGAATCAGCCGGTCTGTCAGCGGCAGGCGCAGGCGCTTGCCCACCAGGTGGCTATATCTATCGTCCGCCGGGTTCACAGCCACGCCGGTATCCCCCAGCATGGTTTCAGGTCGGGTGGTGGCCACCACCAAGCCCTCGCCACCGTCTTCCGCCGGGTAGCGGATATGCCAGAGGTGGGCCTGCTTCTCCTCATACTCCACCTCAATATCGCTTAGCGCCGTCCTGCACACGGGGCACCAGTTGATGATGCGCTCGCCCCGGTAAATCAGGCCCTGGTTATACAGCCTGACAAACACCTCCCGCACCGCCCGGGAGCAGCCCTCATCCATGGTGAAGCGCTCACGGCTCCAGTCACAGCTGGCGCCCATGCGCCTAAGCTGCCGGGTGATGCGCCCGCCATATTCTTCCTTCCACTCCCAGGCCCGCTCCAGAAACTTTTCCCGGCCAAGCATTTCCTTGGTGAGGCCTTCTTCCTCCATCTGCTCCACGATTTTTACCTCCGTGGCGATGGAGGCATGGTCGGTGCCCGGCAACCACAAGGTGGCGTCCCCCAGCATCCGGTGGTAGCGGGTGAGAATATCCTGCATGGTGGTGTCCCAGGCATGCCCCATGTGCAGTTGGCCAGTGATGTTAGGCGGGGGCATCACAATGCAGTAGGGTTTTTTATCAGGATCCCGTTTGGCCACAAAGGCGCCGGACGCCTCCCAGGCGGCGTAGGTTGATTGCTCAATTTCCTGGGGATTATAGGTTTTTTCCATTTCAAAAGCCATGCTGTCCTCCTCAAATTAGAATGGCCGCCACATCCTTGAAGGACGGGCGACCCGTGGTACCACCTTGCTTCGCGGCATCGCTGCCGCCTCTTAGCGCTTTAAGGGGCGCACCCCGCGCACTCCGTGCGCAAACCCTCGGAAGCGACCTTCCGCGGCCTTTGCCCGGCGCGTTTTCAGCCTGGACGCGCCTCTCTGCGGGGCTATTTCCGCGTACTCCTCTTCCTCAACGGGAGTCTCTCAGCCTTCCTCAGGCCTTTTTCTTGTCATCGTTGATGACAAGAACCTGGCGGCCATTATAGGTGCCGCAGTTTTTGCACACCCGGTGGGCCAGCTTCATCTCGTGACACTGGGGGCAGGCCGTCAGCGTAGGCGCGGTCAGCTTGTAATGGGTGCGGCGCAGACGCCCCCGCATTTTAGAAACTTTTCCTTTTGGCAGAGCCATGTCTATACCTCCTGATCCTTTGTCAGCAGCTGCTGCAGGGCCGAAAAAGGATGCGCTTCGGGCAGATCCTTCTGGCTGTCGTGCTTATCCTGGCGGATGGTTTCGTGCAGCCCCTTGCACCCTTTCCTGCACAGAAAGCGGATGGGCAGGGCCAAGAGAACCAGCGTGGTCGCCAGGGGGTTGAGCTCCACCGCGGAGCCCGTGAAAGAAAATTGCTCTTCCCACATGCCTTGGTCATCCTCAGGCATCGGTATCGCACGCTCCGTGTGGGTGATTACCTCTTCAACCGGCACGGAAAGGGCGTGGGCCACAGATTCAAGGCATCTGGCGCAGGAGGCATGGGCCGTGGCGTGCAGGCTGCCTTTGATCAGCAGCGTGTCATCGGTCATGGCGTAGCTGCCTTCCAGCACCACCGGGTCAGGGAAGCTCACCACTTCACCCAGAATCTCCTGGGGAGGCAGCCTCTCCTCATGCCGGAAGGGGAAT
Source organism: Christensenellales bacterium (assembly GCA_050952935.1). Classification (GTDB taxonomy): domain Bacteria; phylum Bacillota; class Clostridia; order Christensenellales; family Aristaeellaceae; genus UBA6115. Next base: position 147,872 of record JBMNLS010000002.1, on the reverse strand, counting down.
GCTTCCCCCGGGAAACGCAGGGCCTGGGATACATCTAGCATCATGGCAATCCCTCCCCGCCGCGAACGGAAAATATTATACAAAGAGGGCCTTGCCTTGTCAAACCTTTCTTCAGGCTTCTTCCTCTCCTCCCCGTCCCTCCAGCGGGGTGATGATCACCCGGCGGTTGGGGTCTTCCCCTTCAGAGTGGGTGCCAATGCCCGGCACATCCTGAAGCGCGCTGTGCAAAATGCGGCGCTCATAGGGGTTCATCGGCTCCATTCGCACCCGGCGTCCGGTGCGTTTGGCGCGGTTGGCCATGCGGTTGGCCAGGCGGATCAGGGCATCCTCACGCCGCTTGCGGTAGCCTTCGCTGTCCAGGCTCACCCGGATATATTCTTCCCGGCGGTGATTGACCTTGAGGCTGGTCAGATACTGCAGCGCGTCCAAGGTTTCCCCGCGGCGGCCGATCAGGATGCCCTGAGGGTCTCCGGCCATGGTCACCTGCACATTGCCCTCTTCATCCCGGGCCACTGCCACGGACACCTCCAGGCCCATCAGCCTGGTCACATCCCGCAAAAACTGCTGGGCGATGCCCTGCGGGGTGCCCAGCTCCGCCTGCTCTGCCGGCGCAACGGGCTCCACCGGCTTGGTCTCCTTGGGCTTGGGCTGGCGCTTGGCGCGGGGCTGCTTCTCCTGAACCTCCGCAGCGGGAACGGCAGCTTCACCAGCGCGCTTGCGCGTCTTGCGCTGCCGGGCGGGCTTTTCAGGGGCAGGCTCCGCGGCCTTTTCCGCCTTCGCGGCGGCTCGCTCCTCCCGGCGGGGCGCGTTTTTGTCAGCCAGCGCGTCCTTGAACACCTCATGGGCAGCGCTCATGGTCTCCTCCGCCTTGTTAGGCGTCACGCGCACCCTGGCCTCACGGCTTCCAAAGAAACCAAACAGCCCCTTGGAGCCCTCCTCCAAAATTTCAACCGTCACCTCGCCAATGGAAAGCCCGCTTTGAGCCAATGCGGCTGATATAGCGTCCTCCACCGTGCGCCCGGTTGCTTCGTATTCTCTCATTCAACTGTTCCTTCCTGGTTGGTCAGGCCCTCTGCCTGTTGTTCCTTCCTGTCAAAATACAGGTTGATCAGGAAGTTCATGCCGGTGGCCATCAGGTTGCTGACCACCCAGTAGAGGGCAAAGCCCGCGTTGCTGGTTAAGCAGATATACACAGAAAACAGCGGGAAAAAGTACTTCATGAAGTTGCCCATGCCGGGCGTCTGCGCGCCAGCAGCGCCAGAAGTGGTGGCAGGGGCGGTTGTGTTTTGTCCGGCCATCTGGGGGTTCATCTTGGTCATAAGCAGCTGAGACAGGCCAGCAGCCACAGGCAGGATCAGCAGGCCGTTAAACTGCTGGTACACCGTGACGGAAAACAGGAAAAAGTTCATGTTCGCCCAGCCAGGCAGCGGCTGAATCTGCGCCAGATAGGAGGGCATGGCCTGCATGGCGGTCAGGATGCTGGGCAGTGAAACCTGCAGCGCGTCCTTGGTGGCAAAATCAAGTGCGCCCGCAAACTCCGGCACCTTTTGCTGAATGTTCTGCACAATCAGCTCCACCTGCGCCGGATCCAGCGCGGTAAACACCTTCTGCCAAACATCGTTGGTGATCATCTGGATGCTTCTGAGGTCAGGCGCTATGGGGGTAAAGAAGCTATCTGCCATGAAGATGTTCTTCACCCACAGCCAGGATTCGTACACCGGCGTCTCCCCCTGCAGGAAGGTGAACACCTGCTCCACGATCTTCTCATTGGCCACCGCGCGCATGGCACCGAACATGGCAAAGAGGATGGGCATCTGGATGAGCAGCGGCAGGCAGCCCGACATGGGGTTGTAGCGCTCCTTGCGCATCAATTCCGACTGCTTCTGCTGAAGCTTCGCCCGGTCATTGGCGTATTTCTTTTGCAGGGCGTTCAGCTGCGGCTGAATCTTCTGCATCTTGCGCATGCCCTTGCGGCTTTGCACATCCAAAGGCACCAGCAGCAGACGGATGAGCACGGTGAAAATGACGATGGACCAGCCGTGGTTGTGGACGATGGTGTAAATCCACCGGATGACGGTCAGAAGTGCGTTGGTAATGGCTGACATCGAGGTTAATCCCTCCTTATTACTGCATCGGGCAATTCCGGCACCGGGTCATATCCCCCCTTGTGCAATGGATTGCACCGAAGAATGCGTTTCAACCCCATCCATCCCCCGCGCAGGGCGCCGTAGCGCTCAATGGCGGTCATGGCATACTGGGAACAGGTCGGATAGTAGCGGCAGGACGCCGGCAGGTGGGGGCTGATGGCTCGCTTGTAAAAGCGGATCGCGCCCAGCATCAGGCGCTTCACGGGCAATCCTTCATGGCGCCGGTTTTAGCCAGCAGCTGGGCCATTTCCCGGTTAATCGTCCAGTAATCGGCCCGGGCCGCCCCTTCCCGGGCGGAAAACACATAGTTGCCCCGGCGAAGCAGCGGCATCATCAGGCGGAAGCTCTCCCGCATGCGGCGCTTGATGCGGTTGCGCACCACAGCGCAGCCCACCTTTTTGCTCACGGAAAACCCCGCCTGCATGCGCCCGGCCTTCACATAGTAGGCCACCATGGTCTGCCCGCTGGCCTTCTTCCCCTTGCGGTAAACATAGCGGAAATGACCGTTTGTTCTGATCCTGTGGGCCTTCTGCATCCTGCCACCGCCTTACCCGCAAGTAAAACCCGCCCCCTGCAACAGGTATGCCATCAGATGGGCGGGTTAAACGGACATACGGACAATACGCCTCAGGCAGAAAGAACCTTGCGGCCCCTGCGGCGGCGGTTGGCCAGCACACGGCGGCCATTTCTGGTCGACATGCGCTTGCGGAAGCCATGCTCCTTGCTGCGCTGACGCTTCTTAGGCTGGTAGGTACGAATCATCTGTTACACCCCTTCATTCCTCACCGGGCATGCGCGTGAAGCGATGCAACCGGAATATTAACCAGTTTATTATAGTTTGCAGCGCTCCACCTGTCAAGGGCGGGAGCATTATCAGCAAACTCATAGTCAATCAGCCTTGTTTGGCTTCAGAGCCCTCCGTTTTCAGCATGATGACCTTGTCGCCCTCGTGCAGCAACGTATTGCCCAGGGGGACGATGATATCGTCATCGCTGCGCTGCACCATCACAATCAAACTGTCTTCCGGCAGACCTATATCCCTGATGGAACGGCCAGCCCACTCATGCCCGCGGGGGATGGTAAACTCGGTCAGATCGTGCCCGCTGCGGTCAAAGTGCTTTTCACCCGCCAGGACAATGATATCCCCTGACTCCAGCACCACATCCCCCCGGGGGACGATGGTCTTGCCATCGCGCTCAATTTTAGCGACAAGAAAGTCAAAGGTCAGCCGCAATTCCTTCACCTGGTGGCCCACCAGATAGCTGTTGGGATGGATCTCGGTTTCCAGAAAACCAATTTCGGCCTTGTCCTGGTAGAAGTTGAAAGTCTTCAACACCGTATCGTTGGGGTCAAGCATATCCAGCTTGCGCGCCGCCGGCGGCATCAGGCTGCCCTGAACGAGGGAGCTGAGCACGCAGATGCCAAAGACGATATGATAAATTTCATCACTCTCCATGGAAAACTTGGCTCTACTGTTCACCACCAAAATGGCAAAGGCGATGGCCGCAGCCCCGCGGATACCCGCCAGGGAGATCATATGCAGCTGATTGCGCTTGAGCTTAAAGGGGATCATCAAGCCCCAGACAGAAAGCGGCCGGGCCAGAACGGTCATAAACGCCATGATGGCAAGGGCCACAGGGAAGGTTTTGATGAAGCTCTGGAAATTGCTGAGCAAGCCCAGCACAAAGAACAGAGCGATCTGCATGATCTCCGTAAAGCCGTCAAAAAAGAACACAATATCCCGCTTGCCCCGGAACTCAATATTGCCCAGGTAGATGCCCAGGATATAAAGCGCCAGATAGCCATTGCCGCCAAGCAAATTTGCGGTGGCATAGGTGATGAGCATGGCCGCCGCCATCAAAACCGCGGACAGTCCATCCTCTGAGGCCTTGACGCGCACCAGGAATTTCCCAAAGAGGAAGGCGAAGCCAAAGCCCACCAGCAATCCCAGCGCCACCTGGGAAAAAATCAGCAGCGGCACGGATATGCTTGACCCCATAATCACCGACAGGAACACCATGGTCATGGTGTAGGCGGTGGGGTCGTTGGAGCCGCTTTCCAGCTCCAACAAAGGGGCGGTGTTATATTTCAGGTTCAAGTTTTTGGAACGCAGGATATTGGACACGCTGGCATAGTCGGTGGAGCCCACAATGGAGCCGATGAGCATCCCCTCCAGCATCTCAAAGCCCAGCACAAAATGGCAGAACAGGCCTGTGAGCAGCGCCGTGGTCACCACGCCAAAAAAGCTCAGGACAATCGCCTCTTTGGCCACGGGCTTGGCCATCTTCCAGTTGGTGCCAAAGCCGCCATAAAACATGATCACCATCAGCGCCACCGTAGCCAGGCCATCGGCAAAGGCATAGTCGTCAAAATCCAGCCCCAGCAGGCCAAAGCCCATGCCCAGCACAATAAACAGCAGAAGCGCCGGAATGCCGTGCTTGCTTGACAGCCGAATGGCAAACAGAGCCAGGATCAGAATAATGCCGATGATTAAATATTGCATATGCTTTACGCTCCATTTTGTCTGGTGATTTTCAAAGAACAAACGCTGACGCTCCTTGAAACATGGTCATTTTAACATATTTGCAGATTAGGTCAACAAAGCGGGTAAACTATGTTACTATATCAAAGCAATTTTCATAAGGAGAGTATGAGATGGACAAACAAAGCATCCTGCGGATATTTAAGGACACCGCCTATGTGCGCACGGGAGGGAGCCCCGAAGAAAAACGCTGCGCCGAGTATATCACCGAGTATCTAAAGGGATTGGGCCTGAAAGCAGCCCTTGTGCCCTTTGAGGTGGACATGGCCACCATCCAGGAGGCGCGCCTGATGGTCGATGGGCAGGATATCCCCTGCAAGGGGTATTTGAGCGCTGGTACCGGCAACGTGGAAGCGCCGCTTTATTACCTGAGAAACCAGGATGCCTATTCCCTCAGCCAATGTAAGGGACGCATTGTGCTGATAGAAGGCTACCTGCGCCACTGGACCTATCAGGACATGCTGGATAACGGCGCCCTAGGCTTTATCACCTACAGTGGCGATGTTCACCACCAAAATGAGGATATTGACCAGCGGGAGCTGCGCGCCTCCGTCAGCCAGGGACGGGTAATTCCCGGGGTCAACATCAACGCCAAACAGGCTGTGCGCCTGGTGGAAGCGGGAGCGAAGCAGGCGAAGATCGTGCTGAAGCAGGAGGAATATAAGGGCCAGTCCCACAATGTGGTGTTTGATTTGCCCGGAGAGACGGATGAATGGCTGGCGCTGACCGCTCATTATGATTCCACCTCCCTTTCCCAGGGGGCCTATGACAACATGTCGGGCAGCATCGGCCTTTTGTCCATGGCCAAGCGTTTTTCAAAAATGAAGACCCGCTATGGCCTGCGCTTCATCTGGTGCGGGGCAGAGGAGCGGGGGCTGTTGGGCGCCAAGGCCTACACCCAGGATGAAGAAGCGCTCAAAAGCATCGCCCTGTGCGTGAACCTGGATATGATCGGCTCCGCCATGGGCGGCTTCATCGCCTGCGCCACGGCGGAGGAAAAGTTGGTGCATTATGTGCAGTATCTGTCCCAGATGAAGGGCTTTGGGCTGAAGGCGCGGCAGGGTGTGTATTCCAGCGATTCCACCCCCTTTGCCGATAAAGGCATACCCGCCATCAGCTTTGCCCGCATCGCCCCTGCCAACACCGCCACCATCCACAACCGCTATGACACGCTGAAACTGATCAGCGTGGACAACATGGTGAGCGATATTCAGTTTATCGGCGACTTTGTGGAGGCCATGGCCCAGGCAGCCCAGTGCCCCGTTTCCCGGGAGATGCCCGAAAAAATGAAGGAAAAGCTGGACATCTACCTTGCCCGCAAGCGGGATGATAAAGAAGAATAAGGCATCAATCAGTTGTCCTTGCCCTGGGCCGGACGGTCAGCTTTTGTGATTTTGCAGCAGAATACGCGCCGCAAGCCTTCTGTGAGGATGTATTCATTGGCCCAGGCCAAAACCTTGCTGCTATACCGGATCAGCACGCTTTTGGGGCTTGATTTGCCCAAGGACATAAGATGATATCCCATTTTCAGGTTTTCAAACTCCTCCAGAAAATAGGACCACGCCTCATCGGCACACTGCAGCATGACAGCCCGGGCCAGCTCATCAAACACCCCGGGCGCCTGCTGCTCTTTTTGTAATAGAATCATCTCGGCGCCATTAACATAATCCTCCGCCCGGGGCTTCTCCGTGCACGGCGGAAGAGTCTCTGTGCCAAACACCCGGCAAAACGCGATGCGAAAATCAGCATAACAATGGGCAGGATCCGGGTATTGCCGCATCAGCAGGTTAGTGGCCTTTTGAATCATTTGCCTTAGCAGTTCAGCTGGATCCCCCCCTTCCATCAGGCATGTTCTGTCCTTCAGGAAGTTGGCCCGGTGTTCCTGCAGCACCTGATCCGTTTCCAAAGCGGCTCTGCGCTGGGCGCAGTCAATGCGCTCAGCCCGGCACTGGGCCCTGCGGACATGGCGGGGGGAGAGCTTTGCGCTGTTTTCCTCTCCAAACAAGCGCATGATGTCATCTTCCGGAGAAATAAAATAGCGGCTTTCCCCCGGATCGCCCTGGCGCCCGGCGCGGCCGATCAGCTGATCATCCACCCGTCTTGAACGCTGGCGCTCCGTGCCAAGCACCAAAACGCCGCCCAATTTCCGGACCTTTTCAGCCTGAAGGGGCTTGCCCCCTCCCAGCCTGATATCCGTGCCGCGGCCCGCCATGTTGGTGGTGACCATGACCGATCCGGGCATTCCGGCGCCCGCCACCAGGGCGGCTTCATCGGCATCCTGCTTGGCGTTAAGCACCTGGTGGGGAATCTGCCTGAAGCTCAGCAGCGCGGACACCTCCTCGCTGCGCTTATCATTGGGCGTGCCAATCAAAACAGGGCGCTTTGCCTGCCAGGCTGCCATCACCTGGTCCGCCAGCGCCTCCAGCTTCGCTTTCCGGGAAGGGAAATAGGCATCTGGCCGGTCAATGCGGATGCATGGGCGATTGGGAGGGATCCTGCGCACCCTGGCCCCATAGGTGTCAGACAGCTCGCGCCGGGCGCTCCAGGCAGTTCCTGTCATGCCGGAGAGCAGATGGTAGAGGGAAAAATACTTCTGATAAGTGATGGTGGACAGAGTGCGGCTTTCCTGGTGGATTTCCACCTTTTCCTTGGCTTCCACCGCCTGATGCAGGCCGGCGGCATAGCGGCGGCCATCCATGATCCTGCCGGTATTGCGGTCCACAAGGCAGACAGCGCCATCGCGCAGGATGTAATCCACATCCCTTTTTAAGGTGCCATAAGCGCTGATCGCCTGCAAAATACGGTGATGGATGGGGAGGTTGTCCAAGTCAAAGAGGTTGTCCAAACGGTAGTATTGCTCGGCTTTTCTGACACCTTCGCTTGTCAGGATGGCGTTTTTGCGCCGCTCATCCACCACATAGTCCCCGCCCAGGCTGTCGATGTCCTCCTCATCGCTGAGCGACACATACACCTTAGGCTTCAGGTAACGGGCAAAGGTATCGGCGATGATGTAGTCCTTCACATCCCCTTCGCCGCCGCCTGACAGGATCATGGGGGTGACCGCTTCATCCAGCAAAATGCTGTCAGCCTCGTCAATAATGGCAAAATATAAGCCGCGCTGTACACGCTGATTCTTTTTGATGGCGATGCCGTCCCGCAGATAATCAAAACCCGCTTCTGTGGCCGTGGTGTAGGTGATGTCCGCCTGGTAAGCCGCCTGCTTTTCCTCCACACCCATGCCCGAAAGCGAAAGCCCTACGGAAAACCCCAGCGCTTCGTAAACGGGGCGGTTGGCGTCAAAATCCCGCTTCGCCAGATATTCGTTCACCGTGATGACATGAACGCCATGGCCGTCCAAGGCCCTCAGGCAGGCCGGCAGGATGGAGGTGAGCGTCTTCCCCTCACCGGTGTTCATCTGGGCGATTTCACAGTCGGCCAAAGAAACCGCCGCCAAATACTGCACCGGATAAGGGGTCAGGCCCAGATGCCGGCGGCAGCTGTCAGCGGCAGCCGCAAAGGCTTGCGGCATGCGTTTTTTAAGGGATATTCCGGAGGCTGTTTGCGCCCGCAAATCATCCATCACCGCGAGCAGTTCTTTATCCGTCAGCCTTTCATAATCGACCCTGAGAGATTGCGCCTGCGCGGCGATTTTTTTAGCTGCAAAGGCGAGCATGGTTATGTCAGCTACACCTGTCTGTTTTCAGCCAGGGCCTTGAGCGCTTTTTCCAGCTCCGGCACGGGCTTTGCGCTTCGCATCGCATAACCCTCTTCACCCACATGGATATAGACCGGTATCTGGAAAAACGCCAGCCAGATGCCCGCGATCAGCAGAACAAAGCTGAAATACAGCAGAGAAAAAAGGCTGGCAGGATAGCTTTTAAGGCGCAGGGTGGAGATATTCACCGGCTTTTCAAACGTGTAAATCACATCGCCCACCATCGCAGTGGTGCCCGGCAGGGCGACGCTGTTTTCATGCTGCCCGTTTTCAATCCGCACAACGGCATACACCGGGTTGGGATAGCCCAGCTTCGAGCTTCTCAGCAGATTGACACCGCTGTCCGTCTCAACATAGTCCGGAAACAAGCCCTGAAAAACGATGCCCGATTTGCCGTCCACTGTGAGGAAGCTCCCGGCGTCCTCATTGCTCAGCGCAAGCGAATCCTTTTTCCCCTGATGATCGATGGTCAGAAGCCCTTCAATGCCATATCCCATTTGAAAGATCTTCTGTCCGGAGATGGAAGCAGGGTAATTAACGGTGACCTGCTTTTGTTCCTCACCGCCATCAGGGTAGCGAACGCTCAGGTCGCTTTCATAAACCACCTCGCCCGCCTCATTGGCAGACCTGAAAGCCGCCAGTTCGACCACGGTGCCGTCATCAAGCGTCGTTTGCTCCCCAACGCGCAATGACACATCGGTCATGGTGGAGAGATATATCGCCCCCGCCGCCGAAACCAGCAGCAATAGAAGCGCTAAATGCACGACAAACGTGCCGTAATGCCCCATCCGCCCACGGCCATAGACCTTTCCCGAATTGGTTTTAAGCAATTTAAAACGGTTGGCCTTCAAAAAGGAGAGCAGCGTTTCCTGGGAAACCTCCGTTGGACTTAACGCTAACGCCGATACGGATTCAGGCATCATGCGATATGCTTTTGACACCTTGCCCAGACGAAGCACAGAACAAAAAAGCAAATTGACGCACAAAAGAAATGTAAGCGCTATGAAATACCAGCTGAAAAACACATTGTCCAACTTCAGCACTAAAAGCACTTTGGCCAATTCGCCATATCGTTCCTGATAGTAGGCAGACTCATTCCCCTGAGGGATAAACGAGCCCACCAGGGAAATGAGCAAAATCAGCACCAGCAGCAGCATGCCAAAGCGCATGCTTTGCAAAAATTTGAGCGTTTTCTTCACAACAATTCCTACCCTTCTCCGGTTAAAATGCTGAATGGTCAGTTACCTTTAGTATACATCGTTCTTAGCCGCATCCGGTCATCCCTTGTTAAGCCCAGGGATTCTATCCAGAAACGATCCGCGTCCCCCCGGGCATGCCAGAAGGCGTTCAGGTATTCAGGGTACACCTGCATATAGGACCATAAAACAGCTTTTTCTTCCTCCGTCATCCCAGCACCCATCCGGGCATAATCCGCCCGGTTCAGCCCTTCCAGACAGCTGTTTGACAGCAAATAATCACGCATGATCTCTTCTTCGCCAACGCCCAGCGCCTCCAGCAGCACGGCGGTGAAAACGCCTGCCCGGTCTTTGCCCTGACAGCAGAAGTACAGCGTGGGCTCCGCTTTTTTCAGCAGGATACGGAAAAACTGCCGCATAGCCCCTGCATGGGTAACAGGAAACCCGCCATACCGCGCCCGCATTTCCTCCCCCGGCCGCCCGCGCTTCAGTATATGCCCCGGAAGCAATGGGGGCAAGGTGTTGCAGGGCGTGGGCCCATCAAACAAATGGGTCACATCGCTGCCGGGCAGCGGGCAGCAAGGCTTGCGCTCCCGTTCAAAGGGCGCGCGCAAATCAAGCCACCTGCGAATGTCCAGCGCTTCCAAGGTCGCCAGGTCGTCCGCCCACTGGCTGGAACGAAACAGCAGCCCCGGGACGATCCGCCGCCCATCCCGTGTTTGTATGCCCCCCAAATCGCGAAAATTAATCATGCCCTGTCCTTAAAATAATCTTCTGACGCAAGATTCTATCACATTTTTTGAACAATAGGAACACAACCTCCCCACCACCCCCGAAATATGCTAAAATAGACGCATACAATCTCAAACTGCCGAAAGGAGCGAATCCATGGCGTATCAATGGAAAGAACAGTTGGATCGGCTGATGAAAAAGGGGGCCAGTTACGCGGATGTGCGCTACTACCCCAAGGATGATTCCCTCAGCATGGCCATGCTTAACGGCAATATGCACAGCTTCACCCAGGAGAAGGAAAGCGGCTTTGGTGTGCGGGTGCTGGCGGATGGCGCCTGGGGCTTTGCGGCCTCCAGCGTTTTGGATGACATAACCGGCACCTTTGACAAGGCGCTTTCAAACGCCCGAACCGCTGCCAAGCGCATGACCCGTCCTGTCCGGCTGGCGGATAAGGAGGTGCTCAGCGGAAGCTTTTCCTCCCCCTGCCGGCAGGATGCCCTGCTGGTGCCCCTGGACGAACAGGCGGCCTTTTTGCAAAAGATGGACGCGGCGCTCAAGCAGCCGGGCGTCACCCAGCGGGTGGCCTATCTCATCGCCATGTCCCGCACCGTTGAGTATTATGACAGCGAAGGCGCTGAAATTCACAAGGAAATCCGGGAGCTGTTCCCCTCCATCTTTGTCAAGGGCAGGGATGTGGGTGGCGAAACCCAGGGCCGTAAATATAGCCCGCCCCGCCTGGGGGATTCCCGGGGCTGGGAGATCATGCAGGAAGCCCACTGGCTGGCGGAGGCTGAGCGGATCGTCAGGGAACTGAATGAAACCCTGGTGGCCCCCAGGTGCCCCCGGGATGTGCGCAGCGTGATCCTGATGCCTGATCAGATGTACTTACAGGTGCATGAAACCATCGGCCACCCCCTGGAACTGGACCGGATCCTGGGCTATGAGCTCAGCTATGCCGGCGGCTCCTTTGTGAGGCTGGAGGACTTTGGCAGCCTCCAATACGGCACTGACAAACTCAATGTACGGGCGGACGCCCTGCTGCCCAACAGCCCCGGCTCCTTTGGCTATGATGATGACGGCGTGGCCGCGCAAAACTATATGCTGATTGAGCGGGGCGTGCTGGTGGGCGCCATCACCTCCCGGCAAATGGTCACCGAGGCCAATGAGCGGGCGGGGCGGAACATCTTCAGCGGTTCCGGCGGCACAGCCCGGGCCACCGCCTTTTACCGCACGCCCCTGGAGCGCATGACCAATATCAGCGTGGATCCCGGGCAGGATGGTTCGCTTAAGGACATCATCGCCTCCACCGAAAAGGGCATTGTGCTCTCCGGCGATAAATCCTGGTCCATCGGCTCCAACCGGGAGCAGTTCCACTTCGCCAATGACTATGCCTATTTGGTGGAGGACGGCCAGGTGAAAAATGTGGTGCGTTCCGCCGCCTATTCGGGCGATACGCTGCCCTTCTACAACTCCTTAAGCGCTGTGGGCGATGAGAGCACCTGGCAGGTGCAGTATGTCCCCAACTGCGGCAAGGGCATGCCCTCCCAGATCATGCAGCTGGGCCATGGGGTGCCGGTGTGCCGCTTTGACCATGTAAAGGTGGGTGAATAATATGCCGATGAATCAAACCGCTCAAAAACTGCTGGCCGTGCGGGAGCATGCCGTCAAGCAGGGAATAAAAGCCGCGCTGTCCCTCCACCAGGAGGACAGCCACCTGGTGCGCCTGGCCAACTCCGGGGTATCCCTTAACACCAGCGAGGCCTTAAGCCGGTTTTCCGTGACCGCCTATGGCGATCACAAAACGGCCACCGCCCAGGTGATGTGCGATCCGGATGACCAGGCCGCCCTCTTTGAGGCGGTGGACAAGGCCGGAAGCATGCTGGCCTATGCCAGCATGCTCAGCTACCAGCCCACCTTCCCGGTGATTCAGGAAACCGCCATCCACCAGGCGGGCTATGATGACAAGCTGGCCCGTATTTCCAATGAGGACATCCTGGCCTATATCAACCAGGCCACAAAAGGGCTGGAAAGCGATGATGTGCAGCTGTCGGGCAATTTCTCCGTGGGCAAGACCCTCACCATCGACCTGTCAACCGCCACGGAGCATTATGTGGCCTGGCAGGCCAGCGACGCCCAGATCACCCTGGTGCTGTCATCACGAAAAGACAAGTGGGAGATCAACGCCGAGCAAAGCGCCGCCTGTGCGGACGATCTGAACCCCGGCGCCCTGCGCGCGCGCCTGGCCTTCCTGAAAGACAAATATCAGCACTGCGAGGCGGTGCGGCTGCCCCTGGGAGCGTACAAGGTGGTGTTTGGGGCGGCAACCACAGCGGAGTACCTGAGATTCCTCACCTACCTGGGGGTTGACGGCGGAATGATGAAGCGGGACAATAGCATCAATAGCCCCGAGGACATAGGCAAGCAGCGCCTGTCCCCCCAGGTGACCCTGTGGGAGGATTCAGATTGCCTGGATGCCTTTGCCATCCCGGTGGACGGCTTCGGCAGGCAGCGTCAGCCCAAAGCCTTCTATGACAAAGGGGTCTTCAACGGCTTCATCTGGTCCCAGTCAGCCGCGGACGAGTATGGGCAGCAGGCCACCGGGCATGATGTGATGCACCGCAGCTTCCGCCTGGAGCCTGGCCAGATGCCCGTAAACGATCCGGAAGCGCTAAGCGGCCTGGCTGCCCGGGAGGGGGATCTGCTGTATGTGCCCTATCTGCACTATACCGGCCTGGTCAACGCCAGCGAGGGCCTCATCACCGGCACCTCCCGCTTCGGGGCCCTCCTGTTTAAGCAGGACGGTTCCGTGGTGGTGCCCTTCAACGTCCGCTTTACCGAAAAGCTGGGCAGCCTGTTTGGGGACAAGCTGCAATGGCTTTCCACCCAAACGACCCCCTACAACATCTCCTCCACCTATGATGCCAGGGATCCCGAGGCGCTGGTGGTGCCCCGGCTGATGTGCTGTGATGATGTGAAGGTGGAGATCAGCAACAAGAGCTATTGAGCATTAAAAGGAGGACGCCATGACACCCAAACAACAATATTATGAAAACATCGCCGCCACCCTCATCAAGAACCTGGCCAGGCGGCAAATGGAGGGATTTTACTGCCCGGATAAGGAAAGCGCCGTTAAAAAAGCGCTGGAGCTGATGCCGGAAGGGGCCAGCGTGGCCTGGGGCGGCTCCATGACGCTGGCTGAAACAGGGCTTTTAAGCGCGGTCAAAGCCGGGCCCTATCAGGTGATTGACCGGGACAGCGCCAAAACGCCCGAGGAGCGCCGGGCGCTGTACGGACAAATCTGCTGCGCTGATTTCTTTTTGATGTCAACCAACGCCATCACCCTGGAGGGGGAGCTGGTGAATGTGGATGGCACCGCCAACCGGGTGGCCTTCCTGTGCTTTGGGCCCCAGGAGGTGATCATCCTGGCGGGCATGAACAAATTGGTGAAAGATGTGGCGGCGGGCTATGACCGGGCGCGCAACATGGCGGCCCCGCCCAACACCCTGCGCCTGAACCGGAAAACGCCCTGCGCCGCCACCGGGCGCTGCGGGGACTGCCATACGCCTGAGTCCATCTGCTGCCAGACGGTCATCACCCGCAGATCATCCATCCCCGGCCGCATCAAGGTGATCCTCATCGGGGAGGAGTTGGGATTCTGATGGCGGAGACATCGCGCTTTGTCACGGGCTTTGGCCCCACCAATGTGGACCTGCTCTATTCCGGCATGCCCCGGGTGCCCCAGGAGGGGGAGGAAATCTACGCGGCGGATTTCTCCATGCAGCTGGGCGGGGATTACCCGGCCACCCTCATCAACCTGGGGCGGCTGGGCGTGCCCACCCATGTGCAAACCTTCCTGGGGGATGACGTTTTCTCCTCCTTCGCCAAAGCGCAGTACGCGGCCGCCGGCGTCAGCCCGCTGAACCTCTATCAGGGGGACAGGATGCCGGTGAATGTGACCAGCGCTGTCATCACCCCCCGGGACCGGGCCTTCACCAGCTATACCGATCCGGTTATCGTCACCGATCACCATCGCCAGCAGGTGCTGGACAATTCCCGGGGCGCAGCCATCGCCCTGGTGCATGGGGATTTCCTGGAGATTTATCCCCAGCTGAAGCGGGAAGGCACCCTGCTGGTGTATGACACCGGCTGGCGGGAGGACATGCGCCTCTCCAACATGAAAGACATTTTGAATCTGGTGGACTTCTACACCCCCAACCACATGGAGGCCATGCGCATCACCGACACGGATTCCCCCTCCGCCGCCGCCCGGGCGCTGGCTGAATACCTAAAGCATGTGGTGATCAAATTAGGCAAAGAGGGCTGCCTGCTCTATTCAGGCGGCAGGGAAACCCTCATCCGCGCCGTCCCTGATGTGAAAGCGGTGGATACAACCGGCGCCGGAGACGCCTTCCTGGCGGGGTTTTGCTACGGGCTTTATCATGGCGCTGACCTTCCCCGGGCCATCCTCTATGGCAACCTCACCGGCGCTGAAAGCGTCAAGGCGGTGGGCTGCCTGTCCAGCTATCTGACGGAAAAGGAATTGCTTGAAAAGGCGAAAGCGTTTGAAGCATCAGAGAAATAGCTTTCCCCGGAGAACCATAAAACAAGAGGTATCATAATGAAAACGCGTTTGTTTGCTTTTATACTGGCCTTGTTGACGGCTTTGACATTGACGCCAGGCATCTCGTCAGAAGAGCCGGAGTTGATGGTCTGGCTTGAAAACGATCAGGTGCCGGCAGGTGGCCAGCCATTTTTTTACTGGCAATCCAACGGCATATCCGGCCCTTGTGATATTTCCATCGTTGCCGATATTTTTGAGGACAACGGCTATGTCCAGCGCTATTATGATACGATTTTTGGCGCGCCCCCAAGCGGAAGCTCTCCGCTGTACATGGGCGCGGATTTTGGCAAGGTCGGGCGTATCAGCCTGAGCCTCTATCAAAAAAACCTGGGCACCTTATACGCAGATCCCATGTTTTTTGACATTTTGGGCGCTCCCAAAGAAGATTATTTTGAATGTGATGTTGTTTTGGACAAACCCAGGGCGGAAGTCGGCGAAAAAATCACCGCCGCCATTAAATCCAGCGGCGGCCGTCAGCCAGCGGAGGTCATCGAATGGCAAATCTGGGAATATGACCTGGATGGCAATGACAATCCCATCTATGGCGATGTTCGCAACAACCAATGTGTGTTTTCAGCCAACCAGAGCGGGCGGGTGTCTGTCAACGCCATTTACTGGGACAAAGCGAATAGACGGGGCGAAGCCAGCGCTGATGTGTTCATCGGTGAAGCGCGGCCTACACCCGCTCCCTCTCAAGACGCTCTCCGGGCCAGGGTAGATATGTCAAAGCGAATCGCCCAATATGGCGACACCATCGCGGCAAACATCAATGTGAGCGGGGGACATCCCCCTTATCGCATCGAATATCAATGGCGTTTAAATCGCTATGATGGCCCGCCCCTTGAAATGAATGAAGCTGAAACGGGCGCCACCCTTTACATGAAAATCCCGCCGCATGGCATTAGCATCATCTTGCATATAACGGTTTACGACGCCTCGGGCGATAAAACCATGGGATTTGGACTATGCGAGCTGCTTGACCGTCCTTTTGAATAATACCTGTTTAGCAACTATTCTTAAATAGTTGCCCAGAGCGCAAGCGCCTGAGCTCCATATAAAACCGCTTCTCGTTGGCCTCCCCCATGGAGAAAGTTTTTCGGGGCAGGCGGCCATGCCGCTGCACCATGGGGAAAAGCTGATTTTTAGGGAAGTCGGGCATCAGGATGCCGGTGCCGCCGCTTGCGGCCCGGATGTCCCGCAGCGCCTTTTCCCCATGCACATAATCAAGGGACAAGCCCGCCTTGTCCAGCAGTTTCTGCACCTCCCCGGCGACCAGGCTGTCTTGATGGGTGCTTAGCATAAGCGGCATATCACCCTCACCTGTCACCAGGGTGATGTCAGGCGCCTGATTGGCGCGCCGGGGCTTTAGCGGCGCCAGGATGTCCATCATCCTGTCAAGATTAGCGTCAAAGGCTATGCGGTGGATGGGCTCAAACAGCAGGGCCGGGCTGTGCAGGTTGATCAGCTCCGCCAAGGCAAAGCGCGCGGGGTGACGCTGCCGCTCTTTGGCGCTCAGCCCCTTCTTTTGTTTCTCCCAGGAGGCCTTGGCCGCTGCCAGGGAGTGGTTGCCGTCCCCCACCGCCAGAAAAAGGCCATCGGGCGGCAGCTTTTCTTTCAGCCGCGTCAAGGCATGTGCCAGCTCCAAGCCTTCCCTCACCTGCCAGCCCCTGATATGCCCGCCCCCCATCAGAAGGGGCATGTCATACAGCTTTTTAAGCGCTTCTCGCCTGGCATACAGCGGACCCAGCAGGCTGTCCTCCGGGTCATCGATCAGCAGCAGCACATGGGACAGCTCCAGAGCGGAGCGCTCCCGGATCAGGAGCCTGGGCGGGATGCGCTCCAGCACGGTTTCCTCCGTGGCCCGGATGAGGGAGCGGCTGTCCGGCTGATAGTCATAGGCCTCCAGGTCAATGGCCAGCACCAGGCCCACCCGGGGGCCTGACTGGGTGAGGCGCTCCACCAGCACAAAGCCCTCCTCCAGGGGGGTAAAAATATCCTCTGACAGATAATCGGCCATGGCCTGATGCACCTGTTGGCTCCTGACCTCAGCGTCCTTCAGGAAGGCCTCCGGCACCACCAGCCGCAGGGTGGAGGGGTGCTCCCCAATCTCCCCTTCGGCGGCCAGCCATTCCTCAGGCTGGGAGGTGTACTGATCCAGCGCCACCACCGGCCATCGGCTGTTCAGATAGGGGGGCTTGGGCAGCAGCATGTCAACGGGCCTGACGCCCAGGGCATCCCAGTCAGGCTTCATGGAGGGGTTCCTCACTGCCGTATATGACGCGCACCTTCAGGATATCCGGCTGAGAGGACAGCTGCATGGCGAACTCCCTCATCACATTTACCCCCACATCAAACAGCGCGCAGGCAACGTTTCCGCGGCTGGCGGACACCATCTGCTCGATGTTGATATGCGCTTCGCCAAAAAGGGTGGTGGTTTTGCTGAGGATGCCGGGGACATTCCGGTGCAGCACCATCACCCGGGTGGGGAAACTGGCCCGCCCCAGGGAGATGGCGGGAAAGTTGACGGAATTGGTGATGTTGCCGTTGTTCAGATAGTCCGCCGCCTGGCGGGCGGCCATCACGGCGCAGTTGTCCTCCGCCTCCTCGGTGGCAGCGCCCAGATGAGGCATCACCAGGGTGTTGGGGAAGGACAGCACCTGGTCGTTGGCAAAATCGGTCACATAGCGATGGATTTTGCCGGCGGCCAGGGCCTCGCCCACCGCCTGTTCATCCACCAGCTGATCCCGGGCGAAGTTCAGCAGCACCGCCCCCTCCCGCATGCGGCTGATTTGCTCAGCCCCCAGAAAGCCCCAGGTTTTCTCCGTTAGCGGGATATGGAGGGAGATGTAATCGCACTGCTCCAGAAGCTCCGTTAGCTGGAGCACATGGTGCACCGAGCGGGACAGCTTCAGCGCATACTCAATGGAGATGTAGGGGTCAAAGCCATAGACCTCCATGCCCATGCTGATGGCGGCGTTGGCCACCAGGTGGCCCACAGCGCCAAGGCCAATCACGCCCAGCCGCCGGCCCCTGATCTCCGTGCCGGAGAAGGCCTTTTTGCCCTGCTCCACGCGTTTTGAGATCTGGCTGTCCACCGTTTGGGCGCGCACCCAGTTGATGCCGCCGATCACATCCCGGGCGGCCAACAGCATCCCCGCCACCACCAACTCCGCCACGGCGTTGGCGTTGGCGCCGGGGGTGTTGAACACCACGATGCCCTGGCTGGTGCAGCGATCCAGGGGGATATTGTTCACCCCGGCCCCCGCCCGGGCGATGGCGCGCAGCCGGGAGGGCAGCGCCATCTCATGGAGTTCCACCGAGCGCACCAGCCACAGGTCGCACACTGTGGGATCATCAACCATCGTAAAGTTGGATGTGAGCTCCGCCAGGCCCTTGGGGGAAATATGGTTAAGTGCCGCCGCATTGCGTTGTTTCCTCGTCATCTGTGCGTCCTTTCAAAGTCCTCCATGAAGCTCACCAGCGCCGCCACCCCTTCATAAGGCATGGCATTATAAAGGCTGGCCCGCATGCCGCCCACCGAGCGGTGGCCTTTCAGCCCGATAAGGCCCGCCGCCTCAGCCTCCGCGACAAAAGCCGCGTCCAGGGCCTTGTCCCCGGTTACAAAGGTGACGTTCATCATTGACCGGCTGTCCTTCGCCACCGTTCCCCGAAACAGCGTGCTTTCATCCAGATAATCATACAGCAGCGCCGCCTTTTTCCGGTTATCTTGGTCCATTTGACAAAGGCCGCCCCGGGCTTCCAGCCACGCGAACACCTTGCCGCAGATGTAAATGGCATAGCAGGGGGGCGTGTTATACAAGCTGCCCGCGTCCAAATGGGTTTTGTAGCGCAGCATGTTGGGGGTGTAGGGCTGCACCTCCTCCCGCACCAGATCGTGCCTTACGATCACCAGGGTGAGCCCCGCCGGGCCCAGGTTTTTCTGTGCCCCGGCAAAAATCAGCCCATATCGGCTCACATTTAGCGGCTCAGACAGAATGCAGGAGGACAGATCCCCCACCAGGGGAATGCTGCCTGTATCCGGCAGCGCCTGGTATTTGGTGCCGTAAATGGTGTTGTTCTCACAAAGATAAACATAGTCCGCCTCCTCCCGGAAGGAAAGGCCGGTAAGATCCGGAATGCGGGTGAAGTTCTCCCCCTCCCCGGTGGCCGCTACGCGCACATCGGTGTACTTGACCGCCTCCTGAGCTGCTTTCTTCGCCCAAACACCTGTCACCAGGTAGTCAGCCTTACCGGTTTGGGTCAGGTTCATGGGCACCATGGCAAACTGGGTGTGCCCCCCGCCCTGTAAAAACAGCACCGCATAATCATCAGGGATATCTGCCAGGCGGCGCAGACGCGCCTCCGCGTCCTGCAATATCCCTTCAAACTCCGCTGAGCGGTGGCTCATCTCCATCACGGAGATACCGGTTCCCTGATAGTTCAGCATCTCCTCCGCCGCTTCCCGAAGCACCGCCTCCGGCATGCAGGCCGGCCCCGCGGAAAAATTATAAACCCTGTGCATGTGCTTTCGCCTCCTGTCCTTTCATACAGCCAGAATATAATACTCTACATTTGTTGGAAAGTTTTAGAAAAACAAAAAAAGGCCAGGACCAGCCCATAGCTGATCCTGGCAGGGCAAGGAATTCAGTAGATAACAGCCACCACCAGGCCGTTCATGTTGTCGGTGGATACCACATATTCCCGGGCGCCGGCAGGCATGGAAATGGTGCCATCGGTGTTGCCGCCTTCCACCCGGTAAATTTCATACTTCATCACGCCATCCTGATACACCGCGATGTGAGGATGGGCAATAAGATAGTCGATATACTCCTCAAGGCTGAAACCCAGCGCCGTCATGGTCATAGCGTGGGGGGCGCTCACATAGCGGTACACATCCATATCCTTCAGGTTGATGCCGGTTTTATAGGATTTATCCACCGTGTCAGGGGTGGGATAGCCCTGAATGGGAAAGCGGAAGATGAAGCCATATTCAGGCCCATGCTCATTGAGCCACTTGGCCTGATCGGTGTCCTGGAAGGGCATTTTGTTCAGCTCGCTGTCGTTGCGGTTGTACACATCCATAAGCACCGACATGCCGGTATGGTAGTCGCTGGTGCCGGGATAGGCCACCCGCACCCGGGCCCGCTCAATCAAGGCATCGCCTGAATAACGATCAGCATACAGCGCCAGTTCCTTGTTCCAGATTTCGGTCTGGTCAGCCGCGGTGCGGTAGCCCTGGCGCACGATATAACTCTCCAACCCATCCTTTTTGGCGGCGGCTATCATGCTGTCAAGGGCCTTGATAACAGGTTCAAGCAGCGTTATCTCCCGGTTGGTCACGCCCACCCGGAAGCGGGTTTCCGTACCGATGGATTTAATCAGCGGCTCAACCAACGTAAAATCAGGCGGCATCGCGTGCCAGCGGTTCACCAGCAGCAGGCCCCCCAACAGCAATTCATCCCGGGTAACGGCCACCTCCTGCTCAGCTTTCACAGGGAAGTCGCTCACATCCAGCACATCCCAGCCGCTTTCCCTGGGGGTGGGCCAGGCCTTGGTTTCCCCGGTGGTCTGCTGGCTGGCCTGGAACTCCGTCAGGCGTTTGTTGTAGTCCTCAATCAGAGCCTTGTTTTCTTCCTCAATCCGCTGGGTCTGCCGATTCCGTTCACCCTGCTGGTATTTATCCATTAATATATAGGCCGTGGCAAGCAATGCCAACAGCACAAGCAGAATGATGGTCCATTTCAGCAGCTTGCGGTAGGGATCAGCTTTTTTTGTGTTTGACATCATGATCATCCTTTCGCATGTCGATGCGTGGAATCTGTCTCGTTTATAACAGAAATATGAAGTTGTGTCAACAGATTTGCCATATTTAGTCGCCTGTTTGCGCATATCATGTCCCCTCGCGCTGACCGGGCATAATGATTGAGTGGCAGAAGCTTTTCTGATACCATACAGCTTGTGGTTGTTTTGACCGCCAATGCACCCCACAACAGGAGGAGTTTGTATGACGCAAGAGGCTATGGGGAGCGCCGTGGGCATCCTGGGCACAGGCACCTGGGGCACAGCCTTGGCACGGATGCTGGCCATCAACGGTCACCAGGTGACGGCCTGGTCGCCTATCAGCGCGGAAATAGAAACGCTGGCAAAAACCCGCAAGCATCCTAAACTCCCAGGGGTTGAGATACCGGCGTCAATCCGTTTCACCGAAAAGATTGAAGAGGCATGTCGGGACAAGCATGTGGTGCTGTTCGCGGTGCCGTCGATATTTGTCAGGGAAACTGCGGCAAAAGCCAGACCTTTCATCAAAGACGGACAAATCATCGCCGACGCCAGCAAGGGCATTGAGGCGAATACCCTGTATTCCCTGACAATGGTCATTCAGGATGAGTTAAGCCACGGCAATGAGCCCAAAACGGTACGCCTGGTGGCGCTTTCCGGGCCCACCCACGCGGAGGAGGTCGCCCGTGACATGCCCACCACCATTGTGGCGGCCAGCGATGACCTAAAGGCGGCAGAAACCGTTCAGGACATCTTCATGAACACCTGCATGCGGGTATACACCAATGAGGACATCCGGGGCGTTGAGTTGTGCGGGGCGCTGAAAAACATCATTGCCCTGGCCTGCGGCATCTCGGGTGGGCTGGGATACGGCGACAACACGCGGGCGGCTCTGATCACCCGGGGGATGGCGGAAATCACGAGGCTGGGCATTGCCATGGGCTGCCAGCCGCGCACCTTTTCAAGCCTGGCCGGTATTGGCGACCTGATCGTAACTGCCACCAGCGCCCACAGCCGCAACAACCGCGCCGGCACCCTCATGGGACAAGGCGCAAGCGTCAAAGAAGCGGTGGAAAAGGTGGGCATGGTGGTGGAAGGCCTCAACGCCCTACCTGCCGCCATGCGGCTGGCGGAAAAGCATCAGGCAGACATGCCCATTATCCGGGCAGTGGATGCCATTGTGGCTGGCCGGGTCAGCCCTGATGACGCGGTAGACGCCCTCATGCAGCGAGAGAAAAAGCATGAGTTTGGTGACCAATAGCATAATCATTCAATCAAATAAGGGAGCCGCCATATTGCATGACAGCTCCCTTTTTGATGCGTGGAACTCTATACCAAACTCAACCATTAACGCTTTGATGAGCCGGTGTTTTTCGGTCTCCCCTTTGCCTCGTTCAGTCAACATAGCTAAGGCTATGCCTCCTTCACTCGGCTTTGTGGAGCCTCAAAAAACCCTCACCTCATCTGTGCATTAATGTTTTCGTTTGGTATTATCAGTAAGTTTCCTGCAGCTCAATGTTCTTGTAGCGGCGCATGCCGGTGCCCGCCGGGATCAGCTTGCCGATGATGACGTTTTCCTTCAGGCCCTCCAGCGGGTCCACCTTGCCCTTAATGGCGGCTTCGGTGAGAACGCGGGTGGTCTCCTGGAAGGAGGCGGCGGAGAGGAAGGAATCGGTGGTCAGGGAGGCCTTGGTGATGCCCAGCAGCACGCGCTTGGCAGTGGCGGGGCGGCCGCCTTCCTTCATGGTCTCCATGTTGGCGTTTTCAAACTGGAAGATATCAACCAGGGAGCCGGGGAGAAGCTTGGTATCGCCGGAGTCCTCCACCCGCACTTTGCGCAGCATCTGGCGGATGATGATTTCAATATGCTTATCCGCAATGCTGACGCCCTGGGAATGGTAAACAGCCAGCACCTCCCTCAGCAGGTATTCCTGCACGGCCTTAACACCTAAAATCCTCAGCAGATGATGGGGGTTGATGGAGCCTTCAATCAGCTCATCGCCCGCCTCCACATGGTCGCTCTCCGCCACCTTCAGCCTGGCGCCATAATGAATAGGATAGCTCTTTTTCTCCTCCGGATTGTGGTCGCTGGTGATGACGATTTCCCGGCGCTTCTTGGTGGTAGCCATGGTGATTCTACCGCTGACTTCCGCCAGGGTAGCCTCACGCTTGGGTTTGCGGGCCTCAAAAAGCTCCTCAACCCTAGGAAGGCCCTGGGTGATGTCATCGGCCGACGCCACGCCGCCAGTATGGAAGGTGCGCATGGTGAGCTGGGTGCCCGGTTCGCCGATGGACTGAGCCGCGATGATGCCCACCGCTTCCCCGATGTCAACCAGGCCGCCGTGGGCCAGGTTGGTGCCATAGCACTTGGCGCACACGCCGTTCTGGCAGTGGCAGGTGAGCACAGAACGCACCATGATCTTGGTCACATTGGCCTGGGCGATGCGCCGGGCCAAGTCCTGATCAATCAGCTGATTGACATGGCAGAGGAGTTCACCTGTCACCGGGTGGAACACATCTTCTGCGGCCACACGGCCACGGATGCGCTCATCCAAGGATTCGATTTCGCTAAGCGGCTGTATGGTGATGCCGCGTATTTTCTCTCCCCGGTTTTCAAAGCAGTCCACTTCCCGGACGATGACCTCCTGGGATACGTCCACCAGCCGGCGGGTGAGATAGCCCGAGTCGGCCGTGCGCAGCGCCGTGTCAGCCAGGGATTTACGGCTGCCGTGGGAGGACATGAAGAACTCCAGCACGTTCAGCCCCTCGCGGAAGTTCGCGCGGATGGGCAATTCGATGGTTTTGCCGGAGGGCGAGGCCATCAGCCCACGCATGCCCGCCAGCTGGGACACCTGGCCCACAGAGCCGCGGGCGCCGGAATCGGTCATCATGCGGATGGGATTGTCCTTTGGCAACACATCCATCACCTGGCTCTTCAGGTCGTTGGTGGTTTTGCTCCACACATCAATGACGGCCTTGTAGCGCTCATCCTCACTCATCAATCCCCGGCGGTACCTAGCTTCAATGCTGTCCACCTTCTGGTCTGCCTGCTCCAGCAGCTCGCCCTTGATGGGAGGCACCACGATGTCCGATACCGATACGGTGATGGCGCCGCGGGTGGAGAAGGCATAGCCCAGATGCTTCATTTCATCCAGCACCTGAGCGCAGACATTCACCCCATGCACATGGAAGCAGTTATCCACAATTTTGCCCAGGTCTTTTTTGACCACTTCCTTGTCTATCTCCAGCAGGAACATATCGTCCATGGTCTCCCGTGGCCGGAAGCCCAAATCCTGGGGGATGGCGGCGTTAAAGATCAGGCGGCCCAGGGTGCAGTCAATCAGCCTGCGCTGGGTTTCACCCTCAAAGGTGCGGGTGACGCGCACCCTGATGGGCGCGTGCAAAGAAATTTCGTTGGCATGGTAGGCCATCTCCGCCTCATCCATAGAGGAGAAGACGCGCCCGGCGCCTAAGGCGTTCTCGTTTTTCAATGTCAGGTAGTGGCAGCCGATGACCATGTCCTGGGTGGGGGACACCACAGGCCTGCCATCCTGAGGCTTCATGATGTTGTTGGCGGCCAGCATCAGGAAGCGGGCTTCCGCCTGGGCTTCGCTGGAAAGCGGCACATGCACGGCCATCTGGTCGCCGTCAAAGTCGGCATTGTAGGCGGTGCAAACCAGGGGATGCAGCTTGATGGCCTTGCCCTCAACCAGCACCGGCTCAAAGGCCTGGATGCCCAGGCGGTGCAGGGTAGGGGCACGGTTTAAGAGCACGGGATGCTCGTGGATCACTTCTTCCAGAATGTCCCACACCTCAGGCCGCACCTTTTCAACAGCGCGCTTGGCGCTTTTTACGTTGTTGGAAATACCCAGGGATACCAACCGCTCCATCACAAAGGGCTTAAACAGCTCCAACGCCATTTCCTTGGGCAGGCCGCACTGGTGGAGCTTGAGCTCAGGCCCCACCACGATAACCGAGCGCCCGGAATAGTCCACGCGCTTGCCCAAAAGGTTCTGGCGGAAGCGGCCCTGCTTGCCGCGCAAAAGATCGCTTAAGGACTTGAGGGGCCGGTTGCCGGGCCCGGTGACGGCACGGCCACGGCGGCCGTTGTCAATCAGGGCGTCCACCGCCTCCTGAAGCATCCGCTTCTCATTTCTGACGATGATGTCAGGGGTGCCCATTTCCAGCATCCGCTTCAGGCGGTTGTTGCGGTTGATCACACGGCGGTACAGGTCGTTCAGGTCGCTAGTGGCAAAGCGGCCGCCATCCAGCTGCACCATGGGGCGCAAATCCGGCGGGATCACGGGCAGCACATCCAGAATCATCCACTCGGGCCTGTTCTGGCTTTGCAGGAAGGCCTCCACCACTTCCAGGCGCTTGATGGCCTGGGAGCGCTTCTGGCCCATGGTTTCCCGGTCTTTTTCCTTTTCCGCCAGAACGGTGATCTCATCCTTCAGCTGCTGGCTGATGGCTTCCAGATCCAGCTCCTGCAGAAGGGTTTTGATAGCCTCGGCCCCCATGCCGGCGCGGAAGCTGCCCCGCTCCTCAGGGAGCTTCATCATCAGCTGACGGTAAGCCGTGTCGGAAATCAGGGCATATTTTTCCGTCTTAGTCTCATCGGTGTTACCCGGATCGATCACAATGTAGGAAGCGAAGTACAGCACCTTTTCCAAATTCCGTGGGCTCACATCCAGCAACATGCCCATGCGGCTGGGAATGCCTTTAAAATACCAGATATGGCTGACGGGAGCCGCCAGCTCAATATGGCCCATGCGCTCCCGGCGCACCTTGGAGCGGGTCACCTGCACGCCGCATTTGTCGCAGATTTTTTCCTTGTCCCGGTATTTGATGCGCTTATACTTGCCGCAGGAGCATTCCCAGTCCTTCACAGGCCCAAAAATACGCTCGCAGAACAGGCCGCCGCGCTCGGGCTTTAAGGTGCGGTAGTTGATGGTTTCAGGCTTGGTAACCTCCCCATAGGACCATTCGCGGATTTCCGCCGGGGACGCCATGCCGATCTGGATGGAATCAAGGTTTGTCAGTTCAAACATGCTCTTTATATCTCCTTCGGGGGCAATCCCGCTCACTCGATGTCATCGTCGTCAAAGTCCAGCTCCAGATCATCGTCCAGATCGTCCAGGGACTCGTCCTCACCATCCTCATTGAGGGAGGGAAGGGCCTCATCATCCTCTTCATCTGTTTCATCATGCCCTTCCTCACCGGCCAGGAGCAGGTCGTCCAGCACCTGGCTGAAGCTGTGGTCAATATCCTCCAGGCTGATTTCGATTTCCTCCGCCCTCTCGCCGGGGAGAGCGCCGGGGATGGCCGGCATCACGGGCTCATCGTCCTCAAACTCCTTGATGACGATTTGCTCTTTTTCATCGCTCCACACCTTGATATCCAGGCTAAGCGCCTGCAGCTCCTTGATCAGCACCTTAAAGCTTTCGGGGATGCCGGGGGTGGGGATGGCGTTGCCCTTGACAATGGCCTCATAGGCCTTGACCCTGCCCACCACATCGTCAGACTTGACGGTGAGAATCTCCTGCAGGGTGTTGGCGGCGCCATAGGCTTCCAGAGCCCAAACCTCCATCTCGCCAAAGCGCTGGCCGCCAAACTGGGCCTTGCCGCCCAGGGGCTGCTGGGTCACCAGGGAATAGGGGCCGGTGGAGCGGGCATGCATCTTGTCGTCCACCAGATGGTGGAGCTTCAGGTAATACATATAACCCACGGTCACTCTGTTCTCAAAGGGCTCGCCGGTACGCCCGTCATACAGCACGGTTTTGCCGTCGGGGCTTAAGCCTGCCTTAACCAGCGCTTCTTCAACGTCCTTTTCATTGGCGCCGTCAAACACCGGGGTGGCCACATGCCAGCCCAGGGCACGGGCGGCCAATCCCAAATGCACTTCCAGCACCTGGCCGATGTTCATACGGGAGGGAACGCCCAGAGGGTTAAGCACGATGTCAAGGGGTGTGCCGTCAGGCAGGAAGGGCATGTCCGCTTCCGGCATGATGCGGGAAATAACACCCTTGTTGCCATGGCGGCCCGCCATCTTGTCGCCCACAGAGATTTTGCGCTTCTGAGCGATGTACACGCGCACCATCTGGTTGACGCCAGGGGACAGCTCGTCTTTGTTTTCCCGGGTGAACATCTTCACATCCACCACAATGCCGCTCTCGCCATGGGGCACCTTCAGCGAGGTGTCACGCACCTCCCGGGCCTTTTCACCAAAGATGGCGCGCAGCAGGCGCTCCTCCGCGGTCAGCTCGGTCTCACCCTTGGGGGTGACCTTGCCCACCAGGATGTCCCCGGCGCGCACCTCAGCGCCGATGCGGATGATGCCGGCTTCGTCCAGATCCTTCAAAGCTTCCTCACCCACATTGGGAATGTCCCGGGTGATCTCCTCCGGCCCAAGCTTGGTTTCCCGCGCTTCAGACTCGTACTCCTCAATGTGGATGGAGGTGTAAACGTCATCCCGCACCAGCTTTTCACTGATAAGGACGGCGTCTTCAAAGTTGTAGCCTTCCCAGGTCATAAAGCCGATGAGCACATTGCGGCCCAGGGAAATCTCACCCAAGTCGGTCGCGGGGCCGTCGGCCAGCAGGTCGCCCACCTCTATCGTTTCGCCTACATTGACCTGGGGGCGCTGGTTGATGCAGGTGGACTGGTTGGAGCGGGCAAACTTGGTCAAGCGGTAGCTGTGCTTTTCACCCAGTTTGTCCTTGATGATGATTTCATCAGCGCTCACCCGGTCAACGGTGCCGGCATGCTTGGACAGGAGCACCACCCCTGAGTCATGGGCGGCCTTGTATTCCATGCCGGTGCCGATGATGGGGGCCTCGGGCCGCAGCAGGGGCACCGCCTGGCGCTGCATGTTGGAGCCCATCAGGGCGCGGTTGGCGTCGTCGTTTTCCAGGAAAGGAATCATGGAGGTGGCGACCGACACCAGCTGCTTTGAGGATACGTCGATATAGTCCACCCGGTCACGGGGCACCATGATCACATCCTCCCGCCACCTGACGGTCACCTGGTCATTCACAAAGCTGCCGTCCTCATTCAGCGGCTCCAGCGCCTGGGCGATGTAATACTTGTCCTCCTCATCGGCGGTCATGTAGGCAATCTCATCGGTCACCCGGTGGGTTTCCGGGTCCACCTTCCGGTAGGTGGCCTCGATAAAGCCGTATTCGTTGATGCGGGCATAGGTGGCCAGGGAGCCGATCAGGCCGATGTTGGGGCCTTCAGGCGTCTCAATGGGGCAGATGCGGCCGTAGTGGGAATAGTGCACGTCGCGCACTTCCATGCCGGCGCGGTCACGGTTGAGGCCCCCGGGGCCAAGGGCAGAAAGCCTGCGCTTATGGGTCAGCTCCGCCAGGGGGTTGGGCTGGTCCATAAACTGTGACAGCTGGGAGGAGCCGAAGAACTCCTTGATCGCGGCTGACACCGGGCGGATGTTGATCAGGTCGCCCGGCTTCACATCGCTGGCGTCCTGGATGGCCATGCGCTCACGCACCACGCGCTCCAGCCTGCTCATGCCGATGCGCACCTGGTTTTGCAAAAGCTCACCCACAGAGCGCAGGCGGCGGTTGCCCAGGTGGTCAATGTCGTCGGTGGTGCCCACCCCGTAGGGCAGGCCCAGCAGATAGCTGACCGAGGCCACGATGTCATCAATGATGATGTTTTTGGGAATCAGGATGTGCAGGTTTTCCCGCACCACCCGCAAGAGATCGTCCTCTTCCACATGCTCCATGATGTGCTTGAGGGTGGGCAGGTGGACATATTCGTTGATGCCCGCCTCCTGGGGATCAAAGGGCAGGTAGTCGGTGGCATCGGCAAAGTTGTTGCCCACCACCCGGTGCACATGGTCTTCCACTAAGAGCTCCACCACATTGATGCCGGCGTTCTGGATCTCCAGCGCCTTGGCTTCGGTGATGACAGCGCCCTTTTTCACCAGCACTTCGCCGGTTTCTTCGTTTACTATGTTGGCGGCGGCCACATGCCCGGCAATCCGGTCGGCCACGCCCAGCTTTTTGTTGTATTTATAGCGGCCCACGCGCATCAGGTCATAGCGCTTGGGATCAAAAAACAGGTTGTGCAGCAGCACCCGGGCGCCGTCCTCCGTGGGCGGCTCGCCGGGCTTCTGACGGCGGTAGATTTCAAGCAAGGCATCGGTCTGGGACTTGATGTTGGCATCGGCGTGGCTGATGGTGGTGTTCAGCCTTTCATCCTCGCCCAGCAGGTCGATCAGCTGCTGATCGGTGCCATAGCCCAGGGCGCGGAGAATGACGGTGATGGGCAGCTTCCTGGCCCGGTCAATGCGCACCCACAGGCCGTCATTGCTGTCGGTTTCAAACTCAATCCAGGCGCCCCGGTTGGGGATGATCTGCCCGGAAAACAGCGACTTGCCGGCCTTGTCGATCTGCTTGGTGTAATAGACGCCGGGGGAACGCACCAACTGGCTGACGATCACCCGCTCAGCGCCGTTGATGATAAAGGTGCCGTGCTCGGTCATCAGGGGGAAATCTCCCATGAAGACTTCGCTTTCTTTGATTTCTCCGGTTTCTTTGTTCTTCAGCCGCACGAACACCTTCAGCGGCGCCGCGTAGGTCAGGTCCCTCTCCTTGCAGCGTTCCACGCTGTATTTGGGGGTTTTGTCGAGTTTGTAGTCAACGAATTCAAGCACCAGGTTCTCAGAGTAGTCGGTAATGGGAGAAACATCCGCCAGCACTTCTTTAAAGTCTTCTTCCAGAAAACGCCTGTAGGAGTTCTTTTGAACCTCGATCAGGTTGGGCATGTCGAGAACTTCATCGATTCGCGAGAAGCTCATGCGTTTGCGCAGTTTCCCCATTTGGACTTCGTGAGCCATTTTTTAACATCACCCCTTCATTGCTCCCGGTATCAATCCTCTGCCGGCGCGGATTCCTTCCATAATAATGGCCTCATCCCGCCCGCCAGATGGCGATACTGATGCAATCATAGATAATATCATCCTTTTACATCCCTGTCAAACTAAAAATTCGTGCTCCGCAAAAAACCATGCCACTTTTTTCCCCTCTTTAATGTGCCCTTGCATGAACCTTCCCTCCGGGTACGTTATATATACAGGCAGGGAGATTCCATCCCCTGACCTATATAAAACGAAACGAGGTTGATTCACTTGAAAAGGCTTACCGCGTTTTTGCTTAGCGCCCTGATGATCATGACCCTGTTGCCCCATCTTGCCTTTGCCAAAGACACGCTGGATGTGACGCCGGTGAAGGAATTCCGCTTTTCCTCCCCCACCAGCCTGGAAGATGTGTTTACCATCCAGAACACCAGCGGCCGGGATGTGAACGTCACCGTGGTGGTGCAGGATCAGGCCACCCAGCAAACCGTGCAGACCATGAATTTCCCCCTCCTCATGGGGAGCGCCCCCGTGGCCGTGCAGGCCTATGTATACCGCCCGCTCAGCCATCATGAGGAAATCAACACCTACCGCTACACCATCACCACCGACGGCGGTTATTCCCGGCGGCTGTATTACGGGCAGAAGCTGACCATCACCACGGACGCCAACGGCAACCCCATCCATATCTATGACCAGATGGACAACTCCTACTACCCCCGCAACACCGTGTCCTCCATGGGCCCCCACTTCCGGGAGGTAACGCCCAACCTCACCAAGCTGTGGTACATGTTCACCCCCATTGATCTTTCCATCCAGGGGCGGCAATCCTTCCCGCTGGTGGCCAGCAACATCTTTGAGGTGGGCCAGGTGCATGTGGATGTGAACATGGATACCGTCGTTGTCACCTATGAGATGTGCTTTGAGGATAAACCCAACTACACCACCGAGCGGCTGTCCGACTTCCTCACCTTCTACAACGCCTACACCGACATCTCCATCGTGGAGCCTGAGGAGATGCCCGGCCCCAGCCACTACGCCTTTGGCCAACCCTTCAGCATCCTCAACCACCTGGGCGGAGACACCAACGTCATCATGTTTGTGCGCAACCGCATCACCTACTACGAGTTCCCCGCGCCCAAGAGCGCCTACATCCGCTACTGGCGCAATAAGCCCGAATACAAATCCCGCATTGAAGGGATGCTTCAGATGATGGACCCCATCATGACGGTGGACGAGGCGGCCAAATAAAAAAAGCAATCAACAGGAAGCCTCAAGGTGCCCTGTCAATGGGTTAGTCCGTTCAATGTATTTTTCCGAATACCCCTCCAAAAAGGAGGGGTAATTTTAGTTATTTGATCATAGGTTTAATTAGTGTCCCCTGAACAAGAAGAAACCTCAGCTAAATCAAGACATTTTGTCTGTTTGCTGGTTTCATTGGTGCAAGGACACATGCAGGCTCTTGCTCGAGGTGTTCAGGGAACACTAACTATCTGTCCGTTTCGTCTTTATTCCTTTTTCTGACAGTCAGGTGACAAGTAGGACATCCCTGAGCAATCGTGTCACCCAGTTCAAACTCAAAGTTTTTATATGTGCTGACAATGCCTCTGTCGCCATCCATGGCAATATCACACATATGAGCAATCAGGCTTTCATCGTCTGTCAGTTTCTGCCAAGCCGCAACTAGTGGACAGTAGTGAAATACGACCCTTAACTCATTGTCCACCAAGGATGTCTCCCACTCAAATATTTTCCGGACATTTTCTGTGCCGAAGGTCTGCGCAAACTCTTTCAGATCATCAGTATTCGGAAACTTTGTATCAGCATGGAAAATACCACAATTATAAATCGCTTCGCGGGCAAAGTCATCTGCCTTCAAGCCCTTGTCTGAAGCAGCCTTCAGCATAAAATAAAACCAAGTTGCACGGTGCTCAATGGCAGCTCGCAGATCATCAATGTGCTTGTCGTGATAAGATGCTTCGTTTCTAATCATCAGTCAGACCTCCCTATTTTTTGTTATTTATCGCTATACCTCGCAAATTTGCAATAGAATCAGCAATATAAATTGCGACCTACTGCTAAGTGCAAGTCAGGATCATTTTTTTAAAAAATTCAACTGCGGCAGGCAACACTTCAATGTCAATATGCTCATCAATACCATGAATGGCTGCCCGTTGTTCTGCACTGACCTGCATGGGCGTAAAACGCAAACAGGCCGAGCATATGTGGGTAAAGTGCTTGGTATCTGTACCGCCGGGCAGCAAGCAGGGCAACACTTTTAGCTGCGGCCAAACTTCGCCGACAGCCATTTCAAGCTGCTTGAAAGCCGGGCTAGCCGGATCAGTCACATCGCTTGGCTCAACAGCACTGAGTAGCTCCAGCGCAATATCATGCTTTGCCGCTATATCGGTTAAGACTGTTAGAACAGCGTCAGTGCTGTAGCCCGGTGCGGTACGAATATTGCAAACCACGAAGGCTTCGCTCGGTAGTACGTTTGGCGCAAGGGAACCGCCAGCCATCGTAAAAGCAAGGGTCGTTCCGAGCATTTCTCGCTGTTTGTCAGTCAGCAAAAGCCGCCAGCCGATTTCTTTCCCAGCAATGCGGGAAAAACGCTCTGCGGCAGCACCTGCCGACCAAGCTGCCAGACGCCGAAATAACTCACGGCTGAGCTGATCCAGATGTAACGGAAAGAGATCTGTCTTCTCCACCTCGCAAATAAACGCTGCCAAACGAGGTAGCGGCGTACCCTTGCCTGGAGAACTGGAGTGTCCTCCCCTACCCTTAGCAACACACTTGACATTTACTATGCCCTTTTCGGCCAAGGCCACCATAGCAAAGGGCTCGGAAAAGGCATGATCCACGCTCTGCTGGATGGCACTTCCTTCATCAAGCAGCCAGATTAAGTTAACGCCCTTCATTTGGAGATAATCCGCTACCAGCTTATTGCCGCCAACTTCTTCTGCATTACTGCTCGCAATATAGACATCAAACGCCGGTGTTATGCCACTTTTAATTAAATCTTCTACTGCTTTCAGAATACAATAAAGGTTAGCTTTGACATCCAGAGCACCACGGCCCCAGAGTTTTCCACTGGCTACCGTACCTGAAAACGGCGGATAAATCCATTGACCATCTGCCGCCACCACATCATGGTGACTCATGAGTAGGCAGGCACGGTCTGACCTAATACCGGGCCAACGATAAAGCAGGGAACCACCTAGCAGATGAACCTCGCAGCGAGAGTGCACCAAGGGAAAAAGTTCTTCCAAGCAATCCCGCAGCTTTACAAACTCTGCTTCATCGGCAGCTTTGCCGCTAACCGTTGCACAGCGCAGCAACTGCGCAGCTTCCATAGCTAATGACATCGCGCAATCAGCATCACTCATCATCGTTCACTTCACTCCGTCCCTCATAAAGGAAGCAGGCAACTTCATGGCCGGTGCCGTCGTCTTTCAGTTCAGGGCATTCCTTCTCACAGCGTTCCATACGGTACGGACAGCGCGACACCAGCGGACAACCAATCCGCTCACCGATCGGAC
Source organism: Christensenellales bacterium (assembly GCA_050952935.1). Classification (GTDB taxonomy): domain Bacteria; phylum Bacillota; class Clostridia; order Christensenellales; family Aristaeellaceae; genus UBA6115. Next base: position 114,724 of record JBMNLS010000002.1, on the reverse strand, counting down.
TGGGAATATCACCCTCCAAGATGATGGACTTCTTCTCTTCAAAGGGACTGTTTGGCGGTACTGCTGACAACAGAGCCTGAGTGTAGGGATGCAGTGGCTGATTGTATATACGCTCCGCATCGCACAGCTCAACTACCTGGCCTAAATACATGATGGCAATGCGATCGCTTATATGATGAATCACGCTCAGATCATGCGATATAAAAATGAATGTTAGGTTTAATTCACGCTGCAGCTGAGCAAAAAGATTCAACACTTGGGCCTGAATAGAAACATCCAGGGCCGAAACCGGTTCGTCACAGACCAATAATTCCGGCTCCAGCGCCAGTGCACGTGCAATATTGATGCGTTGGCGCTGACCGCCGGAAAATTCATGCGGATAACGATGAACATACTGGGCATCAAGGCCAACCAAGCCCATGAGTTCATCTACGCGTTTTTTTCTTTGTTCTTTATCCGGGATCAACTTATGAATCAGCAGTGGTTCCTCAACAATGCTGCCGCATGTTTTGCGCGGATTGAGCGATGAATAGGGGTCTTGGAAGATCATCTGTATCTTGCTTCGGTTAATTTTACCCGCATAGCCTTTGTAATCAAGCGGCTGGCCCTTGAACTTAATCAGACCGTGAGTTGGTTTGTGCAGGCCTACAATGCAGCGACCCAATGTTGATTTGCCACAGCCGGACTCGCCAATAACACCAAGGGTCTCGCCTTGGTAAACATTTAGATTCACATTTGATAAAGCATGCAACTCGTTTGCACGCTCAAACTTGCGCGAACTCACCCGGAAAACTTTGCTTAGTTCAATTATTTCAAGCAGGAGAGTAATCTTGCCGCCAGCTCGGTCTTCACCAACAACAGACTCTCCACCCGCATATGCAACCGCTCTCATATCTTTATCCATTCTCAACCCTACCTCTCTGTAACCTCTGCTCTCCACTCTGCCGATGGCAGGCAACGAAGTGTTTTGCTTCCAGTTCGAGCATTTCCGGCACAGAGTTCATACATATTGGCTGAACATAAGGACAACGATTGTAGAAATTACAACAGGTTCCCGTCAGCCTTAGATCAGGCGGTGTACCCGCAATCGTGTTAAGCTCAGACTGCCGCTCAGTAGCCAAAGCCGGCATCGAATCCAGCAGTCCCCAAGTATAAGGATGCAGGGGATTGGCATAGAGATTCTTAACATCAGCTGTTTCAACAACTTTGCCCGCATACATAACCATGACCCTATCACACATACCCCAAACCACACCCAGATTGTGGGTGATGATGATAATGCCAACGCCAGTATCTTTTTGCAGTGATTTGAGAAGATCCAAAACCTGCGCCTGGACAGTGACATCCAGAGCCGTGGTTGGTTCATCGGCAACGATGATTTTTGCATTGCAACAAAGTGCCATGGCAATGATGACACGCTGACACATACCGCCAGATAGCTCAAAGGGATAAGCATTAAAGCGTGTCTCCGGATTAGGAATGCCAACGTCACGCAGGGCCTCGATTGACACTTTGGTCGCTTCTTCCCGGCTCATCTTGCGGTGAATGCGAAGATTTTCCACCATCTGGTCACCAATTTTGAAGACAGGATCTAGGGATGTCATAGGGTCTTGGAAAATCATGCCAACATCGCGTCCACGATAATCACGCAGTTCCTTCTCGGAAAACCTGAGAACGTCCCTGCCTTCAAACTTTATTTCTCCATCAACAATGCGGCCAACCTTTTCCAGCAAGCGAATAATGCATTTTGCCATAACACTTTTGCCGGAACCGGATTCACCGACAACGCCAAGGGTTTCGCCTTTGTTGAGCGTAAAACTGACATCGTCAACAGCCTTTGCTATGCCACTGGCCAGAAAAAAATAAGTTTTTAGTCCATTGACTTCAAGAATTGGCTCGCTCACGGCTGTTTCCTCCTACCTTTTCATCTTGGGATCCATAACATCTCTAACACCGTCACCCACCAAATTAAAGCCAATGACTGCAATAAAAATAAACAGTCCGGAAATCAAAGCCATATGTGGCGCTGTAGAAAGGCAGGCACGGCCGGCCCGTAGAATGTTACCCCATGAAGGTGTCGGTATAAGAATACCTAAGCCGAGAAAGCTCAAGCTTGCTTCAGAAATGATCGCACTGCCTACGCACAGTGTGGCATAGACAACAACTTCAGATACTGTATTGGGCAATACATGTGAGAACATGATACGAAGGTTTGAAGCGCCTAATACGCGCTCCGCATTGCAATACTCTTCATTTTTTACTACCATCACCCTGCTTCTGACAATACGTGCAAAGTAGGGGACATTGCCTATGGCTATGGCCAAAATGACGTTGAAGACACCGGAACCAAGGATGGTCATCAACAGTATTGACAACAGAATAAAAGGAAAAGCAAACATTCCATCCATTATCCGCATAATTACCGCATCCACAGGTCCGCCAATATAGCCGGACAAAAGTCCTAGCAGGATGCCAATCAGGCCGCCCAGCACTGTTGAGCCAAAAGCCACTACTACGCTCATGCGCGCACCGTGCAGCATACGGCTGAACAGATCACGGCCTAGGTCGTCTGTGCCAAAAATATGTCCTTTGCTGCCGGGAGGCAGGTAAGCATCAGCAATTGAAATCTTCACTGGATTGTGGGTTTGCAGCAACGGGGCAAATATACCCATCAGCAACGTAATGGTAATAATGATCAGACCGATGACAGCGGACTTGTTACGCACAAATTTATGCCACGCATTATTCGCCACGCGCTCTTTATGTATCATCGCCGCCTGTGCATCCTTTGAAATAGCACCCACGCCATTAGTATCTACCATGCTACATTCCTCCCTTCTTAGCGTCAATTGCGACTTTTGGATTAATGGCCATGTACAAAACATCCGTCAGCAGGTTGGTTAGAACAAAAGCAATTGCCACGACAAGAACTGTAGCCTGAATCAAGGAGTAGTCGCGATTGTCAATCGCAGATGAAATCATAGTTCCCATACCCGGCCAAGAAAAAATATTTTCTGTCAGCACTGCTCCAGCGAAACAACCGGCAAACTGCATACCAATTACGGTTATGATAGGCGGTAAAGCATTTTTAAGCGCATGCTTCCAAACAATCGAACGTTTGCTAATGCCGCGGGCACGCAGAGCACGAACCGAATCGCTGCCCAGTGTTTCAATCATGCTTGAGCGCGTAATACGCGTGAACGTCCCCATGGGAATAATTGAAAGGCAGAAGCAGGGCATAGCAAGGTGTTTCAAGAAGTTGAAAAAACCATCTGTTGCAATAGTCGCCATACCAAAACTCGGCAGCCAACCCAGCGTGACAGAAAAGAGCAGCACTAACATGATAGCCACCCAAAAAACAGGCGCTGAAATACCAAAAAGCGAGAGAACCGTAAGCAAATAATCAGTTATAGAAGACTGGTGCGTGGCAGACACAACACCTAACAAAACGCCTACCAAAACTGCAAAAACCAAACTGGTGACAGACAGCAATAGTGTATTAGGCAAGCGCATTTTTATCATTTCTATTGCCGGCATATTAAAATAATAGGACTTACCAAGGTCACCCTCAAATATACCTTTCAGATAATCACCGAATTGCACCAGAATAGGCTTATTCAGACCCAGTTCCTCTTTGAGGGCCTCAACTTTAGAAACATCATACTGGTCACCAACCATCGCCGCAACAGGATCGCCCGGTATAACTCGCGTCGCAATAAAGGTAAAGGCTATTACGACAAAAAGAGTTGGTATAATCTGCAGCAATCTTCTCAGAAAAACTTTAAGCATGCAAAAACCTCACTTCTGACTCAACCTGAGGCAAACTGGCCGAAACATGGATAGTAGTACCATTAAGCGACTGTTTAATGACCCCTGTTTTGTAAGAAAGGGGAGCAGCACAATCCACAAAATTGATCATATCTGCTCCCCTGCTCAGCCTAGACTTAGAACTTAATGCCGGAGCTTATGGCTCCTTCCAAATATTGATGCCTGATCCTTCTAAACCACAAACACGCATCACAGCCTTCCCTTCCTGTACATAACCATGAACCTTCTGATTGAAAGCCCAAGACAAATTCATCGTTGCATAGAAAATGCCGACATGGGCTTCGATACCACGTGTGGTAATCTCACGGTAGAGTTCTTTTCTCCGTGCTAGGTCGGAAACCTGCAAAGCTTCATTAATCAGTGCATCCGTATCCGGATTGCTGTAGTTGAATGCGTTATAGTTGGTATGAAGTTTTTCAGTATTGAAGAAATAGCCGACAAAGGTTGCCGGATCTGCCGATCCACCCTGCCCTGATCCCCATGTGACAACCGTATTATCCAAATAGGACGCCGTGATTTCCGCCTGAGCCATTGTCTTAATTACAAGGGTTACACCAATTTGTGCCCAGTACTGTTGGAGCAGAGTAGCCGCCCGAATACGCGCTTCATCATGGGAGACACTCATAGATAATGTCAAACCATTCGGATAACCCGCATCAGCCAACAGAGCCTTGGCAGCCTCAGGATCATACTTGGGCACCAGCGCTTCCAGGTCTTCCTCATAACCCCATGAAGTTTTGGGAAGAGGCAAGATAGAAACGGAACCGTCCCCATCCGTAAATTGGGCAGCGCACAGTTGCTCCGGCTCTACGGCCATAATGAGTGCCTGACGCACCTTGTCATTGGACAAAATTTCGTTAGACATGTTGAAGCCAAAGTAAGCCACTCGGTTTTCTGGTCCCTGTACGAGCTTCAAATTTGCGTCCTCTTTGACCTGCTTAATGGATTCACCGGTTACACTGAGAGAAACATCAACTTCTCCTGTTTTCAAGGCATTGAGGGTCTGAGCAGAGTCCAGGATGATATAGTATTCAAGTCCATCTAGATAGGGCTCTACACCCCAGTAGTTAGGGTTTTTGACCAGCTTGGTATACTGATCCGGCACATGTTCAGAAACCATGAAAGGACCGGTGCTGACCGGATGCATGCCGAAGTCTTCGCCCCAGCCTTCAATTTCCTCTTTCGGAACCATAATGACTGAGGAACTGGTGAGTTCATGCATAAAGGTCGCATTAGGATCAAGCAAGTGACAGACTACGGTTTTTTCATCAACCGCCTCTGCGTGATCAAGGAAAAACAGATAGTTGCACCAATAGCCCTTGGCGCGGTTCACTGAATAGGCAACGTCTTCTGCTGTCATTTTGCGGCCATCTTGGAACTTGCCGGGATGAAAGTAAACATTGTCCCTGATTTTGAAGGTGTATGTTTTGCCATCTTCACTGATATCCCAAGAGGTGGCAATGTTGGGCAAAAAACCGCTGCTATCTAAATTTGTTCGTACCAGCGTATCTCCGAAGTTTTGTGCAATCTGGTCAGCAGTGGTGCTGTCAATATACAGCGGATCCAGTGATTTTGCGCTTACCGTCCGGTTGAGTGCAACTTTCAGCACACCACCCTTAACGGGCTCACCGCCCTCTGTTGCAGGCTGAGTGGAGCCATATGCAGTCAGACACCCCAGCACCAGTTGAACAGTCATGAGCACAGCTAGAATTAGTGATCGCTTCTTCATGTTTTTCTCCTTTATCTTTGTTATTATCAGCAACCGTTACTTATTTATATATAAGTACACGGCATCTGCTCTATCCAGCATTTTCCAAATCAACCAGGCGAGCACGTATCTCGGCCAGGGTGTTTGCTGGTAAAATAACGTCCACTGCAGTAACATCCGCTGCAATCTGCTCCGGCTTATGCGCTCCGCAGATCACATTGATATAGTCACCCTGATTGAGTAAGAAAGCAAGAGCAAGTTCAGTGTTAGTGCAGCCAAGCTCAACACAGATATCATGAAGATCCTGAACAAATTGAACCGCCAAAGGGAGTTTATCCGGCTTCCACCAAGGCTGGCCGTCACGTGCATCACCTGGCGGAACGATGGCGTCACTTTTCACACTACCTGTCAGCAATCCGCGTTCCAGCGGTGAATAAGCATGAAATGACATGCCATACTTCTTGCAAAGCGGTAAAATATCCGTTTCAACGCTGCGCTCCAACATGCTATATTTACGCTGCACTATATCAATCTCACAGCCACAGGCACGATAAGCTTCAATGTGCTCAGGCCGAACGTTAGACAGACCTATGGCCCTTATTTTACCGGCCTGCTTTAACTCCAATAGTGCACGCACCGTTTCTTCAACCGGGTATTCCTCTGTATCCTTGGCTGGATTGTGGAGGTAATAGATGTCAATATAGTCGGTACCCAGGCGCCTTAGGCTGTTTTCACAGTCTTTTTTTATAGCGGCATAGCTGTGGTCAATGTATATCTTATGCCCATCAACATCATAGCAGTAGCGACCCACGCCAGTGTCCCAGTCAAAGGTTGCCTTTGTTGATAGAACATACTGCGAACGCTTGCCGGCAATCGCTTTGCCAACAATCTCTTCACTATGTCCGCAACCATAAATAGGCGCAGTATCTATAGTCGTGACGCCTAGCTCAAGCGCGTAATGAATGGTACGGATAGACTGCTGGTCTTCTGCATTTTTCCACCAATTGCCGCCGCCCATTGACCAAGCCCCAAGGGTGATGACGGAAGCCGTCACAGTGGAATTGCCGATCTTCATGTACTTCATGCTAATCAGAACCTCTTTCAACCTTTAGCTGCGGCAATAGCGTCAGCACGCAACACACCATCCACACCACAGGCCTCATCGTCATGGTATTTGAAAATAACTATGTTTTTCAGTTCCCCCTTATAGCCGACTACACGCACCATCGTTTCATGGAGCACCTTAATCAGCACCCGCCGCCGCTCCACTTCCATGTATGGCGGAACAAAAACAAAGAAAGTCATCTGATCTACTGCGCCCCCTGACACATTTTCAGCGGGTACGGGTACGTAATACAGAGAATAATTCTTAAAGACTGTTCCGATGGACTGGCTAAGTTCATCCAATAATTCTTTTTTCTTTACCGGATCTAAGTCAAGTGAAGTTGTCGCAAAAATAGTTGCCATATTGTTCTTCCTTTCTTGTACCAATAGTATTTGCTACAAATAACTCTTTTAATTATATAAACCTTTGGTTTTACAAAGAATAATTCTTTATACCTCGCAAGAAATAATCCCGCTATTTAAAAGAGCTTAATTCTGTCATCCTGACACAGACAACTATCCGGTCTTCTTGATATCTGCAAACAATTCGCCATCTTTTCCGACACCATCATCATCATGATATTGAAACAGAACCACAACCTTCAGTTTGCCCTGTGGTCCTACGATACGCGTTATCGTGTTGTTGATCAAAGCAATTGTCTGACGTTTTTTCTCCAACGATATGTAGGGCGGTACACAGACAAAGAATGTAGTTTGGCCACACGAATCACCACGGCAGTCTTCCTGTGGTACCCGGACAATGTTACAACTAAGCGCATGAGTATAAAGCGTAGACAGATCGCTGATCAAGGCATTGGAAAACGACTTTAGTCCGTCAGGCGTAAGTGGAAGTGATGTAACACCGAAAATGGTAGCCATGCATTCACCTGTCCTTTCTTTCTATAATTATACAGATTATAAATCATATGGTTTGTTTTGGCAAGAGGTAATTTTCTTGAGTTTATCATACAGCAAAACAACAAATAATAGCAAATAATGGTACTGAGGTGGAATAGTAAAAAGATCAAGAACAAATCAGATCCTTGCCAAGTCGATTGTGGCACGGAAAGCCCCTCAAAATCCTCCGTTTATCCCTATACCGGCTCTGCCAGATAATGCTTTAACAGCAGCAGGGTGTTCCACAGGCCCTCCTCATGGGTGCGCTCGTAGCCATGGCTGGCGGCAACGCCGGGGCCAATAAGGGCATGGCGGTAGTCATAGCCGGCGGTGAGGGCGGCCGTGGTGTCGGAATAATAATAGGGGTACAAAGCGGTGGAATAGGCCAGGCCATTGGCCTTGGCGGTTTTGGCCAGCGCCTGGGTGAGGGCGCGGTGATACGGCCCCCGGACGTCCTTGGCGCAAATGCACACCTGGTATTCGTCACAGGTCAGGTCGCGGCCTACCACGCCCATGTCCACCGCGATCATGTCCTCAATGCCTTCCGGGTGCGCGGAGCTGGCGCCATGGCCTATTTCCTCATAGTTGCTAAACAGAACATACACCGGCCGGGGGCAGGCGGCCTCCCCGTCTTTAAAGGCTTTGGCCAGGGCCAGCACCACGGCCGCAGCGGCCTTGTTGTCCAGGTGCCGGCTTTTGATGAAGCCCTCGCCGCTTCGCTTAAAGCGGGGGTCCAAGCTGATATAATCCCCGGCGCTGATGCCCCGGGCCAGGGTGTCCTCTTTGGTTTTCACCTGCAAATCCAACACGATTTCCATGGTGTCAGGCGTGCGCCTGACCTCGGCCAAATCGTCATTGGCGTGGACGGCAGGCTCGTTCAAGCGCAGGGTGCCGGGGTATTCCTGCCCCCAGGCGGTGTGAACCAGCACATTCTCCTGCTCCACATATTGCAGGGGAAAGCCCCCCAGCCGACTAAAGCCCAGGCGGCCGTTGCTTTTAACCGACCGCACCATGAGCCCGATGGTATCGATGTGGGCGGTCAGCAGGATGCCTGGGCCTTCCCCCTGGTTGATTTGGACAAAAACGCCGCCCTTTTTGTTTTGCCAGGGGGCAAAACCCAGGGCTTTCAGGCGTTCCATGACCCATTGCTCCGCCTTTTCGGTCATGCCCACAGGGGAGGGGATATTGACCAGGGCTTTTAGATGGTCCAGGATGAATTCCATTACACGGGTTTTGTTCATGGCGGGCTCCTTTACAGCTTTTGTTTGGTATGATCAGCAGACAATCTCCTAATAAACCTGCACGGCCCCTTCAGCCCGCACATCCAGCACGTGACAGCATCCCTCGCCAAAAATGGCGTCCATCTGGCGGGTGAAAGCATCCACCTTGCCATCCGGCACAAAGTTCAGCGTGGTGCCGGCAAAGCCGCCCCCATGCACCCGGCAGGCGCCCTCCCCGGCCAGCACCTCCTCCGCCAGGGCCAGCGCCAGCGCCAGGGGCTGGCTTTGCGGGTGGGCATACAGGTTTTGCAGCATCGTCCAGGAGGAAAGCCCGCTTTGCCTGACCATGCGGAAAAAGCAAGGCAGGTCGTTGCCTTTCAGCGCTTCCACCGCCTTAGCCACCCGCTGGTTTTCATTATAAAAATGCAGGGCGCGCAGCGCCGCCCGGTCGCCCGCCTGACGGATAATGTCGGGCAGACTGTGCAAAAACGCCTTTTTATCCCGCTCCCTCAGCACCTCCGCCCCCATCACCCTGGCCGCCGCCTGCATTTCAGACTTGATGGCGCTGTAGGCGGAGGTCAGGTCATCATGGCTGCCCCGGGTATCCACCACAATCAGCCGGAAGCCGGAGGCGGCAAAGGAGAAGGGCAGAGCGGTCACCCGGGGCTCTTCCTCCTTAAAGTCCATGGCCACCAGGCCCCCCACCGAGGAGGCCATCTGGTCCATCAGCCCAGAGGGTTTGCCGAAATAGGCGTTTTCCGCGAACTGGCCGATCTGGGCGCGCACTTTGGCGTCCAGGGTGAAGCCGTTATACAGCGCGTCAAAGATGGCGGCCACCGCCACCTCAAAGGCAGCGGAGGAGGAAAGCCCTGAGCCTGACATCACCCGGGAGGTCATCACGGCGTCAAAGCCGCCGATCTCATAGCCCAACCCCTGCATCCTGGCCGCCACGCCCCGGATCAGGGCGGCGGTGCTGCCCGCTTCCCCGGGCTGAGGGGCCAGGTCGCCCAGATCCAGCTTTAACGGCGGATAGCCCGCACTGTTAAGGAACACCAGCCGGTCTTCCCGGGGGGAGGCCAGGGCCGCCGTGTCCAGGTTCACCGCCGCCGCCAGCACCTGGCCATGGTTGTGGTCGGTGTGGTTGCCGATGATTTCTGTCCGGCCGGGAGCGGAAATCGCATAAAGGGGCTTCCCTTGGCCAAACGCTTCCTCATGGGCGGAAAGCAGCTGCCCATAGCGCGCCGCCTGCTCATGGATGACCCCTTCATCCTGGCCATACAGCTGTCCCAGGCGCTGACGCCCTTCCGGGGAAATGAGCCACTCTTTCAGAAGCTTGCTATTTTTCAAGGCCTTGTCCCTCCGTTCGGTCATAAATCGTTTGCCAGAATGCCATGAACCGTTCCAGCCCCAGCGCTTCCAATTCCTGCCTGAAAGCGGCCAGCTCCGGTTCGGTTATCTCCCGTTCTCCCAAAATAAAGCGGGCGATGGACACATCCACATGCTCGGCGATGGCCGCCTGCAGGGGGGCGATGTCCGCCTCCTCCTCAGCCGTGAGGGAAAAAGGCGGGAAGGGCACCCGGGCCACAGCGCTCACCACATCCACCTGCTCCGACAGGGCGCGGACCAGCGGGTCCGTATAGCGGCGCTGAAAAGCATCGCTGGATATGCCGGGGATGCTGGTGCCGGTGGCAATGATGCCATTCGCCTGGTACGCGGGATCATGGATGCCGGGGATGCTGCGCCAGCTGCCATCCCCATCCACCACATAGTCCGCCCCCTCAAGGCCGACGCCGGAAAGAACAGCGCCCTCAAGGCTGTATAAATGATCCACCCAATTAAGCGCGGCCACGATGTCCTCACAGGCGCTGGTGATGGCAAAGGTGCCGGTTTGAACGGGCTGGGCGATGGCCCGGTATACCCGCTCGCCCCCATAGCTCAAAGGCGGCAGCGCCAGGTAGGCCTGCGCCCACTCCATCGGCACCAGATAGGTGGGGAAAGGGGCAAAGAACGCGCCGAAGCGGTTGACGCCCTTCGTATCCGTCACCCGCCTGAAGGCGTCCAGGGTCGTAAAGCCGTCCTTGTCCAGCAGCCCTTCCTGATACAGCTCCCGGCACCAGGCCAGGAAAGGCGCAAACGCCTCTTCCAGCGGCATAAATCGAACCGCGCCATCCTTGACAAAGAGATTAAAATCATTGGCCGACAGGCCAAAGGCATGGGCCAGGTATTTCAAGTCATAAGGCCCCATGAAAGACAGGGGCAGCTCATCCTGCCTGCCGTTCCGGTTGGGGTCCCCCGTCTTAAACGCTTGAAGCACCGCCTGCATTCCCTCAGCATCCCCTGGCATCTCCAGCTTCAGCGTCTCAAGCCATTCCCGGTTGATCCACAGCACGTTCTGGGCGGGGGCTGTTTCCACAAAAGGCAGCGCGCCGATCTGCCCGCCCGGCAGGGTAACGGCCTGGCGCAGCAGGGGATCCGCCTCCATCAGCGCAAAAAAGTTCGGGCAGTGCGCCTCCAGATAGGGGGCCAGGTCAATGAGCACGCCCGCTTCCAGCAGCCGGATGGTTTCCGCAGGGGACAGGGCCGCCTTGAACAGCACATCGGGCAGCGGCTGCCCATCCTGCCCCAGCGCTGTAAGCGCCCGGCGGTATTCGCCTTCATCCCCATATTGGCGGAAGGTGAAGCTCAGGCCGGTCAAGCCTTCCATGTGCTGAAAAAACCTGTTTTGGCTCCAATCCCGGCTGACCGCCGGATCCTCAAACCCCATCATCACCATGCCCTGGGCCTGGGCGGAAAAAGCCAGCGCCAGCAGCAGCGCTGCCAGCAAAAGACCTTTCCAGGGCCTCAAAAAAAGCTTTCTTGTCTTCAAATCACTCATCCTTTAATCAACAGTTTGATCAGCCATAAAATGAGCAGATGTCCGGGGTAGGCGGCGTAGCTCAGCCACTTGGGGAGGCGGATGCCGCTGTCGGTTCTGATTACCATCAGCGGCAGCGCCAGAATCGCCAAAAATTGGAGGCTGATCAGGGACACCAAAGTGGCCACCCCTTGATCCAGGGGCATGCAGCCTGTTTCCAGCGTAAAATCATAAAACACCGGGGAGGAACGCGCTCCCCAGAGCAGGCAGAAGCTGATCATCAGCGCCGCAAGCCCCCCTGCCGTGTGCCGCGCCAGGTACATCAGGATGATCAGCAAAACGCCCTGCCAGCCATAATCCATCCGGTAGGCGGCCGCGATGATCAGACACAGCAGGGGCCCCCACACCGCGCTGGCATAACGCCTCACCTGAATCCCCCTGATAGCAAGCAGGCCCAGAAGCAGCGTGGCCAGCACATTCAGTTCCTGCCAGGTGTGGTTCAGGGCCTTCATGTAAAAGGGCTGGGCGATGAGGCCCAAGAGCAGCAGCCTGAGGGCATAGCGGTAAAAACTGCGGGTTTTCTCCGCCCCCATGGCAATGCCCCAGCAAAACAGCGGGAACGCGATCCGCCCAATGATTCTGAACAGCTGAACGCCGGGAAAAAAGACGACCCCCACATGGTCGATGACCATGGTCACAATGGCAACCACCTGCATCAGCCCATGATCCTCGTTGGGGGCATGGGCCTTGATTGCTTGCTCCTGCATGTGCACATCACCTCCGCCCCAGTATAAGCCAGAGGGGCACAACAAACAAGCCGATTATCTTGCTGATGAAGGGTTTATATGATAGGATGGCGCTTAGAAGCGCCCGCTTCAAGGATGCTTCTTTAGGATGAAAGGACGATCTATGCGACTGCTGATAACCAACGATGATGGCTTTGACGCGCCGGGTATTTTGACCCTGGCCAGAGCCTGCGCCAAAGCCGGGCATGATGTGCTGGTGTCCGCCCCCGCCACCCAGCAAAGCGCCGCCGGGCACAGGCTCACCCTCACCCAAAGCCTGATGGTGAGGGAGCATCATCTGGACGCCGCCTTTCCCGTCTTTTCGGTGGAGGGCACCCCGGTTGACTGTGTGCGCATCGGCAGGCGGCTGAGCGATAAACCGATTGATTTTTGCCTCTCCGGCATCAACGACGGGGAAAATGTGGGCACCGCCCTGTTCTATTCCGGCACCGCGGCCGCCGCCCGGGAAGCGGCGATGCTCAACATCCCCAGCATGGCCATTTCCATCGCCTATGGGGCGGATGAAACCATGCGGGCACATTTGGCAGAGCAGGCGCTGATGATCATGGGCTATATCCTGAAGCGGCCCATGCCCCGCCTCACCTTCTGCAACCTTAACGCCCCCGCCCTGCCCCCGGAACAGGTCAAGGCGGCCAAGATGGCTCCCATCAGCGAGGCTTTCTTCCTAGATGATTATGAGGAACGGATCAACCCCCGGGGAATAAAATACTTCTGGCTGGAAGACGGCGTCCGGTATGAAACGCCCGAAAAAGGCAGCGATCTGGACCTGCTTCAAGACGGGCACATCACAGTGTCCTTTGTGGGCGGTTTTAAAAACCACAACGAGCTGTACCGCCCCCTGCCATGAGCCTGCACACGCCCGAGATCATCGTCATTGGCGGCGGCCCCGCCGGCATGACGGCGGCGCTTTTCGCCAGGCGGACGGGAGCCCAGGCGCTGCTGCTGGAGCAAAACGAAAAGCTGGGCAAAAAGCTCTATATCACCGGAAAAGGCCGCTGCAACCTGACCAACCAGATAAGTCGCGAGGATTTTCTTGCCAATGTGCCGCGCAATCCCCGGTTTTTGCACGCGGCGCTTTCTTTTTTGTCCCCGGACGGGCTGCGCGCATGGCTGAAAGGGTTGGGCTGCGACACGGTGGTTGAGCGGGGGCAGCGGGTGTTCCCCGCCACCCAGAAGGCATCCGATGTGATCAAGGCCCTGTCCCAAGGCTTCACTGTGGAGGATGTGCGGCTTCACTGCCCGGTCAGCGCTGTTTTGACAGAGGCGGGCAAAGTCACAGGCGTGCAGCTTCAGGATGGCAGCCGGATAGCGGCCAGGGCAGTCATCCTGGCCACCGGCGGGGTCAGCTACCCCCTCACCGGCTCCCGGGGAGAGGGCCACCGCATGGCCAAAGCGTTGGGCCACGGGGTAAGCAAGCTGATTCCCGCCCTGGTGGGGCTATACGCCAGCGACGGCTGGATCGCGGCGGTGCAGGGGCTAAGCCTTAAAAACGTAATCCTGGGCGCTGCCCGAAACGGCAAAACCCGGTTTTTAGAGCAGAGGGAATTGCTGTTCACCCACCAGGGCATCTCAGGCCCGCTGGCCCTCACACTCTCCAGCGTATTGGCGGGTAGCCCCTGGGCTGATATCGCTGTATGGATTGATCTGAAACCCGCCCTTGACAGGGACACCCTGCAAAACCGCCTCCAGCGGGATATTTCGGAAAAGGGGCGCAGGCAGTTCAGCTCCCTGCTGCCCGAATACCTGCCGGCCAGCCTCGCCCGGGTGTTTCCGGACATCTGCGGGGTGCCTGCCGCCAAGCAATTAAGCCAGCTGACCACAGCCGAGCGCGGCCGATTTGTCGACAGGCTAAAGCGGCTGCCCCTTCACCTCACCGGGCCCGGCCCCATGGAAGAAGCGGTGATCACCCGGGGCGGCGTGGATGTGAAGGAGGTGTCCCCCTCCACCATGGCATCAAAGAAGGTGGACGGGTTATACTTTGCCGGGGAGATTCTGGATGTGGACGCCCTCACGGGCGGCTTTAACCTGCAGATCGCCTTTTCAACCGGCGCTCTGCCAGGCGCATCCGCCGCCCGGCACATCATGAATCGGTAACGAAACGTAGGAGACACTATGCAATATATCGTCATGGATTTGGAATGGAACCAGCCCCTCTCCCGGCGCAGCGCCGCCTATCGCCGCTTGGGCAGCCAGCTGATGTTTGAAGTGATCCAAATTGGCGCGGTGAAGCTGGATGAAGGCATGCGGATGATCGGCTCCTTTAACCAATTCATCGCCCCCGCCAACTACCGCACCCTGCATCCCCGCATTTCCCGCATCACAGGCATCCGCCAGGACGACCTGGTGGACGCACCCGACTTTGCCGAGGCCTTTGCCCGCTTTGTGGCCTGGTGTGGGGATGATTTTGTGCTGACCACCTGGGGCAATGACGACATCTCCGTTCTTCACCAGAACATCGCCTTTTTTGTGAAAGGGCACCCCCTCCCTCCGGTGTATGACCTGCAGCGCCTCTTTGGCGAGATAACAGGCGAGACCAAGAACCGGGCGGGGCTTAAAAACGCCATGAAAAAACTGGGGGTTCAGGTCAGCCCTGAGCATCCCTTTCACTCTGCGGTGGACGACGCTTATTATACCGCGCTGGTGTTCCAGCGCTTCCCCGATCCCGCCGCCATCCTCAACCACCCCCAAAGCGTGCGCGCCCTGAACCGGGTCAGGAACCGGACACACGAAAAAACCGACACGCTGCGCTTCTCCTCCCTGTCTCAGGCGCTTCTCAGCCGCCCGGCCCGGCAGCCCAACTGCCCTGTGTGCGGCAAACGTGCCAACATTCCCGAGGGCTATGTGAAAATGGGGCCTGACCGCTTCCGCGCCCTGGCCGACTGTCCCGACCATGGCCTGGTGTTTGTTGACCTGATCCTGGAAGAAACCCAGGAGGGAACCCTGCGGGTGTGCCGCAGAGCCCAGCTATCGGATGAGCAAAGCCCGGCCTATATTAAAACCAAGCACCTGCAATGGGCCAGGAAAGTAGCCGCCGCAAAGCAAAAGGAGGTGTCCGCGTGAAACTGATTTTAGACGGCATCCCGGGTGAGTTTAACCCGCCGGTTACCTTAAGCCAGGTGGTCAAGGCCCTGATGCCCGAAAAAACAGACCAGGTGCTGGCCTGTTTCAAGGAAGGGGAGGTGCTGGAGCTGAACACCCCCGTCACAACACCGGGGGAAATGACCTGCATCACCTACCTCAACGAGGAAGGCCGCCGTATCTATGAGCGCTCCCTGCGTTTCGTGCTGCTGATGGCGGTGGAGCGCCGGTTCCCCGGCTACACCCTGCGCAACGAGCACTCCATTGGCCAGGGGGTGTATATGAAGCTGGAGGGCTATCGCCTCACCTCCGCCGATGTGAGCGCCCTGGAGGGGGATATGCGGGACATTGTGGCTCAAAACCTGCCCTTCACCCTGGAACGGTGGAGCAAAGAGGCGGCGATTGAGCACTTCACCAGGCAGGGAGACCTGGACAAGGCCAACCTGCTATCCTACCGGCCCTTTGATTATTTCAACATATATTCCTGCGGGGGCATGTCGGAGTATTTTTACGGGGCCATGCTGCCCTCAACCGGCTTCACCCCGGTTTTTGCGCTGCATCACCACGCGCCAGGCCTGGTGCTGCTGCTGCCTGACCGGGCCGATCCCTCCCGCCCGGCGCCCTTTGTGAGCATGCCCAAGCAGATGGCGGTGTTTGCCCAGTCCAACTACTGGTGCAGGGTGCTTGAATGCTCCACCGCCTCAGGCCTTAACGACCTGATCGCTCAGGACAAACTGCGGGATTTTATCCGGGTCAATGAAGCCCTGCACAACCAGTCCCTCTCCGACATCTCCCAGGACATCATCAACCGGGGCGCCCGGGTGATCTTCATTGCGGGGCCTTCCTCCAGCGGCAAAACCACCTTTGCCAACCGCCTGTCCATCCAGCTCAGGGTGGGAGGGCTGGAGCCCCGGCTGATCTCCCTGGATGACTTTTACAGAAACCGGGATGAGCTGCCCCTGGAAGCCGATGGGATGCCCAACCTGGAAGCCCTTGACGCGCTGGATGTGCCGCTGTTCAGGGAGCTAATCGCCCAGCTGCTCTCCGGCCAGGAGGCCGCCATGCCGCGCTTTGACTTTGGCAAACATAAGCGCAAGCCCCAGCGCGTCATGATGAAGATCACCGCCAACCAGCCCCTGATTATTGAAGGCATTCACGCGCTCAACCCCGCCCTTCACAGCGGCTTTGACCAGAAGGTGATCTGCAAAATCTATATCAGCCAGCTCACCAGCCTCAACCTAGACTATCACAACCGCATCCGCACCACCGACGCCCGGCTTCTGCGCCGCATCGTCAGGGACTATCAGTTCCGTCACACGCCGCCCGAACAAACCCTCCGCATGTGGGACAGCGTCAGGCGGGGGGAGGAAAAGTGGGTCTTCCCCTATCAGGAGCAGGCAGATATCCTGTTTAACTCCGCCCTGCATTATGAACTGCCGATTTTAAAGACCATCTCCTATGACATTTTGCGCCAGGCCCCCAAAGACAACGTTCATTACACCAAATGCAATCGGATATTGAAGATCCTCAACTATTTCCTACCCGTTTCCCCCGAGGTGTTCAACGAAATTCCCCCCCTGTCCATCCTGCGGGAGTTTATCGGCGGCAACACCCTGTATATGAAGGACAAAACCAGCCAGCGCATGGCCGGCTGGCCGGAGGGGCTGGACTAATGTCCATCACACATTCCTTGTTCTGACCACTTGGATATCCTTATGCTGGGTGAGCTGCATCACCATGTCCGCGTAGCTGAGCCCCGGCGGCAGATGCAGGGTGTAGAGGTTGGTGTACACATTGCGGTCAGGCTCCATCACATCGTCAACATGCTCGATGTGAAAGTCAACGTCCAGCACATTGATGTGCTTCTGGTGCATATAGGCGTTGATAAAGGGGAGTGCCGAGGAACGGTTGGTAAAGCGCACCTCCACGCGCTTGACGGTGTTCACGCGGATCACCTTCTGCAACACCACCAGCACCGCCAGCACAATGCCCGCGACAACCAGCGCCAGCCAGTAATAGCCAAAGCCTATCATCAAACCCAGGCAAGCCACGTTCCAAAGGCCTGCCGCCGTGGTCAATCCGGACACTTTTTTCTGCGCTACAAAAATGGTGCCTGCCCCCAGAAAACCGATGCCGCTGATCACCTGGGCCGCCATGCGCCCTAAGGACAGGGTCACCTCACCGCTGACGCTGCTCTGAAACATCTCCGCCGTCAGCAGCCCTTCCAAAACCGCCACCACCGCGGCCCCCAGGCATACCAGGCTGTGGGTGCGCGTGCCCGCCGGACGGTTTTTATACTCCCGGTCAATGCCCACCACAGCGCCTATCACCGCGGCGGCAACCAGGCGCACCAGCGCCTCATGCCAGGTAATGGGATTAACTTTTATGAAGAAATCCAACACAATTCCCCCATTCATCAAAAAAATAGTCTACAAACACGAAACCGCGGCCGACACCAGGTTGCGCAGGCGGGGGTGCACCTGATGGTTGGGCCCGGGCTCACCCTGCATCATAAATGCCGCCGCCACATTTCGTTCAGGGTCAATCATCATCCAGGTGCCCTGGGTGCCCGCCCATCCATATTCCCCGGGCAGGCTCAAAGCGCCGATAGCCTCCGGCGCCATCAGCACCCGCACCCCCAGGCCATAGCCATAACCCGGGCGCTCCTGCATATAGGTTGTCAATGCCTCAGAGGCCAGGTGATTGGTGCGCATCAGCCTGACGGCCGCCCGGCTGAGGATGGGTCGGCCTTTTTCATCCGATCCTTCCCGCAGCAGCATCCGCTGAAAACGCAGATAATCATCCATCGTCATCCAAAGCCCGCCACCCCCGCTCTCCATCCTGGGAAAGGCGCTGAAAAGCCGCTCCATCTCCTCCTCCCGTCCAAAGGGCGGCCGGGAAGCATAGCATTGGGCGCAAGAAGACCGCAAAGCATCCGGCACCGTGAAAAAACTGCGGGACATCCTCAGAGGGCGAAACAGCATCTCCTCCAAGCACTCCCCCAGGCTCGCGCCGCAAAGTCGCTCAATCAGCACCCCCAGCACATCGTGGGACAAACCATAGCAAAACCTCGTCCCCGGCTCAAACTCCAGGGGATCCCAGGCAATGGCCTCTGCCGCCTGGGCCATGGTGAGATCAAAGCCATGGGCCTTCTGGGCAGCCCTCAGGCTGTCCCGGTCCAGCTCGTAACTCAGGCCCGAGGTCATGGTGAACAAGTCCAGAATGCGAATAGGTTTCTCCGCTTCCCTGACGTCATCCCCGTCTTTCACCCACATCTGTTCAAAAGCCGGCAGATACTTGCCCACGGGCTCCGTCATCAAAAAGCGTCCCTGATCATGCAGCATCAGCGCTACAGCGCAGGTGATGGGCTTGGTCATGGAGAACACCCGGAATATCGTGTCAGCCGTCACCTTGACGCCCGCCTCCCGGTTGGCAAAGCCATTCATGTGTCGATACAGCGGCGTTTCCCCCTGATAAACCGCCAGGTCGGTGCCCATCGCACAGCTATCCAGCAACGCTTCCTGATACGCCCTCAGCGCTTCCCATACCATTTAATCACCCCTTTTCAGCGATTATATCATACTTTTCAAGCCGTCCATACCATGATATGATGCATTCTGGAGGGATAAGATGAAAGAAGCCTGGCTGGTCGTCAACGCGTTCCTGCGAACGCCCTCGTTTATTGCCATGGAAAACGCTTTTCTGGATGCCGCGAAGGCCGCGGGCGTGCGCCTGAACCTAAGGCACAACGCCTCTTTTTTGCGGGCGGGCAGCCTGGATAATCCGCCCCCTTTTGCGCTTTTTTTTGACAAGGATGTGCGCCTGGCCCAGGCCATGGAGCAAGCCGGTATACGGCTTTTTAACCGTGCCCGGGCCATCGCCGTCTGTGATGACAAAACGGCCACCTTCCTGGCGCTTGAAAAGGCGGCCCTGCCCCAGCCCAAAACCATTCTGGGCCCGGTGACTTTCCCAGGCATCGGCTATGGGGACATGCGTTTTCTGGAAGAAATCGTTCAGGAGCTGGGGCTGCCGCTGGTGATCAAAGAGGGCTATGGCTCCTTTGGCCGCCAGGTGTATTTGGCCCATACGCTGGATGACATGCGGCGCATCATCACCGCCACCGGCGCCAGCCCCCTGTTGTTCCAGGCCTTCATCAGGGAAAGCGCCGGGGAAGACCTGCGCGTTTATGTGGTGGGCGGGCGTGCCATCGCCGCCATCCGCCGGGTTAATCAGACGGGGGATTTCCGCGCCAACCTGGAAAATGGCGGCCAAGCCTTTCCCCATCAACCCACCCCTGAGGAAACCGCCCTGTCGGTGGCCGCCTGTAAGGCGGTGCAGGCGGATTTCGCCGGGGTGGATCTGCTGTTTTCAAAGGATGGGCCCCTGGTGTGTGAGGTCAACTCCAACGCCCATTTCCTGGGGCTGAGGGCCGCCACCGGCGTGAACCCGGCTGAACACATCCTCCGGCTGATCCGGGAGGCTTGAGATGTTGATCTGGCTCATCTATGAGCGGGCGCATATCCCGCGCAACCAGTTTTTCATTGACCGCTGGCTAAAAGCGGGGCATGAGCGGGGCATCCGGGTTGAGGTGATGACACTGGACGCCATCACCACGGGCATCCAGGACAATTTCCCCGCCCTCTGGACACCGGCAGGCGTCAAAATACCGGATTGTGTGGTCATGCGGGCCAACGCGCCCCTGCTGTCCGCCCATCTGGAAGCGATGGGCATCCCCGTTTTTAACAACGCCCGTCTGGCACGGCTGTGCAATGACAAGCGCCTCACCCACCAGCTGGCCAGCGGCATCGCCCCCATGCTGGACACTGCCTTTATCAACGCCGGGGACAGCGCCTGCCCCTTCCCCTACCCGGTGGTGGTGAAATCCGCCCACGGCAACGGCGGCCGCCAGGTTTTTCTGGCTGAGGATGCCAGGGCCTATGCCAAGGCCCTGGCGCAGATTCAGCCGGACGCGGCCCTGGTGCAACCCCTGTGCGACACACCGGGGCGGGATGTGCGGGTGTATATGCTGGGGCATGAGGTGAAGGCCAGCATGATGCGGCAGTCCGCCACTGATTTCCGCAGCAATGTGGGGCTGGGGGCTGAGGCTGTGCCCTACGATCCGGGAGCCGGGATCCTTGAGGTGGCAAGAACCTTTGCCGACAGGCTGAATCCAGGCCTCATCGGGGTGGATTTTATCTTCCACCGGGAACAGCTGCTGTTTAACGAGATTGAGGACGCCGTGGGCACCCGGATGCTCTATGCCCTGGGCCGGTTTGACATTGTGAAGGACTATCTGGCCTTCATCCTGAAGACGCTGGACAAGGGTTAATAAATTGTTAAGAACTTGATACAAATGGCCTGATGGGCTATACTAAGGCAACGCTCGGAAAGGATGAAGGCCTTTGGAACTGGATCTGCACGGCAAGACCCTGCAACAGGCGCGCATCGCGGTGATGGGCGCCCTGAAACGCGCCACCAGCGCTGACTACAGGCTGAAGGTCATCCATGGCTACCGCAGCGGCAGCGCCATCAGGGACATGCTGCGGGAAGAATTCGCAAGCCATCCCCGGGTCATTCGGATAGAGCCCGGCTTTAACCCCGGACAAACGGTGTTTGTCCTCAGAGAGTACTAAGGAGAGTTCATGCGTCCACGCCCATCCCGTCAGCCGTCAAGGCGCGTTCGCCGCAAGGAAAAGCGTTTCGGGCTTTTGGTTTTCTGCCTGACTGTCATCGCCATCCTGCTGATCGTTTCCCCCAACAAGCCTATCAACCGGGCCCAAAACATCAGCCTCGTCGATGGAAAGATGGTCAGCACCCATGAGGGGCTAAAAATCAGCGAGATCATGTCCGACAACGCCTCGGCGCTGCCGGATGAGAACGGCAATTTCCCCGATTGGTTTGAGATCGTAAACCAATCGGATAAAACCCTTAATTTGGAAGGCATCGCCGCCTCCAACCGCCCGGACAGGGCGCGTTTCGTGTTCCCCGCGGTTGACATCGCCCCGGGCGAGCGCATGATCATTTTTTGCGACAACACCAATCAAAACGACATCGGCAAACCTTTCCACGCCAAGTTTAAGCTGTCCAGCATCAAGTGCAGCGTTTATCTCTTTGATACCTCAGGCTTTGTGCTGGACAAGGTGGAGGATGTGCCCACCCTCAACGCCAATGAAACCTATGCCCTCCAGGAGGATGGCAGTTTCGCAAAAAGCGATATTTTCTCCCCCGGCTATCCCAACACCCAGGCCGGGCATGACGCTTATATGAGCAGCTATTTCATTGAAACCGGCACCCTGGTCATCAATGAGCTCTGCCCGGCGCCCCGAAGCGGGCTGCGGGATGAGGACGACGCCTTAAGCGACTGGGTGGAGCTGAAAAACAACAGCGACACCACCATTGACCTAAGCCACATCGCGCTGAGCGACAACGAGCAGCGCCCTGCCAAGTGGTTCTTCCCCGAAGGCGCGGCGATCCCGCCCAAGGGCTATTACCTGGTGTTTTGCTCCGGCAAAAACCGCCCAAACCCCGGCGGTTACCCCCACACCAACTTCTCCCTGAAGGCCGAGGGGGAGACGGTCACCCTGTCCACCCGCCAGGGGCAGATGCTTGACCGGATCACCTATGAAAACGTGCCCATGGATCAAAGCTTTGGTCGCAATGAGGATACCGGCGCCTGGCAGGTGTTTGTCATCCCCACCCCCGGCGCCCCCAACAACGCCGTGGGTTTCTCCATGGCCGAGCGCTACTTGAAGGCCCTCAACCCCTATGGCGTTTTTATTTCCGAAGCCATGAGCAGCAACGACACCGTCATCCAGATTGCGGGCCAGCCCCCCACCGACTGGGTGGAGATATACAACGCCTCCTCCCAGGCGCAGGACATCAGCGGCTGGGGGCTGTCGGACAACATCGGCTGGCCCCGCAAATGGCAGTTTCCCCAGGGCACCAGCATCTGGCCCGGGGAATACAAGGTCATCATGATGGACAAAAGCCGGGATCCTGGCTCAAACGCGGCGGCTTTGCACGCCAATCACGCCCTGAAGCGTGCAGGGGGAGAGGTGGTGACGCTGTCTGACAGCTCCGGTAGGGTGCTTGACCGGATGGTGCTCCCGAAAATACCCACCGACATCTCCTACGGGCGCACCCTGGGTCAGGAGGGTTTTTTTTATTATGACATGCCCTCCCCCGGCGCTGCCAACGGGCCGGGTTTTATAGGCTTTGCCCAGACTCCGGCCTTCTCCCACGCGGGGGGGCTGTACCGGGAGAATATCAGCGTTTCCATCCAGGTGCCGGAGGGAGTCCGGGTGCGCTATACGCTGGACGGCTCCATCCCCACAGTAAGCGTGGGTACGGACTACACCGGCCCCATCGAGGTGAACGACACCACGGTGATCCGGGCGCGGGCTTTCGCCCAGGGCCTGCAGCCCTCTGACACCATCACGGCCACCTATGTGATGAAAACCTATTTTTCTCTGCCCGTTGTCTGCCTCACCACCGACCCGGTGGAACTGTGGGACGGGAAAACCGGCATGTACGCCACGGGGGACGGCATAAGCCTTTTGCAATATAAAAAAATCCCCTTCAGCAACCCCACCCCGGTCTACCGCCTCCATGGCAAAGAGCACCGGCCAGGCTATGCCGAGATGTTCAATTCCGACACCGGCGATGTGGTGTTCAGCCAGGGGGTCACCTTTGGCCTCATCGGCCAGTACTCCCTTGACATGCCCCAGAAGTCCTTCAAGGTGCATTCCCGGGCCAGGTTTGGCAGCAAATATTTCAACGCCGCCATTTTTGAGGACCGGCCTTTCACCCAATACAAATCCATCGTGCTGCGCGTCAGCGGCAACGACGCCGTGTGGACCCGCATGGCCGATGGCGTCCAGTCCCGCTTGGTCGATCAGATTGACACCACCGTCATCCACCAGGCCTGGAAGCCGGTCATCGTTTATCTCAACGGCCAGTACTGGGGCCAGTACAACATGCGCGAGCGCATCAGCCGCTATTTTGTGGCCCAGCATGAGGGCCTGCCCTTGGACAAGGCGAATGACATGACCATCCTGGAGGGCAATTCCAAGCCCTACTGGGGCAGCAATGAGGAATACCGGAAGCTGCTGAAAATTGCCAAAACCCTATCCCCCGGTACCAACCCCGATGACCTGCAGTACCTGCTTGACCATATTGATGTGGATAACTATTTTGACTATATGATTTTTGAGGCATTTTTCGCCAACACCGACACCGGCAACATCCGCTACTACAAAATCCCCGGCGAAAAATGGCGCTGGATTTTATATGACCTGGACTATGGCCTTTTCAACTCCAAGGCCAACGGCATCCGTAACATCCTTAATCCTAAGGGAACGGGCGTTGGCAACCAGATCGACAACACCCTCATTGTCAAGCTCATGGAAAGCCCGGAGATGCGGGACAAGTTCCTCCGCCGCTTTGGCGAAATATTCCAGCAGCTCACCACCCCGGTAATGCTGGCGCAGATTGAGGAATGTTACCAGCTCCTGGAGCCTGAGATGAACATGCACTTTGAGCGCTGGGCCTCGCTTAACTTAAAAAGCATTTCTTCCGATCAGCCCCAGACGGTGGACGGCTGCATGCGCTATTGGAATACTCGCGTTGACCGCCTTCGCAATGTGGTTAAAAAGCGCCCGACCTTCTGCTGGGATCAGGTGAAGGAGTGGTTCAACCTCTCAGACGCCCAGATGCTAAGCTATTTCGGCCCCCGTCCGGAGATTCCGGCGGACGCGGTATAAAACACCTTCAGGGCCTGTCGGAGATCCCGCCGCTGTTTAAAAACACCTCGGCGCGCCGCAAAAGCTGGCGCACATCCATAAAAGAAAGCTTTCTCATCGCCTGGTCATAGGGCAGCAGCTCCGCCTTCACCACATCGCCGGTGATGAGGCGCTGCTTCGAATCAAAGCTGGCCAGGAAATAATAAAAGTGCTTCAGCATCCCCCGCCCCTGAGGATAGACCAGCTCCCCTTCAAAGCCGGGCACGATCTGGGCATGGATGCCCGTTTCCTCATAAATCTCCCGCAGCGCCGCCTCCTGGTTGCTCTCCCCCGGCTCCACATGGCCCTTGGGCAGCCCGGTGTTGCCGGAAAGCTCCGTCACCACGGCATACAGCCGCTCATCCCCCTGCTGGGTATAGAGCACAGCGCCGGAGGAATACTCGTGGGCATAGCCCGCGTAAAGCCGCTGACGGGTCAGCACGCAGGAATGCAGCGTGATGCCCTGGCCGGCATCGCGGCTGGACACCACCTCAAACAGGTTGCGCTGATAAAAGCCCAGCGTTTCCTCCACCGTGTCAGCGCTCAGGCTTTCCAGCTTCAGCGAGCAGAAGGTTTCAACCACCAGGCGCCTGCCCATGCCCCGCATCCTGAAACGCGGGTCAACAGACAGCACCAGCAGCCGCCCTTCCCCCGGCTGTTGCTCCTGCACGGCCATGATGGCGATCACCGCCCCCATCCGCACAAAGCCATACACATGGTATTGCCGCAGGGATTTCCAGCCGCCCAGCATCCTGGCGTACTGGCTCTGATCCAGGTGACGGGTGCAGGGCGCAAGCAGTGCTGCGACCCCCGGCAGCTCCAGCTTGTTTTTCAGGCTCATGAACACCGTCTTGGGACGCCGCTCTGCCCGCAGGCTCCCCTCCTGAAATGTCATCGCCTGTTCCCTCCTTTGATAATGATTAACATTATTGTGCGATTCACATATTAACCATTTTTAACTATATCGGGCATCCGGCCCCCTGTCAATCACACGGAATTGCATTTCTTCTTTTTTATGCCGCCATTTTCTGGTATACTCAAATGGATTTTTCAGGAAAGTGGGGGAGAAACGTGCATCAGGAAGCGCTGGCGGAAAGCTGTGCGGTGCTGGCCAGGCTAAACACCGCTGTGTTTTTGCTCGGGCAGGATGGGAAATGCCTTTTCCCCCGGCAACCGGAAGCCTTTAAATTGCCGGCCGATCTGGAAGCGGATGTGTGCCTGGCGCAAAACGGCTATCTTTTCCTGCTGCTCCCCGGTCTTTCAGGGGAGGTGCTGGCGGTGAGGGATTCGCCGGGGGCCGCTGATTTTCTGCGTCTCACCGCGGCCATGATCCAGGCCATCAACAAAACCCATGGCGCCGACGCCGGGCTTGACACGTCGCTCAAGCGCCTGCTGTTAGGCCAGCTAAACCCCGTGGAACAGACGGCGCTTATTCGCCAGCACCATCTGCCTGAAACCGCGCCCCGTTGCGTGATGCTGCTGAGCCTTGAAAAAACAAGCCCGGAAGGCATCGGGGCAATGCTGGAAAGCGTCCTCCCCCTTCACGGAGGTGACCGGGTGGTGCCCATGGATCAGCACACCGCCGCCCTCATCCTAGACATGGCAGACGAAAGCCCTGAAGATCTGGGAGAGTATGCCGCGGCCCTTCAGGATACGCTGATGAACGAGCTGGGCCAGCAGGCCCAGATTGGCATTGGTGAAACCGTGTTCACCCTGTCGGCACTTCCCCTTTCCTTCAGTCAGGCCTCAAGCGCCCTGCAGTTAAGCCGCGTCTATCCCCATGAGGGGGGCGTTTATAATCACCGGAGCCTTCTGATGGAGCGCTTTTTGATGCAGACGCCTGAGGAGACCGCCAGCCGCTACTATTCCCTGCTGTTCAACCGGAAAACCGCCAAACTGCTTAACGAGGACATGCTCAAAACCATCACCATGTTCTTTGATAAAAACCTGAACCTCTCCGACGCGTCACGGGAATTGTACATCCACCGGAACACCCTGGTGTACAGGCTGGACAAGGTGCAAAAGCAGCTGGGCCTTGACCTGCGCCGCTTCCATGACGCGATGACCTTCAAGCTGCTGCTGGACCTTAAAAAACGCGCCTCTGTCCTGCCGGATACCCCGGGGAAAGGAACACCGTGAACAAAAATCGCCGTTTCATCTTGCTGGCCCTTGTGCTGACCCTGGCCCTCATGTCGCCCATGCTGAGCGCCGCCTCTTTCTGGCCAAAAAACGAAAAAAACGCAGGGGACACCGTCACCATTCCCCGTGCGGAATACAAGCGGCTGAAAAAATATGAGCTGCTTGACGAGGTGAAAAACTATGTGGACTCCTACTTCTTTGAGGAAACCGACGAGCAGAAGCTGATGGATGGCGCCATCCAGGGCCTTATGTCCGGCCTGGGCGATGCCTACTCCTTCTACTACCCGGAGGATGCCTGGAAAAAAATGCACGAGGATGACGAGGGCAAATACGCCGGCATCGGCGTGCAAATGCTGGGGGATTATGAAACCGGCGCCGTCACCATCACCCGGGTGTTCAGAAACACCCCTGCGGAAGCCGCCGGCCTCAAAAAAGGCGATGTGTTCATGACGGTGGAGGACATCCAGGTGACCACCGCCACCATGCAGGACGCGGTGAACATCATGCGCGGCAAGCCCGGCGACAAGGTACATGTTGAGGTGGTACGCCAGGGTGAGGTGCTGCCCTTTGACCTGATCAAGGCTCAAATCATCGTCAACCGCGTGGAATACATGATGCTGGACAACAAGGTAGGCTACATCGTACTGTTTGAGTTCGCGAAAGGCAGCGCCGAGGCCTTCACCCAAGCCTATGATGAGCTGAAGGCAGCGGGAATGCGCTCCCTCATCATCGACCTTCGGGATAACCCCGGCGGCTGGGTGGATGACGGCATCAAAATCTCAGATCTTTTCCTTGACAAAACGCTGCTCTACTACGCTGAAGACCGCGGGGGCCATCAGGAGAAGTTTTACACCGCCAACGGGAAGGATGACCTCCCCCTGATCATCCTGGTCAATGAAAACTCCGCCTCCTCCTCTGAAATCGTCACCGCCGCCATGAAGGACTATGAGCGCGCCACCATCATCGGCGAAAAAACCTTCGGTAAAGGCATCATTCAGTATGTGATCCCGCTGTCTGACGGCAAGTCCGGCGTCCAGTTCACCTATGCCCAATATTTCTCTCCCCTGGGCAGCAAGGTGCACAAAGAAGGCGTCATCCCCCATATCGTGGTGGAGATGCCGGAAGAATTAAAAAGCAAATACTTTGAGCTGGGCGATATGGCAGACCCCCAGCTGGCCCGGGCCTACGAAGAGGCGCTGAAGGCGATACAATAGACCCATTTTTACAGGTGAGGGCTCTTGGGTAAGGGGCTTCCCCTGTCTGACTGTCGATAAGCCCCCAGCCCCAGCACATATTTCTGGGGCTTTATCTATTTATATGTAGTATATTTGAATAGTCAATTAAAGAGTTATTGTATCCATACCATATCACCATATCCGGAAGTACAGATATTTGTATGACACTGTCTCGCCACAGGATGACAAGCTGTTCATCTTGGTGAT
This sequence comes from Christensenellales bacterium, assembly GCA_050952935.1. Classification (GTDB taxonomy): domain Bacteria; phylum Bacillota; class Clostridia; order Christensenellales; family Aristaeellaceae; genus UBA6115. Next base: position 86,868 of record JBMNLS010000002.1, on the reverse strand, counting down.
ATCCTATGCAAACACGGATTGTATGGACACCTGGAATTCTCAAAATTTATCTGTTGGATAATACGGTCTAGCACCGTTCATCTCCTATGACGGTATCAGACCACATAGGATTAATTATATCCCTTGTACTCCCTGCCCCGGAACTCAACCCCGTTGAAAATGATTTGGGACAAGGCACAGGAGAAGGAGTTTCGCAATGAAATTTTCAAGCACCCAGAGGCAATCTTCGACCGCTTATGCCTTACTATTAAGGAGTTGACTGAGAATGTTCAGTGCATTTTTTCCATCACTTATCGCAGATGACTCACTGATGCATTAATGATTTGGTTTTTTATTACTACTATATATCATGAAACAATAGAAAACGTGCATTAATCTAGGGCTCTCTATGTTTTGAGACTTTACAATCTTCATTATTCTTTACGCTGATTTTACTGATTCACCCCTTCCAACTTTACATGGACGGATTATTTTAGATTAGCATTGATGTAGTGCAAAAAATGAAAGAGAGGATGGTTCTATAAAAACAGGTTCGAAATTATCGGTAATTTTATTCACTGTTTTCGCTGAAGACAAATCACACCGAAATTTAATACCGATGCAAGTAAAAGATTATGCAGATATCGGACTTTCGCGCTGATCTTATTACAGCATTTGACATTTGACTGGCACTTAGAACAAAAGAAGCCAAAAAGTTACAGTCAGATTAAGTCTTCTACATATTCGGAGGGACACAGATTTCTGAAACGATTAGGAGAGTGTACATGAAAAACAAGATTAGCTTCTGTCATGTGCTGCGCAGGAACTGGAGTCTATACCTTCTGGTAATGATTCCGCTCATCCATCTGCTTCTTTTCAAGTACTGGCCCATGTACGGTGCGCAAATTGCTTTCCGGGATTACAAGCCTGCGCTCGGTATTTTGGAAAGTCCTTGGGTAGGTTGGAAGCACTTTAAAACTTTCTTTGATAGCCACCTGTTCTGTGGGCTGCTAAAGAACACATTGCTAATCAGCCTGTATGGTCTCGCTACCTTTCCGCTGCCGATTATCCTCGCGATCCTTCTGCATTACGTACCGTCTCGCGGTTTTAGGAAGACGGTTCAGTTGGTCAGTTATTTCCCGTATTTTATTTCCACGGTCGTCATGGTCGGCATGATCCTACAGTTCCTTGATACTCGCGAAGGTGTCGTAAACATGCTGCTTAATAGCCTTGGCATAAAATCCATCAGTTTTATGGGCAAAGCGAAGTACTTCTACGGCGTATACACCTGGACAGGCGTCTGGCAGACTGTGGGATATAGTTCCGTTATTTACATCTCTGCGCTTTCCGGCGTATCGCCGGAGCTTCATGAGGCGGCGATTGTAGACGGCGCAACCATTCTGAAGCGTATCTGGCATATTGATATCCCGACCATTTTGCCCACAGTGGTCATTATGCTGGTTCTTAGCTGTGGCAATCTGCTCAACGTCGGATATGAAAAGGCGTATCTTATGCAAAACCCTCTGAATCTTTCTTCTTCGGAAATCATTCAGACCTACGTCTACAAGCAGGGCTTAGCCAGTGAAATCAACAATTATTCCTACGCGGCGGCCATCGGCATGTTCGTTTCGGTAGTCAATCTGGTTCTGCTGGTCTCGGTCAATCGCATCAGCAAGTCTTTGAGCGGCATCGCTCTGTGGTGAGTCTCTCAAGGAGAAAGAAACATGTCAAAAGTAAAGAACAGTATCAGGGTTGGTCATTCCCTGTCGGATAAAGTGTTCCTTGCAGTTGTGTGGTTTCTGCTAATTATTATTTTTGTTCTTTTTGCATATCCGATCTTGTATGTTTTGATTGCTTCGTTCAGTACTCGTGTAAATCTTGCGTTGATTCCGGAAAGTATTTCAATGTTGGGCTATCAGGCGGTTTTCAATTATAAGGCGATTTGGACAGGCTACGTAAACTCATTGTTTTACGCTGTGTTAGGCACTGCGATCAGTCTTGTGCTCACCATTGCCTGCGCATATCCGCTTTCACGCAAGGACATGCCTGGTTCTAACTTCATCATGGGTCTGTGTGTATTTACGATGTATTTCTCCGGTGGCTTGATCCCCACTTATCTGGTGGTGCGAGATCTTAAGCTGTTAAACACCATCTGGGCAGTCATTCTACCTGGCTCTTTATCGGTCTACAATATGATTGTCATGCGCACCTACTTCCAGAGTCAAATTCCCGATGAGTTATTGGAAGCCTCTCAGTTGGACGGATGCACGAATATAAACTTCCTGATCAGGATCTGTCTTCCGCTGTCTATGCCCATCATGGCTGTTATTGGCTTATGCTATGCTGTCGCATACTGGAACTCGTATTTTTCCGCAATGATTTACCTCCAATCCCGTAATCTGTACCCCTTGCAGATATTCCTGCGTGAGATCCTGATTCTGAACACCATGGATCTGACGGAACAAATGAGCATGGATCCGGAAATAGTTGCCCAGCTGGAAGCCCGCGCGAACGTCATGAAATATGCACTTATCGTTGTCGCTTCCGTGCCTGTTATGGCGATTTATCCGTTGGTACAGCGTCACTTTGTCAAAGGCGTAATGATCGGCGCTGTGAAGGGGTGATGCTTTCCATCGGATATGGCAATAGATTAACATCTCTGAGGAAGGAGGACCTAAAGAAAGAAACGGCTGTTGACATCCACATTGTGACATTAATAAAGGAGGAGACTAACATGAAAAGACTGATTACCATGCTGATCGCGTTGATTCTCTGCATAAGCAGCGTTACTGCGCTGGCAGTAGAGGTATCCGACCCCAATGAATTTCCGATCGTTGATGAGAAGATCACCCTAGATGTTTGGTGCTATCAGCGTGCAACCGTAGAAGACCTTTGGACCAACAGGATGACCGAATGGTATGAGGAGAAGACGAACATACACATCAACTGGATCATCGTTCCTCAAGCAGAAGAGACTACCAAGCTGAACCTGTCCATCGCGAGTGGCGAGTATCCGGACATTTATCTGACCTACTTCTCCGCTGCCCAGGCAAACCAGTTGGGTACTCAGGGCGTTCTAATTCCCCTGAATGATCTAATCGAAAAACATGCGTATTATACCACAAAGAGACTGGAAGCAAATCCGGAATACAAAGAGTGGATTACTGCACCCAATGGTAATATTTACACTCTGTATAACGATGACATCGGTCTGCACATGTAGGCGCAGGAGAAGATGTTTGTAAATACTGAGTGGCTCACAAAGTATAAGAACGTAACTGGCAAGGAAATCACCACCACCGAAGATTTTAGGGATATGCTGCGCTACTTCCGTGACAACGATATGAATGGCAATGGCGATACCACCGACGAGATTCCCCTTGTTGGTTCCAATGGCCATACAGGTGGGAACCCTCTGTGGTTCCTGATGAATCCTTTCCAGTTAGTTACTGCTACCAATATGCTAACTGTCAGCGAAGAGGGCGAGATCAGCGCTTCGTATGTGACTGATGGCTGGCGCGAAGGACTGAAGTATATCAATTCCCTGTATGAAGAGGGTCTCATCGCCGAGGAATCCTTTATTCAAGACAAATCTCAGATGAAGGCGCTATCCTCCAGGGCTACTGCTGAAGAGATGATATGCGGTGCCGTTCCTGGCAGATATCAAGGTGACTTCATTGACAGCGGTATTATTCCCTATGTAAACTATACGGTTATTGATCCGCTGGTAAGTCCCGCGGGTATACAGCAAACCGGTATAAGAAATGTTGCTTTCAAGCTCCAGAGCGGCATCACCACCCAATGTGAGCATCCCGAAGCAGCTCTCAAGTGGCTTGACTGGTTCTATGGACTCGAAGGCTCCATGCTGAATACCCGTGGCTGGGAAGGAATTAACTACGAGTGGCGTAATGATCTGACCAACATCTTGGGCACTTCTCCCGCTTATGTGCAACTGACGGGTATAGCATCTTCTGGTGCCAAGCAGAACGACTACTGGTATCTGCCGCTAGGTTGTGACAGCGCTGATCGCCGTTATTGTGAAGAAGATACCGAAGGCAGCGCTTCGCACTTGCTCTATTATGACAGCAAACACTATATTGAAGAGTTTGGTGTTAAAACCAACTGGCCAGCGATTACTTGGGGTACTGAAGAACAGATCAACACAATTGCTTTGATCGAAACAACCATCACCGACTACGTCATATCCTCTGCAGTCAACTTCATTCTAGGTAACCTTGATATTGAAAGCGATGATGATTGGCGGATGTATCTCGAAGAGCTCAATGCCATGGGCTTGGAAAATTACCTTGCTACTCAGAAGGCTGTTATTAATGGAATTATCTAAGACTAGTGAACAATTTTCGGTTGCCGGACGAATGCCAGATTTCATTCGTCCGGCTTCCCTACTTGAAACGGATACTTGATGGATGTGGGGGGTGAGCCAGCGAGGCAAATGGTGGGCGATGCCTGAAGCATTTTATGACAAGATTTGTTTAGTTTAGGAAAGGATATTCTTGCATGAGATTGGGATTTTCTATATCGCCTAAAACCATGCATCGTGCGGAAGAATTCAAAGCCGCAGGTGTCGGTGAGGCGGAAATTGGCCTACATGAATACCGCGAAAGCATAGAGCTTGCACTGGAAATGGGCGGAAAGGTCTATGACGCAGCGACGGCTGCGGGACTTGGCATCTGGTCAACCCATCTTCCTTCCGGCGACCTGTGGGAAATTGATACCCTTGATGAAGAACAGCGAAAAAGAAATGTGCAGAATCTGACCTTCGTGATGCGCACGGCAGCCGGTTGGGATTCAAAGATTCTGGTTGTTCATGGTCTGGGTGCGAATTATAGAGAAGGTTTTGAACAGCAGTGTATTGACGCCTGCTGCCGCAGTCTGGATGAGATGAGCACATTTGCCAGTCGATATGGAATGATGGTAGCTGTAGAGAATATTCCTCGTACACCGCTGGAATGTAGCTGGGCGATGCTTAAACTGATGGACAGCTGCGCCGGGCTTTGCTTTGACACCAATCATCTGCTTTTACAGGGCCATGAAGAATTCTTGGATGACATGGAAAAGTATGTCATTACGGTACACCTGTCTGATTATGATCGTGGTGGTCCGCTGGGCGAACGTCATTGGAAGCCTGGTGAAAAGGGCGGAATTGTACCGTGGGAGATGGTGTGTAGTCGGTTGATTAGGACGGGTTATCGTGGTCCGTGGATGCTGGAAACGAATATAGTTGACTATTCCTATACTGTGCGTGAGGTCGTGACAGATTTCCTTACTTGCAGTCGGCTTGGGTAAGATAATGGATTTCGTCAGAAAATTGCGTTTTATCAAGCTGATTTCCTATCGGACTTCGGATTAGTAAACTGAAAATCATTCTACTTGAATATATACGGCACAGGATGAAGAAAAGTTATGAAGTTGTGTATAGAATTCAGAACCATAGGTGGCAGATTTTCTTGCTGAGGGTTACGGAAAAATTACGAAGCGCTAATTTCGGAAATATGCGCCTTCTGCATAGTATGTTTTTGTTTAATTACATAATGATGCTTATACCGCTGGTAGTGAGTATAGCGAACTACCATATATGAGCAAAATGCCGTGTCAGAAGGCAATGAATGCCAAGTGTCCGGTGCTGAAAATGGTATGATTAGTCTGAAATTGATCCTTATAAGTATTGACCAGGCGATGACGCAGCTTGACATGAATTCGTTCATTGTCACACTGCTTAGCCGACATGATCTGTGTGGCTCCAATATTGTTGTGAGTTTATGGGACATTAGCAACAATCCGCCTGTATATTAGAAATTACGATGATTATGATTTGATTCTCATTGCTTGGATCATTCTAACCATACATGTGCATAGGTAAAAACTCCTAACAAAAAACGGGGAGAAGCTTTTCAGTCCTTCCCCCGTTTTTGTTCAAATCTTATTATTTACGGCTCGTCATCCTCGTAGTGAGGCTGTGCGCCGGTCACATTCTGGCGGATGGCGCGCAGATCGTTGAGCTGGGCGGAGATGGTGGCGTCCACATGGTCAAGCAGGTTCGCCAGATCCTGCTGGGTCTGGCTGCGCAGGGACTGGGCGTGCTGGTTGGCGTTTTCCAGCAATTCCTGGGCCTGGGCCTCCGCCCGGGCCAGGATGGTGGTTTCACTCACCAGGGTATCCGCTTGGGCCTTGGCATCCTCAATCATGTGCTGGGCGCGGGTCTGGGCGTCAGCCACCACGGCATTGGCCTCTTCCTCTGCCTTGGCGCGCAGGTCCGCATAGTAGGCGTCGGCGTTCTGCTTGGTGGTCGTGGCATAGGTGTTGGCCTCATTCACCATGCCCTGGGCCTGGTTCTGGGCGTCCTTCATGGATTGGTCAGCTTTATGCTGGGCATCCATGATGATGTGCTCCTCATTGTCCACGATTTTCTGCGCAGCGGCCAGCTGCGGGTCGTAGGCGGAGATGATGCGTTTGATCAGGTCAATCGCCGCGCTTTGGTTCACCATGGCGGTGTCCGTCAGCGGGAGCTTCTTGGCGTTTTTGATCAGCAGCGTCAATTCATCCGCCAGGGCAAATACTTCTGTTCTGGGCATAGCGTTTACCTCCTCTATTCTTTGAGCGTGTCAGTCTATATGTTGAAAGCGCGTGTGAACGGCATCCACCGCGCAAGGGGGCACAAAGGGGCTCACATCCCCGCCAAACTGGGCAATTTGTCTCACCAGGGAGGAGGATACCCCGCCCAACCCGTTGGCCGCCGGCAGAAAAATGGTCTCAAGCCCCGGCAGCATCGCGGCATTGGCCCAGGCCATGGCGGCCTCACTTTCCAGGTCACCGCCTGTGCGCACTCCGCGAATGATGAGCCGGACATCCAGCTTTCGCGCCAGGTCAACCAAAAGCCCCGAAAAATGCATCACCCGGATGTTGTCCATACCTTCACAGGCCGATTTTACCATATCCAGCCGCTGACTTAAAGAGAATGTACCCGGTTTTTCCGGGTTGATCAGAATGGCCACGGTGAGCTCATCACAAAAAGCCTTGGCCCGCCTGATCAAATCCAGGTGTCCCAGGGTAATGGGGTCAAAGCTGCCGGGAAAAATCGCCTTCATGTTTTCTCCTCCCTATGCGGGGAAATCAGGGTAATGCCGCTTTCACCATAGCGCTTGGCACGGGTGATGGTGAAATTAGGGGGCAGGGTGACATCCGCCTTTCCCCCATGCTCCAGCGCCAGGATGGCATCGGGATTCAGTAAACCCCGGGAATGCAGAACCTCCAACACCGGGAAAAGATCCAGCCCATAAGGCGGGTCAAGAAACACCAAGTCGAAGCGCTGTCCCCTGGCTGAAAGCTGGCGTAGAGCCTGATGCCAGTCCATCAGCAGGAAAACGCACCGATTCTCTTCCCTCAGCAAGGCCGCGTTTTTGCGGATCACCCCGATGGCCTCCGCCCTCCGGTCGCAAAAGGTTGCCCTCTCCGCCCCCCGGCTGATGGCCTCAAAGCCCAAAGCCCCGCTGCCCGCAAACAAGTCCAGCACCTGGACCCCTTCACACACTCCATGCAGCATGTTGAACAACGCTTCCCGCACCAGAGCGCGGGTGGGACGGGTGTCCCTGCCCTCCGGGGCAAACAGCCGTCTGGAGCAGTGGATGCCGCCGGTCAGCACAAGGGTCGCTTTCACAGCAGCTGCTTTGGCTGCTGTGCGGCCTTTTTCCGGCGGGCCTCCTGACGGTTTTTCCGCCGCCGGCTGATGGCGATGCCCCCGTGCACCATGGCGCGCATCCTTTCCCCCTGGCGATAGCCCAGCCCATAGGCCATGGGGGATAGCATCACCAGCAGGGGCGACAGCCGCTCCACCCATAAAAGCCCCATGACATTGTCTGGCCCCGCTATGTTCACAAAGGGGAAGACCAGCAGCCTGACCACAAGCCTCAGCCCATCCACCAGGCCAAAGGCCGCCTGCTGATGATAATAAGCCAGCGCCAGGCCTATATCGGCCCGCTTTTCATATCCAGCCAGCCAGCCCGGCAGCGCCCCCAGTGTATAGGTGACGGGCTTTGCCATGGGCGCATAAACCAGGCAAAGCAGCGCAAAGGGCGCTGCCCCCACCAAGGCGGTAAAAAAACCTTTGTAGGGGTGAAAACAGCGGTTTAAGTCAGCCTGGGGAATGGTTTTCCCCTCCTGCTGGCGGGTTAAGGCGATTTCAGCAAAGGCCGCGTCCCCCTCACCCATGTGCGCGCCATCGGAATAAAAGAGAACCGCTAAAATCGTCAGCATCAACAGGTTGATCACCAGCCGCAGCCACAGGATGTCAAGGGCCATCAGCTGCCCCAGAAAGAAAAACACAAAGGCGCTCATCAGCACATAGGCGCCAATCCGCCAGCCTCTTTTGGCGGCCAGGGGGCTAGCACAACGGCCTTTCAAATAGGGTTTGTACACCAGCTGCGTCTTTTTTTTCTTTCCGTTCATCGGCATCCTCATTCTGCATATATCCGCGGCACCCGGGGGCTGATGCCCAGCAGCACCTCATATGAAATCGTGCCCGCAAGGCCCGCCAGCTCATCAGCCAGGATGCTTTGATCCCCCTGGCTGCCCAGCAGCACAGCATGCCCACCCGACGCCGCCTCCATCGCCTCTGTCACATCCACCATCATCTGATCCATGCATACCCGGCCAACAACAGCGCAGCGCCTGTCGCCCACCAGCACCTGGGCTCTGTTGGACAGGCAGCGGGGATAACCATCCCCATAGCCCACAGCCAGGGTGGCCAGGCGCATGGGCTTTTCAGCGTGAAAAGTGACGCCATAGCCCACCGCTTCGCCGGGGCCGATCTCCTTGACATGGGTGATCTCCGCCTCCCAGCTCATCACCGGCAGCATCTCTTCACCATAGGGCACCGGCGGGCAGCCATACAGCGCGATGCCCGGGCGCACCATGTTAAACCAAGCATCCGCCCTGGGCAACATGGAGCTGGCGGCGGCATGAACCAAAATATCCCGGGGCAGCATGGTCAGCATCTGCTGAAAACGGCTGAGCTGCGCATCCGTAAAGGCGGTGTCGGGATTATCCCCATCGGCAAAGTGAGTGAATGCCCCGGTCAGCTCCACATGATTATCCGCCTTGATGGTTTGCAAAACCTCCGCCAGCGCAGCCTGGGTTTTAAGGCCAATGCGGTTCATGCCGGTATCGATCTTCACATGCACCAGGGCAGGCTGACCTGCGGCTTGCGCCGCTTGCCGCGCCATCATCACTTGGGCCAGGGTAAACACCGTCATGGTCAGATTGTTTTTAACAGCCGCTACAGCACCCACCTCGTTCACCGGCCCCAGAATCAGGATGGGCAGCCGAATGCCCGCCATGCGCAGAGCCTCCCCCTCCTCCGCCAGGGCCACGCCCAGCCAGTCAGCCCCCGCCACCTGGGCGGCGCCGGCAATGGGCACAAGGCCATGCCCATAGGCATCCGCCTTCACCACCGCCATCAGCTTTATTCCTGGCCCCGCCAGGCGTTTTGCGGCCCTCACATTGGCCTTATAGGCAGCCAGGTTCACCCGGGCAAATGTGCGTCTGTACATCATCATTTCCTTTAATCAAACCATCAAAATTACCCCTACAGTATATCACAGGCGACACAAAACGCAATCACGCCCCTGCCCGCGCTTTGAAAAAGCCACCCTAATAACATTGAACATAAAAAAGAGCCTGAATCCAAACGACTCAAGCTCCTTGACTGGTACGAGTGTTCTTATAGGACTTTTTCAGAAAAGTTAGTATTATCAATAGGTTTGCGACTTTCAGCAGGCAGTATTTACATTAAAAACAGGTGCTTTTTAACACTTAAATCAGAACACTTTGCATTAAAGATATAGAGCCATCACCAAACGATGATTCAATTTAGGTAGCTTCAACACATTGACAATGTGTCGGTATTCCGATATATTAAGTGTGATAGGAGGTGCTTGAAATGATGGTTCCGGAACTGCTTGAAAGTAAAAACATGACGCTGTATAAGTTATCTAAAAACAGTGGTGTTCCCTATACCACTGTCAATGACATCTACCATGGAAGAACAAGCCTGGATAAGTGCACAGCGGAAACCGTGTATAAGCTATCCAAAGAACTTGGCTTAAGCATGGAAGAACTTTTAGCGCCTTACTTAAGGGAACGAGCCAACTTTGAACTTTATAAAAGCAATATTTGCCATAGGTTGAAAGAATTAGGGGATATCGACTTTATTATTGAAACCCTTCAGAAAGATGATATCAGCAAACTATACCGGCGAAAATGGTATCCAGAGAGCCTCTACTTACTTGCGATGCTTGATTATATAAGCCGGGAAAACGATGTGCCTCTATGCACAAAGTACGAAGCATTGCGCAGTGTAAAACTGGAGGAAACGCTCTATCCCGCCAGCGTGCTTGCCATGGCCATGGTAAGCGGAGAAGAAAAGATCAAAGAAGACGCATTATCCCAGTCCATCCCGGAGTTTCTGCGCCATAACATCGTGGAAAGCGAGGTTCGTAATGTCATCTGATGAAGTTAGCACATTCAATAAAGATAATTTAGACACCTATTTGAAAGAGCTGGGCAAACTATTCCGAAAACAAAATGGTAAGAGTGCAACGGCGGAAATTGTCCTTGTAGGTGGTGCAGCCATTCTGGTCAACTATGGTTTTCGGGACATGACAACTGATATAGACACCATCATTCACGCTTCATCTTCTATGAAAGACGCTATTAACCAAGTTGGCGACCAGTACAACCTACCCAATGGCTGGCTAAATGCCGATTTTATGCGAACCGCTTCCTATACCAGCAAACTCAATGAATTCTCCCAATACTACAAAACGTTCTCTGGTGTTCTTCAGGTGCGGAGCATATCTGCCGAATACCTGATTGCCATGAAGCTTAAGTCAGGCCGGAAGTATAAAAATGACCTGTCCGACATCATAGGCATTCTGGCAGAGCATGAAAAACGAGGACAAGCTATTTCATGGGAAAGAGTGGATCAGGCAGTGGTTAATCTTTATCAAAGCTGGGATGGTATTCATGAAGAGGTCAAATCCTTTATCCAAAACGCCTTTGAGATGAGTAACTATGGGGAGGTGTTTAAGCAGGTACAGGAACAGGAACATCTATCCAGGGACATGCTTGTTGAGTTTCAACAGGAGTACCCACAGACCGTTACGGAATCGAACGTGGATAGTATTTTGAGTATGCTTACATCCAAAAAGGAAAGAGAAAACCTCAAGAATCAGGAAAAACATACTACCGCTAAAGCCAATGTGGAACGCATGTTGAATCTGGATAAAGAGGAACCTACAACCGAACAAAATAAGGAGCAAGCAAAATGACTATTTTCGTACAAAAGCGCTTCGCAGAAGTGCGCAGCCGCATGATTTTATCATGCGCTCAAAGGGGTATGGGGGCACTGCCACCAACAGGCAAAGAGCATGTAGGGTACCCACATGCCCTGCTTGCCAGTAAATCACCTATGAAAGATGGTTGTTTTTGATCAGGAACTTGGAAATAGACCTTTTGTAGGATTGTCAGATAGCAATAATGGAACAACCAGCTTTGTAAACATTGCAAATGCAAGCTTAGAAATGAATATATTAGGTGTAAACTACAACAGCCCTTCCTTATTTTATATTGTTGATGTTTTTTGTTTCACTTTTTTCTTCTTTTTCAGGGATGGACGGAAGCATTTTCTCATTGCTCAGCAACCTGGCGCTATTGAGCAGAACAATAAAGGCGCCAATATTATGCAAAACAGCTCCGGGAAGGGCGGAAATCCATCCGAGACCCGCTAAGATGATCATAATCAAGCTTGAACAAAATGCAATGATAAGGTTTTGCCGGATGATGGTTTTGGCCTTCAGTGCTAAGCGCAGCGCATAGATGATATTATTTAAATCACTGTTCATCAGGGCGATGTCCGCACTTTGGATGGCGGCGTCAGTACCGAAAGCGCCCATGGCAATGCCTATGTCAGCCGCCGAAAGAGACGGGGCATCGTTGATGCCATCGCCTACAAAGACAACGCGATGGTTCTGCTGATATTCTTTGACGATGCGCTGTTTTTCATCGGGCATTAGCCTGGCATACACACGGTGCAGGCCAAGGGACTGACCCAGGCGGTTCGCGCTTGTTTGCTCATCGCCAGTAAGCATCACCATATTTTCAATACCCAGCGCATGCAAACCCTCAATAACTTCTTTAGCCTCCTGCCGAGGCGTATCAGTTAGAGATATTCTGCCTAAAACCTGTTTTTGATCTGATAGATAGACATGTATGCAGCCATCTTCGGGAAAAGCTGCTGCACAAAGGCCGTGCTGGCGCATCAGTGATGCGCTTCCCAGCAAGTAGGATAAACTGTCTTTTGATCCTATTAGCCCAAGACCTCCCTGTTCTTTTACTGTGATCCCTTCAATTGCTGTGCCAAGCTCTTTTCGCATGATGGCCTGTGAAACGGGATGCAGGGAATGCATGGCCAGGCCTTTTGCCAAGCTCATGAATGCTTCCTCTGTCTGCCCCTCCGCCATGTTCAGCGCATCAATCTTCAGCTCCCCATGGGTCAAGGTGCCTGTTTTATCAAACATAAAGGTATCCACTGTGCTTAGTTTTTCAATAAAAGCTGCGTTCTTGATGAGAATGCCCCGCTTGGAGGCGGCGGACAAGGCAGCGATCAATGGGGCAGATCCTATCAACATATGACCACAAGGGCAACTAACCACCAGAATGACTACAGCCCGGTTGATATCTCGGGTCAGCATCCACACCACCAGAGCCAAAATCAATGTTAATGGAATATAATATGCCAATACTTGATTAACCAGACGCGTATCTGCATTGTTGGTTTTTTCTGTCTCATCCAGCAGGCGCATCACCTGTTGAAACGAGGTATCCTCAAAGCGGCGTTCCACCTGTACAGTGAGAACTGCTGTCAGGTTGATGGTGCCTGCATAAACCTTGCTGCCAATGCTGACCGTGCGGGGTATCGCCTCTCCGGTCAGCGATTGTTGATTGACACTGGAAGCCCCATCGGTGACAATACCATCTACTGGGAAGACGCTGCCGGGATACACGATCAGGAGCTGACCTAACGATAATTCCTGAGGGTGCACTTCAATTGTTTTTCCTTCATGCAGCAATATGGCCCGGCTGGCTTGCATGCTTTTCAGGCTTTCCATGGCCTCACGGCTGCCAATAATGCTCTTTTCCTCAAAAAAATGCACTAAGGTCAGCAGCAGAGGAATCAAAATAGCAACTACATACTGATTATTGAGAACACTCAGCAGCATGGCGATGGTGACTAGCAGCTCCATAGAGGCTGCGTTGTCCTGCTGCAAGAATCCACGGATGCCGGTCAGTGTTATCGGCAAACCAATGGCCAAAACGCCCGGCAAAAAGACCAGGCCCCTTACCAAATCCTGCTCAGGGTGGAAATAGCCATAAATTAGGCCTGCAAGCAAAAAGGCACCAGACAACATAATCTGTATGATGCTATGTAAAATTCGTTTCTGATCCCGCTGTGTCATGGGAAGTTTCTCTTGTCGCAAGGCTTCAGCGGCAGAACGGTGAATAGGTCTCATAAGCCCTCCTATGGCAACACAACGGTTCCGCCCATGCTCTCCGGCTGAACAATGATGCTCTTATATGCGTTGAACAATTCAATCTGCCTTGTGCGCAAAACACCGGACATCACAAGCTCCGGGGATTTTTGGTATTGTTCCAGCAAGCCTTCATAATTGGCCATGCTTTGGCGGACCGCCGCAATATCACCGGCGTTTTTTGTGTTAGCCACACTGACATAATAAGCTGCTTCTGCTTGCGCTTCTGGAACTACTTTTTCTTTGTAAGCCCTGGCGTTTTGCAACTCTGTTTCCCTGGATACGGCTGCTGCGTTCACATTTTCAAATGCGTCCGCTACTTCCTCCGGCGGGGCAACATATGTCAGTTCGATGTTGCTGATTCGTACCCCTAACACCAACTGATCCAGGATACCCTGAGCTGATTGCTGAATATCAACAGCTAAAGCGGCCTTGCCAGTCACCAGCAATTCATCGGCTGTTTTGCAGCTTGCAAGCGACAGCATGCATCCGGAGACAGCACCCTGGATGACATTCTGCGCATCTTGAAAACGCAAGGCAAACTGAATTGGGTCACTGATAGCGTATTTTACACGCGCCTCCATAAGCAGGATGTTATTATCCCCGCTAATCAGGTAACCATGATTTTGTACAGGTCCCAATACCATGTTTCCTTCGCCTGTATGGGTAGACACAGTCAATTGCCGCACCTTACCGGTGGGAATACGCACCACTTCATCTATCAGATATGGAAAGGCAAAATGGATGCCAGGCTCCAGGATTTGCTCTGCCGGTCCCAAGCCACGGAGCTTTCCAAAACGCAGCACAACCGCTACTTCATCATTTTCTACAATAAAAACTCCTGAGATCACCAGCAAGAGCAGCCCCAGACAAACAGCGAGACGAAATACATGAGAAAATGGGTGTTTAGAAGGCTTATTTTTCATGTTTTTCCTCTTTTGCCATTAACACTTCAAAGGGGGATTCCGCCATTTCCAACACCAGGGTGACATTGCCGCTGGCGGCAGTTTCCAATGCCTCCATCTTCATCAAGAAAGAGAACAGTTTAGGGTTCTTTTGATACGCTTCCGCGTGAATTCGGGCAATTTCTCCCTGAGTTTGGGCATGAATCTGGGCAGCATGTGTATTGCCTTCCGCCACGATTTCTGCTGCTTCGGCGTCAGCCTGGCTGCGAATGATGTCCGCATCCCGAGCACCTTCAGACAGGAGCGTGGTCACTGTTTTCTGCCTGTCGGCACGCATCTGTTCCAGCACATTCTTCACATTGGCTTCCGGCAACGCGATGCGCTTGATGCCAATGGTATCCACCAGAATTCCATAATCCCTGCGTGCCTTTCCAGCGACGGCATCCATCAGATCCTTTTCTATTTGCGAAATGCGGATTTCCTGCTGGTTGGTGGACACAAGCGCACTCAAGTCATATGCGCCCAGGACGCCATTTTTCGCGTTTGAAAGCAAATCTCCCACATAGTTTGCGGCAGTCTGGGCATTGCCCACGCTGGTGTAAAACAAGATGGGATCATCGATCATCCAAACGGTATAGGTTTGCAGGATGATGTTCTTTTTGTCCCGGGTCAGGGTTTCTGTGTGCCCGGAATCCAGATATTGACGCCGTGTATCCAAGCTGACTACCCGATCAAAAGGCCAAGGCAGCCTGGTTTTTAACCCCGCCTCCTGGTCCACCCGATGAATGCGACCAAAGCGCGTGACAATGGCAGCGTTTCCTTCCCGAACAGTATAGGTAAAGCCAAAAACACCCAAAAAAAGCAATAAAATAAAAGCATATATCCATTTTGCGATGTGTTTCATTCTTTTACCGTCTCCTTGTTATGTTGAATCAGCACTGGTGAAGTCCCCAGCGGCAACACAAAGCGATCCATTTGGTTTAACGTGCGGGGAGAAAAAACATACACCCGTTCCCAATCCAAAAGATGTTGATAGGCTTTTATCCAGCGCATCAGCTGCAAAACTTCGGGCTGATCCTGGCTGCCCTCCATGGCTGCTAGCACCCCCAGATGTTGTTTTTTTGCGTTGCTGATCTCCTGGGCCTTTTTTCCTTGTGCTTCCAGAATGGCTGCTTCTTTTTGTGATTGGGCTGCGTGAATACAAGCGGCTGCTTCGCCCTGGGCTTGAGTTACCATGGCGGTTTTACGAAGCCCCGCGTTAATGACATCCTGATACACATGAGCGACATCCACCGGGGGATGCAGGCTTTCAACAATCACGGTGTCCACAGCTAAACCCAGGCGCTTAAGATTGGCATAGTCTGTAAGACGATCGTGGAGCTGTTGTGAAAAATCTTTCCTGTTGATGGAGAGAAGGTGATTGAGGTCTGTGCCAGCGGTGTGGCTCATCAGCAGCTCATAGGCTTTGGCCGCCAGCATATCCTCAGGAGAATTGAATTGGTGCACAAAATCATCCGGATGACTGATGTGGTAATGTACCCGCAGGTTGATTGCAGCCAACTCATTCCCTCCACCCAGAAGAAAGGCAGGTTCCTCACCGCCATGCCGGCTAGTCCACAAAAAATCCTCACTTTCGGATGCCGTATAGCCAATGCTCATGCTGCGTACACGCTGGGTATCGATGATACGCAATTCATCGATCGGCCAAGGATATTTGAGATGTATGCCAGGGCTGCTGCCTTGATTTTTTTGAAGCATGCCAAAACGGTACAGCAAGGCTCTCTCATGAGGCTGTACGGTATAAACAGCGCTGCTGACAAGCAAACATGCCAGCATCAACAAGCCCATCCACGGCAGCAACTTTTTAACCAAGTGGATGCTGTAAAGGGACTGGAAAGACAAGCGAGGTTTCCAGGATGCATCTGAAGCCTGCTTCGGCTTCTTGGCTTTGGGTGGGCTGGCATCAAAGCTTTGGCGCAACTGCTTGCTGCCCCATTGCCATAACCCATATAGGACTACTCCGAACATGTAGACCAGAACCACAGACAGAAGCAAGTTGGCAATAAAAGCGGTGGGCAAGGGGATTTCATTTCCAAGAAAGACAAGCAAACCAATCAGCCCGATGGCAAGCGCAACCGGGGAGAGAAGCTTAAAAATGCCTGTCTCGTCTCCAAGTTTTATGTTGGCGGTTTGTTTGATGGCTCCAAACCCCATGGCCAGCAACAGCAGGAATATCAGCAAATGCTCCACGCTAAATATATAGATATCTTTTTTCATTTCCAGAGCGCTTGCCGGTGAAAAAAGGTTGAATGGGAGAAGAGCTGAGATAATGCATTGCCATAAAACAAGACCGGCCAAAACACCCTGAACAATCAATCGTCCAAGGCCTTTAATCCGTTTTGCGATGATACCAAGCAGGAAGCCGCCTCCGATTACTGCCAAGAGGCGCAACAGCCGATACATATAGTCCAGGGTCAGGGAGTACATCTCATAGGCATCCTGCCATACCTGACCTGATATGTAGATCGATATTAAGCCCAGGCCAATGACATATGCTGCAGCGTAAAAACAATTTCTTTTTTCTTTCATCTTGTACTCCTCCTTTCCGCTTAACCAACATGTGTTAGTTCTTTTTAACCAAAAGAAGTATACTGCCATTTTGTTTATAAGACAAGCTGTATGATCCATGTGCTTTGTGTGTGATCAACAGGCATTGGAATTTGGTGTTTGGGATTTTGACAAGTTAGACTTGGCTAATTATAATAAGGTGGGAACCAAGGGACAGGAGGAGAAGCATGAAACGCATGGCAATATATCTGCTCATCACCGCTTTTGTGGTGGTTTGCCTGACAGGCATCGCGCAGGAAGTTAAAACGATGACAATAGACACCTCATTCGAAAAGATTTATCAGGTCACCACCCCCAAGGGTCAGCTAAATGTGCGTAGCAAGCCGGAAGCCCATAGCGCTGTCGTAGGCAAGCTCTCAAATCGCAGCTATGTGAAAGTCTTAAAGCAGGAAAACGGCTTTTTTCAGGTGGAGCTTAAAGATGCTCAAAGCGGCTGGGTTGCTGTGGAGTTTTTAAGCCCCACTGATTATGGCGCGGAAGTGCTTGATTACCGCGCTTTACAAATTGGCAGCAAAGGAAAGGATGTAGAAGCGCTTAAGAAGCGATTGCTGGATTTAGGCTATTATCGAAAAGGCCACGCCATGTCTGACAGCTTCAATGCCAATTGCGTCATTCGTGTCAAGCTATTTCAAAAAATCAATGGGCTTGAGGAAAATGGAATCGCTACTCCAATGATGCAAGCCTTGCTGTTTTCACCTGAGGCAAAGGGAAATAATGGAGAGATTCCTGCGGTGAAAAGAACCTTTCTGGCAGGCCCGCACAGCAATTTGCTGCAACAGGATGGCTTTGACTGGAATAAATTTGCTAAGGAAAATCCGGGGGTATGCATGTGCTGTTTGGGGAAAGGATGCGAATGCTGTAATTTTACTGGGCGGATTGACTAATCGCAAGTTCATTATATGTACATTAAAAAACAATAATTGACAAAATAATTCTTTCGCCATAGAATGTTAGAGAAGACTAACCTTCCGACAAAATGAAAGTGAGGCATTACCATGAAAAGATTGTGTTCGTTAGTTCTGACTGCTCTCGTAATACTCAGCTTATTTGCTGTGGCAAGCGCTGATGAGTATGTGGTGAAGGTATCTTCACCCAGCGGTGCTCCAGGGCTTGCGCTTGCAACGCTGGCTGTACAGGCTCCGGAAAACTATACGTATCTGACAGCCGAAACCATCACTGCTGAATTTGCCAACGAAACTGCGGATTTTATCATCGCTCCCCTGAATGCCGGCGCCAAGCTGTTCGAAGCAGGCAAGTCCTCCTATAAACTGGCGGCTGTGGTTGCCTGGGGCAATCTATTTATTGCCTCCCAAAGGGAAAACTTCACCTTGGAGGACATTAACGGGGCAGAGATCACCATGTTTGGAGAAAAGACCATCAATTCTTCCATTACCAAGTTTGTATTGGCAGAAAATGGCATCATTCCCGCCAACATTGAATATCTTGCCGGGGCTTCCAATACCCAGAAACTGCTGCTGTCTGACGCAGAAGCCATTGTGCTGACGGCTGAGCCCGCGCTGACGGCCGCCCGGACGAAAAACGACAAAATCACTTCCTATTCTGTTAACGAGTTGTACAAGAGTGCTACCGGTTATGATGGCTTTACCCAGGCGGGTTTGTTCGTGAAGGCGGAAACTGTTCAAAACCATCCAGAGGTGGTTGAAAACTATCTGAAGCTGGTGGAAGAATCCTGCGACAAGTGCGTTAGTGATGTGGCTGCTGTTGCTGAGGCCGCAGCTACCATGGAAATTCTGCCAAACAAGAAGGTGGGCATGAACGCTATCCCCAACTGCACCATCCGTTACATGAGTGCTTTGGATGCTCGTGAGCAGGTTGAGATTACTGCCAACATCGACCTGGAACAGTATGGCGGCGCTGTCCCTGCGGATGACTTCTATTATGGCGGGAAGTAAGGGGAAAAAGATCCTGGCTTTTTCCCTTGGTGTCATCCTGATTGGTTGTCTGTTGCAAATTGCCGGATATATCAAAGGCGATGCCATTGTGTTTCCCAATGTGTGGGAGATTGTGAAGGCCTTTTTGCGGTTGCTCGCCACAGGGCGCACTTATCTGCTGATTTGGACAACGCTTAGACATCTGATGGTGTCAATGGCGGTATCTACAATCGCTGGAATTCTCATGGGACTGGCGCAGGGGATGAGCGATTTTGTGCGCAACCTGTTTAAACCCCTCATCATCATGCTGCGTTCCTTGCCTATGATTGTTTTGATTGTTGTTATTATGGTCATAGCCAAGTACAAGTGGGTACCTGTGATTGCCCCGTCTCTGGTGCTGATTCCTATTATCAGTGAAGCCACCTGCGAAGGCTTTCGGCGGATTGATCAGGAATTGGTTGATGTATACCGTATGAACAGCAATTTTAACTTCAGTGTTTTGGTTCATGTGTACCTGCCCCTGATGGCGGGATATTTGAAACAGGCTTATGTCAATGCTGTGGGCATGGGAATCAAACTGACGGTGTCCACAGAGTATCTGGTGCAGACCCGAAACTCCCTGGGAAAAGCGGTGCATAGCAGCGGCTATTTTAATGAATATCAGGATATTTACGCTTATGCGCTGGTGATGATCTTGTTGATTCTCCTGGTTAGTGAACTGCCCATGTGGATTGGGCGAAGGGCAAACCAGGCGTCCCGGAAATACTGGATTGAAGCATAAACGGCAGTTCTCAAGATAATATAGATGACCGGATTTCATCGATTGTCGATGAAATCCGGTCTTTTGATATTGGGGTCGCCATGTTTCCCTGAAGTTATCATTACTTTCGATCACATAACAGGTTTATATTGAAGCAGAAGAAGGAAAAAGAATCAAAAATTATAGTTTAGTCACTAAACAATATTGACAGAAAGCCAGATGGCTATTATTCTGTATTTGTTGAAGGAGGTGCGTTTATGCAGTGTGAGGTTATTGGCAGCCTGTACCATACCATGAACACCATCAACCGCAGGCAGAGGGTGCCCAAGGTTTTGGAGGGCGTTGCTTCGTTGAACCATGCAGATATGCAATTTATTGATGCAGTTGCCTCAAATCCAGGGCAAAAGGCAGCATCGCTGGCTGACATTTTGGGCGTTTCAAGGGGCGCTGTTACTCAATGGATCAATCGATTGGAGGAGATGGGCATTGTTGAACGTCTGTCTGTGCGCGGAAACCGTAAGGAAAAGCGCATCCAGCTTACCCAATTGGGTAAGGAAATTAAAGGAGAAAAGGACAAGGAACACCATGCGGCAAATGCTCAGATGTGTAGATTCCTAAGCGGGCTTGAGCCGGCGCAATTGGAAGCCATTATGTTATTTTTAGATCAGGCTGCCTCGCTGGACATCAGCCCCTTTGACTGTCTTGAGTGCTGCTGTGCCATCAGGGCAGGAGGAGAATAGCATGCTTGAAATACAAAATCTGGCTTTCGGGGTAATGGACGAAGCCGGACAGCCATTAAATATTCTGACGGACATTCATCTCAAGGTTTTTCCTGGCAGTTTTGTTGCCATTACCGGCCCCAACGGCAGTGGTAAGTCTAGCCTGGCAAGGGTCATTATGGGAATTGAACAGTCTAACCAGGGGCGCATCTTCTTTGACGGAAAAGATATCACCGGGATGGATATCCACCAGCGTGCACAGGCAGGCATTGGCTTTGCTTTCCAACAGCCTGTACGGTTCAAAGGTATGCAGGTACGGGATTTACTTCGCCTGTCGGCAAGGCATAAGTTGAGCATCGATGAGGCGTGTGATTACCTATCCCAGGTGGGCTTGTGTGCAAAGGACTATATATTTCGGGAAATGAACAGCAGCTTGTCGGGCGGTGAAATGAAGCGGATAGAAATTGCCATGCTGATGGCCAGAAAAGTACGCCTCTCCCTGTTTGATGAGCCTGAAGCGGGTATTGATTTATGGAGTTTTAGCAACCTCATTCAAGTGTTTGAAAAACTGCGGGAGCAAACGCAGGGCGCTATTATTGTCATTTCACATCAGGAGCGCATTCTGAAAATTGCTGACCGCATCATTGTAATGGAAGAGGGGCGTATCACCCGGGATGGCAGTCGGCAGGAGGTGCTGCCGCATCTCATGCTGGAGATTGATGCCTGTCCATTTTACGGAAGGAGTGTGGTTTCTTGAACGCTGTGCTTAAACGCATTTTGCAGAAAGTTTCCGGGCTGCTGGACATCCCTCAAGGCGCATATAACTTCCGCGTGAATGGACAGAGCGCCCATTGTGCCAGCAGTATGAACACCCGGATTATCGGCAAGAAGGATAAACCTGGAATGGATATCATTGTGCGCTCCGGCGTCCGGGGCGAGGTGGTGTATATCCCGGTATTAATCAGTCAGGGTGGTCTTTCCGATCAGGTGTACAATGATTTCTATATTGGTGAAGGCAGTGAGGTGCATATCCTTGCAGGATGCGGTATCCACAATGATAGCCAGCACATGACACAGCATAGCGGCATCCATGTTTTCCATGTTGGCCGAGGTGCTCGCGTAAGATATGATGAAAAGCACTATGGACAAGGCGAGGGAAGCGGGGACAAGGTGCTAAACCCCGAAACCATCATCTACTTAGCCGAGGAAAGCCAGTTGGAGATGGACAGCGTGCAGATAGAAGGGGTGGACAACACCAAGCGCATTACGAAGGCAACCATCGGGGATAATGCCTCCCTGATTACCAAGGAAGTGATATTAACCACTGGTACCCAGTTTGCTGCCACCGATTTCCATATTGAGCTGGATGGCAAAAATTCCAGCGTCAGCCTTGTGTCCCGCTCGGTTGCTAAAGGCGATTCCAAACAGGTCTTTTATTCCATCATCAATGGCAACAACCAATGCAAGGGCCATTCAGCCTGTGATGCCATCATTATGGACCACGCCATGGTGAAAGCGGTGCCCGATGTTACGGCCAAACACATGGACGCGGAGCTGATTCACGAGGCGGCCATCGGCAAGATTGCCGGGGAACAGATTATTAAGCTGATGTCTCTGGGGTTGAACTATGAAGCGGCGGAGCAAGAAATTATTGCTGCCTTTTTGCGCTGACCAAGGCCTATCATCATGCTGTGTTTGTGCAAAATTTATATTTCCTGTGACTTGCCGAAGCATTATAAATACATTTCGGATTCCTTTCTGCTTGACAGATGAACACAATCTTAGTATGCTCCATATAGTTAGAGGCCTCTAACTTATGTTAGAAAAACCTAACTAATAAATATTTTAGGAGGAAGCTATGAAGAACCTAACAAAACTGTTTGCTGTAGCCATGGCGCTGCTCATCACATTGGCAGGCGGGCTCGGCACAGCCGCAAGGGCAAAGGATGCAGTTGTAAGCCTTGAAGATTGGGACGGCACCTGGCTTAACATGGTTAGTTTCTATAACCATGAAGATTTGAAGGAAGTAGTTGAACTTTTGGCTAAAGATCATGAAATGAGCGTTGAAGAATTTATTAAACACGAACAAGAAGAATCCGTTGCCTTTGAGCAAATCATCGTAGATGGCAAAAACAGCACGATTAGCTTTGTTACCGAAGAAAATGCCGAGACATATGTTTACGAGTTTGTTAAGTCCCATGAGTTTGCCCACGGCGGATCCTCCATGTTTTGGCATGAGTTTACGACAAAAGGCGAAACTGAATACCAAGTCCTTCTCCTGATGGAAATCCATGGTGAGGAAAGCATGGCGCACTTCCATTTAAGGGCTGGCAAGGATGCGGAAAGCCTTTTGGCTCAGGAAGATTGGTATCCCACCTTTGTTGGTGAGAATATGCCCACCACAATGATTGCCGAGGCGCTGGAACACCACCACCATTCTCATGATCAGCATAATCACGACCATTAAAGTGATGAGGAAGGCCCGAAGCAGATGTTCTTTATGATGAATGTTGACAAAAAAACATCATCTAAAATGACAAAACAGGCTTTTGACCCCGTTAAAAGGGTCAAAAGTTTGTTTGTCATTGTTCTTGTCGTTTCCTTTCTTTTCTTAATGTTCAGTGCGAATAAGCCGGAGGAAGAACACAGCGAAGGCCCAGTGGTATATACTTCTTTTTTCCCGGTATATGATCTTACAAGGACAGTTTTAGGTGATGCGGATATTCAGTTAAGAGTTCTGATGCCAGCTGAGCAAGACCCGCATATGTGGGAGCCTACCCCAAGAGATATTGAAAAACTAAGCTGTGCCGATATGTTGATTATCAACGGCGCAAACATGGAAGAACGCTGGTTGGCCTCTGTTAAAGAGAGTTTGCCGGATCTGAAAGTTGTCAACCTGTCTGAAAGCGTTGATCTTATTACCTATACAGGCGCGGCGGCTTTGGGGGAGTTTCAATTTTTATCCAAAGTTAAGCTGGAAGCAGGAGTCATTTACCCTTTACAATTTGGCCATACCCATGAAGAATTTATGCGTTTAAGTTTAATCAAAGAACAGAACAGCTTAAATGAAAGAAATATTGTAGAATATGCCAAAACAGTCATGCTGGACGATGGTGAGCTGATATCGCAGTATGAAACGATAGATGCGGAGGATTCCAAGGTTTATAAAATACGCATGGGGCATACATCCGGGGGCGCCTACATAAAAGTGAAAGAGAGCGCAGCGTATTATTTTGTTTCAGACAGACTATCAGAAACCTTGCTCAGCTATCGCTTTCTTGAACCTGACGGGGAAGAGGATATGCCCTGGGAGGTTTTGCTGGCCGGCTCCACCTCCAATTTGGATAAGTTTACCTATGATCCACATTCCTGGATGAGCACCACAAATGCCATGAGTTATTTAAACAGCATCAATCAGGCGCTGGCCGAAGCATACCCTCAATATGAGCGAACCTTTAACAAGAATAAAGTGAAAGCGGTTACGGAGCTTTCTTTTTTGGAGCATGAGTACAAAAAGAAGTTTGAAAAAAAGGAAAACAAGGTATTTGTCGTTACACACTATGCTTATGCCTATCTGGCAAGAGATTTCGGCCTTGACCAATACCCCCTGCAAGGTTTGACCAGCATGGGATCGGTCAGCTTGCACACGCTCAGACGGGCGATCAGTTTCTGCGTGGCAAACCAGATTCAAACAATATTCTATGAAAAAAGCGGCATCAAAAAGGATGCCCAAACGATTGCGTGGGAGATTGACGCCCAGGCACAACCTTTAACATCCATGGAGTATGTTCGCGCCAAGGATGATACGGATTACTTGACGATCATGCGGGAAAACCTTGATTTGCTGGAACAATCGATGAGGTAAAAGATGAAAAAAGCGGTTATATCTGTTAACAATTTAGCCTATTCATATACAAAAGAGCCGGTTTTGACTGGCGTTCATTTTGAATTGATGGAAAAAGAAAGCATGGTGATATACGGCAGTAACGGCTCGGGCAAATCCACCTTGCTGCGCCTGATCCTGGGCGAACTGAAGGCTAAGAAAAACAGTGTCTATATACGCGATGAGGATGTTACAAAGAAAACGGATTGGTCAAATGTTGGCTATGTGCCCCAATCCAATATTTCAAAAAACATTGCTTTTCCTGTAACCTGTGAGGAAATCCTGGCCAGCAGCCAGTACCGGCAAATGGGCCTGGTTAAAATGGCTGGAAAACGACATTTTAAAAAGGCGAATGAAGTGTTGGACAGCTTCAATCTTTCAGCATATGCCAAAGTGCCTTTTAAAGACCTGTCCGGTGGTTTGCAGCAACGGGTCATGATAGCCAGGGCGATGGTAGCAAAGCCTGAACTGCTGATATTGGATGAACCTACGGCAGGCGTAGATGAAGAAAGCAATAAGGATTTTCTAAACATTTTAAATGAACTTAAAATAACCGGAGAGCTGGCCTATATCATCGTGACCCACGAGCGGAAATTAGTGGAAAACATATTGGAACTTGACCAGGCTTTTGAACTAAAACATGGGAGGTTGGAACGTGTTTGAGTTTGCATTTATGCAGCGTACTTTGCTGGTAGGCTTATTTTTGGGGATAACCATACCCCTGATTGGAATCATCATGGTCAATCGCAAAACGTCCATGATGGGTGATGCGCTTAGCCATACCGCCTTAGCGGGCGTTGCCCTGGGTTTGATTTTGGGCATTAACCCAAGTTTGGGAGCGGTTTTTATCTGTATCATATCTGCCTTTTCCATTGAAACCATGCGCCATCGCTTTCCTCAATATGGGGATATGGCTACGGCCGTGATTATGAGCATTGGCCTGGGGTTCGCTTCCATTCTGTCTGATTTTACACCGGGCGGAAACTCCTTGGAATCTTATTTATTCGGCAGCATTTCAGCCTCATCGCCGGGTGATGTGATTGCTGCCGTGGTTTTGTTTGCTGTTGTAAGTTTAGCAACGGTTTTTCTGTATAGTCCGCTTTTAACCATTTCTATGGATGCTAATTTGGCGCGTTTGGACGGGATTTCCGTGATAGGAATAAACAGCGTTTTTACCTTGCTTACAGCGGTTACGGTTGCTCTAAGCGCCAAAACAGTCGGGGTTTTGCTGGTGTCCTCTTTGCTTGTTATCCCTGTGGCATGCGCCCTTTTTCTGGTTCGCTCATACAAGCAGATGTATTGGGTGGCTGTCAGTTTAGGTCTGATTTTTATGATGGTCGGTTTGGCGATGTCCTGGTATTTTGAAATAAAACCCGGTGGAGCAATCATATTGCTTGCAACGGTCACCCTTCTGCTTTCGGCTTTGATGGCAAAAATCAGAAGGGACAGGTATGGAGCTAAGATTCCTGAAAACAAGGCCTCTAAGTCTTCAGCATTGGCGTGACTTTGTTTTACATGGACCTATGGCGCCAGCCCGACACCGGATACAAGAAGATCATTGGTGAGCATTTTGGGGAAAGACATGCACACAGAAACATCTAACACCATCAAACAGGAGGCGCTGCTGAGGCTTTGGAACAGCGCTCATATCCGGCTGAGTGACATGCAGCACCTTTTGTTGATACAAGAAAGCGCAAAACTGTCGAGTGAAAACCCCAGCTTTCTCTTTTTGCGGGGCAAGGTTTGCACCGTGCAGCTTGGACAGGCGGCTATTCAAGTAACAGGCAGTGTGCTGTTTCATGTGGGGCGGGGACAAACGCTGCGTGTTCCCGCTGCTGCACAGGAGGTGGAAATCTACCAGGCTTCCTATCAGGCGCAGCTGCCTCAAAGCGCAGGCATTGCCTTCAATAACTTGTTGATGATGGGCGGGCCGCTGGATACCACCCTGCATATCATCCCCAAGCAAACGGCGTTTTTTGAGCATCAGTTTCGTTTGATGCAGGATGCGTACAGCATGCCATCCGCCCATAGCGCGCTGATGGTGAAAGGCTGCCTGTATGCGGTGGCAGAGCGTTTTTTTAAGGAGATCAGCTTTGCGCCGCCTGCACGGCTGGATATCTTTGAGCAGGCGCGACAATATTTGAAACAGCATTTTCGCGGGCCGGTTTCCATCCAGGCCTTGGCGGATTCGCTGGGCGTAAGCCGCTCACATTTGTATAAGCAATTTAAAGATACGGTAGGCCAAAGCCCCCAGGAGTATTTGATGCGCTTGCGCCTCAGGCTGGCCGCCACACAGCTGCTTCAGGGCAATCAATCCATGGATCAGATCGCCGCCAATTGCGGGCTTAGGGATAAGGGATATTTAAGCCGGGTGTTTAAGCGCTATTATCAAATGCCGCCCGGCGCTTACCGCAGCATGCACATGCAGGCTGCGGGCAGCGGTTTTGCCTTGTTGCCCGATGTCCCGCGCCAACATGGCATGAAGCTCACCATTGAAAACTTTGGCCGCCTGCATACATTTAACAGCCCGCCCAAACGGGTGGTATGCCTTGATTATTCAACCGCTGAAATGTGCCTGGCATTGGGCGCACGCGATGCCTTGGTGGGGGTGGCAGACGCCGATAAAATGGTAAGTGATTGCCATCCGGATTATCAAAAGGACATTGAGAATATTCCCTTTCTGTTCGCCCGGTCCGGAGCTTGTAACGTTCCCAGCCTGGCAGATGTTCTTGCCTGCCGGCCTGACTTGGTCATCGGCACATCCTACAGCTTTGAGGCGGTGTCCGGGGTGGCGGAGGCTGTCGCCTTCGAGCGCCGGGGCATCCATATCTATGCCATGACGGCTACCTGCAAACTGGGCAGCACCCTGGAAGACACTTATCTGGATATTTGGAACCTTGCGCAAATCTTTGGCGCAGAGGAACGCGGCAAAACCCTCATTCGGCAAATGCGGCGTCATGCCGCGAGCCTTCAAAACCATCTTGCCGAAACATCAAGGCCGGTTCGTGTGTTTTCCTATACAGGGGCATTTGAGGGGAAGCCCCTTTCCCCTGGTCAATCGCTGGAAAGCCATTTGATTGAGCTGGCGGGAGGAAAGAACATTTTCAGCCATCACAGGCAGCAGTATAGCGCGGTGGATTGGAAGACCGTGGTTCAAGAAAACCCGGAGGTAATTCTGGTGCATCGATATTCGGACAAAACGGATGAACAACACCTTGCATTGATTCAGGATGTGCCCCAGCTGCGCCATACAGATGCAGTAAAAAACGGACGTATCCATACGATTGGGTTAAAAAAAGTATTTCCCGGCATCGACAATGCGCAAACCGCCTGGTTGCTGGCTTCATTCTTTTACCCTGACATCGTTAAACACAAAAATACAACAAGCGTTCAACATCTGTGCATTTAATTTTCCTTCGAGATTGGTATGCTGGTCATATGTTAGAGGCATCTAACAAAGAAGGAGGTAAAAAAATGCGGAAATATCTGGTGTTGTTCATGGTGCTGATGATGAGCATCAACCTTGTTGGCGTTGCGGAAAGCCAGCCGGTGACCATTGAAAACATGGGCAGAACCACGGTATATGAACAGGTGCCGGAGCGGGTTTACCTGTTCTCCTACAGCATGGCGGAGTTTTTTGCCGCTTTGGGGCTGGAGGACAAGGTGATAGCCCTTGTACCCGGCATGTATGCCATTGATGACGTGTTGCCGAAATATCGTGAGGCGATCGAGAAAATGCCTTTGATCACTGAAGGGCTTGTCTATGGTTCACCAAACAGCATTGAAGTGGTTTTGGATACGGAACCCGATTTTGCTTTTGGCGATTCCTATAATTTTATGCCGCGAAATGCCGGAGCGCCTGAAGATTATGATAAGTTCGGCATTAAAATCTATGCTACGCAAGGTACATGTGTGGCAAATGCAAGTTTGAACGATACATATGAAGACATTCTCAACCTTGGGAAAATATTCCGAGTTGAGGAGCGGGCGGAAGCTTTGGTGGCGGAAATGCGAGCCGAAGAAGAGGCAATTCGTGAACTGATGAAAGATGTAGAGCCTGTATCTGTTTTTGCCTACGACAGTGGGGAAGGAACCCTATACACTGTTGGTGGTGGTGGCCTTGAAAATGAACTGATTTCCATTGCCGGTGGTAAAAATGTGTTTGAAAGCGAAGATAAGCATTATTTTACCGCCTCTATAGAAAGCGTTGTGGATGCCAATCCTGATGTTATCTTGGTGTGGGACTATAATATCACCGCCGAGGTGGACGAAAAGATTGCCTACCTGAAAGGGCTTCCCGAAATGCAAGATGTAAACGCCGTGAAAAACGACCGTTTCCCTTCTGTTCCCTGCTATTCGGTATTCCCAAGCATTCAGAATGTAAAAGCTATCAAGGTAATCGCCCAAGGTTTGCATCCGGAGCTGTTTGAGTAAGCATCAACATCCAATACAACATGCCAGGGGCTGGCTACCCGTCTGCCCCTGGCTGCCTAATTGAAAGGATCCCTATGTTCATCAACCGGCAGTTACTGTCTTTTATCAAAGGAAACAGCGGGAAGGTGGTGATAAGCTGCCTGATGCAGCTGCTCATTACCTTTTTGAGCACGCTGATAGCCCTTGGCTCTGCCCTGTGCGTGCGCTTTATTCAGGGGGAAGAGAGCATCCTGTTTTTTTCCTCGTTGTGGCAGATGCTGCTGGCCATTGCCGTATTCCTGCTTGTGCGCCATGTTTTGCTGCATAAAAAGGTTGTGTTGGCAGAAAAAAGCGGCATTGCCATCAAAGAGAACCTGAGAAAGCGGCTGCTGGACAAGCTGTTCAGGCTGGGGCCTGCCTACACCATGGCGCAGCGCACGGGCAACACCACCTCCATGCTGTTTAACCGTGTGGAATTTCTAACAAACTATTATACGGCCTATCTTCCAAATGCAGTATCTGCCATATGCAATGCGGCGGTGCTTCTCATCGTTATCGGTGCTTTTAACGCCTTGACCGCGGCGCTGTGCGCCCTGGCATGCCTGGGCATTTTGGGTTGCCCCATGCTGTTTTATCCCATCATGCGCAAACGCGGCGAAAAAGAAATGGCGCTGTATGGGCAGTATTACAGCGATTGCCTGGACAGCCTTCAGGGCATGACCACGCTGAAGGCCTTTAACGCAGATGGGCGGCAGCGACAGGTGATTGCGCAAAGCGGGGAAGCGCTGCGTAAAGGCATCATGGCGCAGCTGCGCATCACCATGCTGGAAAATGTGGTGTCGCACTTTTTTATCGCCTTGGGCGCGTCGTTCTCAGTTGTCATTGCGGCGCAGCAGACACATGTTGGCAACATGTTTCCGGGGCAGCTTGCCTATGCTCTGTTTATGATTAGCGCCTGTTTTGCGCCCATGACTACCTTGCTGAACGCATGGCATCTGGGCTATCAGGGCATCACTGCCTCAACCAGCATCGCGCAGCTGCTGAAAGAGCCGGTGCGCTTCGCGTTGCCTGCGGCGTCCGCTGAGCAAACAGAGTCAAAAACACTGCCTAAGCAATACGGCGTTGCCTTTTCTCATGTTACATTTGCTTACCAGGCGGAGGAAGGACCGGTTTTGCAGGATATTTCCTTTGAAATTCCGGAGGGGACTTCCCTTGCGCTGGTGGGGCCCTCCGGCGCCGGAAAATCCACCGCGGCACAGCTGCTGGCCGGTTTTTATCCGTTCAGCCAGGGCAGCATCCGTGTGGGCGACATGCGCCTGGATGAAAACAGCCTTCATGCCATCCAGGGATGTATCGCCGCCGTCTGGCAGGACAGCCACCTGTTTTATGGCACCGTGGAAGAGAACATCCGCATGGGCCGGTCACAGGCCAGCATGAAGGACATACAGCAAGCCGCCACGAAAGCGGGCATCTATGATTTTATTGATGCCCTGCCGGAAGGCTATCAAACCATGGTGGGAGAGCGCGGGATGCGCCTGTCCGGTGGGGAGCGGCAGCGTCTGGTGATGGCGCGGGCATTTCTGCGGGATGCGCCCATTCTCATCCTGGATGAGGCCACCTCCTCCTTAGACAGGGAAAACGAGGGGCTGATACAGCGCAGTTTGCAGGAGCTTCGGCAAGGCAAGACTGTGCTGATGATTGCCCACCGTCTGGCGACCATCCAAAGCG
Organism: Christensenellales bacterium; assembly: GCA_050952935.1. Lineage (GTDB taxonomy): Bacteria > Bacillota > Clostridia > Christensenellales > Aristaeellaceae > UBA6115. Next base: position 56,357 of record JBMNLS010000002.1, on the reverse strand, counting down.
CTGACCAGATCATCCTTCTGGACAAAGGGCGGATCGTGGCGCAGGGTACCCACGAAGCATTGCTGGCGTCCTCCGCTTTATATCAGAAGCTCATGGGCAGCCAGCTGGTTGGAGGGCACAATGCTGCGGAATAATGAAAGACTGCGCGCTTTGGTGGATTTGTCAAAGCATATTAAAGGGTTTCGCTTATATTTAGCCATCGCTATCCTGTGCAACCTGATTTTTAAACTGTTGCCCCTGTTTTCCAGCCTAATTGCCAGCTATATGGTGGGCAGCGTGCTGTTTGGCCAGGCGGGACAAACCAGAACTCTGCTGGTAATATCCGCCGTGCTGGTGGTGCTGACGGCGCTGTTTTCCTATTTGGATGTGTCTGTCAGCCATGATATTGCCTACCGCATCCTGGCAAAGCTACGCAACGCCTGCTACGCGCAGCTAAGTGTGCTGGCACCGGCCGCCATGCAGGGTAAACGCAGCGGAGAGATGATCAACATCGTGCTGAACGATGTGGAGCAGTTGGAGTGGTTTTATGCCCACACCATTGGTCAAATCATCGTGGCAGTGCTTATCCCCGGGGCGGCGCTGATCTTCATGGGATTGTTTTCCTGGGTGCTGCCTGTAGTGATGCTGTGCTTTATTGCATTGATGCTGTGGCTGCCAGGCCGGCACAGCAAGCTGGCTGACAAGCAGGGAGCGGAGGTCAAGAAAGAGGCGGGGGTGATGAACGCTATTGCTGTGGATGGGGTTCAGGGCATCAAGGATATCATTTCCTTTGGCTGGCAGCGGGCGTATTTCAATCGGTTTTTTGCCGCCAACAAACGCTACAGCGATGTTTCCCTTGCTTATGCCGTCAGGCGCTCAAACGAAAGCCGGCTTCTGACGCTGATCATAGGCGTTGCCAGCCTTGTGGCAACGTTAATCGCCATTTTGCTGGTCAAACAGGGCGCTGTTTCCGCCACATGGTTTGTGCCGCTGCTGATTCTTTTTTCTGGTGTGTTTGTGCCCATTATGGAGGCGCTTTCCATGCGCACCAACTATGGGCTGATTTTGGGGGCAGCCCAGCGTGTGCTGGGCTTGCTGCAAGCCAAGCCCGAGGTGAGGGACGAAGGGCAGATGGACGCGTTGCCGTCTGCTAAGAAAACAGTGGTTCAATTTGATGGTGTTTCCTTTACATATCCTGCCAGTGAGGGCGAAGCAGAGAACCCTCCCGTGCTTGACCGAACTTCCTTTTCCTTTGCCACGGGCGAGACCGTGGCCCTGGTGGGCGCCTCCGGCAGTGGGAAGACCACCATCGCACGCCTGATCCAGCGGTTTTGGGATGTGCAGGGTGGCGGCATCACCATCAACGGTTTGGACATCAGGGAGCTTTCCTTGTTCGCGCTGCGCACAGCTGTGACGGTGGTGCCGCAGGAAGTCTACCTGTTTAACATCAGCGTGGAGGACAATCTGCGCCTGGCCAAGGCTGATGCAACAAAGGAAGAAATTGTCCAGGCATGCCAACAGGCGCAGGCGGATAGGTTTATCCGCAACCTGCCCCAGGGCTATGATACCGTGCTGGGTGAAAGGGGCATGCGTCTGTCCGGGGGCGAGAAGCAACGGCTGTCCATTGCCCAAGCGGTGCTGAAGGATGCCCCTGTGCTGATTTTGGACGAAGCCAGCGCCAACTTAGATGCTGAAAACGAAAGCCTGATTAATCAAGCCATCAACCACCTGAAAAAAGGACGGGCTACCCTGGTGATTGCGCACCGTATCTCCACCATCCGCAATGCAGACCGCATTGTGGTGCTGGAGGGCGGGAAAGCATTAGCGCAGGGAACATACGAGGAACTGATGGAAAGCTGCCCATATTTCAGGCAGTTGATTGGTGAACACTATCAAGAGGAGCAAAGATGAGAACAATCATTGGTAAAAAGAGCTTTGTGTTGATGGTAAGCCTATCCGTTCTCGTCCTTCTTTTCAGTATCCTGATGGGTATTATCCTAGGTGCTGCCGACCTAAGCGCGGCCAAGGTGCTGGACGTTATTAAACTAAAAGTTTTTGGAATCGAACAGGAAGCGTTAAAGCGCTCCGAAATTAGTATCATTTGGGAGCTTCGCTTGCCCCGGGTTATCTTGGCCATTGCCGCGGGCGGCAGCCTGGCGGTTGCCGGGGCGGCCATGCAGGCGGTGACCCAAAATGTGCTGGCGGATCCATATATCCTGGGGGCTTCCGGGGGCGCATCCTCGGCGGTTGCGTTTTGTTATGTTCTGGGCAGCGCATTTTACGCCTCGTCAGGGGTGGTTTCTGCCTTCGCTTTTGCCGGGGCGATGGTGGCCCTGCTGCTGGTTTACACCATTGGCCGGGTGGGAAGCCCCGGCGCCACTTCTCGTTTGGTGCTTTCCGGCATTGCGGTGAGTGTGATTCTAAACGCGATGACACAGTTTTTTGTCTCCATTTCACCGGATGCCAGCACCGTGCGCAGCATCATCGCATGGACAATGGGTTCCCTGGCCAGCGCTCGCTGGAGCAATATTGCCTTTCCATTTTTTGGATCATTGCTGGGCAGCAGTTTTTTTATGTTCACCGCAAGGGCGTATAACCTGATGAGCCAGGGGGACGAAACCGCCATCAGCCTGGGCATCAATGTGGCGGTGATTAAGCGGCTGACCATTTTGGTGGTTGCTTTTATCACGGGCGTTATTGTAGCGGCAGGGGGCATCATCGGCTTTGTAGGTTTTGTCATTCCACACATTATCCGTATGCTGGCGGGGGCAGACCACCGCAGGCTGTTTCCGCTTTCATTCCTGGTTGGCAGCGTGTTTTTATTGTGGATGGACGTTTTGGCAAGAACCCTGATGGCGCCAAGGGAGATGTCGGTCGGCATATTTACGGCATTTTTCGGCGGCCCATTCTTCGTGTATCTATTGTACCGCCAGAACAAATACGGCAGGATGTGAGGTGAGGAATATGCGAAAAGAGAAAACTGTTGAAATACGCAATCTAAGCTATCAAATCGGAGATGCTGTTATTTTAGAAAATGCGAACCTGTACGCGGAAAAGGGCTCTTTTATCGGCGTGATAGGCCCAAACGGTTCAGGCAAATCAACCTTGCTAAGACATATTTACCGGGCTATTATGCCTCCTCAAAAATGTGTATACATCAACGGGAAGGAAGTAGAATCCATGTCCTACCGCAGTGTGGCGCAGCAGGTGACGGTGATGCGGCAGGAAAACAGCACGGATTTTGATTTTTCTATACTTGATATGGTATTGATGGGGCGGGCACCCTATCGGAAACTCTATCAGCGCGATACGTCGGAGGATAAGCGCATCGCCCTGCATGCCCTGGCCTTTATGGGGATGGAAAAGCTGGCGCATCGTTCCTTTTTCACGCTGTCCGGCGGAGAAAAACAGCGGGTGCTCATCGCCCGATCGTTGGCGCAGGAGGCGGATATCCTTGTTTTGGATGAGCCGACCAACCACCTGGATGTGCATTACCAATGGCTTTTGATGGATATCGTGAAAGGGCTTGGCAAGACGATCATCGCTGTTTTTCACGACCTGAACCTGGCTTGCTCATTTTGTGACGAGTTGTTTGTCCTCAACCACGGAAAAATTGTGGCCCGAGGTAAGCCCCGGGATGTATGTACACAAAAGTTGCTGGAAGAGGTATTCCGGGTAAAAACAGAATTGTTTACAATGGACGATGAAAAACTGCACATTGTTTTTAAAGGGAGCATTCAACCGGACTAAGTTTTGCATTTGGCTATTAATAAACGCCCTGCTTTAAGACAATTTAATGAAGGAGAAATTCTGAAAATGAAAAAGCACATCGCCATCCTGGTCAGCCAGGATTATGGGCCTTCCCATCCCTACCCGGACGATGCTTTGTTATGTCATGCTTTTGAGGGGATGGGGCACCAGGCCCATATTATCTGCTGGGATGACGAAACCGTTGATTATCAACAGTATGATGCCGCCATTGTTCGTTCCTGCTGGGATTATGACAAACGCCTGTCCGAATTTTTGGATAGGCTGGCGCACATTCATCAGCAAACGGTCTTGCTAAACCCCTTTGAAATCATCCGGGAAAACACGGACAAACGCTACCTGCTCAAGTTAGAGGAAAGGGGTGTGCCCATTGTTCCAACGGTGGTAGTGGAGAATAAAGAAGAAATGCAAATACCTGAAAGCTGGCAACAGGTGATTGTAAAGCCTACTGTCAGCGCAAGCGGAAGGGACACCAGCCGACATTCCGGACGGGATCAGCAGGGTATTCGTGCCGCCAGTGCCGCTATTTTGAATCAGGGGAAAACCGCTATGCTGCAGGAGTATCTGTCAAGTGTAGAAGAATACGGAGAACGCTCCAGTGTGCTGATTGCGGGAAAAATCACCTTCACCATGAAGAAAACCCCAAGTCCGGGGATTTTCTCGTTCACACGCACCATGGCGGGACCTATATCCCAGTGAAAACAACTTTGGAAGAACAGCAGTTTTTGGAGTTGCTCATCAGCAAAATCGGCGAGGCGCCGCTTTACATGCGGGTGGATTATCTAAGGCGCAAGGATGGCCTCATCTGTCTGCTGGAGTTGGAGCAAATTGAGCCTAATCTATACCTTCGTGAAAACGAGGAAGGGCTGAAGATGCTCACACAGGAAACCTTGAAAAGGATTTAAGCATGGATTAGTTTGCAATATTCTCGCTGTAAGGGGATGTCATCTTAGACTGCTCAAGATATTGTTTTGACCCCAAAAATAAAGTATAAGAGATGTGCTGCCCAAACAATGCACAGTACAATCCGCCCCGTTGGCATATCCCCCATCATGAAGAAACTGAAAGCCATGAGGGCTGTTGTCATGCCCAGAACACGAAGCTTTGTTTTCCATGTCATGCCTTTTCTCTGGAAATAGGTTTCCATGTTTTTTTTATAAAGTTTGGTTGATTGGAGCCACTGGTGCAGTTTTGGGGAACTTTTAGCAAAGCAAATGACTGACAGCAACAGAAAAGGAACGCTGGGAAGCAGGGGTACAACTGCGCCAACAACGCACAACACCAAACTAACGCATCCTGATACAATAAAAAATGCTTTTTTGATATTCAATTTTTTGCTCCTTTTCTAAGCAGCCTTAGCCAGCGCCGTTGACGATGCTTGTAAAATATCCAGGCATAAGCGGTGATCAGCCAGGTTATGCCATAAACCCCTTCAATCTCCAGGATATCCCAATACAGGGTTTTTCCGTCTTGGGCGGGCTGCATCCTGATGGTATGGTTCCATTGACGGGTGAGGCTGCCGTGCTCAAAAGAACGGATTAACCCTTCCCGCTTATCGCAGCTGAGGATGAGAATGCGGTGAATCCCTAAAGGGAAAAAACCCAGGAAACGCAGGGAAAACCGGCAACACGCGCCCGCCCGAAAAACCCCGCCCGGCAGGGGATCCAATGGCTTAAATGAAAGCAAAGGGCGGGCGATGAATTGCAGCGTTTCCAGCATGATAGCTAATTCCCACACCCGTTCCGGGCTTGCAGGAAATGTCTTTTTCAGCTGAAAATGATGAGCTTTGTTCATCTTTTTTCTAACTCAGGCAGACTGGGCTTCCACCATGGCGGCAAAACGACCTTTTTGAGCGAGCAGTTCCTCGGGCGTGCCGCTTTCCACAATTTTTCCGTCAGCCACCACAATGATTTTGTCCGCCCCCAGCACAGTGCGCATGCGGTGGGCGATGATTAGAACCGTTTTGTTTTTAATCAGCTCGCTGATGCCCTGCTGGATTTTGCTTTCGTTCTGGGTATCAACGGACGCTGTTGCCTCATCTAACAAGATGACCGGGGCATCCTTCAACAAGGCTCTGGCGATGGAAATGCGCTGACGCTCGCCGCCGGACAAGCGCTCGCCATTTTCACCAATGGGGGTTTGATATCCTTGGGGCAAGCGCTCTACAAAGGCATCGCACTGGGCCAATTTGGCAGCATGCAGCACCTCTTCATCAGTGGCATCTTTTTTACCAATGCGAATGTTATCCAGCACGCTCATATCAAACAGGGTAACATCCTGAAACACAATAGCAAAGTTCTGAAGCAATGTTTCCGGATCGATTTGGGAGATGTCTTCGCCGCCCAGGGTGATGCGCCCCCTGTCGATATCCCAAAAACGGGCAGCCAGTTTGGCAATGGTGCTTTTGCCGCCGCCGGAAGGGCCCACCAGGGCAGTGACTTCGCCCTGCCTGGCCATCAAGGATACTCGCTGTAGGGTTTGCATATCATCCTGATAAGAAAAATCCACATCCTCAAAGACAATGTCATAGCCCTTGGGTTGCATGGTTTCTTTGCCCGTTTGCCGTGGCATGTTGTTCATCTCACGCATGCGTTCAATGCGCACCCACAGGTATTTCAATGCCGCAAAATTGGACAGCGCTTCGGAAATGGGAGAATATATCCGGGAGGATACCAGCAAAAACACCAAAAAGGTAAACAGATCTACCTGCCCTTGGGCCAGGAGGGTGCCTCCGCAGATAAGCACGGTGGGTACGCCCAGATAAAGCAGCGCGTTAGCAAGGTTTAAAACAGCGCCGATGAGCAGTTCCGTTCGGATCAGGTGGTTTTCATAAGCGTCCAGCTTGGCGTTGAGCTTGCTGGTATAGTTTTTTTCCTCGTTGCAGGACTGAATAACCTGGGCATTGTCCAGTCCTTCCTGAACAAAGTCCGATACATCCCGCTTGATGTGGTAAATGTCAACGTGTACTTTTCTCTGATATCGGCTGCTGCTGAGGAAGACAATAGCAGCCACTGGCACCACCCAAAACAACGCCAGCGCCAAACGCCAGTCAAAAACAAACATCATCACCGCCATCAGCAGAATGCTGATGATGCTGGCATAGACGTGGGGCACATTGTGGGAAAACAGGTTTTCAATCTGGTTGGTATCCTCCATGATGGTACTGGAAAGGTCGGCGATGTCCTTTTGTCCAAAGAAGGAAAGGGGCAACTGACGCAGCGTTTCCGCCAGTTTGATGCGGGTTTTGGCGCTTTCATCGTAAATGCGGGTATAGGTGCTGCCATATTGGAAGTAATTGATCATGTAAATGAGGGTCAAAATCACCAGGCTGACGCCCACATACGCCCAGATACTCCAGGACAGGCTCTGCGCTTTCCCGGAAAACACCCGCAGCACATCCCGTGTAAAGAAGGTACACACCATGATGGGCAGCATAAAACTGAGGAATTGCAACACCGTCCACCAGATGGACTTGTTTAAATCCCGGGCGCCTTCCGGTGTCATGGCGTAGCGGTTTTGTAAAAAGCGATTCACGCCGATACCTCCTTTTTGGAAGAAGAAACTTTCCAATCAATGGTGGTTTGATATTCTGCCCACATGTCGGCATACATCCCTTGCTTTTGAAGCAATTCCTTGTGGCTGCCCTTTTCCACAATCCGCCCCTTGTCCATGACCAAGATTTGGTCAGCATCCATGACAGAGTTCAAACGATGAGCGATCATCAGTGTGGTTTTACCTTGGCTTAAAGCCTTAAGAGCCTTGCGGATAAGGTGCTCATTCTCCGGGTCGGCAAAGGCGGTAGCCTCATCCAGCAACACAATGGGGGCATCCTTCAGGATGGAGCGGGCCAGCGCAATGCGCTGCTGTTCACCGCCGGACAGATAAGTGCCACGGCTGCCGATCATGGTATCAAGGCCTTGGGGAAGGCTGTCGATAATTTCCCGGGACTGGGACAAATCCACCGCACGCTGAATGGCTTCCTCGGTGGCATTTTTTGTGCCGAAGGAAATGTTATCCCGCAGACTCATCTTCATGAGGCTGGTGGTTTGGAACACAAATGAAACATGATCCATCAGCGTTTCCTTGGCGATGTCCTTGACAAGGGTGCCACCGATTAATATCTGACCGCTATCCACATCCCAAAACCGGGCGGCCAAACGGGCCAGGGTGGTTTTACCGCTGCCGGAAGCGCCAACCAGCGCAACGGTTTCACCAGGGTTGATATGGAAAGAAACGCTGCTAACCGCTGGGGTATCGCTGCCGGGATATGTGAAGGTGACATACTGGAAGGCGAGGGAAGTATCGTTGATTTTGGTTTTCTTGCCCCGGGGCATATCGGGATAATCAAGCAGCCCTTCCATACGGTCCAACACCTGGCCGGCAATCATCTTATTTTGATACAAGTACATAGATTTCATCATGGTGGTAGAAAACAAAGGCGCCAGCATCAGAAACAAAATAAAGTTGCTCAGCACAATGCCTGCGCTGCCGCTTCCCTGCCAGGTAAGCAGGGATGCCACAACCAGGAACAAGCCTCCCGCCTGCATGACCATGGTATAGGCGCTCATGGGGTGCCGCCAGGTGATGGTATAAGCATACACCATTTCCTTATAATTGAGGATCAGGTTGTAAAAACGCTTAAAGGAGAAAACGCTCTGCCCAAAAGTTTTCACCACCGGAATGCCGCGCACATACTCTACCGATTCGCTGCTCATGGCTTCCAGCGCATTCAGGTATTGATCCTGAAAAGCTTTGCCGGCAGTGGTCATCATGCCGCCCATGGTTATAAAGCCCATGAGGATGGGGATCAGCAGCGCAATGCCCAGCCGCCAATCCACCAGGACAATCAGCAGCAGCACCGACAGGGGGGTTACCACTGTTGCCGCCATGTCCGGCAATTGATGGGCTAAAAAGGAGTGGGTGGAGCCTGCGGAGTCGTTGATAATCTTGCGCATGCGGCCGGACAGATTCATATCAAAAAAACCCAGGGGTTTGCTGATAATCTGTTCCATGCCTTTTTTCTGCAGGGCCACTTCCACCCGGAAGCCTGCAAGATGGGAGAGAACCAATGCCGCAAAATAGCAAAGGATGGCAAGCACTTGGGCTGCAAAGGCCAGCCAGGCATATTTTGCCAGCCCTTCGAGATGTACCTGTCCTGGTGTTTGCAGCAACTGGCGCACCAGCAGCCACACCATCAGAAAGGGCAGCATGCCCAGCAAAGCATGCAGCGAAGACAAGGCAAGGGACAGGGACAAGAAAGAGCGTTTTTCCCCCATAAAGGGTATAAAGCGCTTTAGCAACGGGGTTTTCTTAACCTTTTGGGTGTTTTCTTTTGCTTTTTGAGCCATGGTTTTCTCCTACTCCATTAAAATAAAAGAAACCCGCGCCTTGTTTGCAAGGCGCAGGAAAGCAATTTATTGTGAAGCCAGTTGTTGTCCCAATTGTCGGCAGTCCGCAAGCCCGTCCTCATCCGGTGTCTGGTGACAAATCAGGCCATCCGCCACCATCTGGGCGCCAAAACTTTCACATTCCGCCTGCCAAGTTCGCATCCATTCGCCATCCCCCCAATCGTATGAGCCGAACAGCGCGATTTTTTTGCCGAACAGCTTGCCTTTTACGCTATCAAACATCGGGGCAAACTCGCCCTCCTCCAATTCTTCTGCACCCATGGAAGGGCAGCCGAAGGCAATTGTCTGGTAGTTAGACATCAAATCTGCATTGAAGTCGCTCGCTTGGTACAGGTCCGCGCTGCAGGCCTTGGCAATTTCTTCCGCCATGGCCTCTGTATTGCCGGTTCCGCTCCAGTAAACTACAGCTATTTTGGACATTGATGAACCCTCCGTTATTAATGATTTATATGTCAAGCAGCATGAATGAGCTGCAAAACACTTTGTCCCTGCCGCAAACACTCCAGGCAGTGTTCCCGGCATTTTTGAAACAGGTCGAAACGTTCTTTTGCTTTGTCCGGTTGCGCATATACCTTCCAAAGCCCGCAAAAAGCATAGCCCTTGCCCTTGTTGGCAATAAAGCCCAGCACATCTTCAAGGGGATAACCCAAAAACAGACCCAGCTCGTGGGGAAAATCCCGGCTTTTCTCCATTTTCATCAGCAAATAAGCCACATTGGCCTCATGCCCTTTATCAACCGGGTAACCCAACTGGCACAGAAAGCATTGAAACTTGGGCTCAGACAACATGGCCTCTATCATCTTGGGACGATATACTAATATTTGCTTTGAACCGCCTTTTCTGTCCATCATGCAAATTTGCACACCTTTTCTGCGAAGCGCCTTATCCAGCTTATTTAGCGATTGTTGAAACATCTCCCCACAGGAAGGGCGATAGGAAAAAAGGCTGCCGGCTTTATGACCTTTTAAGGTTGCTGATGTGTGATGTACAAAGGTTCTTTCAAAGGATTCTTCCATATAGCCTCCGAAACAAAGTGGATTTCATAAGTTAGCAATATCTAACCCACGAAGTTAGATTATTCTAACTTCGTGGGATTGTCAAGCATGATTTTTTATTTGTTGCAGATTTTCATCGATTTCATGATAATAACGTTTGGAGAAACGAAAAGAGAAGGAAACCAGAAGCTAAAGCGATTATTGTTTTTCTTTGCAGGTTGACGGCAAATAGGTACAGGCAAACTGTCTGAGCGCTTCAAAGGTTTGCTCGCTGATATCGTGTTCAATTTTGCAGGCATCTTCATAGGCTGTGTCCTCATCAACACCAAGCTGTATGAAGATATTTGCCAATGTCAGGTGCCGCTCCATCATGACCTGTGCAATTTCCTTGCCTTCATCGGTTAAGTGAATAAAATTCTCATCATCCATTGTAATATATCCGCCCTTACGCAATTGTTTCATGGCATGGCTGACGGAAGGCTTAGTAACCCCCAATGCATTTGCGATATCAACGGATCTTGCGTACCCTTTTTTCTTTTTTAAAAAGAGAATTCTTTCCAGATAGTTTTCCTGAGATTCATTTACCTGCATAACACGCCTCCAACAAGATTGATTTTTTTATTTCACGTTTATTCTACAATAAAAAGAGAAAAAGCGCCACGCCATGTGTTCTGGGTTTTGACAAAGCGATGTTTGATGCAGTCAACTCATGCTTCTGAATTTCCCGTGATTGCTTCCACATACAAAATAGGAACAACAGAAGGTAAAAGCTCATAGGTCTGCACAGCAAACCCGTGCTCTTGCAGGAAACACAGGTATTCTTGAGCGGTCCAAATATGCTGAAAACCAATGCCCAAAAGCTGGCATAGCTTGTAGCGCAGCTTTGCTTGGAAGCCCAGGTTTTCCCGGATGAAATTGGGGGCAATCAACAACCTGTCCCGTTTTAACACCCGTGCAATTTCCGCCAAAGCCAAGTGAACATCCGGTATTATATGAAGGGTATTGGCAATGATGACCACATCGAACTGCCCGTTGGAAAATGGCAGCGCCCGTGCATCCGCCACCTGAAAGCACAGGTTATCAGGCGCTTTTTTCTTTTGGCTTCGGCAATCATTTGCGGAGCGGAATCGGTGGCGATCATCTCCCGGGTGGCGCTTGCTACCTCTAAGGCGATTATCCCAGGCCCGGCGCCCAACTCCATCACCCTTTTGCCCCGCACCTGCGGGATGATTTTATGGCATATAGCAGCATAGAGGGAGCGGCTAGAGCGCATGGCCAACCGGTAGACCGGGGCAAACACATTCCAGACATTACGCGTTCTTTTCGGCATGGCCATTTTTCTCCAGGATGAACTGAATCCATTGTACTTGGGGCTGGTGTTTGCAAGGGGTGTGATGAACCTTAATGACCCGAAGGATAGGGACGGTGGAAAGCACCATACGCATAGCTTTCTCTGTCATAGAGGCCATAAAGGTACCAAACTCCCCCCGCCAGCCCTCTTCTTCACCCTCCATATAGCTGGCATAGACATAGCCCGCAGGTTTTAAGGCGGTAGCAATGCGGGCGAATGCATCCGGCATGGCGTGCCTTGGGATATGCAGCAAAGAGCAGCACGCCCAGACCGCATCATACAAAGCGATATCTTCCAACTGGTCAAACCGCAAATTTCTCACTGGAATACCCAGTTTGTCAGCTGCAATTTGACACAGCGCCGGGGCTGCGTCCATGGCGCTTATTTGGAAGCCTGCTTGCTGGAAAACCTGGCTGTAGTGCCCATCACCACAGCCCAAATCCAGAATATGGTCACCTGCTTTCAAATAGGGCATTAAGAAGCGTTCCCAAGGTGGGAAGGCGCCGGCCTCCTCCATTTTGTTGTGTGCATGCTGGTTGTAAGTTTCAATAGTTTTCTGACAGTATAACCCTTCCATTTTGCTCCTCTTTTTTTCTGGCAAAAAAGGTAAGAAGTGACGCTACACTTCTGTAGTACATGTTCATGCGTTCCATTTTTTCAACATGTAGCGCTTTAGGGCTGCCAGCTGATGCCAGGGGCAGCCCAGCCATCCATGAATATCCAGAATACTGTTAAAAACAAACGGGTCCATGTACAGTGCATTGCGCCGGTTGTTATCGTGTGAGATAAAGTGCTTATCGACATACACATGAGAATGTTGAAAATTGTCGTTCATTTTCTGCCCTCCAATCAAAAGGTTAGATTAGTCTAACCCAAATATACTATATGCTCCACGATGAATCAAGCCCATAAAAAAAGAAACAGAACCATTAGGAAAATGCAAATCTCCTCATTATTCATAGAGCAGCTTTTCATGAAAAAAGGTGCCATGGCAAAATGAAAAGAAAGTGGCTTGACAACTAACAAAGAGTTAGCCTATTCTAACCTTCAAGGGTTAGGGAAACTAACCATCTTCTCATTTTCGGCAGGGGGATAGAGAAGAAACTCTGTTTTTTCAGCGAGGAAGGGTTGGTATAAAGTATTTTTATAGTGATTTTGCTTAACAAGAAAGGAATCAAATGAAGCCGGATTATAAAAACTGGGTACCGAAAAACATGCTTTATTTGCTGGGTCTCTTAGCCGTTCTTTGTTATGTGACAACAATGATCCTCCAAAGGATATTGTACAATGGGATTGTAAAAACGGTATTGAGTTCCGTTTTGTTGATGATAGCTATTTTGCTAACGGTTGCTTTCCTTTGGATGACAAGAATGCACCTTGCTTTTTCCTACGATGGCAAGCGTAAGCTATCTAAAGGCATTATTGACGGAATCGCCAGCTATGTTGAGGTGCCGGAGAACGGATTGGTGTTAGATGTGGGCTGTGGCAGCGGCGCTTTGGCCATTGCTGTGGCCAAAAGGAATCCATTGGCTATGGTCATTGGTGTTGATCGCTGGGGAATAGAATATGCTTCATATAATAAAAGCCTGTGTGAGAAAAATGCGAAAGCGGAAGGTGTTTGTCATGTCGAATTCAGAGAAGGGGACGCCATTAAACTGAATTTTCCGGATGAAAGCTTTGATGCTGTGACCAGCAACTATGTCTATCATAACATCACCGGTGTGAGCAGAGATCAGCTTCTTCTGGAGACCCTCCGTGTGTTAAAGAAAGGAGGAAGCTTTGCGATTCACGATATTTTCTCCAGGAGAAAATATGGAGATATGCAGTCTTTCATCAACAAACTAAGAAACATGGGCTACGAGAATGTTCAGCTAATTGGTACGACAGATGGCGTGTTCATGACGAAAAAAGAAGCTGTTATGTATAGCCTGCGTTATTCCGCCATCCTATGTGGTAGAAAGTGATATTGCCCATGAAACTCAGCAACAAAATCATTATGGGAGCTTTATGGTTGGCTTATTATTTATACCCACTGGCTGTGAAGGTGGATGAGATTCAGGCCCATGCCAAAAAGCATAATGAGCGCCAAGTTTTTAAGCTGCCAAGAAACAGGCGAGGCATCATCTATAAAGACTTAATAATTCACACAAAAATCGGGTCTTACCACTGCTTACGGATGAAAAAGAAGGGACAACTTCCCAAGAGAGCGATTCTTTACATTGGCGGTGGAGGAGGGGTCTATAATTATTACCAGTCCCAGCTTGTTCTTGCCAGGAAACTCTTAAAGCGGATAGACGCTGAAATTTATTATCCATTCTATCCCCCTACCACCCAACATCCTGTCAATGAAACATTCCGCATGATCTTTGAAACCTATCGCGCCATGCTACATGATTACGAACATGAAAAAGTGGCCGTGATAGGCTTATCTTTCGGGGGCACGGCTGCCATGACCATAATTTCCTGGAACAATTATTATAAAGAAAAACTTCCTATGCCAGCCCTGACCATCGGGCTGTCTCCCGGCCATGTGCCGGCAAACCAGGCTGAAAGGGAAAGCCTTGAAGCCTGCCGGGGGATAGATCCTTATATTCCTGTAGACCTGATAGAAGCCTATGGGCAAATCAACCGAGGTGGACAAGACCTGGAGGACTGGCTTATTCATACTGCTCATGGAGATTTCCGGAACGCCGGAAAGATATTTCTGTACTTTGGTGAGAAAGAAAGTCTGGTTTATGCAGCTCCCATCTATCAGCAATCTCTGGAAAGGGCGGGGACAGATTACAAGATTCATATAGAACCAGGCATGCCCCACTGCTATGGGGCTGTCAGGATAAACAGAGCATCCAAAAGAACCTATGACGAATATGCAGGCCTAATAAACAGCCTTTAGAGAAATGAGGATAGATATGAAAGAAAAAATCAGATTAAGGGAAGACATCAACTGGGACAGAGTAAGTCTCTTGATGAAGATAGGGTTAATAGGCGCCTTTATTAATCTTACGGGCGACTTGCTTGCAGGCTGGGGTGTTCGGGATACAAGCCTAACTGGGATAGAGGGAATGGTTTCTCCGTACCTTGCAATGCCTGACAGCAGGATATTCTGGTCGGCTATGTTGGGATTGGTTGGCGCGCCTGTTTCTGTCTTTGGACATTTGGGCATCTGCAAGTTGATCAGGCCTTATTCTCGGCGGTATTCTAAGTTGTTTGGTGTGGGTCTGCTGGGTCTTTTGGTTTTGGGCGGCCCCGGTGTTCACATGTCATCTTTGGCTTCTGCCTTTTTTTATAAGTATATGTCAGCAGTTAGCCCTGAGACCGCTCTGGCCGCTTCTGTAAAATTTGTATGTTATTTTTCCTTACCCTTTTATATCGCATTTTTTGTATTTTGGATTATACAGACTTATGCTCATATAAGAGCCATTGCCGGAGCTTCCAGCCCTTATCCGCGCTGGTGCTGGGTGTTTTCCATACCGGTGGGGGGATTGTTTTTCAGCCTTGTTAGCGTTTTTGGCAACCATGCAATAGCAAATGCCATCATGGTTGGCGCCCTCACCTTGGGTAATATTTGGACATTGGGAGGGTCCCTGTTGATGCTGGGTAGGGCCAAAGAAAACTGGGGAAAACTCTCTGTATAATAACGATGTGAACTCAAAAACCATAAGGAAGGTAAACATTTATGGAAAAAGTTAAAATAGATAAAAACACCGTTCAGGAAACGCTTATCGTTCCTTTATTTGGGAGAAAAATGTGTTCCGAAAAATTCCCTGAACTCTATAAGGATGTTTACGCAGAGAAAATATGTGATAGGTTGGATTATGATTTTTCGGAATTAGAGAAAAAGAAAAACTCTTTCTTGTATGAATTCGGCGCTCTTGAAGCGGCTATGCGGCAGCTTGATATGATATGGGAGATTAAAGCGTATTTAGAAAAATACCCAAAAGCGACTGTTGTCAATCTTGGCTGCGGCTTGGATGAAACAGGAAAAGCTTGCGATAATGGCTTATGCAACATGGTCAATGTTGATTTTCCGGATGTTATATCTGTTCGTGAGCAATTAATTTGTAAGCACGAGAGAGAAACGAATATCTCTTGCAACTTAAAAGATTATTCGTGGATGGATGAAGTGGACGGTTCCAACGGGGTTATTTTCTTTGCCGCAGGAGTGTTTCATTATTTTAAAAAGGAAGAAGTAAAGTCCTTGGTGTTGGAACTTTCAAAAAGATATCCAAGTGGATGCTTGGTTTTTGACAGTGTAGGAAAGCTTGGTTTAAAGTTAATGATGTCAAAAACTTTGAGAAATATGGGCATTAGCGATGTGGATGGGTATTTTTATGCAAACAATCCACCGAATGACTTGAACTGGTCAGAAAACATAAAAGTCACCTCAAAAGGATATATGTTAGGGTACTACGATATGAAAAGTCCGGGTATTCATTTTCTGCATCGTTTTCTTGCAAGCATCGGTGATAAGGCAATGAAAATGTCCATCAATCGAATGGTTTTTGGATAGAAATCAGATGACAAAATTGACACGGAGGCGAGGGTGAAAAGTTGGCTTCTGCTGTTATTATTACCACCTTTGTAAAAATTAAAGCTACTCACATATGAAGCATTAAAAAGGATTTAAAGATCAAAGGGTAAAAGAGGAAAAAGCGTGTCAAAAAAAGCTGCCAATTTACAAAAGAAAATCATGAGCAGGATGTTTAGAGGAAAGGGGATTTTTAAACCTCTAAATACCGGGTTTATTGATGAACATGTGGCTTCCCTTAGGGAATGGGTTGCCAATATTTTCTTTTATACGAAAAATGGAAACACCATTATGATTGATGCTGGCTACAATTATGATCGATTGGAAGAGAAAATGTCGTGGCTCTGTCTAAATCCCAAAGAGATCAAACATATTTTTATTACACATCAAGATACTGACCACATGGGAGCAGTGGAAAGAGAAAGTGCGCTTTTATTTAAGCATGCAACGCTCTATCTTGGTGAAATAGAAAATAGATATCTTACAGGCGAAGTGCGCAGAAAAGTTTTCCGGGGTTTGTACAGGCTTCCCAAAGTAAAAACAGACAATAAGAAAATACTTTTAAAAGACGGTCAGGTTTTTTACATATATGATATCAAAGTGGAGTGCATACTTGTTCCTGGCCATACATGGGGGCATATGGTCTATCTGGTTGATGACAGGTATCTGTTTACGGGCGATACAATTTGGCTTGGAATAGATGGCGGTTATAGTTTTTTAAGCGTTCTGGCTGAAGATAACAAGCTATCGCTACAATCCCTTGCCCGGTTAAAAAGAATCATAAAGGGAAAACAGAGGAATATAAAAGTCATAACAGGACATACGGGATACACTGACGATTTGGACTTTGCTTTCGCACACATAGACAAGATCTGTTCACCTTTTTCCAAAACAGCCTATGATCCCGTTGCTCCCTATGACGGCTACGATGAATCTGACGACACAAAAGAGAATGCAGAAAAAGCCAATCGAAACATGCAAAGGAAGCATCATCGTGAAGGTATACGAATTCGGTAAAAACAATGTTAAAACTTTGCTGATGTTTCAGTGTACCGCGGAACCTTGGTGGGTATTTAAACATTCAGCAGAAGCAATATCGAAAGACTTTCATGTTTTCCTTTTTATCTCCGATGGACATGATGAGATGGGAACAGATTTTGTTTCGATAGAAAAGAATGTCGAGCAGGCCATTTCCTATCTGCATGGGAGAGGCATTCGCTCTTTGGATATGGCATATGGTATTTCTATGGGCGGGGCAAGCGTCATGTATATGCTGGCACACCAAGCAATGCCGGTAAAAAAAGCCATCGTCGATGCCGGTATCACACCGTATCCCTATCCGAAATGGGTGTGTCGAATAATTGCTGTAAAGGATTATTTGTTGCTCAGAATCGCTTTCAAATCATTAAGGCTGATGAAAATGCTGATGCCTCCAGAACGATGGACACCAGAAGGAGAAGATTCGCAAGAGCATTATCAAAAGTTATTTGAATTTGGAAAATATCATTATTCCGGCAAAACAATCTACAATGTTTTCTGGTCAGCTAATAATTATCCGATGCCAGATTCTATTCCGACAGTGAATACAGAGATGGAATACTGGTATGGAGAAGAAGAAAAAAGAGCAAGGAAAAATAACATTGCCTATGCAAAGAAAGCATTTCCCCAAATTATTCAAAAAGAATTTAAGGGATTGCAGCATGCGGAACTTGTGATGATGTTTCCGGAACGCTTTCATCAGGAGATTTTGAGATTTTGGAATGTGTGAAAATTCCAATGCACCAGTTTTTATTCGGAGGGAAACATGGAACGAAAAGAGAGAATTCGCAGCGCATACCGGCTTACCGGCAGCAACAGCTTTTATGACGGCATGATCACCTGCTCCACATTGCTGGGCAAGGCGGTTAGCAGGCTGGTTTGGGGCATGAATGCTAAGGACAGCGCAGAATACCAGGCGCAGGCCCTTTCCGGCATCCCTGAGGGCTTTTCAGGGCGTCTGCTGGAAGTTCCCGTGGGAACAGGCGTACTGACAATTCCTGTCTATCAAACTATGCCGAAAGCCCGGATTACCTGCCTGGACTACTCGCCGGATATGATGGCACAGGCGCAGAAAAAGGCGGAGCGAATGAAACTTGAAAATGTTGCTTTCCAACAGGGAGACGTTGGCGCGTTGCCCTTTGAAGATGGCAGTTTTGATGTTGTTCTGTCGCTCAATGGCTTTCATGCTTTCCCGAACAAAGGTGCGGCATATCAAGAGACCTTTCGAGTGCTGAAAAGCGGCGGGGTGTTTTGCGGCTGCTTTTATGTGACGGGCCGCTGTAAGCGGACGGACTGGTTTATTCGCCGTCTTTATCAGCCGCTGAAATTCTTCACCCCTCCTTATGAAACCATGGACAGCCTGCATACACGGCTTCAAAGCATGTACAGTCAGGTGGAGCTAAACCATGTCAAAGCCATTGCCTGGTTTGTCTGCCGCAAAAAATAGCTCTCCGCAAGAACACATTTCCATGCCAAACGAGTACTTATGCGGTATTTTTTGGGAGAATAAGGAGTGTTCCAGCATTGCCATGCTATAGATGCCTCAAATGATTAAATGATTATGATTATTCGTCATGTTTAATGGCAAAATGGTTGCTACAAGCAGGGTATGGGTGTATAGTGGCAAAGCGGCTTATGTTTTAGCAGGATGGCCTTACCGAGCTCATTGCTTACGCACATTTATTTTATGTCCTAAAGGGAGATTGATTTATGCATTTGACCGGAATTATCATTGGCATTATTTCTTTTTTGTCCATCGGCATGTTTCATCCGATCGTTATCAAGGCAGAATATCATTTTTCCAAGTCATGTTGGCCGGCGTTTCTGATCGTAGGAATCATCCTGTTGGCCATTTCTGTGATGGTTGAGCATGTGGTGCTCTCCTCTGCGCTGGCGGTGATCGGCATGAGCAGTTGGTGGGGTATTCTGGAGCTTTTTGAACAGGAGAAGCGTGTGCAGAAGGGTTGGTTCCCGGCGAATCCAAAGAAAAAGAACAATAAGAGTTTTAATCATGATTTTAAGACGGAAAAACTGTAATAAATCCATAATCTGACAAGGCTGCTGTAAAATGCAAATGATGCCATATGCCGAAAAACGGGCGACATGGCTTCTTTTCATTTCTCACAATAATATAAAGCCTTTTCAAAAACACTCAAAAGAGAGAGAAATGTTATTGCACATGACAAACCCATATCAATAGCATATCTTTATTTTCCATATATTTGCATATGCTTGTCCAAACCAAGACAAAGAAGACACTTGACAACCCTCTTTGGTTAGAATATTCTAACCAAAGAGGGTTAGAAAACACTAACCTCGTTTGTCAACAGAAGGAGGTAACGCAAATCTCATTATGACTAAAAAAGGGATGAGAAAAATTGCGATCTACGGGAAAGGAGGGATCGGAAAATCTACCACTACTTCAAATCTATCCGCCGCTTTGGCAAAGATGGGCTACAGGGTTATGCAAATTGGCTGCGACCCCAAGGCTGATTCAACCAAAAACCTGATGAAAGGAAAGCGTATCCCTACTGTGCTTGAACAATTGCGGGAAAAAGGAGATGAACTATCCCTTGCTGACATTGTTTTTGAAGGATATGCAGGAGTTTTGTGTGTGGAAGCGGGTGGCCCTCGACCTGGGGTTGGTTGTGCTGGAAGAGGAATCATTTCAGCCTTTGAAAAGTTGGAAGAACTGGAAGCGTTTCAGCATTTTAAACCTGATATCGTTATTTACGATGTGCTGGGTGATGTGGTATGCGGCGGTTTTGCAATGCCCATCCGGGAAGGCTATGCCAGGGAAGTATTCATTGTTTCCTCTGGTGAAATGATGAGCTTGTATGCCGCTCATAACATTGCCCAAGCCATTGATAACTTCAAAAAGAGAGGCTACGCAAAGCTCGGTGGCATTTTGCTGAATGCGAAAAACATAGTGGATGAGGAGGCGCTGGTAGGGCAGGCGGCTAAAGAAATTGGCACAGAAGTAGTAGCCTATATTCCCCGCAGCGGGGATATACAGATTGCAGAAAACCAGGGAGGAACAGTGTTCGAGTTTGCTCAACACTCTCCCATGTGTCATGTATACCAATCCCTTGCAGACGAAGTACTGCAGCGAAGCGAAGCCTGTTAAGGCGGTCAGATTCTTTTAAGAAAGGTGGATTTTATGAAAAAACAACTCTCTCTTGTTATGGTTCTGTTTTTGTTGCTTCCCATGGCATCAGGTTTATCTGAGATAGAAATCGCCTATCCTTCCAAGCTACAGAAAACTGAAGGAGAAGGCATCATCCTTGAGAAGACACCTGAAAGAATTGTCTGCTTGTCCAATTCTGCTTTACAAATTCTGGTTCGATGTGGCCTGAAGCCCATCGCTGCTCCTAAGACCCTATCCAGCGATGTGAATTACCCGGACTGGGTAAAGGAATTACCCAGAATTGATTCCGGGATGAATACGCTGGATACTGAAAGTATTATCGCTCTAGCGCCTGATCTGGTGATTCTGGGTATTCATCAAAAGGAGAAGTTTGGCCATTTGCTGCAGGCTGCAGGCTTAGTTGTGTATTACACCAGCGAAGGCCCTTCTGTTACCTATGAAGAGGTAAAGGAGGAGGCGCTGGCAATCAGCGCCGCTTTTGGCGGTGATGACGTTGTATCAGAAATTAAAGAGGCTTTTGCCAATGTTGAGGGAAGAGCGCAGCGGGTTAATGCAGCCTATCCCAAGCGTCGGATGATGATTCTTTTTAGCGTCGCTCCTTTTTATCAGCAAACCTCTGATGGATATTTGGGAAGTATGCTTGCCATGCTCCCCTATGAAAACCTTTCGGACAACCTGATTGGTGTAGAGGCGCGCACCGCCCCGCTTGATATTGAACAATTGATTGCACTCAACCCAGAGGTGCTGTTTTGTGTCTCTCCCACAGCTCCCAAAGCGGCAGTTCTAAAAACCCAGTACGATACCATCATCCAAGAGAATCCCAGCATGTGGGAGCAGCTTAGCGCTTACAATGAAAACCGGATGAACATCCTGTCCAATGAGTTTGTTACTTCCAAAGGAATTCATGTCATCAACAGTCTGAACACGTTGATGGATATGCTGGAAGAAAATCAGTAATGTCAGTAAAAAGGAAGGAAAAAACGATGAAAAAAATGCTTTTAGTATCCATGGCTATCCTATGCCTGTTTGTTTCAGCGCAGGCTTTTGCTCAGGCAAACCAAATTGTGCTGGAATACCCCGATAACATGAAAGAAAAAGGTTTTGAAGAAGGGTTGATTCTTGAAAGCATGCCCCGGCGCGTTGTGTGCCTGCATGCAACTCCTGTGCTTGCTTTGCACGAGCTGGGCGTCCCCCTGGTGGGGATTCCCAAAAGCCGGGTGGTGGTTTGGCCTGAAAGCTTGCAAGAGCGCATTGAGGCCGACTTTGAAATAGGGCACGGCGCTAATTTTGACGTTGAAACAGTGGTTGCCCTTCAGCCGGATTTGGTGCTGCTGGGCTATACTACCAAAGATACCTATGGCGCCATTTTGGAAACTGCTGGTATTCCCACTTATTATGTGGATGCGGGTCATACTGTGTCTTACGAATCTATCAAAGCGCAAACAGAAGCGCTCATTGATGCTTTTGATCCCCATGGGGAAACTGGAAAAGAAATACAGGAGCGGTTTGTCAAATTGGAAGCCCGTTTGGCGGAAGAAAAAACTAGAAATGCTGGAAAAACGGTAATGGTTTTGCAATCCTCACCGCCTTCTCACTACATTCAATCGAACACAGGGACACTGGGTAGCATGGCGGATATGCTGGGGTTTGAAAATGTGTATCAAGACCCCCAAGCGCCTTTGGTACTTCTGGATTTGGAAGTGGCTTTAAGCTACAACCCAGATTATGTCTTTTCTGTAGGGGCCCTGCCCAGCGGAGAAGAGCAGAAAAAGAGCATGGAAGAAGATTTTGCAAACAATCCGGACTATTGGAATGCCATCCCCGCCATTAAGGAAGGCCGAATTCTTTACCTGCCCATTTCCTATATTTCTAGCGCAGGTATTAATGTGGTTGACAACATCAACCTGCTGATCGACCAGGTTCAGCAATTGACTGACTAATCGGAAGACGTATGCAGACAAACCAACAAGTAACAGCAAAAACTGCTGTGAAGCTGGGTGTTTTTTGGGTAGCGCTCCTTGCACTGAACGCTGCAATGGCCTTGGTGGCCATTGCAGTGGGAAGTGCAGGCTATTCCCTGGGGGAAATTATCCAAGGCATCAGCAGCGCAGAGTCAAACCCCATTAAAACCATTGTCATCTCCCTGCGCCTGCCGCGTGTGCTGTTAGCCCTGCTTGTAGGGGCTGCCTTATCCGCCGCAGGGGCTTTGCTGCAGGCGGTGATGCGAAACCCACTGGCAGACCCAGGCACCATTGGTGTGTCTGCCGGCGCGAGTACCGCGGCTACCAGCATCATGCTTTTGTTTCCCAACATGCTCAGCGCTGTTCCTTTGTTTGCTTTTAGCGGGGCTGCTTTGGCCAGCGTGCTTATCTATGTTATAGCGTGGAAGGGCGGGGTTGACCCCGTTCGCATTATCCTTTCAGGCGTTGCAGTCAACTCGGTGCTGGGGGCGTATAACGGCCTGCTGCAATTGCTCAACTCCGACAGACTGCAAGGGGTGTTAGCCTTTATGAACGGAAGCTTGTCGGGCAGGTCCTGGCCACATGTACATGTGGCAGTTGTTTATACATCCATTGGTCTTGTTTTTGCCTTTATGTGCATTAAAAGCGCGAATGTGTTGCAGCTGGGGGATGAGATGGCAAAAAGCTTGGGGATGAAGGTGTCGCTAAACCGGGTCTTGTTGTCCGGTGTATCTGCTTTTCTGGCGGCGGCAACGGTGTCTGTGGCAGGGATGATCGGGTTTGTTGGCCTGGTTGTTCCGCATATTTCCAGGCTGATGGTAGGCTCCGATCACAAGGCGCTTTTGCCCACCTGTGTGCTTTTGGGAGCGCTGATTTTGCTGTCAGCCGATACCCTGGGGCGGGTTATTGTTCCGGGGATGGAAATTCCCGTGGGCATTGTGATGGCAGTAACGGGCGGCCCGTTCTTCCTGTACATGTTAAGAAAGCGAGGGAAAGCGATTGCAAGTTAGCGCAAGTGATCTGCAAATCAGCTACGGGGACTATATTGCCGTAGACGATATGGGCAATATGTAATAAACAACGGAACGCTTTTAAAATATAAAGAAATTCGGCGTATCCGCAAAGATATTGGCCATTTGGACCAGGATCCGGCGGCAAGCTTGACGCCGACGTTGAAAATAAAAAGCCTGCTAAAAGAATTGGCTTTTGACAAGAAAAATTTCAAAACTGAGTGCGCAAGTATTCTAAAAAAATTTAACCTGCCTTGCGATCAAGCGTTTTTAAACAAATACCCCGATGAACTCTCCGGCGGGCAAAGGCGGCGCGTTGCGCTTGCGCGTATACTGCTTAGAAAACCCAAAATTCTTATTTTGGATGAGCCCACCTCAGGTCTGGATGAGAGAACAAGAAATCAGGTGCTGGAACTATTAAACATACTGATAGGAGAATCAAATGCAACAGTTATCACCATCACGCATGATATGCATGTTGCCAAGGTTCTGTCCTATAAACATTATAGCCTATCAAATGGAAAGCTAAATCCTGTTGAACTCAGTTCGGGAAGAGAAGAGATATCAGCGAGGCGTTCTTTTAACACGAACAAGGACGAAATCGTATTGGAAGCAAGGGATTTAGCAGCCAAAGCGCCCTCGCTTGATTCTCCGACAGTAGAAAACTTTTCATTTCAACTGTATAAAGGAGAGGTACTGGGGATGACGGGTTCATCAGGCTCCGGCAAAACCACGATCGTTAGAACGATTCTTGGCTTATGGCCGGCCATCAAAGGTGAGATATATTTAAAATCCGGCAAGCTGGAAGAAAATTATAAATTTCGCTCTGATGAAAATATCCGTACAATCGCCTGGGTTCCACAAGACCCGGCAACCTCATTTAATCCGGCAATCAAGATCGATAAGGCTTTGAAAAGGTCGAATAAAGCGAGGTTAAATATCAATGCTGTTTTGGGAAAAGTAGGGCTTTCCTTGCGAGAAATAAAAGGACGGTTTCCGGATCAATTTTCAGGCGGGCAATTGCAAAGGCTAGCCATTGCCAGGGCGCTGCTTGGAGGGGCTGAAATTCTGCTGTTTGATGAGGTTACATCAAGCTTGGATAAGAAGACGAAAGATGAGATCTGTGAACTCCTCATCAGTCTGAAAAGTCAAACCTCCATGCTGCTAGTAACACATGATGAAGAGGTGATAAAAAAAGCGTGTGACAGATGTTTGGTTTTGAAGGAAGGGATTGGTCATTTTTCCGGGAGCTGCAAAAAAGAACGAATGGCCGTATAAAGGAGAAGTAAAAAATGAAAAAGAAATTCAGACTGGAAAATTTAGGCTGTGCGCATTGTGCCGAGAAAATGAGCGAGGGAAATTTTGGTTCCACATTGATGAAAATGATGGCTGATGAGGTAAGATAGTCTGATAATCGGCAAGCGTGACAATCGTTTTTTTGTCCTGTATGCTGACGCTGTAAATACTGCCTGTTGGCTGTCGGAAAGGAGGAAATAATGAAACAGTCAATAAGCAGAAAAAACAGGGATACTACGGCATTCCTATACCCAAGGTTGTCACGGGATGACAGTCAAACATGTTCTCAGGCTTCTTAACCTGTGCTGACTGTGGACATGCGCTGCATTTTTACTTTAATCAGGGGAACCCTGACATCACTTACTTTAATTGCTCCAACTACAATCGTACCCGTAGCACCTGCAATGCTACCCACTACATACGAACGGATTTTCTGGAACAAGTTGTTCTTGCGGAGATTCGGAGACTGACTAAGTTTGTGGCACAGCATGAAAAGGAGTTTGCCGAAGCTATGATGGCATATTCGGCAGAGAAAGTCATATCTGACCTAAACTTAAAACGCAAAGAGCTAAACAGCTATCTGCATCGTGATAAAGAGTTGGATGTGATTTTTGAGAAACTCTATGAAGACAATGTCAACGGCAAGATTAGTGATGAACGTTTCGCTAAAATAGAGCGTAATTATGAGAATGAGCAAGCGAAGTTATCCGAGAAAATCAAGTCTCTTCGAGCAACGCTGGACAAGGCAGAACAGCAGCAAGTACCTGTAGATACATTTATCTCTATTGTCAGAAGGTACACCCGCATAAAGAAGCTTATGCCTCGAATGGTGAATGAGTTGATTGACCACATTGAAGTCTTTCACGCAGAAAAGATAGCAGGTATTTGGGAACAAAAACTGATCATTCACTATAACTGCATCGGTTCAATCACCATACCAGAAGCTGCTTCAATCCCGGTTCCAAACATTTCTGTCAACACCAGAAAAGGGGTTCATGTGAACTATGCAAGCAATTAAAACGAAAAGTGTCCTCACAGGATTCTCACATCCTATAAGGACACTCATACTGGTGGTGCTTACTGGACTCGAACCAGTGACCCCATCGATGTGAACGATGTGCTCTCCGCTCGGGGTAGCTTTGTGCGAGAAAAACATGAACTTCATACGAGCCACGAAAGCCCTTGAAATAAGGCGATCCTGGCATTTGAAACCGGGTTCAAGTGAAACCAGTGAAACCCGGTTTCATTTGGCAAGGTGAAACCGGGTTCACTATGGATGAAACCCCTTTGAAACCGGGTTCGCTTTGACCGTACCAGAGCCGATGAAAAGGGCTTTCCCTTGATTTGTACTCGGGTGCACCTTCTGCACCCGGGTGCAATTGACTGATTCACCGTTCTCGTAAAGCCATGGCAATCGCAAGGGAATCATAGCCTACATGACATGCAATCGAACAGGATAATTCATGGTATCGGACCTGATATTGCGGGAATGCCTTTTGTACGCGTTCGTTCCATGCTTCTGCGTCTTCTGCATGCACGAAGGAGCCAGCGGTATAGAGCGCTACATCTTCCGGGGAGATGAAGCGGAAACGCTTTTCAAGATCGTTTTCCATCAGTTTGATCAGCGTTTTCTGCGTATGCTTTTCTCCTCTGACGACGCACTGTGCATCAAGCTTGCCTCCACGGATATTGAGAACCGGACGCAAGTTCATCGCGGTAGCCAAAGAAGCGCCTGCAGCGGTAACCCGATTGCTCCGTTTCAGATATTTCAGAGTGGTTACACAAATATATATGCTTGCGTCAAAAGCGCCTTTTTCAAGTTGCTTTTTAATTTCCTCTCCCGTTTTTCCCTGACGGGATAAGAACAGCGCGTCATATACGCTGCTGTGCTGTGTGACAGAAATCCGGTGATTATCCACTACGTGGACTTTACCCTCATAATTCCCGGCCAAAGCAGATGCAGTGCTATACGAACTGCTGAGTTCACTGCTCATGGGGATATATACAATCTCATCTGCACCTTCTTGAAGGATGCGATCCCACATATCCGTCACTTCACCGGGTGCCGGCTGAGAGGTATGTACGGAGCAGTTAGCCATGAGTGATCCGTACAGTTCCTCGTGGGTAATATCGACGCCTTCCATGTAGCAGCGGTTATCCACGAGCACGGGCATCGGCAGGACATAGAAGCCATTTGCTTTGCCTTCCGCCACCGTAATACCGCTGTTCGTATCAGTCATGATTGCAACCATAGATCATTCCTTGCTTTACTCAAAATCTGTCCGGATGATGTAGACTGTCTCAGAATTCATTCCATCAGGGCGGTAATCATATCCCGCTTCCTGTGTCAGTTCACTTGTAGTGTCATATATCTGCACGATTGCAGTCAAATCATCTGTCACCATGGGCAGAAGCTTTTCAGCCAACGCCTTTTCCGTGCCCAGAATAGACGTCTGAAGGGTATCCGTCCCACTGTCATGCAGGGCTGCCGCTCCGGCGGAAAGCTCTGCGGCCCCAGCTGCAGCCTGATCAACACCGGCGGTGTATGTTTTCAAACCGGTAACAAAGGCAGCGACCTGATCCAACTGATCCAGAAGTCCCTGCAGCGTGTCATGGGCGGACTGCGCCTGCGCCATTTTGGCTGCAACTGTTTCATCCTCAGCCATTACCTGGTCTGTATTGTCAGATATCAATTGATCAACCTGTGCGGTGACCGTCGTTTCAATCAGCTCTTTCACCGGATCGGTTTCCATCTGCGCATCCACAGCGGTCTGAACCTGCTGTGCAACTACGGCGTCCACCTGCCCGGCTTCCACAGCTGAGAGATAGGTTTCCGCATCCATCTTCAAACCGGCAGCAGTCAGCACCTGCTCAAGCACCTGGGCCTGAATCGCCTGCGTGACACCTTCCCAAATCTGATCCTTGTTCGCTTCAACCTGCCCTCGAACCACGGATTCAACCTCTGTGCGTACAGTTAATTTTACAGTTTCAGGTTCAAGCTGGGAAATCACGGCAGTCAGCACTTCTTTATAATTCTCCGCAGTGAGCGCAGGCAGTTCAATGCCTGCTTCAGATAATCCGGAAGTGGACAGCTGCTGATTGGCTGCTGTCAACAGGGCCGCAAAGATGGTATCAGCTCCGTTGTTCAGCGTTTCACTGTTCGCACTTAACGCGGAAAGTCCTGTATTCAATGCTGCTGCTCCGTCTGCAAGCGTCTGTGCTCCGTCATTCAGGGACTGCAAACCATTGTTTAGCTCGGTGATCTTGCCGGGCAGTTCTTTCGTTAAGCCAGTCGTCTCGGGAAGAGGTTCACCGTTCCGCATTGCTTCCAGCAGCGCCGTCGCTTCCGCTAATTCGTTGTACCAATCCATATTGATACACCTGTCCAGTTCCTGACAGACTGCCTGTATAGGATCCGCAGAGGCAAATGTCATCATCCAGCCAAGATCCGGATGATCGGCTTCAAAGCGAAAGCTGAAGGAGTCCGGCAGGTTCAGAGCCGCGTCCGCGCCGGGGACGGCCCAACCCGCCAGAACCTGTTTGCCCGAGACAGATAAAACGGAGGCATTCTCCAGGGTCAAACCATTGATGCCTGTTTCAGGAAGCAGGAGCACCGATACCGCCAGATGCGGAATGGCCTCAGTCTGCCGGAAGCCTACAGTCATCTCCACGGTGCCTGTGGCCTCCTTCAGCTGAGCAGCGGGAATCTCCTGACCGTTCAGCAGCACTGTGACCACGGGAGTCAGCGGAAGTTCTTTGTCTGACGTACCCTGATAGATGATGCTATTTCCATTTGCCTGCCATATCAGCTGCTGTTCGTCCTGCGTAAATGTCTCGCTTCCACTGATATTCTCGATGCCTGTCAGCATTGTCATATCAGAAAGGGTATCCAACCCGTCTGCGTTCTCCAGACGGATATTGTCTGTCAGGCTTTGGACAGCGCCGTCTGCCGAAGTCACAGCATAGACACGCTCATGCTTTGTGTTCTCCGCCAAAGCAGAAGCACAGCCCAGAACCAGGCTGAACGCCAGCAGCATGGAAAAAATTCGCTTATTCATGTTTATCGTCCTTTCTCCGCAAGTCAGCGCGCGGCTTTCATGTCAAAGGTCGTATGGACAATCAGTTTGTCAAGGAGGAGAAGAACCGCTGGCAGAAGCAGCAGCACCACCGCCACACTCAGTAGCGCGCCGCGCGCTATGAGGTGACACATGGAGGAGATAATGTCAATATTGGCATACAGGCCTACGCCATAGGTAGCTGCGAAGAATCCCATTCCGCTGACCAGAATACTTTGAGCAGCTGAAGACACCGCTTTCTCCACCGCTTCACGTTTGTCAAGGCCGGAGAGTCGATTTTGCTTATATCGGGTCGTCAGCAAAATAGCATAGTCCACCGTTGCGCCTAGCTGTATGGTCGAGATCAGAATCGGCCCCACAAACGGCAGCTCTGTTCTGGTAAAGTACGGAATACACAGGTTGGCGGCAATGGCCAGTTCGATCACGGCAACCAAGATGACCGGAATGGAGACGGACCTCTGAACCAGCATGATGATCACAAAGATGGCAATAATCGAAATCAGACTGACGACCGTAAAATCATGATCTGTGCAGGCGATCAGATCTTTTGTGCAGGGTGCCTCTCCGATCAGCATGCCGCCTTGGTCGTAACGCTTCAGGATTCCGTTCAGGGTGTCAATCTGGTTGTTTACTTCATCTGAAGAGATAACGTAAGCGGAGTTGATCAGCATCAGCTGATACCGCTCCCCCTTGACCAGAGAGAGAACATCCGGCGGAAGAATGCTTTCCGGTATATCAGCGCCCAGCAGGCTGTCGATGCCATAGACGCTGGTCACTCCGTCCACCTGCTGCATTTCCTCTGTCATCCGCATGACCTCAGCCTGAGGAACATCGCTGTCTACCAGCAGCAAATGCGTTGTGGCCATGTCAAACGTCTCTGCAAGCTTTTTATTGGCTATAACAGACGGCAGTTCAGGGGGCATGACCCTGCTCATGTCATAATAAACATTCACATGACTGTAGCCATAGAACGCAGGCAGACAGAGTAAAACAAGGATCACCGCAAGCACTTTACAGTGTCTGGTCACAAAGCGTCCGATCCCTCCCACATCGGGAAGCAGCGGCTTGTGGCTGGTCTTCTCGATGACATGATCCATGGCCCGGATGACACAGGGCAGCAGTACCACGGTTCCCAGCAGTCCGAGGATGACGCCTTTGCTCATCACAATGCCCAGATCCTTGCCCAGAGTAAAACTCATAAAACAGATGGAGATAAAGCCCGCGATCGTTGTCAGACTGGAACCCAGGATGGAGGTGAATGTTACGCCAATGGCTTTGGCCATTGCTTCATCCTTATCTGCGGTCAGGCTTTTCTGCTCCTTATAGCTGTGCCACAGGAAGATAGAATAATCCAGTGTAACCGCCAGCTGCAGCACTGCGGCGACTGCTTTTGTAATATAGCTGATCTCCCCGAGGAAGAAGTTGGAGCCCATATTCCACAGAACAGATACAGCAATACAGCCCAGGAAAATCAGCGGAAGCAGGAAAGAATCCATGGTGATCATCAGCACGATAGCGCAAAGCGCCACGGCAATCGCCACATAGGTTGCTTCCTGCTGTTCCACCAGCTCTTTTGTGTCTGTCACAACGGCGGACAGTCCGCTGACAAAACACTTTTCGCCCACAATCCGCCGAACGGCCTGGATGGCTTCCATTGTCGCCTCAGAGGATGACCCCTCATCAAAGAAAACTGCCGTCAGCATACAGTCCCCTCTGCTGAAGCTGTTTCGGATATTCTCCGGAATGATTTCCAGCGGAAGCAGACCTTTTGTGATGGATGCGTACCCGATGACAGAATCGACATGGGGAACGACCTTGATGGCGTTCTCCATATCCGACTGTTCGCGGATGCTCATTCCCTCTGTGACCAGCAGTGAGAATGCTCCCTTCCCGAAATCCTCAAGCAGTATTTCCTGCCCTTGTACTGTTTCCAGATCCTGAGGCAGGTAGTACAGAAGATCATACTTTGTTTTGGTGGCGGCCATTCCAAATATCGAAGGCACCACCAATGCCAGGCACAGGATGATGACCAGTACCCGATGCCGAACCAACCATATTGTAAAACGCTTCACGTCTAAGCCTCCCGTTAATGATATTGATCACTTTTCAAAGATACCGGAGAAAGCTAAACTGAAAAGAAACTGATTATAGAACCGGAAAGTTTCATTTCAGCGCAAATAATGCAGCTCCCAATGCTCCGCATAGCTGAGCTTCCCCGGGAACCAGGATCGTTTCTCCCAGCTTGTCTTGAAGTGCCTGTACCACACCCGCGTTCTGCGCCACGCCGCCGGTCATGATATATGGGCGTTTCCCGCCTGAACGCCTGATGAGAGACACAGTTTTTGCGGCAACTGACATATTCAGCCCATGGATAATATCCTCCGGTGGCGTGTTATCCGCAATCAGCGATACCACTTCCGATTCCGCAAAGACCGTACACATACTGGAAATGGTCACCTCATGCTTCCAATGCAGCCCCTTCTCGCTCATTTGGGGCAGCGTCAATTCCATTGTGCGAGCCATCATATCCAGAAAGCGGCCCGTTCCGGCGGCACATTTATCATTCATCACGAAATTGATCACATGCCCCTGATCATCCAGTACGATCACCTTGGAATCCTGACCTCCGATGTCGATCACAGTGCGAGCCTGAGGAGACAGAAAATGTGCCCCTTTGGCATGACAGGTGATTTCTGTTACTGAAGCATCCCCGGCACCGATGGTTTCCCGGCCATAACCGGTGGTGACCACATAGCCGATTGCCTCCCGGGGCAGGTGTGCGTTTTCCAGGGCGGCGGCCAGGGCTTTTTCCGCTCCGGCTGCAGCGCCCGCGCCAGTAGGAAGAATAGCGGAGCCGACAATCTTTCCATCTCGATTCAGGATGACCGCGTCGGTGCTGGCCGATCCACTGTCCACCCCAGCGACGTAGCCTGTATCGCGATCACGTCTTGTCATGACAGTCTTTTTCACTCCCAACGTTTCCGAGAATGCTTCGATTCGCGTTCGCAGCTGCCCGCTGCTCTGGGGCGTGCAATCTGTTTCAATTTTCAGCAGTGGCTGATTCGCGTTTTGCTTCAATTCCCGGTATTGAAACCCGTAATAATCGCAGAACTTGACAGTATGGCAGATGACACCGGCGGCTGTGGGATCTGTCCTGCCCTGCCGGAACTGCATCCGCATGCAGGGATTCTTCTGATTCAACAAAGCACCGGCGTAATCAAGGCTCAAGGCATTCAGATTTGTCGGAGCAGGCGTGGAAAGGACTCTGCATCCGGTGCAGGTTCCGTCTATGACGGGCAGTAAGGCGCTCTGCCGCAAGGTTTCCAACAGTAAGGAGCCACCATGCGCACCGGTCAGAAGAATGTGCGGCGCATTGGAGAACGTGTTTCCAACCGCCTGAAGATTTTGCTGCCATGCGTCAAGCGCCTTTTTTGTGTTAAAGCTCCGGCCTGTCAATCTCGACAGTTCAAGGGACAGGCGTTGAAGCTCCCATTCCAGCAGCGCACATTCCGCGTGTCCGTTTTTGTGGGGCAGCGACATGAGAAACAGAAATTCCATCCCGCCCCGCTCCCGCAGTACATCGTAGATTCTGCGGCATACGTCACAGCAATCCACAAGCAGAAGACGCTTGATTCCTTTCCCAATGACCTCTTCCAACACAGCCTTGCCATATCCGCACAGATTGGGGTGGGCGCATGTATCGGCGCACTCGAAGGAAACGGGAGCGGGATCCAGTCTCTGAACAGGCAGTCCAAACCCGTCGAGCCATTCTATCGGCGTATACTTGCACACATACCAGATCGGTTCAGCCATGACCGTTTCCCTCCAGCATTTCCAGAAAGGCATTCAAGCGGGTGGCAGTCTGCCCGTCCGATGCGTTCCGGCGGTCGCAGCCGTCTCCGTTGAGGATCAGCGTTGGAAAGCCCTCTGCCTCCAGTCTTGTTTTGAAGATGCCGGACAAGCCCATGGTCTGCTTACAGCCCCAATGGCAAAAGCAGATCACGCCATCCACATCCAACGCTTTAGCAATGGCCACAGCAGCGCTGACCCGTTCGTCTCCTCCGTTCCAGGAACTGTAAACCAGCCTTCGGGCCATGCTTTCATAGGGCTTTTCCGGATCGATCTCTGTCAGTCCCTCCAGGCACATATCACAGGCGATCACCTGACAACGGTTATTGAGATCAAACAACTCCTTCACCGGCTCCTGCCAGATGGGGATGGTATGCACCCACAGCAGGCGGATTCCGCGGGCGGGTGGCGCTGATCTCAGGTCATTGAGCAGTTGACGGGCGTACTGTTGCGCAGCTTTTGTTCCCAGCGCATTATGCGTCAGATAAATCTCATACATCCAACTGGTCAGATCCCCTGGAAGAGAATGAGTACGCCGTTCCGGCAGGCAAGCCCTGAATGCGGCCACGGTATCCCGGCTGCGCTGCATGACCTCTCTCAGTCTTTCTTCATCCAGTTTTCTGCGCAGGTGATCTTCCAGGAAAGATCTTAGCTCCCGCATTTCCTCCGTCACATAGCACAGGCTTTCTTCGCTTTGCTCCGGCGGTACATCCACATAATACTGCGGGACATGATAATGCTCCGCCAGCGCGCGGAAGGTGAGCTGGTTGGCGTCGCACAGCAAAGATGTGTTTACGATCATCTGCGGCGGAGGCAGCACGCCAAGGAACGCGCTGCCAAGCAGCACCTTATGATAGGAGCAGTAGGTTTCCGCAATCCCGCCTGCTTCCGCCGCTTCGGCGAATGTCAGTTCAGCGTCTGAACCGTTGATATAGGCAGAGTACATCTCAGCGCACATGGGCACAACATCCATGGCTTCCAACAGCTCGCAGGGCTGAAACACGCTGACAAGCGCCGCTTTGTCCGGATGAGCGATCATGTTGCACACGATGCGGTTCATCAGGGCGGCGCTATACTGGCGGGATACCGGAAGACGCTTGTCAGGAAAATGCCGCAGCTTCCACCCAAACGCACGTAAGCCGGTCAGCAAAAGCTGCCGGCTTGCGTTTGGATGAACAGGGGCAAGACGATCAATCGTTTTTCCGAATTCATTGACAATATCCATTATGCTTTGACCGCTTTTTCATCCGTATAGTGCGTCAGGACGAAATTCCTGCGTTCCTCCGGAATCTCCTGCCATAATTCCTCTGCCTTTGGCTGCCAGCAGGCGGCATAATGGTCACACTTCGCGCACAGATGCTCGGCGGATTCGGGAGACTGCAGGTCGGTGGATTTCGCACCCGTTTTTTCGATCATGCCGCGGAGTTTCTGTGGATTTTCCAGCATGGGACAAGGCTGGAACATGTTCTCGTTGAAGGGCTGTCCATCATGATACGCCTGGAACAGGGGCGAGCGCAGCCCTTCCAACAGCGATTTTTCACGAATATTGGAATCGGAATAGTGTACAAATACACAGGGATCCATATCACCGTTGGCGTTGATATGGAAGTAACGGCGTCCGCCCGCGATACACCCGCCCACAAATTCAGCGTCGTTCTGGAAGTCCATGGCAAAGAGCGGCTTGCGCACGCGCAGATCCCGGATACGGCGATAGACAGTCTCACGCTGCTCCGGCTTGGGCATCAGCTCCGGCACAGCGTCGTTGCCCACGGGCATATAATGGAAATACCAGATGAAATACGCGCCCTTTTCAATCAGCATATCGAAGTATTCCTCGGAAGTAATACTGTCATAGTTCACGCTGGTATAGCACGAGGAAATACCGTAAACCAGTTTCTTCTCCCGCAGAAGGTCCATCGCCCGGATCACCTTATTGTACACACCCTGACCGCGGCGGCTGTCCGTGGGCTCTTCAAAGCCTTCCAGGGATATGGCGGGAACGAAATTCTGAACGCGCAGCATATCATTGGCAAACTGCTCATCAATCAGCGTACCATTTGTAAAGCACAGGAAAATACAATCATCATGCTTCTCGCACAGACGGATGATATCCGCCTTCCGCACCAGCGGCTCTCCACCGGTGTAGATGTACATGTATACGCCCATTTCCTTGCCCTGGCGGATAATGTCGTCGATCTCGTCAAAGGACAGGTTCAGCCTGTTGCCATATTCCGCCGCCCAGCAGCCGGTGCAGTGCAGGTTGCAGGCGCTGGTGGGATCCAGCAGGATAGCCCAGGGAATATTACAGTCATATTTTTTCTTCAACTCCTGCTGAATCGGCCAGCCGATCATATTCTGGTTGATAAAAAAATTGACCAGCACTGTCTTAACAACTTCAGGATCCACATCCCGCAGGATATGCCATACAAAATCATGATAGGGGTTTTCCGGGTTATCCACCAGATCGCGGAATTGCTTGAGTTGGTTCGGATACATTTTTCCCGCGTGCTTTTCCGCAAAGCTCAGCAGCTTACGGAGATTCTTCTCTGGATTCTTGTACATGTAATCGAAGACCTTCTCCAGGCCAAATTTCTTGATTGTAGCCGACGCGTTCATAGAATGCTCCTCCATTTCTCTGCTGTTGATCCTTCCAGCACACAGGAATCATACATGGGAAATCTAAACTGAAACGAAACTTTCAGAATCAACCCCATGTTTCGTTTCAGTTTAGAAAAGAATCATACAATCAGCATGGAGCTTTCGTATGGTGGGCGTGACTGTCCGGGAAGACACCGGAATTTGGCGCGGCTGATATAGGGAACTTCCAGATCATTACCCAGGAAGAAGGAGAAGACACAGATGATTGAAAAAGTGAATCCAGGCCATCCTGATAAGATCGCCGACCGTATTGCAGGTGCACTGGTCGATTATGCTTATTCCCAACATCCCAATCCACGCATCGCTGTGGAAGTGCTGATCGGGCATGGCGTCTGTCATATCATTTCGGAAACCTCTGTCCGTACAGATGCATCTTTCGTGAAGAAAACTGTCGAACGGATTGCGGGAAACAACGTGGCCGTTGATTACAGCGAGGTGCCCCAGGATGCGCATCTTGCCGCCAATCAGGCGGAAGGCCTACGCTGTGGCGACAACGGCATTTTCAAAGGCATGCCGCTGACAGAGGAGCAAAAGACGCTGTCCGCAATAGCACGGGATATTTATGCGGCGCATCCATATGACGGGAAATACATTTTGGACGGAGATCGTCTGATCATCTGTCAAAGCAATGTTTCTGCTGATGACCTGGCAGTCAATTATCCGCAGGCTGTAATCAATCCCTTGGGGGACTGGACGGGTGGAACAGATGTGGACAGTGGTGCCACAAACCGCAAGCTTGGCAGTGATATGGCGGACAGTGTGACGGGCGGTGGACTGCACGGCAAAGACCTGTCGAAAGCAGACGTTTCCGTCAACATCCACGCGTTTCTGAAGGCCCAGCGCACAGGGGAACCTGTTGCGCTGTCATGCGCCATCGGTGATGATCATGTTGATAGTCTGCCTTACAGTGAAATTGTGAAAGAAGCCCGTCAGTTTGTTGAAAGAATCGGCGGCTTTGAAAAGCTTGCCGAATGGGGACTGTTCTGAGGAGGGTTCATGAAGGTTTTCCGCTGTTCGAAATGCAGAGTCCTGACGCGCACTGCCCGTGGCGGCAGAGAAAAGGAAATGCTCTATCCCAGGTGCCAAACTGCCTTCAAGGTGAAATCATAACCGGTTTGGGTGGTGGATATTTTTGGAAGAAATCCTGCATCTGATTCTGTTATTCTTCTTCTATTCGTTTCTGGGCTGGTGCATGGAGGTTGTGCTCAAATATATACAGTTCCACCGTTTTATCAACCGAGGTTTCTACACCGGGCCCATTTGCCCGATCTATGGTTACGGTGCGATTCTGATTACGCTGACCATTCAATGGATCTCACCGTTTGAATCAGCAGTTGGAACAACCTTTGCCATTTCTTTCACACTGTGTGGTCTGTTGGAATATTTCACAAGCTACTTTATGGAGAAGCGCTTTCATGCGAGGTGGTGGGATTACAGTAATAAGCCCATGAATCTGCATGGACGAATCTGGATCGGCAATCTCGTCTTGTTTGGCCTGGGCGGAGTTGCGATTATTCATATCCTGAACCCAGTACTGCTGTCATTCCTGAACAGCTTTTCACTTTTGACGAAAGAAGTCGTATTAACAGCCTTCATAGCCGTATTCGCTGCTGATTATGTGCTGACGCATTTTATGATGAAGCTGATTAAATCCGGCATAGAGCGCAGTGAAGCGGACAGCACGGAAGCGATGAACAGGGAGATCCGGCTGCTTCTCAGTAACAGAAACATATTCTATCGCCGTTTCGCCGATGCCTATCCGAATGTCATCTATCAGACCGAACGCATTAAAAATCGGGTGAACTCCATCCGGGAAGAAGCTGAAAGGATCCGTCGCGAAGCGGAACGACAGATCACTGAGCAGAAAAAGCAGGTTGTCAGCAGGGTTGAGCCGTCTACCCTGGTGAAAAGCGAGATCATTGAAAAGCAGGATCGACTGATCCGTTTGCTGTACAACGAAACAGCCGCATCAGAAGAGATGCGGCTGCTCAAAAAAGAAATCGACAGCGAACGGCAACGTCTGGATGCTCGTCCACTGTCAAAAATCATCCATCGGGGCATCTGATCATGTACCCACAGGCAGCATAACCGTGAAGGTTGTGCTGTTTTCTTCGCTGGAAACCTCTACTTTTCCACGATGAAGGTCCACCACTTTTTTTACAATCGCAAGGCCCACACCGTTGCCCTTTGTGGCATGGGACTCATCCGCCTGGTAAAACTTCTGAAAGATTCGCTCCAGCTTGTCACCCGGTATGGTACTGCCTGTATTCATGACAGACACAATCAACTGCTCCGTTTGCTGCTGGATCGTTACTCTGATCAGACCGTACTCAGGCGTAAACTTTGTCGCGTTGTCCAATAGATTGATCCACACCTGTTTGAGCATTTCCTGGTCTGCGTAGATTTCATACTCGTCAAAGTCAAGACTCAGATCCAGATGCTTATCACTCCACTTTCGCTCCAGCAGCAGGATGCAGGAGCGGATCTGCTCAGACAGGTTGAAACGCGTCTTTTGTCCAAGAATTGCCTGATTTTCAATCTTTGATAAATTGAGTACATTGGTAGCCATCGCGGAAAGACGCATGGACTCTTCCTCAATGGCTTCCATGTATTCCTGCCTCTGTTCTTCAGTCAGATCTCCCCTACGCAGAAGGGAAGCAAATCCCGCAATGGAAACAATGGGCGTCTTAAACTCATGAGAGAAATTGTTGACGAAATCGCTTCGGAGCACCTCCGTATTTTCCAGCTCTTCCGCCATCTTATTGAAGCTTTCGCTTAATTCCTGTGCGGCGGACAGCCTGCTGAACCAGGGGCCAAATTGAAGGCGGGTATTAAATTGTCCGGAAGCAAGGCTGTTCATCGCGTTGATTGCCTGGTTAACCGGTTTCAGGGGCAGTCTGTAGATCAGTGTTGACAGCGCGGTTCCCAATATGACGCTGATCAGCGCGGTAAATATAAAAACACGGCCTTCATTAGGCTGCGCAGGGCCAGGACTCAGCACGTTCTGACGCATCAATAACAGCAGCACAACATAGAAAATAGCCATGGTCATCACTAACGTCAGAAACACGAGCGATGTAACGGCCAGATTCAATGTGAGCCGGTGCTTGATTTCTTCCTGCTGGTTTTTTCTGCTGTCACTCACTGCTTTTTCACCGCCTTATAGCCCAAACCCCGGATGGACTGGATCTCAAAATCCGGCCATCCTTCAAAGCGCTTCCTCAACCTGCCGACATGGACAGTTACGGTTTCCCATCCCGTTTCGGTATCATAACCCCAGATTTCATCCATCAGCTGGATGCGTGTAAAGATTTTTCCGGGATATGATAAAAGCTTATAAAGCAGCAGAAATTCTTTCTGTGGAAGCGTTACTGTTTCCCCTGGATGTGAAACGGTCATGGCGTCATAGTCCAGTTCCACGTTTCCAACGGTCAGCTTCCGCTCACTGACGATCTTCGCACGGCGGAGCAGTGCCTTGATCCTCAGAAGCATTTCCTCCAGATCCAGCGGTTTTGTCATATAATCATCTGTTCCCACCAAAAAGCCCTGATGACGATCCTCGGGAAGCTGTTTGGCGGAGATCATCAGGATGGGCAGATCACTTCGCGCATCCCGCAGTTCTTTTGTAAAAGCGTAACCGTCCATTTTGGGCATCATGATGTCCAGCACAAGCAGATCAATGGATGCTTCCTCGAGCTTCTTCATAGCGTCTTCTCCGTCCACGGCAGTCGTGACGGTGTAGCCGTTTTGCTCCAATACCGCCTGGATCAGACGGCGGGTGTTTTTGTCGTCATCCGCAACCAATACGTGAAACATGGTATCACCTCAATGCAAGAGTACCAGACGATTCTAAACTGAATCGAAACAGAAATACTCCTTTTATAGTATATCACATGCTGCCGTTCTTATCATGCGACGTCAAGGGTAAATGTTTCGTTTCAGTTTAGGTTTCTGAGCTATGCTTTATATGTGTGAAGTATACTCCGGAGAGGCTGTCCCATCTGACTGTTCATCATTCCGGCGTGTCTTCAATGTAATCACTTTGAACCACGTAAGCACAGAATGAATCAAGGAACCAAAGCGAGGTATGCGTGCGATATGGATAAATTGCAATATCAGACATTGGATGACATAGAACGCTTACGGACTGCCGTTGGCCCTGACAGAATGGAACATGCCTTACAAAAGACGCTTGAATTTGCCCGTCTGATGACATATTATCGCTGTGCCATGATGGAGATCGAAACAAAATTCAAAGTTCTTAACGAGGAGTTTTCACTTCGTTTTGATCGCCAGCCAATCAACAGTATTACGACGCGTCTGAAAAACCCATTAAGTATCCAGGAAAAGCTGGTACACAAGGGGCTTCCGCTGTCCTTGGAAAGCATTGAAAGGGATCTGCATGATATTGCCGGAATCCGGGTGGTGTGCTCCTTTATTGAAGATGTATATATGCTTGCAGATGCGTTGCTAAAGCAGGATGATATAACGCTCATTGAGAAAAAGGACTATATCGCGGATCCGAAACCAAACGGCTATCGCAGCCTGCATTTGATCGTTGAAGTACCTATTTTCCTGGAACATGAAAAGCGCATGATGAAGGCTGAAATCCAGCTGCGTACTATAGCAATGGACTCCTGGGCTTGCATGGAACACCAGCTGCGTTATAAAAAAGATGATGAACTCGATATCCAAATTGCAGAGGAGATCCAAGCCTGCGCAGAACTTAGCGCGACACTGGATCAGAAAATGAACTGGCTTAAAAACCAGATTGCTTCTGAATCTCCAGATGACAGTTTTAAACTGCATAAAGAAATGGAAAGAATCAGAAGCAGCCTGAGCAGAACCCAGGATCAGCAAAAGGACTGACGATGGCTTTCCACATATTATTTCTTTCTGCCGCAAACCTTAAGAAGTGCTCTGCTTAATCCGTCAGGCCCGAAACTCCGCCACGGCAGCAATCTGCCCATCCTGATGCAGCGCAGCAAGTCGAACAGCGCTGCCATCAACCCTGCTGCAGACAGATATTTCTTCACCTTCCCTACACTGGGACATGAAGCGAATTTCCATTTCCGTCGGTGCAAACTCTCTCCAGAATTTGCTGTCATAAACATCCTGGAACATCTCAATGTAGCGCAGGTTATTCATATGCCGGTTGACATCCAGATCGGATGTGCGTACCGTGCGGGTATAGCGCGGTTCTGTCCCTTCCGCTGTTTTTTCGATGCCAAGGAAATCCGGAATTTCATTGGGAATGTCTTCCGCAAAATCCTCCGGAAATTCGATCGCACTCAGTCGCAGCGGGCGCTGACGGGTGAGGCTGAACACGCAGCCCTCCAGTTTTCCGCAGGCCACAAGCTTTCCATGCTGGTGGATTTCCACATTCTCGTTCACCAGAACAGGCTGGCGGTACGGTTCCATCCATGCCTTCAGGGTCAGCCCATCCATATAATCGATCTTCTGCTTCAGCACAGCATGATACCTTGTATAGATCCATCCTGCCCCGTACTGCTGCGGGATCACATCGTTCCCCTTGTTGATCGAATGCAGATGCCAGGTGTGTATGTTCTGGAAATAGTGCATGATGCCCCGCAGACCGATCAGGCCGTCGTCATCCGCATAGTGGTACTGAGGCATATCCTTTTGGATAAATGGCATTTGTTTTCTTCTCCTGCTCAGACGGTCTGTCCGGACATGATCCGTTCCACGAGCTCTCTTTTCTCATACAGCACACAGCCGCCGGGGTGATCCTCCAGCAGCACGCCTTCCTCCTGCAGCGCCAGGAACAGCGGAGACTTCAGCGCCGCCC
Organism: Christensenellales bacterium; assembly: GCA_050952935.1. Lineage (GTDB taxonomy): Bacteria > Bacillota > Clostridia > Christensenellales > Aristaeellaceae > UBA6115. Next base: position 15,483 of record JBMNLS010000002.1, on the reverse strand, counting down.
GCAGGGAGGTGTCCCGCACGTTGATATCGGAATAGGGGGAGAATGGACATGGTTCGGCTCCGCCGTGGCTGTTGATGTGGAAGAAGCCCCGGCCCGCGGCCACGCATCCGCCGGAGGATTTCTCATCGCCGGGGAATGCGATGTACACCATTTCTGGATGTTCCTCCCGAAGGCGCAGGATCTCCTGGTGCAGGTATTCCCGGTCCGCGTCGTCCGGAGCCAGCTCCCGGCTTTCCTCGGTGACAGGCACAAATTCCACGAAGATCACCGCTTTGCAGCCGCGGTCCGACAGGCTTTGCAGGAAGCCGCGGGAGGAGACCTCTTTCAGGTTTTCGGTTGTAACGGTGACCGAAGCGCCGAAGATCAGCCCGCGCCGGTTCAGTTCATCCATGTTGGCAATCAGCCTGTCATAGATGCCTTTGCCGCGCCGGGCGTCGGTGATCTCACGTTCGCCCTCGATGCTCATAATGGGCAAAAGGTTGCGGCACCGGTCAAACAGCCCGAAATACTTTTCATCCATGAAGGTGCCGTTGGTGAAGATCGGGAACAGAATCCCCGGCTTTTTGCCCGCCGCTTCAATGATATCCCGCCGCAGCAGAGGTTCGCCGCCGGCCAGCAGAATGAAGCTGACGCCCATATCATCGGCTTCGTCAAAGAGGCGCAGCCATTCCTCGCTGGTCAGCTGCCTGACCGGCGCCGCGTCCACCGTGGCATGGTTGCACCTGGAATAGCAGCCCGCGCAATGCAGATTGCACTGGCTGGTGATACTGGCGATGAGGAACGGGGGAATGTGCTCCCCGGCGTCCTCCGCCCTGCGGCGCTTTTTGCCCGCCGCTTTGCTGGCGGCGGCAAACCTCGCCATATAGACGCTTTCGCGGGGATTTTTCAGCGTCGCCCGGATGGCGTCCCGGACCACCCGTTCCACGCCGCGGGTCATGTATTCCTGAATATCAAAAGTGCTCTCACTCATGTATATACCTTTATCCGAACAGAACCCCGCTCAGGATAAATCCTTCCTTTCATTTTCCGGCTTCGCCGTGCATACGGGCCACAGCCTTACACAGTATATCCTTGAGTGTCAGTAATTCTTCTTTTTCCAGCGGAATACAGCCGCGCATGGCCGCGGGGACGTCTTCCGCCTGCCGCTTCATCGCCCGACCCTTTTCGGTCAGGTCAATAAATAGCTTCCTTTCCTTGCTCTCCGGTGCGATCCTGTCGATCAGTCCCTGGCTTTCCAGCCGCTTCAGCAGCGGTGCCAGAGTGCTGGATTCCAAGTGCAGAATCCGGCCCAGCTGTCTTTCCGTCATCCTGCCGTATTCCCAGAGCGCCAACATCACCAGGTATTGCGTGTAGGTGATCCCCAGCGGCTCCAGCGGTTTTCTGTACTGGCGTACCACTTCCTTGGCGCAGGCGTACAGTGGAAAACACAGCTGATTTTCCAGCAGGAGCGCATCACTTTTCGTTTCCACGTCCTCCAAATCAGCTTCTCCTGTTCTCGGGCTTGACCCAGACATGCCACTTGGGGGCCTTGGGCATGGGCTCATGCTTGATCAGGGCCTTGATGACACGCCGATGCGTGAAGCAGCAGCAAAGCACCAGCACCGCAACGATGATTCCGATAATTGCTCCGGTTGACATATGTTTTGATCCTCCTATCATACAGACATAGCATTTGCAGAAAGCCGGCATCTCTCCAGATCGAGGAGTGCCGGCTTGATGAATTCATTTCCCTTTATTATACGCCCAGAAGCCTGGTCCAGAGCTTGACTTCTTCTTCAGTGCCTTCCGCGCCAAGGCGCTTCCCGTCCAGGACACATACGTTTTCCCCAACGATGCCCTTGATGTGCGCGACAGCCTTCTCTACGCCGCTCATCCCAGAAGTGCAGAACGGGATGATCTTCTTGCCGGTAAAGTCATAAGCATCGAGGAAGGTATCAATAATGCTCGGCTCGCGGCCCCACCAGATGGGGAAGCCTACGAAAACGGTGTCATAGTCTGCCATGTTCCCGACACATCCGGTGATAGCTGGGCGGCAGGACTCATCCGCCATTTCGAGATTGCTGCGGGATTCCTTGACTGTATAATCGAGGTCTTCCTTTGTATAGGGCTTCTCGGGCTTAATCTCAAAGCAGTCCGCACATTCAGCCTTCGCAAGCTCGGCGGCCACTTTGGCCGTGTTGCCGCTGGCGGAGAAATAGGCGACTAAAATCTTGCTCATCGTTTTGTCTCCCACCTTTCCGATCCGTATCAGTCTTACATCTGCTGCAGCAGCCAGTTCTGGACGCCGATGCACTCGATCATTTCCAGCTGCGCCTGGCCCCAGTACATATCCTCTTCCTCGTCCTGATAGTACGCCTTCAGGATATCGAAGGTGGTGTAATCCTCGCGGGCAGCCTCGGTAATGTCCTTCAGCCAGGCCAGGCCATCAATGGAAACCTGCAGGTCATACTTGAGCCAGTCGACAGGATTCTTGCAGACAGGCTTGTCTTCCTTCGCGCCTAGCTTCACCTCGCAGCCCAGATCCAGCAGCCGGTCAATGCACTTGGTCACCCAGCCGCGCTCTTCCTCCGCGTGCTCGGCGTACTTGTCCGCCAGCTTGGTGAAACCCATATTCGCGAAAATCCTGGACTGCAGCTGATGTCCGTCCGCCTGCTGCGCGAGATCGGTCACGATGGTCTGGAGACCTGCAATTACTTTTTCATTGTTTGCCATGGAAATACCCTCCTTTTTGTAAGCAACCGGATGCCCAGACGCTGCTGAAATCACCCGGAATTGCATTCATCATAGTCGCGCGCGACTACGATGCATATGATAAACGAAACGGCGGCAAGATTCAATTTAGAATCATGCCGCTGTGCTTCAATATGAAGCGTTTGACTTAAATTGTTTCATTTTCCAGCATGAATGGCCGCATCGGCAAGGGCAGTGAATTTTCACAAACCTCTGCAAGCTCAGCGAGGTTGGCCTCCGTTTTCCCAAGGATCCACTCGACGCTCATACATACCGTTCCCATACAGTAGAGCCGGATGTACATCCTCATTTTCGAATCCAATGAAGAGGCTCCGGAGCGCCTCCTGATATATGATGAAACCTCTTCACAATGAATCTCGGTCATATTGGAGATAAAGGAATCGTGGCCGCTGGTATGCTTCAGGATGTTGGCCAGATACTCTTTTTCTTTCTGATAATGATCCAGACAGTCCCAAAGCGCCTGCTTCCAGGTATAGCCGTCTGTGCCGATCCGGCGCATAAGCCCTTCGATCTGCCGTGCATAATCCCAGGCAATGAGATCGTATTTGTCACTGAACTGCCGATAAAAGGTGGCGCTGGAATATCCGCAGTTCGCCGCGATCTCCCGGACGGTGATCTTGTCAATCTGCCTGTCCTCCGCCAGCTCATGAAACGAGTCGGCGAGGATTTCTTTGGCTGTCTTCCGCTTCATAAGTCTGCCTCCCGGATCAGATTTTGTCGTTTATCCCGATACGGGAGCGGATTTGTCATGTCCGCCTTCTCGATCTGAATCTCATAGCCCTCCCGCTCTGCGACTGCCCGTTCGGAAGCAAGCTGTTTCTCCGAATAATCCAGCACATAGCATTCTGCTCCAAGTGCAGCAAAAATGGGCATCTGCTGACCACCGCCGGAAGCAAGGCCAAGTACCCGCTTGCCCTCAAGTTTACCAAGCCACACATGCGGAACCGGCTTATTCGGCGTCAGCACCACATTCCATTCGCCCTGCTGTGCCCTGAGATATGTCTCGTGGGAGATAGGCTGTCCCCATTCCCAGCCTTCCGACACCCAGCGGTCAAACATTTGCGCGTTGTAATCGGTATATCCTCTTATAGAGGCCTCCGGGATCATGATCACGCCTCCGCCAGTTTATTCACAGCCTCTTCCTCTGTAGGCACAAAGAAAAAGTCATGTCCATTGTTTGACTCATAAATGAAGTCATGCAGCGGCTTGCTGGTGTATACGGAGAAGTCTCCGTAAATTGCCATCTTGCCTTCGTAATTGATGGATAAGATAGATCAAGCTATTCTGTACGGCAAAATCATTCATACTCCTGCGATGACAGATCGGGAGTGTGCCGCTTATATCGAAGAACAGACTGGAAAGCGGTACTCTCATCAGGCAGTTGCGAAGCGCTATCCAAATGCTTTGGATAGGCTGCGCGAATTGGCTGGGTTGAATATCGACGAATAACAACAATGCCGAGGTTGGATCAAACCAGCCCCGGCTCCTTTTATGCCTTCTGATAATATTCCATCTCATCGCCATCAGCTCGCAGCACCAAGCCAGGTGCCCAAGGTGGTGTCCGGCCCATCTGTTCCGAAACCGCCTGCAACGAGACCTCCGGCGGACATTCGATGATCAACTCATCATGTACATGTGCCACAATTCGGCTGGTAAGGAGCGTCTGCATGGCGTAGCAAAGGATATCCCGGCTGATTGCCTGCACAATGTTTTCGCAGAATTTTGGCCCGTAAGATTCCAACCGCTCCCATTTTTTTGTGCTGCCGATGCCCATGTAGGTAATAGCATCGCCACCGAACTGGTTGGTGCCGATCTGTGGCTTGACGTAGCTGAGTCTTCGCCCAGATGGCAACGTAATAAACAGCATCCCGCTGGTGCAGGTAAACCTGATTCCATGTGTTTCCGTTTCGCTTTTGTCGATGGCAGCCTCCATGACCGCTTTGTCCACATCCCACCAAAGGCGGACGATATTCGGATTAGATTCCCGCCATGCGTCCACCAGGGGCTTCAATTCCTCCTCCGGAACACCCATTTCCAAAGCGCCCATGGCTTTCAGAGCGCCGACGCTGCCACCGTAACCGAGGGCCAGTTCCGCGACCTTGCCGCGCTGGCGAAGGTGGCCGTTTATGCCGTGCTTCACCACCGGCACATGAAACATCGCGGATGCCGATGCGCAATAAATGTCGCCGCCCTCCAGGAATACCTTCTGCCTCCACGCTTCTCCAGCCAACCAGGCAATCACACGGGCCTCGATGGCCGCAAAATCGCTGACGATAAATCTGTATCCCGGTGCCGGAATAAACGCCGTGCGGATCAGCTGACTCAGGGTATCTGGCACGTCGTCATATAAGAGCTTCACCTGCTCGTAATCTCCTCTGCGAACCAGCTCCCTGGCCACACCAAGATCCGGCATTTTATTCTGCGGCAAATTCTGCAACTGGATCAGCCTGCCGCTGAATCGGCCCGTCCGATTCGCACCGTAGAACATAAACATGCCACGAGCGCGGCCATCAGCGCACACCGCGTTTTTCATGGCGATGTATTTTTTTACGCTGCTTTTCGCCAGCTGTTGGCGAAGGAGCAGCACCTCCCGCAGCTCTGGCGGGCAATCCTGCAGTAATTCCGCAACGGCCTTCTTACCAAGGGTCTCTGTTTCCAACCCATTGTCCGCCAACCAGGCCTTCATCTGCTGGACGCTGTTCGGATTCTCCAAGGCGGTCAGATGCTGAATGGCAGCGGTCAGTTCATTTCGGGATTGGGTATCCAATTGGATCGCATTTTCCACCAGTTCCATGTCCAGCGCGATGCCTCTGTCATTGATCTCCTGATCCTGATGATACTGATCCCAAACCAGCTCCGGCACTGGATAGTTCCGCAGTCTGTGTTGGATCGCCATTTCGGTTTCCACGTCACGGATGTTGTACGCTTTGAAGGTTTCCCATTTCTGCCGGTCATGGGATGGCAGGTTGCGGATGCGTCCGCCATTGGTTTTGCTCGGCGCACAGGGCTGACAGAAATATCGGATCAGTTCTTTTCCTTCCGACATTTTCTGCTTGTCCAAGCCCAGCACCGCGCCCGCTCCGGCCAGAGACAGCGGGAGGCCGAGATAGGCTGACCACACCATGGTGCATCGCCATCCCGCAGGATTCAGGAAGCGGGCATAGTCCGTCGACATTGGATGGTTATCATGAAAAGGATCAAGCAAAAGCCCCAGATCGGCCAGATGCCGGGACAGGCACACCCGCTCAAAATTCGCGTTGAATGCCCATTTTGTCACATCATCATCTGTCAGTGCAGCCAGCACATCCTCCGGAATGCTTTCCCCAGAAGCCAGGTCAATCACCTGAACCTCACCGCCGTCCACAGAATAGCCAAACAGCAGGATCTGAAAGTCCGGTGATTCCGCGTACTTATATACACCGCACCTCGTCAGATCCACGCTGCTGAAGGTTTCGATATCGATACTGATGTTTTTCACATATACACCCCCACAGAGAGAAAAGGGTGGCAGACTGCTCCGCCACCCTGACTTTTCCGGATTAGTTCAGGAAATCCTCGTCGCCATCGTCTACGGCATCAAAGTCGTTGCTGGCGTTGGTGTGCCCGCCGAGGGGTTCGCCGTCGCGGATCTTCTGGATGTTGCCCAGGCCACAGGCTACGCCCTTGTTCCCATTCACGGAGAAGGCGTACAGGCTGATGGAGACCCTGGCGTACACGCCGCTGTAGATCTCGCTGCGGTCGATGATCGGCTGCACATGGCGGTCAACCACCTGAGGCGCGGTCTTGCTGTTGGCGTTGATGAACCAGCAGCCCTTGTAGGCGTCATCCTCGCGCTCCAGGTCGCCGTCCCGCAGGGGCAGCTTCAGCGCGGCCTTATTCGGGATCTTCCCGCCGAACTTGCCGATGCCCTCCTGGATCGCGCAGTCGATGGCACGGTTGATGGCATCCACGGTTTCGGTGTCGCTCTTGGGGATGATCAGGGAGCAGCTGTAGCGGGGATCACCGCCGCTGACGGGAGCCTTCGGGTCCCAGATGTTCGCGTAGGACAGACGGACGATACCGGTGACGACTTTGGTGTTATTCTGCTTAGCCATATTTTTCAATCCTCCTGAAATTCATTGAAATCGGTTTTGACGTTATTCAGAGCCGGGCGCTTGTCCGACTCAGGGACCAGTGTTGGCTTTCCTGCGGGCTTATGGACACAGGAGCCTAGCACCTCGGCAAAGGTCTGCTTGCCCATGAGCTTTTCCATCTCTCCGATGGGCAGGAGTGTTTTTCTGAAGATGTCCTTATAGCCCGCAGCGTTGGCAGCAGCTATCACGGCATCCTCATCGGTGTACTTGCGGACGCTGCGGCCCTCGACCAGCTTCCAGCCGGGCCACTGCTTACCTTGATGCAGCGCTCCGTCCAGCGCATAGGTCTTGAGCTCGTCTGCCCATTTGATCAGGTCATCCAGCTTGCCCAGCACCTCGCCGATTTCCGCATCGGTAAGCAGCGGTGGCAGGGCGAAGTCCAGCTTTGCCAGTTCCAGATTCGCTTCCGCTCTAGCCCGGCAGCGCACCGCCGCCTTGCAGAAGACACACCATGTGCCTGGATGGTAGTCACCCTTTCCCTGAAAGGCAAGGTCTGCCAGGGGCTTCAGTGTGTTTTCTGCCCAATCCTTCAGATCCGCGACTGAGATAGACCAGGTGGAAATGTTCTCCCTTCGCGGCTGGTAGATCGTCATGCTGACCGTGCGAATATCGTACAGGCCATCAAAGATGTTTAAGGCACCCAAGGCGTACAGCATCATCTGCGGATTGCGCTCCGCCTCCACGACGATGCCCTGGCCATATTTCAGATCGATGATATGGAGCTCGTCATCGGCCACAATCAGGGCATCCCCGGTGCCAAAGCCATCGGGCACCCAGCAGGAGAAATCCAATCGCTGCTCGATCAGCAGGATTGCGTCCGGGCAGCGCTTCTTCGCCTCCGCCAAGGTTTCCAACACATACTGGACGTATCCGTCCGTGTGCCCGTCCATCTCATCACTGTCATAAGTGGAGATGGGCTTTTTTGTCTGGAGCTTCAGCGCCTTCCGCAGCTTATGCTCGGCCAGCGCATGGGCGGCTGTGCCTTCAGCTGCGGCCTCCGTTTCCCGATCCGCAAAGTCCTGCTCAAGCCGGGCGCTGGGGCTGCAGTTCAGCCAGCGGTGCGCCGATGAGGCGGACAGGATCGCGTTCCGTCCCATTGTCTACATCTGCAGTCCCTTTTCCGGAGACACCGAAACCAATCTGGAAAACGCCCGCAGGTACAGCCGATTCGCCGTGGATCAGGGATACCTTCCGATTACGCCGCATCTGCTGTTCCCACAGTTTATGGACGACAGCAACGAAGCCGAGCGGAATCTGGCCATGCGAATGAACATCATCCTCCTGACGAAATGCGCGGAGCTCTGGGCTTTCGGCGACCGCATTTCCAAGGGAATGTCCATTGAGATTGCCAGAGCACGCCGCAAGGGCCAGACAGTCCGTTTCTTTACCGACGATTGCAAGGAGGTCAACTGATATGTATTACACCGAGTCAGACGGTAATTCTTATCCCGCCAAGAAGCGTATCCGCGCCATCGACCGCTCCAAGGTCACCACATGGAGCCGGGAGATCGTCAACTGCAACATCCTCGAAGTGGAGGCTGGCACCAATGGTTACCAGGGCGGCGATTCCGGCCACGGCTCCCGCACCTATCTTCGCCTGAAGGATCTGGGCAGTACCGATATCCGCTGCAATGTGGAAGCGGATCAGTTTGGCTGCGATTCCATTGAGATCATCCTGGGCGGCGACGCGGAGCTTGAAACCATGAAGGAAGCGCTGCGCTGGATGCTGTCCGTGCTGGAGACCCAGTCTGAAATGGAGGCATGATCCGAATGGCAGCTTTCAATCTTTATCGGGCCAACTGTATTGGCAACGAGTGGAACTGCCTGTATCCGCACAAGGTCTGCGCCGGAGACGAGGAATCTCTCCGGCAGGCCGTGTGCCAGGATTATGTGGCGGTTGAATACGCCAAGGGTTACCGCTCCAACGAGAATTTCATTCGCACCAACTGCCTGGCGCTGGATTGTGATAACGGGCACAGCGAAAACCCTGAGGAGTGGGTTTCCCCAGAGAAGATCCTCAGCCTGTTTCCGGACGTCACGGTCGGCTTCCACTTCAGCCGTCACCACAATCTGCCCAAGGAGGGCAAGAGCGCCCGGCCCAGGTTCCATTGCTTTTTCCTGATTGATGAGATGACCGATCCGGAAACCTATAAGAATCTGAAAAAGCAGATCAACAGCATCTTCCCGTATTTCGACACGAAGGCGCTGGATGCAGCCCGCTTCTTTTACGGCACCAGGGACCCGCAGGTACAGTTCCATGAAGGCACCATCACGCTGAATGAATGCCTGGATCTGTATTACCCGGATAACGAGGAGGCCTTCGCCAACCTGCCCCTGCCGGATGCCAGCGGCATCATTCCCGAAGGAAGCAGAAACGCGACCATGTCCCATTTCGCCGGGAAACTGCTCAAGCGGCTGGGTGAAACGGAAGAGGCGCGGCAGAAGTTTCTGGAGAAGGCAGCGTCCTGTGTACCACCCCTGGAGCAGCGCGAGCTCGATACCATCTGGCACAGCGCCGTGCGGTTTTACCGGAAGATCTCCCAGAGTGAGGACTATGTATCTCCCGAGGAATATGCCGCTCGGCACGGTGATTTCCTGTATAGGCCCAGCGACAATTCCGATGTAGCGGAGGCGCGTGTGCTGGCAGAGGTCTTTTCCGGTCAAATGCGCTATTCACCGGCAACGGATTTCATCGTGTACAACGGCGATATCTGGGAGGAATCTAAGCCCCGCGCCCATGCCATCATGCACGACCTGTCCGACATGCAGTTGGAGGAAGCGTCCACTGCCGCAGCGGAGGCCTATAAGATTCTGGAGCAGAACGGAGCTGCTGACCTGATGAACAAGGAAAGCAAGAAGAAGGCCCAGAGCGACATGAACGACGATCAGCTGCAGGCGTACCTGACCTATATGCGGGCCATCGGGTACCAGTCCACGGCGATGAACTACCGCCAGTCCAAGAACATCAAGGCCGTGCTGGCGGAGGTGCAGCCCATGGTGCTGATCCGACCCCAGGATTTGGACGCTGATCCCTTCCTGCTGAATACACCGGAATACGCGTATGACCTGCGGCTCGGCCTGGCTGGCGCGATGCCGCACAGCGCGGATCACTTTGTCACGAAGATGACCGCCGTGCAGCCGGGCGAAGACGGGAAAGCCCTGTGGCAGGATGCCCTGAACCTGTTCTTCTGCGGAGACAAGGAGTTGATTCACTATGTGCAGCAGGTCGCCGGAATGATCGCCGTGGGAAAGGTGTTCGTGGAAGCGCTCATCATTGCCTATGGCGATTGGCCGCAACGGTAAGTCCACCTTCTGGAACACCCTGGCCCATGTGCTTGGCACCTACAGCGGCAATATCTCTGCCGATGCCCTGACCGTGGGCTGCAAGCGCAATGTGCGTCCGGAACTGGCTGAGGCCAAGGGCAAGCGCATGCTGATCGCCTCCGAGCTTGAGGAGGGTACCCGCTTGAACACCTCCATCGTAAAGCAGCTGTGCTCCACTGACGATGTGTCGGCGGAGAAAAAGTACAAAGATCCCTTTGCCTATACACCCAGCCATACCGTCGTGCTCTATACCAACCATCTGCCCAAGGTCGGTGCCAAGGATGCCGGAATCTGGCGACGGCTGATCGTGATTCCCTTTGATGCGAAGATCGAAGGCAAGAGCGACATCAAAAACTACAGCGATTACCTGTTCAGAAACGCTGGCGGCGCGATCCTCTCCTGGGTAATTGAGGGCGCAGCGGATGTCATTAAGCATGACTTCAAGATTCCTCTGCCAGAATGTGTCCAACGGGCCATCAAGCAATACCGTGAGGACAATGACTGGCTGGGTCATTTCCTGAATGAGCGCTGCGAGATCGGCAACAGCCTGCAGGTCAAATCCGGCGAGCTCTACTCCGCCTACCGCACCTTCTGTGCGGACACAGGCGAGTACACCCGCTCCACGACGGATTTCTATAATGCTCTGGAAAACGAGGGCTTCACGCGTCAGAAATTGCGGAACGGGTCCTTCGTAACCGGACTGGCGCTGGGCACGAAGGCTGATGTGACCGACGACTTTTTGGACTGACATATTAATAGGAAGTGTGACACTCGTTGATGGTCAATTCCAAAACTGTTGTATAGGTAAAAATCAAGGGAAATTGGCCTATAGAGGAGTTTTGGGAACGACCGTCAACGACCGTCACACATTAGGCGATACTCACTGATGCAAAGGAGTTCGAGTCCATGATTGAAAAAACAAGTGGAGCAGGCGCTGCGAAAGGCAGTCCGGGATCGAGGCGGTCTGGCACTGAAGTTTGTCAGTCCCGGCCTCGCCGGTGTTCCCGACCGAATTGTACTGATGCCCAATCGCCACGTCGCGTTTGTGGAACTGAAAGCGCCGGGAAAGCACCCCCGCCCGCTGCAGGTAAAGCGGAAAAGGCAGCTGGAGTCGCTTGGGTTTCCGGTGTACTGCATAGACCATCCTGAACAGATCGGAGGTGTGTTGGATGAAATATGTGCCCCATGACTATCAGGCGTATGCGACGGATTTCATCCTGACGCACCCGGAAGCTGCCGTGCTGCTGGATATGGGCCTAGGCAAGAGCGTGATCACGCTGACCGCCATTCAGGAACTGTGCCTGGATGCCTTTGAGATCAGCCGGGTGCTGGTGATCGCTCCGCTGCGGGTGGCAAGGGACACATGGCCTGCGGAGCTTCAGAAATGGGATCACCTGCCAAGGCCTGAGCTACAGTGTGGCCGTCGGCACTGAAAAGGAGCGAATGGCTGCGCTGATGCGGCCTGCCTTCCTGCACATCATCAACCGGGAAAACGTGCAGTGGCTGGTGGAAGACAGCGGCTTGCCCTTCCGGTATGACATGATTGTGATCGACGAGCTGTCTTCCTTCAAAAGCTGGCAGGCAAAACGATTCAAGAGCCTCCTGAAGGTGCGGCCATCCGTGAAGCGTATCGTAGGACTGACGGGCACACCCAGCAGCAACGGCCTTATGGATCTGTGGGCAGAGTTCCGGCTCCTGGACATGGGCCAGCGGCTCGGACGGTTTATTACCCGGTACCGCGAAGCCTACTTTGTTCCCGACAAGCGCAGTATGCAGCAGATTTTCTCCTATAAGCCCCGGCCCGGCGCGGAAGATGAGATCTACCGGAAGATCGGAGACATCACCATTTCCATGCGGGCGACGGATCACCTGAAGATGCCGGAGTGCATTATGAACCGCGTGCTGGTAGGCATGAGTGATGATGAGCAGCAGGTGTATGACCAGATGAAGGAACAGCTGATCGTCCAGATCAAAGGCAAGGAAATCGATGCGGTGAACGCCGCTGCTCTGTCCGGAAAGCTGTGTCAGATGGCCAATGGCGCTGTTTACACCGAGGAAAAGGATACCGTGCAGATTCACGACCGGAAGCTGGATGCACTGGAGGATCTAATCGAAGGCGCGAACGGTAAGCCCCTGCTGGTGGCCTACTGGTTTAAGCATGACCTGAAGCGTATTCAGGAGCGGTTCCCGGCGGCAAGGGAAATCCGCACCAGCAAGGACATTACCGAATGGAATGCGGGAAGGATCCCCTTGGCGGTTATCCATCCTGCCTCTGCCGGACACGGCATGAACCTGCAGGCAGGCGGTTCCACCCTGGTGTGGTTTGGCCTGACGTGGAGCCTGGAACTGTATCAGCAGACCAATCCGGTGCTCCGGTGGAACATGGACAATGCCTTCGTGCGCACTGATCCTGCCGGGAACCTGAAAATCGACAAAGAAAAATCCACGGAGAAGGTGGACGGCGCGGTTGCGCTGGTCATGGCGCTGGACAGGGCCATGAAGAACCAGGGCGGCGAATCCGTCTATGATACCCGTGGACTTTTGATTATCTGACGGAGGTGCAAAATGCCCCAAAAACCAAGAAGACCCTGCCGCTATCCCGGATGTCCGGGCTTCTGCGAACAGGGTCAGGTGTTCTGTAAGGATCATATGGAATGGAGCGGCGACAGGCTGCGCGGCGGTGCGGATGCCCGTGGGTACGACAGCCGCTGGCGTAAGGCCCGCGCTCTCTTCCTGAAGCAGCATCCGCTGTGCGCCTTCTGTCAGGCCGAGGGCAAGGTTGTGCCCGCAACAGTGGTGGATCACATCATCCCGCACCGGGGTGACCAGCGGCTGTTCTGGGATCAGACGAACTGGGAGCCGCTCTGCAAGGGATGCCATGACAAGAAAACGGGCTCCGGCCTATAAGATTGGAGGACAACATGAAGAATCCATTTTCCGGTCTCTTCCGTGCGCGGGACAAGCCCCAGGACAGCGTCAGCGCTGCCCCTACCTTCTACTTCGGCACCAGCGGTTCCGGCAAAGCGGTCAATGCCCAGACAGCGATCCAGCTTTCCACGGTGTATGCCTGTGTCCGAGTGATCTCGGAAACGGTCGCCAGCCTGCCGCTGGGTGTATATGAAGCCAAGGAGGACGGTAACCGCAAGGCCACTGAGCATCCGCTGTACCGCCTGATCCATGACGAGCCTAACAGCGAGATGACATCCTTTGTGCTGCGGGAGGTCATGCTGGCGCATCTGCTTTTGTGGGGCAACAGCTACTGCCAGATCATCCGCACAGGCCGGAACAAGATCACTGGTCTATACCCCCTGCTGCCGGACAAGATGACTGTGGATCGGGATAAGAACGGCATCCTGACCTATACCTATATGACCAATACCGGCCAGACGGTGGTGCTGTCTCCTGAGGATGTGCTTCATATCCCCGGACTCGGCTTTGATGGTGTCATGGGCTACAGCCCCATTGCGCTGGAGAAGAATGCTATCGGCCTGGGCATCGCTTCCGAAGAATACGGCAGCAAGTTTTTCTCCAACGGCGCACGCCCTTCCGGTATCCTGACACACCCGAACACCGTAAAAAACCCAAAGGCATTGCGAGAAAGCTGGAACGCAGCCTACGGCGGATCATCCAACGCGAATCGGGTGGCCATCCTGGAAGAAGGCATGAAGTTTGAGCCCATGGCCGTGCCCAACAATGAAGCGCAGTTCCTGGAAACCCGAAAGTTCCAGGTGGATGAAATCTGTCGGATCTTCCGGGTGCCGCCCCACCTGGTCGGTGATCTGGAGCATGCCACATTCTCGAATATCGAGCACATGAGCATCGACTTCGCCGTCCACACCATCCGCCCCTGGCTTGTCCGCATCGAACAGGCCATGAACCGCGCCCTTTTCACCGATCAGGAGAAGGGGCGCTTTTTTGTGCAGTTCAACATCGACGGCCTGATGCGCGGCGACTACAAGAGCCGGATGGAAGGCTATGCTATTGCCCGTCAGAACGGTTGGATGTCCGCTAACGATATCCGAGCGCTGGAAAACCAGAATCCCATCCCAGCGGATCAGGGCGGCGACGCCTATCTCGTCAACGGAAACATGATCCCCATTACCACTGCCATGAAGCAGCAGACCGACGATGCCACCAGGCAGACTCAGCCTGAAAGAAGGGAGCGGATGCAGCCTTGATTGTTCCCAGCCTGATCGTCATTGCCGCACTCATTTTACTCAGCATCCTGCTGATGATTGCCATCGGCTGGACGCATCGACATTAAGGAGGAATTCGCTATGCGACATTTCTGGAACTGGGTCAAAAACGATGATGAGACCCGGACCCTGTACCTGGAGGGTGTGATCGCCGAGGAATCTTGGTTCTCCGATGATATTACGCCTGCCATGTTCAAGGAGGAGCTTTTCTCCGGAAACGGCCCCATTACCCTGCACATCAATAGCCCTGGCGGCGACTGCATTGCAGCCAGTCAGATCTACACCATGCTCATGGATTATCCTGGCGATGTCACCGTGCAGATTGACGGCATGGCAGCATCTGCAGCCAGCGTCATTGCCATGGCGGGCACCAGGGTGTGCATGAGTCCCACCAGTATAATGATGATCCATAATCCCTTCACCATGGCCATGGGTGACACCGAGGAAATGCGGAAGGCCATCCAGCTGCTGGACGAGGTGAAGGAAAGCATCATCAACGCGTACCAGATCAAGACTGGCCTCAGCCGGGATGAGCTCTCGAAGCTCATGGATGGCGAGACCTGGATGAACGCTCTAAAGGCCAAGGAGCTCGGCTTCTGCGATGAGGTGCTCTATACCGGAGACCTGGATCTGCCCGACAACGTGTCGGGTTTTTCTTTTGGTCGCCGGGCTGCAGCCGCCTGTCTCATGAACCGGGTGATTGCCACCCTGCCAAGCCGGAACCGGCGCATCCGCCTGATCCGGAACCCACCCCTGAACCCGTTACCCCTGACAACCGAGTGAAAGCGGCAGACCTGATGAAACGGCTGTCGCTTTTGAAATGAAGAAATGGAGGAAATCACTATGAATCAGATTCTTGCTCTGCGTGAAAAGCGCGCTAACCTGTGGAACCAGACCAAGGCCTTCCTGGACAGCCATCGCGGTGAGGACGGCATGGTCTCCGCTGAAGACAATGCCACCTACGAAAAGATGGAAGCCGATGTGGTTGCCCTCGGCAAGGAAATCGAACGCCTGGAGCGTCAGGCTGCAATCGATCGTGAGCTGGATCAGCCTACCGCCGCGCCTCTGGTTTCCCGTCC
>JBMNLS010000001.1:0-1604117 GCA_050952935.1 Christensenellales bacterium | reverse complement strand
AAATCTGAATTGCCTAACACTTGAAAGGCGTGGTATACTTATTACTGAACCCCCAAAAGGAGGAACTTGGATTTTGCGAAAATCTCGTGGCGCGCTGGGTTATATTATCATGATCGGCGCTTTTCTGTTGCTGGCGATCATTATATCAGACAGCATGCGTGTACCCGCCAACCGCATCACCTACCCTGAACTGCTCAAAAAGATTGAGCAAAAGGAGATAGACAGGGTTTCCATCCGCGGCAATCAGCTGATTGGCCGCAACAAGGTGAGCCTGGTTGCGGTGAGCGATTATCCCGCGCGCTATGATTTTGAAACCACCATTGGCGCTGATTTTATTGACACTGTCCGTACCATGCATGCCACTGAGAATAATGTGCCCTTAGACCAGGTCAGCATCAACACGCTGAGTTTTTCAATTGATTATTTGCCTCCGGTGGTCACTCCCTGGTATCTTGAGATGTTGCCATATATTCTGCCTATGGGCCTGATTATGCTGTTTTGGTTTTATATCATGCGCCAGCAGACGGGCGGTGGCGGCAAGGTGATGAATTTTGGGAAAAGCCATGCCAACATGGTGGACCCAGCCAAAAACAAAATCACCTTTGCCGATGTCGCCGGGGCTGACGAAGAAAAGGAAGAATTAAAGGAGATCGTGGATTTTCTTAAGAACCCCAAGGAATATCTTGAGCTGGGCGCCAGGATACCAAAGGGTGTGCTACTGGTGGGCCCCCCTGGAACGGGTAAAACGCTGCTGGCAAAGGCGGTTGCCGGGGAAGCCAAGGTGCCCTTCTTTTCTATCAGCGGCTCTGACTTTGTGGAGATGTTCGTAGGTGTTGGCGCCAGCCGTGTGCGCGATCTGTTCGAGCAGGCGAAGCGCACCTCTCCCAGCATTGTGTTTGTTGATGAAATTGACGCGGTAGGCCGGCATCGCGGCGCCGGCTTGGGCGGAGGACATGATGAACGGGAGCAAACCCTTAACCAGCTGCTGGTTGAAATGGATGGGTTTACCACCAATGAAGGCGTCATCGTGATGGCAGCCACCAACCGCCGGGACATCCTGGATCCGGCCCTTTTGCGGCCCGGCAGGTTTGACCGCCAAGTGACTGTTCACTATCCGGATTTGAACGGACGGGTGGAAATCCTCAAGGTTCACGCCAAAGGCAAGCCGCTGGCAAGCGATGTCAGCCTTGAAAACATCGCCAAGCGTACCCCCTTTGCCACAGGGGCTGATCTGGAAAACGTGATGAACGAAGGGGCCATTGTGGCGGCACGCCGGAAAAAGAAAAAAATCAATCAGTCAGATTTGATTGAAGCGGTGGAACGGGTTCAAATGGGGCCTGAAAAGAAGAGCCACAAGGTGTTGGAAGAGGACAAGCGCATTGTGGCCTATCATGAAGCGGGCCACGCGGTGGTGGGGCATTACCTGCCGCTGGCTGATGAAGTGCACACAGTCACCATTGTTCCAAGGGGCGGGGCTGGCGGGTTTACGCTGTCCCTGCCTGAAAAAGAGTTTGACATGCAGAGCCGCAGCAAAATGCTCCAGATGGTTTCCATGATGTTGGGCGGCCATGCCGCCATCAAGCTTATTGAAAATGATGTTTACACCGGCGCCCAGTCCGACCTGAAAAAGGCCACGGAAATTATCCGGACGATGGTGACTAAGCTTGGTATGAGCGAGGCATTGGGGACTGTCTATCTGGGCAACGACCAAGAGGTCTTTGTGGGAATGGAATTTGGCCAGTCTCGGGAATACAGCGAAGACGTTGCCAGAAAGATCGATCATGAAGTATCCAGCCTTCTGGATAAATGTTATCAGGTGGCGATGAAGACCCTGAAAGAACACATTGATAAGCTGCATGGCCTGGCTCAACTGTTGATTGAAAAAGAAACGGTGAACAGAGAAGAGTTTGTGGCCTTCATGGATCAGCAAGTGCCGGATTTGATTCCCGCTCAGATATAATATTTGCGACTAAATTAAGGTAAATGCGATGATACAAAGCTCTCCCGATCAGTATTATCAGGCGCAGCAGCCTGCCGGCCGCGCAATCAGCGGGAGGGCTTTATCCTATGCACAAGCACCTTATGGGCAGTCTCGATATCAGCAGACTGGTCGCGGTCACCCGCCGCAACCACATCCGCAGCCGGGCAGACAGCAGGGGTACTATCAACCGCCGCCCCCACCTAAGCCCTCGAAGCCCCGGAAAGGAGCGGCGCGCAAGTGGCCTTTTATTCTCATCCTGGTTCTGGCACTTGGCGGGCTTGGTTTTTATGGCGTTCAAGCCCTCAGAGACCACCTCAGAGACCATCAGGTCGCAGCGCTACGTTGCCCCTTATGAAGAAGTATTCGCCCCCAACATCCATATTAACGGCATTGATATTTCCGGCATGAAGCCCCAGGAGGCGCTGGACAGGCTGACCGGTGATATGCGGCAGAAGGTGAACAGCTGGTCTATGAATCTGACCCATCAGGGGCACGTGTTTGCCAGCCTTAATTATGGCAGCCTTGGCATCATTCCGGATGTAAACCAATTACGTTCCCTTTTGAATGAAGCCTGGGAAATCACCCATACCGGGACAGTTCATGACAGGAAAGCGGCGATTGAAGCGTTGCAAGTCCAGCCATATCAAAAGCAGGTCACCCAGAATGAATTGAATGATCAGACGCTGAAAGCCATGCTTCAGCAAATTGCGCCTTATATCAATAAAGATCCGGTGGATGCGGCCATTATGCACTTCCAGCCTGATAATGACAGCGAACCCTTTATTTATCAGCATGAGCAGGTGGGAGCACGTTTTAATGTAGAAGCTGTTAAAGCTGAGATCATGCAGCGTGCCGCCGCCGGACAGTCCGGGGATTTTGAACTGACAGGCGAGCCCATTGCGCCCAATGTGACGGTGGCGCAGTTAATGGGAAAGACAGCGCTGCGCTCCAGCGTGTCAACCGATATCAGCACCTCTTCCATAGAAAACCGCAACAACAACATCCGGGTATCCCTGTCCCGCATCAACGGGATGATCCTAAAACCCGGTGAAACCTTTAGCTTTAATAAGGTTGTGGGACCCAGAACGATTAAGGCGGGCTTTTTTGAAGCGCCGGAACAGGTGTATGGCGATATGGTCACAGGCGTTGGGGGTGGGGTTTGCCAGTCAAGCACCACCCTGTATCAGGCTGCGCTCACCGCCGGGCTTACCATTACCAAGCGCTCCATCCATTCGGAAAAGGTGAACTATTCAGATTTGGGGCAGGATGCCACGGTGTATCTTTATGGCGGCAGGGAGATTGATTTTGCTTTTAAAAACACCACCCCGGAAAATATCTATATCGCTGCCCGGGTGCGCACTGCCAAGCGTAATTCCAAACGCCTAGTGACAGAGATCAAGCTCTATGGGCTTAGCTTGGGGGAAGGGGTCAGCTACCGGATGGTTTCGGAAACGGTTGAAATCCTTCCGCCGCCTGCTGAGAATAAGTATGTGGTGGACAAAACAGGGGTTTATGTCACTTACAAAAATGAGGAAAAGTTAAAAAGCAAAGCCGCAGAAGGCTATGTGGTGGAAACCTATTTGGAAAAGCTGCAGAATGGCCAGGTTATCGAGCGCAATCAGGTGAGCAGGGATCGCTATGAGCCCAGGCCCGCTGTTTACTACCGTGGCAATACAACGCCGCCATAAATGATCATCTGCACGTTCAACATTATTATATCATCATGTATAAGGTTTTTGTATATTATCTGTATAAACGGCACGAAATCAGGCTGTTTTGGCCTTGTGTTTTTGTATAATTCTGATATAATCAATGCTGGATGGAGGATGTGTAGAAGTGAGTCAGAAAAGCTACTTTCTTTTTGCAAATCCTTATAAACCGGAAACAGTATCCGCTGCAGGTCGCTTTGCAGCCTTATTGATAGAAAAAGGATGTTCCGTCAGCCTGGATGGCTGGCTGTATGACAGGCTAAATCTTGGCAGTGGCGCAGAACTGGAAGCCATTTCAGAAGGAATGAACGCTATTATTGCCTTCGGGGGCGACGGTACCCTGCTTAGATGCCTGCCGGTCGCAGCGCAAAAGCGTGTGCCTGTGCTTGGCATCAACATGGGTCGCGCCGGGTTTCTGCTGGAGCTTGACCCTGAGTTGCTTGTGGAAGGGGCAAGCAGGCTGATGCAGGGGGACTTTGCTTTGGAAGAGCGCATGATGCTCAAATGTGAGCTGGATGACGGCTTTTCTTCATTGGTAATGAACGATGTGGCGGTGTCCCGGGGAGAAAACCCAAGCTGCATTGCTGTTTCCGCTTTTGCCGATGAGGAGTTGATCTATCAGAATCATGGGGATGGGGTTTTGGTATCGTCTGCCACCGGGACAACAGGATATGCGCTTTCTTCCGGCGGCCCGGTGGTGCATCCTGAGCTTGAAAGCATCAGCGTAGTTCCCATTTGTTCCCATGATTTGCACCTGCGCCCGGTGGTGTTGCCAGCAGACAGGACGGTGCGTTTATCTGTAAATGCCACCCATGGCAGAAAGCATCAGATTTCCATGGATGGCCAAATCGTGTTGTATCGAGGCGATAACACCCAGATCAGGGTATCAAAAGCAAAGGAACGGGTTTCATTCATCCGTTTTTCCAACCAGGGGTTTCTTAATAAACTGCATCTAAAACAAAGGGATTGGACACAGCAAATGAATGGAGGAGGGGTATGATGAAAAGTACCAGACACGCAGCCATCCTGAATCTAATAGACAAACAGGATATCAGAACGCAAAAAGAACTGGCGGACAAATTAAAACTTCAGGGCATCAATGTCACCCAAGCCACTGTTTCCAGAGATATTAAGGAAATGCGCTTATTAAAGGTGCTTTCCGGCACGGGCGGATATAAATATGCCACCGCTGATCAGGCGGAGCATTCCGTGTCCGAGCGCTTTGTGCGCATGTTTGTGGATTCAGTTATCTCCATCCAGTCAGCCGGCAACATCATTGTGATTAAAACCCTGGCTGGCAGCGCCAATGTGGCCGGCGAAGCCATCGACAGCATGCGCTGGCCAGAGGTGCTTGGCACCCTGTCAGGCGACAACACCATCATGGTGGTGGTGCGCAATGAAGAAGATGCCCATGCTGTGATTGAAAAATTCCATAATATCCTCAGGCAATAACCAGTTGTTCTTTCCTGTATGCTTGAACAGCTTCTGATCCATCAATTTGCGCTGTTTGAGGAAATCACTGTAGGTTTTTCCTCCGGTCTTTGTGTGCTGACGGGTGAAACGGGCGCTGGCAAATCCCTGGTGGTTGACGCTGTCAGCTTTCTTTGTGGCGGCAAGGCCGACAAAGACATGATTCGCACAGGCAGCGATAAGGCCTATGTGGAAGGCCTTTTTTCAGTGGATGACAACCGGGAACTGTTGGAAACGCTGTCCGCCCTGGAAATGGAGGCGGAAGAGGGGACGCTTGTCGTCTCCCGGGAGCTGAGCCGTTCAGGCCGAAGCATTAGCCGCATTGACGGAGTGCCTGTGTCACTTGGTGTCTTAAAACAAGTGACAGAAAATCTGATTGATATTCACGGGCAGCATGAGCATCAGTCCCTCCTTCAGGAAAACCGGCACTTGGGTTATCTGGACAGCTTTGGCGGTTCCCAGCATGTGGCATTGATAGAATCGGTTAAAAGCGACTATGAAAGCTACCGTCAGCAGAATAAAGCTTACCAGGACGCTTTAGCCAGCGCTCAGGCAAGGGAAGAGCAGCTGGACTTACTCAGGTTAAAAGATAAAGAACTGGCGGCGGCCAATTTAGTTTCGGGTGAAGAGGAAGAACTCACGCAAAGCCGGGATTTGCTTCGGCACGCGGATAGAATTAAACAGGCTTTGCAAGGCGCTTACCAAGCTTTGTATGAAGGCGGGCCAGATGGCGAATCCGCATGGGGATTGACCAATCAGGCCCTCAAATATATCGACAGCATTGCGGAGATGGATTCCCGGCTACAGGATGTTCTAACGCGGATGCAGTCCTCATTTTATGAAATTGAGGAGCTGGGCCATGATCTGAGGGCTTTGAACGATGATATCGACACCGACAGCACCCGTCTGGAGTCAGTTGAGGAACGGCTGGACTTAATCAGAAAACTATCCCGAAAGTATGGCGCCAGTGTTGATGAGATGATTGAAACCTGGCAGGACATCAAGGCAAGGATTAAACACCTGGAAACATTAGATGAAACGCTTGATAAGCTGGCCAATTCTTTGGAGCAGACCAAAGCACAGTATAAGAAAAGCGCTCGTATGCTCAGCCAATCCCGGATTAACCTCGCGAAGCGATTTGAAAAATTGATTGAAGAACACCTGAAAGAGTTGAACATGGCCAGCTCTCGGTTTCAGGTGGCGGTAACGGCTGATCCTGAGCGTTTTTCCTCAACCGGCATGGATGATGTGCGAATGCTGATCGCGCCCAACCTGGGGGAGGACTTCAAGCCGCTGGCCAAAATCGCATCTGGCGGCGAATTATCTCGTTTAATGCTGGCTTTAAAAGCCATCACAGCGGAGAATAACGCGGTGCCCACCATGGTGTTTGATGAGATAGATACTGGGATTTCCGGCAGAACATCTCAAGTGATCGCCAGAAAACTCTGGGATATCGCCCGGTTCAGGCAGGTAATATGCGTTTCCCACTTGCATCAGATAGCGGCCATGGCATCTACGCAAATGGAAGTGGAAAAAGGTGAGGCTGAGGGAAGAACACAGACTGTTATCCGTGCCTTAAATGAAGAAGAGCGCGTCCTGCCTTTGTCCATTATGCTGGGTGGCACGCAGACAATGGAAGAAAGCGGACGGCAGCACGCGAAGACGCTGTTAAAGGAGGCAGCTGCTTACCGGGCGAAACATCCTATAAAATAGTATTTTGCCAAATACCCCCCACGCTTTTATGCAAATTGGCGTCTGGGGTGTTTTTTGTGTTACAATTTATAACACAGCCACCTGAACAGTGTGGCTGGGAAAGGACACGGAATGCCATCAAGCATTGGTATAAAGCGTCTTCTATGTACAGTGATTGCGCTGACAATGATTATTTCGGTTCTAAGCGTGGCGCAGGCAAGCGGCAATAAGAATCAGCATGCTGTTCGGATATTGCTCAGCAATCTGGATCTCAAAGACAATCTTAAAATCGGGATATACGGCAGTTACTCTCTTGACAACCGGCTTTCATTCCAGAGAGGGTCTGAATTGCAGCTGCGTCTGACTTCCCAGGGGATGGTATTGCTTTATGAGGGGATGAGTTATTTCCCTGGGCAACAGCTGGTGCTAAAGCGTCACCAGGTTGATGAGGGGGTGGAAAATGGCCTGCGCCTGCAGGAAGGACTTAACCTGTACACAGGCGATCTTCATGTCAGCATCTCGAATGGCGCTTTACTGGTAGTTTTGACCGTTCCGATTGAGGAGTATCTTCTGGGCGTTGTGCCCTATGAAATGAGCGATATGTTTCCCTTAGAGGCCTTAAAAGCTCAGGCTATTGCCGCCAGAACCTATACCCTTCGCAACCTGAGGCCGTCTGAAGCCTATGACATGACGGATACTACCAACGATCAGGTGTATTACGGGCTGAACCCGGAAAAGGCAAACGCCATCAGAGCGGTCAAAGAAACTGAAGGCATTGCCTGCTTTTATCAGAACAAGCTGGCACAATGCTATTACACAGCCAGCAATGGGGGAATAACCGAATCTGCGCTTAATGCCTGGGGGAGGGAAAACATTCCTTATTTAGGCGTTGTCGAGGATCGCTATGATCGGGCAAACCCGCAAAGCGAGATGCGCGAAGCCAGGCTCCCTGCCAGGGTAAGAGATCAGTCAAAAGACCTGAATCCCGTTTTGTTGAGGCTGTTGCTTACGGGTTTGCGGGGGCGCATGGAGACACTGGGATACAGCGGTGAAACAGCCGACATCCGCATTGATGGGATTAAAAACATCCTCCCTCATACCACCAAATATGGTGGGGAAACGGGGGTTATGCGCTTTCTGCGTTTTGATCTGAAGGTAAGCGGAAAACGCTTGGAAACGCAGGATGAGGAGGTTTCTTTTCAGGTGGCGGGCACAGCGCCGCTACCTACAGAAACGGCATCCTTACAGTTATCAGCCTTTCAGGCGGTTCCCCGGATAATCTCTGTTGATTGCGCCATTTTCCCTGATATTGAGCAGGCCTTGGGGCTTTCCATCAACCGAAGCGATAACGAGCTGGTTCATGTCATCAAAGCGGAAGATGGCTTTATAATCCGCTTCACGCGGTATGGGCATGGCGTAGGCCTCAGCCAGCGGGGAGCGGAATGGATGGCTGGCACCCACGGCTGGGATGATGAGAAAATCCTGCGGTTTTATTATCCGGGAACGGAGTTGAAAAAGGTGGATACTTCTTTTGAGCTCCCGCCGGCTCTTGGCAGTGTTTATCTGGCAACACCCGGCCCTGTGCCCACAGCCACGCCCAAACCCACGCTGATGCCGGTTGATACAAGTGCGGTGGATGGGGCATCCATCGTCAGGGTGACCAATATACCGGTTAACTCCTCGCTTAACCTGCGCGCCCAGGCAAGCCTGAACAGCGAGGTGCTCATGCGACTGTATTTCGGTCAGAAACTGATTGTGATGGAGCGTTCAGAAGATGGATGGCTGTTGGTTAAAACGGATGTCGCACAAGGATATGTGCGGGAGGAGTATGTAAGCTTTGACTGAATTAAACAAAAAAAAGCTGGATTTTCACTTTAAACCCGACATGATCGATTTCATGCTGAATATCCGCTTTAACAACAATAAAGCGTTTATGCATGAAAATCGGGATGAGTATATCCGTAAAGTGAGAAGTCCCTATTATGAATTCATTGAGGCTCTGACGCCAACTGCCCTTGAGATTGATCCTCAGATGGAAGTGCGTCCCGTTAAAGTGTTGTCCCGAATCTTTCGCGACACCCGCTTTTCACGGGATAAATCCCCCTATCGGGATCATCACTGGGTGGCTTTCAGGCGTCAGGGTGAGCCACGGGAAAAGTCATTGATGCTATGGTTTGAGATCAAGGTGGAAAGTGTAGCTTGGGGGATGGGGTTTTGGGGTGAAAACAGGCCGGCCATGGATGTACTGCGGCGCAGGATGCTGGCAAATCCGGATGAGCTTATCCAGCTGTCAAACTCACTTGAAAAGCAAGGTATAACGCTTGCTGGAGACACGTTTAAGCGTCTGCCCATACCAGAGAATCTCAATTCACGCCTGGTTCCATGGTACATCAGAAAGGAGTTGTTGCTGATGAAGCAAGGCATCAAATCTGAATGGGTTTTCGAACCTGGCATTGTGAAACGGGTTTCTGATGACTTCTTAGCATTGAAACCGGTTTATCAGCTTCTCCGTGGCTGCTATGATATTAGTATGTAATGTAAACTTTGGTTTGAATCGTTTTAAACAAACCGCATTCTGAAAATTGCTTACAAACTGCGGTAGACAGAGATCACTTTGCCCAATATGATTAATTCCTTAACGATAATCGGCTTCATGGCAGCATTTTCGGGCTGAAGACGAAAATGCCCATTTTCTTTATAGAAGCGTTTTACGGTGGCATCATCCTCAATCAATGCCACCACAATGTCACCATTGTTGGCAACCTGCTGTTTTCGCACGATCAGATAGTCGCCGTTTAAAATGCCGGCATCAATCATGCTTTCACCTCGCACAATAAGGGCAAAATAATCCCCGTTTTTTTTCAGAAAATAATCGGGCACAGGAAGCGTTTCACCAACCTGTTCCTCCGCAAGAATGGGGCTGCCAGCGGCAACCGGGCCCATGATAGGCAGCAAACGAACGCCGGTTTTGTCCGGCACACTGTCTTTTTGCAGCAGCGTTATGGCCCGGGGCTTCATTGAGTCACGCTGCAGAAGGCCCGCCTTTTCCATGCGTTTCAGATGGCCGTGTACCGTAGAGGTGGATTTGAGGCCAATTGCCTCGCAAATTTCCCGCACAGAAGGCGGAAACCCGCGCTCCGCGATCTGCTCTTCAATATATTGAAGAATAAGGGCCTGGGTTTGGCCATGTTTGCGTTTTTTGTTCGTCTCACTCATGTACTTGATAACCTCCTGCTTTCACAGGCATATTATAACATGCAAACATATGTTTGCAAATAGTGTCAGCTATTTTTCTTTATGTTTCTTTGTAGGAGTGTCAAACATAGGTAACACATTGGGCGTAATTCTGGCAGCAGCCCGGTGTCAAGGGAAAGGTGGAGATTTGCGGAGCAAATACTACCTGACCTTGACACCGCTTCCCTGGTAGAATCCAGGGCGGCTCAATGGCTCGCCATTGAGCCCTAGTTACATCACCCCCTGATACAGGTCCAGCACTTCGTTGGGCGATTTCATCCCAAGACAGGTCATGATGTAATCATTCGATGCAGCCTGGTACCTGGCTAACTGTTTTCTTCCATCCTCCAAGCTGTACATTCGCATCTTCCTGTAAAACCTCATCTCATCTGTTCGGTGCTGACGCTCAACCTTTCCGTTATGACGGGGGGTGGCGATCCGGATGCGATGGTACGCTATCCCCATCTCCTGCAATGCCTGCTCAAACAACGTCTTGTGTTTGGATTTGGTGACCAGCAGCGCATTGGTGAACTCCGTCCCATTGTCTGTCTGGATCGTCCGGATGGGGAAGGGTGAGCGCCTCACCAACTTCTCCAGAAAGTCCCGCGTGCTGTAGGTGCTGTGTTCATCGTACATCTCCCTGAATGTCCAGCGGCTGCATTCATCCTTGGCCGTGAACTGATAGTATTTCCCGCCATCCGATACACAGTATGACGGCACATACTTCACATCCAACTGCACTTTCTGGCCCGGATAGTCAGCACGCTGGTATGGTTTGGGTTTGCGCGCCTTTCGCTTTTCCCCGCCAGGTTTTCCCAGCAGCCTGGCCACTGTCCGTTTGAAGCAGCTATAACTTCGCGTGTATCCGTAGTTCTTAGCCTTTTGGTATCCCAGAAGAATATCTTCACGGTACTGCCTTCCATAGCGCTTTGCCAGCTTCTCCTCGCTCCGGCTTTGTTTGCGAGGGCTGGTGTGCGGACTTCGCTTGCGCTCCACCAGGCTTTGCCACGTCCCATCCCAGCGCTTCCGCCATTTCCATACGCATTTCCGGCTTACATGGTAACGAATTGAGGTCTTGGTCAATCCATGATCCTGACAATACAACATCATCTGTTGACGCCAGTGGGCATCCTGAGTTAATTTGTTCATGCAGAGAGCTCCTTCAGTAGTTTTGTTTGGGGGAAAACCATTCTACCAAAGTCTCTCTGCTTTCTTACCCCTTAGTGTTACCTATGTATCGTACCTCAACAGTCAGCTATTTTTCTTTATGATTCTTCGTCTGTTTTGATTTCCGGTAGTTCAATCCGCTTGGCCGCTTCGCGACGTTTGGCATCCGACATGGCGGCATAATGACGCCTGGTGGTGTTGACATCCGCATGCCCCAGGGTATCAGCCACCAGATAAATATCGCCAGTCGCATGGTAAAGGTTGGTGCCAAAGGTGCTGCGCAGTTTGTGCGGGCTTAGTTTTTGCTTAAGGGGGGCGCCCAACAGGGCATATTTCTTCACCAGCTTTTCAACTGCCCTTTGGGTAATGCGGCGGCGCTGCATGGAGAGGAATAAGGCATGTTCATGCCCAACCAAAGGTTCAATTTCTGCCCGCTTGGTCAAATAATCCTGCAAGCAAATGGCAACGCTGTCCGGAAAATATAAAATCGTTTGATTTCCGCCTTTGCGTGTCACCATAAAAGAATTGTCTTTGAAGTTGAGATGGTCCACATCCAGCCCAACCAATTCACTCACCCGAATGCCTGTGCCTAAAAACATCATAACAATGGCAATGTCCCGTTCCCTGGTTTTTTCTAAGTAGGTCTTTTCCCGGTCATTGAGGCCCTCCCCAGTCATCATGGCCTGGAGCATTTGTTCAATCTCATCCTGTTCCATAAACAGAATGGGCTTTTGACGGCGTTTTGGCATCGAAACAAGGGTGGCGACATTGGCAGGTATCAGTTCATTTTTAAATAGATAATCAAAAAAAGAACGGAGGGAGCTTAGCTTGCGCATGATGCCCAGTTCCCTGTTAGTAATAATGGTCTGATTGCGCTTTTCATTGTTCTCATTTTTGATATACATCTGAAGATAGTCTTGAAAACCGGTGATATGCCGGGCATTAACCCGGGCCATATGCTCCTGGGTCATCAAGCGCGGCTCAGTGTCAGCAAAGTCTACTTCTTCGGTGCAGAGATACTGAAAAAAAAGCCGCAGGTCATAGGCGTAAGCTTGGCGGGTCAGCGCGCTGGTGGTTTGGGAAATGGACATAAAAAAATCCGTGCAGATGCGCGGCAGTTCCAACTGGAGCTGCCTCAACTTGTTCATGGCTTTCTGAGAAGACAGTGTGTGATAAGCGGTTCTTTTCAAATTCGGCTCCTGATTTCTCAATAATAAGAATAATTATAGCCTTATCCTGATGTTTACGCAAATGTGGGGCACGGATGCACCTATATATACAATGTAAAATTTGGAATAAAACATTGACATTGTACATTCCGGTTGTCATAATAAGTGTGTATCTTTTAAGGAGGCGGATCATGAAATCAAGCGTTTTCAAGCAAAACATGGGGGAAAAGGAGGGGCAGCCTGTTGCGGTTGAAGGGATACATGTTCCCGATCATCTGGCTCAGGGCAGCGGTATTTGGATAGCCACGGCCGGTTCCGCCATGTTGACAACAGGTATTTACGATATCATCCCGCAAAGCGCCTGGATCATGATCATGTGCCAGCAAGGCTCCTTTCACCTGAGCTTAAATGAATTAAAGATCAAAAACCGGGAATGCTGCATCATTCCCAAGCACCAGGCAAATATCAGCCTGCGGGTGGAGCAGGAAGCGCGGATTATCTGGCTGGTAGTGGATGGGCGATTGGCGGATGATTTTATGCTGAAATTAGGCGGCATGCCTCACCGTGCGATGAAACAAGGCGCTTTGCCCTCGCAGCTGAAGCTTGGACGTCATATTGTGCAGGCGGCCGTGCGGATTGGTTCAGTCAAAGAAGCCTCTTCAGCCCAGCTTCAGCAGTTGCTCTGGGGTTTGCTGGCCTCCCATTCAGGGCAGGCGGTTGCTATGGATGCCGTCTTGTCCCATGAAATTGCCAAGGTGATCGATGCCATGCGGAAAAATCAGTACAGAGATTCCTTCTCTCTCAACGATATGGCTTCTCTCAGCCGCATGCCGGTTGAAACCTTCAGAAAGCGCTTTGTGTCAGAGGTTGGTATGCCGCCGCAAAGCTATCAGCTGTTCTGCAAGATGGAGCGTGCCAAAACCCTGCTTAAAAATGGGCTAACTGTGCGGCAGACGGGTGTTGAGGTGGGGATGGAGGACCCTTATCATTTTTCAAAAACCTTCAAGAACATTGTGGGCATGAGTCCCTCCCATTACAGTAAAACGGTTATGACCAGCACATGATTTTAAACCAGAAGGAAGCGATGCAGCTAAACTCTTTGCAGCTTGCATATATCGGCGATGCTGCATATGAATTGTTGATCCGGAAGGAAGCCTTAACCAGTGGATGCGGCATGCAGGCGCTGCATCAGAAGACCACCTCTTTTGTCTGCGCGGCTGGCCAGGCAAGGGCCCTTGAAAGCATCATGAGCAGTTTGACAGCAACAGAGATTGATCTGGTTAAACGTGGCCGCAATGCTCATGCCAAGCATTCCGCGCCCAGGTCGGCCAGCTGCGCGGAATATGCGGCAGCTACAGGCTTTGAAGCTTTAATTGGATATCTGCAATTGACGGGCAATAATGAAAGAATGGCTGAACTGCTTGATATGATTCTAAAAAACAACAACTTATAGGAGAAAGAACGTGCCTGAAACCCAGCTTCATGTTGAATTGCTTTCCTGCACCCCCGAAGGGGATAATTTGGTTGCCTTGGCAGCCAAGCTCTGTTATGCAAAAAGTGATGTGAGCAATCTCAGGGAAAAAATCAGCAAAGCCGATCAAAGTGCTTTTATTGAAAAGATTATGTCATCCGGTCACCTTTCAGTTGTTGAGCATGTGAGCATGACCTTTGTTGTGGAAGGCGTTAGCCGTGTGCTTTTGGCGCAGCTAACCAGGCATCGCATTGCCTCATTCAGCGTGCAAAGCCAGCGTTATGTTTCCCTTGCAGAACAGTTCAACTACATCATCCCGCCCCGCATTAAAGCTTTGGGGGAAGCTGCGGAAGCAGAATACAAAAATCAAATGACCACGATGCATGAATGGTATAAGGGCTGGCAAAGCAAGCTGGGCATGGGGGAGAGCAGCAATGAAGACGCCCGGTTTGTATTGCCTAACGCTTGTGAGACCCGGTTGGTGATGACCATGAATGTCAGAGAATTGAAGCATTTCTTCCGACTTCGCTGCTGTGAGCGCGCCCAGTGGGAAATACGCGCCATGGCGACGGAAATGCTGAGAATTGCCAAACAGGAGTTCCCGGCTTTATTCGCAGATGATGGCCCCGGCTGTGTATCTGGCCCTTGTCCTGAAGGCAGGATGACCTGTGGCAGGATGAATGAAATCAGAGAAAAATTCAAACAATTATAAAGGAAAGATTATGAAAGAAAACAAACCAGCCTCACCAGGCCATCTCGGCGGCCGTAAACCCAAACAGGCATCCATCAGCAAGAATAAAGGTTTTAATCGCTCTGCAAGCCCAGGGAAAAAAACTCCAGAAAAATCGACCTGGAACAAGGGCAAGCCAGCCTTTGGCGAGCGCAAATCAGCGCAAGGGAAAGGTGGATTCAGCGCCTTCCGCAAGGATGGGGAAAAAAGATCTGAACCTAATTTTGAAAAGCGCTATGGCAGGCCCGGATTCAGAGATGTTTATCAGCCTCGCCAGGCCCAGGGGAGCAGGCAGCAATCAGACTATCAGTCGCCCGCTTCAAAGCGATTTGGCCCTGCCAGCAAACAGGTTTTCAACCCTTCCTGGGTTAAAAAGCCAGTGCCCCCGGTGTCCAGTGAAGCATTAATACCAAACAATGTCACTTCGTATGTACAGGACGAAGCCATTGAAGCGGACATTAACCTGTTAACAGGCCGCAATCCTATCCGGGAAGCACTGAAAACCGGCCGTGACCTTGAAAAGCTTATGGTTGCAAAGGGTGACCTTTCAGGCTCGGCCAGACAAATTGTCAGCATGGCGAAAAATGCAGGCGTCATGGTGCAGTTTGTTGAGCGCAAGCGTCTGGATCAGGTGGCGAGGAACCACCAGGGTATGGTAGCCTATGTTTCTGCCTATCAATATTCAGCGCTTGAAGACATCCTGAATGTGGCTAAAGAAAAGAATGAAGCACCGTTCATCGTTCTACTTGATCAGCTGACTGATCCCCATAACCTGGGTGCTATCATCCGGACTGCCGCATGCGCCGGCGCCCATGGTGTCATTGTGCCCATGCACCGGGCGGTGGGATTAACCCCTGCGGCAGTAAAGGCCTCAGCAGGCGCGGTGGAGCATATCAAGGTGGCCAGGGTCACCAATTTAAACAAGGCCATTGAAAAGCTGAAATCCTTGGGCATTTGGATTTACGCAGCCGATCAAAGCGGGGACGATTATAGAAAAGAGACCATCACTGGCCCCTGTGCGCTGGTGATTGGCAGCGAAGGGGAGGGGATCAGTGCCCACACCTTATCCCTGTGTGATTACCGCATCAAAATCCCCATGGTCGATACGGTGGGTTCCCTGAATGCTTCAGTGGCTGCAGGCATCCTCATGTATGCTGTGTACCATGGCCGAAATCCGGTGATCCGCTAAATTCCCCAGGATTTCCCAACTCTTAATGGAAAACAGCTTGTAACTGTTGACAAAATGCGTGCCCTTGGCTAAAATATCAGGGTATGCATTTGTGCGGGTGTAGCTCAATGGTAGAGCTCCAGCTTCCCAAGCTGGCTACGTGGGTTCGATTCCCATCACCCGCTCCATGAGACCAACTGCGTCAATCGCATTGGCAGGTCGCCGGGAAACCGGCAATCCCCGGCCGGCGTCTGCCCGGCACAACACGCAAAATCAGGAGGAGAAACGAAACCCATGGCGAAGCAAAAGTTTGAGCGTAACAAGCCGCATGTAAACATCGGCACGATTGGCCACGTTGATCACGGCAAGACGACCCTGACGGCGGCGATCACGATGGTGCTGGCGAAAGCCGGCCATGCCCAGGCGATGGCCTATGACCAGATCGACAAGGCGCCTGAAGAGAAGGCTCGCGGAATCACGATTAACACCTCTCATGTGGAGTATGAAACGGACAACCGTCACTATGCCCATGTGGACTGCCCCGGCCACGCTGACTATGTGAAGAACATGATCACCGGTGCCGCGCAGATGGACGGCGCCATCCTGCTGGTGTCAGCGCCCGATGGCCCCATGCCTCAGACCCGTGAGCATATCCTGCTGGCCCGCCAGGTGGGCGTGCCCTCCATCGTGGTGTTCATGAACAAGACGGACCTGATGGATGACGAAGAGCTGCTGGAGCTGGTGGAGATGGAAGTGCGTGATCTGCTTAACGCTTATGACTTCCCCGGCGACGACACCCCTATCATCAAGGGTTCCGCCCTTAAAGCGCTGGAGTACATGCAGAAGGACGGTTCTGATCCCCAGAACGCCCCTGAGACCCAGTGTGTGCTGGAGCTGATGGAAGCGGTGGACAGCTTTATTCCGACGCCTGCGCGCGCGGTGGACAAGCCTTTCCTGATGCCGGTAGAAGACGTGTTCTCCATCACCGGCCGCGGTACGGTGGCTACCGGCCGTGTTGAGCGGGGTGAAGTGAAGGTATCTGACAACGTTGAAATCGTTGGGCTGATGGAAAAGCCCCGCACGGTGGTTGTGACGGGCGTTGAAATGTTCCATAAGCTGCTGGACAAAGCCCAGGCCGGCGACAACATCGGCGCGCTTCTGCGCGGTGTACAGCGGACTGATATCGAGCGCGGCCAGGTGCTGGCAAAACCCGGCACCATTAAGCCCCATACACATTTCTTCAGCGAAGTGTATGTGCTGACCAAGGAAGAAGGTGGCCGTCATACGCCGTTCTTCAATGGCTATCGCCCGCAGTTCTATTTCCGTACGACGGACGTGACCGGTTCCATCAAGCTGCCTGAAGGGGTTGAGATGGTGATGCCCGGTGACAACGTGCAGATGGAAGTTGAGCTGATCACGCCCATCGCGATTGAGCAGGGTCTGCGTTTCGCCATCCGCGAAGGCGGCCACACGGTTGGCTCCGGCGCTGTGGCTAAGGTGATCGAGTAAGTTTGATTTAATCAATATCGGTAAATTGACCCGGCGATCGATTAGTCGCCGGGTATTTATATTGGATAAAAGAGATTTAACGAATAGATGATGTAATTTGCCCGAAGTCCAAAGAAGGTAAAAGGCTTGGGGAATAGAATGAATCTGAGTGCCAAAAGAACATGTGATAAAAATTGGCATCAACAACCAACCAAGCACTCGTGGCAAAAGCAAAAAGAGTGTTTGTAATCACAGCATCACATCCCATTTAGATTCAGACAAATGAATGTTCCGCGATTTTAAAATTCCTTAGAACAGATGCAGTAGAAATCGAAAAAGTATCTGAAACAGAGAATATAAGCAAGTCAAATGAGCTATAATATAAAGTAAAGCCATATTTTCTTGATTATTCTAAAACAGAAACATCTATTCGCAAAAGATGCCTTTCGCGAATAGATTGAGGTGTTTTGCTTAAAGAGGTCAGGTCTATCCTTTCCCCTGTTCTTCCACTGATGACACTTTCTGCCCGAAGGATTTTATTACCTGCTGCACTTCCAACTTGGCCAGTTCATCACAGCGATTGTTTTCCGGATGATCAGCATGGCCCGGAACCTTGTGATAACCAACCTGGTGCTTGCGCATTGCGATCAAAAGCAAGCGCCATAAATCTTGATTCTCAACCGGTTTCTTATCGGCCGTTTTCCAGCCATTCTTCTGCCAGGCGTCAATCCAGCCTAAGTTAAAGGCGTTTACCACATAGCTTGAATCCGAGTGTACCCGTACAATGCAAGGCTCTTTTAAGGCTCCAAGAGCGCTGATCACCGCGAACAGCTCCATGCGGTTGTTGGTGGTGTGGTGCATGCCGCCGCTGATCTCTTTGGTATATTGGCCATATTTCAAAATAGCGGCCCATCCCCCGGGCCCTGGATTTCCAGAACAAGCGCCGTCCGTAAAAATATCTACGGCGCGGCGCTGTTGTGCTTGCACTGTCATCAGTTCTTTTTGCTCACAAGCTCTTTTGTATCCCTGGCAATGACCAGTTCTTCGTTGGTGGGAATGACCAACAATTTAACCTTGCTGCCGGCGGCAGAAATCTCAGCATCCTTTCCGCGCACCTTGTTCTTTTCCTTATCAAGCTCAATGCCCATAAAGGACATGTCGCTAAGAACCGCCTCACGCAGTTCAATGCTGTTTTCGCCGATTCCGGCGGTAAAGATGACCACATCTACTCCGCCCATAATGGCAGCGTAGCCCGCGATATATTTTTTAATGCCGCGAACCAGCATGTTAAGGGCGATTTGCGCCTGTTTGTTGCCTTCCAGCGCTGCGGATTCCACATCCCGCATATCGCTGCTGACCCCGCTTACACCCAGAAGACCGCTCTTTTTATTCAGGATCTCAAGCATTTCATCAATGTTGATGCCGTCTGTGTTCATGATGAACTGAAGCGCCGCCGGATCGACCGTGCCGCTGCGTGTGCCCATCAGCACGCCTTCAAGCGGCGTCAGGCCCATGCTGGTATCTACACTTTTGCCATGGTCCACAGCGCAGATGGAGGAGCCATTTCCCAGGTGACAGGTGATGATCCGGAGATCCTTCACATCCTTTCCCAGGAAGGCGGCGCCTTGGTTGGCAATATAGCGGTGGCTGGTGCCATGGAAGCCATAACGCCTCACCCTGAGCCTTTCATAATACGCATAGGGTACGCCATACAGATAGGCTTGAGGCGGCATGGTCTGGTGGAAGGATGTGTCAAACACTGCCACCATAGGCTTATCAGGCATGACCTTTAGGCAGGCCTGAATACCCATCAGGTTGGCCGGGTTATGAAGCGGCGCCAGCGGGATATTCTCTTTTATGGCGTTTAAGCAGGCATCATCAATGAGTGTGGAAGCGGTAAAGGTTTCCCCTCCCTGAACCACACGGTGGCCTACGGCGCTGATTTCATCCATGCTCTTAAGCGCCCCATGCTCAGCATGAGTCAGTGCGCTGATCATTTGCTTGCTGGCTTCAATATGGTCTCTCATGGGAAGCTCAACCGTGTACTGCTTCTCCCCCACCGTTTGCTTCAGTTTGCTGCCGGCAATGCCAATGCGCTCAATCAGCCCTTTGGCCAGAGTGGATTCATCAGCCATATCAATCACTTGATATTTCAGCGATGAGGAACCTGCGTTGACGATTAGAATTTTCATAACATGCCCTCCAATATTTCATCATCTCCATTATAGACAATTGAGCCAAAAAAATAAAGTCAGATTTGATCATTATTTTCAAAAAGAGAAGAACCGCAGAAATACGGTTCCTCCATGCCTTGATGGCGGAGAGTCAGGGATTTGAACCCTGGAGACGCTATCAACGCCTACACGATTTCCAGTCGTGCGCCTTCGACCACTCAGCCAACTCTCCAAGTCCTAAGCGACGAGTGATAATATATCATAGAATCCTTTGTACGTCAATGCATTTACTTGACAGTCAATTCACTATAAAGCATAATGCAAGAGATTGCGGGAGGAGGAAAATGCGCAAGGTTTTAACGGTCAGCAAAGGAAGTTTAGCACATCGCCGGGGGCTTAAACCCGGGGATAAAGTGCTGTCTATCAATGGTGAGCCTTTGCTGGATGAAATAGATTATCAAGCTCTTACAGCAAAAAAACATGTGTGTATGATCGTTGAGCATGATGATGGCAGCCGGCATGAGGTGGATTTTGTAAAAGCGCCTGAGCATACCCTGGGGATTCAGTTTGAAGATTCGTTGATTTCCAACCCACAAACCTGTAGCAATCATTGCTTATTTTGTTTTGTGGATCAGCTCCCGTCCGGGCTGCGGAAATCCCTATATTTAAAGGATGATGACTGGCGGCTGTCCCTGCTCACCGGAAACTATGTGACCCTTACTAATGTGGGTGACCGGGAATTTTCCCGTATTCTGCGGCGCAAGGCTTCCCCGCTTTATATTTCTGTTCAGGCGACTGACCCCAAAATACGTGAATCATTGCTTCAGCATCCGCATGCGGGAAAGCTTATGCAGCGGCTTCATCAGCTCAAGGAAGCCGGTCTTTCCTTCCATGGTCAGATTGTCATTTGCCCTGACATCAACGATGGCCAGGTGTTGGAGCAGTCCATCCGGGACCTGATGGCCATGTATCCGGCTGCCCTTTCCCTGGCGTTGGTGCCAGTGGGCCTGACCCGCTACCGGGACGGCCTCTCCCCCATCCGTCCATTTGACAGGGAGGATGCGAGGCGGGTACTTGATATTACTGCTGAATATCAGCGAATCGCTTTGCGAGAACTGGGCACGCGCTTCGTGTTTCCGGCAGATGAAGTATTGAGCCTGGCTGGAGAACCAGCGCCACCCTTGGATTACTATGAGCATTTTTCCCAGATTGAAAACGGCGTGGGCATGCTAAGCCAGTTTGAATATAGTTTACGGCAGGCATCCATGGAAGATATAACGCCTGAGGCTATTTGCAGCAAAACGGTTCTGTTGCCCTGTGGTGTCTCTGTTGCGCCATATTTAAAAGATTGGGTGCTGAGGTACTCCCCCAAAGGCCTTGATGCCAGGGTAACGCCCATCATCAACAATTTTTTAGGTGAATCGGTTACTGTCACTGGTCTTATCTGTGGCATTGACCTGGTCAGCCAATTAAAGGATATTAAGGCAGACGCCGTTTTACTGGTTGATAACATGCTCAACAGCGACGACACTTTGTTCCTGGACGATATAACACCACAGCAATTGCAGCGGGAGCTGGGGAAACCCTTGGTGGTATTCAAAAACCGCGGGAACGCCTTCTATGAAGCCATGAAGCTGGTTGCATTTGATGAAATCAAAGAAGGGGTGAGGTATGTATAAACCACTCGTGGCCATCGTGGGCCGGCCCAATGTAGGCAAATCCACCTTTTTTAATGTGATTGCGGGACAGCGCATCGCCATTGTGAAGGATACCCCCGGGGTAACCAGGGACCGGATTTATGCTGACACCATTTGGAATGGTCGCACATTTACCCTGATTGATACCGGAGGTATTGATCCCCACAGCGAGGATGTGTTGCTGTCCCAAATGCGAAAACAGGCTGAAATCGCCATTGAAACCGCTGATTTGATCTGCTTTTTTATTGATGGCAGAACGGGGCTTACCCATCAGGATCAGGAAATTGCCGATATCCTGCGCCGTTCACAAAAGCCGGTGCTTCTTGTGGCTAACAAAGTGGATCATGAAGGGCTCAATGACATTCTGTATGAGGGATATGCCCTGGGTCTTGGTGAAGCATTTGGCATTTCCAGCACCAACATGCTGGGCCTGGGTGATTTGCTGGATCAAATCGCAGCCCGACTGCCTGAGGCAAAAACAGGTGAAGGCGAAGAAGAAAAAATCATCAACCTGGCCATTGTGGGCCGCCCTAATGTGGGAAAAAGCAGCCTGACCAACCGCTTGCTGGGCGAGGAGCGGGCGATGGTGAGCGATATTCCCGGAACCACACGGGACGCCATTGACACCCGTTATACAGCTCCTGACGGCACCAACTATAACATCATTGACACGGCGGGCATCCGAAGAAAGCGGGCAATAGAGGATGAAAGCGTTGAGCGCTACAGCGTTTTGCGCAGCATTGCCGCTATCAGGCGGTGCGATGTCGCCTTGCTGATCCTGGATGCTCAGGATGGTGTGACTGAACAGGATATGCGCATTGCCGGCATGATACGCGATGAGGGCAAGGCGCTGATGATCACCATCAACAAATGGGATCTGATCGACAAAGAAACCGGCACCCTGGAAAAATTCCAGAAAGAGGTGTTAGGTAAGCTGGTGTTTGTAAGCTATGCGCCGGTGCTATTCATCTCTGCCCTCTCCGGCAAACGGGTGCATCTGGTATGGGAAGAAATATCCCGGGTATATGCCCAGGCCACCAAGCGGGTGCCGACCGGCGCGCTCAACGATGTTCTGGGAGACGCGCAAATCGCGGTGCAGCCCCCCATGGAAGGCGGCAGAAGACTCAAAATTTTCTATGCCACCCAGTTAAGCATCCTCCCCCCTACGTTCATTTTCTTTGTCAATGATCCCAAGCTTATGCATTTTGCTTATGAGCGCTATCTGGAAAACAAGCTGCGGCAGGCTTTTGACTTTACAGGCACCCCCATTCGTTTTATTCTCAGGCAACGGGATAAGGGAGAACAATCATGACTATTCTTGCATATATCGCTTCAAGTGTATTGGCGTACCTTTTGGGCAGCATTTCTCCCGGGATCATTATTTCCCACCATTTTGGCACCGACATCCGCAGCCAGGGCAGTAAAAGCACCGGCGCCACCAATATGACACGGGTCATGGGCCTGCGGCTGGGCTTAATCACCTTCCTGAGCGATTTTCTTAAAGCCAGTCTGGCAGTGCTTATTGCTTATATTTTGTCAGGAACACCTGGCATGTTGCTGGCTGGCCTCTTTGTGGTGATTGGGCATAACTGGCCTGTGTTTTATCAGTTCAAGGGTGGTAAAGGTGTTGCTTGCTCACTGGCCGTGCTTTTTTGGATTTGTCCCGTTCAAACGCTTATCGCAGGCGCGCTGGCGATCCTGGTCATTGCCATCACCCGTTATGTATCTCTGGGCAGCTTGACATTGCTGGCTATGACATTTCTGCTGATTATATTCACAAAAGGTCTGTGGCCGGTGGGCGTGTGGGCGCTGGTTTTGTTGGCGCTGGGCGTGTATCAGCACCGGACAAATATAAAAAGGCTGATCAATGGAAATGAAAACAAGCTGAATCTCCGCTCATCGAAGAAATAGCAACCACTTTATCATTTTTGACTATTATGCTCCGTGATCCATTTGGGCAAATCTATGTGTGCCAACGATTCAGCACTGACAACGGCTTTCGGGTGTCGGCTAGCGGCTCCAAGTCCCAGGCATAGCATCCCTGCGTTGATGGCGGCCTCTACCCCGGCTTCGGCATCCTCCACCACCATGCAGTTTTGCGGAGATGTTTGAAGCATTTCAGCCGCAAGAAGAAAAACATCAGGCGCCGGCTTGCTGCGTTTTATACCGTTCCCATCTGCAACCGCGTCAAAGAGTTTTATGATGCCCAGCCTTTCTAAAATAGCAGGCGCGTTTTTGCTGGAGGAGCCTATGGCGGTTTTGGTGCCCATCGCACGCAGACGCTTGACAGTTTCCTCTGCGTCTGGCAGCAGGTCTTTAGAGGTGAGCTTTTGAATCAGAGAAACATACAGCCCGTTTTTATCATCAGCCATGCGAAGCTTTTCTTCATTGCTGTAGAACTTTTGTGCTTTTTCCAACACAATGTTTAGGCTGTCCATTCGGCTGACACCCCGCAGGCGATGGTTGTGCTTCCGGGAAAAGGGAATACCCTCCCTGTCTGCCAATGCCTTCCAAGCCTGATAATGGCACTCATCGGTAGAAACAATAACACCATCCAGGTCAAAGATAACAGCTTCAATCATAAATACCCCTCAAAATCACAGGAAAGAGAAGAAATCCACCTGGTTTGAATCACTCAGGCCGCTTAGCGATCCGGAATCCCGCAGCATATCAATCACAGCGGTGCTCAGCTTTGCCCGGCTTTTCAGATCCTCAATGGAAATAAAGGGATCCTCCCTGGCTGCCATCAGGTTTTGGGCAGCGGCTATGCCGAAATTGGGGAGCGAGGTAAAGGGACAGCGCAGGCCAACCCCCTCAATCTGAAACCGGGTGGCATCGCTCTTATATAAGTCCACCGGCAGGAAATGATAGCCGCGCAGCCCCATTTCATACACCATTTCCATCACCACAATTTCATCCTTGTTCTTCTCACTAAGATCCCGCTGATCCATTGATTTTAAAATCTGCAATTCTTTCATGATGTAATCAGGTGGCTTTGTCATGGTCAAGGCATTAAATCCATTGCCCCTGATTGAGAAATAAGCGGCATAATACACCAGTGGATGATAGACTTTAAACCAGCCGACGCGCAGCGCCATGGTGACATAGGCCACGGCGTGCCCTTTGGGGAACATATAAGCGATTTTTTTACAGCTGTCAATAAACCAGTCCTGTACCTGGTGCTCCCGCATGATTTTTTCCATGTCATCAGTCAGGCCTTTTCCTTTGCGCACATTTTCCATTATATCAAAGGACGCTTTGGCGGGGAGGCCCTTATTGATCAAGGCCAGCATGATATCATCCCTGGTGCAGATACACTCTTTGAGGGTCGCCGTCTTATTCAGCACCAGATCCCGGGCGTTTCCGCTCCATACATCAGTGCCGTGTGAAAGGCCGGAGATACGGATTAAGTCTGACACGCAGGTGGGTTGCGTTTCATCCAAAATACCCCGGACAAAAGGCGTGCCAAACTCCGGAATGCCCAAGGTGCCCGTGGTGCAGGCCAACTGCTCCCGGCTAATCCCCAAGGCCTCAGGGCTGGTGAACAGGGACAGCACCTTTTTGTCATCCAGCGGGATATCCAGATAATGCACCCCGGACAGCCCTTCCATCATGCGGATCATGGTGGGGTCATCATGGCCCAGCACATCCACTTTGACCAGAATGTCATGCATGGAACGGAAATCATAGTGGGTGGTGATGGGCTTAGCTTCTTCATTGGCAGGATACTGCACCGCTGTGAATTGGGCAATTTCATAGCCTTTGGGCAAAATCACCATGCCGCCCGGATGCTGGCCGGTTGTTCGTTTTACCCCGATACAGCCTGAGGCCAAGCGGGTCTTTTCAGCGCTTGAAACATTCAGGTTGCGGTCTTCAAGGTACTTGAGCACATAACCATAGGCGGTTTTTTTCTGCAAGGTGCCTATGGTGCCGGCGCGGAAAACATAGCCCTTGCCAAACAACTCCTCCACATAGGCATGGGCTGTGGATTGGTATTCGCCGCAGAAGTTCAGGTCAATATCAGGCACTTTGTCGCCCTTGAATCCAAGAAACACCTCAAAAGGGATGTCGTAGCCATCCTTGATAAGGTCACTGCCACAGCGGGGGCATGCTTTATCCGGCAAATCTATACCTACCTGATACTGATCCTTATCCACGTCAAAGTCCACGCTTCGGCAGTTTGGGCAGCGGTAGTGAGGCGGAAGGGGATTCACCTCCGTGATGCCACACATGGTGGCCACCAGAGAGGAGCCAACGGATCCACGGCTGCCGACCAAATAACCATCATCCAGCGATTTTGACACTAATTTATTGGCAATGAGGTAAAGCGTGGAATACCCATATCCAATGATGGATTTCAGCTCCTTTTCCAGCCGTTCCCTGATAAGCTCCGGAAGATCATCCCCATATAAGGCATGAGCTTTTTCCTCAGCCATGCGCCTGATATCATCGGGCGCAGTATCCCACACCGGGGCAAAGGTTGTTTTATTTTCCGGATGTTTGGGATACAAACCTATTTCATCTATCTGAGACATGATACATTGAGGATTACCAATCACAACCGCTCTGGTCCTCTCATCTCCCAGCCAGGCAAAGTCCTGGAGCATTTCTTCGGTTGTTTTCAG
Source organism: Christensenellales bacterium (assembly GCA_050952935.1). GTDB lineage: Bacteria > Bacillota > Clostridia > Christensenellales > Aristaeellaceae > UBA6115. The sequence continues at coordinate 1,578,342 of JBMNLS010000001.1, read as the reverse complement.
ATAGAGCGGCGGCTGATGGTCGCTGTCTTTAGCCTCCGCATTGATGCTGTTTTTGATGATGGCGCGGAAAATGGCATCCTCCGGCTCCAAAAAATGCACATCGCCCGTAGCGCAGACGGGAATACCCAGCTTTTCCCCTAATCCCACCAGCTTTTCATTCACTTTCCGTATCTGATCAAGGCCGGACAATTGTCCTTTAATCACCAGCATTTCACTGTTAGCCTCAGGCTGTATTTCAATAAAGTCATAAAAGCGCGCAACGCTTTCCAGCTCTTTTTGCGGTCTGCGGTCAAGGATATTCTGAAACAGCTCGCCTTTATAGCAGGAAGAACCAAACAGCAAGCCCTCCCGATGCTCTTCCAATAGCTGTCTGGGGATGGTCGGATGATGGTGAAAATAATTCAGGTGCGATTCGGACACCAGGCGGTTTAGGTTGGTAAGCCCCTGCTGATTTTTGACCAGAATGGTAACAGGAAACTGGGTGGTGCGGCTGTAGCCTGTCACGCACACATTCAGGTCCTGAAGGTTGCTGGCGCCTTTATCCCTTGAATCTTCAAGCATTCTGGCAAGACATTGAGCAGTGGCAGTGGCGTCATGCACAGCACGGTGAGCATTTTTCAACTGTACACCCAGAAATTTACACAAGGCGGAGAGACGATAGCTTTTCATTTGCGGATAAAGCCTTTGGGCGAAGGCTAAGGTATCAATCTGCGCGGAGTTAAAAGTTTGGCCAAGCCGGGCCAGTTCAGCCCGCAAAAAAGCGATGTCAAACTTGGCGTTGTGCGCGGCGATGGGACTGTCTCCCGCGAAATCCATCAAGCCTTTCAGAGCGATGTCCGCTTTAGGGGCGTCAATCAGCATGGCATCTTTGATGCCGGTAATGTTGATGATCTCCTGGCTAAGCGGTATGCCGGGGTTAACCAATGTGGAATAGGAATCAATGATTTGGCCGCCCGAAAGCTTTACAGCGCCAATTTCTATGATTCGGTCTCCATGGGGGTTAAGGCCAGTGGTTTCAAAGTCCAGCACGATAATCGGCGCGTCAAGCGCTGCGTCACAGGGGGATTGAACGATGCCCGTATCATCCACCATCATGCCGATCATGCCGGGGATCAGTTTGATTTTATGCTTCTTTGCCGCTGCAAAAGCCTCGGGGAATGCCTGAACCACCCCCTCATCGGTGATGGCAATGGCGGGATGCCCAAATTCCGCCGCACGCTTGATAAGCTCAGCACTTGAGACAACACCATCCATAGAGCTCATGGTGGTGTGCGCGTGAAGCTCCACGCGTTTTTCAGCCGCCTCGTCTTTTCGTTTTGGCAACTCATGCTCGGCTATATCCTGAACCATGACTACCAAAGCCTTGTCATAGCTGTCCATCTGGCAAAAACCGCGCACCTTGAGTCCACAGCCGGTTTGAACACGGCTGATTACCTCATCCATCTTTTGCTTTTCCCGTTCAGGATCCTGAAAAGCCTCTCCCCGGAAACCATTGCCCCGGGTTCCCAAAAAGACTTTGCATAGAATGCTGTCGCTCAAGTCGGACAGCACGAAGCTGAGCAGCGTGGCATTGCCGTTTTGAATGGGGCGGGTGAGAACATCAATCACCTTACCGGCAATGGTTACCTTGCCTGAAACCTCGGTCAATTCCCGGATGGGCACAGGCGCTGTCGCGATGGCGCTGCCAAGGATTTTTTTGTTCTTTTTCTTTTCCCGCACAGGGCGCCTTTTAGGCGTCGCTTCCTCCTGACTTTGGGTGCTGATGGCCAGCATTACTTCTTCTTCAGCCCTGAGCCGCTCTATTCGCTCCATGCGTTTTTCAATATCCTGTGCCAGGCGCAGATACACGGGCGGCTTTATTTGAAACACATCGTCAAGCATCACAGTTAGTTTTTGTTGGATTTGCTTTTTTGTCATATATTCCATGGCCAAGTCATCCGGCACTTCCAGGATAAGGGCGTCCTTCTCACTCAGCCACTTTATCTTTCTAAGCCAGGGAGATATGCCGGGCAGCTGCTTTTGCAGCATATGATCAAACTCTTGGGCATATTTCTCCGGATCAAGCATAAAGTCATCAGCAAGGGAGGGTGAAGCCACCCGAAGGGACACACGCATTTTAGGAAAAGCCGATTGTAAGACTTTCTTAATGGCACCAAAAGAGGATTTCCACACCAATATGTCGGCGTGGAAAAAGAATAAAGCGTGGTTTCTCACATCATCAAACTGGATGAAGTTAATTTGCAACTTATCCTTCAGTTCTGGCAGCTGCTTGTAAATGGCATCAAATAGTTTATCAATCGTCATATCATCACTCAATCATTTCCCTTTTGATCAGCCAGGTAAACATCAATCAGCTTCAGCAGTTCCTCCCTGGGGTCGCCCTTGACCGTTTTAACATAATTCCCTTTCAGGTATAATGCGCTGCTCCCATCCCCGCCGCACAGGGCGATGTCCGCATCCTGGGCTTCCCCGGGGCCATTGACCACGCAGCCCATAACAGCAATTTTTATATCCTCCTGAATATGCCGGGTGGTCTTTTCCACTGATTTTGCCAGCGCTTCTACATCAATCCGGGTTCTGCCGCAGGTGGGACAGGCAATAATTTCTGCCCCACCCCTAAGCCCCACCACGCGCAATATATCCCGCGCCGCTTTCACTTCGGGAAGCGGTGAACCGGTGAGAGACACGCGTACCGTGTCGCCAATGCCATCCAGCAACAAGGCGCCGATACCCACCGCTGATTTAATCGTCCCCTGCCCTGGAAGCCCCGCTTCTGTAACACCCAGATGAAGCGGATAATCAAAGGTGCGTGCAGCCAGGCGATATGCCTCTACCGTCAGCCTGACATTAGAGGCTTTCAACGACACCACAATGTCCTGAAATCCCTCTTTTTCCAGCAAACGGATGTGCTTGAGCGCGCTGTCCACCAGTCCTTGAGGGGTAATGCCCCCATCCCGCCGCCTGATATCCTTAGGAACCGAACCTGAATTGACCCCAACCCGAATAGGGATGTGATGGGCTTTTGCACAGGCAACCACCTGGCTGATTGCTTTCTCATCCTTCAGATTACCCGGATTGATACGCAGTTTGCTGATTCCGTTTTCAGCGGACAGGATTGCCAGGCGATGATCAAAATGAATATCAGCTACCAGCGGAATGGGGCTCCGATCCACCAAGGCCCGAACATTAGCAGCAGATGCATCATCAAAAACGGAAATGCGCGCCATCTCGCAGCCTTCCTGTGCCAGCGCCGCGATTTGAGCGCTGGTGGAAGCCAAGTCACGGGTATCGGTGTTGGTCATGGACTGGATGCTCACCGGCGCCCCGCCCCCAATCATCAGCGTGCCAGCCTGAACTGCTCTTCTCTTGCCCATTTAAAACAGCCTGACGATGTCGCGCAGGGTAATCCAAATCATGAGGCCAAAGAGAAGCACCATGCCAGCCGCATGAACATAACCCTCTTTTTCAACCGGTTTTCCGCGTAGCGCTTCCACAATCAGAAACAGAATCCGGCTGCCGTCGAGCCCGGGAATAATCAGCAGATTCATAAGCCCCAGGTTAACAGAAATCAAGGCCATCAAGTAGAGGTATCCCTGAAGCCGGGATTGGCGTGTTTCCTCTACAATCAGCTTGGTGATACCCACAATGCCTGAAAGTTCGTTGATGCCCTGCCCTCTCGTAACCAGGTTTTTAAGCGCTGTGATGATTGAAGCGCCTGCATTATAACACAGGGCAGCAGAAGCCCTGATGATGGCACCCAGGCTTCCTGGAGCCCAAATAACGGGCGCTGTGGCCATGGCGTCAACACCAATCATGAACCGTTTTTCAACACTGCTAAACAGCGGCTTTACCTGGAGTGTAAGCTCCTGATGATCCCGCATAACGGTGAAATCCAAGATTTCGAACCCTTTATCTGTTTCCTGGGCAATCAATGAAATCAGGTTGTCGGTAACAGGCTGACCATTGATCGCGGTGATATGATCGCCTGCTTTCATGCCAGCCGCCATTGCCGGGCTGTCGGCATTCACCTGTTCTACCACCGTGGTGGCAGGCCCGGTGATGGTGGGCACGCCGCTGATCGCATAAAACATCACCGCCACGAAAAAAGCCAGCAAAAAATTCATCACCGGCCCCATAAGAATCGTCATCAGGCGTTTAAATATGCTGTGCTTGTTAAACGCCCGGGGATCGTGTTTGCTTTCCCCCGTCACATCATCTTCGCCATAAAAAGCACAGTATCCGCCCAAAGGTATAGCGCGCAGGAAGAAAACCGTGTCATGCTTCCTGCGTTTCCATGTGAGCAATTGCGGCCCAAAACCGATGGAAAACTCTCTGACAGGAATCTTACACAGCCGTGCCGCAAAAAAATGGCCGGCTTCGTGGACGGTGATCATAATGCCAAACATCAAAACAGCCAATAATATGTATAAAACGGTCATATACCCTCCCTGGATAACTCATTGATCAGGTCAGCGCTGACAGCCCGTGCCTGTCTGTCCGCTTCCAACACGGCTTCAAGGGAATCAGCCGGCAGCGTACCAATTCGCATCAAGGTTTCTTCAACCACCTCAGCGATTTGTCCAAAACGGATAGCATGGTGAAGATACCCGTTCACCGCGGTTTCATTCGCCGCATTGAGCACACAGCAGGCTGCGCCACCAGCCTCCAGCGCCTCATAGGCCAGGCGCAAGGCAGGAAATTGGTTTAAATCAGGTCGTTCAAAATGCAGGCCTGCCATCTCATAAAGATTCATGGGCGGCGTTTTGGTGTTGATGCGCTCAGGGTAGGCCATGGCAAAGGCAATGGGTACGCGCATATCAGGCATTCCCATTTGAGCCATGACAGCGCCATCCTGAAATACCACCATGGAATGGATGATGCTTTTTGGATGTACAAGCACATCAATCTGATTGGGCTTGGCATCAAAAAGCCATTTCGCTTCGATGATTTCAAGGGCTTTGTTGAACATGGACGCGGAGTCAATGGTGATCTTCTCCCCCATTTTCCAGGTGGGATGACTCAGCGCCTCTTCAAGCCCCGCATAATCCATTTGTTCTTTAGACCAGGTTCTGAACGGCCCCCCTGAAGCGGTCAGAATAAGGCGGTCATACAGATTCCCCTTTGCCCCAAGCAAACACTGAAATATGGCGCTGTGTTCGCTGTCAACGGGTATGAGGGATGGGTTTTCATCATCCAAACGGCAGACGTCCATCACCAACTGGCCCCCGGCGACCAAGGCTTCCTTATTGGCTAAAAGTACGCGCTTACCGCTTTTTCGGGCATTTAGAACGCTGCCAAGCCCAATCATCCCCACCACGGACACCAGCACATCGTCACAAGGCACCTGGGATGAGGCGACATCAAGCGCGTTATCGCCAAAATGCCACTCACAAAAAGCAGCCTCACTGGGTGGTGTGAAGCTGCCACCGCTAAGCCCCGCCATCAGCGGCCGGTATTTTTTCACCTGCTCAGCCAGCAGCTTGCCATTGCGGTGGGCAGTCAGGGCAACCACTCTGAAGCGCTCAGGGTGCAGATCAACAATTTGAAGCGCCTGCTTGCCAATGGAACCCGTGGATCCCAGTATCACGATGTCTCGAGGCTTTTTCATCACAATAACGCCTGGTACAAGTAGACCAGAACAGCGACGAACAGGATGCTGTCCAGCCTGTCCATCATGCCGCCATGGCCAGGGAAAATATGACCAAAGTCTTTGACTCCGCAATGACGCTTCACAATGGAGGCAAATAAATCACCAATTTGGGCAATAATGCCGCCTAAAAAACCCAGAATAACGAAATGATAGAAGGGTACATCCATACCGGAGACCATTATCGCAATCAAATAGATCGTCACCGCCGCCACCATGCTGCCAAACAGCCCCGCGACAGCGCCCTCCACGGTCTTTTTAGCGCTCACCTCAGGCACCAGTTTTATCTTTCCAAAACGCGCACCGACGAAATAAGCGATGGAATCCCCCAGAACGGGGATGAAGAAGGCCAGGCTGATAAAGGCACGCTGTTCAGCCATCGGGCTTATCCGCGTCAGGGCCAGCATGCAAAGCCCCGGCAGCACGATGGAAAATAGCGGCAACAGCGACATCAGCAGATCTTCCAACTTGGGTTTGTTTCTAAAAATAACCACCACGCTGACGGCCATCATGGTAAACATGATGAGGAGCATCAAGAGTGTCAGCCCAGCCACCTCAGTCAAGAGCAAGTATCCCGGGACTGCAACAATCAGCGCCAGCCAGCTGGGCCAGGCTACAGGCCGATGTCCGCATTGGGAAAGGACGTGAAACTCCTCATACATGGCAATGCAAACACAGGCCACCCATAAAACAGAAAAAATCCATCCTCCAAAATACAGCGCGAAAAACAGCAGTGCCAATAGCCCAAGGCCTGTGATGATGCGGGTCGTCATTCCTGTCTCCCCCCAAAACGGCGCTTTCGGCCAGAAAAATCCTGCAAAACCTGCTGGTAATCCGCCACCGTAAAATCAGGCCACAGCTTCTTGATGAAACAAAGCTCCGCATAGGCGCTTTGATAAAGCAAAAAATTGCTTAGCCTCTGTTCGCCACTCGTGCGGATCACAAGATCAACATCAGGCTGATCGGCGGTATACAGCGCGTTTTCAAAATCCCGGGCGCTCACAGAATCAGGCGATATTTCCTTTTCATCTGCTTTTTTCATCAGGGTTTTGACTGCCTTGAGCAATTCATCCCGTGCGCCGTAATTAATGGCGATATTAAGGTTGAGCCCCGTGTTGTCTTCGGTGCGTTCCTCCGCTTTTAATACGGCTTTTCTTGCTTCATCCGGCAAACCATCCTTGTCGCCAAGGATGCGGATGCATACCTTGTTGGCATCCAGCTCATCAATTTCTTTGCCAAAAAATTCCACAATCAGCTGCATCAAAGCTTTTACCTCAAAGCTGGGACGCCGCCAGTTCTCCGTTGAAAAGGCATAAAGGCTCAGCACCTCAATGCCCGCATCGCTGCTGTAGCGGATAATCTCCCGCAGGGTTTCCACCCCTTGCCGGTGACCCATAGACACAGATACAGCATGCTGTTTCGCCCAACGCCCGTTGCCATCCATGATGATAGCTACATGGCGCGGCAAACGGGCCATTTCCGTCATGAATCCTTTTCCTCCGGATTGCCATCTTTAAAGTATGCTACAATAAGCCTGCCCTCCTGGACGGCCAGCACCCTTGGGGTACGGCCATCAGTCTCAAAAGAAGCAAAGGGCGGCTTGGTATGTATTACCTCAGGCGGCTTGATTCCCCAGGCATCCAGCAGTGCCAGAGCTTCCTTTAAAGGCAACCCCGGCAAATGTTGCATCATCACACAGACAAAATCTCTTTCTCTTTTTCCTGGGCAATCTGATCAATATCTTTGATAGCGCTATCTGTGGTTTTCTGCATTTCATCCTCAGCCCTGTACTGGTCGTCCTCGCTTATTTCACCGTTTTTCTGAAGCTTCTTGAACTGCTCCATGGCGTCCCGGCGGATAGAACGAATGGCCACCTTGGATTCCTCAGCGGATTTCCACACAAGCTTTGTCAGCTCTTTCCGGCGTTCCTCGGTCAGCTCCGGCACCACAAGGCGTATTACCTTGCCGTCATTGGCGGGATTCATGCCAAGGTCGCTTTTTTGAATGGCCTTTTCAACCAGCGGGATGGCTTTCTGATCCCACACGGAAATCATCAGAATCCGCGGCTCCGGCGATGAAATGTTGGCCATCTGGTTAAGCGGCGTTTGCGCGCCGTAATAGTCCACCGTAATCCGGTCGAGCAGCTTGGGATTGGCCCGGCCAGCGCGCAATGAGGCAAGCTCCTGTTTGTAGACCTCTTTGGTTTTTTCCATTTTGATAGCAGCTTGATCAATTACATCATGATACATCGTTAAGACCTCCTATTTACTACTCCTATTGTACCTTTTTACGCCAGCTTTATCAACAGCATGGTAATCCCTTACTTAACCGCCCTGTGTTTCATTGGCAACAATGCTGTCAAAATAATCATGATCAATGGTAATAATGCAGCGGTAACGGGGATCCAATCCCTCTACAAAGCGAGTCACATCAGCAATGATATCAGCATCTTTTTGCTTGCTGTCCATCGGAACGGTAATATCAAAAATCAGCTTGACCAGGGTTTTCCCCGGTACCAAACGAAAATCATGCATGGAAAGCGGCGGATCATAGCTGTTTAGATATTCAGCGATTCGTCTGCTTGGGCTGTCCTCCCCCATTTCATCTTCCACAACAGGGTCGATATGAATGTTGATGGGCAAATGCAGCTTGTCCATGATCTCCCGCTCCACATCATCGATCACCTCATGGACGCCAAACACATCGCCCTTAGCATCCACTTCTGCGTGGACAGAAGCAAAAGCACGGCCCGGACCATAATCATGGAGCACAAAATCATGGATGCCTTTAATGTCAGGACGGGCCAACAGCAGCTTGATCGCTTCATTGCCCAGCGCCTTATCCGGTTTCCCACCGATCAGGCGGTTCACCGTCTCACGCATGATGTTGATGCCGCTCCAGGTGATAAGTACCGCTACCGCCAGGCCAAGATAACCGTCAATGAGCAAGCCATAAAAATGAGACAACAGCATGCCCAGCACAATCACAATGGTGGTAAGCGCATCGTTGCGGCTGTCCTGAGCGGCGGCAAGCAAAGTATCAATATGATAGGATCTTCCATATCTTTTATAAAAGAAAAAAAGAAACACCTTGACAGGGATGCTGCCCGCAGTGACAAACAAAACTGTCCAGGTAAAAAGCGGCACCTCCGGATGCCTAACTGCCATCAAGCTGTTGCGCATAAGATCAATGCCAACATAAAGAATCAGCACTGAAATAACCAGGGAGCCCATATATTCCATCCGCCCATGGCCAAAGGGATGCTCTTTATCCCGGGGTTTTTGTGCCAGCCACAGGGATAAAAAGGATACGAGAACCGCTCCGGTGTCAGACAGGTTGTTTAGCCCATCGCCCATCACAGACAGAGAGTTTGACAGAGAACCTGCCACAATTTTGCTGACAGCAAGAATCAAGTTGGCAATCAGCCCGATAACAGTCGCGCGCAGTGATATCTGCGCGCGCTTTTTTTGATCAGTTTTCAGGTTAACAGGGGAAGTCATTTAACTCTGCTGAACGATGCTGCCTGTGGGGCATACTTTGGCGCATTCGCCGCATAGGGTACATTTTTCAGGATCGATGACAGCACAGTTATTGACAACATGAACCGCGTCGAAATTGCAGGCCTTTTCACAACGCTTACAGCCGATGCAGGCCTTGGAACAGGCCGTTCTGGCATCCCGGCCGGAAGCGGCGTTCAAACAGCGCACAGTTACTTTTGCGCTTTTTGGCAGCAGCTTAATCAGCGTACGGGGGCATTCCTTGACACACATGCCACAAGCGGTGCATTTTTCTTCATCAATGACCACAATACCATTTTCAATGCTCATGGCGCCAAACTGGCAGGCTTTCACACAGTCCCCCAGCCCAACGCATCCCCAGGCGCAGGCAGTAGGCCCGCCAGCCATTTGGGAGGCCAGATAACAGGATGTAAGACCGCTGTAATCATAATGATGGTTGACCACACCGCTTTCACCCTGGCAAAGCAGCCTTGCGACAACAGGCGCGATATCATCAGCTTTTTGGCCCATGATTTCAGCGAGCGTTTCAACACATTGTTTTCCACCGGGAGCACAGGCAGTAATGGGGGCATTGCCTGCAACCACTGCTTCCGCGTATCCATCACAACCGGGATATCCGCAGGCGCCACAATTTGCCCCAGCTACCGCTTCACGCACCCTGGCAACACGCTCATCAACAGGCACCGAGAAGTTTTTGTCGGCAAAGGTGAGAATCAGTCCGAACAGGACACCCATTCCCCCCAGAACCGCAACTGCATAGAGAATTGCCGTTATATTCATCATCGTCCCTCCTTACTTAACAAGCCCGGTGAAACCAAGAAAGGCCACGGACATAAGGCCGGCAATCACCAAGCTGATGGGAAAGCCTTTGAATGATTCCGGAATGTTGGAGGATTCAAGCCGTTCTCTGACACCCGCCATCAGCACAATAGCCAGCAGGAAGCCCAGCGCGCCAAACACACCGTTGAGCACACTCCAAAGCATGTTGTATTTTTCAGTGATGTTAAGCAGGGTCACACCAAGCACGGCGCAGTTGGTGGTGATCAGCGGCAGATAAATGCCAAGGGCATTGTAAAGGGCCGGCACTGACTTTTTAATGACCATCTCCACAAACTGCACCAGGGCAGCAATCACCAGAATAAAGGAAATGGTGTCCAGATATTGGAGATTTAGGGGCACCAAAAGATAATGATACACAACATAGGTAATCAGGGAAGAGAGCCCCATCACAAAGGTAACCGCAATGCCCATGCCGGCGGCAGTTTCCACTTTGCTGGAAACCCCAAGGAAAGGACAGCATCCCAGATAACGGGAGAAAATGAAATTGTTGCTCAATATGCAGTTTACCATAAAGAGCAGGAAATTGACCAATGTGAAGTCCATCATGCCTCAGCCTCTTTCCCGGCGGAGCGCTTGCCGATTTTATTGATAATGCTGTTAACGATGCCAAGAATTAAACCAAAAATGATAAACCCGCCAGGCGCCATGATGACCAACAGCATAGGCTGGAAAGAAGCGCCCAGGACATCGATGCCAAACACGCTGCCATTGCCAAGCAACTCACGAATTGTACCAATGAGAATCAAGGCCAGCGTGAAACCAGCGCCCATCCCCAGGCCGTCAGCCGCTGAATGAAGCACGCTGTTTTTACAGGCGAAGGCTTCAGCGCGGGCCAGGATAATGCAGTTTACCACAATCAGAGGAATAAACAGACCAAGCGCATCATAAAGTGCGGGCACAAATGCTTGAATCAGCATCTGCACGATGGTCACAAAGGTGGATATGACCACAATAAAAGCAGGAATTCTGACCTTGTCAGGAATAAAGTTCCGCAGCATGGAAATCACAGCGTTGCTGCCCACCAGGACAAAGGTGGCTGCCGCGCCCATGCCCAGGGCGTTGGTAGCACTGGTGGTAGAAGCCAGGGTAGGGCACACGCCCAGAACAAGGCGGAAAGTTGGGTTCTCGTTGAGCACGCCGTTGATGAACACGCCGCGCATCGTTTTTTTATTACGCATGTTTCTTCACCATCCCATAAACGCGTCTGCCGGTCCACCGGTCAATGAGGGGAGTCAAGATGTTCATGATGAGAATCGCGAAGGTTACTCCTTCAGGATAGTTGCCAAACTTCCGAATCACCACCACAATAACACCGCAGCCTATGCCAAAGATAATGTGTCCGATATTCAGCATTGGCGTGGTCACATAGTCAGTGGCCATAAACACCGCGCCAAATAGCACCCCGCCAGAAAGAATCGCAACCAACGGATCGCCGCCTAAAAGCCAGGTCAGCAGGGCGACGCTGCCAACAAAGCACACCGGAATATGCCAGGAAACAGTCCCAACAAACAGCATATAAAGAAAGCCGATGAGAATCGCCAGCTTGCATACTTCCCCAATAGCGCCGGGGATGTTGCCAATCAGCAGGTCATAAGTGCTGTAGGCGCTTGGCCGGATGAGCGCTGTGGCGGCAGATACAGCGTCAGGGCTGGGTACCACACTGGTTGTGCCCAGCACACGCACCGGCAGCGTATAGACGCTCATCAGCGCGGGCCAGGAAACCAGCAGTACACCACGGGACAAAAGCGCCGGGTTGATAAAATTATGCCCGATGCCGCCAAAAAGCTGCTTCACCAGGATGATGGCCATGGCGCTGCCAATGGCAGGCACCCACAGTGGGATTTCAACCGGCATGTTAAGACCCAGAATCATCCCCGTCACAATGGCCGAAAGATCGCTGATCCGCACCGGCTTTTTGGCTAATTTCTGCCAGATGAATTCGGACAACAGCGCTGAAATCACCGAAACAGCAATTACCCACACCGCACGGATTCCAAAGAGGTAGATGCCAGCCGCCGTTGTGGGAATCATCGCAATAATCACATCCAGCATCAACGTCTGGGTGCTCTCGCGTGCCACAAAATGCGGTCCGGCGGATACTCGCAGGTTCATCTCTTATATCCTCCTCGCTGCAATTTTTTCTTTTGCCTCTTTAAAGGGGAACTTGATTTTCGCCGGGCACACATACCCGCAGCTTCCGCAGAGGACACATTCCATCATGTTTTCTTTCTTTGCTTCAGCCAATTTCCCTGCTTCACACAGCACATTTAATCGCTGTGGATTGAGCATGATAGGGCAAGCGGACACACAGCGGCCACAGCGGATGCAGTCGGTGCTTTCCTTAAGAATAGAATCCTTCTTGTTGACCAGCACCAGGCAATTATTTCCCTTACAGATGGAAATACTGTCATCCGGAAGGGCTGTGCCGGTCATGCTGCCGCCAAAGAACATTTTCCCCACTTCTTCCTTGGCGCCGCCACAGGCCTCAATCGCTTCACTCACAGGTGTTCCAATCCGGAGCAGAAGGTTGGAAGGCTCATTCACACAGCCCGTTACAGTGGTGATGCGCTCAATCAAGGGCTTGCCATCAGTAACAGCATCCGCAATGGCGGCGGCTGTGGCAACATTCAACACCATCACATGCGCGTCGCAAGGTAAGCAGCCCGAAGGCACCTCGCGGCCGGTAACGGCAAATATCAATTGTTTTTCACAGCCCTGAGGGTACTTGGTTTTCAGCAACATCACGCTGACACCCTCACGCCCATCGGCGCTCTTTTTCATCGCCTCATAGGCATCCATTTTGTTTTCCTCAATCGCGATAATGCCGTTGGACACATGCATCCCCCGCATAGCAGCCCTAAGGCCGTTTACCACACGTTCCGGTTGCTCCAGCATAAGACGGTGATCAGCGGTGATGAAGGTTTCACATTCAGAACCATTTAAAATAATGGTATCAACCGTTTTCCCCTCCGCGAGCGTCATTTTTGCGTGGGTAGGGAAACCGGCGCCGCCCATCCCGCAGATACCGGCATCACGGACAGCAGGGATAATCGACTCCGCAGGGGCTTTTTCCACATCTCCCAGTCCGTTTAATTGCTCCCAGGTATCCTGCTTGTCATTCTGAATGACAATACAAGTGCTGGGCTTTTCAAGCAACAGCTGTTTGGAAATAACGCCTGTTACTTCACCCGATACGCTGGCATGAATCGGTATGCCCCTTGGCCCTGAAGGTTCTGCAATCACCTGGCCCACTTTAACCACATCCCCTTTTTTGACACAGGGAATGCTGGGTGCACCAATATGCATGTTCACCGGAATACAAACCGTCTCCGGAATATAGGCCCGGATGGGCTGACCCTTGGTGGCGTCTTTGCCTTCATGCAACTCTTTCAGCGGATGGATGCCGCCTTTAAAACTCAGTCTTGCCAAATGTTCTCCCGCCTTTCTAAGCTTATCCGCTGAATTATTTTTTTAATTGTTCAAACGCTTCGTTCACCGCATCAATTACAGCCTGACTGGTCATAGTTGCCGATGTGATGCCGTCAATGGTGGTGGCGCTCGCTTCTTCATCCGCCTTGCGCAGGGCCAGCGGAGGAAGTTTTCCCACAAACTGATCGGTGAACTCTGCGTCCTTCGCTTTTGCGCCCAGGCCAGGGGTTTCCGCAAACGCGTCATCACCCACCGTCAGGGCTTTGATGCTGCCATCTTTATTAAACGTGACCTGTACAGCCACAGACCCAGCAAAACCCTGCTTGCTCACTACCATAGCAGCATCACCTTCATCAGCCAATGGTAAAGCTTCTTTCTGATAAGCTTCATAAGCCAGGTTAATAGCGTCAATCACGGCCTGTGTGGTCATGGTTGCAGCGGTGATTGCATCAATGTCTTCTTTGGCAATGGGCAGGGATTTACCAATAAACTGGCTGACAAAATCCTCTTCAAGCGCTTTGGCACCAAGGCCTGGTGTTTCATTAAAGCGATCGTCACCGATTTTGATCTGGGCAATTTTATTGTCCTGGGTGAATGACACTTCCACCGCCACAGGGCCTGAATAACCTTGAGCTTCAGCAGTATAAACTTTAAGCTCCTCCGCGGAAGGCGCATCATCTTCTTCTACGATGCCAGCGGCGGCGGCTTCATTCACCGCGTCAACCACAGCCTGGCTGGTCACAGTCGCCGACGTGATGCCGTCGATGGTGGAAGCGCTCGCCTCTTCATCCGCTTTGCGCAGGGCCAAGGGAGGAAGTTTCCCAACAAACTGATCGGTGAACTCCGCGTCCTTAGCTTTAGCGCCCAGGCCCGGAGTTTCCGCAAACGCATCATCACCAACCGTCAGTGCTTTGATGCTGCCGTCTTCGTTGAACGCGACCTGCACAGCCACAGGACCCGCAAAGCCTTGCTTGGAAGCGGTTTTCATGTCTGATTCATCGGCAGGCTCCGCCTCAGGGGGTACCTCCGGCTCAGCCGTTTCAAAGGGTTCTGTTTCTTCTTCTGTTGTGTCATCAGTAACAGCTTTTAACTGCTCAAAAACTTCATTGATGGCGTCAACCACAGCCTGGCTGGTCACAGTCGCCGACGTGATGCCGTCGATGGTGGAAGCGCTCGCCTCTTCATCCGCTTTGCGCAGGGCCAAGGGAGGAAGTTTCCCAACAAACTGATCGGTGAACTCCGCGTCCTTAGCTTTAGCGCCCAGGCCCGGAGTTTCCGCAAACGCATCATCACCAACCGTCAGTGCTTTGATGCTGCCGTCTTCGTTGAACGCGACCTGCACAGCCACAGGACCCGCAAAGCCTTGCTTGGAAGCGGTTTTCATGTCTGATTCATCGGCAGGCTCCGCCTCAGGGGTTACCTCCGGCTCAGCCGTTTCAAAGGGTTCTGTTTCTTCTTCTGTTGTGTCATCAGTAACAGCTTTTAACTGCTCAAAAACTTCATTGATGGCGTCAACCACAGCCTGGCTGGTCACAGTCGCCGATGTGATGCCGTCGATGGTGGAAGCGCTCGCCTCTTCATCCGCTTTGCGCAGGGCCAAGGGAGGAAGTTTCCCAACAAACTGATCGGTGAACTCCGCATCCTTAGCTTTAGCGCCCAGGCCCGGAGTTTCCGCAAACGCATCATCACCAACCGTCAGTGCTTTGATGCTGCCGTCTTCGTTGAACGCGACCTGCACAGCCACAGGACCCGCAAAGCCTTGCTTGGAAGCGGTTTTCATGTCTGATTCATCGGCAGGCTCCGCCTCAGGGGGTACCTCCGGCTCAGCCGTTTCAAAGGGTTCTGTTTCTTCTTCTGTTGTGTCATCAGTAACAGCTTTTAACTGCTCAAAAACTTCATTGATGGCGTCAACCACAGCATGGCTGGTCACAGTCGCCGACGTGATGCCATCGATGGTGGAAGCGCTCGCCTCTTCATCCGCCTTGCGCAGGGCCAAGGGAGGAAGTTTCCCAACAAACTGATCGGTGAACTCCGCATCCTTAGCTTTAGCGCCCAGGCCCGGAGTTTCCGCAAACGCGTCATCACCCACCATCAGGACTTTGATGCTGCCGTCTTCGTTGAACGCGACCTGCACAGCCACAGGACCCGCAAAGCCTTGCTTGGAAGCGGTTTTCATGTCTGATTCATCGTCAAGCTCCGCCTCAGGGATTACCTCCGGCTCAGCCGTTTCAACGGGTTCTGTTTCTTGTGCTGTATCATTGTCAGAATCACCCGTCTTGGATTGTTCAAAGGCATCGTTGATAGCGTCAATCACAGCCTGGGAGGTGAAGGTAGCGCCGGAAATCGCTTCGATATCGTTCATGGCAATGGGAAGCGATTTACCAATGAACTGCTTGGCAAAGTCAGGCTCCAGGGCCTGAGCGCCATAACCTTCTGTTTCAGAGAACTGATCATCACCAATGGAAAGCGCCGTGATGGTGGCGTTATCAATGGTTACATTCACTGCCACCGGACCTGCAAAGCCTTGCTTTGAAGCGCTGTAGACCACACCCGCAGGAGCGGCGGGGCCCACGGCCTTCTTCTCATCGTATGCCTGGTTGATGGCTGCGATCACAGCCTTGGTGGTGATGCTGGCGCCGGAGATCGCTTCAACATCCTCACCCTTCAGAGGCAGGGCTTTGCCAACAAACTGCCCGGTAAAATCATCCGACAAGGCATTAGCACCGTAGCCTTCTGTTTCAGCAAATTTGTCATCACCTACTTTAAGTGCAGTGATGGTTCCGTCTTCTTTCACCGTCACAAAAACAGCCACAGGCCCTGCAAAACCCTGCTGAGATGCAGTATAGGTAATGCCCTCCGCTGTTGTTGTTTCGGGCCCTTCTTCCTGGGGATTCAGGATGACGTCTACCTGCTTGGCAATTCTATTGACACCACCAACCACAGCATTTGAAGTGATGGTGGCAGCGGTGATGGAATCCACCGATGAATCTGTTTTGGGATCAGATGCTTTCACCACGCGGATGGGCGAAACCTTGTCAGCAAATTGACTTGTGAACTCAGTTTCCCGGGATTTGGCACCCAGACCAGCGGTTTCAGAAAAGGAAGGGCCGCCCACATTGATGCCTTTTACAAGGCCCTGGTTATCAATGCCGGCGATCACATCGATAGGGCCGCCATAACCGTTGACCGTTACCTTGCCCACAAAACCTATGGTCTCTTCCCCCACCTTGCCGGCAAACAGGGAAATGCCGGCATCCTCGGGCAACTCAACCTCCTCAAAAGCTTCAGCCGCAGGCAACACTTCCTGCTTGGCCTTTGCCTCTGCCAGCACCGCTTGATTTTGGATTGGCTCTTTGGTGACTTCATTGGTGACCGACAGGCTGAGACCTGCTACGACCGTAATCAGCCCCAACACCAGCCAAGCCGTGAGTTGTTTCTTCATACTTTGATTATCCTCCCTGCATCTATCAATGATCTTTAGACACCTTTAACCTGTTCAATCATCGCCGCGTCAACTGTCCGGCCTAACATCCGGGAAGCCAGATCCAAATCATCCGTTGAAATGGCCTTGCGGATAGCGGTGCTGGATATCACCTCTCCCGATTCGGTCTTAACCGCCGGAATGATGCTCAGGCCAATGCCATGCTCCTGACAGAACTTCTCCAGCTCGTTTGTACCGGAATCAGCCCTGTATCCAAAACGGTGGTCGAATCCGACAACCACATGCCCGGCATTCATTTTCCCAGCAACGATATCGTTGAAAAAAGCATGCCCGGTCATGTGAAGCAGTTCATCGTTAAACCGATCAATGGCAACGATATCAGCCTGGTGCATCTCAAACAGCTTCAGCTTTTTCGAAATGGGGGTCAGCTCCGCCACCTTTTCATTCTGATGAATAAAATTAATCGGCAGAATATCATAGGTGTGTATGCACAGCGCCCATTGACGCTCCTTAGCTACCCGCAACCCTTCCAGGATTAGCGCCTGATGACCTATGTGAACACCATCAAACATACCCAGACATACCACGGTCTTCTCGTCAAAGGGGTTGTCCAGCTGGTTAAGCCAAAGCACATCCATAAAAAAATCCGCCTGTCCACTCATAAGAAAAGCGATCGTTTAACAAATGGATATTATCACGGACTGAAAATGCTGTCAATGAAGAAATATGGGAATCATTAAATCGGGGGAAAACTGGCTGTTCTTTTATTGTTTCATAAAATATATCTCAGGTTTATTGCCCAGACTGTTCCAAATATTCTGAAAACTGCTCACGGGTCATCAGGGTTTTCCTGGCCTTGGTGCCTTCGTTGCCGGTGATAATCCCACGCCTGGCCATTTCGTCTATCAGCCGTCCGGCACGTGCATAGCCCACCCGCAATACACGCTGGAGCATGCTGATGGACATTTGACCCGCTTCAACCGCCATTTCAATGGCCTGAGGCAGCAGCTCATCAAAGCCTTCATCTTCCCCGTCCCCAGCGTCTAAAGCACCGTTTTCAACCTGCTCCTGCTGCTCAATATGTTCCATAATATCCAAGTTATAATCCGCCTTGTTGCGGCTTTTAATATAAGCGACTGTTTGTTCTACATCCTGGTCGCTGACAAAACAGCCCTGAACACGAATGGGATCTCTGACATTTCCGCGGAACAGCATGTCTCCATAGCCCAGCAGTTTTTCCGCCCCCTGAGCATCAAGAATGGTTTTGCTGTCAAAGGGAGAGGCCACGCGGAAAGCGATGCGTCCGGGAATGTTGGCCTTGATAACACCGGTGATGATATTGACGCTGGGGCGCTGAGTAGCAAGGATCAGGCAAATGCCAGCCGCCCTTGCCTTTGCGGTGATGCGCTTGATGTGATCCTCTATCACTTTCCCGCTTACCGTCATCAAGTCCGCCATTTCATCCACAATTACAATAATACGGGGCAGCGGCTCTTCCTCCGGGTCAAGCTTTTTATTATAGGCATCCAGGTTTCTCACACCGGCCTTCTGCATGATCTGGTATCGCTCGTCCATCTCCTGGCAAACCCAGTCAAGGGCCAGGGTCGCTTTCTTGGCATCGGAAATCACCGGCAACAGCAGATGGGGCACATCGTTATAAGGCTGCAGCTCAACAAACTTGGGGTCAATCAGAATCAGACGAACCTGCCGGGGCGATGCCCGGTAAAGGATGCTGCAAATGATGCTGTTGATGCACACTGATTTACCACTGCCCGTGGCACCCGCGATCAGCAGATGGGGCATATCCATCAGTTCAGCAAGGATGGGCGTTCCTGTGATGTCCTTTCCCAGCGCCACGGTGGTGGGGGATTTTATTTCCCGGGTGCGGGGCGCGTTAAGCACTTCGCTGAGATACACTGTGGAAGTGGTGTTGTTTGACACCTCAAGCCCTACAAAAGAGGTGCCCGGTATGGGTATTTCCGCCCGGATGTCACCCTTGGCCTTTAACTCAATCGTCAAATTATCCATCACATTGCGCAGCTTGCTGACATTCACCCCTTCCGCCAGGCGGATGGCAAAGCGGGTCACCGTGGGGCCGTGGGTGATGTGATGCAGGGTGGCCGGGATGGAAAAACTGCTCAACGTATCAATCAATCGCTTAGCCTTGGCCTGATCTTCCTCGCTGGTGTCCTCAATATTCGTTTCAGGTGGCGCCGTCAAAAGCCGCAACGGTGGTTGCTGGTAATCATCAATGGCGAACTTTACCTGCCTGGGCTTTTTGTCCTTGGGAGTACCATCCAGCTTTCGCTCCTTCACAGGCAGCAGCGGCGCTCGGGTGGGAATAGCCACCCTCTCTCCGCTGGGGGTAACCGCCATGTCAGTGAGCACGGGTTTGGGTGTTTCGCTCGGTGTCACCGGGATGGGCGCTGGTTTAAGTTCCGGTGGAGGCTCGGGAATTTGCGCTTGTCGCTCAACAGTAGTTTCAGCCTGGGAAACAGGCTGCACAATGGTTGGCTTTGGCTCTATGGGCTTTTCGATTGGCATATTTGTTGGCGCAGGCTTGACTGGCGGAGTAACAGGATTAACAGTGGGCTCCGGCGTCATCCACAGATCAGCAGGCGCTTGGGCGATAAACTGTCCTGTATCCTGATCATTTTCGGCATATACCGGGGTTTGAGGCTGATAGGCTGGGGATGGCCAGGTAGGATAAATTGGCTCTTCCTGAAAATGTTCATTGAGGTTTTCAACAGGCGCAGGCTCTGCAACAGGCACAGGTTCTACCGCCGGGCCGGTAAAATCGAATGGTTCTGTCGGTACCTGATATAATGGCTCAGGTTCTGGTTCGGATGTAGGCATTGCTTGTTGAGAAAGATGCGCCTCAACAGCTGTGCGCCGCGTGCTGCTCCGTTCACTCAGACGATGCAGGATGGTCAGCGGGCTTATGCGGATAAAAGCGAAAACAAGACCAAGGCTTGCGATGATCAACAAGGTGATGCTGCCTCCACGGCCCAGGGCGGACCAGAAAGGAAAAGCCAGCAGCATCCCCATGGCGCCGCCGCCTGGAACCACGCTGAATTTTCCACCGTACTGCAAATAAGCTGTGACAATGTATTCCCCCATGCTGTCGGGCGCTGGGCTCTGTCTATGGTTCATATTGATGTTGCGAACAAAATCCATCAAATCTTGGTGTCCTACCACACTGGTCAAGAGGGTTGTGAGCGCCGCGATGCACATGAAAAGAATCGTACCAATGATAAAAGGATAGAAGCTAATATATCGCTTGGTGGAAACACAAATGGCTGTGCCCCAACCAATAAACAGCATAGGGATAACCATATGAAAGCTGCCTCCAAGGCCCAGCGCCACGTCTTTAAACACCTGCAGAGAGGCAGCGGACGTCTGAAGGCTAAGACCAAGAAGCGTCAAAAAACCAAACATCAAAACCATGCCGCCCAGCACCAGCAGCACGATGCCGCCCCGGTCGGTGGACTGAATGGTTTGTTTTGTTTTTTTTCTGGTGGTTAACAATGTTACTCCGCCTTGTTTCCATCAAGCCAAACAGCGCTCAAAATTTGGTTGAAATCTGTAAACAGCTTTAACGTGCCCTGCGCATAGCGATATTCGGATATTTTCCCTTCCGGAACGCCATAGAGCGCCGCCGCTTCAGCGCCCAATGCAACGCTGCTTGTCGGCTCCCCTAAAAACCGCTTTATATCGTCCAGCTTGCTTGATCCTGTGATAAAGCCAAAAAGATTGATACGTCGGCTAAAAAGACCCGTCACTGACTGCCCGTCCCAGGACAACACCCAGCTGCCCCGAAAACGGTCATCTTCCAGCTGATATTTCCGCCCTTTAACAAATCCCTCCGGATCATGGAGCAGCGGGAAGGTGATAAGCACTTCGCTAAGGTTTTCACCGATTTTGACCGGCATCCCCGGCAGAGTGCCCGTGACAACAGCGTTTTCAACAGCCTGCCTTATACCGTCTCCAGGTTTTAAATTCTGAAACAAATCAAGTCCAGCCAGCGCAGACCCTTCAGCATCGTTTAATAAACCCGTGAGTTCATCATAATGGAAATGGATAAAAGCACTTTTGCCCGACAGCCATGTCATGCCCCGCTCAGGATAGAAAAAGCTGATGCCGCTGTCAGTCAATAAAAACCGCTCAATTGGGAGAGGAAACAGATCGCCAGCATCCAGGTAGTTTGATAATTCTTCTACAAGCATCCTGTCCAGTTCCTCTTCCAAGGTGCTGCGCGCCTGCTCACAATCAATAAAAACCTGTTCACAGCTTATTCTCTGCCCCGTAGCAAGGCTAAACACCAGCGGTGTATAGCGGTGGGTGGGCAGACCAAAAGACAGGTTGCCCTGAGCTTCAATCAGTACCGCCAGCAAACCCTGACCGGTGCTTGAGGGAAACACCCTGGCAGTAGAAACAACCTTCAAATTGCCCGGCATCGCCTCTGTAAAGGTGGACAGCGCATTCAGATGTTCCTGGATGCCGCCTTCCGTAAGGATGGATTGGTTGACGCTGTCCTGGACAAAAGTGTTGGCAAAGTTTTTCAAAGCAGGGTAGCTCACTTCCCCTCCATGCTGGGCCAAGGTAGTAATTTCCACTGTTTCTGGAGTTTGAGCCATACAGGGATTAAGACCAAAGAATAGTGCACATAAAGTCAAGAAGAGGATCGTGCGGCGACATCTTGAAACAATCATGCTTATCCTCCTAACAAGCGTACTATGGTGTTCCTATTTTACCTGAAAGCATCACTTGTTGCAAGATTGACATAATTGTTCATTAAATTGTTATGATTCAGGCAGCTGATATCCCGGCTTGGTCACAACACCGGTTTGGCGGTCAAAATTGATCTGGTTTTTACGCAGGTAAATGGTATAAAGCTCCTGAGCGTCCATACCGGAGGCGATACAGAGGCTCAGAAAAAAATGAAACATATCCACCAGTTCTTCTTTCACTGCCGCTTGATCAACGGGTTTGGGATTCTTCCACCATTTATAGTTGGTTTCTTCCAGCATTTCTGCCGTCTCACACATCAGCGCCAGCGTATGCTTTTGCATCCATTCCTCCCAGCTGATATGCTCCAGATGACGCGTCTTGATGACGCTCTCGTTAAACGCCTTTTGAAGGGCAAACATCTCTTCCAGCCTGTCCATATATCATTTTCCTTTCAGATATCTATTTTATCAGCGCCGCGGCCCACCAGCGCCAGCGCGCAGGGTGTTTGAAGAACAGCGCGAGCTAAGGCGTTAACATCCTCCAACCGCACTGCATCCAGCTGTTTAAGAATTCTCCGAAACGGCATGATCTCGCCAGATGTCAGTAGATGAACGCCCAAGTGATTCATCCGCTGATAAGCGCTTTCCTGAGCCAAGGCATAGTTGGTTTTGATTTGTGCCATGGTGCGCAAAAACTCACTTTCAGCAAACCCATCTTTTATGACCTTGTTTATCTCATCGCGAATACCCTTGATGACCTTATGGATGCTTTGGGGCGACGCGGCGGCATACACTGTAAAATCTCCACAATCAGGGTAGGAAGAAGGACTGGCATATATGCTGTAAACTAGGCCCTGGTCTTCACGCAGATGCTGAAAAAGCCGGGATGACACGCCGCCGCCCAGCATACCGCTTAAGGCAAGCATCATAAAACGGCGATCATCCCGCTGCCTGAATCCCGGATATGCCAGGCACAGATGCATCTGCTCCACATCCTTTTCAAGCCGCAGTTTCTTATCACAGCATATCAGTTGATTGTTTGGATAAGCGGCTTCACTTCCGCTGTCATCCCAGCTTTCAAACACCACAGTGAGCTGTTGCAAAAGCGCCTCCGGCTCAATACCACCCACCACCGCCACCACAGTATTCCGCGGCTGATAAAAGCGCCTGCGGTATACCATCAGATCATCCCTGGTATAAGAAGCAATCGCTTCCCTGGCACCTAAGATAGTGCCTGACAGAGACTGCCCCTGATAGATGCCCTGATGAAGAAGGTTATACATCAAGTCTTCCGGGGAATCATCCTCCAAGGCGATTTCTTCCAAAATGACGCCCCGTTCTTTATTCACGTCTTTTTTATCAAGCAAAGGATTCATCACCAAATCAGCCAGTAATTCCACAGCCTTGCTCAAATCCTGATCGACAGTTCTTGCGTAATAGCAGGTGTAGGTTTTCCCGGTGGCGGCGTTTAGGTTCCCGCCCAAAAGGTCAATCTCATCGGCTATCGCTTTGGCGCTTCGAGTCGCGGTACCCTTAAACGCCATATGCTCAAGAAAATGGGAGAGGCCGGTTTCCTTTTCGGTTTCCATGATGGACCCTGCCTTTACCCAAACACCGATTGAAACACTTTTTAGATAAGGTAACCGCTCATATACAATGCGCAGGCCGTTTGGAAGCGTATGAATGTGATGCATGTTCTTCTCCGTAAAACATATTAATAAGAGGGGGTCTTGCTCAAAAAGACCCCCTCTTGAAACGCTTAAGTCTTATTCGCCACGACGGGGACGCCCATCCCTGCGGGGCGGACGGTTGACAGCGTCACCAGAGCCGGAGCGGTTAAATCTGCGGGGCTGGTACTCAATGTCATTGCGAATCAGGTTGACACGGCCCTGAGAATCAATCTCAGCCACTTTCACTTCCACCGCATCGCCGATGTTCAGCACATCTTCCACCTTCTCCACCCGCTCATTGGCCAGTTTGGAGATGTGTAGCAGGCCATCCTTGCCCGGCAGCAGCTCGATAAAAGCGCCCATGTTGCTGAGGATGCGCACCACTTTGCCGTCATAGACCTCGCCCACTTCCACATCCTTGGCAATGCCCTCAATGATGCGGCGGGCCTTAGCGGCGGCTTCGTCATCAGGCGTGGCGATGGCAACGCGGCCATCATCCTCAATGTCAATTTTGACACCGGTATCAGCAATGATCTTGTTGATCATTTTGCCACCAGGCCCGATGACTTCGCGAATCTTATCGGGATTGATCATAAAGGTGACGATTTTAGGCGCGTACTTGTTCAGCTGCTCTCTGGGCCGTTCAATGGTTTCCAGCATTTTGCCCAGGATATGGAGACGCCCGGCAAGGGCCTGATCCAAAGCACGCTTAAGAATGGATTTATCAATGCCCTTGATCTTGATATCCATCTGAATGGCGGTGATACCGTTCATGGTGCCGGCTACTTTAAAGTCCATATCGCCCAGAAAATCTTCCAGGCCCTGGATGTCGGTAAGCACAGAGACTTTGTCGGACTGATCGTCTTTAATCAGACCCATGGCAATGCCTGCCACCGGGGCTTTGATCTGAACGCCGGCATCCATCAGCGAAAGGGTGCTACCGCACACAGATGCCATAGAGGAGGAGCCGTTGCTGGAAAGCACTTCGCTCACCAGGCGGATGGCATAAGGGAACTCCTCCTCATTGGGAATCACCGGCTCAAGCGCCCGCTCGGCCAAAGCGCCGTGGCCAATTTCCCGCCTGCCGGGAGAGCGCATTCTGCCAGCTTCACCCGTGGCGTAAGGCGGCATGTTGTAATGATGGATATAGCGCTTGGAATCCTCGTTGGAAAGGCCGTCAAGCATCTGGGCGTCCCTGAGAGAGCCCAGGGTAGTCACAGTCAGCGCCTGGGTTTGCCCGCGGGTGAATACCGCGCTGCCATGGGTGCGGGGCAGCATGCCCACCTCACACCAGATGGGGCGCACTTCAGTTTCGCTTCGTCCATCAGGACGAATGCCCTCATCTAGAATCTTGCGGCGCATCACCTGCTTGTTCAGCTGGTAAATGGCTTCATTCACCTCGTTTTCCCGGCCGGCAAACTCCTCAGCGAAGTGGGCAAGAACATCCGCCTTGACCTCTTCCTCGCGCTGGTGGCGCTCAGAACGCTCGTAGCTTTCAAAGCTCCAGCGCACCTTGTCCAGGGCATAGGCAGTGACCTTTTCAGTCACATCATCGCCGGTTGTAGCCAACGGGAACTCACGTTTTTCCTTGCCGATTTCGGCGATGATGCCCTCCTGGAATGTCACCAGCTCCTTGATAGCCTCATGGGCAAACATGATGGCGTCAAGCATCACCGTTTCAGACACTTCGTTAGCGCCCGCCTCCACCATCATGATGGCGTCCTTGGTGCCGGACACCACTAAATGCAGGTCGCTGACAGCGCGCTGGGCTTCGTTGGGGTTTATAATCAACTGGCCATCCACCCGGCCCACCAGCACACTGCCAGTGGGGCCGGCCCAGGGAATCTCGCTGACCGCAAGAGCGATGGAAGAACCAATCATGGCGGGAATATCCGGCGGGTTATTGGTGTCAACGGACAGCACAGTAGCCACCACCTGCACATCGTTGCGCATACCCTTGGGGAACAAGGGGCGAAGCGGGCGATCAATCAGCCGGCAGGTCAGCACGGCCTTTTCGGTGGGACGGCCTTCACGGCGGATAAAGCCGCCCGGAATGCGGCCAACCGCATAGAGTTTTTCTTCAAAATCAACGCTTAACGGAAAAAAATCAACGCCTTCCCGCGCTTTGTCGGACACTGTGGCGCTCACCAGTATCACGGTGTCGCCGTACCTGACCAGGCATGAGCCTGAAGCCTGCTCGGCATATTTGCCAAATTCCAGGGTCAAAGGCTGACCCCCAAAGTCCATCGTGTAGGTTTTGTAATTCATTCTCTCTCCTTACTCCTTCATCGGGCGCGGCTTTAATTTAATTGCGCGCCCTTCATACATAAAAAGCCGAAACCCGCGTTTGCTGGGTTCCGACTGATTCAGGCTTTTACTTCCTCAGTTCCAGTGCGGCAATCAGTTCACGGTACCGCTCAATGTCTGTCTTTTTAAGGTAATCCAGCAGGCCCCTTCTTTGGCCAACCATCAGCAGCAAGCCGCGGCGGCTGTGATGGTCTTTCTTGTTAATCTTAAGGTGTTCGTTGAGGTGGTTGATGCGGTGGGTCAGCAAGGCAACCTGCACCTCAGGGGAGCCCGTGTCACCCTCGTGTCGGGCGTACTTGCTGATGATGCTGTTCTTGAGTTCCTTATCCATGATGTCTCTCCTTCAGGGGCGTGGTCTTCCCCGTTTTAATCCCCGCTTCCTCAGCATCGCGTCGGAGTGTCGCAGACCCGAGGGAACGGATAAACCACTTATTGATATTAACACAATCTGATATCTGCTGTAAACTGCAAAAAACAATTTGAACGCCGCGCAGCCGCTGCATCCTGGATATTTTTGCTTTTGTGATGATCTTATTATATTCTGAATCTTGCTAATTCATTAAAATTTTTCCAGTCGTGACGAATCACGTGTCTGAAACGTCTAATGGATGTAGCGCTACTTGAGGTGATTGAATGGACAAGGATTTCTTTGTACAAGAGATTGAACGCGTAAGCCAGATGCTTTATCGTGTATCGTTCGCCATCCTGCAAAACAACGAGGACTGCAAGGATGCCCTGCAGCAGACAGCTTTAAAAGCCTGGGAGAAACGCGGCAATTTGCGGAAACCGCAATACTTCAGCACCTGGATAACCCGCATCCTTATCAATGAAAGCCGGAATATTCAGCGCAAAAAGCGCGGTCTGGTATCCATTGAAACCGTTCAGGAGCCTGCTGTGGATCCGCCAAACCCGGAACTTTCCATCATCATTCAATCAATGCCTGAAAAACTGCGTCTGCCGCTGATCTTGCAATACGCGGAGGGCATGAACTATGAACAAATCGCAAAAACCCTGCGCCTGCCCCTTTCAACAGTGCGCGGGCGCATCTACCGGGCAAAACAACATTTAAGAAAGGAACTGGAGGCATGAACAAGCACAAGCAAAAAGACCTTGACCTGAAACAGGTCTTCTCCCCCATGCCCGATGATTGTTATCAGGCGCTGATGCATGCCGCCCGTTCCGTCAAGGAGGAAGAACCCGTGAAAAAAACATCATTCAGAATGGTTTTGATTGCCGCTGCGATCCTCATCCTCACCATGGCGGTGGCCCTGGCTGCCAACGAGCTTGGCATCATCAACTTCATGGACAGATTCCGGGCAAGGCTTCCCGAGTCCGCCCTAAATCTCATGGCGAAAACCGAAAACAAGACCTTTGCCGTGGGCCCTCTTGAAATCACCCTGCGGGAACTGTTGGCGGATGGCCGGGTGGTGCTGATGACCGCCCATGCAGATACAGCCGATGAGTCCCCTGCCATTTTGGTGGCAGGCAGCGGCGACATGACAGACCACATCCCGGAAAGTGAGGCCAATCGGCTGAATCTGCTTCAGGAAACCACCTTTATCGAAGCCGCCAGGCAGATCAAGGCGCCGCTTTATATCGTCTACCCCTATCTGACCATTGATTTTGAGCTGCTTCATGGCGAAGAAATGATGGACGAATTCTATGCAGAGGACGGCGCCCTATTGCAGATGCAAATGCTGCAAACCAAGCCCGATCAGATCAGTGAGACACTCGAGGCTACGCTGACCCTGCATGTACACGAAATCAATCCTGAAACCGGGGAACAGGTTGAAGGCAAAGACTGGCGCGTTGACGAAAAGATCTCTGTTCCTGTCAACAAAACTGTGACTGAAAAAAACTATACGCCCGATGGCAATGCCCAGCTTGACGGTTACACTGTGAAGTCTCTGAAAGCGGAACAAACCGTGGCCGGCATTTACCTGACAACCCAGGCAGAGGCCGGCCCCGAAGTGAAGCAGGGAAATGTCTATCAAACACTCTACACCTGGGAATACAGAACGGCTGATGACAAGCACTTCCCCGACGGCATCAATATGTCGGGTTATCTGATGGATGATGCCTGGCCTATCGTGACGCTTCATCAAATGATAGGCGTTGGCGAGCTGCCCGATGTCATGAAACTGTCAGGCACTGATGGCACCAACCTGATCACGCTGAAGTAGTCCCAAACCCAAGCACCGCATGGAGCCCCTGATCTATGCGGCGCCTATTTAATCAAAAAGGAGGCATACAGTTTATTTACGGGCTTGATTCCCTCAGCAAATAAAACCTGAAGTTTCACTTTCCTTGTGCCATTCGGCCTTGCTATGCTATAATTTAAACAGATTCCCGCGGCCGGCCCATTGTGCCGGCTGCAATCTTGCAAGGAGTGAACCATGGCGCAACAGTATACATCCGAAAATATTCAAGTGCTGGAGGAGCTGGACGCGGTCCGGCACCGCCCGGGCATGTACATTGGCTCCACTGGTTCCCGTGGCCTGCATCATCTGCTGTGGGAAATTGTGGACAACGCCATTGACGAGGCCGCCAATGACTTTGCCGACGAGGTGACGGTGACGCTGCATCAGGACGGCTCGGCCAGCGTGTGGGACAATGGCCGGGGTCTGCCTGTTGACCCCCACCCGACGCTTAAAATCCCCGGCCTTCAGGTGATATTCACAAAGCTCCATGCCGGAGGGAAGTTTGACCATAAGAACTACAGCTATTCCGGGGGCCTGCATGGCGTTGGCGCATCGGTGGTCAACGCGCTGAGCAAATGGCTGACGGTGGACACCTACCGTGATTGGAGCCATTACCGGATGCGCTTTGAAACCATCACCGACAAAAAAACAGGGAAGGTGCTGCCGGGGCGCCCAGTGGGCGAGCTGGAACGGGTGAGCAACACCAGAAAGCGCGGAACGCTGGTGCGTTTTCTGCCGGATAACGTAATTTTTGAAGAAACGGCGTTTAACGGAGAACTGGTCGCCAGACGGCTGAGGGAGCTTGCCTATCTGAACAAGGGGCTGAAAGTTACCTTCACCGATGAGCGCGCCAAAGATGGCGGAAACGAACCCCGGGTGTTTCAGTATACAGGCGGCATTGTAGATTATGTTCAGTTCCTCAACACCGACAAAACCCCGCTGCATGACAATGTCATCTATCTGGAAGGTGGACGTGACCAGATGCTGGTCAGCTGCGCCATTCAGTTTTCCGATGCCTACAGCGAATCCCTCTTCTCCTATGTCAACAACATTCCCACCGGTGAAGGCGGAACCCATGAGGTAGGCTTCCGCACCGCCATTACCAAAGCTTTCAATGACTATGCCAGGCGTATTGGCGCGCTGAAAGAAAAGGACAACAATCTGGCGGGCGAGGATTACCGCGAGGGCATGACAGCGGTGCTTTCAGTGAAGCTTGCTAACCCGCAATTTGAGGGGCAAACCAAAGGCCGCCTGGGAAACACCGAAGCCCGGCCGGCGGTTGAAGCCATCATTTTGCAGAAGCTGTCTGAATTTCTGGAGGATCTGCGCAATGCCGCCCTGGCGCAGATCATTATTGAAAAATCCATCAAGTCAGCCAAGGTGCGTGAAGCTGCCCGCAAAGCCAGGGATGTGGCAAGGGCTAAAAGCGAACTGGAGGCAGCGCCGCTGGTGGGTAAGCTTTCCAGCTGCACCGGGCGCAACGCCAAGGAAAACGAGCTGTTCATTGTTGAGGGCGACAGCGCCGGAGGCAGCGCCAAGCAAGGCCGGGACAGGCGCTTTCAGGCCATTCTGCCGCTGCGCGGAAAACCCTTGAATGTGGAAAAAAAGCGCATTGATCAGGTGCTGGCCAACATGGAATTCCGCTCCATCATCACCGCCCTTGGCACCGGCATTGACCAGGATTTTGACCTTTCTTTGCTCAAATACAACAAGGTTATCATCCTGTCGGATGCCGATCAGGACGGCGCCCATATCCGCGCCATCCTGCTCACCTTTTTCTTCCGCTACATGCGGGAGCTGATTGCCAACGGCCATGTATATATCGGGATGCCGCCCTTGTATCTGCTAAAAGCCGGCGGCAAAGAAATCTATACCTATAATGACCGAGAGCTTCAGAAAATTTTGCCAAAAGGCAAAAACTATACCCTGCAGCGCTATAAAGGATTGGGTGAAATGAACCCCGAACAGCTGTGGGAAACCACCATGGATCCTGAAAACCGGAAGCTCATGCAGGTAACCCTTGAGGACGGCGCTGAGGCTGATCGCATCATCACCATCCTGATGGGGGATAAAATCGACCCCCGCCGGGAATATATCATCAAACACGCCAATTTCAACAAGGTTGACCTTTTTGAAGAGATTCAGGCATAAAGGACGCTGACAGATGAGCAAAAGCAAGAAAAAGAGTTTTGAAGAGCGCCTGGATGAGGTGATACAGGTTTCCCTGGAAGACGTCATGTCAAAAAGCATGATGCCCTATGCCGAGCACGTTATCCTGGAGCGGGCTCTGCCCCGGGTTGAGGATGGGCTGAAACCTGTGCAGCGGCGCATTATGTATACTATGCATGAGCTGGGCCTGACGCCCGACAAACCCCACCGCAAATGCGCCCGCATCGTGGGAGACTGCCTGGGTAAATACCACCCCCACGGCGAAAGCTCCGTTTATGACGCGCTGGTGCGCATGGCACAGCCCTTTTCCATGCGGGGCATGCTGGTAGACGGCCATGGCAACTTCGGCTCCATCGATGGCGATACCGCGGCGGCCATGCGCTACACAGAGGCCCGCATGGCTCCCCTGGCGATGGAAATGCTGCGGGATATCCAAAAGGATACCGTTGACTTCCACCTGAACTTTGACGACACCATGAAGGAGCCTGATCTGCTCCCCTCCCGTTACCCCAATATGCTAGTCAACGGCGCCACGGGCATCGCAGTAGGCCTTGCCACCAACATTCCTCCCCACAACCTTAAAGAGATTGTCGCCGGCACCATCCAATTGATCAATCAGCCTGATACCGATCTGGATACCCTGATGAAAATCATTCCGGCGCCCGACTT
Organism: Christensenellales bacterium; assembly: GCA_050952935.1. Lineage (GTDB taxonomy): Bacteria > Bacillota > Clostridia > Christensenellales > Aristaeellaceae > UBA6115. Next base: position 1,547,720 of record JBMNLS010000001.1, on the reverse strand, counting down.
CCCCACCGGGGGCATTTTGCTTGATACGCCGGAAATCAGGGAAGCCTTCCTGACCGGACGCGGCAAGCTGCAGTTGCGCGCCCGGGTGCATATAGAACCTGGCAAGGCAGGACGAAATCTGCTTTGTATCACCGAGGTGCCCTATCAGGTGAACAAGGCCCAGCTATTGGAGCGGATTTTGGCCCTGTCCGAGGCCAGGAAAGCGGCGCTTGGCGGCAGCATTTATGACATCCGGGATGAATCTGACCGAAGCGGCATGCGTGCGGTGATCGAAATTAAAAAGGACGCTGATCCGGAGGCAGTGCTGGCTTATTTGTACCGATACAGCGATCTGCAATCCACCGTGGGGGTCAACATGGTGGCCATCGCCCAGGGGCGGCCGGTTCAAATGGGGCTGATTGAGGCCATCCAATACTATATTGCCCACCAAAAGGAAGTTGTTTCCAGGCGCACCCGCTATGAGCTGGATCAGGCGGAGCAAAAGGCTCATATTTTAGAAGGGCTGATGATCGCGGTTGACAACCTGGATGAGGTGATCAGGCTCATCCGCCAGTCACAAAGCGTCAAGCAGGCCAAGGAAGGGCTTATCCGGCGTTTTCATCTAAGCGATGTCCAGGCCCAGGCCATTTTGGATTTAAGGCTGCAGCGCCTGACCGGCCTTGAAATTCTCACCCTGCGCAAGGAATATGAGGCGATTAAAAAATTAGTGGCAAAGCTCAAGTCAATCCTTGGGAATGAAAAGCTGCTCATGAATGTCATCAAGGATGAGCTTCAGGAGATCGCTGACAAGCATGGGGATGAAAGGCGAACCGAAATCCTGAAGGTGGACATGGAAGCCGAGGAGCTTGCGCTACCAAGCGATATTCCTGTCCCCGAAGAAACGGTCATCGTCCTCACCCGGGGCGGGCAGCTGCGGCGCATGTCGCCCAAAGCCTATGAGAAAATGGACTTGCCCGAATCAAGCGCCGACATGCCCCGCCATGTTTTTCAAACCATGAGCGACCATACGCTATTGTTTTTCACCCAATTCGGCAACTGTTATCAGCTGCCTGTTCACCAATTGGAAGAGCAGAGCCGCCCCAAGGACCGGGGCACCCTGCTGGCCGGCGTGCTGAGCGGGCTGGAAGACGGGGAAGACTGTGTTTCTGTGATTATCCTGCCGCCTCAAACAGGGCCAGAGGGCACTGACCTTTTCTTCTTTACATCCCAGGGTATGGTCAAACGCACCCTGATTGAGGAATACCGGACGCGCCGCGGGAAAATCGCCGCCATCAAGCTTGGGAAAAATGACAAATTGCTCACAGTCTGCCAGCCCTTGCCCAGCGATGACCTGTATTGCCTGACGCGCCAGGGCATGATCATCCGCTTCTCACAGGACGATGTGCCCGCCATGGGCCGGGTCACAGGCGGCGTGCGCGCCATGAAGCTGATTCCCGGAGACAAGCTGAAATGGGCAGACGGCATCGGAGATGATTGCAGTTTGCTCATTGCCAGCGAGCGAGGCTTTATGAAACGGGTGCCCGGCAGCATGATCGACAGCCAAAAGCGTGCGGGAAAAGGTGTGCGCAGCTTTTATTTCAACAAGAATGGGAGCAATGGCTCCTACGCCGCCGCTGCGGTTTGCCTGCGCGTGCCCCGCAGCTTTACAGTGGAAACAACCCAAGGCCAGCTGGTTTCCCTAAACAGTGAGGAAATTGTTAACCAGACCCTCACCGAACGGGGTAAGCCCTATATCATGGCGGTGATGGATGATGTAGTCAGCGATATCATCCTGTAACGCGGCCTTTCTTGACAGCCCAGGAGGCTGACAGTAGAATGGTTTAACCCACCCAAATGAAAGGCATGAAAGAGATGACAGACATCAGGATATTGACCAACCAGAAGCACAGTCTCATCCTGCTGGCGATTCTTGCGGCAATTGTGTTTGCGCTTTCGTCAATGCCCTTGGCGCCGCTGTATTTCATTTCGTTTGGGTTGATTCTTTTTCCGCTGGCCTCCATGGTGTTTGCCGCTGTGGGCGGATGGCTGCCTTTTGCCATGGCAAACGCCGTTGTTGCCCTGGGATCATACCGCCTGTTTGGGCTTCAAGGGCTCATGGTTCTTGTCTACGCCATGCCGGCAGGCTTGGCTCTGCTGATTGCCATAAAGCAAAAACTTCCCTTTCTTAAAGCGCTGGCTTTGACTTTGTTTTCCTTCATCGTTGGCACGCTTGGCTTTTACCTGCTGGCGCAAGGCGCCTCAGGGGGAGATATCTTTGGCTTCACAAGCCGGGCCGCTGTTGAGGCGCTTGAACAATTGGACATGCGCGACCTGCTGCTCTATAATCTGTGGAAAGGCGGGCTCCTCTCCCATGGTCAGCCCCAGGGTACCCAGGTGTTCATTGAAAATGGCGGAGGATGGACCTTCATGCCAAGCGTGTTGGAGGAGTTTTACAAGCAGATCTCTTTCCGGCTTAAAATCATGCTTCAGTCTGTTTTTCAGGGGCTGCTCACCAGTTTCGCCATTTACATGGCGGGTTTGGGCAGTTATCTGGCCTTGCGGCTGGGCAGTAGCGTGTCTTTACCAGACCCATGTCCCACCCTGGATATGCTGCCTTTCCATCAATGGCATCTTCCCAAAGAAATCGGGAAAAAGCTTTGGATTTTGGGCGCCGGATACCTTTTGATGACGTTTTCCGCATCCCATGTGATGCAACTGATGGGTAGCCTGATGTTTAATGTATTCTACGCCGTCTATGCCATGCAGGGGTTGTCCGTGTTTTCATTCAGGCTGCGTCTGGGGGGGATGCGGCCCTGGCTTAGGTATTTGCTGCTGTTTTTGCTGTTTGCCATTCTGCAGCCCGTGCTTGTGTTCATCGGCATTATTGATCAGGTGCGGGACTCACGGGGTTTGCGGCAGAACAGCCAGAAAACTCAAGAATAACCGAGGAGGTATACAATTAATGAAAGTCATTCTGCTTCAAGATGTGCCGGGCACCGGCAAGAAAAATCAGATTGTGAACGTGTCAGACGGTTATGCCCGCAACTATCTCATCCCCCGGAAATGGGCGGTTGAGGCAACAGCAGGCGCTGTGAAGGAAGTGGAACGCCGCAACGAAAAAGAACGTGCGGAAGAAGCCGCACGGGTGAAAGAGGCGGAAGACCTTGCCCGCACAATCCAGGGAAAAACTGTGCAGATCCGCGCTAAAAGCGGTGAAAAAGGACGCCTCTACGGCAGCGTTACCGGCCAGGAAGTGGCGGATGCCCTATCGGCTCAGCACAAGGTAACGGTTGACAAGCGCAAAATTGATTTGGCAGAGCCCATTCGGAGCCTGGGAGAGACCCAGGCCACCGTCACGCTGTACGCAGGCGTCAAAGCCACGGTGACCATCAGCGTTTTGCCCCTGGAGTAAGATGAGCACCGAGCAGGCCAGGGCCATTGCGGCCTATGGGGAAGATCAGCTGCGCATTCCGCCCCAAAGCATGGAGGCGGAGCAGTCGGTATTAGGCGCCGCCCTCCAAGAACCGGCTTCTTTAACGCTGGTGATGGAAGCGCTTGCGCCTGATGATTTTTATTATCCCCAGCATGCCATGCTCTTTAGCGCCATGCAAAGCCTGTTCAGCCAGGCGCGAGCAGTGGATCTGGTGACCATGGACGCGGAACTGAAGCGCACCGGCTCCATTTCAGGTGTTGGCGGCACGGAATACCTGATTGAGCTCATCCGCTTCGTGCCCACCACCGCTCACCTGAAGCATTACCTGGACATTGTGCTGGAAAAATCCACGCTGAGAAAGCTGATCACCGCTTCCTCAGAAATCGCCCAGGTATGCTACGGGGAAAAGTTCTCGCTGGAAGAAACCCTGCTGTTTGCGGAAAAGGCGATTTTTGATATCGTCATGAAGCGCACCGGCACTCAGCAGCTCACCCCCATCCGGGAGGTGATCAAGGCCACGCTAGCGCAAATTGAAGAGCTGGTCAAGAACAAAGGCAAAATCAACGGGGTGCCCACAGGCTTTATCATGCTTGACAGGCTGCTGACCGGCCTTCACCCGGGTGAACTGGTGCTGGTAGGCGCCCGCCCCAGCATGGGCAAGACCAGCTTTGTCATGAACATCGCCGCCTACGCCGCCCACCGTGGAAAATCAGTGGCCATATTCAGCATGGAAATGCCCAATGAGCAGCTGGCCATGCGCATGCTCTGCGGGGACGCCCGGGTCAACATGCAGCGCATTCGCTCGGGCAGCCTGTCCGACAAGGACTGGGAAAGACTGGCGGCCGCCCTCGCCCCCCTGTCGGAGACGCAGATGTACCTGGATGACAGCGCCTCCCTTACACCCGCGCAGCTGCGCAGCCGCTGCCGCCGCCTGATGATGGAAAAGGGCCTGGACCTGGTTGTGATTGACTATATGCAGCTGATGTCCGCCGATGGCCGGGTGGAGAACCGGCAGCTTGAAGTCAGTGAGATTTCCCGCAAGCTAAAAGGCATCGCCCTTGAGCTGAAGGTTCCTGTTTTAGCCTGCGCTCAGCTCTCCCGTGCCAATGTGAAAAGAACGGGCAGCGTGCGTCCCGTACTTAGCGACCTTAGGGATTCTGGCTCCATTGAGCAGGATGCCGATGTGGTGATGTTCCTGCACAGACCTTATTACTACAACAAAGAAGAAGGCGTTGATCCGAGCGAGGCGGAGGTCATTGTCGCCAAGCAGCGCAATGGCCCCCTTGATACTGTCATCCTTAACTGGAATGAGGACTTCACCCTCTTTGAAAACCGCTATGACACACCGTCAGGAGACTAAGATGAACCAAGCTAAAATTAACCAGCTGATGAAAGATGATCGTTTTGAGGGGTTTTTACTGGTCAAATCCTCAGAAAAGCGCCTGAACAAAAACAATGAGCCCTACCTTGACATCACGCTGTCAGACAACACCGGGGACATCAATGCCAAGGTCTGGAACTGCGATGACACACCGCCTGCTCCGGGCTCTGTACTAAAAGTACGGGGCAGCGTGACCGAATACAACAAACGCCTGCAGTTTAGAATTGACCGCTTCAGGCCATCCGCAGAGCAGGATGATATTGATTTGTCTGAGTTAGTGGCTTCGGCCCCCCGGCCCGCCGATGAAATGTTCGGGGAAATCACGGCGGTCATTGAAGCAATGGAAAATCCGGTAGTTAAATCGATCACCGGTGAACTGGTCAGGCGTGCAGGCGAAAAGTTGCACTACTATCCGGCTGCTCAGAGTATGCACCATGCTCAGCGCAGCGGGCTGCTTCACCATCTGACGGACATGCTCAGGGTGGCCCAGGCCATTCTTCCCTGCTATCCCTATCTGGATGGCGATTTGCTGCTTGCCGGCATCATCCTGCATGACCTGGGGAAATTAACCGAAATGGTTTCTGACACCCTAGGCAATGTGAGCGGATACTCCAAAGAAGGCATGCTGCTGGGGCACCTGGTGACAGGCGTTGCAGAGGTGAGGGACGCGGCCAAGGCCCTGGGCTACCCGCCGGATGAAGAATATGCGCTGCTGCTTGAGCACATGATCATCAGCCATCACGGCATACCTGAATACGGGAGCCCGAGAAAGCCTCTTTTCCCTGAGGCGGAGGTGTTAAGCCAGCTGGATGACCTGGACGCCAAGCTCAATGAAATGCAAACCGCTTTGAAACGCACCCCGCAGGGGGAATTCAGCGACCAGATTTTTGCCCTGGACCGCCGTGTCTATCATCCGGTCTACTTTCGTGAGGATGCCTTTACTCCAAATAATACACCGGGCGGATTCACGGATGACGAAGATGATTTTTTTGACGCGGAGCAGGCGTATCAAGGCCTTCTGTAACATTTCAATAAGAAAGACTCATATTGCTTGACGGGCCCCATTATAATTGTTACAATAGTTTTAAGCAATTCAGGGCTTATTCCAATGGACGGAGGATCTATCACATGAATAAACGCCTGTTGATCATCGTCATCATTCTGACAGCGCTGATATTAAGCGCTTGCCAGCCCAAAGAAAACACACAAACAGTCAGCGAAGCGGCTCCCACGCCTACCGTGGCCGTTCAGGCGCCGCCGATGGAACTCCCCTCTGATTCAAGCGGCCTTGAGGGATTGCCGGAAGGTTATGATCCTGCCTCTGAGGAAGACAAGGGTATCATCACCGCGGATACCGAGCATAACGAACAGGGTGTTCCGCTATACGCAGGCGCAACCCCTATCCCCCTTGACCCGATCGACATGCCCACCGCCACCCCACGCCAGGCGCTCACCTTTACCTTTGCCAGCTACTCAGCCAGCAAGCTTGGTCTCACTTTTGAATGTGTCGCTGGCTACACGGTGGATGAAAGCCAGCCGGATACCTATATCCTCACCGAACCGCCGGAACAGCAAAAGGACAACTTCTCCACCCAGTTTGTGCTGCAGGTGTCAAAGGTCGTGAGCAATTACAGCAACAACAATGTCAAGCAGGATGTGCGCACCTATGTGACCGACCTGGGCAAGGTCAACTACAAGGATTGGCGTCTATATGACACGGCGGAACGCACCCTCATGGGCAAAACCGGCTATTATGTGAATTATCGCGGTGTCATGCATGACGGAACTGTGGTGCGCGGCCGGGTTCATATGGCGCTTCTTGACAACAGCCGCCTTCTGATGCTGCATTTCGCCTGCCCCGCCAACTTCAACTCCGACTATACCAAAGTATACAGCCACATCAGGGACACCATCAAATCCCTTTGATTTTTGTTTATAAAGCACGGCTTGTCACAACATGCGGCAAGCCGTGTCTTTTGTTATTCCTGCTGTTTATATTCGTCCAGCAGCTCTTCATGATCAAGGAATGTGGTCTGCGCATCCATATGCGGGATTTCAGGTAGCTGCTGAAGGCTTTCCAGGCCAAAATGGGAAAGGAACTGATCAGTGGTCCCGTAAAGAATCGGCCTGCCCAGGGTATCCTTGCGCCCCATCTCCCGCACCATGCGTTTTGATATGAGAGATTGAATGGAATAATCGCTGCCAACCCCGCGGATGGCCTCAATCTCCATCCGGGTCACGGGCTGCTTATAGGCAATGATGGAAAGCGTTTCCAGCGCTGACTGGCTGAGGGTTTGCCGTCTGACAGGCTGCAACACCCGCTCAATATAGGGGGCATAGTCAGCCTTCGTGGTGATCTGCACCTTGCCGCCAAAACGCTTGATGGAAAGCCCCCTGTCCTTCCGTTGAAGCCTGATTTCCAGCTGCTCAATGGCCGCCAGAACGTTTGTTTCCGGCTGCTCCAGGGCCGCGGCGATGTCCTCCGGATTGACCGCCTCGCCGGCGACAAACAAAATCGCTTCAATTACGCCAATCAGACTATCATTCAGCATCATCATATCCTTTTCCGCGCCCCACATACAGGGTGATATCCTGATAGTTGGCGTCTTGCCGGGCCCATGCCTTCCCCTGTTTCATCAGCTCAAGCATGGCCAGAAACACCGTTACCACCTCTTCTTTGGAAGCGCCACGGCTGATAAGCCTGGAAAACTTCAGCGGCTCTTTTCGGGGCTGCCTCAAAATCATGGCCATGCAGGCAGATACGGAAAAGCGTTCCCCTGTGATGTTTTTCCGGGGTTCGTCCGACACTTCCTGCTGGGCCAAAGCACGCTGGCTGACATTGATAAAGGCCTTGATCAAGCCTTCCAATGTTAAACCGGATATCTCCAATTCCGGCGGCGGCAGGGGAAACTCATCCGGCAGCTTGCTGAAGCACCTGGCCGCGTCCTCTTCAAAAGCCTGCATTTCCAAAGAGATTTGCTTAAACTGGGCATATTCTTCCAGCTGCTGAATCAAAAGAGCTTCCGGCGTTTCCTCATCCTCTGGTATATCCGGAAGAACAGGCAGCATGGCTCGGCTTTTGATTTCAAGCAGGGTGGCCGCCATGGCCACGAAGCTGCTGGCCTCATCCATATCCATCTCTCCGGATTCCTGCACAATACGGATATACTGATCGGTCACCTCGGACACAAAAATCTCTTTGATGTCAATCTTTGCCCGGCCAATCAGGTGCAGGAGAAGGTCGAGCGGGCCTTCAAACTGTGAGATATGGATGTGGAAAGCGCTCATCAAGCACGCCCCTATAGCGGAAAAATCGACAGAAACAGCGGCAGGATAGCGCCTTGAACCGCATAAATGGCCTTGCCGATCCAGTCGCCGATGAATTTTCTGGAAATTAGGAGGATGATAAATCCCACTTGCACTATACGGAATGCCTTGCCACTGAGATATTGCTTACCGCCAAAGAAAAGGTCAATGACCACATGAGAGCCATCAAGTGGCGGAATGGGCAGCAAGTTAAACAAGCCCATGCCCAGGTTTACCCACGCCAATTGAAACAAAAAACGCTGTATATGCAGCAGCCAGGGTACATTCAATATGGTCTTAATCGTTTCTACCTCGTTGGGATCCAGCTGAATATAAAAACCCCCACTCTGAAAACTCAGGAAAAAATGTGCTCCATAATATTCCACCGCTTCCTTGGCGTATAAAACCCTGCCCAGCAAAACGCTGAGCAAGGTTGCCAAAAGAAACAGTATAAAATTTGTCGTGACCCCGGCCAGGGAAACGGCTAAATCATTCCAGCGGCGGTTGTGAAAGCGGTTGGGGTTGACAGGCACCGGCTTGGCCCAGCCAACGCCCAGCAGAAACATGCTGATGGTCCCGAGCGGATCCAAGTGATGAAGCGGGTTTAGTGACAGCCGCCCCATGTCCCGGGCGGTGGAGTCGCCGCATTTCAGCGCAACATAACCATGGGCCAGCTCATGAAGGGTGAGTGCCAACAGCACTGCCGGCGCCCGGTACAGCATGAACTGGAGAAAACCCCAGGGATCGCTCTGCAGCCAGTCCAGCACCTTATTCCTCTCCCCCAGGCAGGCTTTGTTTGATTCTGGCCGCCTCATCCTCGGCCATCTGCCGGGAAACATAGTTAAGCGGTGAGAAACGTCCTTCCAGCGCTTTTTCTATCTTTTCAAGAGCGGCTTCCGGCTTCCCCTCTTCCAGGTCATAACGGGAGAGGAAATACAGGGTATCGATCTGGCCGGGCTTGATGTCATGGGCCTTTTCAAAGTAGGTTCTGGCCTTTTTCTTGTCATGCAGCAGCCTGTAGTAGGTTTGTCCCAGGTTGTCCAGAATCACCGAATCCTCATCATCATAATCCAGCGCTTCCAGGTTATACTTCAGCGCCTTATCCGCATCCCCATATTCCACATACAAAAACCCCAGCGCCTGATAGGTCAGCCCGCAGGGTGCCTCGCGATGGGAAGCCTCAAGCACCTGAATACTTTTTTCAAGGTCGCCTGTTTTCCAGCTGGCAACCGCATAGTTCATAAACAGCTGCTGCTTTCGCTCCGGGTTCATGTCCGGGGCCTTTTGGGCCTTTATCATGATTTCCTTTACCTTTTCAAACGCGCCTTCCTCCCCAGACCTTAAAAGCAGCACCGCATAGGGCAGCATATAGCTGGCGGCTATTTCACCGTTTGCATATAATTCCTCATACATAGCCCGGGCTTCATCCACCTGGCCTCTCTGATGTTTCAGAAGCGCCGATCTTACTTTTATCCTGGTTAAAAATCCCATGGTTCTGTTTCTCAACCTTTCTCAATAATCGCAGATACCGGTGTTCAAGCTGAACATAGTCTTGTGCAGCCCGCTTGGAAATCTGACGATGTTCAGCACAATATAGCATGCCCTGCTTCACAATGGCAAGGGCGCGGGCCGGTTCTTTCAGGCGGTGCTCATAGATTTTGGCCAGGGCGGTGAAAACATGTGTGCTGACAGTCTGATGGGCAATCAACGCTTCGTAGGCATCGGCCGCCGCCTGGTTTTCCCGAAGGCGCTTTAACATATCAGCCAGCCTGATCCCTGCCAGGGCACGCACATCCCGCTGGGTGCAGGCCCGGTAGCATATGGCCGCCTTCCCCACCTGGCCGTGTTTTTCATACACCTTGCCAAGGCTGAAAATATCCTGATGGTATGGGCTTGCCATGGGGTTTTCATGCAGCTGAGCGGTGCAAAGCATCAATCTGGCCAGAGATATGATGTCCGTCTGATTATGCAGAAGCACCGGATCCAGCAGGCTTTCATCCCTTGTTTTCAGGTACTTGAAATAACGGGCAGGGATCTCAGCGCCAGGCAAATCATCTTCCCTGCTCTCCCCAAACACCCTCTCCTCTATAGCGGCCAGGGAGCATTGGCGGATGCGCATCTTAAAAACCCTTCTGGCCGCATGAATCATATCAAGATGCATGGGCACATCAAACCTGTCCTGGAGGCGGTTGACCGTAGCACGGCTTTCAAGAAGGGGCATGTCAAAGCTGGCGCCGTTAAAGGTGACAAGACATCGCGCCTTGTGGAACATGTCAAAAACCTGGCGCAGCATGGCAGCCTCCTGATGATAATCCCTGATCAAAAACTGCTTGACAACAAGCGATTCTTCCGTAAAACACGCTGCCCCAATCAAAAAAGCGACAGTGCCGGCGCCGCCCCTGAGCCCCGTGGTTTCCGTGTCGATAAATAGGAATTTATCAATCGGAATACTCTCTTCAGCGTCAACGCCCAGGTACTGCAGCGTTTGGGCGCTGATATGTGAATAGCCCGGCTTCAACTGGGCACGGGTTTCCCTGACCAGCATCGGAGCTGTATTAGATGTTACTTTTTGTTTTGTTTCGCTGATGGGCTGTGCTGCGCGCAGCCTGTCAAGCATGGAGGCCATTATTCCCCTCCGCTTAAAGAAAACAGGCTGGTCTCCTCATCCTCATCCACCCGGGGAGCGGAGGTAGGCTTGGGCGTAGGATAAGCATACCACAGCGCCTCCTCATAGCTGGTGCCCTCAGGCAGAAAGGGCGCCGAGGCAGCGCGCATGACGGCGTCTTCCTCATCCGGGTGAGCCGCCTGCTGCAAAGCCTTGAGGGCTTCGGGCGTTTGCCCGGCAATCATCTGTTTGATCAGCCCTTCCAGCAGGTAGTTGTTGCCGCGGACCAGCACATATTCCGGCAGCAGACGAGCATACTCCACATAGGTTTCCAGCGGAATGTCCAGATGATAAAGCGCCGTGGCATGGGCAATGCCCACATAGCGGATATGCCAGGGCTCATCGGATATCCCGGTAATCTCCCGCCATTCCTGTTTGTAGCGGACAATAAAGCCAAAGCGATGGGCGTTTTCACCCACCCAGATTCCCTCCGGCGTCTGCCCGAATTTGGGGTTCAGGTTCAGCTGTGAGGGCGATTGCACATCCATGGCCAAACCCATCTGATGCTCGCTGGTGCCGGGAGCCGCTACACGGCGCCGCGCTTTTTTTTCGCTCCCCACTTCCTCTACTTTTGCATTGAAAAGAATCTGCTGAATGCCATAGGCACGGTAGCCCGATGTGGCATACAGGGTGTGCCCCTGTTCGCTGAGCGCCGCTTCAAACATCCTTTCAAGGGCCTGAGCAGCCTCTGACCGCATCAGAATGTTGTTTTCCAAACTTTTCTTTCGGGTTTTCACATCCGGTTTAACCAGATCCTCCGGCACATAGGCCTTACTGATGCGGTTTTGGGCGTTTACCAAAGCAAGATTTCCCCCAAGTTCAAGCAGGGATGACACCCGGCTTATCGGCGCAGGGGTTTCCTCAGGCGCCGGGACTTCCGCCGCACTCACTAATAAAACACAAACATACACAAGAACAATCGCAATTAATCTTTTCATCGTTTTCCTCAAGGGTTCTTATAGAAAATTGAAATCTCGCTGTCCCCCGCCTCGTCGGTTTCATCCAGCACCCTGGCTGGGGGCAGGGCATTCAATTGGGCGCAAAGCGCCTGAAAGTCACCGCCTGCCGCTTTAAAATCATCAATGGCCTGTTGATATTCCTGGCTGAATTCCTCCAACGACAGGCGTTTTTTCATCATGTATGTTGCTACTTCACGCCCCACATAGCGCAGGTGCCATGGCTCATAAATAATGCCGGTGATCTCCTGTTTTTCAGGTAAATACCGAATAATGAACCCGAATTCGGCGCAGTTGGCTTCCATCCACTGAGCTTCCTTGGTGTTGCTGAATTCCGGGCGCATGCCATCCTGCTTGGCCCACTCCAAATTCAGCACATCCACTCCCAGCCCCGTCTGGTGATCAGACGATCCTGGATAAGCGACAACACCGTCATCCTTGCCGTATTTTTCAACACGATTGTGATACATGGTGCTCTGGGTGCCGTAACTGCGGTAGGAGCTTTTGACATATAGCTTATATCCCGCTTCTTCAGCGGCTTTGAACATCTCTGTCAGAGCCACCGCCGCCTCCTTGCGCAGAGCGTGAGGGCCGCTGACGCCTGGCAGGTGGGCGATGGAAACCAGATTATGTGGTTCAAACGTGCTGTCAAGCAGAGACTGACGATTGGCCAGGATCAGGTTACCATTCCGGTTCTCCAACAGGTTGGCGGGAATTGGATAGGTCCATTCTGGCGCCGCCAGCCCGGTTTGCGCCTGCAGCAACATCATCAATAATATCAGCCAAATCACGCGTTTCTTCATCCGCCAATTCCTTCCATGTAATATGCGCCAAAGTTAGCTTCGCTCAGTTCATACACATATTGCTCCAGGGGAATATCTCGCTCAAAAAGCTGTCTGGCATGCGCCGGCCCAACATAGCGGATATGCCAGGGTTCATCCGCGATGCCTGTTATCTCAGTCCACTCCGCCTTATAGCGGATGATAAAGCCAAAATGGTGCGCGTTCTCCCGCACCCATTGCCCCTCCTTAGAGCGGGCAAAGCTTTGGTTCAGCTGAGCGCTTGATGAACGGCCAATATCAACCGCCAGCCCCAGCTGATGTTCGCTGCAGCCCGGAGGCGCCACCAAAAGCCCGGCCTTTTGGACGCTGCCAGCGCTTGAAATCTTCCTGCGGTAAATGGCGTTTTGAGTACCGTAGCTGCGATAGCCCGACACCGCCACCAAGGTGTGTTTCTCCGCCTTGGCGGCCGCGAACATGCTTTCCAGCGCTGCAGCCGCTTCCTTGCGCAGGGTGATGCCGCCGCTTTGCATTTTGACCGCCGGGCGCACTAAATCAGGCGGCACATATTCCTGCGCCAGTTGAAAGGTCCGGTTAACCAGATAGAGGTTGCCACCTAAGGTGGTCTCATCCACCACCGCCTGAATGCCGCATTGCGCAATGACAAAAGCCGTTAAAAACAGCGACAGAACTTTAGCGATCATCAGGCTTATCCATCGCAAACAACGCTTTGTACTGGGAGCGCAGGCGCATCACGGCCACAGGCTTAAGCCTCAAAGTCACCAGGGTGCCGGTGTCGCGATGCTCCTCGCTGATCAGCCGCCCCAGTTTGTGCATCTCATGGAGGGCCTCATACTGTGAAAAAGGCACAAACAGCGTATATTCTCGCTCACTGTCACGCAGGATTTTGGCAATGGCTGCTAAAAGCTCAGGAATCCCTTCCCCCTTCTTGGCAGAAACCATCAAAGCCCCTGGGATATCAAGATGGCTGTCAGGCTGCGCAATGTCTGACTTGTTGAACACTTCAATGCGGGGCTGGTGGCTGGCACCCAGGTCATTGAGCACCTCTTCCACCACTTTGCGCTGGTTTAGTGCCTCAGGGTTGGCGGCGTCTGAAACGATCACCAAGATGTCCGCCAGCGCTGTCTCTTCCAGGGTGGACTTAAAGGCCTCCACCAGGTCGGTGGGCAGCTTGCTGATAAAGCCAACGGAATCAACCAGCAGGAATTCATCCCCATCAGGCAGGCTTACCTTGCGGGATACCGCGTCCAATGTGGCAAAAAGTTGATTTTCCACATACATATCAGCGCCGGAAAGACGGTTCAAAAGGCTTGATTTACCGGTATTGGTGTATCCCACCAGGGCTACCACCGGGATATCGCTCTGTTGCCTGTTTTTGCGTCGAACAGCCCGCTGGCGTTCCAGCTCCTTCAGTTCATTATTCAATATCTGAATGCGGCGTCTGATATAGCGCCGGTCCATTTCCAGCTTGCTCTCACCCGGCCCCCGGGTGCCAATGCCGCCCGCCAGGCGTGACAGCGCCGACCGGGCGCCGATCAGGTGGCTGGAACGGTATTTCAGCTGGGCCAGGCTCACCTGCAGCTTGCCCTCGCTGGTGTTGGCGCGCAAAGCAAAAATGTCAAGGATAAGCGTGGTGCGGTCAATCACCCGGATGCCGGTCAGTTCTTCCAGCTGATTAAGCTGAACGCTGGACAATTCATCATCCGCGATAATCAGATCCACTTCCAGCGCCTGCGCGTCAAGCGCCACTTCCAGCGCCTTGCCCGATCCGATGTAGGACTTTGGATCCATGCTGCTTTTTGCCTGCAAAGCGCGCCCCACCACCTGCGCGCCGGCGCTCTGCGCCAAAGAGGCAAGTTCATCAAGCGATTCCTCGCTGTCAATGCCAATCAGGTAAACCCGCTCCGCTTCTGATCGGGTAAGCTGCTCCTGAGGAGCCAGCGGCTCGTCGTTGGCAGCGATGATATCCATCCACTTGGGATGGGCAAGGGCTCTGGCGCCTGTGACCATGACTGGCCCGGCCTTATACCCCAGCTCTTTGTCAGGCACCAGGTAACACACGCTGGCCCCGGCCACACTGCCGTCATCATTAGCTCCCAGGGCGCAGATGGCGTCCAGCCGCAGGCTTTTAAGCGCTGAAATATCCACATCCGACAGCATGGACTGTCCATCCGGATGGGTATGGATGCAGCGCACCCGGCTTAAGCGGTTTTCACTTCGGCGCTGGGAAAAATCAGCCAGGGGCACATTATCCTTTTGCCCGATGGCGATATCCAGCACCTCACCATTGCGCGAGAGGTACAGGGCAATCTCCCGCCTGATCTGGGCAGAAAAGCGGCAGAGCGCCTGGCCCAGTTCAAATGGCAGAAATTCATCCGTTCCCACCGGAAAATCAAACAGCAAAGCGATTTCCCGCTGCAGGCTGACTTTGATTCCACTCAGATTTCCCCTCAGTTCAGGCATTTTGCTCCTCTTGCGGCGCCTGTCCCTTGTTCTTTCTGTAATCCTCAATGGCTGCCCGGATGGCTTCTTCTGCCAGCACAGAGCAATGCACCTTTGGGGGCGGCAGGCCGCCCAGCGCTTCCATCACCGCCTTGTTGCTCAGCTTCAGCGCCTCATCCAGGGTTTTCCCGCGCACCATTTCCGTGGCCATGGAGCTGGAGGCAATCGCAGCGCCGCAGCCAAAGGTTTTAAAGCGCACATCCTGAATCACATCGTTTTCTACCCGTATATACATCTTCATAATATCGCCGCAGGTGGCGCTGCCCACAATCCCCACGCCATTGGCATCGGGAAGGTCCCCCACATTGCGGGGATTGCTGAAATGATCCATGACCTTTTCACTGTACATCAAGGCACTCCTTAGCTTACAAGCGGGGACATGGCCCGCAGTTTATTAACGATACCCGGCAAAACACCAAGCACCGTATCAATTTCTTCCTGGGTGGTGGCTTCTGAAAGGGTAAAACGAATGCTACTGTGCGCGTCCTCCGCGTCAAGGCCGATGGCCAAAAGCACATGGGAGGGTTCAAGAGAGCCGGAGGCGCAAGCAGAGCCTGAGGAAGCCGCGATGCCGTTTAAATCAAGGTGCAACAGCAGCGCTTCTCCCTCTATATATTTGAAAGACATGTTGGCGTTGTTGGGCAAACGCCGCTCCCGATCGCCATTGAGACGCACATCCGGAATCGTGGTCATGATTCCATCTATCAAGCGATTTCTAAGCGCTGTGATCCTTCCGGCACCCGCAGCCAGCCTCTCCCCGGCCAGGCTGGCGGCAGCCCCCAGGCCCACAATGCCCGCGACATGTTCAGTGCCCGCGCGGCGGCCGCGCTCCTGGGCGCCGCCATGAATAAGCCGCTCAACCCGGGTCCCTGTCCGGATATAAAGCACCCCAATGCCCTTGGGGCCATGGAACTTATGCCCTGACAAGGAAAGCAGATCCGCCTGCCAGGCATTCACATCAATGGGCACCGCTCCCGCCGCCTGCACCGCGTCGGTATGGAAAGGGATCTGATGCGCCTTTGCGATGGCCCCAATGGCGCTTACAGGCTGCAAAGTACCTATCTCATTGTTAGCGGCCATGACGGAAATCAGAATGGTTCGGTCGGTGATGGCCCGGACAACCTGGTCGGGATCGACGATACCATCAGATCCAACGGGCAGATAAGTCAGTTCAAAGCCCTGACCTTCCAGCCAATGGGCCGTTTCCAGCACCGCGTGATGCTCTATGGCGCTTGTGATGATATGATTGCCTTTGTTTTTATTAGCAAGGGCAATCCCTTTCAGCGCCCAGTTGTCGCTTTCCGTTCCGCCGCTTGTAAAAAAGATTTCACCGGGCTTCGCGTTGATAAGCTCCGCCACCTGCCGTCTGGCGGCGTCAACAGCCTGACGGGCATCACGACCGGTCTCATAGATGCTGGAAGCATTGCCATAATGCGCATTTAGATAAGGAAGCATGGCTTCCAATACCTTAGGCGCCAAAGCTGTTGTGGCAGCGTTATCCAGATATATCCTGTTCAATGGTGCTCCTTCTTGGCGAATTAATTGAGAAAGAAATCTTCCAGCAAGATGCTTTCCGGTATAATGCGCTGAATACTTCCTCCCATCAACGCCCTGAATTAACTGCAAAAATCTCCAGGCGCCTCAAAAAACGCTGGGGAACATCATGGTTATTGGCCGATATCCTCACAGTTCCTCCCCATCCCGGCAAAATAGTTCGGGATTGTTTTCAGTGTACACCTGAAAGCCTGATCTTGTCAAAATAATCAGGATTGCCCAATTCAACCTGGTTTGGTATAGTAAATTATCACGCAGGACGGAGGAACAAAACCCATGCATGTCCTTGACACCCTAAAGGAACGCGGCTTTCTGGCGCAGATCACCTTTGAAGACAAGCTGTATGAACAGCTTGCCAATGAACCCACAGTCTTTTACATTGGCTTTGATCCGACTGCGGCAAGCCTTCACTTCGGGCACTTTATCCCCATCCTCGCCATGGCGCATATGCAGCGGGCGGGGCATATCCCGGTGGCGCTCATTGGCGGCGGCACCGCCCGCATTGGCGACCCCAGCGGGAAAACCGACCTTAGGAAAATGATGGATGACGCCACCATCGCCCACCACATTGATGGCATCAAGGGGCAGATTGGGCGTTTTATTGATTTTAGCGACAATAAGGCCATTGCCACCAACAATGAAGATTGGCTGATGAAGCTCAATTATGTAGATTTTATCAGGGAAATCGGCGTGCACTTCTCCGTCAACCGCATGATAGCCGCCGAATGCTACAAGCAGCGCATGGAACGTGGGCTGACCTTCCTTGAGTTCAACTACATGATCATGCAGGCTTATGACTTTCTGGAGCTTTACCGCAGGCACAACTGTGTTTTGCAAATGGGTGGTGATGATCAATGGAGCAACATGCTGGCGGGCGCTGATCTGATCCGCCGGGTGGAGCGTGTTTCCGCCTACGCCTGCACCTTCAACCTCCTGATGAATTCTGAAGGCCAGAAGATGGGAAAGACGGAAAAAGGCGCCCTTTGGCTGGACGCAGACATGTGCAGCCCCTATGACTTCTTCCAGTACTGGCGCAACATCGCCGACGCCGATGTGGAAAAAAGCCTGGCCATGCTGACCTTCTTGCCCATGGATGAAGTCAGGCGTCTAAGCCATCTTGAAGGGGCCGCCATTAACGAGGCAAAAACAGTGCTGGCTTTTGAAGCCACCAGGCTGGTGCATGGCCAGGAAGAAGCGAAGAAAGCCCGCGAGGCCTCCAGCGCCCTGTTTGCCGGCGACGGCAGCATGGCGAATGTCCCTACCTTCCTGATCACCCCTCAGCAGCTAAACGAAGACAATCGGCTGACCACCATTCTTTTCCTCTGCGGTCTGTGTTCCAGCCGCTCAGATGCCCGGAACATGGTGCAGCAGGGCGCGGTGCTGGTTGACGACACAAAAATCAGCGACACAAACCATGTCATCCTTGCGGACCATATTCCGGCTGAAGGCCTCCTGTTGCGTCGGGGCAAGAAGCAATATTGCCGGCTGATGCTAAAACATTGAGCAATCCGAGAGATTTTTTAACCCTTCAAAAAGCGGCCAACATCGAATATCTGGTTCAAAAAAGCCGCTTTATTGGCAGCGCCACGCCGGTGTTGACCGAGGAAGAGGCCCTGTCACATATCAAGCAGGTGCGGGCTGATTACAAGGCCGCTACCCACTATTGCTATGCGTATATCATTGGCGAAAACGCTGGCATCATGCGCTATCAGGATGACGGGGAGCCCAGCGGCACAGCCGGTGTGCCCATCCTTGAAGCATTGAGACAAAATCAGGTGGTCAATGCCTGTGTGGTGGTTACGCGCTACTTTGGCGGCATACTCCTGGGCGCCGGCGGGCTCACCCGGGCATACAGCCACACCGCCGCGCAAGCGATCAAAGCGGCGGGGCTGGCGCTGGTTGAGCAAAGCATCCGCTTAACCATCCAAATTGGCTACCCTCACTGGGATAAGCTGGAATACCTGCTAAGTCAGCGCCCGGTTACCGATATAAACAAAGCCTTTTCAGCCCAAGTAAAAATTGATCTGGTTGTGCGGTTAAAAGATTCGGAAAGCCTGATCCAGGAAGTGCTGGACAGCACCTTGGGACAGGCAGACATACAGACAAGCGATCCTTTCCCCTGGCAGTGGCCTGTAGAAGACTGCTAGCACATTTACAGACAAAACCTGTGGATCGCCTGGGCTACCCCGTGGTTGATGTTGGTTTCGGTCACATACAGGGCGGCATCTTTAACTGCCTGGACGGCGTTGCCCATGGCCACGCTGATGCCTGCGTAGGATAGCATCGGCAGGTCATTCATCTGGTCTCCAATCGCCAGGATATTTTCCCGTTGAATGCCCATGCGCATAGCCAGGTCGTGCAGGCCGGTTCCCTTATCCACATGGGCGGGCATCACCTCTATATTGTGCATGCCTGATTGGGTCAGGGAATGTTCCGGCACACCGTCAAACGCTGATTTAATTTTCTCAAGACTAAGGCCGCCCTCGGTGTGATAAATATAAAATTTATATAGCGGGTGATTGACCGCGTCCAGGCAAGCATCCCTGCCATAATAGTATTTCACCCGTTTTTTGATGAGGCTGTCATCAGTAAAGTCAGTTTCTGAATGATGCTTGGTGCTTTTACGCCGGGAGTACACAGCGTTTCTGCCGAAAATAAAATATCCTTCCCCCAAGGTCTCCAGCACATCCACCACACAGCGGGCCGTTTCAGGCGCCATGAGGTGTTCAGTCAGGCGATTGCCAAATGGCTTATCATAAATAACGCAGCCATTCACGCTGATAACCGCCCCCTCAATCCCGGACTCTTTCATCACAAGGGAAGCGTCGTCCGGAAAGCGGCCGGTGCATGCCGAAAACAAAATGCCGCGCTTCCTTGCCTCTTGAATGGCGTCCCGGGTGATATCGGATACCTGGGAATGCTCATTTAGGAGCGTTCCGTCCATATCAACGGCAATCAGGCGCACATCCGGCTTCATATCAGCTGTATACTCCCTATGTCTTGTTTTAGAAGGGCGCAGACACTGTAAACATCTTGCCCTGCAGGGATTCTAACCCGCACTGGGGCGGAAAAGCAAGAGAGACGGCGCACAGTTTCAGCCCAGGCTGCCCTTTTTCCCGATTCAGGCTGCGATTGCCATACACATCATCCCCCAAAACAGGATGACCAATGTGCGCCAGATGCGCGCGGATCTGATGGGTGCGCCCGGTAAACAACTGAACTTCAAGCCGGGCGATGTCTCCCGGAATCAGAACACGGTATCCGGTCGTGATTTCCAGGGCGCCCGGCTTTGGCTGATCAGTGATAAATACCTTGGCTTTTTTCGCATCTTTTGTCAAATATGCCGTCAGTTTGGCTGCACGCGGTTCGGGCGTTCCCGCCACCAGACATTCATACATTTTAACAATATCACGGGCTTTAAAGGCTGCTTTTGCCGCCTCAGCCGATGGTTCGTCTTTTGCCAGCAGACAAAGGCCGCTTGTCTGGTTGTCAAGCCGGTGGCATAAATAAGGCTGATAGCTGCCCGCAGCGCGTTCCTCAGCCCATGCGATCAAAGAAAAACCACTCAGTGCATTGCGGTCAGTGTTGACGCCAGCCGGCTTATTAAGCAGCAGATAATTCGCGTCTTCATAGACCACCGGAATAACACGCTGATCATGCCGGGTATAAAGAACAATTTCCTCCCCTGAATTAACCGTGCAATTGCCCGATACCCGCCGGCCATTAACGATCACATCTTTTCTTTTCAGTGCCTCCCTGAGGGCATGTTCGGGCAACAAAGGCCAGGCTTGCCGCATGGCCTGCATCAGGCTGTTGCCGCTTCCTTTTCCCTGGACTACAGCAGTAAGCTTCTTCATGTGCACGCCCTTCCATAAAGCTGAAATTAGCTTATTGATAGTTTATCACAAAGCGGGATGTGTTAAATGGTTTCAATTATTCATTTAATTTCATTCTTCTTTATAAAAACAAGAGAAAAACACTTAGTTGCTTGTATATAGATTCACTTTTTCGTATTCTCTTTTACAATCGCTGGTAAGCGATATTAAAAAAGGAGGTCAGGATGTCATGAAGAAACGGTCTCTGTTATCCCTGCTGCTCATGCTTGTACTCGTTCTTTCCGCTTTCGCGCCCGCGATGGCGGAAGAGGTCATTAAGATTGGAGGCCTCGGCGTCCTGTCCGGCCCTGCCGCCCAATATGGTGAAGCCTGCAAGGAAGGCATGGATCTGTATGTGGAACAGCTCAACGCCAAAGGCGGTGTGCTGGGCAAGCAGATTCAGTTCATTTGGGAGGATACCGAAGGGGACGATACCAAAGCCATCAACGCCTTTAACAAGCTGGTGGACAACGATGAAGTTGTCGCTATCCTGGGTGCTGTGCTGACCAATGAAACCAAGGCGGTTGCCGAGTTCTCAGAGCAAATCGGCATCCCCCAGATCACCCCTTCCGCCACTGCCTATGATGTTACCACTGGCCGTCCCAATGTGTTCCGCACCTGTTTCCTAGATCCGGTGCAGGCGGTCGCCATCGCACGCTATATGAAGGAAGAAGGCTTCCAGCGCCCGGCGGTGATGTATGACAAGGGCAACGAATATTCCAACGGCCTGTATGAGTCTTTTGCCAAAGAGTGCGAAGCCCAGGGGCTTGAAATCGTGGCCGCGGAGTCTGCTGCTTACAGCGATGTGGACTTCAAAACTCAGCTCACCACCATCAAAAGCGCAAGCCCTGATTCCGTCTTCCTGCCCTATTACGGCAACGAGGCGGCGATGATCCTCACCCAGGCCAAAGAGCTGGGGCTGGATGTCAAATTCTTTGGCGCGGATGGCATCGCGGACATCGTTGAATTGATCAGCAGCAAGGATCTGCTTCCCAACCTTGTCTATACCGATCACTTCTCTGTCGGCGCTCAAAATGAAATGGCTGTGGAATTTGTCAAGGCTTATAAGGAAAAATATGGCAAGGAACCCACCATCTCCTTCTCTGCCACCGGCTATGACGCGGCGCTGGTGCTGTTTAGCGCGATTGAGAAAGCCGGCAACACGGAATACGAAGCTGTGGTGAAAGCCATCAAGGAATCAAACGTTGCTGGCGTGAGCGGTTTCATCACCTTTGATGACCACAATGATCCCATCAAAAGTATCTTCTTCCAAACCTTTGATGACCAGGGCAACAAGGTGTTTGTGAAGCAGCTTGATCCGTAAGCAATAAAAATACCTCAGGAAGGGGAGGAAATCATCCTCCCCTTCTTGTTGTAAGGCGGGTTTTCCGGTATATTATGGAGCAGGCGTCAGGTACTTTTTCTGGATGAAGGTGGTGGAGCAATGAATTTGTTTCTGAATCAACTAATCAACGGGCTTCATGTGGGAAGCATCTATGCACTGATTGCTCTTGGTTACACCATGGTATATGGCATTGTGAAGCTGATTAACTTCGCCCATGGCGACATTATCATGGTGGGGGCTTATACTGCGGTTATCACGCTTACGTCCCTGGGTTGGTCAAGCCCGGCAGCGCTTTTAGCCGCTGTTGTTGTATGCGTTATCTTTGGTATCCTTATTGAGCGTCTGGCCTATAAGCCCCTGCGCAACTCCCCCCGCATCTCTTCGCTTATCACGGCGATTGGGGTTAGCATGCTGCTGCAAAATGTGGCATTGCTTGTTTTCGGTGCTCAGCCCAGGCCTTTTCCCACCATCCTGAACATAGCGCCCCTTAAAATTCACCATTTTCAGATCAGCTTCATCACCGTTCTGACCATTGCCGTTTGCACGGTGATCATGATTTCACTACAAGGCTTTGTGCAAATGTCAAAAAGAGGCAAAGCCATGCGTGCGGTGAGCGAAGACTATAACACCGCCCAGTTGATGGGAATCAATGTCAACCACACCATCACCACCACCTTTGCCATTGGTTGTGCCCTGGCTGGCATCGGCTCCTTCCTGTATTGCATGGCCTATCCCGCTGTGTCCCCCACCATGGGTTCACTGCCTGGGCTGAAAGCGTTTATTGCCGCGGTGCTGGGTGGCATCGGGATAATCCCAGGCGCCATGCTGGGTGGCTTTGTGATGGGCGTTGCTGAGAGTTTGACCAAGGCTTACATCTCCTCCCAGCTTTCTGACGCGGTGGTTTATGGTATTTTGATTGTGGTGCTTCTGGTTAAGCCCGCGGGACTCCTTGGCAAAAAGACGAGCGAGAAGGTGTAAACGCATGAATAAGAAAACAAAATCAATCATCTTGAATGCCATCTCCCTGCTTGCGGTTTATCTCTTCATCACCCTCCTCATCGCCAACAAAGGCATCAATAACTATATTTCTGGCATCCTCATCACGGTGCTGATTACAATCATCATGACAGCCAGCCTGAATGTCACCACCGGCCTGCTTGGACAGCTGGCTTTGGGCCATGCCGGTTTTATGGCTATTGGCGCATATACCTCTGCCCTGTTTACCCGCAGCGTGGGTCTGGCCTTTGGCCTGTCACTCCCCATTTCCCTATTGCTTGGCGGGCTGATGGCTGCGGTGTTTGGCTTTCTCATCGGCATGCCTGCCCTGCGCCTCACCGGTGATTATCTGGCCATCATCACCCTTGGCTTTGGGGAGATCATCCGTGTCATTATTGAAAACCTTGATTTCACCGGCGGAGCTGCCGGCCTTACGCGCATTACCCGTATGTCCAGGGCATTTTCCCCGGATACTGCTTTGTCAACGGCCATACAGTTTTCAATTGTTTTCTGGATTACGGCGGTCATCATCGCCAGTATCTTTACCTTGGGCCGCTCCCGCCATGGACGTGCCATCATTTCCATCCGGGAAAATGAGGTGGCCTCGGAAGCCGTTGGCATCCCCACCACCCGCTACAAGCTGCTGGCCTTCACCATTGCCGCCTTTTTTGCAGGCATCGCGGGCGGTTTATATGCTCACCAGATTGGCATCCTGAACGCAAAAACCTTTGGGTTTAACAAATCCATTGAGTACTTGGTTATTGTGGTCCTGGGCGGCATGGGCTCCATCACCGGCTCAATCATCGCCTCCATCGTTCTGGTGGCCTTGCCTGAAATGCTGCGCAGCCTGGCGGAATATCGCCTGGTGATCTACGCGCTGCTGTTAATTATCATGATGCTTTTCCGTCCTTCAGGCCTTCTGGGCACCCAGGAATTCTCCATGCTGAAAGCCTGGGAAAAGCTTGAGCGCCTGTGGAGAAAGCTGTTTAAGCGAAAAACCGAGCAAACGCGCATGCCATTCCAACCCCGGTACGATGTGTGGGAGGATAAGCCGGTTCTTGAAATCAATGAGCTAGGCATTTCCTTTGGCGGTCTCAGGGCAGCTGATAATGTGAACCTCTGCGTGATGAACAATGAGATCGTTGGCCTCATCGGCCCGAACGGCGCCGGGAAAACCACCATCTTCAACATGTTAACAGGGGTATATGTTCCAACTGACGGGGACATCAACCTCCTGGGCAAGCGCATCAATGGACAGCAGCCCCATGATATCACCAGGGATGGCATTGCCCGGACCTTCCAAAATATCCGTTTGTTCAAATCTATGACCGTGCTTGAGAACATCAAGGTCGCCTTTCATTCCCGCATGCGCTACTCTACCTTAAGCGGTGTTCTCAGGGACAGTGAGTGCATGAGCGAAGAGCGGGGCATTGATGTGCGGGCCAGGGAGTTGCTGCGCGTTTTCCAAATGGAAGATGTGGCGGATGTCCAGTCCAGCGCGCTTCCCTACGGCCAGCAGCGCAAGTTGGAAATATGCCGTGCTCTGGCTTCCAACCCTAAGGTGTTGCTGCTTGATGAGCCTGCGGCTGGCATGAATCCCATGGAAACCCGTGAACTGATGCAAACCATCAAAACCATCAGGAATCGTTTTTCTGTGGCCATTTTGCTGATTGAACATGACATGAAACTGGTCATGGGCATCTGTGAGCGTATCTATGTGCTCAACTACGGCAAAATCATCGCCGAAGGTACGCCTGAGCAAATCCGGAACAATCCTGAGGTCATTGCCGCCTACTTGGGCAGCGCTGATGCCAAGTCCGGGAAAGAAGGGAGCGCAGCCCATGCTTAAAGTAAATGACATCAATGTATATTACGGCGCCATTCACGCGCTTCATGGCATTTCCTTTGAAGTCAGGCAGGGAGAAATCGTCTCCCTCATCGGGGCCAATGGAGCAGGCAAATCCACCACGCTGAATGCCATCTCCAGCCTCCTGCCCATCGCCTCAGGCGACATCATTTTTATGGATCAATCCATCCGCAAGACCCCAGCCTTCCAGCTGGTAGGCATGGGCCTGGCGCAGGTGCCGGAGGGCCGCAGGGTGTTCTCCCGGATGACAGTTCTGGAAAACCTGGAAATGGGCGCTTTCGCCCGCAAGGACTCAGCGCAGGTCAATCAGGATCTGGAATTGGTGTTTGGCCACTTCCCCAGACTCAAAGAACGGCGTAGACAGGTTGCCGGCACCCTTTCCGGTGGCGAACAGCAGATGCTCGCCATGGGCCGCGCCATGATGAGCAGGCCTAAACTGCTCATGATGGATGAACCTTCCATGGGTCTCTCCCCCATTTTAGTTCAGGAGATTTTCGCCATCATCAAACACATCAATCAGGATGGCATGACCATCCTCCTGGTGGAGCAAAATGCCCACATGGCGCTCAACATTTCTGACCGCGCCTATGTACTGGAAACCGGCAATCTGGTAAAAAGCGGCCCCAGTCAGGAACTGCTGGTTGATGCTGATGTGCAGAAGGCCTACCTGGGAACATAAGCTATTTTATTTAGATATAAACCAACCCCCCGCACAAAAACAATCATGCGGGGGGTTTACTATCATCACTGATCAGAGATTGACGATTAAGGACTGAGTTTTGTCCGTCCGTTCCCAGGGCAAATCCAGATCATCACGTCCAAAGTGTCCATAACTGGCCGTCTGCCGGTAAATCGGGCGCAGTAAATCCAATTCCTGAATAATGCCATCAGGCCGGAAATCAAAGGTCTGCCTTACTGCCCGGGCAATGGCTGCGTCATCAGCCTGCCCGGTACCAAAAGTATCCACGCTGAAGCCTACCGGTTCAGCGACCCCAATGGCGTAAGCGAGCGCAATCTGACACTTGTCCGCCAGGCCTGCTGCCACCACATTTTTAGCCGCGTAACGAGCCATATAGGCGGCTGAACGGTCAACCTTGGTGGGATCCTTGCCCGAGAAGCATCCACCGCCGTGAGGCGCATAGCCGCCATAGGTGTCCACAATGATTTTTCGTCCGGTCAGCCCTGAATCCCCAGCCGGGCCGCCAATCACAAAACGCCCTGTGGGGTTGATCAAATAACGGGTGTTGCTGTCAAGAAGGTTTTCCGGTATGCAACGAGGAACAACCTGGCTAAGCATGGCTTTCCGGATCTCTTCCTGCGTCACCTTTTCGTCATGCTGGGTTGAAATGACCACCGTTTCAACGCGCTGGGGTTTGCCATTTTCATAGGCAATGGTCACCTGAGCTTTGCCGTCCGGCCGCATAAACGGTAGCAGACCGCTTTTTCTCACCTCACTCATTCTCCTGGTCAATCTGTGTGACAGAGCCAGCGCCATGGGCATAAGCTCAGACGTCTCATTGCTGGCAAAGCCAAACATCATCCCTTGGTCTCCAGCCCCGGTCATGCGGCTGTTGGCCTTTCCCCTGGTTTCTATTGCCTGGGATACACCCTGGCTGATGTCGCTTGATTGTTCGTGCACAGCTACTAACACCGCGCAGGAATTGCCGTCAAATCCAACACTTGAGCTGTTGTAGCCAATGTCCAGCGTAACCTCCCTGGCCAAATCCGCCAAAGGCACATAGGTTTTAGTGCTGATCTCCCCCATGATTAGGATGAGCCCTGTGGTTACGCAGGTTTCACAAGCTACCCGGGCAGATTTGTCCTCCTGAATAATAGCATCAAGCACTGCGTCTGAAATCTGGTCGCACATCTTATCCGGATGTCCTTCTGTAACCGATTCTGAAGTCATTAGTCTTCTGTCCATGTTCCCTCCTAAATAAAGCGCTTGTCCTTCCAGACAAGCGCTTTTCGTTCCATCTTATCTGCCGGCGATACATCACCGCTGGATTTAGCACCTTGCTTCCGCAGGCTGCCGGGCTTCACAGGGCCAGTCCCTCCGCCACTCTCGATAAGGATATTTACTTACGATTACTATATCGCGCATTTCTCCTTGAGTCAAGGTAAAAAAATACATTTTGCTATTCTTTTACTTCTGTAAGCTAGTCATATATGTCGGACAGAGTGTGCTGTTAGAAACTCAACAGCTGTATGAAAAAATCGTCGAATGAATTAAATTGTGGTGCAGCCCAGGTCATATTTACAGGATATGCTCAAGGCAAAGCATCTTTCTTCGCTTCCTCCAGCTGCCGGGCGTGAGCCTCCACGGACTCCACCTCGCCGTTATCCGCCTTAATCCACACGCTGTACTCGCTGGGTGCGTCATAGACGTCCGCCCCCTTCTGCATGTAATACACATGCCAAGTGCGGTGCTCCTGCTGATCGGCATAGCTGCGCAGGTCGGCATACAGCGTCATGGTTTTCAGGTTTTCTTCTGTTTCACCATGCTCCTTTTTGATAGCCTCATTGGCGATGCTAACCGCCCTTTCCAGAGGGATGTCCTTATCCCCGGGCAGCCAGTACATCTCCTCATCACTGCCCAGAGTTTTTGTTTTTATCAGCATTTGGGTGTAGGCGGCTTTGTCCTCCATGGACCAGTTGGGCAGGGGGCCCTTTTCCGCCTCTAAAATAGAGATGGCGGTGATGGTGTCCTCCCGCATGCCGGGATATTTGTTCAAAATCAGCTTCGTGGCGATTTTTGCCTTTTCAGCATCATTGATTTTGTTGCTTTTAAGCTTGTCGATCTGTCGCTGGTCAAAATCGATGCCTTCTTCCTGCATCGCCAGCACATACTCCGCCCGCTTCTCCCCGCTCCAGGAGTCAAAGCAGCCGATCTCGCCCTCGTTATATGCCATCTTGTCATAGTAGTTCTTCCACAGGCCCACCGCCAGGGCGGATACGGCCAGCAGCACAATGGCCAGGGCCAGCGCCAGCGCCCATGACAATTTCTTTTTCACCTTGGTTTCTCCTCTCATCTGCCGAAGCATGTTCAGGGTATCCTCCGGCGTCCAGTCAATCGCTGAAAGCTGGCTGTCGAGGATTGGTTTCACTTTACTCTTCATCGAAATACCACCTTTCAAGCTTCGTTGCCAATTTTTCCCGGGCACGGGCAAGGCGTGACTTTACCGTGCCTTCGGGCAAGTTCAATGCGGCCACGATGTCCGCAATCTCCATCTCCTGGTAGTAGCGCAGCAGGATGACCTCACAATGCTTGGCAGATAAAGACATGATCTCCTGCATCACAGTAGGGTCAGGCATCTGGGGCTCGTGGCCTTGTTCAGGCAGTTCATCCAGCGTCCTTCTTCTATCCACCCGTCTAAACCAGGCAGTGCGCAGATAATCCTTGCAGGTGTTCACCGCGATGCGCATCAGCCAGGTTTTTTCACTGCTTTCCTCCCGGAAATCATTCAGGGCTTTGTAGGCTTTCAGGAAGGTGTCCTGCACGGCGTCCTCAGCCAAAGCCTGATCCTTCAGGTACATATAGCACATCCGTTTCAGCTCACGGCCATATTGCGTCATGATGCGGCTGATCCGCTCCTCCCGGACTTTGCATGGTACCTCTGCAAAATCCATCCGCTCACCCCCTTTCACCTATATAGACGGGGGCACTGTTCCCCGGCGTTCCATTTTACGCAAATAATTTCCTGCCACAGTGTATCATGGAATGAGACGATTTTCTCTCCGCCATCGTTAATTAGGTGAAGGGAGGTGGGCGCGTGGAAGACAACAGGGCCATGGAGCTGGACAGGCTCATCCGGGCCCATGGGGATGACCTGATGCGGATTTGCTTCGTTTATTTAAAAGACCTGCACCTGGCGCAGGACGCCGTGCAGGATGCCTTTTTAAAGGCTTTCAGAAAGCTATCCGATATTCAGGACAGAGAAGAGCCCGAAAAAAAAGCCTGGCTGATGCGCATCGCGGTGAACACCTGCAGAGACTATCGTCGCAGCGCCTGGTGGCGGCGGGTAGACCGCCGCGTCACGCCGGAGGATTTGCCGGACATTGCAAGCACACAGCCGGAGGATGAAACCGATGTGCTCTCCGAGGTGATGCGGCTGCCGCTCCCCCTCAGGCAGGCGATCCTGATGGCTTATTACCTGAACATGGATGCAGACACCGCCAGCAAGGCCCTTGGCATCTCCCGCGCCAGCTACTACCGCAGGCTTAAAAAAGCCCGGGAAACCCTTAAACTACACGCAGAAAGGTGGTATTCCCATGCATGAGGATTCCTTTCGTCAAGCGCTCAAGCAGCGTCTTGATGGGGTGAGGTTCCCTGAGGAAGGCCGCCTCAATGTGCTTCACCGCATTAAAGGAGAGAACAAAGTGACTAAAAAGCTATCCACCGGCCTGATTCTCGCCTTCGTCCTGATGGCGCTCACCCTTACTGCCCTTGCGCTAAGCCAGGCCGGGCTGCTTGACTTTTTGATTGGAAACCCTGAAAAAGCCAGCATGGAGCTGAAAGACAGCATGCAGCTGATTGACACCACAGAAGAATTTGATCATATCCGCATCCGCATCACCGGCGCCGCCTATGACGGGGAGAAATTAGCCATCTCCTGGGAATCGCAAAACCTGAACCCCAAGGAGCCCGCCATGCTGTCCATGCGGTCGGTCACCGCCGGAGGGGAGGATATCTGGCCCAATTTCAGCGCCTTTGATGGCGATTGGCTGCCCATGCTCTTCGGGCTTCAGGAAGAGGGCTTTGACCGGCAGAAGGTATCAGGCGGCATGGTGGGCCTGGCCGCCAGGGAACAGCTCACAGGTCAGGTGCCTGTAGAGGTGAAGGTGGCCATCCAGCGCCCCACAGGCCCCCTAATGGTGGTGGACGTCTCCCTCTATCCCCAGGAAGGGGAGAATGAGGATGATAAAGCATTCCGCGAGGAACGAATGGCCCTGGTCAAGGAAACAGGCCTTGCAATCGCCCCCCATGATCAGCTGAACCCAAAAACCTGGATCAATAAAGGCTATGTGCCCGTTGATGACAGCGGCCAAATCTTTGGCCATTCTGAGCAGCAGGGAAACGCCCTGTACACTGAATATCCAGGGCTGATGAAAGACGCTGGCATCATCACCCTCACCTTTACCCTGGACGCCGACCGGGGCCTGGCTCTGGTTCGGGATCTGGTTCCCAGGCAACGGGACATCAAGCTAAAGGACTGTACTGTGCGTATTAACCGCCTCAGCCTTTCTCCGCTGACCACCAGGATGGACATTGACCTCATCCCCCACGACGGCACCGCAGAAAGCGCCCTTATTTTGCAGGAACGTTACGGCAACATCAGCCCCACCACCAAGGGCAAAAACCCGGCCTTTGCCGATATGGAATTTGAATCTGCCGGCGCCCGGCGCCAGCTTAAGGACGGCTCCTGGGCTTATCATGTGGACATTCTCTACCCCGGACTCAATGTTTTTCCCGATTCAATCACCCTCTCCCCCCGCTGGGACTACTTTGGGGATAGGCGCGATGACGATATCAGCGCTGAAGACATGAAGGATATTGAAGCATTTGAGAAGGCGCTGACATTGAAGATAGAATAATATAGATAACGCATATCTGCCATCGGATTTGTTTTTACCGAAGACTGGAACTAAGCTCTGCTTATTTTTACGCTTGCGTGAAATGTTAAAATTAAAAGAGAAAGTTTTCCCAGGCTCCCACATTCTCTCTACGGAGAAAATAGAGAACCGAAAAAACTATACGAAAAATACAAGAATTCGGGGGATATCTTGAAAGACATCCCCCCGCTCTTTAGATTCTCATGATTATCCTAAAGGCAAAACCTCGGTAATTTCCGCAAACAGAGGCGTGTACTTGGAATCACCCTTTAACTCGTTCACAAGAGCTTCGTCCTCAACCAGCACAAAGCGGATGCGGGCTCCGGCCACGGCATAGGGTTTATCCTCAGCACCAGTGCCAGGAGTAGCTGCATAAACGGCGACACCCTGCTTCTTCCGCAGGAGGTTCTGCTTGGACTGGTTCTCCGCCAGGCCAAGCTGCACATAGTATTTGCCCTTCAGTTCCTTCATGCCAAAAATGAAATAGGCAGCATTGGGTGAACCGTCAGGATTGGTGGTGGACACCAGGTAAAAACCGGAGTGTCCGTTGACAGCCGTCATCAGCGCTTCGCCTGTCAGGGCAAAATCGCAATAATGATCGGTCACAGAGGCAGAGGTAAAGGCATCCGTTTCCATGGATGCAGGGAAAACCACAAACAGGCACAGCACTAAAGCCAAAGATAGAATCCGTTTCATAATGATAGTTCCTCCTGATAATAATTTGAATCGCAGATGGTCCTTCCATCTTGCGTGTTCAGGCATTCATGCCTGTTGTTTAGTTTAGGATTAAACCCTAACCACGCTCAGCGTCGCGTTTTTCCCATTGATATCCCAGCTCTGGGTAAAAGCGTCCTCTAGGGGCTTGCCCTCCTCCAGTGAAACGGCGAGCACTACAGCGCACACCATTTCACCCCATTCCGTTAGGGCCTGGGACACTTCCGTATCCGCCTCATAGCGCACATGCACCCGGTCAGTCACCTCAAATCCGGCGTCCTTGCGCATGGTCTGCAGCTTGCTGATCACCTCCCTGGCATAGCCCTCGCTGATCAGTTCATCGTTGAGCACCGTGTCAAGCGCCACCGTCACGCCCCGCTCTTCCAGAGAGACCAGGCCTTCTTTCTGGGCGGTTTCCACCAAAACATCATCCCGGCTGAGGGTGATCTTCTCCCCGTCCAAGTTTAGCGCCAGGCTTTCACCCCGCTCAAAGGCGGCCACGGCATCCCCGCCGTCAGTTTCCGCCAGCAGTTTGCTGACCTGGCCAAGCTTTTTCCCAAAGCGCGGGCCCAGGGTGCGCAGCTGGGGCTTAAGCTTATAGCCGGTAAAAGCGGAAGCGTCATCGGTGAACACCACTTCCTTCACATTCAGCTCATCCCGGGCAAGCTCCCCATACACCTCATCAAAGGCGGCGCCCCGCACCAGGATTTTGGCCACAGGCTGGCGCACCTTGAGGCTGGCAAGGTTGCGGCAGGCACGGCCCAGCTGGATCACTTCCAGCAGGGCTTTCATCTGCCGCTTCATATCCAGGTCAACGCAGGAGGCGTCATACACCGGGAAATCACACAGATGCACAGATTCAGGGGCCGTTTTATCCACTGAGCGCACCATGTTCTGATACATGGCCTCCGCCATGAAAGGCGTAAAGGGCGCGGTCAGGCGGCTGATAGTTTCTAAAACCGTATACAGCGTGGCAAAAGCGGCTTTTTTATCCCCCGCCATGCCCTTGCCCCAGAAGCGGGCGCGGCCGCGCCTCACATACCAGTTGGACAGGTCATCCACCAGATCGTTGATGGCGCCGGCACTTTCTGGGATGCGGTAGTTGGCCAAGCCCTCATCCACCAGCTTGATGGTAGTGTGCAAGCGGCTTAGAATCCAGCGGTCCATCAGCGTCAGCTCTGAACGCTCCACGGGGTGATCCTTTGGCACAAAGCCATCAATATCCGCATACAGAATATAAAAGGCATAGGTGTTCCACAGGGTGCCCATAAAACGGCGCTGCACCTCGCTCACCGCGTCATCATAAAAACGGCTGGGCAGCCAGGGCGCGCCCGCGGTGTAGAAATACCAGCGCACGGCATCCGTGCCCTGCTTGTTGATCACGCTCCAGGGATCCACCACATTGCCCAGATGTTTGGACATTTTGCGCCCGTCCTTATCCTGCACATGACCCAGCACCAGGCAGTTTTTGTAGGAAGACTGTTCAAACACCAGAGTGCTGATGGCCAGAAGGGAATAGAACCATCCCCGGGTCTGGTCCACGGCTTCAGAAATAAAGTCAGCCGGGAAACGCTCCTCAAACTCCTTTTTGTTCTCAAAGGGATAATGCCACTGGGCAAAGGGCATGGCGCCCGAGTCATACCAGCAGTCAATCACCTCCGGGGTGCGGTGCATATCCTCCCCGCACTCGGGGCACCTGAGCACCACCCGGTCAATATAGGGGCGGTGGAGTTCGGGCAACACTTCCTGGCTAAGAGGGGTGACGCTCATCTCTTCCAGCTCTCTGCGGCTGCCTGCCACATGCATATGTCCGTTTTCACACATCCACACCGGAAGCGGCGTGCCCCAGTAGCGCTCCCGGGATAAGGCCCAATCCACCACGTTTTCCACAAAGTTGCCCATGCGGCCTTCTTTGATGTTCTCCGGATACCAGTTGATGGAGCGGTTGTTGGCCACCAACGAATCCTTCACCTGGGTCATGCGGATAAACCAGCCGGCGCGGGCATAGTACATCAGCGGCGTTTTGCAGCGCCAGCAATGGGGATAGTTATGGGTGTACAGCGCCCGCTTTAACAGCAAGCCCCGCTCCTTCAGCTCTGTTAAAATCAGCGGGTCAGCCTCTTTGATGAACACGCCCTCCCAAGGGGTGTTTTCCACAAAGCGGCCCTGGGTGTCCACCAGCTGCACAAAAGGCAGCCCGGTCTCGCGGCCAATGCGGGCATCATCCTCACCAAACGCCGGGGCGATGTGCACAATGCCCGTGCCGTCGCTCAGGGACACATAGTCATCCGCCACCACATACCAGGCCTTCTCCCGGACGTTTGCCAGCTGCCACAGGGGTTCATATTCCATGCCCAGCAGGGCTTCGCCCTTCAAAAAGGTTTTATTTGTCATGGCGGCGCGCTGTTCATCTGAAAACAGGGTAGGGATAAGGGCAGTGGCCATGATCATGCTGTCCCCGTCCAGGGTGAAGCGGCAGTATTCTTCCTTCGCGTTCACGCACAGCGCCACGTTGGAGGGCAGCGTCCAGGGCGTGGTGGTCCAGGCCAGCAGGTAGGTGTTTTCCTCCCCCTTCACCGGGAAGCGCACAAAAGCGGAATACTCCTCCACCTCCTGATAGCCCTGGGCCACCTCATGGCTGGAAAGAGCCGTGCCACAGCGGGCGCAATAAGGCACCACCTTATGGCCCTGGTAGAGCAGGCCTTTTTCGGCGATCTGTTTCAGGCTCCACCACACCGATTCGATATAGCTGTCATAATAGGTGACATAGGCCTTGTCCATATCCACCCAGAAGGCCAGGCGGTCAGACATCTCCTCCCACTCCTGCTTATACTTCCAGACGGACTTCTTGCACTCCTGGATAAATGGCTCAATGCCAAAGGCCTCAATCTGATCCTTGCCATCAAGGCCCAGTTTCTTTTCCACCTCCAGCTCCACCGGCAAGCCATGGGTGTCCCAGCCCCCGATGCGGAAAACATCCTTTCCCTTCATCGCGTGATAGCGGGGGATCAGATCCTTCATGGCCCGGGTGATCACATGGCCGATGTGGGGCTTTCCGTTGGCCGTGGGCGGACCCTCATAAAAGGTGAAACGTTCCTTCCCCTGATTATGGGCAAGGACTTTTTCCATGATGCCCTGCTCTTTCCAGAACCGGGCGATCTCCTTTTCCCGAGAGACAAAATCCATGTCTGTGGACACTTTTTGATACATGCGTTTCCTCCAAACAAAAAAATACCGCCCCTTTGGGACGGATGACCGCGGTACCACCCAAGTTGGCGCACTGCGCCCGCTTCTGCCTGATAACGGGGGCCGCCGTGGCGGATTAGGCCATGCTCCGGGGTGATCCGGCAAAGGGCTGTTCCCGCCGGGCTTCCACCCTCCCCGGCTCGCTTCAGGGCTTTTCCTCGCCCGTCCCCATCATTGCTCGACTATTATGCACCACAAAGCCCGATTTGTAAAGCGCTTGCAATAATAACAACAAAAAAATGTTGAGGTATGATACTTAGGTAGCACTTAGGGGTAAGGAAGCAGAGAGACTTTGGTAGAATGGTTTTCCTCCAAACAAAACTACTGAAGGAGCTCTCTGCATGAACAAATTAACTCAGGATGCGCACTGGCGTCAACAGATGATGCTGTATTGTCAGGATCATGGATTGACCAAGACCTCAATTCGTTACCATGTAAGCCGGAAATGCGTATGGAAATGGCGGAAGCGCTGGGATGGAACGTGGCAAAGCCTGGTGGAGCGCAAGCGAAGTCCGCACACCAGCCTTCGCAGACAAAGCCGGAGCGAGGAGAAGCTGGTAAAGCGCTATGGAAGGCAGTACCGTGAAGATCTTCTTCTGGGATACCAAAAGGCTAAGAACTACGGATACACGCGAAGTTATAGCTGCTTCAAACGGACAGTGGCCAGGCTGCTGGGGAAACCTATCGGGGAAAAGCGAAAGGCGCGCAAACCCAAACCATACCAGCGTGCTGACTATCCGGGCCAGAAAGTGCGGTTGGATGTGAAGTATGTGCCGTCATACTGTGTGTCGGATGGCGGGAAATACTATCAGTTCACGGCCAAGGATGAATGCAGCCGCTGGACATTCAGGGAGATGTACGATGAACACAGCACCTACAGCGCGCGGGACTTTCTGGAGAAGTTGGTGAGGCGCTCACCCTTCCCCATCCGGACGATCCAGACAGACAATGGGACGGAGTTCACCAATGCGCTGCTGGTCACCAAATCCAAACACAAGACGTTGTTTGAGCAGGCATTGCAGGAGATGGGGATAGCGTACCATCGCATCCGGATCGCCACCCCCCGTCACAACGGAAAGGTTGAGCGTCAGCACCGAACAGATGAGATGAGGTTTTACAGGAAGATGCGAATGTACAGCTTGGAGGATGGAAGAAGTCAGTTAGCCAGGTACCAGGCTGCATCGAATGATTACATCATGACCTGTCTTGGGATGAAATCGCCCAACGAAGTGCTGGACCTGTATCAGGGGGTGATGTAACTAGGGCTCAATGGTGGGTCATTGAGCCGCCCCGGATTCTACCAGGGAAGCGGTGTCAAGGTCAGGTAGTATTTGCTCCGCAAATCTCCACCTTTCCCTTGACACCGGGCTGCTGCCAGAATTGTACCCAATGTGTTACCTATGTTTGACACTCCTACAACACAATACGGAAACTCAAGTATTTTATTTGAGTTTCCGTATTTTGCAATCTTCTGGTGCAATGAGCAGAGATTCTTGAGCCTCTGCATGGTAGAGGATGCGGTATTTCATTTTACAGAGCGAATTTTCCAAAAAAAGGGAAGGTAAACAAGCCCTTGCGCGCGCCTATTCAGTTGTTGTATTTCAACATAGCAAAGGGAAGGATAACTGCCTGTATTTGGGCCGGCCTACGCGGAACCAGGCACGGATGCCTGTTTGTGCCCTGGCCAGAATGCGCTGGATACCCAACCCCATTCTATAAAGCAGAAAGGATATTTTGTGCTCCTGCTTCTGTCCATTTGCCTCGCGCGTCACGGCGCGCCTGAGCCTGGAGGTGTTTCTTTTGTCTGCCTGTGCGCACAAAAAGCCAATGGCCATGCTCACAAACTGACTCAAGTGATTCATTGCCTTCAGCTTGCGCACCCGCATATCCTCAAACCCCAGGGTCGTCTTCTTGAAGCGGAAATGTTCCTCTATCCGCCACCGCATGAAATACATCCGGACAACCTGCAGCGCGTCCTCCCTGTTTCTGACCGGGCGGTTGGTCAACAGCATCATGGGGGTATCTGACAGCCCATATACCAATACTAACTTGAGCCATTTGCAGCTCGCGGTGATCTTGACATTGACACAGGTGACCCAGCATTCAGTCTTTTTGCCGCCATATAAGACCGGGCACTTAAACTTGCCTTTGTATTTGTCCCTGAGCGTGGTCGACTTGAACCACTTGTTTTTACAGAACAGATTTCTGTTGCTGGTGACACGAACGATGAAGCTCTTTTCATGCTCGTACATGAAAAGATATAGCTTGTTCATATCATAACCCCGGTCAAAGACATAGGTTGCTTTGGGGAAATAAGGGAAAACTTCTTTCAATGCCCGGAAGGTGATGTCGTTGACAGAGGTATAGTTTTTTGAGTGAGAGGAATGGATATGGGAATAGAGGCTGATAGGCTGACGGGTACGATGGCTCAGGGCAGTCATTTCAGTCACATAATACCCATTCTTCAGCTTTTTATCTGCCGAAGAGCCATCTCTGACCGTTCCCATATCCTCAAAGGCTTTGCCATAGGGCTTGGTGATGTCCGTATCATCCACAAAGACAGGCCCCGTGTCCTGCGCGATGTTCCGGGCAAAGGACAGGTAATGATGGGTGAGTTCGGGGGGCATATCTTCTAACAGCTTTCGTGCCAAGCGTTCAACGGTGTTCTTTTTCAAGATATCTTCTTTGAGCACATCGGCAAAGCGGGAAAGAATGCAGCTGCTGGACGCGAGGATGCCGAAAAGCATATCAGCGGTAAACTTTTCCCAATCCCGTGGGAGGCCTTCACTCAGACGCCTGGCGAAGGTGATGATTTCCCTTTTGAGTTGATAGGTATCTGTGGTAGAATAACGCATGAGGAGCCTCCCTGGATTTGTTTAGTCGAGTTTTTGTTACAAATCAATTCTACTATGAAAAACAGGAAAGGTTCCTCATTTTCCGTCATAAATATGCCAGAATATTGACAAAAAAGACATGATTTGACAGTGACTTCCTCAAAACCCCTGAACCACCTGCAGCTCAATCAAAAAGTATAATCAGAATACGGAAACTCAAGGGTATTTTATCCTTGACAGAACAGCGTTCTTCATGTATCATAATAGTTGCGTCGCAAGGCGTATAACGCGGGGTAGAGCAGTTCGGTAGCTCGTCGGGCTCATAACCCGGAGGTCGAGGGTTCAAATCCCTCCCCCGCAACCATTTTTTTGGCGGCGTAGCTCAGTTGGCTAGAGCATTCGGTTCATACCCGGAGTGTCGTTGGTTCGAATCCGACCGCCGCTACCACACAAATCTTAGGAAGCTATAAGGCTTCTTTTTTGTTTCGTATATTAATAAAAAAGTAGAGGGGCATGTTCATCAACACACCCCTCTAAAAACCCGTTTCCTATTTTATTCATAAACCACTTTGGTGGATCTTTCAGTGGTGATATTTATCCATGTTTTGCCGCGCTGGAGCTGGATCTCATTGCCGTCCTGATCATAAAAGATGGTTCTTGACTGCAGATCCTTGCGCACCCAGTAACCAGCGATATGCTTACCACCAGTAAAAATATCAGCATTGCCCTCCCCCACTTCCTTGAGAATGGGTGCGTTGGCAGCGCCGTTAAATCTAAGGTCAGTCCACTGGACGATAACATTGCTAAAAGTGAGTGAAGCCTTTGGATCCGCCGCTTTCATGTCCACATAGGGTTTCTTATTACGAAGCCTTGTATAAAGGTTCGTGGCTGCATCATAAGTATAGCTGGAGTTGGTGTAGCTTTTCTCATTGCCGCCACCATACAGCAGACGAATACTAATAGCAGGGTCACCTGATTCCGGCAGCGCGTCTGTAAACAGGAAAGGACGCTGAGGAAAATCATAATCAACGATGGTAGCGGCAGCCTTTTCCAAATTAATGCTGTGATCATGCGGCCCCGAATGATGGCTAACCTCAACCATATGCTTGCCATTCATCAGCAATGGGGCTGTTTTTTTTCTGAGACCAAGCTCGCGAATTACATCATTCACATTGGTACCTGCCTTTGTCTGAACACCTACAAAAGCCCAGCCGGCATCCCATTCTTCACGCATCTCCGCATGCATCACGCGCCCAGAGCGAACCGGACCAACTGAGGTGGGATGATGATAAGCAAACAGAGCCATCAAGCGAGTGAGGCTAAGGCCATGAATGGGCATTTCATAGATAATATCCGCTTCAGCAATACCCCACTGGGGCCAGGCGCCAGACACATTGTCTATGTTGACAAGAATGGGGATATAAGGCAAATTGGTTGGCAGACCAGTGGTCATGCTTTCACCCGGGATTGCTGGATTGTTGGGTAAATCACGCTGGGGGTTGATGCCACGGTTAGC
Organism: Christensenellales bacterium; assembly: GCA_050952935.1. Lineage (GTDB taxonomy): Bacteria > Bacillota > Clostridia > Christensenellales > Aristaeellaceae > UBA6115. The sequence goes on along the minus strand of JBMNLS010000001.1, from coordinate 1,509,138 downwards.
GATGGGATCGATGGCTATTTCTGCGATTGCAAAAACAGGAAGCAGCATAGCCGCTGCCAGAAAGAGTACGAGTATTTTTTTCATGATTTCCTCCTTGTGATAATGATGGTTTAATGCTTAATCAGGGCTGAATCCCTTCATAAATAAAGCGATGCAACTTATCCTTGGTCTCTTCCTGATCAAAAATAACCACGCTTTTGACACCTCTGATCATTTCATTGCGATAATCGCCCGCAGCCGGAAATCCGGCCGTTTCCATGCCGCTTTCATTTTTTACCACCGCTGGCACCAGCTGCAAAACCTCGTTGATGGTCATGTTAGTCGTCAGATGTTTGAGCGCTTCTGTCATCGCTGACATGATCTGATTGATATCACTGCCACTAAGCAGCTGGCTGAGCATGGCATTTAGCAACTTGCGCTGACGAGTATTGCGGCCAAAGTTGCTGTCCAATTGGCGGATTCTCGCATAGGCCAGCGCCTGCTCGCCATTTAAAAGCTGGGGTTCTTCCGTCACCTGCGCGCCAACAATGTTTGCTTCCGTGAAACCAAGTTTCAGCGTAACCCCACCCAAATAATCAATAATGTCCTTGAAGCCCTGGAAATTAACGGAAGCATAGTGGGTGATATTAAGCCCCAGAGTTTCGTTGACCACTTTAACAGCATACAGCGGCCCGCCAAAAACATTGGCAGTGTTGATGCGATTAGTTGAATTCAGGTGAGGGATGTTCACATACATATCCCGCACCAAAGAAGCCAGCCGCATTTGCCCGGTTGATTTGTTAACAGAAAATACCATCATGGTATCCGTTCGGCCATAGTTGAGGGTTTTGTTGCCAGTGTCAGTGCCCAGCAAAAGTATGTTCACCCACTCTGATGGCAAATCAGGAGTCACTGAAAGATCATCATCTGAGATGTGTACCCGGAACTCGTCGCCTATGATTATCTCACTATTGTCATCGGACAAAGCAACATCCAGAGCATCCAGTTGCTCCTGTGTAAAAACCAGCGCCTCTGTCTGCGCAGATGCGGTAAGCGAGAACAGGGTAAGCAGTGCCAAGGTGAGTGTCAGAAACTTCTTCATGTCTAAATCGTCCTTCCAGTTTATATAGGAATGCCCAAAGGTTCCAGGAGAATGTCGGGCAATTCGCTTTTTATGCCAGCGGCCTTAAACTCAGCTGTGAATGCAGCATTGGCGTTGACCTCCTGCGCACTGCGGTAGCTGGGCACAATGCGCCTCATCAGCTCTTTGAGCAATTCATCATCCGCCTTCATGTCAAGCGCCTGGCGCAGAGCCCGCAACATGCGATCCACCTCTTCCCGGGGCGGTGGCGGCAGGCGTTCAATAAAAATGCGGGCATCTTCAGTTTTGTGACAGTTTTCATTTTTCACCAGTAGCTCTTCATAAAGCTTTTCACCGGGGCGAAGACCAATTTCCTTGATGACAATGTCTTTATCCGGTTCAAAGCCCGACAGCGAGATCAGCTTTTTCGCCAAATCATAGATTTTGATAGGCTTGCCCATATCCAGCACATAAATCTCAGAGCTTTCCGCACGGGTACCGGTGCGCAACACCAGCTGAGACGCTTCAGGAATGGTCATAAAATAGCGGATAACCCGCTTATCGGTGATGGTAACCGGACCGCCCTCAGCAATCTGCTGCCTGAACAAGGGCACCACCGAACCATTGGAACCCAGCACATTGCCGAAGCGCACAGCCACAAAATCCGTGGGGCTACCTTGACGGCTTTGAATGATCATTTCGCACAGGCGCTTGGTAGCTCCCATGATATTGGTGGGGTTCACCGCTTTGTCAGTGGATATCATTAAAAATCGCTTAACTCCTGCTTTCTCGGCAGCCAGGACGGTATTATAAGTGCCAAACACATTGTTCAGAATCGCCTCATCACAGTTGTTTTCCATTAGCGGCACATGTTTATGGGCCGCCGCGTGGAAAACGACCTGCGGTTGAAAAGCATTGAACACTTTTGTAATTCGGCTGAGATCACAGATGTTGGCGATGACGGTGCTAAACTTCAGGTTTGTCCCATGGCGGCGCTTAAGCTCCTGCTCCAGGTCATACACACCATTTTCATAGACATCAAGAAGCACCAGCTCTCCCGGCTTGAAATTAGCCAATTGTCGGCAGATTTCACTGCCGATGGAGCCGCCCGCCCCAGTGACCAATATGCGTTTCCCCTGATAAAAGGCTTTGATGGCCGGATCTTCCAGCATCACCGAATCCCGAAAGAGCAGATCCTCAATATTGATATCCCGGACAAGCATTTTCCCTTGATGTTGCTCAGCATGCATTCTGTCCACAGGATAATCGTAGATCATTACCCTGTAACCAGTGTTCATATATTGATCAAATACCCGTTCACGCTTAATCATATCAGAATTGGGCAGCGCGATGATAATCTCCTGGATGGGCAAGTTGGTGATATCCTGCAATACCTCAGCATCTGGACCAATCACTGGCACCCCTTCAATGCGGGTGCCAATTTTGCGAAGATCATTGTCTATGAAGAAAACAGGATGGTAACGGGAAGTGCGGTTCATCAGCAGCTCTTTGGCCAACAAAACACCCATTTCCCCAGCGCCCACAATGGCCACATTGATCCGATTTTTTTGAGGTGATGGCAGACGCTTGCCAGCAAACAACAGAACATCGGGCCTGCGTCTAACAAACTGATAGATAAAACGGGAGGTAAGCGTCATCAGGAGGCCCACACTAACCGCCGCCACTGCATACTGAAAAGGCAAGTGAACCTTAAAAAAAGCGCGGTCAATGGCAAAATATAATACACCACCGACAAAATCAGCCAGCACCATACGTAGATATACATCAGATGTAGCATAACGCCACATCTGGAGATACACACGAAATACCAACCTGCTGAGAAACACACAAACCAGAATGCTAATAAAAATAATAATAAGCGTCTCAAAAGCAACACCAGAGCTATATGCGCTGAAACGATACATAAAAAACCAATACGATACTGACAGACACAATATATCTATCAGCAATAACAACGCAATGCGTGACTTTCCTTTAAAGAAACTTTCTTTTCCGCTCAAGCCTGCATCCTCCATATGAATACAGCCTGCGATAATTGCTGGGCAAGCATTTCACTTCTCTTCAACAGGGAACGGCGCCATTCATCCAACATTGATGTAAAAAATTTAGTCTTTCTCCGCCTTGACCCATCCGCTCATACGTTCCTCTCACGCAGGAAAACATGATATTCCTACGTGGAAGTAATTATACCAAGCTATCTCATACCCTGTCAAATACAGCCATCATATTGGCACTATTCAAAGGAAATTTCCTCACGGATTCGCGTCAATAGAGCATCGTATCGCTGTCCCATCACCAGACGCTCACTGGAATGTTCCCATTGTTCATTTAACAAAATAATGCCTACGTCATCCGGATAGAAAATGCCATCCAACCTGAGGAATATCAGTGCAAAGTCAGCGTCTTTCAAACTTTTTTGAATGCTAATCGGTTGGTTCAGCTTTCTGCCTTGTCGATTGCTGGCCAGTTTTTTATTCGTGATGACGCTGCCGGGAATAAAAATCTGCATCCGTTCCTTCAGCACCTCAGAACGTTTGCCAAACAGGGAATAAGTCACTGTAAGCTCCCCCTTTTTAACTCCAATGATCACTTCACCAACCTGGCTTCTACCGTCAGCGGTCAAAGGAAGATGATGCTCGAAATCTTGATCAAGTAATACCGGAGCCACTGTGAAGGCACCATTTTTCACATCGGGCCATACATCCTTCAGCCTAATGCCGTCTACACAAAAATCAACAGCGAAGTGAGCTTTCCCCGGATGATAGGAGCGTTCCTGCATCACTATACCACAATTCTTGCAGGTTTTCACCTGACGTCCAGGCTTGTCTATAGTTGCTGGAACAGATACCGTCCATTTTCCGGCCCTGTGTTTTTTCATGGCCAGTTCCTGTTTTTCTTGGTAATCACAGTATTTGCAGGTTCGCTCCCGAATGCCCACCTGGCTGCAGGTAGCGATCCGAATGATCTGCCAACGATGATAAACATGCTTTCGGGGTTTCAGTACATCCATTTCTTGTTCATTGCAAATGAGACAACTCCGATGCCTGGTGCCCGGTATCTCACAGTTTTCTCTCGGTTCATTTTCCCAAGGGCCATACTGATGTTTTTTCAGCGGTAATTCACCTGTTTCCACAAAGCCACAGCGCCTGCATGCCCGTTGGCGTCTTCCGATACTGCAGCAGGTTGACTGGGTCAGCACCTCCCAAGCGGAAAAGTGATGGTTATTTTGAGCTATTTCCTGACTTTCCTCCAGACCACACACCTCACAGTTCCGATGCTTGAAACGGGGTAGACTGCAATCAATCAGTTTTTCCTCAATCCATTTCCCGAATTGATGACCTGTTAGCGGCAGTGTCTCCTTTTCTTGGTGTGAACAGTATTTACAGTTTCTGACTCGCTTCCCTTCTTCCAAGCAGGTGGCACCCTGACTGATCTCCCATTTCCCATACACATGCTTTCTGGGTTCAGTGGTTTGGTCCTCCTCAAAACCACACCCCTGGCAGGTACGAACGCGTCGACCCTGTATTTCACAGTTTTCACTCTGCCCCTGCCGCCAAGGAGAAAAGGTATGGGTCAACTTAGGCTTTGGTCTGGTTTCCTCCTGACCACACAAGGTGCATGACGAGGTTTCCAGGCCTTCTTCACTGCAGCTGGAGGCTTTTATTTCAGTCCATTCATTAAAAATATGATGCAGCCCCATGACCGGGCGTGTTTCCTCTTTTCCACATAATGTACATGTTTTCTTTTCTTGTCCATCTTTCCCGCAGGCAGGTCTGATATCCTCCTCCCATTGCCCATAGGCATGGATCAAGGCGGGCAATGTAACAGTTTCTACTTTCTTGCAAATTGTGCACCTGAGCACTTTCTTCCCTGCTTGTTCGCATGTTGCCTCTTGTTCCTTCAGCGTTTCAAAAACATGCCCAGTCGCAGGAAACACTTCTATATCTTCCATGCCACAGTCTTCGCACACCCGCAGCCGTCCACCATCTTCCTCACATGTCGCCTCACCGGTGGTGAGCCATCCGCCAAAGCGATGATCCGCCTTGGCTGTGCCCAGCTTTCTGACTTCCCCACAAACAGTGCAGGTAAATGTGATTTCCCCCGCTTGCTTGCAAGTGGCTTCAAGGCTGATGATGCCCTTGTCATAGCTGTGGTCCGGCATGTCAGCGGCTTTGTGCTCTGATAAGCTGCAATACTCACATGTTCTGACCAGTTTGCCAGCAACTTTGCAGGTGGAAGGCGTCTCCACCTCCCAGTCCCCGAAAGTGTGTTCACCCGGCGCAACATTCTTTTTTTCAGAACCCCCACAGTCCGCGCATACCCGCATATGCTCCCCGCCTGTAGTGCAGTTAAACCCGGGCACAGGTCCCCACTTTCCGTATTCATGAGACTTGATGTCATATATGATGTCATAATAGGCAGAACAGTGCCTGCAGGTGCATCGTCCCTTATCTGCCTCCCCACATTTCCTAGCCTTTATCAAAACTGGTTGCCCATAGTCATGGGGCAAAGCTTCAATCGGCGCTTTGTCCTCCTTTTGACACACATCACAAAAGCGTACCTTTAACCCCTGGCGGGTACAACTGGCTTCCTCCATAACAAACCAACCGTTTTCTTTATACACATGGCCGGGTGCCACTTGTTTTGTTTCTACCAGTGGGCAGGTGGAACATTGGCGCTGGGATATGCCCCCCGTTTCGCAGGGCACCTTTGACCAGGCAACCCCATGAAAATGGGGCAATTGGGGCAGAACCGTCACTTGCTCTTTACCACATCCTTCGTTGCGGCATATCTGCTTATAGCTGCCTTCCTGCAAGCAAGTTTGCTCTTTGATGTAGATCGGCGGATAGCCGAAAGAATGCCCCAAGGCCGGATCTTCACGGCGTTTTGTTTCATGGCAGCCTGCACGGGCGCAGCACGCGATTGAGGTGCCCGTGTTCTCACAGCTCGCCGGTGTTTCCACCAGCCATGTAATAAAGGAATGCCCCAGTGCGCTCTCTGTAATCTGCTGTTCGGTATAGGTACACAGCAAACAATGCCGTTCCCTGAACCCCTCATGCTCACAATCGGCGGGATTTTCTTGCCAGTCGGATAAATCATGATTATCCTTGGGTTCTGTCATCATGGTTTCCTGGGCCGAACAGCCGTCCCGGTTACAATAGCGAACGGATTTCCGCACCTCGGTGCACAGGCCTGGTTCTGTTATCCAGGCGCCATAGTCATGGCCCAAAGCAGCCACAGGCTGGCTTTTTAAAACTTTTTTACAGTGTATGCAGCGTAATTGTTCCCGTCCCTCATTCTCACAGTCCGCTCCCAAGATCACTTCCCATTCGTCCGCAGCTTCATGCTCCAATCGGGGGATGTCACGGCTTTCCATCACCTGTTCACACACCCTGCATTTCAGCACTTCCAAACCCGGATGTTCGCAGGTCGCTTCTTCCTCGGTTTCCCATTCATCTTTTGCCTGATGAACAGCGGTTGCCTCCAATTCCTCGCTTTCCAGGCGTTCACCGCAAACCGGGCAATTCTTCACCTTCAGCCCTTTGTTGATACAATCAGGCTCATCCACAGTTTGCCATTCAGCCGCTTCCTCATTGTGTCCAACAGCTAAAATGGTTTCGGTTTCCACAGTATTATTGCAAATGGTACATTCGCGCTCCCGCGAGCCATCCATAGTACAAGTGGCAGGGATTATCCTTGTCCAATCCGTATCTGGCTGATGAGAGCCATATTCTACACTTTGCCTCTCTTCCTCCGCCCCGCACTCACAGCGCCAAATCTCTGTTCCCTTTTGTTGACAGGTTGCGGAAGTCTTGATTGAAGAAAACGAGAAATGGTGCTCATGCACATTGTGAATCGGCACAGTAAGGCTGCGATTTGCTAATGTTTCCGTATATCCTTCTTGATAGGTAACTGCAATGTCGCTCACGCTAATGACAGGATTGCAGGAAATGCCGGGATCAAATTGGTAAGTAATCACACCAGCACGACTTTTCAATGTGTAATTTCCGCCACTAACAGTGAGGTTTTTATGCACCTTATAGACCGTTAAACCCTCGGAGGCCGACACACAAAATGTCACGCTCACCGCACTTGTATTGTCTATGTCAAGGCTAGCGCGCAAGCCGCAATACCCGGAAGCAATATCAACCGTGACCAATGAACAGTTAAACACATCTTTTGCTTGCACACCGGATGATATCATCATAAGCAGAACAATCATCCCGAACCCAATCAAAAGCCTCTTTGCTTTGTTCTTTCGCATAAAAATTCCTCTGATGAATTTCTGATTTTTTATCCCGAAAGCAGTGTAACATGCAAAATAGGCAGCCACAAGACCACTGATGCATAAACAAATATATTTTACATGATGCTTACATGGTTCTGTTTTTCTTCAGCATTCCCTGCTTATGAAGCCATTCCATCGTATCCCTGATCGTCTCTCTGAAAGGGCGGGGGGTAAAACCAAGTTCCCTTTTCGCCTTGTCAGAGGAAAAGCGGCTGTTGGTGTTAATGGTGAACAGGGAGTATCGGCTGAAAACCGGCTTTGTCTTCTTCACTATATAGTACAGCGTAAAAAAAGGCAGCGCCAGTTTGGCCAGCCATAGCGGGGCTACCAGCGGGGATGGTTTCCGGCCCAAAATACGGGCAAAATCAGCCAGAATATCCTTTACCGAAATATATTCACCCGCCAGTATATAGTCCTCACCAGCCAAATCCAAGCGGCTCAGCTTGATGATGGCATCCGCCACATCACGAATATCCACAAAATTATAACCGCCCTTAACGGCCATGGGAATATGCCCCGCCGCATAGTCAATAAACAGCTGGGTAAAGTTGCCTTTCGCATAGTCGCCCGGCCCGCTCATGCCGGAGGGATAGAGGATATTCAGCTTCAGCCCATTCTTTTCACGCATAGACATTAGTTCTGCCACGGCTCCCGCCTTCGTTTTGGCGTAATAGCCAGACACGCTGTCCGGATCGGTCTTCTCCGGCTCCGCCATCACTTGGCCTTCCGGTTTTTCCATGATGGCATGCACCGATGCCACATACAGCATTTTCCTTATTTGCGGATTCAGGCAGCGCCTGCCTACTTCCAGCACGCTTTCCACATTCACCTTGTATACCAGAGGAACCGGCTTCATGCTCATGCTGATGATGCCGGCGCAGTGGATAACAATCGCCTCTTCCCCTTCATTCAGTGTAAAAAAGCGGTCCAGGTCTTCGTTATTGGTCACATCCCCGGTGATCAGCTCCACCCCTTCCGGCAAATAGCGAACAGCGGAGTCGCCCGGCAGCACCAAGCCCCGAACCCGCTCCCCAGCCGCAAGCAGGCGGGTGGCAATATGGTTCCCTAAAAAACCAGAAACACCGGTCACAAGATAGATTGGTTTCACATGCATCCCTTCTTTCAGCGTGCATCAAATCGTTTGACAGCCATATTATATTATCATAAAATATGACATTATATTGCGCAATCATCAAATGCGCTTCTTCTGACAGTTTCAGGACGTGTGAAAGGAAAATGTAATGACAAAAAACATTTCTGCTAAAAATGTTCAAAGAAAAGAAAACCGCCGGGTTCGCTATACCCGCATGGCGCTGCGGGAGAGCTTGCTTTCCCTCCTTCAGGAAAACCCCCTGAACAAAATCACCGTCTCCCGCATCTGCGAGCAGGCGGATGTCAACCGCAGCACCTTTTATCTTTATTATAAAGACGCCTATGACCTGCTGGAACAGATTGAAAACGAGCTTTATGACCAGATTGATCAGGCTGTGATGGGGGCCTCCCCGCTGCTTCCCAATGAAGAGCTGTTCCAACGCGTCTATGAAATCATCTACAGAAACCGCGACATTTGCCGCGTTATTTTTGGCGAGTATGGCGACAAAACCTTTCTGCGCAAGGTTGGCAATATCTACCGTGAGCATATGCTGAAAGAATGGCGGAGGATTGGCCGCAACCTGGACGAGACTACCCTGGATTACCTCCATACATATTCCGCCTACACCAACATCGGCATCATAGAGCAGTGGATCGCCAGGGACTTCCATGAAACCCCCGCCCAGCTCGCCGCCTTGGTCAGCAAGCTTCTGAATACCGGTCTGTCTTCCTTTTTCCCCAGACGCTAAGCCCCGGCATCGCAATCATGCCGTTTATACCAAACAAAAACATTAATGCACAGATGGGACGAGGATTTTTTGTGGCTCCACAAAGCCGAGTGAAGGAGGCATAGCCTTAGCTATGTTGACTGAACGAGGCAAAGGGGAGACCAAAAAACACCGGCTCATCAAAGCATTAATGATTGAGTTTGGTATTATATAATGAATTGATTACATATCACAACAAACGCTTTTCAATCGCCTGAATCAGGGTGTCCCGTCCTTCCCCAGTCTGAGAGGAATAAGGGATGATGTCCCAGGGCTGAACCGCCAGGGCGTGGGCGATGGGCATCAGCTGCCGTTGCCGCTGGGCACGGGACAGCTTGTCCGCCTTGGTAGCCACCACCTGAAAGGGCGTTCCCGTCTGGTATAGAAAGGCGTTCATCTCCATATCCTGCGCGCTCGGCTCATGGCGGATATCCACCAAGTGCAGCGCCAGCTTCAATTCTTCCGCTTGGCTGAAATAATGGTTCATCATCTGCCCCCAGCTTTCCTGCTCGTGTTTTGACACCTTGGCATAGCCATAGCCGGGCAGGTCAATCAGGTGGAAGGCATTATCAATTAAAAACACATTGATCAGCCGGGTTTTGCCGGGCGTGCTGCTGGTTTTGGCCAGGCCCCGCTTCCGGCAGAGGTTATTGATCAGGCTGCTTTTGCCCACATTGCTGCGTCCGCACACCACCAGCTGCGGAAGCCCCCGTCCCGGGAAGGAGCCGTATTGGGGCAGGCTGGTGATGAACCTCGCTTCCTTAAACACGCCTATTTCTCCGCATCTTTCAGCACCAAGTCTATCACCTCAGCCACGTTGGCCACATAGTGGATTTCAAAGGCGTCCCGGATATATTCCGGCAGCTCCGTCACGTCTTTGCGGTTTTCCTTGGGCAGCGCCAGCCGCTTGATCTTGGCGCGGTAGGCGGCGAGCAGTTTTTCCTTCACGCCGCCAATGGGTAGCACCCGCCCGCCCAGGGTGATTTCCCCAGTCATGGCGATATCCTGACACACCTTGCGGGCGCTGAGGGCCGACACCAGCGCCACAGCCATGGTAACGCCAGCCGAGGGACCATCCTTGGGCACTGCGCCTTCCGGCACATGGATATGGATATCCTGCTGCTTGTGGAAATCCGGATCAATGCCATATTTGTCCCCGTGGGCACGCACCCAGGAGAGCCCGGCCTGGCCGCTTTCCTTCATCACATCGCCCAGATGCCCCGTGAGCAACAGCTTGCCCGTGCCCGGCATCACCGCGCACTCCACCTTCAGCATCTCGCCGCCCACCTCAGTATATGCCAAGCCATTGACCACACCCACCAGGGGAGCCTGCTCGGGCTTATCCCGCAGGAAACGGGGCGGGCCCAAGTATTTTTCAAGATTACCGGAGGTGATGGACAGCTTCTCCTTGCCTGTTTCCAGCATCTCCACCGCCGCCTTGCGCACCACTTTGGCCAAGGTGCGGGCAAGCGCGCGTACACCAGCCTCGCGGGTGTAGCCCTCAATGGCCAGGCGAATGGCCGCCTGGTTCATGGTAACGCTGCCCTTCGCCAGTCCGTTTTCTGCAATCTGCTGGCGCAGAAGGTGGCGCTTGGCGATTTGCAGCTTTTCCTCCTCGGTGTAGCTGGAAACCTCGATCACTTCCATCCGGTCAAGCAGGGGCGCCGGAATGGCCTCCCGCGTGTTGGCGGTGGTGATAAACAGCACCCGGGACAGGTCAAAGGGCACATCCAGGTAATGATCCCGAAAGGTGGCGTTTTGGGCCGGGTCAAGCACTTCCAGCATGGCGCTGGCCGGATCCCCCCGGTAGTCGTTGCCCATCTTGTCAATCTCATCAAACAGGAACACCGGGTTCATGGTGCCCGCCCGCTTGATGCCCGTGATGATATGCCCTGGGATGGCACCGATGTAAGTACGCCTGTGGCCATAGATCTCCGCTTCATCCCGCACACCGCCCAGGGACATCTTCACAAACTTTCGGCCCATGGCCTTGGCAATGGCCTGAACGATGGAGGTTTTTCCAACACCGGGAGGCCCCACAAAGCACAGGATGGGCCCTTTGGGCGCCACGCTGGCATCCTGCGCTTGGCGCATGGTGAGCACGGCCAGAAACTCAATGATGCGCTCCTTGACCTTTTCCATCCCGTAATGATCCTGGTCCAGAATGCGGCGCGCCCGCTTTAAGGACAGCTGATCCTTGGTGTACTTGCCCCAGGGGAGCTCAGCCAGCCAGTCCAGATAGTTTTCAGACACGGTGGATTCAGGGCTGCCCGCCATCATGCGGGAGAGCTTGTCCAGCTCCTTGTCCGCTTTCTCCCGCGCCTCTTCGTTCAGCGGGATATCCTTCAGCTTCTCCCGCATCTCCTCCACATCGTCATAGTCGCCCTCTCCCAGCTCCTCCTGGATGGCCTTCATCTGCTCCCGCAGATAATAGTCGCGCTGGGACTTGTCCACCTGCATGCGGATGCGCTGCTGCACCACCCGGTCGATGTTGGCGTTGCGCACCTCCCGGGCCAGATAAACGCACAGCTGCTCCAGCCGGTCAGCCGGTTTTTCAAGGGCCAGAAGCGCATAGCGCTCCTCCAACTGGGGGATGAGGTTAGCGGCGATGACATCCACCAGCTCATGGGGATCCTCAATGCGCTTAAAGGTCTTGATCAGCTCCTCAGACAGGCGGTTCCCCGCCTCGGCAAAGCCGTCCAGGCTCTCCTTGGCCAGACGCTTAAGGGCCTGCAGCTCCAGGGTGTCCTCCGCCTTGTCAAAGGGCGGCATCACCCGCACCGCCGCCATCCAGACGCCGCTGTCATTCAGAACGCCCTTGAGGGCAGCCCGCTCCTCACCCTCAATCAATACGCGCATATGATTGCCCGGCAGGTGCAGCACCTGTTTCACCCGGGCAATGGTGCCGGCCTTGTACAGATCGCGCAGCTGAGGCTCTTCAGTTTCAATGTCCTTTTGCATCACCAGGAAGATGCGCTGATCATCCGCCATGGCCCGGTCGATGGCGGCCACGCTTTTGTCCCGCCCTACATCCACATGCAGCACCATATGCGGAAACACCAAGGTACCCCGCAGCGGCAAAAAAGGTATCGTCAATAATGTAACGGATTTCTTGGGCATGGTTCTCCTTTAAAACGCCCCTTCCCATGTGCCTGGGAAGAGGCCTGGCTATACTCAATCAGGAAGCGTCGCTCTCAAGCGGCAGGGCTGCTTGCTTGGCAGCGCCCTTCGCCGGCGGCTTGAGTGGCTTGGGCGGGCTGATGGGGATAAATACCTGCCCTTGTTCCACCATCTCCCTGCTCACCACGCACTGAAGCGGCTCTGAGGCGCTGGGCAAATCAAACATGGTATCCAGCAGCAGGTTTTCCAGGATGGCGCGCAGGCCCCGGGCGCCGGTTTTCCGGGCCACCGCCTGCTTGGCGATGGCACGCAGGGCCTCCTCTTCAAAGGTCAGCTCCGCTCCGTCCAGCTCAAACAGATGCTGATACTGCTTAACCAGCGCGTTTTTGGGTTCGGTCAGAATGCGCACCAGGGCATCTTCATCCAGCGTGTCAAGGGCCAGGGTTACAGGCAGTCGGCCCACCAGCTCCGGGATGATGCCAAACTTCACCAGATCCTCCGGCTCAAGCTTGGCCAGCATCCGGCTGGCACGTTCCTCCGTCCCCTCCTGCTGGACGCCAAAACCCATCATGCGCCCTCCCAGGCGGGTGGCGATGATATCCTCAAGCCCGTCAAACGCCCCGCCGCAGATGAACAGGATGTTGGCGGTATCAATGGGGATGGTTTCCTGCTGGGGATGCTTGCGCCCGCCCTGGGGCGGCACATGGGCCACCGTGCCCTCAAGAATCTTCAGCAAAGCCTGCTGCACGCCCTCGCCGGACACATCCCGGGTGATGGACACATTCTCGCTTTTGCGGCCGATTTTATCAATCTCATCCAGATAAATGATGCCATGCTGAGCGGCATTCACATCGCCATCAGCGGCCTGAATCAGGCGCAGCAGGATGTTCTCCACATCCTCGCCCACATAGCCGGCTTCAGTCAGGGAGGTGGCGTCAGCAATCGCAAAGGGCACATCCAGCACCCGGGCCAGAGTCTGGGCCAGGTAGGTTTTGCCCGTGCCGGTTGATCCCACCAGCAGGATGTTGGCTTTTTGCAGCTCCACCTCGTTCTTTTTGTTGTTGTTGGACAGAATGCGCTTGTAATGGTTATAAACCGCCACAGAAAGCGCCCGCTTGACCCGCTCCTGGCCAATGACATACTCATCCAGCGCCTTCTTGATCTCCCGGGGCTTCAGCAGCTTCCTGTGCCCCTTTTTAGCGCCGGCGCCCGCGGCCTTCTGATCAAGCTCCGCTACCATGTCGGTGCACAAAGCCACGCACTCATCGCAAATAAAGGCGCCGGGGCCCGCGATCAGCCGCTTGACCTCATTTTGGGATTTGCCGCAAAAACCGCAGCGGGGCGTGCGTTTGGAGTCCGTGGGTTCCTTAGCCATTTTTCTCCTCATCCTTGCGCGGGGCATAGATCTCATCCACGATGCCATAGGCCTTGGCCTCATCGGCGGACATGAAATAGTCCCGCTCCACGTCATTGGCTATTTTCTCTTCAGGCTGCCCGGTCATCTCCGCCATCATGCGGTTCATTTTTTTCTTGGTTCTCAGCAGCCATTCGGCCCTGATGGTCACATCCGTGGCCTGCCCCTCCGCGCCGCCAGATGGCTGGTGGATCATCACCTCGCTGTTGGGCAGCGCCATGCGCTTGCCCTTGGCGCCCGCCATCAGCAGGAAAGCGCCCATGGAGGCCGCCATGCCCACGCATACGGTGCGCACCGGGGCCTTGATGTGCTGCATGGTGTCAAAAATGGCCATGCCGGCGGTCACAGAGCCGCCGGGTGAATTGATATAAAGGGATATTTCCGCGTTGGGATTATCCATATCAAGGAAAAGCAGCTGGGCCACCACGGTGTTGGCCAGGCCATCGGTCACGGGACCGGACAAAAAGACAATGCGGTCTTTCAGCAGCCGGGAATAAATGTCAAAGGAACGCTCGGAGTTGCCTGAGCGCTCAATCACATAGGGAATCAAATACTCTGCCATGTTTCCTCCTGGGTTTGGTTACACAAAATCACTTATTTGTCGTTGTCCTCAGTCTCATCCTTTTTCTTGGCGGGCGCTTTTTTCGCTTTGGGCCCGGCCTTCTCCTCACCCTCTTTGGCTGCCTTTTTGGCCTTGGCGGGCTTTGTTTTCGCAGGTTCTTCCGCCACAATTGACTCTTCTGCCACCTCAGCCGCTTCCTCAATCGCCTGGGTGGCCTGGGCGATGTCCTTCACCGTCAGCTCCTCATGAGCCTCCGTGTGGTCGGTCACCTGGGCGTTTTCCTTAAGCAGGTTGACCACCTTGCGGTTAATGGCAACGTCCTTGAAGTTTTCCATCTGATTTTCGTTGAGGGAGGATTTATAGCTCTCAAACTCACGGCCCGTTTCCTGGGCGTGGCGCTTGATCTCCTCATCCACTTCTTCCGGAGAGGCCTCAAACCCTTCCTGCTTGGCGATGGCATACAGCACCAAATCAGTCTTCACGTTGTTGACGGCATCCTGGCGGAAGTTCTCCCGCACCTCTTCCTGGGTGGTGTTGGTATACTTCAAATAGTCCTCAAAGCGCAGGCCCTGATAGAGCATGCGGATGCGCATGTTCTGGAGCAGGTAGTCCATCTGCCGCTGAATCAGCGCCTCAGGGATATCGCAGTCGGCCGCGTCCACCGCCTGCTGGATAAGGTCGTTTTCCAGGTGGGTTTCCGCGTGCTTGTCACGCAGCTCGGTCAGCTCTTTTTCAATGCCTTCTTTATATTCCGCAAGCGTGCTGAACTCAGACACATCCTGCGCGAATTCGTCATCCATTTCCGGCTTCACCCGGCGGGTGCCGGCATTGACCTTCACATGGAACACGGCTTCTTTACCCGCCAAGGCTTCAGCGTGGTACTTTTCAGGGAAGGTCACGTTGATGTCCTTCTCCTCCCCCGCCTTCATGCCCGCCACCTGCTCCTCAAAGCCGGGGATAAAGGTCTGGGAGCCCAGCACCAGCTTGTGCCCCTTGCCCTCGCCCCCCGCGAACGGAACGCCATCCACGCTGCCCAGGTAGTCAATGCTCGCGGTGTCACCCTCCTGAAGAGCTTCCTCGCCGATGTCCTCTTCCATGGTCACCTTTTCCACATCCCGGGCAATGCGGTTTTCAATCTGCTCAGGCGTGATGGGGTGCAAATGCCGGGTGGCCTTCAGGGTTTTGTAGTCGCCCAGGGTCACATCGGGCCGCACATACACCGTGGCGCTGAATTTCAGTTCCTGGCCGCCGCCGATCTGATCCAGGGTGATTTCCGGCTGATCCACAGGGAAAAGGTCCTCAGCTTCCACCGCTTCCTTGTAGGCGTCGGGGAAAATCAGGTCGAAGGCTTTGTCATAAAACACGCCCTCGCCATACATGTTCTCAATCAGCTTCCGGGGCGCTTTGCCCTTGCGGAAACCGGGAACATTGATGCGGCCGCGCATTTTAAGGTATGCTTTTTGCATCGCCTCCTCAAACGCTGCCGCGGGAATCTCAAAGCTGATTTTCTGCTGGTTGCTGCTGACCTTTTCTACCTGGTAACTCATGCTGTTCCTCCTCTGCATTTAGCGCACGGTTTCCCGAATACGCTATCTCTTAGAATAACATATATACCCTGAAATCGCAACATTTAACGCCCGCCGACCTTTGCCAACCCGGCATTTTTTTGCTTATTCAAATGTTGACATCCCCTTCCACACCCGGTATATTGAATTCACGATTCAAACAATCAGGAGGAAGGCCGCTGATGAAATAAAACGCGTCTGAATAGTCATTCTGCCGTATAGACGGCCTGTTTCAGGCGGGTTTTATTGTGTTCAGCGCTCTTTTGCGTTGCGTAAACCTGCCTGCCTATCAGGGAGGTTTGTTCATGTCAGTCATACAGATCAATCAACTATCCTTCCACTACGAGGGCGCGCTGGCGCCGGTGTTTGAAGACCTGAGCCTGCGCTTTGACAGCGCCTGGCGCCTGGGGCTGGTGGGGCGCAATGGCCGGGGGAAAACCACCCTGCTGCGCCTGCTGAAAGGGGAGCTTCAGGGTACAGGGCAAATTATCAGCGCCGTTGATTTTGACCTTTTCCCTTTTCCGGTGGACTTGTCCCGGGACGCGGAATCAGCCCTTATTGACAGCCTGGTCCCCTTTACCCGCTGGGAGGCCGATATGGCGGATTGCCTGGCCGCGGGAACGCCGGAAGCGCTCACACGCTACGGGGAACTGCAAGCGCGCTACAGCGCCCGTGACGGCTACGCCATTCGCGGGCTTTTGGCCAGGGAGGCGGCGCTGATGGGCTTTGAGCAGGAAAGCCTCAGCCGTCCCCTTTCCTCCTTCAGCCCCGGGGAGCGGGTGCGGCTGACGATGGCGGCGCTGTTTGTCAGGCAAAATCATTTCCTGCTCATTGATGAGCCAACAAACCATCTGGACATGGCCGGCCGGGAGAAGATGGCCGCCTACCTGGCCGGCAAATCCGGCTTCCTGGTGGCCTCCCATGACCGCAGCTTTCTGTGCACCGCCTGCGATCATATCCTGGCCCTGGAAAAACAGGGCGCGCGGCTGGTGAATGGCAACTATACAACTTACCGAAAAAACAAGCAGCGCCAGGATGATTACGAACGGGCGGAAAATGAGCGTATCCAAAAGGACATCCGCCGCCTGCGCGCCTCCGCCCGGGAAAAGGCCGGCTGGAGCGACAAAATTGAGGCCAGCAAAATCGGGCACGGCGTGGGTGACCGGGGCTATGTGGGCGCCCAGTCCGCCCGGATGATGAAGCGCGCTCTGGCTATCCATGGCCGCATTGAAAAACAGGCGCAGCAGCAGGAAAGCCTGCTTAAAAACCTGGAATACACCGCGAAAATCACCCTGCCCCTGCTGCGCCACAAAAGCCCGGTGCTTCTGCGCCTTGAAAAGGCCGGCTTCGCCTATGGGAAAAGGGCGCTGTTTGAGCGCCTGGACCTGGTCATCAAGCCAGGTGACCGCCTGGCGCTTACCGGGCCCAATGGCGCTGGAAAGAGCACCCTGCTCGGCATCCTGTCAGGCGGTCTTGCCCCCACCACGGGCAGCGTTTGGCGACCTCAGGGGCTCATCATCTCCCATCTGCCGCAAACCAGCCACCACCTCTCAGGCACGCCCCGGGAAATCGCCTTGGCCCGCGGCCTTGACCTCACCCGCTTTTTGATGCTGCTGCGCAAGTTCGATCTGCCCCAGGAGCATTTTGAACAAAACAGCGCGGGGTTTTCCCTGGGGCAAAAAAAGAAGCTGCTGTTGGCCCTCAGCCTGTGTGAGCCCGCCCATCTCTACCTGTGGGACGAACCCCTTAACGACATTGACCCGGAAAGCCGCGAGCAGATTGAGGACATGCTCATTGAAGCGGACGCCGCCCTGGTGTTCATTGAGCATGAGCGCGCCTTTGTAAAGCGGGTGGCGACAGCCGTGCTGGCGCTGGGATAGGCGGCCCGTGTATGAAAACAGGCCGGCTGTCTCCCCTACTTGTCCGGCCCCTTGGAACTATGTTATAATTATAAAAAAACGGCAGGAGGCAAATATGAATCATCAGAACATCATCATTGACATCAACCATCTGATGGCGGACCGTGTAGGTTATCAGTATGGCATCAGCAAAGAGACGGTTGAGGATATGGCCCCCCAGGCGGCGGAGGTGTTCAAAGCCGTTGAAAAGGCGCGGGGCACCGGCTGGCTGGGCTGGACGGAGCTGCCCTACAACCAGGCGGAGATCGTCCAGGACATTGAGGAAACCGCCCAGGCCATCCGGGAGCGCTTTGACACCTTTGTGATCCTTGGCATCGGCGGCAGCGCCCTGGGGCCCATGGCCGTGCAGCAGGCCCTCAATCACCTGCGCTACAACGAGCTGCCCAGGGAAAAACGCGGCGGCCCCAGGTTCTATGTGGAAGACAACATCGACCCGGAGCGTATGCAGTCCCTGCTGGATGTGATCGACCCTGCCACCACCTGCTTCAACGTTATCACCAAATCAGGCGCCACGGCTGAAACCATGAGCCAGTACCTCATCATCACCACGCTGCTGAAAAAGGCGGTGGGCGAAAAATGGCATGAGCACATCGTCGCCACCACCGACCATGAAAAGGGCAACCTGATCAAGATGGCTAAAAAAGAAGGATTCAAGCTCTTCTTCGTGCCCTCTTCAGTGGGCGGGCGGTTCAGCGAGTTAAGCCCGGTGGGGCTTTTGGCCGCCGCCGTCTGCGGCATTGATATCCATGGCCTGCTCCAGGGCGCCGCGGCCATGGACAAGCGCTGCAAATCAGCCGATCCCTGGCAGAACCCGGCCCTCCTGCAGGCGCTGATCCAGGTATATGCCATGGAGGAGATGGGCATCAACATTCAGGTGATGATGCCCTATGCCGACAGCCTGAAATACATCGCCGACTGGTTCTGCCAGCTGTGGGCGGAAAGCCTGGGCAAAAATGTCACCCGCAAGGGTATGGCGGTGAACGTTGGGCAAACGCCTGTCAAGTCCCTGGGCGTGACGGACCAGCACAGCCAGCTTCAGCTTTACACCGAAGGCCCCTATGACAAAATCGTCACCTTCCTGCGGGTGGGGAATTTCCGCAGTGAGGTGGGCATCCCCCATGGCTGCGAGGAGTTCCCGGATGTGGCCTTCCTAGGCGGCAAAAGCCTTAACGCGCTTATCGAGGCAGAATACCAGGGCACCCAATACGCGCTGCTGCGCGCCGGGCGCATGAGCCAGACCATCACCCTGCCGGAGGTGAACGCCCACACCATCGGCCAGCTGCTCTACTTCTTCATGCTCACCACCGCCTATGCCGGGGAGCTGCTGGACATTGACGCGTTCAACCAGCCCGGCGTTGAGGAGAGTAAAATCGCCTCCTACGCGGTGCTGGGCAACACCGGCGAGAAATACCGGAAAAAGCAGGAAGAAATGGCCGGCCAGAAGGCCGATGTGGAGGCCTATATCCTGAAATAAGCTTGGATCCTATTCAACAGGCTGCCGCACGGCAGCCTGTTAAGTTGTCAAAGAAACATGTATGTATTACCCATGTTTGACACCCGTACAGCCTATACAATGCATTTCTACAACTCGGGATTTCTACAACTCGGGAAACACGGGATTTCTACAACTCGGGAAAAAATCGCTTGACAATTATACGTAGCAATGCTAATATATTATTTGCGCTTTGGGTGGTGCAGGTGCCTGGGTGTGGCGCAGTTTGGTAGCGTGCTTGAATGGGGTTCAAGAGGCCGGAGGTTCGAATCCTCTCACCCAGACCAACAACAGGGCCGTCAAATCTGACGGTTCTGTTTTTATTGTATAATGTGAATCATCGTTGATAAGTCAAACAAAACCGTTCAAATCTCAAGTCCTGTCACTAAAAAAAGAGATGTAAGGACATTTGAAAACTCTTTTAGAGTTTTTCAGGCATCTCATTAGTGCCCTATAGCAAACCGAATACTATCAATATTTCAACAAAATCCTGTTTTAATCCCAAAGTTCATCAGCATCGCTCAAGTAGCGTATTGACCTTTTATTATGATGAACGACTATAATCACAAGTCATATCCCATGCTAGTTTTAAGTGCTCTGGCAACACTGCCGCTGATGATACGCATCATGCTTTCCTGAGATGCCCCAAAACTTAGCAGATTAACACTACCGTACCAAACAATCCTTTCATCTGTTATGGCAAATTTTTGATGGATATCTTTTGCACAAATCACTTGAACGCCAATAGAATTCAGTTTGCGAATTGCCGCATCAGATGCCCCCTGGCTTCGGCCTTGAAAGGCCGATGAAGGTCGTGTGCAGACCGTAATGGATACGGAGCGTTTAATTGCATCTGACAATATCGTTTCCAACCAGCACACACGCCGCAGGGTAGCAAAGGGACTGACAATGACAATGCTGCCACGTGCAGCAGCCAAATCCGATAAAAAACGATGCTGAAAACTGTCCTGATTGTAGATGATATCACCGCTGACCGTCATATCCTGTGCATCCGCCAGAACCTGGTAACCGATTGCCGCATATCCTTTCAGGCGCCTATGGTACATGCGCTCCAGCATTTCTGCATGGGTGTCAATATAGTCATATACACGAACCTCGCGCTTTCCCTCGTGCAGGCGGTGAAGCCTGCCCACATACTGGGCCAGCGTGCCCTGCCACGAAATCGGCATAGTCAGAAATAGCGTATCCAAGCGCGGCTCATCAAAACCTTCACCGATGTATTTACCGGTTGCACAGACGATAAGCGGCGTGCTGGAGGGGATGCGCTTAAGTGCTTCAAGTTGGCAAGGGGTATTTTTCTGATTCCTGCCTCCCATCAAAGTGATTACGCTGTCCCTCTGCTTGCTTAGCTGCTCGGAGAGCCAAACCACATGCTGCTTTCTTTCACTCAGCACCAGACAATTTCGTCCTTCTTTCACACAGTTTATAACATCGTCCACAATCATGTGGTTGCGCAGATCATCGGTTGCTATCTGATTGTAAAGTTGACTGATACTGGGCATACGGTCTTCAGCCTGAAGCTGAAAGCGCGTCCCAGTAAACCTGGGAATCATGAGGTGAGCAAAAGGACGCCGGGCAGCCTGGACTTTTGCATCCACATGATAGCGGATTGGCCCCAGATACATTTCCAGGATCGGATGGTGCCCGTCCTGACGCTTGGGTGTCGCAGTTAATCCATACACATATCGGGCGGATACCTTTTTAATAACCTGTTCAAAGCTGACGGCTGGAACATGATGGCATTCATCCACAATAACCATGCCATATTTACCAATCCAAGGCTTGATTTCGTCCATCTTTCCCATGGATTGAAACAACGCGATGTCTATGATACCACCACGGGTGTCTTTCCCCCCTCCAAATATACCAATGATGTCCTGTTGTTTTTGACGCCCACGCTTCTTGGGAGTTTCAGGAGGTACTTCCCGAATTTGTAAAAATTCGGATAAACGTTCCTTCCATTGATGCATCAATTGTGTCCGATGCACGAAAATCAGCGTGTTTGTTTTTCGCGCGCCAA
Source organism: Christensenellales bacterium (assembly GCA_050952935.1). Classification (GTDB taxonomy): domain Bacteria; phylum Bacillota; class Clostridia; order Christensenellales; family Aristaeellaceae; genus UBA6115. Next base: position 1,487,796 of record JBMNLS010000001.1, on the reverse strand, counting down.
TCAGCGCTGCGCCAATCACTGTCTTTCCGAAGGCGGTTGTTGCAGATAATACACCTTCCTCATGCTCCATCAGCGCATCAAAAGCACTTTGTTGCTCTTCGCGCAGCGTGCCGCAAAAGTCCACATCTATTGGGCGACCTGAGCATCTTTCATCAGACCAGATGATCTTTGATGACGCTGCCGCAACTAAATTGCACAAGGCATTCGCACATCCTCGGGGTAAACATAGCCAATCGTTCTCGTATTCTGCACAGCAGATAATACGCGGAATATTCCATATCGGCATGCGGATGGCCTGGGCTTTATAAAACTGGGGGTTAGCAAATGCTGCAAGGCGTTTAATCTGGTTTTGTGCCTTTTGGGGCAAGCCATCCGCAGGAATGTAGAGCCTGTCAGATTTTATGCAGTGAAGGAGTGGCGGGAAACCAAGGGCCGACTGTTTTAACAAAGAGGAATTCAACGATGACACTTCTAAGCCATCTTCTCTGCGCAAATCACCCAGTGCCGGAATGTGCTGCTGCTTTATCCATTCATCGATTTCTGACGGAGGAATCCGTGTAACAGAGGACAAATAAGCCCACTGATCCAGGTATGGGACTAGATCATCATCCACAAAAACGCTACCGCCATTTTGATAGGCATCCCGCTGAAAAGGAAGAGCAATCAAGTTGCCAAACCCACCCTTTGGCAAAGTATCCTGATTGGGAAACATGCGATCATAGGAACGAAAATTTAACTGCGCATTGTCCCTCATTGACTGTGTTAAAAGTAATGAAGCAAACTTGCGAGCATGCTCTGCTTGTATTGCCTCTTCAAAAAAGAACCAGACATGTGCACCGTTTCTGCTTCTGGATATTTCAACAGCGCAGGGGATTTTGCTGTTTTCGCATGTTTGCCTAAACGCAATCGTATCCCGTTTCCAAGTCGTTTCATCAAAGTCAATTGCAATCAGATAGCAGGTGTCATCCAATAGGAGCGGATAAATTCCTAAAACTTCCTGCCCGCTTAAGTGGCCGGATAGCGCGTCCACATTATACGGAAAATAGTCAGCGTGAACACAGTCCGCGCATTTGGCATTTGGTTTAAGGCATACTCCGCGTTTCCATTCATTGCGACATGCCGGACTATAACCAATTTTTCCTTCCTTCCCGCGCCATTGCCTTGCATATACATCTGAACGTCCCCGAAATAAAGACATAAACAAGGCAATTCGCTTATTTAAGGGGCTACGCTTTGTCAACGATTGTGCTGTGTTAGCAATCTTAACGGCAGATGAACTGACATCTTTGGGTTCCGGTGTCGCTTCTTCCACCAAGCGGTACGCTGGAGGGCTTTCTTCATAGTTTGCTGTATATGAAATGTGATGATGCGCTAACAGCTGTTTTAACCGCCTGTTTTCTTCACGCGTCAGTAAATACAAGCTGCGCAGCGCATTATAGTCTTTAGGAATGTTCTGTTGTGCGTCATCTTTGTGCAAGTTCACACCTCAGGACAGTCATTTCATCTACCATAACGATAGCTATCTACCACGCCAACTACCATTATGGCATCAATGGTGGTAGATAGGGGTATCCAGTTCAAGTCATTTCAATTGATACCTCGTATATCTACCACTGCCAACAGTTTCTAATTTCCCCTCTTTAACGAGCCCTTTAAGCTCATTTAATATCCAACTGCGCTTATATCCTGTAGCTAGTTCAATCTCTGCCCTGGATTTAGGTCCTTCTTTTGACAGCAAAAGCATTATTTGCTCCTCAAGAGTAGCCTTATTAGGACGTGCATCATAATCTATAACTGGCAACACGATATTGATATGACTATCGGTAATTTGAAATTGAGGTTGATTTGCCTGATTGGCATACTCGCCACGAATGCGGTCAATCCCTGTGCCAAATTTCTCAATGATGCGAAGACGATGAAAAACCTCTGCAATCGTCAAGTTTCTGGGAAGAGATAAACGGCTGTAAAGAAAAGCCGTTTCACTAATTCCCTCAGGTAGACCACCAGGAGACAATACTTCAATTCGGTCCTCATACATAGAAACCTGTACAACTCCATTTATATCAAAGCGTCTATGCAAGATAGCATTCGCAACTGCTTCCCGGAAAGCCTCCCGCGGAATCTGAATTCGCTTCACCCGCTCAAACCCAACAACAGCCTCGTAAGGTTGATACCATTTATCAAACATTTTTAATGCTCCCTCATATTGATTTAGGAGGGATTGGTATTCATAATCTGCTCGATCCATAAACTCAGAAATCGTTCTGCCAAATCGAATAATTGTAGTTTTTGACTGGGCATTTTGGTTTGCATCCGCTAAAAGCTCAGCGCCTTTCGTGTAACTGTTGTTGCGGATAAGTCCTAACGTGCGCAACGTATCTTGATCGAACTTGCTAATTCCAATTGCTTGTTTAAGTGCGCGTTCGAGTACATTGAACGCAAGGTTTTTCTCAGTTGATAAGAGTTGGTCAAAACTCAAGCCACTGCCGTCGATTGATAATCGACGGAATTCTTGGCGTTCTACCCTGACCGTCGAGGTATCCGATCGTCTATAAGCGCTGCCTTGATATGTATAAGGTGTATCCCACCCACGCTTAACCGCTAATTCAACGATTACACTCCCCTCAAAAGCTTTCTCCCTTAAGGTGTACTCAGGTGGTGGCGATATGCAGTCATTAATCTTGTTTTCGATTTTAAGGCGCAACTCTTTAGGGTTTGAAACACCAAGTACAATACCATCGTCAGCAACCCCGAATAGGATGCGCCCGTCTCCGTAATTTGCATAGGCACTAACAGTTTTAAGAAAACTATCAGTTAGTCTTTCCTTCAATTCAAGTGTTGCACTCTCTTTTTCTAGGTACATTTTGTTCACTCACCTTTTTGAAAATCATCGGTGTCATTATACCATCCTTTCGGATTATGTTGTATTGCTAAGTATGTTTTGATTAATGCGCATTTTCGTAACATTTTGAAGTCTTACTGATATAGAAACTCAAGTATCAATTGGATAAACGCTGATTTTCAATGTAAATACTGCCTGCTGAAAGTCGCAAACCTATTGATAATACTAACTTTTCTGAAAAAGTCCTATAAGAACACTCGTATCATGGGAAAACCGTTGATTTTGCTGACAAAGTCAACGGTTTAGTTATTCTAAGAATAGTCTTCTGCTTACGAAGAAAAGCTCTTGACATAGCATTATCGGACTTTCAAAATAAGGACAACTCAAATAAGGAGGGGCGCTATGCGCATCTTAGTGATCCGTCATGGGCAGTCCCAGGCTGATATTCTAAATGTTCACGAAGGCCGGGCGGACTTTGAACTGACACCAATTGGTTTGAGTCAGGCCAAGCAGATGGTGGTCTGGGTAGCCAAGCGCTATCAGGTGGACACTATCATCACCAGCCCCCTAAAACGCGCATTACAAACTGCAGAATGCTTGGCCAACCAACTAAATCTGTCTTTTTCTACCGATGAGTTGCTTTTAGAGTTTAACAACGGCCTCATTGCCGGCCTATCCAGAAAAGAGGCGCAAGCCCGTTACCCCTATGTGCCCGATCTACCTCCCGACAAAGCCCTGTATGGTCAGGAATCAAAGCACGCCTTCCGCCACCGCGCTGATAAAGTGCTGGGCAAAGTGCTTTCCTCCTACCATCAGGATGCCACCATCGTCCTCATCAGCCATGGCGGCCTTATCAATCAACTTTATCACGCCTTCCTCAGCCTTCCCATCGATAGCCCCGTCATCTTCCACACCGGAGACACCGGCATCCATGAATGGCGGATAGAAGGTGAAAGCCGTAGGGTGGTCATGGCAAACAGCCTTCAGCATTTAACCATCCTAAACAACAAAATCCCTTGATTTTTCAAGGGATTTCTCATGGCACCTCCGACGGAATTCGAATTATTTCAGGGCTGTTTTTGGCGTTTTTTGCGTGTCGTTGCGTTCCGGTTTTCGTTGATATTACTCACTTTTCATGAATCCGTTTTCCGTTGCGTACTATCCCGTATTAACGCGGTAAGGGTAAAAATAAGGGTAAAAAAACATCCTGTTTCGCCTTGATATTACTGACAATTTCGCGCCTCCACTGTTCCGGTTTTGATTCTCGACATATCATCCGGGCAATTACCTGAATTACCCGAAGCCTGATATTTCAACAAAAACAAGTGCTGGAGGATCATCTTCTTGCTCCGCCAGCATTTTCAGCAGGGTATACCGATACATACACCTCATACTTCTTGTGCCCTTTTTATATCCGAAAAAGCAAGATAATATCCCTTGGCAAGCTTTATGAATGATGATGGAATCATGGAATTGTATCATAGATCAACATTTCCTGTTTTGTGTTGTTTGGCTCCGATTGGACAAATCGCCATGCAGATATTACAGAAGCGATTCCCAGTCTTCTCCAGGCGCTGGTCGCGATATTTGGCGCATGTTGCACGATCCATGTACTCTCCTGAAGGATTATGTGGGTCAAAACGCTTACCTGTAATTGCTCCTGAAGGACAGGCCTCTTTGCATAACCCACAGTGTATGCAGATGTCTTTTGTTTGGTTATGTACTGGCAGAGGGCAATCCGTTATGATTGTGCTAAGTCTTACCCTTGGACCAAATTCGGGAGTTAATATCATACCGCTATCTCCCATCGTTCCAAGTCCAGAGACATTTGCTATCGCCATGTGAGAAACAATGCCTGGAGCACCGACGGTGTAACCCGAGCCTAATCCAGGAACCACGAAAGCCTTATATCCGAAGTTTTCCAGATACAGAGCCAATTTTAATGCCGCATCATCCAACTGATTGGCTCGAGCTAAGGCGTGAGCCTTAAAGTAGTTCATGAGACCCTCATCATCGGATTGCAATGCCAGGCTGCAGGTCGCCTCAGATATTCGCATAGCTATTGAAACTGCTATGTGATATCCGTTGTTCAAAAGGAATCCAGCATTCTCGCTTCGAAGTAGCAAACCTGGAATTGTCAAGTCCGCAAAAGCTATTTTATCAATACCCAGCTTTTGCGCATGTGTCTTTAATTTACTAACGAACTCATCCCTGTTCATCGGCTATTAATCACCTCACATAATAGTGAAAAGCTTCCCGCCATGACTTCTCATGGCGGGAAAAGAATGACGTAATCTCACAAATGCCTCAGAAGAATTTCAGTAGAGTTTTGTAAACTCGAAATCCCTTGGAATGCCCAAAGCATCATACGCTTCTAAGCGCCGGGCTTCAATAACTTCATCCATGGCATCAAATAAGTTCTTACCTTCGCAATCCATATCAACAACGAAAGGGCCTAACTCATTAAGCTCAAGATCCCAAGTTGCTTCTATGGTGCCAAGTTCTTCGAAATAATCTACTCCCAAGATCTTAATGGAATCAATCCAAAGGTTTGGGGTTACACCAATTGGTGTAACATGAACGCATTTCCTTTCTTTCATTTTCATGGCGGTTTCCGGTCCCATTGTTGTTTTCCCAACTATGAGCTTTAACCCCCATTTCTCAATAGATTGTGCTCCCCATTTTTCAAAACGGATACTGGATGTTGGCATGAAGGATACAAGACGCCAACGATCCTCATCTTTCACAACAATTGGTCCAACATGAATTAACAGGTTTTTGTCTAGCGTTGATGCGGGCATCGGATGCCCTTCTTCCAGAACATACCTATGAAGCCGAGATCTGCAAGTAAACGCAGGACCACTTAAGAAAACAATATCGCCCAGCTTAAGTTGAAGAACATCAGCATCCGTCAAGGGTGCCCTCAAATGATAAGTTGCCATCTTATTTATCTCCCTTCAAACCAGTTTGCGCTTTTTAGGACTTCCACCTCAGAGTCTGCGGTAATACGGGATGTTGCACGTCGAGCGACCATGCAGTTGGTACTTGTTGCAACACAGATTCCCGCAATATGCGTATGTGCATACTCCACATTAACACCTAGAACAGAAGTACTTCCTCCTGATCCCATAATCCCAATCCCCAATGAGTTCAACGCATTGTACAGATCAACTTCAATCTTCCTAATCAAAGGATCGGGATGCTTAGAACCCACTGTACGAAGGCAAGCTGCCTTCTTAGCCAGATTCGCAGCAACATTGGCAGTCCCACCAATGCCCACACCCAAAATGGAAGGAGGACAAACAGCACCGGCACGTGTGGATGCTATGTAGCTGTCTACCACCTGCTTATATATGCCTTTCACACCATCCGCGAAAGCCACGACTCTATGGCGAGTGCCTCCAAAACACTCTGATCCACCTCCCTTGGCAACATAAGTAATCTCAATACCGTTGCCCGGTACAAACTGGTAGGTGAAGTCTGGTATATTCATTCCAACATTGTCACCAGGGTCATCACCTGTCAATGGATTCTTCATGGTTGATCGTAAATAGCCAAGTTTTGTTGCCTTTCGTACCGCATTACGTGTCGCTTCTTCAAGCGCCATAAAGCCCCCTTCAAGCTCGCATTCATTCCCTACTTTAAAGTAAAAGATGGGCCATCCTGTGTCAGGGCAAGCTGGATTATCCTTTGCAACAGACAAGTTGATGCTCTCAAGCGTACGGCTAAGCCCTTCTTTTGCTCCTGCTGATTCTTCAATTTCTATGGCGCGCTCAAATGCGTCATGCACATCATCCGAAAGTACAGTAGCACCCCGTTTTACAGTATCGAAAAGCACTTGTGAATAAAGTTCTTTACTAATCATGAGATAACTCCTTTCGCTGTTAGTGATATGTTTACTTGTGCAAAGAGCCTTCTCTTCGTAAAAGCACCATAATGGATATATTCATCTTCCATGGTTTTTACTCCGACATCCTGTCCTTTTATGTTAATGAAGTTATGGAATTAAAATGTTTGATAGTTTGTATTGTTGTTGACAGCCGTACACATCATCATCGCCAATGCCTCCACTGACGATTTTTCGGGGAATAGTAATCTTAAGCGAATTAACGATATCGTATAAAACAATTTCTACATCGTCAATGGGAACTGCATACAATGCCGCAATCGTTTCTTGCTTAAGCGCATTTGAATTCTTCACTCTCTCGTACTTTTGTACGGAATCAAACATCACGTCAAAAGTCACATGAAGTGGCCCAGCATTCTTACTTCTAAGGATACTTGTCAGATCAATCAATTTTGTCATATTATTCACCTACATTCACAAAAATTGTCTTGGATGTTTCACGCAAGTCGTCAACTTTTACCAGATGATAAATACCAAAGGTGAATACCGGTCCGCAAGGAATATCCGATGGTGAGTATGGGAAGGCCAGATTGCCGGCTGAAGTCTTTCTTCCCGGGTAATCTGTGTGCAGTGTTCTGGCTCTGGCCAGAGCACAAATCGTATTGGCAATTTCTTGTGTTTTAGCAACTACTTCGATAATTATACCAAGCGAACAGTCAGGAATTATAGTTTCCCACGGCTCTCCTGTCAATGGAGTTCCGTACTTATGAAGTGTGATTTTGTAATCAGTTTCGGGAATTTTCCCTTCCAGGTTTTTGGCAACGAACCCTCTAACCGTTTCCATGATTTCGTCTATGCGAATAATTGTTTCGGGATCATTGACACCTGCTATTGTAATGGTTCTATATCCCTCCAACATCGCTCCTTCCAATTTAAGCGTGGGTTGATTAGCCGGGTGAAATACACTGTTTGTAACCTGTACAGCTCGATCATTTAGCTGTAAATACTGGGATTCACGTAAATCTGCATAACCATTTGGCTCGTAAATATAATATGGGTTACCTTGCTCATACATTGTGTGAGCAGCCACGCGAGCTATGGTGCATTTACGATCTGGGTTAACCGGTTCCAAGGTAAAACTGTCTTTTTCTATGGTTGCCAACAAGCAATCGGCAGCAGCCATCGGTTCTGCACAAAGCGCACCACATTCCATAATTTTAGCCATATGTACAGCCAGTCCTTCATCCATCCCTGCAAGCAATGCAGGAGCTGCATAGATGGCGGTGTCACAACAACGGCCACATAAAACAACATCTACATCCGATTTTAAAGCATCGATAATGGGATCAACACCAATCTGCGAAACAATCCGGACGCATCGGTTAACATTATCCGTTGTAAGTTCAAAATTAGGCGACATGTCTAAGGTTTTGTCCTCAGCCATTTTCCCCAGCACGTACTCTTTGGTAACTTCAGTTTGAATAATTGCCATACGAAAGCTAAGGTGCTTTTCTTCAGCAATCTCCCGAATGATGTCATGAAGCCATTCCACGTGTACATTGCCGCCTGAACCACCTGCTGTTCCAATAATGAAGGGAATTTTCTTTCCCAAAGCATATGGTAAAACGAGTTCGATATCACGTTTCACAGCCACTCTGTTCGTAAAGGAAAATCCATTGCCCAAATAAAATGGGCCTGGATCAGTTGAACCCGCATCGACCCCAATGTAGTCGATATCCATGGTCTTCACAATTTCTAGGCTTTTGGCATCATAGCCATAGCCAAGCAAACCATTGAGCGCAAGAATCTTCATAATTATCAACCTCTGTTCACTAATTAATCATATTTGGAATAATTAAAGAAAGTTGGGGAACTAACGTGATTATTGCTTGGCATAGGAGTGCAACTATCAGGAAAGGCATATTTGCTTTCAATATGTCCTCTATAGTGACTTCAGCTATGGTAGCAGATAAATATAGGTTAATTCCTACTGGAGGAGTAATGTAGCCGATGGCCAAGTTGCATATCATAACAACGCCCAAGAAAACAGGATCTAAGCCATAGGATAGTGCGACAGGCAAAAAAATCGGAGCAAGAATAGATACCGCCGCAGAGCCAGTGATCAACATTCCTGCGACAAGAAACACTAAATTGACGGCCAGCAGAAACATGTATTTGTTAGCACCGATCTCTGCACTCCATTGGCCGAGAATGTGAGGTATTCTGGCATTGGTCATTACCCAGCTGAAAGCTGCTGCCATCTGCATAATGAAGATGATTACCGCTGTGCTGATTACAGTTTTCAGCAATACCTTTTTCATCACCTTCCAAGTAAGTGTTTTGTCAGTAACGGCGGTCACTATAAACGCGTAAACTGCCGATACCACCGCTGCCTCATTTGGTGTAACGATTCCACCATATATTCCGCCAAGAATAATCAGTGGCATCATTAGAACGGGAATGCTCCTTAATGTCTCTTTGGCAAGATACTTAAGGCTGAACTTTTGTATAGCCCCATACCCTCTCTTCTTGCTGTAGAACCAGATGACAAGCATAAATGAACCTGCCATTAGCAATCCGGGAATAATTCCACCTGCAAACAACTTTTTCACCGATGTTCCAGTGACTACGCCATATACAACGAATGTAACACTCGGTGGTATGACAATGCCTGTTATCCCTGTAGTAGCAATCGTTGCAGCAGAGAATGCCTTTGGGTATCCGCGTTCAGACATCTTGTCAATCATGATAGCGCCAATGGATGCGCAAGTGGCTGCTGAAGACCCAGACAATGCGGAGAAAAACGTTGCAGCAACTCCGCCAGCAATAGCCAAACCACCTCTGATGTGACCGACAATGGCCATCGCCCAGTTGACTAATTTTTCGGTCATGGTTCCCTGGCACATAATTTCGCCGGAAAGTATAAAGAACAAAATTGCCATAACGGTAAACGTATTTATTTGTGTTACCATGCGTTGCGCGACCATAAACAAAGGAAGGCCTTGTGACATCAGCGCTATAATAGATGATATGCCTAGCCCTGCTGCGATAGGTATACCTATTGCAATGGTCACCGCAAAGACAATTAGCATTAGGATAACTGCATTCATGATTGACTTTCCTCCTTTTTTTGATTTCTTTCCTCATGCCGTCCCATCTCAAGAGCTTTGTTCCATATATCCTCAATTAGGGCAACGATACTCAGCAAAGCACTTATAGGAGTACTAATATAGAACCACATCATGCTCATCCGCAAATACTCGCTGTATTGCCTGGTACCCATATTAGTCATTGTGATACCAGCAGATAGAACTAGCAAAAAGAATACAATCAAAACCACATTAATGAATATATTTGCATATTCACGTTTGTCGGGCGGAACCTTATTAAGGAGCGCGGTTATACCCAAATGAGCCTTGCTTCGAAACGCAAGGGCAATACCAATAGATACCGACCAAACGAAAGCTAACCGTGTGAGTTCATCAATACCCGCACTTGACTTTCCAAAAAAGTATCGTGAAACAAGATGAAAAAAAGAAACTGTGGTTAGAACAAATACCAAAACAGCGACGATGAGTTCAAGAGCCTTGAAAAACCCCTCTATAGCCTTTCGCATTTCAAATCCTCCTTTTAAGAAAGTGGGCGGAAGGCTTCCACAAGCATATAAGAGAAACACATCCGCCCATCATTTTCCTTACTTAGATCTGATCATCTCAAGAAGTTCTGGGGGGCAGTATTCATCCAACAAGCTTGCGGTCATTTCTCGAATTTTATTCAGTTCCTCTGGAGCAACTTCGTTTATTACACACCCTTCAGCTTTCATTACTTCTTGAGCTTCAATATCCATCTTGATGCTCAAATCGCGTTGATAATAAGCAGCTTCCTGGCATGTCTCAACAAGCGCTGTTTGGTGTTCAGGGCTTAATTTGTTCCATGAAATGAGACTCATCGTGATTGGTTCTGCGCCATATTGAATGGGAAGGTTCGAGGCATAGTACTTTTGTACTTCGTGAATCTTGCTTTCAACCATTGTTGAGGCAGGATTGAACTGTGCATCAGCCGTTCCCTGAGATAATGCAACGTATGTCTCACTCCAAGGAATACTTATAGCACTGGCATTCAAGCGTTGAATTGTCGCAGCAAGCGCCTGTCCGCCAGCATATCGAATCTTGAGACCAGCTATGTCCTCCGCCTTATTAATAGGACGAATGCTGTTTGAAAGCATTTTGAAACCTGTATCCCAGTTCGCTAAACAAACTAAACCAGCATCTAAGTAGGCTTGCTTATAATAGTCCAAAACGACTGTGTCCATACATTCAAATGCATGGTCGTAATCTCTGAAGAGAAATGGCAAATCCAGAGCTGTAATCTCAGTCATAAACTGACCGAGGGTAGCAGGCGCGTTGAGCACAATATCCAATACGCCAATCTGCGCCAATTCTGTCATCTCTTTCTGATCACCCAGTTCCGAATTAGGATAGATTTCCAATATAATTTCGCCGTTTGTCTTCTCCTTTAGAAGCTCTGCCCAGTATTCTGCGCCAAGTTGCCACGAACTTTTAGCACTTGATTTGTGTCCAGCGCGTAAAGTGATTGTTTCCGCTGAAGCTGTAAATGTAATCAAAGCAAGGAACATTAGTGTCACTAAAACAATAGCCATTAACCGTTTACCCATTTTGTCTTCTCCCTTCAAAATTGTTAAGATTCCTACAGAACTACCAAACAGATAATTAGAAGTCTCCCTCCTTTCTGATATTGGTACTTTGTTAAGCACAAAGGCTCTTCACTATTATTACAAGCAAGTATCGTGCCAAGTTATTAAAGCAATTGATTTATTAATACAATATCTTACAAGTTTACTATTAATTTGCTTGGTTTTTTAGACAGTGACTTTGACCAATTTGAGATGTCAAATTCCGGATGTTAAATCCGGCCCAATAAGTCTCATATAATACATTTTGCAGAAATTTGCCTGCGGTTGGCTGCATTCCGGAAGTATTCTGCAATGCATTGTTGAGGAATCAAACAAGGAGCCTATTTATAAAGCAACTAACATTTAGCGATATGGAATATGGCGGCAGGCCTGAGGTCATGAAGTAGGAAAAGCTTCTAGCAATGTTGCTTTAATTATTGGTTCCTTTACTCTATTGGATGCCATGAATTTTCAACTTTTCGTATACCGAACGGACAGATAGTGCCAATCGCTTTGCTGTCTGTGTTTTATTGTATTTTTCCTGTGTATAAACATCCTGCAACATATCTTTTTCCCATTGCATAAACAAATCTTTATAGGTGCCGTTGGAATATTTTGTCTTTGATTCAGTTGTTGGTGTTTGAACAGCACTCTTTAGAAAAGAAATATCCTTTGTTAGAAGCTTCTTAGCTTCCGGACCAGCGTTTACAACACCACGCATTATAGTATTCTGAAGTTCCCGAATGTTACCGGGCCAACTGTGCTGCAAGATCAAGGGCCAACAACTCTCATCAATATCAGATACGTTTCTCCTAAATTCCTTAGCATACTTCCTAATAAAATGCAATGTTAATAACTGCAAGTCGTTCTGCCTATTACGAAGCGGGGGTATTTCTATGGGGTATACGCACAAGCGATAGTAAAGGTCGCGTCTAAATTTCCCTTCTATAACTCTTGCCTCCAAATCTGCATTAGTAGCAGCAATAATTCTCACGTCTACTGATCGAGGTTTGGTTTCTCCTACGCGCATAATCTCCTTTTCCTGAAGCACCCGTAACAGGCTCATTTGAAGAACTGAGCTCATGTCACCTACTTCATCTAGAAAAATAGTTCCTCCATTCGCCGCTTCAAATAGCCCCACAGCTCCTTCACGCTTGGCTCCAGTAAATGCTTGCCCTGCATATCCAAACAAAATACTTTCCAGTAGCGACTCAGCAATTGCTGTACAGTTTACACTTATGAATGGTTTGCCGCATCTAAGGCTGGCATTGTGAATGGACTGCGCAAACAGCTCCTTGCCGGTACCACTTTCTCCTCGCAATAGCACGGTCACATCAGTAGAAGCTGCACGTTTTGCATTTCGAATTGTGCTTTTGATGCTTTCGCTTTTATGTATAATATCCTTAAAAGTATAATCTGCTTTCTGTAGAGTTGCATCGCGCAATCTTGCGTTTGCTTCATTAAGCGCGACCATATGACCTTTTACTGATGATAGTTCATGAATAACCGCCACGCTGCATACTAACTGTCCATCGATTATTATGGGAAATCCTTCAACTTTAACAAGCCGATCGTTTTTTCCCATTACTTTGGTCCCTGAACAGTACTCACGAGTGGTTTGGGCGATTTTGTGGATACTTGGTTCATTAACACCAACATTGACCGAATAATGCTTGCCGAGAAGATTTGCGCGATTAAGGTTAAAAGCCGCCTCATATGAACGATTAATAAGCGCAAATCGTTCATTGTAATCCACCACCGAGATAGGTATCGGCATGTTCTCAATAATCGCTTCAATAATTTCTAGGTATTGTTTCCCAAAACCAAGCAGATTTGAACCATCCATCTTCTTTGTCATCCTTATGTGTTAATGTATTGCATATGTGGCTTTTCGCTGATATGAGCAGGGTACGCCCATATTTTCACGGTATTTTGTTACTGTTCTTCGTGATATCTTGTATCCTTTTGCTGCTAGTATATCACACAGTTCGTTATCTGATAATGGTGCAGCCTGATCCTCAGTGCTGATGAGTTTGCCGAGCTCTTGTTTTACGATTGATACTGCAATGGTACCATTTACACTACTGGACAGAGGTACACCTCTATCAAATAGGGAACGCAGAGAAACGATACCTTTCTCACAAGCAATATACTTGTTACTCACCGCACGGCTCACCGTAGAAGGGTGAATCCCAATAACTTCTGCTACACTTTGCATGTCCATCGCCTTCAAGTCAGAACCGTTTTTGAAGTATGTCGGTTGCATACCGATGATACATTGAAGCACATTGAGAAAAGTACTTCTTCGATTATTAATTCCACGGATCATTGCTTTGGCAACCGGAAGGTATCGTTTAATCCCTCCAATCTCTTCTTCTGAGCTCGCCTTTAATAATTGACAGTATTCTCTATTCAGAGTAATCTTTGGTAAAATTCGATTGTTGGTAGCGATAACATATGAGCCTTCTTCGAATCTCACAGATGCATCCGGTATGACAAAGATCGGATCTTCACCAGTTCTAAAGCCTTGGGATGGTATTGGGTTAAGAGACCGGATTAGCCTACACGCACTAATTGTTGCAGAAATATTGGTTTTTAGTAGTTTCGAAAGCGCTGTGAGGTCATTGTTTGCCAAAGCGGCAAGCCCTTGTTTAACCAGTATTTCAGTACAAGCGGTTAGTTGATTGCGATCCTTAAGTTGCAAAATAAGACATTCCTTCAGTGATCGTGCACCTACGCCTGCCGGGTGAAGCGATTGAACAATACGCAACGCTCTTTTTACATCTGCAATGTTAGCACAATGATTGTGAGCAATGTCATCCAATGAGGTATCCAAGTAGCCTTTGGAATTTAAATATCCTATCAAACAAATACACAATTCTGAGAGTTCATCGTTCAAATTCATCCACCGTATCTGCTCTTCCAGCATGTCTGTAAAGGTTGGCTCCTGGCATGAACTGTTTATGCTTCCTTCAAAGTTGTAAGTACGCTCATTGTAAAAACCCTTATAATCATCATTATCATCAAACACAAACATAGGCACATTTGACTCTATTTCTTTGTTATAGGTAGTTAGCATATTACAAAAGGACATAGTCTGATCCAAATTTCTATGGCTTGGATTTGAAAAATCGATCTCAATAAAAGGATTTGACTCCGCTGTTCTTAAAATGAGTTCTCGAAGAGCACAAATATCCATTGAAAGTATATCAAGAGAGAGTTTCATCTCCCAGTTAAGAATCTGTTTTTGGCTTTGGCATAAGCTATGAGATATACTAATTTTCAAGAATACACACTCCCTGTTCATATAAGGTTCTTGTAGCAGACAATCCCTCCATGCTGAAAAATCTAAGCAATTGTTCAGATGTTAAATAAAACTAAAAAGAAAGCGCTGTCGCTTTTATGTTGTTTAATGACTTATTTTTGCACAAGCATCTCCTTCTTCCTTCTATAGTATAGTTGTTCCTATTAAATATTAGCTCTTTATAGTATGTTGTGGTCAAATGAAGTTAGCACATATAAATTAGAACAAAGAATAAAACATATTATTCATTTTGCCTACGTTTTTGATACGGTTATAGACCTCCTCATGCGTGTGTCGTACAGGGTTCGTCTCTACAGCCTAGTCAGCATCGTGCTGTTTCATTTCCATATCAAGATCATTGGTAATCTCGGAATAGTGCTCCAAGCTCATCACCACCATAGAACCATAGCCATTCTTGGTTAGATACACGGGCTTGCCATTTTTGACACTTTCCTCTATCGCACGGAAGTTGTTGCGCAAATCAGATACAGGGCGGATGTCAATCATGCTATCGCCTCCTTATGAGCTTCTGCTAATTGATGTCGTCATTTTATCATAATTACGCCATGTTAGCAACATTGGAGAAAGTTGAAACTTGTGGTCTGGCCGACATCGAAGGATACAGTATCCCTAATAGCTATTGCGCACTATCTCTCATCCTCTCACAGGAATGACTTCAAAGAAAGCGACCTTGTTAAGATAGCGGAGGCGCTGGATTGCACATATTCCGCCAGCTTCACGATGAATGACACAGGGGAATGTATATAACCGGGCAACATATAACTGTTATCAATCCCAATGGATGAGCGCATAAGGCCACAAATCGACCATACAAGATGCCACAAGCCAGGTGGGGGAATCACAACGGTTATGTAAACAAGGCCATCCTGAGCCGTTTAGAGCTAAAAGAATGGCCCTTGCTGGAGGCTCCACCAGCAGGCGAATAGGGAACCAACCAAGAACGAAACAAGGCCAGGAAATTGATTCCTGACCTCATTTGTAGTCTAAGTCGCTTCATCTGCCAGGCGCAACCCTGCCCGTCCGCTTGTAAATCTCTCTGGCCTCCGCAATCGTCCCCTGAGCTGTTTTATACTCGGGATCAATGTATTTCCCCGCGTAGTTCGCCAGCCAGCCGCATTCCGGGCATTCCTCCCACCTGTTGAGGTATCCCGGCATTTTCTTCCCGCATACTTCGCAATCATAATCAAATTGTGGCTTGAGCTTCCCGGCATCAATTAACGCCTGAATCTGTTTCCTGCGCAAAAAGGGAAGCGCATACCCGCATAGGGCATAGTTCGCTTTTGCATCGTTCAGGGATACGCCGCCCTTTGCCCCGCCTGGATAGTCTGGATATGCTTTCTGTACCGGGTCATCTTCCCACCCGCATACAGGGCATATCTCGTACATGTCTATAGCACCTATCATGAGGCTACCGCATACCGGGCAAGGGAATTCTTCTTCCCAGTTGATAGGTGTCATTGGGCTTACCCCGTCCCATTCCAATAGCGCCTTGCTCAGTTCATAGTATTCGCTCATAAGTAAAACCCTCCCATCTTTAAACTCTGCCCCCAGTTAATGGGTGCAGGTAGAAGATAAGAGGGTAAATTGTCAGTGCGTGGGGTGCGCCCTTGCACGATCATAGTATACCCTGCTGGAGGATCAGCTTCAATGGGAACATCAGTTCTTCTCATGAAAGAGGCGGAAACCCGCCCATCAACAAGCCATTCACCCCGCCGGACATGATCGGGATGTATCCAATACCCCGCATTTGCACAAAAACGCCCATTACAGGCGTTTTATAGTCTTTTGCTGGATTCCCTATCCTTGAACACTGGGGTCGTTATCGGGCATTCTGGAGCAATTAGCAGACGTCCGATGAATCCGAGCCGCCAAGCATGACCAATTCCTTAAGCTCCATGACTTCACGGGTTAGCGCTTCCACCAGCTTCAGCAGATCGGCGCTTTCCTGATCCGCCAGCACTTGTTTGTTTTCCTTGTGCATTTTCCAGAAACACATGTTAACACCCCTCCTTCCGCTTAGTCTGTTAATTGTCAAAGCCCAAGCCAAACAACGCATCCGGCTCAGCCTTTTGGTAATTGTAGTTGATGATCAACTGAGGTCGTTCAGCGCCATCATCGCCTTCTGACTTTGCCACCAATTTATTGTCCGGCATCCACCTGTCGGGCGCTCTGTTCTTCAAGTAGAAGATCGCCGCCGCGACATTAGGCGGTATGTGCCTGGTTTGAGTGCGCGTCCTAACCGTGGGCGCGTTTCTATCGGTGGAGCTGAAGCCCCCTTCCTCCGTTATGGTTTCGGTGATAGTTTCCTCGACCTCGTACCCTATCGCGGCCCGGTATAGCGCATTCTCGACCTCAAGCACACAGAATACCCGTCCCTTTTTTATGGCCTGCGCAAACTGAGAGTGATCAGCCTGCCACTGATAGAAGGTGCGCTCACTGATCCCCATCTTGTACTTGGCGATCTCTTCATTGGTCAGGCCCTCACTGGCCCATTCCTCCAGCAACTTAAGTTTGTCGGGCTTCAGCCACTCAGTGTATTGAGGCGGCCTGCCTCCCTTGTCAATTTGTTTCACCTTACCCAATCGTTAACCTCCTTCACACTCGACCATCTTGTATTGCTGTTAAACGCTTCCGCATTTCGTCCTCTGTAATCTCGATCAATTTCTCACGATCTTGATAATCAATCTCGATCTTGCGCCAGCCTCCGCCACCATATCCGGGAACAACGAAATACCCATAATAGTTGCCTCCAACCCCCACCGTCACGTAGTTCCATGGCGGCTGTAAGTAGTATCTCTGTTTGATTCCGGGAAAGCCTGAAATAATAGCCATAACGACCTCCTGTCATAATTTTTTGGCTACTGGGAAATCCCAGTAAGCACTACTGGGAAATCCCACCACACATCCAACACTTTTGTCTTTTTTGTCCAAACAGACTACTGGGAAATACCGGTAGTGTGAAAACCGCGCTTTACCATTATTAATCAACATGAAACCACCCTTTTTTTACCTCCCTGTTTCTGACTGTTGCACTACTGGCATTTCCCACCACCTTATAATAATTATGCCAGCCAGCCTTTTTTAGGGCTCGTTTTTCGGTCAGCGCGTCCACCCGTTAATCACCTCCGTCATCGTCGTCGCAGGCTTCCACATCCGGGCACTTTCGCCTCTCAAACTTCGGCAGTGGTTTCGGGATGTTGGATTCCGTAAACTTCTTCCAACCATCCGAAAATCCGTATATGTTCGGTGTGCGGGTGTTTTTGCCCCGCCTGGATAAGCCTAAGGAAACCAAGCTGTATCAACCGTTCGTAATCCCGTCTGAAAGTGCGATAATCGCCATAGAATTTCCGCCATTCTGATTCAGGCATGCTAATGTCATCAACATTCGAATAAATTAGTATGCCATGATCCATCCTTTGTCGATACTTGATCTTAAATTCTAAGTACAAGCCTCTTTGCGTCAGGGTAAGCGCTTGCCACGCTGCCGATTTGGCAAAATCCTCCGTAAATTTCACAAATCGTCCTTTTGGATTAATCGCCTCAAACGGTTGATGTCGTGGATCTCTCAAGTCTTTTTTTCGGGCCATATCGGCCCCCTCAACTCAAGGTCTTCAGACTTTTAACCGCGCCTTGAGCGGCGGCGAACATCGACTTAGCCTGCCCCTGTAATCGTTTCACTGTCCGCCTAACCTCATCCGGCGTTTCTGGTCGCCAGTAGCCCGCTTGCCCTGAGCACACAATCAGGCCCTTGCGCCTCATGGAATGCACCGCTTGCCGGACAGCCCGATCCGATTTCAGCCCCCAAAGCACCCGAAGGTCTTTGGCTTTGATCGCCCAGCTTTCACCGGCCGGCAAAGCCTCATATCTGTCAATCATCATTATTTCGTCCCTCCTGAGACTGCTCAGCCAGCCAACGGTCAAAGCCTTCGCGGAGCATGAAGCGCCGCCTGCCAAAAACAACAACAGGCAAGTCCGCCCTGTTCAACAGTCGATAGGCAAGAGTGCGAGAAAAACCCATCTGGACAAGATGCTTGGCCGACAAAAGCCTTGGAAAGAATTCGCAACTACTCACCCCCTGTTCACCCCCGTTTCGATGCTGTTTTTTGAAGATTCGCGCTCCAGCTTGGCGGCCTTCCGCCGCCAGTAATTTTCGTTATACGCCTTTACGCGATCTCGATTTCTGGCCCTCCACGCCCTGAGATAGGCGTTTCGCGCTTTCCGTGCCTTTTCATCCATTCTTCCTCCCCCCTTCCTTGACAAGCTCAGATGTTATGGCTATGATAAACGAGAACGACACGGATATGAATACAATTCTGTGACAAGTTTGTGATGGGGGGGGAGTCAATTGAAAAAATACTTTTTAGCCGATATAAGGCGGGATATTATTAAAACCAGATATGAAACCTATAAAACAGATGTTTACTCTAACAGTGGTGATTTTTATTTTGCAGGTGATAAGGATGACATGTTGAGAATTGGGGGGCTAAACACAAGTCTTTATGATCGTTTTCACTCAATATATCCAAATATCAGCAACTACAAGCTAATGATTCCGAATGATTTAAGAGAGGCACACCTAAAATCGAGATACAACCAAACCCTGCAAGTAATAGAGCTTAACGGTAAAGAGATGATTGCGGACTTTATGGAAGTTGACTTATCTTTTTATGTTGAACGGAGTAGGTCATTTTCTGACGAAGAATCAATAATTAAGGCTAATGAGTTTTCAAATTCCTGCATCGCCCTTTGTAATAAATACGGGATGCTCACTTGGCAAACAAATGATATACAAACTACTCCGCCAGCGATTGAGGAAATACGCACAGATCGAATACAGTCCGAATTCGTTCGATTTATTTCTATGGGAGCAACCCCAACACAAGCTAACAACATACTTGCAGACAGAATGTGCAACTCCTTGCTTTTTGCCTTTGAAGCGAAAGAAATAATACGCTCGTTGATTCTTCTAAGATTCTTGTTCTTGTTTTGGGTTGTCACAGTGTGGGGGGATGATCGTTATGCTTTTCAACTTGCAAATGCGTTTGATGCGTTTCATGATTTCCCTCTTATATCAAACACCCCGCGCCCATACTCGCACGAAAATTGTGTCCGATTTGCCATTGATATTTCGAAAGAGTTTACATTAAAACGCGTTCTTGACATAAGCAATTCCAATCCCACAATTATTTCCCAGTATGCAAACCCCTTGGATGCCGTGATCGGAAGCATGATCCAACTCATCGGATTAGGAAAAAAAGCATTGGATGGGAAGAGTATTGCGGAATGTGTACGATGTGGAAGCACTTTCATCAAGAGGCATGGAAATAAAAAACTGTGTTATGATTGCGGCTCCGATTTAGAGCGAAGTAGAGCATCCAGAGAAAGGAAAAAACTTAAAAGAGATAAGGAGGCTAAGCATGGCGAAAAGGGCGAACAATGAGGGGAGCATACGCCTTAGGCGTGATGGGCTGTGGGAGGCCAGATACTCAGCAGGCACCCATCCGGGCACAGGCAAGCAGATTCAGCGCTCCATTTATGGCAAGACACAAAAGGAGGTCAGGCAAAAGCTTCAGAAAGTCGCCTTAGAGATTGACAGCGGCCTTTATACTGCCCCCTCAAAACTCACAGTTGGTAAATGGCTTGATATGTGGCATAAAGAGTTTTTAGGCGCGGTCAAATCCTCCACCAGGGTTTCATATGAACAGCAGATCAGGAACCACATCAAGCCAGCTTTTAACTCAATCCCGCTTTCATCGTTGAAGTCGGCACCAATTCAAAAGTTTTATAATGACCTTCAGCGAAAAGGTTTATCACCCAAAACCATCAAAAACATTCACGGCGTGTTTCACAAGGCCTTACAGCAAGCCGTTTTGTTTGGCTATATCAGATCGAACCCTTCAAGCGTCTGCATACTGCCGCGCATTGAAAAGAAGGAAATACACCCCCTGGATTCGGCTGAGATTAAGACCTTCCTTGATGGCATCAAAGGGCACAGGCTTGAAGCTCTGTTCACTGTTGCCCTGTTTACGGGTATGCGTGCGGGTGAACTGCTTGGCCTGACTTGGGATCGGGTCAACTTTGAAAAGGGCAACATCACCATTGATCGCCAATTATTAAGGCCCAGAACAAAAGAGCAAAGCTTCAGGTTTGGCACCCTCAAAAACGACAAGCCGCGCACCATCGTTCCAGCACCCTTTATCATGTCAATCCTTATGTCCCATCGAACAAATCAGCGTCAAAAACAGCTGTTAGCAGGCTCCACCTGGAAGCAAGGCCCTGATTATGTGTTTACGGGTGAATTAGGCGGTCATGCCTCCTATTGGCAGTTAAACTATAACCTAAGAAAAGTGCTTGATAAGCTCGGTATAGCGCCCCGCCGCTTTCATGACCTACGCCATACCTACGCTGTGACAGCGCTCCGCTCAGGCGATGATGTGAAAACCGTTCAAGGCAACCTTGGCCACCATACCGCCGCCTTCACCTTAGATGTTTATGGGCATGTAACGGAGGAAATGCGGCGTGATTCAGCCTCCAGGATGCAAGCATTTATCCAAAGTATAAGGCCCGCCGCAAGCCAGTAAGGGTAAAAGTAAGGGTAAAACGCTAATTTGAACATAAAAAAGCCCCTGAAATCGTTGATATTTCAGGGTTTCTCTCTGGCACCTCCGACGGGATTCGAACCCGTGTTGCCGCCTTGAGAGGGCGGTGTCCTAACCGCTAGACCACGGAGGCAAAATGGCTGGGGAACCTGGATTTGAACCAAGACTATGCGAGTCAGAGTCGCAGGTGCTGCCGTTACACCATTCCCCAATGTCCAAGGCGCAAAAAGAATTATAGCTAAGGTGTCTGGACTTGTCAAGTAATACTGATTTCAAACTTTATTGTATCGTTGCGCCGGTTCTTCTATCGCCCCGCTGTGTCAGAAAACCTCAACGTAGCTATGGCTACGCCTTCGGTTTCCTTCCTTGCAGGACAACAAAATCCCTCGCCGCTTTGGATACAATAAAGTTTTACATCAGTATAATACTATTCTAAAACGCTAACGCATCAATTACCCATCTGCGATGAGTGATAGAAGCAACACCTTGGACATCCTCAGCCAACTCCTTAACAGTCAGGCACAGACGGTCAATCACTGCCTCCATGTTCTTAAAAATCTCATTGCGGAAGCCTTTCTCCCGCACTTCGTCCTAAATCATCTCAATGGGGTTGAGTTCAGGGGTATAGGGTAGCAGCGGAAATAGTTCTATGCGGCTTGGTACCACCATGGTAGATGAGCGGTGCCAGGCCGCATTGTCTAATAGCAGCAAGATATAATCATCCGGATAAGCCTTGGAAAGTTCCTCCAGAAAGATGTTCATGCAGTCTGTGTTGGCATAGGGCATCACCAGACTGAACAGCTCACCATCCTGTGGAGACACAGCGCCATACAGATATCTGTATTCCCGGATATGGTGACAGGGAACAGAGGGACGTATTTCCTTTTTGCACCAGCATCGCTTGGGTTTATTGATCCGTCCGAACCCAGCCTCGTCCTGGAACATTACCCGAAGTTTTGGCTGGCTCTTTTTCAGCGTTTTGATCTTTTCGGTGATTTTTTTTATAAGCTTCGATCGCTTCTTCACTGGCTTTCTTTTCATGCCGGCTGCGCGGCATGACCTTACGCCATTTATGACGATGCAACAGGTAGTAGATCATGTTTCGGCTAACGGAATGACCAACCGCTTTTTCATAGGCCTGATGTATTTCCCGCGTTTCTATGATTTGTCCTGCTTCGCTTCGGTGCTGAAACTGCAATAGAAAGGCTGTTTCCTCTTCCCGGCTCATATAACGGTGTTCGTTGTGGTGCCGTACGCCTACGATGGCTTCTATACCTTCTTCTTGGTACCTTTTGACAATCCGATTCACGCTCGTTCTATGCATCCCCGCAAGCTTTCCGGCCTCCTCACTGCGCAATCCATCCACCACTTTCAGTTTCAAAGCCAATAGCCGGCGGGTAACATGAACAGGATGCTGTTTCTTTTGAGCTGCAAGGATTTCTGAACGCTCTGCTTCTCCAAACACCGGATTTTTTCTGCCCATATCTTCCACCTGATTTCTTTGTAGGCTGCAGATTCATTATATCAGGTTTCTCTTAATATTTGAAGCATTAACGTTTGGAAGTAGTATAAAATATTGGGAATTCATCTGCTTCGCCAAAACAAAACCGGGGAGGAACATCTTTATGTTTTCTTCTTCCCGGTTTTAAATCATTAAATGTGACAATCAGGTCGCCCGCTCGGCGATCATGTCCTTCACCTTCATCAGGCGGGTGAGGGCGCCGCGCTCATTCTCCTCCAGCTTCATGGTGATGTAGCGGATGGTTTCCTCAAACTGAGGGATCATCACATATTCCAGGGCGTTTACGCGACGGCGGGTTTTCTGAATTTCATCAGCAAGAAGGCTGGCGGTTTTTTCTTTTTCAGCCAGAGCGATGAGGTTGGGCAGGGCCTGGGCCATGGTGGCGATGGCGTTGTCCAGCTGCGCTGAGGTTTCCGCTATGCCGTAGGGCAGCTGCGCCTCCCCCAGGCTGTCGTCATCCACCGTGAACTCCGGCACCCTGACGGAAAGAATATTGCGCCTGCCGGCCTTGATGGCAGCCTGTCGGGCAGGATAAAGCAACGCCTGCCTTAAAGCGCCCGGCTCCATCACTGCGCGGGCCAAGGCAAAATCCTTCAGCGCAAAGCCAAGTTCGTCCTCAACTTGTTTTCTCAGCCGCAGGTTTTCGCGCACCAGCAGCATAAACTGGCGAACCAGCTCATCCCGCTTGTCCTTGAGCAGCTTATGCCCCCGCCTGGCTGTTACCAGGCGGCGCTTCATCTGCGTCAACTCCATCCGGGTGGGGTTCACGTTCAAGACGGCCATTTAGCCCTCCACTCCTTCTTTCTCATGGGATTGATCCACCGACATGAATTCATCCAGCAGGTCATCCCTGATGCGCTTCAGCTCGTTGCGGGGCAGAATGCTAAGCAGCTCCCAGCCCAAATCCAGGGTTTCCTCAATGGAGCGGTCGGTGTCATAGCCCTGGGAAACATAGCGTTTCTCAAAAGCATCGGCAAAGGCGGCGTACTTCTTGTCCATATCCGTCAGCGAAGCTTCGCCCAGGATGACGGCCAGCTCCTTGGCGTCCTTACCCCTGGAATAGGCGGCAAACAGCTGATTCATGGTGGCGGCGTGATCCTTCCTGGTTTTCCCCTCGCCAATGCCCTTATCCTTCAGCCTTGACAGGGAGGGCATCGCGTCAATGGGAGGTGTAACGCCCTTACGGTGCAGCTCACGGCTGAGGATGATCTGCCCCTCCGTGATATAGCCGGTCAGGTCAGGGATGGGATGGGTCTTGTCATCCTCCGGCATGGTGAGGATGGGAATCTGGGTAATGGACCCTTCCTTGCCGATAATGCGGCCGGCCCGTTCATACATGCTGGCCAGGTCTGTATACAGATAGCCGGGGTAGCCACGGCGGCCCGGCACCTCCTTGCGGGCGGCGGAAACCTCCCGCAGTGCCTCAGCATAGTTGGTCATATCGGTCATGATAACCAGCACATGCATACCCTTCTCATAAGCCAGATATTCCGCGGCGGTAAGCGCCATGCGCGGGGTGGAGATGCGCTCGATGGCCGGGTCGTTGGCCAGGTTCATAAACAGAACCGCCCGCTCAATGGCGCCGGTGCGCCTGAAGTCAGTAATGAAATAGCCCGCCTCCTCAAAGGTGATGCCGATGGCGGCAAAAACCACGGCGAACTTGCTGTCCTTGCCCAGCACCTTGGCCTGGCGGGCAATCTGGGTGGCCAGCTGCGCATGGGGGAGCCCTGAGCCAGAAAACACCGGCAGCTTTTGCCCGCGCACCAGGGTGTTAAGCCCATCGATGACCGAGATACCCGTCTGGATGAATTCGCTGGGATAATCCCGGGCGGCGGGGTTTAGCGGCTCGCCATTGATGTCCATGCGTTTTTCGGGGATGACAGCAGGACCGCCATCCTTGGGCATACCCATGCCGTCAAACACACGGCCCAGCATTTCCATGGAAACGGAAAGCTCAATCCCCCGCCCCAGGAAACGGGCGGCGGAATTGTCAATACGCAGGCCGTGGCTGGGCTCAAACAGCTGCACCAGAGCTTTGTCCCCTTCAACTTCCAGCACCTTACCGCGCCTGATCTCACCATTCTCCTGGCGGATCTCTACCAGCTCATTATAGGTGACCCCGGCAACCTGCTCAACCAGCATCAGCGGGCCAACCACTTCTTTTATAGTACGGTATTCTTTGAGCATCTTAGATTCCTCCCCGGCTGATCAGCGCGTTTGTCTGATTGGCCAGCTCTGTTTCGATTTCCTGGAAGTAATAGAGGGAATCCTCCGGAATGTA
Source organism: Christensenellales bacterium (assembly GCA_050952935.1). Lineage (GTDB taxonomy): Bacteria > Bacillota > Clostridia > Christensenellales > Aristaeellaceae > UBA6115. The sequence goes on along the minus strand of JBMNLS010000001.1, from coordinate 1,462,687 downwards.
CTTCGCCCGGCCGATGTGCTCGCGCACCGGCAAGTTAATAACGTCAGACAGGTTGCTGCCTGAATCCAGCGCCATCTGCCCTTTTTCGCCATAGTCCAGAATCAGACGGAGCATCAGGAACTGCTTTTTGAGCGAGGTGTAGGTGTCAATATCGTCAAAGGCGTTCTGATGCAGATAATCCTCACGGATGGAACGGGCCACCTCCATGGTCAGCCTGTCCTTCCAGGAGAGGGCATCGGTGCCCACCAGGCGGACAATTTCCTCCAGCTCGCTCTCCTCCTGCAGGATGCGCATGGTTTTGGCTCGCAGCTCATTCCACTCTGGGGATACATTGTCAGTAAACCAGCCGGCCAGGTTATCCAGATAAAGTGAATAGGACAGCAGCCAGTCAATGGCCGGGAAGTGGCGCTTGTAGGCCAGCTGAGCGCTCAACCCCCAGAACACCTTCACAATGCGCAGGGTGGCCTGGGAAACGGGTTCAGAGATATCACCGCCGGGGGGCGACACAGCGCCAATGGCGGAGATGGAACCGGTGCGTCCTTCCTGACCCAGGCAGGTGACCAAACCTGCCCGCTCATAAAACTCAGCGATGCGGCTGGAAAGATAGGCAGGATAGCCTTCCTCGCCGGGCATTTCCTCAAGGCGACCGGACATTTCGCGCAGCGCCTCCGCCCAGCGGCTGGTGGAGTCGGCCATGATAGCCACCCGATAGCCCATGTCGCGGAAGTACTCGGCGATGGTGATGCCCGTATAGATGGATGCCTCCCGGGCCGCCACGGGCATGTCGGAGGTGTTGGCGATGAGCACTGTACGCTTCATCAGCGTCTCCCCGGTGCGGGGATCATGCAGCTCAGGAAACTCCATGAGCACGTCGGTCATCTCGTTGCCGCGCTCGCCACATCCCACATACACAATGATGTCAGCGTCCGCCCACTTGGCCAGCTGATGCTGCACCACCGTTTTGCCGGAGCCAAACGGCCCGGGAATGGCGGCCACACCGCCTGAGGCGATGGGGAAGAGCGTATCAATCACCCGCTGCCCTGTCACCATGGGCTGCTGGGGAAAAAGCTTCTCCTGATAGGGGCGGCCCTGGCGCACCGGCCAACGCTGGATCATGGTAAGTTTGTGGGTGTTCCCCTCAGCGTCTTCCAGCACCGCCACGGTATCGATAACGGTGGCTTTACCTTCAAACACTTCTTTCACAGTGCCGGAAATACCGTGGGGCACCATGATGCGGTGCTCAACCATCGGGCTTTCCTGCACCACGCCAAGCACATCACCGGCCTGCACTTGGTCGCCTACCTGAGCCCGGGGCTCATACGCCCAGATCTTTTCCCGGTCAAGAGCAGGCACCTCAATTCCCCTGGTGATGCGGTCACCCGCTTTTTGGCGGACAAGCTGCAGCGGGCGCTGAATGCCGTCAAAGATGGATTCAATCAGACCAGGCCCCAGCTCCAGCGACAGAGGCGCGCCGGTTGATTCCACCGGCTCACCCGGGCCCAGGCCGCTGGTTTCCTCATAAACCTGGATGGAAGCCTTATCCCCGCGCAGCTCAATCACTTCGCCGATCAGACGGTGTTTGGACACGCGCACCATATCATACATGCGCACGCTGGCCATCCCCTCAGCTACAATCAGGCTGCCCGCGACTTTAACGATTTTTCCCTGGGCCATGCTCTTATCCCTCTTTCTTCTCTTGATTAAAAATAATATCCGCGCCGATGGCCTTGATGATGTTGCCGCGCACCCGCGCCTCACCATAGCCATCGGTTCCCATGATGCCGGGAATGGGAATAATCGCCACATCCGGCGTTGTCTCGTAGCGTTCAAGCGCCTCAGGCGCCATGCGGGCGGCCTGCTCGGTGATAAAAATCACCGGCACCTTCTCCTGGCTGAGTTTAAACAGGGCTGCAGTGACTTCATCCGTGGTTATAGCGGGAATAGCCTCAGCGCCAATGGCCTTAAAAGCCAAAATGGCGTCTTCTTCGCCCACCACACCGATGCGCAGATTATCGTACATACGCCTCACGCAGCCTTTCCTTGATCAGCTCCGGCTCGAAGCCGTTCAGCTTGCCCGCCAGAATCAGCCTGACGGCAGCGGTTTCCCGCTCAAGCGCCAGCAAATGACCCACCAGCACCTCGATAGAAAAGGGCTCATTGCGGTAGGGCCGGAACAGATCCAGCAGATAGTCATCCGCCGCCTTTTCGAGAGACGGCAGCGCCTTGGCATCCGCCATCGCCTTAATCAGCGCGTTTTGAACGCCGCTTCCATACCTGTTCAAAAGATAGGGCAGGCGCTCCGGGCTTTCCGCCAGCCTGCGCCAATCCCACTTGCCCAACCTGCCACCCGGCACCATCAGGGTTTCCAGGCTGATGTCCCCCATGTCTGTCGTTTCGCGCATCCGCAAATAGGTAAGCGTGTTAACAAAGTCCGCCTTGGCGCGGAAGTATTCCCGGGCGGCTTTTGATTTGACCTTTACCATGTTCTGGTCAACCAGTTCAAACAACGCCTGGTCAATACGCACGTCAATCATCATGGGGTTCACCCGCATGGCGGTCAGCTTTTCCAATTCATCCATGGCGCGGGCAAAGGGTTTGGGCAGCCTGGCGTAAGCGCGCTCTGCCACCGCATGGGAAAGCAGGCTGACAGGCAATGTGCCGCAGTTTGACAGCGCTTCCGGGCTCACATCCAGAATGCGCGCCTTAAACAGCGCTTTAAGATTCTGCGCGTCATGACGCAACATGAAGCTATTGGTCAGCTCCGGTTCCGGCGAAATATCCCGGATGAGCTTACAGGTTTTTTCCAGCAGGGAGACGCTCACCGCCTCAACGCCCTTGTCCTCCAGGTCTGTCCAGCCCATTTCACTGAGGATATGCAGCGCTTCCTGATAGCTGGAAGCTGCCAGCAGGCGCTCCAACTGTGCGCCAGCCAGCGGTTTTTTGGCCAGGGTGCGCACGCGCCCCACGGCATAAGCTATGCTGGGTTGGGGCATGGATGCCCTCCTTTCCGGTTACAGGTCAAACAGCATCTTGGCAAGCCTGGTTTCAAGATCCAGCCGTTTTTGCTCCAAGGCGCTTTCCAGGCTGCAATACATCTCACTGCCCTGGCTGTACAGCACAAGGCCGGTGACGCCAGGCGCCCTTCCGCCACGGTCTGCCAGCTTGCCGGGTTTGCCCAGCTCCTTGAGGCGCACATTGGCAGCAGACAGGAAATCAGGCGTATAAAAGCTATCGTTCACGGCGCCGGCTTGCACCTGTTCATCGCCCCGGGCTTGCTCCAGGTGCTTTAGGAGCCATGCTTTAAACTCCTCTTCCGGCAGCTCGCGCAGCTTTTCAAGCGCTTGATCAAAGGCCTGATCCATCAGCGTTCTCTGGGCAGCCAGCAATTCTTTGCGCGTTTCCAGCTCCGAGAGGCGCAGCATGCGCTCTTCCAGGCGCAGGCTTTCCGCCCGGCCTTCCTTTTGCGCTTCAGCTTTCATCTCAGCAAGGCGCAAATCAGACCTTTCGTGGATGGAAAGTACCCGATTCTCGGCTTCTTTGAGGACATCGGCCACGGCTTTCCGCGCGTCCGCCTCGATTCTAGCCAGGATGGGCTTTGTGTCCATCTGCTCCCCCTTACAGTTTTATGGCGTTGACCATCAGGAAAGAGGCCAGCAGCGCTAGCACCGCATAGGTTTCCACCATAACGGTCATCATGATCGCCTTGCCTGACATATCCGGGTGCTGGCCAACCATCAGCATGCCGGCAGCAGCAACTTTACCCTGATAAATGGCAGAATAGAAGCCCACAACGGCAACCGGCAAAACAGCGGCGATGTAGGATAGGCCCTGCATCACTTCCACCGCTTTCATCTCCCCGCCCAGCGCGTTAATATTAACCAAAATAATCACGCCGATCAGGAAGCCATAGATGCCCTGGGTGCCGGGCAAAATTTGCAGCACTGTCAGTTTCGCGTTGACTTCCGGATTCTCAGTTGAAACGCCAGCGGAGGTTTGGCCCGCCAGGGCAACGCCTTTGGCTGAGCCCATACCCGCCAGGGTGACGGACAGCGCCGCGCCCACCAGTGCCAGTACCTGACCGAGAGTCAAGCCTAAGATTTCCATAATTATACTCCTCCAAATGAAAAATGATTAGGTGTATCAGGCGCACAGCGCCTTACGAAGCGTCATGGACGCGAACGTACCGCGGCGAATAGCCAAGGGGCATGAACGAGGTGCCCCCTTCCTCATAGAATTTGCCAAAAAACTCAATATACTGAAGCCGGCTGGCATGCACATAGGCACCAAGAATGTTGATGGCAGCGTTAAACAGATGCCCCCCCACAAACAGCGGGATAGCGATAATAATGCCGATGATGCCGCTTTTTGCCACCATGCCCACCAAGAGGTTGATCACCATGCCGATCACTCCCGTGGCAAGGCCCATGCCAAACAACCGCATATAGCTTAGCAGGTCGCTCAGCCAGCCGGATACGTTATAGAGCGCACCAAGGCCAGACAGCAGGCGTTTCAACGGGTTCTTGCTCTTGCCACGCCCTGCAGTCAGCAGGATGATTCCAGCGCCCGCGATCGCCATCCATTTGCCGACTTGAGATGTTTGAGGCAACAGCATAAGCCCCAAACCAACCACCAGAACAAACCAGCTGATCTGATCATACACCGCATCCAAAAAATGCCCCCGGCGGATGTTCAGATATGCGCCCATCCCAAGCCCTGTAAACAAATGCAAAGCGCCCAGGCCGATACAAACCCCCATCACCGGCAAAGAATCATTCACAGGGTCAAACACCGTAGGCCAGGGGGCAAAACCAAACCATGTATTGTACAAAGCTCCCCACAGCACCGTGAAGACGCCCCCCATGCCAATGACCCAAAACAGCTTTTGCCCGCCTTTGGAAGGCTTCATCAGCTTAATTAAAATAGGAACCAGGATGGCCATCATCAGGCCATAGCCCGCGTCAGAAACCATCATGCCAAAAAAACATGCGAAAAACGGCATCATGACAGCAGTGGGGTCAATGCTGCTGGGATGGGGCAAAGAAAAGCCCGTGACCACTGTCTCAAAGGGGGCCACTACAGGATTGTTTCGAAGCAGCACCGGGGGTTCTTCCCCTTCCTCAGGGTCGGAAAAAGTGATAACCGCATCGGGAAAGCGGTCCTTGACAGCCGCTTCCACACCCGGCGCGGCATAAGCGGGCACCCAGCCCTGCAGGAAGCTGGTGGTGGCGGTGTGTGCCATCCGATCCTGCGCCTCTTCCCGGGCTTGCTCGGCTTTAAGCGTTTCATAAGCCAAACGCAGTGCTGGCAAGTGATGGGCAAGCTCACGCCATTCTTCCTCCAGGGCGCTTTGCTCTTCCGCCAGGGCAGCCAAGGCTTTTTCATCCGCCTCATACCGGGCCCTGGGAGTGCCCTTTCCCTCCGGCAGGGCAATTTGCTGATAGCCGATCTCCTGCAGCGCCTGACTAAAGCGCTCAGCCTCATCCCTGTGCACGGCAGCCCAGAAATATTGCTGGCTTTTCACCAGATCAAGGGCACGGATTACCACAGGCTCTCCCGACCACGCCACCATCAAATCATTTAGCGCCTGCGCGTTTACTGTGCCGGAAATAATCTGAATGGATTTTGTATTGTGGTTCAATTCCGCCGGAATATCAAGCGCCATCCAGGGCGCAAGCTGCTCCATGGACACATGCAGCCGGCTTTCCTGCCCCCGCAGTTCGCCGGCTCTGCGTTCCAGCTCCTCAGCTTGCTGAATCACGCTTTCCGCTTTTTCATGATCCCGTTGTTCCAGATCATCCGGGCTTACTTCAGGCAGCGGAGTAAACATCGATTGTTTCACCGGGTCATATTTCACCAGCTTGCGGATAGCCCACTGATATCGCGCCAGCTCTGCTTCGATTTCTGCGATCCTCGCATTATCCTTGCGCAACATCAGAGATTCGGGGATTTCTACCTGGGTCACCTGAACACAACCAAGGCGCTGGGCGAAACGAAGCAGCCGATCATGATCCCGGCGCATGATGAGCAAGCTGATACGCTTCATCTCAGCGATCGCCATCAGCCAACACCTCCTGAACGATCATGTCGGACGCCTGGGACAGACGGCTACTGGCATCACGGATGAAGGCTTCGATCTCATCCCTGCGGGCATCTGCCTGGGCATCCAGGCGAGACTGCACCTCCTGACGCTTGCTCTCAACGATTTGCCGGAATAAAGCGCGGTGTTCCACCGCCGCCTTGCGTTCTTCCTCACGCACCGCCGTCTGGGCGCCCTTGATGGCTTCGTTTGCCTCAGCTTGCGCTTCGCTCAGCATGGCATCGGCTTGTTGTTCTGCTTTCAGTATGTGCTGAAGAATATTTTCCGCCATCCGTTTCACCTCAACATATCACTTTGTGTCACGTATTTTAACACAAGCATGGCAGAAAGCACAAGCCAAAACGCGGTTTATTATATTGTAGTGTATTTATTTTTTTGATGTTTATCATCTTATGATTGTTTTCAACCCGGATTTCAACACAAAACATCAAGGTCAAGCTTTGTATATCTGGCATTCATATGGTACAATGCCAACAATTAAATCATCAAAACACACCTTGGGAGGAAGAGATGGGAACAATTCTTGTGGAAGTCTGCGTCGGCACCCATTGTACCATGCTTGGCGCCATGAACATCATCGATGCCGTCCATTCCCTGGATGAGATCAGACAGAGCTTGGGCGACGCCTGTGAGGACTGCACCGTTGAGGTGAAGGCCGTCTCCTGTCTGAACCTGTGTAAAAACGGTGAAAACGGTCCCTTTGTCAAGGTGGACGGACAGCTCATTTCCCAGGCGGAGAGTGAATCCGTCATGGCCGCCATCATGGAAAGCTGCCGACATCCCCGCTGTCAGAACAAATAAGGCAGGTATGATAAATGAGAGGTCTGTTCACCCCCATCACCAAAATACGCCGTCAGGTGTTTACCGAGGTGGCAAAATTTGCTTTTGAGCGGGATTTAACCAAGGATGACTTTAACTTCTTTTATGAAAGCTCCTACCGCATCATCCCCGGAGAGGTGGCCACCTACCGGGAAAGCGTGTTCAAGGAGCGCGCCATCATCCGGGAGCGCATCCGTCTGGCTTTGGGCCTGCCCATCCGCCCGGTTGGGATGCACCAGCCCTTGACCGAAGGCATGGCAGCCTGCGCCACCAGTGATAAGCAGTTGGAATTGCCGCTGATCAATGTCATCCCTTTTGCCTGTGAGGCCTGCCCCACGGATACCGTTAAGGTGTCTGATAACTGCCGCAAATGCCTGGCCCACCCCTGCACCACCGTGTGCCCGGTCAACGCGATCTCCATTGGCAAGACCGCTGCCACAATCAATCAGGAAAAATGCATCAAGTGCGGGCGCTGTGTTTCCGCCTGCCCCTATCAGGCCATTTCCCGCTTTGGCCGCCCCTGCGCTCAGGCCTGCGGCGCCAAAGCCATTCATTCGGATCATTTGGGTCGGGCAGCCATTGATCAGGATAAATGCGTTTCCTGTGGGCTATGCATTGTATCCTGCCCTTTCGCGGCCATTGCGGACAAGTCAGAGATTTTTCAACTCATCACCGCTATCCGTACGGGACACAAGGTGTTTGCCGCCATTGCGCCCTCCTTTGTCGGGCAGTTCGGTCCCCTGGCCACGCCCGGCAAAATCGTCTCCGGCATCAAGGCGCTGGGCATCAGCCGGGTGATTGAGGTGGGCTGGGGAGCGGATGTGGGCAGCCTCCATGAAGCGGAGGAGTTTGTGCGAGATGTGCCGGATAGCAAGCCCTTCCTGGGCACCAGCTGCTGCCCCTCCTGGGCGCTTTTTGCCAGACAAACCCAGCCCAGCCTGTCCCATTGCATTGCCCTCACCCACACCCCCATGGTTGCCTCCGCCAAAAAGATCAAGGAGGAACATCCGGATGGCAAAGTGGTGTTCATAGGCCCCTGTATCTCCAAAAAGCTGGAGGCGCTGGATGAGGAAGTCAGCCCTTATGTGGATTATGTGATCACCTTTGAAGAATTGATGGGCCTTTTCAGCGCCAAACAGATTGAGCTAAGCGACATGCCCGAGGCAGAGCTCACCACCCAGGCCTCCCGTGACGCCCGGAACTACGCGGTGGCAGGTGGTGTGGCGGAGGCGGTGGTCAATGTCATTAAGAAAACCAATGAAAACCGCCAGGTGCCCGTGATGCAGGCAGATACCCTTCAGGATTGCCGAAAGATGCTGGCACAGGCAAAAGCCGGAAAATTGGACGGATATCTGCTGGAAGGCATGGCCTGCCCCGGCGGCTGCGTGGGCGGCCCGGGCACGCTTTCCCTCATTCCCCGCGCCGCAAAGGCAGTTAAGGATTTCGCCGGGGATTCGCCCTATACCACGGCGCTTGACAACAACCTGGAACAGCTGACGCCAAAGGCTGGAAAATCCTGAATATCGCTTGACTGAAAAGAGAAACGTGTGTTATATTATTTTTTAGCCGCTCGGGAGAGGCTCAAAATGCGCATGCGCTGCCTCAAGGCCCTCTGCCTAATGCCCGGCGAGTTTTGAAACGGAGGTGCTGCATATGTACGCAATCATCGCGACAGGCGGCAAACAGTATCGGGTCTCCGAGGGGGACATCATCTACATTGAAAAACTGGACAAAGAGCTCAACAGCGAGGTCAGTTTCCCGGTGCTCATGCTGGGTGGGGACAAGGTAGTCGTGGGCACCCCTGAGGTCAAGGGCGCCAGCGTCACCGGCAAAGTGCTCCAGCATGGCCGTGGTCAGAAAATCGTGGTCTATAAATTCAAGGCCAAGAAGAACTATCGCCGCAAACAGGGCCATCGCCAGCCCTTTACCAAGGTGGAGATCACCGGCATCACCGCCTAAGATGACCACCATCCGCCTGCTGTATGACACTGATGGCTGTTTGAACGGCTACGATGTCTCCGGCCACGCCGGGGCAGGCTCCGAAGGAAACGATCTGGTATGCGCCGCTGTCTCCTTTCTGGCTGTCACCTGCGCCAACGCGCTTGAAACAGTGGCTGCCGTAAAACCTCAGGTGTATCAGGCAAACGGAAAACTCACTGTTACCCTGCCGGAAAATGAACACACACACGAGGCCCTGGTCATCCTTGAAACCTTTCGCCAGGGCGGAAAAGACCTGATAGACGCCTACCCCAACAATGTCCGTCTGATTGATCAGGCGCTATGAAAGAAACGGAGGAAACCCCATGCTGAAGCTGAATCTGCAATTATTTGCCTCGAAAAAGGGCGTTGGTTCCAGCCGCAACGGCCGTGACAGCGCCAGCAAACGCCTTGGCCCCAAGCGGGCGGACGGGCAGTTTGTGCTGGCCGGCAATATCCTGGTGCGCCAGCGCGGCACCCGCATCCATCCCGGTGAAAACGTTGGCCGCGGCAAGGATGATACCCTTTTCGCCAAGATTGATGGCCTGGTGCACTTTCATCACCTGGGCAAGTTCCGCACGCAGGTAAGCATCCTGCCGCTAGAGAAGTAATAATACCGCTTTTATTACCACTTTTGGGAAACCTCTTAAATAGGTTTCCTTTTTTGAATGTACTCACACAAAAATTTTTGCATTTCTGTTAAAAATTGATGAATTAATCTGAAAAAGTCCTTTATATATGCGCGAAATTGTTGTATACTTAAATCAATAACAGGATGAAAGGAAAGGGAAAGCAGAAATATGGCAAGCCGTGTAGAATCCTTTCTCTGGAACATCCTGAACCGCCCCGGACTTAAAGACTGGATCGACATCCTCATTTTAGCCTTTGTAATCTATAAAATTATCATGCTCACCCGCCAGACCCGGGCCAGCCAGGTTTTAAAAGGCTTCGCGGTGCTGGTGGTGGTGAGTTGGCTGTCAGATCTGCTGGGGTTAAAAGCCCTCAACTGGCTGATGATGAGTGTGATTAATAACGGCGCCATCGTGCTCCTCATTCTTTTTCAGCCGGAGCTGCGCCGGGCGCTTGAGCAATTAGGCCGAGGCGCCAGAATTGACCATATCATCGACAATCCGGATGAAAACAGCCGGATTGTGTTTGAGGTAACCCAAAGCGTCCTGACCCTTGCCCACCGTCGGATAGGCGCTTTGATTGTATTTGAACAAAAAACCGGCCTACGGGACTTTATTGACACAGGCACCACCATTGATTCCCGGATATCAGGGCCGCTGCTGATCAACATTTTTGAACCCAACACACCGCTGCACGATGGCGCCGTCATCATTCGCGGCGGCCGCATCGTGGCGGCCGGTTGCATGCTCAGCCTGAGCGAAAACAGCACGCTGAGCCGCGACCTGGGCACCCGCCACCGGGCGGGCGTGGGCGTTACGGAAAGCACGGACGCGGTGGTGCTGATTGTGTCTGAGGAAACCGGGATCATCTCCATGGCCCAGGGCGGCAAACTCACCCGGCACCTGGACGGCGAAACGCTGACCGAGGTTCTCAGCGGCATGTATGAGCGCAGCCGTGTGAACCTGTTTGAAACCCTGGCGCGCAAAATCACGCGGAAGGGGGTGTACAGGAATGAGCCAGCATCAAAAAAATGAACCTAACTGGCGGGAAGAACTAAAGGAATTTCGCACACGCCTTAAAAAGTCCTTCAAAAGCAACTGGGGACTGAAGGTGGCCAGCTTTTTGATGGCCATCGCTATCTGGGGTGCTCTCATCAGTCAGGATGCCACCCTCACCCGGGAAAAAAACTTTTCCGATGTGCCGGTGTCCATCCTTAACAGCGACACCCTCCAGCGCAGCGGCTATGTTGTTACCTCAGATCTGTCAAAAATCGGGCCCCTTCGCATGCGGGTCAATGTGCCCCAAAAGATGTATGACAGCGTAAACCCCGGCAATTTCAACGTCCGTCTGGATCTTGGGCGCATCACAGGCACCGGCACAGTCACCCTGCCTATCCAAACTACGGACACTGTCAGCTACGGCTCTGTCAGCTGGCTGTCCCAGACTGAGGTTACGCTTGAGGTTGATGAATACATCACCCGCCGGCGCATTCCGGTGCAGCCCGCTTCCTCTACCGCTGCAATGCCTGACAACATCTATGCCGCCACAGCCGGCATTGACCCCAACTCGGTGGTCATCTCCGGCCCCCGCAGCCTGGTAGAAAAAATCGCCCGGGTGGTGCCCGCCTATGATTTGAACAAGCTCACCCCGTTGATTGGCACCCAATACAACGCCGTGCCTTTCTCCCTGGTCAATAGCGATGGCCGGGAGATCAAAAGCCCGCTGATCAGCGTCACCAGTGAAAACGTGCTGCTGGATACGCTGTTGATCGAACAAACCTTCTATCCGCAAAAAAGCGTGCCGGTCAACCTCACCGGCCTTGTCACCGGGCAGCCCGCAGCAGGATACCGCCTGGGCACCATCAGCGCCTCGCCGGGTACCGTTCAGGTGGCTGGCAACAGCAGCGTCCTTGAAAAAATCAGCTTGGTTGATCTGTCGGCCCCTATTGATATCACAGGTCTTTCTGAAACCGTTATCCGCGCAGTGAAGGTGATCAAGCCTGCCGACACCGTTTATGTAAGTGAAAGCGCTGTTTATATCACGGTTGAGATTCTGCCCGTTGTCACCGCAGACGGAGATAAACCATGAACATCATCGCAGACCGCCTGTTCGGCCTGCTGCTGGGGTGGACCCGCGGGCTTTTTAACAGCCTCTGGAATTTGGTGACCAACCATTCCTCCGGCATCACGGGGTTTTTGCAGCGCTTCTGGCTGCCGATGATCGTGATTCTTCTCATGGCTGGCACCATCACCGACTATGTGGTGTGGATCATCCGCTGGCGCCCTCATTATGTATGGCGCAGCTGGTTTAGCCGCCGTGACAGGAGCAGGCGCATGCAGGCCACCCAAGCCTATATGGCTGACCTTGACCAGGCCCCGCTGGATCTGGGCTATGATCAGGGGGATGAGCCTTATTTTTATCCCCAGGATCAAGCGGTGACTTTCCCGGAGAATGACAGTTTCCCCTATTCCCAGGAACCGGTTTATCAGGAGCCGCCCATCTCCCGGCCACCCCAGCCCTTGATGCAACAAACTCCGTCATTTACCCCTGCCTATCCTGAGCATGAGCTGCCCCACGCCGCCTGGATAGCGGAGCCTGAAGCACAGCCGCAAGCCCTCTGGCAGGAGCCTCTTCCCCCCGAAGAAGCCGTTTATCAGCCTGCCTGGGACGAAGCTGTTCCCCATGAGCCAGAAGAAGAAACTGTACCTGAAATTCCCGCCTCGCCCAGGCGCCGCCGCGTCGATACCAAGCGTCAGCGCCAGCCAGGGCTGCTGCGCGCCATCAGAGAAACCTTCATTGATCCCATGGATCCCGATGAGCAGCTGGACAGCCTACCCCCGCCCATTTCGCCGGAGGATGCCTTCCATCAGCCCTACTACCCGGAAAACTATAGCTACCGCCTAATCCCTCAGGAGGAGGACAACAACAAGCTATGACCGCCCTGCCTCCTGGCTTCATCGATCAGCTTAAGCCCCTGCTTGGCAGTGGGCTTCCTGATTTTATTGACTGTTTCACCAGGCAGGCCCACCGGGGTATCCGATTTTCCACCAAGCGGGAGCCGCCCGATGTTCCGGGTCTCCTGTCACCCATCCCCTGGGAGGCAGGCGCCTTTTATCTGGCGGATGAGGCCACCGCGGGTAGCCACCCGCTTCACGATGCCGGGGCTTATTACATCCAGGAGCCCAGCGCCATGGCCGCTGTCAGCGCCCTTGATCCCCTACCCGGCGACCGGGTGCTGGATTTATGCGCCGCCCCGGGCGGCAAGGCCACCCAAATCGGCAACAGGCTAAGAGGCCAAGGTGCTGTTGTGGCCAATGAAATTAGTCCTGCCCGCGCCCGCATTTTAGTCCGCAACATGGAGCGCATGGGCATCACCAACACCGCTGTCACCTGCGAAAGTCCTGCCCGGCTGGCTGAAAGGTTCCCCCGGGCCTTTGACAAAATTCTGGTGGACGCTCCCTGCTCCGGCGAGGGGATGTTCCGCCGGGAGCCTGAAAGCCGTGAGCAATGGAAGCCTGAAAGCCCAATCGGATGCGCCCTGCGGCAAAGGGAAATCCTGCGCAGTGCCGCCTGTATGCTGAGGCCAGGCGGGCTGATGGTTTACAGCACATGCACCTTCAACGAAACAGAGAATGAAGGCGTTATTGAAAGCTTTCTGCGGGAACATCCGGGTTTCCGCCTGATGTCCTTCAACCTGCCGGGTCTTCCTGACGCAAGCCAGGGCATGCTGCGCATCTGGCCCCACCTGCACCGGGGTGAAGGGCACTTTATAGCGCTTATAGCAAAAGAGGGCGATGCCATGATCACCCCCTCCAAACCACTGAATGATCTTCAGGATGTCAACGCCCTTATTGATGAATGGGCCAAAGCGCCTGTTGCCGCTAATCTCCTTCATGGAAACACCGTCTATCACCAGGCGCCCGCCCTGCCTGATTTTGCCGGTCTGCGCCTCCTCTCCCCCGGCCCCGCTTTGGCACAGCGCCAAGGGAGGCTTTGGAAGCCTGCCCACGCCCTGGCCCTGATCAGCCAGCCGCGCCAGGCTGTTGTTCTGAATGAAAAAGAAGCCCGCCGCTTCCAGCAGGGGCATCCCTTGTCCGTTCCGGCTGCCCTTTCGGGTTGGACAGCGCCAACGCTCGCTGGCTGGCCCCTGGGCTGGGGCAAAGCCACAGACGGAACGCTTAAAAACCATTACCCGAAAGGGCTGCGAAAACCGCTACAAATGATAGTGTATTGAGAGCAGGGGGCGTTTTTATTCGACACCTTCCTCATAATGATGTTCATGGCAAACAGAACCGGTGGATTTAAGAGCGCCCTTCAGATACGCTTCCACGGCTTCTTTTACGTCCCCGCTTGTCCCAACAATTACTTCAACGTTTCTTTCATTGAAAATCCCAACCGCGCCTCCGCCCATGCCACCGCTGATAATAACGTTCACACCGCGATCCGCAAGAAAGTTTGGCAAAAAGCCCGGTTTATGACCCGGATTGGAAACGGTTTCCGTTTTCATGATTTGATTGTTCTCAACATCAAATAGCATAAACCCTTCACAATGCCCAAAGTGATCGGATACCATTCCCTTATCACTTGCCACCGCAATTTTCAGCATTTTCATTGTCCTCCTTTTTCAAACAGTAAATTCATTGTCCTGTGATATATCTCTCTGGTTGACCTTCCAGATGTGCAATCTATATCCACAATGGTTTTACCATTGTTAATCGCTTTGACCGCGTCCAGGTCAAAGGGGATTTTTCCGATGAAAGGAAGCCCGTGAGCCTGACAATACGCCTCAATCTTTTCTGTGTTTTCAAGGTTGCTGTCATATTTATTGATGCACACGGCTGTTTTTGTTCCGAATTTCGCCGCTGTCTGGATGATGCGCTCCATATCGCTGATACCGGATACGGACGGTTCCGCAACGATCAAAACCATGTCCACACCGCTAAGTGAGGCAATCACAGGGCAGCCTATCCCGGGTGAACCGTCAATGATAGCGAACTCCGCATTAACAGCTCTATTTTTCATGCGCTTCTTCACCTCTGTGACCAGCAGGCCAGAGGTGCCACTGCCCATCTTGAGCTGCGCCGTTGAAAAAACTCTTTCAGCATCAGAATACAGCATCATGTCGCCATCCACAGACGGCACCATCTCAATCGCCCCGGCAGGGCAAACATATTCACAAACACCACAGCCCTCACACGCAAAGAGGTTCACCTGGTATTTGTCTTCCTTTGTAATCGCGTTAAACCGGCATTTTTGCCTGCACTGGTCGCACTGGATACATCGTTCGTCGTTGATCCGGGCTTTCCCCAATCCATAATAGTCTTCTTTTTCCGCTTCTGTTTCCCACCTGCTAATCAGGTGCAGATTGGGTGCATCCACGTCACAATCCGCGTACGCTTTGGCATCGGATAGCTTGATAAAGGCACTTGCGATGGTGGTTTTGCCAGTGCCACCCTTACCGCTAAGAATGAGCAGTTGCTTCATACGCCACCTCCTGTATCAAACTATCCAACAAAGACGAAAAGAATTCCCGATATTTTTCATCCGTTCTCACAACAATCTCCGCATTTGAGTTTAGCTTGCCTAAATCTTTGTCAAAGGGAATCCGCGCCAAAATTTTGATGTTTTTTTCTTCGCAAAACTTTTCAGCCGGATTTTCGTCTTTTAGACATTTGTTCAGCACCACGCCAAAGGGCTTGTGAAACAACTGAACCAGCTCATACACCATATTCAGGTTATGCACGCCAAACAGCGTGGGCTCAGCCACCAGGATGCAGTAATCAGCATCTTTGATGCTCTCCATGACATTGCAGGCGCTCCCCGGCGGCGCATCAATGATGGTCAGATTTTCTGCATGAATGTTATCTTCAGACAGCAACTTTTCAATGATGGGTATGCCTGACGCTTCACCTACATTTAACAAACCCGTATAGACGGCTACCTGGTCTGATGTGCCTTTTTGAATTCTACCGATCACTTTATCTATCTCAGTCAGGGCGTTTTCCGGGCACACCAAGCTGCAACCTCCACAGGAATGGCAGACGTCATCAAACACAATCAGCTTATCTTTGATATAGGCAAGGGCATTATACCTGCAAAAGTCAACGCACTTTCGGCAACCATTGCACAATTCACCATCCACTTTAGGAATTTTGACCGATACTTCCTCCTCCGTCACACCTTTAGGTTTAAAGAAGAGGTGTCCGTTTGGCTCCTCAATATCGCAGTCAATGTAGGTTGACGCCTTTGCCACAGCCGCTAAATTCACCGATATCAGCGTTTTTCCTGTGCCACCTTTGCCACTTAAAACGGCAATCCTCATATTATTTGTCTCCGTGACGATGAAATCCCGCGTGAATCTCTTGGAGCAAGGACAACTTGCCATCGATAAAAGCGTCAATATTCTCTTTGACTGAAGCATTTGTTGACTGATATATTTTAATATCAGCGGCTTTCAGCACATCAAACGCGTTTTCACCCAAACGAGGGGTAAGCAATGCCTCTGCCTCACTATCCACAACGATCTGAGCCGCTCTGATTCCCGCGCCGCCTGCGCTTTTGGCAGCGCTGTTTTCAATAAATGTGCTTTCCTTCGTTTCAGAATCAAAAATCAGAAAGTACGGCGCACGCCCAAAGGATTGGCATACGCTGGAAGCTGCATTTTTTTCATCAACAGGAATGACTATTTTCATAAAAACCTCCCATTTTATTTGCTCATCATGGCAATTGTTCTGAATGTTGGGATAACTGAAGTGCACTTCAGTTATCCCTGGCATATCAGAGGTTTTCCAACTGCCCATCAATCATTTTAAGCCGTTCTTGCAACATGTTTTTTTCTTCCTCAAGCAGCTCTTTTGGCGTCTTTGAGGATGTCTGGTATGCCGCAAAGCCTCTGCCAAACCCTCGTCCGCGGCATGGCCCAAAGCCCATTCCCCGGCCGCGGCCGACTCCATATCTGGCTTCGTTTAAGCCTGTGCAGAGCCCCAATCCTCTTCCTGTCATGGCGCCAGCGCCCATAGGTCCTGTTCCGTCCATTCTTGGCATGTGTTTCACCTCCTCGCAGTTAATGACATATGCCGTTAATTTCATTATACACAGTTTCTGTCATATGTCAACAACTTTTTCAAGATTTTTTTCATAACCCGAGTTGTAGAATGAAGTGAAACAGCAAAGCTCATGCAAACCCTGTTAAGATGGGATCAGAACAAACACATCAGGAGGATTAACATGAGCCATTACAAGTATATCAGGAAACGCCAAGCCGGGAAACATCTAACGTACATAGATCGGCAGAAGCTGGAAGTGATCGTAAAGGGGGACGAGATGGTGAACAAGAGGAAGCGGCGCAGCTTACGCAACATTGCCCATATACTTCAGTCCAGTTTGTCGACCATCTCCAGAGAACTCAAACGCGGCAAGGTTGGCCCACTGCTGAGAAGCGACCTGACAACATACTTCTCTTATTCAGCCGATGTGTCACAGCAGAAATATGTTAACAACAATACGGGGAAAGGCCGCGGCATCAAACTTGGTCATGACTACGCGTTTGCAGCCTATGTCAGTCAGCAGATACTGGAACATAAACAGTCACCTGACGCCATCATCATGCGGTTGAAGCGGGATGGCAACCCCTTTGAAACGGATATATGTACACGCACTTTATACAACTACATTGAGAAGGGATACATTCCCGGTGTTGAAATCAGCGACCTGCCACGGCGTGGTCAAACGCCCAAGCGGAGATACAGGGTTTTGCGCCAGTCTAACAAGGGAGGAGGCGGCAAGAGCATAGAGGAACGTCCCGAGGCTGCTAATCTGCGCACAGAAGATGGGCATTGGGAGATGGACTGCATGATGCCCGGGAAAAGAGAGGGAACGTCTTGTCTGTTAGTTATGACAGAAAGAACAAGCCGGGAAAGCATCATCCGAAAATTACGCGCTGCCAGGGCAGAGGAAGTGATCAAGGCGCTGAATCAGCTGGAGCGGGATATGGGCGCAGCAGTGTTTCGTAAGCGGTTCAAAACCATTACAATGGACAATGGCGCCGAGTTCAGCGGGTGGCGGGATCTTGAACAATCCTGCCTATCCAAAAAGAAAAGGACGAGTATTTACTACTGTCATCCGTATAGCGCCTGGGAGCGTGGCAGTGTGGAGAATGTCATCGGTCATATTCGGCGTTTCATTCCCAAGGGTAGCAATATAGGCAAAATACCCCGTCAACACATTCTGGAAATTGAAAGCTGGTTGAATAATCTGCCTAGACGTCTCCTTGGGGGCAAGAGCACGAAAATCGCCTCGGGCCAGCCCGAGGCAGCCTGAGCGGGCTAGGGCCCGCTCAGCCACAGGGCTATCTACAGAGTGAGTGTTTCACTTATTGTTGCAATTAGGGAGATTTTTTTCATAATGGATATTCCATCTTTAATTTCATGCTTGACAAAGAATTAATCCCAAGATGTCATGTATATGAAAGGTTGTGATATTATGTTTGAGCTCTATGAAATCTCGCTCCTTCAGGCAAAACAGCACCCCCTGATGACATCCCCACAATTAAAGGAGCTGTTTTTAGGGTTCAGCAGCTGGGCAGCAGTCAACTGTTTGCCTTATGAAGCCCTGATGGACAGCCGGGAGGATTATCTTCTGGCCTTCTACCCTGGCAACGGGGATGCGATCAGCCGTGTTTTGGCGCTGGATGATGAGGTGGCCAAAGAAGCCGCTATTCGCTTTTTGTGCCTTCCCTCCGCCTTTTGGATAGAACGGCGCGCCATCGCCCTGCCCCAACCGGTTGACAGCCAAAAGGCAGCCGCCATGAAAGCCGCGCTGCAAAGCCCGGCCCTTATTAGCCGCCTTATTGGCATCAGCCTCTCTGACAGCCCCCTGCACCTGCATATCAGCGCCAGCGCGCCCAAAGATATCCGCATGCATTTTCTCAGCGACACTGGAGTATTTTTGAGCGTTGGTGAAGATATCAACCTAAATGCCTATGCCGCCTGGAAAGAGGGGGATTTGCTGCAGATCTTCAAAGCCCTGGCCGATCAGTCCCGCCTGGAGATGGTGCGCGCGCTGATAAAAGAGCCCCTCTCCGCCACCCAGCTGGCAGAAAAGGTAAGCCTGACCCTATCCACCATCAACCATCATATCACCAGGTTGGTGGAAGCCCGCCTGGTCAACCTGGCTCTGTCATCAAAGCCCGGAAAGGGCGCCCTCTTTGAAGCCAACAAGCCGGTGATCGCCGAGGTCATTCAGATGATTTCCCGGGAGGTGTTATGAAATACAAAAAGTTTTTTGCCACCATGCTGCTGGTGGCCATCATAGGAAGCCTTGCCGCCCTGATTCCGCCGCTTTTTCTCCAACTCTGGGGAAGGGAAAGGGCGGGCCTGAGCCCCCAGCGCATCCTGCTGATTCTGGGCATAATATTGCTCTCCCATGCCCTAAGCGTTCTTTTCACCCTGTACCGGGAGCGCTTCGCCAAGGAATACAACAAGCAGAACATGCGCAGCATGACACAGAGCATCCTGAACATGGACTATGATGCCCTCATTGCAGAAGGCCCGGTCAGCCTCTTTGAAAAAGCAGCCATGTCGGTCAACAGCATCTATCAATTCATGACCGGGGATAACATCCAGATTTGGTCAAGTCTCTTTGTAATGGCAGTATCTCTCACCCTCATCGCCATCATGAGCCCACTGGTGGCCCTGATTTTATTAATCATGGTACCGCTTAACTATTTCGGCTATAAGCTCCTGAACCGTTCTCTTGCCAGACGCAGCCAGTCCATGCAGCAGGATACCAGCGAGGGCTTTCAGGCCATCATCTCCCGCCTTCAGCAGATCGACTATCTGAAGCAATCCCCCAGCCACGCGCCCTTTATTCAATCCCTGGAACCCATGCTTGAGCAGATCTATGGCAGCATGGCAAGGATCAATGAGTTTGCCCAGTCCATCTCCCTCATCTTCCGGGCTTTGAATGACACGGCCCGCAGCCTTGCCCTCATCTACATGGTCTATCTTTTCACCCTGCAGGCGGCCAGCCCCTATTCCCTGATCCTTTTTACCATGCTGCTGCCCTTGTATTTTGACAGCGTCAGCGTCCTCACCCGGGTGAACCTCAGCCGAAGCAATTTTGACGTAGCCCTGGACTTCCAAAAAAGCCTCCTTGGCCGGGTCGAAAAAACAGGCAGCCAGGAATTAGCGGGCATCAATCGTCTTGATCTGAATGTAAACGGCTTATCCGTTCCCGGCAAAACCCTGCCCTTTTCCGCCGTCGCTTCCCTAAAAAAAGGAGACATCGCATGGATCAAGGGGGCCAGCGGCAGCGGCAAAAGCACCTTCGCTAAGGCGCTCTTTGGATTCAGGCCCGTTGAGGGCATTTCCTACAACGCGCTTCCCATCGCTGAAATCCACAGCACCGCCATTCGAAAGCATGCCGAATACCTCTCTCAAAATGTGGCCATCATCAAGGGCAGCCTTCGGGACAACCTTTTCTTTAACAAACAACATACGCCAGAGGCTGAAGCCTGGCTTCTACAGGAGCCCATCCTGGCCACTCTTTTTAACACAAAAACCCTGGACAGCGATATCCTTGAAGGCGGCGCCAACCTCTCCGGCGGTGAAAAACAAAAAATCGCCCTTGCCCGCGCCCTGATGACTCATCAGGATATGCTGGTGCTGGACGAAATTTGCAGCAACATTGATCAGGATTCCGCCGACACCATTTACCGCCGCATCAATGAAGACCGCGAGGAGCGCATCGCCCTCATCATCTCCCATGATGAGCTGCCACTGGGGCTGGCCAATGTGGTGTTAAACGGGTGAAAACTCATCCGAAAAGCTGACAGTTGATGGCGCCTTCATCCGACAGGGTGACAAGCACGTATTCGCCGTTCCGAAGCGTGCCGGGGTTTAACAGCAGGATACCGTTCCGGGCTTCCAGCGTCTGATGATGGGTATGGCCGAAAATGGCAAGCCTTGCGCCCACTTCCTCAGCCCTCACGCAAAGGAACCCCAACCCCTGCTTTACCTGCAAGCGGTGTCCGTGGCAAAGATAAAGGGTAACGCTGTTTAGCGTCAGGGTCATCTCCTCCCGGATGTCGGGCGGCGCCCCCAGGTCACAGTTGCCCCTGACCGCCCGCACCAGATAGCCTTCATAGCGCAGGTCCAAGGCGTCATACACCCCATCCCCCGCGAAAAGCACCATATCCGGTTTGCCGCCCACCTCCGCCTTTCGCATCATCCGGGATACCTCCCCGGCCTTCCCGTGGGAATCGCTGAACACCAGCAGCTTCATCCCAATGCTTCCTTTAATTTGGCCAGTGCCCGGGCCCTGTGGCTCACCTGGTTCTTTTCATCTTCTTCCATCTGGGCAAAGGTGTGGCCACTTTCATACAAAAACAAGGGATCGTAGCCAAAGCCACCCTCCCCCCGGGGAGTGTCTATGATGATTCCCGGGCAGATACCTTCAAATAATCTTGTTGGACCAAAGGGGGAGGCCAACGCCAAAACGCTCACAAACTGGGCTCGGCGGTCATCCTTGCCCGATAGATTTTGCAGCAGCAGGTCATTATTGGCTCCGTCATCCCCGTGATGCCCGGCATAGCGGGCGGAATGTACCCCTGGTGCGCCCCCAAGCGCCATCACCTCAAGCCCACTGTCATCCGCCAGCGTCAGGAAGCCTGTGGCGTCCCGCACCGCCTCCGCCTTGATGCGGGCATTGTCCGCAAAGGTTTCCCCCGTCTCCTCAATGTCCCCTTCAAAACCGGCTTCTTTCATGCTGATGATATGGAAACGCGGGCCCAGGATCCGGGTCAATTCCCGGATCTTGTGGGCGTTGCCGCTTGCCAGCACCAGAGTCTGAGGCTGCATCACCACATCATCCGCTTCCCCCAGCGCCTGCCGCTGGGCCGCCATCAGCCGGCTGATTCCGGCCTTGGCCATGGCCAACATCTCATACAACGCACTTTCAGGAAAGGCCTTTCCCTCCCCGGTACCCTGAATTTCAATGATGTCCCCCGCCTCGTTCAGGACAAAGTTCATGTCCGCCTCCGCCTGGCTGTCCTCAACGTAGCACAGGTCAAGCAGTGCCTGGCCCTTCACCACCCCACAGCTTACCGCCGCCACCTGGTGATGAATGGGCGACTCCTTCAACATGCCCTTTTTGATCATCCCATCCACCGCCAGGCAAAGCGCCACAAAGCCGCCGGTGATCGCCGCTGTTCTGGTCCCCCCATCCGCCTCCAGCACATCACAGTCAATAGTGATGGTGTATTCCCCCAGGCGCCCCAAATCCACCGCTTGACGCAGGCTGCGGCCAATGAGCCGGCTGATCTCCACGCCTCTGCTGTCTTTCCTGATGCCGTCCCGCTGCTTGCGCCTGCCGGTGGAAGCGGGCAGCATCGCATATTCCGCGGTCAGCCAGCCCTGGCCTTTGCCCCTTAAAAAAGGCGGCACCCCCGGCTCCACCGACGCTGTCACAATGATCCGGGTACCCCCGGTTTCCATCAGGCAGCTGCCCGCGGCGCTGCTTACAAAGCCCGGAGTGATCCTGGTGGGGCGCAGTTCCTCAAATGCGCGTCCATCTACTCTATTCATAACCTGCCTCCTATCAAAAAAGCGCCCAGGGCATACCCGGGCGCAAAAAGTGCCGCATTTACCGGTCAGGTAAGCAGCTCACCCTCGTTTTCAATGGAAACTTCCTCCACCCCCCGGATGGCCCAGCGGGCAAACACCATTTCCACATTGTCCTTGCCCACGCTCAGGGTGACCGTGTCCTCCCGCAGGCCGCGGATAGTGCCGTAAATGCCGCCAATGGTGGTGATGCGGTCGCCCACCTTCAGGTTGGCCAGCATGTCCTTAACCTTTTTGTCCTTTTTGCGCTGGGGGCGAATCAACAGAAAATAAAACACCACGACGATAAGAATCATCGGCAGGAACATCTGGATCATCGCGGCGGGACCGGTGGGCTCCTGGGCGGCTGCCTCAGCAGCGGGAGCGGCGGCGGGGGCAGCCTCAGCCAGGGCGGTGGGAAGCTTGAACAACCAATCGAACATCTTTAGTTACATCCTTTCAACACACGGAAATTTCCTGCATTGTACCAAGAATAACGCGTCGGCGCAAGCGTATGGGCATAACTTGTTTATTCTGTTTGAAATCGGTATACTGGGCGCACTTTGAAAAGGAGGCGCTTATGGTCACGCTGCTTGTCATCAACTACCTTTGTTTTATCAGCCTCGGCCTTCCCAATCCGATTATGGGAGCAGCCTGGCCGGTGATGCGCCTGGCTCTGGAGCAGCCGGAAGAGGCCCTGGGCCCGGTCAGCATGGTCATGGTGCTGGGCACGGTCATCGCCAGCCTCATCAGCAGCCGCATGATCAAGGCCTTTGGCACCGGCAAGGTGGTGACAGCGGGCGTGCTTGTCTCCGGCCTCAGCGTGCTGCTTTTGTCCTATGTCAACGCCTATCTGGCGCTGTTTTTGCTGATGATCCCCTTGGGGCTTGCCAGCGGCACCATAGACGCCGCCATCAACGGTTTCATTGCCAGGCATTATCAGGCCATCCACATGAACTGGCTCCACTGCATGTGGGGCCTGGGCGCAGCCATCGGCCCGATGATCATCGGCGCCTATCTTAACGGCGCTGGTGGCTGGGCGGCGGGATTTCGCACCGTGGCCTTCATCCAGCTGACGCTGGGGTGGCTTTTGGTGTTGACGCTTCCCATCTGGCGGCGCGCTGCGGAAACAAAACACGATAGCGGCCAGGAGCAGACCTCCGGCAGCCTCGTAAATGTGATGCGGCTGCCCGGTATGGGATATGCCATGGCGGCGCTGTTTTGCTTTGTGGGGTTTGAAAGCCTGGTGGGTGTGTGGGCCGGCAGCTACCTGGCGGATGCCAAGGGCTTTGAACCCTCCGCCGCCTCCATGTATTCCTCCCTGTTTTTCATCGGCATCACCATCGGCCGTTTTGTGACCGGGGTCATCGCGCTGAAGATGGACAGCAAGACGCTCATCAGGCTGGGGGGAGGCGCTTCCGTCATCGCGGCACTCCTTTTAACGCTGCCTCTGCCCCGCGGCCTTGTGGTAGCGGCGCTTCTACTGCTGGGCCTTGGCAGCGCGCCCCTGTTCCCCGCCATGGCCCACCTCACCCCAACCCGCTTCGGTCAGGAAAATTCTCAGGCAGCCCTCGGGCTGCTGATGGCTGCGGGCTTTCTGGGTGGGGCTTTGGCGCCGCCTTTTACCAGCCTGGTGGTCAGCCTTTCCTCCCTCATTGCCATCCCCTGGGTGATTCTTGCGCTGGCGCTGCCCGGCTTCTGGTTCAGCCAGCGGATCGACCAGTCTATCCCTCAAAATTCGTAAAGGCGCGCACCTGGGGCAGATCAAATATCTCCTCAGGCTTTCCTGCCGCTGCCACAGCGCCTTCCTGCATATATACCACCCGGTCAGCCACTTCCCGGGCAAAAGCCATTTCATGGGTAACCACCAGCATGGTGCGGTCTTCCTCCGCCAGGCTTCTGATGACCCGCAGCACCTCCTGGGTTAATAGCGGGTCCAGGGCGCTGGTGGGTTCATCAAACAGCAGCATCTGGGGGTCCATGGCCAGCGCCCTGGCGATGGCCACCCGCTGCTGCTGGCCGCCGGAGAGCATGTAGGGATACTCCCCCGTTTTATCGCGCAGACCCACCTTGTCCAACACCTCCATCCCCCGTTTTTCAGCCTCTTTTTTGGGCCTTCCCAGCACACACTCCTGGGCTTCTGTCACGTTTTTAAGCACCGTGAAGTGGGGAAAGAGATTAAAGCTTTGAAAGACAAATCCCATTTTAAGGATAACACGGCGCAGAACATCTTTCTTTGCATAGCCGTCCGTTGATGTGTCAACCAGCGTTTCACCGCCCACCGTGATTTTGCCCTGATCCACCTTCTCCAAGTTAATCAGGCAGCGCAGCAGGGTGCTTTTGCCGGAACCGGAGGGGCCGATCACCGCCACCACTTCGCCCCTGTCCACCTGGAGGCTGACCCCGCGAAGCACCTGGTTGTTCCCAAAGCGTTTACAAACATTCTCCGCCCTTAGCATCGCTGACCTCTATCCCTGGTAATAGGCAAAATACTGATTTGCCCGGTTGAAAAGAAAAGATACTACGGCGTTCACCGCCAGATAGAAAGTCCCGGCGATAAACAGCGGCTCCAGGGTGCCCACGGCGCTGGCGGCATTCCTGGCCACCCGGTAGAGTTCAACCATGCCCACCGCCGTCACAAGCGCCGTGTCCTTCACCAGGGTAATCACCTCATTGCTCACAGGCAGCACGATGCGCTTCAGCACCTGGGGCAGGATAATGCGCATAAACGCCTGGCCGCGGGAGAAGCCCAGCACATGGGCAGCCTCCCGCTGGCCCACTGGCACCGCCTCCACCCCGCCCCGGTAGATTTCAGCGAAATATGCGGCATAGTTAAGCACAAAGGCGATAACCACCGCTGTCATCCGTTCAAAGGCCATGCCAAAGATCATCGGCAGCACAAAGTATACTGTGAACACCTGTAAAATCAGCGGCGTTCCCCGCATCACCAGGATAAAAAACTGTACCGGCCAGCGCGCCGCCCTCACCCGGCTCATGCGCATCAGCGCCAGCAGCAGCCCCAAGGGCAGGGAAAACAACAGCGTATAGCCAAAGAGGCTCAGCGTGACGCCCAGCCCCTGCCACAACTGCCCCAACAGCCCTGCCAAGCGGTCTGGGTTGTTCAAATATTTCATGATATTAACAACCTTTCAAGTTGGATGTGGGGAGCCCTTTTGAGGAAAAGGGCTCCCCACATACTTACCGTCGGATGTTTAAAGCTTATTTGCCGATGATGGTGATGTCCGTCCCAAACCAGTCCATGCTGATTTTTTCCAGCGTCCCGTCCTCGCGCATGGCCAGCAGCGTTTCATTCACCTTCTCACACAGGGCTACATCACCCTTGCGGAAACCAATGCCGTATTCCTCAGGCGCCAGGGACTCGTCCAGCACGGTGAAATCATAGTTGTTGACCGTCATATAATAGTTGGCCACAATCACGTCAACCAACACCGCGTCCACACCGCCCTGGTTCAGGTCCATCAGCGCCGTCATGTTTTCATCAAAGGGCACCACCTCACTCAGTGAGGCTTTGAACTCAGCCGCTGCGTCCAGCGCGTCATTGGCGCTGGAGCCCGCCTGAATGCCCAGTTTCTTCCCGGCCAGGTCAGAAAGCGCTTTGAAGCCGTCCGCCGTGCGGGTCACCAGCACCTGATCGTTTTTCAAATAGGGCAGGGAGATCGTCATGTTCTCCAGCCGCTCGGAGGTGATGGTCATGCCGTTCCAGATACAGTCGATATGATGCGCGTTAAGCTCCATTTCTTTTGCTGCCCAGTCGATTGGCTGACAGACCAGTTCCACACCCAGGCGGGCACAGACTTCTTTGGCGAGATCAATATCAAAACCGACGATCTCCCCGGTGTCAGCATCAACAAAGCCCATGGGCGGGAAACTTGCATCCAGGCCCAAAATGAATTTACCCTTGTCCAGAATGGCTTGCAAAGACTTATCTTCTTCAGCGTTTGCGGGGAGAAGCAAGCCGGCAGCCATCATCAGGATAAGGACGAGTGTCAGGCACCGTTTCATAACCATACCTCTTTCTTCCGTTTTCCGACTTATTAGCCGATACCATATCATAGCATAAATCCGCCCGGCATGTCATGCCGAACGGGTAATAAAATGCACTGATTATGTTTTATTATTCAATCAGATGGGTTTCATCCTCCCCATATACCGATATGCCGTTGGCCTTGAGCAGCGCGGCGAACACCCCGTCACCCTGTGTCAATTGGCCGGCAAATTCACCATTGTATACCTGTCCCTTGCCGCAGGATGGGCTGCGCCGTTTCAGCACTGCAGCCTCACAGCCGCAAAGCCTGAATATCTGAAGCGCCTGTTCAGCGCCCCGGCGGAAAAAGGATGTCACATCCACACCCAGACAGTTGATCACCCGGCTGCCCCATATCTCGCTGGCGGGCCTGGGGGTGGGCAGACCGCCCAGCTGTTCCGGGCACACCGGAATGAGACAGTGACGCTCCGCCAGCGCCATCACCTGGGGATTTTCCCGGCATTCCCCGTCATAGCGGGTGCAAAGGCCCATCAGACAGGCTGACACCAACAGCTTCATCAGGCAATTTCCAAGGCGATTTCCATCATCTGGGTAAAGGTTTCCCGGGCTTCCTGGCTGGTGACGCTCTCCCCGGTTTTGGGGTTATCAGAAATGGTAAGGAGCGCCAGCGCCTTTTTCCCAGCCCGGGCAGCATTAAGGTAAAGCCCGTAGGCCTCCATTTCCACCGCCAGCACACCCAGCTTCTCCAGGGCTTCGGTGGGGCGCTGGGGGCTTATATCATAAAAGCTATCCGAGGAATATACCGGGCCCGCCCGAAGCGCCACGCCTATTTTTTCCGCTGCCTTGTGGGCGGCCAACATCAGGTTAAAATCTGCGCAGGGAGCCAGGTTGCCATGGAAGCCAAACTGAAGGCCATAGGCGGAATTGCTATAGGCGCTTACCCCCATCACCACATCCCGCAGCTTCAGCGTCTGGTTGATGGCGCCGGCGCTCCCCACCCGGATAATCTGCTCCACCCCGTAAAAGTTAAACAGCTCATAGGAGTAAATGCCCATGGTGGGAATGCCCATGCCGGAAGCCATGACGGAAACCCGCTTGCCCTTGTATTCCCCGGTATAACCCTGGATGCCCCTTACATCGTTGACCAG
Organism: Christensenellales bacterium; assembly: GCA_050952935.1. Lineage (GTDB taxonomy): Bacteria > Bacillota > Clostridia > Christensenellales > Aristaeellaceae > UBA6115. The sequence continues at coordinate 1,435,411 of JBMNLS010000001.1, read as the reverse complement.
CCTGGCGTTTTCCAGATAGGTCTGCGCGATAAACCGGGCCCTGAGCGGATCGCCCGGCATCAGCACGGTGCGGGCAAAGTCCTGGGGACTGGCGCTGTTATGAAGCGTCGGCGTCTGATTCATGTTAAACCCTCCTCTTTTCTGAAGCTGCCCTTTTTTCGTGAATACACCCCGGTTCTTATTTCCGCCATAAAGGCTTCCGCGTCCGGCAGCCCGGGCTGCGCCCGGGTCTCGGCCACGGCAGCCTCCTTGTCATAGGGAACGGTGATAAAAGAAAGCGCCATGGGTACCGGCTTTTCCCCCATCTCCCCTTCCAGGATCGCATACTGCACCATGGGCAGGCCCAGGCCATTGCCCACAGAGCCGATGTTGGCAATCTGCCCTGATATGGTGCGCAGGCCCGGGCGGTGGCAGTCGCCATAGATCACCATATCAAAATCAGGCTCCAGCAGCGGGAGCAGCGCCTCCCTGGGGTCAAAAATATACTGCAGCTGCGGCATCACCGGGCGACCGTGAATCAGCCTGATGCGGCGGCCAGAAAAAATCACATGCTTTTCCAAGGGAAAGTTAAGCAGGGCGGCCATGCGCGCCTCACCCAGCTGCTCGTAGTAAAAACCATCCCGCTGAAACTGCCTGAGGCCGATTCCCTCATCCCAGTTGCCCCTGAGAATAAACGCACAGTTGCGAATGGCCCAGTCAAATGTCAGGTGGGAGTTGGAGCCCTTGCCCACCACATCCCCCAGGCACCAAATATCAGTGATACCCCGCCCGGTCAAATCATTTTCAAGAGCGCGCACGGCGGTCATGTTGCCGTGCAGATCGCTTACCAGGGCAATCCTCACCGGCGGCACTGCTCCGCCATGCCCACCAGCCAGTGGAACAGGGCTTGCTGGTCGGTGCGCTCCTTGGCCAGGTTTTCCGGATGCCACTGCACCCCTAAGCCGGGATAGCCGTTTTCAAATTCTATGGCCTCAATCACCCCGTCCTCACTGTAGGCGGATATGCGAAGCCCCTTGCCCGGCCGCTTGACGGCCTGGTGATGGCGGGAGTTGACCGGAATTTGGTCCAGGCCTATGATGCGCCTGATCAGCGTATCCGGCTCCAAACGCACCATGTGCGCCGATGCGTTCTTTTGGCTATGTTCCTTTTCCGGTTTGAGCTGGCTTGGCAGATCCTGATAAAGGCTGCCGCCCAGGCCGACATTAATCAGCTGGATTCCCCGGCAGATGCCCAAAAAAGGCTTTTCCGCCGCGATAGTTGCCTTCAAGAGCTCCAGGTCTTCCTTGTCCCGGTCCGGAAAAATGTCGACGCTGGCTTCTTGGACTTCCTCCCCGTAATAAACGGGGTCAAAATCAGGGCCGCCGGTAAAAATAATGGCGTCCACGCTGTCCACCATTTCAGCGATCAGCTCATCATACTGGCTATGATCGCCTGGCACCAGCGGAAAAATAACAGGCAAAGCGCCCGCGCGCAGCACGGCGGACACATAGTCCGGCGGCATGCCGTCTCTGCCCTGTGGGGAATCCTGGTTAACACTCAGCCCAATCCTAATCATGGTTCCTCCGCATGTCATGTGTTTTCGCACCGTTGTGCAGTATAACACAAAAAAACAAGATGAGGGAATTTTAATTTGTGTGCTCTTAGATGGGTATGATATAATTTGTATACTGATACCCGTAAGAACGGGTCCTTTTATGAGAAGGGAGAGCCAGCATGTCCCAGAAAAAAAGACGCAACCCCAACCCGGTCAAGGGTTTTTTCGCGTCCTTGCTGGTGGGCGGAGCCACGGTGCTGGGCTATTCCCTGCTGTTCCCCTTCTATCGCTGGAACCACTACCTGATCGGCGGTACGCTGGCGGTCCTCTTGGGGCGTGTAGCCTATATCATGTTTTCCGGTCTGGACACCTCCCAAACTGCCCCCTCCATGCAGGATCTGCCGGTGACCGGCAACAGCACAGTGGATCAACTGATCGCCCGGGGCCAGGATATGCTGAAGGATATCAGGCGGGAGGATGAACTAATTCCTGACCCTGTCCTGTCCGAAAAAATCGTCCGCCTGGATGAGGTTGCTACCCGTATCTTCCAAACGGTCATCGACCAGCCAGAAAAAGCCCCTCAAATCAGGCGCTTTATGGATTATTACCTGCCCACAACGCTTAAAATGCTCACCGGTTACCGCAAGCTCCAGCAGTCTGGCGTTTCAGGGCAGCAGGCACAGAACACCAAAAACCGCATCATCAGCGCCATGGACGTGGTGCTGAGCGCTTTCAACAAACAGCTGGAAACCCTTTACCAAAACGATATGCTGGACATTTCCACCGATATTGATGTGCTGGAAACCATGCTCAAGCAGGACAGCCTCTTGGGCAGCGATTTTAATATCAACCGTAACACACAAGGCGCCACCCGGGCACAACAAAAAAAGGAGGGCTAAACCCCATGCCGGAAGAGAAGAAAAACACTGCCAATCACCAGGAACTGCATCAAACCGCTCAAGCCGCCGCCCAGGCTGTCAGCGCTGTGGAAAAAGCCGCAAGCCAGCCGCTGCCTGAGCTTGTGCTCACCAGCGACACCGCCGACCAGGAAAAGGTGGAGGCGGTGATCGACCAGCTGGAACAGGTTCAAAAGGAAAGCCCCCAGGCACCTGATGTGCAGGCCAAGCTGGCCAGCGACCTGGACAGCACGCTGAGCCCCGAGGAGCGCAAGGCGGTGGACGAGTTCGCCCGGAAGATCGATGTGTCCAACCCTCAGCATGTGATGCTCTACGGTGCCGAGGCGCAAAAGAAGGTGTCCAACTTCGCCGATTCCATTCTGGCGGAAGTCAAAAACACCGACGCGGGGGATGTGGGCGATCAGCTGACCCGGCTCATCGGCGAGCTCAAGAGCTTTGAGTCATCCGCGCAGAAACCCAAGGGCCTCAAGTCGCTTTTTACTTCTGCCAAGCAGCATATCGCCCAGGTGCAGTCCCGGTTTGACGATGTGGCCGGCAATGTGTCCAACATCGCCGGCACCCTGGAAGGCCATCAGGTACAATTGCTCAAGGACGTATCCATGTTCAACCACCTTTATGAGATGAACCTGAGCTACTTCAAGGAGCTGACCATGTACATCATCGCCGGTGAAAAGAAACTGGCGGAAGTCAGGGCCAATGACCTGGTTAAACTAAAGGAACACGCCAAAGCCACCGGCGACACTTTGGACGCCCAGAAGGCCAGCGACCTGGAGCAGGCAGCTGACCGCTTTGAGAAAAAGCTTCATGACTTGAAGCTCACCCGGCAGATCTCCCTGCAGATGGCGCCCCAGATCAGGCTGCTTCAAAACAACAACTCACTCCTGATTGAGCGCATCCAGTCCACCCTGGTCAACACCCTTCCCCTGTGGAAGAACCAGATGGTGCTGGCCATCGGCATGGAGCACTCCCAGCAGGCCATGCGCGCCCAGCGTGCAGTCACCGACATGACCAATGAGCTGCTGAAGAAAAACGCCGAAACCCTCAAGCAGGGCACCATTGAAACCGCCCAGGAAGCCGAGCGGGGCATCATCGACATAGAAACCCTGGTGCTGACCAACAAGTCCCTCATCGACACCATGAACGAGGTGGTCCGCATTCAGACTGAAGGACGCCAGAAGCGGGCCGAGGCTGAAAAAACCCTGGTCAAGATGGAAAACGAGCTGAAAAATCGGCTGATTAACGGCTAAAGGAAAAAGCATGCGCAAAACCTCCCTGGCCCTCTTAGGCGTGACGCTCCTTGTCCTGATGGTAGCAATGGCGTTTCTTATCGGCGCATTCAAGGGCTACAGTCAAGAAAAAGATCAGGTGGAAAGCACCCAGTGGGCGGACGCTGGCAAATATAGCGCCGCCGCCAACGCTTTTAACGAGCGTCTTTCAGGCTCCTTTTCAGGATTTCTGGCGCGTCTGATGGGCATAACCGAAGTAAAAGGTACTTCGGAAGGCTTTTTCAGGGAGCGGGAGCATGAGATAGACAGAGCCTACCGCTACTATGAAGAAGACACCCGGGATGCCAAGAAAGCTGACAATAACCTGAGCCTATGGCAAATCGCCCTGATCGGCTTTGTGCTCTATAAAATATTTGGACGGGACAGCCGCACCGGCAAAAAACGAGGCTGTGGGCCCCTGGGCTGGATTTTTGGCACCTGGGGTTTCAGCAAGTTCTTCGGCTGGCGAAAATAGCCATGCGCCTGATCCTGATCAGCCTGGACGCGGTATTCAGCCGGGACGCGGATTTCCTTCTGTCCCTGCCTGCCCTGGGCGCGCTTTCAGACCAGGGTGTTTTTTGTGCCCGCGTAAAAACCGTCTACCCCACCCTCACCTATCCCATCCACGCCAGCCTCATCACCGGATGTTTCCCGGATAAACATGGCATTGGCCACAATGAGCCCTATGCCCCGCATCTATCCCCCGGCAAACGCCCCTGGTATTGGGAAGAAAAAGATATTCAGGTGGAAACCCTTTTTACCCAGGCGGCCCGTGCAGGCAGGGAGGTGGCCACTATCCTGTGGCCCACCACCGGGCGCAGCTCCCACATCCGCTACAACCTGCCGGAAGTGCTGGCCCTGCCCGGCGAAAACCAAATGATCAAGGTGCTGCGCTACGGCAGCGCCGGATGGCTGATTAAAAACGAGCTGCGCTACGGCAAAATCCGCCGGGGCATCAGCCAGCCGGGCCTGGACGACTATTCCACCCAGGTTGCGCTGTCTTTGATTGAGCGGCATGCCCATCTCCCCGATGTGCTGGCCCTGCACCTGACGGACTGCGACACCGCCCGCCACCACCACGGCGCCTTCAGCCCCGCCGCCCAGGAAGCCCTTGAACGGCTGGACAAGCGGGTGGGACGCATTCTGGGTGCCCTTAAAAAGCGGGACGCCATAAAAGACAGCGTCATCGCCGTGGTCACAGACCACGGCCACGCTGACATCAAGGGCTGTGTGGAACTGAACGCCTGGTTTAAGCAAAATGACTTGCCCGCCCATGCGCAAACCCTGGGGCTGGGGACCTATGTGCATATCCGCCGGGGAGATTATCCCCTGGTGCTTTCCGCCCTTCAAAACAGCATGGAGGATCTGCATTTAAGCCATATCTACACCCGGGAGGAGCTGCGCCAGATGCACGCGCCTGAAGGCGTGCTGATCGCTGTGGAGCCGGAGGAAGGCTTTGTCATCGCTGAAGATGAATGTGAGCCCGGCCACCGGGCCACCCATGGCTTCGGTCTCCACCATGAGGGGGCCGATTGCCTGCTGTGGCTGTCCGGCCCCATGTTCTATCAAGGCGCCAGGCTTGATCACTGCCAGTTGGTAGACATTGCCCCCACCCTGGCAAAAGCCATCCATTTACACCTTCCTCAGGCCCAGGGACAATCCCTGGACGCCCTGTTTCTCTAAGCAAGAAAGGAGTGCTCTCGTGCCCAAACAGGCATTGGTGACCTACTTTTATCAGTCCGCCTTTACCGTTTCGCTGAAAAAGACCCTGATGATTTTCAGCTACCGCCAGACAGGGCTTAGCCAGCTGACGGAGGAATTACAGCTAAGCGAAAAGGATTTTCATGGCTTCAACAACATCCTGGTCTTTGTGCCCAGCGCCTCCCTCACCCATCACGACGCGGAGGTGATCTACAAATGGAAATCCTCCTTCCCCATCACCTACCTGATTTGTGAGGATGCGAAAAAGCACGCGCCTGATTTGCCCAGTATCCGCGTCTGCAAGGAAGGCGACCGTTTCTCCGTCGCCCAGGCGCGGGTCAGCGTTTATGGCTCCACCGACGCGGGGGTATCCTTCCTGGTGGAAGTGGAGGATATCTGCGTCTTCCACGCGGGAGATCTTAACCTCTGGCACTGGCGGGAGGAAAATACCCTACGGGAAATCGCCCGGGCAGAGGAAACCTTTTATGACAAGGTGGCGGCCATCCCCAAAGATAAAATTGACATCTGCTTTTTCCCGCTGGACCCCAACCAGGGGGGGCTGTATGACGCCGGGGCCAACCATCTGATCATGGCGCTCAGGCCGCGGGTGTTTTTCCCCATGCATTTTGCCAACCGCCAGGAGATTGCCGCTGAATACGCCCGGCGCTTTATCACCCGGCGCACGGTGGTGTCCGCCCTTACCCAGGTGCGGGAATCCGCCCTGGTCGATCTGTCAGGCACAAGCCCCATCGTGCGCCCCACCAACCCCGCCGGCCGCCAGGGAACAAGGCGCAGCAGCGTTGATCTGGCCGCCTACACCCAGGAGGATGTCTTTGCCCAGACCGATCTGCCGGTAAGCCTGGACGAAAACGGAACGGTATAACTGCCCGAAACTGTACAAAACCCGCGATTTTTGCTATAATTAATATAGTATCTGCCCAATTTGCGCATCTGGCGCGGGGCGGAGAGAGATCAGCGGCCACGCCTTGGCCGATATGGGGGATATATGAATCTTAACGACCTAAACCCAAAACAGCGTGAAGCCGTCCAGACCCATGATGGCCCGCTCCTGATTGTGGCGGGCGCCGGCAGCGGCAAAACCCGGGCGATGACCTACCGCATCGCCAATCTCATGGCGTCCGGTGTCCCGGCTTACAATATCCTGGCCCTCACCTTTACCAACAAGGCGGCCAGGGAAATGCAGCGCCGTGTGGCAGAGCTCACCGGGGGCGCTGCTGACGATGCCTGGATTGGCACTTTCCACTCAGTGTGCGTGCGTATCCTCAGGCGCGATATTGAAAAGCTGGGCTATAAACGCTCCTTTGTCATCTATGACGACGACGATCAGCAGCGCGTCCTGAAAGACTTGTTCAAGCGCGCTGATATTGACGAAAAGCAGCTCTCCATCCGGGAGATGAAGCGCATCATTGATCATGCGAAAAACAAGCTTCTGGATGCCGACGGCTGGTTCGCTCAAAGCGCCAAAGACCGCCGCTCACAGACCATCCATGACCTGTTTACCGCCTATGACGCCAGGCTCCGCCAGGCCAATGCGCTGGACTTTGACGACCTGCTGAACAAAACCCTGGAGCTGTTTTTAGAGCATCCTCCGGTGCTTGACCATTACCGCAAGCGCTTTCAATATGTCCATGTGGATGAATATCAGGATACCAACCTGGCCCAATACCACCTGGTGAAGCTCATCACCCAGGAAAGCCGCAACCTCTGCGTGGTGGGCGATGACGACCAGTCCATCTACGGCTGGCGCGGGGCCGACATCCGCAACATTCTGGAGTTCCAGAAGGATTTTTCCGAGGCCAAGGTGGTCAAGCTGGAGCAGAACTACCGCTCCACAAAGACCATTCTGGAGGCTGCCAACAGCGTCATCAAAAACAACGCCAGCCGCATGGAAAAATCCCTGTGGACGGAAGGGCCCAAGGGCGACAAGATCCGCTTTGCCGCCGCCGGGGACGAGCGGGAAGAAGCCGCCTGGATATGCGAACACATCAGAAGGCTTAAAAACCGCAAGGTACCCTACGGGGAAATCGCTGTCCTATACCGCATGCACGCCCAAAGCCGCGTGCTTGAGGAAATGCTCATGCGCGCCGGCATCCCCTACCGGGTATATGGCGGCACCCGATTTTATGACCGCAAGGAGATCAAGGACGCCCTGGCCTACCTGCGGCTCATGGTAAACCCGGATGACGATGTGGCCCTCAAGCGCATTATCAACACCCCCAAGCGGGCCATTGGCGACGCCACGGTGGCCACGCTGGAGGAGCAGGCGAACGCGCTGCAAAGCCCGCTGTATGAGGCCGTGCGCAACCTGCCCGACAGCCTGGGTTCCCGCCCCCGCAAATGTGTGGAGGCCTTCCGGGACATGATGGACAGCCTCAATGAACAACGCCAGACCATGCCCCTTGGCGACTTTGTGGCGCTGATGCTGGACGAAACCGGGCTGATCAAAGAATACGCCGAATCAGCCGATGAGGATATGCTGGCCAAGCGGGACAACCTGCTGGAGTTCCTGGGCGCAGTGAACGAGTTTGCCGCGAAATCAGAGGATTCCAACCTGGAAGCCTACCTGGAAAATGTGGCCCTGGTCACTGACCTGGACATGCAGGAGGAGGCCCCCCAGTTCGTCACCCTGATGACCCTTCACTCAGCCAAAGGGCTTGAGTACCGGGCCGTGTTCATCGCCGGACTGGAGGATGGCCTCTTGCCCAGCATGCGCGCCAAAAGCGAAGGCGAAGGCCGGCTTGAGGAGGAGCGCAGGCTGTGTTATGTGGGCATTACCCGCGCCCGGGATTTCCTCTACCTCACCCGCGCCCGCTCCCGCGCCATTTTCAACCAGGCTTCTCAAAACCAGCCCAGCCCCTTCCTGGATGAAATCCCCAGGGAATTGATTTCTGACGCCTGGGGCACCGCCATGCGCAAGCACTTTGGCACTGAGAAAAAAGCGCCGGAGCCGCCCAGGCCCACCAAACAGCCCCCCAAGATGGGCTTTGGCATCCCCGGCATGGGGCAGGATCCCGCCAAAATCCCCGGCGTGCGCAAGGGCTTTATCGCCTCTCTGGCCCCCCGTCCCGAACCCACGGAGATTTTCCGCAAGGGCGACAAAGTGCTGCACAAAAAATTCGGTTCAGGCACGGTGGTTGAAACCACGGGATCCGGCGCTGACGCCCGGGTGAGCATTCAGTTCACCGCCTATGGTGAGAAGGAGTTTGCCGTGGCCATCGCCCCCATTGTGAAGGTTGAATAAAGGCATGGACGCCATGGACAGCATGCGCGATCTGATCGTGCGCTTAAACGAGGCCAGCCGGCACTATTATGTGTTGGATCAGCCCATCATGGCCGACAGGGAGTGGGACGGGCTTTATGACACGCTAAAAGCCCTTGAAAAGCAGACAGGCGTTCGCCTGCCCGATTCCCCCACCCGGCGCGTGGGGGGCGAGCCTCTGGCTGCCTTCCGCCAGCACCGGCACAAAAGCCGCCTGTGGAGCATGGACAAGGTGCAGTCTATCGAAGCCCTTGATCAGTGGCTGGAACGGGTGAAAACCGCCCACGCCAAGGCGGGTAATCTCCCGCCCCTTCAGTATTCGGTGGAGTATAAATATGACGGGCTCACTCTGGTGCTCACCTATGATAAGGGGCTTCTTATCAACGCCGCCACCCGGGGCAACGGCATGGTAGGCGAGGAAGTGCTGCCCCAGGCCATGACCATCGCCTCCGTTCCCCTGTCCATCCCCTTCCAAGGTCTGATGGAAATCCACGGGGAATGCTACATGCCCCTGTCCCAGCTGGCCGAATACAATAAGACCGCGGAAGAACCGCTGAAAAACGCCCGCAACGCCGCCGCCGGTGGCCTCAGGAACCTGGACCCGGAGATAACCCGCAAGCGCCGCCTGCAGGTGCGTTTTTATGATGTTCCCACGCTTGAAAACCCTCCCTATACCGATCAGGCAGGTATGCGTCAGTTTATCCAGGAAAACGGCTTCCCCACCTCCCCCATCCTGTTTATGGGAAGCGATGAAGCGGAACTAAAAAGAGCTGTAGCCCGGGTGGAGGAGGAACGGGAGAGCCTGGATTTTCTCATTGACGGCGCGGTCATCAAGGTGTGTGACCTGGCCACCCGCCAGGCCCTGGGGTATACGGACAAGTTTCCCCGCTGGGCTGTGGCCTTTAAATTCGCCGCCGAGGAGGCCACGGCCACCCTGGAGGCGATCACCTGGGAGCCTGGACGAAGCGGCAAGCTCACCCCCCTGGGCCACCTGAGCCCGGTTGATTTTTCTGGGGTCACCGTGCGCAAGGCCACCCTCAACAATTATGGCGACATTGAGCGCAAGCAGCTCACCCTGGGCGCCACCGTCTGGGTACGCCGCTCAAATGATGTGATTCCCGCGATTTTAGGCCATGTGGCGGGCAGCGTCACCGGGGAGATCATCCCCAAGCCCAGCCATTGCCCTGCCTGCGGCACAGCGCTTGTGGAAATCGGCGCTCACCTTTTTTGCCCCAACCGGGACGGCTGCAAGCCGCAGATCGTTGCCCGCCTCACCCACTACGCCTCCAAAGAGGCCATGGACATTGACCAGCTTTCCGAAAAAACCGTGGATGCGTTGTATGAGCGTCTGCAGGTGAAGGAGCCGGAGGATCTTTACCGGCTCACTCTGCCTGAGCTGCTCACCCTGCCCGGCTTCAAGGAAAGGCGGGCACAAAAGCTGCTTTCCGGCATTGAGGCCAGCCGCAGCCCGGCGCTGGATGCCTTCTTAGTGGCCATTGGCATTCCCAACATTGGCCGCGTCACCGCCAGGGACCTGGCCCGTGCCTTTGGCAGCCTGAAGGCCCTGCGGCAAGCGCCGCTGGAAGCCCTGACAGTCATCCCTTCGGTGGGAGAGATTGTGGGCGGCTCTGTGGTGGATTTCTTTGCCGACCCGCAAAACAGCGCCATGGTGGATGCCCTGCTGCAGGCAGGCGTCATTCCCCGGGAAATGCGCCCCGGCGCTGCGGAGGGTGTCCTCACCGGGCAAAGCGTGGTACTCACCGGCACCCTGCCCCACCTGAAGCGGGAGCAGGCGGAGGAGATCATCCTGCGTCACGGCGGCCATGTGTCAAGCGCCGTCAGCCGTAAAACCAGCTTCGTCCTCCTGGGCGAATCGGCTGGAAGCAAGTTGAACAAAGCCAGGGAATTGGGCATCCCAACGCTGTCTGAAGCAGAGTTTCTGGCCCTGGTGGGAGAGACGCTGCCCATGTAAACAGGCGGTAAAGTTTCAGTGTTTTACTTGATTATCTTGTCTTTGGGAGTATACACTATGCAGGGTTTTTGCCCTGCATTTCGTTTTGCCAAAGAAAGGGAATTACATGCTTGAACTGCGCAATGTGTCCAAGATATATCAAACCGGGGACATCACCGTCCACGCCTTAAACGATGTGTCCATCGCCTTTAGGCGAAATGAATTTGTCTCCATCCTGGGGCCCTCAGGCGGCGGGAAAACCACCCTGCTCAACCTCGTTGGCGGCCTTGACCAGTATACCTCCGGCGACCTGTTGATTGACGGCCGCTCCACCAAAGCCTTCACCGACCGGGACTGGGACAGCTACCGCAATCATTCCGTCGGTTTTGTGTTCCAGAGCTACAACCTCATCCCCCACCAGACCGCCCTGGCCAATGTAGAGCTGGCCCTCACCCTGTCAGGCGTGGGCAGCGTGGAGCGCAAAAAGCGGGCCAAAGAAGCCCTGGAGGCCGTGGGCTTGGGTGATCAGCTGCACAAAAAACCCGGGCAACTATCCGGCGGCCAAATGCAGCGGGTAGCCATTGCCAGGGCCCTGGTCAATGACCCGGATATCCTCCTGGCTGATGAGCCCACCGGCGCCCTGGACTCTGACACCAGCGTCCAGGTGCTGGACACCCTCAAGGAAGTAGCCAAAGACCGCTTGGTCATCATGGTCACCCACAACTGGGAGCTGGCAGACCGCTACTCCACCCGCATCGTGGGGCTGAAGGACGGGCAAATCGTGAGCGATTCCAATCCCTATGCCACTGATGCCGAAGACAAGGCCCCGGCCAAGGGCCGGCGCACCGCCATGGGCTTTGGGACAGCGCTCAGCCTTTCCCTCAACAACCTGCTCACCAAGCGGGGCCGCACGCTGCTCACCGCCTTTGCGGGCTCCATCGGCATCATTGGCATTGCCCTTATCCTGTCCCTTTCCACCGGCGTTAACAACTACATCAACCGTATCCAGCGGGACACCATGGCCTCCTATCCCATCGTAATCGAGGCCGAGTCCATCAACCTGGGCAGCATGATGACCAGCATGCGGGACTTTGGCCACCAGGAGCGCTCCCATGATCTGGACGCGGTCTATGCCAATCCAGTCTCCACCCAATCCCAGGAGTGGATGAACACCAGCGTCAGCCAGAACAACCTCACCGCCCTCAAAGCCTATCTGGAAACGCCAGATAATATCCTAAAGCCCTATCTCTCAAGCGTCAGCTTCTCCTATGACGCATCCTTCACCCTCATGGCCTATGACCCGGAGGGTGAATTGATCCAGACTGGCCGTGCCGGCGGCGTTTCCGGTGGCATGTCGTCCATGCCCGGCATGGCCGGTTTCTCCACCATCGCCGCCCTTTCCCCCAGCGAGGAAGACGGCCTGCCGGGGGATGCCATCAAGGCCCAGTATGAGCTGCTGGCAGGTGACTGGCCAGCCAGGCCTGAGGACGTGGTGCTGGTGATCGATGATGACAACGAGATCAGCGATTACACCCTCTATGAATTGGGCCTTTTGCCCCAGCGGAATCTGCGCGCAGCCGAGGACGGCTCAAAAGATCAGATCCTGGCCCAATCCACCTGGCAGTATCAGGATTTGATCGGCCACAGCTTCTATGCGGTGCCTGACAGCTTCTTTTACATTCCCAATGCCAAGGGATATTACGTCAATGCACGGGATGACCAGGCGGCGCTTAAACAAGTCATCCAGCTGGGCATTCCCCTGAAAGTTTCCGGCATCCTGCGCGCCGGCGCCAGTGCCACCGCGCTCAAAGAGGGCGGCATGGGCTACACCCAGGCGCTCCTTGACCTGGTCATTGAAAAAACCGAGCAAAGCGCCGCCGTCACCGCTCAGATGGCAAGCCCCCATGTGAATGTGCTCAACGGCCTGGCCTTTGCCCCCGAAACAGACAGCGACAAGGCTGATCAGGTCAGGCAATATGTCCAGGGCCTCATGCCCAGCCAGAAGGCCGCCCTGTCCGAACACCTCATGCGTCTCTTTCCCGCCGGTGATACAGAGCAGATCCCCGATACCCAGGACATGAACCTCAGCCAAATGATGGACATGTTCCAGTCCTCCCAGGGCAGCAGCCTCATGGGCGCTTTGGATCCCGCCATGATGGATCAGCTGATGGGCATGGCGGAAGCCTACATGCAGGGCAGCCTCTCCGGCCTTGACGAAACCCAGAAGGCCGCCATGCTGGACCTCTTCATCCAGGATGCCTCAGAGGAAAAATTGGTCACCTTCTATGACGCGGTCATCGCGAAAGAAGCCGGCACCTATTCTGGCGCCCTACGTCAGCTGGGCGTCGTTGATAAGTCCGCCCCCAGCGCCATCTCGCTGTATACCGACAGCTTTGAAGCCAAGGAAGGCCTTACCGACGCCATCAGCCGCTACAACAGCACGGCGGATGAGGCAAATCAGATTCACTATACCGATTTTGTTGCCCTGTTCACCAGCTCTGTCACCACCATCGTCAATGTCATCACCTATGTGCTGGTGGCCTTTGTGGCGGTGTCACTGATCGTCTCCTCCATCATGATCGGGATTATCACCTATATCTCGGTGCTTGAGCGCACCAAGGAGATCGGTATCCTGCGGGCGGTGGGCGCCTCCAAAAAAGATGTCTCCCGCGTTTTCACCGCGGAAACCATCATCATCGGCCTCGCCGCAGGCCTCATCGGCGTGATCTCCTCCATGCTCCTCACCATCCCCATTAACATGCTGATCCATACCCTGGCCAACGACAACGGCATCAACGCCGTCCTGCCCCCCATCAGCGCCGGCATCCTGATCCTTATCAGCGTTCTGCTCTCCATGGTTGCAGGCCGCATCCCCGCCCGCCTGGCCGCAAAGAAGGATCCTGTGGTGGCGCTGAGGTCGGAGTAAAAGAGGTGGAGAACGCTGGGAAGGGCTTTTTGAAAAAATCCCTTCCCAGACCCATCCCAAAAACTTTTATCATCATCGTTTTTGAGTCTCGTATATCATTTTATTCTCATTCTTGCGTTGTGTTCAACGCACAACTTTTAAAGTCCACCTTATTCGTCAATAAAGTTTTTTGAAAGTGGAGTTCGGGGAGAGAACTTTTTTGAAAAAAAGTTCTCTCCCCGCTCTATCTCATTCCATCCCGCCCCTACTTCCCGTTCCCCTGCAGCTTTTGTTCCTTCTCCATCACAGCTTTCACCGCCTCGTGTACTGCGTGCTCAAAGCCCAAGGCTTTCAGGGTGTGCATGCCCTCAATGGTGGTGCCACCGGGGGAGGTCACCTGATCGATCAGGCTGGCCGGATGCTCGCCGGTTTCCAGTGTCAGTTTGGCAGCACCCATCATCATATGGGCAGCCGCCTCCAGAGCCATCTTTTTAGGCAGCCCGGCCTTAAGGCCGGCAGAGGCCAGGGCTTCAAGATACAGAAAGGTAAAGGCCGGAGCCGCGCCGGTGAGGGTGGAGAAGGCTTTCATCCGCTCCTCCGTCATCCACACCGCCTGGCCCACCGCACTAAACATGTCCGTGACCATGGCCTTCTGCGCTTCAGTGGCCCGATCGTTTGCGCACAGCGCCGTCACCGAGCCCCCCACCCGGGCCGCCACATTGGGCATGGCGCGGATAAGGGACGCCTCCACACCCAGCACCTCTGCAAGCCAGCTTAGGGGTTTGCCAGCCGCCAGGCTGAGGGCACACTGGCCGGGCTTGCTGCGCACCGGGACGATGCGTTCAAACAGCACCGGCAGCGCCTGGGGCTTCACCGCCAGCACCAGCAGATCCGCCTGCCGGGCCACGCTGATGTCATCCTCCAGGATCGTTACCCCCCAGCGCTCCCCCATTTCCAGGCGCTTGCCCTCATTATGGTCGCTGCCTAAGATGGGGGTATTTCGGAAGCTGTCACTCCCCCGCATGCCGACGATGATGGCGCGGGCCATGTTGCCAAGGCCGATAAACCCGATGAGCATTTCCTGTTACCTCGTCTGTCCGTTTCCCGTGATGATGTATTTATAGCTGGTCAGCGCCTTGATGCCAAGCGGCCCTCTGGCGTGCAGCTTCTGGGTGGAGATGCCGATCTCCGCACCAAAGCCGAATTCCCCGCCATCCGTAAACCGGGTGGAGGCATTGTAATACAGCGCAGCCGCGTCTACCTGCCGCATGAACGTGGCCGCCGCGTCAGCGCTGTTGGTGATGATGGCTTCGCTGTGGCCGGTGCCATAGCGGGCAATGTGGCTCACGGCCTCATCAAGCCCCGCCACCACCCGGCAGGCGATGGTCAGGTTCAGGAACTCGCGCCCCCAGTCCTCCTGACTGGCAGGGACAATGCGGCTGTCGATGGCCTGGCTCTTACTGTCCCCCTTGATAACAACGCCGGCTTCCAGCAGCCGTCCGGCAATTGCGGGCAGCGCCTTTTCAGCGATGTCCCGGTGAATCAGCATGCACTCACAGGCATTGCACACCGATGGCCGGGAAACCTTGGCGTTGTGGATGATGCTGGCGGCCATGCCGATGTCAGCGTCCTTGTCCACATAGATGTGGCACACGCCTTCCCCGGTTTCCAATACCGGCACGCTGGCATATTCCATCGCACGCCGGATGAGCCCCTGGCCGCCCCGGGGGATCAGCACATCCACATAGCCGGACAGCCGCATCAACGCATCGGCGCTCTCCCGGCTGGTGTTTTCCACCAGCTGCACCCCGTCCTCAGGCAAACCCGCCTCTTTCAGGGCGGTTCTGAGCGAACGGGCGATGGCCAGGTTGCTCTGGATCGCCTCCTTGCCGCCCCGCAGGATGCATGCATTGCCGGCCCTCAGGCACAGGCCCGCCGCGTCAGACACCACATTGGGCCTGGCCTCAAAAATTACCGCGATAACCCCCAGGGGAACAGACACACGCCGGATATGCAGCCCATTTGGCCGGTCATCTTCCCAAAGGATTTCACCAAGAGGATCGGGCAGCGCCGCAGCCTCCCTCAGCCCCTGGGCCATGCCGTTCACCCGGTCCGGCGTCAGCGCCAGGCGGTCCATCATGGCCTGGGCCATGCCCGTTTGGGCAGCCGCCTCCAGATCTCTTCGGTTGGCGATCAGGATATGTTCCGTATCCTCCACCAGGCGCTCCGCCATTCTGATAAGAGCGCCGGCGCGCAGCTCATCTGTGCTTTCCGCCAAAACAACCGCCGCCTGGCGGGCCTTGATTCCCATTTCTTTTAACATGTCTTCACCGCCTTAAACCAACTGCCTGCCTTCCCGCCTTCCAGCAGGCTGTAGATGCCCCCCGGGCGTTCGCCGTTGATGATATAGGTGTCTATCCCATGGCTGGTGGCCAGCTTCGCCGCCTTCAGCTTGGTTTCCATGCCGCCCGTGCCCAGGCCGCTGCCGGTACCCCTAGCCAAGGCACAAATCTCAGGCGTGATGGCCTCCACCACCTCAAACAGCCGTGCATCCGGGTGAAGCGCAGGATCCTTGTCATACAGCCCGTCAATATCCGTCAGGATGATCAGCTTGCTCGCCCTCACCAGCACCGCCACATGGGCGGAAAGGGAGTCATTGTCACCATAAACGATCTCTTCCACCGCCACAGCGTCATTTTCATTGATGATGGGAATAACACCCCAGTCAAACAAGCGCTCAAAGGCGCTAAGCAGGTTGGTGTGCCGCGCGGGGTCTTCCATATCTCCCCGGGTGATGAGCAGCTGGCCCACCTTCTGCCCGTGCTCCCCAAAAAACTTATCATACATGTACATCAGCTCGCACTGCCCCACGGTGGCGGCGGCCTGTTTGCCGGGCGTATCGGCCGGCCGGGCAGGCAGGCCCAGTTTTCCCACGCCCACACCTATCGCGCCTGAGGTGACCAGCGTCACCAGATAACCCTGGTTCTGAAGATCGGCCATCACCCGAACCAGCGCCTCCATGCGCCTGAAATTGGTCTTGCCCGTCTTATAGGTCAGAGTAGAGGTGCCCACCTTGATCACAATGCGTTGTTTTTCCCCCATTACCATGCCACCCCGCTTCCGTGTTGTCTATATGCTAACCGTATCCCTTGAATTGTCAAGCCTTTCCACTGTTTTGAATGATAAAGCCGTGGGGCGCATCACGCACTCCACGGCTTTGAGGCATGCAGCCTTATTTGATTTCGACGGTAGCGCCGACTTCTTCAAACTGCTTCTTGATCTTTTCGGCTTCGTCCTTCTGAATGCCTTCCTTGATGGTCTTGGGGGTGGACTCAACAAACTCTTTGGCTTCCTTCAGGCCCAGGCCGGCCACAACTTCGCGCACAGCCTTGATGACCTTGATCTTCTCGCTACCGGCAGAGGTGAGCACCACGTCAAACTCGGTCTTCTCTTCGGCGGGGGCAGCGGCTGCGGCGCCAGCGGCGGGAGCAGCGGCCACGGCCACGGGGGCGGCGGCAGACACGCCAAACTTCTCTTCCAGTTCCTTCACCAGTTCAGCCAGCTCAAGCACGGTCATAGACTCGATCGCGGCCAAGATTTCTTCACGTTTCATAAAATAATTCCTCCAATTTTTCTTGATTTATATTTGTAGCCTGCCTCAGGCCGGGGTTTTCAGCGCTTATGCGCTGGCTTCAGCGCCCTCTTTCTGCTTGCGCACGGCATCCACTGCATACACCAGGGAGCGCAGGGTGGCGCTCAGGACGCCCACAAAGTTGGTCACCGGCGCGTTCAGGCTGCCCATCATCTTAGCGATGAGCACCTCCTTGGGCGGCAGTTTGGAAAGGGCGATAACGCCGTCAACATCAATCACCTCGCCGGACACAATGCCCGCCTTGATGGTCATCTTGTCAGATTTGCTCTGCTCGATGAACTCGCTGATCACCTTTGCCGGGCCCACCTCATCCTTGATGCCAAAGGCAAAGGCGGAGGGGCCAACCAGCAGATGATCCAGCTCCTTGATGCCTGCCTCTTCCATGGCCCGGCGCACCAGGGTGTTTTTCAGCACCACATATTCAACGCCCGCCTCGCGGAATTTGCCGCGCAGGGCGTTGATCTCCTCAACAGAGATGCCTTTATAATCCACCATGACCATGGACTTGGAGGTTTTCAGGCGTTCGGTGATTTCCGCCACCTTCTGCACCTTGTCCTGCATGTTCTTGTTCATTTTTTGCTCCACGTTTTTATTTCACCTTCCTTCCGGCCATGATTCAAAAAGCCCTTGTGCACGGCACAAGGGCAATACAATGTATCGGCTCTCGCACCTCGGCTGGCGGCATCTGCCTTTACTGCGCTCACGCGCGACCGGCTGTCTTTGGCACAGGCTTTTTCAAGCCACAGACAAATTAGCATCAATGTCGGAATTTGTCAAGGGGGGCACTTTTTTGCGTTTTCGTATGCTGTACGAGTGTCAAGCAAGCATTGGTAATACAATTGAATACACATGCCAGGTGCAATGTTCCTGCTGATCGACATAGCTGCGCAGCTCGGTACACAACATCATAGCTTTCAGGTTTTCCTCTGTTTCGCCAAACTCCTTTTTAATGGCCTCATTAGCAATACTAACCGCCCTGTCCTTATCTCCAAACAACCCTCATCGTCGCCCAGATTCTTGGTTTTTATCAGCATCTGGGTGTAAGCGCCTTCGGTCTCCATGGGCTAATGGGTACCGCCTCTAAAATAGAAATGGCGGTGACGGCACCCTCTCGCATGCGAGGATATTTGTTCAGAATCAACTCCGTGGCGTTTTTACCTTCTCAGTGCCCTTGCTGTCAAAATTGGTATCTGACCCGGGGGTTCCTGGCGGCGCCCACCTCATCCGGCCGCCCGATGGGGGTGGTTTGGGGGCATAAATACAGCTGCTCAGGATCCTGTCTGATCAGCTCCCGGATGGCCAAGAAGGCCTCGGCCGCTTCATCCAGGGTTTCCCTGTTCTCGGTTTCAGTGGGTTCCACCATCAACGCTTCCTTCACCACCAGGGGGAAGTACATCGTGGGCGGGTGCATGCCGTAATCCAGCAGGCATTTGGCCACGTCCAGGGCGCTGACGCCGGTTTCTTTTTTGATATCCTCAAGCGTCAGCACAAACTCATGCATGCAGATGCGGTTATATGCCACAGGGAAAGCGTCCTTCACCTTGTTCATCAGGTAATTGGCGTTGAGCACCGCCATGCCGCTGGCCTGGGGGATGCCCTCCTTGCCCAGGGTCAGAACATAGGTCAGCGCCCGGACAACCACCAGGAAGTTGCCATAAAAGGCGCGCACCTGGCCAACGCTGTGGGGTTTCTCTCCATCCCAGACCCGGGAGCCCATGTGGCTGACGGGCAAAAACTCACTCAGCAGCTTTTTGCAGCCCACAGGCCCCGAACCGGGGCCGCCGCCGCCATGGGGGGTGGAGAAGGTTTTGTGCAGGTTCAGGTGGATGACATCAAAGCCCATGTCCCCCGGCCTGACCCAGCCCATAACGGCGTTCAGGTTGGCGCCGTCATAATAGTTCAGGCCGCCAGCTTCATGAACCAGCCGGGTGATCTCCAGGATGTTCGGGTCAAAGATACCCACGGTGTTCGGGTTGGTCAGCATCAGGCCCGCTACGGTATCATCCAGGGCGGCCTTCAAGGCGTTGATGTCCACGCAGCCTTCGCTGTCAGAGGGGATGTGGGTGACGGTAAAGCCCACCATGGTGGCGGTTGCCGGGTTGGTGCCATGGGCAGAATCCGGAACCAGCACCCGGGTGCGCTTGTAATCACCCCGGCTCTGGTGATACTTCTTGATCAGCAGCATGCCCGTATACTCGCCATGGGCGCCGGCTGCCGGCTGAAAGGTCATGTCATCCATGCCGGTGATCTCACACAGCAGGCCGCGGGCCGTGTCCAGCACCTCATGGCAGCCAGCCACGGTTTCCTTGGGCTGCAAAGGATGCACTTTGGTAAAGCCGGGCAGGGCGGCCACTGCCTCGTTGACGCGGGGATTATATTTCATGGTGCAGGAGCCCAGCGGATAAAAGCCGTTGTTCACCCCAAAGGTTTGTTTGGCCAGCTGTGTATAGTGGCGTCCGATGGCCACCTCGCTCATCTCCGGCAGCCTGGGCGGATCCTTCCGGGCCAAGTTCTGGGGCAGTTCTTTTTGGGGGAAGCTGCTCTTTGGCAGCAGATGCGTCCGGCGTTCGGGAACGCTGCGTTCATAAATCAGTTTCATTGCCCGCACACCTCCTTGATCACAGCGATCACCTCGTCAATCGCCGTTTTGTCCATCTTTTCTGTCACACACCAGAGCAGTCGGTCACCCAGCGTCAGCCCGCAGAGAATGCCGCGCTTGGCCATTTCCGCCTCAAAGGCATGCACATCCATGGGGCAGCCGGTCATGAATTCATTGAAGAATTCGCCTTGGTGAACCCGCTCAAAGCCCTTGAGCTTCCCGAGTTCCTCCGCAAAATAGTGGGCGCCATCATAGCACAGCTGGGCCACTTCCCGCATCCCCCGGGGCCCCATGGCGGCCAGGTAGACTGCTGCGGTCATGGCGCACAGGGCCTGGTTTGTACAGACGTTGCTGGACGCCTTCTCCCGCCGGATATGCTGTTCCCTGGCCTGCAAGGTCAGCACAAAGGCGCGGCGACCCTGATTATCCACAGTCTCACCGACGATGCGGCCAGGCAGCATGCGCAGCATGTCCTGCTTGGCGGTCATGATGCCCAGGTAGGGGCCGCCCCAGGACAGAGGCATCCCCAGCGGCTGCCCTTCCCCCACCGCGATGTCAAAGCCCATCTCGCCAGGCGTTTTACACAGGCCAAGCGCAATCGGGTAAAAACCCATGACCGCCTTGGCCCCCGCCTGATGGGCCAATTGGGCAGCCCGCTCAGCGTCCTCAAACAGGCCATAGAAGTTAGGCTGCTGGACATAGACGCAGGCCGCGTCCTCAGGCAGGTTTTCAAGGGCCGCCATGTCAAGCAGGCCATCCTTCTGGGGAATCTCCTCAAAGGCGACATCCCTGGCCCAGCAATAGGTCTTGATGGTTTGAATCACCTCAGGGTGGGCGGTGGAGGCCACATACACCCTGGAGCGCTTGCGGGTTTGGGTCATCATGACCGCTTCCGCAGCGGCAGAAGCCCCGTCATAAATGGAGGCGTTGCTCACATCCATGCCGGTGAGCTCGCACATCATGGTCTGATACTCGAAAATGGATTGCAGCACCCCCTGGCTGATCTCAGCCTGGTAAGGGGTGTAGGTAGTCAGGAACTCCTCCTTGCCGGTCACTGTGCTGACAATGGCAGGGATATAGTGGTCATATGCCCCGGCGCCCCTTAAAACGATTTGGAAAATTTTGTTTTTGGCGGCCATCTTTTCCAGCCTGGCCCTGACGGACATTTCGCTCAAGCCCTCAGGGATATTGACGGAATCTTTTAGCAGCATGCTCTCCGGCACGTCAACGAACAGGTCTTTTATCTCGTTAAGCCCGATGGCCTTGAGCATCTCCTGCCGCTCCTGGGGGGTGGTGGGGAGATAGCTTCCCATTATCAGCCCTCCTCTTTAATAAATGCCTCGTATTCCTGGGCGCTGAGCAGGTCGTCCAGGTCACTCAGGTCGCTGAGCCTGACGATCCAGGCGGCATAGGCGTCCTCATTGATGCGTTCAGGCGCATCGCCCAATTCTTCGTTTACCTCGGCCACGGTGCCGGAGATAGGGCTGATGATATCGCTGACCGCCTTCACGCTCTCAACATCGGCAAAGGCCTCATCCCTGGCCACCACATCGCCCACATTGGGCAGGTTGATAAACACCAGATCACCCAGCTCATTCTGAGCAAAATCCGTGATGCCCACCAGGGCGGTGTCCCCTTCCATTTTCACCCACTCGTGGGACTTGGAATAGCGCAGTTCATTGGGAACGTTCATGATCTTTCCTCCTATTGCTTATTTTATATGGCTTATTTGCCTTTGGGCCGCTGATAAAAGGGCATCGTCACCACCTCAGCCGTTAGCTTCCTGCCCCGCACATCAATCACAACCTTGGTGCCGGGTTCGGCATAGGCCCGATCCATCCTGGCCATGGCCACCGCCTTGTTCAGATAAGGCGCCAGGGTGCCGCTGGTGGTTTCGCCGATCTTCTGGTCATTCACATACACATCATTGTGCTCCCGGGCAATGCCCCGGTCAAGGAGCATCAGGCCGGCTCTGACAAACTTCGGTTCCTTTTTCTCAAGAAGCGCAGTTTTCCCGATAAAATCCGCCTTGTCCAGCTTCACGAAAAAGCCCAAGCCTGCTTCCAGTGGCGTGATTTCATCGTTCATCTCGTGGCCATACAGCGGCATGCCCGCTTCCAGGCGCAGGGTGTCCCTGGCGCCCAGCCCGCAGGGGATCAAGCCCAGATCCAGCCCGGCATCCAGCAGAGCTTCCGCCAGCTTCACCGCGTTTTCGGGGGCACAATATAATTCATACCCAAACTCCCCCGTGTAACCCGTGCGGGACACGAGGCAGGGCACGCCCGCCACCTGAAGCTCAGGCACAAAGCTGTAGTATTTCGCCGGAAACGCGGCTTGATCCGCCACTTTAGCGAGGATCTCCTTTGATTTTGGGCCTTGCAGCGCCAGCTGCGCATAGTCATCTGACAGGTCATCCATTCGCGCGTCCCCCATCAGATGGCTTCTGATCCAGGCGGCATCCTTGTCCTTATTGGCGGCGTTAACCACCAGCAGATAGTCATCATCGGCGAACTTATACACGATCAGGTCGTCCACAATGCCACCAGACGCATTGCACATGGGGCTGTAGCGCACTCGCCCCACCTCAAGATCGCTAAAGTCATTGGTCAAAAGCAGGTTCAGGCTGCGCAGGGCATCTTCGCCGTGAATGCGCAATTCCCCCATGTGGGACACGTCAAACATCCCGCAGGCTTCCCGCACCGCCTTATGCTCGGCAATCACGCCCGTTTCATACTGAACAGGCAGCAGATAACCCGCAAAGGGCACCATGCGCCCTTTTAGTGAAAGGTGCAAATCGTATAACGGGGTTTTCCTTTCCATCAATTTTCCTCCTTATTGTTTGCTCAAAAGGCACGCAACATCTGCGTGCCTCTGTCTTTTAACCTCAAAGATTCCTCCTGACGGAGTTGCTTTTTTGGTGCGTTCCGCTTTCCAGAGCCTCGTCCTAACCCGGTCTTGTTTGCCTGAGAGTTCTCGCTTCCCCTTCGGCGCCGCCAAAAGGCAGTCTCTCCCGGGTTAATCATCCGAGAAGTTATTTATTTTTTAACACCCCTGCGCAGATAGGCCGGCACACCCAGGTCATCCTTTTCAGCCATCTGCGGCTGTTGCGGCTGCTGAATGGGCGGCTGATAGGGGCTGGGCGCAGCCTGAGGCTGCTGCATGGCAGGCTGCTGGCCAAAGGAATAGCCCTGGCCCGGCTGATAAGCGGGCTGCGGCGCCATGGCAGGCGGCGGCACATTGGTCACCACAGGCCTGGAGCCGGTCGGAAAGAAGGAGCTGGTGTCCTGCTCGTAAATATTGGCCACCTGAGGCGCTTCAAAGCTGGGCAAATCCGCCTTGGGCACAGCGGGCCTGTTCTCATAAGGGTTGATGGCGGCAGTCGCCATGCCATAGGGCGTGGAGGTGCGGTAGGGCTTCTTTTTGGGCTCCCGGGTGGGGAAAGCGCTCTTCTCAAAGCCGGTGGCGATCACGGTGATGCGCACCTCATCCTTCAGGTCATTGTCGATGCCAGCGCCAAAGATGATGTTGGCGTCAGAATCAGCGGATTCCTGAATCAGCTTGGCGGCCTCGTTGATATCCACAATGCCCATGTCCTCATTGCCGGTGATATTGATCAGCACGGCCCTTGCACCATCGATCTTGGTTTCAAGCAGCGGGCTTGCCACGGCGTTCTTGGCTGCTTCCACCATGCGGTTTTCGCCCTTGCCCACGCCAATGCCGATATGGGCCATGCCGCCGGACTCCATCACGGTTTTAACATCCGCAAAGTCCAGGTTGATGAGGGCGGGCAGCGCGATCAAATCGGAAATGCCCTGAATGCCCTGGCGCAGTACATCATCCGCCACCCGGAAAGCCTCCACCATGGATGTGCCCCGGCTGACCACCTCGAGCAAACGGTCGTTGGGGATGACCACCAGGGTATCCACAAACTGCTTCAGCTCATTGATGCCGCCTTCTGCATTGCGCATGCGCTGCTTTCCCTCAAACTGGAAGGGCTTGGTCACCACGGCAATGGTGAGGCAGTTAAGCTCCCGGGCAATATCGGCCACCACAGGGGCCGCGCCGGTGCCGGTGCCACCGCCCATGCCGGCGGTCACAAAAACCAGGTCAGCGCCCTTTAGATGCTGGGCAATTTCCTCCCGGCTCTCCTCAGCGGCGCGCTTGCCAATCTCCGGCACTGCGCCGGCGCCAAGGCCTTTGGTGAGCTTTTCACCGATCTGAATTTTTGTATCTGCCTTTGACGCGGAGAGGGCCTGCTTGTCGGTGTTGACAGCAATAAACTCAACCCCTTTCAGGCCAGCCTCAATCATGCGGTTGACCGCGTTGGCGCCCCCGCCGCCGCAGCCCACCACTTTAATGGACGCAAAAGATGTCTGCTGTTCAGGCTCAACCTGCAATACAAGCATGGGAGATCCTCCTCACAAATATTAGGCGCTGAACAAACCGCGGAAAAAACCGCGGATACCGCCTTGTGTTTCCTCCGCGTTGTTGCGCGTATCAATAATTAAATCAAGCAGCCCCAGAGAGCTGGAATAAATGGCGCTGGAAAGCTTTACCGCCTTGCGCGGCAATTCACGCACCGGGCGCTCCATTTTCTCGGAAAGATATTCGCGCCCGCCCTTGTTGATGGCAAGGCCGCCACCAGTCAGATACACCGGGGACCAGTTGCCCAGCCTTACCCCAGAATCCCCAAGCGCCTTGACGATGGCTTCGCAAATTTCATCCACCCGTGGTTCAAGGATGGCTGCCACCTTTTCCCGGGTGAAGGTTTGGGTGGTGCCGTTGGACAGCAGCACATCAAAGCTGTTCTTGGTGCTGCCCAGGCCAAATTCATAGCCGCGCTTCACCTGCTCCGCCTGCTCCAGCGGGACTTCAAGCCCATAGGCCAAGTCAGCCGCTATGTGGCCGCCGCCCAGGGGCAACACCTTGTGGAAGATGATGGCATCCCCTTCCACAGCGATCACCTCGGTATTCAGGTAACCCATATCAATCAGAACCGCGGTACGGTCCCGGTCGGTTTCAGAAATATACAGCATGCTCTGCCCCATGGGGGTGGAGAAAAACCCGGCAGCCGTTTTGCCAATGGCAAGAAGGCGCTGGGTGATGTCCTCAATAAAAAAGCGATCCGCGATGACATAAGAAATAAGCGCGCGCAGTTCGTGGCCATGCTGGTTGAGCGGCTCCAGGGTTTTCTTGCCATCGTCCACCACAAACCAGGCGGGGCTGCGGTGAATGGGCGTGCCGGGTATGCCGGCCACCTGCTCGTCCGCCAGGGCAAACAAGGTGGCGATGTCCTTGCCGGACACGCGGGGATCAGCGCCCTGCAAATCCACCTTTACCTCAAAGGAATAGACCTTGGAAAACTGACCGGGCACGCCCGCATATACATTTTTGATGGAGCTGCGCGCCTGTTCCTCTGCGTTGGCGATAGCGGAGCTGATAGCCTCATTCACCAGAGCGGCGTTGTTCCAGCGCGCGTTGGCAAAGCCGTCATAGGCAGCGGTTCCCGCGCCAATGATGTCGCAGCGCTGCCGGCCGCTCACCTCCGCAATCAGTGCAACGATTTTGCTCGTGCCAAAATCAATGACGCTGATAGTGCTCCTCATCGCATTTCATCCCCATTTCTTGGGTTTTTCCATGGCCCGCGCTTCAATCAGGCCACATGATACCCCTCATAACACAGTCAGGTTAATTCATTGTAACCTTTTTGTGATAACTTGGCAAGCCTTTTCAAGCAAAACTGACACTAAACCCGTCGATTTCCCTCAAATTGCCCCCTCTGGAGCGCGGTAGGTGGCTTCACCGGGGATGGACGCCTCCAAAATGCCGCCTGTCAGGCTGCGGCGCTTCAATTCCTCAATCACCGCTCGAACCGTGCCGATTTTGGCGCGCAGGTTTTCTGCATCCCCCAGGCGCACCGTGTAGTTATCCTGGGTGGTCATAATCAGGTTGCTTTCATCCGCTACATTGATGTCCTTCACCTGGGCGGAATAGCCCTGATCGGTCAGCTCTTTCACAAGCGCCACAAGCGCCTCCAATTGGCCGGGCCTCCCGCCCACGGGAAACATACCGCTTTCCAGCTGCCCCCAGATAGCAAGCCCGGACACCTCAATCAACCCCTGCCGCATCCTGATATCCCTGGTTTTCTCCAGGATCATGCCATCCTCCGCCATCACAAAGCCTACCCCCAGGTGGGTAAAAAAGGCGCTGGGGCTGCGCTCCCTCACGTACAAAATCAGCGTGTTTGGAAAAACTTTTTCCATCCCCTGATAATCCAGATAGCGGTTGGCGTTAATACCACTTTCAATTTCCGCCTCATTCACGGTGAAATAAAGCAGTTTCCGGTCAAGACCGGCGGCGCGGGCCACCTCCTGCCAGGGCATGGCCCGGTTGCCCACCACCCGCACGTGGCTGATGGTAAACACATAGTAACGCAGCACAAAAGCAAGAATCACCAGACCAACCAAAACCCCTATCATGGTCAGGGCACGCCTGATGGAATTGCCTTCATGAGGGAGTACCACCTCATCGTAGGGCTCCTGCTGCCACTGCTGCTCATATACAGGCGGCTGGGGTGGCGACGGCCTTGTTTCCGGCGGGCGGGGTGGCTGCATTGTCATCCCTCCAACGCGTCCAGCGCCATCACAAGGCGTTTGAACACCCTCCCCCGCTCCTCATAATCTTTAAACTGATCAAAAGAAGCGCAGGCCGGTGAAAACAGCACATTTCCCCCTGGCACAGCCAGTTTTTTCGCCAGCATAACCGCTTGCTCCAGATTCTCCGTGAACTGATATGCCTGGAAGCCCGCCCTGTCCAAGGCCAGGGCAATTTGGCCGGCAGTCCGCCCCTGCAGCACCGCGTGCCTGATATACGGGTTCCCCCGGACGATCTTGGCCAGCTGATCAAAGGAGGTTTCTTTATCATATCCCCCCAGGATGATCACAGTGGGCGCACGCATGGATTTGATGGCGGTGATGGTGGCATCGGGATTGGTGCCCTTGGAGTCATTGTAATACTTCACCCCGTCAAGCTCTCTTGTAAACTCAATCCGGTGTTCCACCCCTTCAAACACCTTCAGGCTGTAGGCAGCCACCTGGGGGGGCACCCCCATGAAATCAGCCAGCGCCAACGCTGAAAGCGCGTTGTACACATTGTGCATGCCCAGGAGCTTCATGTCCTCCTGCCGGCAGATCATCCTTTCTTCGCCATCCCGCCGCAGAATGAGCGCGCCGTCCTTCAACATGGCGCCGTTTTCCACCTCCTGAATGGTGGAGACATAGGCCACCCGGGCCTTCACATGCTCCGCCATGGCGCGGGTGAGCGGGTCATCCATGTTCAATACCGCTAAGTCAGCCGGCGTCTGGTTTTCAAACACCCGGGCTTTCAGCCTGATATAGTTGTCCATGGTGCCATGGCGGTTTAGATGATCGGGAGTAATATTCAATACAGCCGCTGCCACAGGATGAAAGCCCCTGATGGTCTCCAGCTGAAAGCTGGACACCTCCGCAATCAGCACATCCTCTACCCCTGCCTGCATCACCGCCGCGCTTAAGGGGTAGCCCACATTGCCCGCCACATGGGCCACGCGTCCTGATTGTTTGAACATCTCACCCAGGAGCGAAACGGTGGTTGTTTTTCCATTGGTGCCGGTCACGGCGATGATGGGAAGCTCCGTCAGCTCCGCCGCCACCTCCAATTCACCCAAAACAGGGATGTCATGGCTTTCACAGCGCTTTAACAGATCGTCTCCCAAGGGGATGCCTGGGCTGATCACAAGCAGGTCATGATCCTGCAACAGCGCCTCAGGCCCTTCCCCCAGACGTGTCTTTACCGTGTATCCCCTCAGATTTTCCAGGGCGGCTGTCAATTTGTCAGCGGGCTTGATGTCGTTAAGCGTCACCTCAGCCCCCCGCGCGATCAGCAGTTTGGCCGCCGCGATTCCGCTGCGCGCCGCTCCCAGCACCAGCACCTTTTTCCCTTCAACCTGAAGCGTTTGCCTCATTCTTGACGCCTTTCCAGCAACTTTCGCTCACGGGCGGAAAGATAGGGCGGCCAGAACGGCCACCGCCGACAGGATCGCGGTCAGGATTACATAGCGCTGATTGATTTTGACAGCGCTCCAGCCGATCAGTTCAAAATGGTGGTGAATGGGCGACATCCGGATCAGCCGTTTGCCATGCGTCGCCTTAAAGTAAAGCCGCTGAACGATCACCGAAACAGAGGACATGATCATGGTAAAGCATATAGGGATCAGCCAGAGCTGAAGCCTGAGCATCATCGCGGCCCCCACAAAAATACCGCCGATGAACATGCTTCCCGTATCCCCCATATAAATCTTTGCCGGCGGCTGATTAAAAAACAAAAAGCCAATGCAGGCGCCGGTCAGCGCGAAACAGACAAAGGATACCGTTGGATCGCCCAGGCTGTCTCCGTCAATGAGCATGGAAATCACCCCAAAGGCAATCCCCCCCACCGCCGATACGCCTGAGAGCAGGCCGTCCACCCCGTCCTGAAGGTTTGCTGAATTGGTCATAAACACGATCAAAAGCACCATCAGCGGCAGGTAAAAGAAACCCAAATCCCAATATGCCCTGGTAAAAGGCAGGTGAATGGAGGTGCCCACGGTATTCATGCACAGCAGGGAAAAAACAAGTCCGATGCCCACCTGGCCTATTATTTTGTAACGCGGTTTGAGGCCTTCATGGTCTTGGCGGACATTTTTAATATAATCATCCGCGAATCCCACAGCCAAAGCGCCAATGGCCAGCAAAAACAGCATCAGCGCATATCCTGAACCCTTAGCGATCTGGATAAACAGCAAGCTTGACGCCACCACCGCCAGGGCGATAATCAAACCGCCCATATTGGGCGGCTTCTCCTGCTTCCGAAAGGAATCCGGCCCCAGATCGTAAGCAGGCTGGATCATGCGGCGATTTTTGACAAAGCGGATAAAGCCGGGCATCAACAACGCCACCAGGATCAGCGCCAGCAGGGCACATAAAACCTCAAGCATGTTCCGCACCCCCGCCCTGCATGCTCACCAGCAGCTCCTGCACGATCTGTTTTTCACTAAACGGCCGCTTAACGCCGGAAATCTCCTGGTAGGTTTCGTGGCCCTTACCGGCCAGCAAAACCACATCTCCCTCCCTGGCGATTTGCAGCGCATGGCGAATGGCCTCCCGGCGGTTTTCAATCACCTCATAGCTGCCGCCGGCGGACTTGACTCCCTTTTCAATGCTGTTAAGAATCACCATAGGGTCTTCATTCCTGGGGTTATCGCTGGTCAGAATGGAGATGTCAGCAAGTTTACCCGCAATGGCCCCCATGACAGGGCGCTTGGCATGATCCCTGTCGCCTCCACAGCCAAACACAACAATAATTCGGCCCCGGGTGAACTCCCGCAAGGCGCTGAGAATGTTTTCCATCGCGTCAGGGGAATGGGAATAGTCAAGAATCACCTTATAGGCGGTGTGGGTGTCCAGAACCTCTGCCCGGCCAGGCACCGAAGCCACGCTTTCAAGCGCGGGACAAATCACCTCAGGCTCCGCTCCCAAACACAGACACACAGCGGCGGCGGCCAGCGCGTTATAGATGTTGAACATACCCATCAGCCTGAGCTTCACCGGGTATGAACGCTCGTTCCACAACACCAGGCTGAAGGACACCCCATCCTCATGAATATCAATGTCCCGGGCGAAAATATCAGCGTTCAGCACGATGCCATAGCTGATTCGCGGCACCTGAATGGATTCCAGCAGCTCCATGCCCCGGGCATCGTCCATGGAGATGGCGGCGTTTTTAATGCTTCCTTCAATGAAAAAGCTTTTTTTCGCCTGAAAATAATCGTCCATGGTGGGGAAAAAATCCAAATGGTCCTGTGACAGGTTGGTGAAACAGCCCGCTTCAAACACAAGCCCTTCCAGGCGTTTCATGGCCAGCGCGTGAGCGGAAACCTCCATCACCACATAATCGCACCCGGCATCAGCCATCATGCGCAGCGTGCGGTGCAGCTCAACGGGGTCAGGGGTGGTCAGGGTGCTGTTTGTCCACTGCTTGCCTATCATATTGCCAGTGGTGCCGATGAGGCCGCATTTGAAACCCGAATGCTCCAACACCGCCTTCACCAGATAGCTGGTGGTGGTTTTTCCCTTGGTGCCGGTGATGCCCACCAGCTTCATCTGCTCATCCGCAAAGCCATAAAAGGCCCGAGCGATCAATGCCATGGCCGCCCGGCCATTGGATACCAGCAGCTGCGGCACGGGAATATTCGGCTGAATTTCGCTTACCATCAGGGCGATAGCGCCATTTTTGACGGCTTCTCCCGCGTGTTTGTGTCCGTCTGTGCGTGCGCCTTGAATGCAAAAGAACAGCCCGCCTTCTGTTCGCTGTCTACTGTCTGCCGAAACCGAGGTGATTTGGCAGTCTTCACTCAGGCTGATGACATAAGGCGCAGCCGCTTTTGCCAGCTGAGATAGTTTCATCATGACCTCTTCATCACAAGTTAATTATTGACCATGAGCCGCATACCCCAAGCGCGCCGCATCCAAAGGGCTTAGCGCTGTTGACGCTTGGGCCGTGACGCCGATGGTTTCCTCATGGGTGGCCAGCCGCATTCCCAAGTTCTGCACCGCATAGTAGCAAATCTTGGATGCATCGCTCTTTTCGGCGAACGCCTGCGCCAAAGCCCTTCCTTCCGCTTCAGCCGCAGCATAGCGGTTGCACAGAATATCATATGCTTGATTCAGTTCTTGCGTCAAGGCCATCTTATGCCCCACCATCCAAACAGAAAACAGCATGGCCACCACCAGCGCAAGGGATGCCCATTTTAGCGCCACACCACGAGGCGCAAACTGGGTTGTTTCATGAGCCCGGAAGGCTGTGCGCCCATCGTTTTCTCCTTCATTAAAAAGGTATACATGGCTGGAAACCTGAATACGTCCCACTTGAGCAAGCTGATTTCCTGCCTTGACATACTGCGTTTTCTGCAGACTTCTGCTAATGATCATGCTGTGTCCTTTCCGGCTGTTTATTTATCGTCAGCCTTTTTGTTTCTCACCCGCGCCTGGATGGCGCTGATGGCCAGGGCAGCGTCGGGATATTTGGTCTGGAAGAGCTCACGCTCCCGTGCGGCCTGCTGGTCGCTGACCAGGCGCACATACTCGGTGGTTCCCGATACCTGAACGCCCTGGGTATCCTGCAGGAAAAGCTCCCTGAGGGCCGCCGGCAGCAACACCCGCCCCTGGGAATCAAATCCACAGCCATCAAAGGAATACATGGCAAACCTTGTAAGGAAAACCTCCGCCGCAGCGTCTTCGCGGCTTAATTGGCTCAGCATCTCCACCTTTTCTTCCCACACATCATAGGGATAGATGGCAATGGCATCCTGTCCCATGGTGACCCCCACGATGATCCGTTCCCCCAGCAGGCCCCGGAAGGTTTGGGGAACGATGACACGCCCTTTGTTATCGATGGAATGGTTATAGACCCCGATAAAGCCCAGGCGGGAAACAGCCGAGGATTTTGGGGCGGTATGGGCATCACCTGCCTCAGCATGCTGCATGCTGTCCCGCTGCTTATCTGACACCCATCTCACCACCAATCCCCACTTATTTCCCTTTTCAAACACAAAATACCACACCCTTCCACGTCCGTAAACCTTGGCGCCAGGTGCTTTGAAGGTTTCGGGTGTCATACAGTGAAAAAAACGTTCAAACACGGGACAATACGGGAATAAGCGTTCCCTTTATTTGCGCCTTTTATGGGAACATTTATTCTTAAAATAGAAACATTGGCTAATCCAACGATAGATCAGCCAATTTCATTGTTTGAAATGATGAATTTTTATGTTTTTATTCTTTGGGGATTCTTTGGGAAAAAGGTTATTCTTTAGCCGCCGGTCTCCGGCAGCCGATAGAGTTCAAAGCCAATACAATCACAGGAAACGCAATGATACCGCACCCCGGCCACCTCCCCGTTAAAAGCCCCGGCGCAGGCATAGCCATGCAGATGGCCATAGACCACATCGCTCACGCCAAAACGCGTCATCAGCTCAGTCACGGGGGTTTCGCTGCCCGCGCCATCTGTCGGCGGATAATGGCAAAGCGCGATCAACCGCTTTCTTTTATCTATTTTTCTGGCATGTTCCAGAGACATCTCAAGCCGAATCAGCTCTCGCCGGTAAATTTTCTCGGTTTTAGCATCAGCGTTTTCATTTTCCGGCCGCTCCCAGCCGCGGGCGCCTGCAAACAGATGCTCTCCTATCTCCAGCGCGTCATGCTGCAAAGCATGCATGCCGGAGGGCAGCTCCGCCCGCACCCGTGTGAGACCTTTCCACCAGTAGTCATGGTTGCCCCGTATCATCACCTTGATGCCCGGGAGCCGCCCGATGGCCACCAGGTCTTCTTTGGCATCCTCCAGGCGCATCGCCCAGGAAATATCGCCCGGAATCAGGATAATGTCCTGCTCCCGGGCACATGTCATCCATATATTCTTGATTTTTTCAAAGTGGTTTTCCCAGTGAGAACCAAACATATCCATGGACTTGTCCATTAATCCGGGCAGATGCAGATCGCCTATGGCATAGACTTGCCGCGTGTCATCCATCCGTGAACTCGTCCTCGTCATCGCTCTCCTGGTCTTCCTGTTCCCCCATCTCCTCAAGGGACAGTGTGTCCCCCAGTTCATGGTAATCGGGGTCATCCTCATCCAAATCGGTGATGATTTCTTCCATCCCGCTCACATCGTTCATGTCAAGGTCTACCGGTTCCTCATCCATCGCCTTATGATAGGAACGGTTCTTTTTCTTTTCTTTCAGGCAGAAAATACAAAGATCTTTGCCTGGCAAAGCGCGCTCAGTGTTGCATTCAGAGCAGATTTCCGGCTCATCCTGCGGCTCGGCGCCATGCACTTCCCGGAAGCAGACTTTGCACAGCTCTTCTCCTTCATGGATATAGTTCAGCTCACAGCGCGGGCATTTCACCAGAATCATCGGCGGCCGGTTTGACATGACGTTGTGTTCTCCTCCTGTATTGTCAGGCGGCATTATACATGGCCTCCGCCTGGTTGACAAGTCTGCACAGGCGTAAAATCCAACAAAAATCAGGCCGTTTTTTTGGTCCTTTTTCCCCGAAGCGCCCGGATGCGCTTGCGCAGCCCGTCATCATCGCTGCTGTTGACATAGATGCTCTGCTTTTTTCGGCGTCTGCGCACGCTGCTCAGGGCGGACGCCGGCACCGCATAGGCGGGCATAGCAGTGCTGCGGTTTTTGGTAACGTTAAGCACCAGAGAAACGCCGATCACATTGGTCAACAGGTTGGAGCCACCATAGCTCAAGAATGGCAACGGAATGCCGGTGATGGGCATCAGCCCCAGCGTCATGGCGATATTCTGGAACACATGCAGAAACATCATGGACATCACGCCGATAATCACCAGACGGCCAAACTTGTCAGCCGTAAAACGGGCGAGGTAGAGCATCCGGAGAATCAAAAACAGATAGGTCAGCACAATCATGGAGCAGCCGATAAAACCCACCGCCTCCCCAATGGTGGCAAAGATAAAATCCGTCCAGTCCTCAGGCACATAGTTCAATTGGCTCATGGAGCCGGGCACAAAAGCGCCGATGCCGGTCAGCCCGCCTGAACCGATGGCCTGCTGGGAATTGATGATCTGATATCCTGCGCTGCTTTTGTAGGCATGGGGATCAAGAAAGGAAATCAAGCGCAGCATTTTATAGTTGGTGGATCCGCCAATGATACCGTAAGCAAAAATCGCCCCAATGCCAAGCACGCCGATAACCGTGATAGCCAGGATCCATTTCCAGTCCACCCCGCCAAAAAACAGCATCAGGTAGGTGATGCCCACCATCACCAGCACCGTCCCCGTCTCACCCTGGGCAAAGGTGAAGATAGCGGGCAGAAGCGCGAAAAACGCGATCCTTATAAAGGAACGGAAGGTACTCATGGGTTTTTCAGTCAGGGTCAGTTCCTTGGCCAGCATCAGAATCAGGGTGAGCTTGGCAAACTCACTGGGCTGCAGCATCCGCCCCAGCCCCACCTGGAACCAGCCTTTTACCGCGCGAATAGCGCTTGAAGTCAGCAGCACCGCGAACAAAAATATCATGATGCCGGCATAGTAAAGGGCCGCATAGGTCCTGAAGTGTTCATAAGGAATGCTCACCACAAACCACACGATGGCCGGGGAAGCGATCACAAAAATCGCCTGCCAGGAACCGGTGTTGGAGCTCAGGATGCGGTTAAGCAGCGAGTCCGCCTCAACGGTGGGGTCAAAGGTCGCGATGGAGATCGCCAGCACGCCAAAAAGCATCAGCGCATACATCAGTATCAGCAGCAAAAAATCAAAGCGAGGCCTGGTTCTTTTATCTTCAAAGATCATCATAGTTTCTGGCTCACCTTCCTCAGCAGCCGCCTGAGCCTGGTTTCTTTCTCCAGAGGCTTCACGGGCAGCTGAGCGCCCTCCAGGCGCGATAGGATGTCCTGAAAGTTCTGTACCACGGTCTCAGGCGCATCTTCCACCGCCGTTTTGCCTTTGAGCATGCCGGTATAGACAGCGGAATTTTCCTCAACAATGCCTGCCAGCGGCAAATCAAGCCCCATCGCCAGCGCCTGGGGGGAAGCAATGTCACCGGAGTCCAACAGATGCCTTTGCACACGGTTGACAATCAGCTGAGGATGGCACTGGGCCTCTATCAACATCTGCGCCGCCTTTTCCGCAGCCCGCAGGCTCACCGGGTCAGGGGTGGCAACGATCACATACTCGTCAGCCAGCCCCAAAAAGTTCTTAACCCCGCGGCCCAGACCTGCAGGTCCGTCAATGAGGACCATGTCGTGGCTGACTTTGAGCGTTTTCATCAGCTTTTTCAAATCCTGTGGTCTAAAATCCTTGGGCCTGGCCATCTGCCCGCCCACCGCCAAATGGAGCTGAGGGTAATCCGGGTGGCAGGCCAAAACCGCGTCCAGGCCGCAGCGGCGCTTGACACAGTCATTTAGGTCAAACAGCACGGCGTCCTGAAGACCCAACATCATATCCAGGCTTCTAAGCCCAACATCCGCGTCCACCAGCACGGTACGGCGTCCCTTTTGGGCCGCTGTCACGGCAAGGGCAGCTGCCAGGGTAGACTTTCCCACCCCGCCTTTGCCTGAAATAATTAAAATCGTCTTTCCCATAATCCTTTCCTCAGGGCATCAGCTGGTTGCCCGGCACCACGGGCACATCCCCCGTGTACTTGCTCTTGTCCTTCATCCACCAGTCGATAAACTCCCGGGCAGCGTGGGTAGCCTCAGCGCC
Source organism: Christensenellales bacterium (assembly GCA_050952935.1). GTDB lineage: Bacteria > Bacillota > Clostridia > Christensenellales > Aristaeellaceae > UBA6115. Next base: position 1,400,301 of record JBMNLS010000001.1, on the reverse strand, counting down.
TGATCTGCCGTTGGGGATCAGCACCACCACCGCAATTTCAGCCGGGGTGGAAAAGGGCGTCAGCGCCACAAACCAGCCGTTGTTCTCCAAGTCCAGCTTGATGCCGCCAATGGTCACCTGGGAAGTGCCCGTCTTTGCCCAAATCTCATCCGTATACTCCCAACCGGAAAAATAGCGTTTGGCCGTACCCTGGTCATCAACCACGCCCTTCATGCCTTCCCGGATATAGGGCAGATATTGCTCTGCCCCATCCAGATAGCCAAAAATACTCGGCTGGTATTGGTTTAGGATCTCACCTTCCGGGGACACAATGGAGTCGATGATGGATAGGTTGTACACCACGCCACCATTGCCAAGGCTGGCCACATAACGGGAGACTGCCGCCGGGGTGACCAAGGTGATGGACTGTCCGATGCCCATCTGCACCTCAAGGCTGCCGCCCCACTTGATATCGTTCAGATACACCCAAATATCGCCGATAACCGCCTGCTTCCACACCATGTCCCGGGTCATGTTTAATTCCGCCATTAGAATCGGGCGCATGGCATCCGCCCAGTCATCCGAGTGGGTGGCAATGGCCATATCCATCAGCTGCTTGATGCAGGCGTCAAGCCGCACATCGTCATAGGTGATGCCATAGCTGGAACCGATGTTGCGCAGGTGCTTCTTGATGGAGGCTGCCACCAGAATGGGCTGGGAGGTTTCCTGCTCGCTGATGGACACCGTGGGATCATACAGGGAGGTCTGATTACCCACCACACTGCGGGCTTCACCGGGCAGCTGAATGCCGGTGCGGGTGGTAAGACCCATTTTGGCCGCGTACTGGTACAGCAGGTTGCTGCCGGTATCGCCATAAAGGTATCCGGTGATGGTATAGAAAAAGTAGTTGCAGGACTGCTGAAGCCCGCTTACAATGTTCAAATTTGCGTGTTTATAACGTTGCCCTTTGGGAATCCAGCACTGGGGAGCATCCTCATCCTTGGTGGTGTAGCGCTTGTACAGCCCCTCGTCAGAGATTCTATCCTCAACCGTCAGGCGGTTGTTGGTCAGCGCAGCCAGGCCTGTCACCATCTTAAAGATGGAGCCCGGCTCTGCTTTTTGCTGGATGGCATAGTTCCACAGCGGACGCCTTTCATCCAAAAGGATCTCCGCCACCTCTTCACCGCCCGCCACCATGGCGTTCAGGTCATAGGTCGGGTACTGGGCCATGGCCAAAACCCGGCCACTGTTCACATCAATCACCATCATGCTGCCGGTGGAGGCCAGCTTCAGCTTATATTCATTAAAGTTTCGGCTTTCCAGCTTCAGCTTGTTGGTCTCCCGCCAGCGGTCCTGAAACATGGTCTTTTCCTGCATCTCACGGGCAATCTGCACATTGTGGGCAATGGCCCGCTCCGCCTGCTGCTGATAGCTGGCAATGAGGGTCAGCTTCACATTGTTGCCATCCTTGGGCGGGGTAACGCTGATTTGCCTGGTCAGACGCCCCTGGTTATCCCGCTCCATCACACGGCTTCCGGTGCGGCTTGAAATATTGGGCGTCAGCCAGTTTTCCATGGTGCGCTCCACCCCGTCCTTGCCGATGATGTCATTAAGCGCGTAGCCCATGGGCTTAAGATCAGTCTGATAGTTATCGCTTTCCGCAATGGGGCCCACATAGCCCACCACCTGGGAAGCCAGGGTGCTGTGGGGATAAACCCGTTTCTCCCCCACCTCTATGCCCATGCCTGACAGGGCCATGCTCCGCCCGGTGATTTCACTCACCGCCGCATAGGGCACATCCTCCGCAATCACAATGGGGGTGGAATTGTAGATGTTCATCATCATGTCGGAGTACACCGCCATCACCTGAAGGGCGGTTTCCTCATCCACATTTTGCTTGTCCAGCTGATATTTGGCATAAAGGCTCTTGTAGCAGTCCTCCACCGTGGGAAAGCGGCTGGCGGACAGGTAGTGATTGCCCCGCCACTGGCTTTCCCGGATGGCCCAGGCTTTATCAGAAATCCCCTTGCCAAAATCAAATACCCATTCCGAGGTTTTCTCGTCCCGCACAATAACAAACTTGTTTTTGATGGCTCTGCCATAGCTTTCAATGATCTTTTTTGTCTCCAGGATGGAAGGGGTGAACCGCTCAAAGTGCTTGGCGGTGTTCTCTGTATTGGTCATCTGGAAGGTGACATTGTAGATTTCATCGCTCCTGGCCAGGATCACTGAGTCAGCGTCGGTGATCATGCCACGTTTTCCGGTCACGCGAAGCGTCCTCGTCCGTTTATCGCCAACCGCTGACTGATATTGGTCAGCGTTCACAATTTGCAGACGGTATAAGCTGGCAATCAGCGTTGAAAACAGCAAAATAGCCACCATGCCAAAAATAGCATAGCGTCTGGCCATTCTCTTATCCTGTTTCAAGCTTCAGCCTCCTTTTCAGTCGCGTCCCCCTCAGGCTGTTCAAGGGGAGAGTCGTCGGGCGCGGCGTCTTTCCTCCTGGCTTTCTCGCCAGGGCGCCATTTGAAAACCGACTTCAGCCGAGAGGGTTTCTCAGCCGGCACGTCATCAGGCACCATGGCAAGCTCTCGCAACAGCTCAGGATCCGTGGTGATGCCCCGCCGCTCTTCCCGCTTTCTGCCCAGAAAACTCCTGCGGTACATACCCAGAAAAGCCCTGGCCGGAAACATCACAATACAGGAAGCGCCTGTATAAACCAGTGTAAAAAAGCTGCGCCGGATATGCCCAAAGCTTACCGGAACCCCTCCCAGGGCCACATAAATCAGCATAACGCCTTCATAAAGCGCAGTCAGCATCAGGGCATTGAGGAAAATACGCAGATGGGGCTCCATGTCGTAAGGGGAATTTCGCCTGAAAGAAATCCTGATCTTTTTCCGGGCATAGGGGGATTTGATTTCCGCCGCCACCTCACTTTGACGCTGGGCCTCACGAATGCGGCGCATTTCCCGCTTCACGTCGCTCATGTCGGCAAAGACCTGCGCGCATAAAAGCGCAAGCACCGGGTAGATCACCACATAAAACAGCGGGATGGAAAAAGCCATGGATTCAAGTATGATGCCGATGACAGCCCCCGTGATGAAGGCATACTGCTTGCCGTAGGATACGGTCATGATGGCGATGGCCACCATCAAAAGGTTTGGCATCACCCCAAATACTTTCAGATGGGGCATGACTGAGGACTGCAGCAGGTAAAACAGCAGGATCAGCACCAGCACCTTGAGCAGCTTGATGGCCGCCCTCACCATCCCGTTGCGCCCGATTGATGCAGCCAGCATCATTCATCTTCCTCCACCGTCATCTCCTGAGGGGAGAAGGTGGGGGTGGGCTCTGGCGTTGGGCTGTATTCAGGCATCAGCTCCATCCCCGGGGTCTGGGTCGCGTCACTGATCACCGGCGCGTTGTAGATAAAATCATCCGGCTCTTCTGTGATTTCGTCTGGCGGAGCAGTATCCTCGGGCCCCGGCGTCTGTGAGGGGGCGGGCGTCTGGGTATCCAGCGCCTCAGCATCAGAGGATTGGCTGGCGCCCGGGCTCACCGCCGGCGCCGGCTGGCCGATGAAGGTGGGCACAGGCTGGATGGAGGGCAGCGGGATAAAGCTGGTCTCCACCTGGGGCCGGCTGCCCTGCGACTGGGTGTAGTTGGGACGGTAACGATAGACGATCACATACTCAATGTGGTCAAAATCAGCGATCGGCTCAATGACGATAAACTGCTTGTTGTCCTCCAGCCCCCGGGTGCTTTCCCGCACACGGCCAATGGGAATCCCTTTGGGCAGCTGAAGGCCGATGCCGCTTGTCACCACCAAATCCCCCGGCCGGGGCAGGGTGGTGTAGGTGAGGTAATACATGCGGCAGTTGTTTTTGCCGTCAATGGAGAGGGTGCCCGACACCGTGCCCTCGTCCCGGTTGGATTCAATGATGCCCGCCACCTGGCAATCCCGGTCAATAATGCCTTTGACCAGGCTGCGGCTCTCCGTCACATCATAGGTTATCCCCACCATCGCACCCGGGATGCATACCGCCATGTTCTCCTCAATCCCCTGACGGCTGCCCACATCAATGGTGAGGGTGTAGGTGTAGTTGCTGGTGTCCCGGCCAATGACGCTGGCCCTGATGCCGTTCAGGTTAAAGTTGCGTCCCAACTCATCATTCACATCCCCCAAGGCCAGAAGCTGGCGGCGGTATTCATTGGCCAGCATGGCCTGGTCGGTCAATTCATCGATCTTTTCCTGCAAAGCATTATACTCAGCCTCCAGGTTGCCGCGTCTTTTCAGCACCCGGAAGTAATCCACCACCGTGTCGGTCCCCTTGGAAAAGACGTTCTGTATGGGACTTATCACCCGGGCCACAAAGCGCCTGGGCGAGTCCAAAATCGGGGTGTCAAAAAACTGGGAAGCGATCATCACCGCGATGATGGCAAGCAGCAGCAGCACCGTAACATATCCCAACAGCTTCGCGATGCCCCGCTGGCGCTCAGTGCCCGAGGCCTGAGGCCTTTCCTTTTTGGTATCCCGGTTCTTTTTTGCCATGCAGGTTCCCTGTTATTCTGTCTCGTCCCGCATGAAATTGGAGCGGGTCAATTTGGGCAAAAGATCCGAATTGTCTGCCATATGGCCAACGCCGGCGGCAGCGGACAGCATCGGGTCTTTGGCAAGGGTCACCGGTAAACTCAGTTCGCTTGCCAAAAAGCGGTCAAGCCCATACAGCTGGGCGCCGCCCCCCACCAGGTAAATGCCCTTTCTCAGAATGTCGCCGCATAGCTCCGGTGGCGTCTTATCCAGCACCTCCCGGATGGTGTCCAGAATTTTGAGGCAGGGGCCATGGAGCGCTTCATAGATACGCAGGGAAGAAATTTCCGCGGTCTGGGGCAGCCCGGTGATCAGATCCCGCCCCCGCACCACCACCTTGCGCTCCTCCTTGACAGGCAGGGCGCTACCCCAGTCAATTTTGATGTCTTCTGCCATCCGGTCGCCGATGAGCATGTTGTGATCGTGCTTGATAAAGTCAACAATCACACTGTCCATCATGATGCCGGCGGTTGGAATGGAGCGGGCGAGCACAATTCCCCCCAGGGAGATGACCGCCACTTCCGTAGTGCCGCCCCCCACATCCACCACCATGCTGCCCTCCGGCGCAAACACCGGGAGGCCGGAACCAAAGGCGGAAGCAAAAGGCTTGTCAATCAGGTGAATGGCATTTTTCCGGGCACCGGCGCTGGTGGCCGCTTCCCGGATCACCCGCTTTTCCACCGGGGAAACCCGGCTGGGCACGGTAATATAGACCCGGGGCCTCAGCAGGTGGGAAACGCCGATGGCCTTCCTGATAAAATAGCGCAGGATGGCTTCCGTCAGCTCAAAATCCTTCACCATGCCGTCCTGCAGCGGCCGCACCGCCACATCACCCCCTGTGGTGCGGCCCACCAGCTGCAGCGCGTCCTGGCCAATGGCCTTGATGGTACGGCGCAGGTCGCCCGCCACGATGAGCAGCGTGGGCTCGTTGATCTGAATCCCCTTCCTGCGAACATGCACCAGCGTGTTCGATGTCCCTAAATCTATGCCAATATCAGGCGCAACAATAGCCATCTTCTAAACCAAACCCCATCCGTTCAGCTATAATTCAAAACCACTTTCTTTAAGCAAACCTAAAACCCGGGCGGTGGGCAGGCCCACCACGTTGCTGTAGCATCCCCTGATTTCCGGAATATACATCCCCGCCATCCCCTGAATGGCATAGGCGCCCGCTTTGCCCAGCGGCTCCCCACTCGCGCAGTAGCGCCTGATGTCCTCTTCCTCAAGCGTACAAAAGCGCACCTGGGTGGTTTCACAGGCCAGGTACTCGCGTCCCTTTGCCACCAGGCACACGCCTGTGTGCACCTGGTGCCAGCGGCCGGAAAGCATCCGCAGCATCCGCGCCGCGTCCTTCAAATCCCGGGGCTTGCCCAAAGCTTCCCCGTCAATGGCCACCAGGGTGTCAGCCCCCAGAACATAGTCCTGAGGAAAACGCCTGGCCGCTTCCGCCGCCTTGCGACTGGCCAGCTGCTGCACCACCATTTCCGGGACGCCATTCAGCCCTTCATCCACCTCGGCTTGCACCACCTCAAAGTCAAGGCCCATGGACAGCAGCAATTCCCGTCTGCGGGACGAGGATGATGCCAGAATCAGTCTGCCCGCCACTGCGCCCTCCTTCGCGGTTGTAAAGAATAGTATAACATATTTTTGACAAAAAGAAAGAATCCCGGCAGAAATAGTAATATTGGCGAAATAGTTTTGAAACAGCTTTTCACACCTCGCGCTTAAACCCCCAATAGGCGCCTGGCATTGTCCCGGGTTATCCGGGCCATGTCCTCATAGGGCATTTCAAACAGCTCCGCCAGCGTCTCGCACACATGGCGCACCAGGGCGGGGTTGTTGCGTTTTCCCCGGAAGGGCACCGGCGTCAGATAGGGGCTGTCCGTTTCAATCAGCAGACGGTCAAGGGGCACTGCCCGGGCCGCGCGCCGCAGATTGTTCACGTTTTTAAAGGTGACAGAACCTGAAAACGAGATGTAAAACCCCATGTCCAGATACTGCCGGGCGCTTTCCGCGCTGCCTGAATAGGAATGAAGCACCCCGCCGGGCAGGCGGCCTTTTCGCTCCTGAAGAAGAGAGGTCATCTCCCCCTGGGCCTCTCTAACATGGAGCACCACGGGCTTTCCCAATGTGTAAGCCAGGTCAAGCTGTGCCAGCAGCCATTGCCGCTGCACATCCCGGGGGGAAAAATCATAATGAAAATCAAGCCCGATTTCCCCCAGGGCAAGCACCCTGGGATGGGCTAAAAGCGGGATCAGCATGTCCAGATCCCCATCCCCGGCTTTTGACGCTTCATGGGGGTGGATGCCAGCCGCCGCATAAATGAACGGATATCGTTCAGCAATCGCTATGGATTCCCGGGAGGTCTCAAGATCGCTCCCACAGCTGAGGCAGGCATAAACCCCCGCGTCCGGAAGGCTGTTAATCAGCGCTTCCCGATCCTCATCAAACCGCCTGTCGTCCAGATGGCAATGGGTGTCAAACAACAGCGCTTCCGTCATCAGCTGATCTGCGCTCCGTCCTCAATGTCTCCATCCACGGTGAGCAGCTTGAGCGTTCCATCTTCACCGGCGGCTGAAAGCAGCATGCCCTCTGACATATGGCCCCTGATTTTACGGGGAGCCAGGTTGGAAAGCAGCACCAGTTTTTTGCCGATCAGCGTTTCCGGGGCATAGTGCTCCGCGATGCCGGACAGCACCGTGCGCTCTTCCTCTCCCACCTTGAGCGCAAACTTCAGCAGCTTATCGCTTTTGGGCACCTTTTCACATGCCAGCACCTTGGCTACCCGCAGCTCAAGCTTCGCGAAATCCTCAATGCCAATGGGGGCCGCTTTGGACGCAGCCGGAGGCTTGGGCGCGCCTTTTTTCAGCTCTTCCTCATTGTCCTTTTCAATCAGCGGCAAATCAACCGCGATGTCAATGCGTGGGAAAAGCGCCTGTTCTTTTTTCACCTGAATGCCCCCGGGCAGTTTGCCAAAGGCGCTCAGGGATTCCCAGGTCATGAGCATTTCATCCGCCAGGCCCAGCTGAGCATAGATCCGCTCAGGGGTTTGGGGCATCACAGGGCTGATCAACACCGCCACATAGCGAAGGGCCTCCGCCAGCACATACAGCACCGTCTGAAGCCTCGGCAGGCCGGCTTCATCCCGCCCCAGCACCCAAGGTTGGGTTTCGTCGATATAGCGGTTACACTCTCCAATCACGCGCCAGATTTCGCTGAGCGCCTGAGAAAACTGAAGCGCGTTCATCTGGGCCTCCATCGCTCCAGGCAGCGCTTCCACTTGGGCGATCAAAGCCTGATCCACCGCCTCAAAGCTCGTGGGCGAGGGCATCACGCCGCCGAAATATTTTTCTATCATGGCCACCGTGCGGCTAAGCAGGTTGCCCAAGTCATTGGCAAGGTCGGAATTGATGCGCTTCATCAGCGCCTCATTGCTGTAGTTGCCGTCCGCGCCAAAGGGCATCTCCCGCATCAGGTAGTAGCGTAGAGCATCCGCCCCATAGCGCCTGACCACGGGGCCGGGGTAAACCACATTGCCCTTTGATTTTGACATTTTGTCATGGTCAAACAGCAGCCAGCCATGGCCAAACACCTGCCTGGGCAGCGGCAGCCCCAGGGCTTTTAGCATAATGGGCCAATAGATGGTGTGGAAACGGACGATCTCTTTGCCCACCAAGTGCACGTCAGCCGGCCAGAAGGCCTTAAACAGGCTATCATCCTCTGACAGGTAGCCCAGGGCGGTGATATAGTTTGACAGCGCGTCAATCCATACATACACCACATGGCCCGGGTCAAAATCCACCGGCACGCCCCAGGTAAAGGAGGTGCGGCTCACGCACAAATCCTGAAGCCCGGGCAAAAGGAAGTTGTTGAGCATCTCATTGGCGCGGCTGGCGGGCTGGATAAACTCAGGATGGGTTCTGATGTAATCAATCAGCCAGTCCTGATACTTGCTCATGCGGAAAAAATAGCTGGCTTCGCGCACCCGCTCGGTGGGTCGGCCGCAATCGGGACACAGCTTCTCTTCCTTTAACTGGCTCTGTGTCCAGAAAGCCTCGCACTGGGCGCAATAATCCCCCTCATACTCGCTTTTATATATATCGCCCTGATCATAAAACCGCTTGAAGATTTTCTGCACCACCCTGATATGCCGGGGATCGGTGGTGCGGATAAAATCATCATATTCCACCTCCATCATCTCCCACAGCTTCTTGGTGTCCGCCACGATGCCATCCACAAAGGCCTGGGGCTTCATGCCCGCCTCCTTGGCGCGGCGCTCAATCTTCTGCCCGTGTTCGTCCGTCCCCGTCAGAAAATAGACCTTATGCCCGGTCAACTTTTTGAACCTGGCCATGGCATCCGCCGCCACCGTGGTATAGGTGTGGCCGATGTGCATCTGCCCGCTGGGGTAATAAATAGGCGTTGTGATGTAATAGCTCTTCTTGTCAGGCATGTGTTCTCCCCCTTTACGGTAAACGCCGTCATTATACTTTTCACGCCAGAGCGGGTCAAGGCTGAAAGCATTCTATTATAATCGTCCCCGGCGAAAACCGTACTTGTTATCCGGCCCATGGTGTGGAATAATGGTCACGGAATCAGCCATGGAGGAATTATTATAATGGATTTGACACAGGCCAGAAATACCATTGACGCGCTGGATCAGGAGATCACCCTTCTGTTATCCCGGCGTTTCGCGGTGGTGGATAAGGTGAGCGATTATAAGGCGGAGCACGGCCTGCCCATCCATGACCCGGCGCGTGAATCGCTGATCATCAGCCATCTCAAAGCAAACCTAAATGAGGCCTTCCGGGAGGATGTGGCAGCGGTATACCAATGCCTGTTTGAAATCAGCCGCGCCCGTCAGACGCGTAGACAAAAGGTTCGCTGATTGACCCGGCCCCTCAAAAAGGCTTATAATCCGGCTGACTGAGGCTATGGGGAGGAACGGGATGGATCAACGGGGCGAGCGCGGGGGCAGGCTGCGGGTGTATCTGGCCATTGCAGCCATCGCGGTCGTGCTGATGCTTCTATTATATGTGTTGGGCATCTTTGGCGGCGGTCCCCGGCAGCTGTCAGCTAAAAAGCTGCGCTGCGTGGTGTCACAGCAGGTGACGCCCTTTGGGGATAAGGTTCTTTACTACGATGGCGCCACCCTCTTTTGTCTTAACGCCAACGGCACCGAGCAGTGGAAATACGCCCTGGGCGCCGGCGCCCGTTTCACCGCCAGCGATACGGCGGTGGCCGCCTGGATTGGCGCGCACCTCCACATCATAGATCAAAAGGGACACGCCACCTATAATGACAGGCTGAGCGACCCCATCCAGTACGCTAAACCGGGGCAGCAGTATGTGGCCGCCGTCATCGGCGACAGCTTCAGCCCGACGCTTCTGATTAAAGACATGGGCGGCATGGCGGTGGACTCTGAGACGGTGGCCTATGCCGACAAAATGATCCTTGACCTGGGCTTTTTTGAAAACGGCAACTTCCTCTGGACCACGGCGCTTGATGTCTATGGCGTCGCTCCCCTCACGGTGATGAACATCTACCAGGTGGGCGCCATGAACACGGGCGAGGTGGATCTGGGCGAGGAAATCCCCTATAAGGTACTGTATTCAAACGCCAAGCTCAATGTGATCAACACCCGGGAGCTAAACCTGTATGATTACCGGGGCACCCTTGACCCCTTGTCCAAGCAGTTGGTCTATGGCTGGCGGTTGATTGACAGCATAACCGGCTCCGGCGACGCGGTGATGCTTTTTGCCCCTGAATTGCAAACCGCCGATGCCCAGCAGATTACCGAGCTGCGGGTGCTCACCGGGGGCAAGCGGGACAGCCGCTACACGCTACCGGACAGCTGTGTAGGGGCCGGGCTTAAAGGCAACAGCCTTTTTGCCTTCTCCGCTGACAGCCTTTACCGGGCGGATTTGAACGCCCAGCGCTTCTCCGCGGCCAAACTCCCCATTTCTGACCCGGCCACCGGCTACATTGGGCGGCTTTCCAACGGCGTCGCCCTGATAAACGCCGGGCAGGAGGTATACGCCGTTACCCTGCCCTGATCTAAGGAGGAACTGTGAACATCATCGATGGCATTTTGCTGTTTGTCCTGGCAATCAGCGTGATCTATGGTTTTTACCATGGGTTTATCCAGTCGGTAACCAGCCTGGTGGCGCTGGGGCTTTCCGTGCTGTCCGGCTTCCTGTTCGGCCCCGCGCTGGCACGGCTATTTTCAAGCAACCAGACCATCAGCGGCCTCATGGTCAACATGACAGACGCTGTGGCACGGGTGGGCGATTATGATTTGGCCCGGGTACCGGTTCAGCAGGTGTCAGGCAGCATGCTGGACACAGTCCTTAACAGCGTGTCCCTGCCGAAGGGCATTGAACAGGCCCTGCGTAACAACATCGTCACCCAGGCCTTCCGTCAAAACGGTCTCATCACCGTGAACGACTATGTGTCCAACACCATCGTCAACACTGCCATCAGCATCCTGAGCTTTCTGGTATGTTTTGCCGCCGCCTATCTGATCCTCACCCTGCTGCTCTCCCTCATCCGCCATGTGTTTGAATACCCCATCCTCAGGCAGCTGGACTGGCTGGCCGGCGGCGCTTTTGGTCTGGTCAGGGGCGCGGCGTTGTGCTATCTGTTGGTTCTGCTGATTCCCCTCATTCAGGTGATCGTGCCCGGAGAAAACCTCTCCGGGATGATAGAAGCCAGTTCTCTTGCAGAATGGTTTGCCAATGATGGGTTTTTCATGCGGGTGATCGGGCTGGCGTAAGCCAAGAAGTACATGCCAAAATAATTGGGGCCGTAACAAAAGACCCCAAAATCAGTAGATCTTTCCCCCTGTAAACGCCCTTGATCAATAGCTCCAATTCACTCATATATGTGAGAACCATTCCCCGCCGCCTTCGTTTACAAACAAGGCGGCGTATGCTATCTTAGGAAGGCGGAATATGCAGCAAACAACAGGAGGGGAGGGGCATGGCCGCTGTCAGGCGGGTAGCTGAGACCTTGCGCCCCTGGCTGGGGAGCGCCTTTGTTGCCCGGAATGCGGAGACGATGGAAGTCATCGCCCTGCGCCTGTTGGGTTTTCTGCCGCAGAGGGATAGCTTCGCCGCCCTCGCCTTCCAGCTGGACAACCTGCTGTTCATGCAGGTGCGGGAAGACACCGAAGGCCGGATGACCCTGATCATGGATAACGAACAGGCGGTGCGGCTGCGGATGAACGACTTTAGCCTGATGGCGGATGAGCTGATGTATCTGCTCTTTGAGGCGTTGCCGAAAAACGCCGCCAATCAGGCCCTGATCCGTAGCTATTCCATGAAGTCCGTCAGCCTCTCTGCCCTCAGGGCCCTGTATCTGCTGTACAGGGACATGCAGAATCAGGAGGAGACAGCCACCTTAAAGCGCATCATCATGGGCAGCCACCCGCCTTTCCGCTGGAAGCAGTGGATTGACAGTTAAAGCACAGTAGGAGAATCATGGGCAAAATTATCGCGATCGCCAATCAGAAGGGCGGGGTGGGGAAAACCACCACCGCCGTTAGCCTAAGCGCTTTCCTGGCGCAGGAAGGGCTTCAGGTGTTGCTGGTGGATATGGACCCCCAGGGCAACGCCACCAGCGGGGTCAACATCCGCGCCGGGCAGCAGACCATCTATGAGGTGCTCATCAACGGCCTGAACATGGCAGACGCCCTCACCGCCACCCATGTGAAAGGGCTGAGCCTTGTGCCCAGCGACATTCGCCTGGCGGCGGCGGAGGTTGAATTAGTCGGCCAGGAACGCCGAGAGCATCGCCTGAGGGAGGCCATCCAGGCACAGCGGGAGCTCTTTGACTATCTGCTCATTGATTGCCCGCCTTCCCTGGGCCTGCTGACGATTAACGCCCTCACGGCGGCTGACAGCGTGTTGATCCCCATTCAGTGCGAGTATTACGCCCTGGAGGGCGTGACCCAGCTGATGAACACCGTCTCCCGGGTGCAGCGGGGGCTTAACCAGCATCTGACGCTTGAGGGGGTAGTGTTGACCATGTTTGACGGGCGCACCAACCTTTCCCTCCAGGTGGCGGACGAGGTGAAAAAGCACTTCAAAACCAGTGTGTTTTCCACCGTTATTCCCCGCAGCGTGCGCCTGGGAGAGGCGCCCAGCCATGGCCAGCCCATCCATGAATATGACCCGCGCAGCGCAGGAGCCGTGGCCTATCAGCAACTGGCGCGGGAGATGATCCGGAGGAACCGGAAATGAAAAAGAAAACTGCCCTGGGGCGCGGGCTTGACGCCCTGTTCCCGGCGGAGGAAGCCGCTGGCCAGGTCAAAGACATTGCCCTTAGCCTGATTGACCCTGACCCAAACCAACCCCGGCGCGCCTTTGACAAGGAATCGCTGGAGGAGCTGGCCGCCTCCATCCGGGAGGTGGGGTTGCTGCAGCCCATTTTGGCGGAGGAAAAGGCGGGGCGTTATCAGATCATCGCGGGGGAGCGCCGCTTCCGGGCCGCCATGCTGGCGGGGCTAAAAACCATACCCTGCCTGGTCAAACAGCTGTCCCCAAAAGAGCGGAGCCTGGCAGCCCTCATTGAAAACCTCCAGCGGGAGGATCTGAACCCCATGGAGGCCGCCCGGGCGGTGCGCGGCCTGATGGATGAGGGCAGCTACACCCAGGAACAGGCAGCCGGCATGCTGGGCAAATCCCGCCCGGCGGTGGCTAACCTGCTGCGCCTGCTTCAGCTAAACCCGGCTGTGCAGGAGATGCTGATGGTAAACCAGCTCACCGAAGGGCATGCCCGGGTGCTGGCCGGCATCAAAAATCAGGCCACCCAGCTATCTTTGGCCAGGCGGGTGGCAGCGGAAGGGCTCAGCGTCCGCGCCCTGGAGGCTATTGTCAAAAAGCCCAAGCCCAAGCCGGGACCAGCCCCAACTCCGCAAGCCCCGGAACTTACCGCCTTTGAGGAGCGCCTCCGGGAAGCCCTGGGCGTGCGCGCCGCCATCAAAGGCAACATGAAAAAGGGGAAAGTCGTGCTCTCCTACGCCTCCTTTGAGGAGCTGGAACATATCTACGAGGCCGTGGAACGGCTGCTTAGCTGACGCTTTTTGATCAAAACTAAAGTCGGGCCTATTCAAATTGATTCATATTGTCTTTATCTAGTAAATAATTCAACCTATCATTTTTTTCTTATTCAGATAGTCGACAGTGAATTGAATGAGGTGAGAAAGACATCCTTTTGTGTTTATGTCGGAACGACGATAAATAATTTGCGCCTGTACACTTAATTGCTCACCCACCCATGGCAAAGCAACCAGGCGGCCTGCATTACGCTCTACCTTGGTGGAACAGGCGGTCATTAGAGAAATTCCATCATTATTCATAGCGTAGCGTTTAATCATCTCTACGCTTCCTAAAAAGTTTTGAGCCTCTAAAATGATATTATGCTTTTTCAACTCGTTAAGGAATGCTACAGTGTAACAACAATCACCAAATACGAAGGCAAAACGATAACCCGATAAATCATCGGGAGAAACCGATTTTTTCTGTGCCAGTGGATGACTTGGGTGTGCGATTAGATATATATGTTCTTCATACAAGGGAACACTCACAATAGTAGCGGAATTCAAAGACTCTGTGGCATATGTAATGCAAAGATCAGCCTGGTCCGCCATTAATTGCTCAATGAATTCAGCACAATTACCCAATCTCACTTGTAACGCACAGTTTTTTTGAGTCCTTGCAAATTCACGCAACATATCTCCAAACATATATTGACCCAACGACTGGGATGTGGATACTTTTAAAAGCTGCTTATCAGAGGTTTCTAAGCGTACATGTTGGCAAGCTTCTTGATGCAATTTCAGGATTTTTTGGGCATAGGGTAAAAAGGCTTCACCCTGTTTAGTCATGATGGACTGATTACCTCTTCGATGGATTAATCGTACACCCAGTTCGTTTTCCAATGAACGAATATGACCTACCAAAGTGGCAGGAGCATAGTTTAGCTGTATTGCTGCACGAGAATAAGTCTTTTCCTGAACCAAAGTAAGAAAGGTCAACAGTTTTTTCGTATCCATCATTTACTCCCACGTACCATTAAATATTATTATTCTTATAAATGATTTTACAGATTTTCCATCAGCTAATCAAGGGTTAAAAAAACAGGGCGCAGACATGTATAACTGTTGCGCCCCATGATGTTAGAATAATGTTTTATTTACTAACTGAAAGACCTGCAATTCGTCCAAAAGTCAGCGCGTCAGCCGTAGCATTCCCACCAAGGCGATTAGAGCCATGAACGCCACCTGTAACCTCACCCGCTGCAAACAGACCAACTATCACTTCACCGTTAGTATCCAGAACTTGGGCATCAGAATTAATTACTAACCCACCCATGGTGTGATGGATAGAAGGGGCACGTGGAGTTGCATAGAACGGTCCCACTTCAATAGGCTTATCAAACAACTTACGTCCAAACACCGGATCTTCACGGTTGGTTACCATCACGTTATAATCTGCCACCGTCTTTTCCAAGTTTTCTGCGGGCATACCCAGTTGTTCAGCCAAACCAGCCAAGGTATCTGACTTATAAATGCGGCCTAAAGAAACCAGGGTTTCTACATTTTCGCCAAATGAATTTGTTTTTTCAACAATGCTGGCGTCATTTATATCATAGACAATGCAATCTGTTTGATTTTTGATAGCCGCTACAAAATCATCCCGACGGGCATCTTCATTAACAAAGCGGAATCCTTCTTTATTCACGTCAATAACATTATCCAGCCCACTAACTTTACGGGCACGTCCTTGTAAGGCACCAGTAAAGGGGGTAGCCAACGGATAAACCTGAACATAATTCATGCCAGTAGTTCCTGCCCCAATGGCTGTTGCCATCAGAATACCATCACCCGTAGCACCAGGTTGATTGGTTGAGACCATATCTGGCGTTAATGTAGGGCTGGACTGCTGACGCATTTCCTTATTGTTGCTATAACCACCTGTTGCTAGAATAACTCCCGATGCCGCCATATATTGGTAAGCGCTTCCAAACTGGTCAATTGCCATAACGCCTGTTACCCGCCCGTTTTCCACAATCAGATTTTCTGCCTTCATGTTAGTGATGATAGAGACATCATTTGCAACAGCAGCTTTGTATAAAGGGGTAATAAAACCAGTGCCTGCTGGTGCATCTACCTGATGGGTTCGTTGCCATAGCGCACCCGCCCCCTGGCTAACTTTATCGAGAACTGGAGTTCCAAGATCAATCATCCAGTCCAGGGTACCCAGAGTGTTTTCTGCATAAGTGCGAATCAAGCTGACGATACCCACCTTATCCCCACCATTGTAGGTTTGCAGAGCATGCCATTCAGGACTGTCGAAGAGAGTGGAAGATCCGGAAGCTAAGTATTCATCATACTTAGTTTTGACATCAGCAATCAACTTAGCATGATCTTCATTGACAGCTTCCTCTGAGAGGGCTTTTTCCACTGCTTTTTTCAAGGTGTCACTCATGGAAAGGGCAGCCTGGCGCAGAGGGTCAGATGTGTTATAGGCGCTGGCACAGCGCAACGTATTTCCGCCGATTATCGGCATTTTTTCTATTACAATCACTTTTTTGCCATTTTGGGCTGCCGTAACCGCAGCAGCCAGCCCTGCGCCGCCAGCTCCTACAACGATAACGTCGGCTTTTTCCACTGTGGTCTCCGTATTTTTCTCGCCCTTTGCAGGCACGGCCTGTTGCAAAGAAGCGGGATCGGCTCCAGCTTGCTTAACACAATCAGCCACAGCAATCTTTAATGCACTGCTTGTGATAGTCGCTCCGGAGATGCTGTCCACATTGAGTGTTTGGTATTCAACAATGTCTTTGGTGATCATGTCAATAGCCGTTGTACCCATGTGCTCGGTTTCGGCATGCTCGGGCACAGATATCGACAGAATACTATTTTCATCGAAAACCACCTGAACAGTCATATAATCGTTGTTGCCGTATTGTCTACTCTCATAAGTACCGGGTTTAAAAAATGGTTGAGCCAAAACTCCTAAACAGCTAAACAACAAAGTTAGCGCCAGTAAAACAGCCAAAATTCTCTTCATGATAGATCCCTCCTTAATTATTTTTATATAGCGAAAATTATTTTTATATAGCGAAGTACGATTATAGTATATCATTTGTTATAGATTGTGAACATGGAATTTCCGAACAGTATCGTTGGTTTTTTCGAATAGTCAACATGAATAGTAGTTAGGTTTGATTATCTGCCTTAATATTAGTATACTGTTTGGTATTATTTATGGAAGCAGGACAGTGATGACAAAGCTCCGCATGCTGGCAGTGGCGGATGAAGAAAGCCGCTTTATCTGGGACTACTTTGACCGCAAGGTGTTTCAAGGCATCGATGTGATCATTGCCTGCGGGGACTTGAAGGCCAGCTATCTCTCCTTTCTTACTACTATGGTGTCAGCACCGCTGCTGTATGTTCACGGCAACCACGACAGCCACTTTTTGAAGAACCCACCCGAAGGCTGTGACAACCTGGAAGAAAAGATGCAGGTCATCAAGGGCATCCGCTTCATCGGCTTTGGCGGCTGCCTTTCCCGCAGCCCCAAGCCCTTCCACTACACCCACCGGGACGTTGCCCGGCAGGTGACCCGGCGTATGCAGGAAATCAGCCATCATGGCGGCTTTGATGTGCTGGTAACCCATGCACCGGCCCAGGGCCTGGGCGATGGGGAAGACAGCTTTCATCAGGGCTTTAAAGCCTACCGCACCCTGCTTGATCTGTATGCTCCCCGCTATCACTTCCACGGGCATCAGCACCTTTCCTATGCCCACGGCACGCCCCGCACCATCCATTACAAGAACACTACCATCTACAACGCTTTTGGCTACAGCATCCTTGATTTGTCTTTTGACCCGCCCGGGCGCAGGAAGCGCATCAGCTACCTGAAAGCCCGCTATGATTGGGGGAGGGCCTATGGAAGTCAGCTTTAATCAGCAAGCCAGAGAGATCTATGGCCGTGCCCAGCGCATAGCTCAGCGTGATTATAATACCAAAACCGCACAGGGGGAGCGTGGGCTGCTTACGGCGCTGGATGACATCATCGGGCAAAACCGCGCCGTGGCCTACATGAAGCAGCCCCAGCGGGAAATTCCCCTGAACCGGGTGGTGGGCACCTATACCGCGGCCCGGGCACACTCCTTCGCCGGCAACTTCATGCCCCTGCACCCGGCGTTTAGTGAATTTGCCAGCAAGTGGATGAGCCTCTGCGTTGCCCATATGTCCGAAGGTCTGCGCGATCCTGTTCAGGTGTATGAATACATGTGGCAATACTATGTGGTGGAGGGCAACAAGCGCGTCAGCATCCTGAAATATTTTGACGCCCCCACCGTGCAGGCGGAGATTACCCGCGTGGTGCCCCAGCTGGATGAGGACGACCCGGAAACCGCCCTTTATTATGCTTTCCTGCGCTATGACAGCCAGGGATTGTTCAAAAATATCCAGCTGTCAAGCGCCCTGAAATATGAGCAGCTCAGCGAGATTGAGCAGAAACTGCTAACGGCCGGCAGCCTGCCAGATCGGCCCAACTACAACGCCATGTTCCTTCAGTTTGGGGGGGCATACCACACCACGGCCTGTTCCCTGCCCATGGGGGATGCCTTTCTGGAATACCTCAGGGTATATGGATTGCCTGTCTCCGTCACCATGAGCCAGGTGGCCGAGCGTATCTCAGCCATGAAGCCTCAGCTGGATCTTATCAGCCAGCCCGCAGCAGAGCCGGAGTTGCTCCTTAGCCCCGCTGAGGAACCGGCGCCCGGGCTTTTCAGCTGGCTGAAAGGCACGCGCAAAAATGCCCGGGTGGTGTTTGCCTACCCGGAAGGTCGGGATGAAAATAACTGGATCAGCGCCCATGAGCATGGCCGCCAGGTGATGCAAAGCACCCTGGGCGAGCGGGTCGTCTCCAGTGTAATTGATGACTTAACGCCTGAAAATGTTTATGCAAAGCTGGACGCCTCAGCAGGTGAAGCGGATCTGCTGCTCATCACCGCCTCCTCCCTCACCCTGCTGGCCCTGCGCTTTGCCCTGGAGCATCCCAACTGTCTGACGCTGGTGTATTCCCGGGTCCGGCAGGATTATCGCATAGGCACCTATTACGGGCGGTATTATGAGCCCGTGTTCCTCTGCGGCGCTGCCGCTGGCATGGCCACCCGTACAGGGCGGGTGGGCTACATCACCCCCCGCATTGACTATAAGCGCCACACGGCGGACATCAACGCCTTTGGTTTGGGAGTGAAATCTGTCAGGCCGGATGCCCAGGTGTATCTGGTGTGGCGGGATGTGCTGCCCGAAGCCCCGGAAACCTGCGCCCTGGGCCTCAAAACCGCCGCCACCCTGGGGGCGGATGTGGCCTATACCCCTCTGGTAAAGGGACTAATGAAAGCGCGGCCGCCGGAGCATGTGTTAAGCCTGGTAGGCAGGCTTAACGAGCGGGGCGAGCTGGACAGCTACCTGGCCGCCCCCCAGTGGGACTGGGGCCGCTATTACACAGAGATCATCCGCAGCTACCTAAACGGCAGCCTGGATATCCTGCGCATCATCGACAAGGGCGACCCCTCCGTGGCGGGCCTCTGGTGGGGCCTGGGAGCGGGGGTGCTGCGCTTCCGGCTGAATAAAAATCTGGATGCCTCCGGCTCCAACCTTTTGCGCTACCTGCGGGGCGCCATCGCCCATAGCCACTTCAATCCTTTCCACGGCCCCATCCGCGATCAGGACGGCAAGCTGCGCGTCTCCCCGAACAACGCGCTGAAACCCTATGAAATCCTGGAAATGGAGTGGCTGTGTGACTTTATCCAGGTGATTGATTGACGGTAATCCCCCATCCATACCTGTGCCAGGGAACGCCTAAAAGACATCGGCCAAACACCACACAAAAGATGACAGCGCTGTCAGTTGACATTTTTCCCAAGGATAGTCTATAATGACCAAGCTGTAGGGGCATGGTGTAATGGTAACACGTGGGTCTCCAAAACCTTTGTTGAGGGTTCGAGTCCTTCTGCCCCTGCCAAAGAAAAGCCTGAAATCATTGAAGATTTCAGGCTTTATTCTTATCAAAAATGCTATTTACCTTGTTTTTACCCTTAACAGATTTAGAATACCTTGCGCAAAATCGATACTGTCAAGAAATTTGCGCAAATTTCTTGATAGTACTGAACCAAATTACGATACTGATAATATTCTTTAAAAATAATATCAGTTAGCAGTCCTTGTTGAAGTACTTTTTCCACATTCTTCGAATACGGCCATCCAGAGTTTGTAGGAGTTTCAATCCAATATCTCTATCTCCACAGTAGTATTCCTTCATGGCGCGTCCTTGCTCGTAGCATGCTTCCTGATGAAGCGGAAAATAGTTGTTCATCAAGAAGCAGGCATACTTGACCAACCTCAGTTCACCCACAAGGCGAAACTCCCGGCTGATTAAATCCACTGCTACCGAGCGTCGGGCGCGGATCGCATCCAGAATAGCCAAGGTAGAATTTTCCTTAGCAAAACAGATGGTTGAAGCGACCAGCGCACTTGGCTGCGCAAGCTGATCGTGGCAATCCGAACTTCCCACGACAGGAAAACGCAAACCATCTGCAAGCGCCTGATAGTAATGAATGCTCTGCAAGCCATTCTGTTCAAAGTATCTTTCGCCGCCTAACACTTCAAACGCATCGAAAGGTTGCTTTTCAAACAGATACTGCGTTAAACGCTCATCGGCATGAAAGGCCAAACCATTCGAAGAGGTGTCATGAATCCAATAGGGATGCGTGAAAATCGATAGACCGTCGGCAGCGCGAATCCGCTCACATATCCAGCAAAAGCCTGCATATACATAGCGCGGAATCCCCTGCGGGATGGGATCCAGAGTATCCGCATAAGCCTCAATGGTACTGCGGAATTCCGCCTCGGTCATGGTGCCCGGAAAAGAGGAACCCTCCATTTTTGTCCACATATGGGGAAAGTGTGAAGTAATGCCAGGATTAATTTTTTCCAACTCGGCAAACACCGTGTCCACCATCGCGTTAATGCTATACTGCCCACCAACATGGACACAATGCAGGTGACAATCCGGCAGATGCACCTCCTCACCTGTCATCAGACACATCTCAATGGGCGCGTCCCGGTAAGCATCGATGCACTCCAGAGAACCAGAAAAGTTTTTATGGTCGGTAATCGCGATGAAATCATACCCCATTTTGCGCATGTATGCGGCGATCACAGCTGGGTCCTGACTGGCATCAGAGCGGATAGAATGCAAATGCAAATCCCCCATCAGCGGAATTAAGCCTGCCAGGTCGTTCTCCACAGCATAAACAGACAGCCGACAATCCTGTCCCCTGCGGTTTGTAAAACGCAGGATGTACTCCTGTTCCGATGCAAAGCTGTGGTCAAAACACAGACAGCCATTGTCGTCCGGCTTCAGGTCGTAGTTACAAATGCTCCGCTGTGCATCGTCCAAGGGATATGTTCGCTCCTGAAGCGGAGAAATGTAAAGCTTGACAGTATCCGGAAACTGCGCATGAAGGCCCAGTGGCTGAATCGTGATTCCAACTGTGCTGCCTGTACAAACCACCTTGGGATAGATGTCATAATCATGTAGCTCAACATTCATTTTGTGTTCTGGTCTCCTTATCTTTATCCTTTGACGGCGCCGATCATGATGCCCTTGATTAAATAACGCTGCATAAACGGGTATACACATAGAATAGGAATCACGGTAACCATGGTGACCGTCATCTTTACACCACGAGGGGTCAGTATTTTGCTCGGATCCAGTCCTGTTTCTTTTAATTGCGCAAGAAGCTGCTCTGCTTCATTTAAGTAATTGTATAAAAGAAATTGCAGTGTGGTTAGGTTTTTGGCTGTCACAGTATAGATCTGGTTATCAAACCAGGCATTCCATTGACCAACAGAAGCATAGATGGCAATCGTCGCGGCAATAGGCATGGCAAGCGGCAGGATGATTTTCGCGAAAATGGTAATGGTGTCTGCCCCATCGATCATAGCGCTTTCTTCCAGCGATATGGGCATCTGTTCCACATAGGTCTTCACAAGAATAACATTGTATGCGCTTATGATGCTGGGTAATATGTACACCCAGAAGTTGTTTAGCAGGCCGTATGATCTATACACTAAATATGTTGGAATCAGGCCGCCAGAAACATACATGGTGATTACCAGCGTGCGGTATAACAATTTATGAAAAGGCATCTCTTGTTTGGAAAATAAATATCCCAAGAACATACAGGCCAACATAGTCAATAAGGTGCCTATCACTGTACGCAGTATAGATATAACAAATGCGTGGAATATCTCCGGAATAGCCATCACCTTCTCATAATTGCTGAGTGTAAAGCTCACCGGCCAGAGCACTGCGTCGACTGCGCCGCTACCGTCCGAAAGAGATTGCACAAACACATACCAGAGGGGGTACACGCATAGGAATAATGCCAGCGATAGAAATATCGTGTTGCATACTAAAAATACACGCCTGGACGGACTTGTTTTAACGGTGGTGTTTTTCATTGTCACGTCCCTCTATACAATGGCACTACCACGTACTCTTTTAGCCACGGTATTGGTCACGAATAGCAATACAATGCTGACAACAGATTTGAGAATGCCAACTGCCGTAGCGTAAGAATAATCCATGAGCTTGATGCCTTGCTTGTAGGTATACATCTCCAGTGTTTCCAAATTATTGTAGGTAAAGGCGTTCTGGAACACGTAGTACTGATCCAAACCATTGTTAACAAAGTCCGCCACACCCAAGAGCATCAGCACCACAAAAGTAGGCATAATGCCGGGCACCGTAATGTGAATGGCGCAATCCATGTGTCCGGCGCCGTCAATGGTCGCGGCTTCGTACAGTTGCGGGTCGATACCAGCAATCGTAGCCACATATATAATGGAATTCCAGCCCAGTGTCTTCCACAGGTATAGAGCCGACTGAAAGATGTAGACATTGTTGCGATCTATAAGCAATTGTTGCTTCTTACCAAAGTGCGCCAACACACTATTCACCGGCCCCTCTGTCGTGAACATAGCATAGGTCAACCCATAAACAATGACCCAACTGATAAAGTGCGGCAGTGTGCTCATCGTCTGCACAACCTTGCGGAAGCGAACGCTGGATATTTCGTTGAACAGGATGGCAAAGATTGCCGGTATGACCAACATGGCATATTTTGCCGCTGAAAAAATCAGCGTATTGCGGATGGAGCGCATGAAGGCCGGTGTGCGGAACAAGCGGGCAAAATTCGCAAGCCCGACAAACTCACATTGGAAGATAGGCGTACCCACCCGGTATTCAATTAACGCGAAGTACCACCCGGCCAGGGGAACATAGGCAAAGGCAATCACCAGCAGCATTAGCGGCAAAGCCAGGAAAAAAAGATCCCAGCGCTTTTTCTTTTTCCTGCCACCAACAACGACTCTTGTTAACATTTGAATATCTCCTTATAAAAGGAACGGGGCAGGTGCTGCCCGCCCCGTTCCGATCAAGATTGCGTGTTCGGCGATCCTGACAACGGTTAGGTATTTATGACTACTTGTACATCTCCATGCCAACCTCAGCCAGTGCTTCGGCGATATACTTGTTATAGAGTTCCTTCGGAGTCTCCCATGCAACTTTATACCATTCCCAAACTTCCTGCTCGCCCACGCTGAGGATCTCTGCAATTACTTCGTCGCGTAGCTGAATAAATTCTTCTTCCGTTTCGGCCGTAATAAGTCGGGGCATGGATGTATAGAGGATATCATTGCAAGTTTCAAGTGTACGCCGCATATCCATGGGCATATCTGACAGCGCGGCGGCAATGCCTTCACCGGAGTTGCGGAAGTCACGGAAACCTTCCATTTGCGTATAAGCATCGTACCAGTGCTCTACGCCGTATGTTTTGGCTACATCCAACTGCACCTCGCTCTGAACCGCTATACGGGCTTCAGGCATGAAGCTCAAATCGATTGGGTAGCCGTCCGTAGCTAATACCGCAGGGTTATAGCCGGAAATCACATACAAGCGGAAGCCGTAGCCGTTGCCACCAAAGGTCCAATATTCGGTGGAGGCGGCACGGTCGGCAATGGCTTGAGCGGTCATGTTCGGGACGCCGTTTTCATCATAATCCCAATCCTTTCTCTGAACACCACTATACGCTACACGTTGGAAATCCACATCGTAAACGTAGTTATAGAAGCGAAGAGCAAGGTCATAATTTGGGGAGTTCGCGGAAATAAAACTGAGATAGGTGGGAGCCTGGCCTGTAAGCATCAGCACATTGGAATAGATGTTGGTTCCATTGGAAGGAACGGCTACATAGGTCGGGCCGCCGCCAAAATAAAGACCCATATACTGGCTCTTTTGGCGTTTAGCTTTATACTCGTCATATGTCATGGTAAAAGAATCGATATCAAAAAGACCCATGCGATGGATTTTGTTGTAGAACGCCATGTCGCACCAATAGCTGGAACGCTCATAATCAGTATAGCAATCCACCAGCTCGTTGGTGAATATGTTGTTCTTAAAGAAATAAGGGCACCAAGTGTTCAAAGAGATATCGCGAGTAAAGCAGGCGCGATAACCTCCCATATCGGTTAAGCTCTTCTCTACGCCCATTAAATAGGTAGGAGAGCCGTCCTCGGTGGTGGGATGGTTCTGGTGCATCCGGTAAAGAACGTCAATATATTCGTCATCATTGTTAATGGGAGGACAGCCTAATTCCTTATAGTATTCCCAATGCACGATGTAGCCGCGTGTAGGCAGGTGGGTACCGCCCATGTATTGGTGTATGCCAACGCAAGGGCAGATGATGTACAAGCCGCCTTTCTCATCGCTCATCATTTTTTGAGAAAATTCAAGCGTGGGGCGGTATGCTTCGCTAAGCATGCTGGGCGCGTACTCCTCTAAATAGGGCGCGTAATCAAGCGCTAAGTTATTACCCAGCACAAGGTTCATGATGTTTTTGCCGATCACGATGTCCGGCAAATCGCCGCTGGCCAGCATGGTGTTGAAACTGTCTTCGTTGTACAAAGTGCAGTCAATGGTCATGTTCAGTTCTTCCTGAACCTTTTTGTAAACATCAAATTCCCAAAAGTTAGTCAAATCCAGCGTTGTGCCAATGGTCAGCACCCGTTTTTCACCACTGCCTTCGGCTGTAGCCAAGCCAGTGCAGAGAGTCAGCAACATGATTAGAATCAGTAAAACAGATAAATATTTCTTCACAACAAACAACCTCCTAAACAATCTGTTTGAACATACAATAGCAAAAAAATGTAAATTGAAATCAAAAGCAGTATGAGATTTATGTAAAACCTTTTTGCAGCATGCCAACAAAAAATTTGATAACCATCCGATCATTCGAACTGAATTTCACAAAAATACTCCCTTTACTGTCTGTCCAGTAAAGGGGTACAAATCACAGGCACGGATTCTTATATTCTCTACGCACTATTGTCCTGTATTTCAAAAAATAGAATCAATCCTTCAAACACATTCCTCAATTGCAGCTACAAGCGCACGCATATCGGAAGGGTACACATCGCCAATATTGCCGATTCTGAACGTCGGCATTGACGTCAGTTTACCAGGATAGATAATAAATCCCCTGAACTTAAGCGTTTCATACAATTTAGAAAAATCAAGGTTGCCAAGATCAAACGTTGTAATGATATACGACTGATGTTCTGGCGCAATGATGGAGTGAATGCCAAGTTTTTCGAGACCTTCCACCAATATTTTATGGTTTTCCATATAACGCTTTCTGCGGGCAGATAATCCGCCTTCCTTGTTATACTCATTAATCGCCTGTCTTAGCGCCAGCAACACATTGGTGGGCGAGGTAAAGCGAAACTTGCCGCCGCCCGCGTACAAGCCTTGATATTGATCATACAGGTCAAGGCTGAGTGACAAAGAATTGCCATAGCTTTCCTCTATCAGCGTTTTCTTGGCTATCACAAATGCCAACCCAGGCAATCCTTCCAGGCACTTGTTGGAGCTTGCCGCCAGCGCATCGACGTCAAGGCCAGGCATGTCTATATCATAGGCTGCAAAACTCGACATCGCATCAACAAAAACCTTTTTTCCGTATGATTTGGCAAGCTTTGTAAGTTTTTCCAGGGGATTGATTATGCCGGTTGTGGTTTCGCAATGAACAAATACAACCACAGCAATATCCGAATCTGCTTGCAGCTTCTCTTCAACGGTCTTGATATCGATGGGTTGGGTCATGTCAAACGATTGATAATCATAAGCCTTGCGCGATTTTTCAGCAATGGTCAGCATGCGCTTCCCATACTCTCCGTTTACCAAAAACAAGATTTTTTCGTTTTTTCCACACAGGCCATTAATCATGGCTTCTACCGCATATGAGCCGCTGCCTTGCAACAAAACAGTCGCATACTCATTGTCAGCGGCAATATGCGTAATATCATTCATAACAGAAGTGGTAATTGCTTTGTATGTGTCATCCCATGTGCAATGGTCGGTAAGCATAGCATGTTTGACAGAATGTCGCGTTGTCAGCGGGCCTGGCGTTAATAATTTGCGATTAGCATTTTTATCAAGCTTTCGGTTGATGTCGTCTATAACATCCAAAAGTTCGTTCATATCGTCAATGATGTAATCTGCTCCAGCCTGATAATACGTCGCGCGTACAATCTCTTTTCGTTCCTTTATTTCACTCTCCGATAATGTAACAAGCTCATCCCGTGTAAGACCCAGTTCTGAAGAGCCCAGGATGACGCCTACCGTCCAGCAATTGGCATTTTTCCCCTCCGCTATATCGGCGACTGTATCCCCAACCTTTACAGCTTCTCGCGGATCTGAGATACCAAAATGCATGAGATTGCTCCAGATCATATATGGGTGTGGTCTTCCTTTAAGTACCCTGTCAGAGGAGATACAGTAATCCGGTGAGTATCCCTGCTCCCCTGCTTTTTTTAGGACGCGCTCCATCATCGCGGATGTGTATCCCGTGGTGGAACCGATTTTTATTCCCCGCGCACGCAAAGCGGCAATGGTTTCTATCACATGGTCTTTGATATCGCAGTGCTGTTCAATGTTTGAGAAAAGCGTTGTTTCAAACACTTCGTATGCTTTTAAAATCTGTTCTTCAGAAATCGGCTCCGGTAGCATGGCGGCAATCGCTCGGGTATGATCAATCTTCAATAGCCCCATGGGCTTGCGTGCCATTTCATTGGTAATGTCTATACCGATGCTTTTAAACCCGTCCAAAAAGCCCTGTACCGGCGCAAAACACCCATAGTCTATTGTGGTTCCGGCCCAATCAAAAATAACCGCTTTG
This sequence comes from Christensenellales bacterium, assembly GCA_050952935.1. Classification (GTDB taxonomy): domain Bacteria; phylum Bacillota; class Clostridia; order Christensenellales; family Aristaeellaceae; genus UBA6115. The sequence continues at coordinate 1,373,408 of JBMNLS010000001.1, read as the reverse complement.
ATTGTCTTTGTCATGTTATACCTCCAAAATTTCTTTCCTCCATCCTATCCGGTTAACTGTGAAAGAATGATGTAAAATCCAAAACCATGTTCGAGTAAAATTCAGTTAAATTTTTTACATCACGGAATGGTGCATTAGATATTCCTTCCTCCCTCATGCTAAGAAATTATACCAGTATTATTGTAAAGCTCAAGTGCAAAGGCCAGCATCCGTGCTGCGCTGTCATTTCACATAGTCTGAGTTTCACACAACTCTGTGAATGACGCATTACGCAAGGCCAAGCGCTAAGGTAAGACTGACTATTCACTTTTTAATGATTTGAGAATGTATTATCAAATCATTCTTAGTCCGCATCATTGTAGGACGTATGCCAAAAAATCAAGGAAAAACATTGATAAAATTAAATGGCTGTGTTAGAGTGCAGGCGGGACCTCTCAAAACACAAGAAACAACGGAGGACTTGCCTGAAAGCGGAGGGAAACTTACAATAACAGAGGTTTGAAATCCTCGCTTAAAGAAGTGAAAGAATTATGAAATATGACCTTGTTCTATCAATAATATATTATCTTTGCGGTTGTTTTTATATGGTTTTTGGTGCATACATGATAACTATTAACGTAAAAAGTCATGTTAACAGGCTATATGTAATTACAACCAGTTCAATGGCGATTTGGGCGTTATCATTTTCTATTTCAATCTCAGCACCCACAGCGGAAGTGAGTGCTTTTTTGGCATCTTTCTCCGCTTTAGGTTGGGGCGTTTTTTACAGCCTTTTTTTCCACTTTATACTGATTCTGACAAAAACAAAAATTCGATTAAACAAGCGAGTTTTGTACGCTTTGATTTATATACCCGCTTTAATCAATGTTTTTCTGTTTGGGCCCTATGGATATCATGCAGAAGAACAATACAAAATGGTGTGGACCGATTTCGGTTGGGCAAACAAAGTTCCCATCGACATATGGGAAATCTGGTTTATCGCATATTACGCTGTATTTGTGATTGCGAGTCTTACATTGCTTATTCGCTGGTGGATAAAAATTGAACCCCAAACTCGCCTAAAACGGCAGGCAACATATTTCTTGATATCCATTCTGTTTCCCTTATTCTTAGGAATAGCAACAGAAACTGTTCCTGTGCTCCTTGGAATAGAATTTTTCCCCAAATTGACCATTGTGTTTTTGATGGTTCCCATAACAACATTGTTTTTTGCATCGAGAAAATTCGGATTGCTTCTCGAAAGAAAAAAGGAAATACCCATAATTCAAGAATCCAATCAATCCGCAAACGAAACCAGATTGCGTTTGTTTGAAACGATGGCAGCCATATTTACCTTAGGTGGAGCGCTATCCTTTTTAATAGGGTATTATGGCATGAAAAGAGCGTTAGAATATGAGCTTTTGCTCGCTGCGAGCTTTTTGGTAACGGGAGTATTAATAAGATTAGTTCCATCCATCATTAAAAAGAAAACTATTCAAAATACCCTCTTCCTGATATTAGCCATATTAGGCATGTTGTATCTTATGATAAAAAAAGCTCAGACTGGAGGAATAACAGTATGGGCAATATACATATTGTTTTTGCTGTTCACCATCGTTCTTGACAGTAAAATTCACGCCTATATCTTTGTTGCGGTAAGCATAATCGTTCAAATCTTTTTCTGGATATATGATCCGAAAGTCTCGGTCATCATCGATGGAAACGAATATGCAACCAGAATATTCATTATTGTGCTTTCTTCTGTTGCTGTGCGGTATCTGACGGATGAATACGCTTCAAAGCTGAAAGGATATCAAAGATTTTCAAAAGAGCAGGAAACGCTTGAAAGGATTTCAACCAGTTTTATTTCAATTAATAACGAGAATGCCAAAGACAAAATCGATGAGATGTTTAAAATGGCTAACGAAATACTTAAATTTGATCAGGCATTCTTTGTCGAATTAGATAAGGATTACAAAGATGCAACAATTCTTAATATGTATGTTGAAGATAATGAGATTGAGTCATTTTCCTATAACCCGGGAATGAAGTTTAATTTAACAGCTTCACCTGTGTTTATGTCGCTGATGGAGCAAAAAACAATCATAATGTGTGAAGATACCACAAATATTACCTTTGAAGTAGCTGAGAAGCATAAGGATTATTTCATCTTAAGGGGAATAAAATCTTTTTTTGCAATGCCGATAACAATTGATAATGAAGTAAGAGGAGTATTTGTCATTGAATATAAAAGGCGTATTGATATCAATCTTACGGAAAACCGATTGAGCTTTTTAAAAATTATAGCAAATATCATGGGAGATGCCAGGAAAAAGACCTTATACGAAGAAATGCTGTATAATTTCGCTTATTTTGATGAATCCACAAAATTAGCGAACAGGAATATGCTTAAAAAATCCCTGGAGGAAATGATATATCACAGAGAAGAACAAGAAAAACTGGTGATTTTTGATGTTGAGCTGGATAATCTAAGAATGATTAACGATACCTTCGGGCACAGCATAGGAGAGCGGATAGTGACAAAATCGGCATCCATTCTTAAAAACCTGATGAAGGATGGGTGCGATCTGTCAAGGGTTGGTGAAGGGAAATTTATTGTTGTTATGCCTGTTGCTGAAACTGCCGAGCAGATAGAGGAGTGCGCGAACAAAATAGTTGACGCTTTTTCTAACCCTATCCTGCCGTCGGAAGGAATTGAAGCATTATTTGTTATTGTCAATGTGGGTATATCCGTGTATCCGGATGACGGAAGAGATGTGGAAACTCTTTTGAAAAATGCCGATTTAGCAGCATATGAAGCGAGATCTTCTGACAATAAGATCGTTTTCTGTTCGGAGCAGCTAAAAAACCGTACCGAGGAAAACACTTTGCTCACGAACAGGCTTTTCCATGCATTGCAGAATGAAGAGTTTTCCTTGGAATTTCAGCCACAGATCAGTTGCAGCACGGAAAAAACCGTCGGCATTGAAGCCTTGCTCAGATGGAATTATGATGACAAAAAAAGGATACCGCCGGATAGGTTTATCCCCATCCTTGAGCAAACGGGGTTGATCTATGATGTGGGGCTCTGGGTACTGGAACAAGCGCTTCAAGAGCATAACAGGCTGATTGCAAAGGGATTTCCGCCTCTTCGTGTTTCAGTGAACCTGTCGGTTGTACAATTTCAGGGAGAAGGTTTTATTCCTGATTTTACGAAAATCATAAAAAAAAGTGAGGTAAACCCGAAATATATTGAGCTGGAAATTACGGAAAGCCTATTCTCTAAAAACCCTGAGGATGTACTTAATAAACTGTACAAACTGAAGGAGTTGGGGGTAAGGATTACCATAGATGATTTTGGCAAAGGATACTCATCATTAAACCGGTTGAAGCTGGTGCCTTTTGACAGAATCAAAATAGACAAAGAAATCATCGACTATATCGATTTGAAAAATAAAAAAGCCCCCATAACGAATACCATTATTTTATTGGCTAAAGCCTTCAGCGCGGACATTACGGCAGAAGGCGTGGAAACAAAGGAGCAGGCGGATTTTCTAAGAAGCATTTATTGCGGTGAAATACAGGGGTACTATTATTCGAAGCCCCTGTCGCCGGAAGCGCTGGAAGAATTCCTCAAAAAAGAATCTCTGACAGCACCCCCAATTCAGGAAAGTTTATAGCATTTTTATTTCGCCGGAATATACCCTGCCGAACTCCGCATCAACCGTCACTATTTCTCCGCCTTTTATTAGTTTTGTAGCATCTTTTGCAGCCACAATGACAGGAATGCCTAAGTGCAATCCGACTGCAGCGGCGTCTGATGTTATTTCGCCCGATTCAATAACGATAGCAGAGGCTTTTTCCACCATTCCCATCACATCTTTATTCGCGGTTGAAGCTACGAGCACATTGCCTTCCTGGAACATTTGAGGTGACGCTGTGGTGTCTACTATTTGTGCCTTTCCGGAAAATTTGCTGTTCCCCACGCCAATGCCTTGAACAATGATCTTCATGGCGATGTGAACTCTTATTAAGTTTGTGTTGCCGGCTTTTCCTACAGGAACTCCCGCTGTTATGACTACCAGGTCTCCCTCATTGATATGTCCTTGCAATATTGCTTCATCCACAGCGCTTCGAAGCAATTCTTCGGTATCGGTTACTTCAGGACCTTTAATTGGTATTACTCCCCATAGTAGATTCATCTGCGTATAAGTCCTATCGTTACTTGTTGATGCAATGATAGGAGATTTAGGTCTGTAAGATGATACCATGCGCGCAGTATATCCGCCTGCTGTTGCTGTAACGATAGCCTTCGCTTTCAAATCCGATGCTGTAATACAAGTAGCGTGCGAAATTGCATTGGTTATTGTCAATTCTTTATTATGTTTCTTGCTATGAAAGTTGCCATCAAAATCGATTGTGCTCTCTGTCGCGTATGCGATTCTATTCATCGTTTCCACCGCTTGTACGGGATATTTCCCTGCAGCGGTCTCTCCTGAAAGCATGATCGCATCCGTACCATCTAATATTGCGTTTGCAACATCTGTAACTTCCGCTCTTGTAGGTCTGGGATTTCTTATCATGGAATCCAGCATCTGTGTAGCTACGATCACAGGCTTGGAAATCCTGTTGCAAACATTAATAAGTTCTTTTTGTAACATAGGCATCCGTTCCGTAGGCACTTCCACACCGAGGTCTCCCCTGGCTATCATGATACCATCGGAAACGTCAAGGATTTCCAAAATATTGTCTATGCCTTCCTGATTTTCTATTTTTGCTATTATTTTGATCTTTTTGCCGCCATTATTCTCAAGTATTTTTTTAATTTCAATTATGTCACTGGCTTTTCTTACAAATGATGCTGCTATATAGTCTATGTCGTTTTCTATACCGAATATTATATCGCCTTCGTCCTTGGCTGTAACAGCAGGCAAATTTGTCCTTACTCCGGGAACATTAACGCCTTTTCTGTTATTAATAAAGCCTGAATTGATCACTTCGCATATGATATCTTTTTCGGTAAGTTTTTTGACTAACAGCTCTATAAGACCGTCATCTATCAATATTCTGTCTCCGATAGATATATCTTTTATAAGTCTCTTGTAAGTTACAGTGCATCTTTCCTTGTTTCCTATAATATCATCCATCGTTATGGTAAAGTCTTTGCCCACCTCAAGCCTGATGTCTTTTTCTTCAAAATTCCCTGTCCTGATTTCCGGGCCTCTTGTATCTAAAAGTATAGCAATAGGCACATCTTTTTGCCTTCTCAATTCTTTGATTGTATCTATTCTCCTCTTGTGTTCTTCATGTGTCCCATGCGAAAAGTTGAGCCTGCATACGTCCATACCTTCTTCTATCATTTTGCCGAGTGTTTCCCTATCCTCAGATGCAGGACCTATGGTACAAACTATTTTTGTTCTTATAAATTCGTTAACCATTTCATTCCCTCTTGAATAATTGATAAAACTCAAGCCTTTCCGCTTCCTATCCACAATCAACGCCTGTCAAGTTTTTTTCAGCTTCCACATGTTGCTTCGCTTTTTTCTGCCAATGGTCTTTGTGCTTTACTTTCATTCATTGTCGTAAAATCTCCTTCTTTGATGCTTTCGAGTTCGCAACTCTCCTTTCATCATTTGGGGATTTTATTTCTCAAAGTACATTTTTCATCCTTTACAGGCATACTATTTAAAATTTATAACATTGTCAATATTTCTCCCAATATGTTTTCACAATTACACTGTCTTCGAGCCATCGGGGTCTCTTCTTTGTTATGTGTCTAACTGCATCCGTTGCAGCAGGAATCATTATAGCTTGCCCAATCCTTTTACCTGAGTAAAGCTGCAAACTTCAATTACTTTATTCGCAAATGCGTATATCGGTCAAATCTGACGATTTAAGCTTCATTTAAGTATTTTTGAAGCTTGGTCTAAGTTTGACCTTTTATACTGTATGTGAGCTCCAAGTGAGCATTAGCTAAATATTGTCTGTACAAGACATATGATCTTATAATTTTATTTGATGACAGCGGGAAAATAGGATTCTAAAGCTATCTCATGTGTAGCCGCAGAAAAACGCTTCGATTACCTCAGAGAATATTAAGCTGGTATCTACCTTCGGTATCTGAATTCTTAAATTTCGGATTTTCACTCATGAATATATTACCTTCATTTGAAAATGACACCCCTTCTGGTTGTTTCTTTCGTAATATTTTGAGTTTCCGTATTTTGCAATCTTCTGGTGCAATGAGCAGAGATTCTTGAGCCTCTGCATGGTAGAGGATGCGGTATTTCATTTTACAGAGCGAATTTTCCAAAAAAAGGGAAGGTAAACAAGCCCTTGCGCGCGCCTATTCAGTTGTTGTATTTCAACATAGCAAAGGGAAGGATAACTGCCTGTATTTGGGCCGGCCTATGCGGAACCAGGCACGGATGCCTGTTTGTGCCCTGGCCAGAATGCGCTGGATACCCAACCCCATTCTATAAAGCAGAAAGGATATTTTGTGCTCCTGCTTCTGTCCATTTGCCTCGCGCGTCACGGCGCGCCTGAGCCTGGAGGTGTTTCTTTTGTCTGCCTGTGCGCACAAAAAGCCAATGGCCATGCTCACAAACTGACTCAAGTGATTCATTGCCTTCAGCTTGCGCACCCGCATATCCTCAAACCCCAGGGTCGTCTTCTTGAAGCGGAAATGTTCCTCTATCCGCCACCGCATGAAATACATCCGGACAACCTGCAGCGCGTCCTCCCTGTTTCTGACCGGGCGGTTGGTCAACAGCATCATGGGGGTATCTGACAGCCCATATACCAATACTAACTTGAGCCATTTGCAGCTCGCGGTGATCTTGACATTGACACAGGTGACCCAGCATTCAGTCTTTTTGCCGCCATATAAGACCGGGCACTTAAACTTGCCTTTGTATTTGTCCCTGAGCGTGGTCGACTTGAACCACTTGTTTTTACAGAACAGATTTCTGTTGCTGGTGACACGAACGATGAAGCTCTTTTCATGCTCGTACATGAAAAGATATAGCTTGTTCATATCATAACCCCGGTCAAAGACATAGGTTGCTTTGGGGAAATAAGGGAAAACTTCTTTCAATGCCCGGAAGGTGATGTCGTTGACAGAGGTATAGTTTTTTGAGTGAGAGGAATGGATATGGGAATAGAGGCTGATAGGCTGACGGGTACGATGGCTCAGGGCAGTCATTTCAGTCACATAATACCCATTCTTCAGCTTTTTATCTGCCGAAGAGCCATCTCTGACCGTTCCCATATCCTCAAAAGCTTTGCCATAGGGCTTGGTGATGTCCGTATCATCCACAAAGACAGGCCCCGTGTCCTGCGCGATGTTCCGGGCAAAGGACAGGTAATGATGGGTGAGTTCGGGGGGCATATCTTCTAACAGCTTTCGTGCCAAGCGTTCAACGGTGTTCTTTTTCAAGATATCTTCTTTGAGCACATCGGCAAAGCGGGAAAGAATGCAGCTGCTGGACGCGAGGATGCCGAAAAGCATATCAGCGGTAAACTTTTCCCAATCCCGTGGGAGGCCTTCACTCAGACGCCTGGCGAAGGTGATGATTTCCCTTTTGAGTTGATAGGTATCTGTGGTAGAATAACGCATGAGGAGCCTCCCTGGATTTGTTTAGTCGAGTTTTTGTTACAAATCAATTCTACTATGAAAAACAGGAAAGGTTCCTCATTTTCCGTCATAAATATGCCAGAATATTGACAAAAAAGACATGATTTGACAGTGACTTCCTCAAAACCCCTGAATCACCTGCAGCTCAATCAAAAAGTATAATCAGAATACGGAAACTCAAGTCGTAATATATCTATACACAACACAACGATTCTGTTAAACTAATAGTAAATGGTAACAATTAGACAATCACGATGCTATGTTTATGGAGGCCAAAGATGTCAGAAATTAAGACTGAAATAAGAATCCCTGAAAGTGTCAATAAGGCAATCGACAAAATTGTATCTCCTCCTGCTGATGTAATAGGAAAAACAATAGCAAGTCTCTTTAACCTGATTTTTGGGCACTTGAACTTTCTTGATAGCAAACGCCAAATGAAGTACAAAATGGAACTCGCAGCATATGAGAAAGAACTAGAAGCTAATCTCAAGAGGATTCCGGATGAGCGCAGAGTAGATCCTGATACGCAGACCGTGTTAGCTGCTTTAGAAGAATCGAGAATTTGTTTGGAAAATCATGTTCTGCGCGCAATGTTTACAGAGTTGATTACATCTTCCGTGGACGCGGATCGCAGTCAATTAACTCATCCTTCATTTGCTTCAATTATCCGAAACATGTCCAGGCAAGATGCACTTGTGCTGAGCGCGATTTCAAATGAGAAGGTCACTCCAGTTGTCAACATTAATATGGAATATCTGAATTCCCCTGGTCGTGGAGCTACACTACTCAAAAATGTGTGCCTGATTATGCCTGAAGTAAATCGTAAGCAATGTGCGCTGTCTTTAATCTCGCTTGAACGACATGGGCTTATAACCTTAACTTATGATAGATACTATAAGTTGGAAGATCTTTATAAACCATTTGAGCATCTACCAGAGTTTCTTGCGTATTCTAATCTACCGGACAGACTTGAGGAAAACCATCCTGACCGAGCACAAGCCGTTCTAGAGAAAGGTATGCTCGAGATAACTGAACTGGGACGGATGTTCTGTGAGACTTGCTTGCCAGATGATTTGGAGGGTATTAATAAAAAGGCACCAGTAGATGATTCTGACACTAATAAAACAGAATAATGAGGATTAATGGTCTGCTTTCTGGTTTTTTAACCAACTTAAAACTCTGCTTAGCCCTCTTTTGCAATTGATAACGGCTCTGCTTTCGCAGAGCCGGTGTCCATGTAATGAATTTCACACTTCTTAATAAATCGATTCACACACATTATCGACTGATTATAAAAAAGACGGGTCGCCGCATTTTCACGGCGACCCTCTTTTCTGTAAATCACTCCTGCGCCAGAAGCCCTATCAGCTTGTTGCTCCGGTCCATAAAGGCTTTCAGCTCTTCTCCTTCCAGGGGACGGGAGGACAGCCGGGCCAGGTCAAAGATCTGCTGAATGAGCAGGCTTTGCTTTTCCCCCGCCTCCATCTCCGCGATGGCCTGAACAGACTTGTTGCCCCGGTTCAGCACCAGCGTGTAGCGCTCCGGGAAGGCCTGGGGCTGGCCATAAATGCGGCTCATGTCCTTATAGCGCCTCAGCTGCTCATCCTCCGTCAGGATGCCGGGAAGATCCCGGTCGCTGAGGGATTCCAGCTTCACCTCCATATCAGGCTGGGACAGCACTTCACGCACCAGGGTTTGCAGCTTCTCCTGATCCAGGTCTTTCCCTTCCTCGCTGTCTTCCTGCAGGCCCTTGATGTCGGCATCCACCCGCATAAACTGCACATCCTGCCCGCCTGAAAACTCCAGGAAAGACATGAAGTTCACATCGATCAATGTGTCCAGCACCGCCACATCGATCTCCTTATCCTCAAAGGGCGCAACGCTGGCGGCCTGGCGGGCGGCATCGGTGGTATAGTAAATCTTTTTCTCGGTTTTGCCGCTGTTGCGGGCCTTGTACTCATCCAGCGTCAGGTATTCACCCTTGGTGGTTTTCAGCACCAGGGAATCCTTCACCGCGTCATAGAATTTGCGATCGCTCACGCAGCCGTATTTGATGAAGGGATGAATATCATCCCAATAGCGCTGGTAGGTTTCCCGCTCAGTATTAAACAGCCCGTTGAGCTTGTCGGCCACCTTTTTCACAATGTGGGCGGAAATCCTCCGCACATAGCCGTCATTTTGCAGGAAGGAGCGGGACACGTTCAGCGGCAGATCGGGGCAATCGATGACACCCTTTAAAACCATCAGGAACTCCGGAATCACTTCCTTGATGTTGTCCGCCACAAAGACCTGGCGGTTAAACAGCTTGATCTCCCCGTCCTGGCCGGAAAAGTCCTTCTTGATGCGGGGAAAGTAGAGAATGCCCTTGAGGTTGAAGGGATAATCCACATTCAGATGGATCCAGAACAGGGGCTCCTCCCAGGTGCGGAAAAGCTTGCGGTAGGTTTCCTTGTATTCATCCTCCGCACAGTCCTTGGGAGGCTTCAGCCACAGGGACTGGGTGTCGTTGATCTGGATGGGGCCGGGTTCCGGCTCCTCCACCTCGGGCATGGCTTCCGCCTCGCCCTCTTTTTCCTTCTTCTTGGCTTCCTTTTCATGCTCTTTGCGGCGCTTGTCGGCCTGGGCTTTCCGCTCCTTGATGTCCTCCAGGTCTTCCAAAATAATGGGCACGGACATGTAGCCACAGTATTTCTCCAGCACCTCCCGGGCGCGGTGGGTTTCAAGGAACTCTTTTTCTTCCTCCATGATCTTCATGGTGATGGTGGTGCCGCGGGTGTCCCGCTTGCCCGGCATCATCTCAAAGCTGATGCCGTCCTCACTCTCCCAACGCACTGCCTCCGCCCCTTCCTGATGGGAAAGGGAATCAATGGTCACCTTGCCGGCGGCCATGAAGGCGGAATAAAAGCCCAGGCCAAAGTGCCCGATGATGCCGGCGGGATCCTCCCCGGTGTAGTTCTTCAAAAACTCCTCGGCGCTGGAGAAGGCCACTTGGTTGATGTACTGGTCGACCTCCTCCGCCGTCATGCCGATGCCGTTGTCGGAAACCCGGATCTCACCCTTCTTTTTATCGATGGTGACGATGACCTTCAGCTCCTCATCCCCGTCCAGGCCCAGCATTTTAAGCTTGGTGATGGCATCCACACCGTTTGAAACGATTTCCCGGATAAAAATGTCCTTATCTGAATACAGCCAGCGCTTGATCACCGGCATGATGTTCTGGGCATCAATGGAAATGCTGCCCTTCTGCACCCTGTTCTTGTCTTTCGCCATGATGGTTCCTCCAAAATACGCAATAATAATGTGACAAGCTTATCTTATCATCCCCCGGCTGCGATTGCAAGCATTTTTTAGCACTCTCTCCATTCGAGTGCTAAAATCCGTCGGTTTTGATGTTTGAAGCGTCTAACAAACGGGTATATTAATGGCAGACTAAGACAGTCTACGATCATCGAATAAAGAAGGAGACTAAGTAATCATGGAAAACAACAACACCGTTCAAGAATATCGCCTACCTTTGATCGGCGACAAGGCGCCTGCCTTCACCGCCGTTACCACCCAGGGCACCATGAACTTCCCCGAGGACTACCGCGGCAGCTGGGCCATCCTCTTCTCCCATCCGGCAGACTTTACCCCCGTGTGCACCACGGAGTTTATGACCTTTGCCAAGATGCAGAATGAGTTTGACGCCCTCAACACCAAGCTGATCGGGCTATCCATCGACTCCGTCCATTCCCACATCGCCTGGCTGCGCCGCATTCAGGAATTGGAATGGAAAGACATCAAGAACCCGGAAGTGAAGTTTCCCGTCATCGCTGACCTGAGCATGGACGTGGCCAAGAAGTACGGTATGGTGCACCCCGAGCAGAGCAGCACCTCCGCTGTGCGTGCTGTGTTCATCATAGACCCTGAAAGCAAGGTGCGTGCCATCCTCTACTATCCCATGTCCACCGGGCGCAACTTCCATGAGCTGAAGCGCATGGTGCTGGCGCTGCAAAAGGCAGACGCTGAGAGCGTCGCCACCCCGGCCGACTGGGAACCCGGCGCTGATGTCATCGTGCCCTCCCCTACCTCCTGTGGTGGCGCCCGTGAGCGCATGGCGGAAAAGAAGGAAGGCCAGGTTTGCCTGGACTGGTTCCTGTGCTTCCGCAAGGACAACAAGCAATAAGAATCCGTATCCCATTCACGAGCCCCTGCGTCTTGCCGGGGCTCTTTGGGTTCCTTGGCCAGCCCCTGCCTCGCTTGTGCCCCGATTAAAGACTATGTTATACTGATCATATGAATTTGAAGCGGAAGGACGCTGATGAGAGCAAAATGAGGCAGGAAACACGCCTTACCATCAAACAATACGCATTGATTGTGCTGGGCTGCTTTATCGGCGCCGCCAGTTACCCGCTTTTCCTTGAACCCAGCCACATCGCCCCCGGCGGGCTGACGGGACTTACCACCATCCTCAACTTCCACTTCGGCGTGCCCATTGGCCTCTCCAGCCTGGTGCTGAACATCCCCCTGCTGATTTTAGGCTGGCGTATCATTGGCATCCGGTTTGTGGTGCGCACCATTGTGGCGACCGCCCTGTTTTCCCTGCTGATCGACGTGATTCAGCTGCCGCCGCTAAGCGTTGACCCGATGCTGGGCGCGGTATTTGGCGGTGTGCTGCTGGGGGCAGGTTTAGGCATCATCATCCGGGGCCATGCCACCACCGGCGGCACGGACCTGCTGGGCCGCATCATGCACAAGCGTTTTCCCGTCCTCACCGTAGGCTCCCTGGTGTTCGCCTTTGACCTGGCGGTGATCATCCTGGCCTGGATTTTCATCAGCGCCCAGCACGCCATGTATGCCATCATCAGCGTATACATCTCAGCCAAGGTGATGGACCAGGTGCTGGCCGGCATCGGCACTGACAAGGCCTGCCATATTATCAGCAGCCGGCCGGATGCCATTGCCGGCAGGCTCATGACGGAGCTGGAGCGGGGGGTCACCATCCTGCCGGCGGTGGGCTCCTATTCAGGCAATGAACTGAAGATGCTTATTTGCGTGGTGGGCCGCCTTGAAACCGCCAAAGCCAAGCAAATCGTGGAAGATGAAGACCCTTTCGCCTTCATGTACCTGACCGATACCCATGAGACCCTGGGCGAAGGCTTCAGTAAATTATCCGGGGAGGATCAATGAGCAGCTACCAATCCCTTTACCGCGTCTGGCGCCCCCACCGCTTCAGCGACATGGTGGGGCAGGACGCCACGCGCCGAATGCTGAAAAACCAAGCTAAAACCGGGCATGTGGCCCACGCCTATCTGTTTTGCGGAAGCCACGGCACCGGCAAAACCAGCGCCGCGCGCATCATGGCGCTTGCTATCAACTGCGAAAATCCCCAGGAGGGCGATCCCTGCCTGAAATGTGAAAGCTGCAAGAGCCTTGCCAGCGAAACCAGCCTGGACCTGCTGGAAATGGACGCCGCCAGCAACTCCTCCGTGGACAATGTGCGCCTGATGCTTTCAAAAACGGACTATCCACCGCAGTTTGCGAAATACAAGGTGTATATCATCGACGAGGTGCACATGCTCTCCGGCGCCGCGTTCAACGCCCTGCTCAAAACCCTGGAGGAGCCGCCGGAATACATGGTGTTTATCCTTGCCACCACTGAGCCGCAAAAGCTGCCCGCCACCATCCTTTCCCGCTGCCAGCGCTTTGATTTTGGCCGCATCGCCGACGCCCAGATTGTGGGGCGGCTGAAAATGGCCCTTAAAGAAGGTGAGGAGGTGGAAGAAGCTGCATTGCAGCTCATCGCCTCTGCCGCTGAGGGCAGCATGCGGGACGCCTGGAGCCTGCTTGACATGTGCATGGCTTCCGGCATGACGTTAAGCGAAAGCAATGTGCGGGAGGCGCTGGGTTCGGTCAGTCAGGAGGTGCTGTTCTCCTTCCTGGACGCCCTGAGCGCTTATAGCAGCGCCGATGCCTTAAGCCTTATCAACACTCTCATGCGCCAGGGACGGGATGTGCAGGTGTTCCTGCGGGATTTTGGCGCGCATCTGCGTCAGGTACTGGCGGTGAAGCTGACAGGCGAACCGCTGCACCCTGTGGGGGACGCGGTGAAAGCCGGCTTCATCCGCCAGGCCAACACCATCAGCGAGATCAATCTGGTGCGCATGCTTGAAAAATGCATGCAGGCCGAGAGCGATGCGCGCTGGGCGGCAACGCCCCGGGCGGTGCTGGAGGTATTTGCTCTGCGCATCTGCCAGGTGGATCAGGAGCAGGACCTGGCCGGCATTCTGGCCCGGCTGTCCCAGCTGGAAACCAACATAGCAAATCTATCAGCCGGGGCTCCAGCGGCGATGGCGCCGCCTCCAGCAGCATCGGCGCCTGAACCGGAACCTATCCCCCAGCCCACACCCGAGCCAGCGAATGTATCTGAGCCTGAGCCTAAAACCGAAGCCGAGACCATCCCCGCCGAGCTTCCCCTTGCAGCGGTGTCCGCCGCGCCGCCGCCCGCTGCCTCCATCCAGCCCAAGGAGGCCTGGAACCAGATGCTCAAGCGCCTGGCCAAGGAGCAGCCCGGTATATTCTCCCTGGTGCACCGGGGTCGCTACGGCGGCTATCAGGAGCAGACCTTCTCCCTCCTGCTGCCCCAGAGCGAAAGCATCTTTACCGACATACTCAATGAAGAAAGCCGCTCCCAGATGATAAGCGCCTTGCTTCAGGAAATAATGGGGCAACCTGTCAAATTCCTTGCTGTCAGGCAGCCGGATGAGCCTTCCGTGAGCCAGGAGGACCTGGCCAAAGAAAACCTGGAGATTCTCTCCCAGGTCTTCGGGCGGGATAAAATCATCGTCAAATCAGATCCCCGATGACAGCCATATCAACGCGGCAGAAAGGATTCAGCCATGAGTGAAAATAGAGGCCGATATTCCTCCGCTCCTTTGCGGGACATGAGCAGGCGGCCAAGCAAGCCACAGGCCCAACGCCCCCCTGCCCAGCCCATCAGCCAGACGGCCACCTCCCCGCGTAGCTTCCCCGTTTTGCAGATTATGCTCATCCTGGTGCTGCCGGTGCTGTTTATCGTGGTCCTGCTGTTGAAAGACATGCGGTTTTACTGGGGCTTTGTGGGGCTGAGCCTGCTTTGTCTGGCAGCCATGGCGCTGCTACGCGCCTTTGTGCCCAACGCCCGGAAGGTGCTGGGCGCGGTTTACATCGCTATGATCGCGGTGGTGCTGTTTGCCATCCTAGTATCAAGCCCGCCACCCCCGGCCGACACCACGCAGCAAACCCAAAGCCTGCAATCCATTTTCTCCGAAAACTCCAGCGCCAGCATGGTGGACATGGCCCAAAGCCAGGCCCAGGCCCAGCCTGAGGCCACGGAAAACCCTGGCTCCGCCTCCCTGGCCCAGCAGAAACTGGAACAGTTTATGTCCGCCTGGATGAACACCGACTATGCGGGCATGGTCAGCCACTCGCTGCCCAGCTGGGTCAACAAGCATATGAGCGAAACCGACGCTGAAAAAAGCATGTTCCATCTGCGGGCCAACCGTTCGGTGTTGGACTATCAGATTCTGGACGTGTCCGGCAACGATGCCGACCAGGCCCGTACCATCACCATGCAGGCATCCATCAGCAAAAACAACGGCGAGCCCCCTTTGCAGTACAATTTCCAGATTCTCATGATGCGGGTCAACAACGCCTGGTATGTGGATCCCAACTCCATCTCCTCCTCTCAGGTGATTAATGACCCTGCCCAGCAGGCCGCCCAAGCCCAGCAACAACAGCTGCAGGCCGCCCAGGCGCAGGTTCAGGCTCAACAACAGCAGACCCAGATGGTCAGCCCTGATACGGTGCTGTATTATAACGCTGATGGCGGCAAATACTATCATATTAATCCGGATTGCCCGTCTGTGGGCGCCAAATACCGCCCGCTGACCGCCATGTTTTACTACCGTGATGTATCCTCCAACAAGCTGAAAAACCTTATCCCCTGCCCGGAATGCAAGGCACCCGCCAGATGAGGATGAAGGACAGGCTGGACACCTATGCGCTATGGGACGCGCTTAAAGCGGACAGCGAATGCCCGTTGTGCGCCCTTAGGCGCAAAACCGAACGGCAGCTGATTGAGCGAAGCCTGGGCGGCAGCGTTATGAGCCCGGATGACCGGCAGCGCGTCAATGCCGCCGGCTACTGCCAGCATCACCACCGGCAACTGTTCGCCCAAAAAAACCGTCTGGGCCACGCGCTGCTTACGCTCTCACGGCTGCAAACGCTGATTCCCCAGGCAGATCAAGCTTTGCAGGATCTCAAGCGGGAAAACAGACATAAAGGCCCGCGCTTTTTCAGGCGGGGAAGCACAGAAACGATCTCAAAAAACGGGCTGACAGCCCTTACCGCCCGCTGTGTTCTCTGCCAGGAGTTGGAAACCCAGTCCGCATGGCAAACGGAAACGTTCCTATACCTCTGGGAGAAAGACCCCGAGTTCAGGGCCGTTTTTTCCGCCTCAAAGGGGCTTTGTCTGCCGGACACAGCCCGGGTGATGGGGCTTTGGGGCAAACTACCCGCCACCCATCGCCAATCCTTGTTGGAAACTTTGCGCAGCGGGCTAATGAAAAGCCTTGCCCGGCTTGAACAGGAACTAAGCTGGTACACACAGAAATTCGATTACCGCAACCAGGACGCCCCCTGGGGCGAAAGCAAAGACGCCCTGGAACGGACGGTCAATAAGCTGAGAGGCTGGTGTTTGGGCCCGGAGCCCCTGAACGATGATGCGCGCTGAAAAAAAACACGGTGCCTTTCTTATCCTTGCAGGGCTTATGCTGCTGGCAGGTTTTTTATTGACCTGCCCCGCCCATGCCCAAAGCCTTCTCACCGGTGAAGATCCCGGCCAGGCACAGACACGCATGGCCACCCTGTATTTTCGCTGCGGCAACAGCCAATGGCTGGAGCGGGAACAAAGGCCGGTGCCTGTCAGCCTCAGTGAAAGCCATGAAAAAGCCCTGGTACAGGCTCTGCTGGATGGCCCCAGCCAGGGCAGCGGCCTCACCCCCCTCTTTCCCCAGGGCACGCAGGTGCTCTCCGTCATCACAGAGGGACGGCAGCTTTTTGTCACCTTTAATGAGCGGCTGATGGCCGCCTATCCTGATGAGGGGACCGATCTTTCCTCCCCTACTTACCGCGCCGGGGAAGGGCGGCTGCGCAGGAAGCTGGCCATGGCCTCTCTGGTCAATACGCTCACAGAAACAGGCGAATATGCCCGGGTTCAGGTGCTGGTGCGGGCAGAAACCACCCTCACCGGCTCACTGCGGCTAAGCAGCCGCTATTACCTGGAGGATACCGACACCCTGCCCGATCCCCTCATCCGGCAGGAGGCGGCCCTGATGCAGCCCGGAAACGCGACGGATGTGCTGATTGGCCTGTGGGAAAACCGGGAATGGACGGCGCTTAAGGATCGCCTGGCCCAGGCTCCGGGGGATGCCGCCGCCCAAAGCGCCCTCATGCTGGCGCTGGACGCTTCCCCGGTCATTCTGCAACACACGGCCACCCCCGGCATCCCGGGGCCTGATGGCAGCTATGCTGTGGTCAGCCTGTCGCTCCGATACCTGGACGCCCAGGGCAGGGAAAAGAGCATCGAAAACTGGCCTTTGCGCCTGATCCGCCAAAATGGCTGCTGGCAGCTGCCCTGGGCAGGTTTTTCCGCCTTGCTGGAGGCCTGCCAATGAAGCGGCGTATGAAACAAATGGCCAGCCTGGCGCTGTGCCTGGCGCTTCTCACCGGCTGCACCCAAAGCGTGCCCATTAAGAAAAGCGCCGGGGTGACGCTGCCGCCTGTAAACACCGCCTGGGCCGCCCCGCTTGGGGATGGGAGCCAGGATATCGCCCGGCGGGTGTCCCTCTACCTGCCAGATGCCGCCACAGGCCTCATCAGCCCCTTTCAAGAGCGGCTGGCCCTGCCTTCCGGCCGACATCCCGGGGAAGCAGTGCTGTCCCGGCTTTTTGCCTATCAATCCAGCGCCCAGGCCAGAGCGCTAAGCGAGTCAGGCGCTCTGCAGCTGATGCCCGGCCGGGCGGTGGAGCTGTCAGGCGGCACCGCCGTGGTCCATCTGTCAGCCGGCGCGCTCGCCTTGAACAGCAGGGGATTTATTCAGGCAGCTCAAGCCATCGCCAACACCCTGGCCCAGTGGGGGGACGTTCACCACGTAAACATCCTGGTCAACGACCAGCATCCCGGGATTGATGCGGCCGGCACCCAACCCCTGGGCAGCCTGCCCGCCTACCTTGATCCCGGCACAGCCGCCAGCTTGGAAGGGAGAAGCACCCAAGGCGGTTTTTCTGTGCCCGCCACCCTTTACTTCCCGGCGGCGGCTGGCCGCGGCATTTTAGCGGAAGCCAGGACAATCTCGCTGGCTGACAGCACCCCCTCCGGCATGGCCGCTGTCCTTTTGAGCGCTTTGTCAGCAGGAGCTGCCACCCTCCCCGGGCTGCCCCAAGTGCCCAACTTGACAAACCTGTTGGCCGGGCCGCCGCTGGTGGACGAACTGCCCACCGCCCAGGGACAAATCATCCAGCTTTCCTTTCTGGAAACGGCCAATGAGCAGCTCATCGCCGCGGGCATCCCCCGTTCCATCATGATGGCCTCCATCTGCCTCACCCTGACCACCTTTATCCCAGGCCTTGCCGGAATCAGGGTGCGCATCGGAAACGAGATGATCGCCGCTGTGGTGCCCGCGGGGGTGCTGGAAGGAGCCGGGCAAGAGATCGTCTTTCAGGACCAGGTAATGCGGCGGCGCGACTTCAACCATTTTTTATTGGATTACTGCACCCTCTATTTTGCCAACGGCACAGGCTCCCTGAGCGCCTCCCGCCGCGCTATTCCCTATTATCAGACTCAAAACCCCCGCTATGTCTTAAACCAGCTGCTCCTGGGGCCTGAATACACCGATTCCGTCCCCGGTCTGTCCCCGGTGCTCCCTTCCGGCATGAAAGACACCGACTGGCTGGGCATCGTCCAGCAAAATGACAGCATCCTGGTCAACCTCTCCCAAAACGCCGGGGAAATGATAAAGCCCCTGGGCGAAACCCAGGAGCGGCTGATGGTGTATGCCATGGTGAACACCCTGGCAAAGCTTGGCGGCATCAGCAGGGCACAGTTTTTTATCAACGGAAAGCAGGACGGCTGTTTCGCCAGCCATATTGACATCGCGGGCAGCTTTCTGCCCAACGCCGGCCTGGTATTGCCTTAAAGCTTGTTAAGCGGCAGTTCTACAATAAAGGTGGTCCCCTGCCCTTCCTCGCTTTGCACCCGCACCCGGCCATCATGCAGGTTCACATACTGCTGCACAATGGACAGCCCCAGGCCCGTGCCGCCGGATTCCCGGCCACGGGCTTTGTCCACCCGGTAGAAACGCTCAAACACATGAGGCTGGCTTTCTTTGGGGATGCCGGGGCCGTCATCGGTCACGGTGAGCACCGCATCGCGCCCTGTCCGCTGAAGGCTGACCGTGATCCTGCCCTGATGGGGGGTGTATTTCACCGCGTTTTCCATCAAATTATAAACGATCTGCTGCATCATGGATTTATCCGCCAGCATGTCACAGCTGTCCTGCAGCTGCAAAACAATCTCCTGCTCCCGCTGGGCAGAGATGGGCTGCAGGCGATGCTGGGCATCCTTCGCCACCTCCGCCAGGGAAATCTTCTCCTTGTGCAGGTCGCTGGAGCGGGAATCCACCTGCACCAGGCTCAGCAGGTCTGACACAATGGAGGAAAGCCGGTTGATTTCCATATTCACATCGCTTAAAAACTCCGTCCGCAGCTCCGCGTCCATATCCGGCTGATAAATCAGGCTTTCAATCATGATTTTCATGGTAGCCAGGGGGGTTTTCAGCTCATGGCTGGCATTTGACACAAACTGGTTGCGGGTTTGGTTCAGGGCTTCCAGCTGCTCGCTCATGGAGTTGAAGGCCACGGCCAGGTGCCTGATTTCCCCGCTGCCCTTTTCCTCCACCCGGGCCGCCAGGTCACCCTTTGACATGCGCAGGATCACCTTGGTCATGTCCGTGATGGGCCGGGTGATGACGCCCGAAAAAAACATGCCCGATGCCACCGCAGCAAAGGCCACCGCAGCAAAGAGAATGGTCATCTGCGTCTGCACGCTGTTTAACCCCTGCATCAGGCCCCTGACGGAAGACACCAGCAGCATCACCCCAATCACATGGGAGGAGCTGACAATACCGGCGGTGGAATAGCTCACCCATTCATCAGCGCCGGCAAAGCGCAGCATATTGTCACCCGTGGCGGCCTCCCCGGTTTTAAGCGAATGGACGCCATAGTCCGCCATTTCTCCGGACACCAGGATGCTGGCCACCTCCGGATAGTCAAGGCGGCGGCCCTGGGCGGTCTGAAAGCTGTCCGCCTGCACCTTGCCGTCCGCATCCATCAGCAACACACGCCCGCCCAGCTCCGCCCCGGCACGGCGCACCGTGTCATCCAGGCCCTTGGCATCAGCAAAGGTCAAATGACCCGCCGCCTGCACCGCCCACTTCTCAAGGCCGGCCCGGTCCGCCTGGATGCGCTGGGAAAACAGATAGTCCCCCAGCATATTCATCAGCGTCCCCGCCATCACCAGAAAGGAAAGGCTGATAATTAAAAAAAAGGCCAGCATCACTTTCCACCGGATGCTGGCAAAGGGATTATTCATCCCGGTCAGTAAAATAGTAGCCCACCCCCCACTTGGTGAAGATGAACTCCGGCTGGGTGGGGTTGCGCTCCACCTTTTCCCGCAGGCGCCTGATATGCACATCCACCGTGCGTTCATCCCCCGCGTAATCGCTCTTCCACACTGCGTCCAGCATTTCCCCCCGGCTGAACACACGGCCACGGTTGGTGATAAAGAGGTTGAGCAGGTCAAACTCCTTGGCGGTGAGGCGGATGTCCCTGCCGCTAAGCTGCACGGAGCGGTTCACCGTGTTCACCACCAAATCCCGCACCTTGATGACCTTGTTATCCTCAGGCGCCACGCTTTGCGTGGTCCGCCGCAGGATGGTCTTGATCCTGGCTTTGACCTCCAGAATGTTAAAGGGTTTGGTCATATAGTCATCCGCGCCGTATTCCAGGCCAAGAATTTTATCCATGTCTTCGCCCTTGGCGGTGAGCATGATAATGGGCACATTGCTCACCTCCCTGATACGCTGACACACCGTGATGCCGTCAATTTTAGGCAACATCACATCCAGCAGAATCAGGTCTACTTCATTCTCCCGAAACTGTGCCAGGGCCTCTTCCCCATCATAGGCCACCAGGGTCTCGTAACCGTCCTTCTCCAGGGTGTATTTCAAGCCCTTGATAAGAATCGGTTCATCGTCCACCAGAAGGATCCGTTTGGCCATGATGAGTACATCCTTTTCCGCATACCGAAATTAAATAACTATTTGTTCACATTTTACAATAAACACAGCACAAAAAGCAAGGGATTCGCAATAATTCATTCACATTTTCCTGTAATTGGGGAAAAATGAACCCAATTTAACGCTAATCCAGCTTCTCCACTTCTTCCACATCTCTGCGCTTCCCCAGGATCAGCAGCTTGTCATCAGGCTTCAGTTTGGTGTCCGGCGTGATGTCCATGGACATCTGGGGACCGTGATAAATGGCCAGCACCAACACACGGTACTTGCGCCTGATATCCAACTCCCGCATGGATTTTCCCACCCAGCTTTGGGGACAGGTGAGGTTGATGAGCGCATAGTCATCATCTAGGTTGATCAGATCAAGCAGATGCGGGCTGGTGAGGGAATGGGCCACGCGAACCCCCATATCCCGCTCGGGAAACACCACCCGATCCGCCCCCAGCTTCATCAGCACCCTGGCATGCATGGCATCTGTGGCCTTGCCCACCAGGTACTTGGCGCCCATCTCCTTGCACATGATGCAGGTCATGATGGAATGCTGTAGATTATCGCCAATGGCCACGATCACCGCGTCAAAGTTGCGGATGCCCAGGGAGCGCATGCCCTCCTCATCCATGGCTTGCACCTGCATGGCGTTTGTCACATCCGGGGCGATAGCCGCCACCCGGCTTTCATCAGAGTCAACCGCCAGCACCTCATGGCCCAGCTCGCACAGGGTGCGCGCCAGGGCAGAGCCAAAGCGGCCCACACCGAAAACAAGGTATTGTTTTTTGTCGGCCATTTGTTTTTCTCCTTATTATCCAACGATGATTTCCTCTTCCGGGAAGCGCAGGGTATTGGTCCTGCGGGCGTGCCGCGCGGTGATACCCAGCATCATCGTCAGCGGCCCCACCCGGCCAATATACATCAGCAATATCAGCCACACATGGCTGTATGGAGTTAAAAGCGGGGTATTTGCGGCGGTCAGCCCCACGGTTGCCAGGGCGGAAGTTTCCTCATACACCAGGTCGATCATGGAAAAGCCGCGGGGCTGCTCAATCAAGCCCATGAACACGCTGCCCGCAAACAGCAGCGCCAGATACAGCATGAAAATGCTCAGCGCCGTGCGAATCAGCACCAGCGGGAGGCGCTTGTTGAAAGCATTCACATCCTCCCGCCCGGCCAGCACGCTTTTGATGATGGCCACCAACACAAAAAGCGTGGAGGTTTTAACGCCCCCGCCGGTGGAGGCCGGAGAAGCGCCAATGAACATAAGCAGGGTGGTCACCGCCTTGCTGGCGTCGCGCAATCCCCCTTGCTGCAAGGCATAAAAGCCCGCGGTGCGCGGCGTCACCGCCTGGAAAAAAGCGCCCAGCAGCTTCTGGCCAGGCCCTGCCCCCTCAATGGCAAGGGTAGCGGGATTATGCCATTCCGCCAGAGCAAAGTACGCCGTGCCAAGAACAATGAGGATGCCCGTCATCACAAACACGATCTTGGTGTGCAGGGCCAAGCGGGCAGGGGTTCGGCCCTTATCCATCACATCAGCCAGCACCGCAAAGCCCAGACCGCCCAGGATGATAAGCCCTGCGATGGTCAATAACACCAGTGGGTCATCCACAAAGGTGGTGAGGCTGTTCGCCGTGGAAAAAAGATCGATCCCCGCGTTACAAAAGGCGCTGATGGCATGAAACACCCCGAAGTAAATCCCCCTGGCCACACCCAGCCGGGGCACAAAGCGCAGCGACAGAAGCGCAGCGCCCGCCAGCTCCACCCCAAACACGATCAGCACAAAGCGCAGGGTGTTGCGCACCGTGCCGGAAAGCCCCGGCATGCTCATCGTCTCCTGCAAAAGCACCCGGTTGCGCAAAGAAATGCGCCTGCCGGAAAGCACCAGAAGCGATGTGGCCAACAGCATAAAACCAAGGCCGCCCAGCTGAATCAGGCAGAGGATCACAATCTCTCCAAACAGGGAAAAGGCCGCCGCGGTATCCACCAGCATCAGCCCTGTCACACAGGTGGCGCTGGTGGCCGTGAACAATGTCTGCAGGGGGGTGATGGTAACGCCAGGCTCCGCCGCAACGGGAAGCAGCAAAAGCCCCGCACCAAACAGAATAATCACTAAAAACCCAACCACCAGCAGGGTGGCCGGGTTCATGGGCCGCCGTTTTCTGGCGTCACCGGCAGATGAGGTCATAAACCTGTATCCTCCCAGAAGAAAAGGCTGCGGTGCGTAACAGACCACGCGCCACAACCTTGAATGAAAGTTTGACCAGTTTAGCCGTTGGCCTCGTCATCATCGTCGTCCATATCGTCATCATCCTCATCCTCGTCATGCTCGGGGAAAAAGGGCTGATGGCACTGGGGGCAAAGATAGTCCTCTTCAAAATCAAAGTCCGTGATGTCAAAACGGGTCTGGTAACCACAGTTGGGACACTCATACTCCACCACCGCTTCCCCGTCCTGCTCAAGCCGGTGGCCGCATTCCAGGCAGGTGTCCTCATCGTCATAGTCCAGATCGTCATCTTCAAATACTGCGTCTTCCAGCTCCGCCAAATCCTCATCCAGGTTGTCCACAAACTCATCCAGCTCGTCCTGGCGCAGCTGCATTTCGCCCATTTCCTCGGCAAAGGCGTCCAGCGTTTCCAAAATTTTCAGCAGCAGCTTGTGCTCGGGCTTGTCCTCTTTCAGGTTCAGGCCTTCAGCCAGGCCTTTTAAAAACTCAACTTTTTTATACAGTTCGCTCATGGTTCTCTCCTCTCTTTGACAGCCGGGCGCCTTAAGCCCTGGACAGGTATTCGCCGGTGCGGGTATCGATCTTGATGACGTCGCCAATGTTGATAAACAGCGGTACCATCAGCTCAAAGCCCGTCTCAGTGGTGGCAGGTTTGTAAGTGTTGGAAGCGGTGTTGCCGGCAAAGCCGGGCTCCGTCCGGGTGATCTCCAGGTCCACAAAGTTGGGCGCTTCCACAGAAAAGGCCGTGCCCTTGAAGAACTTGATGGTCACATTGGTGTTTTCTTTTACAAACTGAATCGCCTCTTCCACCTGGTCATGGTTCAGGGGCATCTGCTCATAGGTGTCCGGATCCATAAAATAATACAGCGCTCCGTCGTTATACAGATACTGCATGTCCTTGGATTCGATGATGGCCCGGGGCATTTTGTCGGTGGGGTTAAAGGTGCGCTCCACCACTGCGCCCGTCATCACGTTTTTGATTTTGGTGCGCACAAAAGCGGCGCCTTTCCCCGGCTTCACATGTTGGAAATCCACAATGTTCCACACGCCGCCTTCCCATTCAATGGTAATCCCTTTTCTGAAATCGCCCGCTGTAACCATGCTCTTCCCTCCAAATGTTATTATTTTATGTAGATAATTATTATAGGATAATCAGTTCCCGCTCAGCGCTCACCAGGCTTCTGGCGCCATCCTCCGTAATCAGACAGGAGTTTTCAATCCGCACGCCGCCCAGGCCAGGCACATAGATGCCCGGTTCCACCGTCATCACATGCCCTGGCTGCAGGGTGTCAGCACAGGTGGGGTTAAGGCGGGGATTCTCATGAATATCAATGCCCACCGCATGCCCCAGCCCATGGCCAAACCGCTCGCCATAGCCCGCGTCGCCTATGATCTGGCGCGCAATCGCATCCACATCCCGGCAAATTCTGCCAGGCGCCAGGGCGTCCTGACAGGTTTTTTGGGCGTGGAGCACAATGTCGTAAATCTCCCGCATCTCCTGTCCGGGCTTGCCCAAGGCGATGGTGCGCGTCATGTCGGCGCAGTAGCCGCCGTATTTGGCGCCGAAATCAAAGGTGATCATATCCCCCTGCTGAATCTGCCGCTGACCGGCAATCGCGTGGGGCAGGGAACCGTTGGGGCCGGACGCCACGATGGTATCAAAGGCGACGGCATCAGCGCCCAGTTCCAGCATACGGTAGTTCAGCAGCCGCTGGATCTGCTTTTCCGTCATGCCGGGCTCAATCTGGGTAAGGATATACTCAAACGCTTCGCAGGATATGGCGCAGGCCTTTTCAATCAGCGCCACTTCCTTTTCATCCTTCACCTCGCGGAGCTTTTCAGGGCAACCATCAAGCGATGCCATGTCGATAGCCCCCAGCGCTTCCTGAAGGCGGCGGCTTTCCTGAACGGTGACAAAATCATCCTCATAAAGCACCCGTAAAAGACCGGCCTCCTGAATCAGCCCCGCAGCCAGCCGGGCATGGCTGACGCCCGTTGAAATCTGGTGAACGCTGAAGCCCGGCGCCTGCTTCTGCGCCTGCTCCACATAGCGAAAATCTGTCACGATAGCACGAAGCCCCCGGGAAAGCACCAGAAGCCCTTCCCCCGTATAGCCGCTGAGATAAAAAATATTGGACGGCCGGTGGACAACAATCCCCAGTTTTTCGTCCACACCGCACAAAGAGAAGAGTTGATTAACCCTGTCCATCTATTTCCTCCCGGTGCCCATTACGGCACATATGTTATTCTAACACAACAAACCGCTCGTGGCTATCATTTATTGTCTTTGATTTCCTTTTTTTGAAATGAAAAATTGCATTTATTACAGACAGATGGTATAATTATCTACAATGTACACCATAGCTCTGAAAGACCATGAACACCCTATTTATACCAAATTTAAAGGAGGAAGACGAATGAAACGCACCCTAACCCTGTTGCTTGTGCTGGCCATGCTGTTGTCAGCCATTCCCGTCTTTGCCGAGGACGCCGTCTACCGGACCCTGTATTCCGGTGAGGTGACCTCCCTCAACTACCTGACCACAACCACCGCCAACGAGTTTGCTTTGGCCGCCAATGTCATTGACACCCTGGTGGAATTTGACCACTTGGGCCAGATACAGCCTTCCCTGGCGGAGAGCTGGGAGGTCAGCGAGGACGGCCTGGTGTGGACCTTTAAAATCCGCCAGGGCGCCAAGTGGGTGGACGGCAACGCTGAAGTGGTAGCCGATGTTACCGCCCATGACTTTGTGTCTGCTGCCCAGTACATCCTGAACGCACAGAACGCCTCTGCCACCGCCAACATCCTGTATTCAGTGGTATCTGGCGCAGAAGCCTATTTCCAGGGTACCGCAACCCCTGAGGAAGGCAAGGAGCCTGCTCCCAAAATGGAATGGGACACCGTGGGCGTCAAGGCATTGGATGATTACACCCTGGAATACACCCTGACCAATCCGGTGCCCTACTTCCTGTCCATGACCACCTATGTATGCTTCATGCCTGCCTATGGCCCCTTCCTGACTGAAAAGGGCGAGGGCTTTGGTCTTGCCACCGGCAATGATACCCTGCTGTACAATGGCGCATACTACCTCAGCGAGTTCAAGCCCCAGGAAAGCCGGATCTATACCAAAAACCCCACCAACTGGGACAAAGACACGGTATATATTCAGCAAATCGAGATGAAATACAACAAGGAAGCCGCTGCCATCTCGGCTGATCTGTACCGCAAGGGCGAGATCGACTCCGCCACCATTGATAACCAGTTGGCGCAGGAATGGCTGTCGAACCCCGAAACCGCCGATCTTATTCGCCCTGTGCGCCACATTGGCCAGTATACCTATTTCTATGCCCTGAACTTCAACCCCCAGTTTCATGAAGATTACGAGCCCGAAAACTGGAAGCTTGCCGTGAACAACGAAAACTTCCGTAAGGCCATTTTCCACGCTTTTGACCGGGTCAAAGTGGCCACAGTGGCTGAGCCGGACAATCCCGAAAGTATCCTGCACTACTCCATCACACCGCCAGGCTTTGTGGACTATAACGGCTTAGATTATGCGAAAACGGGCGACCTAGCCGCGTGGACAGCGCTTGGAAAGAATGCCTTCAACGAGGCATTAGCCAAAGAGTATGCCGCCAAGGCCAAGGAAGAGCTGGCGGCTGCCGGCGTCACCTTCCCTGTCAAAATGCTCACGGTCTACCATCCAAACATCCAGACCTGGGCTGAAATGGCTCAGGTGCTGGAGCAGCAGATGGAAGGTCTGTTGGGCGAAGACTTCATTGACATCATCGTAGAGGCAGGCCCCTCTCAGAACTTCTTATCTGAAGTACGCCGCAGCGGCAAATATGCCTTCATGGACTGCAACTGGGGTGCTGACTATGCGGACCCCGAAACCTATACCGATCCCTTCATACCGGTTACTGAAACCAGTTCCGGTTATGAAATACAATTTCCCCGATTTCACCACCGATGTGGACGAAAATGGCAACAACAAGTATCAGGTGTACTGGGGCCTGGTTGAAAAAGCCAAGGCCATCACCAGCGACATTGAGGCCCGTTTCCTGGCCTTTGCCAAAGCGGAAGCTTACTTAATTGATCACGCTTTTGTGATGCCGTTTGGCTACTCCTATAATGCCGGCGGCTATACCGCAAGCAGGCTTGATCCCTTTACCTGCCAGTATTCCCCCTTCGGCATCTCCACTGACCGCTATAAGGGTATGCGCCTGTTGGATAAGCCCATGAGCACTGACATGTTCTTTGATGCCCAGGAAAAATGGGAACAAGAACGGGCAGAGCTGGTCAAATAGTTTAAAATCCCACGGGGCATCCAACGCCCATTGAAGCGACCAAGTTGTTCGCGGGGCTGTGCCGCCTGGCGCGCACAGCCCCGTCCCTATTCCCGACGTAGCCATTCTGGAAATGAACCTCATTCTCTTATTTTTGAAAGGAGAAAGACAGTGTTCAAATATGTCGGCAAACGGCTGCTGGCCGCCATGGTGACGCTGTTCATCATCCTCACCACGGTGTTTGTCCTGATGCGCCAAATGCCCATTGAAGGGTATTTTGACAACATTGACAAGGTAGACCAGGGGGTGATTGACGCCAAGCTGCATCAGCTGGGGTTGAAGGATCCCATGCACATCCAGCTGCTGAATTTTTATAAAAACCTGCTCAAGGGCGATTTGGGGGTTTCCAACCGCTACCGCACCGGAGCGCCTATTGTGGAGATCATCGTGGGCAAAGCGCCCATTTCCATCCAGATGGGGCTGATGTCTATGGCATTATCTTTGCTGCTGGGCATCCCCTTGGGGGCCAAAATGGCCAGGAGCAAATACAAATTCTGGGATAAGCTGGGAACAGGCTTTATTGTGTTTATCAACGCTGTGCCGGCAGCAGTGTACTATATCTATCTTCAAAGTTACGGGTCAAGTTTGCTCAATGTATCCATGCTCTTTGATCCAAGCAACCCCATCAGCTGGGTGCTTCCGGTGGTTTCCATGTCCCTGGGCAGCATTGCCTATTACGCCATGTGGCTGAGGCGCTATATGGTGGACGAGCTGAACAAGGACTATGTGCAGCTTGCCCGGGCCAAAGGTGTCACCAGCCAAGACATCACCATGTCCCATGTGTTCCGCAACGCCTTTGTGCCGATGATTCAGTACATTCCAAGCTCTTTGCTGTTTACCATATCGGGCTCGATTTATATCGAGTCTTTGTATTCCATCCCCGGCATGGGCGGGCTTTTGGTCGATGTGATCACCCGTCAGGACAATACCATGGTGCAGGCTCTGGTGATGATGTATGCTTCAATCGGCATCATCGGGATGCTGCTGGGTGATTTGCTGATGGTGCTCATTGACCCGCGCATCAGCTTTGCCAAAAAAGAGGGGGTGCGCTGATGGCTGAGAAAAAAAAAGAAAAGCAGCTGCATGAAGGCTTGCACCAGGCTGCACAAAGCAAAGATGATTTTGCCTTTGCCCCCTACAGCGAAAAAGAGGCTGAGCGCACGGGGTTTTCCAACTATAGTTACTGGGGCAGCACCGTCCGGGTATTCCTAAAAAACAGGCTGGCAGCAAACCTGTTGATTTTACTGGCCTTGTTGGTGCTGTTTACCATGATACAGCCCCACTTGCCCAATCAATTCAAGGCCACCCAGGTGATCAACCACCCCATCACCGGCCTGCAG
The DNA here is from genome assembly GCA_050952935.1 of Christensenellales bacterium. GTDB lineage: Bacteria > Bacillota > Clostridia > Christensenellales > Aristaeellaceae > UBA6115. The sequence goes on along the minus strand of JBMNLS010000001.1, from coordinate 1,344,519 downwards.
ATGTATAACATCGGGCCCAGCTTCAGCAACGTGAGGTACACAGCGCCAAAAGGCACCCGGCTCATAATCACCCCCTATGAGAATGATACCTGGGCGGCAGTGAGCAACGTGCTCGCTTCTTTGAAAGCCCGCACCGCCTTTACCCTGATTGAATACGGAGAAGAATGGGTGAAGGTTGAGATGGATAGCGGTCAGCAGGGATATGTGCGCAACGACTTCACCACCAAACTGCGCCTGCCGGATGATCCAAGCCAGGTACCCTATAAAAGCCGTTCCAACTTTCCCATCAAGGTACACACCTTCCCTGCGGATTACACCAACCAGGGTACGGAACTGTTTGTGCTAAAAGAGCAACTCAACATCGCTACGGATGGTCTTAGCGCCACCACCAATACGGAGGCAAAGCTTAGATTGTTGCCCGGGGATGCACCCTTTCTGTTCGGTACCAACAACGCCGGCCAGGACATGTGGAGCATGGTATGGTCCGGCACCCGCACCAGCCTGTACATCGGCTTTATGGTGGCGGTGCTGGAGGCCGTCATCGGCATTTTCATCGGTGTGTTGTGGGGCTATGTCCGGCGTCTGGACCGGGTGTTGACTGAGGTATATAATGTCATCAACAACATCCCCACCACCATTGTGCTGATCATGTTTACCTATATCATGCGCCCAGGCATCCAAACCCTGATTTTCTCCATGACCATCACCGGCTGGGTCAGCATGGCCCGTTTTGTGCGCAATCAGATTGTCATCATCAGAGACCGGGATTACAACCTGGCTTCCCGCTGTCTGGGCACCAGTACCGCACGGATCATCACCCGCAACCTTTTGCCCTACCTGGTCAGCGTGATTATGCTGCGCATGGCCTTGGCCATCCCCGGCGCCATTGGCTCTGAGGTGTTTATCACCTACATTGGCCTGGGCTTGCCGGTGAGCATCCCGTCCCTTGGCAACCTCATCAACGTGGGCCGTAAGCTGGTGACCACCTCCTACGCCTATCAGCTGGTGTTTCCCACCATTGTCTTAAGCATCATCACCATTTCTTTCTATATTATCGGCAACGCTTTTGCGGATGCCGCCGACCCGCGCAATCATGTGTAAAGGAGGCAAAAGCATGTCAGAAACCATTCTGAGAACAGAAGATCTCAATGTCAAGTTCAGCCTCCGGGGCCGGGTGCTTCATGCCATCCGGGGCGTGAGTTTAGAGGTTTTCAAGGGCGAAAGCCTGGCCATTGTGGGGGAATCGGGCAGTGGGAAAAGCGTTCTGACCAAAACCTTCATGGGGCTTTTGGACCAGAACGGCTGGATTGATTCCGGCAGCATCTGGTTTGAAGGCAATGATTTGGCCCAGTATAAAACAGAAAAAGAGTGGCTCACCATCCGCGGCCGGAAGATTGCCATGGTGCTTCAAGACCCTATGACCAGCCTGAACCCGCTAAAAACCATCGGCAAGCAGATTGGCGAAGCGCTGGAGCTGCACCAGGGCTTAAAAGGTGAAGCAGCCAACAAGCGTATCCAGGAAATCCTGCTGGACGTGGGCATCAAAAATCCTGCCCAGCGGATGAAGCAATACCCACATCAATTCTCCGGCGGCATGCGCCAGCGGGTCGTCATTGCCATCGCGGTGGCCTGCCGACCGGACATCCTCATTTGTGACGAGCCTACCACCGCCCTGGATGTTACCATCCAGGCGCAGATTCTAAATCTGATTCGGAACCTGATCAGTAAATATAATTTAACCTGCATCTACATCACCCACGATTTGGGCGTGGTGGCCAATGTGTCTGACCGCATCGCGGTGATGTACGCAGGGGATATTATTGAAATCGGCACCAGCGAGGAGATCTTCTTCAGCCCCAGGCACCCCTATACCTGGGCGCTGCTGTCCTCCCTGCCCCAGCTGGGCGTAAAAGGAGAGGAGCTGTTCTCCATCCGGGGCACACCGCCCAACCTGTTTAATGAAATTCAAGGGGACGCTTTTGCCCCCCGTAATCCCCAGGCTTTGAACATAGATTTCAAGGAAAGGCCTCCCTATTTTGACATCAGCGACACCCACAAGGTGCGCTCCTGGCTGCAGGATCCCCGGGCGCCCAAGGTAGAACCCCCGGCGGTGCTCCAGCGCATCAGCATGGAAGGAGGCAGCCTTTATGAGCAATAAAGAGCAGGCTTTGCTGCAAGTAAAAGATTTGAAGGTCGCTTTTGGCGAGCGCAAGCGCCGTTTTTACGCTGTGGGCGGTGTCAGCTTTGATATTTACAGGGGCGAAACCTTTGGCCTGGTGGGGGAGTCCGGTTCAGGAAAAACCTCCATTGGCCGTGCCATCATCCGGGTGTATCCTACCACCAGCGGGGAAATCATCTATAAAGGCCAGCGCATCTCCGGCAAAATTGACAAAGAGCTGGACTGTCAGGTGACCCGGGAGATCCAGATGATTTTTCAGGATCCCATGGCCTCCCTGAATGAGCGGGCCAAGGTGGGCTATATTGTAGCCGAAGGCCTGTATGCCACCGAAAAAGGCCTGTCCAGAAGCGAGCGGGAGAAGCGCGTGCATCAGGCGCTGTTGGATGTCGGGCTGCTGGACGAGTTTGCCAGCCGCTTCCCCCATGAGTTTTCAGGCGGCCAGCGCCAGCGCATTGGTATCGCCCGTGCCTTGATCATGCAGCCGGAGTTCATCATTGCAGATGAGCCTATTTCCGCCCTGGATGTCAGCATCCGGGCGCAGGTGTTAAACCTGCTGTCCCAGCTGCAAAAGGAGCGGGGGCTCACCTACCTGTTTATTTCCCACGATCTTTCGGTGATGCGCTTCATTTGTGACCGCATTGCCGTCATCAACAAGGGGGTGTTGGTGGAGCTGGCGCCCACTGAAGCCCTGTTCAAATGCCCTTTGCATCCCTACACCCGCTTGCTACTGTCCGCTGTGCCCATGCCCAACCCTGTGTATGAGCGCAACAAGAAAGTGCTCGCCTATGATGAATCCATCCACGATTACAGCGTAGACAGGCCAGTATGGACAGAAATATCGGATGGTCACTTTGTGCTGGCCAACCAAAGGGAATTGGCGGAGTACCGGGAGCGGCTGTCTTCAGTTTATCTGAAACAAAAAGTTTAGTCAGGCGTTATTGCCTATCATTTGATTCAGGAGAGATAATGATGTATAAATTGGGCATCCTTGGAGGAATGGGGCCCTTTGCCACCGCTGACACCCTGGCGAGGGTGGTAAAGTTTACCTTTGCAAAAGCAGACCAGGAGCATATCCCCACCATCATCCTGTCCGATCCCCAGATTCCGGACCGGTCAGACTTTATCTGCGGGCAGGGCACAGACCCCATGCCCAAGCTGCTGGAGAGCATCAGAACCCTGGAAAAATTTGCCGTCGAAGCCATCATCATCCCCTGCAATTCGGCACACTATTTTGTGCCGCAGCTGCAAGCAGTGACGCCTATCCCCATCATTGACATGGTGAAAGAAACGGTGAATTATATTGCCAGTAACCTGCTAACTAAGCATATCATGGTTTTTGGCACTGTTGGCTTGCTTAAAAGCAATGTGTATCAAAACAGGTTTGCCCAGAAAAACCTTTCTGTTGAAAACAGCAGTGATGCCGACCAAATGGCTGTGATGTCCGTCATCCGGGAAATTAAAAAAACAAGTGATTATCAGCAAAGCCGGAAAAACTTTGAAGAACTTATTGCAAGGGCCAACCGGCAAAACGATTGCTGCTTTGTTTTTGCGTGTACAGAGCTGTCCCTGATTAAACACCACTACAGTCATTTGCAGGTTGTTGACCCCTTGGATGTTTTGGTTGTAACAGCCATTCAAAAATTGGGCTTCCCAATTGATTATGAAGAGTTGATAAAAGATGATGCCAAATACCAGGGGAAATTGGTTGAATACTTTGCGGTTGGCACTTAGCGCTCATGCCAAATTCAAGCATGACATCTCACTTGACAGAATAAGCGCTTACCGCTATGATTATTGATGGTCGCCATCCGCCGTGAAAAGCGGCGTTTGCCAGGCGAGATGAGCGAAGGGGGGGAAATGAGTGTCTGAGATCCGTGTTAAAGAAAATGAAACGCTGGAAAGCGCGCTGAAGCGCTTCAAGCGGCAGTGTGCCCGCTCCGGCGTTTTGGCGGAAGTCCGCAAGCGTGAGCATTATGAAAAGCCCAGCGTCAAGCGTAAAAAGAAGGCGGAAGCCGCCCGTAAGCGCAAGTATTAATTCTTACAGGTAATAATCAGTCAAAGTGCCGCCTCGGCACTTTTTTATATAAACAATCATTGAATAATCACGCAACTTCTCTTTGCCCCTCAGTATCGGGACGTTTTCCGCCCAGCCGGACAAATATGACTTGCGCGGGGAAGTGTTCGGTGCTATACTTTATTTGATGTCATTCAGGCATCCCGCAAATGATTCACGGGTCAGGCCCGGATAAATCTAAGGAGGAAACCATGGTAAAAATTGGTATCAACGGCTTTGGCCGCATTGGCGGTCTTGTTCTCTCAGCGGCGCTGCAGTACCCGGAAGAGGTACAGGTAGTCGCAATCAACGATCCCTTCATCGACCTGGAGTATATGGCCTACATGGTCAAGTACGATACCGTGCATGGCCGCTTTGAGGGCGAAGTCTCCGTAGATAAGGAAAGCAATTCCCTCATCATCAACGGCAAGAAAATCAAGGCCTATGCCATCATGAACCCGGATGAGATCCCGTGGAGCGAAGCGGGCGCTGAGTATATCGCCGAAGCCACCGGCGTCTTCACAGACACCCCCAAGGCCTCTGCCCACCTGAAGGGCGGCGCCAAAAAGGTTATTATCACCGCCCCCGCCAAGGACAAGGAAACCCCTATGTTCGTCATGGGCGTGAACCACAAAGAATATAAAAAGGACATGGCCGTTGTTTCCAACGCCTCCTGCACCACCAACTGCCTGGCCCCCCTGGCCAAGGTTATCAACGACAAGTACGGCATTAAGGAAGGATTGATGACCACCATCCACGCCATGACCGCCACCCAGAAAACGGTTGACGGCCCCAGCAAGAAGGACTGGCGCGGCGGCCGCGCTGCCAGCGCGAACATCATCCCCTCCTCCACCGGCGCCGCCAAGGCAGTGGGTGTGGTGATCCCCGAACTCAAAGGCAAGCTGACCGGCATGTCCATGCGCGTGCCCACGGTGAATGTGTCCGTGGTTGACATGACCTGCGTGCTCAACACCCCCACCACCTATGAGGACATCAAGGCCACCATGAAGGCCGCCTCCCAGAGCAAGGAATGGGAGGGCATCATCGGCTACACTGAGGACGCGGTTGTCTCAAGCGACTTTATCTCCGACCCCCGCACCTCCATCTTTGACGCCGAAGCCGGCATCATGCTCAACGACACCTTTGTAAAGCTGATTGCCTGGTATGACAACGAATGGGGTTATTCCAACAAAGTGATTGACCTCATCCGCCACATGGCCAAGGTGGACAAGGCCTAAGCACAACCGTCAATCTCAAGCTCCGGGCAACCGGGGCTTTTTTGATGGGGTATAATGAAAGAAGAACCATCGGATAAAAGGAGGGCTTCCCGTGTTTGACCATATTACTTCCCAAGCCTGCCAGGCCATCACCGAGCTGTTGGCTCAGTCAAAGCTCAGCCCGGGATCCGTGCTGGTCATTGGCTGCTCCTCCAGCGAAATGGTGGGACAGCGCATCGGCAAAGGTTCCAGCCTGGAGGCAGCTCGCGCCGCCTATACGGGCATTGCCCCCGTGCTGAAGGAGCAAGGCATCCGCCTGGCCGCCCAATGCTGCGAGCATCTGAACCGTGCCCTGGTCGTGGAGCGGGAGACGGCCCAAGCGCTTGGCCTTGAGGTTGTAAATGTCATCCCCCAGCCCCACGCCGGCGGCTCCTTCCCGGTGGTCGCCTGGGCTGATATGACAGACCCGGTGGCCGTGGAGCGCGTTGTGGCGGACGCCGGTCTTGACATTGGCGGCACGTTGATTGGAATGCATCTGCGCCCTGTGGCGGTGCCGGTGCGTCTGTCCCTCTCCAAAATCGGGGAGGCCAATATCCTCTGCGCCTGCACCCGTCCTAAATACATCGGCGGCCCCCGGGCACAGTATCAGGAGATGTGAAATGACACAATCCCTTCTTCATCAGATGACGGATAATGTTGAAAAAATCCGGCAGCAAATGGCCCGGGCCGCCCAGGAGGCAGGCAGAAAACCTGAGGATATCCTGCTCTGCGCCGTCTGCAAAACCCAGCCCTCCGATATCGTGCGGGCCAGCGCCTCCCTTCCGGTTGATCTCTTTGGTGAAAACCGTATGCAGGAGTTGGTCCGGCATCACGAAGACGGCGCCTTTCTTGATAAGCCCTGTCACTTCATCGGCCACCTGCAAACCAACAAGGTGCGCCGGGTGGTGGGCCTGGTCAGCATGATCGAATCGGTCAACAGCCCACGGCTGCTTGCCGCCATCGCCAGCCAAGCGGAAAAACAAAACCTGGTGCAGGATATTCTCTTTGAAATCAACATTGGGGAAGAGGACAGCAAAATAGGCGCCTCAAAAGAAGCCCTCTGGCCGATGCTGGATCAGGCGGCTGCCCTGCCCTCGGTGCGCGTAAGGGGGCTCATGGCCATTCCCCCTGCCTTTGACAATTCCCCTGCCTCCCGCCGCTATTTCGCCATGATGCGCCGCCTGCTGGCGGAGGCTCAAAGCCGCTTCCCTCAGGCCCCGCTGGATACCCTTTCCATGGGGATGTCGGGCAGCTTCATCGCCGCCATCCAGGAAGGCGCCACCCTCATTCGTATAGGCACCGCCATCTATGGGGAGCGGCAGCAATAATCCCCCCCATTGTGTATTTCTTGCTTAATGATTGCAGCATTATGAAAAAACAAGTATAATTAGATTTACTATCACAATAGGAGGTTTCAGCTATGAAAAAATTAATCGCCCTGTTGCTGTCTCTGATGCTGTTTCTGCCCCTGGTAGCGTTGGGAGAGGAGTATGCCGGCACCATCACCATCGGTATCTTTGAGCCTGCTTCCGGCGACAACGCCGCGGGCGGCAAGCAGGAAACCCTGGGCATGTATTATGCCAACTCCCTGGTAAACACCGTTGAGCTGAACGGCAAAACCTATAAGGTGGAGGTCAGCGAGGTGGATAACCAAACCTCAGCCGACAAAGCGCCCGCCGCGGCCCAAACGCTGGTCAGCCGCAACGTGAATGTGGTGCTGGGCACCTACGGCTCCGGCGCCTCCATGGCCGGGGCTCCCATTTTCGAGGCTGCCGGCATCCCGGCCATCGGCGCTTCCTGCACCAACCCTGCCGTCACCCTGGGCAATCCCCTCTATTGGCGCATTTGTTACACCGACGACTTCCAGGGCGATGTGCTGGCTAACTTCGCCTTCAACGATCTGGATGTCAAGGTGGCCTATACGCTGAACATGCTGGGTGAGGACTATGGCGCGGGCCTGGTCAACTACTTCACCAAGGCCTTTGAAAAGCTGGGCGGCACCGTGGTAGCCGACACCTTCCCGGAGGGCACCAGCGATTTTTCTGCCTACCTGCAAAACGCGGTCAATGCGGGCGCCGGCGTCATCTTCTCCCCCAGCTCCACCACCTACGCCTCCCTCATGCTGGGGCAGGCGGTGTCCATGAACCTGGAAATCCCCTTTGTCGCCGGCGACACCTGGGCCTCCTCCGTTATCCTGGAGGCGGTGCAGAACTCCAGCCTGAAGGTGTATTTCTCCGACTTCTTTGACGAGAACGACAAAGATGCCACCCAGGTCTCCAAAGACTTTGTGACCGGTTTCAAGGCCTGGCTTAACGCCAACCCCCAGAACCTCACCAACAACGGCGGCAACGACATCATCGCGGCCGTGTCAGCCCTGGGCTTTGACTCCTACATGACCGCCATTGAGGCCATCAAAAAGACCGAGGCAGGCACCAAGGAGCAGATCGCCGAAGTTCTGTCCAGCGTTGAATATGACGGAGTGACCGGCAAAATCGTGTTTGACGAGAATGGCGACGCCAAAAAAGACATCGCCTACATCAAAATCGCCGACACCGAAAGCCTCAACTACATCTTCGTCACCACCACCACCATCCAGCAATAATCAGACATCCCACCGGGGCGCTGCGCTGTTTTGGCGGCGCAGCGCCCCTTGATGAAACGACGGGAGGGTAGTGTATTTGGCTTGGCTTGAACGATTTTTCCCTTATATCTTAGCCGGGATATCCGTGGGCGGGCAGTACGCCCTCATCGCCATCGGCTATACAATGGTGTACGGCATCCTGCGGCTGATCAACTTCGCTCACGGCGATATTTTTACCGTGGCGGGTTTTTTTATGGTGTACCTGAACGCCACCATGCCGCTTTACCTGTCCATCCCGCTGACCATCATCCTCACGGTGATCCTGGGCTTTTCTGTGGAGCGGGTGGCCTATAAACCCCTGCGGGAAGCGCCCCGCATGTCCATTATGATTTCAGCCATCGGGGTCAGCTATCTGCTGCAAAACCTGATGTGGTATATCACCGGCGGCCTCGCCAAGCAGTACCCCACCATCCCCTGGATTTCCTCCTCGGTGACGGTGTGGGTGGCCACCACCAAAATCGTCACCCTGGTAACGCCCGTGCTCACAATCCTCTTGGTGGTGCTCCTGCAGCAGCTTATCAACCACACCAAAATCGGCATGGCCATGCGCGCCGTATCCCGGGATTTTGAAACGGCCAAGCTTATGGGCATCAAAATCAATCAGGTAATCTCCATGACCTTTGTCATCGGCTCCTTTCTGGCGGCGGTGGGGAGCCTCCTGTATTTCAGCAACTATGCCACCGTCACCCCCACCGTGGGCGCCATGCCGGGCCTTAAGGCCTTTGTAGCGGCGGTCTTTGGGGGGATTGGCTCCATCCCGGGTGCCATGATCGGCGCCTTTCTCATCGGCATCAGCGAAAACCTCATCAAGGCCCTGGGCTATTCCACCTTTTCGGACGCTTTCACCTTTGCCCTGCTGATCTTTATCCTGCTGGCAAAGCCCACCGGGCTGTTTGGCGAAAAAACCATCGACAAGGTCTAAGGAGGAGGCAGGATGAAAGAAAACAAAACCGGCTGGTTTATAGGCCTTGTGCTGTTGGCGCTGATGTTTGTGGGGCTGTATGTGCTGGAAAAAACGCTGCCCCCCTCCACCATGCTGTTCACCATCCTGAAAAAGGGTGTTATCTACGCGCTGATCGCTGTGTCCATGAACCTGCTCAACGGCTTCACCGGGCTTTTTTCCCTGGGCCAGGCAGGCTTCATGCTCATTGGCGCCTATACCTACGCCATCCTCACCATCCCCGTATCCATGCGGCCCATGATTTACCAATACTATGACGGGGGCATTGTGCAGTTTGCCCTGCCCGCTATTGTGGGCCTGCTGTGCGCGGGGCTTTTGGCCGCTTTTTTCGCCTTCCTGGTGGGGCTGCCGGTGCTCAGGCTTAAAAGCGACTACCTGGCCATCGCCACCCTGGGCTTTGCGGAGATTATCCGTGCCTTCATTCAGTATGAAGGCCTAGGCCCCCTCACCAATGGCTCAAACCTGTTGCGCCGCTTCCCCTCCTTCACCGGCATCATCTATCCCTTTGCAGCGGTGGCTATCTGTGTGGGGGTGATTGTGCTGCTCATCCATTCCACCTATGGCCGGGCTCTTAAAGCCATCCGCGATGACGAAATCGCCGCCGAAGCCATGGGCATCAACCTGTTTTTCCATAAGCAGCTTTCCTTTGTCATCTCTTCCTTCTTCGCGGGCATCGGCGGGGCGCTGCTGGCCATGTACCAGGGCTCCATCCAGGCTGCCACCTTCAAGTCTTCCATGACCTATGAGATTCTTTTGATCGTGGTCATCGGCGGCATGGGCTCCATATCCGGATCGGTGTTGGCCAGCTTTCTGTTTGTTGCTGCCAGCGAATGGTGGCTCAGGTTTCTGGATAATGAGCTGTTTATCGGTACCTTCAAAGTCCCCCTCCTGCGCTCGGGCTTCCGCATGGTGGTGTTCTCCGTCATCATTATGGCGGTGGTGCTGCTCTACCGCCGGGGCATCATGGGTGATAAGGAGCTGAGCCTCAGGCGCATCACCAGCCGTCTGGGACAGAAAAAGGGGGTGCGCAGCGATGGCTGACCGGGAGAGAATGCTGGAGCTGACGGATATCACCATGCAGTTTGGCGGCGTTGTGGCGGTCAACAACCTCTCCATGCACATTGACAGGGGAGAGATCGTGGCCCTCATCGGCCCCAACGGCGCCGGCAAAACCACCGCTTTTAACTGCGTTACCGGCGTATATAATCCCACCAACGGGCAAATCCGCTACCAAGGCAAGCTCATCGTGTCCAATCATCCCACCGGCAAGATGAAAGCCATGTACGCCGGCATCAACGCCGATAAATACCAGGATGTGGTGGAGCATACACCTGACAAGATCACCAAAATGGGCGTTGCCCGCACCTTCCAGAACATCCGCCTGTTTAAAACACAGACTGCTTTTGAAAATGTCCTCATCGCCACCCATCTGCACCGCACCTCTAACCCCTTTACCGCCACCTTCCGCCTGAACTTCCGGGAGGAACGGCGCATGCGGGAGCTGGCCCTGGAGATGCTCAGGGTGGTGGGCCTGGAGGATGTCAGGGATGAGCTGGCCACCTCCCTCCCCTATGGCATGCAGCGCCGCCTGGAAATTGCCCGGGCGCTGGCCACCAAGCCCCAGCTGCTGCTGCTTGATGAGCCCGCCGCCGGCATGAACCCCCAGGAGACCGATGAGCTGGGGCAATTCATCGTGGACATCAAAAATCAGTTCGGCCTTACCGTGTTCCTGATTGAGCACCACATGGATCTGGTGATGGATATTTCCGACCGCATTTATGTGATTGATTTCGGCAAACTCATCGCCCATGGCACGCCTGATGAGGTGCAGGACAACCCGGACGTGATCACAGCCTATTTGGGGGTGGAAGACGATGAGCCTGCTTAAAGTCACCGATCTGCAAGTCGCCTACGACGGCATTGAGGCCTTAAAAGGCATTTCCTTTGAGGTGCCCCGGGGCAAAATCGTCACCCTCATCGGCGCCAATGGCGCCGGCAAGTCCACCACCCTCAGGGCCATTTCCCAGCTGGTCAAAATCAAAGCCGGCGGCATCACCTTTGACGGGCGGGACATCACCTCCTTGGATACCTCCCAGGTGGTAGCGGAAGGCATCGTCATGGTGCCGGAGGGCCGCTGTATTTTCCCCAACCTCACCGTGCTTGAAAACCTCAAAATCGGCGCCTATTTGCGCCGGGATCAGTCTGAAATCAACAAGTCGGTGGCCTATGTCTATGAACGTTTCCCCCGCCTGGAGGAACGCCACTGGCAGATGGCCGGCACCCTTTCCGGCGGTGAGCAGCAGATGCTGGCCGTGGGCCGGGCGCTGATGGCGCGCCCCAGGCTGATGATGATGGACGAGCCCTCCCTGGGCCTGGCGCCCCTGGTGGTACGCGACATTTTTGCCATCATCAAGCGCCTGGTGGAAGAAGGAATGACCATCCTGCTCATTGAGCAAAACGCCAATGCCGCCCTCAGGGCTGCCCACTATGCCTATGTTTTGGAAACCGGCCGCATCACCATGGAAGGCACCGGAAGGGAAATATTAAACGATCAGCGGATCCGGGACGCCTATTTGGGGCAAGCGCGAAAGAAACGGTGAGATGGGATATTAATTTGGAGGTCATGATGAAAAGACCAGTATTACTTACAATGCTTGCTTTGTTGCTGTTTCTGACTTTTTCAGTGATGGCGGAAACACCGCCGCCGCAATCCTTTGAATCGCCTGAGGATGCGCTGATCTTCTTCGCCCAAAAGGTATCTGAGGGCGACCTGGAGGCCGCGCTTTCCGCCATGGATGCCAAGGCAGCGGCTGAAAACGGGGATTACCGCGCACTGGCGGAGCGCATTCGGGCAATTTTGCCCAGCTCACCCCTAATGCTCCCCGGGGAGTACGCCGGATATGTGCCGCTGAATGAAAGCCGCATCCGTGCCAAGCAGGGAGATCAGCTTTATGGCTTTGTTCTCTCCCTGCTGGTGCCGGAGTATTCATTACTTGACAGGCCAATGATCAAAGACGGGATGATTCAATTCCCAAACGGTGTGGAAATCATGTTGCTGGACGACTTCATCGCCCGTCTGAACCCCAAAAACCTCTCCACCCTCACCCTGCGCCAGATATTCAGGTTAAACAGCGCCCGTTATCTCAGTGTAACCACCCAGACCTACCTGAAGAAGCAGGGCGCTATCTTTGGTTTCAATGAGCAGATCGACATGCTGGCGATCTATGAATTGAACGGGCAGCTCTATCGCCATGCCTGTACCGCTGTTGAAAGGCACGGCGGCTGGCAGCTCTCCGGCCTCAACTCCCCTATTATCGGCACCGATGCCATGGGCAGCGCTGAACCCATCACGCAGGAGGAAGCGGACGCCTTGCTTCACTCTGATGATTATTTATTGTTTTATGATATCATTTTCAATGATTGATCAACTCGCTTAATAGGAATACGGAAAACAAACGCGGAGATGAGCGCCTTCACCTCCGCGTTTTCTGTCTGTCATACTGAACGAATGAATAAATGCACCGATGAGCCGAGAAGTTTTGATGGCTTCGCTAAGCCGAAAGAACGCGGCGTAGTCGCAGCCTACGTCAAGTGAATGAGGCGACGCGAAGGCGCAAAAGAACCGGCTCATCAAAGCATTTGTGATTGAGTTCAGTATCAGCCATTCCCCTCCCAGAACCATGCCTGCTTCTGGTAATACAACTGGCCTTCCCGGGTCATCAGGATAAACCATTCATCCCCATACACCCCGATGATTTTGAGCCGCCATTCCAGCGGCCACTCCTGGCCCAGCACCTTATCATCCCTTCCTTCCGGCGTGGTAAACCTGAGGGCATTCTCCTTTCCTTCCTTCAGGAAAAGGATGGGGAATGCGGGCTTCACCTGATCCATTGCCGGGCCCTGCGCCAGATACTTTCCCATCATCCAGCCATCCAAATGCCCGATGGACACCCGCCACCAGTCCCCCTTTTTCTCCTTCACCTGAAGGATGGCGCCGTTATAAAACTTGCCCAGGGAATCCGCCCGCTGGCTGGGGTTTTCCCGCAGATGCAGACGATCCCTGGGGTTGGGGTTGTTCACCACCGCGTAACCGGTGCGGTCAAGCTTATTCAGGGCATCCGCGTAGCGCACCGGCAGATCTGCCGCCGTGATCTTGCCCAAATCCCGCTCCCCGGTATACCGCCCAATAGCGGGCGGATATTCCTGATATTCTTTTGTGTCCTTGAGCAGATCCAAATGCAAATAATGGGGGCTTATCATGTAGTCGTCCACAAACTGCACATAGGTCAATAGCCATTTTCCGCCCACACAACTGAAACAATAATTGCTGTTGTACATCAGATACAGTTCCCCGCCGCTGCCAATGCCGGGCTTCACCCCCTCGATGGCCGCAAGCTTTGGGCTCACCACATTTAGCTCATAGCCCCTGCCTGAATCCTGAAAGATAAACACCCGGCGCATCTCTGCCTTGTCCTCTGACAGCAGAAAGACGGTTTTCCCGTCCCGGTGCGCGCTCACCATCTCTTCCCCCGGTTCAAGCATCGTTTCCAAGATTTTGTTCACAGCAGCGGGCAGGTCTGCCCGGCTGTCGTAAAACTCATCCGCTACCCAGGCCCTCCCGGTTGTCATGGATCCCAAAAGCATGCAAACGCACAGCCATCCGATCATCCACTTTTTCATCTCATCCATTCCCTTCATAAAACCATTCTCGCTTCATATAGCCGCCAATTCCTTCCCGGAAAAAATACACATGGTACCATTCCTCCCCCACCAGGCCTATGATCCAGTAGGTATGGAAATACTGAATACTCCTGTCATACAGCACCCGGGAGGCCTCGTCAGGCCGGGCATACAGGGGCATATCGCGCCCGGACAGGCTGTCCAGGCCCACCAGCTCCGGAAAGGCATGATCCACCGCATTCGCTGCCCTGTCAAAAGCCAGATAGTCCGCCATCATAAAGCCGCTGACCCCGGCAATGTCCACCTGAACCCAATCCCCCTGACGCCCCAATACCTTCACCGGCGTTCCATTATAGTACTTGCCCAGGGATTTGGCTGTCCTTTCAGGCGCGGTTCTCAGATGAAGGCGGTCATTGGGGTTAGGATTGTTCACCTTAGCCCAGCCGGATTGATTTAGCTGCGTCACCGCCTCCTCATAAGACTGGGGCAAACTCACCATATCCAGGGTGCTGATGTCACCCCAGGGGTGATTGCCAAAACAGTAGCGCGTCATACCCGCGTCCCCGCCGAGCATATAATCAGGCCCCATCGAGAACAAACCGTTCTCTGACATGACCTGGCTCAGCCCCCAAAGATTTCCCTTTTGCTGATGAAAGGCATAATCCCGGATACCTTCCAGCCTCAGCAGAAGCAAGCCGTCTGACATGTGGCAGCTGTCCATCCAGGTTTTCCTGGGCAAAGGCCTGGTCAGGGTGTCCTGAAAAATGCCCTTGCGTGAATCCTTTCTTTCCGGCACCCAGGTCTTGATCAGCAGGCGCGTATCCCCCTGGGCATCCTCCCCCAACAGGAAAATGCCTGTCGGGGTGAGGGTGGCTTGTGTAAGCTGCCAGCCCTCAGGCATCAGCGCATTCAGGCAATTATTGCGCTCCGGGCTGTCCGAGTCCATAAAAAACCAGGGGTTGATGGGAAAGGCAGCCCAGTCATAGTCATCAAGCGCGGTTTTCCCCGCCAGGTGGGGCACAGGGAACGGCGGATAGGAGGTGCTGGACAGAGTGTTGTCATTGTCGTCGCTTTCGATATATGTGCTGATAAGCTGGCCCTCCTCCACCCACATGTGCCACTCGCTGACAGGAAAAATGATGTTCCTGCCCCATACCGTGGCAGCCACATGCCCCCAGGCCCCATCATTTTTAACAGCGCTGAAATCCCAGCGATGGTTTTTATCCTGAAAGCCTATGAACAGCGCGTCCCCCGCCGTATCAATCAGCACGCTGGGGTGGCTGTCGCCAGGCATGATGGCCTTGGAATTCTCCACCGTAAAGCGGTAGCCGGGCTCCTCCCCGGCCTTTTCCGCCACCGCCAGCACATGTTCCTCCCCTTTTGTAAGAACCAGCGCCCATTGGCCTGCCCGGTCATCCCCAAAGCCGTCTGAGGCGGTGATGGTATATTCCGGATATGCCTTCTTGCACAGCGCAATAACATCGGGGTGCAAGGGCGGGCGCTCCAAGGCTGAAACCCCCAGAGCAATGGCCAGTAAGCATAAGCAAACCACAACGAACCGTTTCATCTCTCCCCCCTGTCCCGGCTATCATCAGCAGCCGCTCTATTCTGTATGACAGGAAACATGGCAAAAATGTTGCATAGAAGGAGCTATATGATTTTACTTTTTAACATAGGCATCCTTCATCCTCATAGCGTCCACGTCATAGGTTTCCTCATCCATTCCCCTCCCCGGGCCCAATGCTTTCCATTATCCGGCCGTTCCCGGCGTCAATCATCACCGAATAGATCACCGCCAGGTCTTCATGTTCCGGATCCCGGAACATGATCATCCAGATGTTGCCATGGTCACAGGGCTGCTCATAGAAATAGAAATTCATATCCGGCTTCAGCCGGGCCTTTTCCTCAGGCGTAACCAGAGGGCTGTTATCAAGCTCCGCCCGGGCCAGGACCAAAGCTTCTTTCGCCTGCATCTCTCCAGGCGCAGGCAGGCCCGGCAGTGAGCTTTGGTCGTTTAGGCTGGCTAGTCCCCGCAGGTAGTGAATGGCTTTTATTTCCACCGGCCAGAACTCTTGGGTGGGGCCATATGCTTTTTCCCACTCCTCCCGGCTTGCCAACAGCATCGGGTGAGCATCCAGGGTTTTCCAGTAATATTCCGGCGCACAGTCGCTATACCAGCAGCCGGGCTTGCCGTCTGGCCGCTTGGTGTGGCCGGGCTGAAACTTCATGTGTTCCGCCATCTGATCCCGGCCTTCCGTGAACGCGGCCACATAGTTGATGCTTGCCGGCCAGCGGCCCATGTCCTGAATCTCCCCTGTCCGGCCATCCATCTGGAAAAAGGGGGTTCCCTCCACCCGCTCGCCATCATAAAAATGCAGCTTCCACACCGGTTTTTCAGGGTCATTTGCGATGAACATGGCGTATGAGATCCGGCCAAGCATCTCCTCCTGGCTGACGCCTAGCCGCTCTCTGGCGGCACCGCGGGCAATGTGAACCGCTTCTTCCCAGCTCAAATCTTTTTTCCCGGGAAAGACATACCGCTGCATCATCATGGGGATAAGCCAGGTGTCCATGTCGTCCGGATGAAGCGCCAAAAAAGCCTCGGCATAGGGACGGAATATTTCCCCAAAGCGCACCCAGGTGGAAAGCTGCCACTCCAAAGGGCTGCCGTAGGCATCCCGCCAGTCCGGATAGAGCTGCGCGGATGATTTGGGATCCGAATGATCCACCCGGCGCACCCGCTCCTGCCAGGTAAACAGGTCATACAGCAGGTCATTATGGGGCCGCTCAGGCATGTTCCGGTATTCTGGCGGCATGAAGTCAAAATACCGCTCCCCCAGCTTATATACCGTGCAGTCATCCGCCGCCAATTCCAGGGTGATCTCCTGCCCTTTATCGGTGAGGAGGGTCAGCATGGCCTCCCCGTAAAAGGGGCAGCCGGAGCCCGCCTCCATTTCCTTTGCCCCGCTGATCAGCTT
Source organism: Christensenellales bacterium (assembly GCA_050952935.1). Classification (GTDB taxonomy): domain Bacteria; phylum Bacillota; class Clostridia; order Christensenellales; family Aristaeellaceae; genus UBA6115. The sequence continues at coordinate 1,327,771 of JBMNLS010000001.1, read as the reverse complement.
GGCCACCTTGGTTAGCCTGTCATCCTCAATCGTGGTGGTGATGGCCTTGCCCTGTGGCCTGGGCCAATCGCCCCCCGGCTGCCAGACCAGGGTGGCGCTGGTGAGATGAGCCGCGTCCGCCGGGGTGAAATCCGCCCGGGCAAAAGCGCCCATGCTCACAAGTATCACCAGGCACACCAAAAAAGCTGTGAAAGTACTCCGTTTCATTTTAGTTCAACCTCCATTTCCGGAAGCGCATCAAAAGGCGCCAGCCACCACTGAGGGCCCCAGGGATCGTTCACATAGGCCCTGCCCTCCAGGTAGCGCACCATGCGGCCGCCGGGGCTATGTCTGGCGGTAATCCCCATGGGATTGCCCGCCCCATCCACAGTGAGACGGAACACGAAGCCGGAGCTGTCCAGCTCCGTCATTTTGCCCCTGCCCCAGATCGTATAGCTGCCGTCCGGGTTCATATCAAGCAGGTTTGGCCGGCAGGCAAGGGCATTCAGGGCATAGACCCTGCGCCAGGCTGGCTCTCCCTTTTCGTCAAAGCTGATAAGGGAAAATGCATCACCCCTGTCTGCGTTGTCATCGTTTTGTGCCAGGGCGGTGATGCCGCCCTGGGGATTCAGCACGGCGTCAGACTCAAATCCACCCACAGCGCGCTGCCCTTTCAGCACCGCCTGGCGGGCATAGGCCCCTGTGGCGTCCACATACAACAACACCTGGTCGGACTTTCGCCGGGTAATGTCCTCCTCCCTGCTCATCTGCCCTCGGGCCACCACAAAGCGTCCCCCATCCTTCTGCCAGGTCCACAGCACAATGGCCTTATCCCCCAGCACGGGCAGCTGATGGTGGGTTGCCTTTCCCTCAAAATCAATGGTATGCAGGCGAAATTCCTCATCAGAGCCATATACCCGCTCCCCCGCCAGCATCAGGGGTCTGAAGCCCTCGGGCATCTTCCGGGAGCACAACAACTTGCCATCTTCGCTCACCAGATGCAGCACGCCCTGATGCCAGTCCCCCTCTGCCATCACCAGGCCAAAGCCGCCATCAGGGAGCGCATGGGGCCCGCCCCACCACACCTTGCCAGGGGGAAGGGCGCAAACCCATTGGAGATCGCCCGCCGCGTCCACGCAGCGCATTTGTTTCTCAGGCAGGTAGTTGTCCTCATCCTTTTCAACCGGCACATACACCACCCGCCCGTCAGGCAAAAAGAGGCCGCCGCTCATCTGTCCTTCAAAAACCAGCGCTCCCGGGGGCGGGGAGCCCGCCAAGACGGACAATGTTAAAACCAACAACAATGAAACCACGATGGCTTTCTTCATGTATGTTCCTCCATTATTCAATGGACGGCTTTCCGGGCTGTTTTATTGCATAAGCCGTTCAATCCAGCCGGTGAAGCACGCCCTCCCCTTTCTTCATCTGTTCCATGTGCACCTTTTCGCTGCTTCTGGGGCCGATGCCGCTGGTGGTGCCGTGCTGCTCATAGCTGATGTCCCACTTTTCCCCGGAGAAGGTGGCGGTGATGTCCAGGGTCTTGATCAATTTATCAATCTCCGCGTCGCTGCGGCCCCCTGGCCGCACCAGCAGCAGGATGGCAAAGTTTCTTTCTCTTGGTTCTTCCGGCGTCAGGAGGTCAGCCCCCAGATCAAAGGCATCAATCTCCGTGCAGTTGCCGCACGCCTGATAAGGGGCCAGCCAGATGCCCTCCGGCGGGTTTTTCAGGGCAAATACCACATCATACACGCCAAAATCACCTTTCTTTTTGCTGATTGTTCCCTCCAGCAAATACAGCTTCCCTTCCGTGGCTTCAACAGGCTGGGACAGCAGTTCTTCCGGCGCCTGATCCATGGGCATATAAGCGTAATAGGCCAGCATGTTGCCCAGGGTAGCGGGCGCCGTGCTATAGCCTTCAAAAAAGCTTTTGTCCTCCGCCTGCCAGGCAAAGGGGCTGAAACGGATGGCGGTAAAGGCGGCCCCGCCTTGGGGATAGCCCATGTCCAGGGGCACTCCCGAAAGGGGCAGGGTAATGGTCTCTTCCCCGCCGTCAAGTCGCTTTCGGGTACAGGCGATGGTGAGATTATCTATCTTCTCCCCCTCCTCCAGCCGGATGTCAAGGGCAGCCCGGCTGAAGCCTTTGTGAGGCACGAAGTGAAGGGTTCGCCATTCCATGGAATCGGGATCCATATCCGGCAGGGGCACCGGCATCCCACCGCACACAGCCCGCCCCGATGCCACCCTAAAGTCGCTCAGGGTTTCAAGGGCGCCCATGGGCTCCCCGGAATCCAGCCGCAGCCAGGCATTGGGGGGATCCCCCTGCCAGACGCTGAAACGGCCATTGGCATTTTCCGCAAAATAACGCCGGGTGGCATGGTCGCTGATCATGGGGCCCCAGGAGACGGCTTTCAGGTCAAAAGGCTTTGTTTCATCCCGCCACACAGGGGCTGCCAGGGCAGGAACACACATGCCCGCCATCAGTAGCAGTCCAAGCGCCAGCGCCATACATCGCTTCATATCAACCGTTCCCTTCGTCAACATCCAGGGTCATCACCACATCGCCCGTGTCCGCATCGATAATCACCGAAAACAGCATTTCCTTCAGCGGATGATCCGGATCGTGGAACTGGATGAACCACTCGTTGCCATGGTTATTGAAGCTGTTTGGGTAAAAGAAGTAGCCGATATTGGGCTTAAGGCGGACCTTCAGCACATCGGTGATTTTCTTGCTGTTTTCCATCCGTTCCCGGGCGATGGCGAGCGCCTCTTCTTCAGTGATATCCTCCGGCCCCGGCAGGCCCGGCATCGCTATCCAGTAATCCTGGTAGTTGGGCTGGCGGGAAAGAAACTCCAGCGCCCGGGCTTCCAACGGCCAGAAAATCTGCTCCTTGCCAAACGCCGCCTCCAGCTCTTGAATCCCTTTGCCCAGATAAGGGCTCTTGTCCAATTGCTCCCAGAAATAGCCAGGCGCGAAATCACCATACCAGAAGGCGGGCTTGCCATCCGCCCGGGGATTGCCCGGCTTAAGCGCCTGATGGGCAGTCTTCTGATTGCTCATGGTGGAAAACGCCGCCACCAGGTCAATGGCAGCCGGCCACACACCCACATCCATCACCACGCCGGTTTCTGCATCCAGCAGCGCATAGGGCGTTCCCTCTATGCTCTTCCCGTCATAGAAATGGATTTTCCAGATGCGGCTGTCCTCATCAGGGGCCAGGAAAACACCATAGGCTGTGCGTTCCTTCCGCTGGTTTTCCGCCAGATTCAGGTTGTCCGCCACCGCGTTCCAGGCTTTATCCGCCGCCTCGTCAAAGAGCAGATCCCCCTCCCCCGGCAAAGCAAAAGGCTCAAACACCAGCTGATTAAGGAAGCTGGCGCCAATATGGGGATAGTCCCTGGCCAGCCGCTCCACCACGGGGGTGAAGGTCTCCTTAAACAGCACCCAGGTTTCAGGCAGCCATGTCCAGGGTTGTCCATGTTCCACCCGGAAATCAAAATACAGGCCGTCCAGCTCCGTATAGGCGTTTGTCCCCAGCTGTTGCGCCAGGGCCACCTGGGAAGAGAGATCCATGGTGAGCGCCTCAGGCAGCGCCTCCTCCTGCGCCGCGGGCATCCCCAGCATCAGGCCTGCCAACAGGCTCAAAATCAATCGATGCAGCATTCTTTTTTCCTCCTGTTATTCATTATTTGATGATCATGACCAGCGCTTCACCGGGCCGCTCCCCGCTTTGGCTGTATCGGGGGGTAAGCCCCAGCACCGTCACTGATGGATCGTTTGCCACGGTCACAGCATAGGCCAGCAGGCCCTGTGGGGCCGCCGTAGCAGATAGCATCGGCCCGGGGCGGTTGTTTTCATACAGCTGGTAGCCAATGAGCAGATCCGTCCCCTGCGCCCCGGCGGGGGCGTCCACATATACGGTGATCACCCGTTTTGTGCCGTCAGCGCTCCTATTCATCACCGCTGTGGCGGCATAGGCGGCAAATTCACCCCGCACGCTGTATTCCCCAGCCGGAATGACGGGGACCGGAGAGGCCAGGCTGATGGCCGGCACAAAGCCGCGCACCGGGCCGCCTGCAAGCTCCGCCTCCACATAAGCCCAGGTACCCATGGCGCTCAGCTTCCTCACCTGCTGCCCCTGGGGCAACTGGGCCAATACAGCCTTTGAAAACAGCGGGTCGTCGGTGAGGGTGACAGCGGCATGAGTGGTCATTGGCTGGTTCCCCAGGGCCAGGGCGGCCACCTGGGCGTTTTTCGGCAGGGCGGATGCCTCAATAAAGCCGATGCGCATATGGTCGGACGAAATGTCGTACTGGATCATGGCCCAGCCGTTTTCCACGCCAAACACCTGGATCCAGTCGTTGGTGGACACGATCGCCCGGCCCCCGGCCGAGCGCAGGTAGTGCTCCCCCGGCCCTGAATACACCGGAAATTTCTGCCCGGAGGTGAAGCGCACCCGCCTGGCTGACAACTCCCCTGCCGGGATCTCCGGCGGGTTGCTCAGCTTCTCCCGCGCGTCCTCAAGGGATTTGGGGAAGGCGGACAGGCTGAAATAACGCAAATCATTCTCATAGGCGCCGTATACGGGCTTTGCCTCATACACGGTGCGGCCCGCCACTCTCTTGGTGACATACAGCGCCCCGGGCGTCCATTCCCCGTCCGTGGCCAGGGCGTTGATGATCACCGTGTCTCTTTTGCCAAAGTCATGCTGGGCGCGCCCTAAAAAGCGCCAGACCCCCTTGTTATCCCTGAAAAAGTTCAGCACATCCTCCTTGCCCCTTTCGTCCGGGTTTTGGTCCCGGTAGAAGAGGCTGAACCAGTTGTAATCATCCTCATCCTCAAACACCGGTACCCGGTTGCCCTGATAGATGGGCTTGGGGGACTGCACCATAAACTTCCATGCCCCGCTGCGGTATTCCAGGATGCACAGCACGTTTTCATCGCCTTTTTTCATCACGAAAAAGGCGGGCACCCCTTCCCCGTGATTGTTGTCGGCGGGATAAAAGGTATAGCCCGCCGCCACCTGGTAGCCCGCCCAGCGGCTGCCGGAGAACGCCTCCGCAAACTCCGCCGGAACAGCCCCCTGATAAGTTTCCCCCAGGGCAGGCAGGGTGCAAACAAGCGCAAGCGTCAGGGCCAGCAGAGCGATCGTCAGAAACCTTTTCATCATCTCATCACCTTTCTCTTGTTAAGAGCCTTTCACCCTATCTAACCGTTTAGGCGACGGATTTGTTGCACGGGCGCTATTTTATTTTTTTAACGCCGCCGGCAAAGGCCAGCGCTTCATCAATGCCGGTGGTGGCATAGACCGCCAGGGTGCGGCTCTCCTGATCCCACACCACAAAGGCGCCTCCCTTCTCCTCCCATGCCAGGGCGGTGGAGCCGCCCGGCAGCGCCACGTAGCGCACATTCGCCGCCTCGGCACCCGGCGCCACCACCCGGGCAGTTTTATACTCAGACAGCCGCAGCTCTTCCCCCTGATCATTGACAAACCGGGCCTGGTGGGCCGTGTTCGCTCCCTCCGGCTTCACCATGTCAATCAACCGGTAACCCTCCGGCACATCCACCGGGAAAAATCTGCCGGGCCAGCCCTCATCAAGGCGGGTTGGCGCGGGGCTGGGCGTAGGCGTTGCGGTTGCCGTGGGCGAGAAAGTCGGGCTGGGCATCACCGTGGGGCTGACAGTGGGGATGGGGCTTACGCTATGCCCCGGCTGCCCTGTCAGCGAAACGGCTGAGGGGCCAGGGCGCATGGCATGATCCTCCGGCGCTTTCATCAGCCGCAGGCTGCCCAAAAGCGCCAGCGCCAAGCAGGCAGCTGCCGACAGGGCAATCCAGCCCCGGCGCCGTTTTCGTCCTAAATGCTTTTCAATCAGCATCTTTACATGCCTGCTGTTTTCGCGGTGCAGCCGTTCCGCCTGAGAAGCCAGGGAAGGGTCAAACATCATCCGGTCTTTTATTTTCCGGGTTTCTTCCAGCGCCAGCTCATCAAACGCCGCTTTCAACAGCGCTTCCTGCCGGGATGCGCGCTTATTCATCTTAGCCCCTCCCTTCCAAAAGCTTTTCTTGCAGGCGCTTTCTGCCCCGTGATATCAGCGCCCGGGCGGATACATCCCGGATGCCCATGATTTCCGCAATCTCACGGTCGGAAAACCTTTGAAAATATCGCATCATCAAAGCTTCCCGCTCCCTGGGCGGAAGGCCCCGGATGGCCTCCTTCACCCGCTCCACCCCCTCCTGATCGGCCACCCTCGCCTCAGGGCCCAGGCGTCTGTCCTCCTCCAGCGTTTCCAGGGGCTGGCCACCTGTCCTCTCCATCCGCGCTTTGCGCTGGTTATAAAGGTTGATGGCGGTGTGCTTAACGGTAATGACCAAATAGGCCTCCTGTTTGTTGCTTGGAAGCGTGCGCAAAACACCTATTTTTTTAATCAATCTGATCACAGCGCTGCTCACCGCGTCCTCCGCGTCCTGCGGATTCCTGAGCACGCGCAGCGCCTGATAGTACATCAACCGGTAATGGGCCTGATACAGCCCCTCCATAAAGGCGGCGTCTTCCTCATCCTCAATCAGGCTTAAGAAAAAGAGCATATTTCCTCCCGGGCTTTATACAGCCAGCGGGTTTATTGTAACACAGCAGGGTATGCTACGGATAAAAACTTTGCTTTATTATGGGCGGTTTTTGCGGTATGATGGTGACAAAGGAACGTGCAAAGGAGGCCGCGTGATGGCAAGGAAAGGGATCCCTGTGCTGCGTATGGCGCTTTTATGCCTGGCGCTGATGTTTGTTGTTTCCGCCTGCGCGCCCCCGCCCATTCCGCCTGCCGCCCCGGGGGATAAGCCCCCTGAAAAGCCCACCAGCCTGGAAGGCCTTTACCGGCTGATGGTGGGCACCGGAAAGCTGACCGATATGACGCCGGTACCCGAAAGCCTTATCGCCGCCACCTACGGCATCGCCGCCTCAGACATGGCGGATGCTGTCTTCATGGTGGCGCAGGATGTGGCCAGGGCGGATGAAATCATCCTGATCCAGGCCATTGACGAGGAGGCGGCAGGCCGCATCCTGCAGCTGTTGTCCGCGCGTCTGGCCCGGAAAGAAACCGAAACCAAAGACTCCAGCCCAAGCCAATATGCCCTCATCTTAAACGCCCGGCTCCTGCACAGCGGCAAGCACCTGGCGCTGTTTATCAGCCCCGATGCCAGGGAGCTGGTGCAGGTGTATGAGGAAAACTGGGGGAAATAAGCGTTTATTTCTTCCTGCCAGAAAGCTCGTTGAGCAGCGCAAACAGCAGCATCACCCCGCCGCCAATCAGCTGCACCGGGCTCACCTCCTCCCCCAGCCAAATCACCGACAGCAAAACAGCCACCAAGGGATCCAGATAGCTTAATATCGCCGCCTGCTGGCCCCGCATGTGGGCCAGAGAGATGAAATACAGGCAGTAACATAGCCCTGTGTGCACCAAGCCCAGAATCATCAGGTTGAGCCAGCCGGAGCCGTCAAGCGCTCCCAAATTGAAACCGCCCCGCAAGGCAACAAAAGGGGCCAGCACCAGCACCGCCGCCAAAAACTGCACAAAGGTTCGCACAATGCCGTCGGCGTCTCCGGCGGCTTTGTTCATCATGACCACGGAGGCATACAGCACTGCCGAAACCATACCCAGGAGGATGCCCTTCAGGTCATCCCCGCTGCCGCCGGATACCCCCACCATCAGCACCAGCCCCGCTGTTGACAGCACAAAGCAAATCACCTGCCAGAGGCTCAGCCGCTCCTTAAAAAACACAACGCTGGCCAGCACCATCAGCGTAGGCGCGATATAGTAGCTCAGCGTGGCAAGGGCAATCGAAGTATAGTGATAGGCCTCAAACAGCAGGATCCAGTTGGCCCCCATGAAAACGCCGGATAGGGCATAGCGCCACAGATCCCGCCACATGCTTTGAAATAATCGACAGCGCCCTGTGAAGGCCATAAAGATGCCGATCACCACCAGCGCGATGGCGGCCCGGTACAGGGCGATTTCCGCCGAGGGCAGCGGAATGCCGCGCACAAACAGGCCCACCGTGCCAAAGACCATCATGGCGGCGATGAACATCGCCCGGCTGCGCGTATGTCTCTTATCTTCCACTTCATTCACCCCATAAGAGTTAACTCCCGCCTATCCTACCATATGAGGATAAGCGGTCAAGTTTTCCATGTGAACCTTTTTTGTCTTATAGCCCTCCCAGGAATTGATGCACCGCCTGAAGGGAGATTTGATCGTTCCACATGGCGTTATGCCCGCCCGATTCAAGCGTCACCAGCTGCCCCTGGGGCAACAGGGCAGCCAGCCGCTGGGACTGCTCATAGGGCACCAACTTGTCATCCCGGGCCGCCACCACCAGGGTTTTGGCCTGGACGTTCCGGGCATACTGGTTGCTGCGATAAGGATTGCGGATGGGCAAGGGCACCGGAATATCCGTTTCAAACAGCTTTTCCGCAAAGCTGTTTGCCAGTTCGCCGCCGTTAAAATATGGCGCAAACAAAATCAGCCCCGCCGGGTTCTTTTCCCCGGCCAGGCGGATGGCTGTGCCGGTGCCCAGGCTCCAGCCGGCCAGCACCATCTTCTCAGGGTTCACCTCCGGGCGCTTGGTGATGTATTCCCAAGTGGCCTGAGCCATGGCGTAAATGGTTTCCTCGCTGCGCTCGCCCCCGCTGTGCCCGGTACCGGGGTAATCCGCCGTCAGCACATGATAGCCGGGCAGTTTGTTGTCTGCCATCAGCCGGGCAAAGCTCTGGGCTCTGCCGGCCGCTTCCTCGCCGTTGCCGCCAAAATACAGCAGTAACCCGGCTTTTTCCTGGCCATTTTTAATCAGCCAGCCATTGTACTGCGCCCCGTCCCCGCCGGGGATGGGAAGCTGCTCCGCATGGGGCATCGCTTTGAGCGCCTCCTCCGCCTGCTGATTGGCGGGCACGGGCGGATAAAGGAAAGCGTTTTGCGCCACCCAGAAAAAAGCGTATCCCCACACCGCCGCCACCAGGATCAGGATCAGGATCAGCAGCAGCCTGCCGATGTTTTTGAAAAAGCGCATGGGTCGGTTGGCCGGGCGCACGGTGAACAGGAAGAGGATGCCGGCAGAAACGGCGGCAAAAACATAAAACTCCTTCAGTTCAATCCGCTGCTCACCCACCATCTGCCGGATGCTCCACTGCGCCGCGAAGGCCAGCGCCAGGCTGACCGCCGCCGCAAACAGCAGGCTTAAAAAGAATCGTTTGAAGGTAGTTCCCCGCTTGGACAAGGTCATTTGTGAACTCCTCTCTTAAACAAGATCCCCGCTGAGGCTCACAGCCTCCTCCGCCTTCTGATGGGCAAAGTCCGCCATGCGCTCCCGGGCCTTTTTGCGCCAGCGCCCGTAACGGAAGGTGATCACATTAACCGCCGCCCCCGTGATCCAGGTGGCAAGCATGGCAAAATAAAGCATCTCCGGCCTGCCCACAGGGTTTTCCGGGGTTTTGGACAGGCCCACCAGCCAATAGGACAGCGGCACGCGCAGCGCCACGGACACTAAGATGGATATCCACATGGGGGTCACCGCATCCCCCGCGCCCCGCATGACGCCGGAAAGGCTCTGGGTGATCGCCATGGCGATAAAGCCCAGCGCCAGAATGCGTATCAGCCGCATGCCGGTATTGATGATCTCCTCCGTCTGGGTGAACAGGCTCATAATGTGCCGGCCAAAGAGCAGCACGGCGCTTGTCATCACAACGGCAACGCCTGCCGCCATCAGGCTTCCCTGTTTCGCCCCCTGGTGAGCCCGGTCGATGCGTCCGGCGCCAATGTTCTGCCCTGTGAAGGTGGTGAGCGCCATGCCGAAGGAAAAGTTGGGCATCATGGCGAAACCGTCCACCCGCATGGCAATGATGGCGGTGGCCACAAAGGTGGGGCCAAAGCTGTTCTGCAGCCGCTGCACCATCAGGATGGCCATGGAGAAGATGGCCTGGGTGATGCCCGAGGGCATCCCCAGGCGTATGACATCCTGCACCACTTCGCGCTTTAGCTTCAACGTGTGCCGGTTGATCTCAAAGGTATGCGTCATGCGCGTCAGCTTCAGGTAGCAAAGCGCCGCAGAAATGGCCTGAGACAGCACCGTAGCAACGGCCACCCCGGCCACCCCCCAGCCAAAGGATATCACAAACCACAGATCCAGCACGATGTTCAGGGCGCTTGTCAGCAGCAAAAAGCCCAGGGCGGAAAAGCTGTCCCCCATGCCCCTCAAAATACCTGAAAGAATATTGTAATAGGTGAAACCCACAATGCCAAAAAAGTATATTTGCAGATAGATGATGGCATCCTCAATAATCTCAGGCGGGGTATGCAGGGTTTCCAGCACCGGGCGCGCCAGCAGCGTTCCCCCCACCATGATGATGACAGAGGCAATGGCAGTCAGCGTAATGCAGTTGCCAATGGCGGTGGACAGCCTCTCCCGGTCCCTTGCGCCAAAGGCCTGGGACACCAGGATGCCTGCGCCCGTTGAAATGCCCACAAACAGCGCGATCATGAACATCAAAATAGGCCCTGTGCTGCCCACAGAGGCCAGGGCGTTATCCCCCACATACCGGCCCACCACCGCCGAGTCCGTGGAGGCATAGAGCTGTTGGGCGACATTGCCCACCAGCATCGGCAGGGCAAACTCCAGAATTCTTTTCCAGGGCGCGCCTACCGTCATATCCCTGGGCGAAAAAATAGCGCGTAACCGCTGCATTCACTAACCTGCTTTCTTCGGAAATATATTATAATTATAACATCAAGTCTCATAGAAGTGAAACATGGATTATCTCGGAATTATTTCTAATACAATAGAAATATCAGGATGTAAAGCAAAAGTACGGTATTGACTTAACTACTAATTTTTAATAGCATGTATATAATTTGTGTTTTTTTCTATGTTGGGAAGGAGTGCTATGAATCAAAGCATACCACCGGAGGTAATGTGTCCACCCCCCCTAAAAGAAGATAAACAAACAGTTGTTGTCTGCTTCAGCAAACAAGGTTTGTCCCATAAGCAACGAGGATTGCCTTGTCAGGATTATTCAAAACACATTACAACCATGCATGGCTGGCACGTGGTGGCAATTGCCGATGGGGTGGGTTCTCTCCGCTTATCAGAAAAGGCTTCGCAATGCGCCGTGGAAGCAGTGTGTCAGTTTTGGTCAGTCTTTTCTGGCAACGATGAACATGAATCATGCATGTTCTCTTGTATCAGGGCATCCATGAATTACGCGCTTCAAAAAGTTGCACAACTGCAGGACAACCTAGGCTCCACATTGGAAACCACCCTGCACATCGCCATATTAACAAACCATAGCCTATATTGGGGCCACTGTGGCGATGGTGGTGTTTTTATATCGTTAACAAATGGTGATGTCAAAGCAATCACCTCTCCTATGATCAAGAAAGGGCATCATGTCATTCCCCTTAGTGCCGGTCCCTCAGCCTGGGAATGTGGCTATATGGACGCCAAAAGCATTGTTTCTGTCATGCTGGCAACGGATGGTGCCTACGCTTTTATCATGCACATGAATGATAAAAATCAGCGAAACAGCTTACTTGAGCAATTCATGAACCCATCTATCTTGCCTTCGATGTCAGATGATAGTTATCATCCCTTAGCAGCCCACTTGAAATTAACATGCCAAAAAGAACTTAGTTCTGTAGAAGATGACATCACTCTAGCCCTCATCCATTTGCCTGATAAGAAGCCAGCCACATCGAATGGACAAGACCAAACAAAAGAAAGTCAGGAAAAAGAACTCGTTTCACCGCCAGATAAGGCATCGGATGCCCTTACGGAAAAACAAGGCCATCTTCTCCAGGGGCTTCAAAGTTGGATTTCCAGGCTTGCTGGTTCAGTCAAATTGCCTTGGGAAGGTAAGTAGAATGACCTGTTAGGATCACTTAGTTGCTCGGTTAAAATATATTTAATTTTAGGAGGAAACATCATGGCACAGTTGGACTTTGACGCAATCATCAGCAATGGAGACACTGAAATAAGAAACGAGATTGTTAGTGTCATCAACCATGCAGGAGGTACCACCATTGACTATTCCAGCGATCCTCATGTAGCATGCTGTATCTTGGTTGATACATCAAGCTCCATGCAGCAAGGTAGTAAGATTCAGGAGCTCAATGATGCCCTGGCAGCATTTAAAAATGCAATATGTGAGGATCCCCTTTCCGCCAGACGGGTGGATGTATGTGTAATTTCCTTTGATAATGATGTCAATTTGATAACCCCATTTTGCCCCATAATGAAGTTTGAAGCACCGGTGCTACAGGCCGGCGGCTGGACCAACATGGCAGCCGGTATTCGCTATGCGCTTGAGGCGGTCAGAGAACAGATGAGTGTCTATCACCGTATTGGAGTCGAATGCTATAAGCCTTTTGTTCTGATGATCACCGATGGAAAACCAACCGATGACATGACCGGAATCGCAGAACTCATTGCATCCAGAGAATCAGAAGGGCGATACGGACGTCTGCGTTTCCATGCTTTTGGGGTTAAAGGTGCAGATTTTCAACAGTTGTCAAGCATTTCAAAGCGTGTAGCAGCGGTTAATCACAATGCATTTGGTGAAATATTCAACTGGGCAAGCCGTAGCATGCAGGTGGTATCCCACAGTCGTCCGCAGGAAACGCCCCCTATTCCCAACTTGCCTGCAAATATCATCGGCATTGATCCAAATGGTCCCCATAAAGCACCTTGGGATGATTGATTTTCCTAGTTCAAATATAAATAGAGGGATACATGGATAAGGCTTATTCATCTCATGAATTGCATCAATCCCCGGTTCCAGAAAAACCTTTTCGCAGTGGTTGTCTTCTTGTTCTTCCCATATGTATCAGAGGCAAAAGCCACGAAATTCTGAACATGCCATTGCAGGATGCCTGTGCAGTTCGTTCGCTGCCCAACGGCTGGGTTATTGCCGCTGTGGCGGACGGTGTCGGTTCAGAGCCCAGAGCTGATGAGGGTGCTATCATTGCCGCCCATGCGGCTGTGGATTTTTGTGCCGATTTTTTCGGCTATTCCCTGGATGATAACAGCATTTTCGACCTATTACAGTCCGCTTATCAGCACGCTACTGGTGAAATCCATCATAAAGCTGCCTGTGAGGGTGCTAATGTTCACGAGTTTAGCACCACGCTGCACACCGCCATTTTTACCGGCCGAACAGTCTACTTCGGCCATGCTGGAGATGGCGGGCTGATTGCACTTTGCCACAACGGTAACTATACTCCTTTAACCCAACCCCAGAAGGGGGATGACGGTGAAGCGGTCATTCCCCTTCTGGCAGGCCCTCAATACTGGCAGTTTGGCCGTTCTGATGAGCCTGTGTTCAGTGTGCTGCTTTGCACGGATGGGGTGTTTGATAAGATTTGTTCCACAATCCTCCGTAAATATGCCGACGGTATTGACATGACGCTGGCAGGATTTTTTCTCAGCCCCTACAGTTTTAACTGGGCAAAAACATCGGATGAAGCTGTCCTGGCCATCATGAACAAAGCATTCCGGGACGCCAAACCAAATGATTTTTATCCTCATATTGTCAAAATGATCGCCCAGGATGGGGATGAAAAGATCGCGCAGCAATTTGTACTTGACCATATTATTCAGCGTAACCGCCCGCTACGCATGCTCCAAGATATCAGGGATGATATCTCTGCGGTGGTGCTCACCCAAAAAGGTGTTTTCCCTGATACAGTGCCCATAGAAAAATATACCCCACCAGATTGGGATAAGATCAATGCGCAAATCTATGCTGAGCTTTATCCCGACAAAAATAAAATGCATAAAGCAGAAACGCAGCTTGATCCCCCCCTGAAGGACGAACCAAATCCCGCAACGCCCACTGTAAAGGACAAGCCATGACAAACTATACCGGTCTTAGAGGGCATGTCTATCAAATAGACAACCAGCCCATTGCCTCAGGCGGCGAGGGGCTGATTTGCCCAATCACATCAGATGGCACCGGAAATCTGCTGGCCAAGCTGTTTAAACCCACCATGAATATCCAGGCGCTTCATCAAAAAGCAGCTAAACTCGTCGCCATGGTTCAAATGAAAACCGATTCTGTCAGCCAGCATATTGCCTGGCCTCAGGATGTTTTGATGGATAACAGCAATGTCATCAGGGGCTTTGTCATGCGGCGCATGCCAAACACCACCACCATGGCCGAGGTAGTTTCAAGCAAAGCATTCAACAGCTGGAGGAAACGGCTGATTCTGGCTGCTAACCTCTGCGATGTGGTCAGCGAGGTACATTCCCTCCGTCAGGTAATTGGAGACATGCAGCCCCAGAACTTTGGTGTTGACCAGGACAAGGGCTATTGCTATGCCTTTGACGCGGATTCGTTTCATATCATGGATACCCAGGGCCGCTACCATCCCTGTGTGGTAGGCCTGGCGGAGTATTTTGCGCCAGAGCTTCAAGCCAAAATGAAACAAGGTTTGAAAATGGCTGACCTCAACCCCGCCGACACCTTTACCCAGCAAACTGATCTGTTTGCGCTGGGAGTTCTGCTGTTTCAGATCTTATTCATGGGTTTCCACCCCTTCACGGGACGGGTGGTGGAAACGGCGGATTCAAGCGTGTTTATGAGTACCTCTGAAAACATTAATAGACTCAGATCTCCCTATTTCAACCCTCCTCCAGGCATGGCACCGCCGGCAGGAGCGCCTCCTGTCAGCATCCTGCCGCTTTCTACCCAAGTGCTTTTTCACAACGCCCTGCTCACCTTTGACCGCCCCACGGCAAAGGAATGGCATCAGGAAATCATCAAGATAATTGGCTCGCTATCAGTGTGCAGCCGGGGGCATGAATATCACAAGGAAAATGGCGCCTGTCCCTGGTGTGCGCTCGAAAGTGGCAGTGCCAGCAAGTCTGCGACAAAAAAGAGTACACCTCAAGCCACACCGGTATCCACAGCACAACAGAACATGCAAACGCCTCAATGTCAACAAGTACAAGTTGGCCCAATTCCCGCTCAGCCTCAGGTTGTGTCCACGCCCACTCAACCACAGGTTGCGCAACACACTTCTGCTGCAAACATGGCTGAAAAGCCGCAGAACATTCAACAAAATGACATTCCAGATGACAGGCCAATGTGGAAATCTTTCCTCTTTGGTGTAGCACGTTTTTCGTTTTTTTCTCTTTGGGTGCTTATATCATTTCATGCTCAGATTGTCTCCTCTAACAACTCAATCGTCAATGGTTTTGATTTTGTAGCAACAATTCATCGGTTTTCTTCACTATCCGTTTTGTTATTTGACAATTTGGCTTCCTTTCTTATTATTCCCCCTGATTATCTAGAATGCCTCGAGATAGCATTTGCTCTATTCCCTTTTCTTTCTATTCCATGCTTTATATCCAGCTTTCACCCTCCAAAGCTTCGGGGAAAAAACATGCTTCAAAACATATATTACACCCTAGCTGATTTAGGGGAAATTTTTATTTCTTTCGCTATCCTTTTATTAATAGCACAACTTCCCTACTACTGCGATAATATCAGCTTATACAAAAGCATATACAGTTCTTCAAACTTCGCAATATTACGCGGATTATTACCCCTCTCCATATATATTCTTTTAAGGAGCGTTTCTTCATCGGCTGTCCCCAAAAGTGAGAGAAGAACAATAACAGGAAAGAGGAAAAAATGATGACCATCGAACAAGTTCTCAACAAAATCTATCAGGAACAAGGCACCCTGGCGCTAAATGACTACAATTTGTTCAAAAATGCGCTTGTCTCCTACTATCAGCCTGCCTTCAAGATGGATTGCAAGCTGATGGATCAGGCCTCCATGGTAGGCATGGGCAATTTGGTAGCGCAGTTTGTTCAAATTGGCAGAGGTCCAAATCCTCAGGAAAGAGCGAAGCTGGAAAACCAGCTAACAAGCCTGTCCTCCCTCAATCCAAATGAGGCCGCCAGGGTGGTGGATCTCTATGGCTATATGGTGGGCTGGTATCCTCTTTATCAAAGCGCACCTTCCTCTGCCTCCAATGCCCCTTGGCAATCTGCCTCTGCTACGGTTCATGTCAATCCCGACATCGCTGCAAATGGATATGGCATCGCCTCCCTGGTATTGGGTGTTTTGTCCTTGTTGATTGCGCTGTTGGCTGCTTATCTTTACATAATCGGTGCGATTATCGGCCTGGTCGGCATAATTTTAGGGGCTGTTGGCATGAAAAAGAACCCCTCAAAGAAGGGGCTCGCTGTTGCTGGCCTTGTTTGCTCCATCATCGGCTTGGTGATTAGCATGTTGTATCTGGTTGCCTGTGGCTCATGCGGCCTTATCACCAGCCACATGCTGGATGGTTTGGGGTTCTGATGAGCAATGTACCCAATCCTTTCCGTCTTCGGGCTCCACATTCCCGTGTACGGCCTATGCCTTGCATTGGGAATCCTTTTATCCGCAGTAATCGGCTACTCTCGTGCAAAAAGGGTCGGAATCGGAATCTATGATTTGCTGATCGTGCTGGCTTCCTCCGCGCTGCCAGCTGTGATTGGCTCAAGAACATTCTATACCTTCATCACCTACAGCACCAGCCAGATAAGCGTCATTATCCGCGATGGCAAATGGCTCTATCTCTTTTCAGCTGGCCAAATTTTTTACGGCGGGCTCATCGGCGGTATATTCGGGGGCATCCTTGCTATTCGACTCTTGAAAGAAGATCCTGCACCCTTTATTTATGCCCTGGTTCCCTGCATTCCTTTGGCCCACGCCGTAGGCAGGATTGGTTGTTTTTTTGCCGGCTGTTGCCACGGCCTGCCCTATCAGGGATTTTTAGCTATACCCATCACACTTGGGGGGCTGACCCAAAGCTATTTTCCACTTCAGTTGGTTGAAGCCGTGTTCCTTTTGTCGTTATCAGTGATTCTTTTCAGGCTGTCAGAGGGGTTAAACTCAAGTACAACCTTGCTCAGAGTCTACCTGATGTCATATGCATTGATCAGGTTTGTTCTTGAATTCTACCGGGGTGACAGTTCACGTGGCATCTGGCTTGGCTTTTCCACCTCTCAATGGATTAGCATGCTGTTGTTGCTTTTGACTTTAGCCCGTTGGATGGCGTCAAACAGCACAAATTCACACCGAACAAGCATAAACAAAAATCCTCCCTAAATGGTTTGATGCTTGCTTGTTTACGGTATCATTAATCACTCAAAACAACAAAAGGAGAATGAAGTGACAAACTATACCGGTCTTAGAGGGCATGTCTATCAAGTAGACAACCAGCCCATTGCCTCAGGCGGCGAGGGGCTGATTTGCCCAATCACATCAGATGGCACC
Source organism: Christensenellales bacterium (assembly GCA_050952935.1). GTDB lineage: Bacteria > Bacillota > Clostridia > Christensenellales > Aristaeellaceae > UBA6115. The sequence goes on along the minus strand of JBMNLS010000001.1, from coordinate 1,310,480 downwards.
GGAAATCTGCTGGCCAAGCTGTTTAAACCCACCATGAATACCCAGGCGCTTCATCAAAAAGCAGCTAAACTCGTCGCCATGGTTCAAATGAAAACCGATTCTGTCAGCCAGCACATTGCCTGGCCTCAGGATGTTTTGATGGATAACAGCAATGTCATCAGGGGCTTTGTCATGCGGCGCATGCCAAACACCACCACCATGGCCGAGGTAGTTTCAAGCAAAGCATTCAACAGCTGGAGGAAACGGCTGATTCTGGCTGCTAACCTCTGCGATGTGGTCAGCGAGGTACATTCCCTCCGTCAGGTAATTGGAGACATGCAGCCCCAGAACTTTGGTGTTGACCAGGACAAGGGCTATTGCTATGCCTTTGACGCGGATTCGTTTCATATCATGGATACCCAGGGCCGCTACCATCCCTGTGTGGTGGGCCTGGCGGAGTATTTTGCGCCAGAGCTTCAAGCCAAAATGAAACAAGGTTTGAAAATGGCTGACCTCAACCCCGCCGACACCTTTACCCAGCAAACTGATCTGTTTGCGCTGGGAGTTCTGCTGTTTCAGATCTTATTCATGGGTTTCCACCCCTTCACGGGACGGGTGGTGGAAACGGCGGATTCAAGCGTGTTTATGAGTACCTCTGAAAACATTAATAGACTCAGATCTCCCTATTTCAACCCTCCTCCAGGCATGGCACCGCCGGCAGGAGCGCCTCCTGTCAGCATCCTGCCGCTTTCTACCCAAGTGCTTTTTCACAACGCCCTGCTCACCTTTGACCGCCCCACGGCAAAGGAATGGCATCAGGAAATCATCAAGATAATTGGCTCGCTATCAGTGTGCAGCCGGGGGCATGAATATCACAAGGAAAATGGCGCCTGCCCCTGGTGTGCGCTCGAAAGAGGCAGTGCCAGCAAGTCTGCGACAAAAAAGAGTACACCTCAAGCCACACCGGTATCCACAGCGCAGCAGAACATGCAAACGCCTCAATGTCAACAAGTACAAGTTGGCCCAATTCCCGCTCAGCCTCGGGTTGTGTCCACGCCCACTCAACCACAGGTTGCCCATCACACTTCTGCTGCAAACACGGCTGAAAAGCCGCAGAACATTCAACAAAATGACATTCCAGATGACAGGCCATTATGGAAAATGATTGTCCATGGCATAGCGCTTGTTTCGCTTTGGTTATTTTGGCTATGGGGTTCTATTTATCTATCTTGTATTTGGTTCAAAAAATCAATTGAGGGGTATAAGACGCCGTTTATGATATTAGCTGGTATTCTTAGTATTCCCTGCTTAATCTCATCATTCCGCCCTCCAGCGTTACGGGGTGTGAATATCTTCCATAATCTGCATTATGTGTTGAAAAATGGGCGGTATATATACTATTTTGTTGGAGGAATAATCCTATTTAGTGGAACTTATTTCCTGTTTGAAGAGTTCGGATTGGTCACACAAGATCAGTTCTTAGAATCTGCTGTACCATTGATTACATATTTTGCTGCAAGAGCCATAGCTTATATGCTCATACCTGAAAAAGCTAAAAATCCTTGAATGTTGAGAAGAAAAAGGAAAATGCAGAAAATGCAATGACCATCGAACAAGCTCTCAACAGAATCTATCATAAACAGGGCACCGTGTTAACTTGGGTAAGTTATTTCAGAGTGAGCCGATGAAAAAGCTGATTTCCAAAAGCAAGCTGAACAAAAAAGCCATGAAGGCGCTGAACGAGAAGAAGTGCGTTACCTGGGGTTTTACCCCTGTCACCCGCAGGGTGGAAAGCGGCAAACGTTACAAGCGGGCCAGCCAAGGCGACAAAAAACGCTGGGAGCGTGAAGCGCCGTGAGCGGCTTTTTTGACCTTGTGTATCATATCGTGGCGCAGATCCCCAAAGGGCAGGTGGCGTCCTACGGGCAGATTGCCCGCATGATGGGCATGCCCCGCACCGCCCGCCAGGTGGGCTGGGCCATGCGCCAGTGCCCGGATCACCTCCCCTGGCAGCGGGTGGTGAAGGCGGACGGCGCCATCACTGGCGGCAGCTTTGCCCCCGTCAGGCGTTCCATGCTGGAAGCTGAGGGCGTTCCTTTTCTGCCGGATGGCAGGGTTGATATGGCCGCCTGCCAGTGGCAGGGACCGGGCCACGGGAAGGAAAACAAAAAATGACAGGAAGCATCTATTTCACAACCTGCCCCTCCCCCCTGGGGGAACTGACCCTGGCCAGCGATGGCGAATATATCACCGGGCTATGGATGGAGGGGCAGAAGCACTTCGGCGCTGCCCTCAAGCCGGACGCGCAGTCAAAGCCGCTGCCCGTGTTTGACCTGGCCGTGGCCTGGCTTGAGCGTTATTTCGCCGGGGATAACCCGGGATCCCTTCCTCCGCTTGCGCCCCAGGGCAGCCCCTATCAGCAGGCGGTGTGGCAGGCCCTGCTTGCCATTCCCCGGGGGCAAACCACAAGCTACGGAGACATCGCCCGGCAGCTTTCAGCCGCCTCCGGCAAGGCTTCCTCCCCCCGGGCGGTGGGCAGCGCTGTGGGCTGCAATCCCATCTCTATCCTCATCCCCTGCCACCGGGTGGTGGGCAAGGATGGCCGCCTCACCGGTTACGCCGGGGGCGTCCAGCGCAAAAGGCAGCTGCTGGCCCTGGAAGGGGTATTGCCGCCAGCTGATTGACGCCTTCCCGTCTGAGGGTTAGAATAGGCGCTGTATGATGACAGGGGGCTTGCCCCCATGAAACGAGGGACACATGAACGCAGTTTTCGCCGCCATCATGGGCATTGTGCAGGGGCTATCCGAGTTTTTGCCCATCTCCTCCTCCGGCCACCTGATTGTGGGGAAAAACTGCTGGGGCTGGCGGGCTATCAGCCTGAAGGCTCTGCCATCGCCTTTTATGTGATGCTGCACATGGGCACCCTGGTGGCAGTGGCGGTCATCTTCTGGAAAGACTGGCTGCATATGCTGATGCACCCCATCAAGGACCGCACGCTGCTGCTGCTGTTTATCGCCAGCCTTCCTGCGCTGTTTGTCAAAATCATCCTGGGGGATGCCATTGACGGACTGTTTACCGGATGGTTTTTAGGCATCTCCTTCCTGATTACGGCGTTTTTCCTGGTGCTGGTGGAGCTCATGGGCCGCCAGGGCCGCCACCAGGCACACAAATCCCAGCCCGATGCCAAAAACGCTCTGGTGATGGGCGCTTTTCAGGGCATCGCCCTCTTGCCCGGCGTCAGCCGCAGCGGCAGCACCCTGCTTGGCGGCGTCCTGAGCGGGCTGAACCGACAGACGGCGGCCAAGTTCTCCTTCATGATGTCGGCGCCCGCCATCCTGGGCAGCTTCCTAGTGGAGGGCAAGGACGCGGTGGAGCAATACGGCCTTTCCTCCCTGTTCTCCTCCTCCGCCCTCATCGGCCTGGTGTTGGCGGCGGTGTCAGGCTACCTGGCGATTCGCTACATGCTCAAACTCATCCAGCGCATCAGTTTCTTCCGTTTTGCTGTTTATGTGGCCCTGGTCGGTGTGGCCGTCATCATCATGCAGCTGACAGGCTTTGCCGGGTTCCCGCCCATCGCTTTTCCGGCGGGCGGGCTTGGCTAAGGATAAAAAGAGGTTACCATGACTAAAAAAATCATCACCCTGCTATTCGCGCTGATGTTAGTGGCGGATATACCCTTGCCTGTCCTGGCATCCCAGCCCGCCATCCCCACGCCTAGCCAGCACATCACCACCGGCAAGGGCTACTGGGAAACCCCCATGGACATCACCAACACCCAGGCTGTGTGGGATATGCTGATGGCCCCCATCACCGTGGTCAAGGGCAAGCAAAAAAGCCAGCAGGTGCTTTACGCCCAGCCGGATGAAAGCTCCGAGCCCGTGGGCGATGTCACCCGGGATTCCCAGGGCGTGCATGTGCTGGAGACGCTGGATAACGGCTGGAGCCTGGTGGAAACCTATTCCAGCTCCTTCCATGACAGCAAGGTAAGGCTGTGGAACCAGCTGGTACAGGGCTATATCCGCACCGACATGCTGGAAACCCGCACCCCCAAGGATAAATACGCCCTGCTGGTGGATAAGCTGGATCAGCGGCTGTACATCTTTGAAGATGGCGAATTATATGATGTGCTGCTGGTTTCCACCGGCCTCCCCAACGAGCGCCAGCCCTATAATGAAACCCGCTCCGGCGAGTTTCTGCTGGTCAGCCCCGTGGGCGGCTTTGAAACCGAGGGCCTCCACGCCGCCATGGGCCTGCGCTTCAACTTTGGCGATATCCTCCATGAGGTGCCCCATTCCCTGCGGGGCAGCACCAAAAACTATGATCGCTATGAATCGCTGTTGGGCGAGCGCGCCAGCCACGGATGCATCCGCGTGCAGCGCAAGCGCACCCCCAAGGGCACCAACATGACCTGGGTATGGAACACCCTTCGGCGCAGGATGGGCACGAAGCTTGTCATCTGGGAAGACCTGCCTGGCCGCCAGCTGCCCCACATTGACCCGGCCACGCCCCTTTTCTACAACAGCAAGGGCGGACAAAACTACCACAGCCAGGAAAGGTGCTTTGGCGTCAGAGACCGTTACCTCCCCCTCACCGGCTTCACCTATGGGGAGCTTAACACCGCCCCCTATGATAAGCTCACCGCCTGCCCCTACTGCGTGCCGCCCCGCCGGGCCGAGGACATCGATAAAATCAACCAGGCCCACCAGCTGCCCGCCCAATAGCCGACATTCCCCAATAGCCGACATTCCCCAATTTCGCACTTGAAATCCCCCCGCTCCAATGCTATACTATGCGGGTGCCGAGCGCAGTCGGGGCATTAGCACAGTTGGTAGGACGAGGTAAGCGTACTTTCGCCCCAACAAGACCCCAAACCCCCTGCCAAATCGGGCAGTAAAATTTCGGCTTCGCTCATCTGCTCTCCAGCAGATTCGCTCAGCCGACCGGCATTCAGAAAATGCCGCCCGGTTCGCGTCTCTCCCCTACTTGTTCGTTCCAGAAACGACGACGACCATCCCACTGTTGTGGGAGAATCACCACGGGGCATTAGCACAGCTGGTAGCGCGCGACATTCGCATTGTCGAGGTCAGCGGTTCGAATCCGCTATGCTCCACCAAATCCCTTGAGAAATCAAGGGATTTTTAATTTGCAGGCAAATGGCGGCTGTTCGAAATCTGCAGTACCCTGATACAAATGTTTACGCCCGCTGTCCCTGGGTAAAACTACTAACATTATCCACGAGCATACCTGATGATGGGCAAGCCACCGGGACTCCGCTACAATGGATGTTGCATAGACATTCACAAGGAGGAGAACCCCAATGGCTCAAAGCAAGAATACCACGAATTTCGAAGGTTTACTATTCCAGTTCATGGACAGCCCTGATCCGATGCTCAGCATGCTGGAGTGGCTGTGCTCCAGGATGATGGAGGCGGAAGTATCCAGCAAGATTGGCGCCGACAAGCATGAACAAAGCCAGGAAAGAACCAGTCACCGTTGTGGATTTCGTCCGCGTCGCTTGGATACCCGTGTTGGGACGATGTATCTCATGGTGCCCAAGGTGAGAAGCGGCGGCTACATCCCCTTCTTTGTTACCGAGCGCAAGCGCAGTGAAGCTGCCTTGATCCAGGTCATTCAAGAGGCCTATGTGCAGGGTGTATCGACCCGGAAGATTGAGAAACTGGCCAAGAGTTTGGGCATTGAAGGCATCTCCCGCAGCCAGGTGAGCGAGATGACCCAAGGGTTGAATGAGCAGGCTGAAGAGTTCCGCAACCGTCCGCTGACGTCCAATGCCTACCCGGTGCTGTGGGTGGATGCGCTGTATGAGAAAGTACGCTACGCCGGCCGTGTGGTGAGCATGGCCATCCTGCTGGTTTGCGGTGTGAGCGAAGAGGGCAAGCGGGAAGTGCTGGCGATCGAACCGATGCTGGAAGAATCGAGGGAAAGCTACAAACAGTTGTTTGAGAAGCTGAAGGAGCGTGGGTTGACCAAACCATCTCTGATCGTCTCAGATGCGCACAAAGGCTTGGTGGCAGCCATTGGAGAGTGTTTCCCGGGGGCTAGCTGGCAGCGGTGCAAGGTGCATTTCATGCGGAACGTCCTGGTTCATGTCCCACACAAGGAGAAGGAACGCTTCGCCGGTCTTCTAAAAGGGATCTGGATGACAGCAGATCCGGCAACGGCAAAGCAGCGGGCTCGGGACTTGGCGGATCAGTACAGAGAAAAGTCTCCCAAGGCGGTGGAAACGCTGGAAGAAGGCCTTGAGGATGCGCTGACTTTTCTGGCATTTCCCAAATTGGATGCCAGAAAAGTCAGCTCCAACAACATGCTGGAGCGGCTCAATAAGGAGATCCGGAGGCGAACCAGGGTGGTCGGCATCTTTCCCAATCCGGACTCCTACCTGCGGCTGGTGACAGTGTACCTGATGGAATACTCGGAAGACTGGTCAGTGACCAGAGGATACCTGAGTGAGGATTCGCTCAAATCACTGGATAAACAGGCAGCGTGACATGGTAAACGGAGTCCAAAGTTGCGAACTTGATTTGACAGTACCTTTACAGTCGGAGAAAGAGAACCGACGGAAATTCGAATCGCAGCGTCCATAAAATAGTCTGAGGCTAGAAAGAAAGGGAACAGCTTCTCATTGATTACCTTGTTATTTGGGCGGAATATCATGCCATGAGCGGAAAACAAACCATCGTGGGGAGCAATCGCTACGCGTCGCAGATATGTATTCCTTCTTCCAAAAAGAATATCACCCTTGCGCATGACGAGCTTCTGCCCAGTAATCTCAACCTCACTTCCCCAGCGAGTGACTTCTAACTTGCCGCTATCGAGATGTTCAAGACCAATATACGAGTACTTGTCTTCAGGCGTGGGCATTCTCTTTTCGTTGAGATTGAGTGCGATTTCATCAAAACGATACTCAGGCATTCAAATCGCCTCCAATGGAATCCAGTACTTGCTGAACCGATTCTTTTGTGGCCTGGGAAGCAACCATCCAATCCGCAATGGCATCCTCCACTGGCAGAACTTCCAGGTTGATACGGACTTTCTCTACATAGAGCGGGATGTGCAGAGAACACGCATTGGCAACGATTTCACCAGTGTTTGAGACAACTGAGAAGCCGTCAAGACTTGTATAGTTCAGGTAACAAGACGCAATCTTCTTGATGTGATCGCTTTCTAGGTAGCTTTGCGCATTCTTCCGAGTCACCTCTTTGCGAGCGTCGATGAAAAGTACTCTATTTCGACGCTCAGCCGGTTTATTCATTCGGCATATGACTATGCAAGCCTCCATTGGCGAATTGTAAAACAAATTTCTTCCAATACCGATGACGCACTCCACAAGGTCTCTTCTCACTAATTTCTCTCTCATCTCAGCCTCTTCCTCCCGAAACAAAACCCCATGCGGAAACAGGATGGCGCATCGGCCCGTATCCGGCTTCAGGCTTTTCAGGATATGTTGAAAGAAGGCATAATCCGCACGGCCCTGAGGCGGTACCCCTAGGAAATTCCTTCCATAGGGATCATTCATAAAGGCATCTCGGTTCCATTCGCTGATGGAGTAAGGCGGATTAGCGAGGCACAGGTCAAACTGCCGCAATCTTCCACCATCCACAAAGGCGGGTCGCCTGAGCGTATCATCGTTGACGATGTCAAAATATTCCACCCCATGCAGAAACAGGTTCATGCGGGCAATGGAAGATGACAGCTCATTGATTTCCTGCCCGAAACACTTGACATTGCGCCACTCAAGCCCCTTGTCCTTGAGGTAAACGATGCTGGAGATCAGCATACCGGCGCTGCCACAGGTGGGGTCTATGTTCCTGCTGATTTTGATACAAAATGAAGAAGCCCTCTCTGGCGCAAAGGGGCCGGAAAGGGCTTGAAATATAAGTATTCTTGACTTGATGGCGGCTTCAGAAATTCCTAGGTGATGCTTTCTAGTATTTGAATGTGCCGTTAGCCTGATTAGCTACTTACCCCCCATGGGAGCTTTGAAGGCCATAATTAAATTGTATGGCTAAATTGAAAGGTTCTCATTGTTTGTCTATTTCATATCAACGCCTACTCCCTCAAACCTGGTGTAGCGTTCAGGTCACACATTAACAATGGGCGGGCTCGGCGCTTGCGTACAGTCAGCCAATATACTCAGCCCCTATTGCATCAAGGGGCACGAAACTGAGCCCATTAGCCTGATATACGCAAAAAACTATTTGTTGTACTGTGTCCCGGAGAACCTTTATCATGCTAAACCTGCCAATGACGCTTAGGCGCGTTGCGGCATTGCTCTGCGGTAGGCACATCGGTTTTTTCGGTTCATCAGGCAAAAGTAGCCTACCAACAAAAATTGCTTGATAATGCAACATCATACAATATGCAACAAAGGCTCCTCACGAAAAAAGAGCCTTTGTTGATGGGCTGAAAGCCGCGTTAAAGCTACTCTTTAGTTAAGATGATTTTTTCTCACCCGCCAAAGGGCGCGCCGCATTCGGGGCAGAATCTGTGCGGAGTTTGTGTCTGTGGCTGATGGCCGCAGCTTGCGCAACGTGCGGGGCCTTCCGGCTTTTTGGTGCCACATTCTATGCAGAACTTGCCGGAATTGGTGGCGCCACAGGCGCATGCCCAAGTGTCAGTATTAGAAATGCTCGGGGGGGCTTGCTGAGCAGCGGGCGCACCGCCTGCAACAGATTTCAATGCGCGCCGCAATTCATCCGCCTGCCGCTCCAACTCCCGGTAGGCGTCGGTATAGGGGCTGTCGGGCCTTTCGTCGCTCAGTTCAAAAGTGATTTCGTCAAAATAGGGGGAGTTGATGGGGATGGTGATGTCGAACCGATACTCACACTCATACCGGGGCGGGTCGTAGCTGACTTTTTTGCCCTCGGCGTTTTCCTGATACAGTTCCGTCTTGTCTTCTTTCACCTCCAGCTGGCATTCAATTACCTGGCTGAGGGGTACAATGTCGGGATTGCCGTCGCGCCAGTCCTTCTGGCGGGTTACCAAGAAGCGCTGACTGTTTTCGTCCAGATACACCTTGGTGGTGTTGCCTAAAATGCGGGTGGGAGTGAAAGCCTCCACTTGCTTTTTGTTCTCTTCCCGGTAGTTTAAATGTTGGCGAATCTCCTCCACCGAGGATTGCCGCCTGTCCGTCACAAAAGGGGAAAGTAGCCGGGCGCAATCTTTGCATAGGTTGCCGTCGGCCAGCTTGCGATTGCCCAGTAGCCCGATTTTTCCGTTACAGATATTGCAAAATTTCTTGTCAAACAGTCCCATGGAGAACCCTCCTTGTGCTAATTGTCCTGCCTGAATTTTCGCATATCTTTTGGGGAATGTAAAGGGGACGGCGCGTAAGGCAAAGAATGGGCATTAGCACAGTTGGTAGCGCGCTACATTCGCATTGTAGAGGTCAGCGGTTCGAATCCGCTATGCTCCACCACCCGAAATTCCTTGAGAAATCAGGGGATTTCTTATTTTTCCGACAAATTCTTACTATCGAAAGCCGGCATTCAGCATGGGCCTGAATCCCAACCTCTCCGCCAGGAGGAGAGCCGGAGCGTATCAGAAAACTGCAAGTGGCGCATCCGCAGGCAGTTTGCTGACGGGATTCCGACTGGGCAGACGATCTACGGATACGATGTGAGAAATGGTGTATACACCGTGAAGGATGAAGAAGCCGAGGTGGTGCGCAGCATATATGACATGTATCTTTCTGGCATGGGTAGGCTAAAGATCACGCGTGCGCTCAATGACAAGGGCATCCTATCGCCAGATGGCGGCGAGTGGGTGCCGAGCGTGGTGACAGACATTCTGCGCAACGAAAAATACGCAGGCGACCTGATGCTACAAAAGTATTATGTCAATAACCATATCGAGAAGAAAACGCTGCCCAACCGTGGTGAACTGCCGCAGTACTTCGTGCAGGACGATCATGAGGGGATTATCGATCGGGACACGTTCCTGATGGTGCAGATTGAAATGGCTCGGCGCAAAGAAAAGTATGGACGAAAACGTATCAGGACGATTGTCACCACAGAAGGGATTACTGGCAAGATTTTCTGCGGACAGTGCGGAAAGGGATACAATAGGAAAATCACTAAGGCTGGAACACCTTATGCAAAACCGGTCTGGATATGTAGAACGTTCAACCTGAAAGGCAAAGCGCTGTGCGCATCCAAGCAGATCCCGGAGGATATTCTGCTGCCGATCGTGCAGGAGGTCTACGATGACGGCGCTGAGGTGGAGCACATTCTTGTGCAGCCGGGAAATCAGCTGGAGTTCATTCTGACGGATGGAAAGGTGATGACCAAAACATGGAAGGACAGGTCGCGCCGGGAAAGTTGGACGCCAGAGAAAAAGGAACAGGCCAGACAGAAAATGATGCGCTACCATGAGGAAAGGAAAGCATGTGCTAATGAGTGAGACAAGGAGAAACATGATCCAACCGAGAGCGAAAAACGTAACGGTGATTCCTCAGCGCATGCGCCCGATTACGCAGATACCGCTGCATGCTGGCAGACGGCGCAAAGTGGCTGCTTATGCGCGCGTATCGACGGACAGCGAAGAACAGCAGACTAGCTATGAAGCGCAGGTGGATTACTATACCCGCTACATCCATGCGAAGGAAGAAACGGACGATTGGGAGTTCGTGCAGGTGTACACTGACGAGGGCATTTCTGCAACGAACACCAAGCGCCGGGATGGCTTCAATGCCATGGTACGCGATGCGCTGAATGGAAAGATTGACCTGATCATTACAAAATCCGTATCCAGGTTTGCGCGCAATACGGTGGATAGTCTGACGACCGTGCGCAAGCTGAAAGAACGTGGCGTGGAGGTGTATTTTGAAAAGGAGAACATCTACACGCTGGATTCCAAGGGTGAATTGCTGATTACGATTATGAGCAGCCTGGCGCAGGAAGAGAGCCGATCCATTTCTGAAAATGTGACATGGGGCATGCGCAAGCGCTTTGCTGATGGCAAGGTCAGCATGCCGTATAAGCGATTCATGGGATACAGAAAGGGTGCGGATGGACTGCCGGAGATCGTGGAGGAGGAAGCGGAAATTGTCCGGGCGATCTACAAGCGTTTCCTTGAAGGCGATACAACCAACATGATCGCCAGGAAGCTAAATGAGCAGGGGATACCCTCGCCAGCGGAAAAGAAAAAGCTTACCGGCAGTTGCGATGAGCAAGGGAAACGGACAGCGTGGTATCCCGGTACGGTGGAGAGTATTCTGACGAACGAAAAATACAAAGGTGACGCACTTTTGCAGAAGACCTACTGCACGGACTTCCTGACGAAGAAAATGAAGGTAAACGAAGGCGAAGTGCCTCAGTATTATGTGCAGGACAGCCATCCGGCGATTGTGGACGCGGACGTTTTTGATCTGGTTCAGATTGAGCTCGTGCGCCGGAAAGCGCTGAAGGGTCAGTACAGCGGAAATGGCTGCTTTGCCAGCAGAATTGTATGCGGAGACTGCGGTCACTTCTATGGCAGCAAGGTGTGGCACAGCAACGACCAGTATCGCAAAGTGGTCTGGCGCTGTAATCACAAATACAACGGACAGCAAAAATGCACATCTCCGCATGTTTCGCAGGAAACGCTGGAGTGTGCATTTGAAGAGGTTATGCGTAGAATGATTGCACAGCGCGAGTATGTGATTACTGCGTGCAGATTGGCGGTGAAGGAAGTGCTGGACGCGGGTGATCTGAGGATCGAACAAGAAGGTTTGGAAGAAAAGCTACTTCTGCTGAATGAGCGCATTCGTCGGCTGGTGAATGACAATGCGCGGACGGAGATAGATCAGGAAGCGTATCGCCGGGAATACGATGCGCTGAGTGTACAGTACAAACAGGCGACGGATAGAATCCGGGAGATTGACGAAGAGGTACGCAGTCGGGAAGCGAGGAAGAAGCAGATTGCACTGTTCCTGCGGATGTTTGAAAAGCAGGAAGCGGATGTGGAGTTTGATCCTGGGGTGTTTGTAGCGATGGTGGAGAGGGTAGTTGTGAGCCGAATTGCAGGTAATAGACTTAGGATGAGGTTTGCGTTGCGAAATGGGCAGGAAAGTACGGTTGATAGAGGAGGATACAACCAAAAACTTTAACCGACATGAGATTCCCATTGGTTCAAAGTATGATGTGATTCCTAATTCTTCGATATTATGCTATGCTTTAGAAAAACTACTGGAGGTAAACATGCGTAAATTCTGTATTCTTCTTCTGATGTTTCTCATTCTTCTGTCCATTGCCGTATGCTCAAATGCAGAAATGGCAGAAACGGAACTGGTAAACAAGAACGCCTCTCAGGTTGTATTTTCGTCGCTTCAGGATGGCAAATATACTGCCTACGCTTCTGACAAGGACACGATTGCCCTGATGGGTTGGCGTGATTACATGATCATCAACGTTGAAGGCGGCGCAATTACTGACATTCAGATTGACTCTCTGAACAGCACCGGTGATCTGAAATCCCAGATTTCCAAGTCCCAGTATCCCATGACTCCCCATCCCAGCGAATGGCTGCCCGAATTGATCAAGCAGGCAACAGAAGCTGCCAAGGGCGAAGATATCGACGGAATCACCGGCGCTACAATTTCCAGTAACGCTGTTCGCAATATGTTTGACGCGCTTCTGGAGGCCGCTGCATCTGGCAATACCCAGGCCATTCAGACTAAGTAATCATGGGGAAGAAGCTCCTCGCTCCGCAGCCCGCTTATCAATGAAATACTTAAAGATGTAATACTGGAAAGTGACGGAAGCCGATGAAAGCTGCCGTCCCTTTTTTGTAATGAGCGACAGCGTTTTGCGCAACGGGATTTTGCTTTCAAGCGGAATGTGCAGGAGCTGCTTGTTGTCAAAAAAGCCAGGCATCCCCTTCGGTGTAAAGAATACCGCATTGTCATTGAGAATGCGGTCAAGCAGCAGGGTAAGCTGCGCAAACTCCTGAATAATCCAGGGCTTAAAACTACAGAATTCGCATGCTCTGTTAACGTCTGCCCAGAAGTGAATGTCATTGGGCATCAGGAGCAAGGGATAGCCTTCCAGATCCTTGATTGATATGACCGGTTTCTTCGCCAGCTGATGATTCTTCCGCAGGGTAACGCAGAGTTCATATTCATCCAGAATGATTGTATCAAATATAGTTTTATCCGGCACACCGGTAATGACAGCCATATCCATCTTATCCTGCTGCAGACACAGTTCACATCCGCGCGTGCTGTATTCTGTGAAGGAAAGGGATATGTTCGGGTGTTCTTGTTTGAACAGCGCAATAATCGAAAGTGGGATGCCGGCATGATCCCCCAACGCCATATGTGAAAAGCCAAGGTTCAGCGGAACCATGTTCTCGCGCTTGCTGCTCTGCTGCACTTCCTGGATGGCCAGATCGAGGTTCTCCAGAATCTTTTCTACGCGCTCAGCGAATACTTTCCCCTGCTCCGTCAAAACGATTCCTGTGCTGCTCCTGTAGAACAACTGTACGCCAAGCTCGTCTTCCAGATTCCGGATGCTTTTTCCGAGCGCCTGCTGACTGACATACAATGACTTGGACGCGCTCAACAGACTTTGCGCCTTGCTCGTGTGATAGAAATAACGCAGCTGCCGTAAATCCATTGCTCTTACCTCCCGAGCGAAGTGCTCCTGTGCTCAAAGAAAATCTTTTATGTGTCAACGCCTGACTACACTGTATATCAAATACATTATACATGATTTTGAAACGATAAAAAACAGGATTTCTTTAAACCCTAAAAACAACATTGTACTCGGATACGTTTTGGGGCCTCGATAAAACCGCGAGTTGTATCTGCGGTGCTGTGGTTTTATCCGGTAACTAAAGAGAATTCTTCCCAAATTGATAAAACTATGCTTAAATCAAGACAAGCGCTTGTTGTCTCATCGTAAATGAATTCATTTGCAAATCACCAGTAAGCTATGAAAACTAAGGAGGTATAATGCAGTGAAACGTCTGTTCTGCGCTCTTATCTGTATCATCATGATGCTGGGTTCCGTTGCGGCTTTCGCAGAAGCGATCCCGCTGCCCGAACTGCCGGCAGGCATTACCGAAAAGCGCGAGGTGACCTCTGGCGCGATCAAGTGGTCCGACGACCTTGCCAAGTCCATGCTGCTTGAGTTCATGCGTGCGACGACCGGTAACTATCGCGAGATGTATTCTTTCTCCTCTACCTATAACGATGTTCCCAAGAACGTTTCCCTTGAGTTGACCCTTGATCCGGAGAAGTTTATCTTCTACGGCACCACTGCGAAGGACTCCGGCAAGATCATGGCCGCGGAAGTCAACGACACCGTCGCCGTCAGCTGGGTCAAGCAACTCCGTTATCCGGAAGAGAGCCCCGTCGCTGAAGGCGGCCTTGACTGGAACTACTATGATTCCTACGGCCTGCAGTTCGACGCCAAGGTTGAGGTGTTCACCGAGGAGTCCATGGACGATCCGGAGCAGCTCAAGCGCCTGATCGACCTGCTGGATCACAGCCTGGTCACCATCAAGGAGTGGAAACTCCTGTGGACTTTCGATGAGAATCTCTCTGAAGAGGAACTCTGGGACGCGAAGGTCGCTGCTGCCCGCCGCTTCATGAGCTATGAGGACGCTTACATCGTGACTCCGGAAGAGATCGTTACCATTGGCTACTATATGCGTCCTGTCATGATCACCGACAAGAACGCCTGGGCGTATGCCGACTGGACGATGGAGAACCGCGAGTACGTCGAAAGCCAGACCAACTGCGTGGTCTTCGCCAAAGAAGAAACCCGTTATCCGTTCTTTGATACCGCAGAGAATCCGGCTGGCAGCGAAGGCAACCTGCTGGACAAGACCATCGCTTACAAGAACGCCATGCTGGAAGATCCGGACACGCAGGCTGCCATCGATGCGCTCTACGGCACCGAGGAGACCATCACCTACAACACCATTAACAATGCTGGTGAGCAGGTCAGCATCACCCTGCCGAACTGGAACCGTATCTTTGCTATGGAGCCCGACAATATGTGCGGCCTCGTAACCCGCCAGACCATCGATCTGGATACCATTCGCTAATCGTTTTTTCCGGCAGCCGGGTGGTGCAGTTTTGCGCCGCCCGGCTTCCTTAGATTAAGAAGGAAATATGATGATGAAAAGAATTATTGGTTTGTTCCTTGTTTTTCTTGTGATGGCTTTTAGTTCTGCGCTGTCGGAAGATACTCCGGCTCAGCCTGTTGAGCAGCCGCTTTTTAGCGAGCAGGCCGACATGGGGGCGCTCGGTATTGATGGCGACCATCGTTTTACCCGCGCCACCCTGGAAAGCATCATCGCATCTATAGAATCCAAGGAAACGTTCCTCGTCTTCTTTGGCTATCACAGCTGCGCATGGTGTAGATCCATCGCCCCCATCCTACATGATGTCAGCCAGGAGAATCAGATTGAAATCCGTTTTGTTGACATCATGGACGATGCCAACCGCTATAAGGAAGACATGCTGACCTTAGATGCATATCTTGAAGGTTTTACGCTGAACTATCAGGGAAGAATCGGCGTCAATACGCCGCGCGTATCTGCCATCAAGAACGGTCAGGAAATTGCAATGCATGTAGGTACCTTCCCTGAACATGATCCCTACACCCAGAAGCTGTCAACCGAGCAGACTCAAAAGCTGCATTCCATCTTTATGGAAATGGTTGTCGCCCTGGAAAACTAACACCTCTCCAGTATCTACCACAAATACACTATGCAAGGGGAATTCACAGATGCCAAAAAGAGCCGCTGCATTATTTATCATTCTATTTGCTGTTTCGCTGGCATTATGTGCGCATGCCCAGCAGTCACCACAAAGCTTCACGACGCATGGAAACCAGGTGCGCTATGTACAGGGTACGATTGAGCTGCAGGGTGAAGCAGAGTCTTTGTTTCCCGATCCAACGGATTACTCCTTCGAAGATCCGGCAGTCATGCTCAATCCGTATGGGAATTCGCCTTTAAGCGCACTGGTTTTTTTCTCAACGCCAACCCCTCAAGCAGTTACGGTCAGCATTCAGGGAAAAGATGCGTTGAGCACCTTCACGCATGAGTTCAGCGCAGCTACTTGCCACCGTCTCCCCATCTATGGCTTATATGCTGACACAATCAATCATGTAACCATCTGTGCAGAAGGGCGAGAGACACAGCTTGAGATTACCACAGAGCCCCTTCCCAAGGACATGCCGCTTCCTCAAATTACGCATAGTGAACGGGATAGGCTGACAAATGATCTGTATTTCATGTCACCCTCATCCAGTGCATATACCTGTGCAGTCGATGTCAACGGGGATATCCGCTGGTATCTGACAGGCAGCTACACCTGGGCAATTCATCGTCTGAAAAACGGACGGTTGATGCTCAGTTCCGATCGGTTGATGCAAAGACCGTATTATGTGACAGGGCTTTACGAAATGGATCTTCTGGGGAAGGTGTATCGGGAATACACACTGCCTGGAGGATATCATCACGATTATTTTGAGATGCCTTCCGGCAATTTGCTGGTTGCATCAAATGACTTTACTTCTGGCACTGTAGAAGATGTAATTGTCGAGGTAGAGCGCTTTTCTGGCGACATCATCAAAACCATTTCTCTTAAGGATATTCTTCCTCAAAGCGCTGCAAAGAGCGAAAACTGGATTGCCCACGACTGGTTCCACAACAATTCAGTCTGGTATGATGAACCCACCAATTCCATCCTGCTTTCAGGACGACATCAGGACGCTGTGATCAGCATTGATTATGAGACTGGCGATCTGAACTATATCATCGGCAGCAGCGAAGGATGGCCTGCGGAAATGCAGCAGTATTTCCTGACGCCTGTTGGCGAACTGGAATGGCAGTGGTCTCAGCATGACGCCTCCGTACTGCCCAATGGGGATATCCTCATCTTTGATAACGGAAACAATCGGGCTAAGAATCCCGAAGAATACATTCCTGCCGAAAGCAATTACAGCCGCGCTGTCCAATACAGGATCGATCTGAACAGTAAAACGATCGAACAGGTTTTCTCCTATGGCAAAGAGCGTGGTGCTGCTTATTACTCTCCCTACATTTCCAATGCAGATTATCTTGGCGATGCACATTATCTGGTTCATTCGGGCGGCGTATCTTACACCAATGGAGCAATCAACAATCAACCTGCCGGAACATCAAACGCAGATACCCTCTACAGCTATACAACAGAAGTACTTGATGAAACTGAAATCTGGGAATGCAGACTTGAAGGAAACTATTATCGTGCAAAGAAAATGCCGCTGTATGCAGCCAATGCAGGATTCTGCCTTGGAGCAGCAGAGCGTCTTGGAAGCTTTCTGCCCACACGAGAATATGTTGAGCATATTGATATCGAAAATCCTGTTTTGGACGAAGCCTGGAACGCAGAACACGGAATTACCGTTTCTCAGGAACATGACCGTGTCGTTTTTGAAAGCAAATTCAACCGGGAGGATTCCGTACAGCTTGTATTCTGGAATGGTCAAACAAGCCATGCATATCCAATCCGGGTCAGCGGTATCACGTATACGGCAATGTGCGTATTTCTGTTTGAAGAAAGCACGGACAATATGAGTGTAAGCGCCTATATTCATCACGAAGGTCTTGCCGGTAACTATCAGTTGTACCTGAATATAAACAATACACTCTACGATTTGAATACCTATGTGACAATTCCAGACAGCGCAGAACCCGAAAAACTAAAGCTGATCTCCGATTTGGAATTGATCTATAATTCTCCCATTCAAATCGGTTTTTATGGAAAGGAGTCACAGAGACACATTCTGAAAGAGTGTTTTTCGCTTTGCGAAAGCTACGAGTCTCTGCTCAGTTCTAGCCAAAAGGAAAGTGATATTTATGCGCTCAACCATGGCTTGCGCAGCTGTGTATCCGAGGAAACACTCAACGTCATTCGTAAGGGATTATACTACAGCGCTCTGTCGCAAGGGTCTTTTGACATCACCATTGGACCGTTGACGGGTTTGTGGCGCTTTACCGCAGAAAACCCGGTTGTTCCTTTCGCAGAGAAACTGAGTGAAGCGACTGAATCAGTCGGATATGAATATGTATCCATAGAGGGGAATCAGGTGTTGTTTTCCAAACCTGGTATGCAGCTGGATGTCGGCGGCATTGCAAAAGGGTATATCGCGGATCGGGTAAAGGATCTGATGATTGAGCGAGGCATTGAACACGGATACATTAATCTTGGAGGAAATCTGCTGTGCATCGGCCAAGCCCCTGGGCAGACTCCTTTTCGTGTAGCCGTTGTGCGCCCTTACCATCGCAATGAAGCTCTTGAATACCTGGCTGTAGACGATTATTCCGTTGTAACTGCAGGCGTTTACGAGCAGTATTTTGATTTTAACGGAAAACGATATCATCATATTCTCAATCCGAAAACAGGGTATCCTTTCGACAATGAATTGAATGCCGTTCTGATTGCCAGCAAAGCATCCGTTGATGGTGATGCGCTCAGCACAGTTTGCTATACGCTCGGTCTAAAAGAGGGACTCGCGTTGGTTGAAGGATTGGATGATACATACGCAGCGTTTATTCTAAAGAATGATGAGATTGTTTACTCTGACGGCTTTCTTGATGCAGTACCGGTCTATAAGGAAAGCATAGATTAAGGGGAAGCGTGCAGCTGCCTAACTGGGTTTCTGGAATACTGGTCATGCCGAGCAATGCGTGATACTGAGCTTACCGCAGGCCGCAATATCGTTCAATATTCAGAAACAAGAAATCCAGGAGTTCTTTATGAGCTCCTGGATTTTTGATTTACTTTGCGTAGCTGGGCTTGAGACCGCGCTCCTCGGCGGCTTCGCGCAGCATCTTCCAGGCATCGAGGTGCTTGAGCTCAAAGCGCTGGCAGACATTGTCGCACATGCCACACTGGATGCAGTGATACAGGCCCTTGGATACGGCCTCGACTACGCGGTCGGCCTGATCATACGGATCGACATGGCGGAATGCGGTTGCGTATAGGCTTGCCGGGCCGGCGAACTCACCGGGCTTCTGCGCGAGGATCGGGCAGGCGGCGTCGCACATGCCGCAGCGCATGCACATGACCATTTCGTACAGCCTGTTGCCGACTTCGCCGCTGGGCATCTGCAGGGTATCTGCGTTGACCGGCTCAGTGCGCACACGATAGTACTGCTCGGCAAGCTTCTCCTGATAGTCGCTCTTGTCCACGATCAGGTCGCGGATGATGGTCTGACCCTTGAGCGGCTCGATGGTGTGGTCGGCGTCGGTGATCGGGGTGGAGCAGGCGAGCGCGGGCACGCCGTCCAGCGTCACGGAGCAGCGGCCGCACATACGGCCGTGGCAGCTGTAGTCAAAGGCGACATCCTGCACGTTCTCGCGGAAGGCGATGATGCACTCGAGCAGGGTCATCTTGTCGGTGTATTCCACTTCGCCGGTGACGTAGTAGGGCTTGGCATCCACAGCGGGATCGTACTTATACATGGTGATTTTCATAGTGTTGATCTCCTTTCATCCTCTGTGGAATCACAGCTGAGCCTGCGGCAGATCGCGCTTGGTGAACACCGGCTCACCATCGGTCAGCTTCGCCAGCAGCATGCAGTTGAAGTTCTCATCGTCGCGCTCCGGATACTCGGGACGCAGGTACGCGCCGCGCAGTTCCTTGCGCTCGAGCGTAGCGGCGACAGCCAGAATAGCGGCGTCCAGCAGGTTGTAGTTTTCGATGGCTTCCTTCCACTCGGTGTTGAAGGTCTTGGTGTCGGAGGTAACGATCATCTTCGGGATCTCCTCGTCGCGGATACGCTTGAGCTCGACGAGCGCAGCCTCGAGCTTGTCCTGCGGGCGCAGAATGCCAAGGCACGTGCCGCAGGCTTCCTGGATGTGATGGCGGATGACGTGCGGACGCAGGCCGCCTTCGATCTTGCGGGTGCGCAGCTCTTCAAGGCGGGAGAATTCGCTCTCAGCCACGGACAGGTCAATGCTCTCCAGCGGCTCAGCGTTCTTGGCGTATTCGATTGCAGCATGCGCAGCGAAGCGGCCAAAGCTGGTGAGAATGGAGCAGCAGGAGCCGCCATTGGAGCCGGTCGCGCCAGCGCCGCGGATGAGGAACAGACCCTCAAAGTCTTCGCTCATCAGGTTGCTGTCGACGATCGGGGTGCCGCCGCGCTCGTAGATTTCGTCATGGATTTCCATGCGATCCTTGAACGGATCCACGCCGAACTTCTCAAAGACCGGTAGGTTCATGGTCATGATCTTGCGCAGATGCACGCCTTCGAGGTTGGCGACGAGACCTCCGTTTTCGGTCATCGCGCCGGCAGCCATCAGCTTGGCCAGCTCGGTGTTGAAGTAATTGCGGTCGTAGGTGATGCGCACCAGATCCCTGATCGTCTCAGATGCGCACAAAGGCTTGGTGGCAGCCATTGGAGAGTGTTTCCCGGGGGCCAGCTGGCAGCGGTGCAAGGTGCATTTCATGCGGAACGTCCTGGTTCATGTCCCACACAAGGAGAAGGAACGCTTCGCCGGCCTTCTAAAAGGGATCTGGATGACAGCAGATCCGGCAACGGCAAAGCAGCGGGCTCGGGATTTGGCGGATCAGTACAGAGAAAAGTGTCCCAAGGCGGTGGAAACGCTGGAAGAAGGCCTTGAGGATGCGCTGACTTTTCTGGCATTTCCCAAATTGGATGCCAGAAAAGTCAGCTCCAACAACATGCTGGAGCGGCTCAATAAGGAGATCCGGAGGCGAACCAGGGTGGTCGGCATCTTTCCCAATCCGGACTCCTACCTGCGGCTGGTGACAGTGTACCTGATGGAATACTCGGAAGACTGGTCAGTGACCAGAGGATACCTGAGTGAGGATTCGCTCAAATCACTGGATAAACAGGCAGCGTGACATGGTAAACGGAGTCCAAAGTTGCGAACTTGATTTGACAGTACCATGATCTACGTTGGCATTGATATCGTTGAGCCTGTATGCAATATCATTCTCAACCAAGATAAACATGCTCATTATGCCATTCCAAATAACGTGTATCTGGTAACTGCTCTAACAACTCGGGTAAAATAATAAGGGTTTTGCCATGATGAGCATAGTATTCCCTTCCATTGCCAAAGTCCTCTTTTATTTTATGACTAACCTCTACGTTTAGGTTTTTGTCAATAGTGATATATCCTCTATCAAAAAGGGTGTGAAAATCTCTTCTTAAGAGTAACCCATTGGAGATTTTATGAGGGCCATCAAGGTTATAGGGTTTTATATGGGCAGCTTCAAGTGCAGGAAGTGTTTTTTCACCTGTTATTGCGCATCGCCTTTGATAAGCATCTGTAATAAGGATTTTAAATGCACCTTGACCGATTCTGGGCTTTATAACTTGCTCCTTGCCATATCGATTCTCAGTGCCTTCTTGGGAATAATCATTGAAGCCCTGTAATCTAAGCTTTTCTTGAACCATTTCATACAGCGATAGCCCCTGATGTTCAGCTGTATCATAAGTTTTTCCTTGAACAATATTTCGATTCCAATCTTGAGGTACTGGAATCCAGCTTCTTTCATTAAGGTAAAAAGGCGTTGAGAGAATTACACATCCGACCTGAGGATCAGGATCCGACAAGCGATCGGTTCTTTTATATCTATAAACCCGGTCTGTGAGTTCTGGTAAGCTCTTGGCTCCGTTAGCAATTCCAAAAGCTTCCCAGGCTAGTGATATCGGCAGGACTGAGAATTTGAGAAAAACCCCACCACCAACAATGTAGTCATTGGGGCTATGAAGTTTGAACAAAAACAGATCCCCCTCGTTTAGCGCTTTGAAATTTGTTTTACCACCTGGCTTCCAGAAATTTATCTCATCACAATTCGCCTCTTGTAAGGTCTTGAACCAATCATAATCAGTAATACCAACATACATTTTCAAAGCTTATCACCTCTAACATATCCTTAAAGCTCAGTATACTTTTTTGCACTTCCGAAGCTTTTATCAATAGGATATTTGCGCCTGTTTTTGTCAAGCTTATTTTGAATAGCATTTTCCAGATTAATGTTCATGCAATAACTTAAGCTAACAAGATACATGTATATGTCCGCAATTTCATCAGCAATTTGCTCTGTATTTTCTTGTTGAACCATATTATGGATTTCTTCATCAGTTTTCCATTGAAAGCATTCCAGTAACTCACCTACTTCGGCACCAATAGCTATGGCTAAATTTTTTGGGGTATGAAATTGTTCCCAATTACGTTCCTTAATAAAACTAATAATCTGATCAGTTTCCATGTTGATTCCTGCCTTCATTAACGTCGCTTGCTAGATATTTCCTGATCACTTGTCTATTCTGAGCCTTGACTAAACCAACCCTCCTCGACAACTCTGGCCACTTCACGCCCACACTGCTTACATATCCCCTGAATGAGGATGCCGTCTTTGCGTGAAACAATCTCGTAGTTGATTACTGTTGTAGTAAAGCAATTTGAACAGAACACGTTGGTAAGCAAACAATTCTTTGTGTCCAAATCAAGTTTGCTCCACTTGCGCAATGCCTCAATATCACTTGCCATAACCCCATCCTCCTGGAAATTTCAATCAATTCTACATCTCGAAATTATACTCCTTGCACAGCATCTCAACCGTTTCATAAGGGAAGCACTCCGCTGTACAGCCGTCACTGCCCAGATGGACAAGTTCGTCAACGATGATCCGCACGATCTCTGAGGCATGCTGGCTGTGAAGCTCAGCGCATGTGCGGTTTCTTGACATCTCTCTGGTGAGCCACACTTGGTCATAGATTTCCAGTCTAGTGACAACCTGGTCGATGGCGCTGGAAAAAGCTGCTTCATTCTTCTCATTGGCATGCCCGAAAAATACCATTACCGCCCTAAAATATGCCAGGATTGTTTTTCTACTCAAGTCAAGGGGAATAAAGACGCGGATATGGTCCAGCGATTGCTTTGCATACCAGGATGCGTTTTCGCAAGTGTCATCCACCTTAGCAAGCCACTGTGCGTCATCCAGGTCAGATATCCCCATGCCACAAAAATCGCCCGCAATACCCGGTTCGTTGATGTAGAGCACCTGTTCCGGGATGGGTTTGATGTCCAAGTCGTGATGAGTGGCATACATTGAGTTGTCTGGTGTCAACATAGAATTATCCTTCTTTCGGATACAGTCCGGAATCACAAATTCCCGTTTGCCTCATATCTATCTCTTCACTCAGGTTGTTCTTAGCCAATAGTATAAATTCATTCTTATGTCTCCCGATGGTGACATTGTCGAGGTAAAAACGCCCAGAACATATCAGCCATAGGATTTTATCAATTTTATAGGGAGTCGCTGTCCGATCCACGGCTTTACAATCATCAGACATTCTTACAATCGCCTCAAACACCGAAACTGGATCCCTGTCTGACAGCATCAATCCTTCGCATGTGTCTATTAAATGCGTATCTGGTTTGGCATAATTGATAAAACCCAGTTCCTTGAGACAATCACAAGCCAGAGAAAAACCAAGGCCGCTGATCTTCTTTGCAATGAGCAGTGGCAGTGCAGTTCTCATTGGAAGATTATAGTCAAACTGACCTATAAATGTACGAAAGTCATCCACTCCATTGAAGTTACACAGAAACTTTGCCACATCAATAATAGATTTGCTCCATTTATGCCAAGCGTTAAAATTGCTATCCTTGCTGGTAACGCAAAAAGCTTTTCTGAATGTCAGATAAAGCTTCTCAACAGAAAAGTCAGCTATTTGCGCAATATCAAAGTCAAGTAGGATATCTTTGATCTCTATACGACGTTCACTGTATTTTATGAAATTTGGCATGCCTTGATAGTTCTGAGCCGACTGAATGAACTGCTCGAATACATCAGTCAACGTTTCAAAGTCACGGCTGTCACCATTGTAGTATTTATCAAGATCAGCCTCTTTCATTCCTTTCGGAAGCAGCGAATGAAGATATTTCAAGGCACACTGATAAACCGCTAGATTTTTCTCTCTTGTAGTCAACTGATCACCGCCTTCCTCCTACTCATGCAAGAACACCTTGATCTCAATCCTAAGCCAACTGCCCATCATTTCCTTGGACGTTATCTTACCAAACAACAGCTTACCAGCATCCATAAGGCGGGCGAATATCACATTATCAGCCTGCGGCACATATCCGATTTTCACACCATCAGCATTCTTGATTGCTATTGCCTTGTCGTCGTATTGATTATCTGGTTCGCGGAAAAATTCGAGTTTGTCATCCACATTTAGATGGGACTCCAGCTCCTCAATGCCTTCTATGTGACTGGTTCCTGCTACGCGGGTGTCAAATAGGTAAATGTCACGTTCAAATGGCTTGGGGATGCCAGGTAGTCCGCCTCTACCATGAAGCAAGCTTACTACCCCGCTTCCCTCGTTTTTTGACAACTCATTCATGCTATCACCCCAACATTTCATCGATCCTGGCCTTATAAGAGGCAAGCACATCGCGCCATTGCCCAATGGCAGCCTCCAGTTCCGCCTTTCGCTCCTCGACCTGCTTTGGATCACGGACAAACGCTTTCATTGTGTATGGATATTCCATCTTAATCTGCGCGATCCTGTCCCGCAGATTCTTTAGCAGGTCTTTCAGGCGGGTCTTTTCTTTTGCTAAGGTCGTCATCCCGTCCTGCTTGATGTCGGGCAGTTCTGATTCGCCGACCATTGCGCTAATGATTCGCATCTCCTCCAAATCCCCATTCTCATAGGCCCTGACTGCGTTATAGAACAACTGGAGTTTTGTGTCGCTCAATTCCGGGTGCAGGTCTGGATGCAGGACCTTCACAATGCTTCTGTAGAGCTTCTTTAGTTCGCGGGCGTCCTCATCAGACAGAGCCTGGCTGTGACTGCGCTCAATGGCCGCGTTCACCCTGTTAATTTTCTCTTCCAAACGGGCTTGATATTCCGTGAATTCAGCGTCCAGCGCCTCTTCTATCTCAGGTACGAATATCCTTTCCTGCCGGTTCTTTCTTGCCTGAATCAGCTCCGCTTTTCGCTTGAGCCGGAGTACCTGGCATTCGAGCTGATACACCTTGTACTCCAACCCGCCAACCGCGAGCATATACATCATCTCAATATTCCTGCATTCCACAAGGAAGAGCTCATCCTTCTCAAGCACCAGCATGGACAACTCTGTCCGCAGCTTTTCTACCTCGGCCTTCAACTTCTCATAATCCGGGTAGTTGATGATGGTGCCTGGATCGTTTTGGCTGTTGACCATAGTTGCTCCTCTCTGTTTACTTCAGGCCTCACTCAGCAAGCAGCCAGAATTTTTGTATGCATATGCCGGTGTTTGAATTGGTCAGTGATAATATCTTTAAAGAGATCATCAAGCTTCTGCTTATCTATCCGCGGTTTCTTACTTAACAGTCATTTCGAAATGGCTTTCAACAGTGGCACTCAATTGCTTTGAGATTTCTCCAAACTCGCGATTCAGATCTAGCGTTTGAACACTGATTTTGTTTCCGCTCATCTGGTACACATTGTCCGGCTGGATGGTTTCGTCAGTTTTTGCATAAAGAAGCATTCCTGAAACATTGTGCGGGTCATCCACGTATTCGGAATCCTTATTCTTGACATATGTAAAAATCTGATACAGATTGTTGGAATGGAGCGTATGTACATCGTATTGAACCTGGGTTGTATGTGAGTAGTATTTTGCGTCGATAATGAGAATCTCTTTTCCATGCTTCAGGGTAATATCACTTTGCATGACTGGCAGCATCGTACCTATACCGTCGTCCAACGCCCAATGGATTTCTGAAGCCTCTGGCCTGAGGGCCGGGTACTTTTTGATGTAGTACTCCAGGATGAACTTCTCGTACAAGCGGGACATGCGTTGTTCATCGAAGAAGGATGCTAGCTTGTACTCACCTTGTTCTGTGGTAATTAACATCCCCTCCAGAGCAAGTTGACAGATGCTGATCAGCATTCGATAAGTCTGATTGTTACGTTTGAATCGTATCGCTGTCCACTTGATGGAAGCAGGTTCTTTGATGATGTCAATGGAAGAGAAGAAAAGCATACCTTGCCTGAGCGGTTCTTTATATTTGGGTTTCACATTTGAATGTCGAAGCAAGAGTGTAACTGTCGTTTTCAGGATCTGATTGAGTAGGTTATTCTCTGATAACTCATCAAAATCGCATGACAGTACTTGCTGCCTTTCGACCTTGTTTCTCATTGTGCCAGGCATGTCGATTTTTCCCCGCATGACAGCTATATCTTCGACTTTATTCAGGTATTCGCGATAAAGGCCTTGCTTCAGCTGCTGACCTATGCCTTTAGCGAGAATTGCGGCAAGTAGATTGTGCAGGTCCTCGAACTCTTCCTTCGCAACGTCATCGAAAATGGACTGCTGCAAGGACGTGAAGGCATACGACAGCATATAATATATGTTTTTAATGAATATGTGTTTGTCTTTTGTCATTGGAACACACTAAGGAGCACATTCTCCCAGCGCCGGAGCCTCGCATTGTCATCAAACCAATATTCACCTAGCAACGGCAAAATATCGTAGTGAACTATAGCTTGCATCCATTCATCTGTGCACACCTTCCGCTCACAGAAGTAGCTGTGGCCTATGCAAAACCCTTTTCCCAGCGATTTATCCAGCGATATCTCCTTATTCAGTTCCTTTATCCTTTCAATCAGCACATTGAGGGTATCGTTATTCAGTTGATTCTGATATTTCGAAAAACCATCTGAATCAAAGCCAGGTTCGATCTCAAAGAAACTGAACCGGCGGCGGAGCGCATAATCAATCATGGCAAGGCTACGGTCCGCAGTGTTCATCATACCAATGATGTAAAGATTTGTGGGTACCGAGAAAGCCAATCCGTTATATGCAAGCGTTGTTCTTGCGCCTCTATAGTCACGCTCGATCAACATAAGCAGTTCGCCGAAGATCTTGCTCAGGTTACCACGGTTGATCTCGTCTATGATGAAGAAGTGATCTTTGTCCGGCTGGTTTGCAGCTTTTTGACAGAAACGATAGAAAATTCCATTTCTCAGTTCAAACCCATCATTCACAGGCTTGTAGCCCATCACGAAATCTTCATAGGAGTAATTCTGATGAAACTGCACGAATTCAATGCGGCTTTCATCCTTTTCTCCCATCATCACGTAAGCAAGCCGCTTTGCTGCAAAGGTTTTCCCCACACCAGGTGCGCCCTGCAGGATGATGTTTTTTTTGTTTCTTAGGACTGAGATCAGCGAATCTAAGCGACTTTCGGTCATGTAAACACTATCAAGGAATTCATTCTTGCCGTATTTGTCGGACTTTTCTCTTGGGACTAACGGATTTTCCTCCCTGATTATGTCAACAATGAAATCAAATTCGCCTTTAGTTAATCTGAACAAGCTGCCCTGAGGATTTCTGAAGTATTCCATTCTCTCCAGTTCGGAGCAGTTCTTTAGTGTCAGGTAATCAATTGGCGATGCGAGTCCTTCAATTTTTTCGAAGTATAGCCTCTCGCCATCCTGTTCTGCACTTATCTTGCAGATTGCAACGATCTGCTTGATTGGGTTTGATTCGTATCCAATGACCATATCGCCGGCCTTGGCGTCAAGAAAATTCTGGTAGATGCGGCGCTTGTTGCCATTATCATTTAGAAGCGTATAGGACTGCACTTCACCTATCGCAATGTCTGAAAAGCTCCAAATTCGTGGATTTGCATTTAGCCACCAATAGCCGTGTTCCTCTTCGCCTGGAGCAGCGGCAGCATACAGTTCAACATGGCTAAGGTCTACCTTGTCAAGAGCTGCGGATAGCTCATCACGTAGCTTCCATGTATAGCTGCCGGAGTCTTCCTTGCCTGCATTGCGTCCAACGTAAAGAATAGGCCACCATTTACTATTCTCGTTTTCTTTATCCGTTAAGGGACATCCTGTTTTCTCTGCAACACGACGTGCCAAAGCAGAAGAACCGCTGTTGTAGAAGTTCTTCGTTTCACCATACTTGATCGAAAGTTGAGTACATGTTGCTTGACCGCCATAATCTTTCATACGCTTCATGATCTCAAGACTTCCCGCTGTAAATATATCAGGATCATTTAGCAGTTCTACCCATAAATTGGTAGAAATGTTGGGCGAATAATCTGATGGGAACCATTCAGTGTCGGGCACATGTTCGTTTTGTGAAATGTAGCGGCTGATATAAAAACCGACATCGATAGTCAATGTTCTATATTCCGGATCTGAATAACATCCTTCGGCATGCTGGGATGTGAACAGATTGATGAGTTCCTCGTCATTCTTGATTGCCTCGCACAATTCATCGTAGAAGCGGTAAAAACTGCGCAGATTTTCCGAATAGGCACCTTTCTTGAACTGATAATTGCTACTGAGTGCTTGCGCAACAGCTTTTACCTCACCGAACTTATAGATGTAATATTTATCTGGATAGCGAAGCCATAAATATATGCTAACAGCATTCTCATATTGATAATGCTGCTTTGCGGTATTCCCGTACTTCTGCAGCATGGTAGTCGCCTGATCTTTAAAATTGAGGATTCTGGTTACTACGTCATTGCTCTCATCGAACAACGCAATGAACATTGCTCGCACCTCTTCAGGCGCTGTTTTGGCAAAACCCTGAATCATTCCTGCGGGGAAGTTGTTCGCCGACGCTAGCAAATTAAAAGTTTTTGATAGGGAGAGGGTCAACATGGAAGCAAAGTCTGCCGCATTCACATCCCAGTTGGCCTGAAAGAACTGGACTGCTTCCCACTTATACTTCTCGTTTGGCCATAGCTTTTGAACAAAATCCCGTTTATAGCTTGCCAACGCTTCCTTCAGATATTTCGTGTCAAACATGTTGTCACTCCCTCATACTTAATAACAGGACTCACTTGTAAGTTTTGTAAATGGTCAATCAAAATATGACACCGCGATCAATAAACATAGCCCTTTCATGAAAACTATATTATACTCGGCTTTTGTGGTGCTTCAAACGCCTCCCCTTTCTCGTTATATGTCAGGTTGAACACCAAATCTGAAAGCCACTTCTTGAACGATTGATTGTCTTGGAACTGTTTGAACAATTCCATATTATCCGCCATGATGCTTAATATGACCTGCTGCAATGCCCGCTCGCTTTCCATGCGCGCGCTTTGCTTGTCGGAGTTCTTCATGGCGTTTTGGTATTTTTCGTCCTTGGATACCATTGATGGGATTTCCAGAATCTGACGGCGAACGTTATCTACGTCATTCCAGTCGATGTTGCCAAACATATCATTGAAGGCCATCAGTATCGATGAAAGCAAATCCATTTCCGGTTCGCCAATGCCACCGCCCCGCCCAACAGGAACAGGATCAACTTCCGCATCCGCGTCTTCAAGCGTGAGCGAGATAGCCTCTCGTGCTTCAACACGATAGCTGTCAAGGTCGATTGCTTCCAGGATGCCACGTGACAGGTCATCCTCCTGTGGAGAGGGCAGCTTCGGAACGAGGAAGTTCAGAAAGATCGATAGCTTCTCCCATCCAGCATTTCCATATTGCAGAATTGCACCCAAAAATCCATACGTGCGTACAAAGGACTTTGCAGCGCTTTTGAATTTGATCTTGTCTTCGTTCTCGATCAAGTCGTACTGAGCAACACAAGCATCAAGAATCGGGTCCAGCCGTTCGCGGTCGGCGCCGTTCAAGTATAGGTCGACAAGCGTTTCGACATGTTCCTGCGTGAAAATCTGGTACCCGTCCATGATGGCAATGAGATCGTAAAGTTTGTTTGGATCCGTTTCGGAAGATAGAATTGTTGTACGGTAATAATTGGAGAATGCTTCTTCAATGGTTGAGGTCTTATTTGCGAAATCAAGCACAAAGGTGTCGTATTTCTTCTGGCATGCTCGGTTCAACCTCGAAAGCGTCTGTACCGCTTTGATGTCCGATAGCATCTTGTCCACGTACATCGTGTGAAGAAGCGGCTCATCATAACCCGTCTGGAACATATCCGCGACGATGAGGAAACGATAGGGGTCAGTACGAAATACTTTCTCAATTGTATTATCGGGGAATCCGTTCAGGCCGGCAGACGTGAGCATGGTACCCTGCTGGAATTCACACTCCCCTGAAAATGCAATGATTGCTTTGAAAGGGCTGCGCCGATTCGCCAGGCACTTGTTGATGGCGTAATAATATTCGATGCATCTTTTAATGCCGCTTGTCACAACCATTGCTCTGGCCTTGCCGCCGATTTTGTTCTTCGCGACAACCTGCTCATGGAAATGCTCCACCATCAACGTTGCCTTTTGCAGAATCGTATACTCGTTGCTTTCCACAAAATAGCGAAGCTTTTTTTGCGCCCTGTTCTTGTCGAACATAGGGTCATCCTGCGCGGTCTTGATAAGCTTGTAGTAACTGTCAACCGGCGTGTAATATTTCAGCACATCGAGAATGAAGCCCTCCTGAATGGCTTGTTTCATTGTGTATACATGGAATGGCCTATGCTTGACTACGTCACCCTCGCGATATGGTACGCCGAACATTTCAAGGGTCTTATTCTTTGGCGTAGCTGTGAAAGCAAAATAGCTTGCGTTCTTCAGCATCCGTTTTCCCTTGATGCGTTCCTCAATCAGGCGGTTGATTCGGTCTTCATCGTCTTCATCCTCTGAACCGGAATACTCTCCTGACAGCACAATGTTCATTTTCGCGGACATGCTTCCGCTTTGGGATGAGTGGGCTTCATCGATGATGATGGCAAAACTTCGGCCTTTATGTTCGCTCCCTATGCTTTCAAGGATTACCGGGAATTTGTGTACGGTGGTGATGATAATCTTCTTCCCGCCGTTGATGGCATCACGGAGATTCCCGGAATGTTCAGCCCAGGCAACGGTGTTTGACACCTGCATGAACTGCTTGATGGTATCGCGGATTTGTTTATCCAAAATGACACGGTCGGTCACGACGATGACGGAATCCACGATGGTGCTCCCATCAGCCCTCTCCAACCCGATGAGCTGGTGAGCGAGCCAGGCGATGGAGTTGGATTTGCCGCTTCCGGCGCTGTGCTGGATCAGGTAGCGCTGCCCGATGTCGTTTCGGCGGACATCAGAAAGCAGGCTTTCTACAACAGACAACTGATGAAAGCGCGGAAAGATCTGCGTATACTTCTTTCGTTTGGTGTCCGGGTCAATCTCCTCGACAACCTGCGCATAGTTCTCGATAATATGGGCAAGCATGCCTTTTGTTAGTATCTGCTTCCATAGATAGTCTGTCATCAGACCGTCGGGATTGATTGGGTTGCCCGCGCCGTCCTTATTGCCTTTGTCAAATGGCAGGAACCAGGAGTCCGTTCCGTCCAGCTTGGTGCAAAACCTCACCCGCGCATCATCCAGAGCAAAGTGAGCGATGCAGCGTTTGAATTGAAAAAGGAGCTCCTTGGGGTCTCGGTCATGCTGATACTGATACACCGCATCGTCAACATTCTGCTTCGTCAGTTGATTTTTCAGTTCACAGGTGATCACTGGCAAGCCGTTGATAAAGATGCACAAATCAAGCGCCAGGCGGGTTGCGTCTTTGGAATACATGAGCTGGCGGGTAACGCTGAAGATGTTCTTTTCAAACATCATCCTTGCCTTCTTGTTCTTCAATGAGGGGGTGGTATAGAACGTGATGAGGTTGGCGGGATACATGTTCATGCCATTACGAAGCACATCAATGATGCCGCGCTTGGCAATTTCACCGCGCAAGCGATCAAGGAATTTCGCCTTCTTGAGATCGCTCTGAAAGACGCCGAGCTTATCCAACTCAGCCCCCTGTGTTTCTGAGAGGAAGCGAAACAGCCGAGTCTCGTCTACCGCATATTCACGGCTGAAATTATCGCTTGTGCCTTGTTCATAGCCGTTTTGTTCAACGAGCCACTTCACAATCAAGGACTCCAAGCCCTTTTCCTTTGTGTCGGTTACAGGCATGCCTACGCCTCCTCACCCTCCGGTTCTTCGGTATCTATTTCCTCATCATCGGATGTGTCACTTGTCTCGTCTGACACAAACTCAAATTCTGGTACTGCAGCGTCCCGTACATCAATCTGGCCTGTGACCACATCCGAGATCAAACGGGTGCGGTATTCGACAAGAAGCGTAATCTCCCGATTGATATTCTCTATGAGAGTATCAGTTTTTTTGCATTGCTTTTTGAGATACAAAACAATCTTCTCCTGCTCTTCTATTGGGGGAAACGGTGAATACACTCGCAGAAAACTTGAAGGATTGATTACTTTCCTCAACCCTTTATATAGTGGCTTAAGCGCTTTCTTGTCATCAATGGAAAGATAGTAATATGTTAGGTAATCACTGTTGATTCCCTCAATCTGGAACACATCATACGCCCCTGTAATCATCCCATCCATAGACGATAGACCAACGGTTCTGGGCGTTTCATCAATATCAAACAAGCAAAATATGATATTGCCTGACTCAACAATTTTGTATGTGCCAAAGTCAGAAGGGAATTTCCCTTTCGCCTCACTGGTGTCACGCACAATTACTCCACGTGTTGTCAAAGATAATAATGTAAAGTCCCCGGAAAAGTCTCCAACAGTTCCATTTTTCTCTTTTAGGATGTTTTTATTTCTTATCAATGCCCAGTGTGAAGGGATCTCCCCAATCCACTCAACGCCGCTGTCTTTCTTTGGTACACTGGGGTCAAGACCTCTTGTCACGGCCTCGTTGATGATGACTTGTTTCTGTTCTTTCAACAAGGCAATTTGCTTCTTCAATGCGGAAATGAGCTTATTCGTTCTCGATACCTGCCAGTCAAGATAGCGAACTATCTGATCTTGTTCTGAGCGAGGAGGCACAGGCAGGTATTGTGCTGCAAAAATCTCAAAGCGAAAGTCCGATGAACGCTGACGTATCCCACGATACAGTGATTGAATGAAACCTGTTTTCGCCATCTCACGAATAACGTGAGCATAGTAGTAATTATTGAAGTCGCCCTTAGCAGTGCAAACATTATAGACAGGCGTGCCTTTTCCATCAGAATCTGATACACCTACAGCACCTGCAAATGCATCCATCACATGTATAACAAGATCACCTTTCCGTATGGCTTGATAACCAAATTCTTGTATAGACTCTGTAAAACCAGTTGTACGACGATTCTTACGCAATGTTACTATTCCATCTCTAAAGCAGGTTACAACTTCATCTGAATCAGATACCGCCCTCGATTCCTTACGAAACATATATTTCGCCCGCATTATCTCCCAATGGATCGGCATTTTCCCAAGCCATGGTATCTTAGTGGAGATTTGGGATTCACGAGCAATCATCCCTCAATACCCCCAACTATCTCCGCCAGCATCCCTTCAGTTTCGGCTTCAAGCGCTTTCAGGTCCGAGAGAATCTCAGCTATAGGGCGTAACTCTATCGGCTTGTAGAAGTACTTCGTGAAACTGACTTCATAGCCGATTTTCGTCTGGGCTTCTTCAACCCAGGCATCCGGCGCAAAAGGATGCACCTCATTCTTCATAAAAGCGAGAATACCGCCATCATAGTTGAATGGTACGATTTCGGTGTCGCGAAGATCAACATCAGACTCACCCTCCACCGGCTGCGCGGTTAGGTTCTTCTCGGTAATGAACGGTCGCACCTTCTTGAGCAAAGCGGCCTTTAGCTTGATCGCTTTGGCAAATGCTGTCCAGTCGTCCATTGGCGTCCCCTGCGGCAAAGCAGAGAGGGCGGCGTGATATGAATGCAACTCCTCGGCCTTCAACAGCGTGTTGGGAATGGCCCCTTTCGTGTCAACACGAAGCCTCAGCGGTCGTTCCACCGTAATGAGCCAATACCCAAAGTCGCTGTTATTGAAGATACGGCTGACATCACTGTCTTCAAAGCTCATGTAGATATCAACGATTTGCTGGCGGATCTCCTCTGTGAACTCGCAGTTCTTCTCACCGAGGTTCTTACGCAAGGGAGATTTCATGGCCGTGGCATCAATCAGCTGGATCTTTCCTTTTCGGCGCGCTTCCTTCCGGTTGGAGAGAATCCAGATAAAGGTTCCTATGCCTGTGTTGTAGAACATCTTTTCCGGCACAGCTATGATGGCTTCTACAAGATCATTTTCAATCATATAGCGGCGGGCATTGCTCTCGCCGGATCCGGCGTCTCCCGTAAACAGCGAGGAACCGTTGTGCACCTCTGCGATGCGGCTGCCGAGGGGGGTGTCGGTTTTCATCTTAGCAACGTTGTTCAGCAGAAAGAGTAGCTGGCCGTCACTCACCCTTGGGATCATCGTAAGTTGTGTGCCATCAGCCAATACTCCATTAAAGCGACTGTCGAGTATGTCCCTCTTGCCGCCCATTTTTTCAGCATCGGTTTTCCATGTCTTGCCATAGGGCGGATTGGATAGCATGAAATCATACCGATACGTTGCCCACCCATCGTCGGAAAGGGTCGAGCCAAAATGGATGTGCTCCGATTGATCGCCATCACCTTTTAGGAGCAGATCCGCTTTTGCAATAGCATATGTTTCGGGATTGATCTCCTGCCCAAAAAGGTGGATGGACACATTTTTACTGGTTTCTTCGGCCAACTGCATGAGCCTGTCCTGGGCTACGGTGAGCATGCCGCCTGTGCCGCATGCGCCGTCATAGCAGGAATATGTCGCATCTTTGATTTTATCGCTGATAGGAGTGAAGATTAGGTCCGCCATCAGCTCGACCACATCTCTGGGTGTCCAGTGTTCGCCTGCTTCTTCATTGTTGGCTTCGTTGAAACGCCGGACAAGCTCCTCAAAAACTGTCCCCATTGCATGATTGTCCAGGGCGGGCAAACGTATTTCTGTTTTTGTGTCATCCTTATATATTGGGGTGGGACTCAAATTGATGCTTGGAGAAACGAATTTTTCAATGACCGCTCCCAGAATGTCCGCATCAATCATCGTGTCAATTTGATTGCGGAATTTGAACTTCTCCAGAATTTCCTGCACATTGGGCGAGAAGCCATCGAGGTAGGCAATGAAGTCTGCTTTCAATGTCTGACGTTTTGCCCGCGAAGTCAAATCCCGCAGGCAAAAGGGAGAACTGTTACAAAACGACTGTCCAGCAGCATTGCATAGCGCTGGAGTCTGGTTAGTAATTCTCGCTTGATCCAGCATTTTCTTCATATCCAGGACCGCTTGCTTTGTCGGCTCCAGAACTGCGTCAAGTCGCCGAATGACAGTCATAGGCAAAATTACATCGCGGTACTTGCCGCGCACATAGACATCACGAAGGCAATCATCTGCAATGCTCCAAATGAAACTAACTATGGAGTTATAGGTCTGATTGTTCACGCTTTTTTCCTACCTTTGCACAAATATTCTTGATCCATATAAATACGTTAACATCGTCACAATCAAGCACCATCGGAGCCCATGTCCTAAACTAGACACATAACAGCATCCAACTCAATCATAACGCAACCTTTCCAACCCGAATAATCCGGGATGATATATGCAGTTGTTTCATATTATCACGATTGTGAGGAAAAGACAAAAGAAACGGCAAGTTCATACACATCGTTACCAGTTGACAGCTCCCAAACGTGTAGTCTGGGCAACCTAAATGCACGAAATCTCTGCCTTACATTGTGTCGCGTATTCAATTGTGTTCTTGGTTCCTCCGGATACCCCGTCGTAAACAGCTATGACCATCGCCGAGTGATCGACCATCCATTCATCGCGTTTCTGATAAGACGCCATGCTATACTCATCGCTTGTGCACTCCACCAGATCAGCGGCTTCTAGCACTTCAGCGTATTGCCTTCTCCAGCTGGCTGACCAACGCCTGTCACATCCCGGATACGGAAGTGCAGCGATGAGCCTCAGATCTGGATTGTCCTGACGAAGCCTAAGCACAATCTGCCCTGCCCAGATATCCACGCCACGAGCCATACCAGTTATGAAGGTCGTGAATCCCCCATGAATGGCCTTGAGAATTGCTCCCTCAAGGCCCTTTTTGATTTCTGTCTCTGCGCGCTTCAGCTTTTCCGGGCGGTGGCCTGTGAAGCAGCATCGATGGGAACGTAGTTCCTGCTCACTCATATCAGCATGTCTTAAATACTGTTCTGCGCATTTGCCGTACCCAAATTTCGCCGGATGACTTTCAGGCAGTTCATCAAGGCGTCAATGCTCTCCGCGTTCGAAAAGCTCATCACGACATCCGAATCCAATATCTCAACCTCTCTTCTTCTTTGCCTGTTCAGGAGTTTTCCGATTGGCGCCGGCGTGTCCAAATTCCTGAACAGAAGTAAAGCGGCGTCAGACGTATCTCCCATATGAATGCCAATGTCGCCTTTCCCAAATTCCAGGCGCTTTCCTTCGTTGCGGATCAATCTGCTTCTCCAAATCTCATCTGACTGCCTTGGCCTCTACGAACCATCTGCCCAGGTTGTTCCCCGACAGCGCCCCGCTGCGCTCAAAGAAAAGGTAGCTTTGCTTTCCGCGGATACACACGGTATAGCGGTCGCCCTGGCCGCCGGCCTTCATCGCAGCCGCTTGCCGGATGTCAGTGACCTTGTCGATTTCGAACACCTTGCCATCGAGCCACTTGATCTCCAGCGGCATCAGGTTCCCGGCAGCATTGAAAGCGGCCTTTACATCGACGTACACGCGCTCAGAGACGCTACTCCTCACGGACGTTCACCTCCATATCACGAAGGAACTTGCTTCCGGCCTGCACGGGCGGTTCTCTGAACTGATACCCTTTCCGCTTCAGTACCCGGAACTTGAAATCCAGCATCTCCGGCGGGATGCGCAGGGTGGACGCTACCCCGAAGAACGACAGGTCATCATTGAGCAGTTCAAACACATCCTCATCCTTCAGCAGCAGCTCGGCTGCAAATACATTCGCTTCATACTCAGTTGAAGAAGTGTCGTCAAACAGGGCAAAGTCATGAAACGACTCCATCCCCGGCATCTGGGAATGCAGAACAGCATGCCCCAGTTCGTGAGCGCAGATGATCTTCTGGATCATCTTGGGTAGATCGCTGTTGATGGTAATACTGGGCTGGCCATCCTGCATCATAAAGAAACCTTTGCATGCGCTCTTCGCCTTGCCCATCGCCTGAAATAACAGGAGATTCCCCATCGCCTTTGCCATTTCGAAGGGATCAGAATCAGGGAAGTCCTTCTTGATATCCTCAGCGCTGCGGCTAATGTAGTCCAGTCTCAATCAAATATGCTCCTGATCAGAGATCATCTTATTTACAGGTTTGATTTCCTTTTCGCTTCATCCTTGCAGGCCATGTATGCTTTGACGACAGCCTCAAAGAAAGCGTCCTTGGCGTCCTGGCTGATCTCGCCGCCGGCAAAGAAGACGCGCTGCCGCTCCAGAAGAAAGTCCAGTTCCTGTGCGGCTTTTTCACCGTAACGCTCGCGGGCTTCGTCGATGTATTCCTTCGTCGTAACGCCATGAAGAGGATCGGTAATTTCATCATGCTTCAGGTAGTCCAATGACACTTGAAGCGATTCTGCGATCTTCTTCATCGTCCTGGCCCTTGGAGTAACCTCGGCATTCTCCCAGGCGATGACGGACCGTCTGGAAACTCCCGTCAGTTTTGCAAGTTCATCCTGACTCAGCTTTCGCAGTTTCCGGGCTTCCCTCAGTTTGTCAGCAAACGTCATCCTCTTTCCCTCCCGGATAAAGTTCACCATGTTCTGCACACAATGCACTTTCCCTCTTGACACTACTTCTCATCTCGGATAGAATCCCTCATGCGAGATGTGAAGTATGAGCTGAGTGTATCAGCGATACTTGCGCTTGTCAACAAGAAAATGTGAAGTTTCAGAAAAAGGAGGCAGAAAATGACCCGGACAATCCTGCACAGCGACCTGAACGCTTTCTATGCCAGCGTAGAGGTCATGCTGGACTCAAGCCTACGCGGGAAAGCAGTGGCGGTCTGCGGCAGCACCGAGGAGCGCCACGGCATCGTGCTGGCAAAGTCGGAACTGGCAAAGAAGGCGGGGATCAAGACGGGGATGGTCAACTGGGAAGCCAGGCAGAAGTGCCCCGGGCTGATCATGGTGCCGCCGCAGTATGAAGAGTACCTGAAGGTTTCCCAGCTCGTCCGCGCCATCTACGGACGCTACACCGACCAGGTGGAGCCGTTCGGCATGGACGAATGCTGGCTGGACGTAACAGGCAGCGCCGTTATGGGTACCGGCGGGGAAATCGCTGAGGAGATCCGGCAGGCCGTGAAGGAGGAGCTTGGCCTGACCGTAAGCATTGGCGTGTCGTTCAACAAGATCTTCGCGAAGCTTGGGAGTGACATGAAAAAGCCCGACGCCATCACGGTGATCACAGAAGACAACTTCCGGGAAAAGGTCTGGCCGCTGCCGGCGTCCGACATGATCTACGTCGGCAGGGCGACCAGCCGGAAACTGGAAAAGTACGGCATCTACACGATCGGGGGCATCGCCGCGACACCGCCCGAAACGATGCAGCGCTGGTTTGGGGTGAACGGGCTGGCCTTGTGGAACTTCGCCTCCGGCCAGGATCACTCCCGGGTGATGCACCGTGATTTCGAGTCCCCCGTGAAATCCGTCGGGCACGGCATCACCTGCAACAAGGACGTCCATACGGAGGAAGAAGCCTGGCTGGTCTTATTAGCCCTCAGCCAGGATATCGGTCACAGGCTCAGGATCCATGACCTGGCGGCTGGCGGTGTGCAGCTGACAGTCAAGGACAACGACCTGGAATACAGGCAGTGCCAGGCGCAATTGCGGCTCCCAACCCAGAGCCCTCTTGAAATTGCGCAGGAAGCGCGCCGGCTTCTTCACTGCAACTACCGTTGGGATAAGCCCGTCCGAGCGCTGACGGTGAGGGGAATCAACCTGGCGTCCCAGAAGAACCCCTTGCAGTGGGATTTCTTCAACGATGCGTCGCGCCATGAAAAGCGGCAGACCGCCGACGACACAGTCGATATGCTTCGCGGCCGCTTCGGGATGAACTGCATCTTCCCCTCCTCATTGGTGAAGCACACCCTGACCGAGAAATCCGATCCGCATGACCTGGTGAGGATGCCCGGGATGATGTTCCAGTGAAAGGCGGTGCTCCCGACCAACCGCCGCTTCATAAGAGGAGCATTATTTCAAAGTTTGGAACCCATTATCTGAAAAAGGAGATTGCCGATGGCAAATGGACTCACGGGTGAAGTCCGAAAGCACACAGTCAGCAGAAGAAAGGTGGTGAGGATGACATGCCCCAGTTGCGGATATAGGATTGGAGATGCGTCCGCCCAAAGCCGGATGTTGATCCGGCTGGCAGAGAATGATGCCGAGGAACCTGCTGATTTGTACATCAAATGCGGGAGATGCAAGGCGGAGATTGCAGTCCAGAAAACCGAATAGCTGAGGGAACACGTTCCCAGTGTCTGACACATAGCACGGCGCAACCGCCCTGAGCGGTATTGAATAATGACGCATGAGCATGGCAGATGGCAAAAAGCCATTGTCCATGCTCATTTTTTTGCCCTCTGCCCTGCTCTCAAAGGAGTAGAGGATGAAATACGATTACCACTTCAACAATGAAACCATTTCCATCGATATCCCTGACAGCGACTACGACGTCCTCATTGAAATGGATCGGCTGGAGTACAACGCCAACCATAAGGAAACCCGCAGGCATATATCCCTGGAAGTTTGCGATCAGGATGATAACCGACTGCCCTCCAATACGGACCTGGAGGAAATCTGCATCCAAAGAATGGAAATCGATGCGCTTCGGCGCGGGATGGATAGTCTGTTGCCCGAACAACGTGAGCTCATCCGGAAGCTGTTCTTTGAGGGCCAGTCGATCACCAGCCTTGCCCGCGCCGAAGGTGTAAGCAAAGCTGCCATTTGCAGGCGGCTCAATCGCGCCTTGGACAGGTTGAAAAATTCTTTTCAATTCAACCGTTAACTTTTGCTCTTGCCGTGGCCTAACTATGAAGGGCAAAAAAGTGGCTCTTCGGAAAGGAAGCAAGAGCGATGAAACATGACCTGAAAATCAGCATCAGCAGGGAGCCTCCGGGAGGCGGAATCGTCCGCTGTCGGACTGTGACCCTACGGGAACGCCTCCTGGATCGGCTGCTGGGAGCGCGGCACCGCATGACAATCCTCGTTCCGGGCGACAGCGTACAGCGCGTGTCGATCACGGAGCAGCCGGAGGATGCCGATGAGGACCAAGCATGACCCCGCGGCCCCCCTCGCGATGCCTGTCAAAGCAAAGCCTTACCAGCACCAAATCGAAGCCTTCCGCTTTGTCTGTGAGCGATTCGGCCTCACCGCAGAAAGAAGCGGACAAGCCGAAGGGAGTCAGGGTCGTTTGCAACCTGTGCGGCAAGCCATACTTGAAGAAAGAAACCAGGATCCGTGAGAACAACTTCTGCTGCAAGGCCCACTTGCGCTCCTGGAATTCGAGACGGATGAGCGAGTACAACCGGCTAATCAACCCCATGAACCGACCGGGCGGTGTGCTGGAGTCAAGGGTCCGAAGAGGTCGTGAACTGCGTGGAAAAGGCAAGGGCAAGACCTATCCCAAACTGCTGGGCAAACACGAACACCGTCAGATCGTGGAAACGCTGCTCGGAAGACCCTTGAAAACGGGCGAAGTGGTCCATCACCTGGACGGAAACAAGCGCAATAACGACCCTGAGAACCTCGTCGCCCTACCCTCGCAATCCGTGCACTGCAAGGCACATGACTTTGGAAAGAAGAAAGGCAGGTGATGCCCATGTCTACCGTCAAAACCAGCTACGGCTGCGCTCTTTTGATGGAGATGTAGCGGATCGGCACAGGAAAAAGCCTGACCGCCATCGCCATTACGGGCGCCCTGTACCAGCAGCAATGCATCCAGAGAGTCCTGATCGTCGCCCCGCTGTCCATCCTGGGTGTCTGGCAGGAGGAATTCGCAAAGTTCGCTGCCTTCCCATACAGCTTGACCGTCCTCAATGGCACCGGCACGAAGAAAGCCCAAGCCCTCAGCAACTTGAATGGAAAACCGCTCCAGGTCGCGGTCATCAACTACGAAAGCACGTGGCGCTTGGAGAAAGAACTGGCGGCTTGGAAACCAAACCTGATCATCGCGGACGAGGGGCACAAGATCAAGACCCACAATATCAGCGCCAGCAAGGCCATGCACCGCCTGGGCGCAAAAGCAGGATACCGCCTGCTGCTCACAGGCACTCCCGTCACGAACAAGGCCATCGACCTATTCAGCCAGTACAAGTTTCTTGACCCCAGCGTATTCGGGAACAGCTACTACACCTTCCGCAATCGCTACTTTGACATGACAGGCTATGGCAACTACACCCCGGTCCTCAAAGGGAACATGGAAGGAGAGCTCATCCAAAGAATGCATGCCATCGCCTACCGCGCGACCAAGGCCGAGTGCCTGGATCTGCCGGAGACCACGGATATCTTTCGCAGGGTTGAGCTGGAGCCTCAGGCCATGCGCCTCTACTGGCAGCTGGTCCGTGACAGTTATGCGGAGATGGGAAAGGGAGAAATCACCCTCACCAACGTCCTGACCAAGCTGCTGCGCCTGTCGCAGCTGACCGGCGGCTTCCTGGGCAGCAACGAATCCCCCGCTACCGAGCAGGTCAGTTCCGCAAAGCTGGACGTGCTGGAGGACCTCATCGATTCCACACTGGAGGAGAACCGTAAGCTGGTCATCATCGCCCGGTTTGTCCCCGAACTGCGAGCCATCTGCAGCCTTCTCGAAAAGAAAGGCGTGAGGCACTCGCTCATCATGGGCGGTGTCACCAACCGCGACGAGCAGGTCGCCCAATTCCAAAGCGACCCGGCAGTCCCGGTCTTCGTAGGCCAGATTGCCACCGCGGGCCTGGGCATCACGCTGACAGCCGCCAGCACGATGGTTTTCTACTCCCTCGACTACTCCATGAGCAACTTTGAGCAAACCAAAGCCCGGATCCACCGCGCCGGACAGCGCATGCCCTGCACCTACATCTACCTGCTGGCGGCTGGAACAGTGGATGAAAAAGTCCTAGCCGCATTGAAAGACAAAGCAAACCTCGCCAAAGCCCTGGTGGATGACTGCCGGGCAGGCCGGAACCCATTCCAGTAAAGAAAAGGAGATCACCATGCCAGACACCTCAATACTATTTGAACTCGCCGACCAGCTCAAAGACCTGCGCGATACAAAGAAGAACCTGGAACAGCAGCTGAAGGAACTCAATGCCCAATTGGATGAAAAGGACGCTGA
Organism: Christensenellales bacterium; assembly: GCA_050952935.1. Classification (GTDB taxonomy): domain Bacteria; phylum Bacillota; class Clostridia; order Christensenellales; family Aristaeellaceae; genus UBA6115. The sequence goes on along the minus strand of JBMNLS010000001.1, from coordinate 1,268,327 downwards.
GTTGGCAGCCGCCATGGCAGAGTCAGAGACCCAGAACTTCACCCGTGCGGGCGTCATGTTCTGCCTGACCAACACGACCCGCGCATCAGCGACGGCAGAGCGAAAGGAAGACCTATTCGATGCCCTGCGCACAGAGGGCTTCGGAGACCTGATCTACGAAACAATCAACGCGAACTCCCTGTCAGCCTTCGTCAAGGAACAGATGGCGGAGAACGCGGATACCCTGCCCGGCTGGCTGAACGGGCTGGTCAATATCTACGAAAAAGCAACAGTGGGCGTCCGCAAGGCGACTCGGAACTAAGAAAGAGGAGAACCGATATGAAGAACAATGAACTCATCACCACAGGCGGTGCCTTTCAGAAACTGCAGGACTTTGATCTGTCTCTCGCGCTCTCGGATGAGCTGGCTGGCCTGTCGAGCAGTTTTGAACGCATCAAGATCCCCGCGGCCGGCAGTACCGTTTTCGAAGTCCCCGGGGAGGACCCGGACAGTCCCGAGGCGGTGAAGGACTTTTCCGCGGTCATCCTCCACCATCACCCGCTAAATGCCTTCTACCGGAACAAGTACACCGGCGGCTCCAATCCACCCGACTGCGGCTCCTTTGATGGCGTCCTGGGCGAAGGTGATCCCGGCGGCAGCTGCGCCGTATGCCCGTATAACCAGTTTGGATCGGGAGAAGGCGGAGGCAAAGCCTGCAAGAACCGCCGGCGCATCTACCTGCTTCGCGAAGGGGATGTGTTTCCGATGCTGCTGTCCCTGCCCACCGGTTCCCTGAAGGACTACACCCGCTACCTGATGCGTTTGCTGAGCCATGGTCAGAAATCCGGCAGCGTGATCACGCGATTCACCCTGAAGAAAGCCGTCAGCGCCAGCGGCATCGCGTACTCCCAGGCGCAGTTTGCTGTCGCGCGTGCCTTGACCGAAGAGGAACGTCTGCTTCTTCAGCCGCTGGCTGAGCAGGTTAAGGCGTTTAGCGCCCGAATCGGCTATGACGCCGAACCCGTAAACGACCTCTCCGGCCAGCAGGTGGATCCCCAGACCGGGGAAATCGTGCAGGCACTTACCTAAGCAACAGGCTGCAGGCGGGTGGCAATGTTCTGCCCGCCTGCAGCAGAAAGAGTGGATATGAACTACAGATGTATCACGCAGCTGGATGAACTAGCCTCCTATATGGAGGGCGCTGGCATCGTCGCTTTTGACTTTGAAACCTCCCCTATGGAGCAGTACCGCGCAGAGGAGCGCGCCGCGCTGGATGCGCATAAGTCCCAGATCGCGGGAATCAGCCTGTCGATGTCGGAAGGCACAGCAGTGTATGTGCCCTTGACGCACCAGACAGGAAAGAATGCGGACGCCCCGCAAGACATCCTGCAGTATCTCCGGCACGCACTGTTCGAGAGCCCGCGCATTGTCAAGGTTGCTCATAACCTGGCGTTTGAAGCGATGTTTCTGTATGCGCAGGGCATCGTGGTCCAAGCGCCCTGCTATGACACCATTGCCGCCGCGCAGCTGACACTCAAGAACAAGGAAGAGTTCAGGGGGCTGTCCGACAGCGGCCTGAAACTGCTGGCCACCTCGCTCTTCCAGGCGGATATGCCCGATTTCCAAACAGTCACCAAGGGCAGGCACTTTGACGAGATGGATCCCGGGAGCGAGGAAGCGATCCGTTATGCCTGCGCGGACGCGGACTACACCCTTCGCCTCTACCACCGCCTCAATACCTGGTTTGACCGATTCCTTCCCTCCCACCGCATTCCTGGTCGAACAGGTGGAATCCCCGACCGCCGTGTACTGCGGGATCATGAAGTACAACGGCGTGCCCATGGACCGGGAGCTCATGCTCACCAAACAGCGTGAAGCGGAGGAGAAAATCGCAGCCCTTCGTGCAGATCTGGATGCGATGACTGGAGGCGTGGATCTTGGCGCCAATGCATCCACCGGCGCCTTCAAAAAGTACCTGTACCAAGACCTGGGGTTGCCTGTCCTCAAGACCACCGAGAAGTTCCAGGAAGCGGCGGACGATCAAGCTCTCATCCTTCTGCATGACTGGTGCAAGGATAACAGGCCGGAGTTTGTTCCCTTGTTTGGCCTGGTACAGGAGTACCGTAAATGGGGCAAGCTGAAGAGCACCTACATTGACGGATACCTGGCATACATCAATTCAGCAACCGGCCGCATCCACCCGGACCTCATGCCCTTAGCTACCCAGACAGGCCGCTTTGCTTGCAGAAAACCCAATCTCCAAAACCAAGTCTCCTCCGGCATCGATCCCATCGGCGTGCGTAACTTTATCGTCGCACCAGAGGGTTGGGTCCTGCTGGAAGCGGACTATAGCCAGGTGGAGCTTCGCATCGCAGCCTACCTCAGCGGGGACAGGACCATGCTCGATGCCTACCGAAATGGCGCTGATATCCATGCAATCACGACGAGCGCTATCTTTGGTATCTCCTTGGAAGAAGCGTCTGACAAGCGGCATGTGGATTACAAGCACCGCCGGACAGTCGCCAAGGGGGCTATGTTCGGCATCCTGTACGGGATCTATGCGAAAGGGCTGATGCGTAACCTGAAAGCCACAGCGAATATATGCCTGAGCGAGGATGAGTGTGCCCATTACATCAAGGGCATCAAGGCCAGGTATCCGGGCTTGGCCGCATGGCAAGACACTGTCATTGCCAGGGCAAAGACATGCATGTATGCACAGACTGCATTGGGCCGCAGGCGCTACCTTCCTGGCATCCGTTCGCAGAACTACGGGAAGCGCGGCATGTCAGAACGCATGGCCATCAACACACCAGTGCAGGGTCTCGCGGCGGACTGCCTGAAGCTGTCCATGGCACGTCTCGTTGTCGCTCTGGCCGACCAGCCCTACATCCGTCCCTTGATGACCGTGCACGACAGCCTGGTCTTTGAAGCGCGCGCTGACAAGGCGGAAGAAGCTGGGCAGATCATCCGCGAGTGTATGGAGGCACTCCCTCCCCTCGAAGGCTTCGCCCCCTTGGTAGCCGATCTTGCAGCGGGCAAAAGGTATGGTGAACTCAAATGATCGTACACGACAAAGATTTCATCTGTCAGCGGTGCGGCATACATTTTAGTCTGCGGGCACGCTACGCGAAATACTGCCACCCCTGTGCTAAGAAGCACACAAGCGAAGTGGTCATGCAAAAGCGTGCTGCCCAAAACCCGCATGTAGCGCTTGGAGTAGGGAGCGGAGGTAACCAATGGGGTCGCAAGAATCATCGCTTTCTGGACGGCCAAAGCAAGTACCGGAGGAACTTCGAACGCACCTTTCCTCTCCAACGTTCCTGCGAGATATGCTTGGGAACGCAGAACCTCGTAGTGCACCATGTGGATCGCAACAGGGAGAACAACAGGATGGATAACCTGGTGATGCTATGCCGCAGCTGCCATGCGCAGGTTCATGGCTTAGCGGCGCATTTAGGAGAAATCCCAATGATTCAAAGGCTTGACATACAAATCAACGCAGAGGCTGCAGCAGGACCGAATTTCGGTGAACTGGAAGAACTGGAGGGACTGGCATGAGCATCAGCAAAAGAAATGCCGAGGGTTACTCGGACCCGACGGCATACGAGGCCCTGCTGCGAGTCTGGGCAGAAGAGAAACGATCAGCCTTCCGACCCTTGGTTTTCATCTGCAGTCCCTATGCCGGTGACACGGATACCAACATCCAGAACGCCCGGCGGTTTTGTCGGTTTGCGGTAGAACAGAACTGCATCCCCATCGCTCCGCACCTACTCTTCCCGCAGTTCCTGGATGATTCCAATGCCTCCGACCGCGCTGCCGGTCTGTTCTTTGGGAAGGTGCTTCTTGGCAAGTGCGCCGAGCTATGGGTGTTTGGTGAGGAGATCACAACAGGGATGGCGGTAGAGATCGCCAGGGCGAAGTACAAGGGTCTCCCAATACGCCAGTTTGATACGGATTGCCAGGAGGTGACTGAGGCATGAGTTTCCCCAAGGAACTCCTGGGACTAAAACAATGGGTGTGCTGGCGCCTCATGCCCGGACCCAAGGGCGAGAAAGACAGAAAGGTACCCTTCAATCCCGCCACCGGTCATCAGGCGGCGACCAACAAACCTTCCACCTGGAGCGATTATGAAACTGCTGTCGCGGCGGTGGATCGTTACGGCTTCACTGGGCTGGGGTTTGTGTTCACCAAGGAAAGCGGCTTGGTGGGTGTGGACATTGACCACTGCTATGACGCGGCATCTGGCAAATTCAATGACACAGCGAGGGCTGTCCTGGACAAGCAGGCTACCTATGCTGAGTTCTCCCCTTCTGGCACCGGAGTGCATCTGTTCTTCAAAGGCAGCCTTCCCGCAGGCGGATGCAAGAACTCCACCGCAGGCGTGGAGCTATATGACAATGCCCGCTACTTCACCATGACAGGAGAGAAGCTGGCTGCCGCGGCTGATACCATCTCGCAGGATGAAGGAACCATCGCGTGGATTCTGCAGAACTACTTTCAAAAACCCAAGGCAGGCAAGCAAAAGAAGAGAACCGGAAACAAAGCCTCTTCGCCGCTGTCCGACGGGGAATTGCTTCAAAAGGTGGGTGATTCTAAGGAAGGCGAAGCCTTCACCGCACTGTGGGAAGGAAGATGGCAGGACAAGCATGACAGCCAGTCAGAGGCCGACCTGTCACTGTGCTGCAAACTGGCCTTCTGGTCGGGCAAAGACAAGCTGCAGATGGACAGGCTCTTCCGTAAGTCGGCCCTGTTTCGTGACAAGTGGGATACCAAGCACCACGCTGACGGCGGCACCTATGGCGAGGAAACGCTGAACAAAGCCGTCGAGCTCACCGAATCGACCTACAGCGCGACGGGCGAGTCCTTTGTGTTCGAACAGGAAGGGCGGTACTACTCCAACCGCGCCGGGAAGGTGTATGTCATCACGAACTTCGTGATCAAACCGATCGAGATGATCGTGGCAGAGGAGGATACGCAGATGACCGCTGATTTGGTGACCGTGCGCGGAGAAACCTTCCGGCAGTCCTTTCTGACCTCAGACTTCGCCAATCAGCAAAAATTCAAGAACTTTCTCAATCGCAGGACCATCTCGCTAGGCTACTTTGGTTCCGATGGCGACCTGGAACTGCTCAAGGGCTTCATCTCCGAACTTGAGTGGCAGAAGAAGGCTGGTGTCAAAGCCTTGGGGCTCCATGAGCATGGCGGACGCATGGTGTTCGTTGGGAGCGGCAGTGCTGTCGCGGCGGGGAATACACCTGTCAACGATATCCTCCAGTTGGAAAGATACCGGAGCATTGACAGCACCATTTTGAACTGTGCGCAGATATCACCAGACGAGCTGCAATCTATCGGTGAGTTGCTTATGAACTACAACGAGCCCGCGAAGACGATCTCCGTGCTGGCCTGGATGGCCGGATGCTTCATCAAGGAACACCTACGGTCAAGGGATGTGAAGTTTCCTCACCTCATGCTCATTGGCGAAGCCGGCAGCGGCAAGAGCACCACCGTGGAGCACGTGGTCCTTCCAGTGTTCTCACGGACGAAGATCATCGCCGCCGGACAGGTAACAGCGTTCACTCTCATGAAGGACTCCGCTTCCTCGAATCTGATTCCGCAGGCGCTGGATGAGTTCAAGCCGTCCAAGATCGACAGGATCCGGCTTGACACGCTCTATAACCACTTTCGGAACAACTACGATGGCCACGAAGGTGTGCGTGGCCGCGCCGACCAGAGCGTGGTGAGCTATGAACTATTGGCACCCCTGATTGTGGCGGGCGAAGAATCCGCAGATGAAGCCGCCATTAGGGAGCGCAGCATTGAGTTGCTCTTCTCCAAGAAGGATCTCAAGAGCGCTGAACACCGGAGCAGTTTTCAAAGCCTGAGCGCCAGCGCGACTGTGCTGGGGAGTCTCGGCCGCACCCTGCTTGAAACTGCCCTGCAGACAAAACCCGAAGAGGCGTATGGCTGGCACCAGGAGGGAATCCATTGCTTTGCCAGGGAACTGCCGTCCAGGGTCGTCAATAACCTTGCCTGCTGCTATGCAGGTCTCTGCCTGCTTGAGAAGCTGTGCGGTGAGTTCGGCTTCTCCTGGCAGGAAGTGTTTCCCTATCACCGCGAAGCCTGCAGGAAGTACCTTGAACACGCGGTCAAAGAGTATCTGCTGGATGGCAGTACCGGTAACAAGAGCGTGGTCGAGCAGGCGTTCGAAGTCATGGCGCGCATGGGGCTGGACCCCAACAGCGAATTCCGTATCACAGAGGACGGCAAAGTGCTTGCGCTGTGGCTTGCTCATGTCTACGACCGCTACACCAAGTACCGTAAGGATTACGCCATTGTCGGCGAAACGCTCAGTTATGCACAGTTCAAGCGACAGCTCATGCATTCGGACCTCTTCCTGAGCAACAATGTGCCAGTGCGCATCGGAGGCGATCTTCGCAAAGTTTGGACCATCAACTTTGAACTACTGAAGTCCCGGTGTGACGTCTCTGGGTTTGAACTCACAGAGGTGGAACCTCTATGATGAACGGAATCTGTTACCTTTCAGTGCAAAATGTTACCTCTTTTTCGGTTAAGGTAACACCTGAGGTAACACCCGAAATCCCTTACAGCATCTACACAAATACTACTTTTCTTGTCGATTGTTACCTTGTTACCTCAAATATTAGGGCTATACACGGAAAAAATTCTCGAGCGTATACGCGTGCGCGTGCGTGTGCGTGCGTATATACGCGCACCTCCATTTTTTGAAGTAACAAGGTAACAAGGTAACAGACAGCATCGCCAAGGAGGCACAATGGCAGAGAAAGACATCGTCCAATCCATCCTCCGATACTTGAAGACTGTGCCTGATTGCTTCGCCTGGAAGACCCACGGCGGCATGTACGGTACAGCGGGCATTCCTGACATCATCGCCTGTGTGAACGGCAGGTTCTTCGCCTTCGAGGTGAAGACAACAAGCGGTAAAGCGACCGCACTCCAGAAGGCAACCCTCCAGAAAATCCTCGCTTCGGGCGGCACGGCAGAAATCGTGCGCTCGGTGGACGAGGTGCGGGCCATTCTTACCGCACGTGGTATGGCCCTCCGCAATGACCAATGAACAACGAAAGCACTGCTTCACTGCTTCACTGCTTCACTGCTTCACTGCTTAAAGGCGGCATTGAAACAACAACCTGAAGAAGGAGTGTAGACATGAAACATAAGCTCTTGACCCTGACAAATACCAATAGGCCACAGGCACAGAAACAGGCGAGCACAATTGCTGCCGCAGGAGGGGTGAATATGTACACACGAAGAGATGAGTGGTCAGACCTCGCCGAAGCGATCATCCTCAAGGCTGTGGATGACTACCGGTACACGAGCAAGCGGCTGCTGGCCAAGCCGAATGACGATCGGCTGCAGATGCGAAAGGCGGAGATTAAGAAGTTCTTTCTCTCCTCCTGGTTCCAGGTACTGGCTGATCTGGATGGCAAACTCCTGCTGCAAAAGCTGCAGGCAGAAATGAAGCAAAGGAAGGACATGGCATGACCACCAAGGAATACTTTGAACAGGCACTGACGCTGAACAAGCGGATCAACAGCAAGCTGGATCACCTGGGCACCCTGCGGGAAATGACCACCAAGGCCACCATCACCTTGAGCGATATGCCCCGCAGCAGCTCCCGGAACCTGTACCAGATGCAGGACATCATCAGCAAGATCATTGATCTGGAGCACGAGATCAACCGGGATATTGACCGCTTCGTGGACATGAAGCGCGAGTACATGCGGATCATCCGTGAGATTCGCAATCCGGTCTTCCAACTCGTCATGGAGCAGCGCTATCTCTGCTGCAGGACGTGGGAGAAGATCAGTAAGGAGCTGGGGTATGAACTGCGGTCGCTGCACAGGCTTCATGGAGAAGCGCTAAAGGTTGCTGAGCGGTTGATCCCAGAGTGGTGCGCATAAAATTTCCGCGCAAAAGAAAACTCGGCACTAAATGACACTATTTGTCACCCTGTTTGGTGTGATAGTATATACTCAGCAAGAACATTAGGAGCAGGCACAAACCTGCTCCTTTCGTATTGCAGGAAAGGAAGATGAGTCGATGCTATTCACCAGCGAGCAGGTATCCAACGGACACCCGGACAAGATTTGCGACCAGATTTCCGACGCAATTGTGACGGATTGCCTTCTGAACGACCGGGACAGCCGTGTGGCAGTGGAGTGCATGATCAAGGATTATGACATCACCATCGCCGGTGAGATCACCTCGAGCCACACACCTGATTTCAAAGACCTGACGTACTGTGTCCTGGCCGGCATCGGGTTGCCGAACATCGAGCAGTACACCGTGAACCGCTTGATTTCAAAGCAGAGCCCGGACATCGCACTGGGGGTGGACCAGCAGGGCGCCGGTGATCAGGGCATGATGTTTGGCTACGCAACGAACGAAACCCGGGAGATGCTGCCAGTTCCCTTCGTGCTGGCCACGGCGGCGCTGGAGCGCCTGAAGGACAGCCGGAATCCCTTCCTGCTGCCGGATGCCAAGAGCCAGGTCACGTACGATTACAGGCGCAAGTGCATCGACACTTTTCTCATCAGCACCCAGCACAGCAAGCACGCAAGCCTGGAAGACGTGCGGGAAGCAGTGCAGACGGTCATGCAGGAAACCGCTAAGGCGTATGACTTGAACACGGATTTCAAAGCGCTGGTGAATCCCACCGGCCGGTTTGTGGTCGGGTCCTCCTTCGCGGACACGGGCGTGACGGGGCGGAAAATCATTGCCGATACCTATGGCGGTGCGTGCCGGCATGGCGGCGGCGCCTTCTCCGGGAAGGACCCCACGAAGGTGGATCGCTCCGGCGCCTACATGGCGCGCAAGATTGCTAAGGCCGTTGTCCGGGCAGGATATGCGAAGCGTTGCGAGGTGCAGTTAGCCTATGCCATCGGGGTGGCGGAACCGGTGTCTGTATCGGTGGATTGTTTCGGGACTGGCAGGCTGCCGCAAAGCCACATCGTTCAGTGGATTCGAAAGCACTACGACTTGACGCCAGCAGGAATTATCTCCCTCCTCCACCTGCGAGAAGTTGACTACAACCGTGTCTCCAGCTACGGCCATTTCTGGCGGGACTGGATGCCTTGGGAACTGTGAAGATGCAGATATTTCCTCATATTCTCTTGACTATCCGCGGGGCGCGAGTGAGTAATGTCATACCCAAAAACGAGGAGGTATCGACATGAGGATTCAATCAACAGCCCCTGACCGCAAGACCCTAGTGAACGCCCTGGCCGAACACCTGGGTGAGGAAGCGGTCTATTGCGGTCCGCCCAGCTTCGCCTACACAATCGGCGGGGTGACGGTGGACAGGGAGGGACAGGTCATCCTGCCGGAGGACGTGGACATGACTGGCATTCAGAGTTTTCTTGTCAGCAAGGGTTGGCTGGAGGCGGAGCCGGTGGTGGAGCCCGATCAAATGACCATCAGCGTCCCTGTAGACGGGCTTTCCGTCCAGACCCTGCGCAACTTGATCCTGATGCTGTACAGCAAGCAGTACTTGCTGGGGAAAGCGCTCAAAGAGAAGACGATCCGGATAGACGACGCTGTCATTGAGCGCCTCCAGCAGACCTTGCCAGAGACCCCTGCGGATTTCAAAGCTTTGGTGGATGACTTCAAGGCGCGAGGGCAAATCACCGGTGTGGATTTCATCGACGATGCTGTCTTCCTCGGTTTCCCCCTGAGCGACAAACAGGACGTGATTCATGTCTACACCTTGCTGACGGTCAACCTGATTGCGGCCGCGAAGATTGCGACACGTGTGTTGCCTGATCTCCAACATCCGGAGAACGAGAAGTACTATATGCGCAACTGGCTGGTCCGTCTGGGCTTTGGCGGGAAGGAAAGCAAGGGACTGCGGAGTCTCCTCCTGAAGCACCTGAAAGGCCATAGCGCGTTTCGGACGGATGCAGAAGCTAATAAGCACCGGGACAAGTACGCGGAGATCCGACGCAGCCGCAAGGAGAGCGTCGCCCTGGAGGTACAGCATGACGAAGAGTGAAATCGACAAGCGGTTGCTTGATTTGAAAGCGCGCCAGGACGCCGGTGAGAAGATGCCCTGCCCGCGCTGCGGCCGGAACACGATCAAGGCGTCGCTGGCCCACAATGCACTCAGCCGGTATGCGGATCTGTACATCTGCGACGAGTGCGGGATGACGGAAGCGATGCTGGACATGATGCGCAATCCCCTCCCGATGGATCAGTGGGCGGTATTCAAAAACACAGGCCCCGAGCATAATTTCAAAGCGCTGTCTATGCAGGAAGTGGTCGGGCGGGTCCTCGGCGGCCAGACGGAAGCGCTCCTTCAGGTGCACAAGTCTTGGATGCTCAGGACGGAAGGGCAGTCGTTTGACGCCCTCCGGGTACAGGCACTCAAGGTCTGCCCGGGCATGGTGGATCTGTGGGAGAACCCCTTCTGCGCGGTGTACCATGCCAAGGATGGTCAGGTGTTGGTGCGCCTCCGGTGGGATGGGAACAAGAGCGAGATAGCGGTGGATACCGTACCTGAAAAGAAGAAGTAAAGCCCTCTTGATTCAAGAGCAGCCGAACGCGGGCTGCTCTTTCCCTTTCCTGGCGCACAAAGGCCTTCACGTGCGCCTGGAGCCAGAAGTGCGGGGAAACCTTCAACGAACCGCAACTCCCCCGACAAACGCAAGAGCCGCCCTTACAGGCGGCTGTCTTGATTCCAGAACGTTTACCATCTGGCCAGGCGGTAGCTGCGCATCAGGGCAGGCTGCAAAATCTGTTCCACTTCAGAGCGAAAACCAAGCGACTCGTAAGCATCTCGAATCCCCTGGTAATATGTTTCGCCCGGAGGGTTGTGCTCAAACCGGTTCATCTGGTACACCATCCCCTCGATGGGTTCGCTTTCCAGCATGTCCACCTGGCAGGTCAGTTTGCAGTAGTAAAGCGGGAAGGCCTCATATTGGTCTAGCCGTTGCTCATGCTCAAGCGTGATCTCCCAGACCGCGACGGGCACAGCGGAGAAGGGATTGCTGCTCTCCACGATGGTGGCATGACGGTTGAATTCCAGTTGATAACCATTCAGGAGCCCGGTGCCGATGAGCTGTGCGCCCGGGCAACGGAGTTCCATCTGCTCCTGGTTCATGTTGGAGCCATATGCGATGTATTTCATAGGTGTTCCTTTCTCTATTCAGAAGCTGTCCCGGTAAGGAATCTCCTGACCGCCAGCCATCCAGCCCTGGTCGAAGTCATAGTAGATCTCATAGGCGTTGACATATTCCCGAAGTGCGATGTCCTCCTGGATGCCGGTCTGTGTGTCGTCGACGTACAGGACGATTTCACCGGTATCGAACTCCAGGACAGTAATGACGTGTCGGCCTCTCCTGACGGAGGACTCCTTGAGGATGTTGCTTGTCATGATAAAACCTTTCTCCCGGTCAATGGCCCGGCCGGGAGGGCTTGCTGATTCAGGAGCGGTTGCAGCGCAGGCAACTCACAATGACTGGGAGCATCCGGAGCGGATGCCTGAGGGTGAGCCGGATCGCGGCGCGGCGGGCATCGCTGTGTTTTCCTTGGCGTTGCAGATCCCAGAGTGGTTCCGGAGTGTCTGTGTGATCAAAAATGTTCCAGCAGGTTGTCTTGTCAAAGATGCGGTTCATGGTGGTCCTCCTTCTTGATTCGAAAGTGTGTGCTTACCAATGGCAGCCCGGATCGCGCGTTCCGTAGATGCAGAAGAATGATGCTTTGTAGGAAATTCGCTCAATGAACTTGGCGCGGCCTTCCTCGGTCTTGAATGTGCGGGTCTTGGTGACAATGCGGTCGTTGCGGTCGAATTCCTGCCAGGCGACTTCGTACTCCCCGGTTCCGGATGTGGTGGTTTTCATGAGGTGTTCCTCCTTTTGATTTAGGAGCGCTGCTCCTGCGGCTTCCCGCGACGCCCCCCAGTTGATTTGGGAGCGTTTCGGCCGGGCGCTATCCGGCGCTCATCAGGCGGGAGGTCAGTCTCCGAAGGTTTCTTTGACCTCTGCGCCTAGTTGGTCCGCAAGCTTCTCGACCTGTGTTTTCAGCGCCAGGCTCATGCCTTGGCTCCCGCTGTATTTGAGAACCAGGATGTTCCAGGATTCCCCGGGCAGGCTGGGCTCGAACACAAACACCTCGCAGGTGGAATCTCGGTCGGTCACCCTGACCAGGAAGTCCTGGTTCAAGGCGCCGGTCTCGTAGCCGTCCCATTCGCTGAAGGCCAGGTGTGTATAGAAGCGACCCAGGTTGCGGTTTGTCATGGTGTTCCTCCTTGCCCGGCGGCTTATCCCGCCCGCGGCTTGATTTGAAAGCGGCTTCCCGCGACCGCCCGAGGGCGGTTTCGGCCGGTGGCCAGCCGGCGCTCCTCAGGCGGGCAGGACCCTGATTTCGAAGGCGGGCTTCCTTCCGCGCTGGCCGGTCTTCCAGTCGTCGAACCGTGTGTTTACTTCGGTCATCCCGATCAGGCAGCAGCCGTTTTTCTCGAAGGCCCAGATGGTTTCGGCCATGCTGGACATCCCGCAGGAAATGGTGAACCGGTTGATTTCAAAGCGCCGGCAGCTTTCGACGATTCCCGGAATGTCCTGCTCCCAGATGACGTCGTCAAAGTCCAAGGTTTCCGTATCGGCTTCGCGGCTGTTCCGGTAGGCCCAGTAGAAGGTGCGGTGGACGCCCAGTTCCTCAAAGGTGATTTCCTTTCCCCGGGCAGCTTCGAGCGATTCGATGGTTTTCATGGGGTGTACCTCCTCTTGATTTAGGAGCCTGTGCTCCCGCGGCTTCCCGCGACGCCTTTCGGCGTTTCGGCCGGGTGCCATCCGGCCCTCGTCAGGCGGGTGTGTCAGCTGGCCCGCCGCCAGGCCGCGTTCCCGGGCAAGCGCTTGGTCAGGTGTTCCCGGGCGGTTTTGAACTCGTCTCCGATGAAGCCCAGGCGCAGGAGCCAGCAGCGGAAGGTGTACTTCGGGTTGTCGGTTTCCGGGCGTCGTGCGGAAGCCGCGCTCGATTTCAAAGCCTGGTAGGAAATGGCCATGGCCAGTTGGATGAAGCTCTTGATTTCCCCGGCGTGGAGGCTGGCGTTGAAGGCCCGGAACTCGATGGTCCCCTTTTGGAAAACGCTGTGCAGGTTGAGCAGGTGGTAGCGGCTGGTGTCGTAGTGCTGGCTGGCGTGCCAGCGCCATTCCGGGGTGTTGTACCAAAGCTCCGCGAAGGCGGCATCGGTGGTCGGTTTGCGCCGGTTCAGCCGGGCGAGGAAATCCGGGTCGACCGCCTGGCACCAGCGGGCGCGGCGCTCGGGCGATATCCCCAGGGCCTGTGTCAGCAGGTCCTCCTTGGCGTTGACCAGGTTGACCAGGTTGCGCAGGGTCTTTGGGGTGTGTGCCCCGCGGCCGATGTGCACGTGCACCCCGCAGCTGGTGTGTGCCTTGGCGCCGGCGGCGCGGAGCTTCCGAACCAGCTCCTGAACCGTCTCGATGTCTTCCCAGCGGCAAATCGGGCTCACGAACTCGGTGCGCTCCTCCTGCGGGCCTTCGATGCTGTTGTCCGAGACGATTTTCCAGTCGCGGCCCTGGGCGTCCGGCACCAGCCGGGTGTCGTAGGTCCCGCCGGTGTGCTGGACCCGGGTGCCGAAGTGGTCGGCTAGGACCTGGGCGGCGGCGGCGCGGGTGATGCGGTTCATTTCGATCTCGATGCCAAAGGTCTGGGTTTTCACGGGGGTGGTCCTCCTTTCAGGCTTCTCGCGACCGCCCGGGTGGGCGGTTTCGGCCGGGTGCCGCCCGGCGCTCGTCAGGCGAGTTTTGCGGCCTGGTCGGCGGCCTGGAGGGCGACCCGGGTGGCGGTGTCCAGGGCCATGTGTGCGGCGAGGACGGCTTCCCAGGTCGGGCCGGCGCCGTCAGGGTTGGGGGTGTACTCGTCCAGGAGGTTTTCGGCCCGGGCGGCGACCTCGCGGGCGGCCTGGGCGGCGCCGGCGGCCTCGGCCTTGGTTGCGCGGAAGGGGACCTCGGCGGCCCGGCGGGCGGCCTTTCGGGCGGCGACCCCAGCGGCGCGGACCTCGAGGGTCAGGGTGGCGGCGGCGGCGCAAAACGCGGCGGCGGCTTTTTCGGCTTTTTCGGCGAGGGTGGTTTTCACGGTGGTGGTCCTTTCGGCCCGGCGGCTTTTCCCGCCCGCGGCCCCCGGGGTGTTCCGGGGCGACCCATAACTCACTCCACCGGCCGGAAAAGTGTAGCCACCTAAACCACCAAACTTTTTGCCGGTTCCGGCCCCGACCCTTGTGCTAAACCACCAAAAAAGGCCCCCGGACCCCGGGTCGGCAACTGACGTTCGCAACCCGGGTCCCGGCGCGCAAAACTGGCCACGGCGCGGCTCGGAAAAACGGCTTCTACTACACGCGCGGTACGCCCCCACGGCCCGTCCCCGCGCGGCCCCGGCGGCCCCCGGCGCAAAAAAGAGCCCCCGGGCGCGGCGGACTCTCGGCGGGCGGACCCCGGCGGCGGACCCCTGGGCGCGGCGGACCCCCGGGCGCGGAGGACCCCAGGCGCGGCGGACCCCGGGCGGGCGGACCCCCGGCGGCGGACCCCCGGCGGCGGACCCCGGGCGCGACGGACCCCGGGCCGGCTCACCCCCGGCCGGCGCCAGATCCCCGAGGGGAGGGGGGGTCTGATTCCTACAAACCTTTCACTGGAGACCGCGCCCCTCAATCGCGTGAGTTTTCGCGAAATTGGGGGGTGGGGGTATCCAGCCTAAAACGCAGAAAAACCGCCCATATGAGCGGCTATTCTTATAGATTATTCGAATATCAGGGAGGTAACTCTTGAATACACAGATGAACCTGCAGCGGATTGCCATCGAAAAGCTTAAGCCCGCGAAGTACAACCCGCGCAAGGATCTGAAGCCCGGTGACCCGGCCTACGAAAAGATAAAGCGCAGCCTTCATACCTTCGGCTACGTGGATCCGGTCATCTGGAATGAAGTGACCGGGAATATCGTGGGAGGACACCAGCGCCACAAGGTACTGGTCGCTGAAGGTGCAACCGAGATTGACTGCGTGGTTGTACATATTGAAAACCCGCAAGACGAGAAGGCGCTGAATGTCGCGCTCAACAAAGCGGTGGGCGAATGGGAACCGGTCGCTTTGGCTGACCTGCTGAGCGAACTACAGACAGCTGGTTATGACCTTGGAACCACCGGCTTTGATGCCGCCGAGATCGATGACCTCTTTTCCAAGGTCCATGACAAAGATGTGCAGGATGACGAGTGCACCATTGACCCGGATGATGTGGCCCCCTTTGTTCAGCCTGGAGACATCTGGACTCTGGGCAGGCATCGGATGGGTTGCGGCGACTCCACGAAGGCTGCGGATGTCGCTTTGCTCATGGACGGTATCAAGGCCAACCTCGTGGTGACGGACCCGCCGTACAACGTCTCGTATGAAAGCGCTGACGGGAAGACCATCCAGAATGACAGTATGGCAGATGGCAAGTTCTATGAATTCCTCTTTTCAGCCTTTCAAAACATGGCAGCACATATGGCAGAGGGTGGCTCAGCCTATATCTTCCATGCGGATACAGAAGGCCTGAACTTCCGGCGCGCGTTCAGGGAAGCCGGCTTTCATATCTCCGGCGTGTGCATCTGGGCGAAGAACTCCCTGGTGCTAGGGCGGTCCCCCTACCAGTGGCAGCATGAGCCCGTACTCTTTGGCTGGCTTCCCAACGGTAAACACAGGTGGTTTGCGGACCGAAAGCAGACGACGATCTGGAACTTCGATAAACCGAAACACAGCGCGCAGCACCCGACCATGAAGCCCATACCGCTGCTGGCGTATCCCATCAAGAACAGCTCTGCACCCAATGGGATTGTATTGGATCTGTTTGGCGGCTCAGGCTCGACACTCATCGCCTGTGAACAGACGGATCGCATCTGCCGGACGATGGAGTTGGACCCGAAGTACGCCACGGTCATCGTGCAGCGATATGTGGATCTAGTAGGCGGCACTGCTGATGTTCATGTGCTGCGCAATGGCATTGAGATAAGCTATGAGGAAGCGACTGCCAGGGAGTAGGGCATTGAAAATGAAAAAGAAGGGAGGTGTGCCAGTTGGCAACCCGAGGCCGAAAGCCTAAACCTACAGCGATGAAGCTTCTGGAAGGTAACCCGGGCAAACGTCCGCTCAACGAAAGAGAGCCTGTTCCCCCCAAGGGGAATATCAAGTGCCCTGATTGGTTGCTGCCGGAAGCTAAGAAAGAATGGAAGCGGCTGGCACCCTCCCTGGAAGCCCTGGGTGTTTTGACACTGGTTGACCTGACAGCCTTTGAAGGGTATTGCCAGGCATACGCCAGATGGAAGGAAGCTGAGGCGTTCATCACGCAGCATGGTTCCATCTTCAAGACGCCAAGTGGCTATGTCCAGCAGGTCCCTCAGGTGAGCATTGCTCAGCAGAGCCTGAAAATCATGCAGTCCTTTTGCTCGGAGTTCGGTCTGACGCCCGCCACCCGATCCCGGATCATCGCAGCCGGCGGGGGCAAGGACGATGTGTTCTCGGATGACCCCATGGAAAAGCTGCTGAAGGGCGGGTGGAACGGTGGCCTATGACGAAGGGAAAGCCGCCAGGGTCACCCACTTCATTGAATGCTTGAAGCATACCAAAGGTGAGTTCCATGGGAAGCCCTTCCATTTGTTGCCCTGGCAGAAAAAGATCATCCAGGATGTGTTTGGTACTGTGCGTGAAGAAGATCCATCCATGCGTCAGTTCACCACAGCCTATATCGAAATACCAAAAAAACAAGGTAAGTCTGAGCTTGGCGCTGCCATCGCACTGAACATGCTGGTAAACGATGACGAGTGGAAAGCCGAGGTGTACTCGTGCGCTTCCGACCGCCAGCAAGCGGCCATTGTGTTTGATGTGGCGGTCGATATGGTGAAACAATCTCCCGCACTGCTGAAGCGCATCAAGATCATCCCATCCATGAAACGGATGGTCTACCAGCCCACGGGCAGCATCTATCAAGTCTTGTCCAGTGAAGTGGCTACCAAGCACGGTCTGAATGTGTCTGCTTGCATCTTTGACGAGCTACACACCCAACCCACCCGCGCATTGTACGACGTCATGACCCAAGGTTCCGGTGATGCCCGCAAACAGCCACTATGGTTCTTACTGACGACAGCCGGTACAGACCGAAACTCCATCTGTTGGGAAGTACATCAGAAGGCCCTGGATATTCTCGAAGGCCGAAAAGCGGATCAACGCTTTTATCCGGTCATCTTTGGCCTGCCAGATGACGCCGACTGGACCAGTGAAGAAAACTGGTATAAGGCGAATCCGTCTATTGGACACACCATCACCATTGACAAGGTACGGGATGCCTTTCATAAGGCACAGGAAACGCCGGCGGATGAGAATATGTTCCGGCAGTTGCGCCTGAACCAGTGGGTGAAGCAGTCCATTCGCTGGATGCCCATGGACAAGTGGGATGAATGTGGCGGTGTGGTTAATCCCTATGACCTGGAAGGCAGGGTTTGCTACGCAGGGCTGGATTTATCCTCCACGAGTGACTTGACCACCTTTGTGCTGGTGTTCCCGCCTTTGGACGAGGTGGAATCATACACAGTTCTTCCCTTCTTCTGGCTGCCGGAAGAGACACTGCCCCTACGTGTGCGACGCGATCATGTCATGTACGACCAGTGGGAACGCCAGGGATTCATCCTGACCACAGAAGGTAACGTGGTTCATTACGGCTTCATTGAGAAGTTCATTTGCGATCTGGGCGAGCGCTTCAACATTCGCGAGATCGCCTATGACCGCTGGAACGCGACCATGATGGTTCAGCAGTTGGAAGATGACGGTTTCGTGATGGTGCCCTTCGGACAGGGTTTCAAGGACATGAGCCCTCCGACGAAGGAACTGATGCGCATTGTGCTGGAAAAGAAACTGAACCATGGCGGGCATCCGGTGCTGCGGTGGAACATGGACAACACCTTTGTGCGAACAGATCCGGCGGGCAACCTGAAGATTGACAAAGAAAAATCCACCGAGAAGGTGGATGGAGCTGTTGCACTGGTGATGGCCCTTGATCGTGCTATGAAGAACCAGGGAGGCTCTGGATCCGTGTACGATGAACGCGGCCTTCTATACTTATAGGGAGGAGAAATGCCAAGAAAACCGAAGCGCCCCTGCCGCCATACGGAATGTCCCAACCTCTCAGATGATGTGTATTGTGAGGCACACCGAGCGCTGTATGCGCGGGAAAATGCCACGGTCCGTGGTTATGACGCCAAATGGCGCGCATCAAGAAAGCGATATCTGCGCAGATATCCTTTATGCATAGAGTGCCGGCGCAATGGAAAACTTGTACCGGCTACCGTTGTAGATCATATCTTTCCTCACCGAGGAGACGAGGTTCTATTCTGGGACGAAAAAAACTGGCAGCCCTTATGCAAAAGTTGCCATGATAGGAAAACTGGAAGTGGAATGTAAAGCCCCTAGCCTTGTGAAGTATTACGAATCACGGAAATACCGTTATTCTAATGTGATATCAAATTTACCAAGAAGCTGCTCTACTCCGCCTACCTCTTCTACCATCGTTTCAAAGTAAGCTATAAAACTTTCATCTTCTGGGTCTGCAGCGAAAGCTTTAGCAAGTGCTTCAATCGCTTGTTGACGAAAATCATCATCCGAACTATCAGCAGACATTTCATCAAATGGCTGACCTTTGAAATATACGATAGCGCCTGATTTGTCGATTACATGCCAAGAAGTTCCACTTTTAACCTCAGCTCTATCGTGCTCGTTAAAATCCATAGCAGTAGAGAACTGTGGTTCGATAACGAACTCCCCTGATGAATTTATATACCCCCACCTGTCGTCTTTAACAGCAGCCACATTATTCGCGAAGTCACTTGCAGCACCATATGTAATAGCGATTGCGACTTCCCCGGTGGCATCAATATATCCCCACTTGCTATCTTCTGACTGAACTCTAATCAGCCCGCTGCTGAATGTTGGAGCTGAAAGAGAAGCGTAACTGTCTGATGATGGTTCGTTTTGACCAATTGACTTATATGATGGAGTTAGGGTTTCCCCATTGATGCCAATCAGATAGTAGGCATATTTATAAAAGGTTGAATAGGTTGTTGATTTGCTTTCATCTTTATTTCGTATTACACCCACTAAAATTCCATCATTAGCTTCTGAAAAGTCATACCACCTACATGGCGATAGTTCATTGCCATTTCTATCAATCAACCCATACAAGTCACCATTTTTAATTTTGAGGCAATTGTTTGCAACAAAAGAGATGGAATCCCATTGAGGTATTACAACGTTATTGTCTGAGAAGTTAATAAGGCCAGTGTTTTTGTGAAAAAGGAACGATGCTGTGGTTTCGTCAAGTTGTTTCATATCTGAAAAGTCCACAAGGCCCAACGCGTAAGCCTTTTTTTCGCTATCTTCAAAGTTTTCAAGTGCTTTAAAAACAGTGTATGCTTCTTTATAAGATCCTATTGTAATAAGTGACGTTCCTTTAGCATATCGCGCTCTTTGACGAACTGTTTCTGCTCGGTTTTTGCTATCTGAATAATCTCCCAAAGCAGCAAAACCCTCGTAGGCATCTTCAAAGCGTTTGTCTTTTTCTGCTTGATCAGCTTCAGCATATGCTGTTGACTGGTCCTGTTCGACAGCTGCTGCATCTCTATTATTAATCTGCGTTTGAAGAGCAGCTGCCCTGGCAGCGCTGTCTTTATAATCGCCAAGTGCTTTAAAAGCAGAAAGAGCAGCATCTAGTGTTCCAGCCTTTTCATTCTCATCTGCCTTTTTGTAATCGCGAGCGTTAATTAGTGCAGGATATTCCACAATACGTGTTGTGACATCACGATACAAACTGATCCCACTCAATACTTCGATAGCATGCTCATAATTTTCAGCAGCTTCCCAGCTAAGGCCAGCATAATAGGTAGCTAAAAGGTTACTATCAAGATAACCACTTAGGCTTTTTAGATTATCGACTGCAATTGAGTATAGGCCTGCTTCACCTGCATCAATTGCGTTACAGTACATCGTGTAGCGTGGAGAATCACTGTAGCTACCAAGTGCAGCAAATGCTTCTCCGGCTTCAGCATACTTGTTTTCTTTGAGCAAACCTATCGCATTCTCATACAGATCGGCATTGTCTTCGCCCCGAGATGTTGCAACAGAACAGCAAGCTACCAGAGAAATGATCAGCAGTAAACTGAGAAATTTACGCATAAAACCAACCTCTCTAAAGAGAATTTTTACATTATAATTGTATCATATGCTTTATCCAAAAACCATTCATTTGGGAGTGATAATTGAGATGAAAAATCCCTTCACCGCTTTGTTCCGTGCTCGGGATAAGCCTACCAATGTCGTTAGCGCCTCCCCAACCTTCTTGTTTGGTTCCAGTGGCGCAGGTAAAGCTGTCAGCGTGCAGTCTGCCATTCAGGTTTCCGCTGTGTATGCCTGTGTGCGTGTGATCGCGGAAACCATCGCAAGTCTGCCTTTGCACGTCTACAAGACAACGGATGCGGGCAGCGAAAAGGCCACAGAGCATGTGCTCTACCGCATTCTGCATAATGAGCCGAACCGGGAAATGACCTCCTTTATCCTGCGGGAAACGATGCTGACACACCTGCTCCTGTGGGGAAATTCATACTGCCAAATCATCCGTACCGGCCGCAACCAGATCGACAGCTTGTACCCTTTGCTGCCCGATCACATGGAGGTCGACCGGGATAATAAAGGCAGACTCGCTTATACCTACACAACCAGTGAAGGCAAGATTTGCCGACTGGCGGCTGAAGAAGTTCTGCACATCCCAGGGCTCGGCTTTGATGGCGTAGTGGGCTACAGCCCAATTGCGCTAGAGAGGAATGCCATCGGCCTGGGGCTCGCCGCCGAAGAGTATGGCAGCAAGTTCTTCTCCAATGGTGCGCGTCCCTCCGGCATCCTGACCCATCCCAACACGGTCAAAAACCCAAAAATCCTCAGAGAAAGCTGGAATGCTGCCTACGGCGGATCCTCCAACAGCGGGCGAGTGGCCATTCTGGAAGAGGGCATGAAGTTTGAAACCATCTCCATGCCCAACAACGAAGCGCAGTTCCTGGAGACCCGGAAGTTCCAAGTGTCCGAGATCTGCCGCATCTTCCGTGTGCCGCCGCATCTGGTGGGTGACCTTGAGCATGCAACCTTCTCCAACATCGAGCACCAGTCCATCTCCTTTGCAGTCCATACCATCCGGCCTTGGCTCGTGCGCATCGAGCAAGCCGTCAATCGCTCCCTCTTTTCAGAAAAGGAGAAAAGCCGCTTCTATGCCCAGTTCAACATCGACGGGCTGATGCGCGGCGCGTACAAGGAGCGTATGGAGGGCTATGCCATCGCAAGGCAAAACGGATGGATGAGCGCTAACGACATCCGAGAGCTCGAGAACATGAACCCCCTGACCGATGACCAGGGCGGAAATGCCTATCTCGTCAATGGCAACATGATCCCCATCAATTTAGCCCGAAAGGAGGAACAAACGATTGGCAAACAAGTTCTGGAACTGGGCGCAGAATGACAACAGCGGTGAACGCACGCTCTTCCTGGAGGGCGTGATCGCGGAAGAGTCCTGGTTTGAAGATGACGTAACTCCTGCCGCCTTCAAGGCAGAGCTATGTGCAGGCAGCGGCCCGATTACACTGCACATCAACAGCCCCGGCGGTGACTGTATCGCAGCCTCGCAGATCTACACAATGCTCATGGACTACCCGCATGATGTAAAAGTCCAGATTGACGGCATTGCTGCCAGTGCTGCTTCAGTAATCGCCATGGCCGGTACGAAAGTGTCCATGTCCCCGACATCCCTCATGATGATCCATAACCCGCTGACTTTTGCCTTGGGAGACAGCGAAGAAATGCGCAAGGCGATCCAACTGCTGGAGGAGGTCAAGGAGAGCATCATCAACGCCTATGAGATTAAAACTGGGCTCTCGCGCGCCCGCTTGAGTCACATGATGGATGCCGAGACGTGGATGAACGTGAATAAGGCAGTCGAACTCGGTTTCTGTGATGAAGTGCTGTACCAGCCAGAGAAGGTGGATAAGGTTCAGAATAGCTTCACTTTCTCACGTCGGGCCGTCAACAACTGCCTGCTGGATAAGCTGAAAGCGTGCATCCCCAAGGAGCCACCCGATCTACCGCCTGACCCTCTCCCCAAAATTGAACCAACCCCTGAACCTACCAACCGCGTGAACGCGTCAGACCTCGAAAAAAGGCTGGCGCGTTTTCAATATGTTTGAGGAGGAGACCCCAATGAATCAGATCCTGGAAATGCGCGAAAAGCGCGTCAACCTGTGGAATGCCGCCAAGGCTTTCCTGGACAGCCGAAGGGCAGAGGACGGCACGCTCTCCCTTGAGGATTCCGCTACCTACGAAAAGATGGAAGCGGATGTCATTCGCATGGGTAAAGAGGTCGAGCGCCTGGAGCGCCAGGAAGTGCTGGACCTGGAGTTCGACCGTCCGACCACCCGCCCGCTGACCTCTGCACCTGAGACCCTGAAGGACAAGACCAAGCTCGGCCGTGCTTCGGATGAGTATAAGAACGCCTTTTGGCGCGCCATGCGGGACAAGTCCGTCTCGTTTGAGGTGCTCAATGCGCTGCAGATCGGCTCTGACAGCGAAGGCGGGCACCTCGTCCCGGATGAATACGAGCGCACCCTGGTGGAAGCGCTGCAGGAGGAGAATATCTTCCGCAACTTCGCCCACCTCATCCAGACCAGTTCCGGTGACCGGAAGATTCCGGTGGTGACGAGCAAGGGCACCGCGTCCTGGATTGAGGAAGAAGCCCCCTACCAGGAGAGCGATGACGCGTTCGGAGCAGTCTCCATTGGCGCCTTCAAGCTGGCGACCATGATCAAGGTGTCGGACGAGTTGCTCAATGACTCGGTCTTTGACATCGCCGGCTACATCGCCAAGGAATTTGCCCGGCGTATCGGCTCTGCAGAGGAAGAGGCCTTCATTGCCGGCAACGGCACCGGGAAGCCGACCGGCCTGCTGCACGCGACCCTGGGCGCGCAGCTTGGCGTGACAACCGCCGCGGCTACGGCCATCACCTTTGACGAGGTGATGGACCTGTTCTACAGCCTTCGCTCGCCCTATCGGCGTCAAGCCCTGTTCCTGATGAACGACAGCACGGTCAAGGTGCTTCGCAAGCTGAAGAACGGCGCGGGAGACTACATCTGGCAGCCCTCCATCACAGCGGGCACGCCGGACAAAATCCTCAACTGCCCTGTGTATACCTCGTCTTTCGTCCCGGCGATCGCTTCCGCCGCCAAGACCATCCTCTTCGGTGACATGGAATACTACTGGATCGCGGACCGCGAAGGCCGGAAGTTCAAGCGCCTGAACGAGCTGTATGCCCCGACCGGCCAGGTCGGTTTCCTGGCGTCCCAGCGTGTAGATGGCAAGCTGGTTCTGCCGGAAGCCGTGAAGGTCCTGCAGCAGAAGGCATAACCCTTTGATAGGGTGAATCCGCGGGGGCTGTTCTTGGGAGCAGTCCCCGCATCAATTGAGGAGGAGAACTATGAGTGCTACTCATAACACAAAGAACTTTGCCGCACATGGCGGCGAAGAATGGGTCATCGGCGGCAAACTGACCATCCTGGAAGGCGCGACCGTAGAAGGACTGACCGCGACTGCTGCAGCTGCCAGCGCCGATGCCCTGGGCGGCATCAAGGCGGCGGAGAGAGGCGTGGGCGATACCGTCGAAGCAAAGATTGGGGAGGACGCCAAGCTCTATGTGCCCGCCTACCCTGAAGACTATGTCCTTCCTGCTGCAACGGCGGATACCCTGGGCGGCGTGAAGCTTGCGGCAAACCAGGTCGACAGCGCGGCTTCCACCATTGCGGGCCTCAATATTGAGTTCAATGCCCTGCTGGTCAAGCTCAAGGCCGCCGGCATCATGGCGCCTGATGCGTAAAGGACGGTGAGAGCATGATCCTGACGGTGGAGGAAGCGAAGGCGCATCTGCGCATACAGCATGAAGAAGAGGACGCGTACCTGGCTTCACTCCTCCTTCAGGCGCAGGCTGTCGCAGAAGACTATTGCAGGGTGACCTTTGATGAAACGGCTCCGCAGGCTGTGCGCCTTGCCGTCCTGCTCATGGTCAGCCACTACTACGAGAACCGGGATAACCCGGACAAACAGGTCTACATCACCATGCGAATGGCGTTTGAAAACCTGCTGTACCCGCACCGCAATGCGGACCTGATGTTCTAGAGGAGGTGAAGAAGAATGCGCGGTTATAAGAACTTTGAGAGCGACCCGCATCCGGGCGACCTCCGGAATCTAGTGGAGATCGGCTATACGGAGAACGCGATCAATGAAAATGGATACCCCAACCCGACAGACGTTGTTGTTTGCCGGGTCTGGGCATCCACGATTGATGCGGGCAATCAGCACTATCGCGCGGCGGATGTCATGAACGCTGAAGCGGTTATCAACTTCACCATCCGTTACCGGACGGACATCAAGCCCGGTATGTGGGTGCGCTTCCGGGGTGAGAAGTGGTACATCTCCACCCTGGGCGAGTATGCCTTCAAGCGCAAGTACCTGGGCCTGAAAGCCTCCACATCCAAGGGGGTGAGCGGATGAAGCGGGTCCAGCAAGCCCTGTCTAGCCTGAGCATTCCAGTGTTTGCCGGGATCTGGCGGGCGACCTCCAGCAATCCCAACGCCCCGGAACAGTACCTCGTGTACTCAACCACCACCAAGGAGGAAACACACTTTGACGATCAGGTGATCGCAACCCGCACCTTTATATATCTGAACCTCTGGAGTGCGGGAGACCCTACAGCGACAGCAGCCTTGGTCCGCAACGCCATGTACATGTCGGGCTTTGGGATGGTGGAAGAAACCGATAGGGGCTACAACGAGCCGGCCTATGACGTGGGCACGCGGATGTATACGGTGCACTGGACCTGGAGCCTGTACGAGGAAGTTCCCCGTGGCGATTGAACTGCGAGGCTTTGATGACCTCCAGGACGACCTGACCAACATGGCGGCAGCCCTGGAACAGGGCCCGGGCGTGACCCGTGCATTGCAGGCAGGGGCCGCCCCCATCGAGGAACAGATGCTGCATAACGCATCTACTGACCCCAAGATCATCTCGGGCGACCTGCATGATTCGATTCGAACCGGGAGTGTGAAGAAGAAGCGGAACGGCGGGAAGCGCATTACCATTGGCGTGCATCACAGCGAACGCGGTGCCTACTACGCAAATCCTGTGGAGCATGGGCACGGTGGACCGGCACCAGCGCCCGCGCATCCCTTTGTCCGGCCTGCCTTTGACGTGAAAGCGCCGGAGGCTTTCGAGGAGATGAAGCGCGTCCTGCGGGACGAAATAAGCAACACATAAGGAGAAACGAATATGC
The DNA here is from genome assembly GCA_050952935.1 of Christensenellales bacterium. Taxonomy (GTDB): domain Bacteria; phylum Bacillota; class Clostridia; order Christensenellales; family Aristaeellaceae; genus UBA6115. The sequence goes on along the minus strand of JBMNLS010000001.1, from coordinate 1,242,924 downwards.
CAGCAACTGCATCACCCGTCGTGTCCAGCACGGTGGGTCTTAAAAATATGGTCATCGCGCCATTGACGGTAGACGATGAAACCACGATTACCTATGGCGCCCTGCAACTGGTCGCCGGCGCGATTGAAGCGACCATCACCCCCGAGAACACGGACCCCGAGGTCCAGTATGCGGACGACATTGAGTTTGACGTCCTCTACCCGGATCCAGAGCTTTCCTTCAAGACGAAGATGGCGGACATCCCGCTTTCCATCCAGGAAGCCATCTTTGGCAATAACATCGATGACAATGGCGTGCTGGTGCGCGCCGCTGTCGACAAGCCACCGTACTACGCAGTCGGCTTCAAGTCCGAGAAGTCCAACGCGAAATATCGCTTTGTGTGGCTGTACAAGGTCCGCGCAAAACCGGTGACGGAAACCTACGCGACCAAGGAGGGCGGCACCATCACGCGTCAGACAGGCGAGGTCGAGTGGACTGCCATCAAGCGCACACACGACGGGCTGTACCAGGCGATTGCGGACGAAGGCGAGAACGGCTTCACGACCGCCATGGGCGCGACCTTCCTGGAGACCGTGTATGACCCGACCTTCACGGTGACGCCGTAAAGAGCAGAATGAGGCTGCCGCTCAGGACAATGCTGGGCGGCAGTCTCTTGATGAAAGAGAGGTGATCCCATGGTGACTTGTACCCTGGGAGAGAAGAAGTACAGCGTGGACTTCGTGTCCGGCCGCGCGTTGCGCGAGATGGAGCCCGCATCCAAGATGTATGGAAAACTGGTCGCCCTGTCCAAGGCCGCTGTGGAGGGGCAGGACGTTTCGGATGAGAAACTGACAATCCCCGAGGCCCTCGACACGATGGTCAAGTGGTTCTGCATTCTCTTCGGAAACCAGTTTTCTGTTGACGATGTCTATGACCACTATCCTGCCGATCGCCTGATGCACGACATTGCCCTGGCGATAATGGCCGTGCAGACACAGACGACAGAGGTGCTCGACTCTTTTCCTACGAAGCCGGTGGCTCAGGAAGCCCAGGAGATCCTGGAGAGCCTGGAGCCCTGACCCTACCGGAATATGTCTATACCACCTATAACACGCTGCTCAAATCGGGCTGGCGGATGAAAGAGATCGATGAGATGGACATGCTGGGCTTTCTTCAAGTGCGTGCCTGGGATGCTCAGCGTGAGCATTGCAGCCAGGAGCCGAAAGCGGCCTTCATTGATCAAGTGTGGCCATCTATGCATGTATAGACGCAAAGTCAATTCCCGACAACAGATTCCAGAGTGTTGATCATAAACAGCATTCTGTTGCCCCAACCTTCGGCGGCTTCATTCGGAAAGCGCAGGGTAGACAGACAGTAGCCACCTGAGATGTAACTCAGATATACCAGTGCAGCCTCCCTTTCCTGACGTGCGATAAAACCTCTCACCGGTCTCTCAGGAGTATTGAATAGTGGCAGTATTCCTGTGGTATCCACTTTTTCGCAATCCCAGCCTTGTGCAGCATACTCAGCGACGAAAACTTCAAGCATAGGTTCTACCACGTTAGCTGGATCATTCAAACTCTTGACCGTGAAGGACACTTCACTTTCGAGTTGGTTGTTGAGTAGTAAAAAGCGCACGCCATTTTCTATTGCTTCAGGAAAGAAATGGTCCGCGTCGTACCATATTGCCAAACGTCCATCGATCGTATGTCGCGTCATTAGGACAGTCTCCGACATCCCCTCTACTTCAACGGTCATCTCTTTTTGCTTAGGCTGCTCTGCGAAGCTGACTGTCGCCGTAATGCAGATAAGAACGGCCAGTATCAAAGGCAAGGCCTTCTTCAAAAAAAGTCTCATGTGGTCCTCCTTGTGTACGTATTCGCCTACTTAACGAGATTGGATTGTGTTTTCCTGCATGCAATCCTAACAGGATAAAACAAGCAGATAGAATTATCAGGCAAAAATGATTGTGGGCTTCGTCTCTGGTTGTATCTCAATTATCGTCATCGCTTCATTTTCTATATATTGGAGGTGTTCTCATGAGCGAAGTCCTGCGCGAGTTGGTGGTGGCGCTGTCACTGGACAGCGATAACTTCAGCCGCAACCTGCGTACCATCAACCAGCAGATCAAGGAAGCCGAGAGCACCTTCAAGCTAGCGGGTGCAGGGGTTGCGAACTTTGAGAAGTCCATTCAGGGAACAGAAGCACGGCTCGCCCTGCTGAGCAGCAAGCAAAAGGAGCAGACGCGTGCCGTTGACCAGTATTCCCGCGCGCTGGTACTGACCAACCAGAAACTGACAGACTCCTTCTCCCGCCAGGAGAAAATGAAGCAGTCGCTGGCACAGGCACGCGTGGAGTATGAGCGCCTCAAAGGGGAGGTGAACGCGGCAGGCCAGCAGTACAACCGCCTGCGCGCCTCCCTGGGTGACGCGGACTCCGCGACGATTGCCGCCAAGCAGAACCTGGAAAGCTTCAAGGCAGAGAGCCTTGCCGCAAGGGATAAAGTCAAGCTCTTGGAAGGCCAGATCAAGTCCAACAGCAAGACCCTTCAAAACAACGCGGACGCCGTATCCAAGGCTGCGACCAATCTCAATAACGCTAAGGCAGAGCTCAAGGCTACCGAGGCTGAGCTTAAGAAACTGACCCAAGAGCTGTACCGGCAGCAGTCCGCCTGGACCAAGGCCGGGGATCACCTGACTGCCTTCGCCAAGAAGAGCGAGAAGATCTCGAAGTCGCTCGTGTCCGCAGGCCGGGGATTCTCCCGCACCCTCACCACGCCCATCCTGGCGCTAGGGGCTACTGCCATCAAGTCATCCATCGACTTTGAGAGTGCCTTTACCTCGGTTCGCAAGACGGTGGACGCAACGGAAGAAGAATTCACCGCCATATCGGGTGCCATCAAGCAGATGTCCACCCAGGTGGCTGCGTCTGGTACAGACATCGCGGAGGTCGTCGCAGTCGCAGGTCAGATGGGTATTTCCAACGAACACCTGATGACCTTTGCCAAGACCATGATCGACCTGGGCAACAGCACAGATATTGTTGCTAGTGATGCAGCTTTGACTCTGGCTAAGTTTGCCAACATCGCAGATATGAATCAGGCGGAGTTTCAGAACCTGGGCTCTACGCTGGTTGACCTGGGTAACAACTACGCCGCCACCGAGTCCCAGATCCTGGAAATGTCCATGCGCCTGGCAGGCGCCGGGCACCAGGTGGGCCTGAGTGAAGCGCAAATCCTGGGCTTTGCCACAGCGCTGTCCGCAGTCGGCATCGAAGCCCAGATGGGCGGCTCGGCCTTCTCCAAGGCGCTGGTCAAGATGGAGGTCGCCTCTGAAACCGGCGGCCAGGCTTTGAAGGACTTTGCACAAGTGTCCGGGATGACTGCGCAGCAGTTCAAAACGCTCTGGGACAGCAACCCGGCCGAAGCCTTCCAGGCTTTCATTGGCGGACTGGCCAAGATGGATGAGGAAGGCGCTAGCGCGATCGCCACCCTCGCTGATATTGGGATCGCTGAAGTGCGCTTGCGGGATACCCTGATGCGCGCGACCAATGCGACTCAGTTGTTCCGGGACACACAGGTGACTGCGAACAAGGCCTGGCAGGACAACAGCGCCTTGACGGTGGAGGCCAACAAGCGGTACGCCACCACGCAGAGCAAGCTCACCAACCTCAAAAACACTGCGGTACTTTTCGCCCAGAAGCTGGGTGACGACATGAACCCGGCTATACAGGAAATCATCGCGCGCGCCAATGAGATGCTGGCAGCCTTTCTTGGCATGGACGAGAGCCAGCGGATGAACATCATCAAGTTCGCAGGCTTTGCCGCTGCCATTGGACCGGCGCTCCTCATACTGGGCAAGACAGTAGGCACAGTGGGCAAACTTTCTGCTGGGCTTGGTAAGTTCGCTACCGGCATGGGCAAGTTTTCCGCTAGTGTAAAGATGGCAGGCGGCGGGCTTGGCGGCTTCGTGAAAACCATCGGCAGCTCAAAGCTTGCCATGGCCGCTTTGTCTGCTGCGATTATCTACGGCGCGGTGAAGCTGGCCGAGTATGCCACCGGAGCCAAGAAAGCCCGTGAAGCTCTCCAGGGCATGCAGGCAACGGCAGACAGCTGGAAGACCAATGGCGCCGATACCTTCTATGGGCGTGGCGGGCTTTCCTTCTTTGGAATGACTGAGGAGGACTTCATCCGCGACAAGCAAAACGCCACTGAGTGGATGAACGGCCTGCTGGATGTCTGGGCAGGCAGCCGGTACAAGAAACAAGCGGTCGTCAAGGAGTGGACTGAGTCATTCCTGAGCTTGACCGAGCAAACCCGCAGCGCGCTGAAGGAAAAGCAGGTGGACGCAAAGGATGCCGGGTACACCACGCTGTCCGATCAGATGGAGATTGATATCAAGACCCTAGACAGCCTGGACAAAGAAATCAGCCGGCTGCTCAAGCGCAGGCAGTCCGGGAAATTCAGCGACAAGGACAAGCTGCACCTGCAGGAACTGGTGGACACCCGGGAAGCCATTGAGATCAAGTACAAGCTGACCGCTGCAGATGCGGAGGGCTTTGAGACCATCCAGCAAAAGATCGATGCGGAGATCGCCCGCGCGCAGGCCCGTGGCAAGATGGACGCTGACGTCACGGTGTACGAGGCCGCGGTCGTCGCGTCCGCTGAGGGCATGGCAGCTGTCAACGCACAGCTGGATGCACAGTATGACAAGGAGTACCAACTCATCCAACTGATGCAGGATGGCGCGGATAGAGAAGCCGCGCTGGTCGCACTGAATACCCGGTACATTGAGAACCGCAAGTTGGCTGCTCAGGATTACGCGGAACTATTGGCAGGGCTGATCCTGCCAGTCTGGAATCAGCCGGAGATCCAGGAGGCCGGCAGCGGCATTGATGCGCTGACTGAGAAACTGCGGCAGTACAACCTCGCACAGTCCAACAATGACCAACAGCGCATGGCGACAGTGCTGGACGAGATGAACAAACTAACCGAAGGGATGGATGAAGGCGCACTGACCGAATACCTGGGTGTGCTGACCCAGATCCAAGCCCTGCTGGACAGCGGGATGACCCAGGAACAGGTCAGTGCGCTGTTCCCGGAGATCGACTTCACCACGCAGATAGACCAAATGGCCGCGCTCACGCAGTTTGTGACCGATCACCAGAGCACCCTTACGGGGCTCAGCGCGATGTTCTCGGGTTCTCTGCCCGAGGAAGTGCTCAAGATTGCCACGGACCTGGACATGACCGGCGCGCAGACCCGGTGGAGCGAGTTTGCGAGCAATCCCGGCGCAATCACCACCCAGGCAGTCATTGACCAGTACAGCGAATCAGAAACCGTGGTGAGGCTGCAGCCCAAGGTGACCGCCTTCATCGACAAGTACACGGAAGTGCCGGAAGGTGCAAACAAGGCGAGCCTGACCCCGCAGGGCTTGGTGGCTTACGTGTCCAGTTTCGCGGAAACCGTCCTGGGTGCGGATGTCACCGGGCTCACACCAAAGAACATCACCGCCATGGTTGCGGCCTACAAAGAGCTAGCCGCTGGCGCAGACGTCTCCACGCTCACCCCGGATGAGATCACTGCCTATATCGCCAAGTACCTGGAGAAAGAAAAAATTGATACAACAGGCCTGACGCCCGGCGGGCTCACCGCCTTTGTGCTGGCCTACGAGGAGGCGACCGGCGGAGCGTCTACGGCAGCACTCACTCCCAGCGGTGTTGCTGCGACCGTTACCAGTTACCTCCAGGCAGAGGGCATTGACATCACAAGCCTGTCCTCCCCGCAGATCGACGCCATTGTGAACGCCTACGCGGAGGCGATTAATGTAGACAAGACCGCGCTTAAAGCGGAAGTGGTCGCCCTGATCACCGCCTATCAGGACAAGGAAGGCGTCAGCAAACCGTCCTACATTGAGGGCTGGGTGGGTATCGTAGGCTATGACCTCACTGCCTACAATGCCTTCGTGACGGCCAACCCGGTCGTGGTCAAGGGCGTGGTGAGACTCTCAGAAAAGTATGAGAATCCCTCGGATGTGCTCAATGATCCAAACGCGACATTCTGGGAAAACGGCAAAGAGATCCCTGTCAACCTTGTCCCAGCCAGCAGGATCACAGCGGACACGCTGATGGCTTACGAAGAAGACGGGACGATGCACGTCCTGATCACCCCGAAAGTGACCGGCACACCGGAAGCGGTTGCTGCGGCCGCAGCGGAAGTGACAGCCCCCGGGGATTTCACCAGCGGCAAATGGGGATACAGCACAATGAGCTTTGTGAAGATGCTCAACGTGCAACTGCAAAACTACATGAAAATGAAGGGCGGGATCTTAGACTTTGACTGGTTCGGGCTGGGCGCAAAAGGTGCGGTGAACCAGGAACTGGGCTCAAAAATGAGCGGAGAAAACCTGGCCGGGCTACAAACCTATGTCGCAGAGGTGGTCGCCGCCATCAAGGCAGGCGAAGGCGTCAGCGAAGAGGACATGGCAAACCTTCAGGCTATATTGACCTTTGTATCTTCCCTGGAAACCGCGGAAGTGGGCGAAAACATCGTGGCCGGCATCAGTGGCGCTATGGCGCAGGCGGGCTGGACCAGCGACGCGGAAACCACGGCTGGTAACCTGGAAGCCGCCGTCAACGCTGCGCTGGGGATTCAGTCCCCAAGCACGCGTATGATCCCCGTTGGCCAAAATGTAGCCGCCGGGATCGGTCAGGGCTTAGCCTCCTATGACCTGGCCAGTGCAGCCAGGGCGCTGGTCGAGCGATTTACACAAACCATGCAAAGCCTCTTCTATCCAGGTCTCCTCTACCCTCAAGGCATGTTGGCCATGGCGGGCCTGAGCGCAGGCATTCGCGCAGGGCAGTCAGGCGTTGTCAGGGCCATGGTCCAGGCAGCCCGCGCAGCAGTGTTCGCCGCCAAGCGTGAGCTGGACATCCGCTCCCCTTCCCGGGTGTTCCGGGATGAAGTAGGCCGAATGACCATGAAAGGCTGGGGTCAGGGCATGCTTCTGGAAAGCCGCGCGCAGGCAAAGGTGGTGGCAAACGCGGCGCGCTATCTTACAGACACGGCAAAAACCAGTTCCATCGCCTATGCGTCCAATGACAACCGTAGGACCTATCAGCAATCCAGCCAGGTCACGCTCACCGGGAACACCTTCCAGGTACGGGATGAGAAGGACATCCAGGCGCTGGCTATTGAGATCGCGGCGCTGACCCGGCGGCAGCACCAGGCGCGGGGCCTGCGGCGGGCCTGAAGTATGACTTGCAATAGCACGGAAACAGAGTGATTGATACGCATGAAAGGAGGTTGAGAGGATGTTCAATGAGTTTCCCGACCAGAGGACAATCGAGAGGCTGAAAAGCTTATACCCAACCGGTACGCGCGTCGTGCTGGAAAAGATGGACGATCCCTACACCCGGCTTAAACCCGGTGACAGTGGAAAGGTGGTCCACATCGATGACGCAGGCGGCATTCACATCCAGTGGGACAATGGGTCCTGCCTGGCTGCGATCTATGGCGTCGATGTGATCCGAAAGCTGTAAACTCACCCAAGCCTCATAACGACATGCGCTCTTGCCGACGGGTAAGGGCTTTTTGATTGGAGGGATGCCTTTGAACGACTGGTTTGAATGGAAGGGAACGCGCTGCACCAGCTATGGTATCTGCGTCGCCCAGCAGCCGGAGATCATCCGCCCGCCGGAGCGCGCTGTCTTCACCTCGGTGCCTGGACGGAGCGGCACCCTGATCACCCTGGAAGGCGTGGATGTGTATGACGATTTCCTCCTGACCGTGGAGTGCGTCGTCACCGACACTTCCCAGCTCAACACGATCCTCGCCTGGCTCAAGGGCGACGACAAGGTCACCTTCGCCAATCGGCAGGGTGGCTTTTATTATGCCCGCATCGTGAACCAGATCTCCCTGGAACAGATCCTGCGCGGGAACCCGCACAGGCGGTTCTCCGTCACCTTCCGCTGCCAGCCCTTCTTCTACCTGTCGGGCATCCCCAACATCACCGTGACCGCCTCTGGCACCTATGTGAACAACGTAGGCTCCGTGTTTGCCGAGCCAATCCTCAAGGTCACGCTGACAGGCGATGCGCAGATCACGGTTGGCGCCAGCTACATCGAGGTGCTGGGGCTGACAGGCATCGTGACCATCGATACCCCGCTCATGGAAACCTACAAGAACTACACCTCCTACAACAACCACATGACAGGCGATTACCCGCTGCTGCATACCGGCCAGAACCTTATCAGCTGGACGGGCGGTGTCACGCAGATCGTCATCACGCCCAACTGGCGCACGCTCTAAGAAGGGAGGGCACACATGATCTCCATCTTCCCCGCTGACGCAACGGACTTCAGCAGCAATGGGCTGTGCGCCTTAGCACCCTCTTCCTGCCTGGTCAACGAAACGCTCAACGGCGAGTGGGAACTGCAACTGGTGCATCCCCTGGACGATCGGGACAAATGGTCCTGGCTGCAGGTTGGCAGCATCGTGAAAGCGCCAGTCCCGGCAGCCATGACCCCACGCGTAAAGCTGATGCAGCAGTCCGAAGGCAAAGACATTTACCGTGTCCGGACCTTTCATGGCGGACTGTTGAACCTTTGGTGCCGCGCGACGCGCAGTTCGCCTAGCCTTGCCAAGTACAAGACCGGGCAGGAAGTGCAGGTGATCAGCACAGCGAACCCGGACTTCTTTGAGGTCATTGCCCCAGACGGCAAGCGCGGCTGGATGGGCAGCGAGTACCTGGTGTTTGTCCGGACGGAGATCACCAACGTGACCGCAACCGGCCAGATTGTGGCGCCCAGGCAACTGCGGGACCAGCCTTTCCGGATCTACCGCATCGTGCCTGAGCTTACGCAGGTCACGGCCTTCGCCCGGCACCTGTCCTATGACCTCATGGACAACATGATCTACCAGTACAAGCCGGTCAAGGGTACCGCGGGAGCCATTGTGGCTGAAGGCATCTTCAATGACTGCCAGACCGTGCACAACTTCCAGATGTACTCGGACCTCACGCAGGGCGTGGAAGACCTGAGTTTTGAGAACACCAATCCCATGGAAGCGCTCCTGGGCGAAGGCGGGCTGCTGGAGAAGGTCAGTGGGGAGCTGGCCCGGGACTGGTACGACCTTTATGCCGTCAAGCGGGTGGGCAGGGACACCGACATCCAGATCCGGCAGGGCAAGAACCTGCTGGGCATCAGCTATGACGTAGACGATGCCAATGTGGTCACCCGCATCGTTCCGACCGGCGAGAACGAGGACGGCAGTGTCCTTCTGCTGGATGAAAAGTACGTCGACAGCCCAAACATCGGCGCCTATCCGCACCCGCGCTGGATCCACCTGCCGGTCAGCGACGCCAAGGTTGGGGACGACCTGACCCTCGCCCAGGCCAAGGACAAACTCCGGGCCGCGGCACACGCGGAGTATGACAAGGGCTGCGATCTGCCGGACATCTCCATTGACGTGGACTTCATCAACGTCGCGGATACCCAGGAGTACGCGGAGTACAAGCCCCTGACGGACATCTTCCTGGGCGACAGTGTGCGTGTGATCGTGAAGACCCTGAGCCTGGAAGTTGCCTTACGGATGACTGAGTACAGCTACGACTGCCTGCTAAAGCGCTACGCCAAGATGACGCTGGGCATGGCATCTGAGACGATCGCCGGCAGCATGATCTCTCCGCGCCAACTGCCAGCCGGCGGCATCAAAGGGATGAAGCTCGCCATGGGCTCTGTTGGCACCGGACATTTGCAGACTGCTTCCATTGGTTCCCTGCAGGTGAAGACTGCAGCCATTGGCTCGGCGCACATCCAGAACGCGGCGATCGATACGGCGCACATACTGGACGCTGCCATTGTCAACGCCAAGATAGGCATCGCGGCGATCGACACGGCGAACATCAAGGACGCTGCGATTGACAGCGCCAAGATCATTGACGCCGCCATTACAAATGCAAAGATTGGTGATGCGGCGATTACCAGTGCCAAAATCGAAGATGCGGCTATTACGACGGCAAAGATTGGCGACGCTGCCATCACAAATGCGAAGATTGGCCTTGCTGCCATTGGGACGGCCAACATACAGGACGCGAGTATTGTGGCAGCTCATATTATCGACGGCTCGATCACAAACGCTAAAATCTATGACCTGAGCGCTGAAAAAATAACGGCTGGCACAATCGATGCCCAGCGTATCGGGGCTGAGTCAATTACTGCCGACCATATATCGGCCGGAACCATCACGGGCGACAAGATAGCCGGCCTCACTATCACGGGAGAGAACATAGCGGGGCAGACCATCACCGGCACGAACATCGCGGGCGAGACAATCACGGGAACAAATATTGTTGGCGGGTCAATCACCGGAACGCATATCCAGACGGGGAGCCTAACCGGCAACCTGTTAGAGGGCGGGACCATTACCGGCGATTTGATATACGCGGGAGAGATTGATGCCCAGAAGATAAAGGCCGACAGCATAGGCGCCGACCAGATTAATGCAAACCACCTTGCCGCCAACTCCATCAAGACCGAACATATCGAAGCGGGGCAGGTTGTTGCAGAACATATTCTGGCGGGGACTATTACCTCGGAAAAGCTCTATTCTGGGGAAATCGAAGCAAATAAAATAACTTCTGACTATCTATACGCCGGTGAAGTCGAGGCTAAGAAAATTCTGGCTGGAAACATTGGTGCGAGTCAGATTGAGAGTAATCACATTAACTCTGGAGCAATCACAGGTCTTCATATCCAGGGAAATATTATCGAAGGCCGGCATATCATCGGCGAGACGATTACGGGCGACAAGATTCAAGCCGAAACCATCACGGGCAGTCACCTGGGCGTCGAGACCATCCAGGCATCAAACATCGCAACTGGATCCATCACCGCAGACAGGCTAGTGACCTCCGGCGAACTAGATGCTTATAAAATTTCCGCAGAGCACATCAAAACCGGCGGCATAACTGCCGACAACATCGCAGCCAATACCATCATAGCTGACAGCGCCATCATTGAGAACGGCGCAATTACCACCGCGAAAATCGGCGTGGCAGCTATTAAAGAGGGCAACATTGACCTTCTGGCTGTCCAATCTGCTCATATCGCAGACGCCGCCATCACCAATGCGAAGATAGCCAATCTGGCAGTAGACGGCGCCAAGATTGCCTCTCTTGCAGTTGACACGGGGCACATCGCTGACGCCGCCATCAAGACGGCGCAGATTGATGACGCGGCCATTGTCAGCGCCAAGATTGCCGACGCCAACATCATCACAGCCAAGATTGCTGACGCAGCCATCACCAATGCCAAGATTGACAATCTGGCGGTCGATTCCCTTAAGCTTCAGGACCTCGCTGTCACCACGGCAAAAATTGAAAACGGGGCTGTTACCAACGCAAAAATTGGCCTGCTGGCCGTAGACACCGCAAACATTCAGGACGCGGCCATTGTGTCGGCAAAAATCGGGGACGGCGAGATTAAAAGGGCCAATATAGGATTCGCGGCCATCGGCTCAGTCGAGATTGAGGACGGCAGCATCATCTCCGCTAAGATTGGCGAGGCCCAGATAACCAATGCCCACATCAGCGCTGCCGGTATAGACTTCGCAAAGATTAACAGCGTTCTTATTGGTGAGGGGATGATTGACAATAGCGTCATTGACACCGTCCATATCAAGGAAGGCAGCATTACCGATGCTTTAATAGGGAACCTGTCGGCTAATAAAATCAGCGCGGGAACCCTGTCTGTTGAGCGGCTGCTCTTCACAGGCTCAGAAAACTCCATCATTTATCAGCTCAACAACATCGGCGACCTTGTGTCCACCAATGTGAGCACGCTGGACGGCTATGTTCTGGAGGACAACACCGTTCACGCGGACAAGATTATCGCGGATACCATCTCCGCAAAGCATATTGGGGCGAATCAGATAAATGCTAATCACATTCTGTCCGGGTCCATCACCGCCGGCAAACTGGGCGTAGGAGCCGTTCTAGCGGACAACATTGAGGCCGGGCAAATCACTGTCAACCACCTGGCCGCGGGATTTGGACAGGCGTTGGATTTATCGAGCAATGACACCATCCGCCTCAAAGTGGAGGACATGATCGGCGACAAGGCCGATAAATCCCAACTCATAGGTCTTGCCACAGAGGGCTATGTCGATACGCAATTCTCGACCCTGTTTCAGGTAGAGCGAACCGGCATCACAGCTGAAATCACAGAGGAAAGAACCTACGCAAACCAGATACTCGACCAGCTCAATGAATACAAAGAATCTGTATCAACCTGGCAAAGGTTCGATATCAATGGCCTAACCATCGGCAAGTCGAATTCCCCCTTTGAGATGACGCTGGATAACACCATGATGGCATTTAAGCAGGACGGGAAAGCCATCGCATCTATCTCAAACAATATGCTCAAAATCGACTCGTCCCAATTAACCAACCAACTCGTCATCGGAAACGACGAAGAGGGCTACATGACGCTCGACGTGTTTGACGACGGGCTTGTCTGCACATGGGAAGCCCAACGAACAACTTAAAAAAGGGGGTGAAGTAAATGCCGCAAGCAACTTTTACTGTAGCAAATTTTAATCTGAACAGCACGTGGACGGTTGTTAGAGACCCTGCTCCGGGAATGACGACCCCAACGACTGCTTCGACAACCAAAGATTTCACAATAACGGGGATCACCGCCGGTTCAACCATCAATAGCGCAGTTCTGACCGCGACACTAGGTTCACCCGCTACTGGCGCGGCAATCCGAACGGTCGCCATCGAAGGGGGCAGCAACTACGCGTTTAATGGCAGCCTTGATGTGACATCAGCAGTCGCCGCTTCATTTGGAGCCGGCGATAACACAATCTCTGCGAAATTCCGTTTTAAGGCCAACGGAACAACAGACCACCCGGTCGGAAGTCGTTCCAGTTCCTTGTCGTTTTCAGACGTAACGCTGACAATTAACTACACACTTCCCTACTCCAAATGCACGGCGCCAACGACAGTCACTGTATCTCCCACAAGTACGGGCAAAAGCAAAACAGCTTCCCTGTCGTGGAGCGGAGCCGGCGGCGGAACGAACAATGACATTAACGGCTATGATATATACTATAGCACCACTTCTGCAACAAGCGGATTTTCATTTCTGAAGTCTTCCACAACTTCACCCACAAGCGTGACATCCTCCGCCACAAACGGCGGAAAAATCTACTACAAAATCGTGGCAAAAGGAACGGCTGGTTCAAGCTATTACAGCGATATGTCCAGCAAATACGCGACCTTGACAACGACCTGGACGAACGCCACCGCGCCCAATAGCGTGACTGGCCCGACCAATGTCGTCATGAACACCACCCAGAGGATATCTTGGAGCGGCGCGTCCGGTGGAACGAACAACCCCATCTCCAAATACCAGGTGTTCTACAGCGGGGACAACTACGCGTCCGTTCTTGTTGAAACGACCAACACGTATGCCGATGTGACATCCCACGCCACCAACGGAAGTTCCTACACCTACAAGGTGAAGGTTATCGCGGAACAGAACAGCGTCTTGTCAACGGCAAGCCATACGATGAAGAGTTATGTCGGAGCCATCACAGCTCCGTCTTCGATTTCACTTGGAGCAAATAATCTTGCCCCTGGCGGAACGACGTCACTCTCCTGGAGCGGTCAGGCGGGTGGGACAAACAACGCTATCACCGGATACGAAATACAAACGTCGACAAACAACAGTACCTGGACAAAACTCGCGGATGACTCTGCTTCTCCCTACTCACCGGTAACCGCAAGCACAACAAATAACGCTACGGTGTATTTCCGTGTAAAAGTAAAAGGCCAACGAAGCGATGCCTATTCGAGTTCGGTTGGGCTGGTAACAAAGGTCACGAAGCCGAACCCGCCCAGCAGTGTCTCTCTGAATGACAGCAACCTTCCAGTAGGCTGGAGCACGGCCAAAACCTTGAGCTGGAGCGGCGCGTCCGCAGGCACCCACAACAACGCCATTTACGGCTACCGGGTCATGGTGTCCGTCAACGGCGGCGCATTGACCCAATACGGCTCGGATGTTGTTACGTCAAACACCTACGGCTCGATGACGGTCACTTCGCTTGCTGCAAACGGCACGCAGACGTTCTATGTCCGTACTATCGGCGCAACTACAGTCACTGCCGAGAAGCTATCGGCCCAGTCGACGGCGTATGATACGCTAACCACCACCGTCACGAACCCCACGGCACCGACAGCCTCCATCCCAACAAATGTTGCCCCAGGCAGCACCCAGAGTCTGTCCTGGTCTGGCGCTAAAAATGGCACGAATAATGCCATCACGACATATAAAATATACGAGAAAGTCGATAGTGGTTCTTGGGTAAGTGTTGGAACAGATGGTACCTCTCCATTCACCGTCACTGCGCATGCCAGTAATGGTGGAAAGAAGTCGTATTACATCATTGCGGACGGCCCACACGGGGATAGCCCCGCGTCTAACACAGTGGTTATGACCACCACTGTGTCGAAGCCCAACGCGCCCACTACTGTATCGCTTTCAGCGACATCTAACCTTGCCCCAAACGCGGATGTAACGCTCAGCTGGAGTGGAGCCTCTAACGCGACGTACAACAACCCCGTTAACGGATACCGTGTTATGCGGTCTGTTGACGGCGGAGCGTATACGGCATTGGGGTCAGACCTCCCCAAAACAACCACCAGCTTGTCTGTCAAGACCAAGAATGGTAATGGGACGCATGCCTTCCGTGTGATTGCGCTGGGAACCAACCTGGGCATTCACTCTGACATGTCCTCAAAAATCGCTACAGCGACCACGGTTGTCAGCACGCCTTCTGCCCCTTCTGTGGTTGAGGTCGTCAATGGCGGCGGGGTGGCCCCAGGCGCAGTCAGAAAACTCAAATGGAGCGGCGCGAAAGCCGGTACCTACAATAACCCCATCAAAGGTTACCAGGTTTACCGCTCCAGCAGCCCGGACTCAGGCTATACTGCGTTTGGCAATGCCATTCTCACCACCAACACCTATTACGAGATGAACGTCGAAGCACCCAGCGCTGATGGTGCGACCTACTACTATAAAGTCGCGACTCTTGGCAATACGCTGAGCATCAATTCGGCAATGTCTTCCACAAAGGGTATCCTGACGACGGCAAAACTGCCCTCGACCGGGACCCTGAACAAGACCTCGGTCACCGCCACCGGCTCCGAGTCAGTCACGGTCACCATATCCCCGCAGCTGACCACCTACAGCCACAAGGTGACATGGTATATCAATGGTACCTACACCAGCGGCGCGATTACAAAGGCTGCCGGCACGACCACGGATACCTACACCGTTCCACAGGATTGGATATTAGCTACGACTCCAACCACCACAAGCGTGGTGGCCAAGTGCAAGGTCGAAACCTTTGACGGAACCACCAGCCTTGGCTTTAACGAGTACAACTTCACCGTCAATGTACCCGGCAAGTCCACGTTCACGCTGACGGGCGTCCCCCTGACAGCCACAGGCTCCGCTTCGGCAACAGCCACAATTGCTTCGAAATATTCCGGCTACAAACACACGGTCGTCTGGTCGACCACCGGATATTCACAGACTCACAATGTCGCGGCTGGCACGGCTACACAGGCCTATGCTATACCCAAGGCGTGGTGCAACTCGGTCCCCAACGCGACGAGTTTCACAGTCACCGTCACGGTTACCACCATCAAAGTGGCGGGCGGGGGCGACATGAGCCTCGGCTCCAACTCCGCGACATTCACGGCCAGCGTCCCATCCGACGTCGTGCCCAGCATTACCTCTTTCACACCGACGGGGGTCGACCAGAAATGGAGCCTCTATGTCAGGACAAAGTCGAGGGTGAAATGGACACCTGTCGCGGCCGGCTCATATTCGAGCACAATTGTTTCCTACAAGGTAGAGAACGCGAATCTCAACAGCGGCGTGCTGGCCTATTCGGCGGGGACCAGCTGGACAAGCGGCGCACTCAACCACTCAGGCCCACAGACCTTCACCCTGACGGTGACGGACAGCCGTGGCAGAACCGCGTCTACAAGCGGCAACATCACGGTCACTAACTACAACGCCCCGTCCATTGCGTCGGCGGCCTTTGTCAGGTCCACCTCGGACGGGACGATTAACCGTACTGCAGGCACCTACGTTAACCTGACAGCGGCATTCACATATTCCAACATCGGCACTAACGCCATCACGGCCAAGGCCTACTACAAAGAGGTCGGAACGTCCACCTGGCTTCCGGCCGACGGAGCCGCAGTCACCATCACAGGAACCGCCCCCAACATGCTTGGATCGGTGACCTACGGCGCGGGCGCCCTGACGATATCCAAGCTGTATGACGTAAAAGTGGCGCTCACCGACGCGTACAGCACGGTTGAAGTGCTCAATATCGTGCCCACTGTCACCAGGGTGTTCGACTTCCGTGAAGGCAGGGCGGCGTTCGGCGGCGTCGCGGCTATCGACAACTCTCTTCAGGTGCCAGTTGGTTGGAAGATGCACATCGGCGGAAACGAAGTCTTCCATGAGGGGCGAACCGTGCCTATCGCCAACGGTGGCACAGGTGCTACGAACGCGGCGACAGCGAGAACCAATTTGGGCATTACTCTGGGTAACCTGGGGGTAACGGCAACAGCGGCAGAACTCAACAAGCTGGATGGTGTAACGGCAACCACAGCACAACTCAACTTTGTCACAGGCGTTACAAGCGCTATACAAACGCAGTTGAATGGCAAGGCGGCATCAAGCCATACCCACGTCAAAGCCAATATCACCGACTTCCCGACCTCTATGCCAGCATCGGATGTGTATGCGTGGGCAAAGGCAGCGAATAAGCCAACATATACGCATACCGAGGTAGGGGCCGCGGCAGCATCACACGGAACTCATGTTCCCGCGCCACAAACAGCAAACAATGCCGTTTATCTACGCAACGACAACACTTGGCAGACGATTACTGCGGCGAAAATAGGAGCGGCGGCGACATCACATACGCATTCCTATGCTCCCCTCACAGGTGCAGGAACGAGTGGCACTTGGGGTATTTCCATCACAGGTAATGCCGCCTCAGCGACCAAGCTTGCCACTGCAAGAACACTAACTATTGGAAGCACAGGCAAAACCTTCAACGGCTCCGCAAATGTGTCTTGGTCGCTCGCGGAAATTGGTGCGGCGGCGAGCGGACATAACCACAATGGAACATATGCGTCTGTGGGGTATAATAATGCATATGCTTACTTAGGAGGGACATATGTAAGCGGCGGCAATGAGAAACCTAACTACTTTGGGTCAGGAAAATTAAAACTGCAGATGCTGTCTGGCGGCAATCTTGGTGGAGGGGTTGGTTGGAATGATGTCTTGTGGATGAGCTCATATACCGGTGCTGATGTTAAGCCGAGTAACGCTTTAATTCTTGGAAAAAGTTCTGATTACATCGGTTTTGTCAGACAAAACTACGATGCTACAGCATGGGGAACTGTCAGGACGATTTTGCACAGCGGCAATTACAACTCCTACGCTCCCACTAAAACAGGCACAGGCGCTTCGGGCACATGGGGCATATCCATCACGGGTAATGCCGCCTCAGCGACCAAAGCGGCAACTCTTACTACCGCAAGAACACTAACTATCGGTTCAACGGGTAAAACATTCAACGGCTCCGCGAATGTGTCTTGGTCACTTGCAGAGATAGGTGCGGCGGCAGCAAGCCACACCCACAATTATGCGGCAGCAAGTCATAACCATTCAGCCGCAAACATAACAAGCGGCTCATTCCCTGTGGCAGTAAGAGCCGCAACGGGCACTGACTATTCTACTCGCAGACCCCGTAATATTTCAGCGGGGACAGGCGGCGCTTCTGGCGGTTCCAATGGTGACATCTACATCAAGTATTCGTAAGGAGGGAGGGGATGGCATCAGCAACGTTTACAGCAACAGCAACTACAAATTTTATGAGCACCAACAGTTGGACAAGGTGGCGGCAAGGGACTGCGGCAAACAGGAATACAAGTTCCTATTCCTATAACTCCCATGTCTATAAAACGCTGATGGCCTTCAACAAAACCTCGATAGCGACCACTTTGACTAATATGAGGGTGACCTCAATCTCGATGTCGGTGGTGATAACCTCGTCTGTATCGGGGTATGTATCGGGGTCAATTGTCCCGTGGGTCACAGCATGGACATCCATGCCATCGGCAGCTACAGTTTCCAGTTCGTTCTCTGGATTGACAACTAATAACACCAACACTAACTGGACTCGAAGGCTAAGCACATTCGCTTACTCTGCGGTAGCCAATGCCACCTACAGCGGGACGATAGCATCGGGTGCGGCGGCCGAAACGTTGGCCGCAGACCTGATTGCTGGTCGATTATTGGGAATGCTCCCTACCACTTGGGCACCGGGGACAGGCGTTTACACCAACGCCGCAGACAACTACATCAGCGGGTCTACCACAACCAACATCCACCCATCCATCACTATCACCTATGAACCCGCCTACTCCATCAATGTGAATGTTGGGGGGGTCTGGAAGGGTGGAGAACCCTATGTAAACGTAGGTGGCGCATGGAAGAAGGGTATCGCTTACGTGAATGTCGGAGGAGCTTGGAAACAAGGAATTTAAGGAGAAAATATATGTACATTTTGGCAGGTAACTCAAGAATTGATAATGCAGAGGCGTATGGGGAAACGAGGCTCTATAAAGGCTTACCCAGACCCGCTCTCAGAGTTAAGGTTCAAGGAGGGCTTACGCCCGAACAGATACAGGATATGCTTGCCAATGATTGGCGACTGATGGATGGAGAGGGCGAAGATGCAACTGAACTGAGTGTCCAGTCAGGCTATTGCGAATTGGAAAGCCACGAAGCGGTGTTCATCCAAATGGATGCGCTTGAGGTGGAGAACAACGAGCTGAAAGAGGAAGTCCAAGCGGTGTCAAGTGCTATCCCTTCCCTCCTGAAGGGGCGGGACGATGATGTCATCGTTGAAATGGCGAAATATATCCCAGAATGGGTTATGGGTGAGTATACGGTTGGCGATGTGCGTAAGGATGCATCGGGTTATCCGAAAATTTGTGTTCAGGCGCATAACAGCATTACCAATCCAGAGCACGACATTACGGTGGCATCGCTATGGGCACCTTATCACGCCAAGAGCAAGGTATACGCTTTGCCCTTTGTGGCTGTGACAGGTGCTCACGACATGTATAAAAAAGGCGAATGGATGGTCTGGACGGATGGCGATAAGTACGAGTGCCTGCAGGATACAGCCTACTCACCGACAGACTACGCACAGGCCTGGCAGGCTGTGTAAGGAGAAAAGTATGAATCAGGAATACACCTTTACAGTGAACGCCAAAGAGGCCGAAGTAATCCTGGAGTCGATAGCGGAAATGCCTTTTAAGAAGGTCGTGGATCTATTCTTCAAGCTGCGTCAGCAGGTTCAGGAAGCCGGTACCCCCAATGAGGCAGGCAACGAATGAGGTATGTGTTTTCATTCGACGCGTCAGAGGCTCAGCTGATCATCGATTCACTTGTCAAGCTGCCCTATTTCCAGGTAAGCGCTCTTTTGTCAAACATACAGGAACAGGTTCGGAATCAGCCGAGAGCGCCTGTTTCAAGCATAGAACCCCTACAATCAACGATCGAACAACCCCCAGAGAGGAGCGATGGCATGTGACAGGAGCTGATCAATTAACCCAATGGGCGAGAACCGAAATCGGCTCGCCCTATATTTTTGGCGCGGCGGGGCAGAAGTGCACGCCAGCCTACCGCCAGCAGGTGATGAAGAGCAAGCCGGAGTACGCCGAGGCTATCCAGAGAAATTGCCCGGTACTGTCGGGAAAGAGCACGTCCTGCAGCGGCTGCAAGTACGAAGGCCGAAAGGCCTACGACTGCCGAGGCCTGACGCGTGAGGGGCTTCGGGCAGTGACCGGCCGTCCCATTATGGGGGCGGGGGCGACCAGCCAGTGGAATGATGCGAGCAACTGGGAGATCAAGGGACCCATTCACGCAATGCCGGAGAGGCCTTGCATCGTCTTTGTCCAGAAGGGCAGCACCATGAGCCACACGGGGATTTACATAGGCGGGGGTGCTGTCATACACGCAAGCGGGCACAACAGTGGCGTGATTGATAGCCCCATGCCGCGCAGCTGGACACATTACGCGATTCCGATTGGGCTATACGAGGAAGGAGAGACTATCGTGGAAGATGCATATTTGATCCGCAGACGGGATAAGGGAGAGAAGATCAAAAACCTTCAGGAAGGTTTGATGAAGTTAGGTTATGCCCTGCCACGCTTTGGCGCTGATGGCGACTTTGGTGCCGAAACAGAAGCCGCCGTGAAGCGATTCCAGCAGGATCATGGCCTACCCCCGGACGCGGTTTGGGACAGCGGCTGTCAGGCGGCCTTGAGCGAAGCGCTTGAAGCAACTACACCTGCGCAGACTGAGCTACCACTTGCCGCTTTGGACCATGTCATCGAGATACTGATGGCCCACCGGATTGGCCTGGACCAGGCGCTGGAAGAATTGATGGACGCGAGAGATTTGAACGCCTAGACAAAGGAGCTGACCCATGGAACAGATGACGTTCGATACGATCCTCAAGGTAAGCGCTGCCATTACAGGCGCCATCATCGGCTGGATGGCCGTGCTCCGGCCGCTGTGGGATACACATAAAGCAAAGAAGGCAGAAAAGCGGCGCGCCATTGAAGCGACACTGAAGGCAGACCAGGCCTATCGCCAGAGCGTGCTAGATAAACTGGACTCGCTGGATGGCCGCATCCAGTTCATGGATAGGAGCATCGCTGACCTGCAGCGGGACAATATCGAGCGCGCCTATTGCATGTTCAAGATGGAGCACGGCTATTGCACCAGCGGCATGAAGGAGGCGATTGCCGATATGTACGAATCCTATAAAGCCAGGGGCTATAACCACATTGCGGAATCCCGCATCAAGGAACTGCTGGCACTGCCAGAATACCCCCATAATTGAGAGGAAATAACAAGATGAAGAAATACCTGATGGTTTTCCTGTTTGTCCTGACGGTGATGACGCTCTTTACCCAGCCCCTAACGTTGGCGGAGGCAATAGATCCCCTGCCTATGCTGCCGGGCATAGATCTGACGCCCCTGTTCCAGGCGACGATTACCTTTCTGGCTGCGCTTGTGACCTATAAGTTGATTCCATGGATACAAGCCAGAACCACAGCCCAGCAGCAGGAGATGCTCCGGGCGGCTGTCTCTGTGGCTGTGTATGCAGCGGAGCAACTGTACGGGGCAGGGGCTGGCAAGGAAAAGCTGATGTATGTGAAGGGCCAGCTGGCCAAGAAAGGGTATCATGTGGACATCGACGAGATAGAAGCCGCTGTTCTTGAACTGACCGCAATCAGCGATTAACAGAAAATCAATCCGGATTAAGAATCAGCCCCTGCAATCAGCAGGGGCTTTTCATCCGGCCATTTGGCTTGGTAGGTATCGGACATCTTTACAACAATCGTGAAACTTGAGCCAAAATGTTTTCATTGGAGGACGCGAGGTCACGCAATCTGCGGGTCAGCTGGGTATTGCGATAGGTGACACTGTTGTTGCGAATCGCAATGGCCAGCGCCTTCCTGGAACCGATCATGACCAACAACTTCTTTGCGCGGGTAATTCCTGTATATATAAGGTTCCTTTGCAACATGACATAGTGTGTCATCAGTATGGGCATGACCACCACGGGGTACTCGCTTCCCTGAGCCTTGTGGATAGTTGTAGCATACGCAAGCATGAGTTCGTCCAATTCGCTGATGTCATAGTTGACTGTCGCTCCGTCGAAAAGCACTGTCAGTTCGCGGTCTTCTGACTTGATTGCCGAGATGATGCCTATGTCGCCATTGAATACCTCTTTGTCATAATTGTTCCTGATCTGCATCACCTTATCATGAAGGCGATACTCTGTGCCCCCATGACGCAGCCTTGCCGTCTGGGGGTTAAGCGCGTCTTGCAGCTCCTTGTTCAGATTCATCGCGCCAACGACCCCGCGCTGCATGGGGGTAAGCACCTGAATGTCATCGATTGGATTGAGGCGATAGCTTGCCGGCAGCCTCTTCTGGCAGAGCTGGATAATCTGCTTTGAGGCGCTTTCAGGGTCATCGTCGTCGATAAAGAAGAAATCAGTTCCTTTGCCGTTGCTCAGCTCGGGATATTCTCCCTTATTGATTCTGTGCGCATTCGTTATGATCCGGCTCCCCTGCGCCTGACGAAAAATGCGTTCAAGCTTAACGACCGGAATTGCGTCGGACGCTATCATGTCCCGAAGTACGTTACCCGCCCCGATGGAGGGCAACTGGTTTATATCCCCGACTAGGATCAGTGTCATCCGCTCGGGCACCGCTTTGAGCAGATTGTACATCAGCATGATATCAATCATTGAGCATTCATCCACAATCAGCACATCGCCCTTCAAGGGGTTATCCTCGTTGAGCTTGTAGCCCGTCGCGGGCTGGTACTCCAGAAGCCTGTGAATGGTCTTTGCTTCCATACCGCTGGTTTCTGATATGCGCTTTGCGGCGCGTCCGGTTGGCGCAGCTAGGATCACGGTGCTTCCGCTGGCCCTGTAAATTTTGATAATACTGTCTGTAGTGGTGGTTTTCCCCGTTCCAGGACCGCCTGTGAGTATCATGACCTTGGATGAAATGGCGCAATGTATCGCCTGAAGCTGTACTTCATCATATGTAATGCCGGACTGCTGCTCTACCGTCTTGATGATGTGCTCGGGATTGGATATGCCCCTTTCGCTCTTCACCCTGATGAGCGCCGAGAGTTTCCTGGCGACACCCAGTTCAGAGAAATAGAACGGCGGGAGATAGATGGCATCGGCTGAAACCTTCCCATTATCCTCCTGGGTAAGCTGGATAACGTTCTTCTCGATGATGACATCCTTAACCCGTATCATGTCGTCCAGCGCCATGATGAGAATATTCTCTTCAACATCCAGCAGTTCCACCCCTTTGGCGATCAGCTGGTCACGCAAAGCGAAGCAGTGCCCTTCTTCGGACAGTTTATTGAGCGTATACAGCAGGCCGCTCCGGCAGCGGGCGTACTTCTCTTTCTCCATGCCCAGCTTCATGGCAATCGTGTCAGCTGTCTTAAATCCGATACCCCAGATGTCATCCGCCAGGCGATAGGGATTCTCATTGACCACGATGATGCTGTCTTTGCCGTACGCC
Source organism: Christensenellales bacterium (assembly GCA_050952935.1). GTDB lineage: Bacteria > Bacillota > Clostridia > Christensenellales > Aristaeellaceae > UBA6115. The sequence continues at coordinate 1,219,711 of JBMNLS010000001.1, read as the reverse complement.
TTGTAGATCTTGGCTGCGTGGGAAGTGGGTACGTCATGGGATTGAAGGAAGAGCATGAGGTTTTTGATTTCCTTCTGCGCTTCCCAGCCGGCGCGGATCATGCCGACGCGGCGCTCGCCAATCCCGGGAACCTCTATCAGCCTGGCAGGCTCTGTTTCGATGATATCAAGCGTTTGATCACCGAATTGTTCGACGATCTTCCTGGCATACTTGGGGCCTATCCCCTTGATCAAGCCGCTGCCCAGGTACTTCTCGATGCCGTAGACTGTGGCGGGCAGCGTTTCTTCCCACTGCGTTGCCACAAATTGCCGGCCAAACTTGCTGTCAACCTTCCAATCGCCTGTAACAAGCAATACCGAGCCCACATTCACGTCAAGCAGGCTTCCGACAACGGCAATCAAATCAGAATAACCTTTTACCCGTGTCTTGATGACAGAGTAGCCATTGCTCTCATTTCTGTATGTGATGCGTTCAACGACGCAGCGAATGACTGCCATCTTACGGTTTACTCAGAAAGCTTAACAATTGGGATACACATAACTTTGCGAGTTTGCCCTTATGATAAATTCTTCAGCAACCTTATCTTTCATCATCGCTTCTCCCATTGGTACTTTTCCAGACCATTGTAGAGGAAGGATCGGCTCGAATCAAGATTCATCCTTGCCTTCTGCGCGGCACCCTTTTATTATTTCGTCATTCTTCGTCCAAAGGGCATGAAATCTTCCAGTGAGTTACGAAGACAGCGATTTATTGACTGGGGGACTCTTTCTGTATTATATACACAAATCTGCATACCCGAATTCAAGGTTGCAAGGTTGCAAGGTTGCAGAGCATTTTCAACCTTGGTGTGAGACATTTACTAGAAATTCACTATTTGTGGCTGCCTAACTGAAGATCAACTCGAAGGAGACGTCATGATTATTACCAGTAGCCCTTTATCTGCTTGCATAGATGTCCGAGGAGAGTTAACGTGGTGGCGTGGACTTGTTCTCCACGCGAACCTTGACAATAGAATGAGCGCAAAACCATCTGTGCAGATGACCCATAACACAGTAAACGCAAATGGCTGTCATTCAACATTGGTGTTCAGTAGTACGCCAAACCCACAGGTACGGCTGGATATCGCGGAAATGCTGGTCACAGCCTTTGAGAAAAGAAGGAGAATCAATTAATGAAACGCGTGTTATGTCTGTACAGAGTATCTACAAAAGGTCAGGTAGATCCCAAAGATGATATCCCCCTTCAACGCCGCGAGTGCCAGGACTTCATTGACAAGCAGGATGATTGGATCTTCTTTGAAGAGCGATTGGAAAAAGGCGTATCAGGCTATAAAACGGCAACCGGGAAGCGGGATGCGATCATCGAAATCCGGAACATGGCTGAGCAGAAAATGTTTGATGTCCTGCTCGTGTTCATGTTCGATCGCTTGGGCCGGCGAGAGGACGAAACCCCTTTCCTTGTTCAATGGTTCATTGAGCAGGGAATAGAGGTGTGGAGTACACGTGAAGGTCAGCAAAGACTGGACAATCGTGTTGACAAGCTGATGAACTTCATGCGCTATTGGCAAGCCGGCGGTGAGAGCGAGAAAATATCCATGCGCGTAAAGGCTTCTCATACCCAAATGACCATGGATGGAATCTGGCGTGGAGGATCGCGGCCTTTCGGTTATAAATTGATACATAACGGGCGCCTGGGGAAGAAGAACCGACAGCTGCTTGATCCGATGATCGATGAGACAGAAGGCCCGATTGTCCAGAAAGTTTTCAAAATGTCCTGCAATGACGGGTTGGGAACGCTGCGCATAGCGAATTACATGAATGAAGAATATCCCCATTTGGGTAAGGTCTGGACTGCTCAGACAGTGCGGAGTATGCTTCGAAATCCTCTTTATACCGGACGATTGCACATGAACGATACGATGTCAGAGCCCATCGATACACTCAGACTAATCTCGGATTCGGATTTCCATTTTGCTCAGCTGGCGATGAAACGCCGAATTCAGCATCGTTATGCGGAGCAGAGGAAATTGGAAAATGATCTCATGCCCATTGACGCAACAAGCAAAACCTCAGTATATGGCGCAACCCTCCTCTCCGGGATTGCCTACTGCGCGCACTGCGGACATAAGCTGGTTGGCAGTTACTGCACCAAACAACGGGCTGATGCAGCCTATCACCGTCCAATCTATCGCTGCTACAACGGGTCAGTGAAGGCTAAAAACTGTGCAGGCCAGACCGTTTACTCCGCAAGAAAGATCGAATCAGCTGTCCTTCAAATAGTGCACCAGTTTTTCAACGACATGCAGCAATCGGTGGACTTGGTGTGGCGGGAAAGGGCGCGTCAGCAATTCCGTAACAAGCAAAACGCACAGTCAAGAATTGCTCAAGCAGAACTGGAAAAGCTTCAGAAACAACAGATTACCCTCCGGCAGGAGGTCATGAAGTCGCTCCAAGGGGAAAGCGCCTTTGAAACGGATTTGCTAAGGTCCATGTTGGATGAGAACAAGTCAGCACTCGTTCAAGCGGAATCAAAGCTGATTGCCTGCCAGCAAGAGAAGGAAACTGAAGATGCACGTCTGCAGTATCTCAGTGAGCAGTACAGGTCAATTACTGATTGGGCAAAGGAATTTGACCATGCTGACAATGACACCAGAAAAATGATACTGGCACGACTGATTGAGCGCATTGAAGTTGGCCGAGACTATCACTTGACCATCAAGTTCTTTGTGACGATTGAGGAATTCAACCTATCCCATTTACCAGATCAGCCTCAGCTACTATCTTCCGAATCCGATACCGGAATTCAGGCAATCGCTGTGTAATCTCAAGCTATTTTTATTTATCCTGGGGCGAAAGTAGGATTGGTTCGTTAGCGCGCTACATTCGCATTGTAGAGGTCAGCGGTTCGAATCCGCTATGCTCCACCATTCGAAGCCAATACGAACACCGTCTATGATCATAGACGGTGTTCGTATAGAGACTCTTATGCCCACCAAAGGCGAGCCAGACGAGCCAAGCAACGATCTATATGATCGAAAGCAAGCTCGTTCTGGTTCTTTCTCTTACATAGCAAAAGCCGTCTGGTGTTTACCGGGCGGTTGCTTTTGCTATTTCTATTGTAATCATTCCGGGTCGGTATTGTCGTGTTTTTCTTGGTCTGTTCCAGTTCTACCTGACGATATCTGCCGGGCTTTTCACTTTCAATTCCTTTTTCAGCGCCGATTGCAGCAGGGCAGAGAAATTCACCCCCTGCTTTTCCGCCTCATAGCTCAGCCAGGCAGGTACCGTACAGTTTTTCTTTACCATGCGCAGATCATTTTGTCTGCGGTACTCATCAAAATCAACATCCACCAGTGTCACCACGTCACCGGGCTTGCTCAAAGCCTTGACAGCCTCCATGCCGGACACCTCCGGCAACTCCTTGCCGTCATCCTCCATATCAATCCCGCACAGGCCAATTACATCCCGCGCCATAAACATCGCGTCTGCGTAATCAGTCCCCTGCGTTCCCACCTGGAAGTCCGGCACGTCAACAACGATAAAATCATCATCTTTGCTTAAGATAACCGGATATGCCTTTCTCATCATGTCTTCTCCTTTTTTATATGTCCTCAGGCACAGGGGTTTATTTCAACTCCTGTCTCCTGATAATCGCCTGTGCCAGCCGTTCGGCAATCTCGTTGTGTCTTGGCACCGCCTCTCGTTTCCCGTCCTTCTCCCAGATGTCGTGGTTAGCTCCGTGCCGTTTCAATGTCCACCCGTTTTCCGAGAGGCGTTTTTCCAAGTCTTTTCGCTTCATCCGCCGCGTGCGCTCCTTTCTTCAACCGTTTTTATTATACGCCTTCAATGCGTATCTGTCAATAGCTTTTCACAAATTATCATGTTTTTTTGACATTTAATACCAAATCTCAAAGTTGCACAACAAGCGTTCACAAAACCGCCTTCAATCCCACTTGTTTATCTCTCAAAAGATGACTTCCCTGGCGGATACAGGATAAAGGCAAGATGATTGAGTTGGAGGAAGAGATGCGCATCCCCCATGAACAACTGCACCAAGAAAAACGTGCTCTGCCAGAAGTCACCTGGAACAAGGTCATCTTCTGGCTGGAAAGCTTCCGGGGTGCTGAGACCTCCAACCAGAAGTTTCAGCGTGTCATTTTCGGCAACTTCCTGACAGCAGCGTACCTCTTCGTTGACGAACTGCGCTGATTTCAGTGCATAGCCAATAAGATCGCCTTCCGCTGGACAAAGAAAAGACTGACCAGGCCATAAGATTCAGCCTCCGGAAAAAGTGTTCTTATAGAGCCTGTTATTGGCCATCAAAGTCCTGAAACCTCATTGGCATCAATGGGTTTCAGGCTTTTTCATTCATGTTTTCAGATGGTTCAGGTGTTTAGCTAACGATAGATTATCCTGTCCCGTCCCTCTTGTTTGGCACGATAGAGGTTAATGTCCGCCGCTTCAATGAAGTTTGAGTAAGAGATCCCCTTGACATAACTGCTAAGCCCCCCGGACAGTGTGACCGGCTTATCATGGCTCCATGCATGTGTCCTTACATGATCGCCAAGCGCCCGCACTACGGGAAGTGCTTCCCGCGGGGTTTTGCCTGGAAACAGCACCAAGAACTCTTCTCCGCCATATCGGCCGAAAATTTCTTCTTCTGTAAAACAGGCCTTCATGATCTGTGCAACATTGAACAGTACTTCGTCACCATACTCATGCCCGTAAGTATCGTTTACTTCCTTAAAATGGTCAATGTCCAGGATGCAAAGCGTCAATTGTGAACCTGTCTCGTATGCCCGGCACATTTCTTCGTCGATGCTCGCTGATAGGAAACGGCGATTATATAAGCCGGTCAGGTCATCGGTCAGCGAGAGGAGCTCCAAACGATGCACCAAGCGCGTTTTTTCATCCCGCACCCTCACATAATGCCCCATCACCGTGAAAGCTAAAATAGAATTGACTACAAGGCTCATGGTCACGCCAAACGCCAAATCCGAATAGTGTTCTGTACGAGTGGAATAATGTATAATAATATCAGGGAAATGGTATTCCAGCGCGATAAAGGCAACCAACATGACCGCTTCCATGATTAACATGCAGGTGCGCACCGGTCTTTTAAAAACGAGAGCGATGCATAGACCGCCTGTAAGCATGAGAGAGACGGTGGAGCCGGTCGCCCCACCAACTGTAAACCATAAAAAAGGAATCAACAAAAACACGGAGGAACCCACGACAACAATGGCAGCTCCATACCAGCGTTTTTTGACCACACTATAAAAAACACTTGAAAGGGTTAGCACGAGGTACACCACAAACACCGGCAATGTACACATGCCTAGGCCCCTTAACATATTGTAACCGAGTCCGAATATGGACATCAGAATAGCAGCGCCGACAACGTACAAAAACACAAGGTGATCCAATGGAAGTTCTTTATAGCGAATTTGTTGAAAGGTTCTCTTGAACAAACTGATTGTTGTTTGCACAGCAGAGCTTCCTTTACTGTCATCTGTTCTTTTAAAGTTTTCCTGCAATTCCATCATCTCCTCATTGGCAAGACCATTTGGATCATAAATTGAGGTCAATTTCCAGTAGTCACCAGCCTATTCCCTATGGCTGTAAAAATCTTCAAGTCTTCGACAAATAAATACAAGCTGCCAAGCCGGCTTGAGTGCGCTGTGCATCTGTACCGGCATGAAAACCGCAAATGTACAAACCCAACACACCATCCGTGCCATGTGGGAGCTGGCTGACTCAAACCGCCGGCCTGCTGATGAAAATCAGCCGCTTTCCCAACTAAGGCACGATAGTATTTAAAATACCACATCATACTTATTTCCGTCAAAGAATAATTCGGAATTACAGATGCTTTTACAGAAAACCCCGGCCGTTATCTTTTTAGAAAGAGTTTAAAGATGCCGAGCGCAGACTGCCTATCGATGGTGTTCTATTTTAAAAAACTTTACTGTCAGCAAGATGATTACGAATAAATCACTGTACGAGTGTCAAATATATCCGAATCCCACATTCCTTGAGTTTCCGTATTCTGATTATACTTTTTGATTGAGCTGCAGGTGGTTCAGGGGTTTTGAGGAAGTCACTGTCAAATCATGTCTTTTTTGTCAATATTCTGGCATATTTATGACGGAAAATGAGGAACCTTTCCTGTTTTTCATAGTAGAATTGATTTGTAACAAAAACTCGACTAAACAAATCCAGGGAGGCTCCTCATGCGTTATTCTACCACAGATACCTATCAACTCAAAAGGGAAATCATCACCTTCGCCAGGCGTCTGAGTGAAGGCCTCCCACGGGATTGGGAAAAGTTTACCGCTGATATGCTTTTCGGCATCCTCGCGTCCAGCAGCTGCATTCTTTCCCGCTTTGCCGATGTGCTCAAAGAAGATATCTTGAAAAAGAACACCGTTGAACGCTTGGCACGAAAGCTGTTAGAAGATATGCCCCCCGAACTCACCCATCATTACCTGTCCTTTGCCCGGGACATCGGGGAGGACACGGGGCCTGTCTTTGTGGATGATACGGACATCACCAAGCCCTATGGCAAAGCTTTTGAGGATATGGGAACGGTCAGAGATGGCTCTTCGGCAGATAAAAAGCTGAAGAATGGGTATTATGTGACTGAAATGACTGCCCTGAGCCATCGTACCCGTCAGCCTATCAGCCTCTATTCCCATATCCATTCCTCTCACTCAAAAAACTATACCTCTGTCAACGACATCACCTTCCGGGCATTGAAAGAAGTTTTCCCTTATTTCCCCAAAGCAACCTATGTCTTTGACCGGGGTTATGATATGAACAAGCTATATCTTTTCATGTACGAGCATGAAAAGAGCTTCATCGTTCGTGTCACCAGCAACAGAAATCTGTTCTGTAAAAACAAGTGGTTCAAGTCGACCACGCTCAGGGACAAATACAAAGGCAAGTTTAAGTGCCCGGTCTTATATGGCGGCAAAAAGACTGAATGCTGGGTCACCTGTGTCAATGTCAAGATCACCGCGAGCTGCAAATGGCTCAAGTTAGTATTGGTATATGGGCTGTCAGATACCCCCATGATGCTGTTGACCAACCGCCCGGTCAGAAACAGGGAGGACGCGCTGCAGGTTGTCCGGATGTATTTCATGCGGTGGCGGATAGAGGAACATTTCCGCTTCAAGAAGACGACCCTGGGGTTTGAGGATATGCGGGTGCGCAAGCTGAAGGCAATGAATCACTTGAGTCAGTTTGTGAGCATGGCCATTGGCTTTTTGTGCGCACAGGCAGACAAAAGAAACACCTCCAGGCTCAGGCGCGCCGTGACGCGCGAGGCAAATGGACAGAAGCAGGAGCACAAAATATCCTTTCTGCTTTATAGAATGGGGTTGGGTATCCAGCGCATTCTGGCCAGGGCACAAACAGGCATCCGTGCCTGGTTCCGCATAGGCCGGCCCAAATACAGGCAGTTATCCTTCCCTTTGCTATGTTGAAATACAACAACTGAATAGGCGCGCGCAAGGGCTTGTTTACCTTCCCTTTTTTGGGAAAATTCGCTCTGTAAAATGAAATACCGCATCCTCTACCATGCAGAGGCTCAAGAATCTCTGCTCATTGCACCAGAAGATTGCAAAATACGGAAACTCAAAAATCCCACATTCCCCTTGACACAAACAAAAGCATGGCCTTATAATAACATCATCGGGATAGGACCTGAGGTGTGCGCCAGTTGGCTGTTTTTACCCACATCTTACCTTACGGTACCCGGGTCGGTCATTGGATGGCAGGCCCCCGCGCAAGCGACGGGGAAGGCAGAAGATGGCCGCAGGGAACCGACCTGCTGAACATAGCGGGTGAAAAAATGGCTGGCAGCGGCACTTTGGGCTATCTCTACGATTCACACGGCGGATGGGCAGCATGTCCTCCGCCTTATTCATTCAGGAAAGGAAAAAAGGATGGAGACCAGGTGTATACCGGCTGACCAGACGGGTATAATCATAGCGGCGGAGGCTATAAAGGCCGGGCAGGTGGTGGGCATTCCCACAGAAACCGTGTACGGCCTAGGGGCTGACGCCATGAACCCGGCGGCGGTGCTGGCTATCTTTAAGGCCAAGGGGCGCCCGGCGGATAACCCGCTGATCGTCCATGTGCTGGACAAGGCACAGGCCAGGGAGCTGGCCCAGGTGCCCCCCCTTGCCGAAAGCCTGATGGACGCCTTCTGGCCGGGGCCTTTGACCCTGATTTTGCCCAAGCTAAGCCGGGTGCCGGATGTGGTCACCGCAGGCCTTTCCACCGTGGCACTCAGGGCCCCCAGCCACCCGGCCATGCGGGCGGTGATCGCCCAAAGCAGCCTGCCCATCGCGGCCCCCAGCGCCAACCGCTCAGGTTATCCCAGCCCCACCACAGCGGCCCATGTGCTAAGCGATTTGAATGGCCGCATCCCCCTGGTGCTGGATGGCGGTGTGTGTGATGTGGGACTGGAGTCCACGGTGGTGGACGCCACTGGCCGCGTGCCCAGGGTGCTGCGCCCGGGCTTCATCACGCCGAAGATGCTTGCTGCCGTTGCCGGGGAATGCCTGGTGGCTGGCAGCGCCATGCGGCCCCTGGCCGAGGGCGAATCAGCCCCCTCCCCCGGCATGCGCCACCGTCACTATGCCCCCGCCGTTCCCCTCACCCTGGTCAAAGGAACGCCGGACAAGGCCGCTGAACGCATCAAGCAGCTGTGCGCCGGGGAGGAAAAACCCTGCGTGATGGCGCTGGCCAACCGCCTGCCTGCCTATGAGGGGCTGGAGGTATTAAACCTGGGGGATGACCTGAACCAAGCCGCTCACCGGCTGTTTCACCTGCTGCGCCAAGCCGACAAGATGGGCTGTAGCCACCTGTACGCGGAGGCGCTGCCTGAGGAGGGCTTGGGCCTGGCGCTGATGAACCGCTTGGTGCGTGCTGCAGATTTCCATGTAGTTAACACAAAGGATCTAATAATATCACAGGAGGATACAAATAATGACCAAGGCTAACACAAAGAAACTATGGATAATCGCTTTAATCGTGGTACTTGTTGTTATTGCAGTGACTGTTTATTTCCTTACACGGCCGAAAACGCCCCCAACTGAAGAAAAATCACTTAACCTGCTGACCTGGGCTACCTATATTGACGATGGAACAGTGGCTAAATTCACAGAGGAAACCGGTATCAAAATCAACTATTCCACCTTCCTCTCCAATGAAGAGATGCTCATTAAACTACGGAGTGCAGATAACGAGTATGACGTTATTCTGGCCAGTGACTACGCGCTGAACATGCTGCGCAAAGACGGAAAACTGATGAAACTGGACAAGGAGTTGCTGCCCAACTACAAGAACCTGGACCCCGACTTCCTGTCCAAATACTATGATGAAAACAACGAGTACACCGTGCCCTACACCTCCGGCACCCCGCTGATCGTCTACAATCCCGATTTGGTGGACATCGAAATCACCGGCTATGAGGATCTTTGGAACCCCGCGCTGAAGGACAGCGTCGTGGTCATTGACGATGCCCGCAACATCATCGGCATCACGCTTAAAACCCTGGGCTATTCCTTCAACACCACCGATGAAAAGGAACTGCAGGAGGCCAAGGAGAAGCTTTTCAAGCTGCGCCCCAACATCCGCGCCTTCAATTATGACACCCCCCATAACGACCTGATCTCAGGCGATGTGTCCGTTGGCTATATGTTCACCCCCTTTGTGCTGCTGGCCATGGACGCAAATCCCAACCTGAAAGTGGTCTACCCCAAGGAAGGCATGGGATTCGGCATTGACTCCCTGGTGATCTCCGTCGACGCCCCCCACCCCGCCAACGCCCACAAGCTGCTCAACTTCCTTCTGGATGCCCAGGTGGCCGGCAACACCGCCGCCATGCAGTACTACCTCTCTCCCGTAGCCGCGGCCTATGAGTTCATCCCCGAATACCTCAGGAACAACCCTGCCATCAACATCCCCAAGGATATCCTGGGTGAAACTGAATTCATCATGGATGTGGGTGAAACCGAGAGCAAGTTCCAGGACATCTGGGCCGAGTTCAAGCTGCAGTAAAAACCAAAATATGCAATTATCCCACGAGGGGCCAGTTGGCCCCTCGATTCTTAATTAATATGCTTTTTAAATGGGAAAGTTATCCCTGATCAAGTCCGCAATGCTTTCTCCGCTAAAACAACAGGGCAATCATTGCTGCGCTTATCTGTCACACCCGTGGGAATAAAACCGTTTTTATGCCAGAATTTCTCTGCCTGGCGATTATCCTTCGCCCAGCCGAGCATGGCCTTACGGTAGCCCTGCCTGCGCCATTCCCCACACAGCTCTTGAATAATGGCGCTTCCAATGCCCTGGCCCTGCCGGCTTATATCCAACATAAAAAAGCCCAAGAAAACCGTTTCGGCATCCGGATATCCCACAATCACATCCAGCACGGCGATCAACGCCGTCTCGTCAAAAAATCCCAGATAATACTTGTCATCCTTGCTCCTTTCAGGCGGCAGCGCCTGCATATCCCTTCTGATAATTTCAGGTGTGGCAGGGGGTGGGGCATGCTGATAAAAAACCGTATTCTCCCGGCACAAAGCAAAAACGGCAGGTATGTCATCCTCCTGCAAGCGCCTGACAGCATACTGGCCGGATAACCGGGTTACATCCATGTTATCTCCTTTCAAATGGCAGCATCAATATATCAGAAAACACAGGGGCGGAAAAGCGCCCCTGCGTCAAAGTGTTTTTAAGTGAACTTGTTAAGAGTTATTTCGCGTTTTTCACCATGCCCCAGAAGGTATCATACAGCACCTTCACATCGGCGTTGTCGTGGAAGAATTCGCAATTGTCGATGGTTTCCTGGGTGGGGTTCAGGTTGGTGTTGCCGGTATATTCCTCGCCCATCAGCTCAATGGCGCCCTTGTTGGGGCTGGAATAGCGGATGTATTCGCAGTTCATCTGAGCGATTTCAGGCCGGGAAAGGAAATCGATGAAGGCCAGGGCGTTTTCCGGGTTGGGGGCTGATTTGGGGATGACCATCCCATCAATCCACACATTACTGCCTTCCTTGGGCACCACATAGGCCAGCTTGCCGTCCGGGTCGTTGTCGATGGCGTACTGGGCATCACCCGACCACATCACCGCCAGGATGCCTTCCCCCGCCACCATCTTGTCCTTGGTTTCGTCCACCTGGTAGGCTTTCACGATGCCGTCCTGCTTCTGTTTGATCAGCAGATCGGCCGCGGCCTTGAGCTCCTGAGGATCTTTGGAGTTGACGGAGTAGCCCAGATACAGCAGCGCCGCGCCCAGAGTGTCCCGGGGAGAATCCATCATGAACACCTGGCCCTTGTACTGCTCATCAAACAGCGCGCCCCAGGAATCGATGGGGGCAGACACCCGGGTGGTGTCATACAGGATGCCCACCGTGCCCCACATGTAGGGAACAGAAAACTTGTTGTCCGGGTCATAGTCGGGGCTTTTGAGCCAGTCCAGAACCTGAACGCTGTTGGGCACCTTGGAAAGATCGATGGGCTGCAGCAGATCTTCTGAAATCATGCGCTCAATGGCATAGTCGGAAGGGAACACCACATCAAAATAGCCGGGGCTGTTGCGCACCTGCACCATCATATCCTCATTGAGGGTGAAGCGCATGTAGTCCACCTTGATGCCGGTCTCCTCCTCAAACAGGCGGATGACCTCCTCATCGATGTAATCCTCCCAGTTGAACACTTTCACCACACCCTCGGCGCCAGCGGAAAGCAGGGAAAGGGCCATCAGGCAAACAAGCACCATGGACAACAGTTTTTTCATTTTTTACCTCCGTTTTGTTATAAATCCTGAGTTTTAGACACCCGGCGGTTGACCGCCAGAAGCAGAACCAGCAAAGCCACAAACATCAGCGCCGAAAGGGCGTTCATGGTGGGCTTGATGCCCTTGCGCGCCTCAGAGTAAATAAGGGTGGACAGGTTTTGCACCAGGGGGCTGGTGGTGAAGTAGGAAATGGTGAAGTCATCAAGCGACAGCGTGAAGGAAAGCAGCGCCCCCGTGATTACCCCAGGCATTACAAAGGGCAGCACCACCTTGCGCAGGGCGTAGCCGGGCGTCGCCCCCAAATCCAGCGCCGCCTCGTAGCTGAACTTGTTCATCTGCTTGAGCTTTGGCATCACCGACAAGATTACATAGGGGATGTTGAAGGTGATGTGGGCCAGCAGCATCGTGAAATAGCCCCGATGCATCCGGGTAAAGATAAACAGCAGCATAAGCGAAATGCCGGTGACAATGTCGGGCATGGTCATGGGGATGTTGGTGAGCGTCATCATCACCACCTGGGGGCGTTTTTGCATGGCGTGGATACCGATAGCGGCGGCGGTGCCAATGATGGTGGCGAAAATCGCCGCCAGCAGCGCCACGGTCACCGTGATATAAAGCGCGTTCACAATGTCAGGGCTTTTGAACAGAGCGGAATACCACTTCAGCGAAAAACCTTCCCACCGGGCCCGGCTGACCCCCGCATTAAAGGACTGGATAATCAGCACCACAATGGGCACATACAAAAACAGCAGGATCAGCGCCAGATAACCGCGCTTGAAAAACCTGGTCATATGGTGCTCCCTCCTTCTCCCTCCGGGTCCACCTTGCGCAGAAGCGTCAGGCTCATCAGAATCAGAATCATCATGATCAGACTCAAGGCGCTGCCCACGTTCCAGTTATCCGCCGACAGGAAGGTGCGCTCAATCAGGTCGCCAAACATCTCCGTGTTGCCCCCGCCCAAAACCCTGGGGATAAAGAAGGTGGTGACGGAAGGCATAAACACCATCGTGATGCCTGAAACCACACCCGGCAGGCTCAGCGGCATCGTCACCCGCCAGAAGGTCAGCATGGGGCTGGCGCCCAGGTCCATGGCCGCCTCCGACAAGCGGCCATCCTGCTTGGCCAGGGCATTGTAAATGGGGAACACCATGAAGGGCAGGTAGTTATACACCATGCCCAGCAGCACCGCCTCCGAGTTATACATCAGCTGCATCCGCGGCAGCCCCAGGGCCGCCAGCAGGCTGTTGATCAGCCCGTTATCCTCCAACAGGCTCATCCAGGCGATGGTGCGCAGGAGGAAGTTCATCCACATGGGGATGATGAACAGGATCACCAGGGTGCTGCCCAGCCTGAACTCCCGGTCGGCCATGAACAGCGCCGCCGGATAGCCCAGAAACAGGCAGATCACCGTGCAAAGGAAGGCCATCCACAGGGAGTACACCAGGGTATCCACATTCACCGTGCCCCGGGCGCTGCCCAGGTCGGCGGGGTTTAAGCCCATCTCCACCAGCTGGCGGTTCATTTCATAGTTGCTGTCCCAGAAGGTTTTGAAGTTGTCCAGGGTGAACTGGCCCATCTTGTCTGTAAAGGCATAGTAGCCGATCAGCAGCAGCGGAATAATGGTAAACACCGCTATCCACAATGAATAGGGAAAGGCAAACAAGCTGCGCTTGATGCCTCGGTTTTTCCGGATGCTGGCCGCAATCAGCGCCACAAAGCCGATCAACCCCGCCAACATGGCCCAGATGGCCCAGGGCGGGAAACGCATGCTGCTCATTCTTCCGCCTCTTCCTCCTCCACAGGCTCCACTGGCATGGGGCACATGATATGGATATTAAAGGGGATCACCGACAGCCCCACCTCAGCCCCTTCCGGCTGCATGGTGGTGGAATGCACCATGAAGGAAAACTCCCCGGCGTCAATGATCATTTCGTAGTGGACGCCCTTAAACAGCACGCTTCTGACCGTGCCCTTCAGCATCCCCTCCTCCACGCTCACCATCTGCATATCCTCGGGCCTGATCAGCACATCCACCGGCACATCCTCGCCAAAGCCCTTGTCCACGCAGGGGAAGTTGACGCCGCAGATGTTCACCAGGCAGTCCTTCACCATGGTGCCCCGGATGATGTTTGATTCGCCAATGAAGTTGGCCACAAAGGCGCTTTTGGGCTCGTCATACACATCCTTGGGGGTGCCGATCTGCTGGATAAGGCCCCCCCGCATCACCACGATGATGTCGGACATGGTGAGGGCCTCCTCCTGATCGTGGGTGACAAAAATAAAGGTGATGCCAAGCCGCTGCTGCATGCGCTTAAGCTCCAGCTGCATCTCCTGCCTGAGTTTCAGATCCAGCGCGCCCAGGGGCTCATCCAGCAGCAGCACCTCCGGTTCATTCACCAGGGCGCGGGCAATCGCGATGCGCTGCTGCTGACCGCCGGAGAGGCTGTCCACGCTGCGCTTGCCATAGCCTTTCAGGTTCACCAGGGCAAGCATTTTCTCAACCCGGTCCTTGATCTCGTCCATAGGACGCTTGGCCACCTTCAGGCCAAAGGCGATGTTCTCAAACACATTCAGATGGGGAAACAGGGCGTATTTCTGGAACACCGTGTTCACCCGGCGCTTATAGGGCGGCAAATCCGTAATATCCTGGCCGTCAAACAGCACCCGGCCGGTGCTGGGGCGCTCAAAGCCGCCGATGATGCGCAGGGTGGTGGTTTTTCCACAGCCAGAAGGCCCCAGCAAGGTCACAAACTCATTTTTGCGGATGTATAGGTTTATATCCGACAGCACCACCGTGCCGTCATATTCCTTGGACACATTCTCCAGCTTGATCAATTGCCGCTGTTCTTCCATCAACAACCTCCGGATACAGTAATAAAGAAACTAAAACGAAGGGGGCGTTGAGGCCCACAAAAACCGCGCTTCACGCTCTCCTTGGTTTTCCACATGGTGGGGGGCCCTGGGGTGGATGCAGAAGCTCTCCCCCCGGCTAAGGGGGTAGCGATCTCTGCCCAGCACCAGCTGAACGCTGCCGGAGAGCACATAGGCGAACTCCTCTCCCTCATGGGCGGGGATCTCAGCGGTGCGGCCGCCCGGTCCCAGGTGTACCAGCATGGGCTCCATCATGTTTTTCTGGGCACTGGGCACCAGCCACAGGATAGAGCCTTTGAGGGTCTCCTCATCCACCTTTTCAAACATGTCCTCTTTTTTAAACACAATGCGCTCCTGCTGGTGGGCGCTGAAAAACTCCTCCAGGCTGGAGCCCAGGCACTCAATCATGTCAGACAGCGTGGAGATGGACGGCGAGGTCAGGTTATTCTCCACCTGGGAGATAAAGCCCTTGGTCAGCTCACACCGGTCCGCCAGGTCCTCCTGGGTCAGGTTCCGGGCAAGCCGCAAGCTTTTCAGGGTCCCGCCAATGTCCACTGTCTTTCTCCTCCTCAACTTTGGGTTTAGGTTTACTAAACACGCGGACATTATTAAACCATCCAATGACAAGCGTGTCAATATACCTGTTAACTTGAGTTTCCGTATTCTGATTATACTTTTTGATTGAGCTGCAGGTGGTTCAGGGGTTTTGAGGAAGTCACTGTCAAATCATGTCTTTTTTGTCAATATTCTGGCATATTTATGACGGAAAATGAGGAACCTTTCCTGTTTTTCATAGTAGAATTGATTTGTAACAAAAACTCGACTAAACAAATCCAGGGAGGCTCCTCATGCGTTATTCTACCACAGATACCTATCAACTCAAAAGGGAAATCATCACCTTCGCCAGGCGTCTGAGTGAAGGCCTCCCACGGGATTGGGAAAAGTTTACCGCTGATATGCTTTTCGGCATCCTCGCGTCCAGCAGCTGCATTCTTTCCCGCTTTGCCGATGTGCTCAAAGAAGATATCTTGAAAAAGAACACCGTTGAACGCTTGGCACGAAAGCTGTTAGAAGATATGCCCCCCGAACTCACCCATCATTACCTGTCCTTTGCCCGGAACATCGCGCAGGACACGGGGCCTGTCTTTGTGGATGATACGGACATCACCAAGCCCTATGGCAAAGCTTTTGAGGATATGGGAACGGTCAGAGATGGCTCTTCGGCAGATAAAAAGCTGAAGAATGGGTATTATGTGACTGAAATGACTGCCCTGAGCCATCGTACCCGTCAGCCTATCAGCCTCTATTCCCATATCCATTCCTCTCACTCAAAAAACTATACCTCTGTCAACGACATCACCTTCCGGGCATTGAAAGAAGTTTTCCCTTATTTCCCCAAAGCAACCTATGTCTTTGACCGGGGTTATGATATGAACAAGCTATATCTTTTCATGTACGAGCATGAAAAGAGCTTCATCGTTCGTGTCACCAGCAACAGAAATCTGTTCTGTAAAAACAAGTGGTTCAAGTCGACCACGCTCAGGGACAAATACAAAGGCAAGTTTAAGTGCCCGGTCTTATATGGCGGCAAAAAGACTGAATGCTGGGTCACCTGTGTCAATGTCAAGATCACCGCGAGCTGCAAATGGCTCAAGTTAGTATTGGTATATGGGCTGTCAGATACCCCCATGATGCTGTTGACCAACCGCCCGGTCAGAAACAGGGAGGACGCGCTGCAGGTTGTCCGGATGTATTTCATGCGGTGGCGGATAGAGGAACATTTCCGCTTCAAGAAGACGACCCTGGGGTTTGAGGATATGCGGGTGCGCAAGCTGAAGGCAATGAATCACTTGAGTCAGTTTGTGAGCATGGCCATTGGCTTTTTGTGCGCACAGGCAGACAAAAGAAACACCTCCAGGCTCAGGCGCGCCGTGACGCGCGAGGCAAATGGACAGAAGCAGGAGCACAAAATATCCTTTCTGCTTTATAGAATGGGGTTGGGTATCCAGCGCATTCTGGCCAGGGCACAAACAGGCATCCGTGCCTGGTTCCGCATAGGCCGGCCCAAATACAGGCAGTTATCCTTCCCTTTGCTATGTTGAAATACAACAACTGAATAGGCGCGCGCAAGGGCTTGTTTACCTTCCCTTTTTTTGGAAAATTCGCTCTGTAAAATGAAATACCGCATCCTCTACCATGCAGAGGCTCAAGAATCTCTGCTCATTGCACCAGAAGATTGCAAAATACGGAAACTCAAAACCTGTTAATATTTTACAATGGCTTGACCCTCCCCTCCAAAACCCTGCCACGCCTTGTCATAGCGCCGATAAAAACCTATAATGAAGGCATGAATGCGAAGGACGGTTCAGGACAGGAGGGCTTCATGCGCATTGCCCAGGTAAGCGATACATTTCTGCCGGTGGTGGACGGCGTGGGCCGGGTGGTGGTGGCCTATGCGGAAACGCTGGCAAAAATGGGCCACGAGGTCACGGTGTCCGCCCCGCTTTATAACACCGGCCACCGGGGCGGCTTCCCCTTTGAGCTGGTGGATTACACGGGTTTCAGGGTGCCAAAGGCCCCGCAATATAAAACCGGTTCCCCCATCATGGACGATCACTACCGCCGGCGCATCGCCATGCTTGATTTTGATATTGTCCACGCCCACAGCCCCTTCGTGTCGGGCAGAGAGGCGCTCAGGCTCGCCCGGGAACGGGACATTCCCATGGTGGCCACCTTCCATTCCAAGTTTTATGACGATTTTTTGAAGGTCACCAAAAGCGAGACCCTGGCCAAAATGGTGGTGGACAACATCGTGAGATATTTTGAGCGCTGCTGCGAGGTGTGGGCGGTGTCCGCGACCAGCGGCGAGGTGCTGCGCAGCTATGGCTACAGGGGTCCCATGCGGGTGATGACCAACGGCACCACCCTGAGGCCTGAAAACCCGGAAGCTGTGGCCCAGGCCAGGGACAGGTGGCAGCTGAATGATCGCCCGGTGTTGCTGTTTGTGGGCCAGATGGACTGGAAGAAAAACATCCTGCGCATATTGGAAGCCGCCGCAAAGCTTAAAACCCACCGGGCGGATTTCCGCCTGGTGCTGGCCGGTCAGGGAAGCGATATGGATGCCATCAAGAATAAAGCCGACGACCTTGGCCTGAAGGAGCAGACGGTAATCACCGGGCACATCGGCTCAACAAAGGAACTGGACGCGCTGTACAAGGCGGCCTCCCTTTTTGTCTTCCCCTCCCTTTATGACACATTTTCCCTGGTGGTGAGGGAGGCTGCCGCCATGGGCACGCCTTCGGTGGTGGTGCGGGGCAGCTGTGCCGGGGAGAGCATTCAGGATGGCTTCAACGGCTTCCTCTGCGATGATGACGCTGACGACCTGTGCCGGGTGATACGCTTAGCGTTGGATAATCCGGAGGCCACCCACCTTATTGGTGAAAAGGCCAGGGAAACCATCCCCGTCACCTGGGAAGAGGTGATGGCGGATGTGGTGGCGCGGTATCAGGAGCTGATTGCCGCCCACCGCCCCAGAAAACGCACCGCGGCGGCCAAGCGTCGCCTGGAAAACAGAAGAAAAAAACGATGAGCACACATAAGCAATATGACCTGATCGTCATCGGCGCCGGCCATGCCGGCTGTGAGGCGGCGCTGGCCGCGGCCCGCCTGGGACATGAAACGCTGCTGATGACCCTGAACATGGAGGGCATCGCCCTGATGCCCTGCAACCCCTCCATCGGGGGCACAGGCAAAAGCCAGCTGGTGCGGGAGGTGGATGCCCTGGGCGGGGAGATGGCCCTGGCCATTGACGACGCCACCCTGCAAAGCCGAACGCTCAACACCGGAAAAGGCCCGGCCGTCCACTCCCTGCGCGCCCAAGCGGATAAGCGCCGCTATCAGATGCGCATGCAAAAGGCGCTTTTTGCAGAGCCGCGCCTCACCATCCGCCAGGAGGAAGCCACCGACATCCTGACCCATAATGCCCGGGTCACCGGGGTTAAAACCATCACCAGGGATGTGATCCCCTGCCGGGCGGCGGTGGTGGCCACCGGGGTATATCTTAAAAGCAGCATTATCATCGGCGATGTCAGCCGGGATAGCGGCCCCCAGGGGCTGCTGGCCGCCGGGCCCCTGTCAGAGGCCCTCCGGGGGCTGGGCTTTGCCCTGCGCCGCTTTAAAACAGGCACCCCGGCCAGGCTGGATGTACGCAGCATTGATTTTTCCAAAATGGAGGTCCAGCCGGGGGATGACCCGGTTTCCGCCTTCTCCTATATGACCGATGTTCCGCCGCGCAACCTGCGCGCCTGCTACCTCACCTGGACCAATCCCCGAACCCACGCCATCATCCAGGAAAACCTGCACCGCTCCCCCATGTTTTCAGGGGCCATCAAGGGCACCGGCGCCCGTTACTGCCCCTCCATTGAAGATAAAATCCATCGTTTCAAAGACAAGGAGCGCCACCAGGTCTTTCTGGAGCCGGAAGGCCTGGACAGCCCTGAATGGTATGCCCAGGGGCTGTCCTCAAGCCTCCCCGGGGATGTGCAGGTCAGGCTCTACCAGACAGTGCCGGGGCTGGAGCAGGCGAAGCTCATCCGCCTGGCCTATGCCATTGAGTATGACTGCATCGACCCCACGCAGCTGACCCCCACCATGGCTTCAAACCACATCAAGGGTTTATATTTCGCCGGGCAAATCAATGGCACCTCCGGCTATGAGGAGGCCGCCGCCCAGGGTCTTTTAGCCGGCATCAACGCCAGCCGTCTCATCAACAACCAGGAGTCCTTTGTCATCACCCGCAACCAAGGCTATATGGGCGTTTTGGCGGATGATTTAAGCAGCAAGGGTACCGATGAACCCTACCGCATGATGACCGGGCGGGCGGAGTTCCGCCTGTCCCTACGCCAGGACAACGCCGATTTGCGGCTGACGGCCATGGGCCACGCCCTGGGCCTTGCCACAGACGCGCGGCTGCGCCGCATGGAGCAAAAGGCGAAGGACACCCAGCGACTGTTGGATGCCGCCAGGGATCAGCAGCTTTTTACCCCCATCAAGCGCGGGGAGACCGACCTGCGCCGCGCGGGCCTGGCTGATGGCGCTACCGATGACGCCATTAAACAGGCGGAGATTCAGATCCGCTATGACGGCTATCTGCAAAAGGAAATGGCTCAGGTCAAACAGGCCCAGGCCATGGAGAATCACCGTTTACCTGAAAGCATTAAATATGAGGACATTCAGGCGCTGCGCATTGAGGCGAGGCAGAAGCTAAGCAAGCACAGGCCCCTGTCGCTGGGGCAGGCCAGCCGCATCCCCGGGGTGTCCCCAGCGGATGTGGCTGTGCTCGGGGTGTGGCTGAAGCGACATTCATACTAAACGAAAGCATTCATGCACAGATGGGGCGAGAATTTTTTGAGACTCCACAAAGCCGAGTGAAGGAGGCATAGCCTTAGCTATGTTGACTGAACAAGGCAAAGGGGAGACCGAAAAATACCGGCTCATCAAAGCATGAATGATTGAGTTTAGTATTAGCCAATGCCTGACACAAAGGCTTTGAGCCTGGCCAGCGCCTCATCAATGCGCGCTTCGCTTATGGCGTAGGACAGCCGACAGGTGCCGGGCGCGAAGAAGGATTCCCCCGGCACCACCGACACCCCCTGATGCTCCAGCAGCAGCTCCGCGAACACCGTATCGTTTGAAATCACCTGATCCTTATACCGTTTTCCCAAAAGCCTGGACACATCCATCAACACATAAAATGCGCCCTGGGGCGGGAAAAAGCTGATGCCGGGGATGCCGGACAGCCCCGCCAGCATGCGCCTGCGCCTGGAGGAAAACGCCGAAACAATGTCCTGAACCAGCTGGGCATTCTCCAGCGCCGCCAGCCCCGCGTATTGGGCCAGGGAATTGGGGTTGCCGGCGGCATGGCTCTGGTAGGCGTCCATGGCGGTGATCACATCCTTTGGCCCCGCCGCATAGCCCAGGCGCCAGCCGGTCATGGCAAAGGCCTTGCTGAAGCCGGAAATGGTCACCGTGCGGCCCATGGCATCGTCGCTCAGGCTGGCGATGGGCACATGGCGGGCGCCCTCATAGACGAAGGCTTCATAGATTTCATCGCTGATGATGGCAAGGCCATGCGCCTTGGCCAAAGCCGCGATTTCCTCAAGCAGCGCCTGCGGGTAAACAGCGCCTGTGGGATTGCCGGGGGAGGTAATCAGAATCACCCGGGTGCGGGGCGTGATACTTTCTTTCAGCGCATCAATATCGGGCACATAGCCCTTATCGGCGCTGGTTGCCACCAACACGGGCACCCCATCCGCCATGCGGATCAACTCCGGATAGCTCAGCCAGCAGGGCGTGGGCAGAAGCACCTCATCCCCCGGGTTTAAAATGGCCGTCAGTGCGCCTATCAGCGCCTGCTTGGCGCCGCTGGCCACCAGCACCTGGCCGGGGGCATAGTCCAGCCCATAACGCCCCTTCAGGCTGTCAGCGATGGCCTGACGCAGGGGAAGGATTCCCGCGGTGGCGGTGTACTTGGTCTTCCCTTCCTCCAGCGCCTTCACCGCCGCGTCCTTGATGAGCTGAGGGGTATCCATGTCCGGCTCCCCCGCGGCCATGCTGATCACATCCCTGCCCTGGGCGCGCAGCTGAGCCACCAGGGCGTTAAGACGAAGGGTGGCGGATGGGTTGATGCCCTTACACTTATCTGAAATCCTGATTGCCATGTTTCTGTCCCCCGTTCATGTTGATTGGTTAATTCCTTAGTTCATCCAGCGCCGCCTGGAGCATGATGGCGCATTCCATGCGCTTTTTAAACAACTCACAGCCAAAGGCGTATACCCCCTCTATGCTGCCGGTGGCATGGCAGGCGTTGGCGGCGCATCCCCCGGCGCAGTAGAGCATGGCCCAGCATTCTCGGCAGGCGGCATGCTGGTAGACATTGTTGCGCTGGAACGCGGCCTGCAAGTCATGCCTGGTGATCCCCTCATCCAGGCTGCCCAGCTTATACACCTCTTCCCCCACAAACTGATGGCAGGGGTAGAGGTCGCCTGACGGCGTCACCGCCAGATACTCCGTACCCGAGCCGCAGCCGGACAGGCGCTTGTACACACAAGGCCCATGTGCCAAATCCAGCATGTAGTGGTAGAACTGGAAGCCTTTCCCCGCCTTTTCCCGGGCCAGCATCTCCCTGGCCAGCGCCTCATACTGCTCAAAAAGCTGCGGCAAATCCTCTTCCCGCAGGGCCTCGGGGCTGCCGGGCTGCGCCACCACCGGCTCCATGCTGAGCTTGTCAAAGCCCAGCTCCGCTATGTGCAGAATATCCCGCAAAAAATCCGTGTTGCGCCTGGTGTAGGTGCCCCGGATGTAATATTCCTTGTCCCCCCGCATTTTCACAAAGCGCTGAAAACGCGACACCACCACCTCATAGCTGCCTTTTCCCCGATGATCCTTGCGGTAAAAGTCATGCACCTCCCGCCGTCCGTCCAGGCTCAGCACCACATTGTGCATTTCCCGGTTACAAAACGCCGTGACCTCGTCATTTAGCAGCATGCCGTTGGTGGTGAGGGTGAAGCGAAACACCTTGCCCGCCTTCTTCTCCAGGCTTCTGCCATAGGCCACCAAGGCCTTCACCACATCCCAGTTAAGAAGCGGCTCCCCGCCGAAGAAGTCTACCTCCAGGTGCTTTCTGTCCCCGGAGTGGCGCACCAGATAGTCCAGCGCTTTTTTGCCCACTCCTAAGGGCATCAGCGCCGCCTCGCCCTGATAGTGCCCCTGCCCGGCAAAGCAGTAGCTGCAGGTCAGGTTGCAGGCGTGGGCCACATGCAGGCACATGGCCTTCACCAGCCCTGGGTCTTTTTTCAGATGGAAGGCGCTGTCCCGGTACTCATCCTCTGTATACAGCGTGCCTTGGGCTTTCATGTCGTCCAGGGTGTCCAGCAGCTCTGCAATGCCCGCCTCTGTCACCTCGGGGTGACCCGGGAAGGCTATACGAAGCTTTTCAGCGACCTCTGCCCGGCTGTCCCGCTCATACAGCCTGATGGCCTCCAGGGAAACCGGGTCACACACATGCACCGCGCCGCTGAATACATCAAGGGCGATGTTAAATCCGTTCAGGGAATAGGTGTGTACCATGTTCTCTCCAAAAAAGCCGCCTCATGGGCGGCAGTGCGGCAGGTCACGAAAAGAATCAGGCCTGTTCCTTGTTTTCACAGGGCTGGTTGGCCACGCCGCAAGAGGTTTTGCAGGCGGACTGGCAGGAGGTCTGGCATTCGCCACAGCCGCCGTTTTTCAGGCTTTCTTTCAGGCTGCGGGTGTTGAGCGTCTTGATCTTCATGGCATTTCCCTCATTTCTGTCATTTCATGGCATATTCTATCCCCCATACCATATCCTGTCAAGGTTTGCCACCATGCTGATGAAAGTGCTATAATCATGCGGATCATGAAGGAGGTTTTCGAGATGATTCCATTCGTTTTTCATAGCCCCACGCGGTATGTCTTTGGCCCTGAGGCCGAAAACGAAGCTGGGGCCCAGGCCAAGGCGCTGGACATCGCCAGCGTTCTCATTGTGTATGGCCAGGGGTCCGCGGTGCGTTCAGGCCTTTTAGGGCGGGTGAAAGCCTCCCTCGAAGCCAGCGGCATCAAAACCGGGGAGCTCTCCGGCATTGTGCCCAACCCCCTTTCCGGCCCCGTTTATGAAGGGATCCGACTGGCCCGCCAGATGCAGGCGGACGCGGTTTTGGGCCTGGGGGGCGCCAGCGCCATGGACACCGCCAAAGCCATCGCTGTGGGTGTCCCCTATGAAGGGGACTTCTGGGATTTTTATTCCAGCAAGGGTGCGCCCGAGCAAGCGCTGAAGCTCATCGCGGTGCCCACGCTTTCTGCCGCCGGCAGCGAGGGCAGCAACTCCAGCGTCATCACTCATGAAAAGGTCAGCCTGAAGCGGGGGCTGCGCAGCCCCCTCATCCGCCCGCAGCTATCGCTGATGAACCCTGCGCTCACCTTTACCGTGCCCAGGGAGCAAAAGGCCAACGGCGCGGCGGACATCCTCTCCCATATCTTTGAGCGCTATTTCACCAACACCCGGGATGTGGCCCTCACCGATGCCCTGGGCGAAGCGCTGATGCGCCAGGTGATCCGTTCCGCTCCCATCACCCTAAAAAAACCGGAGGATTATGCCAGCCACGCTGACATCATGTGGGCGGGCACCCTGGCCCATAACGACACGGTGGGCGTGGGGCGCCAGCAGGATTGGAGCAGCCATGCCATCTCCTACGCCATTTCCACCCGCTTTGGCGCCGCCCATGGCGCGGCGCTGGCTGTCCTTTTCCCCAGCTGGATGGAGGAGCAGCTTCCCTACGACCCGGCCCGCTTTGCCCAGTTCGCGGTGAATGTGATGGGTGTGCCCAACAATTTTCAGGATCAGTCTTCCACAGGGCTTAAGGGCATCCGCCGCCTGCGCGCCTTCTTTAACAGCCTGGGCCTGCCTGGATCCTTGAAGGCCTTTGGCATCCAGGAAAAAGACCTCCCCCAGCTGGCGGATGAGGCGGCTTACAACCCGGATGGCAAAATCGGCTTTTTCAACCCCCTGGACAGGGACATGGTGCTGTCGATTTACCGCAGGGCCATGGCATGAAGCCTTATCCCCTGCGGCGGCTGAAAAAAGCCTGAAGCAAGGCTTCCGCCTCCTCCGCCAAGACGCCTCCCTCGCAGGCCACCCGGTGATGAAAAGCCGGGTCCAAAGGCAGGGCATAGCGGCTGCCGCAGCAGCCGTACTGGGCATCAAAGGCGGCAAACACCACGCGGCTTAAACGCGCCAGAATCAAAGCGCCCGCGCACATGGGACAGGGTTCCAGGGTGACATACAGGGTGCAGCCGGATAGACGCCTCTCCCCCAGCGCTTCCTGGGCGCGGGTGATGGCCAGCATCTCCGCGTGATGAAGGGCCCCGCCTGTCCGCTCCCGCTCATTGTGAGCGGCGGATATCAGGGTATTATCCTTAACGATGAGGGCGCCCACCGGCACCTCCTCCGGGTCACGGGCCGCCCACGCAAGCGCCTGACGCATCCAATACAAATCTGTCATTTTTCCCCTCCCCTGACATGATACCACAACCGCCCCGAAAGGAGAGCGCAACTTGGAACAATCCACCCTTGACATCATCCGGCAGCGCCGCAGCCACCGGAAATACACCGCCGAACAGCTAACCCAGACGCAGCTGGACGCGATTCTGGACGCCGCCCTGGCTTCCCCCTCCGCCATGAACCTGCAGCCCTGGCATTTTTCCGTGGTGCAGGATTCCGCCCTTCTCAACCGTATACATCAAGAGGCGGCTGCCGTCGCCCTAGCCCGGGAGCCTGACATGCGCAGCCCCCGCTATGATGACCCTGACTTCCAGATTTTCTACCACGCCCCCACGGTGATCTTTCTCTCCGCCCCCACTGACAGCCAAATGGGCGCGGTGGACTGCGGTATCGCGGTGTATGGCATCGCCCTGGCGGCAGAATCCCTGAGCCTTGGCAGCGTCATTTTGGGGCTGCCCCGTGACGCCTTCGCCGGCCCTGCCAAAGACGAGCTGGAAAAAGCCCTCCAGTTCCCGGAAGGGCACCATTTCGTTGTTGCCATCGCCCTGGGGCATCCGGCTGACACCAAGGACGCCCACGAAAAACACCCGGAGAAAATCACCATCATCCGCTAATCAAACAATTTGGAGGAAAACATGAAGTTACCGTCCGCCCTCAAAACTCTACTCCTGGTTCTGATCCTGGTAATAAGCCTGACGCTTCCGGCCTATGCCAGCGCCACCTCTGTATCAGGCTACGCCTTTGTTGACATCAACCTGGATGGGCTGCCCACCGACAATGAACGCCGGGTCGATAATATGGAGGTTGCTCTCTATCTGGTGGAGGGCGGCAATGAAAGGCTGGTTGCCAGCGCCATCACCGGAAAGGATGGCTTCTACCAGTTTGATCAATTGCCTCCCGGCGAATATGTGCTGACCGCGGCGCTGCCAAAGGGCTTTGTCTTTGGCCCCTATGATCCCTCAGGCAGCGCTATGCTGCCAGCCGCGGGCCGGGCCAGTCGCTCCCTGCCCTTCCGCCTGGAGGGGCAGCCTGTGGTCAAAAACATCGGCGCCACCGCCAAAAGCACTTATATCAGCGTGGTGGCCTTTGGGGATGAGAACATGAACGGCGGCCGCTTCAGCAGCGAGCCTCTCATCCGGGATGTGCTTATTGAAGTGCTCTTTGAGTTGGACGGCACAAGCCATGTCATCGGCAGCGGCACCACGGGCAAGGATGGCACTGTCAAAATTGGCGATCTGACGCCCGGCACCTACCGCATCGCCGCCACCATGCCCAGCCCCTATATCATTGGCCCCCTGGGCGCCAAGGTCAGCGCCTTCTACAATGTCGTCAACCCTTCCGAGTCCAACCGCGGGGAATCAAACCCCTTCACCGTCACGGGCAGCATCGGGCTGGGCGTTGGCGGCGTTAAATCAGGCACGCTTCGGGGCTCCACCTGGTTTGACCAAAACATGAACGGCATCATGGATGCCGGCGAATCCGGCGCCAGCGGCCTGGTGCTCACCCTCACCAACCCCGCCCTGGGTGTCACCCGCACCCTCACCGCCGACACCCAGACGGAATACGAATTCTCCCAGCTGCAGGCCGGGGATTATGTGCTCACCGCCACCCTGCCTGAGGGGCAGATGTTCACCCTCCCCGGCGGCGACTCGCTGTTCAGCGATGGTTTCGCGCTCCAGCAGGAGGTGAGGCAAAACGTAGCAGAGGGCCTGACCGCCGTGCTGGCCCCTATCGGCGTGATGCCGGTGACCAGCCTTGAGGTCATCGCCTTCCATGACACCAACTTCAACGGCGTCAGGGACGAGGGGGAACCGCCCTTTGCCGGCGCTGACATCAGCGTAATGGAAAAGGGCAAGGCCATTGCCAGCGCTAAAACAGACGCCCAGGGTGTCGGGCTTATTCCCCGGGTGCGGGGCGGCAGCCTTTCACTGCGCGCCCAGCTGCCCGCCGATCAGGTGTTTTCCGTAGCCGGGGGCGAGGGCGGCAACATTTTTTCCTCCCTCACAGCTTCCTCTGACATCACCATTGAAGCAAATGCCGCCCATGGGGAAAAAACCACCCTGCTGGCGGGCGTCACCCTGCCTGGCGCCATCACGGGCAACCTGTTTGAGGACAACAACACCTCCGGCATCCTGGATCAGGATGAGGGGATGCTCCCCGGCTTTAGCGTTGAGGCCATTGACATTAGCGGCAATGTGGCGGCACAAGCCATCACCAATGAGGCGGGCGCTTTTGAACTGGCACCGCTTCTACCCGGAGACTACAAGGTGCGGGTCATGCTCCAGTCCCCCTATATCTTCTCCGGCCCTTCCCAAACAGGCGCCGGCACTGAAAACAAAATCACCAGCCAAACCCCCGAATATGGCGAAACGGAAGTGATCAGCTTAAGCCCCGGCCAGCGGGTGGACAGCATTGACGCTGGCGCCTTTAAGTCGGGCGTGGTCAACGGCCAGGTGCTCCTGGGCGATGAACGAGATGGCTTTGACGGCACACTGGGCGGGCTGCCCGGTGTTCTGGTGGAACTCACGGACGAAAACAATATCCCGGTAAGCGACTTTACCATCGCCAAAACCGATGAGACAGGCGCCTTTTCGCTGAAAGGCGCGCTGCCTGGCACCTATAAGCTGCGCTACACCCTGCCCGAACACGCCATGTTTTCACAGCCTATGCGGGATGAAATGGTCTGGCTGACCGAATCCTTCAATATCTCTGCGGGCGAGGTGCGGGCCCAGGAGCCGGTCTTTGTCGTCAAAACCGCGATCTTCTCAGGCAGCGCCTTTCACGATGTAAACTTCAACGGCGTAGAGGATGAGGGCGACAGCAAGCTGCCCGGCGTTCAGATTCTTCTTCTTAAAGATGGAGACACAGCCAATGAGGCGGCCACGGATGAGAACGGCGGCTTCATCCTGGAGCGCATTCCCCCGGGCGTCTATACCTTGGAGGTCATTCTGCCTGAAGGGCTCGCGGTTGGAAGCAGCGAGCACAGCCCGGTTTTCCCCTCCATCTCTGGCCATGCCACCGCGGAAGTGGACTTCGCCATGGGCGATGTGAAAGAGGATAACCTGATTGCCGCCGTCACGCCCATTTCCGTTTCCGGCGCCGCCTTTTATGACAACAACACAAACGGTGCCTTTGACCCGGATTCCGATATTCCTTATGCCGCCCAGGCGCTCATCCGCCATGGGGCCACCGGCGCGGAATACAGCCTTGACATCGCCGATAGCGGCAGCTTCGCCTTGCCAGCCATCTTCCCCGGCGAATATGAGCTGATAGCCACCCTGCCGGAAGACCACCTCCTCACCCTGCCCCAGGGCGCAAACCGGGAAGGGGATCAGTGGCGCGTGACGGTCAGCCTCAGCGATGAAAATCCGCAGCTGCACCTGGGCTTTGTGCAGTATGGTGAAATCACGGGCGCTGTATGGAACATGGACGGCAGTGCCACCAGCGTTGACGGCCTTGTCATTACGCTGAAAAACGAAAGCGGTGAAGCCGTGGCCACCGCCACCACCGCCCAGGACGGCAGCTTCGCCTTTGACAAGCTTTATCCGGGCGTATATACCCTCGCGTCCCAGCTGCCTGAGCACTACCGCTTTGCCCGCACCATGGACACCGCCCAGCGCGCCAGCCTTATCACCTCCGACTCCTCCCCCACAAGGGGCGACAGCAGCCCCATCTCCCTGACCATGGGCGAGAAAAAGGCCGGACAGGACATTGGCATCGGCGCTGTGGGTAAGCTGGGCGATATGGCCTGGCTGGATCTGAATGGCAATGGCATGCAGGATGCCGGGGAGCCCGGTGTGCCGGATATTGGCATCGCCCTGTACCAGTACGACCAGTTAATCACCCAAACCACCACCGATGCCTATGGGCGTTACCTGTTAAGCGACCTTTTCCCCGGCACCTACACAGTGGTGGTGACCATGCCGCCAGAGCTGAAGCCCACCATCGTCCAGACCCAGTTCCCGTTGGTGGGAAGCGTTATCCTTCCCGCTCAGAACAACGCCGGCCGCGCCGACAACATCCTGGTGCCCAGCGGCGGGCGCAACCTGAGCTGTGACTTTGGCTTTGTGCTGGTCACCCCGGGGCGCCTGCCCGCCTCCATGCAAAACCTGCCGGTTAAGGATTGGAGCCCCGTGGTGGATATCGAGCCCAAGCGCTGATCATCACGTCCCAAACCAAACCGCCCATGTCACACTAAATGACATGGGCGGTTTTAATGATAGGAAAAAAAATTATTCCTCCTCTTCCTCCTCAGGCAGATCGGCGTTGTGGTAGACGTTGATGATATCATCGTTGTCATCCAGCATCTCAAGGAGCTTCTGCACCTTTTGAAGCGTTTCCTCATCGGTGACTTCAACATTGGTCTGAGGAACGCGGATGCGCTCAGCGGACAGGAAAACATAGCCTTCCTTTTCCAGCCCTTCCCGGACAGCGGAGAAGTCCCCGGGCGCGGTGTAAACCTCAAACGCCTCTTCGGTCACCTCCACATCCTCCGCCCCCGCCTCCAGGGCGTGTATCAGCACCTCATCCTCGTTCAGTCCTTCCGCCTGCTCAATGAGGATGAGCCCTTTCAGGTCAAACATGTAGCCCACAGAGCCGGTGGTGCCAAGGGAGCCGCCGTTTTTATCAAAGATATGCCGCACGTCAGAGGCGGTTCGGTTGCGGTTGTCCGTCACCACCTCGGCGATGATGGCCACGCCGCCCGGCGCGTAGCCTTCGTAGAGGATCTCTTCATAGTGGACGCTTTCGCTTTCCCCCGCGGCCTTTTT
Source organism: Christensenellales bacterium (assembly GCA_050952935.1). Taxonomy (GTDB): domain Bacteria; phylum Bacillota; class Clostridia; order Christensenellales; family Aristaeellaceae; genus UBA6115. Next base: position 1,190,186 of record JBMNLS010000001.1, on the reverse strand, counting down.
GATGCTGCGGTTGATGTTATCATTGGGCATGTTGCTGGCCTTGGCCTTGGCAATCACATCCCTCAGCTTGCCGTTGGTGTCCGGGTCAGGGCCGCCCTCTCTGACGGCGATGGCGATTTCACGCCCTATTTTGGTAAAAATCTTGCCCCGCTGCGCGTCAGCCTTGCCTTTTTTATGCTTGATATTTGCCCATTTGGAATGACCAGCCATCTGAAAAACCTCGCTGTTTCTTTTGTTTTATCAATACTACCATGCCTTGGCACAGCCCGTCAAACGGAGATGGGGCGCATGGAATCCCTGACGGCCAGGGCCCGATCCGGATAGTTGGTGATCAGCATATCCGCCCCCATCAGGATGATCTTTTTCATGTCCCGGTCGTCATTCACCGTCCAGGTGTTCACCTTAAGCCCCGCTTTATGCGATGCCTCACACTCGTCGGGGTTGAGCAACAGCTCCGAATAATGGGGATGGATCGCCTCAATGCCCAGCTTTCTACCGTAATCCCAGGGTTCAATCAAGCAGCAGTTGTACAACACCCCACAGACGGCTTCCGGATCAATCTCTTTTATCCGCAGCAGCGAGCGGTGGTTAAAGGAAGAGTAGATTATCCGATCAGACATGCCCTTTTTCGCCGCCAGGCTGATGCAGCGCTCCTCCATCCCCTCATAGGGCATGTAGTTGTTCTTCAGTTCCACATTGATGATGAGGCTTGTCTCCTTCAGCAGGTCAAACACCTCTTCCAGGGTGGGCGCCTTTGCCTCCTGATACTGGGGGTGGGTGGCGTTGAACAGATGCTTTTTGATCTCCTTGAGCGACAGCTGGCCGATGTAGCCGGTGCCGTCCGATACCCGGTCGATCCGCTCGTCATGGGCCACCACCAGCTCCCGGTCACGGCTTAAGTGCACATCCAACTCAACCGCCTCTGCCCCCTGCTCAACCGCCAGCGCAAAGGCCTCCAAGGTGTTTTCCGGCGCGTAGCCGGAGGCGCCCCGGTGGGCGCAAATCAGTGTCTTCAAGGTTTCCTCCCTGTTCATCCTGGGTTACTTGCGGTAGAATGGTATCATATGGATGGCATCAAGACAAGAACAAGCCAAAGGCGGACGCGATGGGGCTGACGATTGACCGGTTTACCCAGCTGCTGGAGGAGGCGGCCAGCCAGCTGCCCGAGGTGATTTTCAGGCAGCTGAACCTGGGCATTGGCGTGGTGGAGGGATATAAGCTAAACCCCCACACCGGCTCCGGCGTTCCCGCCTATACCCTGGGCGAATACCGGGCCAGCCACAGCATGGGGCGGGGCATCGTGCTGTATTACGGCTCCTTTATGCGGGTCTATCCCGATTTGGCGGACGACCAAAGGAGCCGGGAATTGATCATGGATGTCCTCAAGCATGAGCTGACCCATCATCTGGAGTCCCTGGCCGGCGCCCGGGATCTGGAGATCGCGGACGCCGCCAGGCTGCTGGATATGTAGGCTATGGCTCCTATTGTTCCGTATTGGCGGGCAGCGCCGCCCGCTTCTTTTTTTGCTGCCGGGCGGAATAGGTCTGGTCGATCACCACGGCAACAAAACCCACGATGATAAACAGATAATAGGTGATAAACCGCCACACCAACAGCGCCGCAAGCAAAGCTCCCTCCGGAAAAAGGGGCTTAAAGAAGAGGTAAAACCCCCCTTCCTGGGCGCCGGAAGCACCAGGCAGCGGGGTAAAGGAAGCGGTGATGTAAAGCAGCAGCTGCACGGCGAGCAGCTTGTTGTAAGGCGTCTCCCTCAGGCTAAAGCCCCGGTAGACAAAATAGATCACGCTCATCAGCGCCATCACCTGAAAGAGCGACAGAATGAACAAAGACAAAAACTGCCAGGGCCGCTTGGTCAATATATCAACGCTGGCGTGAAAATCATTGAGCGCCGCGTCCCACTTGGAGGATGTTTTGGCCACATCCTTCACAATTCTGAGCTTATGGGCCAGGTTCACAAAAAAAATGATCATCGCCCGCACCATGTTGCGGCTGATGGCCAGCAGGATGACCGCTGCCACCATCAGGGAATTAAGGAAAAAGCCCAGCGCCACCAGCCAGATGCCCTTGCCCAGGATCTGGTAAATAAAGCTGCCATGAAAAGCCCAGAACAGCGCGCCAAGCAGCAGTAGCGCGCACTGCCAGCAGAAAAACTTCACCGCCAGCGCGGAGCTTGCCACCCCAGGGGGCACGCCCCGTTTTTTGAGCGCGAACACCTGCATGGGCTGGCCGCCCGTTGCCGCCGGGGTGATGTTGGAATAAAAAATACCGATCAAACCCACCAGCTGGCAGGAGCCTAACCTGATCTTCACCTTCTGATAATGAAAAAACAGATGGATGGCCATGCCTTCAAGCAGCACATGCATGGAAAAGCAACCCAGAGCGCCCAACATCCACAGCGGCTTGACCGCCTGGAAAGCCTGAATCATCGCCCCCAGGTCCCCCGCCTGGCTGATGAGGTACAGCATCAGCAGCAGTGAACCCAAAATAAACGCGGCATTGAGAACCATCTTCCGTTGTGATCTGCTCAGCCGCTTCATAATTCCTTTCAATATGGGCCCCGCCCTGTGTATACTTCCCGATGAGTATACCATAGACTGGCGGCCTTTGTCACCCAAGGGGTGTTTGACATCCACAGGCGCAGAGCGCTACAATGGAATCAACAAAACTGTTTGTACCATCTATGATGTTTTATCTATACCTGATGCAGGAAACACGGCATCAGCCGCGTTGATGTTAATGAATAGAACAAGGAGGGATTCATCATGAAAAGAAGCTTTATTACCCTGATGCTCATCGCCCTGCTTTTGCCCCTTACCATCCCGGCTCCGGCGCAATCCCAGGGGCTTCCGCCGGATCGCCTAGTCAGCCTCACCCACAACGCGCCCAACACCGGCATCATGATGCCTGAGCGCTTTGACCCCTGGCAAAACACCTACCTGCTGACCGTGGCGCACTGGGTGTCCCGGATCACCTTCATCCCGGTCACCTCCTCCCCCACCTCGGTGGTCACTGTCAACGGGCAGCCGGTGGCCAGCGGGCAAAAGTCCCAGATCATCCAGATGAACGATAAGCCCCAGGCGGTTCAGATTGTGGTGTCCGCTTATGAGTCCGGCGCCCTTACCACCCAGAACACCTACACCGTCTACCTCCAGCGCCGCCCCAGCGAGTATCGCACCCGGGTGTCGGCGGGCTACATCACCCAGATCGACATGAAAACAGACGGCACCGCCGCCGTCAGCGCGGACCTGGTCACCGTCAAATACCAGGGCAACACCAACCTCTCCACCTTTTATAACGATACCGTCTACATCTATAAGTACGACACCAGCCCCAACTGCCTCTTCTACTATGGCACCAAACATAACCCCGTGCGCGCCACCGGTATCCAGGATTTTTACAACAACTATCTGGCCCACGGCAACAACCTCTACTACCTGATCTACATTGAAAATCAGATCGTGGCCATATTGCCCTACGCATCGGACTGAGATGTCTCAGCAATTCATATGGGAGAGGCTTTTTTGAGCCTCTCCCATTGTTGTCCAAATAAACTTTATTACCCCCAAATCAGGGAGATCATGGGCACCACCTGCTTTTTACGGCTCATCACGCCGGGCAGAAAAAAGTGGTTGTTTTTGCCCACGGCGTTAAAGGCCTGCTCCACCATTGCCTCATTGCCCACATACACCAGCTCGGTACCGCTGCGCAAAACGTCGGTGATCATCAGCAGCACCATTTCATAGTCTTTATCCTTTTTCATCCCTTGCATCAAGGCCAGGAAATCATCCAACCGCTCCTCCATCAGCTCCTCGGAGTTGATGCAGGTGATTTGCGAGATACCCACCAAATGATCGGCAATATGGAACTCCTTATAGTCCGCCCGGAAGAGATCCTGGGTGCTTTTGTTTTGCAGGTTGCTGGCGCTAAAGAGCAGCTCACCCAATTCCTGGATGCTCACCCGGCCGATGCGGGCCATGCTCTCCGCCATCAGCCTGTCCTTCTCCGTGCTGGTGGGGGATTTGAGCATCACCGTGTCGGAGAGGATGGCGGCCGCCATCAGCCCCGCCAGCTTGCGGGACGGGGTGATGCCCCGCTCCTGGAATATGCTGGAAATGATCGCCGTGGTGGAGCCAATGGGCTCATTGCGCACCAGGATGGGGGAGGCGGTCTGCACATCGGCCAGGCGGTGATGGTCGATGATCTCCAAGATCTCCGCCTGGTCAAGCCCGGGAACGGACTGAGCCACCTCATTGTGATCCACCAGCACCACCTTTTTGCGCCGGGGACGAATCAGCTGATAGCGGGTCAGAACACCCACCACCCGGTTATCCTCATCCAGCACGGGATAGGCGTTGTGCCTGTATTGCAGCATGGTTTCCTTCACATCATCCAGGTAGTCATCCAGATGGAAGCTCACCAGGTTGTCCCGTCGGCACAGCCTGCCCACCGGCACCGCGTGCATGATGCTGCGGGCCGCCCGATAGGCGTCAAAGGGGGTGGCGATCACCAGGGTTTTCCCGCACAAAGGCAGCATTTCCTCCGGGAACTTCGCTTGGCTGATGATAAGCGCCCTTATTCCCTGCTCCAGAGCATATTCAATGGCTTCCGGCTGGTTGCCGCAAATGACAATGCTGTCCTCATGCAGCACCGTCTTGTGCAGATGGGTGTGGGGAAGCGCGATGGTGATTTCCCCGGAAACAACATCCACCTCGGTTTCCGTGCCCGGACAGATGCTCCCCTCCAATACACCAACGAGGTTAAACAGCGGAATATCATCCACCACCGGGTGCTGAATGGTTTTGATATCATAATCGAAAATGTCTGTGAGTGATAAAACACCAAACAAGGTGCCGTCATCCCGGATGATGGGCAGGCTGCCAATGGCCCGGTTATCCAGAAAAATACTCCAGGCGTGGGCCAGGGTGGCAATGGCGCCGATGGAGGGCGGGGTATCAAAGTTCAGATCCCGCACCTGGGTACGCACATTAAAAATCTGCTCCGGCTCCTTAAAGTCAAAGCGCTTGAGCAATTGCGCCGTTTCATCATTCACCGGCCCCAGCCGCGCCGCTCGATACCGGCTGTCCCCCAGCTGATTTCTCAAATAGGCGTAGGCGATGGCGGAGACGATGGAGTCACTGTCCGGGTTGCGGTGCCCTATCACATGAATTGTCTGCATGGCTCATCCTTCTGCCAATAGGCTTTGCGTATTGTGCTGTAAAGGCATTATAATAAGGTCATAGCGGGAATGCAAGCAAATCAAGGAGGAATAAACATGGAGTACTCTATTGACGGCCTGTCCATCGGGCTTAAAGCCCCCCATGACCTCTCCTGGACCTCCCGCTATGGCCGGGTGTTCTGCGTTTTTGACCAGCTGATCTCAGGCCACCTGGGGCTGGGCATTGAGGCGGAGGACAGGCGCTATTTTGTCAAATACGCCGGCGCTGCCACGCTGAATTACGCGGGGGATCCGGCCCCGGTCATCGCAAAACTGCGCGAGGCAGATGAAACCTATCAGGCCCTCTCCCACCGCTGCCTCACCCGGCGGCTGGAGGCCTTTGAAACCAGGCAAGGCTATGGCATCGTTTTCGACTGGTTCCCCGGCTTTGCCCTGGCTCCCCTGGACATTCACATGCGCCGCCTGCGCGCGCTTTCGCCCGGCAAGCGCTTTGCGCTGTTTGACGGGCTGGCGGAGTTCATCGCCATGGCGTCCTCCCGGGACTATATCACCGCCGGCATCGCCGACCAGAATATCCTAGTAGATTTTGAAGGGGAACAGGCCATTTTCTGCTCAGTGGATCATTTTCAGACCATGCCCGCCATCAACACCCGGGGGCGGCTACCCGGCTCCCCCTGGTTTCTGGCCCCGGAAGCCTATGTGCCCTGCGCCCCGCTGGATGAGGCCACCAACGTTTATCAGCTGGGCATGTTGGCCCACACCTTCTTTGGCAACCGCGCTTCCCCCTCGCCTGACCAATGGGATGCCACCCCGCAGCTGTACGATGTGGCAATGAAGGCCTGCGAGGCGGATCCGAAAGCGCGCTACCAGCAGGCCGCTGAGTTCTTAACAGCATGGCGGCAGGGGGTCATGGACATTCCCAGCCACTGGTTTATGGGCTGAACACGGTGCCGTCCCTCACCTGAAGGACGCAGTCGGGCTTGATGCCCCCCAGGGTCTCCAGGTCGGTGGTGGTCAGCAGCGTCTGCATGCTGCCAAGCCGCCCCATCAGCCTGGCGCGGCGGCCTTCGTCCAGCTCGCTTAACACATCATCCAACAGCAGCAGCGGCGCGTCCCTGTGTGCCTGGGTGAGAATGTTGATCTCCGCCAGCCGCATAGCCAGCACAGCAGTGCGCATCTGCCCCTGGGAGGCAAACCCCCGCATCTCCTGGCCGGAAAGCATCAGCCGCAAATCGTCCCGGTGGGGGCCCACGCTGGTGGTCAGCCGCCTGATATCGTCCTCCCGAGAAGCCGCCAGCTGATCCATCAGCATGTCCCCCGGATCCTGCGGGCCGGAGAGGCTGCTTTGGTAGCGCAGCACAAACACCTCTGGCTCCCTGCCTGAAATAAAGGTGTAATGGGCCTTGGACAGATCGCTCAGGGTGAGGGCCGCCTCCTGTCGCATGCGCACAATGGGGGCGGCCGCCTTTGCCAGCTGCTCGTCCCACACCTCCAGCTGCCTGGGGTTTCCCTGCGCCTTGGCAAGGGTTTTAAGCAAAGCGTTGCGCTGCTTGAGCGCCGCGTGATAGGTTTGAATGGCATAAAAATATGCCGGCTGGCACTGGGAGAGCAGCATATCCAGAAAGCCGCGCCGCACCTGGGGCGCGCCTTTGATGATCGCCATGTCCTCCGGCGAAAACATCACGCAGGTCATATGCCCCATCAATTCCCCAATGCGGGGCACCGTTTTGCCGTTTACAAAGATGGTTTTGCGCATGCTCTGCTGCGCATACAGGCGCACCCCCACCTCATCCCGCGTCAGGTGGCGCTGCACCTTCGCATGCACTGCGCTGGTTTTGCAATTCAGGCGGATCATGTCCCGGTCAAAGGGGGTGCGGTGGCTTTTGCCCAGGCAGCACAGGTGGACGGCTTCCAGCAAATTGGTCTTCCCTGCGCCGTTTTCCCCCACAAACACAGTCACCCCATCAGGCGGCATGATGGTCACCTGGGAATAGCTTCTGAAATCATGAAGCCTGAGCTGTGTTAAACGCACTACTTATGATACCTTTCATTGGCCAATATTTTAAAAGCGCGGTACAGCTGCTCCAGCAGCACCACCCGCGCCAGCTGGTGGGGAAAAGTAAGGCTGGACAGGGAGATCTTCTCATCAGCCCGGGCCAGAACCTCATCCCCCAGGCCCAGAGAGCCGCCGATCACAAACACCGCGTCCGCCGGGGCCTCATGCAGCCTTTTAACGCGCCGGCTGAAGGCCAGGCTGTCATCCTGTTCGCCATCAATGCAAAGCGCCACCACCCGGTCCCGGGGCTTAATCAGCCGCAGGATACGTTCCCCTTCCGCCTGCTTCACCCTGTTTTCCAGGGCCTGGCCGGCGCGCTCCGGCTCCTTGTCATCCGCCACCTCGCTGATTTTAAGCTGCGTATAGCGCGTCAGGCGCCGGGCGTACTCCGCCGCCGCCTGCCAGTAATGCGCCTCTTTTAACTTGCCCACCGCAATGATGTGAATCACCCGTTCCCTCCTGGTCGATTCCAGGCAAAGTATATCAAATCCCCCGGGCCATCTCAACAAAGCAGGAGGATTCGACAAAAGCTGGGCGCTTCCGTATAATATCCAAGCATCAATAGTTGGAGGTAAACGATGAAACCCTGGCTCACCACCCGCTCCCTGGCCGCCGCCGGCATCGTGGCGGCGCTGTATACGGCGCTGACCCTGATCTTTGCGCCCATCAGCTTTGCCCAGATCCAATTCCGCATTTCAGAGGCGCTCACCCTGCTGCCTGTTATCTCCTCCGCCAGCGTGCCGGGGCTTTATATCGGCTGCCTCATCGCCAACCTCATCACCGGCCAGCCCTGGCAGGATGTGGTCTTCGGCTCCCTTGCCACCCTCCTGGCCGCCATCCTCACCCGCCGCTTCCGGGAAAACATCTGGCTGGCGGCGCTGATGCCCGTTCTGATCAACGCCCTGGTGATTGGCGCCATGCTGTGGCTGGTGTATGGGCTGCATCCCTATATCAGCTTTTTAACGGTGGGCGCGGGGCAAGCGGCAGTATGCTACCTGCTGGGGGTGCCGATGGTGAAGTTACTGAAAAAGCGGAGCATCACGCTGGAGTGATTTATTCTCCCTTTTCCCGCTGTTCCTCCAGCGCTTTTTCCGCGCTGGTTTTTTTCCTGACAATGCCCAGGGCCACCCGCCTTTCATAGGGCAAAAACCGCATGAGGGTGTTTGCCACGGTGCCCGTGATGGCGCCCATCACGGCGCCCACCACCACCAAAATGGCCAGGTAATAAAGAAGGTTGATATGGGCGATCAGCATATAGAAAACAACCTGCCCAATATTGTGCAAAACCCCGCCCAGGATGCCGGCCCCCACGGGGCTGACGCCCTTGATGAGGTAAACCATCCCGATCATGCCCAGCATGCTGAGTACACCGCCGGTTAGGCTCATGGCGATGGTCACCGGCTGGCTGCCAAACATCAGCGCCATCAGACCCACCTTGCCCAGCATCAGCATGATGGAAGCGGGGATGCCCAGCCAGTAAAGGCAGATGAGCAAAACCCCGTTTGACAGCCCCAGCTTGATGCCCGGCACCGGGCCCGCGATGGCCAGCAGCTTTTCAATATAGCCCAGCACCAGCATCACAGCCAGCAGCATGGCCGGAAGGGTGATTTTCATGGCGTTTCTCATCGCCACTCGCCCGCGCCTCCTTATCATCAAGTGCTCTGTCGCATGATACCCCGTGCGCCCCGGAATGTAAAGCGGCATTGATAAAGGGGATTAAAACGAGTATACTCATCTTGCAAAGGAGTGATGATAATTGGGAAAGTATTTTGGCACCGATGGCTTCCGCGGGGAAGCAAACGTTGGTTTAACTGTGGATCACTCGGTCAAAATCGGCCGTTTTTTAGGCCATGCCTTTGGACAAAAGCATAAGGCGCGGATCGTTATCGGCAAGGATACCAGGCTTTCCAGCTACATGCTGGAGGACGCCCTGGCCGCGGGCATCACCGCCTCAGGCGGGGATGCCTATTTGCTGCATGTTACCACCACACCCAGTGTGGGCTTTATCACCCGGGCTGAGCGGTTTGACTGCGGGGTGATGATCTCCGCCAGCCACAACCCCTACTATGACAACGGCATCAAGATCGTCAACGGCAACGGCGAAAAGATGGATGAAAGCTTCACCGATCAGATCGAGAGCTATCTGGACGGCGCCTATGGGGAGATCCCCTACGCTACCAGGGAGCGAATCGGTAAAACCATCGACTATTACGGCGGGCGCAACCAGTACATCGGCTACCTGATTTCCATGGCCCGCAACTCCTACCAGGGCTATAAGGTGGGCCTGGACTGCGCCAACGGCTCCACCTGGATGATCGCCAAAAGCGTCTTTGACGCTCTGGGCGCCCAAACCTTTGTGATCAACAACCAGCCCACCGGCCTTAACATCAACCTGGACTGCGGAAGCACCCATATCCAGCCTTTACAGCGCCTGGTGGTGGAAAACAATCTGGATGTAGGCTTTGCCTTTGACGGAGATGCCGACCGCTGCCTCGCGGTGGATGAAAAGGGCAATGTGATCAACGGCGACCTGATCTTATACATCTACGGCGCCTTCATGAAAGAGCGGGGCAACCTCCTTGACAACACCGTGGTCACCACCATCATGTCCAACTACGGCCTGTACAAAGCATTTGACGCGGTGGGCATCCAGTACAAAAAGACCGATGTGGGCGACCGCTATGTCTATGAAGCCATGAAAGAGCATGATCACCTGCTGGGCGGCGAGCAGTCCGGGCATATCATCTTCCGCAAATACGCCAACACCGGGGATGGGATGCTCACCGCCATCAAGCTGATGCAGGCCATGATCACCAAGGAAGCGCCCTTGTCCAAGCTGGCGGAGCCCGTCACCATCTATCCCCAGGTGCTGAAAAATCTTAAGGTCAGGGACAAAGACGCTGCCATGGATGACCCCAAGGTGCTGGCCGCCGCCCAGGCGATGGATGAGAAGCTGGCCGGGCATGGCCGGGTGCTGCTGCGCAAAAGCGGCACCGAGCCTGTGGTACGCGTGATGGCTGAGGCTGAAACCAAGGAAGAATGTCAGGAGGCGGTGGACAGCATGGTGGCCGCCATCGCCGCCCAGGGCCATTTGACGGAGGAGAAGCATGCTTAAAATCCTTGATTTGTTTGACCTGAACCACAGCCTGGCCGGTGAATGGCTGGCGCAGTTCACCTACCCCTGGGAAGCGCTCTCCGGCATTGGGGAAATGATCCTGACGCTGGGCGCAGGCCTTGACCCACAGCTGTACAGCCAGCCTCAAAAGGATGTGTGGATCGCCAAAGACGCCAGTGTAGCTCCCTCCGCCTCCATATCCGGCCCCTGCATCATCGGCCCGGGCACTGAGGTGCGCCATGGCGCCTACATCCGGGGCAACGCCCTGGTGGGAGCGAATTGCGTGGTGGGCAACGCCACGGAGTTAAAAAACACCATCCTCTTTGACAACGTTCAGGTGCCCCACTACAACTATGTGGGGGATTCCATCCTGGGCTACAAGGCCCACATGGGGGCCGGGGCCATCACCTCCAACGTCAAAAGCGACAAATCCCTGGTGGTGGTGAAAGACAGGGAAGGAGACCTTTACCCCACCGGGCGCAAAAAGCTCGGGGCCCTGCTGGGGGATTATGTGGAAATTGGCTGCAACGCCGTGCTCAATCCCGGCACCGTGGTGGGCCGCCACAGCGCTGTCTACCCCACCACTTGCGCCCGGGGCGTGATTCCGCCGGAGAGCATCCTTAAAGCTACCGGTGAAATCGTGCCCAAACGCTGATTTTCCTTGCCCCCGCACGGCAAGCAGGGTATAATATCAACTGCGCGCTTAAAAGCGATTTAAAAAACGGAGTGTGTCCTGATGAAGAACAATGCAATGCCCAAGAAAATCCTGCTGGTTTCCCTGCTGTTGGCAGTGGTGATGCTGCTTAGCGCCTGCAACCTCATCGTCAAAGACCCTGAGGTGGACGCCAAGCAGGTGATCGTGTCGGTGAATGGCGAGGAAGTCGCCAAAGAAAAATTCACCCAATATTACAACAATGCCTACAACCAAGAGCTCACCATGCAGCGGTATTACCAGCAGCTTGGCATGATCCAGCAGATTAAAGTGGATCCCGATACCGTGCTGGAAAACACCCTCACCTCTGTGGCGCGGGATCTGGTCATGCGTCAGAAAGCCAAGGAGCTGGGGCTGGATGCCGTCTCCGCCGAGGAAGAGGCCAAGGCTCAGGAGGCCGCTGACGCCCAGTTCAAGGACACGCTGGAGCAGATCAAGACCCAGTTTTTCCCGGACACTGAGCTGACTGGCGAAGAGCTGGATAAAGCCCTGAACGACAAGGCGGCGGAGCTTGAAATCCGCCTGGTGGACATCCTGGAAGACGAAAAAAGCCGCCTTCTTTACGATAAGCTCAAAGCCCATGCCGTGAAGGATGTGAGCGTCAGCGACGACGAGGTGCAGGCTGATTTTGACCAAAAGGTGGAGCAGGCCAAGGCCAGCTATGAAACCAACGCCTCCGCCTACGGAAACGCCGTCAACGCGGGGCAGACCGTGTATTACACCCCCGCGGGATACCGATTTGTCAAGCAGATCCTGGTCAAGCTTCAGCAGGAGGATCAGAACGCCATCAACGCCCTGAAACAAGAGCTGGCGCCCCTGAAGGACAACCTGGACGAAGCCCAGACGCTCCTGACCCAGCACAAGGAAGCAAACGGCGAAAAGGAAGACGCTGAAGCCGAGGCCGCCCAGCTGGAGCTGGAAAACGCCTTGAAGGAAGCCCAGACCAGCTACGACGCCAAAAACGCCGAGCTATCCGCCAAGGAAGCCGAGGCCTATGCCGCCATCCTTCCCAAGGCCAATGACATCTACGCCCTGGCCTCCGCCCAAGACGCTGACTTTGATGCCCTCATCAAAGAATACAACGAGGATGCCGGCCAGCCCGCCCAGGGTTATGCCGTGTTCCAGGATTTCACCGGCTTTGACGAGGCCTTCCTCAAGCCTGCCATGGCGCTTACAAAAATCGGCGATGTGGCGGAGCCCTCCCAGGGCATCTATGGCTACTACATTGTGCAGTACGCCGCTGACATCCCCGAAGGCCCCGTGGCCCTGGACAGCGTGCGCGACAGCCTCCATAACAGCCTCCTCACCGCCAAGCAGGACAGCACCTACACTCAGGCCGGGGACGACTGGGTGGCGGCCGCCGATGTGAAAACCTATCCGGAACGCATGAAGGACTGACGCAGGCAGAAAACAAAAATCACTTAGAGGGGCTGTCGTTCAAATGACAGCCCCTCTTGCTATTTATCAGTATCAGTTCCCAGGCGTCAGCCCCAGCTCTATCATCCGGGCATGGCGCTGAGCCATGTCATCCAGCACCAATACCTTGGTGGTGCTGGGGATGTGCGTCCACAGCCAGAAAGCGTTGATGCCGTTTTCTCCGGGCAGCCGGTCAATGCGCATGCAGCCGTGGGAGGCTTTCTGCCCCATCACCGCGTCTTCCACGTCAAAATTCATGCGGCCAGTGGTGGGATGCCCCAGCTGGTGCATCAGGTTCCTGCCGTCCACCCGGATGGCGTATTTATAGCGGTAACCCAGGTTGTCAAAATACGGCAGGCGCTGGCCCAGGGTGAAGGCTCCGGCCCGGCTTTCCTGCTTAATACGGCCTGGCACCATCAGTCCCGTGCTGGTGCGGGTGCTGCCGATGGGCTTTCCGTCATGGTACACGGTAATGCGCTGTTTAGCCTTATCCAGCACCAGGCCCCAGCGCTGGTTGGGCAAAAGGGTGGTGAGCCTATCCTGGGCCACATAGCCTTCCATATAGGCGCCATCCTCAAAACGCCAGGCGCCCACCTTGGCGTAGTTTCCCTCCAGCGCCAGCACATGAAGCCCCGCCGTGGCGCTTGACACCTGCCCCGCCACGGGAGCTTTCGGCTGGGGTGCTGAAAGGATATTCTCCCGCACAATATCCCGCCCTTTCACCACGGTGATGGGCGCGGTGATGGCCTTCCACACGCTTTCGTCATCCATGCTTTCAGGCAGGAAACATCCCGGGGGCGTCACCTGCAAAGGGTAGGTGGGGGGAGCGCCCTTCACCGCGGTAAACGGCATTTCATAGCTGGGGGAGACGCCGTCATCCACCGAAAAGGTGAGCACATACTCTCCGGGGGCTATTTTCTTTTTCCCCAGCTTCCCATCCCAGCTGAAGAGCATGTGCTGTTCCTTATCCCGCTTAAAACCGATATCCCGGGCCTTTTCCAGGCTTTGCCCCTGCGCACGCAGTGTCACCTTCAGGCGCCTGGAGCTGGTCATATAATAGTCCGCCTCCAGCACCCCGCCGTTCAGGTACAAGGTTTCATTGCGGGGCAGCACATATTGCAGGTATTCACCGGGTCCTTTCGCCTTCACCTGAAGGTCTGTGGTGTACAGGGTTTGCCCGTCCCTTGTCAGCGACACGGACATGTCAAAAGTGCCGGCGTGAATGGGCTCATCGTTGGTAAAAAGGCCAAAGTAGGTGATTTCGTTTCTGCCTTCCGTCACAGGTTCCTGATCCGCCACCTGCCAGGTAAGGGCCCGGCTGGAAATGGTGATATCAAGCAAACCCGCCTCCGGGCAGGTCACCAAAATGCGGTTGTGCTTATAGGGGGTGATGTCTTCGGGAACCACCACGCGCAGCCTCGTTTTCTGGGCCAGGGCCGGGGACGCCAGCCATATCAGCAGTGAAACAAACAATAATATCCTCTTCATCTATCCAGTTCCTTTTATTCCATTCACATCCATGATGTGCGTTCCTCTGCCGCCATTCAGGCTGCTTTGCGCCAAATCAAGCCGGGTGATGATGGCCCGCCGCCGGGGATGGCCGGACACAAAGCGCAGCGCGGCCTCCACCTTGGGCCCCATGGAACCGGCAGCAAAATACCCCTGATCCAGATATGCCCGCATCTCCCCCGCGTTCACCTGGGTCAGGGGTTTTTGCTCCGGACTGCCATAGCGCAGGCAGGCATGCTCCACCTCGGTCAAGATCAGCAAAATATCCGCCCTTAGATCCTCCGCTAGGCGGCAGGCAGCCAGATCCTTGTCGATCACCGCGTCCACGCCATACAGTTTGCCCTTCTCATCCCGGGCCACCGGAATCCCCCCGCCGCCAGCGGCGATGGGGATAAAGCCCGCTTCAAGCATCGCCTTCACCTGGTCTATCTCCACAATTTCAACAGGCTTGGGCGAAGGCACCACCCGGCGCCAGCCGCGCCCGGCATCCTCCTTGAAAACATGGCCGGTTTCCCGGGCGTTCGCCTCCGCCTGCTCCCGGGTGTAAAATAAACCGATAGGCTTGGTGGGGTTTTGGAAAGCCGGGTCACCCGCATCTACCACCACCTGGCTCACCAGGGTGACGGGCCGTGTGCTCAGGCCCTCCCCCACCAGCAATTCCCCCAGGGCCTGCTGGATATGGTAGCCGATCATCCCCTGGCTCATGGCACCGCATACATCAAAGGGCATGGCGGGGGTCAGGGCGGAAGCCGCCTCATTTTGCATCAGAATCCGGCCCACCTGGGGGCCGTTGCCATGCACGATCGCCAGACGCCACCCGGCCTTGACAATCCCCACCAATTGCCTGGCGGTGTCCCGCACCACATTTAACTGCTCCCAGGCGGTGGCCTTGCCGCCTTTTCTTTGCAGGGCGTTGCCGCCCAGGGCGACCACGATGGTTTTCATCAAACAATCTCCTTGTTTTTGATTGGGGTGATGGACTGATAATCGCTGATGTCAATATCCCCCAAAAGCCTCAACACATGCCGGCACAGGCGTTTCCATTCGCATAATAGATCGGACTCTGAGGAAGCGGCATATAATCCTTCCACGCATTTTGCCAAAGTCAGATCAATCTCGCCAAGCTGCGCCATCGCACACTTGCCATATGCCGGATATTTCCCCAGCATCTTCGCTGACACATCAATGTCGGAATTGGGCATCATGGTACCTGACACATAGGAACCGGTCAGCATAGCACCTTTTACCACATATTGTTCCTGCATCCGCGCCAAAAAACGCTGGATCGTTTCTTTCATGGGGTCTCCCATCATGTTTCCTCCATCCGGCTGACATAGGGGCTGGTGTAAGCCTTAAGCAGCGCGCCATAATCAGGGGTAAAATACAACAAATCGCCCACCTGGTATTCCACCGCCCGGGTCAGATCCACCAGCAGGTGGTCTGAGCTGGCCCCGATGATTTTGACGCGTCCGTCCCTGGGCGTCAAGCCCTCAGCGTCCGTATCCTGGCGGCCCACCGCCAGAATACCCCGGCGCATGGGGCCCAGGTCGGGAAAGCTGACCTGCTCCCCAAAGGCATTAGGGCCGGATTGCCCCTCGGGCTTGGAGGGCTTTACCTTCACCTCAATGAGGCAGGCGCCCAGGGTGAAGGCATCCTGATGGAGCTGAGGAAAGGGCCTCCCCACAGCGGTGTCCATGCCTAAAAACAGCCCCTCCCCCACCCGCAGGTGGTTGATGCCACTGGGCAATTTGCCTTGAAACAGCAGATGCAGGGAGCTGGAGTTGCCGCCTGACACGATGGGCAAAGGCAAATCAAGCTCTTTTCTAAGCCTGGCGACGATATTCAGCAGCACTCCCATGTTGCTTTCATCCGGCAGGATGCCCCCAAAGCAGGTGAGGTTTGTTCCGATGCCGGCCAACTCCAGCCAGGGCAGCGCCCTGGCTGTTTCCGCCACCCTAAGGATCTCCGGGAAATCCCGGTGATACAGCCCCTCCCGCAAATCCCCCAGGTCGATCATCACAATCACCCGGTGGCGCTTTTGCAGTTTTTCCGCCGCCCGGCCCAGGGCCTGGATGGTAGCCGGCTCGCTTTGCAGGCTCACATCCGCCTCCCGCGCCGTGTCCATGGCCAAGGCAGGGTCTGTCAGCCGCAGGCTCAGCCGGGGCAGGCTTTTGGGCAGCCGAGCCAGGTTTGAAATCCTGGCGTCCGCCAGCATGGGCACCCCCCGCCTCTTGCAGCGCCCGCACCACCGGCACATCGGCGCAGACCGCCTTGGTCACCGCCGCCAAGGTCACCCCCTGCTGCTGGCAGGCTTGCAGAATATAGGCGGCGTTCTCCTTGATTTTGCGCAGATTGGCGCTGATAAAGGGCGCTATCATCATCCTTCCTCCCTCAGGCTTTGCCGCAATAGCGTTAGGGCCGCGGCCGGGTGGCGGCGGCTGAGCACACCCAGGCTCGCCATCAGATAGCCCTGATCCACCAGCACCCGCATCTTCCCGGGCGCCGGATAAAGCATGTCCCCGGTCGCGTTCATATCCCGCAGCCGGCTTAGTATATCACCATGGCCAGGCAAGCGGGTAAGGGCCCCACCGGTGGCGATGAGGGTGGTCACCTCGCTTAAATCCTTGCCCACGGCATAGGTTTTTCGGCCCTCCGGCAAAAACACCTGGCGCAATGTTCCCGCATGCCGCCTGATGGCAAGCCGTCCCGCCTCCAGCGCCAGGCGATGAGCCAGCTTCATCTGGGCGGGGCTCTCCGGAATCGGCCGCCAGCCCCTCAATTCCGCCTCCGCGTCAATGGCAAGCTCCTGGCTGAGGCTCTCCATCCCCATATGGTCTGCCATATGCCGGGCGTTGAGGTAAAGCCCCAAATCCCCCTCCACGGTGCGCTTAAAAAACGGCTCCGGCTGGGTCTGGATGCGGGCGATGGCCTCGCTGCCCTGGGCCCCTGAATGCACATCGGTGGTAGCGCCGCCGATGTCAAGGGCTATACAATCGCCAATCACCGGCTGGAGCAGCCTCAACGCCTCCATCACAGCGCCGGGCGTAGGCAGGATGGGGCCATCCACCATCTCCCGGATGCGGGCCATGCCGGGCGCTTTCACAATGTGGGTCTCAAACAGCTTCTGAATCTCCCGCCGCGCCGGCTCAATGTTCAGCTGATCCAACTGCGGGTAGACATTTTCTGTCAGGGTGATAGGCTGATCCGCCCGTTCAAACGCCCGCCTCACCGCGTCCCGGGCCTGGATGTTGCCGGCGTATAGCACGGGGATGTCAAGGCCCAGTTCAGCAATGGCCCGGGCATTGAACAGGACGGTTTCCCTGTCGCCATAGTCGGTGCCGCCAGCCAGCAGAATCATGTTGGGGGCAAGCGCCCGCAGATCCTCCAGGTCATCCCGGCTCATTTTGCCGGCCGTCACGCTGCGCACCACGGCTCCCGCCCCCAGGGCCGCCATCTGGGCCGCCCGGGCCGTCATCTCATACACCAGGCCGTGAACGCTCATGGAAAGGCCCCCGGCGGCGCTGGAGGCGGCGTACATGGCCCGCCAGCCGAGGTCAGGGGCGTTCAGGTTTTCTTTTAAGCTCGCAACCGCCCGCTCCAGCCCCGGCAGCACATCGCCCTCCTGGGCGGTGGTGGGGGCCATGCCCTGCCCTAAAAAGACCGGGGCATCATCCAGACGGTCAAAGGCGCTCACCACCGTGGTGGTGGAGCCGATCTCCGCCACCACGGCGTCAATCATTCCCAGGGGCTCAGGGTTCATGTTTAGCGTCCCGCAATTTCACCAGGGCGGTCGCCACATGAACGCCCTTTGAGCCCCGGCCAAAGCCTTCATCAGCACCGGCTTCCCGGGCCAGCTCGGGGGTCACCTGGGTGCCGCCGGAAATGAAGATCAGCCTGTCCCTCACTCCCATTTCCCTGGCGATCCGGTCCACCAGGGCGATGTTTTTGTAGTGGATGTTGTCATGGCTGATGATGACGGAGGCCAGCATGGCGTCCGCCCCCACTTCAACAGCGGCGTTCACCAGCTTTTCAGGGGGCACGGAGGTACCCAGATAGTGCACCTCAATGCCGTATTTCTCAATGCCGCCGTGCTTGATGTCAATGATCTCCCGCAGGCCAACTGAGTGCTCGTCCTCCCCCACCGTGCCGCACACCACCTTCATGGGCCGCTTTTCAATGGCGGCGCGGATGTCCTCATCGCTCATCACATCAGGCTCAGGCGGGATCACCAGCTCGTCCACGGCGATCTTAAAAGGCACCTTGCCCTTCAGCTCAATCCGCGTGCCGTCAACCGGGTGCATCACCTCAACGGAGATCACCTCCGGCTCCTCCAGGTGCATGCGCCGGGCGGCTTCCAGGGCCGCCGCCTGGGCCACCTTGGCCTCCGCCGGAAAGAACATCGTCAGCATCACCGTGCCGTCCCCCAGCCATTCCATCTCAGGCTTCAGGTACTTGGCGCCGGGCTGGCGCAGCTCCTCGGTCTCCGCCATGCGGGTGGCGACGTTGTCCGTTTCGTCCAGCTCGTCAATGTACTGGATCATCTCAGGCTTTTCCAGGGTGCAGCCGCCAATGAGGCTGGCCGGGCTTTCCCCCTGCGCAAGGCCGTATTGGGAAATATTGTTATAGCCATAGTGCGCGGTGACCGGAGCCAGGTAATCCCTTTTCCGGGGGATGAGGGTGCTGGCCCCGATGCCGCCTGTTAGCTGCCGGGGAATGCCATCGCCATTGCGCTCGGGGTAGTTGCCTGAATCCACAAAGAAGCCGTCCTCCACCGCCTGGAAGTAGCCGCCTTTTTCCAGCATCTCCTCCATAAACAGCACGGCCCGTTCCTTCAGCTCCCGGGCGTTTTCACGAAGCGCCCCGTCCTGCTTCAGCGCCACCATGTCCATCAGGCCGTCAAGGCCAATGAGCGTTTGCTTGGCGGTGTCGCAGGCCTCAATGTTATAGATGTGCCAGGGCACATTGCGCCCTTCATCCGGCGTGATGGTGGACTGGATATCCGCTGAGGTAAGCTTTGAGATCAGCATGTTGAGCACATGGGTGACGGTAGCCTCCCGGGTGGAGGACTGGATGTATTTGGTGTTCATCTGGGCGCGCATCCGAAAGCCCGTGAACAGCTCCCTGAGCGCCACCGCATAGGGCAGATCCATGTATACGCAAGGCGCCGGGGTGGCCGTGGGGGGCACGGTGGACAGGCAGATCAAATCCTTCGCCATCCCGCAGGACGCTGAAAACTGGGCGTTGATGGCGTGCTGCACCATCAATTCAGGCATCACCTTCCAGGCCTCCCGGGCGGTGGCGTTGGCGTTATGCGCCCCATCAATCTGGGCCATGCCGGCCCAGGCCATGATGACCTTTGATTCACAGGCGTCCACAAAGCTGCGCGCCATGTTGATGTTGCGGTACAGCACATTGTACTGGGGATCCTGATGGGCGCCGTTGACGCCCTCTTCGGCAAACAGCACCGCGATCTCCGGCCCCGCCACGCCCGACACATAGGAATGGTAGTTGATGGGGCGGCCCACCTCATCCTCAATCATATCAAGGGCTTTGCGCTGGGCGCGCAGCTGCTTGCGGGTGATGGGCACGCCGCCCACGCCCTGGGGAGTGCCTTCAATCAGGCCGTCAAAGTGGCTTTGGCCCGCGGTGCGGATCACCATGATATGGTCAGCCCCGTGGTGGGCGGCCATGCGCATGCGGCGGATATCATCCTCAAAGCGCCCGGAAGCGATCTCCGTGGTGATGACGGGGATAGGCTGAGGGTCGATGTTGCCAAAATGATGGGCCGGGGGCAGGGGCACTGAGCGCTTCAGGGGCTCCGAAGCGTCCTGATAGGTGAAGCTGTGCATCTTGAGCCCCGGCGCCGCCTTGCGCCAGGTCCAGCCCCGGCGGCGCGGGCGGTAAGTCTTCAGGTCTTTGAGGATCTCCCGGACGTCAAGGGGGCTGTCCGGCTGCAAACGGTAATCGCTCATGCCAAATCCTCCCCGGAAAAGCTGTCTTGAAGCCCATCCCAGCCTTCGCCCTCAATCAGGGCAAGCCCGGCCTCCCGGATGCTTTTGCCGCTTTTCCGGCTGGCCTGATACACCACATGCCCGGCCCCATGCCCCAGCAGCTCCCGCTCAAGGCACCCCTCCACCAAAGCCTTGGCCTCAATGGAGGAAAAGCCCATGCGCAATAGCACGCTGCGCTCAATGGAAGGGCTGGTATATACGCGCCCCATTTCCAGCAGAGGCTTGGTCAACTGCTCCGCCAGCGCCCAGAAGCGCTGATGAAGCGCCTCATCGCTAAGGCCCTTCAAGTGCTCCCGGCGGCTGGCGAAATCATCTTGCCGTTTCATGGGGTTTCCTCCTGTATGCGGTCGATGACACCCTGAACAAAGGCGGTGTCGCTATTGGTTTCCTCAGCCAAAAAGGCCAGGTCAGCTTCTTGAAGGGGCAATGTTGCCCCGTCTATGGCTTTTCTAATCAGGCTCTCACGCAAGCGGTCGGTGTCCACCTCCTGACAGGCCATCAGCCCCGGGTGCGCGGGCAGCACGATGCTCTCCCCCGGTACCTCGTCCCTGGGGTCTCCTGTCAGGATGCTCACCCCGTTTTCCCTGGCGAAGGACAGCTGGGCGTTGGGGTGTTTCCCTGCCCCTGTATACTCCGTCTCCTGCACCACTAAAAGGGCGTCCTCAGGCATTTCCTGCGCCAAACAGAAGGCGGCGGCCAGGCTGGTGTTGCCGGCGGGCCCCCGCTCCATACCCTCAAGCACCGCCAGCATCTCCGTGGTGTAGAACACCTCGCCCTGGGTGAGGGTCACATAGCGGGACAGGTAGCGAAGCGGCCTGGCAGCGCTCCTGGGCACATCCGAGCGGTCCGGCCAGGTGGTGTAGGGCATGCCAAAGCCGGTGTGCCCAGTGGTGAAGGAT
The DNA here is from genome assembly GCA_050952935.1 of Christensenellales bacterium. Lineage (GTDB taxonomy): Bacteria > Bacillota > Clostridia > Christensenellales > Aristaeellaceae > UBA6115. The sequence goes on along the minus strand of JBMNLS010000001.1, from coordinate 1,169,274 downwards.
TTGCGGTTAAAGGCGGCATCGCTTGCCATGTGCAGGCCTTTCAGGTTGACGCTGGCGGCGATGACGGGGCTGTCACAGCCCGCCTTTTTCATGCCCCGGGCGGTGCCGGTGAGGTTGCCGCCGCCGGCGTTGGTGGCCACCACCGCCGCCGGGAAAGCGCCATAGCGCTCCTTGCACTGTTTGGCCAGCTCATAGCCCAGGGTCTCCACCCCCAGGATGGCATAGGGCGTATACAGAGAGGCGTTGAAGTAGCCGGTCTCTTCAAGCAGCAGCAGGAAAACATAAAACAGCTCCGGCCCCACGGACAGCTGCACCACCTCTGCCCCCAGCGCCTCACACTTGCGCGCCTTTTCCACAATTTCAGGCTGGCCCACGCCCCGGCCGTCAAAGCATTCCTGCACCACAATGCACTTAAGCCCCGCCTTGGCGCAGCAGGAAGCCACCGCAGCGCCATAGTTGCCGCTGGTGGCGGTCACCACGCCCCGGTAGCCCATTTCCTTGGCCATATGGACGGAAAGCGCCGCCCGCCTGGCCTTAAAGGAGCCGGAGGGGTTGGCCGCCTCATCCTTTAGCAGGATGCGTGCCCCAAAACCCGGCCTGGCATAGCGGCGGGCCAGGGCGGTGATGTGCCGAAGCTCCAATAGCGGCGTGTCCCCCACGCCGTATTCCCGCTGGATATCCTGAATCTGTTTAATAGGAAGGCCGGGGGCCGCCATCATCGCCTCATAGTCAAAGGCGATCTTTCCACTTTCAAAGCGTTCATAGTCAAGGCCCACCGCGGATTTCATGATGGCGTTTTTCCTGTCCATCACCGCCTGGTAGCTGTTGTCACGCATGGGGCGCCTCCCCTCTGGATGCCCTGAGGATACTCTCCTGGGCGGCCTGAAGCTCCGGCACAAAAGCGCCGAAGCCATGGTCAAAGGCCGGGTTGGCCTTGACCAGGGTGCCGGTCACCACGCGGCCAGTGCGGGTCTTTATCCGGGCCTCCTGACCGATCTTGGCGTCCTCCGTAAGCCAGCCCTTCACCCATTGCTCAAGGGGCGCCCGGGCCGTATCCTCCGGCACCTGGGGAGCGCGCTCCCCGGGGCTTAAAATCACGCTGTGCAGCTGCACCCATGTTCCTTTTTTAATCATCTTAGTCCTCCTCCGGGAAAGCGATCGCCCGGTAATCTCCCATCACGCAGCGGGGCACCGGCAAATCCAGCATGGAAAGCAGCCCCGGCTTTGCCGCCACCACAAAGGGCAGAAGGTTGCAGGCCATGGCGATGGTGCCAAGGCCGCCGTCCACCTCCGGCTTGATGGCCATGGAAATCGGCGGCGTGCCGGTGAGGGTGATGTAATCCCCCGTGTCAACGCCCGCCTGCTGGGGCTCTATCTGCTGGGGATGGAGCATGCTGATCTTCTCCTCCCCTCCCACTATGCCCTGGCCTGTCATATTGACACCCGCCACCTGGCCCGCCCTGGCCTCCCCATGGGGGGCCCTGCGGTCAACATCGGTGATGATGGGCAGCATCTGGGTGCTGACCTTGTCCACCGGCCAGCCAAAGGCGGCGGCCATCATGTGGATGGATTCCTCAAAGCCCACATGGCCCGCCAAACTGCCGTCAGTCACGCCCCTGTCAAAGGCCTCAGGCGTTATGCCGATGCCCTGTTCCTCCATCACCGCCCTGCCAAAGGGCGACAGGCTGTTCACCCTCTCGCAGCGTACATGGTGAAGCTCCGTCTGCGCCCCGGACAAGCACACTGCCAGCAGATCCATCATCAGCCCCGGGTTGATGCCGGTGCCCAGCACCGATACCCGGTGCTGCCTGGCCACGTTGTGCATGTCCAGCGCCATGTCGGGCGACTGGGCATAGGGCCAGGCCATCTCCTCGGCGATGGTGAGGACGTTGACCCCCTGGCGCAGCGCCTGCAGCACTTTGGGGTACACATCCTTCACAAAGGAATTGGTGGCGATCACGCAGATGTCAACGGGCTTATGGCTGAGGGCCTCCAAGATATCCTCATGCACCGGGGCATCCGGCCGCCCCCGCTGGGGGATGTCCAGCACCTCATACACATTTTTGCCCACATAGCCGGGGTTGATATCACAGGCCGCCGCCACATGAACGCCCCTGCGGCTGGAAAGCAGCCTGGCTATGCCAGACCCCATGGCCCCCAGGCCCCATATCACAACACGTACCTCGCGCATGTTCCATTTCCTCCTTCTCACCCAAGCGGCGCAGCAGATGGTTTTTATCATGCAAACATTTAAATTATATCATAGCTGAGGTCCCTTGTGCACGCAAATGTATATACAAGACCGGTCTTGTCATTGACACAAATGCATGATAAGTTGTCTATGCGCTATCAACAACATACCCTATTGATGAAGGAGGACGACCGTGGGCAACTCTTTGGAGCAAACAATCGAAAAAATCTTGAAGGACTATGTGGGCACAGTCACCCACACGTCCACAGCGCTGGAGAACAACAACCAGGTTTTTTTTGAGCGCTATTTTTCCGGCATCGAGTACTTCGCCGCACACCCGGAGCACTGGGGCTTCCACCCCATCAAAAACGATCCTTTGAACAGAAAAGTCCCCTGGGGGCTGCTGAAAGGCAAGGGTTCCGACACCATTGTGCTGATCCATCACAGCGACACGGTGGACGCCGATGACTATGGCAGCCTGAAATCATTGGCCCACCATCCCTTTGAGCTGACCCGGCAATACGCCAATGGCGCCGCCGACCTGCATGAGGAAGCCCGGCGCGATCTGGCCAGTGGGGAATGGCTGTTTGGCCGGGGCGTGGCAGACATGAAGGGCGGGGCCTCAATTCACCTAGCTTTGCTTGAGGAATACAGCAAGGACAAGGATTTTTCCGGCAACCTGCTGCTGCTGGGCCTGCCGGATGAGGAGAACCTTTCCGCCGGCATGAGAGGCGCCATCAGCCTGCTGACCGAGCTCAAAGAAGCGCATCATCTCAACTATATCCTCCTGCTGAACGTTGAGCCCCAGGAGCGGGCGGAAGAAGATCTGATGCGGCTGTATGACGGCTCCGTAGGCAAGCTGATGCCCATCTTTTATGTGCGGGGCAAGCTGGCCCATGTGGCCCAGGTGTTTCAAGGGCTCAACCCCATCCACATCCTGTCTGAGATCGTGGCCGCCACCGAGCTGAACCCCGGTTTTTCAGAGCAGGTGGGCAACTCCAAGACCCCGCCGCCCACCTGGCTTTTCCTGAAGGATCGAAAGGAGGTCTACGACGTCTCGCTGCCCCTTTCCGCCGCGGGATACATGAACGTCCTCACCCTGGGCAGGCCCGCGATGGACATCATGGAACAGCTGAAAAAACTAAGCCGGGAAGCTTTTGACCGGGTCATCCGGCGCAGCAATGAAAGCTATCGCCGCTATACCGGGGATGAAACCGCCTGCCTGCCCTGGCAGAGCAATGTCAAAACCTATCAGCAGGTGTATCAGCAGGCCCTGGCCGATTCAGGCGGGGCGCTCCTTCAAAGCCTGGTGGAATATGAAAAAGCCGCCAAAGAAAAAATCGAAAAGGGCGAGCTGAGCATGGCGGAGGCCGCCTTTGGGCTGATCGAGCAAACCGTTGCCCACCTGAAAGACGCCTCCCCCCTGGTGGTGCTGGCCATGTCGCCCCCCTATTATCCCCATGTCAACAACGCCATGCTGCCCCAGAAAAACGCCGCGGTGAACGCCCTGCTCAAGCACCTGGAAGACCATGCCAGGGAAGCGCTTGGCTGCCGGTTCCATGTTGAAAATTACTATTTCGGCATTTCAGATCTGAGCTATGGCCTGTTTGAGTCCGACCAGGCGAACACCGATTTCATCAAGTCCAACATGCTGCTCTGGGGCGATATTTATTCCATCCCACTGGAAGACATCCGGGCGCTTTCCATCCCGGTGCTCAACATCGGCCCCTGGGGCAAGGATTTTCACAAATACACCGAGCGGGTCAACCTGAAGGACCTGAAACACCGCATTCCCTCCATGGTAAAGGCGACCATAGAACACTTGCTGAATCCATAAATCCCCGGGCATCAAAAAGCGCCGGCGGCACAGAACCGCCGGCGCTTTTTGATGCGCATTTATCAGCCTGCCACCTCGTCCCGCCAAAGGGGCATGGACATGCAGCGGGGGCCGCCCCGGCCCCGGGCCAGCTCGCTGCCGGGGATCTCAATGGTTTTGATGCCATGATCCTGCAAAATGCGGTTGGTGACCCGGTTGCGGTCATACACGATCACCGTGCCGGGGCTGATGCACAGCGTGTTGCTGCCGTCGTTCCACTGCTCCCGGTGGGCGGCGATCATGTCCTGCCCGCCGCAGCGGATAAGGGTCACCTTGGGGATGCCCATGGCCCCGGCCAGGATTTGTTCCAGGCTGCCTTTCATCTCCCGAGCGCAGAGCTCATCCCCCTTCTTTTCCAGCAGAAAGCAGCGCAGCGCCGGCAGAATGCCCGGGTGCACGGTGAAAACGGTTTTGTCCAGCTGGGTAAACACCGTGTCCAGGTGCATATAGGCCCGGATGCTGGGGATGTCCATGGCCAGCACCCGGTTCACCCCGCTTTCGGGGTCAGATATCAGGCGCTGTGTCAGGATCTCAATGGCCTCGGCATCGGTGCGCAGGGAAATGCCCACGCAAAGCAGCCCGTCGCCTATCATCAGCACATCCCCGCCCTCCAGGCTGTAGGGGATATCCTGATGATACCAGGCCTTCACACCGCCCTTAAAATCCGGATGATGGGCCATGATGTAGCGCCCATAGATGGTTTCCCGCTGGCGGGCGGGCGCCCGCATGTGGCTGAAGGCCACCCCCGATTGGATGACCGTGAAGGGATCCCGGGTGAAATAGAGGTTGGGGATGGGATCCAGCAGGAAGCGGGTGTCCTGCCGCGCCAGGCGGGTCAGGGGGTGGGCATCCCGCAGGCCCGTCTCCTGATCGGTTATGCCCACCATGGTTTTTTTCACCAGCGTTTTAGAGTCCTGAATGCCGCTCAGGAGCTCCTCAAGCGCCTGGCTGTTATATTGGGCGATCGGCCCCCCTTCCCGGATAAACTCCCGGATAAACTGCCTGCGCACCGCCTCATCGCCCAATGATTCGGCCACCATATCCGTCAGGTAGCGCACCCGGGCGCCATGCTCAGCAAGGGTCCGGGCAAACAGATCATGCTCCTTCTGGGCCCCCGCCAGGTAGGGGATATCGTCAAAGAGCATCCGTCCCAGGTGGGTGGGGGTCAGCTGTTCCAGCTCCTGGCCGGGGCGGTGGATCAACACCTGCCTGAGCGGGCCGATCTCGGTGGACACGAATAGGCGCATAAGGTTCTCCTGTCTGTGTGTTTTTCCTGTGTTCGCATTATAGCACGATTATGCAGGGATGTATATCATTTGCCCCTACACTTTTAAGGGTGAGAAAGCCTTCGTCCGCCTTGCCCAATCTTCCTGAGGGGTGCTATACTCCAGGCAATCATCAGGGCTTGGGGAGGGCGCTATGGACAACATCTGGAAGAGCATCGAACACTTTTTTGTTTCCTTCACCGCCGACGCGGCGCTTAAAGTCCTGGGCGCGCTGGCGATGCTGTTAGTGGGGATGAAGGCCATCAAAATCCTGATGGGGCTGCTCACCAAATCCATGGAAAAAAGCAAGCTGGATCGGGGGCTGCTGGGCTTTGTAAACAACCTGCTTTCCTTTGTCCTGCGCTTCACGCTGATTGTGAGCCTGCTGATCTACCTGGGGGTGCCCGCCACCTCCTTTATCGCCATCCTTTCCTCCGCCGGCCTGGCCATCGGCCTGGCGTTGCAGGGGAGCCTCAGCAACTTCGCCGGTGGGCTGATGCTGCTGTTCTTCCATCCCTTCCGGGTGGGGGACTATATCATCACCCAAAGCGGCTATGAGGGCACGGTGAAGGACATCTCCATGATGTACACCACCCTGGAAACCCTTGACCGCAGGCGCGTGGTGCTGCCCAACGCCGGCCTTTCCAACGGCGCCATCACCAACAACTCCGCCAGCCCCATCCGGCGCATCGACATCTCCATCACCACGGATTTTACTGCCGATGTGCCCACGGTGCGCCGGCTGCTGGAGGAAGCCGCCTCCGCCACCCCCGATGTGCTATCTGATCCGCCCGCCGTCGCCTCCCTGGATAAAATTCAGGATGGCCTCCTGGTGTTCACCCTGCGCTGCTACGCCAGCACGCCTAATTGGTGGGCCACCCTCCTCATGGTGACAGAAAAGGTTAAAAATATCCTGGAGGTAAACCACATTCCCTTGCGCGGGCCGCTGCGGGATGTGCGGCAGATATAAAACATCGCACGGCGGGACGCCTGCTGATGCGAAAGTCCCGTTTCCGGGCGCAATCAATTGGAAAGCATAACATTTTATCGACAGTGTTGAAAACGCTGCCAACACAAAAAAGAGAGCGGCTAAGACGCCTGCTCTCTTTTGCCTGACCCTGCCATGGTCAACCATCTATGATTCTTTGTATTTCCAAAATATCCAGCAGCTGCAAAGCGCCTATGCGCCGCCTCATGTCCTTTTCTGTCAGGTTAATCTGTTTTGTTAATCTGACTGTGGACGGCACATCAAGCCCTGCCGATTTCCACATCACCAACTCGTATTCGCCCCACATGTTTCTTGGCTTTGTCTTTGTTATTTTGAAGGCAATAATAACAGCCTTATTGGCGCTTGTAATCAAAACAGGCCTGTCCTGAACGGTTAGCTCGTCCTCGTACCTGACAGCAGCATACCATATTTCCCAGGGCTTAACACGCATACATCAGCCCCAATCTTCGGCGCTTCCCGGCAGCACCGCATAACCTTCCTCATCTCTTCCCGGCGTAATGACTTCAATTTTTCGCAACGCGTCCTCAAACGAAGCAAGGGGAAGCATCGCGTCAAAATGAGACTTGATTATATCGATGGGTATCGCCTGGCTTTGGGAAGTCTGCGCCCAGGGAGTACCTGGCTGATGGGTCATCGAGATTAGCTTTGAGGTGGAATACTTGTCATATTCGCGAGCAACATCAAGCAACAACGCAAACTCATCTGGCGTCAAATCTTCCGGAGTGAACTCCTCAGCCGCGGGAATGCCGCCATTCTCGAACCGCTTGTATTTTTCGTACACCTCCGGCACAACCGGCCCGAACTTCCATGCGCATAGTTCATCATCAAACAGAGGTTTTCCGTGCCTTGCGAGGTAACATCCTTGCGCAAAATAGAGCAGCTTTTGCAGGCGGAGGTTGGATACCTGGTCTCCTTTTTCACTATCTGCCTGCTGCTGTCCAAGGGTAATAAAAAAGTTAGCCACATGCCAAACTTTTGCCATATCTCCACCTCCTTTTCGGTTATTGTAACTCGTCAATCCTGCCATCCTACACATTTAGTATACACTATTTGTGCACAAAATCAATGACAAAGTGTACAGACTATTATCAAGACATTGATATGAGCAGAAACAAAGTTATGCCTAATTGGTTGGCTTGCTTTTTCTTGGTGCTGTCCCTTAACGTGACAGCATTTCAACACATGAATTCTTGACTGTCGCCCTGGACGTGCGGCAGATATAGCTGTGACATAAAAAACACGGCGGGGAGAGGGTGTTATGGAGCCCTCTCCCCGCCGCTATTCTGTTGGCTATTATTTTTTCACAATCCCGAAGCTGTCCAGCACATAGGGCGTGTCACCCTGGTTGCGGTCGATTTCATAAACCACCGCCGTGATGCGCTCAGGGGTCACATTAATTTCCACAAAGTTCTGAATGATGCTGCGCGGAGGCCGGCTGGCGTCCTCCTCAGTGGCGTACTTGGCGGCGCTGCTTTCCGGGGCGTTGAGGAATTTATCGTAAAACGCCGTGTCATGATCCAGGATTTCCTTGTTTTTATAGTACACCTTGGGCCCGGCGGTGTTGGGAATCATGTAGACTACGCCCTGGGGGTTTTCCATATGGTTCACGGTGAGATCCGCATAGGCGATTTCCACCATCACCGGCTCCTGGGCTTCACCCTTTTCGTTGATGGGCTTTGTAACCGCGTATATATGGTCATGGCCCTGGAGCACCAAGTCAACGCCCGCTTCCGCAAGGATGGGAACCACCAGGGTGCGCACGCCGTTTGCATCCATGATGTCGCCGTCCGTCGCGTGATTGGAGGTGGTGTAAGGGCCTTTGTGCATCACCGCGATCAGCCAGTCCACACCCCGCTCCTTCGCCTGGGCCGCGTCCCGTTTCAGCCAGGCAATCTGCCTGGGGGTGAAGTTGGCGTATTCAGGAGAATCCTCATTGGTGTTGAGCATGATAAAATGGGTGTTTTCATAGTCAAAGCTATAATATACACCGGTTTTGGTGGAAGAGCCTTCCACCGGCTCCACATTGAAATGCTCATAGAAGGACTGGTTATCCTCATCATGGTTGCCGGCTACCGCCATGAAGGGCAGGTTGTAGAGGGTGTCATCCGCCGCGTCAAAGACCCAGCCCCACTGCTCCTCCTTCATCCCGGTGTCCACCACATCGCCATTGATGACCATAAATTCAGCCGCCTGCACCGTGTCATGTGCGATGCCAAAGGTGCTGGCCGACAGCTCCGCCTCCTCCAGGTTCTTCGCCTGGGAATCCGCCAGGTTGATAAAGGTAAAGCTTCCGTCCCGGTTGTCCGTGGTAAAGGTACCGGTCTGGCTCCATAAACCCAGCTTCGCATCGCCCACACGGAACGCGTAGGTAGCCCCCGGCGTCAGGCCTGTGGCCACAGCCTTGTGCAGGAGATATTCGGGGGCGTTGGTGGACATATAAAAGCGGCCGATGTATTTTTGCGCGGCGGCAAAATCCGGCTCAGCATTTTCTTTCACGGGCACAACTTCCACATCGCTCCCCACGGATGCCTGGCTAGTATACCAGGTAAAGCCCATCTGGGTGGCGGTGTCCCCGTTATAGGTCATGACAAAGCGGCTGATCTCCCCCACTTCCACATCGGGGTTTGGAAGGGCGGTAGCGGTGTAATCAATCGCGGGGATCAGGGCCATTTCCTCAACGGCCACCATGCCCAGCTCAAACCAAAGATCGCTTGAGCCGCCGTCATCCTGGTGGATTTCCGCAGCGATCATATTCTTCCCGGCGACAAGGGACGGCAGGTCAGACAGGGGCAGCACAAAGGTTTCTTCCTTGGGCTTGAACTTGGCGCCGGTGGTATAGGTCACCTCAATGCCTTCATCAATGCCACGACGGAAAATTTCCTTGCCGTTGAGGTAAACCACAGCCCCGTCATCCACATGGATGTAAAACTCCACGCCCGCATAGCCGTCAAGGGCGGGGAACTCCGCTTCCGTCATGACGTAGGTGGTCATATGCTTGTCGTTCTCATTGTCGCCAAAGCTCACCTCAGTGGCCAGCGGCAGGGTAGGATCCGTCTCGGACACGTCATCCCCAAAGCCCAGCGGGGCAGGCCCTTCCTTCCAGCTTGAAGGGTCCGTCTTCTCCGCCCAGTATTGGCCCAGGTCAACCCCGTCATCCAGGTACTTCCATGTGGCGTTGCGCGCCAACAGCTCCAAACGGCCCTCCGCAGCCAGGGCAGTGGAAGATAGCATCAAAGCAGCGGCTACCACCACCAGCAACAGGGCTTTCAAGTTTTTCTTTGTCAACATACAAACTCCTCTTCATCTGTTTTTTCATCTCATAGAGACTTTTCTATGATAAATCTGTCAGATGAAATCCGGATATAAGCGCTGTAAACCCAGCGTAAAAAACTGCCGTGCAAACGCGGCAGTTCGTGATACAAAAGATGGATTTATTCCGGCTGGTTTGTCCCCTGAAGGAGCTTGGTCATCATCCAGCCCGTCTTGCCATCCACCCACACCTGGCACCAATACTCCCTGTATTTAAGCACATACACCTGGGTGCCGTTGGGGTACATGCCCTGGGTTTCCGACTTTGCGGAAGATTTTCTGCGCAGATGGGCCCCCTCGCCCCCGATGTTAGCAATGCTGGTGGTATAGGCATGGGGCGGCGGGGTGGCGATGGGCTGGGCGGGTGATTCCGCCTCAGGGGAACCCTGCCCCACATCAGCCGCGGGCATTGTGGCCGCGTAGGGCTGAGGGTCAAGCCCCCAGGCCATCATGAAGCCCAGCCTGCCGTCCGGCGCTATCACCTGGGCAAAGTCATCGGTGAAGCCCAGCACCCGCACCTGGGTGCCGTTGCGATAGGCGCCGATCTTTTCCGACTTGAAGGACTGCGCCCCCCGCATGGTCAAGGAAGAACCGTCCTTATAGGCCACGCTCACCCGGGGCAGCACATCGGCCACGGCGCCGGGCAGGGGATCAAAGGCCAGGTTTTCCGCCTTCATATAGCCTTCCAGCGTGCCAATGCCCAGCTTCACCCAGCCCTTATCCGGCTGGGAAAGCACCCGGGCCACCGCGCCCGGATAGTAGCGGCCCAGGGAATCGGCATTGCTCCGGGCATGGGTCAACAAGGCAGGCAAAGCGCCCGGTTCCGCCGGGGCAACCACCGCGTGGCGGAAGCCGTCCTCCAGGGTTTTGGGGCGCAGGCGTATGCTTTTCACCCAGCCCTCCACCGTCTCTCCCGATTCGGTCAGCACCCGTACGCCGGCCCATTCAGGGCTGCTGCCCAGCAGGTCAAAGGCCTCCCCCGGCATCAGCTGCCGCAGGGCCTCCGCCGCCGTATCGGCGGATTCATAGATGGTCAGCGCCTCCCCGGCGTTGATATACGCCGGTGAAGCCGTCAGCCCGGGTACAGCGATGGCCAGCAGCAATCCCGCCAGCAAAACCATGCTGATTAAGCGTTTCATGCGTTTCAATCCTCCTTTGGGGCGCATCAGCCCCTCGCCCCTATTATACCCCCGAATTTTTGAGCGGCAAAATCAGGCGTTTTTTCTCCGCAGAATCCTTTTTGCCCTGGCGCGTTGACAGATGGCCACCTCCTTTTTATACTGAGGCCAAAACGAGAACATACGTTCTTATTAAGGAGGAAGCCATGATCACCCAGGAACTGCGCCAGCTTCGGATGGCCCTTAACCGCAGCCGCCTCAGCCGCAGGGAAGCGGCGGCCGCCCTGCACCTGTCCTACAGCGCCTTCAACCGCAAGCTGCGCGGGGAAGCACCCCTGTGGCCGGAGGAAATTCAGGCGCTGTATGAGCATATCAGAAAGAAGGGGCAAATCGGGTGACGGCCAGGCGGTATCTGGAAAGCGTGGGCGAGATGGAGGCGCGCCTGAACATGCTGCTGCGCCAGCAGGCTGTGCTAAAAGGCATCGCCCAGGCCCAGGGGCAGGATCAACCCCGCAGGGAAGCCCAGGCCAGGGCGGTGGCAGAGGCCATCCAGGCCGCCTGGCAGGCACTGCACCGCCAGCGCCGCCTGGTGGGGCACACCATCAGCCGCCTGCCCCGGGAGGAAGAGCGCAGCCTGCTTTCCCTGCGCTACCTCAGCTGCCTGGGCTACCCTGACATCGCCGAAATCCTGGGCTATTCCCAGCGCCAGGTGTTCCGCATCCACCAAAGGGCCCTCATGCACCTGGAAGCGCTGATGGATGGGTATGGGGCGGATGTCAGCGCCTGAGCGCTTTAAGATACGTTTTTCGCTCCGCGGAAATGCGGCGGCTTTCCACCGCCTTTTGAATGGCCTTGTTATGCGTCCAGCGGGGCAGCCTGTGATTTTTTAGATAGGGCAGCGCCGCCTCCGGCTGCTTTGCCAGGGCGGTGGCAAAATACCAGGCCACCATCATGTTCACATAGTATTCGTCTGACCTGATTCCCGCAGCCCGTGCCAGCATCTCCGGCTCAAAGCCCTCATCCAGATAGAGCCACAGCAGCATCCCCAGCCCAAAGCGCACCGTGTAAGGATGGGGGCTTGCCAGCCAGCTGTCGATCTGCGCCGGGTACAGCGCCGCCGGGCGCTTTTTGAAGGCCCGGGGCCTCATCAGGTCGCAGGTGGCCCAGTTGTCCACATGGGGCAAAAAGGCGTCCAGGGCGGCCACCGTTTCCTCATATCCCTTGATACGTTCAATCAGAAAGCCATGAAGGTTGTTTTCCTCATAGTAGTCATGGGGAAGCTTCGCCAAAAAGGCAGCCGCCTCAGGCGTCCCCGCCAGCTCCCTGGCGTATTGCCTGAGCGCCGGGGTGCGCACGCCGATCACCCGGGCTTTGTCCACCGTGGGCATCAGCTTCGCCTGAAAATCCCGGTAGGCCAAGTCCTGCAGGGCAAAGAGCCGTTCCTGTATTGCAGTCTTCTTCATTTTTCAGATCTGTTCAAAGCGCCCGGTGAAAAAGCGCAGCTGCCTGGGCTCATAAGCCCATTTGAGGCCCCGGATGTCCTCCCTGTGTCGGTACAGGTGGATCACCGTGTCCGCCACCACATCCATATGCTTATAGGTGTACACCCGCCGCGGCACGGTGAGGCGCACGGTTTCCAGCTTCGGCGCGTGATCCTTGCCCGTCACCTTGTCCCGGCCCGCCGTCTTGATGGTCTCCACGGATTGGATGCGAAAGAGCTCTGTGGGGCAACGGCTGCAGTCTGTCATTGGCACCTCCTTTTCTTGTCAGTAATTGTTCATTTTTGTTCTTGCTGATCATACGCCCGAAGCAGGTGAAAGGCAAGGGCAAAACCCCTTCAAACAAAAAGCCGCCCTATGGCTTTTTCAGCTACAAGGCGGCAAGGTATAAAAGAACTTACTACCGATTAATCAGATAGCACATGGCGCCATTTTCCACCATAACATCAACGCTGCGCTGGCCCTGGGAATCCACCGTGATGGTGACATCAGGGTAAAGCACCGTGGTGCCATCAGCCCGGATCACCATGATAGCGGGGTTTTTCACCGCAGCATCCGCCGCAAAGCGCACATGCACCAGTTCGCCCGGCGCAGCGCTTGACACGCCGACCTGGTATACATCACCCAGTGCCTGGGATTTCACCTGTTTTTGAATGTCTGCTGGCAAGGTTTTCGTTTCCACGGTCTGGATGTCCACCTGGGTATCCTGGCTTCCGCTCTTCAGCAGCGCATCCACTTCCAGCACCACGCTGATGCCGCCCCGCCGGGCACAGATCTGCCCATATCCCTGTTCAGATGCCGCTTTGACCAGGTCCGGGCTCAAAATCCATTTCATGGTCTGTTTGCTTTCCTGGCCCTGCTGAGGCTGGGTAGCGGAGATCACCAGGGCTTTTTGTCCGGTTGTGTCCTGTGTGGTGCTCAGCACAAAGGGCAGATCCCGGCTCTTTTCGTCCACCACCACGCTTTTTGCCAGCGTCTCAACCGTGGGAGTGGAAGCCGGGGCCTGGGTGACCTTTGCAGCAGGCTGCCTGGTCGGGCTTTCCTTTCCCGGTTCGACCATGGGCGCCGGTTCAAACACTTCAAAGTAAAAGCTCTCAGATGTGCTTCTGCCCACTGAATCTATGACCTCCATCCAGAAATGGCCTGTTGAGCCTTTCGTAGGAATGAAGCTGCTGCTGGTTTGAGTTGTTTCCATTGCGCGTTCATCTCCCACATATTCCTGCGCATCATAAACACCCCATGAATAGTTGTAGGTGTAGGGAGGAGTGCCGCCCTGGGCTGTCCAACTGGCAGTAATCGGGGAGCCGATAACCACTGAACCTGTGCTTTTTTTCAGGCTCAATGTCAAAGCTGGGGCCTTCACGCCGCCTGTGATAATAAAATCCTTGCTGACGCTTCCTTTAGAATCAGGGTTGGCGTCAGGGTGGGTTGGTTCCAGATACAACGTTCCCTTAACACCAAATTGAGGTATGAAAGAGGATGCGGTTTGAGAAGAATCTGCCTTGACGATATATGAGTCTCCATTTTCTTCTTCAACATTCCACATCGCGAAAATTGTCCAGCCTTCCGGCGCGTTGACCAGTTCATAGGTGGCAGAAATGGTTTCCCCAACGGCAACGCTGTTCTTGCTGAGATTAACCCGAATATAGGCATCATCCGGGAAAACAGGCTCCGGCTCGACCTGTTCTGCCCCGGTGATGGTGAACATGCTGGAATTTTCTTCCATAATCCAATTGTCATCAGCATCATACAGCGAAACTGACACTTCACCCTCAATACCATATCGCGGGATGAAGGTAGCGCTGGTCTTCCTCACCTTCCTGATATCAGTTTGGGCATCACCGCCCACATTGATATCGTACACAATCCAATATGCAATCGTATAGCTGCCTTCCGGGGCATTTGCAACCTCCCAGGTGGCGGTGATTGGTTCACCCACCGCCACAGTGGATTTATCCAGCGTGATGTTGATGGCAGGGATTGCGTCAGCGCCAGGTTCTCCGACTTCGCTGTTGTCAGGCTTGGTGATTTCAAATTCTTTTATCGCTGTATCCTGTCTGCCATCAGCATCCGTAACTGTTACACCGAAAAATCCGCTCACCCCCATAGTAGGCGTATAGCTGCAGGTGAGCTTGTCGGTTTTGATGGGGCCTGTCTCCTCATATCTACCGTCCCGGTCCATTGCTTCCCATTGATAAGTGTAGGTATAAGGTTCATTACCGCCTTTGGCAGACCATGCAGCCACATTGGGGGTGCCTGTTTCCACTGAGGACGAAATGGATGTTAAAGTGATTTCCAGTTTGGGCACCTGGGCGGCCCCGGTGATGGTAAAGGGGGTTTCCACACGGCCATGGCCAACGGCTGTCATGTCAGGATGAACTGGCATAACCCGCAAAATCCCCTTTGTGCCCGCCTTTGGCGTAAAGGAAGATGATGTCGAATTCTCAAAGGTGCCCGCAAAGTGCTGAGAACCATTGTCTATAAAAAGCCAAACGGCATCCAAATGCCAATCCGCCGGCGCGTTAACCAGGTGGTAGCTGGCGGAGATGGTCTCCCCCACGGCTACGGTTTCTTTATCCAGCTTAACCTCAATGCGGGCATCAGCAGGCAGTGTTGGCTCAGCCGGGATAGGCGCCGAGCCGGTGATATTAAAATCGTTGGATTCACCTTCTGCGATACCATTGCCCTGGGCATCATACACACAATACTGTACACGGCCCCTTACGCCAAAGGGAGGATAAATGGTGGAGCTGGTTTTCCCGTTTTCAGACAGAAAAGGCTCATAGTATTTGGTTTTCACCAGCTCCCAATAGAAAGAGGCATACCAGCCTTCCGGGAGCTCTTCCGCCTTGATCGTCGCCTTAATGGGTTCCCCAACCGCAACGGTGGATTTGTCAAGTGCAATGCTGATGCTGGGTTGGGGAAGTGACTCGGGTTCTTCTTCCGTACCGGATTCTGTCGCTTCACCCGCGCCTGAGGCCATAGCTTCAACATATCCGGTCTCCTCAGCTTCGCCCGCCCCGGTTTCACCGGTCACATCTGTACCAGGCTCCGTGGATTCACCGTCTCCGCTTCCTTCGGTTTCTCCAGCCCCGTTGTTTTCACCCACACCGGTTTCTGTTGTTTCACCGCTTTCAGTATCGCTGGTTTCTCCCATAGCGGACTCCGTGGCTTCGCCGTTTCCGGTTTCACCGGTCGCATCTGTGCCGGGCTCTGTGGATTCACCATCTCCACTTCCTTCGGGTTCTCCGGTTTCACCCATGCTATCACCGGCGCCAGATGCGATGATCCCTTCCGTTGGCGCCTCACCCATCGCCACCGACACCTGACGGGCACTCACTCCTAAAATGAGCACCAGACACAACAAGAAACTAAGCCATCTTTTCACTTGCTTATACCCTCCTGCACAGATATCGTGTGCTTGTGGAGTATATGGCATAATGTAAAATAATGCAACCAAAAGGGGCCATCCATTGACAGCACCCCTGATGCAAACAGGTTGCCGGCTGCTGATAGAATTCTCATTTACCGCGGAAAAATCCGGAAATGCTTGACACGTCTGTATTTGATTGGTATTGTTATGCTGGTTTTATGTCGGTTTGAACTATATGATTAAATGGAGGAGATGTATTGTGAAAATTCGAAAATACTTGTGTTGGCTGCTTGTGCTGGCGCTGGCGCTCTCCCTGCCCACGGCTGGCCTTGCAGAAACGACCGAAAGAATCTACAACGCGGATGGCTCCTATGTGTGGGTGCGCACCAATGACGCATCGTTGACTACAAGATGTACTACGACAAAGATGGCAACCATGAAGCATCGGAATATTTTGATGGCGAAACCGGCATTATCCGGCAAAAAACATATTATGAAACAATTAAAACAGGTGATGTAACATCCTCGCTGCCATCACGCTATGATCATTATAACAAGGATGGCGAATTAACAGACTATTTTACTATTAAATATGATGAAAATGGCAGCGAAGTAGGCAATGGTTACTATGACGCTCTCGGCAACCTGACCTGGACATTCAAGATAACCTCAACCGATGATTCGAAAATCGTCGAGCGTTTCGATGCTGAGGGCAATCCGAGCGGCAAGGATGTTTATCTGCTTGACGAGGATGGTAACCAAACCGGGCAAGAAGAATACAATGCCGCGGGCGTGCTGATCTTGAGAGTTGATTATAAAACCAACACCACTGAAACATTTTATGATGACGGCACCCAGATGTATAAGTATGTTTATGTAGAAAACGAGGATGGCAGCTGGACAGTAACAGAAGAGGATTACAACGAAGATGGCAGCCTCTCCCGGCGTCGGGTCGAAACCTATACGGAAGACTCCCTACTAACGGATATTGAGAAATCTTATCCTGACGAAACCGGCGCCTGGATCAATGAAAGCTACAGCGTGGACGAGGACGGCAATGAAACCCTGCACCACACCTCCAAGGAATATACGGACGAGGATGGCGTTTGGATCCATGAAGGCTATGCCGTCAATGAAAAGGGCGAGCAGACGCTGACCGAGCTGCACAAAACCTATGACAACCCCGATGGCAGCAGCAAAAAAGAGATATACCTGCCCAATGATCAGGGCGAGCTGGTGCTGACGGAGACCAAATACTATGATGAGGACGGCAACGAAATAAAGCCTGTCATCATCTCCTCCGGCCCCATCTGGTATCCCAGCAACACCGCCTGCACCGCCGGCTTCAGCTTCCGCAAGCTGCGCCCGGAGCTGACCGACAAATGGTATAACTTCACCCCGGTGGATCTTAGCAAGGATGGCGTGCAGACCATCCCCCTGGTGGCCGGCAATGTGTATATCGTGGGCAAGGTGGAAGTGGCCGTCAACGGCGATGAGGTAACAGTATCCTACTCCATGCCGGGCAGCAAGCATGACAACGCATACACTGAGAGTGAGTTCTTCACCTTCTTTGCAAATCTGGACGCTGTCACCACCGTGAATCCCGAAGAAATCGGCGAAGGATTTAAGTTTGGCGAACCCGTCAGCATCGAAAAGGACCTGGGAGGCGACACCAAGGTGCTGCTGTTTGTGCGCAATGTGCTCTCCTTCCGCGATTACTATACCGCTGACAAAAAGCTGGCCCGCTACTGGCCCAACAGCAAGAATTACAACAGCTACTACCAGTATCTGGAAAGCATCATGGACTGATTCTCTGTTCAACCCGCCGGAGCACATGCTCCGGCTTTTTTATATCAATATAAAATACCTATACCTGAAACATTTTCCGCCTCTTGTGCGTCTAATAGATGGGAGGCAGGGGGGAATCCATCGACATGTGAACCCCCTGCAACCACACCATCTAACCATTGACAACCTGTGACTAACCCCAATAAAATTACGGTTGCTGCCCTGCCGATATAAAGGAGGGGGCAAGCCTCCAATCCCCCTCCCCGACCTCACAAAGAAAGGATCCCGCCATGAAACGCCTGCTATGCCTTTTACTCATCTGCCTCTTAATCGCTGTCTGCCCTTTCGCAGGGGCTGAAAAAGCCTCTTTTGACGGCACGGTGTTTGTGGGGGATTCCATCATGCAGCAAATCGGCCGTTACCGCCTGGAGCAGGCGGAACGGGGCAATCCTGTGCTGAAGGGGGCGCGCTTCCTTGCCGTTTCCAGCTACTCCCTCTCCCAAGCCAGCCGCATCACCCCGGCCAAGCACAAACCGGCTCCCATGCTGCGTGGGGCGCGGGTGAGCCTGCCGGAGGGCCTGCGCCTGATGGAAGCCAAGCGCGCCTTCATCATGTTGGGCATGAATGACGAAGCCGGGGCAAGGCTGGACAACCATATGCTACTGTACCGCCGGCTCATTGAGCGCGTCCTTGACCGCAACCCGGGCCTTGACCTGATCGCCCTGTCCGTCACCCCCATCACCAAAGCGGCTCAGACCAAAAAACTCAACCAGGCCAACTTCAACGCCTTCAATGCCGCCCTCAAAGCTCTTTGTCAGGAGTTGGGGGTGGGCTACCTGGATGTGGCCACCCCGCTGATGGATGAGGAAGGTTTCCTGCGTCCTGACTTCAGCTCCGACAACCGGGTGCACCTGAGCAAGAAAGGCATGGAAGTGTTTGTGGAGACGATTGAGGCTCTTGCCCAAAACTGATCGATCACCCTTGCGAAGCCCCGCAAAGTCTGATAGGCTGTTAGTGTTTTACGACCTAATCACTGAACGAAGGTGGCTTGTAATGTGGTGAAAAGAAAAAGACTTCCCTGTCTGATGCTGGCAATACTTCTGACACTGTTGATGTGCGCTGCCCATGCTGAGGAGAATTTTTTTAACCAGACGGTTTTTGTGGGGGATTCCATCCTCCGCTCCGTAGGCATCTATCAGGCCAAGCGCCTGAAAGAAGGGGAAAGCCTGCTGAATGGCGCACAATTTTTAGCCGCTGATGGCTATAAGCTATCTACCGGCAGCCGTAAGCAAAGTAATCCGAATCATATCAACCTCATCCAAAATGGCAAGCCCGTCACCCCGGCTGAAGGCATCCTAAATCTGGAGGTTAAGCGTGCCTTTGTGATGCTGGGCTTAAACGATAAGGCCGGTTATTATCTGGAAAAAAACCTGCGTAATTACGAGCGGATGATCACCCGCATCCTTGAGGCCAACCCTGGGCTTGACCTGATCGTGCTGTCCGTCACCCCGGTGGTGAAAATCGGCCAAAGCAAACTCATCAGGCAATCGTATATCGATCAGTTCAACCACGGCCTTCAGGCGCTTTGTGAAAAAAAGGGCGTTGATTTTTGGGATGTGTCAAGCGCACTGAAAGACGCGGAAGGATACCTGAACCCGGACTATTCCTATGACCAATGGATCCACCTCAACAACCAGGGTATCCAGGCGCTAATAGCGGCCCTGGATGAAAAGGCCGGGGAGCGCGGGGCGCTTCAGGAAGGAACAGAATGAACAAAAGGCTCTTGGCAATGGCGCTGGCCCTGCTGCTGCTTTCCGGCTGCGCAGCGCCTAAGAAAAAAACTGAAACCATCGACTTAAAAACCGTCTACCAGGCCATGGAGAAAACAGGCGCGCTGCCTGACATGACCGCCGTGCCTGAGAACATGCTGCTGGACTTCTACGGCATTGACCCCGCCTGGTGCGCGGAGGCGCTGTTCATGGTCTCCGCCGACAGCCTGCTGGCCGATGAGGTGGTGCTCATCCGCGCCAAGGATGAGGCGGCGGCCAAACGCATCCTGCCGTTTTTGGAAAGCCGCATGCAGGCCAAGGCGGAGGAAGCCCAGAACTATTCCCCGGAACAGTATGCCATCATCAAGCAGGGGCGCATCCTGTCCCAGGGGGTGGAGATGGCGCTCATCGTGTCGCCTGAGGTTGGTCAGCTGGTTTCGCTCTATCAGGGTGAGTAGGCTATCATAATTCATGCTGTTTTCCTCCATCAGCTTTCTGTTTCTCTACCTCCCGGCGGTGCTTGCCGGAAACGCGCTGCTGCCCCTGCGCATGCGGCTGCCTTTTTTGTTTGCGGCAAGCCTGCTGTTTTATGGCTGGGGGGAGCCGGGCACCGTCATCCTGATGGTGATCAGCATCCTGACAAACCATGCCCTCACCCTGGCCATGGCGGCCTGCCCCCGCCGCAAAAAGGCGCTGCTGGCACTCTCCATCGGCCTGCAGCTGGCCATCCTGGGCTATTTTAAATACGCGGGGCTGATTGTGCCGGGCTTTCAGGTGGCGCTGCCGGTGGGCATCTCTTTTTATACCTTTCAGGCCATCG
Source organism: Christensenellales bacterium (assembly GCA_050952935.1). Lineage (GTDB taxonomy): Bacteria > Bacillota > Clostridia > Christensenellales > Aristaeellaceae > UBA6115. The sequence continues at coordinate 1,149,257 of JBMNLS010000001.1, read as the reverse complement.
GCTACACCATCGATGTTTACAGGCAGGATATCCCGGCCGACCGGAGCCTTCTGCGCTACGGCACCTTTATCACCCTGTTTCCGCAGCTTATCGCGGGCCCCATCGAGCGCTACGGGGATATCCAGCCCCAGCTAACAAAACCTGCCCTCTCCTGGCAGAACTTTGCCCGCGGCACCCGCCTTTTTGTGATCGGCCTGTCCAAAAAACTGCTGCTGGCAAACGCCGCCGGGCAGCTGTGGGAAGCGCTTAAAGACAGCCCGATCCAGAACGGCTTTCTTGGCAACTGGGTGGCGCTGGTCGCTTTTTCCTTTCAGATTTATTTTGATTTTTCAGGGTATTCCGACATGGCCCGGGGCCTGGGGTGGATGTTGGGCATCCGCTTCATGGAGAACTTCCGTTATCCCTACATCGCCCGCTCCATCACCGATTTCTGGCGCCGCTGGCATGTTTCCCTCTCCGGCTGGTTCAGGGATTATGTGTATATCCCCCTGGGCGGCAACCGCCGGGGGCTGACGCGGCAAATTGCGAACATCCTCATCGTCTGGGGGCTTACGGGCCTCTGGCATGGGGCCAGCTGGAACTTTGTGATTTGGGGATTTTACTATGCAGGAATTTTGATCGCGGAAAAGCTTTTCCTGCTGACACTCTACGCGCGCCTGCCAAAGGGCCTGGCCTGGCTGAGCCGTCTGCCCACGCTGACCCTGGTTCTCGCGGGCTGGGTGCTGTTTGCTTTCACGGATTTTGCCGTCATCCGGACCTTCCTGACGCACCTGGTGTCAGGCCCGCCCCTGAGCCCGGTGTCCTGGGGGCTGATCAAGGCTTTTTTGCCTCTGTTCACCGTATGCACGCTGGCCAGCATCCCCTGGCGATTCCGCCTGCCCCGGCTGGCGGAAGACCTGCTGCTGTGCGCCCTTTTCCTGATGTGTGTGGCCGCCCTGGTATCCCAGGGCTATAATCCCTTCCTGTATTTCAGGTTTTAAGGAGACAGATGAAACGCCTTCGCCTGCTGCCAGCCCTCTTTATCGGCCTCATCCTGGTGATGGGGGCCGGGCTTGTTTTGCTGCCCCGGCAGGCGTTCAGTCCCCTTGAAAAACGCTACCTGGCAAAGCCCCCGATGCTGACCCTGACAGGGGGCCAGTTCAGCCGGGACATGGAAAAGTACCTGGGTGACCACTTCCCCCTCAGGGCCAACTGGGTGGGGCTGGACGCCCAGCGCCGCCTGCTCACCGGCACCATGGCGGCTGACAGCGTGTGGCGCTTGCCCGGCGGCGCCCTGGTGGAAGCCCCCCTCAATGGGGATGCCGCCCGCCTAACACGCAACATGGCGCTGCTGTCAGACTTCGCGCAGGAGGCCGCGCTGCCCTTTGCCCTGGTGGCGCCGCCCGCGGCAGGGGCCGTGTCCCCCCAGGCAGGCTACTACCCTTATCCGGATGAAGCCTTGCTTCATAGCCTAAACCCCGCGGGTATCCGGGTGGTGCCGTTGTTTGAGGCCTTCAAAGCCTCATCCATCCCCCTTTATTACCGCACCGACCCCCACTGGAACGGCCAGGGAGCCTACCGGGCATATCAACTAACCTCATCCGCCCTGGGCTTTGAGGCGCTGCCCGCCCAGGCCTTTTCCATCAGGGAGAGCCCGGGGTTTTTCGGCAGCGCCTATGCCAGAAGCGGGCTGTGGTCCACGCCGCCTGACACTCTGGAGCTATGGGACAGCGGCACAAACCTGAGCCTCACCTTTGACGGCAAGCCGGAAACTTATGACAGCCTGTTTTTCACCGGGCATTTGTCAGAGCCCGACCAGTACCCGGTGTTTCTGGACGGCAACCACGGCCTGACCGACATCGTCAACCATGATCTGCCTTCCGGCAGGAAGCTGCTGATCTTTAAGGATTCCTTTGGCAACAGCCTGGTGCCGCTGCTGCTTCCCCATTTTGGCCGTGTCACGGTGATCGACCTGCGGGCTTACCGGGGCAATACGCTAAGCCTCATCAGGGAAAACGGCTATGACCAGATTCTGGCGGTCTACGCGCTAAAATCCCTTGCCACCGACAGCAACTTCGCCTGGCTGATTCAGCCTTGAATTTTTACGCGCCAGCGCCTATAATAAGAACAGCGCGGTTGGGAAACTAAGGCAGGCCAAAGCCCGCAGCGAGCCGGGGAGGGTGCAAGCCCGGCGGGAGAGGCAGCCGTTCCACTTCCCGGGAAACCGCCGGGGTCAGCCCCTTAGCGCTTTGAGAGGCCTGATACAGGCAATTTGGGTGGCAACGCGGATCCTTCCGTCCCATGGGGCGGGAGGATTTATTTTATGAGGAGGACAAGATGATTGACATTAAACTGATCAGGGACAACCCGGAGATGGTGAAGGAGAACATCCGAAGGAAATTTCAGGATCAAAAGCTGCCCCTGGTGGATGAGGTGGCGGAGCTGGACATTAAAAACCGGGAAGCCATCCAGCGGGCGGACTATCTGCGCAGCCAGCGCAACGCCCTCTCCAAGCAGATCGGCGGCATGATGCAAAAGGGCCAGAAGGCAGAGGCGGAAGCCGTCAAGCAGCAGGTGAAGGACATGCAGGAGGAGCTGGCCGCCCTGGAAAAGAAAGAAGCGGAATACGAATCCGCCATCCGGGAAAAGATGATGCTGATCCCCCAGATCATGGATCCCTCGGTGCCCCTGGGCCGGGATGACAGCGAAAATGTGGAGATGGAGCGCTTCGGCGAGCCGGTGGTGCCCGACTATGAGGTGCCCTACCATGTGGACATTATGGAAAGCCTGAATGGGATTGACCTGGATAGCGCCCGGAAAACCAGCGGCGCCGGCTTTTATTACCTGAAAGGCGATGTGGCCAGGCTGCATTCCGCCGTGCTCAGCTATGCCCGGGATTTTATGATTGACCGGGGCTTCACCTACTATATCCCGCCGTTTATGATCAGAAGCGATGTTGTAACGGGCGTCATGAGCTTTTCCGAGATGGAAAACATGATGTATAAAATTGAGGGAGAGGATCTTTACCTCATCGGCACCAGCGAGCACTCCATGATCGGCAAATTCATCGACACCATTCTGGATGAGGCGGAGCTGCCCCAGGCGCTCACCAGCTACTCCCCCTGCTTCCGCAAGGAAGTGGGCGCCCACGGCATTGAGGAGCGGGGCGTGTACCGCATCCACCAGTTTGAAAAGCAGGAGATGGTGGTGGTGTGCAAGCCTGAGGACAGCATGGCCTGGTATGAAAAACTGTGGCAAAACACCGTGGATTTTTTCCGCACGCTGGATATCCCCGTGCGCACCCTGGAATGCTGCACCGGCGACCTGGCGGATTTGAAGGTGATCAGCTGCGACGTGGAGGCCTGGAGCCCCCGGCAGCAGAAGTATTTTGAGGTAGGCAGCTGCTCCAACCTGGGCGACGCCCAGGCCAGACGGCTGCAGATCCGCGTGCGGGGCGAGGATGGCCGGCGCTATCTGCCCCACACGCTGAACAATACCGTGGTGGCCCCGCCCCGGATGCTGATCGCCTTTCTGGAAAACAACCTTCAGGCGGACAGCAGCGTGCGCATTCCGGAGGCTCTCAGGCCTTATATGGGTGGGAAGGATAGGATTATGCCTCAGTAATCCATAAAAGATTCTATCTTGATATATCTATTAAAGTTTTGAGGGTCTGGGGACTTTTGCAAAAGTCCCCAGCGTCCTCTTTGTCCCTTTTATTGCCCCACAGGCGCCAATACCATCGGATCCATGGGCGCGCCGATGCCGGAGACCTGCTGCACCTGGCTCAGATCCAGCCAGATCACGGGCAGGAGGCCCAGGTCGTCAGACTCCACGCCGATAAAGCCGATGGCGCCGTCCACCTTGGTGCTGCGGTGGGCATGTTTTTTGCTGGAAATGGTGCGGGTGAAGATGGGGCTATGCTTGTTGCGGGTGTAGCTGTACAGGCCCTGGGCATAGGCATAGTCCGTGCCGTAGAAATAGCGGCTTTTGTTGTCCGCAAAGCCAAAGTCCTTGTTCTTGATGTCATCGGATGAAGGCAGGCTGACGCGGCCAAGATCCCCTTCCTCCAGCAGGGCGGCCTGCTCCTCGGGACTAAAGGCGGCTGGAATGAACTCGCTTTGCAGCCAGGCATGCAGCTCGCTTGAAAGCCAGCCTTTGTAGTTGCGCTGGTCGCCGTCCACTCGCTTTACATCCAGGATTTTGTCGCTGAGCAGGTAGGCCCGGCCCGGATCCGCCCACAGCACCCGCCAGACGATAGACTGCTTCTGTCCATCGGCAGTGGCGGGATAGCTGCCGAAGGTGACATATTGCACGCTGCCGCCTGTCAGCTGCACCTGGGCGGCGGCTGGCAGGGCAGAGGCCAGCAGGATCAGGCAGAGAATTAGATTGATGAAGTGATGTTTACGCAATGGTGGTTCCTCCTTTTATTTGTCAAACCGCAGGCTGCCGTAACGGGCCAGACGCCAAAGAACGCCATCGGTGTTGTTGCGGGCGGTGACGGCCATGCGGTTCAGGTTAAGGGCATCCATCAGGGCAGCAAGCGCGGCCAGCCCGGTGGGCAGGATGTGCTCCCGCCCCGGGGTCATGCCGGGAAGGGCGGCGCGGGCTTCGGGGGAAAGGCCGGCCAGCTTCAGAAGCATGGCCATCACATCCCCCCGGGTGAAGGCGGCATCCTGCTGCCCCCGGTGAAAAAGCGCGCCCTGCATGAGGCTGATAAGCGCCGTCCCGGTGCCGCCCACCAAAAGCCACCGGGCAGGATCCGCCCACAGGCGGGAGGACTGAACCAGGGTTTGATGGGTCATGTCCCGGACACCTTCCCAAGCGGCCCGGTCAGCTATCATCAGGGCCTTGTCAGCATCGGCCGGACTGTTAATGGGCTGAGCGGCATACAGCCTGGACGCACCCAGCTGCAGGCTGTGAACAAAGGGCGCTTCGCCGGGCCGCCCCAGGGCAATCTCGGCAGAGCCGCCGCCTATGTCGATGACGCCCGCCATCTCCTCCCCCGGGTAGGGATGCACCGCCCCCCAGAAGGAAAAGGCCGCTTCCTCCTCCCCCGAAATCACCTGCAGGGAAAGGCCGGTGGCCTGAAGCAGGGCATAGGCTAAGTCCTTGCCGTTGGCGCTGTCCCTGGTTGCGCTGGTGGCCATCAGAAAGGTTCGGTCAGCGCCAGCCTCCCGCGCCAGGTCAAAAAGAGAGGCCACATCCCGGCAGGCCGCCTCAATAGCGGCCAACGGCAGGCGGTTCTCTTTGTCCAGCGCCAGAAACAGCCGTGTTTCCCGGCGGCCAAAGACAGGGTTGGAAAGGCGGTCATCCAAATCCGCCGTCAGCATGCGGGTGGAGTTGGAACCGATGATGATCACGGCAGCCCGGGGAACGGTCTCCCTCATGGCGAGGGCGATGCCGGGGGCAGGCCCAGCACCTCGGGGTTGGTCACCACAAATCGGATCTCCCCCGGGAAAATATAGCCATGCTGGGTGCGCGCCTCATGAGCGATGAAAGAATCGCTGGCGGCAAGGCGCACCTGCTCGGCCAGTTTCAGGTTTTCCCGCTCCTTAGCGAAAACCTGCTCGTTGGCCACATCAATCTGCTTTTGCAGGGCGTCAATCTCCCGGTTATAGTTGCTGGAAAGGATCCAGCCCATCAGGAGGATGGCCCCGCAGGCGATCACCAGCGCGTAAATGGGCACACGGCGCTGCCCCAGCCGCCACAGGCGCAGGGAGGCGGGCTTGCGGCCGGGGCGCCTGGTGGGGTCAGGGGATTGCATGGAGCGTCTCTGGCTGAATATCAAGCACCACAAGCTTCGGCTGCTCCGACAGATCGCCCCGGGTCACCCGCAGCAGGGGCTGACAGGAGGGCTCCAGGGGCTTCATGGCGTTCAGGAAAGGCTCAATGGTGCTGATCTTGTCAAAGCCTCCCTTGTCATTGCGGTAGTGCATGGGGATCACCACCCGAGGCTGCAGAAGGCCGATGATCTCCTTGGCCTGGGCCGCGTCAATGGTGAAAAAGCCGCCCACGGGGATCATAAGAATATCCGGCATAAACAGGCTTTTCTTCAAGGCTTCCCCCGGCATTTCCCCCAGGTCGCCCAAATGCAAAACGCTTAGGCCATCCGCCTCCACCCTGTGGCAGAGGATGCCGCCCCGTTTTTCCCCCTGGGCATCGTCATGGAAGGCGGGGAAGCTCTCCACCTTAACGCCGGGAAGGGGCTGGTGAACGCCTTCCGTGTCCACCACCACGGGATTGCCCTCCACCTTGTCCAGGTAGTTGTGGTCAAAATGGTGGTGGGAGATGCACACCAGGTCGGCCTTCACCCGCTTGATGGGGTAGCCGGCCTGATGGTCATAGGGGTCAAACAGGATGCGCTGGCCCTGGGCGGTTTCCAGCAAAAACTCAGCATGGCCGTTATAGGTGATGATCATGTTACGCTCCTTTCTATCAGGTTCAAAAGCAAAGGGAGGAAAAAGGCGGGATAGGGCACGCGGAGCCTCAGGGCTTCCGCCAGGGCGGTCTCCGCCTGGCGGCGCAGGGCCTCTGCCTCCCCCGCGTCCCACAAAAGCAGGGCACGGTTAAAGGCGGGCAGCATGTCCGGGGTAAAGGCGGTGTGTTGCCGGGCCAGGATGCGGCAAAAGCCCGTGAGGCTGTCCTCCCGCCTCTGCCAGCCTTCCCTGACACAAAGGGCCTGGCAGAAGGCCAGGCTCTTGGGGATATCCCAGCTGATAAAAGCCAGGCCGTTTTTAACTTTTACCAGATGACCAGAGGCGCTTAAATCCCTTTCAAGGCCTGGCCACGCATCCGGGCTGCGCCTGGGGGCGTCGCTTACAAACAGCGCTTCCCCCGACCGGTCCCGGCGCGCAAAGCCTTTGCCGTCAAGCGCCGATCTTAGGGCCTGAACCTCTTGATCAAGCCCTGTCATCCGGCTTGGAGGATTCAAAGGCGATGTCCAGCTTGTGCACGGAGGTATAGCGCCCCTGGATGTCCAGCTGATAGCGCAGGTTGACTTCACCGGCCCCATCGTCATTGACCTTGTAATCCACCTGGGTGGGGAAAATACCCATGGCAAGGTCCCCATAGGGCGTCCGGTAGCTGCCCTCATAGCGGTGCCCCTGCTGAAACACCATGTCGCTGCCAAAGGCGCCTTTGCGCGCCACGGTCACAACCCCTTCCCCCATGGTCATGATGATGTCATGCTGCTCATCGCCATCAGCCTGGCGCTCGGTATAGCGCAGTTTCCACTGCTTGGGGCTGCCCGACAGCGTGCCAAAGGTGGTCAGCCGCATGGCCTCGTCCTCTTCATTGCGGTTATAAGCCACCCCGGTGACAGTCAGCCTGACTGGTTTCGCACGCATACAGCAACACCTCCTCTGCATTTGTATTATACCACATCCTAAAGCCCTTGGGGAGATGATGAAGCCCCTTTTGCCTGTGAATGGTTTGGAAATAATGGGGAAACATTGCATTTCATCCTACCTGAACAATTATTCTTGGATTTGGTCACATGCTTAGTAAAAGGAGTCTTGGTTATGAGTGAATTTCTGATTAATTTTTTTAAAGACCAGGGAGTTAATGTCCTTTTGGATAAGCTTGGTGGGTTCGTTCGCAATAAAAAGCAAAAAGCTCAGCTGAAAAGCAGCTTAACTGAGAACTTCCAACGTTTTTTTAAGAATCATTATGAACACATCTCCCTATCAAAAGAGTTTGATGTGGTTGGACTGCATAATTTTTTGATGAAAAAAATATATATAAGGGTAGCTAATTGTTTTATCGCCAAATCTCAAGATGAGTGTTCCTCCAATGTCGAATCCTTAATCAGTGCTTCCTTAATGATTGAGTTTGGTATTAAGCTTCACCGCTTTTAAGGCATAAAAATCAAGAGAATCCGGGTTTGAAAGCGCGTCGCGGTTGGTGACCTTGCGTCCGTTCAAAATATTTGCAACAGCGCTCTCCACTTTCTTGCCGTTCAGGGTATGGGGAATGTCCGGAACTTTGATTATGATCGCGGGAACATGACGTGGAGAAGCGTTTGCGCGAAGATTTGTCTTTATCGTCTTTTCAAGCTCCGCAGTAAGCTCGACGCCTTCTGACAATTTCACGAAAAGTATAACGCGCTGGTCGCCGCTATGCTCCTGCCCCACAACAAGACTTTCAACAATGCCGGGTATCTTTTCCACGATATTGTATATTTCAGCGGTTCCTATTCTGACGCCGGAGGGCTTCAGGACTGAATCGGAACGCCCATAAAAAGAGATTCCACCGGTATCCTCATGGAAAAGAACATAATCTCCGTGGCGCCATACCCCGGGAAAATCAGCGAAATACGCATCGCGGTATCGCTTTCCGCTTTCATCATTCCAAAAATATATGGGCATGGACGGAGTTGGATGCAGACACACAAGCTCGCCCTGCGTATCTCTCACGGGTTTACGGTCATTCCCAAAACACTCTATCGGCATGCCGAGTCCCGGGGCTTGAAGCTCTCCCGGATATACCGGAGACATGGGATTTCCGGAAGCAAAGCAGCCGTTTATATCCGTGCCCCCTGCGATGGAATTGAAATGAAGATCCTCCTTAATTCTCTCGTATATATAGAAGAATCCGTCCCATGAGAGAGCGGAACCGGTTTGAGAGATGGCTCTCAGAGCTGAAAGATTGGCGCTGTCCTTTGGCGTAAATCCCTGCTGCATCAGGGAGTGGATATAGCTGGCGCTCAGACCGAACACAGTGACGCCTTCCTCCTCAAGCACCTTCCATATGGTCGAGGTATCGGGATATGATGGGTTGCCATCGAAAAGCACAACTGTGCTGCCACAGCCAATGGCAGCGGCCTGCCAATTCCACATCATCCATGAGCAGGTGGTGATATAAAGCATAACATCCTTATCACCAAGGTCTGTGTGAAGGGACAACTCCTTGAGCTGGTTTATCAGAAGCCCTGAAACCGATTGCACCATGCATTTCGGCTTTCCCGTTGTGCCGGATGAAAACATAACGACAGTCGGGTCTGAAGCCTCCATCTGCTCAAACATAAAGCTTTCGGGCATTGGCTCAAGGAAATCGTCCCAAAGGCAGCCTTTATACACCTCACCGTCGCCTCCGGCATAATGGGTCACGATCACTTTCTCAACAGTGGGCATGCCCAGCGCAACGGCGGAAGCGTTTTTAGTCACATCAAAGCGTTGGCCCTTGTAGTAATAACCATCAACAGTGAAGAGCATGCGGGGCTTCACCTGCCCCAACCTGTCTATGGCCGCGCTGGGGCCGATATCCGTGGCGCAGGAGCACCAAACAGCGCCCACGGCAGAAGTCGCAAGCATAGCAATGACAGTTTCGGGAAGGTTCGGCATGTATGCAGCTACAAAATCTCCGCGGCCTATCCCAGCCTTACGCATGGCTGTGGCAAGTCTTACCGTCTGCTCATACACCTTGTCCCTTGTAAGGAGCCGCCTCGTATGATTTTCTCCCCTGAAAATAAGGCTTGCCCTGCCATCCCTGAAACGAAGAAGGTTCTCCGCGTAGTTCAGCCTTGCGCCACAAAACCATTTTGCACCAGGAAAGCGCCCAAGATCGTCTACGACCTTATCGTAAGGTTTTGAGCATTTTATATCCAGAAACTCCCAAAGATCTCCCCAGAAATCCGGGATATTGTCTATGCTCCAGCGATATAGGGCCTTGTAATCTGAAAGCTCAAGGCCATGTTTTTTGTTGACCGTTTTCATAAAACGGTACATATTAGTACTCTTTACATATTCCTCAGATGGCGTCCAAAGAGGGATTCTCATCATATGTATCCTCGCTGAAAAAAGTAATCTTCAGAATAAAGCGTGGTATTGGAAAATCTTCTCGCACAAAGGCGGAGCAAAGCGCAGACAAGAGCTACCATTGCCATTTTCCAGTAGATTATCACTTATGTCAAGCCTGAGTTTGGTATAATGTCCTAAATTAGGACACACTAAGCAATAACCGTTTTTAAGCTTATCTCCGCAACAGATGATGATTCATTGATGATGAGCATACCCACGGCCATGCGGACGGGCTTACCCATATTCGTCAGTTTGCTGTCAAAGGTCTGAGCATAGCTGACTTGTTTTTTGTAGTCGATACATGCTATGTTCCTCCAGATAAAATGCAAGGGTTTGGGCTGATTTTAGAGGTTTCCTTGCATCAGTTTACCATGAATTGTCCCGGAATGCTTGTGATATATGGGGAATGGGTTGCTCAGCAGCCCCTAAGTAGCACATTACGCCGTTTTCTTGACTCGGATTTGTTGACATGTTATTATTTTATATAAAGAAAATTAGGAGGCCAAAAAATGAAAAAAGCATTGTCCCTGTTTCTGACATTTGTCTTGCTTTTCACTTTTAGCAGTGCATTTGCTGAAGTTGAAGAAAGTGCACAGATTGTTGTTGTTGGCGGTGGTGCTGCTGGCATGATGGCTGGCATTACGGCAGCACGTGCCGGGATGGATGTTCTTGTTATCGAAAAGGGCGCAACCATTGGCGTTGCAAATGGTTGGATGGTAGGAGGTCCTATGGCATCCAATACATCGATTCAAGCAAAAGAGGGCGTTATTATAACAGATGAAATGTTGTTCAACGATCTTACTGATGATGCATATCTTACAAGCGATAGCAGATTGTTGCGCCGTGTTATTGCCAAAACTGGCCCAGCAGTTGAAATTCAGCTGGAAAGTGGGCTGGACATGTACCTTCGTCCTGATAACTATGGTGCTGGCTATCGTGCACGCCATGGTTATAACACCCCTAAGAATGAACGATCGGCTTTTATACAATTAGAGTATGAAAAAGCCGGTGGTCGTTTAATGTGTGAAACCACAGGCGAAAAACTTTTGCTTGAAAATGGAAAAGTTGTAGGCATCAGTGCAAGACGTGCTGATGGTACCGTAATTAATATAAAAGCTGATGCTGTGCTTTTGGCAACCGGTGGATATTTGGGGAATGAAGAAATCATTAAAGAGCATTGGGGTAACATCGCCGTGAATCCCCTTGGTAATACCTTGTCCACTGGCGATGCTATTCGCATGGGCCTAGAGGTTGGCGCCATGCTTGAAGAAAGCAGTTTTGCCATGATATCTAATGAATTTGGTGGCTCAAATAGGTTGGGTGGTGGCTGGCGATTCAGCAATGCCGCTTTGACAATTGGCGTTTATGGCGGCATGATAGTGGATGGAACAGGTGAGCGATTCTTCAATGAGTATTATATGGCAAACCAGCCCTTGTCTGTTGGTGGAGAAGCAGTTCTTCGAGTAGGAAATTTTTATACGGTTGTCGATCAAGCATATGTTGATGCAATCAGTACTGTGGGGCTTTTTGAGTATCTCGGAAACCCTGAAGAATGGCATGTTGGTGTTATGACGTTGAAGGGTAAGGTTCTGGATACGCTACAATCCGATTTGGATTTGGCTGTAGAACAGGGATGGGCTGTAAAGGCAGATACTATCGAAGAATGTGCTGCATTCTTTAAAATGGACAAACTGGTTGATACAGTTAAGGCATACAACACCTATTGTGAACAAGGCGTTGATGAAGAGTATTATAAGAATCCTTTGTTCCTGAAGCCTGTAAATCAAGGGCCTTTCTATGTTATCCAATATGAACCTTCTGCATGGGGAACTCTTGGTGGATTGCGTGTTGATTCAAGTCTGCGTGTTTTAAATAGTGATCTCATGCCTATTGAGGGGCTCTATGCCGCTGGCGTTGATGCTGGAAGCCTCTACTGTCAGCCTTATTACCAGATCGAAGGAACCGCTGTCGGTTTGGCTTTTGGATCTGGTATTTATGCCGCGGAAGTTATGATATCTGATATGACAGAATAAATCATTTTAATCACAAGACACTTTAAATTGAAAACAGACCCCTTCGTATGCTTGCTATGAAGGGGTCTGTTTTTATAATTCACGTGATTCTAATAATTCGTACTTTTATGTTCCATCCAACAGCGCATTCCCCTTCATTTAGTAAAACCATAGTTAAACAGCCGCTTCATATCGTCCCAGGCCATGCCACGGGTGCGGCAATCCAGCACCACGGCCAACAGCTGCCGCCCCTCCTTGCCGGCGGCCCCCACATAGCAAAAGCCGGCTGCCCGGGTAAAGCCGGACTTGATGCCGTAAGCGCCGGGGTAGTAATGGGGCGTTTCCGGCATGAGCAGTTCTGTGTTGGTTGTTATCTCCAGCGCCTCACGCCTGGAGGTGGGCGGCAGGGTATAGGCGAGGCTGGCGGCGATGGGTAAAAAGGCATTGTTGCTCATGGCATGGCGAGTGAGGGTGGCCAAATCCCGGGCGGTGGTGTAGTGTTCCTTGTGGTGGTAGCCGTGGGGGTTGGCGAAGTGGGTGTCCTTCATCCCCAGCTGCCGGGCCTTGCGATTCATCTCCTCCACAAACCTGGGCACGCTGCCCAACACAATCACCGCGATGGCGTTGGCGGCATCGTTGCCGCTGCGGATCATGAGGCCATACAGCAAATCCCTCAGCGTCATCTTTTCCCCCGGATACACGGGCACCAGGGAGGAATCCTTGGGCACATCACCAGTTGCCTGGGGCAGAGTGACAGCCCGGTCCAGATCGCCTTTTTCCAGGGCAACCAGTAAAGTCATGATTTTGGTGGTGCTGGCGGGGTAGCGGCGGGTGTCGGCGTCCTTCTCAAAAAGCGTTTGCCCGCTGTGGGTGTCCAGCAAAATAGCGCTGCGGGCATACAGATAGGCAGGCTCCAGGCCCTGGGGATTGCTGTCATCAAAAAAGGCGGGGGCGACGATGCCAAGGCTCGCCATATCCCCCGCCAGGGCATCCCGGGTGGCCTTGTCGGCCACGCCGTTGATTTCAACCCCGCTTACACCGCCGGCAACCAGGATGGCTTGCAGCTTTTTAAGCGCTTCCTCCGTCCGGGGGCCAAAGGCGCCATCCGGGCGGTCGCTCAGCAGGTTCAGGTCATACAGCCGGGTTTGAAGCACCGTCACCTTGCTTCCGCTGTCCCCCATCTTCGCATCAAGCAAGCTGCCGACAGCCAGGTCGTCATATAAAAGAGCCAGAGTCTGCGGGCCTGCCACTCCGTCCGCCGCCAGGGAGTGCCCCTCTTTTTTCAGATATTGCTGGGCCGCCTGCACAGCATCGGCTGTTTGCTGGCCATAAATGCCGTCCGTATTGCCCCTGAGGAAGCCAAGAAGCGCCAGGCGCTCCTGCAGCTGGATGACCTCCTCCCCGCGGGCCCCCTGTCCCAGGGTGGGGTAAGCGGGCTGGCTTTGAGCCCCCAGGACCGGCGTCAGCAGGGATAAAAGAATCATCACGCCTGTTATCAGGGCAAGGATGCGTTTCATGGCCGTCTCCTTGTTTTAGTCGTTCCCGTTCATCATATCATAACAGGTGAGAGCCATGAAAGCCTGCACAAAAGCTGTATTAATAGTTAAACATCAGCCATGACATCACAGGGCCGCGCCCGCGTTCCCAGCTGGCCTCAGCATTCCCACCCGGAGATGTCCATCCGGAAGCACCTATGTGACCGCCGCGACCCAGCACATAAATTTGATAGCTCATTCCCATCCCAGCCTGATAGGCCACTTTGGCCTGCTTTGCGTCTCCCGACACCTCCCAGGCATCAAGGCCGGGCAGTTTGGGCAGGGGCATCTCCTCATCGGCTGGCTCGGCGTTTTTCACCTTTAGCCGCTCACCGTTCACCCCCTCAATCAGCAGCGGTTCTTCTGCATCCAGCGGCACAAAGCCGGAAGTTAGTATCTGCTGATCATCTGTTACGGCGAGCAATCGCACCGCCTGCACATCTTTTAACACCGCTTTGGGGAACACAGCCTGACGAACAGGGCTTGTATCCGTTTTGTAAAGCAGACAATGCCCTTCCCAGGCCATGCCTATGTATTGAAAGGGGAGCTCGCAGTTGTTTTCAACGCGCACCGGGTCTTTTGGAATGTCCTGTCTCCACAAGCCCAAGGCGCCTGCCCCCAGGGTGCCGGCAACCAGAAGCACTGCCATCATCAGCCCGATAAGCCAGGGCCTGACAGAGCCGGATTTATGTCGTTTTGTTTTCATGTTCTTTGCTCTCCTTTTGGTCATTTGGCTGTTTCACGCCGTCACAATTTTGTAGTAGCTGTTGGATGTTTTCACATATACCAGCACATAAAACAAGGCGAAGCACACATAGGTGGCCAGGCTTACAACGATCAGCAGGCCGGTGCGGTCAACAAGAAGCCCCGAAAAAACCAGGATCTTGCTGATGATATTATAGGCGGCCAGCAGGTGAATGCCCGCCATCACCAGGGGAATGAAAAACACCAGCAGCACCTGGCTTTTTACCGACTGGCGCACCTCATCATCGCTCATGCCCACCTTCTGCATGATCTCAAACCGGGCCTTGTCCTCATATCCCTCGGATACCTGCTTGTAGTAGATGATCAGCACCATGGCCATGATGAAGGTCAGCCCCAGGGAAATGGCGACAAACAGCAACCCGCCATACACTGCCCGGAACTCCGCGCGCATGGAAGCCCGGTGGCTGGTCGCGATGAACATATAGCCATCAGCGGCCGTATCCCGAATGCGCTGTCTGACCTGTTGGAAGAAATCCTCTATCTTTTCAATGGATGCTGTGTCCCTTGTGTCAAAGGCGCACACCCATCTCCAAGGCTGGGGCTCCTCCGGCATCCCGGCCATCCCTGTGATCGCCCGGGCAATGTCGTCCTGGTTCATCACCAGGGTATAGGTGCTTTGCATCATGTGGCCATAGTCCTCCAAGGGAGCGATGCTAGCCAGGTTTTCCCGCACGGTGAGCGGATATTCCCCCAGTATCATCCTTTCCGGCAGCGGGCTGCCATACAGGGAATGGCTCAGCGCCTCCCCAGGCGCCAGGGTGATGCTTTTCTTTTGCAGGGCATTATAATCCTCAAGCGACACCAGGCAGACATCAACCAGGACAGATTCCTCCTCCAGCGGGCCTGCCATCTCTATCCGCAGGGGAATTTTTCCGCCGTCAAGCACGGCATTGCTAATCGTCGCCTTGCGATAGGTGATCGGGTTTTCCAGGGCTATTCCGGCCTTTTGCGCCTCCTCCTTTAAAATGACCTGATAGGAAGCAATGTGTTCCTTCCCCGCCGGTCCCGCGACCACACGGGCATCCCGGCCCATCAGCGCCTTCTCCTGAAGGTTTTCGCCGGCAAGGAAGATGGTAAGTGTGGAAGACATCATCACCAGCACCATGGTGCTGAGGATGCAGATGGTGGCAAGGCCCGCGGCGTTGCGCTTCATGCGGTGAATCATGCCCGCGATCACGCTGAAATGCCGGGGATGATAGTAAAAGGCTTTGTTGCGCCTCAATGCTTTGAGCATGCTGACCGAGCCTGCGATAAACAGCGCATAGGTGCCGATGATAACCAGGATCACCGCCAGAAAAAAACTGGGGATGGATGTCCTAACATCATTTTGCGCCGTGATCGAGATGCCATAGCCTGCCCCCAGGCAGATAAGGCCCAGCAGCGCCAGCCCGATTCTTCCCTTAGGCTCCCGCTCGCCCATGTTCTCGCCTTTTAACAGGTTCATGGGGCTGGTAAGATGGATTTCCCGCAGGGTATTCAGCAGGGTAAAGGCATGAATCACAAGAAAAATCAACAGGGAGAAGGGAAGGGCGCTTTCCGGGATGACAAGCGGCGGAATGCCCTCCACCCTCAGCATCCGCAGCACGGCCAGATACATGAGCTTGGTCAGCATGGCCCCAACAAGCATGCCAGTTAGGGTGGACACCAACCCCACCAGGGCTGTTTCAATGGCCAAAACGCTGCCGATGTGTTTTTTCTCCATGCCCAGGATGTTGAACAGCCCAAACTCCTTTTTGCGCCGCTTGATGAGAAAGCTGTGGGTGTAAAACATAAACAGCAGGGCAAACAGCAGAATCACCCACACGCCAAGGGCCAGCGTCCTCTGAATGGTACGCCCGCCATATAAGCCTATGAGCGCTGTAGTATTGGCCAGCACAAACATGATATAAAACATCATCACCGTGCCCATGCAGCTAAGGGCATAGGGCAGGTAGCTCTGGCGGTTCCTGCGGATGTTCTGAAGCGCCAGGTTCCAGAAAAACTTGCCGCTCATCTGCTCTCACCGCCTGTCATCAGGGCCGTCTGGGCATCGGCAATGCGCTGGTACATATCAGCTTGCGCCGCGTCCCCCCGGTAGATCTGATGGAAAATCTGCCCGTCCTTGATAAACAGCACCCGGCCCGCGTGGCTGGCCGCCTTGGTGGAGTGGGTCACCATCAGGATGGTTTGCCCCAGGCGGTTGACCTGCTGGAATATCTTCAGCAGGCCGTCTGTGGCCCTGGAATCAAGGGAGCCGGTGGGCTCATCCGCCAGCAGCAGCCGTGGGCCGGTGATCAGCGCCCGGGCGACTGCCGCCCGCTGTTTCTCACCGCCTGACACCTCATAGGGGAACTTGTCAAGGATGGCATTGATATGCAGCTGCTCTGCCAGAGGCGACAGGCGTCTGGCCATGTCGTCATGGGCCACCCGGCCCGAGAGCACCAGGGGCAGGTAGATGTTGTCCCTGATGCTGAAGGTGTCCAGCAGGTTATAATCCTGGAACACAAAGCCCAGGTTCACCCGGCGGAAAGCGGCGATCTCCTTGTCCCCAATCCGGGAGAGGGGCTTGCCATCAAGCAGCACCTCACCGGAGGTGGGCTTGTCTAGGGCCGCGAGGATATTCAGCAGCGTGGTTTTGCCTGAGCCGGACTCCCCCATGATGGCCACATATTCCCCGGCCTCCACAGAAAAACTCACATCGCTCAGCGCCTCCACCTGGTGCTGGCCAAAGCGGGTGGTATAGATTTTTTTAAGGTTTTTCACATCAAGAATGGTCATAGGCAGCTCCTTTCAGGGTGTTGCTTAAAGCCTATCATCTTATCCCCTCCCCTGCCTTAAGCCTACCTTACAAACAGCGTCTTTACCTAACAATTTTGTCACTTATGCTGAAATTTGTGTCACAAAGAGCAGTATAGATTTTTATATTACTCCACCAGAAACTCCTCCCGGGGAAAGCTGATCACAGCACAGGCGCCCTTGCCGGGGCTGGATAACATCTCAAGCCCCAATCCCAGGCGCCTGGCCGTTTCCCGCGCCAGGTAAAGGCCGATGCCGGTTGCCTGCTGATCCACCCGGCCGGTATAGCCTGTGAAGCCCATTTCAAACACCCGCGGCAAATCCTCAGGCGCTATGCCCCGGCCCATATCCCGGATGTGCAGCTCCTTTTTTTCCGCGTTCCAGCGGATATGAACACCGCCGGAATCCGTATACTTGACCGCGTTTGACATGATCTGCTCCAAAAGGAAGCGCAGCCATTTTTCATCGGTCACAACCGCCGCGTCAGGGGGCACCTCCACCTGAAGGCTCAGGCGCTTTTCCACAAACTGGGCGGCAAAGCGCCGGGCCGTGCCGGCCACAGCCTTCACGATGAGGCATTTGGCAAACACAAAATCGCTGGCCCTGCCATCAAGCCGGGCATAGCCCAGAGCCATGTCCACATACTGGGCCACCTTGAACAGCTCCCCTGTCAGCTGCCGGTCAAGAGCAGTGTCCTTTTGCAGCAACAACCGCATGGCGGCGATGGGCGTTTTCACCTGATGGCTCCACAGGGTATAATAGTCTGCCATGGCCTGAAAACGGGCATCCTGCCGGGTGGCCTGCTCCCGATAAAGGGCATGAAAACGCTGAAGGAGCGCCTGATAATCCCGCTCGATCAGGCCGGATGGCGCGGGCAGGCGGCCTGCGCTCTCCGGCAGGCCTGGGAACATGCGCGCAAGCGCCCGATGCCGGGCGCTGAAACGGACAAAATCAATAGCAGCCGCCGTGCCCAGAGGCAGCAGACACAGCAGGCCGGCATAGCCCAGCGCCTCCAGATCCGCCTCATACAGCGCCAGCACCACCAGCAAAATCAGGCAACACAGGGCAATGACCAGCGCCAGCCACAGACGCTCCCTCAGGTAGGCCATAAAAACACCCCTGCTTTTCTCTTCCTTCATGGCAGCAGATAGCCCATGCCTTTCTTGGTCTGGATAATATCCCTAGCCCCCAGCTGCTCCAGCTTTTTGCGCAGCCTGGCCACGTTCACGGTGAGGGTGTTCTCATCCACAAAGCTGTCGGTCTCCCACAGACGGGTCATCAGCAGCTCCCGGGAAACGATGCTGCCCCGCCGCTCCATCAGGGTGTGGAGGATGCGGTTTTCGTTCTTGGTCAGCTCTGCCTTCTCCTCCCCGTACTGCACCGTGGCATCGGCGGGGTTATAGATCAGCCCCTGATGCTCAAGGATGGGGGCCGCCGCACCAAAGCCAAAGGCCCGGCGCAAAAGGGCCTCAATTTTGGCCGCCAACAGGCCCAGCTCAAAGGGCTTGGCGATCAGGTCATCCGCCCCCATGCCCATGGCGGTGACGGCGGTGATGTTGTCGGCGGCTGAGGTGATAAACAGGATGGGGACAGTGGACACCCGCCTGATTTCCCGGCACCAGTGGAATCCGCCCAGGCCCGGCAGCTTCAAATCCAGCATCACCAAATGGGGCGAGAAAGCGGCAAAATCCTCCAACACCCGGCTGAAATCCTTCGTCTCCCTGACCTCATATCCCCATCCTCGCAGATACTCCGCCACAGCACGGGAAATCACCGGGTCATCTTCCACGATCATCAGCTTGTACACAAAAAAGCCCCCCTTTGCATACAGTGTATCACAAGCGGGGGCATTGATGGCGGGGATTGTTTACGCGAAACGCAGTTCCAGGGCGATATCCGCCACCTGGGCAATGGTTTCATGAACGGAGCAGTATTTGGCGGCCAGCTCGCTGGCGCGGTCAAAGCCCTTTTCGTCCTGGGCGCCCCGGATGGTGATGGTCATTTCCACGGTTTGAAGCGTTTCGGGAACCTGATCCCGCTTGACGCCGTGAATGGCGATGTCCACCCCCTTGTATTCCAGGCGCATCTTTCTGGCGATGCTGATGAAGGTGGCATAGTAACAGCTGCCAAGCGCCCCCAGCAGCAGCTCATAGGACGCCATGCCCCCAGCTTTCCGGCCGATGGCGATCTGCCTGTCATCCGCCTGCAAGGTGCCTTCAAACTCCGTCCCAAACTGCAGGGAAACATTAATTTCTTTCATGGTTCTTTCTCTCCTTAAATTGCTTTACCACGTCGGTGGCGTCCACAGCCATACCTCCCCCGCCTGCCGGGTCCGGTTCAAATCGATCAGGCGCTGGTTGCGGCTGCCCCTGAAACGCAGATCCAAGCTGCGCTGATCCTGAAGAAAGGGGCCATCCACCAGCACATCACAGGCTGCTAGCAAGGCTTGCGCCATACTGTTCATGGCCTGTAAATCCTCGTAGGTATAACCTGAATATACCCACACATCAAGCCCTAACTCCCGGGCGCCTTCAGCTAGACGCAGGCAGGCCTCCGGCTGCACAAAGGGTTCTCCGCCTGACAGGGTAAGGCCTGAAAGCAGGGGGTTTTCCCGCATCTGGGCAATGAGCGTTTCCGTGTCAACCACCCGGCCCCCCATAAAGTCATGGGTTTCCGGGTTGTGGCAACCGGGGCAGGCATGGGGGCAGCCCTGGGTGAACACCGCGAAGCGCAGCCCCGGGCCATCCACAATGCTGTCGTTGACATAACCGTTGATGCGGATATCCATTTGTCTCTCCTTCAATTGGAATATATGCTGCTTCTATGTCCCACAGCCAAGATAAGGATCACAATTTCCTGATCCGCAATCTCCGCAATCAGGCGGTAATCGCCCACCCGGTAGCGCCATTGTCCGCTGCGGGGCCCGCTTAAGCCCTTGCCATGGCTGCGGGGATTTTCACAGCCCTCCAAATTCTTTCGCACCCAGCCTAAAAGCATGGCAGCAGTTGCCCTGTCCAGTTTTTTAAGCTCTTTTAGGGCACGCGGCGCAAAGACAACACGCCAAGTCATCTAAGGCCCAGCTCTTTCTCCACCTCTTCCAGGGTATGGGTAACAGGGTCAGCCAAATACTCCTCCAAGGCCTCCTGATAAAGCTTCAAATCATGTTCGTCATAGATGCGTTCAAGCACAGACTGGCGCATCAGCTCGGACACGCTCATGCCATTCATCTGCGCGTATTTTCTGACCAGCATGTTTTCCTCATCATTAAGCCGGATTGAGATAGTCATATACATCACCCCCTCTTTGTAATACATCGTAATACGAAAAGGGGGTGATGTCAATTAAATTTTATCAGTTCTCCCCCACCCCGTGCTTCACCCGGTCCTTCTCCTCCGCCTGTTTGGCGTTGTTGAAGCGGTCGGTGGTACCCACCAGATAGCCGGTGATGCGGCGGATGCGCTCAAACTTGTGCACTTCCTCACTCCTGCCGCACTGGGGGCAGGCATCGCCGATAATGCCCGTGTAGCCGCAAACCGGATCCCGGTCGATGGGGTGGTTAATGGAGCCATAGCCCACGCCCGTGTCGTGCATATGCCGCACAATTTTTTCAAAGGCCTCCAGGTTCTGGCAGGGGTCGCCGTCCATCTCCACATAGGTGATGTGCCCGGCGTTGGTCAGCGCGTGATAGGGCGCCTCCAGGCTGATTTTCTTAAAGGCGCTGATGGGGAAATACACCGGGATGTGGAAGGAGTTGGTGTAATAGTCCCGGTCGGTAATGCCGGGGATGATGCCAAAGCGCTCCCGGTCAAGGCGCACAAAGCGGCCGGAAAGCCCTTCGGCCGGGGTGGCGATGAGGGTGTAGTTCAACTTGTGTTCCTGGGCCTTCTTGTCTAAGAAGTTCTTCATAAAGCCCACGATTTCAAGGCCCAGGTTCTGGCTTTCCTCGCTTTCCCCATGGTGCTTGCCCCTAAGCGCTATGAGGGTCTCCGCCAGGCCGATAAAGCCCATGGTGAGGGTGCCGTGCTTCAAAACCTCGCGCACCTCGTCATCCCAGGCCAGGTTTTCACTGCCCCGCCACACATGCTGCCCCATCAGGAAGGGGAAATTGTACACTTTCTTGCGGGCGATGATTTCAAAGCGCTCGTTGAGCTGGTCAAAAGCCAGCTCCATCATGCGCTCCAAATCCTGAAAGAAGCGCTCCACATCGCCCTTGGCCTGAATGGCCAGGCGGGGCAGGTTGATGGAGGTGAAGCTCAAGTTGCCGCGGCGCGTGGCCACCTGGCTTTCCGGATCATGGACATTGGCCAAAACGCGGGTGCGGCAGCCCATGTAGGCCACCTCCGTTTCCGGATGGCCGGGCTTGTAGAACTTCAGGTTATAAGGCGCGTCCACAAAGGAGAAGTTGGGGAAGAGCCGCTTGGCGGAGCAGCGGATGGCCAGGCGGAACAGGTCATAGTTGGGGTCGCCGGGGTTGTAGTTGACGCCCTCCTTCACCCGGAAAATCTGGATGGGAAAGATAGGCGTTTCCCCCCGGCCCAGGCCCGCCTCGGTGGCCAGGAGCAATTGCTCCATCACCAGGCGGCCCTCAGGGCTGGTGTCGGTGCCGTAGTTGATGCTGGAAAAAGGCACCTGGGCACCGGCGCGGCTGTTCATGGTGTTGAGGTTGTGCACCAGCGCCTCCATGGCTTGGTAGGTAGCCTTGGTGATCTCCTTAAGCGAGAACTTACGCACGCTCCTGAGCAGCTTATCCGCCTCTTCGGGCTTCATGTATTCGCCCAGGCGCGCCTTAAGAGCCGCGTCAAAGGCCTCCTTTTCCTCCATCTCAGGCACAAGGCCGGTTTCCTTTTCCACCGCATCCAGGATGCTGCGGGTCACGGCATCGCTGTCCTCCACGTCGTATTCCGCGTCCAGCAGACGGCTGACATTGTCCCGGAAGCGCTTTTTATAGGTTTTGCGCACGCCCGGGGCCATGCCATAGTCAAAGTTGGCGATGCTCTGCCCGCCATGCTGGTCGTTCTGGTTGGCCTGAATGGCGATGCAGGCCAGGGCCGAATAGGAGTAGATGTCATTGGGCTCCCGCAGGACGCCGTGGCCGGTGGAAAAACCACCGTCAAACAGCTGCTCCAGGTCAATTTGGCAGCAGGTGGTGGTGAGGGTGAGGAAATCCAGGTCATGGATGTGGATATCCCCCTCCCGGTGGGCCTGGGCATGCTTGGGGTTAAGCACATACATGTCATAAAAGCGCTTGGCGCCCTCGCTGCCAAACTTCAGCATCGCCCCCATGGCGCTGTCGCCGTTGATGTTGGCGTTTTCCCGCTTGATATCAGAATCCACCGCGTCGGAGTACGCGATGTCCTCATAGGTTTTCATCAGCCGGCTGTTCATCTCCCGCACCCGGCTGCGCTCGGCTCGGTAGAGGATATAGCGCTTGGCGGTGTTCACAAAGCCCTTTTCAATCAGCACCTGCTCCACCACATCCTGCACCTGCTCCACCGTGGGGCTGGCGGGAATGGACTCGTTTGATTCCAACGCTTCCACCACCAGCTTGGCAACCTCCCGGGCGGTATCCGCCCCCTTCATGCTGCCGCTGGCGACAAATGCCTTGGAGATGGCCTGCTCAATCTTTGTCCTGTCAAAGGGCACTGTGCGCCCGTCCCGCTTGATGATGGTAGAGATCATGATGAACAATCCTCCGTATCGTAACATTTCAGTAATATTCTAAGGTCGCCCGCACATCGTATCATTGACTGGAGGGGATGTCAAGGGCTAAAGCACAATTTATTGTATACTTTTTGGATTCAGGCACAAGATATGGTGTTTGACGCGAAAAGGAGACAGACACAGCGCCTGCCTCCCCTGATGTTTTGCCTGAATATAAATCAGTATTTGATGAACATCTCGCCCTTGACGTTGCAGATCACGCACTTGTCGGGGCGCGTCTTTTCGATGTTGCCGCAGACGGGGCAAAGGTAGTAAAACACTTCCTCGGTCTCGTTCAGGTTGTCCAGGGCTTCCTGATAGAGCCTGGCATGAACTTCCTCCGCCTTCATCGCAAAGGTGAAGGACTGGAGGGCAGCCTTGTTGCCCTCGGCCTCGGCAACCTTGATGAAAACCGGATACATCTCCTTATACTCATAGGTTTCTCCGGCCACAGCGTCCTTCAGGTTGGCGGCGGTGTCATGCACCATGCCGGCCACCTCAAAATGCTTGAGGGCGTGGATGGTCTCGGCATCGGCAGCGGCCTTGAACAGCTTCGCGGCGTTCTTCTTGCCTTCCTTTTCCGCCTTCCTGGCATAGGCGGTGTACTTGCGGTTGGCCTGGGATTCCCCAGCAAAACCTTCCATCAGATTCTTGAGAGTTTTGTTCTGGTCCATGTTGTTATCCTCCTCTTTCTTTTCCAATTGCTCCAACAATTGTTCTATCACCTCCGCAGGAAAGCCCGCGGCTTGGTTTTCCTTAATCAGCGAACGCAGGAAATCCCCGGCCTGATCGCTCTGGGGCAGCATATAGCCCGCCTCCCGGGTGAGGTCTTCCGCCAGAATCTGGTTGGACAGCGTGATGGCCCGGGCCAGCTTCCCCGGCAGCTCCCTGGCGATGCCCTCCTGCCGGGTTTTGCTGCGCAGCAGCTTCCGCAGCGCCTTCACCACCGCCTCCGCCTTGGGCTGCTGCGGTGGGTATGCCTTGGGCACCATGGAAATGGCACCGGAAGGACAGGCATCAGCGCAGTCCCCGCAGCCAATGCACTTATCCACATCAATGACGCTGTCCTCAGTGTCCGTGGCCCCGGTGGGGCATACATACAGGCACAGGCAATCCTTGGTACACAGGCGGATATTCCTGACCGCAAATTTCTCAGACACGCTCACTGCCCCCTTTCACTTTCTCAAACTTCCATCCGGGCACCTTGCACACCGGGCATAGTTCAGGCGGGTTATCCCCTGCATAGATGAAGCCGCAGGCTGTGCATACATAAAAATCACTGCCCTCAAAGGTGGCTTCTCCCGCCTTTTCATAGCGGGTCAGGAGGGACTTTTGCATCCGGCTCACCTTCTCGCCCCAAGTTAAGGCGCGCAGGGCCCCGCGATCATGCTCACGGGCGGATACGGCATTGGCATCGGGGTAGCCCCCCTCCAAATCCTGTTCAAGCAGCGCGGTGAGCTGACTATAGGCCGCCTCCTGTGCCGCAGGCGCGCTGGCCAAAAAATAATCCGCCAACTGCCGGAAAAGCCCCGCCTCCACAGGCTTATGCTGCTTTTCACATCCCCGGGCCAGGTTGGCGCACACCGCGCTTTTTTCAAGGGCGCTCAGCTCCCCATCAGCAAGCGCACTCTCATTTACAACAACTGGCCTGGGCTGAGCGCTAACAGCAGGTTCCCGCGCTGCAAACTCCAGCTTTCCCGCCCCGCACAATGGGCACTCCCAGTCCTCCGGCACATCCGCCCAGGCGGTGTCGGGAGCGACGCCCGTTTCAGGGCTGCCTTTGGCCGTGTCATACATATAGCCGCATACCTGGCACACATAGATCCCCATCATTTCCCCTCCTTTTTTGATGTTGAGGCGCATTCCGGGCAAACGCCCTTAAAATGCACATCCGTTTCTCGCACATCCCAGCCATCCAGCATGCCAGGCACTATATTTCTTGTATCCATGGGCACATCAATGATCGCGCCGCAGGACAGGCATTTAAAATGCCCATGGTCAATATCCGTCAGGTCAAAACGGGTTTCATTGCCATCCATGTTCAGCGTTCTGACCAGGTCCGAATCCGCCAGCACCCTGAGGCTGTTATACACCGTGGTTTTTGACAGGGTGGCCAGCTCCGGCTTCAGCGCCGCATAAACCTCCTCCGCCGTGGGATGAATGGGGTGAAGGTACAGATATTCCAGCACCTTGAGCCGCTGATGGGAGGGGTTGACCCCCTTCTCCTTCAGCGCCTGCCGCAATGCCTCAATGGATGGCTTCATTGGTTCTCCTTTCCACAGTTTCTGATTACAAAACAGCTTTATAATCATTACATATATGATAATAGCACAAATTTATACTGATTGCAAGCGTATACATTTCTAATTGGGCAGCTTTTTAAACCTATCCATTTTGGTAGCTTTTCAATAAAAATAGCAAAATGCACCCTATCCTTTCAGGCTGGTTTGGATATTGTTAATAATGAAGTGATGTGATATACTGATGGTAACAGATCCTTTGATAGACGGACGGCTTCAAGGGAGGGATATATGCCTGATCAGCCCGCACATTTTTCCCGAAAACCCGGCAAACAACAAGGCGCACTGATGCAGAGCCTTCGTTCTCTCAGGCAGGAGCTTCGGCCTGAGCGGGTAAAATACATGCTCATGTTCTCCCTGGCGCCCATTTTCCCCGGCATGAAGAACAGCCTGATCGCGGATGCCTGCCCGCTCTTTGGCATGGACAGCATTTTTTTGATGGGCATCGCCTACTCCCTGGGCATCGGGCTGCTGTTTGCCTTTGCCAGCCTTAAATCCCTAGCCCGTTATGCCCGGCAGGTGGGGGTGCTGATGGCAGGCGTCTTTGTGCTGTGGATGATTATGCCCATCGGCCCTCTGGCCACCTGGACGGGGATTGTTTTTTCCCTTTTTCTGGGCGGCTGTTCCGGCTTTCAGCTTTTCGGCTTTTCCTGCGCGCTGCGGGATAGCGAGCGCTTGGTAGGCGCCGCTATCACCTCGCTGTTTTGTCTGCTGTTTCAGGTGTTCATTGGCCTTATTCCCCTGGGGGGCAAAAGCGGCATCGTCTTTGTAGCCCTTCAGGTGCTGGTGAGCGCCCGATGCCTGATGCTGTATCAAAACCAGGACTTTTCCCATCTGGAAAACAAATCCATCCAGGACCACGGCAAACAACTGGCGCCCGTCCTGTTCTTCTTTTTTGCCCACCGGGCGGTTGTGTTTTTTTACAGCTACCTCCCCGCTGCCCCCTCCCAGCTCATCAGCGGCCTTTCCGGGCTGGTGGTGTTTGCGCTGTGCCTCATCATCTATGTGGCGGCGAAGTTCAACATCTGGCATATGTGCAACATCTTCTTTGCCGGAATGACCCTTACCTTCATCCTCCGCCTGCTGCTGCCGGACAGCCGCGGGATTCTGCCCGCCAGCATGACACAGGGCTTTTCCCAGATGGGTTTCATCGCTTCTTATTTTCTGCTGGGGCATGTGCTGGGCAAATTTGCGAACTTAAGGCTGTTCAAATGGGTGCTGGCCGTTGTATTTAACGCGTCTTTGCTGCTGCATGTCATTCCAGGCACGGTGGCCAGCCGGGCGCCCCAGGCCATGCCGCTTGTGGGCGTCCTGGTGACAACCGGCCTGTTTGTGCTGTTTACCCTGCTCACACCCCTGCTGTCCCGGCAACTGTTTACCCAGGCGCCGGCCCGGGAAACCCCCCAGGAAAAATTCCAGCGGCTTGCCCTGGCATATAGTCTGACCACCCGGGAAAGAGAGGTGGTCGAGTGCCTGCTTCAGGGCATGACCTATAAGCAGTGCGCGGCAAAGCTGCATATCTCCCAGAACACGGTGAAGTTCCACGCCCTGAAAACCTATCGCAAGGCAGGCGTTGCCTCCAGGGGGGAGCTGACAGCCCTTTTCCGGAATGACTGAGCGCAAAAATGATATAGAGGCCTCCAATCGATCCTCCCATTCAATCATCAGGTGAAAGACAAAGCCTGTAGCGCTCTGCACAGGCACCCCCCCTTGTCCGAATGAAAACTGTTTATTCACTAAGTATATGGCGCCTGTCTATCCAAAAGGATAGGGGATGGCTAAGCGGCTCTATCCGAAAGTAGGGGCTGAAATACTTCCTTCCCATCCTAAATGATAGTTGTCGGGGCAGCCACCGCTTGGCAAATTGATATTGATATCAGTATTGACACCAAGCAATAAACCCCAGACTGAAAGAAGCAGGAAGGTGAAAGCGATGAAAAGAGTGTTCTCCCTGTTGTTCGTGGCACTGTTGTTGATGACCCTGATAGCATCTACGGTCTCTGCCAGCATCATTGATCCCGGGAAGATGCCGATTCCTGGTGGGAAAATTCCAATTCCAAAAATTACTCCCACCCCTATACCGTTACCTAAAATAACTCTAAAACCTATTGATCCTCCTGGTGGTAAGTTTCCGATTGACCCTGGGAAGATTCCTACTCCTGGGAAGATTCCTACTCCGAAGATTCCGAAAATCACTCCCACCCCAACGCCATTTCCTAAAATACCTATGAATCCTATTGATGTTCCTGGTAGTAAGCTTCCGCTTGACCCTGGGAAGATTCCGATTCCGAAAATTACTCCCACCCCTACTGCGCCATTGCCTAAAATGCCTATAAAACCTATTGATCCTCCTGGTGGTAAGTTTCCGCTTGACCCTGGGAAAATTCCCGCTCTTCCTCTTCCCAAGGTTCCTGTTGATCCCAAAACTCCCATAACCCCCGGCACCCCAAAAGCGATGGTTCCAGACGCCGGCAATTTCGTCACCTCGGAAGGCCCCCTGTTCATCATGTTCCGGAATGACCTGACCGAAGGGTATGAGATGTTCACCCCCATGGATCTTTCGCTTGACGGGGAATACATCTTCCCCCTCGTCTCCAACGCCATGCACACCGTGGGAGAGGTCAAGGTCACGGTCAAAAAGGGTCTGGTGACGGCGCACCCGCAGGTGTTCTCAGGCGTCAAGCTGACGGACGGCATTCTGACATTCTTCGCGGATTTCCGGGCTGTGCGGACCATCAAGCCGGATGATCTGAAAAGCGTCGATATTCCCTTTGATTTGCCGGTCAGCATCGCCAATCGCCTGGGCGTTGATGACAAGGTGCTGATGTATATCAACTGCCCGGTGAGCTACCAAAGCGGTGCGGCATCTATCCAGCTCTTCTCCCTGGAGGATCCGGCTTACCTGGAGCGCATGTACGCGCTGATTGACCTGATGGACTAAAGCTCTGCCTGGTTATCCCAACGTGCCCGGAGATCGCTGCGTCATCGGGGCACGTTTTGGATAAAAACATTTGTTAGGCTGTAATCCTGCGCCTGCCTATCCAAAAGGATAGGGGATGGCTAAGCGGCTCCTATCCGAAAGTAGGGGGCTGAAACACCCCTTTCCTATCCTAAATGATAGTTGTCAGGGTGGCCGCTGCTTGGTAAATTGATATTGACATCGGTATGGACACCAAGCAATAAACCCCAGACTGAAAAAAAAACAGGAAGGTAAAAGCGATGAAAAGAGTGTTGTCCCTGTTGTTCGTAGCGTTGCTGTTGTTGACCCTGACAGCATCTACGGTTTCTGCCGGCATCATTGATCCCGGAAAGCTGCCGATTCCTGGGCCGATTCCTGGTGGAAAGATTCCAATTCCCACTTATACGCCAGAACCTATTGATCTTCCTGGTCATGGGAAATTCCCGATTGATCCTGGTGGAAAGATTCCGATTCCCACTTATACGCCAGAACCTATTGATCTTCCTGGTCATGGGAAATTCCCGATTGATCCTGGTGGGAAGATTCCGATTCCGACAATTACTCCCACTCCTAAAATACCTATGAATCCTATTGATGTTCCTGGTAGTAAGATTCCGCTTGACCCTGGGAAGATTCCGATTCCGAAAACTACTCCCACCCCTACGCCATTTCCTAAAATACCTATAAAACCTATTGATCCTCCTGGTGGCAAGTTCCCGCTTGACCCTGGGAAAATTCCTACGCTTCCCAAGGTTCCTGTTGATCCCCAAACTCCCATAACCCCCGGCACCCCAAAAGCGATGGTTCCAGACGCCGGCAATTTCGTCACCTCGGAAGGCCCCCTGTTCATCATGTTCCGGAATGACCTGACCGAAGGGTATGAGATGTTCACCCCCATGGATCTTTCGCTTGACGGGGAATACATCTTTCCCCTCGTCTCTGACGCCATGCACACCGTGGGAGAGGTCAAGGTCACGGTCAAAAAGGGTCTGGTGACGGTGCACCCGCAGATGTTCTTAGGCGTCAAGCTGACAGACGGCGTTCTGACATTCTTCGCGGATTTCCGGGCTGTGCGGAGCATCAAGCCGGATGATCTAAAAAGCGTCGATATTCCCTTTGATTTGCCGGTCAGCATCGCCAATCGCCTGGGCGTTGATGACAAGGTGCTGATGTATATCAACTGCCCGGTGAGCTACCAAAGCGGTGCGGCATCTATCCAGCTCTTCTCCCTGGAGGATCCGGCTTACCTGGAGCGCATGTACGCGCTGATTGACCTGATGGACTAAGGCTCTGCCTGGTATCCCAACGTGCCCCGGATCGTTGCGTCATCGGGGCATGTTTTGGATAAAAGCGTTGATTCGCCGGATGTCCGGCGCCTACCCATCCAAAAGGATAATTGTCGGAGCGACAACCGCTTAGTAGATTAATATTTGCATCAGTGTTGACACCAAAATAGACCCCAGACTGAAAAAAACAGGAAGGTGAAAATGATGAAAAGAGTGTTGTCCCTGTTGTTCGTGGTGCTGCTGTTGATAACCCTGACAGCATCCATGGCCTTTGCCGGTGGAATTCTCAAACCTGGCTTGGAGATTCCCAAGATTCCGATTATTACCCCTACTCCTACTCCTTTCCCGAAAATCCCGACTATTGATCCCGGTAAGTTCCCGATTATTACTCCTACTCCTTTCCCGAAAATCCCGACTATTGATCCCGGTAAGTTCCCGATTATTACTCCTACTCCTTTCCCGAAAATCCCGACTATTGATCCCGGTAAGTTCCCGATTATTACTCCTACTCCTTTCCCGAAAATCCCGAAGCTTCCTATTGATCCTGGTAAGTTTCCGCTTGACCCTGGGAAAATTCCTCCTCTTCCGCTTCCCAAGGTTCCTGCTGATCCCAAAACTCCTATAACCCCTGGCACCCCCAAAACGAAGGTTCCAGATACCGGCAATTTCGTTACCTCGGAAGGCCCCCTGTTCATCATGTTCCGGGATGACCTGACCGAAGGGTATGAGATGTTCACCCCCATGGATCTTTCGCTTGATGGGGAATACATCTTCCCCCTCGTCTCTGACGCCATGCACACCGTGGGAGAGGTCAAGGTCACGGTCAAAAAAGGTCTGGTGACAGCGCACCCGCAGATGTTCTTAGGCGTCAAACTGACGGACGGTATTCTGACATTCTTCGCGGATTATCGGGCTGTGCGGAGCATCAAACCGAAAGAGCTGAAAAGCGTTGATATTCCCTTCGATGTCCCCATCAACATCACCAGCCGCCTAGGCGTTGATAACAAGGTGCTGATGTATATCAACTGCCCGGTGAGCTACCAAAGCAGCGCGGCCTCTATCCAGCCCTTCTCCCTGGAGGATCCGGCTTATCTGGAGCGCATGTACGCGCTGATTGACCTGATGGACTAAGGCTCTGCCTTTGTAGCCTGCGTGCCCCGGATCGCTGCATCACGGGGCATGTTTTGGATAAATAACTGGCGTGCCCTCAGGTAGATGAAAGCAAAATACGGCTTGATGCCGCTAAGAAATAAGGATAAGGAGGGAAATGCCATAAAACAATGCTTAGCCCTGGCGCTTTGCCTCGCGCTCATGTACACTGGCCTGCTGATCCAGCCGGACAACCTGACAAAACGCTCCCCGCACCCCGCGGCGCCCAGGGTAGTGCATAGCATCCCCCTTCCCACCGATGGTTTCATGCATGCGAGGGTGGCCACCGGAGAGGGGTATCTGTTGGTTTATGACAACCCCATGCTGACCGGCCCTGCCATCGGACGGCTTTTGGACGGGGAAATCACGACGGTGGAGATATACACCCATGATGTTGGCATGGTGATCGGTTCAAGCGCTGAGCTTTTCGGCGGCTATGTCCGGCTGTCGATGTTGGAGGAGATACCGGATGAAAACAGCTTTCCCGAGGGCGATCCCTACCAGGCTGTCATCAAGGCCGATCCCCTCACCGGTGGCCCGGTGGATGTATGGCTGAACTACTGCCTGACAGACGATAAGGTGGGCATGGCCATGCCGGGTGAAGCGGTGATTGCCCAGAACTATGACTGCGGCTACAGCGCCGAGATCACCCTCCCCTCCGGTCTGTCAGGCTTTGTGGCGCTTGAACACCTGAGCTATGCGGGGCCCTATGAGGGTGACTGATATCATAATTCGAATCATCAAGGAGAAAAAATGAACAAGAAAATGTCGAAATGGCTCTCAATGCTGATGGCGGTGCTCCTCATCTTGCCCTGGAGCACCCTGGCGGGCAACCCCTGGGCCAATGTGCGCTGGAGAGTCAACATAAGCTATGACTTGAACGGCGGGCAGTGGCCGGGAGGGAAAGCCCTTGATCCCATCTCCATCACAGCCAAACCCGGGGAATCCATGCCCCATTCCGCGTTGGAGAAAGTGAGAAACACCATCCCGGTCAGGGCGGGCTCTGATTTCAGGGGTTGGAGCGTTCGGTTCACAAATCCCAAAGATGGGAGAGTCATCTATGACAGCGGCGAAGAGATTTGGGATTTGAACCATCCCTTTGACTATTATCCGGACAACCCGCTGACCATGCACTGCCTGATGACCGCCCGCTGGCGTGTGCCCGCAAAGCCTGTCAGCGAACTATGGAAGGTCCATGTCAGCCATGACCTGAATGGGGGATCCTGGCCGGATGGCCTGGCCCTTTCACCCCACACCATCACTGCCAAAACTGGCAACCCAATGCCCATCAACGGCCTGGAAGGGGAAATGCTTGTAAAACCCTTCAGGGCGGAATCCGTCTTCCTGGGATGGAGCGTGTTGTTCAGCGACCCCAACAACGGAAAAATCATCCATGACGGAAGATCCTACATTTGGAACCTGAGCAAGCCCTTTGATTATTATCCGGACAACCCGAAGGTCATGAACTGCCTGATGATTGCCAACTGGCAGCCCGCGCAGTCAGGAGGAAACAGTTCCCTGCCCACGGACACCCTGCCGGATGGCCGTGTGATCACCTGGCCTTTTGCCGCCGGCACAGAGCCACTGCCCGAAATCCCGCCCCCTGCTGATCAGGTCATCCCAGGCACCACCTGGCTCAGAGGCGCTCTGATCTGTGGCATTGATGAAGGCACAAAGGTACCGGTGTATGCCTTCCCGGTCTACAACGGCCCCATCATGGACTGGGTGGGGCTTGATGACCGGATGGATTACGGCATGTACCTCCAGTTTGGCGACGCTGTATGGGTGATGCTCTATCATCCCAAATGGGTCGAAAACGCCGGCATCGGTTTCATAGCCGCGGATGCGGCCGCCTTTCCGGGGGCTGAGGAATAATAGCGCCTTTCTGCTTTTTTGAACCGAATCACCCTGCATTGTGATTAGCCCGATGAAAAAGAATCATGAAGAAGGAGTTGTCCCATGAAACATGCATTCAAACGCCTGCTTGCCCTGCTGTT
This sequence comes from Christensenellales bacterium, assembly GCA_050952935.1. Taxonomy (GTDB): domain Bacteria; phylum Bacillota; class Clostridia; order Christensenellales; family Aristaeellaceae; genus UBA6115. The sequence continues at coordinate 1,117,003 of JBMNLS010000001.1, read as the reverse complement.
GTTGATCGTCCTGCTGCCCCTTTTTGCTTCCTCGGAAGAATCCACGCTACGGCCATTTGATGGCTTTACGGGCAGCTGGGTGCAGACCAATGCCTCGGACAATCCCTGGGAGCTGGAGCTGCGCCCGGATGGCACCGGCAACATGAAAAACGCCGACCAGGACATCCCGATTACCTGGAGGGCTGAAATCATGCTGGATGATATCGTCATGGTGGAAGTAAGGGATCTCAGCGGTGAATACTTTGAAGTCTTTTGGTACAAGGACGGTGTGCTTGAAGGCGAGGACAAGCGCAACTTTGAGCGTCCCCAGCCTGACTTCCTGATTGAGGAGGATTACGCGGCCGCAATACCGGGATTGTTATCCGACTTTGAGGGCGTGTGGAAGCTGACGGGCGGCGTCGTATCCATCAAAGAGCCGCCGATGACCATCGTCATCTCCGCCGAAGACATCAACGAAATGTCCGGAGGACAGATGCCCCCGCCGATTTACATAGGCATCAAAAACGGGAAGCTGATGGGCAGGGTGGGCAACATCTACATGGTGGATCCCGCGCTGACCTGCACCTATACCGGCAAGGCAATCTTTGCGACCCGTGCGGGAATCAATTATACGGCAGGCTACTATTATGTAGGCCCTGGCGTGCTTCACCTCACAGGCCCCAACCCGAATCCCGATGTGCTCAATTACTGCATCTTCACGCTGAACAAAACCAATCTTGAAATGATCCCCGAAGGCAGCAACTCATGGAACTTCGTCCCTCCAGCGCCTTAACAACTCTCTCCCCAGCCTATAGCCTGCAGCCCGCTGCCATGAGCGGCGGGCTTTCTTCGCAAATGTGTCTGCGGCAGTTTTGCTTGTTTACGCCAAATGGGATCGCATCCTTTAGGGCATTACAGCTGGATCTTCGGCTCCTTATCGTTGCGCCGGTAGATGACAAAGCGCCGCCCGATCACCTGCACCGGGGCGGCGCCGGTTTTCTCACACAGCGCATCGCAAGCCTCCCGGGCCGTCATGGGGGCGCTTTGCTGCACGGCGCATTTGATCAGCTCCCGGGCCTGCAACAGGTCATAGGCTTCCTTGATGGTGTTGGGCACAACGCCATCCTTGCCCACAAAGAGCACCGTATCCAGGCCGTTTGCCATGGCGCGCAGCGCCGCGCGCTGTTTGGTGGTGATATCCATTGATATATCCTTTCTGCTTCCCTGATCAATCAATAAAATCAAACTCGGTTTCCCCGATTTTTACGGTGTCCCCCTCTTCAGCGCCCATCTCCCGGAGCCTGTCAATCACGCCGGAAGCCCTGAGCGTCCGGTGGAACCAGCGCAGGCTCTCCAATTCTTCAAAGTTGACCGCGTCAAGCAGGCTCTCCATCGAAGGGCCGGAAACCAGAAAGACCCCGTCCTCATCCAGGCTGACCTCCCAGCCCCTGAGGCGCTCCTCCTCCAGGAAGGGCTCCTCCTCCATGGGGGCGGCGGGCGGCAAGGTCACAAGGATCGCCGTGAGGGCATCCAGCATCTGGGTCAGCCCCTCCCTTGTGGCGGCGCTTATCGCAAAAACCGGGCGCTCACCTGCAGCTTCCCTGATGGCGTCCAGGTGCTCCGCCGCCTCGGGCAGGTCAAGCTTGTTGGCCACCACGATCCGCACCCGGTCTTCCAGGTCGCCATACTGGGCCAGCTCTCGGTCAATCACCCGCAGGTCATCGGCCGGCGTGCGCCCCTCCAGGCCTGCCGCGTCCACCACCTGAAGCAAAATGCGGGTGCGCTCCACATGCCTGAGAAAGGCAAAGCCCAGGCCCACCCCTTCGCTGGCCCCTTCGATCAGCCCGGGGATATCCGCCACGGCAAAGTCCACCCCTTTATGGCTGGCAATGCCCAGGTTGGGCGTCAACGTGGTAAAAGGATAATCCGCGATTTTGGGGCGGGCGGCGGTGATGCGCGCCAGCAGGCTGCTTTTCCCCGCGTTGGGGTAGCCCACCAAGCCCACATCGGCAAGGGTACGCAGCTCCAGCAAAAACTCATGCCACTGGGTTTTGATGCCGGGCTTGGCAAAGTTAGGCGCCTGGCGGGTGGGGGTGGCAAAGTGCATGTTGCCCCAGCCCCCGCGGCCGCCCTGCAGCAGCACCCGGCGCTGGCCCGGCTCAAACATGTCGGCCACCACGGCCCCGGTTTCCTTCAGCCGCACCAGGGTGCCCACCGGCACCTTGATGATCAGATCCTCCCCCGCCTTGCCCGAGCGCCTGGAAGAGGAGCCCTGCATGCCGTTCCCGGCTTGATGCTTGCGCTTATAGCGAAAGTCCAGCAAGGTGTGCAGGTTATGGTCTGCCACCAGCACCACATCCCCGCCCTTGCCGCCATCCCCGCCATCCGGCCCGCCTTTTTGCACAAACTTCTCCCGGTGGAAGGAAACAGCGCCGTTTCCTCCGTCCCCGGCCTTGAGCATAATGGGCGCCCTGTCCACAAAAGAAGCCATCCTTAAACCTCCAATTCAACTGTACTATAGCATGTTTGGGGCTTTCAGGTAAACAATGGGGCCGCCGATCTTTCGCGGCGGCCCCCGGAATTCCAATCTTATCCTTACGGCGCGCTGGTCGTCATCGGCGCGCCCAGCTTCAGCACCATCTGGGCCAGGGCGGCCTGGAGGGTTTGCTGGATTTGCTTACCCAGGGCTTCCAGCTGGGCTGCGCTCATGGTATCCACCCGGGCGAGGCCCTCGGGGTTCACATCGGCAATCTGCCAGGGCGGGGTGGAGGCGCCGTCGATGTGGGCGGTGATGAGGGCGTCCGTGCCCTGATCCTGCCAGGTAAGGGTGCCCTTGAAGGAGGTGGCGGAGTTGGTGCGCTCGCCGCTCTCCAGCCGCACTTTAAGGCTGAAGGCCTGGGGTGAGGCTGCCCCTTCCTCCTGAGGGGTGATGAGCAAGGTAATCTCATCCTCCCGGTTGCTGCGGCGGGTGACCGGATCCTGGGTTTCAACACCGGGGCCTATATAGAGGTTAAAGTTGTAGGACTGGGCAGTCTGCGCCTTTTTCCCCTCGCCCACGGTGAACTCCCGCTGACCGGCCTCGGGCTCAAAGGTGTATACGCCGGTGTAGGCCTTGCTCTCCGGCGCGTCGGCGATGCTGCCGCCGATATAGCTCAGGCTGTAGACATCTCCTACTGTGTTGGCGGTGTTTTGGGGCACCATCTCCAGGGTCCAGGCGTTGTTTTCCCCGCCGTCAGGCAACAGGGTGTATTCCTGAATCAGCCTGCTTGCCCCCCGGGCGCCGCCCATGGGCAGCATCAGATGGCTCTTCACCAGCTTGGCCTGGGCGTCAAAAATGCGGACGGATTCCATATTGCCCGTTAGTTTCAGCTGATCAAGGGCGGTGAAAAAGCTGTTCATCATACCGGGCTGCAGGTAGGCTGCCGCCTGGCGGCCATCCAGCTCCTGCCCCAGAAGTGCCAGCAGCTCCGCGTCCGAATACATGTCGATCAGCAGCTGTCTGATTTGCGCTTTCAGCTGATCGGCAGGCACGGTGATGGTGATTTTGTTTTGCAGGCTGCCCGCCTCATCCTGCTGGGTGGAGGTCTTGGTGAAGCCCTGCAGCCACTGGGTGAGCTTGGCGGTATAGCTGTCAAGCTTGCGGCCCGCCGCCGCCTGCCAGGTGGATTCGGCGCTGTTCACCTTCATCAGCACCCCTTCCACCGGGGGCCAAGCCGGGTTCTGCCCGGAAAGCAGCGCCATTAGCAGCCCCCCATCCCGCACATCCACATAGCCCACGCCGCCCAGCAGGGAAGAAGTCAGCGCTTCCAGCTGGGTGTCCTTGTGGTATTTCAGATCGGCCAGTGGGATATCGCCCTTAACGAAGGTGATTTCCAGGTCTTCCTTGCCCTTGAGGGTGCCTACACCCCGGAGGGAGCGCAGCGTCAGGACGGAGCCCTGGCTAAGCACCGCTACAGCGGCGTTGGCAGGCGCATCCAGCAGGGAAAAGCCTGCGCCTGTTTTTTCAAAGGTGACGGTCATCCTGAGGCCCGAGCCATCCTTCACCTGCTTGGACAGCTTCTGATCCAGGGTGTATTCCTGGGCCAGGGCGGGCAGGGCTGTGAGCACTAAGAGGGCCGACAGCAAGAGTGACAGCGCTTTTTTCATGGTAAATCCTCCTTGGTCACTGGTTGTGTATCCGCGTCATCCACCACGATGAATGAATCTGTTTGCGGGGCTGATATCATGTCTTGGTTGCTTTCCGCCAAAGCGCGGCGCACGCGGCCCCAATCATGCAGCACCAGCCGCCTGGTTTCAAGGGGCAGGGCCAGCAGCTTTTCCCTTATCCAGGGCAGCAGCGCCTGTCCCGCCTGCCGCCTGGCGTGGGCCAGAGCGGTCTGATCCGCCTGGCGCAGGTCCACCCGGACCTGAGGTACGCTTGTAACCGGCATCTCCTGAGCCTTCATCAGTTCAAGCCTCAGGCTGACATCCCGCAGCAGCTTCTTCCCCTCAGATTCTACCCATTTCAGGCTACCGGCAAGGCCGCTCTCCCCGATCAAAAGGTCTGGCTGCAGCTGATGCTCCCGCTTCTGCGCGGTATCGCCGGTACGGTTCAGCTTGAGAGTAATCATACCACCAAGCCGCTCCCCCGCCCCTTCCGGCGTCAGGGATAAATCCGCCTGGCCGGTCAGGCTCAGCTTGTCCCCGCCTGTCGACTGAATGAAGCTGAGCTCCCCCTTGATGGGAGTAACCGCTTCCTTTTTCGCAAAGGCCAGAGAGATCAGCGCTTCCAAACGGTCACGCCCCCTGACGGCAGGCAGCTTTAGGCTCAGGTGCAGCCCCGTTCCTTCCTGATAGGCGGCGATCACATCCAGCTTGCGGGTTTGCCCCAGCACCTCCAGGGTGCTGATTGCCTGGAAACCCAGGGCCGCGCCTTCCTTGTCCAGCAGCTGCCGAATGGTGAGCTTGCCGGTAAAGCGCAGGGAGCTTAGCAGCAGCGCCCCCTCATCCCGCCAGGCCTTAGGCAGGCCCGCCGCCCCCTCCGCCCACAGGGGCAGGAGACGGGGCAGGGTCTGCTGCCACCAGGCGTTGGCCTCCTCGGCGCCTAACGCGTAGACCAGCCGGCTGTCGGCCCGGCCCACGGTTTTGATCCTGGTTTTTACCTCGTCCGCCTTTTCATAAGGCCTGAGGCCTTCCAGCAGCGCTTCTCCCCACCGGGGCAAGGAGGCAGTCAGCGGCCCAAAATCAGGCAGCGGGGGAAAGTCAAAAAGCGTTTGCAGGGGCGGGGCTTCGGCGCTGCTGCCCACATACTCCGTGGGCGCCAGGCTGCCGGGAGCGGTCAGCGTCAGGCGCTCATCCACGTCCTCAGCCAGAAACACCTGGCGGGGCCCGTCGTATAGCCCCAGCACGCCGCATGCTTCTCCGGCATAAAGCTTTAAGCGCAAACCCTCCAGCCAGCCCTGCATCACCCTCAGGGTTTCGGGGCTGATGTCCGGCCAGGTCTCCAGGCTGATGGCAGCCTCCCCGGCCAGGCCCTGAAGCTCATCGGCGGCGCCCAGGCTGTCAAAGCCGCTGGCGCACGCTCCTGACATATTTATCAGCATCACCGCCACCAGCATCAGCGCCCACATGCGCTTATCCATAAAACGCCTCAGGCCTCCGGTTTCATGCATCCTGTTTTTCTCCTTTTTCATCGCTTGGATGAAGGGCCTCATACAGCCGCTCCGCTGCTGCCCGGGTCATGCCCTTGACGGCAGCCAGGCTCTCCACGCTCTGCTCCCCCACGCCCCTGATGCTCCGGAAGGCCGCCAGCAGCGCCCGCCGCCTGGCAGGGCCGATGCCCGGCACTTCCTCAAGCCGGGAGCGGATGGCTGCCTTGCCCCGCAGCGTCCGGTGATGGGTGATGGCGAAGCGGTGGGCCTCGTCCCGGATGCGCTGAATCAGATGCAGCGCCGGGGAATGCCGGTCCAGCAGAATGGGTTCCCTCTCGCCCGGCACATAGATCTCCTCCATCCGCTCAGCCAGGCCGAACATGGGCACATCAAACCCCAGCGCGTCCCGCGCCCTAATGGCAACAGCCAATTGTTCAGGCCCGCCGTCCACCAAAATCAGATCAGGCAGCGGCCAGGGCTTGTCCTGTTCAGGCAGGGCACGGCGCAAACGCCTGTCAAGCACCTCATTCATGCTGGCCAGGTCGTTGGCGCCTTCCACGGTTTTGACGCGAAAATGCCGGTATTCCTTCTTCTCCGGCTCCCCATCCACAAACACCACCATGCTGGCCGCCGACTGCGCACCCTGGGTGTTGGAGATGTCAAAGCCCTCAATGCGCCGGGGCACTTCCGGCAGGCTGAGCGCCGCGGCCAGCTCCCGGCTGGCGCCGACGGTGCGCTCATACACCACCTGGGCCCGGGCGTTGCGCTTGATCAGCGCGTCCTGGGCGTTTTTCAGGGCGTTTTCCACCAGCTGCCGCTTGTCCCCGCGCTGTGGCAGGGTGAGGGTGAAGGCAGCCTCCCGCTTGGCCTTCAGCCAGTCCGCCAGCACTGCATGGTCGGCGGCGTCCTGGGCGATCACCTCCCGGGGCGGCTCCCTGTCCTCATAATACTGCTGGATAAAGGCGCTGATCACCTCACTTAGCGGCTCTGCCCCCTCCCGGGGCAGGGCAAAGGCCTCGGCGGCAATCATCCGCCCGCCCCGGATCAAAAGCACCTGGGCCATAGCGTCCAGCCCGTCCTGGGCGGCGGCGATCACATCCTGATCGGTGCCTGCCACCTGGCTGGCGTTTTGCCGGGCCATCAGGCCCTCAATGTCCCGGATGCAGTCCCGCAGCTCTGCCGCACGCTCAAACTGCATCTCCTGGGAAGCCGCCTCCATCTGTCGGCTTAGCTTATCCACCACCGGCCTATAGCGGCCCTTCAGAAAGGCCGCCACATCCTCCGCCGCCTGGCGATATTCCTCCCGGGTGCATTTCTCCCCACATGGCCCCAGGCACTGGCCAATTTCATAGCTCAGACAAGGGCGCTGTGGCCTGGCCAGGGGCAACTTCAACCGGCAGGTGCGCACAGGAAAGATTTTGCGCAAAAGGCCCATCACCTGGCGGATGGCCCCGGTGCCAATGTAGGGGCCAAAATATCTGGCCCCATCTTCCTGCGCCTTCCGGGCCACGCCGATGCGGGGATAGGGCTCGTTCATGCTGAGGCGGATATAGGGATAATGCTTATCATCGGTCAGCTTGATGTTGTAATAGGGCCGGTGCAGCTTGATGAGGTTGCACTCCAGCATCAGCGCTTCCAATTCGCTGGCGGCTAAAATAACCTCCAGGTCGTCCACCCGGGCCATCAGCGCCCGCACCTTGGGGGAGGGAATGTTGGCGGCAAAATAGCTGCGCACCCGGTTTTGCAGGTTCACCGCCTTTCCCACATAAAGAATCTCATCCCCCTGCTTCATCAGATAGCAGCCGGGGGAGGCGGGCAGCAGGGCCAGTTTGTCCCGCAGGGTATCGCTCATGCCTCCCCTTGCCACTGGGCGCGGACCACCGGCATCAGGCGCTGGGCCAGCTCCTCATCCACCGGCTCAAACTCCTCATATTCCTCGCCATCTTCCTCTACCACCTTCACCCGCATCATATACCGGGTGGCAGTGTCCCCCGGGGCCTCTTCCTCATCCAGCGGCCTTAAAAGCACATACTCATCCCCGTTGTAGAAGAAGTATTTCTCCACCACCAGGCTTACCTGATTGCCGTCCTCATCTATCCCCTCGATCACATCCAGGCGTTCTTCCTCAGACATCCTTCTGCTCCCTTCCCGTTTTTTTCATTATACGTTGATTGCGAAGAGGTGACAACCGTGATTGACAGTCAAACTACTTATCTCTACAATAAAATCAGTCAGGCAATGGAGAAGCAATAAACCTTTGTTATTGCATCGTTGCCTGATAAATCAATTGACCTTGCCCCCTCAGCCCTTATCCTGTATACTGTTTCTCGTGTCTCAAGATGTTGAAAGGCGGTGCTTCCATGGTTAACGGCAAGGCGTTTGTCCAGGCGCTGTCTCTGCGGGTGCTGTCCCCCTCCACCCAGTCCACCTGGCAAATTTCCTCCCCGGAGCTGAACCGCCCGGGGCTTGAGCTGACGGGCTATTACGAGCACTTCGCCTACGAAAGGCCCCAGGTAATCGGCAATGCGGAGATGGGCTATTTGATGGGCCTGTCCCAGACCGAACGGCGTGAAAAACTGGAAAAATTCTTCACCTACAGCATTCCCTGCCTGGTGGTGTGCCGCAGTTTAACACCGCCGGAAGAAATGCTGGAATTGGCAAAGAAAAACGATGTGCCGGTGCTGGGCTCGGATGAATCCACCACCCGCTTTATCGTCAGCGCCATCATGTACCTGACCCGGGCGCTGGCCCCCCACTCAACGCTTCACGCGGTGCTGGTGGATGTGTATGGGGTGGGGGTGCTCATCACCGGGGAATCGGGCGTGGGCAAAAGCGAATCGGCGCTGGAATTGATCAAGCGGGGCCATCAGCTGGTGGCGGACGATGTGGTGGATGTCTGCCGGGTGAACGATAACCGTCTGGTGGGCGAATCGCCGGAGCCGATCCGCCACTTTATGGAAATAAGGGGCGTTGGCATCATTGACATCAGGGCCATGTACGGTATCAGCGCCGTGCTGATGAGCAAATCCATTGATATGGAAATCCACCTGGAGCCCTGGGTGGAAAAAAAGGAGTATGACCGGCTGGGGCTGGATGAGGATTTCTCCACCATCATGGAGGTCAAGATACCAAAGCTCGTGATTCCCGTGAAACCGGGGCGCAACCTGGCCATCATCATTGAAATCGCCGCCCGGAACCTGAGCCAGAAACGCCTGGGCTATTCAGCCGCCCAGGAGCTGGATAAACGCCTGAACGACATGATGCATCAGGCAGCGGAGGACGCATGAGCAAGCGCTATATAGGCATTGACCTGGGAGGCACCAAAATCGCCGCCGGGGTCACCGATGAAAATGGGCGGATCCTGGCCACAGCGCAGTCCGCCACATTGTCCTCCCGTCCCTATCAGGAGGTGGTGCGGGACATGGCAGCCTGCGCCCTGCGCGCCATGGAGGAAGCGGGCTGCGCTGCGGATGCGGTGGAAGCCATTGGCATCGGCATCCCCGGTATCGCCGAAAACAAAACCGGCTCCGTGATTTTCTGCACCAACCTGGGCTGGCACAATGTGCCGCTGCGGCAGGAACTCACCCAATACCTCAACAAACCTATTTACATTGATAACGACGCCACGGTAGCGGGTTTTGCCGAATCGGTGGCAGGCGTCAGCCAGGGGGCTGACTGCAGCGTGTTTATCACGCTGGGCACCGGCGTTGGCGGCGGTATCGTAATTGGCGGCAAGCCTTGGACGGGGGTGCATGGCGTAGCCAGTGAAATCGGCCACCTTACCATGGTGATTGACGGCATCCCCTGCACCTGCGGCAAATCCGGCTGTGTGGAGCGTTATTGTTCAGCAACAGCCCTTGTCCGCATGGGGCAGGAGGCGGCGCTGAAACACCCGGACAGTCAAATCGCTATCCTATCAAATCAGGACCCAGCCAACATCACCGGCAAGCTGGTCATCGACTGCGCCAAGGCAGGGGATGCCACGGCGCTTGAGGTGTTTAACGAGTACACCCGCTACCTGGCCCTTGCCATCAACAATGTGATCTCCTTCCTGGACCCGGAAATCGTGGTGCTGGGCGGAGGCATCAGCAACGCCGGGGATTTTCTGTTGGACGCCGTCAGGCGCTGGATCCCCGGCTTTCTGATGTTTAAAACCATGCCTTATCCCCGGGTGGAGCTGGCTGTGCTGGGAAACCAGGCCGGCATCATCGGGGCGGCCATGCTGGCCAAATCCATCAAAGAAGAAGGAGAAGCCTATGCCCGTGACTAAGATCGCCGATCTCTACAAAAACCTGCCCCCGGAGGGCCAGGAAGTAACCGTGAGGGGCTGGGTGCGCACGTTGCGCGACAGCAAAGCCTTTGCCTTTATCGAGCTGAACGATGGTTCCTCTTTCAGGAACCTGCAGGTGGTGTGCGATGAGACGCTTGCCAACTTCGCTCAGGTAACCAAAATTACCTTAGCCACCTCCCTTCAGGTGCGGGGCGCCCTGGTGCATACCCCCCAGATGAAGCAGCCCTTTGAGCTAAAGGCGCTGGAGGTAGAGGTTTTATATCCCTGTGACGGGGACTATCCCCTGCAAAAAAAGCGGCACAGCTTTGAGTATCTGCGAACCATCGCCCACCTCAGGCCCCGCACCAACACCTTTTTCGCGGTGTTCCGCATCCGCTCTATCGCTGCCCAGGCGATCCACAGCTTTTTTGAGCGGCGGGGCTTTGTGTATGTGCATACGCCCATCATCACCACCTCTGACGCTGAAGGGGCTGGTGAAATGTTCCATGTGACCACGCTGAACTTGGATAATCTGCCCAAAACCCCCGCCGGTGAGGCGGATTATTCCCAGGATTTCTTCGGCAAGCATGCCTCTCTTACCGTGTCTGGGCAACTGCAGGCCGAAGCTTTTGCCCTAGCTTTCAGCGATGTGTACACCTTTGGCCCCACCTTCCGGGCTGAAAACAGCAACACCCCCCGCCACGCGGCGGAGTTCTGGATGGTGGAACCTGAAATCGCCTTTGCCAACTTGGAGGACAACATGGTTCTAGCGGAGGACATGGTGCGGGAAGTGATTGCCGAGGTGATGGAAAAAGCGCCGGACGAGCTGAACTTCCTGGGCAAATTCGTGGATAAAGAGCTATTGGCCCGCCTGAACCATGTGAAAGACAGCGCCTTTGCCAGGGTCTCCTACACCGACGCGGTGGAGATACTGAAAGCCTCCGGCCAAACGTTTGAGTATCCCGTGTCCTGGGGCATTGACCTGCAAACCGAGCATGAGCGCTACCTTACCGAGCAGCACTTCAAGCGCCCCGTGTTCGTTACCGATTATCCCAAGGATATCAAGGCTTTCTACATGCGTCAGAATGAGGACGGCAAAACCGTGGCCGCCATGGACTTGCTGGTGCCCGGCGTAGGGGAGCTGATCGGCGGCAGCCAGCGTGAGGAGCGCTATGAAAGGCTCCTGGCCCGCATCCGGGAGATGAGCCTGGCGGAAGAAGAGTACGGCTGGTACCTGGATCTCAGGCGCTTTGGTTCCGTCAAGCATGCCGGCTTCGGCCTGGGCTTTGAGCGCTTTGTGATGTATTTAACCGGTATTTCCAATATCCGCGACGTGCTCCCCTTCCCCCGAACCACCGGGCACGCGGAGTTCTGATAACAGGTTTTTTATCGTTCCCGCAAAACGAGAACCCTGATACAACACCATGAAAAGGAGATCAAAAACCTAAATGATGAACGCCTTATTTTTCAGCTCCATTGTGCTTTACTTTCTGGCATCCGTCCTTCAGTTTATCGCGATCATCTTTAAAAAGGATAAGCTCCAGCAGGTGGCATGGTATGGTACCCTGATCGGCTTTGTTTTGCACACCGCCTATATTTTGTGGCGGGGCATTGTGGCTGGCCGCATCCCCATGTCCAACCAGTTTGAGTTTGCAACCATGCTGGCCTGGGGCTGCATTGTGCTGTGCATCTTCCTGCGTTGGCGGCATAAGGCCCAGTGGGTGGTTTCCATTGCGGTTCCTGCCGCCTTTCTGATCAATTCCTATGCCGCGCTTTTGCCCAGGGATATCAACGAGCTGATGCCCGCCCTTAAAAGCGCCTGGTTCACGCTGCACATCGGCGCCGCTGTGTTTTCATACGCTTCTTTCGCGCTGGCTGGTTTCGGCGGTGTGCGCTATCTGGTTTTAATGCGAAAAGAGCCGGACGAAGAAACCCCCGCCCTGCAGCAGCTGGATCACTTCTGCTATCGGCTGATCGCCTTCGGCTTTCTGATGCTGACAATAGTCATTCTCTCAGGCTGCGTCTGGGCAGAACAGGCCTGGTCCACCTTCTGGAACTGGGATCCCAAAGAAACCTGGGCGCTGATCACCTGGATTATCTATGCCATTTATCTTCACCAGCGTCTGCGTAAAAGCTGGCGGGGCAAGCGCATGGCCTGGTTTGCCATCATCGCACTAATTTTTGTGCTGTTCACATTCATAGGCGTCAATATGCTGCTCCCCGGCCTGCACGCATACGCCTGACTTGCCCATGCCTATCGCGCAAACGCTTTATCAGGGGATTCCTGACCATATCTATGTAACCCGCCTGGTACGCGGCAGCATCTGGACCGGGGCGGAATTATCGGATGGCAGCACCGGCCTTGCCATGCACGTAACCACAGCCACGCAGCCCCGTATCCGGGAAACATTGGTTGGCCTATCCGCCCGCCAGGCTTCCCAGTCGCTTGATTCATGGAACCTGGAAGAGGCCAGCGACGCCATGGCAGTCATCAACGCCTGGTACAACCATGAGAACCGATTGAAAGAGATCGGTAGAGTATACAACTATCTGGATTCCTGCACCACAGGGATGGATACAGCCGGGAAAACCATCGCTTTGGTAGGCCGCCTAAGCCTTTCTCCCGATACGCTGGCGGGGGCAAAACAGGTGTATGTGCTTGAGCGCAATCCCAAACCAGGCGATTACCCGGACATGGCCTGTGAAGAATTGCTGCCCCAGTGCGACCTGGTGATCATCACGGGCAGCGCTTTTGTGAACAAGACCATCCCGCGCCTGCTGGAGCTTTCAAGCCGCGCCAGGGTGATTGTGATCGGCCCTTCCACTCCCCTGTGCCCCGGGCTGATCAGCGCCGGGATAGACCGGCTTTGCGGCATGGCTGTCACGCACAAAGAGCGTATGCTCACAAACATCGCAACCGAACAAAAGTCGGGCTATCATTACGGCAGCGCCTGGATGCTGCCGTAGCAAGCAGTTAATACCTGCTGCTATAATACAATTTCAACACCAGCTGGTAAAGCAGCATAAGAATTCCACTGCCCATCACGGCCATGCTCACCGTGTAGTTGAAAAAAGCCAGAACAGCGCCCACACAGGTGAGGCTGACGATGCCAATGGTCATGGCAGGAAATCCGGCCTTGCTCCTGATAAAAGCCTTGCGCTCGTCATGCTCCTCCCGGTAGAGTTTTTCTATCATCTCCTCGCTGTTCGCCGCCCGGCGCACGCGCATGGCCTGAACCATATAGCCAATCGCCACCAAGGCCAGGCCCATCCCGACGCCCTGGATAAAGCCCAGCACCAGGTCTGAAGCCGCGTTTTCCGTGGGCTTGAAAACAAAGGTCATGAGCACGCTGAGCGTGGCCGCAATGATGGCGGCAAACCTACCCCACCTCACCCGGCTGTCCAGTTCCTTCTTAAACTTTTCCATCTTCTTCCTCCTGTGAAAAATCAAAAACCTCTTCAATCAATAGTCCAAAGTGACGGGCAATCCGGTAGGCCAGCGGCAGGGAGGCAATGTAGCGCCCCACCTCAATTGACGTGATGGTCTGCCGGGTGGTGCCCACCGCCACTGCCAGCTCCTCCTGGGTCAGCTTGTGCGCCCTGCGCAGTTCCTTGATGCGATTTTTAACCTGACTCACCTCCGTCTCTTTTGCAAAGCACGCTTTGCAAATTAAGTATAGCGCGCTTGTCATTTTATGTCAAGCGCGCTTTGCATTTTGTTGAAGAAATAGATATGCATCAACCTTCGCTCACGCGCTTGACAAACTAATGCTTATTAGTTATGATATTCATGGCACTAATGATCGTTAGTTTTGAAAGAGGGGAGCTTTATGCAATCCACACGTGACAAAATCATCCAACATGCCCTTCTGCTGTTTTCCCGGAAAGGCTACCAGGCAGTGAGCGTGCAGGAGATTGCCCGGGCGGTGGGCATCCGGGCGCCTTCATTGTACAATCATTTTGACAGCAAGCGGGCCATTTTTGATGCCATCATCAAAAACATGACAGAAGCATACCAAAAGCAGGCGGCGCAGATCGGCCTTGGCTGGCAAAGCGGCGGCCAGGATGCGAAAATGTTTGCCGCAATTGATGAAGAGCAGCTTTTGTCCATGGTCAATGGCCTGTTTTCCTGGTTTTTGCATGAGCCCATCGTCAGCGGCCTGCGCCGGATGCTGACCCTGTCCCAGTTTGAAGACAGGGAGCTGGCTGCCTTGCTGACCAAGCTGTATATGGAGGACCCCCTCCAGTATCAGGAACAGTTGTTTGTCGCCATGCTTCAATCAGCAGGTAGCGCAAACCATAGCCCAAAGGCTTTGGCGCTGGCTTTTTATGCCCCCGTCTACTTTCTGCTGCTTCGCTGTGACCGGGAGCCGCAGTATGAGGCCGAGGCGCGGGGCATGCTATCTGAGCATGTGCGCAGTTTCAGCCAGATATGGATTAAGCAGGAGGGATCAGTTAATGAAAAGAAATAAACGCCGCGTGGCGCTGTTGGTTGCTTTGGGGCTGGTTGCGCTATCTGGCGTCTGGGCTCTGATGCAGGGGATTACCCTGCAGGGAGCACTTCAGGAGGCGGAAGCCAGGCTGGCGTCCTATGGGGCACAGATGATGGCCTTGCCCCAGGGGCAGATCAGCTATGTGGACAGGGGTGAAGGCCCGGTCATTCTGGTTTCCCATGGCATCAGCGGCGGGTTTGACCAGGCGTATGACGCAGTGGCGGGGAAGGAAGGCAAATACAGGCTGCTGGCCCCCTCCCGCTTCGGTTATCCGGGCAGCGCCATGCCGGAGGATCCCAGCGTCAAGGTGCAAGCAGCTGCCTTCGCCCAGCTGCTGGACGCGCTGGGCATAGAACAGGCTTATCTCCTGGGCACCTCCGCCGGCGGCACGCCGGCCATTCGCTTTGCGCTGGATTACCCGGAACGCTGCAAGGGGCTCATCCTCTACTCCTCCGCCATGCCGGAAACAAGCCAGCCTCAAACCATCAATGCCTGGCAGGGCCCCCCGGCATTTACCCTGAACAATTTTGTGATGTGGGCCTTTCGGGGGCTGTTTTCACCCCTGATGGGCATGGAAGCGGATACGGTACGCAGTATGCTGCCCCTGCATCTGCGCAGGGATGGGATGCTGCTGGACGCGCAGGTGACCAACCTCGATATGGCCAGAAATTTCTCAGACTACCCCATTGAATCGATTGCCTGCCCGGTTTTGATCATCGGCGCCAGGGATGACAAGCTCGTGGATGTGTCTGCCATGGAAAAAGCAGCGCCCCGGTTTCAAACCCACCAACTGCTGCTGTTTGAAGATGGTGGGCATTTGATGCAGGGACATGGACAAGAGGTGGAGGATGCTTTGGATCAGTTCATCCTGGAAATTGAACGGTCACAGACCTGAAATTTTACCTCAAGCTGACACAAGCATTTTAGGGCCCTGATATAATATAAGGAGTCTAAGTGCGAAGGGGGGTGTTCCCATGATTTTATACTTCAGCGGAACCGGCAACAGCAAGCTGGCCGCGGAAAAGCTGGCCACCCTGATGAAAGAAAAGATCCATAACCTGGAGCAGGGAGTGCCGCCTGCATGGCAAGAGCAGGAAAAGCTGGTGTTGGTAGCCCCCCTGTTCTTCTGGACCTTACCCAGCCTCGTCTTGGATTATCTGGCGCAGCACCAGCAATTAATACAGCATGAGCTGCACGTGGTGATGACCTGTGGCGGAGCGCTGGGCGCAGGAGCCTCGCTTATCACCAGGCAGCTGCGCTGCCTGGGTTTCAATAAAGCGCATGTGTATGCCCTGGTGATGACCACCAACTATATCCCCCTGCATCAGGTGCAAAGCCCGGATGCCGCTGCAATGGCCATCCAGACAGCCTTGGACAGGCTTCCGGAGATCGTGGAAGATATCCGGCTGAAACGCGACGCCCATACCTCTTTCTTTTTGGAATGGGGCTTGCCCATTGCCCGGGGAATGTACGACAGGGCGCGCCGCACCCGGCATTTTTACGTTATCTCCCGGTGCATCGGCTGCGGGCTGTGTGAAAGGAATTGCCCAAGCCGGGCCATTGGCCTGCTAAACGGCCGCCCCGCATGGAACAAACCCCAGTGTGCCCTTTGCCTGCGCTGTGTGCACCGTTGTCCCACAGCCGCCATTGAATACGGTGCCTCCACCGTGGGCAAGGAGCGATACCATCCTGAAAAGTTTCTGCCGAAGAACCTGCACATCGGTTCAAACCAGGGAGGGGAGTAATCATGCGCGCCATCAACTACCTGTTTCCGGCTGTTGCGGTTCTCATCTTCCTGGGTTTGCGAACCCTGAAAAAACGCAAGACAATTCAAAAGAAATGGCAGCGAAGAACAATCAATATCGCCGGGCGGCTGGTCGCCATCCTGTTGATACTGATGGTGGTGTTCCTCCCCCATTATCCGTCGCTTCCGGTGACCGGCCCCTATGCCTGCCGGATGCAGACCATCCAGTTTACCCAGCCTGACCGGAAGGATCCCTACCGTCCGGACCAAAACCGCACCCTGGTGATGGACTATTACTACCCGGTGTCTGACCGTTTGGATAGGCGCTCCGTCCCGCTGGTGGTGTTTTCCCATGGCGGCATCAGCACCAGGAAAGGCAATGTCTCCCTGTTTTCAGAGCTGGCCAGCCATGGCTATGCGGTGGCCAGCCTGGATCACCCGTATCAAGCGCTGTCTACCACCATCAATGGCCGCAAGGTCAGGATGGACGGTGGGTATTTCCGTGAACTGATGGGAGAGGACTCTCACCGGGACATCCGGAACTCCTTTGAATGCTTCCAGCGCTGGATGGCGATCCGCATCCAGGACATGAATGCCGCCATCCATTGCTTGACGGACAGGGCCACACAGGGAGAAAAAGCGTTTGCGCTCATCAACCCTGAGGCCATTGGGGTGGGCGGGCACTCCCTGGGCGGCAGCGCTGCCCTGGGCATAGCCCGCCTGCGGCCTGACATCAAGGCAGTATTGGCGCTGGAATCCCCTTATCTATCAGATATAACCGGCATTGCGGGCGGAAGCTTCACCTGGAACCGGGCCCCGTATGAAGCGGCCATTTTGAACATCTACAGCGATTCCGGCATGCCCCTGGTGGAAAAAGACCATAAGTACGCGCAAAACAAAAATCACCTGGCGCATACCGACACATTAGATTATCTGCACATTCAAGGCGCCAACCACTTCACCCTTACCGACCTGGTGCAAGAGTCTCCCCTTTTTTGCTTCATCATCGGCGGCTATTATGACACCTCCGGGGTGGATGGCCTCAAGGAAATAAACCGGGCAGCCCTGTCGTTTTTCGATGAACACCTGAAAGCCAATACAGATAACCTGTCGAGCACCCCGGACGCTCATCCCTGAATGATTGATATTCTGTATTGCGAATTGAGAAAGCTAAATAGGGTCTACTGAACAATAATCGTTTTCAAGCTTACCCCTACACACAACTGTAAGCATGCTCATCACCACCAGTTTTCTGCACCAAGCCGGCACTCGAAGCATCCTTTGAAACAGCGCAAATAGAAGCTCTCGCAGGCGCTTCCACAGGTTCATCGTCAGGATGCAGGTATGGCACTGGTTTCTTGTAAGCGTTCCATCACTAAGTTCAAGCTATAGCGCCGTTTGCCCACGCCAAAGACTGACTCTATGGCACTGCGCTCTCCGGATTCTAATCGTTCTTCCAATAGTTGCTGTCGATACAATGCTTTGTCCTTGGGTGGACGGCCAAGTTTGGGGCCCGACATCCGGATGCCGCGTTCCTTGCAGTACTGCAGGTTCTCTCGAGTGCGATACGCTTTGTCAGCCAACACACGCTCCGGATATACCCCGGTATCCCCGGTATCCGAACGGTAGTTTTCCACAGATTCTTGTAAAGTCGTTCCCTCATGGTAGTTGTCCCAGGACAGGTGTTCAATACGAGAATAGTCATCCACCAAGGATACTGCTATCTTGGAACCAAACTCTGTCGCTACTCTTGTCTTGCCCCGCACAAGGGGGCGTACCCAAGGCTGGTGCAGGCTGACGATCCGCTCATCCACACGCTTGCTTCCCTGTTCATACATCTGTTTCTGCTGGGAATACAACAACTCAATCACCTTGAGTTGTTCCTGATCCTTCCCGCTCAAGTTCTCCTTTACCTCCAACAGGGTATCCCAGGTTGCGGGCCACATAGGACAGTTGCTTGCGCAGGCTCTTGCGCAATAGCTTCAGAAAAGGTCGGCGATTCTTCGCGTACCTCAGATAGTCCCGCCGAGCGATCCTGCGATAGCTGCGGGGCTTGTGACCTTTCGGAAAGACTCTGTCTATCATGCCTTCCAAGCATTCACGGGCTTCGTTCAGCAAACTGATCTCTGTGGGATAGCGGATGTCCTGCGGCACACAGGTCGCGTCCAAAATCAGCGTTCCCCGGTTGGCAGGCTGTTTCTTTTCACTTGCCTCTTGTGCACTTGCGCTTTCGTCCGATTGCCCGGATGGGGCATCCGGCGGGGCGCTGCCGGGTGGATCATCGTCTGCATCCTCATCCTTAGCATAAGGGTTGCGGCGACCGGTGATATAATCGTTCAAATCAGCCAACAAATCCACCGGGATGCGTTTGCGAAACAAGATCATCGTACTCGCATCAAAAGGCGCTTCGTGTTGAAAGGCGGAAAGACCAAGGAAAAACTGAAGATACGGATTCATTCGGATCTCCCGAACCGCAGCCTCATCTGAAAACCCGTAGCGCTCCTTGATGATGAGCGCGCCCAGGGCCATGCGGGCGGGCTTGCCCACATTCCCCAACTTGCTGTCAAAGGTCTGAGCATAACGGCGTTCCAGCTCTGCCCAGGGAATCAGCTTGGCCAGCCTGACCCAGTCATTGTCAGGATTCAGACCCTGAAACTGGAAGAAACTTTCGTTCTCAAATACGCTGACTTGTTTGCTTTCTGGTCGATACATGCTGTAATCCTCCGGATAAAGTGCAAGGGTTTTGGATGATTTCAGGGGTTTTCCTTGCATCAGTTTATCATGTATCAGGCCAGAGTGCCTGGGAAATATAGGGAGTTGAATTGTTCAGTAGACCCTACTTATGTCTATATTAATATTTACACCATTGGCAGCATCACTTGCATATACATCGCTAATATATTGAGAGAGCGGAGTTCCTGTCATTCGAGGGATACGAGTCATCACGCGCATATACGAGGCAGACGGCGCACCGTCGACGAAATAGTTGCCTTTTGTCACACGTTCACTAATTTCCCCGGCCATTAGTATTCGATATCCTGTCTGTTCAAGCAAGGTTTTGTCAGATAGTAAATTGCGTTTTGAGTACGGGTATGCAAATGTGGTTGGATTTGTGCCCAACCAACCGTTAATGCACCTGTAGGCTGTATCGTAGTCTCTTTTCATTTCTTCCGCATAGTCAGTCTCTTCTTCACCGTCAGCCTGGAGGGCTCCGATTCTACCATATTGTCCATAGTAATGGAGCGCATACGAGTGTGAAGTGAGCGACACGAGCCCGGATTCGTTCATTTCCAATATTTCATACCAGTTACAGTAATCCTCCGCCGTTCTTTCGTCCGACACATCTGACTCCTGATTCAAAAATGGCTCTGTGGCGTCATCGATACTCTTACCTATAAGGTTAAACTCCGCTTTCATATCATATTTTTTCAACAAAGGAAACGCATAGCGATATACGCTCAAACTGCCGTCATCTATCGAGATGATGACAGATTTCTGAGGAAGCTCAGCCTTTCCGTCAATGTATTCCAGCAATTCTTTGGATGTTATCGTAGTAAATCCGTTCTTCTTTAGGAAAATAAGGTCTTGCTCAAATTCACCGGTGGTTACAGCATAATCGAGAAAATCCTTGGAATATTCTTTAGACCCAACTTGATCATCGGGTATGAAATGGTGATACATAAATATTTGTACACAACTGAGGTCGTGAGAATTATATCCGCTCTGAACCGAAGCGGATACCGGGACTCCACTTGAACCAAGTCGATAATAGTATTCGTTCGCATTGCCTGTATTGTCTGAATAGGTTACAGCATTATCAACATAAAAGCCGGAATCCGATGTTCCAATCAGGATATAGTTGCTGTTTGGGGAATCCGAACGATAAACTTCGTATAAACCGGGATCAGCCCACATGAGGACCAACGTGTTCGAATCTTGCCATGAGGCACTTTCAATCTCCGCATAAGATTCCGAAGCTAATACATGGTAAATAGGAAGTAATAACATAGTTGCAAAAAGCAAACATCCCCAAAAAATACGATGAACGAATCTGTTTGTGATTTGGCTGTATCTGATTGAACTGCCCGTTATTATTGTCTTCTTATTCATTACAATAAACCTCCTTTTTCCGAAAGGCACAAAAAATTTTTCAATAAAATTGTATTTTTGCTGTAATTCATAACCCATACAAAAAGTTCAATTTCTGAACCTGCCGGGTTCAGTGTCAAACTCCATGTATTAAGTTTCTTTGTCAAGCACGATCCTAAACAATAATACCGAATGTCACCAAAGAAGTCTAACCACTTTTCAATAACTTCTTCACTTCTTGGTTCAATAATGGCAGGAATATTTCCAAGAACGTGTTTGGGGATTTTTGAATTATTGTTGCACAAAATTATACATTTTCCGGCTTTGGTAATCCAAACCTTTGTCGCATTTGAAAAGAGAACTCCGGTTGAAATATGAACATGAATCGGCTCCAAAGGATCATTTTCATTTGCACAAAAACAAACCAGATAAGAACCAATTCGAAATATTTGAGGCATGTTCAAATCACCCATCTTGAGAAAATTTAATAATAAGATATGCTACAGACTCTAAGATTTTTTGATGCTTTTCAATATCCACATCTATAAAACCATCAATATCTTTCCATTCGTATTTGGGCAAAAAGCAATAGGTGGAACGAAAACCACTTTTAAGCAGCTTATCAATGTATACTTTAACACTTCCGTTATGGTACTGTCAAGAATTATGCGCAAATTTCGGGAGGCCATTGATGTGACTGTTAGCTGACGGCCGTTTTGCTTGTGAATTATACAGAAATGAGTTGTTCAGTAAACACTAAATAAAACAGCCTCTAATCTTTTGTAAAATTTTACATGGATTTGACCTTCGCTTTACACCCTGCTATCAGAAAGCGGGGTTGCTTTATGTTAGGGTAAAAGGGGTGTTGTAGATTGATAAAACACCTGGAGGGAAAACATGAAAACGACTCAGATTTATTCCATGAATAAACGGCCGGCAGTTCTGGCGCTGTTGCTGGCTTTGCTGTTGCTTCTAAGCGCCTGCACGAGTGAGAAAACGAACACCGGCGGCAGCCAGCCCACCCTGGGGGAAAGTTCTTATCCGGTCACATTGCGCATCGTTTCAGGCTCTGAAAACAAGGAGCTGGAGCCCTTGCTTTCGCGCTTTGCCAAGGAAAACCGCATTGCGCTGGATATGAAATACCAGGGATCTGTAGAGATTTCAAGAATCCTCGGGCAGGATGAAGTGCCCTATGACGCTGTCTGGCCAGCCAGCAGCATGTGGATTTCCATCGGGGATACCAAGCACCGGGTCAAGTATACGGAGTCCATCTCCATCACGCCGGTTGTATTTGGCATCCGGCAATCCCTGGCCAAGGAGCTGGGCTTTGTTGATAAAAAGGTATCCGTGCGGGACATTCTGGCCCAAATTCAAAACGGCAAGCTGTCCTTCTGCATGACCAACGCCACCCAGTCCAACTCCGGCTGTTCGGCCTACATCGGCTTTCTGTACGCTCTGCTGAATAACCCCGAAATCATTACCTCGGAGAGTCTTCAGCAGGAAGGGCTCCGGGCGGATATCCAGGCCCTGCTCAAAGGGGTGGACCGTTCCTCCGGCAGCAGTGAATGGCTTAAAACCCTGTTTCTGCAAGGGAACTTTGATGCCATGGTCAACTACGAAAGCCTGATCCTCAGCACCAATGAGGAGCTGTTGAAGCAGGGCCGGGAACCTTTGCACCTGGTATATCCCTATGACGGGCTTTCCATTTCTGACGCCCCCCTTGGCTATGTGGATCAGGGCGACAAAAAGAAAGAGGAGGCCTTCCTAAAGCTGCGGGATTTTTTGATGTCAGAGAAAATCCAGAAAGAAATCCAGCGCTATGGCCGGCGTACAGGCTACGCGGGCATCCTGCCTGAGAATCTGGACGTCTGGCGCAAGGAATGGGGCGCTGACACCCAGAGCATTTTATCCCCCATCCGCATGCCCGACAGCGAGGTGCTCTGGGAAGCCCTTGGCCTTTATCAAACCCAGTTCCGCAAGCCTTCCCTGACGGCCTATGTGCTGGACTTTTCCGGTTCCATGTCCGGGGAACCCAGCCAGAAGCTGAAGGATGCCATGGGTGAAATCCTGCTGCAGCAGCGGGCGGCCAAAAACCTGCTGCAGGCCTCTCAGCAGGAAGAAAACATTGTCATCCTCTTTAGCAGCGAGGTCATCAGCGTCAGCACCCAAACAGGCAACAGCGACATTGAAAAGCTCTACCCGGTGGTGAAGAATCAAAAACCAAACGGCGGAACCGCCATGTTTGAAGCGCTGGATCAAGCCCTTAGGATCATGACAGGCTATGACCTTGAGAACTATACGCCGGTCATCATCCTCATGACGGATGGCCTGGCCAATGGCAGCATGCAGCTGAACGACTTCCTGAAAGCCTACACAAGCCATGGGCAGGATATCCCGGTGTTCTGTATTTCCTTTGGCGATGCGGATGTAAAGACCCTGAACAGCCTGGCGGAACGGACCCATGCGCGGGTCTTTGACGGGGACAAAAACCTGATCGACGCCTTCAAAAAAGCCAAGGGATACAACTGATGGAAGGAGCGATATCATGAAAGAAACCACCCGCACCTTCCTGGCCTTTCTAACAGGCCTGCTTGCCTTTTTGTTGCTGCACTTCCTGGCCAACTGGCATATTCTGGTCAGCGGAATCATTGCTCTTTTGATATATGGTGCGGTCTTTTTGCTGACCAAGCCCGTTAAGCGCATCGGCACTACCCGGGTGGACAGCCTCAAGGGCGGGCAGGAGCTTTTGCAGATCATGTCGGATGCCCATGATGACATGCAGGTGATCTATAAAGCTTCCCAAGTCACCATGGACGCTCAGATTGATGTGAAAGCGAAAAAACTGTACGAGCTTGGCAATCGCCTGCTCACCTACCTGGGCAACAACCCGCAGAAGATTTCCTCTGCCAGGCGCTTCTTCAGCTTTTACCTGGATACCGGGGTAAACATCCTCACCAAATACATGAACCTCATCACCTCCAACCCGGACAGTCCGCAGGTGCAGCGATTGACGCCTGAGACGGCGCGGGCGCTTGACATCCTTCAGGATGCCTTCATGACGCAGTTTAACAAGCTCATGCAGAATGAGGTGATGGATGTGGAGGCGGACATCGACTTGCTGGAGAAAACATTACATCTGGAGGGCGGGCTGTGAAAACAAAGCATTGGGGATTATTGCTGTTGGTGCTGGTGATCATCGTTGCCGGCGGGTACTCCTGGCTTCAGAGCAGACAGAGCCAGCAGGTGGATATCACAGGCTACATCGGCGGGGAAAAAATCGGCCTGGTGGATGATCCGGCGGTGAAAAAGATTCTGCTGGACAAGAAAAATCTGACCCTACACTATCAGAAGGCCGGCTCCCTGGACATGATTCGCCTGGATCATACCGGCCGAGACTACCTCTGGCCTTCCAGCCAGACCGCTCTTGATTTGTATGAAAAAACCTTTGGCAAGCCGCCCCAAAGCGAGATCGTTTTCAACACCCCCATTGTGCTGTATACCCGGTGGATGGTGGCGGACGCTTTGGTTAAGGCCGGCTATGTAACCCAGAAGGATGGCGTGCATTTTCTGGACATGAAAGCTTTTCTCCCGGTGCTGGAAAAAGGTGAGCGCTGGGAAAGCCTGGGCCTGCCACTGTATGGCTCCGTCCTGGTGTCCACCACCAACCCCACCAAATCCAACTCCGGCAACATGTTCGCTGGCCTTCTGGCCAACATGATCAACGATGGCAATGTGGTCACTATAGATCGCGTGGACGCGGTGATTCCACGCCTTAAGGCCCTGATTGAGCGGCTGGGCTATATGGAAACCAGCTCCGCTGATATCTTCAGTCAGTTTTTGAAAACCGGCGTGGGCGCCAGACCTCTGGTAGCGGGCTATGAAAGCCAGCTGCTGGAGTTTGCCCAAACCAACCCGGAGGATTACCAGCAGATCAAGGATGATGTGGTGTTGCTCTACCCCGTGCCCACGGTTTGGTCAAGCCATGTGTACATCGCCCTGAGCGAAAAAGGAAAGGTTGGGTTGGAAGCGCTCCTTGCGCCGGAAATACAGGCCTTGGCTTGGGAGAAGCATGGTTTCCGCACGGGCATCAACGCTGCCAACATGGATGTATCCAAAATGGCTGTGCCCGGTGTTGCGCCGGTGATATCCCAAATCATCCAGATGCCGGATTCCCAGGTCATGGAGAAGCTCATCCAGTCCCTGGAGCACTGAGCAGCATGACAGCCGCCTTTGACCCTGCCCGAATCGCAAAGGATTTTGAAACCCAGGCTCCGCTTACTCCGGAAGAAAGGCACAGGATTCAAGTCCATGCCCAGGGCATTGACCTGAATGACGCCCTCACCGCCACCGGCTACGGCGCTAAAGAGCAGCGCAGCCTGGGGGATGTATCGGACATGCTGCTCAAAAGAGCCTCCGGCGGCGCCCTTGAGGACGCGGTAAATGCTATTTGCGCTTTACAAAAGCAGATAGGCGACCTTGATGTTGCTTCTCTCAGCGCGCCCAAGGGGTTTTTTGCCTCTCTCTTTTCCCCCAGCCATCGGCGGTACAACGCTTTGCGGCGGGACTATACTGAAATTGCATATCTCAGCGACCGTCTGTCCAATCAGATGGTTATGGCTATCCTGGCGCTGCAAAAGGAAATCGGCCTGTTGGATGCCCTCTATGAGACCAACCAGGCATGCTACCATGCGCTGGGGTATAAAATCCTGGCCGGAGAACAAGCCTTGGAAATGGCGAAACAGGAAAAAGCAGCAAAAGATCAGCCTGCTTCTGAACCGTTTATCGATCTGTTTTTAGACCGTCTGCATCAGCTGCGGCAGTCTAAAACCATCAGCCTGCAGCTGGCCCTGCAAATCCGCCTGACCCAGCACAACCAGCGGTTGGTGGTTGACAAGCTCAAACAGCTAACGGATTTCGCTCTTCCCCTGTGGCAAAGCCAGCTGGCCCTGGTGCTGAACATCAACCGGCAGCAGGAGGCGTTAGGCGCCTACCGCAAGGCTGCCCGGCAAACGGCGGAAGCAATGGGCCAGGCCAAACAGGCCCTAAAAGAAGGGCGCAAGGACGCTGCGCAGGAGGGCAAAAAAGTGCTCACAGAGCTGGAGCGTCTGAAGGAGGCCGATTTCCAGCTAAAACAATTATTAAAAGAGACCCTTGTTAGGGCGCAACAAGCTAACAACTCCTGACGAGGTTGGAAAGATGATCAAAAAACGATTGCAAACCATGTTGCTGCTCATGGCGGTTTTCTATCGGTAAGCAGTTATGTAAAATAATAATTCCGGTCAAACCGCCATCAAACAAAATCAGTCCAAACTTAAATGTTATTGTTTGAACGGATTTTTGACAAATCGTTTTCTTAAATCAACGCTTCCCCGGTCATCTCAGTGGGGATGGGAAGGCCCATGGCTTTCAGCATGGTGGGGGCGATGTCGCACAGCCTGCCCCCCTCCCGCGGTTTTTTGCCCACAAATTCCGGCCCGCAGGCGATGAAGGGCACCGGGTTTGAGGTATGGGCAGTAAAAGGCTCTCCGGTGGCGTAGTCGATCATCTGGTCGGCATTGCCGTGGTCGGCGGTGACAAAGGCGCGTCCGCCTCGGCTCAGGATGAGATCCACCAATTGCCCCACATCTTTATCCACCTCTTTGACGGCGGCAACCGCCGCCGGCATCACGCCGGTGTGGCCCACCATGTCGCAGTTGGCGAAGTTAAGGATCATCACATCATACTTGCCGCTTTCGATGAGCTCCGCAGCCCGGGCCGTCACCTCAGGGGCGGACATCTCAGGCTTCAGGTCAAAGGTGGCTACCTTGGAGGAGGGGATCAGCACCCGGTCCTCCCCGGCGTTGGAGCGCTCAACACCGCCGTTAAAAAAGAAGGTGACATGCGCGTATTTCTGCGTTTCCGCGATGCGCAGCTGGGTCAGGTTCTTTTCCGCTAGGTATTCCCCCATTGTGCGGGTGATGTCAGCAGGCGGGTTCACGATCTTAAGGCCGGTGAAGGTTTCATCATACTGGGTCATGGTGACCACCTGCAGCGGCAGGAAGCCCTTGGCCCTGACAAAGCCCGTGAAATCCTCCTGGATGAAGCTGCGCACAATCTGGCGCATGCGGTCAGGCCTGAAGTTAAAGCAGATCAGGCTGTCCCCGGCAGCAATGGTGCCCACGGGGAAGCTGTCCCGCATCATCACCACAGGCTTCACAAACTCATCCGTAACGCCGCTGTCATAGCTGTCAAGCACGGCCTGCACCGGGTCAGTGGCGGGCACGCCTTCGCCCAGCACCATGGCGTCATAGCCCAGCTTCACCCGCTCCCAGATATTGTCCCTGTCCATGCCCCAGTAACGGCCCTGAATGGTGGCGATCTGCCCCACGCCCAGGTTCTCCAGCTTATGCTGCAGCTGCCGGATGAATTCCGCCCCGCTGGTGGGCGGCACATCCCGGCCATCCAGCAGGCAGTGGACAAACACCTTTTCAAGCCCCCGCGCCTTGGCCATGTCCAACAGCGCGAACAGATGGTTCAGGTGGCTGTGCACGCCGCCATCGCTCACCAGGCCCATCAGGTGCAGGGAGGCATCCTTTTCGCGGGCGCTGTCCATCGCCCAGATCAGCGGTTCTTTTTCAAACAGCGCGCCAGACTCAATGTCGTTGGTGATCTGCATCAATTCCTGGTTCACCACGCGGCCCGCGCCGATGTTCAGGTGCCCCACCTCAGAGTTGCCCATCTGCCCGGGGGGCAGGCCCACATCCGGCCCGCTGGCCGACAGCTGGGTGTGGGGATAGGCGGCCTTCAAGCGGTCAAGATTGGGTGTCCCCGCGGCCAGGATGGCGTTGCCCTCAGGGTTGGGGTTGATGCCAAAGCCGTCCATGATGATCAGGGCGGTCATTTTTTTGGACATGGTGTCTCCTTATTCCGCGTAATTCACAACCTGGGCGAAGTCCTCCGCCTTCAGCGCCGCGCCGCCGATCAGCCCGCCGTCAATCTCCGGCTGGGCCATCAGGCCCTTCACATTTTTGGGGTTCATGCTGCCGCCATACTGGATGCGCACCTGGTTGGCCACGCGCTTGCCATAAACGCCGGCAATGGCCTGGCGGATAACGCCGATGGTGGCGTTGGCTTCCTCGTCGCTGGCGGTAAGCCCCGTGCCAATGGCCCAGACCGGCTCATAGGCGATGACCACCTTTTTCACCTCATCCGCCTCAAGGCCGGTGAGGGCGATCAGCGTCTGATAGCTCACCAGGGCATTGGTGTAGCCCGCTTCCCGCTGAGCGCGGGTCTCCCCCACGCAGATGATGGGGATCAGCCCGCCCCGGATGGCGGCGGTGGCGCGGCGGTTGACGGTTTCGTCAGTCTCGCCAAAATAGGTGCGCCGCTCGCTGTGGCCCACGATCACATATTCCACACCGGCTTCCTTGAGCATGGCGACAGAAAGCTCGCCCGTATAGGCCCCCGCCGCCTCATAGTGCACATTTTGAGCGCCCAGCTTGATCTTGCTTCCGCGCAGGGCCTTTTTGGCCTCGGTGATATCCACCGCAGGCACACAAACCACCACAGTGGGCTGCGCGTCCTTCACCAGGGGCTTGAGCGCTTGAATCAGCTCCGCCGCCTCCCTGGGGGTCTTGTTCATTTTCCAGTTGCCGGCAATGATGGGTTTACGCATGGTGTTCTCCTTTTCTGTCTATGTCAAGTGTATTATTTGTCGTTAAGCGCCGCCACGCCGGGCAGCTCCAGCCCCTCCAAAAACTCCAGGGACGCGCCGCCGCCGGTGGAAATATGGCTGATTTTATCAGCATAGCCCAGCTGGGCCACGGCCGCAGCAGAGTCGCCCCCGCCCACGATGGTGGTGCCGCCGCTTTCCGCCATGGCCTGGGCCACCGCCCTGGTGCCGGAGGCGAAAGTTGGGAACTCAAATACGCCCATGGGCCCGTTCCACACCACAGTCTTGGCGGCTTTCACCACCTCCGCAAAGGCTTTCTGGGTTTTGGGGCCAATGTCCAGGCCCTGCCAGCCGGCGGGAATCTGGCCGATAGGCAACACCCGGGTGTTGGCGTCGTTGGAGAAGCTGTCCGCCGCCAGCACATCCTCAGGCAGCATCAAGGCCACGCCTCTATTTTTGGCCTTTTCAATCATTTCCCGGGCATAGTCCAGCTTGTCGGCCTCCAGCAGGCTTTCACCAATCTCCCCGCCCTGGGCTTTCACAAAGGTATAGGCCATGCCGCCGCCGATGATGAGGGTGTCCACCTTTTCCAGCAGGTTGTTGATCACACCCAGCTTGTCGCTCACCTTGGCCCCGCCCAGCACCGCCACAAAGGGGCGCTCCGGGTTTTCCAGGGCTTTGCCCATAAATTGCAGCTCTTTTTCAATCAAAAAGCCGGACACCGCGGGCAGATAGTGGGCTACGCCCTCAGTGGAGGCATGGGCCCGGTGGGCGGTGCCAAAGGCATCGTTCACATACACATCGCCATAGGAAGCCAGCTTCCTGGCGAAATCCGCATCGTTCTTTTCTTCTTCAGCATGGAAACGCAGGTTTTCAAGCAGGGCCACCTGGCCTTCGCCCAGCGCCGCCACAGTTTTATCGGCATCTTCGCCGATGACATCCTTGGCCATGTGCACGGGTTGCCCCAGCAGCTCGCCCAAGCGCTTGGCCACAGGCGCCAGGGAATACTTGGGGTTGACGCTGCCCTTGGGGCGGCCCATATGGCTCATCAGCACCACCTTGGCCCCTTCGTCCACCAGGTAGCGGATGGTGGGCAGCGCCCCCAGGATGCGGTTTTCATCGGTGATCTGGCCCGCTTCATCCATGGGCACATTAAAATCAACCCGGACCAGCGCCCGTTTGCCCTTCAGGGGAATGTCACGGATGGTTTTCTTATTCATGGTTATGCCTCCTGTTTATTTGCGGGGCCTTTCGGCTCCTTGATTAGCTTCAGCATGCCCCGGGCGGCGCCTTCGTCCAGCACCAGCGCATGGGGCGGGTGGCTGCGCACAGCGGCCAGGATGGCCAGGGCCTTCCGGCTGCCACCGGCGGCAACGATGTGGATGGCGTCGGGCTTATTGTCCAAAAGTTCCGCTGATAGGGTGCCGCTGCGGTACACGAGCCTGCCATCGATATCAATGAAATCTCCCAGCACCTCGCCCACGGCCTTGTTTTGCTTCAGCACCTCCACCTGCCCGGCATCCAGGCCACGCTTCTCCGCCGTTTCATCAGCCCGGCCCACGCCAAAGAGGATCATGTCAGCGCTGCGCATCATACGCAGAGTGTCGGCCACGCCCGGCAGCCTGGCCGCCTTGCTCAACGTTTCCTGATCCATGCCCTCCGGCAAATGCATCAGCCGGCAGCCGGCGCCCATGCGCCGGGCCATTTCGCTGGCCACGGCATCGGCCTGGGTCTCAGCCAGGGAGCCAAATCCCCCCCGGGCAGGCACCACCATCAAATCCTCCGCCATGGGGCCCATGGCCCGCGCCGCAGCGATCATGGTGCTGCCCCCGGAAACCGCCAGGATCATCCTGTCTTTCACATGGCGGCGCACCACAGCGGCCACCGCCTGGCCCAGGCTCCTTAACACATGGGGATCCTGATCCGAATTGCCGGGCACCACGGTAACACCCGGCAGGCCGAGGGCCTGCTCCAGCGCCTCCTCCACCTGGTGAAGGCCAGTAAAAATCTGGCACAGCGCCAGAATCTCAGGCATGATCGCACGCCCGGCGCGGGTCAGCTGCATGCCGCTGGCGCTCAGCTTAATCAGCCCCTCCGCCTTCAGCGCGTCGGCGGCCTTGCGCACCTCCCGCTCCGGCAGCGACAAAGCGTCCGCCAGAGAACGCCGCCCAATGGGCTCCGCCGCCTGGATGCGCTCCATCATCATTGCCCGGTGGGCAATCTCCTCCGCCTGAATATCGGCAATGCGCCGGATGGTAGACCACGAAATATCCTGCACTTTTCTCTCCCGCTCTTCTTTGGCGGGTCATTTTATGCCCGCCTGGATAGATTATACCCGATGCGGGGTAGAATCGCAATGGGAGAGAATAATATGTATGAGAACAAGTGACAAATGTTTGTTGAACTTTCTTGAAAAAAGAAAAATCCCGCAAAGATAGATAACTATGAATTGCTTGGATCATAAGAACCCCTTTGTAGTGGCTTTTGATACTGATCCAAGCGTTCTTTATAGAAAACTATCTTTTAATAGCAAGCATGATATATCACTCCAAATCCTCATCATTTATTCTATTGTGGTCAAGCCCAATCAACTGACGAATTTCTTTTACCCGTCTTTTATTATATTTAATACCATCGTCGTTTATTTTCCCAACCGGTAGAAAAAATGAATTTGATAAGCCAACAAGTGAAAATACGGCTTCTCGAAGTTCATCTTCCGAGGGGACTTCGCCCCTTATACGTATAATTATACATGCTCTTAGTTTACCTAAAAGCCGTATTCGAGTTTTCAAGGGCTTATTGGCATCCGGTAGGGAATACGTAATTCCTTCAAGTTCTGCTGCTAGAGAACGAAAAGCGTGTCCTGCTACAAGGTGCCTTTCTGAAAGCGGAAATGATTTGTCAGTAGAAATTGGCGCCCTCTCAAATATTTCAGGAGTATACATCAATAGTGCAGCAGCAACTTTTCTCTTTAAAAGGCGGTAATCACGAACCGGTTTTAAATACACTTCATTAAGAATCTCAAACCAGAAGCGTATTATTACTCCAGAAATTACCGCTGAAAAGAAGCCGAAAAACAATGACCAATTCATTTCATCACCTCAATTCATCATAAACACACCTTCATTATATCACGGATCGCATAGTTGTCTGAGAATCTTGCCTATATCTGCTTTTATCTTCCCATATATCACCTGCCTTCGATACTTCGGTGCAAATACTATATGATATTTGCAGTTCCATTTTATGTGTGATAGACTTTTACTGTCATTCATCTACGATGACAAACCTCCTTTGCTTTCGATGCGGTTGCCAGACCTTCTCGATTGTAGCAAAGGAGGTTTCTGATAGCTAAAGCTTTCTGATTCCACCAGCGCTGCTGGTGGATTTGTGGGCTAAAGCGCACATAAAAAATCGGTGACTAACTTTAAGTTAGTCACCGATGCTTGGCTCCCCAGGCGGGACTCGAACCTGCAACAACCCGGTTAACAGCCGGGTGCTCTGCCATTGAGCTACTGAGGAATGGCGAATTTCAAAGGTTTAGTTTTGAAATTCGCGTTAGGAACCGGCGGCGACCTACTCTTCCGGGCCGTCTCCAGCCAAGTACCATCGGCGCTGAAGGGCTTAACTTCTGTGTTCGGGATGAGAACAGGTGGGGCCCCTTCGCCTTTGCCACCGGTAGTCTGTCAGGGGTACGCCCCCTGACAACCACACAACTTCAAAACGAGTTCATGCCTTTCGCAGAGTTTCCTCCGCTTCCTTCTTCATTGGTCTCTTGAAATCAAGACCTCGGCCTATTAGTAACGGCAAGCTCCATACATTACTGCACTTCCACCGCCGCCCTATCTCCCGGTCGTCTCCCGGGGGCCTTACTTCCTTCTAGGAATGGGAACCTTCTTCTCGAGGGGGGCTTCACGCTTAGATGCCTTCAGCGTTTATCCTTCCCGTACTTCGCTTCCCTGCTATGCGCTTGGCAGCACAACAGTTGCACCAGTGGTACGTCCATTCCGGTCCTCTCGTACTAGGAACAGCTCCTCTCATGATTCCTTCGCCCACGACGGATAGGGACCGAACTGTCTCACGACGTTCTGAACCCAGCTCGCGTGCCACTTTAATCGGCGAACAGCCGAACCCTTGGGACCTGCTTCAGCCCCAGGATGTGACGAGCCGACATCGAGGTGCCAAACCTCCCCGTCGATGTGAACTCTTGGGGGAGATCAGCCTGTTATCCCCGAGGTAGCTTTTATCCGTTAAGTGACGGCTCTTCCACTCGATACCGCCAGATCACTAAGCCCGACTTTCGTCTCTGCTCGACTTGTCAGTCTCGCAGTCAGGCACCCTTCTGCCTTTACACTCTCCGAATGGTTTCCATCCATTCTGAGGGTACCTTTGGGCGCCTCCGTTACTCTTTAGGAGGCGACCGCCCCAGTCAAACTGTCCGCCTGACACTGTCCAACTGCCGGATCACGGACAGTTGTTAGAACTTCAGCAACAGAAGAGTGGTATCCCAACAGTGGCTCCAGAAAAGCCGAAACCCTTCCTTCTTAGCCTCCCACCTATCCTGTGCATCAGTTACCGAAATCCAATATCAGGTTACAGTAAAGCTCTACGGGGTCTTTCCGTCCAGTCGCGGGTAATGGGCATCTTCACCCATACTTCAATTTCACCGGGTCCCTTGTTGAGACAGCGCCCAAATCGTTACACCATTCGTGCGGGTCGGAACTTACCCGACAAGGAATTTCGCTACCTTAGGACCGTTATAGTTACGGCCGCCGTTTACTGGGGCTTCGGTTCGCTGCTTCTCTTGCGATGACAGGTCCCCTTAACCTTCCAGCACCGGGCAGGTGTCAGCACCTATACGTCAGCTCTCGCTTTCGCAGATACCTGTGTTTTTGCTAAACAGTCGCTTGGGCCTCTTCTCTGCGGCCTATTCTCATAGGCACCCCTTCTCCCGAAGTTACGGGGTCATTTTGCCGAGTTCCTTAACAAGGGTTCTCCCGTTCGTCTCAGGATTCTCTCCCCGCCCACCTGCGTCGGTTTACGGTACGGGTACCTAACAGATTTACTAGCAGCTTTTCTCGCCAGCGTGAAATCACTCGCTTCCCTACTTGTCTTCGGTCCTCTCGCGCCTCATGCTCTCCGGTGTCCGTACTTCACTAAACACCACACTCGACGCTTTCACGCAGTTGACCATCACCGCGCCCGAGCTATCCTTCTGTGTCACTGCTTCATTCCATTGGTAGTGCAGGAATCTCCACCTGCTGTCCATCGCCTACGGCTCCTGCCCTCGGCTTAGGCCCCGACTTACCCTGGGTGGATGAACCTTCCCCAGGAAACCTTGGGCTTTCGACCGCCATGTTTCTCACATGGCTCTCGCTACTCATACCGGCATTCTCTCTTCTGTACAGTCCACATGTCCTCCCGGTCATGCTTCTTCCCGTACACATTGCTCCTCTACCACTGCCTGTTGCTATCTCCATTATCCTGCTCTTCGCTCTCGCGTCCTTCGCTTGAGGAAATCGGCTCGCCTTCTCTCTCAAGCTTCCAGTCGCTCCAATGCTTACTCCATCCCCACCCTTCAGCAGAGAAAGAGCCCTCAGATAACAGAGATAGCAACAGGCAATCCGCCGCTTCGGTGACATGTTTTAGCCCCGGACATCTTCGGCGCACAACCACTCGACCAGTGAGCTATTACGCACTCTTTCAATGGATGGCTGCTTCTAAGCCAACATCCTGGTTGTCTGTGCAATTACACATCCTTTTCCACTTAACATGCACTTCGGGACCTTAGCGGACGGTCTGGGGTGTTCCCCTTTCGCCCATGAAACTTATCTCACATGGACTGACTCCCGTACATCAATTATCCGGCATTCGGAGTTTGATAAGGTTTGGTAAGCTTTGTGGCTCCCGCGCCCAGTCAGTGCTCTACCTCCGGTAATCTAATACGAGGCTAGCCCTAAAGCTATTTCGAGGAGAACCAGCTATCTCCGAGTTCGATTGGAATTTCTCCCCTATCCACAGCTCATCCCCGCCTTTTTCAACA
This sequence comes from Christensenellales bacterium, assembly GCA_050952935.1. Lineage (GTDB taxonomy): Bacteria > Bacillota > Clostridia > Christensenellales > Aristaeellaceae > UBA6115. The sequence goes on along the minus strand of JBMNLS010000001.1, from coordinate 1,083,104 downwards.
GACGTCTGGTTCGGTCCTCCATGAACTTTTACGCTCACTTCAACCTGGCCATGGATAGATCACCCGGTTTCGGGTCTACAACCTCCAACTACTTCGCCCATTTCAGACTCGCTTTCGCTACGGCTCCGGGACTCCTATCCCTTAACCTCGCTGGAAATCATAACTCGCCGGTCCGTTCTACAAAAAGTACAAGGTCGCACCTAGATCGTGCTCCCTCTGCTTGTAAACATAGGGTTTCAGGTTCTCTTTCACTCCCCTCCCGGGGTTCTTTTCACCTTTCCCTCACGGTACTATGCGCTATCGGTCACCAAGTCGTATTTAGCCTTGGGAGGTGGGCCTCCCTGCTTCCCGCCGGGTTCCTCGTGCCCTGCGGTACTCCGGTACCGGCCGCTCAATTCCGCTTTTCGACTACGGGGCTGTTACCCCCTCTGGCTGAGCTTCCCTGCTCTATTCGTCTAAGCTTCCTCTCGCTTTCGCCGGACCACAACCCCAGAAAGCTTGCTTCCTGGTTTGGGCTCCTTCCCGTTCGCTCGCCGCTACTTAGGAAATCGATCTTTCTTTCTCTTCCTCCGGGTACTTAGATGTTTCAGTTCCCCGGGTTACCTCGTCCGAGACTATGTGTTCATCTCAGCGTGACGGACCTCCTGTCCGCCGGGTTCCCCCATTCGGATACCTACGGTTCTCTGCCTGCTTGCGGCTCCCCGTAGCTTTTCGCAGCTTGCCACGTCCTTCTTCGGCGCTTGGTGCCTGGGCATCCGCCCTATGCTCTTCTTCTCTTGATTTCTTACTTAATTTAATCTTCGTTAAATCCTGAGACCAATTATTTCTTTGACATGCTTCATGTCTCACGCTTCATTAATCCATAAAGCGCGCAACTGGCCTTCTAAAACCTTCTTACTTAATAAGGTCTTCTCGTTCTTCCGTTGTGTGGTTGTCAAGGTGCGCGCAGCCGCGCTTACGCTTGGCTGCCAAGGTTTGGACCTTGAAAGCGATACAGATTTGAGAAGCGGGACAGCTGTCCTTCGTCTGCAAGCGGCGTCTCCTCCGCTTGCCTGCCTCAGGGGCTACCCTTAAGGCTCTTTCCTTTCAGCAACAAACTTCCATCTGCTGCCGATCGACCTGGAAGTCGTACCGACATCCCTGTCCGTACTCGCTCCCTAGAAAGGAGGTGATCCAGCCGCACCTTCCGATACGGCTACCTTGTTACGACTTCACCCCAGTCATTGAGCTCACCTTCGTCAGATGCCTCCCTTACGGGTTAGCTCTCTGCCTTCGGGTGCTCCCAACTCCCATGGTGTGACGGGCGGTGTGTACAAGGCCCGGGAACGTATTCACCGCGACATGCTGATTCGCGATTACTAGCAACTCCGACTTCATGTGGGCGGGTTGCAGCCCACAATCCGAACTGTGACCGCTTTTTTGGGATCCGCTCCGGATCGCTCCTTCGCTTCCCTCTGTCTCGGCCATTGTAGCACGTGTGTAGCCCAGGTCATAAGGGGCATGATGATTTGACGTCGTCCCCACCTTCCTCCGAGTTGTCCCCGGCGGTCCCGATAGAGTCCTCGGCTTCACCCGTTAGTAACTATCAGCAGGGGTTGCGCTCGTTGCGGGACTTAACCCAACATCTCACGACACGAGCTGACGACAACCATGCACCACCTGTCTCAGTTCGCCAAATGGCACATCATATCTCTATAACTTTAACTGGATGTCAAGACCTGGTAAGGTTCTTCGCGTTGCTTCGAATTAAACCACATGCTCCGCTGCTTGTGCGGGCCCCCGTCAATTCCTTTGAGTTTTAATCTTGCGACCGTACTCCCCAGGCGGAATGCTTATTGTGTTTACTGCGGCACAGAAGGGGTCGATACCCCCTACACCTAGCATTCATCGTTTACAGTGTGGACTACCAGGGTATCTAATCCTGTTTGCTCCCCACACTTTCGCGTCTCAGCGTCAGTTACAGTCCAGTTACCCGCCTTCGCCACTGGTGTTCCTCCCGATCTCTACGCATTTCACCGCTACACCGGGAATTCCGATAACCTCTCCTGCACTCAAGCCCTACAGTTTCAATAGCCCTCCCCACCTTGAAAATGGGACTTCCACTACTGACTTGTAAAGCCGCCTACACGCCCTTTACGCCCAATTATTCCGGACAACGCTCGCCCCCTACGTATTACCGCGGCTGCTGGCACGTAGTTAGCCGGGGCTTCCTCCTTGAATACCGTCTTCTTCTCTTCTCCAAGAACAGAGGTTTACAATCCGAAAACCTTCTTCCCTCACGCGGCGTTGCTGGGTCAGGGTTCCCCCCATTGCCCAATATTCCCCACTGCTGCCTCCCGTAGGAGTCTGGACCGTCTCTCAGTTCCAGTGTGGCCGATCACCCTCTCAGGTCGGCTACCGATCTCAGGCTTGGTGAGCCTTTACCCCACCAACTACCTAATCGGACGCGAGCCCATCTTCTACCGGATTCCTCCTTTAACCCCCGCACCATGCGATGCTGTGGTCTCATGCGGTATTAGTGCGCCTTTCGGCGCGTTATTCCCCTGTATAAGGCAGGTTGCTCACGCGTTACTCACCCGTCCGCCGCTCGGGTATGTTCAGATTACTCCTCACACACCCCCGCTCGACTTGCATGTGTTAGGCACGCCGCCAGCGTTCGTCCTGAGCCAGGATCAAACTCTTATGTTTAATCCTTAACCAGCTCCGATCCCAAGCCTCAGGCATGCCTCTCAGCTCGCCTTCCGCTCAGCACCTTCACCAGCTAATTCGCTCAAAGAATCAACTGTCGTTTCTTCGCTTCTCGTCTCTGTATCGTTTTCAAGGTCCGGCACCTCCGTTTGGGGTGCCTGACTAATATATCATATCATCCACCCCTGAGTCAAGTCCTTCTTTTGAATAAAAAATAAAATCGCCATCAACCCCCTTCTTGTGCCAAAAACAGGGCTGTGGTATGCTTTCTGAGGGTTTTTTAATGCCCCATTCATGCATTGTTCATGATAAAATGTTATGATAATGCCACTACAAAAGGGAGGGACACGGTTGTTCGGCTATGTGATCGCCAACCTGGAGCAGCTGGATAAAGAGCAGCGCCAGCATTATCAGCAGGTATACTGCGGGCTGTGCCGTGCCCTGGGCCAGCGCCATGGGGCATTGTGCCGGCTGACCCTCACCTATGACATGACCTTCCTGATTCTGCTGCTCAGCGCCCTCCAGCCGGAGGATGACATGCGCGTGGAGGAATTCCGCTGCCCGATTCACCCCACAAAGCGACGGAAAAGCGCCATCAACGCCTGGACGGAATACGCGGCGGATATCAATGTGGTGCTGGCCTATTATCAGCGCATGGATAACTGGGTGGATGAGCGCAGTATCTCCGCCCTCACCCAGGCCAAAATAATAGGAACCCAGGTAAAAAATGTGTGCGCCCGCCTGCCCCGGCAATGCGAGGCCATCACAGAGGGGCTGAAAGCGCTTTCCGCCATGGAAAAGGCCGGCGAGCCCAACCCCGATCTGCCCGCAGCCGCCTTTGGCAGCATCCTGGCTCGGATTTTCAGCCCCGATGGCCAGGAGGAAAATGCCGCCCTCCCCGCCTTTGGCGACAAGCTGGGCCGCTTCATCTATTTGATGGACGCGGTGGTGGACTTGAAAAAGGACATTCAGCGCGAGCGGTACAACCCCATGGTGTTTGTGGATTCCACCCGCCATGAGGCCATTCTGCAGGTGCTGATGGCTGATTGCGTGGAGGCTTTTTCCCGCCTGAAGCTGTACAGGAATCAGGAACTGATGGAAAACATTCTCTATTCCGGCGTTTGGACACGCTTTGCAGCCGCCCATAAAGGAGACAACACACCATGAGGGATCCATACGAGGTGCTGGGCGTATCCCGGGATGCCAGCGAAAAAGAGGTGACCGAGGCCTACCGCAAGCTGGCTAAGAAATATCACCCGGATCTGAACCCCGGTGACGCCAGCGCCCAGAAAAAAATGGCGGAGATCAATGTGGCCTATGAGGAGATCAAGTCCGGCCGCGCCCGCTATCAAGACTATTCCAGGCCCCAGAGCTCAGGCTCAGCCTATGGCGGCACCCAGGGGGGCTACTACGGCAGCCCCTATGGAGGCTTTAATCCCTTTGATTTCTTCGGCGGCGCTTATGGCGGCTTTCAGCAGCGCCAGCAAACCCAGCAAAGCCGGGGCGACAAGTTCGACCCTGTGCGCCACTACATAAACGCCATGCGCTACAACGAAGCGCTCTACGCCCTAAGTGAGATTAAGAACCGGAACGGGGAATGGTACTATCTAAGCGCCGTGGCCAACTACGGCCTGGGCAACCGGGTCACCGCCCTTAACCACATTGATGATGCCATCCGGCTTGAGCCAAATAACTTCACCTACCAGCAGGTGCGCCAGCAGATCGCGGGCGCCCACCAGGCCTATACCCAGCGCAGCCGGGGCTTTGGCGTGCCGGTGGGCGGCGGGATGAACACGCTGTGCATGGGGCTATGCCTGGCGCAGCTGTGCTGCCGCCGCGGCTGCCTCTGCTGACAACAGAAAAAAGGAGTTTCAACCATTGATGAATAACTTCAAGCGCAAACTGATGGCCTTCATGCAGGGCCGCTACGGCCCCGACCCTATGTACAAAGGCCTCTTTGGGCTGTCCATGGTGTTTCTGTTGCTGAACATCTTCCTGCGCAGCGCGCTGCTTTACTATCTGTCCCTGGGGCTTATCATCTATTCCCTGTTCCGTTTCTTCTCCAAAGACCGGGTGAAGCGGGCCGCCGAAAACCAGCGCTATCTGGCGCTCAGGGACATGCTTAAAAAGAAACTCCTCCTCCTTAAAAACTGTGTGCGGGACTACCGCACCCACCGCTACCGCACCTGCCCCAGCTGTAAAACCCCCCTGCGCCTCAAAAAGCAGATCGGCACCCGTCAGATCAAATGCCCCGTGTGCGGGAATGAGGTGCAGGTGAATATTAAATGGTAGCTAATTATCACGACTAGCCGTCTTGATAAAATGCCAGTTCGCCCTGCGGCGCTTTATGCCACAGGGCGAAATCGTTTTTTAATAATTCAGCTTACTCCCCAATCAGCCTGTTCATCATCTCCTGGAGCACAGCGCCATTTGAGGTGAAGCCATCCAGGTAGGTTCCCTGCTCGGAGAAAGCCCTGACACCCGGGCCTTTCTGATCGTAGGAGAGCTGGAAGCGCACGGCGATGATGACCTCCTCCCCCTCCGCCACCGGGATGCTGCCGCCAAACCAGTGGGCGGGGGCCACAGGGCTTAAAGATTCGGCGGTAACTGCCGCAAGATTGGGGAAGACCAGCAGGGATTCATTGATGACCAGGGTGGCCGGGTCATGCATCTGGTAGGTAACCGTTACCGACTGCCCCGTATACACCGCTTTCAGCAAGCCCACCTCAAAGCCATCCACTGTCACGATGGGGAAAACCTGCTCCTGGTTTTCCGCCAGCGTCAGCGGAATCAGCCGGTCGGAATAGCCCGCCAGATGGGGCTGGACGCTTGCCACCGGCACGCCAAAGCCAGCGGTCGGTACCTGATAGCGGTAGGAATCAGGCGCGTATTCCCGCCGCTGAATCTCCTTGTTGCACACGGTGCAGCGCTTGATTTTGATCCCCACCTTTTCCAGGGTGGGCTTTCTTAGCGCCAGCCAGCCGCCGTCATAGGAATGCTTGCCCAGCTTGATAGTGCCCGTCTCCCGGGCGCCGCAGACGGTGCAGAAGCGCTCCTGAACGCCGGTTTTCTCACAGGTGGAGGGCGTCACCACCTGCCAGGGACCAAACTTGTGGGGCAGCTTCGGAATCTTCTCCTTATATACATAGCCGCAGCGGCTGCAGGTGGAGCTGCGCTCACCCTCCACCGCACAGGTGGGCGCCACGGTGATCACATAGGGCTGCATCACATGCCCCAGAGCATAGAGCACCTGGGTCTCCGTGTAGCCGCAGCCCCGGCCGCAGGTGCGCTGGGAGGTTCCTGTGGTGATGCAGGTGGGGGCCAGGGTTTGCGTCCAGGGACCCATTTTGTGGCCCAAGGGGTAGCTATATTCCCGCTCCACCAAGGAGCAGCGGCTGCAGGTACGTGTTTTCTCGCCCCCCTGGGTGCAGTTGGCCACCTGCACCACTGTCCAGCCGCCAAAGTTATGGCCCAAGGCGCTCAGGTAGCGGCTTTCAAGATAGTCACAGCGGGAGCATTCTCGGCGCTCAAGGCCCATTTGTGTGCAGTTGGGTGCTTGGAACACCTTCCAGGCACCCAGATTATGCCCCAGCTTGTTGATGGCTCTGGTTTCTGTCATTTGGCAGCGGCTGCATTCCCGATGCTCCTGCCCGGCTCCGGTGCAGTCAGGCAGCCAGTCCACCGTCCAGCCGCCAAAGCTGTGGCCGAGGGCAGGCTTATAGCGGGTTTCCATGGCACTGCATTTGCTGCAGGTGCGGGTTTCGATAGCCTGGGCAGTGCAGGTGGCGGGGCTGTATACGCTCCAGGCACCAAAAGCATGGCCGGTAGCCGCAGTATACCGCTCTTCCGTGGCGCCGCAAACAGAGCAGCTTCGCGTTTCAATGCCCTGAGCGTCGCAGGAGGGCTGAGCATAGACCGTCCAAGCGCTGAACTTGTGCCCCAACGGCGGGATCTGTTCTGAAATGGTGTTGGTACAACCAGGTACCGTGCAGGTTTTCACCTTCAGCCCGGGGGTGGTGCAACCTGGCGCTGTCTGCACCACCCAGTCTGTATAGGTATGCACATGCGCCATCTGGGCCACTGTCGGCACCATGATAAGGATCATCAAAGCCATCCACATGGCCACAATTTTCAATTTTTTTGCCATACCGGTCATTCCTTTCTGTGCTAACGCTCCATCGGACTTTCCCGAGAACCTTTCATCAAAAGCATGATGGATAAACGATTCCTGTTGATGTCAGTATCTCTCATTTGTCCATCCGCGTCAATAGATAGTTGAAAACAACCATCCTTGAGCAGATTCTGATCATGTAAAAGCATGACAGCAGCAGGTCAATATCCTTGTTCTTGCTTTTGTAATATTGGTTAATAAAAAACAAATGAAAACGTCATCGTTTTGCTATTGTCATGTATCTTGTGATATGGTAGCTTAAAATCAACTATATATTGTGTTTATGCAGGAGGTTCCATGAAAAAGTTTCTCAGATGTTTTGCTTTGTTGCTGCTGGTTATGCTGATCATGCCCCAGCAGCCTGCCATGGCTGAACCAGCAGGCGCCTCCTGCACCATCCAATGGATTTCGTCAGCAACGCCAGGTCACACTTATCAGGGGGATCTGCTTCAGGTCTTCCCCCAAAACGCCGAAGAAACTAAGCATGGCATCCAGGCACAGATCACCTTTGGTAACCGCACTCTTCCCAAAAACGCGGTGGAAATCCGCATCCCTCAACACATCTTTTTTGATGGCGCTACCCCCGTTGGAACCCTGGACTTGGCGGTTCCCCATGGCGATCCCGGGGAAAACAATGAGGACAGCACCAGCCCCACGCCCTTTTTGCGCTGGAATGACGCGGAAGCCGGGGAATGGGTGCTGTTCAATTACCGGGAGATTACCGACCCTTCTTATCTGCTGGATATTTTGTTCTATTATCAAGTATACCCCTACGAAGTGCCTGATGGAGACAAGGATGGCAAGGATATCCCAGGAGACCTGAGCGACAGCTATTATAAGGATGATATCCGCCTCAAGCTGAGCATCAAAGAGCCCGGCGGATCAATAACCAAAACACAGTCCAACGCCCTGCGCATCCAGTATGATACGGACGCAAAGCTGGGCAATTTGGGCAGTTATTCGGCTACGCAATCCAAATATTACGACACATCCGAATGGGGCCCGCTTCCCCCAAGCCTTGCGGGCATTGAGCACCAGTACTTCTATATCAGCTACCGGTATGATCTGCGCCTTGATAGCAGCAACTCCCAGGCCTTCAAGCTGGCTTTTGCATTGCAGCAGCCTCAGGATGGCGAACTGGTGTCCTGGCGTTTCGGAACCTCATCCTGGTATGACCATCGGCATCCGGTTTTCAAAAATGATTGGCAGTATGGCACTGCCGCTGAATTCAATCAAATCAACGGTCAGGAGGCAAACTGGTGGGATTTCCCCAGATCAGCTTTGGACGACACCTATATTGGGCCCATTCTTACCACGGTTTACCGCTATCCCCGCACCCTTTTGAGTGAGGATGTGGAACAGCGCCTCCGCTGGTATGATGGAGCCAGCAACAGCCTGACTGTTAAACTACATGGTAGGCAGGATGCAGCAGACAGCCGCAGCCTGACGCAAACACACCGCTATACTGAGCATTTTTTCAGTCCAGTTGGAGATACTCACTACACCTATAAGTCATCTCCCCGGGAAACGGGCGGGCTGATCAATCGCCTGGAAAACCCCAGGGATAAACTTCCCAAACAGATCAATGGCGGTTGGAATATCAGAGGCCATTACTGGGGATGGGATATGTCTCAGGAAGGCACGGTGCCTTGGACCGCCTATTTAACGGATGAATCAGTCAAAATAGGAGGAGCGGGTGGCACCGTATTAACCTCCGGGGATTATCAATTCACCAGTATCAACTTAAAATCATCAGAGGTGACCCGGCTGGTGGAAGACCCGGTTGAGAAATATAAACAAGAAACAGTCCTCCTTGATTCTATCAGCTTTAAAATAGAATATAAGGATGCCACCGGCTGGAAGCCTTATGGGCAGGCACAGGTTGAGATCATTGAAGAAACGGATAGCTATGGCAACAAATACACCCGCAAGGTCCACCATTTTACAGGGGACAACGGCACGGTTCTTAAGGCTATGGAGACTGTTCCGCTGCCGCCGGGAAGCATAGGGGTACGGGTCAGCGTCACCGGAAAACACTATTATGTCGGAATAGCCTGCAATTTGGATATGGAGCTGCTGCCCAGCCCAAAGGTGCTGGAGGCAATCAAAGGAAAAGACAGCGTAGAGGTATTCAATGAATCCGCCTCCCGGGTGCAGAACCCCGATTCCAGCAGTGCCTATTATGATGGAGAGACCGGCCTTATCACCCGTGCAGGTGAATCTGTTTTTAATAAAGAAGCGTTTTCGCAATCAAATGACCCCCGGCAAGGTTTGATCACGACATATTATCAGCTGGAAGCTAAAGATGAAATCATGGTTGACGGCATCAAAAATTTGGATGATGCCTTGGCGCTCAATTTGCTTGAAGAGCAGCGGAAGGCGGTTTTTTATGACCTGCTGCCGCCGGGCACCTCGGTCAATTTAAACAACATCTATGTGCGTAGTATTAATTGGACTACTAAGATTAATAAAAAAGTGGAGATTGTCAAAAACTTCCGTCAGTCCGGGCGCGATCTGCTGATTGTACATGTGGAAGTTGAGGGAGATAAACCAAATTTCGAATTGAGCAAAGCATGGGATTGGGACAATCATGACAGACTGCGCACAGGCTTCCAGCTGGATTATACGCTCATGAACCCATGGATCAACATTTCGGACTATGGTCCGCAAGTAACCAACTATGCCGTCTATCGAAGTGTGGATACGCCGCTTATGCAAGGCGCTTCCGATAACGGGGGTCATTTTGCGCCTCCGTTTGCTGAGATTATGTCAGACCTGGATTTAAGCGGAAAACTTGAGCCGGAAGGGAAAAATTACCTGTACGCCTCCAATGCCTATACCTATCGGGATGTTTCAACTATTTCTGATGGGGGATTCAGCAAAACCGTGCGCTCAGTCGTTCCGCTGGGCTGGTGGGGCAGTAATGTTTATACCGATAAAGCGACCGTGATGACAGGGGACTTGTACAGCTACCGCCTGCGCCTGCAGGCGGGAGTTGGGGTGACTGCACAAGACATCTGCTTCTTTGATTCCTTGGAGGAGGCGGGGGGAACCGGGGCTGCAACCTGGCGGGGCATATTGGAAAGCGTTGATGTGACCCAGCCGATGAATAAAGGTGTCAGACCTGTGATTTACTATCAGACACAACCCATTGATGCCGGAAATCCATCAGCCTATGACTTGGGCAACGGCCTGTGGACGACTGTTGCCCCTGCCGATATGAGCCAGGTGCGCGCGGTGGCGGTTGATTTGGGCAAAGATGCCAATGGGCAGCCCTTCCAGCTCAAGGACGAGGAGGCGCTGTTGATTTATTTGAACATGCAGGCGCCGGAAGGGAGGGAAGTGGTTCCTGACAGCTTTGTGGTGAATCAAGCAGCCTGGCGTGCTACCTTGAGCGAGGGCGGAGTGGCCTCTGATATCATTCCAAGCGGAACTGCCAGCGTCTTTATTGCGCCGCCGCCTTTAGACCTGTATAAAAGAACCACTGCATCAGAATATTATGAGGGTGACTATGAAGAAGGTGACGTGTACATACCCGTTGTTTATGTTGGTGATACGCTTGAATATGAATTAACGCTTTATAATGATCATCCCATTCGCGCTATGGAGAACATCGTTCTGGAAGATACCCTGCCGGCCGGGTTGCGCTTTAATCCCGATGATATCTCATTCGTTACTGCTGGTGATGAAGGGAAAGTGGCCGGAAGCGACCGAATCAGCCTGACGGTCAATGGACGCACCCTGAAATTTACGATCAGCAAGTTGCAGCCAAATGAATGGATAGATATCATTATTCCAACGATAGTAGAAGACTATACCACCCCGAAAGGACCGCTGTTAAAAAACATCGCCAAAATCATAAAGGTTGGTGATAATGACTATGACATCCCCAGCGGAGAAACTGAGCATCAAGTGGATCGAAAGTCAAATGATCCGCCCCCGCCACCTCCTCCCCCGGAAGATTACCCAACGCTTTTCGTGCCTGTTGCAGCCCGCAAAGCGTTGAGAAATGGCAGCCTGCAAGATGGTCAGTTCCACTTTGTGCTAAAGGATAAAGCGGGAAAAGTGCTGGCCGAAGCAAGCAATAAACAGGATGGGGAGATTGTTTTCCCTGACCGCAGCTTCAGCCGTGAAGTCAGCAACTATATATATACCATAGAAGAAAAAGCAGGAGCTGATGCAAACATCATTTATGACAGCACCGTTTATACCCTCAAAGTAACAACAACCGCCAGTGATGGGCAATTGAAGGCAAAAATTGATGTGCTGAAAAATGGGATGCCCTATGCGGGTGATATTGTCTTTACAAATCAGCGCAAGATGCCAGCGACAGGGGATCAGGCATTAATCCTTCCATTGGGAATGCTCACCTTATCCATCATGATTGGCAGTTATCTTCTGTTGCAGACTATTCGGAAAAAAAGACCAAGATCGCATTAACAAGCTAATGTCTGTATGCATCGGGGCGCCAGAATCCGGCGTCCCGATGTTGCAATTTCCCCTTGAAAATCCATGACATTCTTATATTTGCCCACCCATAATTTTTCTGCTGACGAGCCTTGCGCCTCCATTCAAAAAGGTGTATGATAAAAACGGTTTTTCAAAAAATGTTCGTGTTTTTGGAGGATGCGGGGTGGAAGCTTTAAAAGATGCCATCAGACGCTGGGGAAAGGGGATCGGCACAGGCATTGTGAAGGTGGATCTCTTTTTGAACCACCGCATTGATACCGCGCTGATGACCGCCATGGGGCGGGAGATCGCCGCCCATTTCGCCGCCGCCTCTCCCAGCCTGGTGATGACGGTGGAGGCTTCGGGCATCGCGCTGGCCATCACCACCGCCCAGGCCCTGGGCAATATCCCCGTGGTTTTCGCCAAAAAACACGCCCCTTCCACCCAACAGGGCAATGTATACACCCAAAATGTCCGCTCCTTCACCAAGGATGTCGATTACCAGATGCGCTGCTCCGCAGAATGCCTGGAGCCGGGTGCCCGGGTGCTCATCGTGGATGATTTTCTGGCCGAGGGCGAGGCCATCCGGGGGATGCTCTCCCTCATCCGTCAGGCCGGGGCCACAGCCGTAGGCGCCGGCATCGCCATTGAAAAGGCCTTCCAAAAGGGGGGCCGCGCCCTGCGTGAAGAAGGGCTTGATGTTCTGTCTTTGGCAGCCATCCGGGAAATCCGGGATGGAGACATCCTATTTCTTGAAGGCTGAAAAGAAATAATTAACACTCAGGAGGTTACCCGCCGTGAGAACCCGCGCACCGTTCCCCCTTTTCCTGGCCCTGATCCTTGTCTGTGCCCTCAGCCTGCCAGCATTTGCAGGCGGTTCCCCCACCTATGGCCCGGTTGCCAAGGAAGACCTGAAGGTGGGGATGGTCCTCATCGGCTCCCAGGACGACGGCTTCTCCGGCGCCCACTATAACGGCCTGGAAGGCATGAAGGCCGAGCTGGGCCTCAACGACGACCAGGTGCTCTACAAGTTCAACGTGCCCGAAACCGCCGAGTGCGAAGCCGCCCTGCGGGAGCTGGTGGACGCCGGCTGCCAGATCATCTTTGGCAACTCCTGGGGCTTTATGAACTTCATGGAAGAGATGGCCGATGAATACCCCGAGGTCGTTTTCTCCCACTGCTCCGGCTACAAAAACAACGGTGTCAACTTCAACAACTACTTTGGCCGCATCTACCAGGCCCGCTACCTGGCCGGCATCGCGGCCGGGCTCAAAACCAGCTCCAACCTCATCGGCTATGTGGCCGCCTGGGCGGACAACGCCGAGGTCAACGGCGGCATCAACGCCTTTGCCCTGGGCGTGCAGTCCGTGAACCCTGAGGCCGTGGTCTATGTGAAATTCATCAGCTCCTGGTTTGACCCCACCCTGGAAAAGCAGACCGCCGTGGCGCTGCTTGACCTGGGCTGCGATGTGATCGCCCAGCACGTGGATACCTCCATGCCCCAGGTGGCCGCCCAGGAGGCCGGCAAGTTCGGCTGCGGCTACAACACCGACATGACCCCCGCCGCCCCCGACGCCCACCTCACCGCCCCCGTCTGGAACTGGTCCAGCGTCTACGTCGCCCAGGTGAAAGACCTGATGGAAGGCGCCTGGCAGCCAGCCAACTACTTCCTGGGCCTGCAGGAGGGCATGGTGGACATCTCTCCCCTTTCCAAGAACGTGGCAGAGGGCACCGCTGAAAAAATCGAGGAAGCCCGCGCCCGCATCATGTCCGGCGAATGGGATGTGTTTACCGGCCCCATCTATGCCAACACCGGCGAACTGGTGGTCAAAGAAGGGGAATCCCTGGCCGATGCCGATATCACCGGCGGCCTGATGACCAACCTGCTCATCAAGGGTGTGGAAGTTAAGTAATCCTGTTTCCTGCAAGGGGGAGGCCTTTGGCAAAAAGGCCTCCCTTCTCCTTTCCCCATCCGCTGTTTCTATGATAGAATAGGGCCAGTTCATTTCAAAAGGAGCAAGCCTTGACACCAGCCATTCAACTATCAGGCCTCACCAAAACCTTTGGCAAGGTGGTGGCTTGCGATGCGCTTGATCTTCAGGTCAAGCGGGGGGAGATCCTGGCGCTGCTGGGGGAAAACGGTTCCGGCAAAACCACGCTGATGAACATGCTCTCAGGCATCTACCAGCCGGACGCCGGGCAGATATTGCTGGACGGCCAGCCCGCCGTTATCCGCACCCCGCGGGATGCCATTGAGCGGGGCATCGGCATGATCCATCAGCATTTCAAGCTGGTGGAGGTGCTCACCGCCCGGGAAAACATCCTCTTGGGGCAGAAGGGTGAATTGCCCGTCAGCCCGGAGGACGCCATGAAAAGCCTGGGGATGTCCCTGGCGCTTGACAGGCCCGTATACACCCTTTCCGTCAGCGAAAAGCAGACGGTGGAAATCTTGAAGGTGCTTTGCCGCGGGGCGGATAAGCTGATTCTGGACGAGCCCACCGCCGTCCTCACCCCCCAGGAGAACCAGGCACTTTTCCAGGTGCTTTTCGCCATGCGAGAGGAGGGCAAGGCCGTCATCATCATCACCCACAAGCTAGACGAGGTGATGGCTGTGTCCGACCGGGTGGCCGTCCTGCGCCGCGGCAAAAACGCGGGCACCGTCAACACCGCCCGATACTGACCGCTATCAGCTGACCGAGATGATGGTGGGCCGCCCGATGGACCTGAACATCCCCCGCACCCCCTCCTTCCCCACTGCGCCGGTGCTGTCCGTTCGGAAGCTAAGCGTGAAGGACACCAGCGGGCGCTATGTGCTTAAAAACATCTCCTTTGACTTAAAGGGCGGGGAGATCCTGGGCGTGGCGGGGGTGGCCGGCTCCGGCCAGAAAGCCCTGTGCGAGGCCATCGCCGGGCTGGAGAAGCCCGCCGGGGGTAGCGTGGAAATGGAAGGCCAGCGCATTGACGGCCTCACCCCCCGGGAAATTATCAGCCGCGGGATATCCATGGCCTTCATCCCGGAGGACCGCCTGGGCATGGGCCTGGTGGGCGGGATGGATTTGCCCGACAACCTCCTGCTAAAAACCTATCGCTCCCAGAAAGGGCCGCTGCTCAGACGCCGGGAGGCCAGGCAGCAGGCGGAGGAGCTGGTAAAAGAGCTGGGCATCGTCACCCCGGGCATCGGGGCCCGGCTGCGCAAGCTTTCCGGCGGCAACGTGCAAAAGGTGCTGCTGGGGCGGGAGATCAGGCTGAACCCCCGGGTGCTCATCACCGCCTACCCGGTGCGGGGGCTTGACATCGGCGCTTCCATGAAAATCTATGACATGCTCAACCAGCAAAAGGACAAGGGCGTGGCCATCCTGTTTGTGGGGGAGGATCTGGATGTGCTGCTGGGCCTTTGCGACCGGGTGCTGGTGCTCTGCCAGGGGCAGGTAACCGCCATTGTCAACACCAAATTCGCCACCAAGGCGCTGCTTGGCATGAAGATGACCGGGCTTACCACCGACAAGGAGGACGAGTATGCCTAAACCATCCCTTGCCATCCACGTTGTCCAGCGGGAGGAGCTGGGCCGCCGGCAAACCTTTGTTTACCGCGCCCTGGCGGTGCTGTTTGCCCTTGGGATGGGGGCGCTGTTCCTGCTGATGCTGGGCTATCAGCCCCTGGCGGTCTACGGCACCATGATAGAAGGGGCGCTGGGCACAAGCGGCATGCAAAAGGAAGTGCTCAAGCTCACCATCCCCCTGGCGCTGGCCTCCCTGGGCGTGCTGCTGGCCTTCAAAATGCGCTTTTGGAACATCGGCGCCGAGGGGCAGATCATCATGGGCGCGGTGGCAGCCAGCTACTTCGCCTATTTCCAGCAGGGGCTGCCCCAGTGGGCACTGATCATCCTGATGGCGGCCTTTGGCATCCTGGTGGGCGGCCTCTGGGGATTGATCCCTGCCTGGTTCAAAACCCGCTTTGGCACCAATGAAACCCTGTTCACCCTGATGCTCAACTACATCGCCCTGCACCTGGTCACCTTCCTGCGGGAAGGTCCCTGGCGGGATCCCACCGGTGGCTTTGCCGCCATGCCCCGCTTCCCCAAGCCCGCCCGCCTGCCGGAGCTTCCCTTCCCCTTTGTGGGCAAGGTGCACATCGGCTGGGTGGTGATGCTGGTGATGGTGGCGCTGCTTTTTATCTACCTGAAATACACCAAGCACGGGTATGAGCTGACCGTGGTGGGCGAAAACGAGCGCACCGCCCGCTACGCCGGGATGCCGGTTAAAAAAATCGTGCTGCGCACCATGTTCATCTCTGCAGGCATCTGCGGCTTGGCGGGGATGCTGCAGGTGTCCGGCTCCGACCGACAGCTCACCGACGCCATCGGCGGGGGCCGGGGCTTCCAGGCGGTTTCGGTGGTGTGGCTCGCCCGGCTCAACCCCTTTGGGGCGCTGGCGGTGTCCTTCCTTTTCGCGGTGATGCAAAAGGGCTTCAGCATGATGCAGACGGAGTACCGCATCCCCGCCTCCATGTCCGATATCCTCCAGGGCATCATCCTGTTTTGCGTGCTGGGGGCTGAGTTTTTCCTGCAATACCGGGTGATGCGCCGGAAGGAGGCCCTGGCATGAGCAGCCTATACGATCAGATCCTGGCCTTCCTGTACGCGGCCATCCTGGCGGCGGTGCCGCTGCTCTACGGCACCCTGGGGGAGATCCTCACCCAGAAGGTGGGCAATATCAACCTGGGCGTGGAGGGCATGATGTACCTGGGGGCCATCGCGGGCTTCGCGGTGGGCTACGCCACCTCCTCCCCCCTTCTGACGCTGGTTGCGGGCTTTGCCGCGGGCGCTCTGGGCGCTGCCATCTATGCCTTTTTAACGGTCACCCTTAAGGCCAATCAGAATGTCTCCGGCCTCACCCTGACGGTGTTTGGCACGGGCGTGGCCAACTTCATTGGCGAGCAGATCAAAACCATCGCCCCCGTGGGCACCGCCTTTATGTCGGACGGGCTGAAGGCGGCGCTGACGCCGCTGAGGCTGGGCGCGCTCAGCGACCTGCCGGTGGCAGGCAGGCTGCTGTTTTCCCACAGCGTCCTCACCTATCTGGCGCTGGCCTGCGCCATCCTGATGAGCTTATACCTGAACCGCACCCGCCAGGGGCTCAACCTGCGGGCCGTGGGCGAAAACCCCGGCGCTGCCGACGCCATGGGCATTTCCGTCACCCGCTACAAATATGTCCATATCATGCTGGGCGGGGGTCTCTCAGGCCTGGGCGGGGTATACATCAGCATGGTCACCTGCCTGGGCAACTGGCAGCCCAACATCGTGGCCGGCCAGGGCTGGATCGCCGTTGCTCTGGTGATTTTCGCCGCCTGGCGGCCCCTGCGGGCGGTGCTGGGCAGCCTGGTGTTTGGCGCGCTGAGTGTATTGCGCCTCTACATCCCCAAGGATGTCGCCGATATCCCCGCCGCCATCTTCTCCATGCTGCCCTTTGTGGTCACCTGCATTGTGCTGGTGGCTTCCAGCATCCGCATGAAGCCTGAAAACTGCCAGCCCGCCAGCTGCGGCGTCAACTATTTCCGGGAGGAACGCTGATTGCGCCCGGCGCTTAGCACGCGGATTCAGGCGCTGATGGAAAGTCTGGGCAGGCCCGCCCTCATCGCCATTGACGGCCCCGCAGGCTCCGGAAAAAGCACCCTGGCGGAGGCTCTGCGCCAATCCTTTCCGGACAGCCTCCTCATCCACGCCGATGACTTCTTTTTGCAGCCCCACCAGCGCACACAGGAGCGCCTTGTCGAACCCGGCGGCAACCTGGACAGGGAAAGGCTGCTGAACCAGGTGCTCCTGCCCATTAAACTGGGCAGCTACACCGGCCATCAGCGCTACAACTGTCACACCGGGCAGATGGAACAGGTTCCAGGCGTCATCCGCCCGCTTATCATCATCGAGGGCAGCTACAGCCACCATCCTGATCTGCGGAGTCATTACGACTTGACCGTGTTTCTGGATATTGACAGCGGA
This sequence comes from Christensenellales bacterium, assembly GCA_050952935.1. Lineage (GTDB taxonomy): Bacteria > Bacillota > Clostridia > Christensenellales > Aristaeellaceae > UBA6115. Next base: position 1,065,800 of record JBMNLS010000001.1, on the reverse strand, counting down.
ACCCAGCTGCAAAGGCTCCGCGCCCGCTGTGCGGAGGAGGGCATCTTGAAGCGCTTCACCGACACCTGGATACCCATGGAAAACGCGTATTTTGAGCGTTTCAAGGTCCGGTATCAGGCGGATGTTCTGTTTCCGTGTCCCTCATCAAATTTAGGAGGTAAACCATGAAAACCAGACGACTTGTTGCCATTTTGTTGCTTATTGCGCTGCTGCCGCTTTCCGCCCTGGCATCCAATTTCTACATCTTCCCGGATTCCAACCGCCGCCGCCTCACCGAGTGCGAGGTGTGGGAATGGCAGTATGACGCCCTGGGCTACGCCTTTAACGAGCTGTTCGCCCGCTATGGCCGGCCCTTTATCGCCGGGCAGAAGTATGACAACTACTTCCGCTGCCAAATCTGGTACCAGGTGGACCCCTACTACCCCGGCGACGGCCCCGTCCTCAGCAACCTGGAGTGGGACAACTACACCCTCATCAAAAATGTCAGGGCCCAGATGCGCGCCTTGAACACCACCAACCCCTGCGGCAAGCCCCTCCCCCGTGTCTTTGATGACCGCATCGCCACCCCCCTCCCCGGCTTCATCGAAACCTATTTCAAGCCCAGCCAGCGCCTCAAGGTCTATGACGGGCCCGGGGAACACTACCGCCGGGGCGCGAACGGCAAGGCTGTGGCCTCCACCAATGGCCGCATCTATGCCGCGGGTTGGGAAGCCGGGTGGCTCATGATCCTATATGAGGTCAACACCGGCGGCGTGCGCGTGGGCTTCGCCTCCTCCCTGGACTTTAAGGACAAGATCAACCTCCCCGCCCTCAACTTCAGCCGCATCCCCACCACCATCCAAGCCCCCGCCCAGGCCACTGAGGATCCCGTCCGCGCCCTCACCCCCATCGCCTCCCTCGCGCCCGGCATGCCTGTCACCTGGCTGAACCGCTATCACCACCGGGATATGAACTGGGACTATATCGAGTTCACCGCCGCGGGACAGCTGATGCGCGGCTTTGTGCCCGAAGGCGCTGTGACGCCGTTTTTTGAGACGGATGAGGAGATAGCAAAGTAAGGGGAATGGGGACGCTTGGAAACTTTCTTGAAAGAAAGTTTCCAAACCTTCAAAGAACTTTAATACTGATATTAAACTTTATTGCATCCAGAGCGACGAGTGATTTTATTTTCCTGCAAGAAAAGAAACCGAAGGCGCAGCCTGAGCTACATCAAGGCTGACTGCCACAGCGGGACGATAAAAGAACAACGCAACGTACAATTAAGTTTAGAATCAGTATAAACACGTTATATAGAGATGCTTTTTATTCTAATAGGCGAACATCAGAGAATGTACCGATAGTATGTACTCGATCAAACTGGTTAATTGTCATATATTCTGTGGTATTAATGTTTAGCGTTTTATTGTCTATAATTTCACACCCAAGTACCAACTCCTTTTCATTATGTGTCATTACAACCACATAATCATAACCGTCAATTTTCACCAAAGGGTATTGTCTTTTGTTTCTTAAACCAATGTTTGTTGATATTACCATTGCGAAAAACATTATGCCTAGAATAATAATCATCTGTACAATAAACAGTTTTATCTTTTCCTCTTTTGTTTCCATCGGTATTGGTACAGTTTCATTAAGTTTATCAAACAAATCCTCACTGGAAGAACCCTCTTTTTCAAATGAATCCTCGTTGGAAAAAGCTTTCTTTTTAACAAAATCCTCAATTTCTTTACGACATTTCCGATCTTTGTTTTTATAAAACAAAGATAGACCTACTAAGCTTAATATGACAGTCACTATTGATCCTAAAAATGTTGAAAAATATGAACTAAACGATATCATATCTATAATACAATATAAGAAAATATATGCTATCGTAATCAAAAATACTATTCTTACATAAAAAAATCTATACTTTTTGAACAACCGCCTTTTTTCACGATATATTTTCTTTTTAATCCGGATTATTTCCCATTTTATTTCAATTTTTAAATAAAACAATCGAGCCAAATTTTTCACAGTTAACAGAAACACAGAAATATCTTTAACCTTATAAATAGAATTTCTAAGATTTTGTTTTGTTGCTTGAATCCGATTTCTATATTCATCCGACTTTTCTTTTATTTCGTTGAAAAATGCAGAAAAAACATAGTGATTAAAACGTTTGTTTTCCAAAATTTTATCAAAAATGCTTGCAGTTATATTTGTATAGATAAGCAATAATAATTGTAAAATAACTAGACTCGCAACAATATAAAGCATGTTTTCAGTTGGTTGAATTGAAAATGTTTCATATTCCTGTTTATAATAAACCAACTTAATACGTAACTGAGTATAGAATAATGCCCTGATATAAACCGTCAGTAATGCTATGGAGGCTGTCGATATTGCCAGTAAAAAAGACGAATTTTCTTTTAATAATTTAGCTGTATTTGTATCAAAAAACGATGGCTTGTTTTTCAGCATTAGCATAGTTCCTTTGCATCCAAATATTTCCCTTATTATAAAACTTTATAGTAATTACGGCAAATATTTTTCAAAAAATTGCACTTGCATATTGTAAAGCGAGTGTTGTTACATAAAAGCATCAACACCCTTTTAATAAGTTCTTTTGGGGGTTTGGGAGGCTTTTCTTTTAAGAAAAGCCCCCAACGTCTCCCCGTCTCCCCGTCCCTTTCGTCCTCTCCCTCACTCCGCTGCCCATTCGCTGTTAACGATCTCGGCGGCTGCTTTCAGCGCGTCCACGGCGGATGCTTCGCCGGCGGCCACGCGGGCCACGGCGCGCTCAAGCTCCGCGCGCAGGGTGGCGGAAACGCTCACATTGGGGAGCGCCCCGGCATGGGCCAGGCCCGCCTCCACAGCCTTGAGGGAATCGCTAAGCGGGCTGCCCCCATTCAGCCAGGCCCGGTATTCGGGCAGAGCGCCGGCATCGGCATAGGGGCAAAGCGCGCCTGAGGCCATGGCAAACTTGGCCGCGTTCTCAGCGCTGGTGAGGAACCGGATGAACGCCACCGTGGCCCTGTCGGCGGCCTCATTGGTTCTAAAGGCGATGGCGCTGTGGTTCCAGACAGGGTACCAGGGCGGTACGCCCTCAAAAATGGCGGGGGCTACGCCCAGCTCAAAGCCAGCGGGCTTGATCTGCAGAAGGCTGTCGGCGCCGCTAAGGTACATGCCAGCTTTTTTTGACTTAAAATCGCCGGAGACCGACTGCCCGGCGGGCTTCAGGCTGAACACCCCTTCTTTCGCCAGGTCCCCGAACCACTGCACGCGCCCGGCGGCCTCAGGGGTATCGATGAGCGCCTTTTTGTTTTCCATATCAATGTAGCCGGAGCCGCTTTGCATGATCAGCATCTGCATGATGCGGACAACGCCATCCATGACAAAGCCGGGCACGCTGTATTTCTCCCTGATGGCGCGGGCGGCGGCTTCCAGCGCCTTTTTGCTTTCCACATCGATGTAGCCGGAGCCGCTTTGCATGATCAGCATCTGCGTGACATCTGCGACGATATCCGTGGCAAAGCCGGGCACGCCGTATTTCTCTTTGATGGCGCGGGCGGCGGCTTCCAGCTCCTCCCAGGTGGCGGGCGGGGCAAGCTCCAGCGCGTCCAGCATGGTTTTGTTATAAAAGAGCACGGGCCCTGTGCAGTACACCGGCATGATGTGCATCCCGCCGCCTTCAAAGGCGGTTGATGCCTTATACAGGGGCCGGGGCAGGCGGGCTTTCACCCGCTCCATCTCCTCAGGGGACAGAAAGGCCGCGAAGTCCAGCGCGAAGCCGCGCTTATCCCCGGCGTCCACATGCTTGGCCGCCTCGGCGGCGGAATGGATGATCATGTTGGGGCCGGCGCCGGTGCGCGCGCCGTTTAATACCTTATCCTCAAAGCCGGTGCGGGGCTGGAACTTCACCACCACCTTCATCCCGGGGTTCAGGGCGTTGAAGGCGTTGGCGATCTCGTTCAGGGCGGCTCGCTGCCCCTCAGCAAAGCTATGCCAGATCAACACCTGGGTTTTCCCCTGGGCCAGGGCGGGCAGAAGCAGGCCCAGCATCAGCATGGCGGCCGCCATCAGGGTGAAGGTTCTTTTGCGCATGGATAGCCTCCTTCGGTGTGCGCCCGGCTGCCCGGCGGGGCCGGAACGGGCGTTTTCCGCCTGCATTATACCCTGTCCCGGCCCCGCAATCCAGCAAAACGATGGTTATCCCGGCAGCTCGGTTTCGTCCCGGCTGTCCCGGAAGCGCTCCAAGGCGCCCAGCAACCCCTTGGGGAAGGGCACGCCCAGCAGCGCCGCGTTTTCAACGATGGACAGGGCCTCATTGGCCCCGTAAAAGCCGATGACGGCCAGCCTGCACACGGAGGCCCCCAACAGCCCGTCCAGCGCCGTGGCCAGGATGACCAGCAGCACCATCAGCAGCTTCCGGCTGAGGCCCTCAAACAGCGCCCGGGACAGAAAGCCGCCCCCCGGCGTGTGGGCGCTGCGGCGCATCAGGCCCGTTATAACGCCCGTCACCAGATCAAGCCCCATCAGCAGAAACAGCAGGGACAGCGCCCCGTCCCATCCGCCCACCAGCCTTGCCAGCCAGGCGGTCAGGCTCATGCCAACGCCGGTGGCGGCGCGGTAAACGTTCTTCAAATCCATAGCAATCCTCCTTATAAATCAAGCATTTTCAGCGTGGTTTCACAGGCAACGCCGCTGGGGGCGATCCCCGCCATGTGCTGGAAGGCCCTCAGGGCCCCCGCCGTCTCCCGGCCAAAGACGCCGTCCGCCCCATAGCGGGGCAGGGGCAGGCCCAGGGCCATCAGGCGGGCCTGCAGCGCGCGCACCCTCTCCCCCCGGCTGCCCTGCTTCATCAGCGGGGCCGGGTAGGCGGGCAGGGATTCCGCCTGCATGCCCCGGGGGATGGCGTAGTGGGTCCAGGGGTAGTCTTCTATTCGGCTCAGGAGCACCCCCGCCCTGTGGCTGCGGGCGTCCACCACCCGGCCGTCGCCCAGGCTGATGCCCGTGTGGCGCATGGGGCGGCGCGGATCGCCCCCAGCCCGGTACAGGGCGCACACCTGGCTTATAGCCTCCGGCCCAAGCGGGCCCTGATGGGCCCAGTTGCCCGCCTTCCACTGGGTGCTGGCCCCGCTTGGCAGGTGGATGCCCGCCGCCCCAAAGGCCCGGCGCACAAGCTGGGCACAGTCATAGCAGCTCTTCCCGGCGTATCGGCAGGGAGCGCAGCCATCAAGTCTGCCCATCAGCCTGGGGCAGGCTGCCCGGATGGCCGCCTGATAGATCGGGTACTGGGCCATCAGCCGCTCCCGGTAAGCGGGGGTGCACCTGTGCCCCGCGCCCCCGTATACATAGGGCGAGCCGATGGCCGCCAGGGCAAAGTCGCGGACGATGCGGCCCCTGTCCATCAGCCCTCCCTCAGGGTGAGGCTGAGGCGGGCATACACAGCGCCCGCTCCGTCCTCCCGTGCCAGCTGGGCCTGGGAATCAGTCAGCAGCATGGGCAGCGTGAGTCTGTTGCCGGTCATGGGGTCGGTAAAGGTCAGGTTCACCTGGGCGGCACAGGGCCCCAGGATGGCGGCCGCCTGGCCCTGGGGCGCCTCCAGCCAGGCCGCCTCCACCTCCCGAATCAAGCCGCCGCCCGCTTGGGGCAGGCAGCGGACCCGCATCTCCTGGGGATCAGGGATGGAAGCGCCGTTCATCAGCAGCATCATAGTTTTCCCTCCTTTTCATGGGATGATTTGGATCCGGGCGGCAAAGCCCAGGGCGCTGGCGTCCAGCTCCATGACCAGGCCCCGCCCCTCCTGGGTAAAGCTCCCGCCCTCCAGCCGCCAGTCAAGGGGCGTCCCGCTTAAAAAGGCGGCCTTCATGGCCTGCTGTCCGGGGTCAGTGGGCCACGCGGCGGCCAACAGGTGCAGGGCAGCCTGCCGAATCTCCCCGGGCACATGGCGGGGCCCGGTCTCGCTCAGTGCCCGGATATCCCGGTAGACCCGCTCCGCCGGGGTGAAGGCCGCCTGGCGCAGCCCCGTGAGGGGCATCCAGCTGTCCCCCGTTTTTATGGACAGGCTCAGCCGCCGCAGCTGCCCGCCCGCCGCCTGGCCCGAAAAGGCCAGGGATTTCAGGAACACGCCGCTGTCCGCCTCCGCCTCGTCCCGGGCGGCATCCAGCGCCAAACCCAGGGGAGCCAGGGCCGCCACGGCCTGCTCCGCCAGCGTGTCCGCCTCCTCCGGCAGCGCCGCCCGGATGGCCGCCCGGATTTTGACCGTGTCCAGCCCCCGCTCCCCCTCCTGGTAATCCAGCAGTGAAAAGCTAAGCGCCGGCAGCGGCTGCGCCGCCTGGGGCCAGGCCCGGCTGAGGGAAATCGGCAGCGCCGTCAGGGCCTGATACACCTGGTGCATGATGCCGGTCATGGGGCCAGCTCCATGTCAACCTCCTGATGCCGCGGATACACCCGCACCCCCGCCACCTGGTAGCAGCGGCTGTCCCCTTGTAGGTAGATGTGGTCCCCCTCCCGGATGGACAGCGGCGTTTGCGGCATCACCGTCCAGCTTTCCGCCACCCGCATGCCATGCTCGCTTCTCACCAGCCGCTTTTTGGGCGGGCAGAGGGTGCCGGTGAAGGGCACCCGGTTGATGCTTTCCACCCGGGCCACCCCGCCGGTGGCCCCGCGCACGATGTGGGTTTTCACCCAGGTCATTTTCCGCTGCCAGCGCACGGTTAACCGCATAGGCTCACCGCCTTTCCCACGCGGTAGGGCCTCAGCATCGCCCTGATGTCCTCCGGCAGCGCCTGGGTGGTCACGTCCACCTCGCCCTCCCGGCGGCTGATTTCCCCCTCCATGCCCAGGCGGTTGTACAGAACCGCCGCCAGGCGCACCAGGGCGCTGTCCGCCTCCGGGGGCAGGGTGGCCCTGCCCGTATAGGACAGGGCCAGGGCCTCCCCCTGATGGAGCAATTCGCTAATCAGCGCATCATCAGGCGCTGTGTCCAGGGCCAGCAGGGTCACCAAACGGTTTTTCAATGCCTCCATCTCAGCCCTCCTCAACGTCCAGGGTGATGGTTTTCACCGGCTTCATGCTCTCCCGGCTCACCAGCAGGGCATGCAGGTAAAGCTTGCCCCCGGTGGAAATGGCGGCCGTGCTCCCCTGCCAGTCGGTGGTGCCGGTAATCGCCGTGCCAAAGACGCCCTTGTCCGCCCCGCTGTCATCCAGCAGCACCACCCATTTGTAGCCAGTGGGGGCGGCCATATGGTCGGGGATTTTCAGCGCCGTCTTCCCCGCGCCCATGGGCAGGCTTTCCATGCCGCAGCCCTGGGACAATGTCTCAAGCCCCGTGAACACGCACAGGCTCACCAGCCGGCTTGTGTCATACAGGTAGGCCGCGCAGTGCTTGGAGGCATACAGGGTGTCCCGCATGTGGGAGGCCTCCCGCTCCACCTCCACCAGGGTTTGCGTTTTCGCCACCAGGCGCAGGGCGCCGGGCTTGAGGATGTAATACTGTTTTTCCCTGGTCACCGGGTTTTCCCTGATCTTGTTGCTCACCACAATCTGGCAGCCCCAGATCTCGCCCACCACGCCGGAGAGGATCATCCTTTGCCCGATGTCGGACGCCCTGATATAGGCCGGGTCCTTCCTGAGGGCCGCGTAGCCCGCGGCGTCGGTCAGCAGCACCTTTTCCCCCGCCAGGTCCTCCCCAAACAGGGTGAGGGCGTCCGCCACCCCGTCGCTGGAAAGCTCGCTGATCGGGTATTTCCGGGCATAGCCGGCGTCTGCAAGCCTGTCAAACAGGGCGTCGTCCACCGCGTGGTCAATGGCCCGGGCCAGCTGCCTGGCGGCCTCGCCCAGGGGGTCGCCAAAGCCGGAGAGCCGGGCCTCATCGGTCACGCGCACGGCCTTGGCGTATTTTTTCACGGTCACCGGCACCGTGTCGGCGCTCAGGATGCCGGGGGATACCTCCCCGTTTTCCGCCACCTCCTCGGCCTTGCCGATATAGCGGAAGGCGGGGAACTTCAGCGTGTCCCCCGGCACACCCATCAGGGTTTTGTCCAGCGTCGCCAGCGGCAGCAGGGCGGATTTTTCGCCAAAAGCGCCCTCCACCATGTCGGCGATCACCTCGGGGATGATCAGGTGTTGTTTCAGGGTGGTTTCGCTCATTTATTTCTCTCCTCCTTTGTATTGTTCCAGGTAGTCGTTCCGGTCGGTCAGGTAGAGCAGCGCGCGCTTTTCATAGTCGGCCCTGCCGTCCATCCGGGCCCCTGCCGCCTTGGGCGCGCCCAGGGCCGCGGCGCCCGCCAGCCGCCTGGCCTCCCGGGCCAGGGCCAGGCCCTTGTCCAGGGCCTCATCGCTGGAATAGTCCAGGTGCTCCGCCAATCCCTGGGGCAGCCCGGCCTCCGCCAGCGCCTCCCTGGCCCGGATGGCCCGCTCCCTTTGCTCGATGGCCGCCTCCCGCCTTTTCAGCTCTGTTTCTCTGTGTTCCTGTTCGTCCATGATTTTTCCTCCTTATTCTTTTTCCGCTGTGTCCCGGGGCAAAATGGGCGCGTTGTCCGCCAGGGTTTGTTCCGGCACGATGCCCTTTAACAGGGACAGCGCCTGGGCCCGCTCCAGCTCGTTCACCGGCAGCCGGCGGGGGATCCTGATGTCCAGCCTGTCCGCGTCGATATCCGCCTGGCCCGTGGCCTTCAGGTAGCCCGCCATCGCCCGCGCCCGTTCCCGCAGGCCCCTGATAAACCAGCGCTCCTTCATCAAAATCCGCTGTTCCAGGTTGAACAGCTTGTACTTGATGGCGATGCCCGAGGCGTTCCCGGCAAACCGCTCATCGGCAAAGTCCGGCGTCATGGAGAACTTGTGGATGTCCTCCGCCAGCGCCCGGCGCAGCACGTCCACATCCTGTTCCGAGGGGTTTTTCACCAGCCATTCGGCCCTGGCCTCGCTGTCGGGCAGGGCCAGGGTGCGCTCCTGGCGCAGGCGCTCCATCGCCCCCGGGCCCGGCTCATGTCCGCCCTCCGCGATGCCCATCACGCCGGTTAGCACCAGCAGCGCGTCTGAAAACTGCATCCGGTCGTTCAGCCGGTCGCTTTGCAGCAGGTCATAGGCGTCCACCAGCGCCAGCACGTCCTCAAAATCCCCCCGGGCGTCCTGGCCGTTCAGGTACTCCGTCATGGGGATGCGCCCAAAGGGATGGGGGTACACACGGGGCCTGGGCCTGGAAAACCGGCCCGCCGGGCCATACACCGCCACCCGGTCCGGCAGGTAGAGGGTGATGTGGTATCCTTCCGGCTCCCTCAGCACCCGGGCCCCAAACAGGGGCCGCCGCGCCACCGTATCGTCATGCACGATGAAGCTCGTGCGCGGATCCAGGGCGCACACCCGGGCCTGCCCTGCGCCGTCCTGGTAGCACAGCGTCATCCCCCGGCCATATACCGACTGGGCCACCGCCGCCTCCATGTCGGCGCTGTCGGCTTCCGCCCGCCGGTAGGCCATCTCCAGGGCGTAGGCCCCCTGTTCATTCCCCGGGCAGGCGTAGCGCGCGGGCTCCCCCAGCAGGTAGCCGCTTGACACCTGGGCGATATACCGGGGGAAGCCGTTCACCAGCCGTTGGTTGGGCAAGCCCGCCAGCCGCTGGCGGGAAAGCACGTCGTGCTTCCCCTGGTAGTATCGCCACAGCCGGCTGAGCCTTGGCTGCCGCTGCTCAAACTGCCTCATCACCTCCCTTAGCGCCTCCATATCCGGCAGCCCCTGGCCCATGGCCTGTGCATCCATGGTGATCATTCCTTTCTCACCTCCTTTCGCGGCAAGGCTACCGCATGAGGCAGCTGACATGTAATGACATCTTCACTGACATTTGCTGACATCAGCTGACATGGGAACGGGGACGAGACCGGGACGAAGCGGGGAGGGGCTTTTTTGCAAAAAAGCCCCTCCCCGTACCCCACCCCAAAAAACCTGGTTAGTCTTTAAGGCTTTGGCAGTGCTGATATTCGTGCTATAATCACGGCAAATCAGGCAAAGGACATGCATCATGCCAACACTTGAATGGATCGGAAAAGACAAGGTCATCAGCCATCACTTGGATGTGCCGTTCCACCTTTTGGACAGGCGCTACACCTTCACCGCCGGCCAGGAGGGCGGCCCAGCACAGGAAAGCGGCAACAAAATCATCCAGAGGGACAACCTCCTGGCCCTCAAGGCCCTGCTCCCCCAATATGAGGGCAGAGTCAAATGTATCTATATGGAAATGACAATTCTGGAATTGATAAAATTAACGATTGCAAAAAGGCTACCGTATAGGGGTGTTCAAAAGTTTTTAGGGGTGTGCATTATCTACTAGTAGAAAAAGAGCGATTAAGAGAAAACAGAATTATATGAATGAGAGGATTGTACATGACAAAACCAATATACCAAAGCAAAATGCTTGAGTTCATCAAACAGTTTCCAAATAATGGAAAAGTGATGATTCCTATTTATGGAAAAACAGACGCTTACGAAACAGATGCATTTTTTCAGTGCATATTGTTTCCGATAGGGAAAGTCGCCGAAGAGATGGAGACTGATGATACTAATCAATGGAGAGGTATGTCTCCTGGTTTTACAAGTTATGGATCAGGAAATGATGCTGACATTGTTTACACGCGATTTAATAACGAATACAACATGGAACCCTTTGTGATAAAACGGGATTTTGATGGTTTGGGGAAACGACCTGAAATTGAGATAGTAGAAGAGTTTCGTTTGCTAAATAATTTATATTTCGACAGGGAGAAAAACGAATATGTTGACCTTACTAATAACACAGTAGTGGTGAAAATCGAAAACGATTTTGTGACGGTACATAGAAAGTATCTAAAAAGGTATCTTGCCGTAAAAGAAATGACAATGCTTATTCATATTGACAGTCGATATGTTTTAGATACACTTGATCCGGATATCAAGGCAGAGAATTCTACAGAGAAGGCCGATAACAAAATATATAGCATTTCCTTTGGCAAGAGTGGTATTTCAAAAGAAGTATCTTTCTCGCTGATCTATGCAAAATTTGCAATACACGGTTGTCCAATTGAAGATTGTGGGTACTGGCCATATGATGAGAACAATCGTGAATATGAGGATTTTATTATTGGCGTTAATGATGATGGAGACAACTCAACTTTTACTTCCGATCCATCAAAGCTTGCAAATTATTTCGGCAAGAATCCTGACGCACCACACTACCTTACGCCTGTTTTCTTCCGCAGAGAAGTATTACAAAAATACTACAACAATCCTGATAGATACTCTGTTGAACCTGGCATAATAAGATGTGGATCATGGTGGTCACTATATGTTGATAATGAAAGTTCTGATTATGTTTCAGCTTATCTTGGAGATTTGGGGAGAGATCTTCCCGATAACGATGAGCGAAAACATTGGAAAACATATAATGTCGCAGTTGACGGGGAGCTGAGCAAATCAAAATGCATGAGAGATTGTTTCAGTGTGTTTAGCCCGTCGGAATCTCCAATATTCATATTCCAGCACAAATACGAAGAAATAAATAAATCTTTTGAGGATAAGCTTGGCTTTCTGCTTTTTCTTCCGCTACACGACGATGATAAATATGCCCTTTCCGGACTTAGAATTCCTCTTTTGGAATCTCAGCCGGAGTTTGATTCTCAAGTCCTAGCACTAACTAAGTTATTGATTGACTCTTTAAATGAAAAGAAATTAAAAGAAGGTCTTCAGCTTTCAGAAGAAATTCGCGGAAGCATTTCGATATTAGAAAAATATTTTGAGACGAAAGGTCTGACTGATTACACAGATGTAGTGAAATTCCTTAGAAATCTTCAAGAACTCCGTTCAGCGAGTAGTGCTCATCGAAAAGGAAAGAATTATGAAAAAATTGCTAAAGTGTTTGGGATTGGAGACATCTCTTACGCTGATGTGTTTGAAAGAATCATGAATAATGCTAATGCAGTTCTCAATTATCTAGATGCTAATGTAGATAAACTTGCCATTACAAATTAACATCAGTTCCACAATGCGCTGAACACAGGCGAAATCGCCTGTTCGGCTGAGCACGGCTACCGCCTGCCCAGGGAGATCACCTTCCCCCGCAAGGTCTCCAGCATCGCCAAATCCCTCTACGTCAGCGAGGATGGGGACATCAACAGCACCGAGCATGAGATGATTGCCCAGCTCTCCGCCCTGCCCAACATCCTTTGGTGGCACCGCAATCCGGAGCGCCGCGGCTTTGCCCTGAATGGGTTCATCACCCATTACCCGGATTTTATCCTTTATACCGCCCAAGGCACGCTGATTCTGCTGGAGGTGAAAGGCGCACAGCTGGCCAACCCCGAAAGCCAGGCGAAGGTGAACTTGGGCAACGCCTGGCAAAACAAGCTGGGCGACCGCTATAAATACCTGATGGTGTTTGACGACCTGACGCCCCCCTTGTCCGGCGCTTTCACCCTGTCCACCGCCCTGAACATGGTGAAAAACTGGTGATGGCGGGGGTTGCCGGGCTTTAACCCCACATTTGCCGTTCAGCGATGGATGCAATATGTTAATCACTTTGTTTGCACAAAGGAGAGCTGTATGCCTGATATGATTCCCGTTGACTTGAACAAAAATGACCAGGGGCGCTATATGGCGCAAAGCAGTGAGGATCGCAAAAAACAAGCTGCCACTGTTCGCCTGCTGACAGAGCTGACCAAAGGGATGGAATCCCTGCGTAAAAACGGCGGGCTTAGCCTGAATGAGGCCTTTGACGGGCTTGAGAACTAACAGTGCCCCAAATCATCATATCAACTGAAGCACTGATAGCGCTTTCGAGTCTTATCATCCTGACCATATCCGCAATCAATCGTCTTATTATATTTTCTTATATTATCTTCTGCAGAAAAAACGAATTATAATTGACACGTTTTTATTTGACTGGTATTATCGTGCTGGTTTTAATTTTATTATTGAATGGAGGACATGTTGTGAATATCCGAAGGCATTTGTGCTGGCTGCTCGTGCTGGCGCTGGCGCTCTCCGTGCCCACGGCAGGCTTAGCGGCAACGACCGAAAGAATCGAAAACGAAGACGGCTCCTGTGTTTGGGTACGCACCAATGATGCGGGCATCATTGAATTCAAGGGCTACTTCGACAAAGATGGCATCCTTGAGAAAACAGAACATTTTGATGGCGAAACCGGCAATATCCAGGATAAAACATATTATAAAAGAATTGCAAGAGGCGATGAAATATTCTGGTTTCCATTACGCCATAATCATTATGAAGATGGCGAATTAGAGAGCTATTATATTAATGAGTTTGATGAGAATGATAATCAGATTGGCCAGGGTTTTTATGACGCTGCCGGCAACCTGACCAGAACATCTACCATCACCAAAACCGATGACAAGTTTATATTTGATTATTTTGATGCCGATGGCAACCCGGACGGCAAGTTCTTTAGCTTTCTTGACGAAGATGGCAATGTAGTCGGGCAAGAGGAATACAATGCCGCGGGCGTACTGATTATGAGACAGGATCACAAAACCAACACCGTTGAGGAATTTTATGATGACGGCACCCGGCAGTCTAAACAGGTTACGGTAAAAAACGAGGATGGCAGCTATACAACAACAAACGAGGATTACAACGAAAAGGGCATCCTCTTCCAGCGTCGGGTCGAAACCTATACGGAATACTTTGATGAGGGCTATCAGAGAACAACAATATCCGAAACAATCACGGATTTCTACAGCAACGGCAGCATTTCACGCATCGAGGAAAAAACGGACGGCGGCGCCACCACAACCGGGTATTACAAGTCCGGTGTCCGCCGCTTTGAGATTATAAGCAATGCAGAGGGTATCGAGGAAAATCGGTACAACGAACAAGGCAACCTTACCGAAACCTCTCTCTATGACGCCGATAATGTGCTGTTGAAAACAATTCAATATTTAACCGGAGCAGACGGAAACCCCGATGTCAACGCCGTGTTGGAGTACAGCATGGAGGAAGGTGTCAGAACCAAAAAAACCTATGTTTCCGATGAAGATGGGGAGCTGCAGTTGCATAGCATCGCCGTCACCACCCAGGAAGATGGCGTGAGCACCACCATCGAATCCATCATCAATGAGGACGGAGAGTTTTTGCCCACAAAGGGCTGGTCCGAAACGTCCATTGACGGGCAGACGATAATTGCCTCCTTTAATATAAACGAAGAAGGCGACCCGGTCATAACGAACATCAGCAAATCCTATGCTGACGAAACAGGCGCCCAGATCGACGAAAACTACAGCGTGGACGAAGACGGCAATGAAACCCTGTTCCGCACCACTAAGAATTATACGGACGAGGATGGCGTTCAGATCTATGAAGACTATGACGTCAATGAAGAGGGCGAGCAAACGTTGACCGAGCGGTACAAAACCTATGTCAGCCCCAACGGCAGCTATAAAGAAGAGAGATACCTGCTCAATGACAAGGGCGAGCTGGTGCTGGTGGAGACAACATACTATGATGAGGACGGCACAAGGATAATAAAAGAAGAGCCCATCATCGTATTGCCCGGCCCCATCTGGTACCCCAGCAACACCGCCTGCACCGCCGGCTTCAGCTTCCGCAAGCTGCGCCCGGAGCTGACCGACAAATGGTATAACTTCACCCCGGTGGATCTTAGCAAGGATGGCGTGCAGACCATCCCCCTGGTGGCCGGCAATGTGTATATCGTGGGCAAGGTGGAAGTGGCCGTCAACGGCGATGCGGTAACAGTATCCTACTCCATGCCGGGCAGCAAGCATGACACCGCACGCACTGAAAGTGAGTTCTTCACCTTCTTTGCAAATCTGGACGCCGTCACCACCGTGAACCCCGAAGAAATCGGCGAAGGATTTAAGTTTGGCGAACCTGTCAGCATCGAAAAGGACCTGGGAGGCGACACCAAGGTGCTGCTGTTTGTGCGCAATGTGCTCTCCTTCCGCGATTACTATACCGCTGACAAAAAGCTGGCCCGCTACTGGCCCAACAGCAAGAATTACAACAGCTACTACCAGTATCTGGAAAGCATCATGGACTGATTCTCTGTTCAACCCGCCGGAGCACATGCTCCGGCTTTTTTTTGATCAACAGGTGAGGAATGAAAAAAGCAGCATGGATCTTGGTATAATCAGCCCCAAAATTCAACCCCAAACTTATCGTTGAATAATGGGTCTAATTGTGCTAATCTCAGTATGGAGGTGAGCTGTATGCCCAATATCATTCCGGTTTCTGATCTGAAAAACTACAGCGAAGTGCTCAGCCAATGCGATCAGGGCTCCCCTGTCTACTTGACCAAAAATGGCCGGGGGCGCTATGTGGTGCAGAGCATGGCGGATTATCAAAAGCAAATCGCCACCATTCGCCTGTTGACAGAGCTGACCAAAGGGGTGGAATCCCTGCGTAAAAACGGGGGGCTTAGCCTGAATGAGGCCTTTGACGGGCTTGAGGACTAACAGTGCCCCAAATCATCATTTCAACAGAAGCACGCGATGATTTATCTGCCATCCGTGACTATATCAGAGACGAGCTTCAAAGCCCGGAATCAGCCAGGCGCATAATGGCTTCGCTGAAAAAGAGCATTCTTTCACTTTCACATTTCCCTGAACGCGGAACACCGCTCAACAGCATATTATCCGTCAACACACCTTTTCGTTTTCTGGTGTGCGGGCGTTATCGTATTTTCTATCTTATCCATGGAAAGCGCATTGAAGTTGTCCGCATCCTGCATACACGACAGGATTTTATAAGGACGCTGTTTTAGAAAGCTCGCTAAAATATCAAACAGTTCCCAGTCTTATAATCCGACCATATCCGCAAACAATCGCCGCTTCATAATTTTTCTTTTAATACTGGATGAATGAGTAAATGCGCCGATGAGCCGAGGGATTTTGATGGCTTCGCTAAGCTAAAAGAACGAGGCGTAGTCGCAGCCTACGCCGAGTGAATGAGGCAACGCGAAGACGCAAAAGAACCGGCTCATCAAAGCATTTACGATTGAGTCCAGTATAAAACCCCTTGACAAGGAAAAACAAATAGTGTTATATTTCATTTGCTCTTTCACGCCGCCGCGGCGGTGTAAAAGATTGAGCCGGAATGAACAGCGCGAAGGAAGGGAGATACATGGGGAAAAACAAAGCCGAAGCCGGCAAGCGAGAGAAGAACCTGGACATGTTTTTCAGCGCCATCCTGTCGCTTCAAAGCAAAGAGGAGTGCGATACGTTTTTTGAGGATATCTTTACCGCCAAAGAGCTGATCGACATCCCCCAACGGCTGGAGGTGGCCATGCTCCTTCTTGCGGGCAAGACCTATCAGGAGGTGGCGGGCCTATCCGGCGCGAGCAACTCCACCATCACCCGGGTGAGCCGCTGCGTTCAATATGGCCGGGGCGGATACCGGCAGATCAAGGAGCGGATATAAGCATGTTCAAAAGAGAGCTTTTCACGCGCAAGGAAATCCTGTCCTTTGAGCTCAGGGAGCTGTTTGCCTCCCAGGGCTACTCGCTTTACAAGATGAAAACCTTTGAGCCCTACAGCTTTTACCTTGAAAACATGGATTTTCTCTCCTCCAAGAACATCCTCTATTTTACCGACAGGGACGGAACGCTAATGGCCTTGAAGCCCGATATCACCCTGTCGATCATCAAAAACCTGGATACGGCTGTGGATAAACACAAGCTCTATTACAGTGAGAACGTCTACCGGGCGTCCAATTCCTCCGGGAATTTTCAGGAGATCCTCCAGTTTGGGGTGGAGGTCATCGGCAGGCTCGCGGACGAGGACATGTTCAGCCTGATATTTTTGGCGGCAAAATCCCTTTGTATCATCGGCGAAAAGCCTGTCCTCCTGGTGTCCGACAACAGCGTTTTCCAAAAAACGATGGCAATGGCAGGGCTGAGCAAGGTCAATGACAGGGTGATCAACGCCTTTCAAAACAAAAGCCTCATGCTGCTGAATGAAGTTTTCACAGACAACAACACGGATCAGAAATATAGGGACATGCTGGCCTCCCTCCTCTCCCTGCACCTGCCTCTGGGCAGGGGGATTGAGCAGCTTGAAAAGATCCTCAGTGGCGGGGCCTTCCGTGAGAATATCGAATACTTAAAGGGATTATATCGTTATTTGAAAAACCACGGCCTGAAAACCGAAGTCTATCTTGATTTTTCCATCCCGGAGGGCTTGAAATACTATGACCGGCTGAGCTTTGTCGGCGTCATACCGGGGGTGGCGTCCGAGGTTTTAAGGGGCGGGGAATACAGCAACCTGGTCAAGACAAAGGAAAAGAGCTACCTGGCGTCAGGGTTCGCGATTTATTTGGAAAAAATAGAGGATAAAGGGAGTCTGTGATGAAGGACGGTTTGAAAATAGCCCTTCCCAAAGGAAGGTTGGGCAAAAAAGTCCACGACATTTTAATCAAAATCGGCTACGGCTATGATGAAATCATGGAAGAGAGCAGAAAGCTGGTGTTTTGCGATCAGGAAAAGGGCAACAAATATTTTTTGGTCAAGCCCTCCGATGTGGCGACCTATGTGGAATATGGCGCCGCGGATATCGGCTTTGTGGGCCGGGACATCCTCCTTGAAAACAAGAGCAACGTCTTTGAGCTGTGCGACCTGGGTATTGGCAAATGCAGGATATGCGTGGCCGGGGAAAGGGATTTCCCCTATCACGACAAAAACCATCTCAAGGTCGCGACCATCTTCCCCAACATCAGCAGAGATTTTTTCCTCAGCTCCGGCAAAACCGTGGACATCATCACCCTTCACGGCTCCATCGAAATAGCGCCTCTGGTCAGGCTGGCGGATGTGATCGTGGATATTGTTGAGACCGGCACGACGCTAAGGGAAAACAACCTGATCGTGTTTGAGGAAATCTTCCCCATCAGCACGCGGTATATAGCCAACAAGGTGAGCTATACCTATAAAAACAGGGAAATCAGCGAAATCCATGAGCTGCTTAAAAGTGTAGGTGATAATGGCAATGATTAAGATCAAACACATCAGCGAGGTCGGTTTAAAACAGGGTTTGTCCGAAGCCAGCGACGAACAGCTCACAAAAGATGTCGCCGAGATCATCGCGAACGTAAGGGAAAACGGGGATCAGGCGCTCCGGGCCTATACGGCGAAGTTTGACGGCGCGCGTGTGGATGATCTGGAGGTTTCGGGCAGCGAGATGGAGGAAGCCGTCAATTCGGTGGAAAAGGAATTGATAGATGTGCTGAAAGGCGCAACGGAAAACATCTATAAGTTCCACGAAAAGCAAAAGCGGGATGACCTGATCCTCTTTGAGGAGGACGGGAAAATCCTGGGGCAAAAGTTCACCCCCATAGAAAGGGTCGGCCTCTATGTGCCGGGCGGCACGGCGGTCTACCCCTCAACGGTGCTCATGACGGTGATCCCGGCCAAAATCGCCGGATGCGCCAACATCACCATGGTATCCCCGCCTGATAAGGCCGGGAGCGTTTCGCCGCTGATCCTGGCCGCGGCCAAAATCGCAGGCGTAAACAAAGTATACAAGGTCGGAGGCGCTCAGGCGATCGCGGCCCTTGCCTATGGCACGGAAAGCGTAGAGAATGTCTATAAAATCGTCGGGCCTGGAAACCGGTATGTGGCCGAGGCAAAAAGGCAGGTCTCAAGCATCGTCGGCATCGATATGATCGCCGGCCCTTCCGAGATCCTGATTATCGCTGAAACAGGCGCGGATCCGGACTTCATCGCCGCGGACCTTCTCTCCCAGGCGGAGCATGATGTGTACGCCAGGCCCATCCTCCTGACCACCGACAAAGCGCTTGCCAAAGAAGTTCAGGAAAAAATAGAGCGTAAGCTGCCAAATCTGATAAGGGAAGAGATCGCGCGCAAGTCCATCCGGGAGCAGGGCCTCATCGTCATCTGTGACAGCAGGGAGCAGATGTTTGATGTGTCCAACCAAATCGCGCCGGAGCATCTGGAGCTGATGACGGCAAACCCATTGTCCGATTTGGGCCTGGTCAAAAACGCCGGCTCCGTATTCTTAGGAGAATACACGCCTGAGGCCACGGGGGACTATTATTCCGGAACCAACCACACCCTCCCCACCTCAGGCACGGCGAAGTTCGCGAACCCGCTGTCGGTGGATGATTTTATCAAAAAAACGCAGTTTTCATATTACACCAAGGAAGCCCTCGCAAAGGACGCGGCAGCGATCATATATTTCGCCGAAAAAGAGGGCCTGACGGCGCACGCCAACAGCGTAAAGGAGAGGATAAAATGAGCTTCTTAAACACAATATACGCAAGCTTGAAGCCCTACACCCCCGGCGAACAGCTGAACGACAGAAGATATATTAAGCTCAACACCAACGAAAGCCCTTATGAGGCGTCGGACAAGGCAAAGCGATACGCGGAAGCGGAATTAACAAAATCCCGCCTCTATCCCGACCCGGAAAACTCGCTCCTTGCCGAAACAATCGCCAAATACTACCATGTGAACAAAAATCAGGTCATCATCACAAACGGCTCCGATGAAGTGCTGTATTTTATCTTCGCAGGGTTTTTTACAGGCGAAAAGAGGCTGCTTTTCCCCAATGTCACCTACGGATTTTATAAGGTGTACGCGGACTTCTGCGGCATCAACTATCATGAAGTGCCTTTGAAAGCTGATTTCACCATCAATGTGGATGACTACACCAAGGGAAACGCCAATGTGATCATCGCCAACCCCAACGCGCTCACGGGCATCTCTTTAGAACTTCCCGAAATTGAGAAAATCGTGGCGGCTGATAAAAACTCCTTGGTCGCCATCGACGAGGCCTATGTGGATTTTGGCGGGAAAAGCTGCGTTGATCTGGTGGAAAAATACGACAATCTGATCGTAATCCAGACCCTTTCAAAATCGCGCCAGCTGGCGGGAGCGCGGGTGGGCTTTGCCATCAGCAATGAAAAAAACATCAGCGACCTAAAAAAGATCAAATATTCCATCAACCCCTACAACGTGAACCGCGTATCCGAAGCCATGGCGAGAGGGGCCATGGAGGATCAAGAGTATTTTGACAAAACGATACGAAAAATCATCGAAACACGGGAATTATTTGTAAGCGCTCTGCGGGAAAAAGGGTTTTTAGTCCTGAATTCGTCCGCGAACTTTGTGTTTGCCAAACACGCGAAAATAAAAGGGAAAGCGCTTTATGCTTTGCTGCGGGAACGGGGATTCTTGGTCAGGCATTTTGATACCGATCTGTTGACGGATTTTATCAGGATAAGCATCGGAAAAAGGGAGGACATGATGCTGCTGACAGATGAAATTGAAAACATATTAAAGGAGATGGATCAGGCATGAGAAAGGCGGATGTTTCACGAAAAACCGGCGAAACCGACATCCATGTCAGCCTCAATTTGGACGGCACAGGCAAGGCCGGCATTGACACGGGGGTGGGCTTTTTAAACCATATGCTGTGCAGCTTTGCAAGGCACGGCAGGTTCGACCTGACCGTCAAAGCTGTGGGGGACATTGAGGTGGACTACCACCACACCACGGAAGATGTGGGCATCGTCCTGGGCGAGGCTTTTTTGAAAACCCTCGCCGACAAAAGGGGCATCAAAAGGTTCGGTTCGGCCATGATCCCCATGGACGAGGCTTTGTCTCTGGTGGCGCTGGACTTTTCGGGCAGGGAGTATACGGTCTTCCATGCGGATTTTAAAACAGAAAAGGTGGGAGACTTCGACACGGAGCTTGTGGAGGAGTTTTTCTGGGGGTTTGCCCGCGGCTCAAAGTGCAATATTCATATCAGGCTTTTGGACGGAAGCAACAGCCACCACGCCATTGAGAGCATCTTCAAGGCTTTCGCCAAGGCGGCGCAGATGGCGGTATCCCTGGAAGGGCATGATGATATCCCGTCCACCAAAGGGGTGCTCTGATGTATATCTTCCCGGCCATCGATTTGTACGATTCCAAGGCTGTCAGGCTGCTGAAAGGCGATTATGAGCAAATGACCGTCTACTCCGACAACCCTTTGGAAATCGTCAGGGACTTTAAAAACAACGGCATTTCGCATATGCACATGGTTGATCTGGAAGGGGCAAAGAGCGGGGACAACAGAAACTATCAAACGATCGCTAAGATCCGCGAACATTCCGATATGTTCATGCAGCTGGGCGGCGGAATCAGGAGCATGGAGCAGGCCGAAAAATACCTGAGCATCGGGATTAACCGGATCATCCTGGGCACGGCGGCGATAGAGAACGAAGACCTCCTTACAAAACTGCTGGAGAAGCACCGGGGGAAAATCGCCGTAGGCGTTGACGTGATGGAGGGTGTCGTCAAAACCCACGGCTGGAGAAAATCCACAGGCGTTTTGTTAAAAGATTTTTGCGAAAAATTAAACGCGCTACAGGTCAGCACCATCATCGCCACCGATATATCCAAGGATGGGGCGATGAAGGGGACGAATATCGCCCTCTATGAGGATTTGAAAAAACTAACAACCGCCGACATCATTGCCTCCGGCGGCATCCACAACATGGAAGAACTTAAAAAAATTCATGATCTTGATCTTTACGGCGCCATTATCGGCAAGGCGTATTACACAGGGGATATCAAGCTCAGTGAGGCGGTACAATATGAAAAATAAAAGCATCTACGCCTGCATGGACATCAAAAACGGCCGTGTTGTAAAAGGGGTCAGGTTTAGCGATATTCAGGAAATCTCTGATGATCCCGTCCTTCTTGCGCAAAAATACGAAAATGACGGCGCCGACTATCTCGTGTTTTACGATATTGGGGCAACCGTTGACAACAAAGGCATCTTCTATGACAAAATCGAAGAGATCCTGAAATCCGTCAGCATTCCCCTGATTGTGGGCGGCGGCATCAGAACCTTGTCCGACTGCGACAGATTGTATGATCTCGGGGTGAGGCATTTCAGCATCAATTCCGCCGCTGTCAAAAACCCCGGTTTGCTGAAAGAGGTCAGCGAAAAATATGGCAGCGGCAGCCTGATCCTCTCAGTGGATGTCAAAAGAGTGGATGGCGCTTACCATGTATTTTTAGGCGCAGGAAAAGAAGACATGGGGCTGGACGCAAAAGAATGGATAGAGAAAGCCGTCGGTTTGGGCGCCGGCACGATTGTGATCAACTCCATCGACACCGACGGGATGAAAGCGGGCTACGATATCGAAATGCTGGTGTTTCTTGCCGAAGATGTGAACTGCGATATCGTCGCGTCGGGCGGAGCGGGGAAAACAGAGGATTTTGTGGAAGTGTTTCAAAAGAACAAAAAAGTTACCGGGGCTTTGGCGGCATCCATATTCCACTACAATTTAGTGAGCATCAAGGAGATTAAAGAACAATTGAAAAAAACAACAGATATTAACATAGACAACCTGAAATACGATGAGCGGGGGCTCATCCCAGCCATCGTGGTGGACGCAAACAATAACGATGTCCTGATGCTGGCCTATATGAACAAGGAAAGCCTTGCGCTGTCTATTGAAAAGAGACTGACTCACTTCTACAGCCGGAGCAGACAGTCCCTGTGGCTTAAAGGCGAAACAAGCGGCAACTATCAGCATATCGTTAAGATCGTGGCAGACTGTGACAAGGATACCCTGTTGATTTGTGTGGATAAGGACGGCCCGGCCTGTCATACGGGGGCGGAAAGCTGCTTTTTCAACACCCTTTATGAAAATGAAGATATAGAAGACAATGGCTTTTCGTTAGACAATCTCTATGACCTGATACTCGGGCGCAAGACCAATCCCGGCGAAAAATCATATACGAGCTACCTGTTTAGAGAGGGCAGGGACAAGATCCTGAAAAAAATTGGAGAGGAATCCACCGAAGTGGTCATCGCCGCCAAGGGAGACAGCAAAAAGGAAACCATATACGAAATGGCGGATCTGCTCTATCACAGCTTGGTCCTGATGGCCGATATGGGCATTGAAATAGCTGATATACTGAATGAGCTCAAAGGGCGGTATAAAAAATAGCAGGAGAACATAAAAGTCAGGTACGAAGCGGGGCGGGTCTTTTTTGTAAAAAAGACCCGCCCCGTACCCCACCCAAAAAACCTTAATATATTGTATATTGCCTGATATTTGGCTAATATGGAGATAAGATCAAACGGTCAGGAGGATTCATTTGAAAGTACGCTATCAAGACCCTGGCCCCAGCCACTCCGCCCAGTCCCTCTCCTGGTTTTTAGGGCAGGAGGGCTTTTGGAGCGAGCCCATTTATCACTTTTTTCCGGAATTGAAGGCCACGCCGCCTGAGGAGCTGGGGGCCGCGGTCACCTCGCTGTATAAAGCCAGGAAAAAGGAGATTCAGAACAAAGTTCTCTCCTATCAGGCTGAGTGGGATAAGCGCGAGGATCTGATCAACGAGCGTTTCAGCGCCATTTTTCAGATGGATGTGAGCGCCCTGTTCAATGACCTCACCTGCCACATCACCTTAAACCCCATCAGCCCCCGCCACCTGCTGGAAAGGCGCTTTGATGTGTTTTATCAAAACAGCCCCCAGGGCTCGGTGGGCTCAGCCCTTCATGAGCTGACCCATTTCCTGTGGTTTCACCTGTGGCATCAAAAGCATCAGGACGCCTATGCCACCTATGAAGCGCCCGGCCTCATTTGGGTGCTGAGCGAGGCCGTGGTGGAGCCCATCCTGCGGGATGATGCCCTTGACCGCGTCAACCCCTACCATAAATCCGGCAACGCCTACCCCTATTTCTACGACATGCAGGTGGCGGGCCGTCCGCTGTATGAGCACTTGAACGCCCTGTTCCAGGCCCAGCCCATGGCGGCGTTTATGGACAGCGCCTATCAGTTTTTCATCGACAACGAAAAAGAAATCAGAAGCCAGATGAACTAACAGCAAAACACGTTTTAGTTTGAAGGAGATGTTCATGGTTGATGTTGTGGCAGCCCTCATCCGGCGGGATGACCAGGTGCTGATCTGCCAGCGCCCGGCGCACAAAAAGCGGGGGCTTAAATGGGAATTCCCCGGCGGCAAGGTGGAACCCGGGGAAACGCCCCAGGCCGCCCTCCGGCGGGAATGCCGGGAGGAGCTGGGGGTGGATATCCTGGTGGGCGAAAAGCGCTTTGAGCTGATCCACCGCTACCCCGACCTGACGGTACGGCTGATGGTCTTTGACACCCGGCTCCTCTCAGGCGAGCCTGCCTGCCGGGAGCACGCGCAGATCCTCTGGGAGCGGGTGGACAGACTGTCCGCCTACCCCTTCTGCGAGGCGGATGGGCCGATTCTGGAGGCACTGGCCCGGCAATCCTGATGCACTCCCCCTCCCTCCTTTACAACTTGATGACAACTTCCCCTCCTTCCTGTGCTACAATGACGCCGGAGGGATATTGATATGCCGCACCGTATCCTGATTGTGGAGGATGACCGCGCGATCGCGGAGCTGATCGCCATGACGCTCCTGGTGTCCGATTACGAGCCCGTCCAGTGCCATGACGGGCTGGAAGCCTTTTCCCTTTTGTCAGAAAACACCTATGACCTGGCGATTCTTGATGTGATGTTGCCGGGGATGGACGGCTTCCGGCTGGTGGAGGAGCTGACGCGTCAGGGCGTCACGCTGCCGCCCATCCTTTTTCTCACCGCCAAAATCGATGTGCCTGACCGGGTGCGGGGCCTCAGGCTGGGGGCGGAGGATTATATGCTAAAGCCCTTCCACCCGGTGGAGCTTCAGGCCCGGGTGGATGGCATCCTGCGCCGCCACCACCAAAAGCCCGAGCAATACCAGGCGCTGGATGTGGTGCTGGATTTGTCCACCCACACCGTCAGCCAGGCAGGGCAAAGGGTGGAGCTAACCCCGCAGGAGTTCGCGCTGCTCTCTTTGCTCATGCGGCACAAAAACATGGCCCTCTCCCGGGAGCAGCTGCTGGAGGCAGCCTGGGGCTTTGACTACATGGGCGGCACCCGCACGGTGGACATGCACATCCAGCGCCTGCGGAAAAAGCTGGGCTGGGAGCAGGTGATCAAAACCGTCTACAAGCTGGGCTACCGCCTGGAGGCACCCCCATGCGGCTGAACACCCGGGTGACGCTGATAGCGCTTTGCTTCTGCCTGGCTTTTTCCACGGGGCTGGCCGCTATTCTATTGGTGCGGGGCTTTAACAGCGAGCTTAACAGCGAGCTTGGCCGGGGGCTGAACGCCAGCGGCATGCTGTCGGGCACCCTGTCAGCCGCCATGGAGGCCTTTTCCTCCCTGGACGATAGCGAGCGGGTGGCCCGGGCGGTGCGGGTGGCGGTGCGCTATATGCCCGGGGCAGGGCTGGTGGCCGTGGCCGATGGCAAGGGCTCCCTCATCCACGATAATTTCCCCCTGGAGATGGCTCAGCTGCTGGGCCTCATGCCGGAAACACCTGGCCGATACCACATCCAGCGCTTCGAAGGCGGAACCTATCAGCTGATCAGGCGGGAGTTTGAGGTGTTGAAGCAGCGCTTCACGCTGTTTTCCGCCTGGGATCTGGGCCAGGTGTATGCCGGGGCCAGATCCCAGGCTAAGCTGGCCGCCCTGGTGATTGGCGGCATGGGGCTTTTGCTTTGGGTGCTGCTGTCCCTGGCGTTAAGGGCAGCCTTTCATCCGCTGCGGCGGCTGGAGCAGGCCGCCATCCGTATCGGCGCGGGGGATTTTGCCGCTCGCGCCCCCAAGGCCCCCCGAAGCGATGAGGTGGGCCAACTCTCCCAGGCCTTCAACCACATGGCCCAGGCCACCCAGCAGCATATTGACATCCTCACCCGCCAGGACGCGGCGCAAAAGCAGTTCATCGCCGACATGGCGCATGAGCTGAAAACCCCCGTCACCTCCATGGTGGGCTATGCGGACCTGATGCGCCGTTCCCCCATGGATGAAGCCCGCCAGCAGCAGGCCCTGGGGGCCATTGTGGCCCAGGGCGAACGGCTGGAGCGCATGGGAGCCAAGCTCATGCAGCTCTCCCGCCTTAGCCGGGAAGAAGCCCCCGCCATGGCCTGGCATGAGGCCCAGGCGCTTTTCTCCCCGGCGCTGGAAGCCCTGAGCGCCCAGGCCCTGGAAAAAGGCATCCGCATCAACATCACCGGTGGGGATACGCTTTTTTATGGCGACAGCGACCTTTTGATCACCCTCCTTCAAAACCTGCTTTCAAACGCCATCAAGGCTTCCCGCCCCGGGGGCCGCATCCTTTTGGACGCAAGGCCGGGAGAAATCATCGTCAGGGACGAGGGCCGGGGCATAGCGCCTGAGCACCTCCCCCACCTCACCGAGGCCTTCTACATGGCGGACAAATCCCGCGCGCGCTCTGAACAGGGCAACGGGCTTGGCCTGGCGCTGGCCAGCCGCATCGCCACCCGCTACGGCGCCAGCCTGCATTTTGAAAGCGAGCCTGAAAAAGGCACCGCGGTGCGCGTTTCTTTTACAAAACCGATACATCCCTGAAACCCGCCTGAAAAATTCATCCTTTATCATCCGGGAAAACAGAAAGGAGCCGATCCCATGAATCAAACCCTAAAGCGCGCCCTGACGGCCCTGTTTTCCCTGTTGCTGATTGTGTCAGCAGCCCTGTCCCTCCCCCTGGCAATGGACAGCGTGATGGCGGGCAGCCTCACCACCCAGGTGGTTTTTGCCCAGGCGGAGGCCGAAGAACCGGAGACGGGCAACATCAGCCCCACACCAATGCCTGTAGTCACCCTCCAGCCCACCTGTGAAGTCACCCCGATGGAGAAAAACAATGCCCTCACCCCAGTGCCCGAGGCAGCCCCCACCCCCATGCCCACGCCGATGCCTGGTTCGCTTACCAATTCTTATAACTGGCGCAGGCAGCTTGCCGCCGCCGACCCTGCCAGGGGCCAAGCCCGGCTGAAAGCGGTAGCCAAAAACCCCGCTTTCCCCCGTCTTGACGAGCAGACCCCTTTCAACTTCTACTGTCTAGACAACAACGATGACTGTCTGATGGCAGAAAGTCAGCTGTCCGGCAGCCTGGTCAGCCAGCAGATCGCAAAGGTAATCCTGAGTTATCTGGAAAATGACCCGATTTCCATCCCGGAATCCAGCGCCTTTGAAAGCGTTTTCAACCTTCCCCTGTCAGGCGTCATCCTGTCCAAGCGCGCTGATTATGCCCTCTTCCTGGCCACCCATGCCCAAAGCTTGCCCTTTGCCACGCTAAAATTCCTAAGCCACCTGGGGGTGAGCCGCAGCGTCAGCCAGACGGCTTACCTTGCCGCCAAGAGGCAGCTGTGCGCTCAGGCCCGGCAATTGCTTGAAAACAAACAGGAAGCCGCCCGGCAAAGCGTTGACCTGGTCAAATCCCTCATGAATGGCGACCAGCCCTGGAACCTGCTGATCATGCGTATGGAAGCCTACGCCTGCGACCAGTTCTGGGATTACTACCTGGCTGGCCACCATGTGCGGGTGATGGATATGGACACCGCCCAGGAATACACCATCACCACTGACCTTGTCGACTTCAAGGTGGTAGGCATCGCCACCGCGGATATTGATCCCTACCTGGTCGTCTATGAAAACGTGTTGGCGGACGCGCAAACCCTCCAAAATCTTCCCGAAGATGAGGTGGCAAAGGCGAAAGAAACTGCCATTGGCCTGAGCAAGCAATTGGTTGAAGGTGATGACCTGACCAACTCCGATTTATGGATGATCAGCGTTACGGCCTTTACGAATGCTTCCAAAGAAACACACGGATGGAACATCAGTTTCAGTCAGACAGATGAGGAAGCCAGAATCCTTGATCCTTCAATCACCAGTCCCCCAATCGCTTACACAATGGTATTGGATGACGAGTACCACCTGGTCGCGTGGACTGCTTCCAATATTCCCCAGAGCGCTGTAGGCAATGCCATTAGCATTGATAGGAAAGGCTTTGACGACTTCGATGAAACGCTGAACCAGTTTCTTCAGGCTGAGTACATGAAGGATCCCGCCTTTATTGAGCGCGTCAAACTGATCGTCAATAATCGTGACCAAATCTTTCAAGAAACCCATGAAAAAGTTGAGATGTTATTCCCCGGCGCCACGTTCTCCGGGGTCGAACAGCTCTATTTGGAAGAACAAACCTATGAAGGTGGCATGGTTATTACCCAAGTCTTTTTTCAGCCCACGTTTTTGACAGCGAACGGCAAAACGCTTAGTGTGTCCTCTCTGGTGAAGGACGACAACACCATCCAAATCACCGGCATTCTTGATGCCGCCAATTATGATCGGATCGTGACGCCATAATCATCCTCAGTGCAATACGAAGGCGGATGTGTGCCCCTATCCCGCACCTCTCCGTCTGTATGAATGTGCCTGACCGGGCAGAAAATAATCGAGCGGAGGAAGGAGTTTTTGAAAAAATCCCTTCCCCCGTTCTCCCATTCCTTAGATTTTCGTTAGGATCTGTTTCTTTTAAACAGACCTTTGCGCCCCAGCATAAACAACAGCAACAGGCCCAGATAGACCGCGCACAGCCCGATGGTCAAAAACAACATGCCCTGGGAGGTGGGCGCCAGGCCGATCAGAATCAGCATGGGTGCGCCAAAGAGAATGCCGGTGCCGCTGCCCACCACCAGGGAGTCCGCCGCCGGGGTCTTAAACTCCGGGTCAATTTGCCTTAGCGGCAGGATGCCGGAGGAAATTGTGCCCGTCAGCATCCCATACATGGCCACAAAGCTCTCGTCCTCATAGCCTGGGGAGAGTTTTTTCGTAAGCTTTTTTACATACCAGTAGGTGACAATACCGCCCGCCAGCGTCATCAGGATAAAGGGCAGCCACAGCCCGCGCATGTCCATGATGTCAATGGAAGCGATGCCCGCTATGATCATCAGGTCAAAGGCCAGGCCGGAAATGCGGTTGAGCAGGTAATTGTTCTGATACTGCCGGGTCATGATCCCCACCCGCCTGAGCCCGCCCAGAAGCCCCTTCACCGCCATGGCCATGAGGGAGCCTGTGATGAAGTTAAAGCCCCACAGCAGGGGTGTAACCAGCCCCGCCAGGCCGGGGGCCACCGCCGTAACCAGCTCTGCCAGGGCCCGGGTAGCCAGAAATGTGAGCAGGTAGGTGACCAGCATCAGCGCCACCTGCATGCTCAGCCGGTCCACGGATTCAGACAGTGGCACCTCGTTCTCATCCTGGAAGACTTCAGTGGTGAGGGAGCCGGAGGGCAGTGGCTGATCGTTCAGGCTCAGGTTCCGCCGTTTGATCACCCGGCGGGTGTACCAGATGCCCACAAGACAGGCGCACAGGTAGCCCACCGCCGCCAGAGACAGCCCAAAAGAGCGTCCGCCTACAAAGCCCATGCTTTCATAGCTGCTGCCCACGTTGTTGGCCTGGCCCGGCCCCTGGCCAAAGGCCATGGGGAGCAGGATACCCGAGGCGGGAAAAAAGTGGGGCATCACAGTGTAAAATAGGGTCGCGGAAATCACCAACCCCACAATCGCCTGCACCAGATAGGTGGAGACGATCAGAGCCCCTGATTTGAAGGCGAACATGCCCCCGGTGCCCTCCTTGGTGGTGCGCAGGGTGAGAGCGATAAAGCCAAGGGCGATGCCGTGGTAGGTGACCATCTCCAAAAGCTCCAGAGGAATGTTCAAGACGCCTGTGGCCCGCAGCAAAAGCAGCAGGAAGCCCGCCAGCGCCGCCACCGGCATCAGGCTTTTTCTGATAAAGGCAATTTTTCGGGTGAGGATGTTGGCCAGCAACAGCAGAAAGGCGATCACCCCTGCCCAGATGAACACGTTCCACAGCGCGGTGTTGGCATTTGAATAATCCATTTCCTACCTCCGTATTTCCTTAAGGATATGAAACATATCCCGGTATTTGAGGGCGTTGAAGGGCTTGTCCGGGCGCACCTGATAGCGTTTACCATCTGACGTGGCCATAATCAGGATGTTTTTCCGGTAGATCTCAAGGCTCAGCAGGTCAGAAAGCGCAAAGCGCTTCTCCCCCACCTGAAGCCCCGCCCGGCTCATGCCCATCTGTCCCCTGGCCACGGGGATCAGCTGCCGCCCTGGCCCCCGCTCGCAGAGCACCTGGTCAGCGTCAGACAACACCGGCTCTTTTCCTGACGCCATCACACGCCTGTATAGCGCTTCCCGCTGGCTGTCCACCCAGTCCCTCACATTGGGGAAAGGCAGCCCGCCCACAAAAGCGCCATGCAGGTCAAACACGGCTTCCATACCGCAGTGATGGCACTTCACCCGGTCATCCCTGGTTCTGATGCTGCCCATCTCCCGGCAGGCGGGGCAAAGATACAGGGCATTTTCCAGCCCCTCCGCCCGCCGTTTTCCCCGGTAGGCTACCGGCTCCTTGCCCTGGTCCTCATAGGCATCCACCGCCAGATCCCGGGCGATGAGAGCGTCCACCTCATGATTGCTCATGGCTTTGAGCGCTTCCGGCTGATACACCCCTGCCACCTGACCCCGGCTGCGCCCGGCCCGGATGCCCCTGCCCCAGCGGGGCAAAGCCAGGTAAGCGCCCCGGATGCGATAGGTCACCAGTGGCACCCCCACCGCCCGGGCCAGCCCGCCCGTGGCCACAGGAAAGGGGCCCGTGCGCCCGTCAAAGCAGGTGTTGCCCTCCGGAAACAGGCACACGCTTTGCCCCCCGCGCAGCCGCCGCAGGATGCCTATGGCGGTGCTGGCATCCACCATGCCCTTATCCTTGGGGATGACGCCCATGAAATTTTTCAGCAGCCAGCCCACCACCGGCGCCCGCAGCAGGGTGTCCCCCACCACAAAGACCAAGGGCTTTTTAAAGCTGGCGCCCACCAGCATGAAGTCCAGCTCCGTCACATGGTTCGCCACCAGCAAAAAGGGGCCCTTGATGTCCGGCGCCTGCCCCACCTCAAAGCGGTAACGCCAGATAAAATAGGGGCAAGCCAGCGCCCGGATCGCCCGGTATGCCCATTGGTAGCGCCGCTTTTTCATTGTCTTTTGCGCCAAGGCTCTCCCTTTCCGGGGATATCCTGCTCCGCCCCAAAATGATGGACATATCATAATGCTTTTGTCGTTTTTTCTCAAGGCTTTGCCTTTTCTCCAGGCTACGCTTTCCTAATCAACCGATACAGGCTATAATAATGTGCATTAAACATGCCAATCAAAGGGGGAAAAATGCTCGAAAGCTGTACATTCTTCCGCTTCCTGGGAAAACCCATCTCCTGTGAACCCTATGGCAGCGGCCATATCAACCGCACTTACCTGGTGAAAACCGACGCGGGCCTTGATTATATCATGCAGAAGATCAACAAGCGGGTGTTCCGGGATGTGCCCGGCCTCATGGCCAACATTCACGCCGTCACCAGCCACCTGCGCAAAAAGGAGCCTGAGCCCCGCCGCGTCCTCACCCTCATCAAAACCCATGAAGGCGGCGTCTTCCATCGGGATCATGAGGGCGGCTTCTGGCGCGTATACGACTTCATCACCGACAGCCTGTGCCTGGACAAGCCTGAAACCCTGGAGGACTTCCGTCAAAGCGCCGTGGCCTTTGGCAATTTTCAGAACATGCTGGCCGATTTCCCCGCCGATACCCTGTCTGAAACCATCCCCCGCTTTCACGACACCCCCGACCGCTACGCCAAGCTCCATGCCGCCATCAAGGCGGACAGCGTCAGCCGCCTGCATAAGGTGAGGCCTGAGATTGACTTTGCCCTGGCCCGGGAGGAAGAAGCGGGCCTAATGATGGCCATGCTAAGGCGGGGAGAATTGCCCCTGCGCGTCACCCACAACGACACCAAGCTCAACAATGTCATGTTGGATAAAGATACCCGTGAAGCCCTTTGCGTAATCGACCTGGACACCGTCATGCCGGGCCTTGCCGCCAATGATTTTGGCGACTCCATCCGCTTTGGGGCCTCCACCGCCGCTGAAGACGAGCGCGATTTGGACCTGGTGCGCTTCTCCCTTCCCGCCTATGAAGCCTACACCCAAGGGTTCCTTGAGGCCTGCGGGAAGCGCCTCACCGAAAACGAGATCAGTACCCTGCCCATGGGCGCCAAGCTCATGACCCTGGAATGCGGCATCCGCTTCCTCACCGACTATCTCTCCGGCGATGTTTATTTTGCCACCCACCGCCCCGGCCATAACCTGGACCGCTGCCGCACCCAGTTCAAGCTGGTGGCTGACATGGAGGCACAGTGGGATGAGATGGCGAAGGTTGTGGAGAAGTGCCGAAAGTTATACTGATGTAAAACTTCAATTATTTATTGTTTTTTATCATACGCTCTATCATATTAAAAATGGCTTCGCTGCCATCTGCCCGGGGCGCTTCATGAAGCGCCTTTTTTAATGCGTCCGCGTTTGCCATCAGCCCCCTTAACGCCTCGGTCAGGCTGTCAGGCGTCATCTGTTCCTGGGGCAGCACCCGGGCCAGGCCCCGGGCTGCCAGGCTGTTGGCGTTCTCTATCTGATCGCCCCGACTTGACCCCAAAGGCAGGGGGATGAGCAGCATCGGTTTTTTAAGCGCCTGAAACTCGCAGATGGCGGTGGCCCCGGCGCGGGAGAGGATCAGATCCGCCGCCGCCAGGGCATGGGGCAGTTCCTCGCTTAAAAACTCCGCCTGGAAATACCCGGGCTTCCCCGCCAGCGCCTCCTCCAGATGCCCCTTGCCACACAGATGCAGCACATCCATCATGGGCAGCACCTGGGGCAGCGCTGCCCTGAGCGCCTCATTCACCGCCCTGGCGCCCTGGCTGCCGCCCATCACCATGAGAACCGGCTTATCCCCTTTAAACCCGGCCAGGGCCAGGCCCTTGGCCCACTCCCCCTCAAAAAGGGTTTGGCGGATGGGAAGCCCGGCATACACGCCCTTTTCCCCCAGGGCGCGGGCACACTCGGGAAAGGCTGTGGCAATGCGCCCGGCAAATTTCGCACTGATGCGGTTGGCCAGCCCGGGGCTCAGGTCGCTTTCATGGGCCAGGACGGGGATCCGCCTCATCCAGGCCGCCATCACCACCGGCACCGCCACAAAGCCTCCCTTGGAAAACACAATATCAGGCTTTATCTTCCTGAGTAAGCTGATAGCCTGGAAGAAGCCCGCCGCCACCCGGAAGGGGTCGGTGAAGTTCTGCCAGTCAAAATAGCGGCGCAGCTTGCCGGACTGGATGGCATGGTAGTTCACCCCCGCCTGGCTTTCCATCAGCCCCCGCTCCATGCCCCGGTGGGTGCCGATGTAGTGAATGTCATAGCCTGCCTCCCGCAGCCGGGGCAGCAGCGCCAGGTGAGGGGTCACATGCCCGGCGGTGCCCCCGCCGGTGAGCACAATCTTTTTCATCCTGCCCGCTTCGCCTCCTGGCCCTGCTTGCGCTGCGCCCTGGCCTGAAGCAGCTGCGCCAGCGCCATGACGGAAAACACCGTCACCAGCATCACCGTGCACAGGGCGTTCACATGGGGGGGCACCCCCACCTTTACCGAGGAATAGATTTTCAGCGGCAGCGTGGTGGTGGTGGGCCCGCTCACAAAAAAGCTGATCACAAAGTCATCCATGCTCATGGCAAAGGCTAAAAGACAGCCTGAGAGCACCGCCGGCAGCGCCAAAGGCAGGGTCACCGTGGTGAGCGCCTTCAGCGGGCTTGCCCCCAGATCCCGGGCCGCTTCCTCAAGCCCGGGGTCAAGGGTGGACAGTCGCCCCTTCACCGTAATGAAAATATAGGGCACGCAAAAGGTGACGTGGGAGATCACCAGCGTCGCCATGCCAAAGGGCAGCTTCAGCATGGAAAACAGCGCCATGAAGGCGATGCCCAGGATGATCTCCGGAATCATGATGGGCAGCACCGCCACCTGCTCACCCAGGCTGAGCACGCTGGCGCCGGCTTTACCCAGCAGGCTTTTGCGCACGGGGCGCCGGGCCAGGCCCACCGCCCCCAGGGTGCCGATCACCACTGAAAGCAGCACGCTCCACAGCGCTATGATGAGGGAGGTCATCAGCGCCGACCCATAGCCCGTCACCGGGTTAAACAGATCCTGATACCATTGCAGGGAAAAACCCTCAAACTGGAAATTGGCCGTGCGGCCCGGGTTTGAGTTGAAGGAAAACAGCACCACCACCAAAATCGGCAGGTAGAGCAGCACCAGCACCAGGGCCATATACACGCTTGCCCAGGGAGAGTTCTTTTTCATATACACAATCCCCAATCAATCCCGCAGCCTGCGCTGACTGAACGAGGCAACGCAGGGGCAAAAAAGATGCGCCGCTTTGAAGCGTTTATGCTTAAAATCTGCATCATCAAAACACCATCGTTTCCGCGCTGCCGCCTTTTCGGCGGTAGACCAGGATCACAAGGCCGGTAAGCGTCAGCAGCACCACGGACAGCGCCGCCGCGAAAGGCAAATCCCGGCTTTTCAGCAACTCATTATGCACCATGTTGCCCCAGAGCATGGTGTTGGAGCCGCCCAGCAGGTCGCTTAGGAAAAATAGGCCGATGGACGGGATAAAGGTCAGCACCAGCCCTGCCAGGATACCCGGCAGCGTCATGGGCACCACCACGGTGAAAAAGGCCTTCACCGGCGTGGCCCCCAGGTCCCGGGCGGCCTCCACCACCGACCAGTCAAGCCGCTCCGCCGCCGAATACACCGGCAGCACCATGAAGGGGATCATGGCATAGACCATGCCCACCAGCACCGCGAAATCCGTATACAGCAGCTTCAGCGGGCGCTGGATGATCCCCAGGGCGATGAGCGCCTGGTTGATGGGGCCGGATGCTGAAAGGAGTATTTTCCACCCGTAAATGCGAATGAGGGCATTGGTCCAGAACGGCACGATGACCAGCAGCAATATCCAGGTGCGGGCACGGGGCCCGGCCTTGGCCATGAAATAGGCAAAGGGATAGCCGATGCCCAGGCACATGAATGCGGTGATCCCCGCCAGGCGCAGGCTGAGCAGCAGCGAGCGCAGATACAGCGGGCTTGCCAGCTTGGCATAGTTATCAAGCGTTACCGGCGGCTGGGCGACAAAGCCCTCGCCCCGGGTCAGGAGGCTAAGCCCGATGATATACAGCAGGCTTACCCCCACAAACAGCGCCGCATAAAGAACCATGGGGATGGCCAGCGCCTCCCGCCTGGCCACGGGACGTGCGGCGATATCCTTCTTTTTCACGCCGTTTCCTCCAGGTCATCCCGCACCAAAACGGCCGATGCCTGATGCCACCAGCAGTACACCGTGTCGCCAATCCGGCAGGGCACCTCCCCCTCGGTGGGGTGGCGGGCTTTAAGGGTCTGCCCGTCCGGCAGCCTGATCATGCACACCCGCTCGCCCCCGGCATAGCGGTTTTCAATCAGGGCGCCCGACAGCTGGCAGGCCTTCTTCAGCGGCTCCGGCGACATATACAGCCGCTCCGCCCGGATGCTCAGGCACAGCGGATCACCCGGGCTCACCCAAAGATCGGTATCACAGGGCAGGGTGATGCCCCCCACATCCATGAGCACGCCATCATCCCGCGCCGCGGCGGCGCGGCCTCTTAGCAGGTTGGTTTCCCCAATAAAGCTGGCGGCAAAGGCGGTCACAGGCCCCTCATACAACTCCTTAGGGGTGCCGATCTGCACAAAACGGCCTTCCCGCATCAACGCTATGCGGTCAGACATGCCCAGGGCCTCCTCCTGATCGTGGGTGATGTAAATAAAGGTGATGCCCAGGCTTCGCTGCATGCGCTTGAGCTCCTGCTGCATTTGACGGCGCAGCTGCAG
This sequence comes from Christensenellales bacterium, assembly GCA_050952935.1. Lineage (GTDB taxonomy): Bacteria > Bacillota > Clostridia > Christensenellales > Aristaeellaceae > UBA6115. The sequence goes on along the minus strand of JBMNLS010000001.1, from coordinate 1,030,184 downwards.
ATCAAGCGCCCCCAGCGGCTCATCCAGCAGCAGGATCCTGGGTGACAGCACCAATGAGCGCGCAATGGCCACCCGCTGGCGCTGGCCGCCTGAAAGCTGCCCCGGGGTGCGCCGGCCGTAGCCTTCCAGCTGCACCAGCTCCAGCATCTTCTCCACCGCTTCCTTCATCTCCTGCTTGGAAGCGCCCCGCATCCGGAGGCCATAGGCGATGTTTTTCTCCACATTCATGTGGGGGAACAGGGCGTAATTCTGAAACACCGTGTTCACCTGGCGCTTTTCAGGCGGCAGGCGGGTAATGTCCTCACCGCTTAGGAGCACCGATCCCTCAGTGGGCATTTCCAGGCCCGCGATGATGCGCAGGGTGGTGGTTTTGCCGCAGCCGGAAGGGCCCAGCAGCGTCAAAAACTCTCCTTCATAGACGTCCAGGTCAATCCCCCTCAAGGCTTCCTGGGTGTCAAACGCTTTGTACAGGCCCCGCAAGGTCAACAGCACCCTGCGCCCCTCAGCCATCAGCGTTCTCCTCATATCCCCGGGTGCGGGCCACCACATACAAGGGCCGCCCTTTCACTTCATCATAGACACGGGCCACATAGGCCCCCAGCACCCCCAGGGCGCTGAGCACGCTGCCGGAAGCCAAGCTGATGACCGCGTACAGCAGCATACTATCAGCGCCTTTCCCGGCAATGGCCATGATAAGCGCGGCTAAAAACAGTATCCCGCTTGCCGCCAGCCACAAAAGCCCCAGCCAAAGCGCCCACAGCAGCGGCTTTTCAGAAAAGCTCATGATGCCGTTGGCGGCCAGGCGCAGCATTTTCTTCAGCGGATAGTGGGTTTCCCCGGCAAAGCGCTTATCCCGGTCATACAGCAGCGCCTCCTGCTTGAACCCGACCCAGGCAAACATGCCCCGCAGATAGCGGGCATGCTCAGGCATGCCCCGCAGCACGTCTGCCACCTGTTTATCCACCAGGCGAAAGTCCCCGGTATCCTCCGGGAAAATGTCCCCGGCGATTTTCCGCAGCAAACGATAATACACCTTGGCGGTGAACTCCTTGAACTTAGTTTCCCCCGCCCGGCTGCGGCGCTTGCCGTACACCACCTGGGCGCCGTCCTTCCAGCGGGCGGCCATCTCGGGGATCACCTCCGGGGGATCCTGAAGGTCGGCGTCAATGATGACAATGGCATCGCCCACCGCGTAGTCCAGCCCCGCCGACACCGCCAGCTGATGGCCCCGGTTGGCGGCGAAGTGGAGCACCCGCACGTTTTTATCGCCGTCAGCTAACCTGTCAAGCAGCTCGGGGGTCTTGTCCCGGCTGCCGTCGTTGACATAAACCAGCTCGTAGGCTTCTCCCATCCCCCGCATCACGGCGCTCAGGCGGCGATGGGTTTCATTGATTGATTCCTCTTCGTTGTAGCAGGGTATCACCACCGAATAGACCGGGTTCATCGCCTTTCCTCCCACAAAAATTATAGCATTTTGATCAGCATATTCCTCTGCTGATCCATTTCAAGGGCAAGCACCTTTTCCTTCTCCAGCTCTTTGAGCAGGTCGCTGAAGCGCTTGAAGCCCACGTTCTTCTCCTGAAAATCAGGGTAGAGGTTTTGGATGTCGGCCTTGAGGATGCTGGGGTTGATGCGCTCAAAGCCGTCTTCCTTGTAGTGCTTGAGCTGCTCACGGAACACCTCGACCCAGTTATCCCGGTTCAGCTGTGCTGTGGCCTTGCCCTCATCGGCCGTTTCCGCGGCCAGAGACACCATGACATTGTAGTTGTCCGACCGCACCCGGATGGTGTCATACTTCTGGGAGAGCTTTGTCAGCAGCTTGCCAAAGGTGGCGCAGCCATAGTTCTTCTCGCTGAAGTCAGGGCGCAAGCGCAGGAGGATGCCCTTAAGCTCGCTGGCGAAGATTTCCTCCTCCGCATGGTCATCCAGGATGCTCTCAATCTGCTTGAGCAGCTCCGCCTCACCGCCAGAGCCGTTATCCTCAGCTGCTTTCTTGGCCTTCTGGGGCCTTCTGGGCTGCCTTCTCACGGTGACCGACTCCAGAAACTGGAACTCATTGCAGGCGTTGATAAAAATGGTGCTGGCCACTTCACTGCGGGAAATGCCCAGCACAAACTTGCCCATGCTTTTAAGCTTGCCCACCAAGGGCGTATAGTCGCTGTCGCCTGATACGATGCAGAAGCTGTCGATCAGGGGGTTGGTGTAGGCCACCTCCATGGCGTCCAGCACCAGAAGGATATCGGCGTTGTTCTTCTGCGCCACCCCATACCGGAGGGAGGGGACCACCGTAAAGGTGTTGGAAAGCAAAATCTCCTTCAGGGAGCTGAACTTATCCGTATATCCATAGACCTTGCCCATCAGGATATCGCCGCGGATTTTAACCTTCTCCAGGATGTTGTTCAAGGTTTCCACCTTGGCGCCGCAGTTCTCCAGGTCAACGAAAATCGCGAACCTCGCTGTACTCAAAACAAAAGACCCCTCATTCTGGCGTGCTCACGCCGTGCTTTACCCATAAGGGTTCATTAAATTATAACATATTGCCCGCCTATTTGGAAGAAAACCGCCACACTGCGCGTTATATATTGAGAAAGGCGCTCTGCCCACGCCAAGGCGGGCTACCCTTTCGCCCTTGATTGACACGGTAAAGATTCTGTAATAAAATTGTAACGAATACCATGCCCACAAGAGGAGGCCAGGTTTATGAACAAACATCACACCCACCACCCCATCAGCCGTCTGGCGGCGCTGATGACGGCCCTGCTGTTATGCTTAGCCCCCCTGACGGCCCTGGGCAGCATGCCCCCGCCGGTCAACTTCACCCTGGCCTATACCGATGCCCAGGGGCAGGCCCAGCAGCTGCAGGCAACGCCCATCGCCTATGATGGCTATGCCACCAGCTTCTGGCTGTTTTTGGATCCTCAGGCCCAGGCGGATCCTAACGCCAGACTGCTGATCCAGGACAATTTCAGCCAGTATCCCGGCGGCTTCTCCCTGGCAAGCGATACGCCGCTGAGCCAGCTGTTCTTCATGGACGCGGGAAGCGAGCTGTCCACCACCCCTCTTGAGGTGCTGGCCCTGGGTACTAACGGTGAAACCCTGGCCACCTATTTCCTGTACATCAGCCTTTCCGCCCAGCAGCCCAATCCTCCTGCCGTTGCCGGCCCTGCCATGGTCACCATCCACTATGTAGATCAGAATCAGCAGGAGTTCGCCAGCGAGCAGCGGGAGTTCCCTGCCGGTTTCCACAGCGTAACGCCTGACCCGGCAAGGGTGCCTGCCGACTATATCCTCGCCGGTCAGGGTGAGTATCAGGTGGAGGTCAACGAGTTTGGTGCTAACCCTGCCGATGTTACCTTCATCTACCAAAAACAGATCGCCCCTGCCATGGTCACCATTCATTATGTGGACCAGAACCAGCAGGAGTTTGCCAGCGAGCAACGGGAGTACCCCGCAGGCTTCCACACCGTAACACCTGATCCAGTAAGGGTACCTGCCGACTATACCCTCGCCGGCCAAAGCGAATACCAGGTAGAGGTCAACGAGTTTGGCGCTAACCCCGCCGATATCATCTTCACCTACCAGAAACAGATCGGCCCTGCTATGGTCACCATTCGTTATGTGAATCAGAACCAGCAGGAGTTTGCCAGTGAGCAGCGGGAGTACCCCGCAGGCTTCCACACCGTAACACCTGACCCGGCAAAGGTGCCTGCCGACTATGCCCTCACCGGTCAGGGTGAGTATCAGGTGGAAGTCAACGAGTTTGGCGCTAACCCCGCCGATATCACCTTCACTTACCAGAAACAGATCGGCCCCGCTATGGTCACCATCCGTTATGTGGATCAGAACCAGCAGGAGTTCGCCAGCGAGCAGCGGCAGTTCGCCGCGGGCTTCTACACCGTGACGCCTGATCCGGCAAGGGCGCCCACCGACTATGCCCTCGCCGGTCAGGGTGAGTATCAAGTAGAGGTCAACGAACTGGGCGCTAACCCCGCCGATCTCACCTTCACCTATCAGAAGCAGATCGCCCCTGCCACAGTCACCATTCATTATGTGGATCAAAATCAGCAGGAGTTCGCCAGCGAGCAACGGGAGTACCCCGCAGGCTTCTACACCGTGACGCCTGACCCGGCAAGGGTGCCCACCGACTATGTCCTCACCGGCCAGGGCGAGTATCAGGTAGAGGTCAATGAGCTGGGCGCTAACCCCGCAGATATCACCTTCGTCTATCAGAAACCGGTGCAGCCGGCCACCCTCACCATCTATTTCAAAAACAATAATGGCCAGGATGTAGCCAGTCGCCAGGAGCAAACCCTCGTCCCCGGCAATCATACCATCGAACCCTGGCCTGTTGACCTGCAGCCTGATTATGTCCTCACCGGTGACACCCATTTTATGGTCACCGTAGACGAGCGGGGTGCCGTGCCAAGTGAAGTCACCTTCGTTTATGAACTTAAGCAGGCGGTGTCCGAAAACGCGGAAATTAAAATCTATTACACCGATCAGAACGGTGTGCCGGTTGCCGCAGAGGAGACCCGCAGCCTGATCGAAGGCCTCAATCAAGTGGAACCCCGTCCCCTTGATCTGAAGGAAGGCTACACCCTCTCAGATGAGGCCATAAAGGCGGTTCATGTCAGCAACAACCAGGCGGAGCCCGCCAGCCTCACCTTTGTGTACAGCCTCACCACCCCTGAGCCCACCGCTACCCCCACCCCCACACCGCCCCCGGCCCCCAAGGTGGCTTTGGTGCCGGTCAAATATATGACCGAGGCGGGGGCTCTCCTCCACAGCGAAACCGTGCCCGCCAAGGAAGGCGAGCAAACCTTCATTGCCGCCGATCTGACCCGGGTGGACACCGCCAAATATGAGCTGACAGGCGTTCAACAGCAAACCGTAACCGTGGATGCCCAAGGCATCGCCACACCTAACGAAGTGGTGTTCACTTTCCGGGACATTTCTATTAAAGTTGCCTCCCTGAAGGTACATTTCCGGGATGAAACCGGCAATGCCTTGGCTGACAGCCAAACCATGGAGCTTAAGCCCGGCGTTCATCCGGTGACGGCGCCCCAGTCCATTGGCGGCATGCAGCTTCAGGGTGAATCCACCGTAAACGTCACCGTAAGCGATACGGGCGTCCTCTCCCAGGCGGAGGTGGTGTTTGTCTACGCGAAGCCCGCCACCCCCACGCCTGTCCCCACCGCCACCCCTGAACCCACCACCATCCCCTTTGACATCACGCCCGTAGATCAATACGCCTACCCCAACAACGACAAAATCAACTACCGCAACACCCCCGAGGTGAAGGACGGCAACGTCATCGGTACCGTGGGCCGCAAAGACCTGGCCCACCTCATCGGCTCCCTCAAGAATCGCGCCGGGGAGAATTGGTACCTGGCCGACATCAACGGACAGCAAGGCTTCCTGAAAGCCAATGTGGTCACCGTCCTCTCCTTTAACGAGGCGGCGGCTATCCTGGGCTTTTCGCCTTCCCCTTCCCCTTCCCCAACGCCCACGGCGCCTGCCATTCCCGATGGCGCGGTGATTGACCGCTGGGGTGAGGTCACCTCCACCGGCGGCGTCAACTTCCGCTCCAGCACCTCTACCGCCACCTCCAGCCGAATCGGTACCCTGGACAGGGGCGAGCGCTTCTGGGTATATGAGCAGCAGACTGTGGATGGGGAAGCCTGGTACAACATCATGGCCGGGGGTAAAACCGGGTTTGTGATGGCCAAATACACCCGCCTGTACACCCAGGAGGAAAGTGACAAATACCAGTCCACCCTGGCCAGCCCCATGCCCCACAGCGTGACGGCAACGCCGGTCCCAGCCACCGCCACCCCTGCCGCGACCACCGCTGCCCCTACGTCCAGTCCATCACCCCCCCCCCAGCTGACCGCAAGCCCCACCCCCTATCATGGCTATGCGCTGACCACCAGCCAGGTGCCCCTGCGCTCAGGCGTCTCCCAGAAGGATGAGGTCGTTTTAGCCACGCTGCCCGTAAACACCCTAGTTTATATCTGGAACCAGACTTATGTAGGCAATGTAGGCTGGAACAGCGTGGACGCCCTGGCGCTCACCCGCAGCGGCTACCTCCCCGACAGCGTGCTGCGCCGCATCACCGATCAGGAAGCGGCCCCCTACCTGGAGCAACTAAAACCCCAGGCCACCGCCAGCCCAGCCCCCACCATCCCACCCCAGCAGGTGACCGGCTATGCCATCACCCTGGGCGACCACGTGATGATGCGCGCCTATGCCGATACCAACGCCCAGATTCTGGATGTGCTGCAAAACAGCGCCGTGGTGTCCGTCCGCGGGCAGGAGTTCACCGCCGGTGAAACCTGGCATCTGGTGCAGTATGGCGCTGGCTACGGCTTTGTGCGCGCCGACCAGCTCCGCCTGCTCAGCGCAGCTGAAACCGCCGCCTATCTGGAAAGCCTGCGCACCCCCACCCCCACGCCGCCGGCTGCCACCCTGGCCCCGGTGACACTGGACAGTCCCTCTTCCTATGGCTATGTCACCACCAACAATGTGCGCCTCCGGAAGGGGCCTTCCACCTCCACCTCCAGCCTTAAAATGATGCAGAAAAATGCCTTCGCCCTGGTCTATGGCAGCCGGCAGGAGGCGGACGGGCTTTGGTATCACATCAACCAGGGCGGTACGGAAGGCTATGTGATGAGCAGCTACTTCAAGGTGCTGCCCATGGGCCAGCTTTCTTCCTATCTGCAAAGCCCGGAATACCTTAGCGCCAATACCACCACCATCACCAGCCCCAATGTGCAGCCGGGAACGATCACCTCGGTGGAGGATTTCAACACCACCGTCTGGCAAAACCCCGCCCTCCTGAACCCCTCCTACGAGCCATTCAATCCCCTGGGCACGCCCACCCCGGCGGTGGAGGCCATCCCCTCCCCCAGTCCCTCCGCCTCTTCCGCGGCTTCCCCTGCCCCCAGCATGGAGCCCCTCCCCACCTTCCAGGTGTTGGAGACTGAGGCCCCCCAGAAAAGCGATTCTTCCTTCCCTGTGGGCTGGGTGGCCGTGGGCCTGATCGCGGTGCTTGGCGGTGGTGGTTACTATGCCTATCATCTCTACAATCAAAACCAGAAGCGGGCTGCTCAGCGCGCTGCCCAGCGCCGCCAGCAGGCGGCCCGGCAAGCCGGCTCGCCCCAGGCACGCCCGGCCCTGCCTCAACAGGGCCGCTCCCCCTATCAGCCGCCCACGGGGCAAAACACCGCGGCCTACCGCCCCGGCATGACACCGCCGCCTGCCCAAGGCTCTACCCCCCAGGGCACCGCTGCCTACAGGCCGCCCACCTCACCCCATGGCCAGCCACCCACAGGGCAAGGCACCGCGTCCTACAGGCCGCCCACCCCATCCCAGGGCCAGCCGCCCACGGGGCAAAGTACCACAGCCTACCGCCCCGGCATGATGCCGCCGCCCACCCAGGGCTCTGCTCCTCAGGGTACCGCATCCTACAGGCCACCCACCACATCACAAGGCCAGCCACCCACGGCGCAGCCGGATGCAGGCCAGCAGAGCAGACCCCAGCAAAGCGCCGGTCAGCAGCAGCCCGACGACACACGCCGCCGCCGCAGTGACCGGCACAGCAACACCTAATTCACTATTGAAGGGGGCTTGCCACAAGCGGGCCCCCTCAATTTCCCCATAAAAAAGAATCATCTGATTCTTTTTTGCATGAAACAAAGGCGGTCACGCGTTTTATGGTTGAAAGCAGGAAACAGCCGGGCATGGACCCGGCCCAGGTGGAAGCTCTCTACCTGGCCTATGCCACCGATGTGCTCAGGGTTTCTTATTTTTATCTGGGCAACCGGCAAAGTGCTGAGGACATCACCCAGGAGGTCTTCATGCGCCTGATGCAGGCCAACCCTGACCTGACCCCCGGCAAAGAAAAGGCCTGGCTGCTGAAGGTGGCCCTCAACCGCTGCCGGGATCTGTGGCGCTCCAGCTGGCACAAGCGGGTGCTGCTGGGAACCCCGCTGCTTGAGATCATCCCGGACCGGGACGACATCTCCAACCTGACCGAGAAAGAAGCCCTGATGCAGGCGGTCAACGCCCTGCCGGCCGGTGAGCGCGAGGTATTCCTGCTCTACTACTACCAGAACTATTCCATCTCTCAAACCGCTGACATCCTGGGATTGCCGGAGGGCACCATCTCCAGCCGCCTGTCCAGGGGCCGGAACAAACTCAGACAGTACTTAGACGGAGGCGATTCTCTTGATCAAACTTGATCAGCTGCCCCAGGTGGCGGATGAAACCCTGGGCGGGCTAAAAGCGGACCTGAGCCTGCTTTATCGTGCTCCCCGCCCGGCCCCCGCCCCTTCCCGTCGGGTTCGGGCGCTGGCCATGGCGTTTTCCGTGGTGCTGGTGGTGGGCCTTGCCGCCCTTATCCCGCCTTCCCCCACACCCATCCCCCAGGTGACCCATTATCAGGCGGGAGTCCCTCTGTCCCTGCCTTCAGACGCCCGTTCCTCTGCCGATTTGCCCCGGGGCAGCCTGGTGCTCTCCCAGGAGGAGCGTCCGGCCTATCAAGGTGTCTGGGCCAGGGGCAGCGGCGGCAATTTCCCGCTGATCCGCCTGGACGGCCGGTTTTACCGCCTGCTTTCAAAGCCTGACGATGTGTCCGCCATCGTGGACTGCGCCCTGGGTCAGGTGGCCCTCCACACCGCCGAGCCCGCCCTGGACCGCACGGGCGACACCCTCAGCAGCGTGGTTTCCCAGGGTGACAGCGTCTACGCCATTCCCGGCATGGCAGGCGGCGCTGTGGCGGCCCCTGTGGATGGCAAAATGCGAGCCTTCCAGCGGGTGTCTTTTGCCGGCAGCGCCCTGGTGGGCGCGGAGGCCCTCCAGGATACCCTGCCCCCAGGCGCCGTCACCCTCCAGCTATCGGGCGTGGGCACGGTGAGCGAGCCTGATGAGGTCAGCCGCCTGATGGATATTCTCTTTTCCCAGGCGGTCTTTCAGGGGAGCCAGCTTAAGGAGAGCAAGCAAGCCCTCCTCATCCAGTACCCCAATGGCCTGGTGCTGCAAATGGCCGTTTCCGGCAGCTCCCTGTCCGCCTGCGGCACCTGGTCCTGCCCGGCCTTCTTTGAGGCCTTCGGCCAGTTCGCCCGGTAATCATCATCTCACCTAGCATATGTATGCGCCCTGATTGGTTGACACCATCCAGGGCGCGTGTTACATTGCCAGGGAACACATCAAGGAGGCCGCCGCTTTGAAGAAAACCGCCCTGCTGGCCCTGCTGCTTTGCCTTGTCTGCCTCATGGCGGGGGCTGAGGGGCTTGTCCTGTCCTTTGTGGGGGATTGCAGCATCGGTGAGATGGCCTCCGCTGCCGGACGCCCCGGCACCTACACCCACACCGTGGACGAAAAAGGGCCGGACTGGCCCTTCTCCCTGGTCAGGGAATATCTGGAGGGGGATGACTTCACCTTCGCCAACCTGGAGGTGGTGTTCACCCAATATAAGAAGCATGTGAACAAGCGCATCCCGCTGCGGGCTGATCCCAAATATGCCCAGGTGCTGTTGCACAGCGGCATTGACGCTGTCAACACCGCCAACAACCACTGCATGGATTTTTATGAGAAAGGTTATCTGGAAACCATCCAAACCCTGGATGCCCTGCCCCTGCCCCACTTTGGCACCACCCAGATGCGGGAAGATGCCGCCCATGACCGCCTGCTCCTCACCTCTGTAAAAGATGTGCTGATTGGCGCTGTAGGCGTGTCCTATCCCCAGGAGAAAGACGCCCCCGCCATCATCAGCCGTGTTCAAAAGCTTAAGGATCAGGGAGCGCGGCTGGTCATCGTCAGCCTTCACTGGGGAAAGGAGCTCACCAAGCAGCCCCAGGCCTGGCAGCATCGCCTGGCAAGTCAACTGATAGACGGCGGCGCGGATGTCATCTGGGGGCACCATCCCCACATCCTCCAGCCCATCCACGTCTATCAAGGCAGGCCCATTTTCTACTCCACCGGCAACTTCACCTTCGGTTCCATGAGCAAGGTGGATCCGGACACCGGCATCTTCCAGCTGAAATACAGCCTGGCTGATGATGGCCAGCCCCGGCTCAGCCAAATCAATGTCATCCCCTGCCGCACCCAGGGCAAGGGCGATTACCGACCCATCCCCCTTACAGATGAAAAAGACATCCAGACCCTCTATAAAAAACTCAGCCACACCAGGCAGATCAAAGACATGCTGAATCCGCCAGATGCCTTTTTCACAAGCGGCATATGGATCATTGAATAGAAACCACCATACAAGAAATCTTACAAACAAATAACGCAGCTGCTGACTGCGTTATGGCTGTTTGTTTGTTTTAAGCATTATATATGCTCAAAAAACGCCTCGTCATTCTCCCGCCTGAGGATGCCATGGGCGTCAAAGTGCAGGGGGGTGGGCTTGGTCTTGAGATAGCGCAGGATCTCGTCCATGCGCACGGATTCCTGAAAGGTCATCATGGTGAAGGCCACGCCATGCTTGCGGGCCCTGCCGGTGCGGCCAATGCGGTGCAGGTAATACTCGTTTTCATTGGGCAGATCATAATTGATCACCGCTTCCACATCATCCACGTCAATCCCCCGGGCGGCCACATCGGTGGCCACCAGGATGGGGAACTTGCCCCGCTTAAAATCATTCATCACCCGGGTACGCTGGCTTTGCCGGATGTCCCCGTGCAGCGCCTGGGCACCATAGCCCTGCTTATTCAGCCTGTCACTCAGGCGCTGGGCCATAAACTTGGTGTTGGCAAACACCATCACCCGGTCATACTCGTTGGAATCCAGCAGGTATTCCAGTGCCCCCTGTTTCTTGTCACGGGGGATCAGGATCGTGTGCTGGGTGATCTGCGGGCGGTTTTCCTTTGTGGCCTCCACGATAATCTCCACCGGCTCCCGCTGATATTTCCAAGAGATGGTCATCACATCCCGGTTGGTGGTGGCGGAAAACATTACCAGCTGCCCTCCCACCGGCACCATCTCAATGATGCGGGTCACATCCTTCACAAAGCCCATGTTGAGCATCTCATCCGCCTCATCCAGCACCATGGTGTGCACATGCTGAAGGCTCACATGCCCCCGTTTCACCATGTCGATCATGCGCCCGGGCGTGGCTACCACAATCTGGGGCTTGCGCTTCAGCTGATTCAGCTGCCGGGAAATGGGCTGCCCGCCATACAGCGCCGCGATTTTGATCTGGGGAATGAAGCGGGCCAGATCCATCAGATCCTGCACAATCTGCATGGCCAGCTCCCTGGTGGGCGCCAGCACCAGCTCCTGGACCCTGGTGTCCTTCAGGCTGATATATTCCAGCATCGGGATGCCAAAGGCAATGGTCTTCCCCGTGCCGGTGGGGGCGATGCCAATAATGTCCCGCCCTGCCATCATCACGGGAATGGTTTCTTTTTGAATGTCTGTCGGGGTGTTGATCCCCATGCGCTCAAGCGCCTTAAGAACCTCATCGGACACATCAAGCGTCCGGAATGCTTCAGGCAATACGACAACCTCTTTTCCATGGCCAGGCTTATGCCTGGCTCAAACATCATTATAGTCACCCCGCTTTTGGCCTGTCAACCAGCGCGCCCCTTGCCTGAACAGGTCAAATCCGCTAAAATGATTTTATAGAAACACAAAGAGGGGATCGCGCATGAAAGCATTGTTAATCGGCGGCACGGGCAACATCAGCCTGTCCGTTTCAAGGCTGCTGCTGGAGCAGGGCTGGGAGCTGACCCTGCTGAACCGGGGCCATCATAATGACCTGGTGCCCGGCGCTGAGGCGCTGGTGGCCGATATCAATGACGAGGCTCAGGTGCGTGGGCTCCTTACCGGGCGCACCTTTGACGTGGTGGTGCAGTTCATCGCCTACCACCGGCAAGAGGTGTTCCGGGATGTGAACCTGTTTTCAGGCATCACGGGGCAATATATCTTCATTTCCACCGCCTCCGCCTACCAAAAGCCGCCCCGGAACTACCTGATCACCGAATCCACCCCCCTGCACAACCCCTACTGGCAGTATTCCCGGGACAAAATCAACTGTGAAAAGCTGCTGATGGAAGCCTATGACATGGACTTTTTCCCGGTCACCATCGTGCGGCCCAGCCACACCTATGGCATCACCAAGCTGCCCCTGGCCATCCATGGGGGCAGCGGCTGGCCCGTGCTTGAGCGGATGCTAAAGCAAAAGCCCGTGCTGATCCCAGGGGATGGCACCAGCCTCTGGACCCTCACCTGGGCGGATGACTTTGCCAGGGGGCTGGTGGGCCTCATGGGCAACCACCGGGCCATTGGCCAAGCGGTGCACATCACCTCTGACGAGGCCCTCAGCTGGAACCAGATATACAGGATCGTGGCCGAGGCGGCGGGGGTTCCCTTCATCCCCTGCCATGTGCCCAGCGCTTCCCTTTCCATGGCTGAAAGCTATGACTATTCAGGCACGCTCCTGGGGGATAAATCCAACTGCGCTGTTTTTGACAACTCAAAGCTAAAGTCCCTGGTGCCGGATTTCGTGGCTGCCACCCGGTTTGACCAGGGCGCGAAAAAGGTGGTAGAGTATTTGCTGAACACCCCGGCCCAGCAAAAGGCAGACCCGGCCTTTGACGCCTTTTGCGACAAAGTGGTTGACATCATGCGCCGGGCGGAAGCGGAGATTGCCCTGCTATGAAAAAGCGATTGATTTTATTTATCTCATTATGCCTGATGGCGCTTCCCCCGGCAGGGATGGCCTCATCGGTGGACCTGGGGCCGGTGTGGCTGAGCCTGCCTGCCTCCTGTGATGTGTTCACCCGGAATATGGCGGCGGATGACCCGATCCTGGCCCTTTATGGCCTCAGCGCCGGTCAGGTGGCCCAGGAGCTGTCCAGCCGGGAGCTTCTGTTGCGTGCCCGGGAAATCTCCGGCGCCTACACCATCACTTTGTCAGCCCAGGGCAGCCAGGGGCCTGATTTTATCAGCCTTTCAGATGATGAGCTGCTCAGCCTCCGGCTCCCGGATACCGCCGCGCCGGACGCAAGCCCCGTCCTGCGCTCCCGCCAGGCGGCCTTTCTGACTTTCAGCAGCTATGGCAATATCAGCCTCATCACCCGGGTGTCGGGCACCCTCTACCGCCTCACGCTTAATGCCGAGGGGCGGGTATCCGGCGGCATGGCCGAATCCCTCCGACAAACCGCCCTGAGCATGGATTTCGGGCTGGGGCAATAGGATATTGAAATAATCAAGTCGCCAGGCGTTTGGAAACAAGCGCCTGGCCTTCTATTGAGGTAACAAAATCATGGCTGCTGTCCGGCAGCAGCAGGCGCAGAGCTGCATGATCCCCTTCCGCCAGCGCCTTGCGCACCCGGGTGGCGCTGATGGGGATGCCGCTGGCATCCGCCATCCGGGGAATCACGCTAAGGGAAATGCCCGATGCCGGCAGCAGCTCCCCCATGGCCTGATTATAAAGCCTGGTGGCGGGAGAAAAAGGCTCCTCCCCCACAAAACGGCGGGTGATGCCCAGCTGCGCCGCCACCCGGGCGAAAATCACTGCGTCCAGCCGCGCCTGGGCCTGGGTGACGGCCTCCTCTTCCTTCAGGAAATAGGCCGGAAACACCGCCCGGGAGATCAAATAGCTGCCGGTGTCATGGTAAACGATGTTTTTAATATCTTCCGTGCCCGCCATCACCAGGCACTTACGCACCGTAAAGGGAAAGAAGGACACATCCTCCGACACGATGAACAGATGCAGCGTGTCACACTGCCCCGCCGCCTGCTCCGCCAAGTATCGGTGGCCTCGGGTGAAGGGATTGGCGTTCATGATGATGGCGCCAGCTGTTCCGGCCCCCGCTTTTCCACCTAATTGTTCAAGATATGAGTTGAAGCCGTCCCGGCGGTTTTCCATAAAGCTAAGGCTGCCCGGCACCCGGGCAATGGGATAAAAGCCCAGTTCCGCCAGCATCCGCTCGGTCTGCGGCTTGGTATACACAAAAACATGGCTGATGCCCACCAGAAAGAGATCCTCCACCAGGCGGGTCACCAGCATCGCCATCAAGCCCTCCCCCTGCAGCGCCTGATCCACCGCCAGGCAGCGCAGCGTGTTGGCAAAGACGGAGCCGGTTGCCACCAATTTCCCCCCCTGGTCATACAGCCCCAGGGTGCGCTCCAGATGCTTGTCCATCTGAAGGCCCTTCCGGGCCAGCAGGGCAGCCGCCTCCGCCATGGCTTTGTGATCGTTCTTTTCAATGTAGCGAGCGTCATATTCCACGGGCATTCACCTCATTGTGATGTCTTCATGCTACACCATTTCCTTGTAAAGCGCCAGATGTTCTGTTAGCATGGCGGCATCAACATCAAGAGGTCGGCGCATGCTGCACGAAACTCCGCAACCGGTGAGTGTGTCCCAGATGGCCCAGGCCCGGGAGGTCCGGGCACGCCGCCAGCTGGCCATGCTTGAAAAATGGCAGATGCCCCTGATTTCTTTTACCCTCAATATCCCAGGCCCTGTCAAAAACAACCCCCTGATTACCCAGGGCTTTGACCTGGCTTTAAAAAAGCTGACGTGCTGCCTGGCAGAAAACAGCATTCCCATCCTTGAAAAGCACATCACCCGCGCCTTCACTGGTGATGAGGCCCTTTTCGCCTGTGAGGCGGAGGCCTTGATTCTCAAGCGTCTCCTTTCCCAATTAGAGGAAGCGGATGACCTGGGCCGCCTGATGGATGTGGATGTGCTGGATGTTGACGGCGGCAAAATCCCCCGGGCAGCGGTGGGTTTGCCTCCCCGGCAATGCCTGCTGTGCGGCCAGCCCGCCCATCGCTGCGCCCCCATCCGCGCCCACAGCGCGGAAGAGCTGTTCCAAAAAGCCACACTCATTATCCACCTTGCCCTTTATCCATCCTGGGCCCGGCGCATCGGACGCCTGGCCCAAAAAAGCCTGGTTTATGAAGCCTTGGCCACCCCCAAGCCCGGTCTGGTAGACCGGGCAAACAGCGGCGCCCACCAGGACATGGACATTTTCACCCTGATGGACAGCGCCGCTGCCTTAGGCGGCTATTTTGAAGCGGCGGCCCTGTGCGGCATGCACCTGGCAGAGCAAGTACCCCAAAACACCATGCGAGGCCTGCGTCCCCTTGGCCTGGACGCCGAGGCTGCCATGTATGCCGCCACGGGCGGAGTCAACACCCACAAAGGCGCCATTTACGCCCTGGGCATCCTCTGCGCCGCCGCCGGACGCCTGAAAGCGCTGAAAAGCCCGCTGACGCCGGATGCTCTGTTTAAGGCCGCAGGCCATATCGCCGGGGAGGAAGCCCACCATCTGCCCCAACTGGCCCAAAACAGCCCTGCCACCAACGGCCTGCGCCTTTATGCCCAGGCCGGCATCACCGGCGCCCGGGGTGAGGCGGCCAGCGGCTTTCCCACCGTCAGGTACACCGCCCTGCCCTGGCTGCGGCGTTATCTTGCCGCTGGGCATTCCATCAACGATGCCTTGGTTTTCACCCTCATCCATTTGATCCCCCTCACCCAGGACACCAACCTCATCAAGCGTACCGGGCTCTCCCGCTATCAGGAGATACAGCGTCAGATCAAGGCCCTGCTTTTGGAAGGCCCTCTCACCCTATCTGCCATTCAGGCGCTGGACGCTCAGTTTATCACCGAAAACCTAAGCCCCGGCGGCAGCGCCGACCTGTTAGCTGTCGCCTGCCTGGCCCATTGGCTTACACACTAAAAATGCAAGCTTTGTCCGTCTCCTTTCCATTTTACACAATTTTTGATTGACAAGCTCCACTCCTTCACCTTATAATTTGAATATCAACCCAACATAAAAGGAGGAACCCCATGAAAAAACTTTTGGCTTTGGTACTTGTTCTGTTGCTCGCGTTTTCCGCGACCGCCCTGGCAGAAGGCCGTGTGTTCGGCTACACCGCCATGACCATGCTCAACCCCTTCTTCATCGTGATTGAAAACGCCATCCGCGAAGTAGTGGAAGCCAACGGCGACACCCTCATCACCTTTGACCCCGCCATGGACAATGCGCTTCAGATCTCCCAGATTGAAGACGCCATCAGCAAAAAAGTGGATCTGATGTTCGTCAACGCCGCCGACAAGGAAGGCGTCGTGCCCGCCATGGTGCAGCTGAAAAACGCCGGCATCCCCGTGGTCAACTATGACGCGGAAGTGGCCGACTACGAGCAGTATGTCACCGCCTATGTTGGCTCCAACAACTACAACGCCGGCTATGTCTGCGGCGAAGACCTGGCCAAGCGCCATCCTGAAGGCGGCAACATCGTCATCCTCGACTTCCCCGCCGCCCAAAGCGTGGTGGACCGTATCAACGGCTTCAACGATGCCATCGCCGCCTCCGGCGTGAAGTTCAATGTTGTCGCCCAATTCGATGCCCAGGGGGATCTCCAGAAAGCCATGACCATCATGGATGATATCCTCCAGCGCAAGTTTGACGGCGGCATCATCGCGGCCTTTGGCGGCAATGACCCCACCGCGCTTGGCATCTATGCCTCCTGCCTGGCTTACAACCGCAACGAGATCGAGATCTACGGCGTGGACGGCTCTCCTGACGCCAAAAAGGCCATCGCTGAGAAGGGCCAGTTCATTGGTTCCGGCGCCCAGTCCCCCATCAACATCGGCAAGCTTTCCGCTGAGGTGGCTTATAAGATCCTTAACGGCGAAGAGCATGACTTCCGCATCCCTGTTGATACCTTCCTGATCAACCAGGAGAACGTCGAGGAATTCGGCGTGGACGGCTGGCAGTAAACACCAGAAAAACCTAACCTAATCTGTTTCAACGGGGCTCTGCCTTAAGCAGGGCCCCGTCCCCAAAACAACATTATGTTGCTTTTATCGTGTCTTAGCCTGAAAGGGAGGGATTCATTTGCCCGAAGAAACCAGATTGCTGGAAATGGTAGGCGTCCACAAGCGCTTTCCCGGTGTTTACGCGCTCAAGGATGTCACCTTCGACCTGAAAGCCGGCGAGGTGCATGCGCTTTTGGGGGAAAATGGCGCCGGGAAATCCACGCTGATCAAAATCCTGGGCGGCATCTACACCATCGATGAGGGAGATATCATTATCAACGGTGTCAAAACGCCCATCCACTCGGTGGCTGACGCGCAAAAAAATCACATCTCCATCATCCACCAGGAGCTGGCTCAGGTCCCCCACATGACCATCGCCGAAAACATCTTCCTGGGCAAGGAAATCCCTGGCCCCTTTTTCTCCGTTCGCCGGGGCGAAATGATCAAAAAGGCGCAGGCCCTGCTTGACGCTTACGAGTTTGATGTGCCGGCTGATATTCCCCTGGGCAGCCTCACCATCGCCCAGCGCCAGATGATTGAAATCATCAAAGCAGTGTCCTTTGATGCCCGCATTTTAGTGATGGATGAGCCCACCTCCTCCCTGTCGGATAAGGAAGTGGAGTTCCTTTTCCGCACCATCAGGCGGCTTAAAACCAATGGTGTGGGCATCATCTATATTTCCCACCGGATGAGTGAGCTGTTTGAATTGTCTGACCGGGTTACGGTGCTCAGAGACGGTGAAGTCATCGGTACCCGCGTTACCAAGGAAGTCCAGCAGAATGAGCTGGTGGCCATGATGGTGGGCCGGGCGCTGACCAAATACTACACCCGCACCTTCGCCCAAACTCTGGGGGATGAGGTGCTCAGGCTGGAAAATGTCTCCTCGGGAGAGTTGGTGCGCAACGTGAGTTTCTCCCTGCACAAAGGTGAGATTTTGGGTCTGGCCGGCCTGGTAGGCGCCGGACGCAGTGAAATCTGCCGCACCATCTTTGGCCTTGATCCCTTGCTGGAAGGCGCTATTTACATTAACGGTGAAAAAGCCGCGATCAATTCCCCGGAAGATGCCATGCGCCTGGGCATCGCCCTGGTGCCGGAAGATCGTAAAAAAGAAGGCGTTTTTGCCATCAAGGATGTCAGCTTCAACATCACCCTCAAGGTGCTCCGGCAAATCTTCCGTGGTCTCAGGGTTGACCGGGCATTTGAACACAGGGTGGTGGCTGAGCATATTGACGGCCTCTCCATTAAAACGCCCAGCCCCCAGCAGCTGCTGGGCAACCTCTCCGGCGGCAACCAACAAAAGGTGATTATCGCCCGGTGGCTTGCCACCAAGCCCGCCATCCTTATTCTGGATGAGCCTACCCGGGGTGTTGATGTGGGCGCGAAAGCAGAAATCTATGCCATTATGAACGACTTGGCCGAGCAAGGCGTAGCCATTATCATGGTATCCTCAGAATTGCCTGAGGTGATCAACATGTCCGACCGGGTGCTGGTAATAGGCGGCGGCACCGTCCGGGGCGACCTGGACCGCCACGAGGTAACCCAAGAAAAAATTATGACCTATGCGACGGAGGGAATGTAAGATGCAAAGCGAAACCACCGCGATGACCAACAGCAGGCGCGGCCATGCCAGGCCTTTCCTGAAATTCTTTAAGGACAATGCCGCCATCCTGATCGGACTTCTGGTGATATCGGTCCTTATCCAGTTTCTCTCCGGCAATGGAAACTTCTTTAACGGGCTTTTCTTCCAGCAGTCCAACATCATGAACGTGCTTCGGCAGGTGGCGATCAACGCCATGTTGGCCTGCGGCATGTGCATTGTCATTATTCTTGGCGGCATCGATATCTCCGTGGGTTCGGTCATTGCCTTTTCCGGTGTGATTGCCGCGGGCATCGTCACCAATTACCAGTTGCCCGTGTGGATGGCGGTGCTGGGCGGTATGCTGGTGGGGCTCCTGTGCGGCATGTTTAACGGCTTTATCATCTCCACCACCCCCCTGCCGCCCATGATTGTCACCTTGTCCATGATGCAGATGGCCCGCGGGTTTGCCTATATTTACACATCTGGCGCCCCCATCCGCACCATGTACCCCGAGTTTTATAACCTGGGTACCGCCTTTGTGCTGGGTATTCCCATTCAGGTGATTTACGCAGCAGTAATTGTCATATTCACCATCTATCTGCTCAACCGCACCCGCATGGGCCGGCACATCTACGCGGTGGGCGGCAACCGGGAGGCAGCCCGCTTCGCCGGCATTAACGACCGCCGCATTCTTTTCCTTGCCTACAGCTACACCGGCATGTTGGCCGGCATCTGCGGCGTGGTGCTGGCAGCCAGGATGTTCTCGGGCCAGCCCACCGCCGGCGACGGTCAGGAGATGGAAACCATCGCCGCCACCGTCCTGGGCGGCACCTCCATGCTGGGTGGCCAGGGCACCATTGGCGGCACCATGATTGGCGTCCTCATCATGGGCTCTCTTTCCAACGGCATGAACCTGTTAGGCATCAACTCGTTCTGGCAGTATGTGGTGAAAGGCGTGGTCATTCTCTTTGCCGTGTATTTCGATGTGCTGAAGAAGCGCGCTAAGGATGTAAAGTCCGTCGTTATCAAAAGCCCTTCCGATGATAAAGAGACGGAAAAACCGGCCGAACTGAAGTAGCGACGGCGTCTTAGATCAATTATTCCAGCGCGTTGAGTCAATCAGCGCGCTTTTTGCTCCTATCCATCATTTTTACCCCTCACAAGGTTGACATTTCCTGTTTGCGGGATATATACTCCCCTTATCCTTGGTTGATGGGGATTACACCGCAGAACACCACCCGAAAGAGAGGCGCGCCATGGCTGAAAGCGCGCCGGGTAGGATTCCGGCAGGCACCACCCCCGGACAGGGACGTGGGATGCGCGTTATAGCATCGTAAAGCGGCCGGGCAACCGGCAATGCGGGTGGAACCGCGGAGATTAACATCCGTCCCGATAGGGCAGGATGTGTTTTTATTTGAGGAGGAGAAATCATGCTGATAAGCGTAGTAGGAAAACAAAAGGAATTTGATCAGGGCGCCAACGCGCTGGATATCCTTAAAGAGCTGAACCCAAGCGCCGGGAAAAGCGCCATCGCAGCCAGGCTGAATGGGGAACTGGTGGAGCTGATGCAGCCCCTTGATGAGAGCGGCGAGCTTTCTCCCATCGGTTTTGAGGATGATGAGGCGCGCCATGTGCTGCGCCACACGGCCAGCCACGTGCTGGCAAACGCTGTCCAGAACCTTTTCCCGGGCACCCGGCTTGCCATCGGCCCTTCCATTGAGAACGGCTTTTACTATGACTTTGACATGAAAGAGCCTCTCACCCCCGATGACCTGCCCAAAATTGAAAAAGAGATGCAGCGCATCATTAAAAAGAATGAGCGGGAGGAGCGCTTTACCCTGCCCCGGGAAGAGGCCATCGCCTTCATGCAGGAGCGCGGGGAGCCCTACAAGGTGGAGCTGATCAATGACCTGCCGGAGGACGTAGAAATTTCCTTCTACCGTCAGGGCGAGTTTGTGGATCTGTGCGCCGGCCCCCATCTCCCCTCCACCGGGCGCATCAAGGCTTTTAAGCTCACCAGCCTCGCCGGCGCCTATTGGCGGGGAAATGAGAAAAACAAAATGCTTCAGCGCGTTTACGGCACCGCCTTCACCAAAAAAGATGATCTGAACGCCTACCTCCAACAAATTGAGGAAGCCAAGAAGCGCGACCACCGCAAGCTGGGCCGGGAATTGGATCTGTTTGATCTGATGGAAGCTGGCCCTGGTTTCCCATTTTTCTATGCCAAAGGTATGGTGCTCCGCAACGTCCTGGAGAGCTACTGGCGGAAAATCCACCGCAAGGCCGGATATGAGGAGATCAAAACCCCCATCATCCTCTCCCGCACGCTGTGGGAGCAAAGCGGCCACTGGGAAAATTACCGGGACAATATGTACACATTGAAGATTGATGACGAGGACTACGCCATCAAGCCCATGAACTGCCCCGGCGGCATTCTGGCCTATAAGCGCCGCCTGTGGAGCTATCGGGACTTGCCCTTGCGGGTTGGCGAACTGGGCCTGGTGCACCGGCATGAAAAGTCAGGCGCGCTTCATGGCCTCATGCGCGTGCGCTGCTTCACCCAAGATGATGCCCATCTGTACATGACACCCGGTCAGATCAAGAATGAGATCATCGGCGTTTATCGGCTCACTGACCAGGTGTATCAGGACTTTGGCTTCCAGTACAAGGTGGAGTTATCCACCCGCCCTGAGGAAAACACCATCGGCACCGATGAGATGTGGGAACTGTCCACCCAAGCCCTTAAGGATGCCCTGGACGAGCTGGCCGTGCCATATACCATCAATGAGGGGGATGGCGCATTTTATGGCCCCAAGATTGACTTCCATCTGCAGGACAGCCTGGGACGCAGCTGGCAGTGCGGCACGTTGCAGTTGGACATGAACCTGCCTGAGCGTTTTGACATGGAATATGTGGGCCCTGACGGTGAAAAGCATCGTCCGGTGATGATCCACCGCACGGTACTGGGCTCCATGGAACGCTTTATTGGCATCCTCACCGAGCACTTCGCCGGCGCTTTCCCCCTGTGGCTGGCCCCCGTTCAGGCCAAGATCCTCACCATCACCGACCGGGCAGATGATGCGGCCCGGACGCTGAAGGAAAAAATGTCAGCCGCCGGACTGCGCGTTGAAGCTGACCTGCGCAATGAAAAAATCGGCTTCAAGGTGCGGGAAGCTCAGATGATGAAGGTTCCCTATATGCTGGTCATCGGCGACCGGGAGGCGGAGGAGGGGACGGTGTCCATCCGCACCCGCCACGGGGCAACCATCAACGGCGTCAGCCATGAGGAACTGATCAGCGCCCTCAGGCAGGAGGACGCCAGCCACTCCCTCACCCACAGCTGGGAAGCCGCGCAATAAGCATGCCACAGCCCAAAACAAACGCCATGCGTCTGCTTGAGCAGGCGCATGTGCCCTATGAGGTGCTCTCCTATGCGTATGACAAGGAGGATCTCTCCGGCGTCACCGCTGCCAGGCGCCTTGGGGTTGACCCCGAGATCATCTTTAAAACCCTGGTTTTAAGAGGCACCAGGCAGCCCATCCTCCTGGCGCTCCTTCCGGTAGAGAAAATACTGGACATGAAAAAGCTGGCAGTTCTATGTGGAGAGAAGCGGGTGGAGCCGGTGCATGTGAAGGAGCTTCTCCCCCTCACTGGCTATATGCGCGGGGGCTGCTCCCCCATCGGGATGAAGAAGAACTTTCCTGTCTATGCCGACAGCTGCCTGACGCGTCATCCCCAGGTGCTGGTGAACGCGGGAAAGCGCGGTCTGCAGCTGAAGCTGAACCCACAGGATTTAATTGCTTTTTGTCAGATCACTGCGGGGGACATATCTGTAAAATAACATGGGGTACAGCTGAAAAACCGCAAAATAAGCAAAGATACATATTGGGCTGCAAAACAAACCGCAGCGCTACATTAATAATGTACTTAATCAACTGAGCCAATATATCACGCATTCCAATATTCTATATGCTGACAAATTCATGTCCAGTAAGTGCTTAAGGCGATTAGCAGACGAAAAGAAACATCGCATAGTTGAAAATAATGCAGACAGGAAAAGCAAACCAGACCAAATTATACTTGTCATTGCGGATATAGAAGCCTATACAAAACAGCATCAAGGGGAAAACACAGACAAAATTCCAGATCCCATGAAAAGGTCTTGAAGTATTCTGAGAAATGTGTATAATATAAACAATTTAATACGTTTCCGAGTCGTAATTACCTAAAGCAACTGCCATGGAGTGCGACCGATTCTGTGAATGTATTTTCATAGATTTTAGAGTTATGCTGGAAACGGCATATCTTTCCGTGTTAGAGAAGGAGGCAACGACATTATGAACATGCCGATTGGTGTTTCTGTGTATAATTGTACTTTTGTAGCGAATTGTCTTTTTCAAGGCAGTTTGTTTTTGTTTTTATATAAGAAACGGTCGAGCTTGCACCTCAACCGTTTCCTATAAAAGTGGAGAACACCGTTATTGGCGTGCTCTACAAACACAATGATAACGGTTTTCTCCCAAAAATCAATAAAAGGAGAAAGAAAAAATGAAAGTCAAAAAAATCCTCGCATCAATTCTCACCCTCGTCATGACACTTTCCCTGTGTGTTTGTGGCAATAGTGAATCTCAGAATCCATCTGAGCCCGCAACCGAACCTGTTGAGCTTATTGTATTTGCTGCCGCTTCCATGCAGGAAACCCTGACTGAGCTGGGCAACATGTATATGGAAAAAAACAAGAATGTCACCATTGTTTTTAACTTCGACTCCTCCGGCACGTTAAAGACCCAAATTCAGGAAGGTGCAGATGTGGACATTTTTATCTCTGCCGGTCAGAAGCAGATGAACCAGCTGGATATTACCGCTTCTGCTGATGTTAATACCGATGGTCTTGATTTTGTTATTGAAGATACCCGATTCAACATTCTGGAAAACAAGGTTGCTTTGGCTGTTCCCGATGGTAATCCCGCCAATATCAACTCCTATGATGACATGGTTGCTGGCCTGAAAGATAGTTCTATCATGCTGGCCATGGGGAACAGCGATGTTCCTGTGGGACAGTACACACAGAAAATCCTTGCTTATTTCGAGTTGAACGAAGAAGATCTGGCTGCATCTGGCTGCATTACTTATGGCGGCAATGTCAAAGAAGTTACCACCCAGGTCAGCGAGGCTACTGTGGACTGCGGTATCATCTATCAGACCGATGCTTTTTCAGCAGGTCTTACCGTCGTAGACACTGCCACCGCTGAGATGTGCGGTCAGGTCATTTATCCGGCAGCAGTCATGAATGTCTCAAAGAATGTTGAGGCTGCAAAGGCTTTCCTGGAATATCTCACAACTGACGAAGCAGATGCCGTGTTCATAAACGTTGGCTTTACCCCTGCTACATAATTTGTCTTAATAACAAGGGCGGAGCTTTTGCTCCGCCCTGCCTCCATTGTAGAAAAGGAAGTGACCACAATAGATTGGTTTCCGCTTTATAACTCTCTTCGCATCGCCGGAATCAGTACCGTCATTATCTTTTTTGTCGGTATTTTTGCGGCCTACTATATTGCAAAAGCCCCCCGCTGGGTGAAAGGCATTCTTGACGTAGTACTGACCCTTCCGCTTGTGTTGCCGCCGACGGTTGTCGGCTATTTGCTCCTGCGCGTTCTTGGTCCCAGACGCCTGATCGGCACATGGATGCTTGAACTGTTCGGGGTGAAGCTGGTCATGACTTGGTGGTCGGCTATTTTTGCCACAGTGGTGGTGATTTTCCCTTTGATGTACCGCACTGCCAGAGGCGCATTTGAATCTTTTGATGAAACGTTAGCCTATTCGGGACAGAGCCTTGGACTGTCCAATACATATATTTTCTGGCGCATCCGTATGCCATACTGCAAACAGGGCATACTTGCCGGCACAGTGCTGGCCTTTGCGCGTGCTTTAGGTGAGTACGGTGCGACAAGCATGATTTGCGGGTACACACCGGGCCGTACCGCTACAATTTCAACCACAGTCTATCAGCTGTGGCGCACCAACGATGATGCGTTGGCATTGAAATGGGTGTTGGTAAACATGGCCATTTCTTTTGTGGTGTTGCTGACAGTCAACATGCTTGAAAAGAAAAACGTAGCACTGAAGGGGAAAGGAGGCTATTGATATTTCGGTTTTTGTTGACATAAAAAAAAGATTAGGCTCCTTTTATCTAAAAGTCCAATTTGAAGCAGGGGACGAAACCCTTGCTCTTTTGGGTGCTTCCGGTTGTGGCAAAAGCATGACTTTGAAATGTATTGCAGGAATAGAAAAGCCGGACAAAGGCCGCATTGTTGTGGACGGCATAACTTTGTTTGATTCTGAAAAAAACATCAATTTACCTCCGCAGCAACGTCATGTAGGGCTGATGTTTCAAAACTATGCCCTGTTTCCTAATATGACTGTACTGCAGAACATCCGTACCGGTACAAAGCGGGAAAAGGACAAAACAAAACGTGAAAATTCTGTCCATCAAATTATGGCCAGCTTTGGTCTTACACAGCTGGCCGCCCGCTATCCGCACCAACTTTCAGGCGGTCAGCAGCAGCGGGTCGCGCTGGCCCGTATATTGGTATCCAATCCTCGTATTTTATTGTTGGATGAGCCTTTTTCCGCTTTGGATATTCATCTGCGCTTCCGCTTAGAGCAGGAAGTCCGAAGCGTAATCCGTACCTTCGGAAAAGCCGTGCTTTTGGTATCCCACGACCAGGATGAAGTTTATCGCATGGCAGACAGCATTGCGATCATGAATAATGGTGGAATTGAAGCCTGTGGCGATAAAAAAGCGGCATTTGCAGCACCCAGAACAAAAAAAGGAGCTATGCTGACCGGATGCAAGAATATTTCTGCCATTGAAAGATTGTCCCCAAATCGCATTTATGCTTTGGACTGGGAAATGGAACTTTCGGTGAGCAGTATGGCAAACAATTCCCAATATGTAGGTATCCGAATGCATGATATCTGCCAGGGTGGAACCGAAAATATGATTCGTTGCCAAGTGGTAGAAGTGATTGAAAATCTTTTTTCTGTCACAGTTATGCTGCGGCCTGTCGGAAGGGAGAATGCAATGCCCATTGGTTGGGAAACCGAAAAAGAAACATGGCGCAGACTGGAGGCAAAAGAACTAAACATCAGTTTGCCAATGAAGTCTTTATTATTGTTGGAGGAGGATGCTGATGCTAAACAATCCCGAATATGAAAAGGCGCAGGAACTGCTGTTGACAGCAGTGCGGCCAGTAGAAAAAGAGCCCGTTCCTCTGTCACAATGCAGTGGCCGTATATTAGCGCAAGATTTGATTGCACAGGAGAATGTCCCTGCTTTCGACCGTTCCCCTTATGACGGGTATGCTCTTCGTGCCGAGGATACTGTCTCAGCATCAAAAGAAAGCCCAGTTACGCTTCAAATTTTGGAGGAGATTCCGGCGGGCTCGACTCCAGCCCAAAATGTGGTTGCCGGAACTGCCACAAAGCTGCTCACAGGCGCCCCCATCCCAGAGGGTGCAGATGTGGTGGTGATGTATGAAAAAACAAAATTCACAGATAAAAAAGTAACACTGTTTTCGCCTTTGAAAGCAGGGGAAAACATCGTGCGTGCCGGCGAGGATGTTCGCAAAGGCACTGTGCTTGCGCAGAGCGGAACAGCAATTGATCCCGGTTTGGCTGGTACACTGACCGCTCAGGGCGTTGCAATGCCTCTTGTCTATAAAATCCCTCGTGTGGCAGTTATATCTACAGGAAGTGAGTTAGTAGAGGTGGACGTCGTTCCGGAAGATGGAAGGATTCGCAATTCTAACCGCTATATGTTGGAGTCCGCTTTAAAACAGCTTGGCTGTGAACCTGTTTATTTCGGCATTGCCAGCGACTCTGTTATGGATATTTCCACCCTGCTGAATAAAGGTCTTGCAGAATGTGATACGGTCATTACCACCGGGGGCGTCTCGGCAGGTAATTATGACCTGGTACCGGCCGCAATGGAGGAATCCGGGGTGGAGATGTTGTTCCGGGGTGTTGCTATGAAGCCCGGAATGGCCTGCGCTTTTGGAAAGAAAGATGGAAAGCTGATTTGCGGACTGTCCGGTAATCCGGCTTCATCATTAACTACTTTCTATGCAGTGCTTCTGCCTGCGCTCAAAAAATTAGCGGGGCGCTGTGAATATCTTCCGCAGGAGGTACAAGTTACACTTGCCAACAGCTTTTCTAAGAAAAGCCCGACAACACGATTCCTGAGAGGAATACTGAAATTTGAAAATGGTGTTGTCTGTATGAAACTGCCTAAAGATCAGGGAAATGTGGTTCTTAGCAGTGCCATAGGTTGCAATATAATGGCTGTGGT
This sequence comes from Christensenellales bacterium, assembly GCA_050952935.1. Classification (GTDB taxonomy): domain Bacteria; phylum Bacillota; class Clostridia; order Christensenellales; family Aristaeellaceae; genus UBA6115. The sequence continues at coordinate 1,003,472 of JBMNLS010000001.1, read as the reverse complement.
TCCAAAAGGAAGTGGGCCACTTGATACCGGAACAGTTTTGAAAGGATTTTTGCTATGAAGAAAATCAGAGTGGAAGATGCTGTTGGGCTGAAGCTTTGCCATGATGTGACGGCCATGTATGACGGATTTAAGGGCGCAGCATTCAAGCGGGGACATATTATCCGTAAAGAGGATGTGCCAAAACTGTTGGATTATGGCAAGCAAACCGTGTTTGTATGGGAGGAAAAAGCCGGTGAGATCCATGAGGAAGACGCTGCCCGACGTATGGCTGCCATGGCTCCGGTTGAAGGTGCGTATTACACTGCGCCTTCCGAAGGAAAGGTACTGCTAATAGCAGAAAAACGGGGACTGTTTCGTGTTAACACAGCGCTCCAACGCCAGCTCAATTCCATCGGTGATATCACCATCGCTTCTATCCCGGATCACTATCCCGTGGAAGCGGGGATGCGGCTTGGTTCTATGCGAATTGTTCCGCTGGTTACACAAGAGAAGCAAATCATTGAAGCGGAAAAACTGTGCAAAGACAAAAAGCTCTTTGACCTGAGGCCTTATCAGCATCGAAAAATCGGTGTCCTCATTACCGGCAGTGAAGTATACCATGGACGAATCAAGGATAAATTCGAACCTGTCGTCCGCAAAAAAATGGAGGCTTATCCCTCAGAGATCGTTGGCATCACCTTCTGTGACGACAATCTGGATATGATAATAAGTGCCGCAAAGAAGCATCTTGAAAATGGAGCGGATTTTCTGATTTTTACCGGCGGTATGTCTGTAGACCCGGATGACCTAACTCCAACTGCAATTCGAGCCATGGGCGCTGAGGTGGTCAGTCATGGTGTGCCGTCCCAACCGGGAAATATGACGCTGGTGGCCTATCTGGGTGATGTGTCAATTCTCGGTGTTCCCGGTGCTGCCATTAGTTTGCCCACCACAATTTTTGACGTGTTGCTCCCCCAGATTTTTGCTGGAGATAAGTTGATCAAGGAAGAGCTGATCAATTTGGGTAACGGTGGTCTCTGCCAGCTTTGCAAACCCTGTCACTGGCCAAACTGTACATTTGGAAGATATTGATATGATCGATACATACGGCAGAGAAATTAGCTATCTTCGTCTGTCAGTTACAGACCTTTGCAATCTGCGCTGTCGATATTGTATGCCCGCAGATGGTGTTTGCAAAAAAGGTCATCTCGAAATGCTCACAGAAGATGAAATGGTCATGGCGGTGCAGGCTGCAGCGTCTCTTGGCATCCACAAGCTTAGACTGACTGGCGGCGAGCCATTGGTGAAAAGGAATATTCTGTCTATCTGTGAAAGAAGTGCTGCAGTAGAGGGTATACATGAGTTGTGCCTGACCACAAACGGTACGCTGCTTTCCCAAATGGCAAAAGATTTAAAAGCTGTGGGTGTGGACAGATTGAACATCAGCTTGGATACTTTGAACCCAGACAAATACGCCTATATTACCCGTAATGGTACTTTGGAGCAGGTTTTGTGCGGTATTGAGGCAGCTTTGGAGGCAGGTTTTGAACGTCTAAAAATAAATGTTGTGCTCATTGGTGGCTTTAACGACGACGAAATCGCAGCACTGGCGGAACTGACATACCGCTATCCCATCGATGTGCGATTTATTGAGCTGATGCCCATGACTCAAAATGAGGAGTTTGGACAACGGGCATACGTTCCCGGTTCAGCAGTGCTTTCTCCTCTTCCTGAGTTGATACCAATAGAGCAGGAGGATGGCGTCGCTAAACTGTATCGCCTCCCGGATGCTCGCGGCAATATCGGGCTAATCAGCGCAGTCAGCAGACATTTCTGCTTGGCCTGTAACCGTATTCGTTTAACTGCTGATGGCAAGTTGAAACCCTGCCTCCATTCCAATCAGGAATTCTCTATTAAGGGGCTGGATTACGATGGTATGCGGCAAAAGATAGAGCAGGCGATCCTGTCCAAACCTGCCTGTCATGCACCGCTGTCCGCTACGGAACGCAGCCATGCAGGTCGCAACATGAACCAAATCGGGGGATGACCTATGGTTAACACTAACATTCCGGTTATTGCCTTTGCTGCATGGTCGGGCACAGGCAAGACCACACTGATTGAACAGGTGGTCAAAGTGCTGAAAAAGAAAGGATTACGGTTAGCTGTGCTGAAGCATGATGGTCATAGCTTTGAGATCGACCATGAAGGCAAAGACACATGGCGGCTCACCAAGGCAGGAACTGACATCACGATAATCAATTCCTCTGAGCAAACCGCGTATATTGAACAGGGAGCACTCCCGCTGGAAGAACTGCTCGGAAGAATCAAAAACGTTGATCTGATTCTGGTGGAGGGGTACAAGAACAAAAACCTTCCTCAAATCGGAATGGCCAGAAAAGATGCCGGAAGAGGTTTTACCGCAGACCTTGACCGCTTTATCGCTCTTGTTACAGATTTTGAAGTAAAAACAGATTTACCTTGCTTTGGGTTTGAGGATGCTGAAGCTATTGCTGAATTTATCATGGAGAGAACACTTATGAAACAAGCAAATGATTTTACTCATTTCAACGAAGATGGCCGTGCTAAAATGGTGGATGTAGGCGAAAAACCGGTGTCCCGTCGTATGGCCGTAGCCGCAGCCCGGGTATTGGTTAATAAAGAAACATTTGACCTGATCCGTTCCGGTGGAATGAAAAAAGGCGATGTGCTGACTGTAGCTCAGATTGCCGGTGTCATGGGCGCAAAAAGGACGCCTGACCTGATTCCCATGTGCCATCCAATTCTGATTGACGGCATTGACCTGTTTTTGCGGTTGGATGATGAGCAATGCAGCGTGGAGATTGAGGCGACGGTTTCCTGTGACGGCAGAACCGGCGTAGAAATGGAAGCGCTGACAGCAGTGTCCACCGCAGCTTTGACCGTATATGATATGTGCAAGGCTGTACAGAAAGATATTGTAATCACAGATATCCGCCTTATCAAAAAAACCGGTGGGATACATGGGGATTTTGAAAGGAGTAAGAAAGCATGAGATACACTGCAGCTGTTATTACTGTTAGTGATAAAGGCGCTCTCGGAGAGCGCTTTGACACCAGCGGGCCTGCGATTTGTGGTTTGTTAGAGAGCAAAGGATGGAATGTTTCTTATACCAACATCATCCCTGATGAAAAAGGCCAAATCAAAGCAGAACTGGTGAAGTGTGCAGATGAGATGGATATAAATCTTGTTCTTACCACCGGGGGCACAGGCTTTTCTCCACGGGATATCACACCTGAAGCGACGCTGGAAGTCATTGAGCGCCGTACAGCCGGTATCCCGGAGGCGATGCGGGCGGAGAGCCGGCGTATTACGCCCAAAGGGTGCCTGTCCCGCTCCGAGGCGGGCATCCGTGGAAGAACGCTTATCATCAATCTGCCCGGAAGCGAAAAAGCCGCAAAGGAAAATCTGATGGCTGTGATTGATCCAATCCAGCATGGGTTGGAGATGCTGTTAGGCAACGGTTCCGCCAACTGCGGAGAGCCCCATCATCACCATAATAAAAAAAGGATTCCCTCTATGGACGAATGGTTACGGGAAGCAAAGGCTGATCCTTCTGCAAGTAAAGTCGGCATGTACTTGACGCACAATGGCGTAGTGCGTGGAACTGCCAAGGCTCAGGTACGCGACGGATGTGAAAACGCAGCTCCTGTTTCCGGCATGGTTTTTTCTTATGATAAGGAAAAAGTAGACGCTGCAGTGGCCGACACATACAAGCTGAATGGCATCTATTATATCCGGGTTTGGCTCAATGAAGGAGAACTGAAGGTTGGCGATAACATTATGTTCATCCTGATCGGTGGTGATATTCGGCCCAATGTTGTAAATGCATTGCAATATTTAGTTGGCCAGATTAAAAGTAAGTGCGTGGTAGAAAGTGAACTCTTCACAGACTGAGGACATTGGATTTTTAGCATTTGTAATTAATCGGCTTCGGGTCATCCAAGGCACAAAAAATCTTCCACATATCAATTAGCTCCATCGATAATACAAAACTATTCTATATTCCTTGCTTACTTGGGTGAAGTTGCGAACTTCAGTGTGCTCTATCTTCCTCTTTTTGAGCAAACCTGCTGTATCTATCATTTTTTATCTTTTACGAGGGTTTTACCACAACATGTGCGAGAATTTCATAAAGAGGGCGTATGCTTTTAGTAAGAATCCGCAAGGAAAAAGAAAGGAGAAACAGATGAAAAAGTTACTAACCGTTGTATTACTGCTCAGCATTTTGCTGCCAGGCGCCCTCGCTCAGGAGCAAAAACCGGACCTCACTTATACCGAGCCTTACATGGTCACATTGAATCCGGGCAGCGAAATGAACATCATCTGGCTAACCAAGGAACTCTGTGAAGGCAGTGTGGAGTACGGCCTGACCCCGGTGATGGGCGAAGTCGCCGCCGCCAAGCAATATGAAATCAAAGGCTTCCGCACTTCTGTAACGCCCGAAGGGTATGACCCTGACCCCGCAAAAAATCCAGAATTGCCCGTCTATCAGCTGATCGCGAAGCTGGATAACCTGCAGCCCGGCCAGGTGTATTACTACCGCGTTACCACCACTAAAGATGGGGAAAACCAGGTAGGCAAACGCTACTTCTTTAAAACAGCCCCGGAAAAGGGTGGCGAGTTCCAGTTCGCCCTGCTGTCTGATATGCAGCTGAAGGTGAAAACCAAGGAAACCGTCAAGTTCATAGGTCAACAGGAAAATGACTTTATTCTGTTCGCCGGCGACCTGATCAATACCCCCTGGAAGGTATCAGAATGGTTCAATGTAGAGGGTGCCTATGAAGCCCCCGGTGAAGAGGATCGCAGCTTCTTTGAATGCCTCTTTCAGGATGGGGACAACACGCGCCTACGCAGTACATGCCCATATTCTACTGCCCTGGCAACCATGAGGTGGATGACCAACGAGTGTGCACAGACAAAGAGATAGCGCAGAACCCCGACAACTGGAATTGGAGCATTTATATGCAGATGTTCCGCCCCCTCTATCCCGAGCAGGATTACACTGTCAACGGCAAGCGCTACTACTCGGTGGATTATGGCGACCTGCACATCTCCTCCATCAATGTGCACCGCTGGCAGAGCTGGGATGGCTTTGAGTTCCCCGGCTGGATTACCTACGACGACATCGGCCCCGACAGCCCCCAAGCCAAGTGGCTGCAGCAAGATTTGGCAAATAGTGACAGCAAATACAAGTGGGTGGTCATGCACTGGCATATGCTCAACCGCGGCAATGATGGCTACTTCCCCGTATCCAAAGCTGTTGAAGATCCCAACAACCCCGGTAAGGCCATCTATCCTGACGGCGACTACTGCTGGGATGTGCTGCGCCCCATGTTTGAAACCTACAAGGTGGACGCCGTTAACTTTGGCCACAGCCATGTGTATGAACGCTACCTCATTAACGGAGTCAACTACATTGAGGCCGCCTCCATCGGCAACAACTACCGCAGCAGCAACGATCCCTACCATCCCTCAGGCAATATGCCGGTCATGGAGGAAAACCACTTCCGCTCCATCATGTTGGTCAAGGTAGATGAAGAAGGTATGACCGCCCGTGGCTTACAGGCCAGCATCGAAGATAACGGCATCGGCTATATCGGCAGGGAGTTTGATTCCTTCATTATCGCAAAATAACTTCCTTCCTGGCAGAGTAACCGGATATTCTCCCGTACCCCTGGAGCGCAGCTTTATTGGCCGCGCTCCTTTCATTTGTTTACACCTCTGTCTTCACTAAAAAAAGACACCCTTTTGTTGGGGTGTCTTTCGTTGGGAACCGGCGGCGACCTACTCTTCCGGGCCGTCTCCAGCCAAGTACCATCGGCGCTGAAGGGCTTAACTTCTGTGTTCGGGATGAGAACAGGTGGGGCCCCTTCGCCTTTGCCACCGGTAGTCTGTCAGGGGTACGCCCCCTGACAACCACACAACTTCAAAACGAGTTCATGCCTTTCGCAGAGTTTCCTCCGCTTCCTTCTTCATTGGTCTCTTGAAATCAAGACCTCGGCCTATTAGTAACGGCAAGCTCCATACATTACTGCACTTCCACCGCCGCCCTATCTCCCGGTCGTCTCCCGGGGGCCTTACTTCCTTCTAGGAATGGGAACCTTCTTCTCGAGGGGGGCTTCACGCTTAGATGCCTTCAGCGTTTATCCTTCCCGTACTTCGCTTCCCTGCTATGCGCTTGGCAGCACAACAGTTGCACCAGTGGTACGTCCATTCCGGTCCTCTCGTACTAGGAACAGCTCCTCTCATGATTCCTTCGCCCACGACGGATAGGGACCGAACTGTCTCACGACGTTCTGAACCCAGCTCGCGTGCCACTTTAATCGGCGAACAGCCGAACCCTTGGGACCTGCTTCAGCCCCAGGATGTGACGAGCCGACATCGAGGTGCCAAACCTCCCCGTCGATGTGAACTCTTGGGGGAGATCAGCCTGTTATCCCCGAGGTAGCTTTTATCCGTTAAGTGACGGCTCTTCCACTCGATACCGCCAGATCACTAAGCCCGACTTTCGTCTCTGCTCGACTTGTCAGTCTCGCAGTCAGGCACCCTTCTGCCTTTACACTCTCCGAATGGTTTCCATCCATTCTGAGGGTACCTTTGGGCGCCTCCGTTACTCTTTAGGAGGCGACCGCCCCAGTCAAACTGTCCGCCTGACACTGTCCAACTGCCGGATCACGGACAGTTGTTAGAACTTCAGCAACAGAAGAGTGGTATCCCAACAGTGGCTCCAGAAAAGCCGAAACCCTTCCTTCTTAGCCTCCCACCTATCCTGTGCATCAGTTACCGAAATCCAATATCAGGTTACAGTAAAGCTCTACGGGGTCTTTCCGTCCAGTCGCGGGTAATGGGCATCTTCACCCATACTTCAATTTCACCGGGTCCCTTGTTGAGACAGCGCCCAAATCGTTACACCATTCGTGCGGGTCGGAACTTACCCGACAAGGAATTTCGCTACCTTAGGACCGTTATAGTTACGGCCGCCGTTTACTGGGGCTTCGGTTCGCTGCTTCTCTTGCGATGACAGGTCCCCTTAACCTTCCAGCACCGGGCAGGTGTCAGCACCTATACGTCAGCTCTCGCTTTCGCAGATACCTGTGTTTTTGCTAAACAGTCGCTTGGGCCTCTTCTCTGCGGCCTATTCTCATAGGCACCCCTTCTCCCGAAGTTACGGGGTCATTTTGCCGAGTTCCTTAACAAGGGTTCTCCCGTTCGTCTCAGGATTCTCTCCCCGCCCACCTGCGTCGGTTTACGGTACGGGTACCTAACAGATTTACTAGCAGCTTTTCTCGCCAGCGTGAAATCACTCGCTTCCCTACTTGTCTTCGGTCCTCTCGCGCCTCATGCTCTCCGGTGTCCGTACTTCACTAAACACCACACTCGACGCTTTCACGCAGTTGACCATCACCGCGCCCGAGCTATCCTTCTGTGTCACTGCTTCATTCCATTGGTAGTGCAGGAATCTCCACCTGCTGTCCATCGCCTACGGCTCCTGCCCTCGGCTTAGGCCCCGACTTACCCTGGGTGGATGAACCTTCCCCAGGAAACCTTGGGCTTTCGACCGCCATGTTTCTCACATGGCTCTCGCTACTCATACCGGCATTCTCTCTTCTGTACAGTCCACATGTCCTCCCGGTCATGCTTCTTCCCGTACACATTGCTCCTCTACCACTGCCTGTTGCTATCTCCATTATCCTGCTCTTCGCTCTCGCGTCCTTCGCTTGAGGAAATCGGCTCGCCTTCTCTCTCAAGCTTCCAGTCGCTCCAATGCTTACTCCATCCCCACCCTTCAGCAGAGAAAGAGCCCTCAGATAACAGAGATAGCAACAGGCAATCCGCCGCTTCGGTGACATGTTTTAGCCCCGGACATCTTCGGCGCACAACCACTCGACCAGTGAGCTATTACGCACTCTTTCAATGGATGGCTGCTTCTAAGCCAACATCCTGGTTGTCTGTGCAATTACACATCCTTTTCCACTTAACATGCACTTCGGGACCTTAGCGGACGGTCTGGGGTGTTCCCCTTTCGCCCATGAAACTTATCTCACATGGACTGACTCCCGTACATCAATTATCCGGCATTCGGAGTTTGATAAGGTTTGGTAAGCTTTGTGGCTCCCGCGCCCAGTCAGTGCTCTACCTCCGGTAATCTAATACGAGGCTAGCCCTAAAGCTATTTCGAGGAGAACCAGCTATCTCCGAGTTCGATTGGAATTTCTCCCCTATCCACAGCTCATCCCCGCCTTTTTCAACAGACGTCTGGTTCGGTCCTCCATGAACTTTTACGCTCACTTCAACCTGGCCATGGATAGATCACCCGGTTTCGGGTCTACAACCTCCAACTACTTCGCCCATTTCAGACTCGCTTTCGCTACGGCTCCGGGACTCCTATCCCTTAACCTCGCTGGAAATCATAACTCGCCGGTCCGTTCTACAAAAAGTACAAGGTCGCACCTAGATCGTGCTCCCTCTGCTTGTAAACATAGGGTTTCAGGTTCTCTTTCACTCCCCTCCCGGGGTTCTTTTCACCTTTCCCTCACGGTACTATGCGCTATCGGTCACCAAGTCGTATTTAGCCTTGGGAGGTGGGCCTCCCTGCTTCCCGCCGGGTTCCTCGTGCCCTGCGGTACTCCGGTACCGGCCGCTCAATTCCGCTTTTCGACTACGGGGCTGTTACCCCCTCTGGCTGAGCTTCCCTGCTCTATTCGTCTAAGCTTCCTCTCGCTTTCGCCGGACCACAACCCCAGAAAGCTTGCTTCCTGGTTTGGGCTCCTTCCCGTTCGCTCGCCGCTACTTAGGAAATCGATCTTTCTTTCTCTTCCTCCGGGTACTTAGATGTTTCAGTTCCCCGGGTTACCTCGTCCGAGACTATGTGTTCATCTCAGCGTGACGGACCTCCTGTCCGCCGGGTTCCCCCATTCGGATACCTACGGTTCTCTGCCTGCTTGCGGCTCCCCGTAGCTTTTCGCAGCTTGCCACGTCCTTCTTCGGCGCTTGGTGCCTGGGCATCCGCCCTATGCTCTTCTTCTCTTGATTTCTTACTTAATTTAATCTTCGTTAAATCCTGAGACCAATTATTTCTTTGACATGCTTCATGTCTCACGCTTCATTAATCCATAAAGCGCGCAACTGGCCTTCTAAAACCTTCTTACTTAATAAGGTCTTCTCGTTCTTCCGTTGTGTGGTTGTCAAGGTGCGCGCAGCCGCGCTTACGCTTGGCTGCCAAGGTTTGGACCTTGAAAGCGATACAGATTTGAGAAGCGGGACAGCTGTCCTTCGTCTGCAAGCGGCGTCTCCTCCGCTTGCCTGCCTCAGGGGCTACCCTTAAGGCTCTTTCCTTTCAGCAACAGACTTCCATCTGCTGCCGATCGACCTGGAAGTCGTACCGACATCCCTGTCCGTACTCGCTCCCTAGAAAGGAGGTGATCCAGCCGCACCTTCCGATACGGCTACCTTGTTACGACTTCACCCCAGTCATTGAGCTCACCTTCGTCAGATGCCTCCCTCGCGGGTTAGCTCTCTGCCTTCGGGTGCTCCCAACTCCCATGGTGTGACGGGCGGTGTGTACAAGGCCCGGGAACGTATTCACCGCGACATGCTGATTCGCGATTACTAGCAACTCCGACTTCATGTGGGCGGGTTGCAGCCCACAATCCGAACTGTGACCGCTTTTTTGGGATCCGCTCCGGATCGCTCCTTCGCTTCCCTCTGTCTCGGCCATTGTAGCACGTGTGTAGCCCAGGTCATAAGGGGCATGATGATTTGACGTCGTCCCCACCTTCCTCCGAGTTGTCCCCGGCGGTCCCGATAGAGTCCTCGGCTTCACCCGTTAGTAACTATCAGCAGGGGTTGCGCTCGTTGCGGGACTTAACCCAACATCTCACGACACGAGCTGACGACAACCATGCACCACCTGTCTCAGTTCGCCAAATGGCACATCATATCTCTATAACTTTAACTGGATGTCAAGACCTGGTAAGGTTCTTCGCGTTGCTTCGAATTAAACCACATGCTCCGCTGCTTGTGCGGGCCCCCGTCAATTCCTTTGAGTTTTAATCTTGCGACCGTACTCCCCAGGCGGAATGCTTACTGTGTTTACTGCGGCACAGAAGGGGTCGATACCCCCTACACCTAGCATTCATCGTTTACAGTGTGGACTACCAGGGTATCTAATCCTGTTTGCTCCCCACACTTTCGCGTCTCAGCGTCAGTTACAGTCCAGTTACCCGCCTTCGCCACTGGTGTTCCTCCCGATCTCTACGCATTTCACCGCTACACCGGGAATTCCGATAACCTCTCCTGCACTCAAGCCCTACAGTTTCAATAGCCCTCCCCACCTTGAAAATGGGACTTCCACTACTGACTTGTAAAGCCGCCTACACGCCCTTTACGCCCAATTATTCCGGACAACGCTCGCCCCCTACGTATTACCGCGGCTGCTGGCACGTAGTTAGCCGGGGCTTCCTCCTTGAATACCGTCTTCTTCTCTTCTCCAAGAACAGAGGTTTACAATCCGAAAACCTTCTTCCCTCACGCGGCGTTGCTGGGTCAGGGTTCCCCCCATTGCCCAATATTCCCCACTGCTGCCTCCCGTAGGAGTCTGGACCGTCTCTCAGTTCCAGTGTGGCCGATCACCCTCTCAGGTCGGCTACCGATCTCAGGCTTGGTGAGCCCTTACCTCACCAACTACCTAATCGGACGCGAGCCCATCTTCTACCGGATTCCTCCTTTAACCCCCGCACCATGCGATGCTGTGGTCTCATGCGGTATTAGTGCGCCTTTCGGCGCGTTATTCCCCTGTATAAGGCAGGTTGCTCACGCGTTACTCACCCGTCCGCCGCTCGGGTATGTTCAGATTACTCCTCACACACCCCCGCTCGACTTGCATGTGTTAGGCACGCCGCCAGCGTTCGTCCTGAGCCAGGATCAAACTCTTATGTTTAATCCTTAACCAGCTCCGATCCCAAGCCTCAGGCATGCCTCTCAGCTCGCCTTCCGCTCAGCACCTTCACCAGCTAATTCGCTCAAAGAATCAACTGTCGTTTCTTCGCTTCTCGTCTCTGTATCGTTTTCAAGGTCCGGCACCTCCGTTTGGGGTGCCTGACTAATATATCATATCATCCACCCCTGAGTCAAGTCCTTCTTTTGAACAATAATATAACCCGAGTTGTAGAATGAAGTGACTTTTTTTGGAACTCCTCAAGTCTAGCATTTGGGACTGATTAAGCCATAGTTTCCCGTTGTTTTGTCAACTTTTTTATCATCCAGCCGCGAATCTCCGGCGTCAATATCTGCACCAACACAGCGACCAGTAAAATAGATCCTTTGATGGTATCATTAATTAAGGCATCAAGCCTCAATGATGCGATGATTTTGTCGATAATATTATAAGACATGGCGCCAAACATCACACCCAGCAGCTTGCCCTTCCCTCCCGCCATGCTGATTCCACCAATCACAACAGCCGCTATGGCATACATTTCATTGCTACGCCCAATGGTCGCCGGATCAACCGCACCATTCATCGCCAGCCAGAGGAATGACGCTAATCCACAAAGCACGCCCGTGATGACATATACGGATGTTCTCGTCCAGGCTACATTAATACCTGCCAGATGAGCGGCCCTTTCGTTGCTTCCAATCGCATAAACTGATTTGCCATATTTCGTGGACGTGGTAATAAAAACCATCACAATCATAGCTCCTATGAACACCAAACCAACCACCGGTATAGTCAGAAGCTTAGCCTGTCCAAAGCCATAAAAAGCGTCATATGAGCTGAGGGTTCCATTCATATTATAAATAGATTGTCTCTCAACCGCCCTCAAATAATACTGTGCAAAGGAGCGGAAAATCATCATGGTAGCAAGGGTCACAATAAAAGCGGGCATTTTGACAAGTCCTACTAATACGCCATTAAATAGACCACATAATAGCCCAGCGGCCAGCGAAAACAGCAGGGTAAGGAGGATGCTGTTGGTAGCATTAAAAACAACCACCGAAAACCCACCTACCAGCGCCATGATGCTCCCTACGGACAGATCAATGCCTCCAGTAATAATCACAAGCCCCATGCCCAAAGCAATAATGCCCACTACGGTTGAATGTCGCAGGATGTTCATAACGCCATTCCAAGTGGTAGCCCGGGCATTAATGATCAGATATGCCACAAAAATCGCCAGAAAGATAAAAACAAAGCTATAATTGCCCAAGGATTTAGATAAGGGTTTTCTCTGGCTGACGTTCATGTTTTTCCGGGTTTTATCCATGATTTTCAACAACCTCCAAAGCGTTTATCGCATTAGTTGCGCTAAGCATTACTTTTTCCTCAGTGATTTCCAGACGTACGAATTCTGCTTGAATCCTTCCATGAAAGAAAACTATGCAGCGGTCTGCAACCTTTTGTATTTCCGGAATTTCCAGCGTGTTAACCATAATGGTTTTCCCGGCCTGCGCCATTTGTTGAATCAACGCATATATTTCTGCTTTGGCGCCCACATCAATGCCCTGTGTGGGGTTATCCATCAGCAAAATATCAGCGTCTGTGTTAAGCCAGCGGGCCAGAATAACCTTTTGTTGATTGCCGCCGGAAAGGGCAGTGAGCATGCCATCAGGGCTTTCCACCTTAATATTTAGGCGATGTCTCAAATCATCAAATCGTACGATTTCATGTTTTTTATGAATAACCTGACTGCGACTGGTCATCGCATGGCGGGAAATCTGCATGTTTTCTACATTTGTTGCATCAGGAACAACGGAGTTTTCTTTGCGGTTAGCAGGAATCATTGCGATGCCTGCACGCATGGCATCTGCGATGCTGTGATCCAAAAGCTGTTTCCCTTTTACAACAATGCTGCCCGATTCAACAGGCAAAGCGCCAAAAATAGCCTGCATCATTTCGCTGATTCCCGAACCTTTTAATCCGGTAAAGCCAACTACCTCACCCTTTTTTACACAGAGATTGATATCGAAAAAACCAGGTCCGTTAAGGCAATCAAGAACTAAAATATCCTCCCCCAGCTGACGCGGTTCATAGTAACCTTTTTCTGAAAATTGGTTGCCCACCATTTGTCTGGTGATTTCAGCCGGAGTGGTGTCAGCAATGTTCCCTGTTGCCACCAACTCCCCATTGCGTAAAACCGTGTAACGATCTGCCAAGCAGAAAATTTCATTCATCTTATGGGAGATAAAGATAAATGATTTGCCCGAAACCGCCAATCGCCTGATCAAATCAAACAAATGGTCTATCTCATGCTGATTTAGAGATGTGGTTGGTTCATCCAGAATAAACAATTTGGCATTGGCATGAAGTGCCTTGGCAATTTCAAGCAGTTGTTTTTTGCTGGTATCCAGTGTGCTTACCATGGCACACGGATCAATGTCCACTCCTAGGCTGTCAAACAGCCGGGCAGTTTGACGGATCATTTCTTTTTTATTTAAAACACCTAAAGCATTTGTAATCTCTTTGCGCAAGAATATGTTTTCATAAACCTTCAGATCATTAAACAGGTTCAGTTCCTGGTGTACGAAGGCTATTCCGGCATTTTCAGAACTCTTGACCGTAATCTGATCAAGCGTCTGGTCAAAAAACACCACACGGCCGGCATCCCGGTGATGAACTCCTCCCAGAATATTCATCAGGGTGGATTTTCCCGCGCCATTTTCACCCAACAGCGCATGAACCTCTCCCTGACGCACGGAAAAATCTACGTTTTTCAACACCGTTACGCCATAAAAAGATTTCCAGATGCCCGTCATCCTCAATATATCCATGGATAAACTCTTCTCTTCTTAAAGCGGCCCACTGGACAATGCGCTAGTGGGCCGCGTGTCAACCCGGGAAGTTCAACACTCTCCCGGAACGGAGCTCGAAATGAATGCTTTACTTGGATACTGCGTCCCCAAAGCCCTTGAATTCGTTGACATTGCCAGCATCAACCACATCCACCGGAACCACATGATCCTTGGCCACATCCTTGCCATCCAAATAATCCACCATATCGTTAATCGCGATCTGAATCATAGCCGGATCATAGGTGACAGAGAACAAGTCAGCCAGTTTAGCCACTTCCTGCGCGTAATCCTTTTGATGAATGCCCTTTAAGACGCTATAAATTTCATTCAAACCCGAAGAAGTGCCCAGATGCACCCCGGCGTTTAAGAAAGCTTCTTTCTTGGCAGGATCAATGTCAGAACTCTTTAACGCCTCCAGCATGCCCATGGCGATTTCATCATCGTGGGTGAAAATGAATTTATATTCGCCAATTTCTTCAACCGTCGATACATCCAGCCACTCAACAAACAGCTGTTTACCCTGGGCACGGCTCCAGCCGGTGTAGGCGGTGGAATGAATGGCATCCACCTGCTCCTGAGTCCAGCCGTTTTCAAGCAGCGTTTTGAAAAAGCCGTTGTTGCGCATCTCGGGTACTGATGAGTTGTCACCAGGGATAATCAGCAGCTTATCGCCCGGCTTAAGGCCGGCATCAATAAAGCGCTTGGCGGTGGCGATGCCGATGCCTTCATTGTCGCCCTTAACGCTGGACACAGCGGCTTCAGAAACAGTATCAATCACGCGGTCAAACATTGTGAAGGGAATTCCACTGTCCGCCAATTTTTTCATGGTGGCTTCCAGGGTGTTATCCTGGGGCAGAATGACAATGGTTTTGGTGGATTTGTTTTCAATCAAGTCTTCCACCTGGGCGATTTGGTCGGCAGGGTTGGAGGAAGAGATAACTTGAGCGGTATACTTGCCTGCGTCGTTAATCTCTTTCACTTTTTCCTCGGCATATGTGAGTACCGCGCCTGTCCAGCCATGGTCGGCGTTGGGCACAAGCACAGCGATGTCACTCACCGCCGCCAGAGCGCCCGTCACGTTGAGTGCCAAAATAAAGGTCAGTAGTACAGCCAGAAACTTTTTCATGTAAAACCTCCTGATTTTTATTTTCTTTAAGGTATTTATATTATACCCTAAACCACTTATTCAAGCGTGACCCAAGCACCCTTTTTTGCGCTCTCAATCACAGCATGCACAAAACGAACCCCATTTAGCCCATCCTCAACCCGGGGGAAGTCAAATCCTGCAGTGTCTTTGCCCTGTTGCTGCGCACGAATCGCACCTACAAACTCTTTATATAAATTTGCAAAAGCCACATAGAGGCCCTCAGGGTGGCCACTTGGAATTCGGTTAAAGGAGGCACCACGCCCCTTCAAATAACCATTTCCTCTGCCCAAAACCTGAGGGGGTTGACCCTTGGGGGTGTAACGCAGCACATCCGGCATTTCCTGCTCCCACTCTAAGGAACCCTGGTCGCCATATACCCGGGCCACCAGGCCGTTTAAGTGCCCGGAGGCCACCTGGCTGGTCCAGTAAGCGCCGTTAACGCCATTGTCATACTGCACAATCACATTCGCGTTCAAATCAAGCGCATGACCATAGGTGTTGGTGGTAGCGATGAGCTTTTTAATTTTAAGGCCGGTAACATAGTGAATAAAGTTTTCAACATGCGTGCCAATATCGCCCACACAATTCGCAACGCCGGAATACTTGGGATCCTTGCGCCAAACCGGCATACCGAGATCTTTGTTGCCCGGTGTCAAATCGTCCAGCAGCCAATCCTGCGCATATTCCGCGTTGACTGCCACCACATTACCGATTTTGCCCTCAGCGATCATGTCTTTCATCACCTTGGCCATGGTGTATCCGGTATATGTATAGGTAACGGCAAAGAGCAAGCCCTTTTCTTTGGCAAGCTCCGACAGCTCCTGCGCCTCCGACACCTCAAAGCACAGCGGCTTTTCGCACATCACATGAATTCCGGCCTCAAGAAAAGCCTTAGCTGCCACATAATGTAGATGATTGGGGGTAACGATAGAAACAAAGTCAATGCCGTCTTCGCGTTTCCCTTCAGCCTTTGCCATCTCAAGGAAATCATCATATACCCGGTCTTGATCAAGCCCATATAATTTAGCCGTATCCTGGTTCCGGGCCTTCTGTGAGCTGAAAGCGCCGGCAACCAGGCGGACATTGGGATCAAATGAAATGGCTTTGCGATGCACATCACCAATGAAAGCGCCGGTGGCGCCACCCACCATGCCGTATCGAATCATATTCATTTCTTACACACTCCTTTCGATTAATTGGCAATAGCGTCATCAAATTTAATATCTGACGGTTTAAAGTCAATCTTGCGCACAAAAGCAGCGGCTTCAGTGGCGCCTTCTATACGATCCATCCCGCTGTCTTCCCATTCCACAGAGAGGGGGCCATCATAGCCAATGGCATTGAGCACTCTGATGATCTCTTCAAAATTCACCCCGCCATGTCCCAGGGAGCGGAAGTTCCATCCTCGGCGCATATCGCCAAAGTCGATGTGGCTGCCCAACAACCCGCTGCGGCCATCTAATGTTACCGCCACATCTTTCATGTGCACATGGTAAACCCTGTCGGCAAAATCCAGCAGGAAAAGGTGCGGGGTAATCCCCTGCCATAGCAGGTGGCTGGGATCAAAATTCAAGCCAAATTCAGGCCTGTCCGCAAACTTTTCAAGCAGTTTTTTGGTGGAATAATAGTCAAATGCAATTTCACCAGGATGCACTTCCAATGCAAAACGAACCCCCTGGCGCTTGAATTCATCCAATATAGGACTCCAGAGGGTAACAATCTCGTCAAAACCAGCTTCCACCATCTCAGCGGTTGTCTGGGGAAAAGAATATAGATATTTCCAGATGGGTGAGCCGGTAAAGCCCGTTACCACATCCACGCCCATTTTTCGCGCAACAATGGCGGATTTTATCATCATTTCAGTGCCCCAGCGGCGAATTCCCTCCGGTTTGTCAGCAAGCTCCGGGGGCGCAAAATTGTTGAGCCTGGGATCTGGCGCATCTCCCACGCACTGACCGATAATATGGGTTGCCAGTGCCTTGCATACAAGGCCGTGCTTCTTCAAGGTGGCCAGCACCTCATCCACATACCCGTCGTCCTCAACCGCACGGTTTAAGTCCAGGTTCTTTCCCCAGCAGGCAAGTTCAAGCCCATCATAGCCCATCTCCTTTGCCAGCGCGCACAATTCATCCAGCGCCAAATCAGCCCATTGGGCGGTACACAGAGTAACCAAGCGTTTTCCCATTGTTATCCTCTCCTATCCAGCGAAGCCAAGCCTTGCCCGGCCTCACCATTATTTTAATGATATGTATAATATTAACATGCAGCATCCCATGTGTCAAACACAACGGGTAAATTTGTTGTATAGGAAAAGTTCTGATTTAATCATGCCCCTCAATCACATTGACAGCGTGCGTATCACAAATTATGATACCAAAAACGGTTTGTTATGGAGGAAATACGATGAAAGCGCTGCGGCTGCCGCAGGTGTCCCTTGATATCCCAGGCCTTAAGGAAATACAGATGCCGCGAATGGCTAGAGTGCGTCAGCGCTTTGATGACAGCTGCCTATCAGATCCGACAGCAAGCCTGCTGACAGCCCTTGAAAACAACTTGGGTGAGGAACTGAAATCCTCACTGACCGGACAGCGTATATGCCTGGGGGTAGGCAGCCGAGGGATCCCGGAAATCCGGACGCTGGTGAAAACACTGGTCAGCTGGCTGAAAGCAAAAGGCGCCGATCCCTTCATAATCCCCGCCATGGGCAGCCATGGCGGCGCTACGGCCAAGGGACAGGTGGACATACTGGCAGGCTTGGGCCTTACCCAAACGTCCGTGGGCACAGAGATACGCGCCACCATGGAAGCGGTGCCGGTGGCGCAGGTACCAGGCTTTGGCCCGGTGTACTGTGACCGATTGGCGCTTCAGGCTGATGGGATCATTGTCTTCAACAAAATAAAGCCCCACAGCGACTTTCGGGGACCGCACGAAAGCGGGCTGGCCAAAATGTGCACAGTGGGCTTTGGCAAGCATCAGGGAGCATCGGCCATGCATGCCCAGGGTTTTGACCGGTTTTGCGAGATGATCCCCTTGGTAGCGGAAGCTTTTATTGCGAACACCCCGGTGCTTTTTGCCCTGGGGGTGGCGGAAAACGCCAACGGCAGGCTGTATGACCTTCAGGTGATGGAAAAGGCCGATATCCTTGCCAGTGACAGGGCCATGCTTGTGACCGCCCGGTCTCGCATGGCCCGGATCGGCTTTTGTGATCTGGATCTGCTGATCATTGACGAAATCGGAAAAAACATCTCCGGCAACGGCCACGACCCCAACATCACCGGGCGCGCCCATTCCCCGGGCTTTGAAAACACGGTGAACGCGAAACGGCTGTTTATCCGCGGGTTGAACCCCGCCTCCCAGGGCAACGCCGCGGGGCTGAGCCTGGCGGATATTACCACCCGCAGGGTGCTTGAGCAGGTGGACCTGCGTTCCACCTGGACTAACGCCCTCACCGCCGGGCTGCCACAGGACGGCCGCCTGCCCCTGTACACGGAAAATGACCGGGAGGCCATCGCCCTTTGTCTTTTGACAGCACCCGGCGTTTTGCGGGATCGGCCCCGCGTGGTGCGCATCAAAAGCACGGTTGACCTGGGGGTGATCCAGGCGTCAGAAGCGCTGCTTTCAGAGGCGCAGGGGCAGGAGGACCTACAAATCCTGGAAGCCTCCAAGCCCATGCTCTTTGACGAAAGCGGGTTTTTAAAAGCATGATAACGCAAGCAATTTGTCATGGGGAGCAGGTACCATGATTATTAAAGCAAGAACTGATCACGCAGAAACTCTGTCTCCCCTCATCGCCGCCTTCCGTCAGGAGCTTCAGACGCTCAAAGGCAAACATGGTTCCCCTGATTTATCCTCCGCCAAGGATGAATTCATGGAATATATGGATAAAGGCTACCCTGTCTACTGCTATCTTGAAGATGATTTGCCCTTGGGTTACGCCGTGTGCCGGGTGGTTGATAACGTGGTCTGGTGCGAATCTCTCTATGTGCTTCCCCAGGCCAGAAGAAGGGGCATCGCCACCGCTCTGTTCCGCCAAGCTGAAGCGTTGGCCTCCTCTTTGGGTGAACCTTTTGTTTACAACAATGTTCATCCCAACAACCACCACATGATCGCCTTTTTAAAGAAGTTAGGCTATGATGTGCTCAACCTGATCGAAATCAGGAAAGCCTGTCCCGGCGAATCTCCCCAGGATGGCTTTATAGTGGGGGAACATATCTTCCGTTACTAATATAAAACCATGCTAAAAGGCTGATGCAGAATAATCTTTCCGCATCAGCCTCATTGCTTGTATTGAAGTATTACTTCTTAAACGCGTCCTTTCCGGGATAGGTGGCCTTCTCCCCCAGCTCCTCCTCAATACGCAGCAGCTGGTTGTACTTGGCCACGCGCTCGCTGCGAGCGGGGGCGCCGGTTTTGATCTGCCCGGCGTTCACGGCAACGGCCAGGTCGGCGATGGTGGTGTCCTCCGTCTCGCCGGAGCGGTGGGAGATGACGGTGTTGTAGCCATTTTCATGGGCTAGGCGAATGGTGTCCAGGGTTTCGGTGAGGGAGCCGATCTGGTTTAGCTTGATGAGGATGGCGTTGCCGGCCTTTTGCTCAATGCCCCGCTTGAGGCGCTCCACATTGGTGACAAACAGATCGTCGCCCACCAGCTGCACTTTGTCGCCGATGCGCTCCGTCAGCTTCACCCAGCCTTCCCAATCCTCCTCATCCAGGCCGTCTTCCAGGGACACGATGGGGTAATCCTCCACCAGCTTGGCCCAGAATTCCACCAGCTCGTCAGTGGTGTAGTTGATGCCGGTCTTGGGCATGTGGTAGCCGTTCTCCGCCTTCCATTCGGTGGCCGCGGCGTCAATGGCCAGGGCCACGTCACGGCCGGGCTCATAGCCAGCCTGACGGATGGCTTCCATAATCAGGTCCAGGGTTTCCCGCTCGTTTTTCAGGTCGGGCGCAAAGCCACCCTCATCGCCCACAGCGGTGGCCAGCTTTTTGGAGGTGAGCAGCTTTTTAAGGGACTGATAGACCTCAGCGCCCCAGCGCATCCCTTCCTCAAAGGACTGGGCGCCAACGGGCATCACCATAAACTCCTGCACATCCAGGTTGTTGGCGGCATGGGCGCCGCCGTTGAGAATGTTCATCATGGGAACGGGCAATACACGGGCTTCTTCGCCGCCCAGGCAGGCGTACAGAGAATGTCCGTGGCAGGCGGCCTCGGCCTTGGCATAGGCCAGGCTCACCGCCAAAATGGCGTTGGCGCCCAGGCGGGATTTGTTGGCGGTGCCGTCCAGGGCGATCATGGCGCGGTCCAGGGCATCCTGGCTTTCCCATTCCTTGCCCACCAACAGCTGGGCAATTTCACCGTTCACATGGGACACGGCCTTGGTGACGCCTTTGCCGCCATAGCGGCTCTTGTCGCCATCCCTGAGCTCATGGGCCTCAAACTGGCCGGTGGAAGCGCCGCTGGGCACGGCTGCCAGGCCGGTGTGGCCGCATTCCAATTTCACCTCGGCTTCAACGGTGGGAAAACCGCGGCTGTCGATCACCTGACGGGCTTTGATGGATGTAATCTTCATAAGTGTCCTCCTTGCCTCATGGGCATAATGACTTCCCTATTATATATACCCCATTTGATCTCATCTTTCAAGCCCGGTCGGGACAAAATTTGCCCGGTGGGCTAAATCCGCCTTGTCTCAAAATATCAAACGAGTGCCAAAGCTTGGAAAACTGTTGTATAATCAACAGGTACACAGAAAGGCGGTTTTTTATGTCAAATGAAAGCCAGTGGCTCAACTGGGCGATGGAGCTCCAGGCCTTGGGCCAATCCGGGGAGGCCTATGCCGGCAATATCTTTGATCAGGAACGCTATGCCCGCATCCGGCAAATCGCGGTGGAGATGCTGGCCGCTGCCACCGGGCTTCCACGGGAAAAAGTAGCAAATCTTTTTTGTAATGAAACCGGCTACCAAACCCCCAAGCTGGACACCCGCACTGCTATCGTGAAGGATGGCAAAATCCTGTTAGTGCAGGAAGCGGACGGCCGCTGGGCGCTGCCGGGGGGCTGGGCGGATGTGGGGCTGAGCATCGCGGAAAACGCCAAGAAGGAAACACTGGAAGAAGCGGGCCTGGTAATGAAGCCGCTAAAATTGGTGGCCCTGCTTGACCGCAGCCGTAATAACCCAGGGCAATCCCCCTACAGCATCCAAAAGGCTTTTATATTGGGGGAGGCGCTTTCAGGCTCCTTCATCCCAAACACGGAGACGCTTGACAGCGCCTATTTTTCATTGGACGCGCTGCCGCCCCTGGCCGAGGAAAAGACCACCAAAGCCCAGCTGGCCATGTGCCTTGAGGCCGCGGCAAGCAAGCACTGGCAAACTTTGTTTGACTGAAAAACCAGAGGCCGGGACTTTGCGCTAAAAAAACTTGCATTTGCCGCTGACCTGGCGTATGATGTTCAAACTAAGAATCATTCTTAGTTTGTTTCTTGTTTTGAAGGAGGAGGTACCTTGGCATCCTATCAAACCCAGCAGCGCAAAGCTCTGCTGGATTACCTGCGGCGGCGCGCCGACCAGGCCTTTACGGCGGGGGAGATAGCGAAGGGCATGCAGCTTGATGCTAACGTTACCGTGAAACCCGCCACCAGCACCGTGTATCGGCTGCTCACCCTCCTCACTCAGGAGGGGTGTATCCGCCGCTTTGTGCGGGAAGAAAGCCGGCAATACCTCTACCAGGCTTTGGCTTGTGGCAGCGGCGAAGGGCATCTGCACCTGAAGTGCAATGCCTGCGGCCGGTTTATCCACATGGAGGAGAACCAGTCTGACCGGATCCTCAAAGAGATCAGCCAAGCGCTGCAATTTCAGGTGGATGAGGGGCAGACGGTGCTCTTTGGCCACTGCGCGAAATGCAGAGAGAAAGCCTGATGGCCAGAAACCGCCGCCTAACAACGCTGCTGATCATCTCCTTGCTGGGGCTGATGCTGCTGCTTTTCGCCAGTCACACGGCCCACCATGGGCATCATCCCCATCATGACTGCGCCATATGCCGGGTGATGGATGGATGGTTTTCCCTGCTGAAGCGGACGGCCATCAGCTATCTGTCCGTTGGGTTGATGCTGTCCGCCCTGCTGCTCTCCCTGTCGTTGGGCGCTCCATCCGCTGTTCCCCGTCAGGGCATCACCCCGGTGACCTTGAAGGTGAAAATCACGAGTTGAACCCTCCCGACCGTATCACCCCACCCCAACATTACACGGGAGGAATAAACATAAAATGAAAAATACCATGAAAAAAGCGCTGGTTTTTGCGCTGTCATTGAGCCTTGTCCTGGGGCTTAGCCCCCTGTCCCATTCGGAAAGCCGCAAGCTGCGCCTTGTTGCCACGGTGTTCCCCCAGTATGACTGGCTGCGCAACATCTTGGGTGAGCGGATGAACGAAGTAGAGCTCACCCTGCTGCAGGACTCCGGCGTCGACCTGCACAATTTTCAGCCCTCCGCCCGGGACATCATGAAGGTGTCCTCCGCCGATCTTTTTGTATACATCGGCGGGCCCTCTGACAAATGGGTGGACGATGCCCTGTCCCAGGCCGTGAACAGGGAAATGGTGGCTGTCAACCTCATGCAGGCGCTGGGTGACGCGGTGAAAGCCGATGTCACCATCGAAGGCATGCAGGAAACCGCCCATGCCCATGATCATGATGAGCATGACCATGGCCATGAGGAAGAGCAGGGCCACGAAAAAGAACATGAAAATGCCCATGATCACGAAGAAGAGCATGAGCATGAGCATGAGGACGCCCACGACCATGAAGAAGAACATGGCCATGACAAACACGAGGGGCACGAGCATGCCCATGAAGACGAACACATCTGGCTGTCCCTGCGCAATGCCCAGGCACTCATCCCGGTGCTGACGGATGCCCTGAGCCGGCTGGACCCTGAACACGCCGCCAGTTACCAGGCAAACGCCGCCATTTATATTGAAAAATTGAAGGCGCTGGATGAGGCTTTCCAGGCCGCGGTGGACGGCGCCACGGTGAAAACCCTGCTCTTTGCCGACCGCTTTCCCTTCCGCTATCTGATGGACGACTATGGCCTCCAGTATTTCGCCGCCTTTTCCGGCTGCTCCGCCGAAACCGAAGCCAGCTTTGAGACGGTCACCTTTCTTTCCGGCAAAGTGGATGAACTGGGGCTGAAAAATGTCCTTGTGCTGGAGGGGGCTGATAAAACCCTGGCCTCAACCATCGTCAACAACACCAAAGCGAAAGACCAGGCCGTGGTGGTGTTTGATTCCATGCAGTCTGTGGATCAGGCCGCCCTGAAAAGGGGCGTTACCTACCTAAGCATCATGGAGCACAACCTCCAAGCGCTCAAAACCGCCCTGAACTAAAGAAGGAAAAGGAAGTTCCATGCCTCAGCTTATCTGTGACCACCTCAGCCTGGGCTACGAGGGCAGGATTGTCTCATCCGATGTCAGCTTTTCCGTTGACACGGGGGATTATCTATGCATCGTGGGTGAAAACGGCTCCGGCAAAAGCACACTCATCAAAGCCATCCTGAACCTGAAGCCCCCGATGGCGGGCAAGGTCGCCCTGGGCGACGGCCTTAATCGGGGGAGCATTGGCTACCTGCCCCAGCAAACCGCGGCGCAGCGCGATTTCCCGGCATCCGTCCGGGAAATCGTGACCAGCGGCTGCCTAAACCGCCTTGGCAAGCGCCCCTTCTATGGCCCCGACCAGCATAAGCGGGTCGTCGACAACATGCGTCGATTGCAGGTGGACAACCTGGCCCGGCGCAGCTTCGCCGAGCTTTCCGGCGGCCAGCAGCACCGGGTGCTGCTGGCCCGGGCGCTGTGCGCCACAGACAAAATGCTGGTGCTGGATGAGCCCGCTTCAGGCCTTGACCCGCAAATCACCGAAGAAATGTACCGGCTGATCAAAGAGCTTAACCAGTCAGGCCTCACCATCATCATGGTGTCCCATGACATTGAGTCCGCCCTCCGCGACGCCTCCCACATCCTTCACCTGGGCGATAGGCCTCTTTTCTGGGGCACAGCCCGGGAATACGAAAAATCCAACATCGGCCGCGCCTATCTGAACCGGAAGGCGGTAGAAGCATGAACAGCATTCTTGAAACCCTCAGCTATTACTTCACCTTCCCCTTTGTGCGCTATGCGTTGATCGTGGGGGTTGTGGTGGCGCTGAGTTCCTCCCTTTTAGGCGTGGTGCTGGTGCTCAAGCGCTATTCCCACATCGGCGATGGCCTGGCCCATGTGGCCTTTGGTGCCATGTCGGTAGCCACGGCCCTCCGGCTGACCAACCAGACGGTGCTGGTGCTGCCCCTCACCATGGCATGCGCGGTGATTCTCCTGTGGAACGGACAGAACGCGAAAATCAAGGGGGACGCGGCGATTGCCATGATGTCGGTCTCCGCCATGGCCATCGGCTACCTGCTGCTGAACCTCTCCCCCTCCTCCTCCAACATCTCAGGGGATGTATGCACCACGCTTTTTGGCTCCACCTCCATCCTCACCCTCACCCCCGCCAAGGTGTGGCTGAGCATCGGGCTATCCCTCGCGGTGGTGGCTGTGTTCGTCATCTTTTACAACCGCATCTTCGCCATCACCTTTGATGAAAACTTTGCCCTGGCCACGGGGCTCAATACCCGGTTTTACAACCTTTTGATCGCCCTCATCGTGGCCACGGTGGTGGTGCTGGCCATGGACCTGGTGGGCTCGCTTTTAACCAGCGCCCTCATCATCTTCCCGGCGCTGAGCGTCATGCGGGTGCTGAAAAGCTTCAAATCCGTCGTGATCGCCTCGGCCCTGCTGTCGGTGTTCTGCGCGGCGCTGGGCATTGTGCTGTCCATCCTCTCAGGAACGCCGGTGGGCGCCACCATCGTGGTGGTTTATATCGCCGCCTTTCTCATCTTCAGCCTCACTGGGTTTATCACGGGGAGGACCCGCAAATGAAAAAAAGCCTGCTGCTGATGCTGCTGATGCTCACGCTGTTTCTTGGCGCCTGCGCGCCCGCTGAAAAAACCGCCGCTCAAAGCGCCCCGCCTGAAAGCGATGTGGTGCAAATGGACTTTGCCGGGCTCAGCGACACCATGGCTTATGCCCAAATGTTCAACGTGGTCAACAACCCCAAAGAATATGTGGGAACCACCGTGCGGGTAAAAGGCACCTATGTGCCCATTCCGGACCCCACCCGGGAAGGCCTGGTCTATCACTTCCTGGTGGTAGCCGACGTTGCCGGCTGCTGTGAGGTTGGCGTGGAGTTCTTCCTGGAGGGCTACCGCTACCCGGATGATTTCCCGCCTGAATACAGCGAGGTGGAGCTCACCGGCGTGTTCAAAATGGCTACCGTCTCCGACCAGGAATACATCAGCCTGAAAGCTGACAGCATGACAGTGCTAAGCGCCCCGAAAAATCAAACACCTTAAATAAGGGAAATTACACCAGGTCCGCAAATTTCCTTTTTGTCAGAATGCGTTTCGCCTTCTCCGTATGCAGGTTGTCCAGGCGGCAAATGCCCTGATAACGACAAAAGGCGCAGGCGGCGCGGCGGCGGGCGTTCACCAGGGGAGAACGGTCGATAACGCCGGAGGTGATTTCCCAGGCCAGCCGGGCCGCGGTGTCGGCGGCCAGGGAGATCAGCCGCTCCATGCCCTCCAGGCTCAGCAGAAAATCCTTGTCCATGGGCTGGCCGTCTTTCTTGGTCAGCTTCATCAGGGAATAGGGCGGTTCCGCCTCATCCATCAGGCGGATCACGGCGCTGTCTGACAGCATGACGCCGCTTAAGCGAAGCGCCTTGAGCGCTTCTTTTTGCGCCGCGTCGGCATTGTCCGCCCGCACCAGCGGATCATCCAGCAGCTGGTAGAAAGCCCCTGCGGGCAGAAGATCAGCCCGGTTTGCCCGGGCGGCAAACAGATACATCAGCAGCGCCAGCTGGCTGCCCGCCTCCACCTCCGCGGCGTCCAGGGCGTTGCGCCCGGTTTTATAGTCGATCACCCGCAGGTAGCGCTGCCCCTGATGGTGGGCCATGTCAGCCCGGTCGATCACGCCCTTTAATTTCAGGCTGCCGCCGCCCGGCAAATCCAACACCACCGGGGGCAACTGCCCCCCGCTGCCAAAACGCAGCTCAAACCCCGCCGGTTCAAAGGCGGACACCCGGGCCGCCTCCGTCATCACCCGGGCCATGTGGCGGCACACATTGACATAGTTTTCTGACATGTGCCGGGCCCGGGGCGTGTCGGAAAAGGGGGTCTGCTCCCAGTCCTCAGTCAGGGGAGCTAAGGTCTCCTCCATCAGGGCATCCACCTGGCTGTCAGCGATCCGGGGCCAGGCGGGGTTTTCCGCCGCCCTTTTGCCAAAACCTTCCATGGCCCGGTGGCAAAAGCTGCCATAGTCTGCGGGCTGTACCGCCCACTCCCGCCGCTCCTGGGGCCTTAAGCCATAGGTCACAAAATGCATGAAGGGACAGGAAGCGTAGGTCTCCAGCCGGGAAACCGACACCGTGTCCGCCATGAACAGGGCCCGGGCATCCGCCTCATCCAAACGCTTCCGGGGCGCGTCCCCTTGGATGGCGTCAGGGAGCGCCCGGGCCAAGGTGGCATATTCCTCTTCCTGGGCAAGCCAGGCCCAGGCCTCCTGCCAGGCCTCCGGCAGCTCGCCTTCTTTCAATAGCCCCGCCAGCTCATCCAGCGCCGGTACCGGGGCCAGGGGCCGGGTTTCCCGCAGGCTGCCCACAGCGCCCCCCTCCTCCACCAGCCCGGGAAAAAGCCCCCGGATGTGGGATAGTTGGCTTAGTGGAGACAAAGCCTTCCCCTCCTCATCCGAGAGCGCGTAACTCATATGCAGGCTGTCCCTGGCGGCGCTGAGCGTCTTCCACAGATCCAGCTGGCGCATGCCCTCCTTATCCCCCTGGGGCAAATCCATGCGCACCCTGAATGTTTTTTCAAGCACTTCCCGCTCTGCGTCATTCACCAGGGTTTCCTCCCCCAGGCTAAGAACACCGCTGTTAAGCCCCAGCACAAACACCATCCGGGGGCTGCCTGGCAGCAGCTGCCCCAGGCCGCCCACCTGCACACAGTCCTCCTGGGGCGGCAGGGCGGAAAGCTCCGTCATGGACAGCGCCGCCTTCAGCCACATGGGAAACTGGTTCATGGGGATGCGCTCCTCCCCCAGCAGCTCATCCATCTGCTCAAACAGCCCGCACAGCTTGTCCCACACCTGGCGGGTGCGCACCGCCTCCGCCTGCATTCCCTTTTCCAGCAGGGTTTTCTCCAGCGCCACCACCTGCTCATAGGCCGCGATCTCCTCCAGAAAGCCGATCACCGCCTCCAAAGACTGGGCGGCGCTGCGGGCGGCGGCAAGGCGGGCGCGGAGGCTGTCCACAGGGCCGATGGCACGTGCCCGAATGGGCTCCAACGCCTCCGCCTCATCCTCCCGGGTGAAGGGGCGGGTCCACCGTTTACCATGGATGCCCCAGGCCAGGGCATAGTTCTCCAGCGCCCAGGCTTCCTCCCGGCTGAGCGGGGAAAAGGGCGACTTGATGTAGTCAAACACATCCTCCTGCTGCCAGGCGCCGGCCTTGATGCATTCAAGGGCGCTGATCAGGCAGCGCACCAGGCTGTGGCCCAGGATGGGCTCCTTTTCCGCCAGGTAGTGGGGAATGCGATAATCCTGGAATACACCGGGCAACAGCCTCCCGTAGCCTGCGGGATCCGCCAGCACCACCACGATCTCCTCAGCCGGCATGCCGCCCCGCAATGCCATCAGGATGCGCTGGGCCACCCAGCGCACCTCCGCATAGGGCGTGCGCGCCGCATAAAGGCTGATGTGCTCCGGCCGCCCGGCAAAAGGCACCCGGCCCGGAGAGAGCAAATGGCGCTCCAGGTGCGACAAATCAGCGGGCAAATGATGATCATCCTCCAGCCAGGCGCTTTGATGGGGGATGCCCGCCTCTTCCAGCGCCTGAACCAGATGCATCAGGCTGCGCCGCACCGGCATAAAGGCGTCCCCGTCCGACGCCTCCGGCTTATCCATCACCAGCGCCACCAGCATCCGGGAAGCCCGGGCAGCGCAGGCGGCGATCAGCCGGATGAGGGGCTCTGTCAGCAGGTCAAAGCCATACACAAAAAAGGCGGCGCCCTGAAACAGGTCGCTTGCCCCAAAGCGCGCCAGCACATCCCGCTGGATATCCTCATGGTCAACGGATCGGCCCGCCAGCAAGCGCTCATATTCAGCGTACAGCAGCGCCAGGTCAGTTAGCTTCCCTGGCCCTTCGCCTGCCTCCGCCAGCTGTTCCGGGCTGATTCCCGCCGCCTTGATCTCTGTCACAGCCTCGGTCACCTTGCCGGCAAAGCCGGTCTGCCCGGTCACCCCGGCGTAGTATGTCAGCTTGTCCTGGCTGCGCCGGGCGGCCCTGGCCATGGTGAGGAGCTTGCCCCGCTCATCAATGCGGCTGCCCTCCCCCTGGCCCAGGCGGTCAATCACCCGGCTTTCAAACCGGGAGGGTGACAGCACATGCAACCTGAAAAAACCGGGAACCTTCAGCGCATCCAGCATGTCCCGCTCGGCCTTCAAGGTATACTGCTCCGGCACCAGAAGCACCGCTTCCAGCCCCTCATGATATGCCCCGGCCACCTCTTGCGCCAGGGCCTTCCACAGCCCCCTGCGCCCGCCCAGAATCTCAAGCATCGCCTTTTCTCCTTCGCTCACATTATAGCACACCCAGGCCCGCCCGATTGATTATTTGCCCAATAAATGACCCTATGCTATAATGCGCGTGAAAAACCCACAAGGAGGGTCTATGCAAACCTGCACTTACACCAAAGATGATATCAAACAATCCATTCTCGGCAAGCTTCAGCGCTATAACGGCAAAACGCTGGAAGAAGCCACCCCTTATCAGATTTATTACGCCATTGCCTCCACCTTGAGAGACCAGATCATGAAGCGCTGGGTGGCCTCCCGGGAGGCAGACGAAAAAGCCGGCGGTAAGCGGCTGTACTACATGTCCATTGAGTTTTTGCTGGGCAGGATGCTGTTTAATAACGCCCTTAGCATGCTGTGCACCAAAAGCTACACCGAAGCGCTGACGGAGCTTGGCCTTTCCTGGAAGGAAATCATCTATGAGGAGCCGGAGCCGGGCCTTGGCAACGGCGGCCTTGGCCGCCTGGCCGCCTGCTTTCTGGATTCTCTGGCCACCCTGGATCAGCCCGCCATGGGCTGCACCATCCGCTATGAATACGGCCTTTTCCGCCAGAAGCTGACGGGCGGCCAGCAGGTGGAATTACCGGACGACTGGCTGGAAAACGGCAACGTCTGGGAAGTGGCGGACATGGAAAACGTCTTTGACATCTGCTTTGAGGGCACCGTGGCCACTGAGATCCGCAATGGCCGCAGCACTTACACCCTCATTGACCCCCGGGTGGTGGAGGCAGTTCCCTATGACATGCCGGTGGTGGGCTATGAATCCGGCCGCGTCAACTCCCTCAGAACTTGGCGCGCCCGCAGCAAGCACAGCCTGGACCTGAGCGCCTTTTCCAATGGCGACTATATCGCCGCCACCAAGGAAAACGACCTGGCCGAGGTCATCTCCAAGGTGCTCTACCCCGAGGACAACCATTATGAGGGCAAAACCCTCAGGCTTTGCCAGCACTATTTCCTGGTAAGCGCCACGCTTCAATACGCGCTTAAAGAGTTTGTGCGTCACTTTGGCCGTGATTTCCACCGTTTACCCGACAAGGCGGTCTTCCACATCAACGATACCCATCCGGGCCTGGCGATCCCTGAATTGATGCGGCTGCTAATGGACGAGTATGGCCTGGGCTGGGACGAGGCGCAGACCATCACCAACCGCTGCATGGCCTACACCAACCACACCATCATGTCGGAAGCGCTGGAGCGCTGGCCGGAAGATCTGGTCAAACGCCAGCTGCCCCGCATCTACATGATTCTGGAAGAGATGAACCGCCGGCTTTGCGAAAAGCTGTGGAACCACTTCCCCGGGGAGTGGGATCGCATCGCCCGCATGGCTATCCTGGCCTATGACATGGTGCACATGGCCAACCTCTGCGTGTCCCAGTCCTATTCCGTCAACGGCGTCAGCCGCCTGCATGGGGAAATCATCAAAAAGGACACCTTTGGCGACTACGGCAAGATCATGGGTAAAAAAATCACCTATGTCACCAACGGCGTCACCCACAGGCGGTGGCTGATGGCCTGCAACCCGCGGCTGTCGGCGCTGATCACCGAAGCCATTGGCGAAGCCTGGATCAAGGAGCCCGAACGGCTGAAGGATCTGCTGCCCTTCCGGGACGACGCGGCCTTTAGGGAGCAGTTTGCCCGCATCAAGCGGCAGAACAAAGAGGTGTTCAGCGAATTCCTGACCCACCGGCAGAACATGACCGCCGACCCCACCTTCATGTTTGACGTGCAGGTAAAGCGCCTGCATGAGTATAAGCGTCAGCTGTTAAACGCCCTGCACATCCATGTGCTGTACAACCGCATCATGGATGACCCCAACTTCACCATGGAGCCCCGCCTCTTCATCTTTGGCGCCAAGGCCAGCCGGGGCTATGTGAAGGCCAAAATAATCATCCGCTATATTCTGGCCCTCTCCCGCATGATTGACAGGAACCCACGGACCAAGAAAATGCTGCGCGTGCTGTTTGTGGAAAACTGGAATGTGTCGGCCGCTGAGGCGCTGATCCCGGCGGCGGATTTGAGTGAGCAGATTTCCACCGCCGGCAAGGAAGCCTCCGGCACCGGCAATATGAAGCTGATGATGAACGGCGCTGTCACCATTGGCACCCTGGATGGGGCCAATGTGGAGATTTCAGAGGCCGTGGGCCGGGAGAACATCTACCTCTTTGGCATGAAGGCTGAGCGGGTGGCGGCGCTGTACAAGGAAGGCACCTACTCCCCCATGCAGATTTATGAGCAGAATGTGGAAATCAGGAAAGCCCTGACGCAGATGATCGACGGCACCCTCTTCCCGGATAACCCGGCCCTCCTGCAGATGCTCTATCACGACCTGCTCTTTGGCGCCGGCGGCAGCCACCCGGATAACTTCTTTGTGCTGAAGGACTTTGGCTCCTACTCCGCCACCCATCAGCAGGTGAACCAGGACTATGCTGACCAGGACAAGTGGCTGCGCATGGCCATCACCAACACCGCTATGTCCGGCCCCTTCTCCACTGACCGCACCATCGCCGAATACAACAAACGGATCTGGCACTTGAAATAAAGCCATCATGCTAACTGATTAAGCGTCGTGCTTTATGTCAATGGCGATTTGTCGGTTAGGGAAGTATCTGTTACCATTCCTGTGGAGGCTGTACCACTTGTCGCTTCGGGCGTATTGTTAGAGGCTTGATCATTTGACGCAGTGGCAAGGCCTCCTTTTTGATTGTCAATCACATCAGTTTCGGATATAGTGTTATTGGAGGCTGTACCCAGAGGCGTTTTGGACGTTAAGTGCGAGGGATTTAATCCACGTAACGGCTGGGCAAGGCCTCCTTCTTGATTGTTTACCACACCGGTTTCAGTTATAATATCAGCAGGGGCTGTACTCGGATGCGTTTCGGACGTGTGCGCGGGGAAGTAATATTCAAGTGGCGACCGAGCAAGGCCTCTTTCTTGTGCCCAGCCTCGCGTTGTTTATACAGATTAATCGCTGTTTCTGCGCCAAGCTATAATCATCATACACCCGGATGTCTGTTGGAATCTTTGGAATAAATATATGCCAACGGTTCATTGCGTCCTACCGCATATGCACATTGGGGGCAGTAAGCCCCCATAAAAATATAATCCCCCTTCTCAACAGGGTACCATTTATTATTGAGATGATACATGCCCTGGCCAGAAAGCACATAGGCGCCATGTTCCTGATAATGTGTTTCCACGTAACCATGCGAAGCTCCCGGCTCAAATGAAAGAATGTGTATATTCATATCAAAACCTAAGTCATCTGTCGGTAGGAAATCCCATACAAGAACATCGGACATGCCCTCATACGCTACCGGCCTTAAATCGTTTTTGTTGCCAACCACTCTGTATGCCTTGTGCCCTTCAAGGGCTTCATATTGTCTTTGATATAAGAATAATTCTGTCATCTCGGTTTGGGCATTTTTAAAATACATCAGTTCACCGGCAGGAAAGAAAGCGTAACCACCGTCTTCGAGGGTATATGTCTCAGACCCGTCGCTGAGTTCCAGTTTTCCTGATATGACATACACAAAAGACTCTATTCCCCCTCCACCGAATCCGAGTTCATTTTTCCCATCCTTTAAAAATTCACAAATGAAATCCGAGAAAGAAGCCCCAAGCCTTGGAGAGGCGAGAATAGAGATATTGGCATTTTCAAATCCCGGTATCGAATTGCGAACCAAACCATCATGAGGAATAATAGCATATCTGCCCGGTTCTATAACAGCGCGGCTTTCCAATAAGCCGCTGCGATACCCTGTTTTCTTGTTTTTGTAACCCATACGTTCAATACCTCCTGCTCTTTTGAATTTGTATACGAAAAACTACGCATTCATTCTTTTAATCAAAGCTATTGGTCCGGATAGCGCGTCTATGATGAACCGAAGGATCACCCCTTGAAGAACGGAGAGGAGGCGTGTAAAACGAATGTGATTATATTATCACAAAATATTCTTTGCAAATGATAACCTTCTTCAACTTTTTATATCATTATCTTTATCTTTTATCAATTCCGTCGTCTATCGGAGATGATTCCTTCGCTGATTTTTCTCTTCCTGTCCTGATACATAGAAGCATCGATTTTCCTTAAAAAGTCATCAATTGACTCATGCTTGCTTTGGTATGTGCTGTAACCGATTGAAAAATCTATCTTATAAGGTTTCTTTTCCGATTCATTGAACGATGCTGTTTGTTTTTTAATGATGTCAATCATATCCATCATTTCTTTCTGAGAGTTTACATACATTAATATGATAAACTCATCACCCCCATACCTGCATAATACCCCTTTATTGCCCACAGCTTTATGTAATATCTTTCCAACTGTAGAAATAGCATCATCTCCTACAACATGTCCGAATCGATCATTTATGCTTTTGAAGTTATCAATGTCTAACATAATCCCGGCAGGCACACCGGCAATATCCTTCTTTTCGCTATACATTAACAACAGGTTGCCCAGGTACTGTCTGTTAAACAATCCCGACAACCCATCTACATAAGATGATTCATTTTGAAGATTGATGAATAAAGTAATCATCCCTATGGACACGCCAAGCCATATAAAAGCGTATCCATAAAAGAAGAACTGCAGCAGGCTTCCAATCACAATGGGAATCATAAACTGAACAGCAGGCAGAAACAAATACTTATGTACCTTCTTGCGATACGAATAGATTAATATAACCCCATATGCCATGTAAGAATAAGCAACAGCATATGGAATGACAAATAAATCTGTTCTTTGATAAATATTGTTTTGATCGACCATAAAAAATACAGGTGTTACTAAGTTGATTAAGCAGCAGATGATGGTCAGTATGGCCGGTATGGCCACAAAAGGATAAATCCGCTTGATTCTTTTACAATTTGCGAACAGTTTATAGTCCGCATAAATTGTCCAGAAATAAGCAAACATCTGGGTGATAATAAATATAATGACGTTTAGCACGATCAACAGCGTATGGTATCCATATACCATTCTGCCATCCATTCAAAAAACAACCGTTTCAACAATACACTGTATAATATTTAAAACAACCATCGCGTAGAAGATTTTTTCATCAAGCAATCCATGGCGCAGCGGTCTTTTTATACCCAATAAGATAACTAACAACAACAGGATTGCTGTTCCGTTTCCGATGTATATCGCCGGATAATGAATCATCTCTGACATGCCCTCCTCTGTGTTCTCATTATAACTCTTTTCATGTTAGTTCAACAGTAAAAAATTGGGAACCATTTCTGCTATCCCCTTTTTTTGAATGCTATCTGCAATTTTATTCTGAAATAGTTGGGCAAAGACCAACAGAGGGGGTGACATCAAAAGCACCAGCCCAGGCTTTTTCGTTAACATCCTATTCGGTCAAGAATGGTGTTTGAGCTGGCCGAATCATGGCTAAGGCATCTCAGCCAGTTCAAATAACAGCTCCAGGATGTCATAAAAGTCTACCGGATAATAGTCTCCTATGGTTCCTTCTGATTGCAAAGAGGTCAAAACCATTTCCGCAGCGCCCGGAACCATCGTGTAGTTCATCGGCCCACCAACGATTTGTCCAAAAATTGTATTGCATGTGAAAACCCACGTTTCACCTGGCGCAAAAAAATACATGCGAAAAAATCGCGGATTTGAGGTTAATGGTGTCAGATACACCTTTGTCATTGGGTCAGGGTTTTCCAGGGTGGAACGGATCTCATCAATATGGTAAGCCGCCACAGCGTAAACCATGGTCGCAACTGCCAGCCGGTCTTGCTGATTGCACAGCAAATCGCTAACAAGTTCGTTATCAAAGGCATCAACCTCAAAATAATAGTCCTGCGATGCTTCATAATAATCGGCAGCGTTTGCAGAAAACATGGTTCCCGCAAAAATAACAATAGCCAGAAGAAGCGCCCATTTTCTCTTTTCCAAACCCATATCCCTTCCCCTTTCTCACATTGCAAAAATCAGTGCTTCCTGCTTTATATCGCCGGGAAGTAGGCCCTCACCCACTGGTAGCCGCTCTGATAGTCGCACAGGGCGAAGCCGTTCTCGTAGCCAAACACCCTTAACAGCGTCCCCGCCTGCACGCTGCTTTTACGCTTGGCATAATCATAGCCGGGGCCATAATAAACCACTGTGGACCTGGACAGGACGACCTCATAGTAGTCCACCGATCCCTGGGCCACGGGGCCATGGGCGTTGATGCGCTTCATGCCGGTATAAGCCCGCACCTTCATGCCGTTTTTATAAAACTCCACCAGCCCCCAGGGAACGCCTGTGGTGACGTACTCAATCAATGTGATCTGCGTGCTTTGCGGCAGGGTGCCCAGCTCCTCCGTGTACTGGGTGCCCGGCCCGCTGCGGGTGGCCATGCGCTGGTTGAGAGAAGCCGGGGTGTAGGAATAGGAAGGATAGCTTGGTTCATAGACCGGGGGCTGGTAAGGCTGGTAAGGCTGGCCGCCTCCCAACAGCCCCGGCAGATAGCCCCGCACCCACTTTCCATCCTGCTGATAATCGCACAGGGCAAAGCCGTTTTCGCTGCCAAACACCCGCAGCCAGCTGCCGGCGGGCACATTTTTCTGCCGCCGGGCATAGTCATAGCCCGGGCCGTAATAAACAGGGGAGTTTTCGGACAGAATCATCTCGTAATAATCAAGCGACCCCTGGGCCACGGGGCCATAGGCGTTGATGCGCTTCATACCCGTGTAAGCGCGGTATTTCATGCCGTTCTTGTAAAACTCCACCATGCCCCAGGGAACGCCTGTGATGACATACTCAATCAATGTAATCGCTGTATTCTGCGGCAAGGTGCCCAGCTCCTCCGTGTACTGGGTGCCCGGCCCACTGCGGGTGGCCATGCGCTGGTTGAGGGACGCCGGGGTGGCGGCGGACATATTCATGGTCATGATAAGAAACGTGGCCACACATAAGGCCAGAATCCGAATTCTTGTTTTCATAAACCCCTCCAATGATGATATCTATATCGTTATGTTCATTATATCAGCCGTCTCATATCTTAACAAGGCCTTGCATAACGCCCTGCAACCCCGGTGAATATCCACATGAATATTGAACTTGTTCCGCTGATATTTTCGTATGATTATTCTTCATTCATCATTTTTATTCTGTCATCTTCGGACCTTTCTCCATGCTTCCGGCATTTTTCGGGTCATGTATATACAGCATGCACTGATGAAAGGCAAACATGCATTCTATCCACAATATCCACAGGCTTATCCACAAAAAATCGCTTAAAACCCTTGTGAATCCGCTCTTTTCGCCGATGAATATATAATTTGTGTAAAATCATCCTGACTTATCCACAGGCACGATTCCCGGCTTTATCCCTTAGGCTGTCCACAGGAATACATGTTCTGATCAAATTCGGATGCTCCATTTGCGCAAAAAATTGCATTTGTCCGATTTTGCCATCATAGCCTGTTTCCGGTTCTTCCTCAAAGCCTGATTCCGTCAGAATAACTGAATCAGCAAGGGACCCGGCGTCATGCGCCGGGCCCCTGAATGATATGCCTTTTGTTCTTATGCTTTAGAATCAGTATTAGCGGTTCAGCAGCGTTTCCTCGGTGTCCTTGTCGAAGAAGTGCAGCCGGGTGGTGTCCATGGCCACCTTAATCTCATCCCCAACGTGGGTTTTGGTGCGGGGATCAACCCGGGCGACGACGTTGTCCGCCTTGCCGGTGGTGGAGAGGTAGAGGTAAGTTTCAGAGCCCATCTGTTCGGTCACCTCCACAGACACCTTGAATGTGGCATCAGGGTGGGCCGCCACAATCTCAGGATCGTCAGAGATGTTCTCAGGACGGATGCCCAGCACCACTTCCTTGCCAATGACGCTTTCGTCCTTAAATTTCTTGAGCTTCTCATCAGGCACAACGATCTTGTTGTCGCCAAACAGCGCCACCACCTGGTTGCCCTCTCTTTCCAGCTTCACGTCAAAGAAGTTCATCTGGGGGCTGCCGATGAAACCCGCCACAAACTTGTTGTTGGGGTAGTCATAGTTGTTCTGCGGGGTATCAACCTGCTGAATGAAGCCGTCCTTCATGATGACGATGCGGGAGCCCATGGTCATGGCCTCGGTCTGGTCATGGGTGACGTAGATGAAGGTGGTTTGCAGCCGCTGATGGAGCTTGGTGATCTCCGTGCGCATGGCCACGCGCAGCTTGGCGTCCAGGTTAGAAAGGGGCTCGTCCATCAGGAAGACCTTGGGCTCGCGCACGATGGCGCGCCCCAGGGCCACGCGCTGGCGCTGGCCGCCGGAGAGGGCCTTGGGCTTGCGATTAAGCAGATACTCAATGTCAAGGATCATGGCGGCGGCTTCCACGCGGCGCTTGATCTCATCCTTGGGGGTTTTGCGCAGCTTCAGGCCAAAGGCCATGTTGTCATACACCGTCATGTGGGGGTACAGGGCGTAGTTCTGGAATACCATGGCAATGTCGCGATCCTTGGGGGCCACGTCGTTCACCAAGCGATCGCCGATATACAGCTCACCGTCGGAAATCTCCTCCAGGCCCGCCACCATCCTCAGCGTGGTGGATTTGCCGCAGCCGGACGGGCCAACCAGCACGATAAACTCCTTATCCTCAATATCAAGGGTAAAGTCGCTCACCGCGGTGACGTTGCCGGGATAGATTTTGTAAACATGCTTCAGGGATACACTGGCCATACCATTACCTCCTCATTGCTCAATGGGCATAATTTTCTGTCCATATTATAAGTTAAAACAGCTTTGTTTCCTACTGGGATATCTGCCAAAGAATAAACCCTCCGCTTGTGCAGATTTGATACAGGCGGCCAATCTGGTATAATGAAGCCAGAAAATATTGTGAGGTGACCCCCATGAACACGCAAGCCACCAGGCAGTTGGCGGAACTTATCCTACAGTCAAACAACACGGTTTTCTTCGGCGGCGCCGGGGTTTCCACCGAAAGTGGCATCCCCGATTTCCGCAGCGATCAGGGGCTTTACAAGGAAAAAAGCCGCATCCCGCCGGAGGAGATCATCAGCCATTCCTTTTTTATCAGGAACCCGGAGATGTTTTATGACTTTTATAAGCATAAGATGGTCTACCCTGGGGCAAAGCCCAACCCCGCCCATCTGGCGCTGGCGCGGCTTGAGGCCATGGGCAAAATGCAGGCCGTCATCACCCAGAACATCGACGGCCTCCACCAGGCCGCCGGCTCAAAAAACGTGCTGGAGCTCCACGGCAGCGTCCACCGCAACTACTGCATGCGCTGCCGCAAAAGCTTCACCTTACATGAGGTGCTGAAAGCGCCCGGCGCCCCCGCCTGCGCCTGCGGCGGCATGGTGAAGCCCGATGTGGTGCTGTATGAGGAAGCCCTTGACAGCGCCATCACCGGCCGCGCCATCAGGGCCATTGAGAAAAGCGAGCTGCTCATCATCGGCGGCACTTCCCTCACCGTGTACCCGGCGGCATCCTTTGTGTCGCTGTGCTCCGGCAAGATCGCCATCATCAACAAATCCGCCACCATGATGGATCAAGCGGCGGATGTGCTCATCACAATGCCCATCGGCG
This sequence comes from Christensenellales bacterium, assembly GCA_050952935.1. Taxonomy (GTDB): domain Bacteria; phylum Bacillota; class Clostridia; order Christensenellales; family Aristaeellaceae; genus UBA6115. Next base: position 965,281 of record JBMNLS010000001.1, on the reverse strand, counting down.
AGGCTTTTGCGGAAGTGATGGAGGTTATAGAGGGGGATTGACCCCCTTCCCTTAAACCTGTGCTGTATTGTTAACAGCGTCAGGCGCTGATAATATTCACACAAAGGACACGCCATGCTCAAATCCCTTGCCCACCGCATCCTGCCCCCGATCATGAAGCACATCCCCACCAATCAGAAGTGGCTGTATCCCTTTTATCTGTCCGCCCAGTTGGCAGTAAAAGAGGAGACCTACACCTCCGGCAAGCTCCCGGCTCCCTTTTCTGGCCTCACCATCGCCTATGCCTCTGACATCCACTACGGCAGCTACCTGAGCCATGAGCGGGCGCTTGAGATAACGGGGCTGATCACGGGGCTGGAGGCGGATCTCATCATCCTGGGGGGCGATTATGGGGAGGATGCCCGCATGGCAGAGGCCTATTTTGACCTGATCCCGCCCTTTTCCGGCAAGGCCCCTGTTTTGGCCGCCATCGGCAACCATGACCGCATGAGGGAGGGGGCGGATATCACCCCTCTGTTGAACAAGATGCGGGCCAAAGGTGTGTTGCCGCTTGTAAACGATGCCTGGATCATGACCCGGGAGGGCCGCAGCCTGGCCATCTGCGCCGCCGATGACATCCTGACCGGTCTTCCTGACTTTGAACCCCTGAAGCAAAAGGCCAAAGGGGCTGATTTTGTCCTGTTCACGCCCCACTCCCCTGATCTTATCCCCGAGGCCCGAAAGGCGGGCTTCGCCTTTGACCTGGCCTTGTGCGGCCACACCCACGGTGGACAGATCGCGCTGTTTGGCCGCAGCCTCCATTCCTCCAGCCGCTATAAAGACCGTTACCGCATGGGCTGGGTCAGGGAGGAAGGGGCCGACATCTTCATCTCCTGCGGGGTGGGCACATCCATATTGCCCATGCGCCTGGGCGCCCGGCCCGAAATCCATAAAATCACCTTAAACGCCAAATAGCCTCAGTCCCGGCTCAGCGTTCACATCTAAATCCGCCACCTCCAGGCGCATCAGCTGCCTGTGGGCGGCGGCGCCGATCATGGCGGCGTTGTCCCCGCACAGGGACAGGGGCGGCGCCACCAGGCGGATGTTTTCCGCTTCACAGCGGGCGGCCAGCTCCCGGCGGAGCAGCCGGTTGGCGGAAACGCCCCCCGCCACCGCCAGGGTATTCCACCCCTTGTCACGGCAGGCCTGCAGGGTGCGCTCAATCAGGTGGCTGACCACTGTGTGGCGGAAGCTGGCTGCCAGGTCGGCGGCCTTAACCTCCGCCCCTTTTTGCTCCAGGTTGTGCACCAGGTTGATAAACGCGGTCTTGAGCCCTGAAAAGCTGAAGTCATACCGCCCGGGCGGATGCGGCAGGGGCAGCGGATAGCCAAAGGGATCGCCCTGCTCCGCCAGGTCATCCAGATGGGGGCCGCCGGGATAGGGCAGGCCCAGCACCCGGGCCGCCTTGTCAAAGGCTTCCCCGGCGGCGTCGTCCTGGGTGCAGCCCAAAAGCGCAAAGCCCTCCGCCCCCACCTCCGCCAGGTGGCTGTGGCCGCCTGACACCACCAGGCACAAAAAGGGCGGCTCCAAATCTGGATAGGCCAGGTAATTGGCGCAGATGTGGCCATCGATGTGATTGACAGCCAATAGGGGCTTATCCAGCCCATAGGCCAGCCCCTTGGCATAGCTGAGGCCGGTGAGCAGCGCCCCCACCAGGCCGGGCCCGTGGGTGACGGCCACCGCGTCTATATCCTCAAGCCCCATCCCCGCCGCTTCCAGCGCCCGCAGCGTCACCGCGTCCAGTTTTTCCACATGGGAGCGGCTGGCGATTTCCGGCACCACGCCCCCATAAGGGATGTGCATGGCGATTTGGGAATAGACCTCACTGGACAGGATCCGGCGGCCGTTTTTGATCACCGCCGCCGCCGTCTCATCGCAGGAGCTTTCTATCGCCAGGATACGCAGCTTTTCCCTTTGGGTCAGGGCCTGCGCCTTTTGTTTCATCCGCTCAAGATATGTCATTTCTCCGCCTTCCTGTTTGGCCAGCGCAAAAGCAAAAACGCCAAGGGAAACACCAGCAGCAGCCAGGCTAATCGCCTGAGGGCAAACAGGGCATAGTCCGCAAAAAAGGTTTCCGGCATCAATTGGATCATCAGGTGCCGTTCCGGATCCAGCAGCCAGAAATCGTTGGGAAACAGGCATTCATGCAGTCGGTAAAAAAGCCCGGTGAAGTCAGCCATCGCCCATATCACAAGCGCCGCCAGCAGCACGAGATAGGACAGTGCCGCTTCCAACAGGCTTTTGCCCATGATCTTGGGGTACGCGGCATCCCTGCCGAGGGCTGCGCGCAGGGCAGCCGCCGCAATCACAGCCAGCGCCATCAGCCCCATCCGCCAGAGAAACCTGGCGACATCAATTAATCGTTTCACATCGGGCATATGATCCATTTCCCGCTGGGAAAAAGCATCCTGCGCCGTCCCCTGGCGCACCACCCTCACCTGGGCACTTGGGCGCTCCCCCTTCAGGTAGCCGGCGATGGCCCGGGCAATGGCGGGCAGCTCCGCACTTGAAACCCCTGCCTTTTCCAGATCCCCGAAGCGCGCGAAGCCTGCCGCAAGGGGTTCAGCCCCGCAGGCAGGCGACGCGAACGACCAGGCGGTAAAGCCAAGAAAGCAAACAAAAAACATCAAGCCCAAGGCCCAGCCGGTCCCTTTCCTTGCGCCGGGCCGGCTCATTGCATCTTCAAGTAGGCGGTGACAAAGCCATCCAGGTTGCCGTTCATCACATCATCAATGTTGCCGGATTCAAAGCCTGTACGGTGATCCTTCACCATGGTATAGGGCTGGAACACATAGGAGCGGATCTGGCTGCCCCATTCGATCTTTTTCATCTCGCCCTTGATCTCCGCCATCTGCTCTTCCTTCTCCCGCTCCCTGAGCTCAAGCAGCTTTGACCTGAGCATCCGCATGCACATCTCCCGGTTTTGCACCTGGGAGCGCTCATTCTGGCAGGAAACCACGATGCCCGTGGGCATATGGGTCATGCGCACGGCGGAATCCGTCTTGTTGACGTGCTGACCGCCCGCGCCGGTGGAGCGGTAGGTATCCACCCGCACCTCCTCCATGTTGATCTCAATCGCTCCCTCATCCTCCAGCATCGGGGCCACATCCAGGGAGGAAAAGGAGGTATGACGCCTGGCGTTGGAATCAAAGGGGCTGATGCGCACCAGCCGGTGCACGCCCTTTTCCCCGCGCAAATAGCCATAAGCGTTGTCGCCATCCACCTCAAAGGTGACGGACTTGACCCCCGCCTCATCCCCCTCCAGATAGTCCAGCACCGTGACCTTAAAGCCCATCCGCTCACAGTAGCGGGTGTACATGCGGTACAGCATGCTCGTCCAGTCCTGGGCCTCGGTGCCGCCGGCCCCGGCGTGGAGGGAAAGCACGGCGTTTGACTGGTCATAATCGCCCCGCATGAGGGTTTCAAGCGCCAGGGCCTCCGCCTTCGCGGTGAGGGTCTCCAACTGCTCCGCCGCCTCTTGGGCGGTGGCCGCGTCCTCCTCCTCCTGGGCCAGCTCCACCATCACCTCCAGATCCTCCCGGTGGTTGACCAGCTCCGTGAAATGCCCGATCTTGTTTTCAATGGCGGCGATGCGCTTGTTCACCTGGGTGGAGCGAGCCAGGTCGTCCCAGAAGTTGGGGGCCCCCATCTCCTCTTTCAGCTCCGTCAGCTCCCGCTGCAAATCATGAATATGAAGCCCGCCCCGGATTTCCTCCAGCTGGCCTTTGAGCGCCTCCAGGCGCAGTTTGACATCTTCAAGCAGTAAAATCATCTGTTTATCGTTTCCTTATTCAGCCTGCCCTGCCTTGCCGTGGCAGTGCTTGTATTTTCTTCCGCTGCCGCAGGGGCAGGGGCTGTTGCGGCCCACCTTTTCCCCCGGCTTTTTAACCACCGGCTGCCCGCCCTTGCTGCCGGCGCCGGTGGCGGTGCCCTCAGCCATGGGCCTTGCCACCTGGCGGCGCTCCGGCGCCTTCTGGATGCGCAGCTGGAAGAGCTGGCGCACCGTGTCCTCCTGGATGAGCCTGGACATTTCATCAAACATGTCGTAGCTCTCCAGCTTATACTCGTTAACCGGGTTGCGCTGGGCATAGGCCCTGAGGCCAATTCCGTCCCGCAGCTGATCCATGGCGTCGATATGATCCATCCAGCGGCTGTCAACCGCTCTTAAGAGCACCGAGCGCTCCAGCTCCCGCATGTCGATGCCAAGGGCCGTGATGTCCTCTTCCCGCCTGGCGTAAAAATCCTCCGCCGTTTTTTTCAGGAAAGCGGTAAGGCCCGCCTGGTCAAAGCCGGGGATCGCGTCCTGATTGGCTTTCAGCGTCCCATAGGGGACGCACAGGCGCTCCACATAGTCGGCCAGGCCATGGATGTCCCAGTCCTTGTTTTCCCCGGCGCAAAAGCGGGTCACCGCCTCCTCCAGCAGCTTCTCAGCCATGGTCATGACGGCGTTATGCATGTCCTCGCCCTCCAGCACCTGGCCGCGCTGGCGGTAGATCACCTCGCGCTGCTGGTTCATCACATCGTCATACTGGAGAACATGCTTGCGGATCTCATAGTTGCGGCTTTCAATGCGCTTCTGGGCGTTTTCTATCTGCTTGGTGAGCATCCCCGCCGCCAGGGGCTCATCCTCATCCATGCCCATTTTGGCGATGAGGGGCTCAATCCGCTCCCCGCCAAACAGACGCATCAGGTCATCCTCCAGGGAGATGAAAAACTGGCTGGAGCCCGGGTCACCCTGGCGCCCGGCGCGGCCACGCAGCTGGTTATCGATGCGGCGGCTCTCATGCCGCTCAGTGCCGATGATGTGCAGCCCGCCCAGGGCCACCACCTTGTCATGCTCCACATCGGTGGTCTTTTTGTATTCTTCCTTGAGCTGATTGTAGCGCTTCCGGGCCTCCAGCACCTCCTCGCTCACCAGCTCGCTGCGGCCTGAGGCTTCCTCGATGATCTCATCAGGCACCTCCTCCTGGCGCATGGTGCGCCGGGCCAGGTAGTCCGGGTTGCCGCCCAAAAGAATATCCGTGCCGCGGCCGGCCATGTTGGTGGCGATGGTCACCGCCCCCAGATGCCCCGCCTGAGCCACAATAGAAGCCTCCCGGGCGTGGTGCTTGGCGTTGAGCACCTCATGGGGCACGCCCCGGCGGCTGAGCATGCCGCTGAGCAACTCCGATACCTCAACTGAAATCGTGCCCACCAGAAGCGGCTGCCCGGTTTTGTGCCGGGCCTCAATCTCCTTCACCACGGCGTTGTACTTGCCCTTTTTGCCCCGGTAGACCATGTCGTTAAGGTCCTCGCGGATCATGGGCATGTTGGTGGGCACCTGCACCACATCCAGCGCGTAAATGCCCTGAAACTCCTCTTCCTCGGTCTTGGCGGTGCCCGTCATGCCGGACAGCTTTTTGTACATGCGGAAATAGTTCTGGAAGGTGATGGTGGCCAGGGTCTTGCTCTCCCGCTCCACCTGAACGCCTTCTTTGGCCTCAATGGCCTGGTGCAGCCCGTCGGAATAGCGGCGGCCCACCATCAAGCGCCCGGTGAACTCGTCCACAATCACCACCTCGCCGTTTTGCACCACATAGTCCACATCCCGCTTAAACAGCGCGTTGGCCTTCAGCGCCTGAATCAGGTGGTGGTTCAGCTCGTTGTTCTCAGGGTCAGACAGGTTCTCAATGCCAAATGCCTGCTCCGCCTTCTTCGTGCCCTCCTCGGTGAAAAGCACGGCCCTGTCCTTCTCCTCCACCGTGTAGTCGCTCTCAGCCCTCAGGCGCTTCACAAAGCGGTCCGCCTTCTCATACAGGTCGGTTGATTTTTCCCCCTGGCCGGAAATGATCAGCGGCGTTCTCGCCTCATCAATGAGGATGGAGTCCACCTCGTCCACAATGGCATAGGCATGGCCCCGCTGCACCCGGTCTTTTTCGTAGATCACCATGTTGTCCCGCAGGTAGTCAAAGCCCATCTCGTTGTTGGTGCCGTAGGTGATGTCGCAGGCATAGGCCTGCCTGCGCTCCTCATTGTCCAGGTCGTGGATGATCACGCCCACCGCCATCCCCAGGAAGCGGAAGAGCTTGCCCATGTCCTCCCCCTGGAACTTGGCCAGGTAGTCGTTGACGGTGACGATGTGAACGCCCTTGCCGGCAAGGGCGTTGAGGTAGGCCGGCAGGCAGGCGGTGAGGGTCTTGCCTTCGCCGGTTTTCATCTCCGCGATACGGCCCTGATGAAGCACAATGCCGCCGATCAGCTGCACATAAAAGGGCCTGAGGCCCAGCGTCCGCTTAGCCGCCTCCCTGACCACGGCAAAAGCCTCCGGCAGCAGATCGTCCAGGGTCTCCCCCTGGGCATAGCGGTCTTTCAGCAGCGCTGTCTGTTCGCGCAGCTGCGTATCGGTCATCTTTTCATAGGTCGGCTCCAGCTGTTCAATGGCGTCCGCCTGCTTGCGCAGGGGCCGCAGCTGGGCTTCCGCGCCCATTCCCAGGGCTTCCTTCAACTTCTTAAACATAAAGTCTCCTTTGGCAGTAGCCTGATGAATTATACCATGGGCATACCCGGCGAGCAAGAAATTGCCCGGCAAAGCCTGAAAGGTTATAATATGCAAAATCTGATGAAAGGTGAGCGTCATGCCCCTCGTCCACCCCTTCCCGCCCTTCATGCGCCCGGACAGCCTGGTGCTGATCCTGGGCTCCTTCCCCTCGGTGCGCTCCCGGGCGGAGGGGTTTTATTACGGGCACCCGCAAAACCGGTTCTGGCAGATGCTGTCGGCGCTGTTTGAGGTAGAAACGCCCACTGATACAAACGGCAAACAGCGCCTGCTGACAGAGCGCCACGTCGCGCTGTGGGATGTGATCGCCAGCTGTGACATCACCGGCTCAAGCGACGGCTCCATCAAAAACGCGGCGGTGAACCCCATCGCCAACAGCATTGCCGGCACCAATATTCAGGCCATCTTCCTGAATGGCGGGATGGCCGCCAGGCTCTACCATCAAAAAGCATCGCCCAAACCGGATATCCCGGCCCTTGCGATGCCCTCCACCAGCGCCGCCAACGCGGCCTGGCGTCTGCCCCAGTTGATCCAGGCCTGGGGCGCCATCAGGGATTATTTATAGAATGTATTTGTGCAGGTCGCTTTCCTTGGCGGCCTTCACATGCTCCCTTACATACTGCCCGGTGATCACCAAATCCACCTCGGGCATCTCCTCTCCCCCGGCGTTAAAGGAAATATCCTCCAGCAAATCCTCAAACACCGCGTGCAGCCGCCTGGCGCCGATGTTTTCCCCGGCGTCGTTCATGTTGCAGGCGGCCTGGGCAATGGCCTCCAGGGCGTCCTCCTCAAAGCTGAGGTTCACCTTGTCCACCGCCAGCAGCGCCGCGTACTGCAGCGTGAGCGCGTTGTCAGGCTGCGTTAAGATGCGCACAAAGTCCTCCTTCGTCAGGCTTTTGAGCGTCACCTGCACAGGGAAGCGCCCCTGCAATTCCGGGATCAGGTCGCTCACCTTGGCCACATGGAAGGCGCCGGCGGCGATAAAAAGCATGTAGTCCGTGCGCACCGCCCCATGCTTGGTGTTCACCACGCTGCCTTCCACGATGGGCAGAATATCCCGCTGCACCCCCTCCCGGGACACATCAGGGCCGGAGCCACCGGCGGAGCGCCCGGCGATTTTGTCGATCTCATCGATGAACACGATGCCGTCCTGCTCAGCCCGCTTCACGGCCTCTTCCTTCACCGCGTCCATGTCGATCAGCTTCTGGGCCTCTTCCTCAATCAGGATGCGGCGGGCTTCCTTCACCTTCACCCGGCGCAGCTTCATGCGCTTGGGCATCATGCCACCCATCATGTCGCCGATGTTGATGGCGGCGCCGCCCACCTCCAGCTGCGGCATGCTCTCCTCCACCTCGATCTCAAGCTCACGCTCTTCCAGCTGCCCTGCCCGCAGCTGGCTTAGCAGATCGCCCCGGCGGGTGGAAAGCTGCCTGCGCTCCTCCTCTGACTGCTCCGGCTCCCTGGGGCGGCCCCGCAGCAGAATATCAATGGGGTTGGTGGCCTGCTTGGGCGGATCCGCCATCAGCTGCACCAAGCGGTCCTCCGCCAGCACCTCCGCCCGGGCGCGCACCCGGTCCTGATGCTCCTGCTTCACCATGCGGATGGCGTTTTCCACCAGGTCGCGGATGATGCTTTCCACATCCCGTCCCACATAGCCCACCTCGGTGAATTTGGTGGCCTCCACCTTCACAAAAGGGGCGTTGACCAGCTTGGCCAGGCGCCTGGCGATCTCAGTCTTCCCCACGCCGGTGGGGCCGATCATCAGGATGTTCTTGGGAAAAATCTCATCCCGCAGGGGTTCCTCCACCCGGGCGCGGCGGTAGCGGTTGCGCAGCGCGATGGCCACCTGGCGCTTGGCCTCCTGCTGGCCGATGATATAGCGATCCAGCTCCCGCACGGTTTCCCGCGGGGTCAGCGCTTTGTTATTCATACATCCTCCACGGTGATGTTGTCGTTGGTGAACACACAGATGGACGCGGCGATGCGCAGCGCCTTCTCCGCGATTTCCCGGGCGGACAGCTGGGTGTTTTGCACCAGCGCCCTGGCGGCGGCCAGCGCATAGTTCCCGCCCGAGCCAATGGCGCAGACCCCGTCATCCGGGTCGATCACTTCCCCGGTGCCTGAAATCATCAGCATCTGGCTGTCATTGGCGGCGATCATCAGGGCCTGAAGCTGGCGAAGCGCCTTATCCCCCCGCCACTCCTGGGCCAGGTTGACGGCAGCCCGCTCCAGGTTGCCGCCTGATTGCTGCAGCTTTTCCTCAAAGCGGTCGCTTAGGGTGAAGGCGTCAGCCACCGAACCCGCAAAGCCGATCACCACCTGATCGTTATAGATGCGGCGCACCTTTTTGGCGGTGCTTTTGAAAATGGTGTTTTCCCCCATCGTCACCTGACCGTCGCCTGCGATGGCCACATGCCCGTCCCGCTTGACCGCGCAGATGGTCGTTCCTTTAAATGTCATAAATCCTCCTCTGTTGCCGGATAAACAGCTCCGGCCTGGACGCAATGTATTGTTGCAAATCCTTTAGCGCGCACTCTGACAGCGCCAGATAGCGCTTTTCCTTGCCCCGCACCCGCTGGGACAAGGGCTTCATGATGCCGAAGTTGATGTTCATGGGCTGGAAATGGCGGTTGTCGGTGGAAATATACCGGCCCAGGGCATACATGGCGGTGGTGTCGGGCAATTCCGCCTCCGGCATCCCTTGCAGCCTGGTGTAAAGCGACAACCCGGCCGTAAGTCCCGAGGCGGCGCTTTCCACATAGCCCTCCACCCCGGTCATCTGCCCGGCGAAATACAGCGCCCGCCGCTCCTTCACCGAAAAACAGCTGTCCAAAAAGCCCGGGCTTTGCAAAAAGGTGTTGCGGTGCATCACGCCGTACCGGGCGAACTCGGCCTCTGCCAGCCCCGGAATCAGCCCAAACACCCGCTTCTGCTCGGGGAATTTCAGCCGCGTCTGGAAACCCACCAGGTTATACAGCGTCCCCGCCGCGTCATCCTGGCGCAATTGTACCACGGCAAAGGGCATCTTTCCCGTGCGCGGGTCCGTAAGCCCCACCGGCTTCATCGGGCCAAAGGCCGGGGCCATGCGCCCGCGCCTGGCCATGGACTCAATGGGCATGCAACCTTCAAACAGCAGCCCTTCCTCAAAGCCGTGGACATCGGCCGATTGGGCGCTTAGGAGCGCGTCAATAAAGGCATGGTATTCCGCCTCATTCAGCGGGCAGTTGAGGTAATCATCCCCCCGGCCATAGCGGGATTGGCGAAAGGCGATCCTCATGTCGATGCTTTCCACCGTCACAATGGGGGCCGCCGCGTCAAAAAAATGCAGGCTGCCGGCGAGGCTCGCGATCTGATCATTCAGGCCCCCCGCGGTCAACGGCCCTGTGGCGATGATGGCGGGCTCCTCAGGCAAGGTTTCAACCAGGGCTTCTTCGATGGTCACCAAAGGGTGATTCCGCAGTTTATCCGTGATGAAGCCGGAAAACAAATGCCGGTCCACCGCCAAAGCGCCCCCGGCGGGCACCCGGGCGCTATCCGCCGCCTGGATGACCAGGGAGCCCAGCCGGCGCATTTCCTCTTTCAGAAGTCCCGACGCGTTTTGCAGCCGGTCACTTTTCAGGGAATTGCTGCACACCAGTTCGGCAAATTTATCCGACTGGTGGGCAGGGCTTTTCACCCCCGGCTTCATGTCAATAAGCCTGACCGGAACCCCCCGGCAGGCCAGCTGCCAGGCCGCCTCACAGCCCGCTAGCCCCGCCCCGATGACGGTGACGGGCACGCTCAGCTCAGGCTTCACGCTCTTCCTCGATGGGCTCATGATAGCGGCAGTTGGGGTTGCTGCACAGCCTCAACGCGCCGGTCTTCTTGTTTTTCACCGTCATATAGCTATCGCAACGCGGGCAGGCCTTCTCATCCACCAGCTCCCAGGAGGTAAAATCGCACTCCGGGTAGCGCTCGCAGCCATAAAACCTGCGTCCCTTGCGGGTGGTCTTCTGCTGCAGCCGGGCACCGCAGGTGGGGCAGGGCGCTTTGATGTAGGTGATGATGGGCTTGGTATGCCGGCACTCGGGGAAACGCGGGCAGGCTAAAAAGCGCCCATACCGCCCCATCTTATACACCATCATGGCCCCGCACTCGTCACAGGGGATGTCCGACACCTCGTCCGGAATGTCGATCTTCTCAAGTGTTGACTCGGCCTTCTCCACCATGTTGATAAAGTCGGGGTAGAACCCGGCCAGCACCTGGGTCCATGGCTCCTTCCCCTCCTCCACCGCGTCCAGCCTGTCCTCCATCTCAGCGGTGAAGTCCAAATCCATGATGGGTTCAAAATATTCCATCATGATATCGTTAACCATTTTGCCCAATTCCGTGGGGTACAGGCGCTTGTTCTCCCGGCTCACGTAACCACGCCCCACAATGGTACTGATGGTGGGCGCATAGGTGGAGGGGCGGCCAATGCCCTTCTCCTCCATCGCCTGAATCAGCGAGGCCTCCGTATACCGGGCGGGCGGCTGGGTAAAGCGCTGCAGCGCCTCCACATCTAGGATTTTTACCGCGGCACCCTCTTTAAACTCAGGCAACACCACGGATTTCTGGGTTTCTTCATCATCGCTGCCCTCCTCATAAAGGGCCGTGAACCCGGCAAACACCTTGTGCTCGCCATAGTAGCGCAGGCCCACACCGTTGCCCTCAATTTCAGCCGTCACGGTGTCAAACAGGGCCTCATTCATCTGGCTGGCCATAAAGCGATTGTAAATCAGCCGGTACAGCTGCCACTGCTCCCGGGTGAGCTTGTCTTTGATTTTGTCCGGTGTGCGGCTCATATCGGTGGGACGGATGGCCTCATGGGCATCCTGGGCGCGCTTGCCGCTTTTGTAAACCTTGGCGGTTTTGGGCAAATAGGCCTCGCCCCAATCGCTTTTGATCTGCTCTCTGACGGCGGCCAGGGCCTGTTCACTCACCCGCACCGCGTCCGTTCTGATATAGGTTACCAGGCCCTGGGTGCCCTCAGCGCCCAAGTCAACCCCTTCATACAGGCCCTGCACCACCTGCATGGTGCGCGCGGAGGTGAAGTTCAGCTTCCGGCTGGCTTCCTGTTGCATGGTGGAGGTGGTGAAAGGCGGCGCCGGATTTTTCCTGCGCTGCTTTTTCTTCACGGAGGTGATGCTGAACGTCCCCTCCTTGATCAGCTTGACCGCCTTATCAGCGCCTTTTTTGTCGCGGATATCCGCCTTCTTGCCGGAGATGGCGGCCAGCCTGGCCCGCAGGGGCTCCTTCAGCTTCTTGCCGCTGGTTTCAATTCCCGCGCTGATCTCCCAATACTCCTCCGGAATAAAGGCGTCGATTTCCTGCTCCCGGTCGGCCACCATGCGCACGGCCACGCTCTGTACCCGGCCGGCGGAGAGGCCCTTTTTCACCTTGGCCCACAGCAGGGGGCTGATCTTATAGCCCACGATCCGGTCCAAGGCGCGCCTGGCCTGCTGGGCATCCACCCTGTTCATATCAATGGTGCGGGCGGCCTTGACCGCCGCCTGAACAGCGGGCTTGGTGATCTCATTAAACTCAATGCGGATGGGCGCCTCCACATCAAGCCCCAGGGCCTGGGCCAAATGCCAGGAAATGGCCTCCCCCTCCCGGTCGGGGTCGGTGGCAAGGAGCACTTTGCTGGCCCCCTTCACCTGCTTGCGCAGCTCCGCCAGAATATCCCCCCGGCCCCGGATGGTGATATACTTCATGGCGTAGTTGTTATCCGGGTCAATGCCAAACTGGCTTTTGGGCAAATCCCTCACATGCCCCTGGGAGGCGGTCACTTTATAGCTGCGGCCCAGAAACCTGGCCACGCTTTTGGCCTTGGCGGGGGATTCAACGATGACGAGTTTATGCTTTGCTTGCAAGGATAGTTGCCTCCAGAAAATTACTTCACGCGCCTGAACCGCCGCCCGGGCAGGGCCTCAATGAGGCCGCTTAGCTCCAGCATCGTAATCTGTGCGTTAAGATCAGGGGCCGGCATCGCCAGCCGCTGGGCCAGCTCCTGAAAACCCAAGGGTTCATCGCAAAGCGAATCATATATCTGTTTTTGTTCGTTTGTCAAATCCGGCGGGACAAAATCAAGCTGAACCGCCTCGGGCGCCGCGGTGTTCCAGCCCATATCCTCAAGGATATCCTCATAGCAGGTGATAAGGCGCGCGCCTTCCCTCAGCATCTTGTGGGGCACGGCGCTGCCCGGCATATCCACCTGCCCGGGCAGCGCGAACACCTCCCGCCCCTGGGCCAACGCATGACCCACCGTGATCAGGGTGCCGCTTTTCTCCCGCGCCTCTATTAACAGCGTGCCCTGGCAAAGGCCGGACACCAGGCGGTTCCTAAACGGAAAATGAAAGGCCATGGGCTCAGCGCCGGGCGCAAACTCGCTGATGACAGCGCCACCGACTTCAACCATGCGCGCCGCCAGCTCCTTGTTTTCAGGGGGATAGATCCGGCTGATGCCGCTTCCCAATATCGCCACCGTGCGCCCGCCGCCTTCAAGCGCCCCTGAATGCGCGGCTGTGTCAATCCCCCGGGCCAGGCCTGACACCACCATAACCCCATTGGCCGCCAGCCCCCGGGCAATTTTGTGGGCCTGCTCCCGGCCATAGCGAGTTTCCCGCCGGGAACCCACAATGGCGATGGCTCGTCCAACATCCCGTGTCAGGGTGCCCTGATAAAAAAGCAGATCAGGCGGATCAATGATATCGTTTAGCACCTCAGGGAATGTTTCATCCCCGGGCATTGTCACCTTGGCCCCGATGCGCTCAAGGGCCATCGCCAGCTTTTCCAGCCCCAGCTCCCGCATTTTTCCCAGCTCCCGGTAGGCCTTCTCCCCCACCAGCGCCAGCACATCCCCGCCGAAGCCATCAAAGGCCGCCTCCGCGCTGCCAAAGGCCTCCAGCACCCTGCCCCTGGCCTTAAAGCCCAGGCTGGGGCTTGACGCCAGCCACACGGCGCACAGCCGTTTTCTGTCCATTCCGTTCATCCCATCGCTCCAGTGTTAGTTTCCATAATAGATTAATCTTACCATAAACGGACGCCACAATCCCACCCATCGGGCAGATTCTCTTTGATTATCTTTTGTTCAAGCAATGATGTATAATAGGGTGTCCCATTTGGGATATTCAGGAGGTATGAACATGACACGAAAGAAGAAACAGGCGCAAGGGCCTGATCAGGAATTATCCGCCCTGCTGCATCAAGCGGTGTGGGACACGCTGCCGGAAGAGCAGGAAGCGGAACTAAAAGAAAGCATGCAGGAAATCGCCCAGCAAAAGGGGCTGCCGCTGTCAAACCCCGTGGCGCCGCCGGAGCATCAGCCCGACAATCAGGTGATGTTCCAGTACTTTGAATGGATGCTGCCCGATGACGGGGCGCACTGGAAGCGCCTGAAAGAGGACGCTAAACACCTGAAAAGTCTGGGGGTGGGCGGGGTATGGATGCCGCCCTTCTGCAAAGCGACCGGTTCAAGCGACGTGGGCTATGGCGTCTATGATCTGTATGATCTGGGCGAGTTTGACCAAAAGGGCAGCGTCCGCACCAAATACGGCACCAAAAAAGAGCTGATAGCAGCCATCAAAGCCCTGCACCGGCATGGCATTCAGGCCTATGGGGACGCTGTGCTCAACCATAAGGCCGGCGCTGATGAATCTGAGGTGTTCAAGGTGGTCAAGGTAAACCCGGACAACCGCCTGGAAGAGATCAGCGAGCCGTTTGAAGCGGAAGGCTGGACAAAGTTCACCTTCCCCGGACGTCAGGGACAGTATTCCGCCTTTGAGTGGAACTATCATCATTTCAACGGCATCAACTTTGACCAGCGCACAGGCAAAACAGCCATTTACCGCATCCTGGGCGAAAACAAAGGGTTTTCAGAAAATGTCAGCAATGAATTGGGCAACTTTGACTACCTGATGTTCGCCAACATAGACTACCGCAACAGGGAAGTCATCGATGAAACCCTGCGCTGGGGCGAATGGGTGGTGAAGGAGCTGAACCTGGACGGCATGCGCATGGACGCCATCAAGCACATCGACGCCAATTTTATGGAGGTCTTTGTGCGTCATGTGCGCTTAAGCGCCCATAAGCCCCTCTATTTCGTGGGAGAATACTGGCACGCGGATGATGACGTCCTCAGCGACTACTTGAAAAAAACGGAAGGGCTGCTGGCGCTGTTTGATGTGGCGCTCCATTTCCGCTTTGCGGAGGCGGCAAACAAAGGCCGCGATTACGACCTGCGCACCATCTTTGACAACACCCTCATCTCCCGGCATGTCCTGTCCTGCGTCACCTTTGTGGATAACCACGACTCACAGCCCGGCCAGGCACTGGAAAGCTGGGTGCAGGATTGGTTCAAGCCCCTGGCCTATGCTTTGATTCTGCTGCGCCAGGATGGCTATCCCTGCGTCTTTTATGGCGATTACTACGGCATTGCCGGGGAAGAACCCATCCCCGGCAAAAAAGACATTTTAGATAAGCTTCTGTTCGCCCGCCGTTACTACGCCTATGGCGAACAGCTGGACTACTTTGATCACCCCAACATCATCGGCTGGGTACGCCTGGGCGATGAGGCCCATGAAAACAGCGGCCTGGCCTGTGTCATCAACAACGGCGATGACAGCGCAAAGCGCATGTGCCTGGGGAGTCTTAACGCGAACACCGCCTGGCGGGAAATCACCGGCGCTTTCTCTGAACCCCTCACCCTGGATGAAGAAGGCTGGACGGACTTCCCCTGCAAAGCAAGCAGCTTAAGCGTGTGGGTAAAAGCCTGATCCGCTTTTCCCTTTAGATCCGAACCATCTGCTTGCGGATCTCAGCCAGTGAGCCGGCGCCGCACATGGTCATGGTGTCCGTCAGCTCACTGGCGATTTTCTGCGTATAAACGCGCACGCCTTCGGCACCCGCGCCATACACCATGTTCACAAAGGGCCGGCCAATCAGCACCGCGTCTGCCCCCAGGGCAAGCGCCTTGAACACATCCTGCCCGCTGCGGATGCCGCCATCTACAAATATCTTCATCTTGCCGCCCACGGCCTCCGCGATCTCCGGCAATACCTCCGCCGTGCTTGGGCAATAGTCCAGCACGCGGCCGCCATGGTTGGACACCACAATGGCGCTCACCCCCGCTTCCATCGCCTTTATGGCGCCTGAGACAGTCATGATGCCCTTGAGAATAAAGGGCCGCTCAGCCCACGCCACGATCTGGCGGAGTTCCTCCACGGTTTTGCTGCCTGCCGGCGGGTTTTGCCCCTTCAGAAATGGCAGCCCCGCCGCGTCAATGTCCATGGCGATTGCCATGGGCCGGGCGGCTTTCACCATCTCCAACTTCTCCCGCACCAGCGACATCCCCCAGGGCTTGATGGTGGCAACGCCCTTCCCCTGATACCTTTTCAGCGTCTCAGCCGCCGCCTCCATGATGGCGGGGTTGACGCCATCCCCCGTAAAGGCCGCGATCCCCGCCTCAATGGCCGCGGGCAGCAGCAGGTCGTTGTAGGCCATATCGTCATATTTGTCGCCATAATGCATTTTCATCGCGCCGATGGGAGCGGCAAATACCGGCAGCGAAAAGGTCTGCCCGAATACTGAAAAGCTGGTATCCGGCTCCTGGTTTTCATGGATGGTGTCCAGGTTCAGCAATATTTCCTGCCACTTTTGATAATTCCGGATAAAAACGGTGCCGCTTCCCTTAGCGCCCGGGCCGGGCATGGTGCTTCCGCAGGCCCTGCCGTTGCACACCGGGCAGGACTTGCAAAATGGCCCCATCTGGTCCCGCGCATTGTTCAAAACATCCTGATAGGTCATCATATTTCCTCCTCCGTCAAACTATACTGATGTAAAACTTTATTGCATCCAAAGCGGCGAGGGATTTTATTGTCCTGCAAGGAAGGAAACTGAAGGCGTAGCCATAGCTACGTTGAGGTTGACTGACACAGCAGAACGATAAAAGAACAGGCGTAACGATGCAATAAAGTTTGGAATCGGTATAAATCCATGCCAATAAAAAAAGTGCCCGGAGGCACTTTGAGACCAAGTTTAGACCATCTCGATGAGCACACGCTCGGAAGCGTCGCCCCGGCGGGGCCCCAGCTTGTAGATGCGGGTGTAACCGCCGGCGCAGCTCTTTTCCTCGTTGCGCTTGCGGTATTTGGGGCCATACTCCCGGAAGAGCTTTTCCACCACCGGATGCTTGTTGTCCCTGGTACGCTCCCGGTATTCGCTGCGGGATTCGTCATCCTTGCGCTGCTCTTTGACATCATACAGATAGGCCATCATCAAGCGCCTTGCGTGCAGCTTGCTGGGGGTATCGTTGGTGACATCAATGGTGACAATCTGGCCCTTGTCATTGTGGAACTCTTTTTTGACTTCCACCGTGTTGTCGTATTCCCGCACGGCCAGGGTGACCATTTTTTCCGCCACCCGGCGGACTTCCTTTGCGCGGGCCAGGCTGGTTTCAATCCGGCCATGCCAGAGCAGGCTGGTAACCTGGTTGCGGATCAGGGCTTTTCGCTTATCACTGCTTAAGCCAAGCTTGCGTTGCTGTGCCATGTGTGCTGTTCCTCCTTAGCCCCTGTGCGGGCGGCTTACTCTTATTCTTCTTCAGACTTGCGCAGGGACAGGCCCAGCAGGGCCAGCTTCTGCTCTACTTCTTCCAGGCTCTTCTTGCCCAGGTTGCGCACCTTCATCATGTCTTCCTGATCCTTTTGGATCAGCTCGCTCACCGTGTTGATACCGGCACGCTTCAGACAGTTGAAGGCACGCACCGACAGATCAAGCTCCTCAATGGTCATCTCCGCGCTGGCGCCGGCCTCTTCGGCATCATCGGCTTCCGCGGCCACTTCCATGGGCTGTTCCGTCAGGCGGGTGAAGATATCCAGCTGATCGGTGAGAATTTTCGCGGCCATGCTGATGGCCTCCTCAGGGCTGACGGCGCCATTGGTCCACACCTCCAGCACCAGCTTGTCATAGTCGGTGATCTGGCCCACACGGGTATCCTCCACCGAGTAGTTGACCTTGCGCATGGGGGTATAAATGGCGTCAATGGGAATCACGCCAATGGGCATGGCGCTCATCTTGTTGCGTTCGGCAGAGACATAACCGTGTCCCTGCTCGATGGTAAGGGTCATGTGGAGCTTGGCGCCCTCGGCCAGGGTGGCGATATGCAGGTCGGGGTTCACCACCTCTACCTCGCTGTCCACGCGGATGTCGCCGGCGGTCACCGTGGCAGGGCCTACGGCGTCAATTTCCACCTGCTTCACCGCGTCCACATGCAGCCGGATGGCAAGCTCTTTCAGGTTCAAAATGATCTCGGTGACATCTTCCTTGACGCCTGGTATGGTAGAAAACTCATGCTGAATGCCTTCAATGTTCACGCTGGTCACAGCGGCGCCGGGCAGGGAGCTGAGCAGAACGCGCCGCAGCGCGTTGCCAAGCGTGTGCCCAAAACCACGTTCCAGCGGCTCCACTTCAAAGTGGCCGTAAAACTCGTTTTCCCGATATGCGACGCGCTCTATCCGGGGGCTGATGGTTTCTGTGGTCACAGCTCTTCTCCTCTCTTATTGATCGTCGGTATCAGTTGTCAGGCGACGGATCAACGGGAGTAGAACTCAATGATCATGTTCTCCTGGAGGGCAAAGTCGATATCGCTGCGCTCAGGCAGGGCGCTGACGGTGGCCTTGAGCTCTTCCGTGTTGCAGGAGAGCCACTTGGGCAGAATCCTGGCGCTGCCTTCCCGTGCGGCCTTGAACAGGTCGATGTCCTTGCTGGCGCTGCGCACGGTGATCACATCCCCCTCATCCACGATATAGGAGGGGATATCAACTTTTTTCCCGTTGACCAGGAAATGCCCGTGGTTGACCAATTGCCTCGCCTGGGGGCGGGAATTGGCCAGACCGGCGCGATACACCACATTGTCCAGCCTGCGCTCAAGCAGCTGCAACAGGTTCTCGCCGGAAACGCCCTTCATCTTCAGGGCCTTGTCATGGATACGGCGGAACTGAGTTTCAAGCAGCCCATAGGCGCGGCGCGCCTTCTGCTTTTCCCGCAGCTGGAGGCCATACTCGCTCATCTTGCGCTGGCGGGCCTGACCATGCTGGCCGGGAGGGGTGGGGCGCTTGGAAACAGCGCATTTCTGTGAAAAGCATTTCTCGCCCTTTAAGAAGAGCTTGGTGCCTTCACGACGGCACTTGCGACAAACGGAACCGGTATTTCTTGCCATCTTGACGGAACCTCCTTCTTAAACTCTTCTGCGCTTGGGTGGGCGGCAGCCGTTGTGGGGAATCGGTGTCACATCTTTGATCATGGTGACCTCCAGCCCCGCGGTCTGCAGGCTACGGATGGCCGCTTCACGGCCAGAACCCGGGCCCTTCACATACACATCCACCGTGCGCATGCCAAACTCGGCCACGGCGCGGGCAGCGGTCTCCGCCGCCATCTGCGCTGCAAAAGGGGTGGACTTTTTATTGCCGCGAAAACCCATCCCGCCGGCGCTAGCCCAGGAAAGGGCGTTGCCCTGCGTGTCGGTGATGGTAACAATGGTGTTGTTAAACGATGACTGGATATGCACAACGCCCCGCTCCACGAACTTCTTCTCTCGGCGCTTGCGCGATACCCGCTTTAACTTGGCTTTTGCCATTACTTCCTCCATGCCCTGACGGGCTTAATGTCTTAATGCCTTAACGGCCTGCCTTCTTCTTGCCGGCAACTTGGCGCTTGGGGCCTTTGCGCGTGCGCGCGTTCTGCTTGGTGTTCTGTCCCCTCACCGGAAGGCTGCGGCGATGCCGCACACCGCGGTAGGAGCCGATCTCCATCAAACGCTTGATGTCAAGGGACACCTGACGGCGCAGGTCACCCTCCACCTTTACGTGGTGCTCAATGTACTCACGCAGCTTTGAGATATCGTTCTCGGTCAGATCTCTGACCCTGGTGTCAGGATTGATCTCCGTCTCCGCCAGTATCTGCTTGCTTGTGGTCAGGCCAATGCCGAAAATGTAGGTCAGCCCGATTTCCACCCGCTTGTCCCGGGGCAAGTCAACACCCGCTATACGTGCCATGTGCTGGAAACACCTCCAAATTTGCTAATCGTTAAAATAGGTGGCCGGGGTGTGAAAACCCGGCGATGACAAAATATCCTGGCGCCACGCGGTCCAGAGGTTCTCCCCTGGCAGCCGCCCGCATGGCGATCCACGCGGAAAAAACCCCTCAGCCCTGCTTTTGCTTGTGCTTCGGGTTCTCGCAAATGACCATCACATGGCCTTTGCGCTTGATGATCTTGCACTTCTCGCAGATCGTCTTCACTGAAGGACGAACTTTCATAATGGGGCTACCTCCTCGTCAAGATTAATTCTTGCTGCGCCAGGTGATCCGGCCGCGGGTGAGATCGTAAGGGGAGAGCTCAAGGGTGACCCTGTCTCCTGGGTAAATGCGGATGAAGTTCATGCGCATCTTGCCGGAGATATGCGCCATGATCTTGTGCCCGTTGGAAAGCTCCACGGAGAACATGGCATTGGGCAGCGCTTCGATTACTCTGCCTTCGACTTCAATAACATCGCTTTTGGACAAACTTTCCTCCTTTAGGCTGGGTCTTCAGGGGGATGGGCCATATGATCAAGGGCGGTTCTCAAGTCATGGTCGGTCAGTTTGCCTGTCAGGCTTTTTTTGATCAATCCCGGGAATTCCCGCCCGGTCGCCATCAGATGCTTGCGCCGTTTGCGCTTGGGATGGGCCAGGGTACGCCTGCGCCCATCGGCCACCATGACAAAATCGGCGTCCACTTCGTATAGTACCACATAAACCCTGTTCTTGTCACGCCCCATGCGTGAAATGACCGCCAATCCCGGCTTGATTTCCGCTTTCATTCTGTTTTTCTCTGGTTATTCCCAGCGGAAACCGGGCAGGGTGAAGATTTCAGGAGGGCCGTCAGGGGTGATAGCGATGGTGTGCTCATAGTGAGCACAAGGGGAACCGTCCAGGGTTTTGATCGTCCAGCCGTCATCCAACTGGCGCACATGCCAGCCTCCCAGGGAAATCATGGGCTCCACCGCGATGGTCATGCCGGCCCTCAGCCTGGGCCCGGTGCCTGGCTCCCCAAAGTTGGGCACCGAAGGATCCTCATGCATGTTGCGGCCGATGCCGTGTCCGGTCAGATCCCGGATGACACCAAATCCCCGGCTTTCAGCCAGCGATTGCACCGCGTGGCCGATATCCCCCACCCGGTTGCCGACTACCGCCGCCCTGGCCCCTTCAAAGAAGCACTGCTCGGTGACTTCAATCAGGCGCTTGAGGCTGTCTGAAATCTCGCCCACGGGCACGGTGATGGCACTGTCCGCCTGCCAGCCGTCCAGGATCAACCCGCAGTCAATGCTGAGGACGCTGCCTTCCTGAAGGGTGACGCCGTCTGCCGGGATGCCGTGCACCACCTCATCATCCACAGAGGCGCAGATGCTGGCCGGGAAACCCCTGTAACCCAGAAATGAGGGGATGGCCTGGTTGCGGCGGATAAGTTCCTCTGCATAGGCATCAATGGCAGCGGTGCTCTCTCCCGGACGCACCACCTCCCGCAGCTTTTGCATCACCTCATACAGCAGGCTGCCCGCCCGGCGCATCTTCTCAAGCTGAGCCGGGTTTTTGATGGAAATCATCCCTTTAGACCCAGTGCCTTCATGATCAGCACGTGATTGTCTTCCAGCTTGCCTTCCACCACTACATCCTTGAGCAAACCTTTCCCGCGGTAGTAGTCAACCAAGGGCTCCGTCTGGCGATGGTACACGCTCAGGCGGTTGGCAATGGTCTCAGGCTTGTCGTCATCCCGGTGAATGAGGGTGCCGCCGCAGGCCTGGCACGTGGTCTGATTCTCCTTCAGACGGCGGATGTGATAGGTGCTGCCGCAGTCCTTGCACACGCGCCTGCCGGTCAGGTGGCCCATGATCACCTCCTGGCTTGCGATGAGGTTCACTACAGCGTCAATCCGGGCAAAACCGCTGAGGGCTTCGGCCTGGGCCACGGTGCGGGGGAAGCCGTCCAGAATATAGCCATGGTTACAGTCACTGGCCTGGAGGCGTTCACGCACCATGGCGATCACCACCTCATCAGGCACCAGCTCCCCGGCGTTGATAAAGGTCTCGGCTTTAAGGCCCAGGGCTGTGCCGCGTTTGATGTTCTGGCGCAGCATGTCTCCGGTGGAAATCTGAGGGATACCCAGATCCTGGGTAAACATCTTGGCGTGGGTGCCTTTGCCCACGCCGGGAGGGCCTAAAAGAATAATGTTCACAGCGTCTCCTTCAACGGGCGGCCTGCCAATGCTTACAGGAAGCCCTTGTAGTTGCGCATGACCAGCTGCGCTTCCACTTGGCGCACCGTCTCCAGCGACACGGAAACCGCGATCAGCATGGAGGAGGCGGCAAAGGGAATCCGCACGTTCTGCCAAACGGACAGCAAAGTAGGCAACGTGGCCAGAGCAGCCAGGAAGAAAGCCGCAAACAGCGTCAGGCGCTTGGAAATCCGGGCCAGGAAGGCCACGGTGTTCTGCCCCGAGCGGATGCCCGGGATGTTGCCGCCCTGCTGCTGGATGTTCTTGGCAATGTCCTGGGGGTTAAAGGAAATGGAAGCGTAGAAGTAGGTGAAGCCCACAATCAGAAGCGCCGTCACAATCAGGTTCAGGGGCGCAGTCTGATGCATGTTGGCTTCCCACCATTTGGCAGCGCCGGAGTTGGGGCCAATGATGGCAATGATGGTGCCCGGGAAAGCCATGAAGGAGTAAGCGAAGATGAGGGGAAGCACGCCCACGGACAAAATCTTCATCGGGATGTGGGTGGATTGCCCGCCATACATCTTGCGGCCCACCACGCGCTTTGCATACTGCACCGGGATACGGCGCTCGCCCAGGTCGATGAAAGTGACCACGGTAATGATCACAAGGGCCGTCATGATCAGAATCAGGAAGGCGCTGACGGTGGTGCCATAGGCGGTGATGCCCAGCACATCCGTAAACGCGGTGAGGATACCGGAAAAAAGGTTGGAGATGATGCCGGCGAAAATCAACAGGCTGATGCCGTTTCCGATGCCGTTGGCGGTTACCCGCTCGCCAATCCACATGGCAAGCGCGGTGCCGGCAGCCATGATCACGCCGATGGACAGCAGTCCAAAGAAGTTGTTGTGGCTGGCCTCCAGCACCCTTTCGCCCCCGGCGGTGGTGCCGCTGTTAAGCGCCCCGATGATACCGATGGCCTGAATGGCAGCCAGCACCACGGTGGAATAACGGGTGATTTTGTTGAGTTTTTCCTTGCCCTCTTCGCCGCCCTCTTTCTGCAAGCGCTCCAGGGCCGGAATGGCTATTGTCAGCAGCTGAATGATGATCGAGGCGTTGATATAGGGCGTAATGCCCATGGCCATCACCGTCATCTGGCTAAAGGCGTTGCCGGTCATCATGTTGACCAGGCCCAGCATGTCATAGCTGCCCGCCACTTCCTGAACGACGCTGGCATTGATGCCGGGCACGGGGATGACGCTTACCAGGCGGTAAAGCAGCAGCATCATGAAGGTGTACAGGATCTTTTTGCGAAGCTCCGGCACCTTCCAGGCATTGCGTAGCGTATCCCACATCTCAGATCACCTCGGCCTTTCCGCCGGCCTTTTCGATCTTTTCCCTGGCCTGAGCCGTGAACTTGTTGGCCTCAACGGTAAGGGCTTTGGTAAGGTCACCGTTGCCCAGGATCTTGACACCGTCCAGGGTCTTTTTAACAAGGCCAGCTTCCTTCAGCATGTCCACCGTCACCCGGGCGCCTGCCTCAAAGCGCTCCAGGCTTTCCACCTTCACAATGGCATATTCCTTGCGGAAAATGTTGGTGAAGCCGCTTTTGGGCACGCGGCGGGTAAGGGGCATCTGGCCGCCCTCAAAGCCGGGGGCTTTGCCGCCACCGGAACGGGCCTTGGCGCCTTTGTGCCCCTTGCCGGAGGTTTTGCCCAGCCCGCTGCCAATGCCGCGGCCAAGACGCTTTTTCTCCTTGGTTGAACCGGGGGCCGGTTGCAATTCATGTAATTTCATGAGGACGTCCTCCTATCACTCTTTGATTTCTTCCACCTCGACCATGTGCCGAACCTTGAAGATTTGGCCGCGGACGCAGGGGTTGTCCTCTTTAATCACCGTCTGGCCGATTTTGCGCAGGCCCAGCGCCTCAATGGTGCGGATCTGCTTTTCCAGCCTGGCGATGGGGGATTTTGTCAGTGTAATGTGCAGTTTCATCGCGGCCTCCTTAACCCAGGATCTCTTCCACGGTTTTGCCGCGGAGCTTGGCCACCTGCTCAGGCGACCGCAGAAGCTTAAGCCCCTCAATGGTGGCCTTCACGGTGTTGATGGGGTTGCTGCTGCCAAAGGATTTGGTGCGGATGTCCTTGATACCTGCCAATTCCAGCACGGCGCGGGCGGCGCCGCCGGCGATAACGCCGGTACCCTCGGGGGCAGGCAGAACGACCACCTTGGATGTGCCAAAATAGCCGGTGGTGGCGTGGGGCACGGTGGTGCCCGTCAGGGGAACGCTAATCAGGTGCTTCTTGGCGTTTTCATTGGCTTTGCGAATGGCCTCGGGAATTTCCGCGGCCTTGCCCATACCGGCGCCTACGCGGCCAGCGCCATCGCCCACCACAACCAGGGCTGCGAAACGGAAGTTACGGCCGCCCTTAACGGTCTTTGCGACGCGGTTGACGCTGACCAGCTTCTCCTGAAATTCGCTCTGCTCTTCCCGCTCACGGCGGTTATCTCTGTTTCTGCGTTGCATCACAAGCTTCCTCCTTAGAATTTGAGCCCGGCTTCACGGGCGCCGTCCGCCAGGGAAGCCACACGCCCGGCATAGACATATCCGCTGCGGTCAAACACCACACGCTCAATGCCCGCCTTGATGGCGCGCTCCCCCACCAGCTTGCCGACGGCCTTGGAGGCGCCGGTTTTGTTAAGTTCGCTGAGTTCTTCCCGGATGGCAGGATCCATGCTGGACGCCTGCACCAGGGTGATGCCCTTGGTATCATCAATGATCTGGGCATAGATCTTGGTGTTGCTGCGGAACACGCACAGGCGCGGCTTCTCGGGCGTGCCGCTTACCTTCTTGCGGACGCGTGCGTGACGGATCTTACGGACTTCATTGCGGTCGCGCTTTTTGAACATATGCGTTCACTCCCTTCTTATTTGCTGCCGGTCTTGCCTTCCTTGCGGCGGATACGTTCGTCGTCATACTTGATGCCCTTGCCCAGATAGGGTTCCGGCGGCCTAGTGGCCCTGATATCAGCGGCCAGGGCGCCCACTACCTGTTTGTCAATGCCCTTGACCACGATGGTGGTGGCATTGGGCGTTTCAAAGGTGACGTTATCAGGGGCATCAAAGATAATGGGGTGGGAATAGCCCACGTTAAGGGTCAGCTTTTTCCCGTCTACCTGGGCGCGGTAACCCGTGCCCACCATGAGAAGCGTCTTTTGGAAACCATCGGTGACGCCCACCACCATGTTGTGCACCAGCGAGCGGTACAGGCCATGAAGGGCCTTGTGCGGCTTGGAATCGCTGGGGCGGTTAAGGGTCAGAACACCTTCGTCCTGGGAAAGGGTGATATCCTTGTTCATCTGTTGGGCCAGCGTACCCTTAGGGCCTTTGACGACGACCTGGTTGTTATCATCCACGGTCACTGTCACGCCCTTGGGCACGGTGATCGGAAGCTTTCCGATACGAGACATGTTTCTACCTCCAATGCGTGATCAGTTTACCAGATGTAAGCCAGCACTTCGCCGCCCAAATTGTCCTGGCGGGCCTTGCGGTCGGTCATCAGCCCCTTTGACGTGGAGATAATGGCCACACCCAGGCCGCCCAGCACCTTGGGCAGGTCTTCACAGCGGGCATACACCCGCAGGCCGGGTTTGGAAATGCGCTTGAGCCCCGCGATAACGGGCTGCTGCTTATCGTTGACATACTTGAGGGTCAGCTTGATCTGGCCCTGAAGGCCGTCATCGATTCTTTCGTAGTTTCTGATGTACCCTTCGTCCAGCAAAATCTTGGCGATGGCCTTCTTGGTGTTGCTGGCGGGAATCGTTACCGTGTCATGCTTGGCGATCTGCGCGTTGCGGATGCGGGTCAGCATATCGGCAATGGGATCATTCACGACCATGTGGGGAACCTCCTTTGCGTTGTTCGCTTACCAGCTTGCCTTGCGGACGCCGGGGATCTGGCCTTTGTGTGCCAGCTCTCTAAAACAGATACGGCAGACGCCATAGCGCCTGAGCACTGAATGGGGACGGCCGCAAATGCGGCAACGGGTATAGGCGCGGGTCGAGAATTTCGCGGGACGCGCCTGTCTGATGCGCAAACTGGTTTTCGCCATACTAACTATATCCTCCCTTACTGCGCAAACGGCATACCCAGCAGGCCAAGAAGCTCTTTCGCTTCCTCGTCCGTGCGGGCAGTGGTAACAAAAATCATTTCCATGCCGCGGATCTTTTCCACCTTGTCATAGTTGATTTCGGGGAAGATCAGCTGCTCCTTGACGCCCAGGGCGTAGTTGCCGCGGCCGTCAAAGGCTTTGGGGGATACACCGCGGAAGTCACGCACGCGGGGAAGGGCGATGGAGACAAGCTTGTCAAAGAACTCCTCCATCCTTCTGCCCCTGAGGGTGACCTTAGCGCCAATGTTCATGCCCTCGCGAAGCTTGAAGTTGGCAACTGATTTCTTCGCTTTGATCACCAGAGCCTTCTGACCTGAGATCTGAGCAAGCTCCTCCACAGCGTTCTCCAGAGCCT
The DNA here is from genome assembly GCA_050952935.1 of Christensenellales bacterium. GTDB lineage: Bacteria > Bacillota > Clostridia > Christensenellales > Aristaeellaceae > UBA6115. Next base: position 938,916 of record JBMNLS010000001.1, on the reverse strand, counting down.
TGGCGTTGTCCTTGCAGTCGCCCAGGCCCATGTTGATCACAATCTTCTCCAGCTTGGGCACCTGCATGGGGTTTTTGTAGCCGAACTTCTGCTGCAAGGCAGGGACAGCTTCGGCCTTGTATTTCTCTTTGAGACGGGTTGCCATGATGTTGCCGTTCCTCCTTACTTAGTCAATCTGTTCGCCGCACTTTTTGCAGGTGCGGATTTTTTTGCCGTCTTCCAGAATCTTCCGTCCGGCACGGGAAGGCTTGCCACACTTCTGACACACCAGCATGACGTTTGACGCGTCAATGGCGGCTTCCTTCCTGATGATGCCGCCGGGCTGGCCCTGAGCGCGGGATTTCTGGTGTTTGGTGACCATGGCCACGCCCTCAACCGTCACGCGGTTGTTCTTGGGGTCAACGCTTAACACTCTTCCCTTGACGCCCTTGTCCTTGCCGGCGATGACGATGACTTCATCCTTTGTTTTGACATGCACTTTCATCTTCATACGCCTCCTCAGAGCACTTCAGGCGCGAGGGAGACGATCTTCATATAGTCTTTCTCACGCAGTTCGCGGGCAACAGGTCCAAAGATGCGGGTGCCCCGGGGCTGTTTCTGGTCATTGATGATCACAGCGGCGTTGTCATCAAAGCGGATGTAGGTGCCGTCGGGCCGGCGGTTCTGCTTAACCACGCGGACGATGACAGCGCGCACCACTTCGCCTTTCTTGACCTGACCGCCGGGTGCAGCGGACTTTACGCTGGCGACAATCACATCGCCAATGGAGCCCGAACGGCGGAAAGAACCGCCCAGCACCCTGATGCACATGATCTCCTTGGCGCCGGAGTTATCGGCGACCTTAAGCCGAGTTTGCGGCTGAATCATAAGGGTTCCTCCTTCTAAGCCATATTCCCTGGGTTTTATCCCACAGGGATTGGCTTACTTCGCTTTCTCGATGATTTCTACCAGACGCCACCGCTTGTTCTTTGACAGCGGCCGGGTTTCCATCACCCGGACGGTATCGCCGATACCGCAGGCATTGTCCTCGTCGTGTACCATCAGCTTGCTGATGCGCTTGATATACTTGCCATACAGGGGATGGCGGAAGCGGTGGGTGATGGTGACGATGGCGGTTTTATCCATCTTGTCACTGGTGACCATGCCCACACGGGTCTTACGGTTGCTGGTTCTAACTTCTGACATGGATCTTGCCTCCTTTCGCGGTTATCTGGCCTGACCGGCCTTTTTCTGGGCCTGGGTCTGGGCGGTGAGGGCGCGGGCAATGTTGCGCTTCACCACCTGGATCTGCATCGTATTCTCCAGTTGGCCGGTGGCCAGCTGGAAGCGAAGGTTGAACAGCTCGGTCTTCAGTTCAGCAATCTTTGCCGTTAACTCTTCAGGCTTCATGGCCAAGTATTCGCTCACCTTCATCAGTTGTCACCACCATTCATTTGGTTCAGCTGCGCTTTGGAATAGATTTTGCACTTCATCGGCAGCTTGGTTGAGGCCAGGCGCAGCGCCTCCCGGGCAATGGATTCCTCAATACCGGCCACTTCAAACAGCACCCGGCCGGGCTTCACCACGGCCACCCAGTATTCGGGTGAGCCTTTGCCTGAACCCATGCGCGTTTCGGCGGGTTTTGCGGTCACTGGCTTGTCGGGGAAAATCTTGATCCAGACCTGACCGCCGCGCCTGGTATAGCGGGTGAGCGCAATACGGGCGGCTTCAATCTGCTGGCTGGTTACCCAGCTGGGGTCCATGGCAACCAGGCCGTACTCGCCATAGGCAATGACGTTGCCGCGCATGGCTTTGCCCTTCATGCGGCCGCGGAAAACCTTGCGCCGCTTGACGCGTTTTGGCATTAACATGGTTTATCTGCCTCCTTCAACACGGGCGCCTTGGCGTTTTTTGGCCTGAGGCAGCACCTGTCCCTTGTAAATCCACACCTTCACGCCCAGGCGGCCGTAGGTGGTCTTGGCTTCTGCGAAGCCATAATCGATGTTGGCGCGGAGGGTCTGCAGCGGGATGGATCCCTCGTGATAGTGCTCGGAGCGAGCAATGTCAGCGCCGCCCAGGCGGCCGGACACCGCGGCCTTCATGCCCTTAGCGCCTGCGCGCATGGTGCGCTGGATAGCCTGCTTGAGCGCGCGCCGGAAAGAGATGCGCTTCTCCAGCTGCTGGGCGATGTTCTCAGCCACCAGCTGAGCGTCAGTATCGGGGTTTTTCACCTCGATCACGTTGATGTTGACCGGGTGGCCCAGCTCTTTTTCCACAAAGGCTTTGAGCTCTTCAATGCCCTTGCCGCCACGGCCGATGACCATGCCGGGCTTGCCGGTGAAAAGATCAATCGTCATGCGCGCGGCGCTGCGAGAAATATCAATGCGGCTTACGCCGGTGTTATAGTAGCGCTCTTTAAGCATCTTGCGGATTTTGTAATCCTCAATGAGGTTGTCCGCAAAAGATTTCTTATCGGCATACCAGCGGGTGCTCCAGTCGAAAATGACGCCGACCCGTGCGCCGTGGGGATTAACTTTCTGTCCCATACTTTCCTGCTTCCTCCCTTATCGTTGATCCAGAACCACGCTGAAATGGCTTGTGCGCTTTAAGATGGTAGAAGCGCTGCCCCTTGCGCGGGGGCGGTAGCGTTTGAGCGTCGGGCCGGGATTGGCATAGATTTCTGCGACATATAGGGAATCCCCGTCCATGTCCAGGTTGTTGACTGCGTTGGCCTTGGCGCTGCTGATCAATTTATGCAGCACGGGGGCGGCAGCATTGGGGGTAAAGGACAGGATGGCCAGCGCCTCGCTGACATCCTTGCCGCGAACCAGATCCACCACCAGCTTGGCTTTACGCGAGGAGATGCGGATATGCCTGGCATGGGCGTGGGGGCGCGTTTCACGCGTCTGATCATGACGCTCGCCCTTTTTACGGGTATTGTTTGCCATAATTGCTCTCCTTTCGTTTTTATTTGCGGCCGGTCTTTTTCTCTCCCGCGTGGCCGCGGAAGGTGCGAGTGGGCGCGAACTCGCCGAGCTTGTGGCCTACCATGTCCTCAGTGATATAGACGGGGACATGCTTGCGGCCATCGTGCACCGCGATGGTATGGCCGACAAATTCCGGAAAAATCGTGCTGGCGCGGGACCAGGTTCTCAAAACGGACTTTTTGCCCGATTTGTTCATTTCTTCTACGCGGCTAAGGAGCTTTTCGCTAACAAAAGGTCCTTTCTTGATTGAGCGGCTCATGCTGTGGGGCGTCCTCCTTTCATCCTCTGGGGCTTATTTTTCGTTGATGCGCTTGACAATCAGACGGTTGGAATATTTCTTGCGCTTCCGGGTCTTAAGGCCAAGCGCGGGTTTGCCCCAGGGGGTGACAGGGGCGGGCATGCCGATGGGCGACTTGCCCTCACCGCCGCCATGGGGGTGGTCAACCGGGTTCATCGCCACGCCGCGCACACTGGGGCGAATGCCCATGTGACGCTTGCGGCCTGCCTTGCCGATGCGAATGTTCTCATGGTCGGTGTTGCCCACCGTGCCGATGGTAGCCCTGGCGTTGATGGGCAGCTTGCGGATCTCGCCTGAGGGCAGACGCACTTGGGCGTAGTTGCCTTCTTTAGCCATCAGCTGGGCATATACCCCGGCTGACCGGACAAGCTGGCCGCCTGCGCCTGCGCGCAGCTCCAGGTTGTGGATCAAAGTGCCGGTGGGGATGTTGGCAAGGGGCAAGGAATTGCCGGGCTTGATGTCAGCGCCTTCGCCGGACATCACCATGTCGCCAACATTGAGGCCCACAGGGGCCAGGATGTAGCGCTTCTCGCCATCCAGATAGTGAAGGAGGGCAATGAACGCAGAGCGGTTGGGATCATACTCAATGGCTGCCACCTTAGCAGGCACCTGGAGCTTGTCCCGTTTAAAATCAATGATGCGGTACTTCACACGGCTGCCGCCGCCGCGGTGGCGGACGGTGATTTTGCCGTGGTGGTTGCGCCCTGAATGCTTCTTTTTGCTGCGGACAAGCGCCTTTTCAGGCTTTTTCTTGGTAATTTCCGCAAAGGCGTTGACCGACATAAAGCGGCGTGCCGGGGAAGTTGGTTTGTATAGACGGATGGCCATTTATCTGCTCCTCCCTTAGACCATGCCCTCGAAGAACTCGATGGGCTTGGAGCTCTCCGCCAGGGTAACATAGGCTTTCTTGGTTTCGGGCGTGCGGCCCTGGGTGCGGCCCTGGCGCTTCATTTTGCCCAAGGTGCGCAGGGTGTTCACCTTCTCCACTTTGATATCCTTGAAGACGGCCTCCAGGGCGCGCTTGATCTCGATCTTGTTGGCGTGGATATCCACCTCAAAGACATAGCGCTTGTCAGCGATGCCGTCATAGCCCTTCTCGGTGAGCACGGGGCGGCGGATAATATCATGGGGGTTTTTCATGACGCGTAAACCTCCTCAATCGCACGGGCGGCATCCCGGGTGAGGAGCAGCTTGTCCGCGCGCAGAATGTCATAGACATTGATGGTGGCCACATAGGCATCCGTAAGGGCCTTGATGTTCTTGCTGGCTCTTAGCACCAGCTCGTTATCTTCACGGCCGGGAAGCACCATAAGGCAGGACTTGGTGACGCCCAGGTCGCTGAGCATCTTGGCGATGTGGCGGGTTTTCCCCTCCTCAAGGGCGATCTTGTCCAGCACGATGATGTCTCCGGCTGCCATTTTGGCGGACAGGGCAGACTTCAGGGCCAGGCGGCGCACCTTCTTGGGCACCTTGACCACATAATCTCGGGGCTGGGGGGCAAACACAACGCCGCCGTGGCGGAACTGGGGAGCCCGGTTGCCATGATGACGGGCACGGCCGGTGCCCTTTTGGCGGTAGATTTTCCGTCCGCCGCCGCGCACCATGGAGCGGGTCAGGGTGCTTTGGGTGCCCTGGCGCTTGTTGGCCAGGATGGAGCGCACCACCAGGTGCATAGCGGCCACATTGGGAGCGATGGCGAAGATATCATCGCTCAGCGTCATCTCACCGGCCGGTTTGCCCTGCATATTAACAACGGGAATGGTAGGCATTTTGCTTTCCTCCTTAGGCCTTGCAGGCGTCGCGCACCATCAGCAGGCCCTTTTTGGGGCCCGGAACGGCGCCTTTGAGCAGCAGCAGGTTGCGCTCTGCGTCCACCGCGATAACTTCCAGGTTCTGTACCGTCACACGCTCCGCGCCGTAATGGCCTGACATGTGGCGGCCCTTGAACACCTTGCCCGGATCTGTGTTGGCGGCCAGAGCACCCACGCCGCGATGGTACTTGGAGCCATGGCTCGCGGGTCCGCGGCTCTGGTTCCAGCGGTAAATAACGCCGGTAAAGCCATGGCCCTTGCTGGTGCCGGTCACATCCACCTTGTCGCCCGGCTGAAACTGGGCACAGGACAGGGTCTGCCCCACTTCATAGGGCTGAATGTCTTCCAGACGGAATTCCTTCAGGTAACGGGCAGGGGCGACGCCAGCTTTTTTATAATGGCCAGCCAGGGGCTTGTTCACCAGCTTTTTGGCCCGGTTCTCGGGATACTCCTCAAAGGAGAGCTGAAGGGCGTCATAGCCATCCTTCTCCTGGGTTTTTTTCTGCACTACCGTGCAGGGGCCGGCCTGTATCACTGTAACGGGCACCAGGCGGCCATCCGGCAAAAACTGCTGGGTCATGCCCAGTTTTTTGCCCAAGATTGCTTTCTTCATCGTGCTTGCCTCCTGCCTTAGAGTTTGATTTCGATCTCGACGCCGGCGGGAAGATCAAGCTTCATCATGGCGTCCACCGTGCGGGAAGTGGGGTTGTGAATATCAATGAGGCGCTTGTGCGTCCTGCGCTCGAACTGCTCGCGGCTGTCCTTATACTTGTGGGGGGCGCGCAGGATGGTGATGATCTCTTTCTCCGTCGGCAGCGGCACGGGGCCGGAAATACGGGCGCCGGTGCGCTTGGCGGTGTCCACGATGCGCTCGGCCGACTGGTCGATCAGGTGATGCTCATACGCCTTCAACTTAATGCGGATTTTTTGGCTGGCCATTAGATTTCCTCCTTTGATTAGCGTTCTCATGCGCGGGAAGCCATCCCGCGCGCCGGGGCGCTTGTCTCCCGGACTGTGAGCCCGTCGCCTGATTGTCAGGCCTGGTCTGCGATAATGACCCGCCCAAGGCCGGGGCGGCAACCTATCGCTTCATCCCAAATAAGCAGACAGCGGAACTATTATATGCAAAGCCAAAAAAAAAAGCAAGTACTTTTTAGTCATTATTTGCCAACTTCCTGTCACCTTAAAATAATCCATCTTGTCTTTCATTGCTTTTCTTGTCATTTCGCGCCCGCTCAACTGTCCACCGTTTCGGGCGTATCATTCTTCATGAATGCAGCTTATAAAAAAGGCTGCCGCTTTTACACGGCAGCCTGGCAGAGTATCAGTGGATGTGGATGTTAATACGCCTTAGCGAAATACATCACCTTGTCCGCCTTCTTGCCGCAGCACACGCAGGAATCGGCAAAAGGCGTCTGGTCAAAGGGCATGTTGCGGCTGGTGGCGCTGGTTTCTTCCTTGATTTTATCCTCGCACTCCCTGCCGCCACACCACATGGTGCGGGCATAGCCCACCTGCACCTGGGCGGCCAGCTCCTCCATGTTGCGCACATCCCGGGTGCGCTCCTGTTTGAAGGCGTCGGCCAGGTCGAACATGCCCTGCTGGATGCTATCAAGCAGGGTTTTGACCCCTTCGGTCAGGCCGTCAAGCTGCAAGGCGCCTTTTTCAAAGTTGTCCCGTCTCATATAGGAAGCGACGCCGTTTTGCACGTCCCGGGGGCCGATCTCAAGCCGCAGGGGCACGCCCTTCAGCTCCCACTCGTTGAACTTCCAGCCGGGGGACAGGTGATCCCGGTCGTCCAGCTTCACCCGGATGCCGGCCTGCTTTAGCTGCTGATAGACCTCCTCGCACACCTCCATCACCCCGCCCTTATGGGCCGCGATGGGCAGGATGACCACCTGGTGGGGGGCGATGGCGGGCGGCAGCTTCAGGCCCCGCTCATCCCCATGGGTCATGATGATGGCGCCAATCAGCCGGGTGGATACGCCCCAGCTGGTTTCATGGACATACTCCAGCGCCCCTTCTTTGTTCTGAAACTGGATATTGAACGGCACGGCGAAGTTGGTGCCGAAGTTGTGGCTGGTGCCCGCCTGCAGGGCCTTGCCGTCCTGCATCATGGCCTCCACCGAATAGGTGGCCCGGGCGCCGGCGAACTTCTCCTTCTCGCTCTTTTGGCCGGAGAACACCGGCACCGCCAGCACATCCTCGCAGAAGGAGCGGTACACCTCCAGCATCAGCAGGGTCTCCTCCTGGGCTTCCTCCGCCGTGGCGTGGATGGTGTGGCCTTCCTGCCACCAGAACTCAGCCGTCCTCAGGAAGGGCCTGGTGGTTTTTTCCCAGCGCATCACCGAGCACCACTGGTTGTACTTCATGGGCAAATCCCGCCAGGACTGGAGCCACTGGGCAAACATGGTGCAAAAGATGGTTTCGGAGGTGGGGCGGATGGCCAGCCGTTCCTGCAGCACCTCTCCCCCGCCCTGAGTCACCCAGGCCACCTCAGGCGCAAAGCCCTCCACATGCTCCGCTTCCTTTAAAAGAAGGGATTCCGGGATCAACATGGGCATGGACACGTTTTCATGCCCGGTTTCCTTAAAGCGCCGGTCCAGTTCCGCCTGGATCAGCTCCCAGATGCGGTTGCCATAGGGCTTCATCGCGATGCAGCCCCGCACCGGGGTATAGTCCATCAAGTCCGCCATGCGCACCACGTCGGTATACCACTGGGAAAAGTTTTCATCCCTTGGGGTAATGTGCTGCACAAACGCCTGTTTCGCTTCCTTTGCCATAATGCCTCCTCAAAAAAATAGCCCGTCCCGTGCAGGGACGAAGCCTCGCTTCGCGGTACCACCTTGCTTGGCGCTCACGCGCCCGCTTAAACCCTGTATCGCCGGGTGGCGGCGGGGATTAGCCGCGGCCGCGGGGCGGGACATCAGCCTGTGCGCGCTCCCACCCTCCGCGCTCGCTTCCCTTGGCCGCTTGCTCCCCGCGATTGCCTGTGCAATTGCAAGGCAGTATAGCAAATATGAGGGATGGGTGCAAGGGCGGGAAAGGCCGGTAAGAGAAAATTGATAGATTTTCAGGCACACTTTCGCTATAATCATTAAAAAACAGGAGGATTGAGGAGATGATCAGACGCAAAAACGAGCGCGCGGTGAACAAAGCGCAAAACCGCTATGGCGGCATGGGGGAAGTGGTGATGACCGCCATTTTAAACGGCCAGGAGGAGCTGGGCAACCATGGGCGGCTGTTCAGCCAGATCATCCTGAAGCCCGGCTGCGGCATCGGCGTTCACACCCATGAGAACGAATGGGAAGCCTTTTGTGTCATCAGCGGCCAGGTGCAGCTCACCGATGATGGGGAGCTGCACACCCTAAAGCCCGGGGATGTTCACCTGTGCCATGCCGGGCACAGCCACGGGGTGCACAACGCCGGCACTGAAAATGTAGAGATGGTAGCGCTTATCCTGTATGCCTGAGGGCTAAGCACCCGGCTTCCGCCCTTTGGTGATCAAGACCGGCATGCCGTTGACCCCGATGGCCTCAGGCGGCTCCGGCCGGGCAGCCTGGGCAATCAGCTTGTCCACGATCCGGGCGATGGCCTTCCGCTCGGGCGCCGTATAGCGCTCCGGATAGCGCTCCAGCACATCGCCTTTCAGCCGCTCCAGCTGCGGGATGTTCCGCCAGGGGTTTTCAGGCAACCCGCCCCAAAGCCAGCAGATGGCGCTAATATGATGCAAGCCTGCCCGCTTCATGGCATCCGGCACCCGCATGCCTGGGCCTATCGCCCGCCCTCTTGTCATCGTCAGGCCAAAAAGGCGGTTTTCCTCCTCACTCAGCCCCGGGGCATAGGCCATATAGGCGGTGTAAACCGGCTCCATGGCCAGCACCCAGCCACCGGGCACGCACACCCGCTTCATTTCAAGGAGGGGCTGCGCCATGTCCGGGAAGACCTCCAGCATGATGTGGGCGGTGATCAGGTCAAAAGAAGCGGCCTCAAAAGGCATCGCCAGCACGTTTCCTTCCACAAACCGGATGGGAAGCCCCTCTTCCACGGCAAAGCCCCGGGCGGCACGAAGCAGCCCGGGGTCAATATCAAGCCCGGTCACCTGCGCTTTTGGCATTCCCGCCAGCATGCGGGTAAAAAAGCCGGTGCCGCATCCCACATCCAGCACCCGTGCGCCATCGGGGATGTTCAGAAAGCGCTGATACAGCTCACGCAGCAGCGCGATATCCTCAAAGCCCCGTCTGCGGGAGCTTTCCAGATGTTCCACCGTATAAGCCATCAGGCCTCGTTTTCCGTCTCCATCATCAGGTCCACCCGGCGCTGATGGCGTCCGCCCTCAAAGCCGGCGTCCAGCCACATGGACACGATCATCCGCGCCAGGTCGATCCCCACCACCCGGGCCCCCAGGGCCAGCATGTTGCAGTCGTTGTGGTTTCTGGACATGAGGGCGGAGTAGCAGTCGGAGCACACCGCGCAGCGGATGCCTTTCACCTTGTTGGCGGTCAGCGACATGCCAATGCCCGTGCCGCAAAACAGCAGCCCCTTTTGGCAGCGGCCATCCGCCACCGCCTCGGCTGCCTTGCGGCCATAGACGGGATAGTCGCAGGAATCCTCGCTGTAGGTGCCAAAGTCCTCATAGGCGATGCCCCGCTCCTCCAATAATTTAATGATCTCCAGCTTCAGCGGCAGCCCCGCGTGGTCACTTCCCAGTGCGATCATGGTCTTATACTCCTTTCTGATATGCGTCTAAAAACGCGGTCACCGCCTCATACGCGGGCATGGCCCCCTGGGCGCCGGCGCCTGTGGTGGACAGCGCCGCCACAGCGTTGGCGAAGCGCAGCGCCTCCGGCACCGCCATCCCCCGGCAAAGCCCCGCCGCAAAGCCGGCGTTGAAACTGTCGCCAGCGGCGGTGGTGTCAACGGTTTTCACCTGAAAGCCCGGCGCGTGGATGAGCTCATCCCCCTTCACGAAATAGGCGCCATCGGCCCCCGCCTTGGCAATGACGGCGGCAGCGCCCATGCGGTTCAGCTTCCTCGCGGCCTCAATCAAATGATCCCGGCTGCCGGTATCAAGCCCGGTGAGCAGGGCCAATTCCGTCTCGTTGGGCGTGATGTAATCCACATGCTTAAGCAAACCGGCCGGCAACGGCACCGCAGGCGCGGGATCCAGAATCACGGTTTTCCCTGCCCTGTGCAGTTTTTCCGCCGCATAGGCCACCGTGTCAAGGGGAATTTCCAATTGCAGCAAAAACACATCACAGGCCAACAATTGCTCAAAGTGGGCGTCTATTTGCGCCCGGTCAACCAAGAGGTTGGCGCCGGGAAAATAAATGATGCGGTTATCCCCGCTGTCATCCGCCACCTCAATCACGGTGGTGCCGTTCACCACCCCGGGCACCGTCTCCACACAGCGGTCATCAATGCCGCTGTCATCAAGCGCCCGCTGGTAGATGGCTCCATTCTGGTCATCCCCCAGTTTTCCCAGCATCATCACCCCGGGCAGCAGGCGCGAGGCCGCCACGGCCTGGTTACCCCCTTTTCCCCCGGTAAACACCTGAAAATCAAGGCCCCGGAGGGTTTCCCCCGGCATCAGAAACCGGGGCACCCGGGACACCAGGTCCACGTTCATGCTGCCAATCACGGCAATCTTCTTCATGCTCACGCTCCTTTCCACTGCTTGACAGTCCGTTCCTTCCCTTCTACAATAACAAAAAAAGCCTCGGCTTCCAATAGAAGGAGGGTAATCTGATGAAAAAATCCGCCTATGAAGATGCGCGCAGTCGCACCATCGCCTATTTTGAAAAGGCAAGCATCGTGCTGACTGACAAAGAAAAGGAAAACATTGAGGTGGCGGACTTTGGCCTGGACGAGCTGGAGAAGACCGGGCTCCAGCTCGTCACCTATGTCAACACCCAGAAATGCTGCGCCAAGGAGCTGGTGCTCTTCCCTCACCAAACCTGCCCGGAGCACCGCCACCCCGAGGTAAACGGCGTGGAGGGCAAGGAAGAAACTTTCCGCTGCCGCTGGGGTACCGTTTATCTTTATGTGCCGGGTGAGAAAACAGAAAACCCCGGCGCCAAGCCGCCCCAGGGCAATGAAGCCTACTACACCGTGTTTCACGAGGTCAAGCTCACCCCCGGCGAGCAGTACACCCTTTTCCCCGACACCCTGCACTGGTTCCAGGCAGGGCCCGAGGGCGCCATCGTGTCCGAGTTTTCCACCACCAGCCGGGATGAATCCGACATCTTCACCGACCCCCGCATCAAGCGGATTCCTGAGGTGGAAGGCTGACAGGTCATCCTGAAACCTGTAAAGATATTCCCATGATTCCCAAGATAAGGAACTACAGTTGCATCCCCCTTCATCATCACGCAGCGAAAACGTAATGAAGCCGCTCTCCTGTTAATCGTCTAAATTCGTCAGCATCATCAGGAAAACGCCTTCAGCGCAGAGTTCCCCCGCCACATGGGCTTCCCCTTTGACCTTCATCATCATTCCCACCCGCCTGACAAGGCGGCAGTGGGTGTCCACCTGATCGTCCGGGCGCACCATGCGATGGAAGCGCGCTTTTTCAATGCCGATAAAAAGAGGCATCATCCCCTGCTGCAGCTTGTCCTTCACCAGGATACCGGCAGATTGGGCGATGATCTCACACAGGATGACACCCGGCACCACGGGAAAGCCCGGAAAATGCCCCTGCAGAAAAAACTCATCCCCCCGCACCTGATAGCTGCCCCATACACTGCCATCCTGATCAACCCTCACTTCATCCATCAGTAGCATAGGTGTTCGATGGGGCATAAAGGTTTTAATCTCGTCCCGCTTCATTCTCTTCCCTCAGCACAGTGACATAAATCAGTTATTCAGCCCATTTACCGGCTGTTTTCAGTAGCCTTTCCGCCTGGGCAAACATGGTTTCAATAATCTGGGCCGCGGGCAGCGTTTCCTTCACCAGGGCTGCCGCCTGGCCCGCCATGATGCAGCCAGTGGCCATATCGCCCTGGCGCGCCGCGCGCCACAGGGCGCCGGTGCCAAACTTTTCCAGCTCCTCGTTGGAGATGAACATATCCGCCTCTTTCCGGGCAAACTCCAGCATGTATCTGTTTTTGAGCGCCCTCACCGGATGCCCCAGCCGGCGGCCAGTCACCATGGTGTCAATGTCCCGCGCCGCGATCACCTGATCCTTATAGCTCTGGGCAATGGTGCATTCCTCGGCAGCCAGGAAGCGGGTGCCGCATTGTACCCCCTCAGCGCCCAACATGAAAGCCGCCGCCACGCCCCGGCCATCGGCGATGCCGCCCGCGGCGATCACAGGGATATCCACAGCGTCCGCCACCTGCGGCACCAAGGTCATGGTGGTGAGTTCACCGATGTGGCCCCCGGCTTCACAACCTTCAGCAATCACAGCGCAGGCTCCTTCCCGGGCCACCCGCTTGGCGATGGCCACAGAGGGCACCACCGGCACCACCTTCACCCCGGCCTCCAGCCACATGGGGATAAATTTCCCAGGCAGGCCAGCGCCTGTGGTCACCACAGGCACCTTTTCCTCTGCCACCACTTGGGCACAGTCTGCTGCGTAAGGGCTCATCAGCATGATGTTCACACCGAAAACCTTGTCGGTCATCTCCCGGCACAGCCTGATTTGCTCCCGCAAGTAGTTGGCATCCAGGTTCATGGCGGAGATGATGCCCAGCCCCCCGCCGTTTGACACGGCGGAAGCCAGCTGGGCATCCGACACCCAGGCCATCCCTCCCTGAAAAATGGGATGGGTAATGCTAAACAGCCGGCTTACCCGGGTGTTTAGCATACCGTAACCTCCCGGTTCATCTGCGTCAAACATATTTCTGAAACTCCCTTTCCAACTACTTAGTTAGACTAACGAATGAAAAAATACCACGGCTTCTCTTTTGCGTCAAGGCAATTTAAAAGCCGCCGTTTCTTGCTATCTGAAACGGTGGCGAAGATTTATTGGCGTTCAAGCCAAAACATCAAATCCTGATACGATCAAGGAGCGGATGCCCAGCACCTTTTGCAGGGCGATCTCAATAGGTTCATTTTTCTTGGGCTGCAACACAAAGGACACAAAGACGGTGATGCCGTTCACATCAATCTTATGGTATTTGGAAGGGTCACGGGGGGCTGACTTATGGATAGCGGGTTCCGCAATGCCCATGGCGCAGCCGCCGGAGCGGTGTTCGTCCACATCCAGCCTCAGGGCCGTGCGTCCTTTTTCGTTCAGGTATGCTCTGGCCTCAGGGGTGATGATAATCCGCATCTCAGACTCCTTTCCGGGGATAGTTTCTGAGGGTATTATACCCCATCAGCGCGCTTTCCCTTCTCTTTTTCCTTAAGGACTTCCCGGGCTGCCTCCTCCTTAAACTGATTGGTATACAATTCATAATAGAGACCCTGTTTTTTCATCAGCTCCCGGTGGCTGCCTTCTTCGCGGATCTTCCCATCGTCAATAAAGAGGATGCGGTCGGCGGAGCGGATGGTGGAAAGCCTGTGGGCGATGATAAAGCTGGTGCGCCCCGACAGGGTGCGCTCAATGGCCTGCTGAATATCCCGCTCGGTTTCAGTGTCCACCGAGGAGGTGGCCTCATCCAGCACAAACAACCTAGGATTGTGGAGAATGGCCCGGGCAAAGGAAATCAGCTGCTTTTCCCCGGTGGAAAGACGGCTTCCCCCCTCCCCCACCGGGGTATCATAGCCCTTTTCCAGCTTCAGGATAAATCGCTCCGCGTCCACCAGCCGGGCGGCGTTTTCAGCCTGCCATCTGGGAGCGTCGGGATCCGCGTAGCGGATGTTGTCCAGAACAGTGCCTGAAAACAGCCGGGGCTCCTGCAGCACATAGCCCAGGTTGCTTTGCAGCCACAGCTGGCTGCGCTCCCGATAGTCCACCCCGTCAATGAGGATGCGCCCTTCCGTGGGCTCATAAAAGCGGCAGAGAAGGTTCACGATGGTGGATTTCCCGGCGCCGGTAGGCCCCACCAGGGCGATGGTCTCCCCCGGCTTCACATGGAGGTTGAAATCCTTCAGCACCTGCTCCCCATCCTGATAGCGGAAGGCAACCCGGTCAAAGACAATATCCCCTTCCAAAGCTTCCCAGTTTTCCCGTTTGGGGTGAAAGTTGTCGCCATATTTGGCCTCCACCTCGGGCGTGTCCTTAATGTCGGGAGCTGTCTCCAAAAGGCCAATCACCCGCTCCGCCGCTGCCTGCATGCGCTGCATTTCGGCAAAAATGTAGGCGATGTCCCGGATGGGGTGGAAGAACATTACGGAATAATTGACAAAGGCGGTGATGGTGCCCAGAGACAGTGCCCCCGTGAGCACCATGCTGGATCCTTTGGCCAGGGAAAAGGCGCTGGCCAGGGAAGAAATGGCCAGCACCAGCGGCAAAAACAGGCTGGACAAGGTAGCCGAGCGCACAGCGGCCTTGCGCATGGTGCCCGTCATCTCACTGAACTCGCTGAAGTTTTCCGCTTCCCGCACCAGGGATTTGGTGGTTTTTGCGCCCATGATCCCCTCGTTGAAAGCGCCGGTGATCTGGGAATTGATTTTGCGCACCTCTCTTTGGGCCTTCAGGATGCGTTTTTGAAAGTACAAAGTGACCAGCACGATGGGTGGCACCACCGCCAGCACCCCCAGGGCCAGCTGCCAGTTGATCACCAGCATCACGATGGTGCTGATGATCAGGAAAACGCATGCATAGGCGATATCCACCAGGCTCCAGCCGATGGCATCAGCCAGGTGGGAAACATCGCTGGTAAGCCGGCTCATCAGATACCCCACCGGCATCCGGTCATAGTAGGAAAAAGGCAGCTCCTGAAGCTTTTTAAAGCCCCGGGTGCGCATGTCATAGGCGATGGAAAGCTCCACCCGCCCCGCCAGGTCGATGAACTTATACACGGCATAGGTCTGGCAGGCGATCAGGCCAAGGTACAGCAGGGCAAAGCCCCACAGCCCGCCGGTGTCCCCCGGGACGATATAGCGGTCAATGGCAAAGCGCGTCATCAGCGGCACGATGATGTCAACCAACGCCAACACCCCCATCATCGCCGCGATAAAGCCCAGCCTTTTCCACTGGCTGCGGGCATCTTTAAGCAGCCTCAACCAAATACTGAAGTTTATTTTCCTGTCCGGCGCTGTCTCTTCCTGATAAAAGTCACTCATACACTCTTCCTTTCCCGAGCGGAAGTTTGGCTATGCTCTTCCTCTGACAGGCCCGCCTGAATGGCGTTGATGCGCTGGTACAGCCCGGGCCTCGCAATCAGCGCCTCATGGCTGCCCTCATCCACCAGGCTGCCAGCCTCCAACACCAGGATGCGGTCAGCCTCCTTCAGCGTCAGGATGCGGTGGCTGATAATCAGCGTGGTCACCCCTTTGCGGCGCTCCCTTAGCCGCTGCCGGATGAGGGCATCCGTCTGGGTGTCAACGGCTGAGAGGGAATCGTCAAAAATCAGGATGTCGCTATCTTTCAGCAGGGTTCTTGCAATGGCGACACGCTGCTTCTGCCCGCCGGAAAGCGTCACACCCCGCTCACCCACCAGGGTATCCCAGCCTTTTTCACTCTCACTGATAAAGTCATAGGCCTGCGCGTCCCGGACGGCCTGCTCCACCTGCTCCCGGCTGGCCCGAGGCGCGGCGATGCGCAGGTTGTCATAGATGGATTTGGAGTAGAGGAAGGGTTCCTGCAATACCAAGCCCACTCGACTTCTCAGGTGCTTGCGGTCCAAATCGTTCAGGTCATGGCCGCCGATGGTGATGCGACCGGCCTGGGGCCTGTACATGCGTTGAAGCAAAAGGGCAATGGTTGATTTGCCGGAGCCCGTAGCCCCCAAAATGGCCACCGTTTCACCGGCTTTCAAGGTAAAGCTCAGGTTTTTCAGCACATCCTGCCCGCCGTCATAGCGGAAGGATACATTATCAAAGACGATGTCGCCGGATAGCTCCGGGCAGATGGCATCCGCTTTATCCTGCTCCTCTTTTTCACGCAGAACCTCATCAATGCGCTCCAGCGCCACCATGCTGCGCCCACCGTCCGACAGGATGCGGCCCAGCTGCCGGACGGGACCCACCAGCATGCTCACATAGCTGGTGAAAACCACCATATCCCCCACGCTGATGCGCCCGGCAATGGCCTCGAAAATGCACAGCACCAGGGTGGCCACAATCTGCAGCGAGCTCAGCGCGTCGCTCAGCCCCCAGTAACCGGCCTCCAGGTGGATGCTGGCGATGTACTTGTCCCGCTGGTCGCGGTTGGCCTCGTCAAAGCGCTCAATTTCCTTTTGCGCCTGGCCAAAGGCCCGCACCACGCGCACGCCGGTCAGGTTTTCCTGGAGCACGGCGCTCATCCTGCCCTCCGCCTCCTCAGCCCTTCTGAAAGAGATGATGACCTTCTTAAAGAACACCATGGAAAACACCACCAGCAGCGGCGCCACCCCCATGCTCACTAAAGTAACCTTCACCGAGATGGGCAACATCAGCGTTAGCGCGATACCCACCATGAGCGTGGTGGTCACGATGTTCATCAGGTGAAAGCTGAGGAAGCGGCGCACCGTGTCCACATCGGAGGTGCAGCGCTGCACCAGGTCCCCCGTGGATACCCGGCTGTGGTAGGCGAAAGGCAGTTCCTGCATGTGGCTGTAAAGCCTGTTCCTCAGGCTGCGGGCGGCGTTTTCCGAGGCCATGGCCGTCCAGCGGCCTTTGAAAAAGCTGGCCACGCCGTTCAAAAGGCTGATCAGCACAATCACCACCCCCGCCGCCACCAAGGGAAGAAGGGTGTTTCCTCCTGCGCTTAAGGCATGGGCCCAGCCGTCAAGGGGCGCGGGCAAGCGGGAGGGCATTCCCGCCAGATAATGATCCAGCACCTCCGCCAGCACGGCGGGGGTCATAAAGCCCAGAAACACACTGGCCACCGTGCACAAGCTGGCCCCTGCAAACAAGCCCGCATTGTCGCGCATCAGTTGTCTGAGCAATCGTCTGTTGCGTCTTTTCATACATACCCCAATTCAAGATTGTTGATGTTTGGGCAAAAAAACAACCCCCGCGCATGCGCAGGAGCCTCACACTACAGCTGAAACCCGTGTTTCAGCGCAGCTCAGGAAGCCCGCGCCATGCCTTTTCCCGGTTGGATACCCGCTTGATCTTGTTCACGCCGCGAACTCCTTTCTGTAAATTAGCAACACAAGTATATCCCCAGACCTCTGATGAGTCAAGCAAAACAAAATAATAGAATTAAAAGAGGCGTGTCAAACTTGATCAAACAGCTCATTATTCAATAAATTTTGATTGCAAACATCGCTTCCTTTGTTAAAACAATCGAAAATACTTGACAGAACCGTAATCTGTGTTATTCTACATTCTGGATAGAAGTTACATGGTGATCGTTGGTTGCAAGGTTTTTGAGTTGGACAATTCGTCTGTCGCACTCTCTATTTTGCAAAACAGATGCCGGAAGGTGAGGTTCGTTAATTGAATGAAAAAGCGATTTCAAAGCTGTCAAACACACAAACCTTATACATACTTAAGACAGTGAAACGGTTTGTTATCTCATAAATTCGTCTGCTATCAAAGAAAGGTTTTCCGCGTTCCTAAGCCAGTCTATTGGGCTCTGATGGTTTTGCGCGTTGTTCCGTCCTGAAACAGCGTGACTATATAAATACAAGGGGGGAAATGAATGTAGATTATCAGGTTATCCGGTATTGGTCTTATAAGCAATTCATTATGTTGACAAAGGAGAGATTAAATCATGAAGAAAATGCTCGTCTCTATTCTGGTACTATCGATGCTTCTTGGCATGTTCTCTGTCGCTTGGGCTGATTCCGCAAAGCCGGTTACCCTTACCGCATGGTACTATGCAGATCCCGGGGCATCGGTGGGCTATGATCTTTGGGCGCAGGAGGTAAAGGCCAAATATCCGCACATCACCATTGAGTTTGAAGAACTCCCCTATGACTCCGGCCCTGAAAAATTCGCTCTTGCGTGTGCAACCAAAACCAATCCCGATCTTTATTTCGACGTTTATTCCCGCTGTGCCGCGGCCATTCATGCGGGTTTAACTCTGGATGTGACTGAGCTTCGCGAACAATTTGCCGACCGGTTCCTTGGCACGCAGGCTGATGGCCTCGTTGATGGTCGCTACCACGCCATTGTCACCAACACCGGCGCGGCATATTGTCTTTTTGTCAATATGAGCATGGTCAAACAGGCCGGGCTGGAAAATATGCTGCCGGAGGATTATTTGACCTGGTCCTATGATGAGTATTTGGAATTCCTGCGCGCTTTGAAAAAAGCTTATCCTGACAACTACCCAATGGCCTTGTATTCAGGGTCACAGAGTTCTGATATGTGGTACTACAGCTGGCTGCGCGCCAATGGAGTTGAATTAACAAATAAGGAGCTCAGCGCCACTGCATTCAATATCGGCGAAAACCGTGAAAAAGCGCTGCAAACCTTCGATTTGTTCAAGACCGTTATCGATGAGAATCTGTGCAACCCCGGCGCGTCGACCGCCATTGACAATAACGCCCATGAGTTTTGGCTGGCAGGCAAAGCGATCATTTGCCACGGCGCTTTTAGCAACACCTCTTACTGGCATCAGCTGATGGAGGAAGGATCCAGCGTAGAATTTGAGTATGACGCTTATGCCATCCCCACCAAGGAAGGGAAGGATATCCCAACATCCGGAAGTTTCGGCTCCTATAGCTTCATTGCTTTTGACAGCCATGATGATGCGAAAAATAACGATATCAAAAACGCTATTGCAGTGTACTTAGGCAATCCTGAATACCAGACCATCGTCACAAACGCTACGGGACGCTTGTCCGTTATGGCGGATACTGTCGTTGAATATGCAACCCCGGCAATAGCCGATACGATGGCCCGCGGGGCTTCTTACAGCGCCAGCTATACAGATTCCAGTTTCGGTGTTCTAAAAGGCTGGTGGACTGAATTCCGCGGCACATTCTATCCCAATCTTCAGGATTTGTATGCCGGGAAAATCGATGCCGGCACCCTGCTTGATAAGTGGCAGGCTGCCGCTGATGCAGTCATCGCAAACGCTACTTCAAAATAAAAACACCAGGGATGGGAAGCGGTAACCGCTTCCCATCCTTCCCTCCAACATAGAAAAGGGCAAAATAGATGACAATAAGCAAAAAAGTCACGCGAAACAAAAAGGCGGTTTGGGGATACTTTTTTTTGACCCCTTGGCTCGTGCTGTTTGGCATTTTCTATGCATACCCGCTGTTCTATGGTGTGTTCGTCTCCTTTACGGATTACAGTCTAAGCGGGATGAATTGGATTGGCGGGGCAAATTATACGGGCATATTCAACGATTACGCTTTCTGGCGCAGTTTGCTGGCAATGCTCAAGTACGCTGTTATCATCATTCCGTTAAGAACATTTATCCCCCTTTGGATCGCAAACACGCTTCGTCCTCATAAACCATGGTTTAACTCGCTTACAAAGCTTCTGATGTATATCCCCGGCGTTACCTGCGCCACAGCCCTTGTTATCACCTGGAAATTTCTCCTTGCCCCCGGAACCGGCCTGGTCAGCGAGCTCATGCGGGTTCTGGGTTTTGGAAACGCTTCTTTAATGGACAATGCGAATACTTCAATTCCGATACTGTCTTTGCTTATTGTATTTAATAACATCGGCGCCAATGTCATTGTCTATTCAGCCGCTTTAAATGGCGTTCCCAATACCTACTATGAAGCTGCAGAAATTGATGGAGCGAATCATATCAAAAAGCTCTTTAACATAACCATTCCACTTCTTAAACCAACCATTGTGTATGTTCTGATTACATCGACCATTGCCACTCTTCAGCTTTTTGTTGTTCCGCAGTTAATGACGGGCGGCGGCCCGAACTTTACAAGCTCCACGCTGCTGATGCTCATCTACAACAGCGCCTTTATCAACTATAAATTAGGCTACGCTTCAGCCATCGGCGTGGTGTTGTTCATTTTGACAGGGATTGTCGCTCTCATTCAGTTCAGGGCAACGCGGCATGAGAACATTGAGTATTGACAGAATGACGGAAGGTTTTGGAACATGAACAGACATAAGCATCTTTTCAGAAACAAAAAAATCAGCCTCCCCTCCACGGTGGCATTAATTGTTGTCATGATGGTGACCATGCTCCCCTTTTATATTATGTTCGTCGGGGCGTTCAAGCCTTCCGTATCGCTGATAACATTCCCCATTGACTTAAACCCGTTCACAAATTTAACCTTGAAAAATGTCACCAGGGTATGGGAAAAGTCCGATATCTTGCTTTGGCTGAAAAACACTTTTTTAATTGGCCTGGCAGTCGCCTTTCTCACCTGTTTTGTCAGCATCACAGCAGGGTATGCCTTTGCGCGCATTGAGTTTAAAGCCAGCAAATTGCTGTTTATGCTGGTGATGGCAACCATGATGATGCCTAAGCAGATCCTTTTGATCCCCAACTATCTTGTTGCGGATAAACTCGGGTTGGTTGACACTGGAATCGGCGTGGTCTTAACATCAATCGCTCCGGCGTTTGGGATTTTTTTAAGCCGGCAATTAATCACCAGCATGCCTAAAGAGTTGTTTGAAGTCGCCGAAATTGATGGGTGTGGAGAAATCAGGAAGTTCACCTTCATTGCGTTGCCGCTAAGCCTGCCCGCGATCGGTACCATTGCTATTTTTGCCTTTTTCAACTGTTTCAATGATTACCTGTGGCAGCTGGTGATGATCTCCGACAAAAAGCTCAAAACGCTGTCTATCGGAATCTCCATGTATGCTCAAACCATGCTGGGAAACAAAGCCGCACAGCTGGCTGTCGCTTTGCTTGCCACCATTCCCGTTATCATACTCTTCCTTGTCTTTCAGAAGTTTTTCGTTAAAGGGGCAACGGAAGGAGCAGTTAAAGGATAAAAAACGCTGTTATCCCCTCTCCCCCGGCTTGTCCTCCGCTGCTGCGGTGCGATCATATTCATCACCATGCCCCGATGGGCCCAAGAGGAAGGAAATCACATGATACAAACGACCCTGCAGGAATTGACCCGTTTTTCCACCGTTCACCCTCGTTTCCAAAAGGCGTTCGCCGCGCTGCAACAGCTTGCAGCGGAACCTTTCGTGAAAGGCCGGCACGATATTGACGGAGAGCAAATATTCATCAACGCCGCTGAATATGATACCAAAGCGCCCGGCGATCTTCTGTATGAGGCGCACCGGAAATACATTGATGTCATGCTGCTGCTCAGCGGGGAAGAGCAAATCCATGTGCTGCCGGTTTCAAAACTCACCAATATTACAGCCCCGTACGATGACGCTGGGGACGCTCTGCTGGCAAAAGAAAAACAGCTTTCCAGCGTTATTCAGATGGAGCCCGGCACGGTGGCCATCTTGTTTCCGGAAGACGCGCATGCACCGGGCATGATGACCCATCAAAGCTGCCGTGTAAGAAAACTGATTGCCAAAGTTATGATTGAATCACATAAATAAAAAGTGGGGAAACAATGAAAAACAGCAACGTAAAATTCAACGGCGTGATGTCGGCACTGGTCTCCTGTATTGATGAGCATGAAAACATTAATGAGGACGCAATGCGCCGTCTGATGGCGTGGCACCTGAAAGAAGGCTTCACCGGTTTTTATCTGACGGGCGGCACAGGCGAAGGCCCTGTCCTCCAAAAAGAAACAAGAAAACGGATCGCAGAAATCGCCAAAGACGCTGTTGGTGATCAAGCCAAATTAATTGCGCATGTTGGCGCCATTGATCTTAAAACCGCCAGTGAGCTTGCCCGGCACGCAGGCAAAATTGGCTTGGATGCCATTTCCTCTGTTCCACCATTCTTTTTTCACTATGGGGAACAGGAAATAGCGGATTATTACAAAGCGCTTGCGGACGCGTCCGGTCTGCCGGTTCTCATGTATGCTTCGCCGCTGTCCGGCGTCAACATCACCTGGGACATGGTGGACAGGCTGATGGATATCCCCAATATGATCGGCCTGAAATGGACCAGCTATGATTACTTTACGATGCACCGCATCAAAAGCCTCAGAGGCGGCAACATCAACGTTATCAACGGGCCGGATGAGTGTCTTCTGTGCGGCCTTGTCATGGGGGCGGATGGCGGTATCGGGGCCACCTATAATGTCATGCCAAAGCTGTTTGCGGAAATATACCGTCATTTTCATGCCGGAGATATCCCGGCAGCCCAGGCGGCGCAATTCAAGGCCAACAAAATGATCGAGCTTCTGATCAGGTTTGGTGTGGTCTGTGCCATCAAGGAGATTCTGTCCATGATCGGCTATGACTGCGGACACCAGGTGTTCCCTCAAAAACGCATGAAGGACGAAGAAAAGGCGGCGCTGCGCAAAGCGCTGCAGGAAATTCGTTTTGAAGAAGAATATCTCTGAGAAAGCGGGACAAAAAAATGGATTATAAAAAACTGATGGACATGACCGGAAAAGTCTGCATCGTTACCGGCGGAACCGGGTATCTCGGCAGTGAAAATGTGAAAATATTGAAGGACTTTGGCGCGACTGTCATCGTTGCGGATATCCGCGCGGCGGAAGAACGCTGGGCAAACGCCCCACAGCCTGTCGGCGACCTGTTTGTGGTGTGCGACGTATCAAAATCCGAATCAATCCGCGCCTGCTTCCAGACAGTTTACGATCAATACGGCTGCATTGATGTTCTTATCAACTGTGCCTGCTACGGCGCCGGTTATGGCAAGGGAAGCCAGCTTGAGTTTATGGATGATGACACCTTTAACATCGGTGTTGATGGTTCTTTGGGCGTCGTTTTCCGCGGAATGCGCGAGGTTGTTCCCTTCATGAAGGAAAAGGGCGGTTCCATTATCAACTATTCTTCCATGTATGGCATGGTTTCCCCGGATTTGCGGATTTATGGCGATAACCCGCAAAAGCAGCCGCCCAATTATGGCGCGGGCAAGGCCGGTGTCCGGCAGCTCACACGCTATGCCGCAGGCGCGCTGGCACAGTATAACATCCGGGTCAATTGTGTCACGCCAGGGCCGTTCCCCAACCCCAAAAACCAGGATGACGCCGCCTTTAACAAGCAGCTGGCCAATAAGACGATGCTGGGGCGTTTTGGACAAAGCCATGAGATGGCGGGGGCAATCCTGCTGCTGGCTTCCGATGCCTCTTCCTTTATGACCGGCTCCAACATCACCGTTGACGGCGGATGGACAGCCTGGTAATCGAAAGGAAGCGCAGCATGAGAACAGTGACTGCTGGCGGCCATGCGTTTTCCATCATGTCCCTTGGCACGGTGCAGCTTGGCCTAAACTATGGCATCAGCAACACATCAGGAAAGCCGGATGAGAAAAAAGCATTCGAAATCCTTGGCTGTGCGGTGGACAACGGCGTTAACACACTGGATACGGCGGCTGCCTACGGTGAATCTGAAGAAGTGATAGGGCGCTGGCTCAAAACCATCAATCCCGCCGACCGCCCTTTTGTTGTGACAAAGGCTGTCAGCCTGGATCATCGCTCCGGGCCAGCCCTGCGCAAAAGCCTGCGCGAGAGCGTGGAGCGCTCAAAAAAACGGCTTGGCATGGAACGGCTGGATCTTTTGATGCTGCACCATTTTGACGAATATCTTTGTATGCCGGACGAAGTGCGCCGCGCCATGCAGGAGCTGAAGGACAATGGCGACATACGCTTCACCGGCGTATCGGCATATTCCTTCCATGATTATAAGCAGGTCGCGGCGTCAGGGTTTGACGCCGCGCAAATCCCAGTCAACATCTTCGACTGGGGGCAAATTGAAAACGGCGGCTTAAAGAAGCTGCATGAATCCGGCATGATGGTATTTGTAAGAAGCGTTTATCTGCAGGGGCTGATATTCCGGAATCCCCAAAAACTGGAGCCCGCCATGCAGTTCGCCAAGCCAACGCTGGAAAAGTTCTACGCGCTGTGTGAAAAATATCAGCTTGCTCCGGCTGCTATGGCGCTGAGCTATGCGCTGTCGTTGCCGGGGATAACCAGTTTGGTGCTGGGAAGCGAAACGCCCGAGCAAGTCCTCCAGAATGTGCGGCTTTTGAAAAATGCTCCCCTTCTCTCTGACTCTCAAATGGCAGAAATCCGCGAACAGTTTCTTGACACCCCCGCCAGGGTTTTTGACCCGCGGATGTGGCCTGCGCAATAGCCCGGGTTTATGCCCTGATGCCGGCGGATGTCAACTACGCGCTATCCTATCGCAAAAACCCGTAAAAACATCAGTGTTTGATGATGTCTTCCTTTTGTTGGATTTCCTTTGACAACCGTCTGAAAAGTAAAAAGTGAATTCCCAAAGTAAGTTCCACAGCGGCGATAAAAAGTGGAAGTTTGTCTGGGAACTGGGAATTCATGTAATAGAATAGATGAGAAGGTTACCCGCCACAAAATAAACTTGCGTGACCATCATCTCACAAAATACCAAAGCACCGCCCCGCACACCACCAACGTCACAATCAGATAGGGCAGAATCAGGGAGATGATAGCAATGGTCATGGCCAACACATCTTTAAAGCCCACGCCAGCGGACTTTTCTCTGATTTCCTTTAGCAGCTCCTTCTCGTCAGCCTCCTCCTGGAGGCGCTTGTCCTCGCTCAGGTTGGCTTGGCGGATGCGTTCCAGGTCAACTTCCAGCCGCCCCCTTTCAAAAAACATCTTAAAATACCCCGTGTACCTTGTGGCACATCACAAAGTGACCGGGTTGCATCTCCTTGTTCTCAGGCGTCGTGGTCTTGCAGACCTCTTTGGCATAGGGGCAGCGCGTATGGAAGCGGCAACCGCTTGGCGGCTTAGCCGGGGAAGGAATATCCCCCTGCAACAGAATCCGGTTGTCACTATTGCGCTTTTCCGGATCAAATGAAGGAACGGCAGACAACAGCGCCTGGGTATAAGGATGCAGGGGCGTGGTAAAGATTCTCTGTTTATCACCCATTTCCACGATCTGGCCCAGATACATCACGCCCACATCATCGCTGATAAATTTTACCACCGATAGGTCGTGGCTGATGAACATATAGGTAAGACCCAATTCCTCCTGCATATCTTTAAGAAGATTGATGATCTGGGACTGAATAGACACATCAAGCGCGCTCACCGCTTCATCGCACACAATAAACTCAGGGTCAACAGCTAAGGCCCTGGCGATGCAGATGCGCTGGCGTTGACCGCCGGAGAACTGGTGGGGATAGCGGGTGGCCTGCTCGGGGAAGAGGCCGCATTTGGAGATGATCTCCACCACCCGGTCATGCATTTCCTGCTTGTCCTTCACCAAACCATGCTCCATCATGGCCTCACCCACGATGTCATTCACCGGCAGGCGGGGATTAAGAGAGGAATATGGGTCCTGGAAGATAATCTGCATTTTGGTGCGCAGGCTTTTATTCTCCTTGCGGGTGAGAGCATGGATATCCTGTCCCTTGAACAACACCTGGCCCTCGGTTTTGGGCAGAAGGTTAAGCAAGGTTCTGCCCGCGGTGGATTTGCCGCAGCCGCTCTCACCCACCAGGCCCATAACCTTGCCCCGCTTGATAGAAAAGCTGATATCATCTACCGCCTTCACATGGCCGATGGTGGTTTTGAGCAACCCTGATTTGATGGGGAAATACTTTTTAAGATTCTTAACTTCAATCAGGTTCATAGTCACTTTATCTCCCCCCCCTTTACATAGCGCCAGCAAAACACCTTATGTTCTTCCCCCGTGCCATCATCAAGCCTTGTTTCAGGCGGAAAATCCTGACTGCACTGGGGCATCGCATCGGGACAACGGGGATGGAAGGGACAGCCGCTTGGACGATTGTTCAGATCCGGCACATTGCCGGGAATCACCACCAAGCGATCCGCAGTGGTCTCCATGTCCGGGCGTGAGCCGATCAGGCCAATGGTATAAGGGTGTTTGGGGTTTTTGAAGATATCCCGGACGCTGGCCACTTCGGCCACCTTGCCAGCATACATCACCATGACTCGGTCGCTCATTTCGGCAATAACACCCAGATCATGGGTAATAAAAATGATGGAGGCTCCCGTTTCGTCCTTGAGCTTATTCATTAAATCCAGTACCTGAGCTTGAATGGTAACATCCAGCGCTGTAGTAGGCTCATCGGCGATAAGCAGTTTAGGCCTGCAAGCCAGGGCCATAGCAATCATAGCCCGCTGGCGCATGCCGCCTGAAAGGGCAAAAGGATAATCGTTCACCACCCGCTCGGGATTAGGGATACGCACTGTGCGCAGCATCTCCACCGCGTGAGCATGGGCTTCCTTTTGGCTCATCCCCTGATGAAGCACCAACACCTCGCCAATCTGATCGCCAATTTTGAAGACGGGGTTCAGGCTGGTCATGGGCTCCTGAAAGATGAAGCTGATCTCGTTACCCCTGATCTGACGCATGCGGCTGTCAGAGACACGGAGCAAGTCTTCCCCATCAAAGAGAATCTGTCCACCCTCATATTTGCCAGGCGGCGTTTCAACCAGGCGCAGGATGGACATGCAGGACACGGATTTCCCGCAGCCGCTTTCTCCTACAATGCCCAGGGTCTCCCCCTGCCGGACATGGAAGGATACATCGTCTACCGCCATGACGCTGCCCGAATCAGAATGGAAATAGGTTTTGAGATTTTTAACCTCCAACAGCATACCGCCCTTTGGAAGCATGGTTTTATCGCTTGCTTTCATCCTGCTTGCTCCTTAGCGCTTCAGCTTAGGGTCAATGGCGTCCCTGAGGCCGTCACCCAAAAGGTTAAAGCACATGACGCTGATAAAGATGGCCATCCCCGGAGGAATCCAGTACCACCATTTATCCTTGATGGCCATTAGGTTGCGCGCTTCCTGCATCATGTTGCCCCAGGTGGGGGTGGGCGGGGAAACGCCTAAACCCAGGAAAGACAGACTGGTTTCCGTCAGGATGACGCTGGCCATTCCCAAGGTGGCATATACGATCACATAGGCCAGCACATTGGGCAGAAGGTGCTTAAAAATCCGCTTGAAGTCACTGATTCCCAGGGCCTCGCAAGCCTCCATATACTCTTGCTCTCTAAGCGTTAAAATCTGACCGCGCACAATGCGCGCGATGCTTGGCCAGGAAAGAAGGGAAAGCGTGAAGATCAAAACCAGCAGCGAATTGCCGAACACCGCCGCGATGGTGATACACATCAACAGAAAGGGAAAACACATGAATATCTCGCAGATGCGCATGATGATGGCGTCCACCGCCCTGCCATAATAACCCGCGATGCTACCAATGATAATACCAATCAAACATTGGATGGCAGTGACGACCAGGGCGATACCCAGGGAGATACGCCCGCCATAAAAGATGCGGGTAAACAGATCCCGGCCGATTTTATCCGTACCCAGCCAGTTGATGGCATTAGGGGCCATCTCAATGCGGTCAAGGTCGGTCGTCTCCATGCTAAAAGGAGAGATGAGCGGCACAAAAATACAGGACAGCACTATGACGCTCAGCACATACAGGCTGAGCATCGCCCGGCGATTTTTGCCCAGCCGTTGGCGCACACCGCCCCAATATGACTGACTGTGGTCTGACTTTGAACGAACTTGCTCCATGCTCCTCCCCTCCTCACTCATACTTAATGCGGGGGTCAGCCACCGCATAGAAAATATCCGCCACCAGGGTGCTCACCAAGGTAAGGATGGACAGCATGGAGTTGATACCCAGAATCAACGGATAGTCCCGAGCGTTGACCGCGTCCACCGAAATTTTTCCAAGGCCGGGATAGCCAAAGATGCTCTCGGTCATAACAGCGCCCGACACCAGACCAGGAATGGAAAAACCCAGCAGGGTGATGATCGGAATCACAGCGTTTCTAAAAGCATGGCGGTAAATAACCACTTTTTCAGCTAAACCCTTGGCACGGGCCGTACGGATATAATCCTGACGGATTACCTCAAGCATCGAGGATCGAGTATAGCGCATAAAGCTGGCCGTTGAAGAAAGCCCCAGCACGATGCTGGGCAGCACCAGATGCCTGACAACGTCCCAAAACACCACCCAGGCTCCCTTGCTTTTAAGCATATGGTTCTGCGCGCCATACAATGGAAACCACTGTAAATCCACAGCGAAAAGCTTCAGCAGCAACAGCCCGAAGAAAAAAGTGGGCATGGATATGCCAATCAAAGAAATCGCCGTCATGGAATGATCCAAAAGGGAGTTCTGTCTGGTGGCCGAAACAATCCCGATAGGGATCCCTATCAAAAGCGAAATAAACAGCGCCACAATCGACAGCCGGAAAGTAGGCACAATATAGGCGCCAATCACCTGAGTTACCGGGCGCTTATATTTGTTGGAATATCCGAAATTGCCTTTGCCGGCCTCAAGAACCCAGTTGAAGAACTTTTCATAAAAGGGTTTGTCAGGATCCAGGCGCTCATTGAGCAAAGCCTTTTGCTCAGCCGTCATCTTAGGATCCATCATGGTGGAGGCGGGGCTCCCCGGCGCTTTGTCCAGAATAAAAAACAAGATGAACAAAACGCCGATAAAAACAGGGATCAGCTGTAAGAGCCGTCTGATGAGATAGTTTTTCATGCTACTCCCCCCTCATAACTTGCACGGGACCAAGAAGCTGTCTACCATATTCCCGATTAAGCAGCCAATTTACCAACCAATCCATATGCTGGCAATTTGTCCGCGCTGCCGTGCTGTTAGATGCGTTTCCCGATAAACAGGAGGAGGGAAGGGGATACCTTCCCTCCTGTTGTGCAATTAAACGCCAATGATTAATGCAGGGTATTGAAGCACATGAAGGTATAACCGTTGCCCATGTACTTGGTCAGGCTGACATTCTCCAGTTCTTCCAGGGCGGCTACATTGTCTTTGTTCGCAGTGGTCTGGGCAAAGTCGATCTGGCCAAGCTGCAGGGCAGATATCTTGGTCTCTTCAGGAACCACAGTGATATGGACGCCTTCAACGGTAGCGGCCGCATCGGCGTTCCAGTATTTCTCGTTCTTCACTAAGTTCACATACTCGGAGGGAGCCCAGCTCTCAAACAGCATTTTCCCGGAACCCATGGGAGCATCGTTCTTGGCCAAGAAATCTTCAAAGGTTTCATAGGCATAATAGTCCTTGGACATGATGCCATAGATAAACATTTCGATGTTGCTGGGAGCGGCTGACTTGACGGTGAACTTGATTACCTTGTCATCCACAATTTCAATGCCGCTGATGGCGTCCGCCGTACCGGCAGCATACTCATCATAGCCAGCCAAAGGATTGACGGCATAGATGCGGGGACCGGTATAATCCTTGTCAGCGATGGTGTAGTAGGTAAAGGCCACATCAGCGGTGGTCATGGGGGTGCCGTCGGAGAAAGTAATGCCATCCTTCAGGGTGAAGGTGTAGGTGAGGTTGTCCTCACTCAGCTCATAATCCGCCAGCAGGCCATAATATTCGCCGGCGGCGTTATTGGTGACCAAACCCTCAAATACACTGTCCACCACATAGCCGTCATAGACATTGGAGGACATGACGGGGTTAAAGACGCCGTCAAAGCCGGTTTCTCCAAACTTCAGCACCTGATCGCCTTCCAAGGTGATCTTATCAAGCAGTGAAGGCCACTTAATATAAGCGTTCTGATCAAGCCCCTTCACGCGGTTATTAACGCCCCAGATCTCATTGCGGTAAGCCACAATCACGGTGGGGACTTCTTCGTTCATCAATTTCGCCCACTCTTTATAGATGGGGGCGCGCTCCTCAACGGTAAAGAGGGATTTACCCTTGGCAATCAAATCCTGGCTTTCCTGATTGAAATAACCGGAAGCGTTGAAACCTCCTTCGTTGTAAGCATCATAGTCAAACAGGGCGCCGGTGGGATCAGGGTCAATGGAGAGGCTGAATCCCATTGTGTAAATATCAAAATCCTTCTCGCCGGGCTTGGCATCCATGGTACGGGCAGCCACGGTGTTAAAGTCCATCTGCTCAATCACCAGGTCAACGCCCAGCTGCTTCCATGTATCAGCTGCCATGCCACTAAGGGTGCCGGGCCAAGGACTGTCAGTATACACCAGCCACTTGATGGTGAATTTCTCTCCATCCTTGTAGCGGTAGCCGTCATCGCCTAATTTCCAGCCAGCTTCATCCATAAGAGCGGCTGCTTTTTCCAAGTCGAAAGCGTAGGCATTCAGCTCACTACTGTCCGGGAAAGCCCAGGAGGTGGGAGAAATAGGCGCCATGCCCACTTCAGCCAGCTCGGGACCATACTCAGCATTGATGAAGGATGCGCGATCCAGCGCATACAGCAGCGCCTGGCGTACACGCACATCACCCAGTTTGGGACCAGGGGCAGGTTTTTCAGCAGCGAAAGCACTTAGGCCAAGCGACAGCGCTATCACCAGGGCGAGTAGAACAACTAAGATTTTTTTCATACGGGTCTCCTCCTTGTTATTATGGTATTCAGGTTTTTCATGCAGTGCAGTGCTTTTTATTCTACCACAACAGATGAACATAGTTAGTATAATTGAAGCATCTGATTATTGCAAGAAAACTTAAAAAAACGCGGCGCCCGGAGGAGAAAAGGGCGCCGCAAGGGCTGTGGTCAAACGCTGATTATTATCTGTTACCAGCTGGCGTTCATCGCCCGGGAGACGGCGTTTTGATGGGTTCCGTCCACCCGGCCGGTCTCGTGGGTCTTGGACTTGTAGAAGTGGAGGCAGAAGTGCCCGTCAAAGTTGTTGCCGGAAATGGTCTTCGTCCCGTGGGGCATGGTGTTGATGGAACCGGCGTAGACGCGCCCGTTGTACCGCACCAGCACGGCCCGGCGCGCCCAGGAATAGGAACCGCCTGAAATGCTCTTCATGGTGGCCGCGTCGCCGGCAGTCACCGGCTCCGCGTCCACATGGTTGACGCCGCTCCAGCGCCTGGCGCTGAAGGTGCGTCCTGTGCTGATGTCCTTGATGGTGAAGGTTGCCCCTTTGGGGATCACATGGGTGCCCCCGTTAAACCAGTCCAGCTTTTCGGTTTCATAGGTGAAGTTGGCGGCGTTTTTGCCAAAAAGCTTGCGGATGGTGGCAAAGCCGGCCACGCCGTCCGCCTCCAGCCCCACGGCTTTCTGGTAACGCTTCACGGCATCGCTGGTCTTTTGTCCATAGCTGCTGTCGATGGGCGCTTTGTAATATCCCTTTAATTTCAGCGCCTGCTGCAAGTGCTTGACATGGCTGCCGGAGTTGCCGGGACGGGTGGTGTTGGGCACGGAAATCTGCCCGATGCGGGTGATGCCGCTCATCTCCGGGTCGTTTTTCGCGGTGGTTTCAGACAGCTTGCCAAACAGGCTCTGGATGGTTCGGCTGTCGGCGCGGCCGGTGACGGAAAGCTTGCTGGCCTTCTGATAGGACTTGACCGCGGCCACGGTGGCCGGGCCGTATTTGCCGTCGATATTGCCGGTATAATGCTTTTTAATCTGCAGGGCGCGCTGGAGCTTTTCCACATCATCCCCGGCGCTGCCGCTTCTGGTTTCCCTGGGAGCGTCCCCCAGGCCTGAAATGTACTTCACCCTGGCATACTTGCTGGTGTATTCGGGCTTATCCTCCGCCTGCAGCTTTTTGCGGGCGGAACTGGACAAATCCACAAATTTCTTCATCACATAGCCGGTGTAGGTGCGGTAGCTGACCTTGTAAAAATCCCCTGAAGCACCGGTCACACCCACCTTGGTTCCCTTCATGAGCTTATCGTAATAATTGCATGAGGTATTGGCTTTGGAGCGCAAAAACACCTTATCCTCATTGATGGTGCCGGCGTAGGTGGCCGCCAGGGACAGGGCTGGCATCATGGCGGCAAACAGAATAAACGCCAGCAGGACAGCGGTTTTGCGTCTGGCGGATTGTGTAAACATCATGGCCTCCTTGGTATCGCGTCGCATGGGGTTTGTTCTTGCTTGTCACCAATATATTACAAACTTGTTAAATTGTCAAGCCTTTGTTTTAATATTTTGTTAAAATTATCCGCTTGACAAGCCTGCCGAAGCTGTTTTATCATCAATGGGAACATTTGTTCTCATTTGAGGTGGATATGCGGACGATTCTGCACAGCGATTGCAACAGTTTTTACGCTTCAGTGGAGGTGGCGGATAAGCCGCACCTCAGGGGGAAGCCCGTGGCCGTCTGCGGCGACCCCAGGCTGCGCCACGGCATCATATTGGCCAAATCCCAGGAAGCCAAGGCCTGTGGCGTGATCACCGGGGAAACCATCTATCAGGCGCAGCGCAAATGCCCGGGGCTGATTCTCCTGCCCGCCAATCACCGCAAATACGCCCAGTATTCCCAGAAAATGCGGGAACTCTGCCGCCAGTACACCCCGCTGGTGGAGCCCTTCGGGCTGGATGAAAACTGGATGGATGTGACGGGGCACCCCCTGTGCGGCGAGGAAATCGCCGCCCGGCTGCGCAACAGCGCCAAAGACAGCTTAAAAATCACGGTGTCCGTTGGCGTCAGCTTCAACAAGGTGTTTGCCAAGCTGGGCAGCGACCTGCGCAAGCCTGACGCCACCACGGTGATCTCGCCTGAAAACTATCAGGACAAGGTGTGGCCCCTGCCGGTCACCCAGCTGCTGTTTGTGGGCCGGGCCACCAGCTGCCGCCTGAACGCCCTGGGCATCTACACCATCGGGCAGTTGGCCCGGGCCCCCGCCAAAGCCCTCAGCCACGCGCTGGGTAAAAACGGCCTCAGCCTCCGGCGCATGGCCCGGGGAGAGGATACCAGCCCCGTCCTGTGCCCGGAAACGGCGGCGGAGGCAAAATCCATCGGCAACTCCACCACCACGCCCCATGACATGCGAAACATGGAGGAAGCCAAGGCCGTTATCTACCTGCTGTCCGACAGCGTGGCGGCCCGCCTCCGCGCCCAGAGCCTGGCCTGCCACACGGTGTCCCTGTGGATGAGGGACGCGGCGCTTAACAGCATCATCCGCCAGTGCCGCCTGCCTGAAGCATCTGACCTGGGCGGCGGCATTGCCCGGGCCGCCCTATCGCTGCTGCAGGCGCATTATGACTGGCATCTGCCCCTGCGCTCCCTGGGGGTGCAGGGCAGCGACCTGACGGCCACCGCCAAACAGGTGCAGCTGCCCCTGTGGCAGGATCCCCTCAGCCTCCGGGAGCGGGCGCTGGAAACCACCCTGGACGCCCTGCGCGCCCGCTGGGGGCACAACAGCATCCGCCGGGGGCTGATGCTGTGCAACCAGGAAATGACAGACATCAACCCCGTGGACGACCACAGCACCCAGCCCCTGGCCCAGATGCACGGGAGGGGGTAGGCGCCCTTCCCTTTTCCATTCTTTCTGTTAAAATAGACCCGTGCGCGTCAGGCGCGGAAAGGAACCAACAAAGCATGATCGGAAAAGCAGGGCAAAGCGGGCGTTTAGGGCTGATGGGGCTTGATGTGGGCTCCACCACCATCAAAGCGGTGGTGATGGACGCCGCCACGGACGAGCTGCTTTTTGAGCGATATTTCCGCCACCACGCGGATATCCTGCAAGCCCTGAAAACCCTGGTGGGGGAGGCGGCACAGACGCTGCCGGGGCTTGAGGTGCTGCCTGTTGTCACCGGCTCTGGCGGCATGAGCGCGGCTGACGGGCTGGGCATCGCCTTTGTTCAGGAGGTGATCGCCGGCACCGAGGCCATCAACGCCTTCTGCCCGGGAAGCGATGTGGTGATTGAACTGGGCGGCGAGGACGCCAAAATCACCTACCTGACCCCCAGCCTTGAGCAGCGAATGAACGGCAGCTGCGCCGGGGGCACGGGCGCCTTCCTTGACCAAATGGCCTCCCTGCTGAAAACCGATGTCGCGGGGCTGAATGAGCTGGCCAAGGGGGCCAAGGCCCTCTACCCCATCGCCTCCCGCTGCGGGGTGTTCGCCAAAACCGATCTGCAGCCCCTCATCAACGACGGCGCCGCCAAGGAGGATCTGGCGGCCTCGGTGATGCAAAGCGTGGTCAACCAAACCATCGCGGGGCTGGCCTGCGGGCACAAAATCCAGGGGCATGTGGTGTTTCTGGGGGGGCCGCTTTATTACTTGAGCGAATTGCGGCGCGCCTTTGAAAAAACGCTGAAGGATCAGGCCGCCTCTTTCACCTGCCCGGACAATGCCCAGCTGTTTGTGGCCCTGGGCGCGGCCCTGCAGGCCCGGGAGCATGCCCGTGGCAGCTTGCCGCTCTCCGACCTGCTGGCTCGCATCAACAAGGCCTCCCCTCCTGAGGGCGAGGTGGGCCGGCTGCGCCCCCTGTTTCTAAATGCGGAGGAAAAAGCCGCCTTTAAGCAGCGCCACAGCCGCAGCGCCATGCCCCGGCGCGACATCGCAAAGGCCCTGGGCCCCTGCTTCCTGGGGCTTGACGCGGGCAGCACCACCACCAAGGCCGTGCTGCTGGATGGGGATAATCATCTGCTGTATTCCTATTATGCCGGCAACCGGGGGGATCCGGTGCGCTGCGCGCTGGAGATATTAAAAGAACTGTATGCCCTGCTGCCGGGAAGCGCCTATATCGCCTCCGCCTGTGTCACCGGCTATGGGGAAGACCTGATCAAGGCCGCCATCCGGGCCGACCACGGGGAGATTGAAACGGTGGCCCATTACAAGGCCGCCAGCCTCCTTGAGCCCGAGGTGAGCTTTATCCTTGACATCGGCGGGCAGGACATGAAATGCCTGCACATCAGGGACGGCGTCATTGACAACATCAAAATCAACGAAGCCTGCTCCTCCGGCTGCGGCTCCTTCCTGCAGACCTTTGCCGAGACCATGGGCCAGGACCTTGCCGGCTTCACCCGCCTGGCGCTTGAGGCCAAAGGCCCGGTAGACCTGGGAAGCCGCTGCACGGTGTTTATGAACAGCCGGGTCAAGCAGGCCCAGCGGGAAGGGGCGGAGGTGGGTGACATCTCCGCGGGGCTTGCCTATTCCGTGGTAAAAAATGCTCTGTATAAGGTGATGACCATCAAATCCCCGGAGGAGCTGGGCCAGCATGTGGTGGTGCAGGGCGGCACCTTCCTCAACGACGCGGTGCTGCGCTGCTTTGAGCTGGAATTGGGGCGGGAGGTGACCCGCGCCGCCGAGGCGGGGCTGATGGGGGCCCTGGGCGCCGCCCTCATCGCCCGGGGCAAATGGCGGGAGGGGGAGCGCTCTAGCCTGCTGACAGCCGATGAAGCCGCCGCCTTTACCATGTCAACCAGGGCCGCCGCCTGCGGGCTTTGCGAAAACCGCTGCCGCCTCACGGTATCCCGCTTTCCGGGCGGGGCCAGGCATGTTTCCGGCAACCGCTGCCTGCGGGGCGAGGGGCAAAGCCCCAAGCGGCAGCTGCCGGACCTGCTGACCTATAAATATGAAAAGCTCTTTGACCGCGCCTCCCTTGCCATAGAGAAGGCGCCCCGGGGGCTGATCGGCCTTCCCAGAGCGCTTAACATGTATGAAAACTACCCTTTCTGGCACGCCTTTTTAACGACGCTGGGCTATTCCGTCATGCTGTCGCCCCCCTCCAGCCAGGGCAGCTTCCGGCTGGGCATGGACTCCATCCCCTCCGAATCCGTATGCTACCCGGCCAAGCTGGTTCACGGCCACATCCAGGCGCTGATAGACGCCGGCTGCGCCACCATCTTCTACCCTTCCATAGCCTATGAGGAAAGGGAATTCGCCGGGGCGGACAACCGCTTCAACTGCCCCATCGTCACCTCCTACCCCGAGGTGATCCGCAACAACATGGAGGAGATCAGGAAAAAGGGCATCCGTTTCCTCCATCCCTTCCTGGATCTGGGCGACCGGAAGCAATTGCCCCGGCTGCTGACTGAGGCGTTCTCCCAGGACGCCATTCCCCAGGAGGAAATCCGTTCAGCGCTTAAAAAAGCCTGGGAGGCCGACAAGGCCTTCCGGGAGGACCTGGCCCGAAAAGGGAAAGAAACCCTTCAGTGGATGCGCGCCCATCAGGTGCCCGGCATCGTGCTGGCCGGCCGCCCCTACCACTGCGATCCGGAGATCAACCATGGCCTGCCCCAGCTGATCGCCTCTCTGGGCATGGCGGTGCTGACAGAGGAAAGCGTGGCCTATCAGGGGCAGCTCAAGCGGCCCCTGCGGGTGGTGGATCAATGGGCCTACCACACAAGGCTTTATGAGGCGGCGGCCTACACCGCCACCCAGCCGGATCTGGAGCTGGTGCAGGTCACCTCCTTTGGCTGCGGGCTGGACGCCATCACCGCGGACCAGGTACAGGAAATCGTGGAAGCGGCGGGGCGCAACTACACTTTGCTTAAAATTGACGAGATCAACAACCTGGGCGCCGCCCGCATCCGGCTAAGATCCCTCATCGCCGCCCGGGCAGAGCGGGCCGGCAAAATGCCGGCGCCCAAGGCATCCTATGTCCATAAGCCCCGGCGCTTTGAAAAAAGCATGGGCGGGCGCTACACCCTGCTGGCCCCCCAGATGGCGGTGATCCAGTTTAACCTGCTGGAATCCGTCCTGCGCCACCACGGCTACGATTTTCATGTGCTGAAAAAGGCCACCCCTGAGGATGTGGCCTGCGGCCTTAAATATGTAAACAACGATGCCTGCTACCCCTCCATCCTGGTGACGGGGCAATTGATTAACGCCCTTCTCTCCGGGCGTTTTGACCCCCAGCGCACAGCGCTTGTCATCACCCAAACCGGCGGCGGCTGCCGGGCCACCAACTATGTGGCCTTCATCAGAAAGGCGCTGCGGGACGCGGGCTTCCCGGATGTGCCGGTGGTGGCGCTGTCGCTCACCGGCATTGAAAGCCACCCGGGCCTGTCCCTCACCCCCCGGCTGCTGGCCGACGCGATAAAAGCGCTGTGCTTTGGCGATATGCTGCAAACCCTCCTGCTGCGCAACCGACCTTATGAACAGGCAACGGGCACAAGCCGTGAGATGGTTCGGCGCTGGACGCGCATCTTTGATGAAGCGATGGGCGCCAAGGGCTTCAGCCCCACCCTGGGGCGCAGGCTGTCCGGTAAGGATTTTGTCCGCAGCTGTGTTCAGGAGTTTGACCTTATCCCCCACAAAAACCTTCCCCGCAAGCCCCGGGTGGGCGTGGTAGGCGAAATCCTGGTCAAGTTCCACCCGGACGCCAACAACCACCTTGTCCAGGTGATCGAGTCCGAGGGCTGCGAGGCGGCGATGCCGGGCCTGATGGACTTCATTTTCTACTGCTTCTACAACGCCGCCTGGAAGATGCGCCACTATAAAAACAACCTGGCGCTGGAAAAGCTTATCCACCTGGGCATCAGCCTGATTGAGCGCTTCCGCAAGGAGATTCGCCAGGCGCTGGCAGCATCCTCCCGGGGATATAACCTGCCGGAGGACATCCGGGACATCGCCCGGCGCGCCAAAAGCTACCTCTCCCCCGGCAACGCCACCGGCGAAGGCTGGCTGTTAATCGGGGAGATGCTGGAATTAATCAGCAGCGGCGCCCCCAACATCGTCTGTGCCCAGCCCTTTGCCTGCCTGCCCAACCATGTCTTTGGCAAGGGTATGATCAGGGAGATCAGGCGGCGCAACCCCCAGGCCAACATCGTGGCGGTGGACTATGACCCGGGCGCCAGCGAGGTCAATCAGCTCAACCGCATCAAGCTGATGATCTCCACCGCCCGCCAGCGGAACAAGCTGAAGCTGATGCAGCCGCCCAGCGGCATGGACTCCGCCAGGCGGATTCTCAGGCGCGTTATCCGCCAGGGCAGCCGGGCGGCGGCGCTGTGATGGGCATGGATAGGGCAGCCCCCGCCTGGCAGGGCTTTTACCGGGTGACGCAGCTTAGGCGCTGGCAGCGGGCCATTTCCACCCGCTTTTCCTGCCGGGTGTTTGCGGCCCAGGCCGATGTGTCCCAGTTGGCGGCGCTGGAGTATGCCGCCCAGCGGGTGTGCCTGCCGGGCACGCGCATCGCCCTTTCCGCGAAGGAGGCGGACCGCCTGGTGATCCCAGCGCCCCTGTTCCCCAGATTTGAAGGGATCAGGCACTACGCGGTGCTCCTGGCCCGGCGGGATCTGCCCCAGGCGGGGCTTATCGCCGGCATCTCCGGAGAAGCCTTTGTGCTGGAGGCCATGCACCAGGGCGTAGGCACCTGCTGGATGGCCGGCAACTACCGCCGCGGCGTGGCCCGCGCCCACTGCCGGGAGGATGAGCGGGTGATGGCCGTGCTGCCCCTGGGCCAGCCCGCCGATCCCCATGGCGCAAGGCAGCGCCAGCGCAAGGACTTAAGCGCCCTGTGCCAGGATGACCCCGCCGCCTGGCCCCACTGGGCTTACATGGCGGCGGAGGCTGTGCGCAAGGCCCCTTCCGCCATGAACCGCCAGCCCTGGCGGATGAGTTTTTCAGGCGCCAGCCTGATGTTAAGCTCCAAGCCCCTGGACAGCCTGGACAGCGGCATCGCCGTTTTGCACCTGGAGGCCGCCACCCACGCCTGTGAAAGGGCCTGGCGCTTTAGCGGCGACGGGCGCAGCATCCTGCTGAAAGCTGAGGAACCACATGACACTGTTCGATTTCGCGGCCCCTGATAACCGTCCTTTGGCTGACCGCATGCGCCCCCGGAACCTGGATGAGTTTTTGGGCCAGGCCCATCTGGTGGGCAAGGGAAAACTGCTGCGCCGCGCCATTGAGGCGGATCAGCTCACCTCCAGCATCTTTTATGGCCCCCCCGGGGTGGGCAAAACCACTCTGGCCTTTGTGATCTCCCAGTCCACCAAGGCCGCCTTTGTGAGGCTAAACGCCGTCACCGCGGGCGTGGCCGATGTGCGGGAAGTGATCAAAGCCGCCCGGGACAGGCGGCTCATGCAGGGGCAGAACACCTATTTGCTGCTGGATGAATGCCACCGCTGGAGCAAGGCCCAGTCGGATTCCATCCTGCCCGCCATTGAGGAGGGCGTCATCCGCTTCATCGGCTCCACCACCGAGAACCCCATGATCGCCATGACCCCCGCCATTCTCAGCCGCTGCCGTATTTTTGAGCTCAAGCGGCTCAGCGACGCGGATGTGCGCCTGGCGCTTGAGGCTGCCATCAAGGATACGCAGCGGGGCTTGGGGGCCATGAACGTGGTGGTGGATGAGGAGGCCATGGGCCACTGGGTGCAGGTGGCAGGGGGTGACGCCCGCACAGCGCTCAACGCCCTGGAGCTGGCCGTTCTCACCACGCCTACATCAGGCGGCGCCATCCGCATCACCCGGGACATTGCCGAGGACAGCATCCAGAAGCCCCTCATCCGGGTGGATGAAACGCTGTATTACGATATGCTTTCCGCCTTTTGCAAAAGCCTGCGGGGTTCCGACCCGGACGCGGCGCTTTTATGGATGTCCAGGCTTCTTTACGCGGGCTGTGATCCCAGGCTCATCATCCGTCGGGTCATCGCCCACGC
Organism: Christensenellales bacterium; assembly: GCA_050952935.1. Classification (GTDB taxonomy): domain Bacteria; phylum Bacillota; class Clostridia; order Christensenellales; family Aristaeellaceae; genus UBA6115. Next base: position 899,508 of record JBMNLS010000001.1, on the reverse strand, counting down.
CTCGGAGGATGTGGGCCTGGCCGACCCCCAGGCACTGGTGCAGGCGGTATCAGCCGCCAAAGCCCTGGAGACCGTGGGCATGCCGGAGGGGCGCCTGGCTATGTCCCAGGCGGTCATCTATGTGTCGATGGCGCCCAAGTCAAACAGCGTCTACCTGGCCCAGGCCTCCGCCCAGGCGGATGCCGAAAAAGGGCAGCTGGGCGAGGTGCCCCTGGCCCTTAGAGACACCCACTATCAGGGCGCCCAGAAGCTGGGAAATGGTCAAGGCTATCTCTACCCCCACGATTTCCCCGGCCGCTGGGTGAAGCAAAACTATATGCCGGATGGCTTTGAAGACCGCCGCTACTATCAGCCGGGTGACATCGGCTTTGAGGCGGGGCTTGAAATCCTCAAGCGCAACCACACGAAAGGCAAGCAATAACCCCATGATCCACCATTTTTACGCCTACCTCTCCCGGATGAAGTTCATCCGGCGCTGGGGCCTGATGCGCAACACCATGCCCGAAAACGACATGGAGCACGCCATGCAGGCCGCCATGATCGCCCATGGCCTGGCCATCCTGGGCAACACCCGCTACCAGAAAAACTACAACCCCGAGCATGCCATGGCCCTGGCGCTGTTCCATGACGCCAGCGAGGTCATCACCGGGGATCTGCCCACCCCCATCAAGCACAACAACCCGCAGATCAAGGCGGAATACCAGAAAATCGAGCATATCGCCCTGCGCCGCCTGCTTCAGATGCTGCCGGAAGACCTGCAGCCCGCCTATCAGCCGGTGCTGGAGGCCGACCCAAAAAGCCCCGAATGGCCCCTAGTGCGCGCGGCTGACAAGCTCTGCGCCTACATCAAATGCCTGGAGGAAACCAAGGCCGGCAACAACGAGTTCCTGGAAGCCCGCAGCGCCATCCTGGCCGCCCTCCACGCCAATCCCCTGCCTGAGGTGCAGGATTTCCTAACGGAGTTCATCCCCGGCTTTGGCATGTCCCTGGACCAGATATCGCGGTAAAAATCACAAAATAGGGGCTATCGATATGTGACAGCCCCCATTTTTTAACTTTATGCAAAACTACTTCACAAACTCCGCGTAAGCCTCGTTGATGGCCTCAACCACAGCCGTGCTGGTGACGGTGGCGCTTGAGATGGCGTCCACCAGGTTGTCCGCCTCTGCCTCACCCGCGCCCCGCAGCTTCAGCGGCGGCACTTTGCCAATAAACTGCTGGATGAATTCCTCGTCCTTGGCTTTGGCGCCCAGCCCCGGGGTCTCAGCGAATTTATCATCACCGATCTCCAGGGTAGCGATGGCGCCATCCTCATCAAAAGTCACGGTAACAGCCACCGGGCCAGCAAAACCCTGCTTGGCAACGGTGATGGGTTTAGGTTCTTTAGCTTCTGTGCTTGCCGCTTGAGCCTCCTTCTTCAGGGCTTCCAGCTCCGCCTCCAGGCTGTCCCGATCGGCCATGGCCTCCTCATGCAGTTTCTGCAGTTCCTTTTCCCGGGCCAACGCCTCATCCCGCTGCGCTTCCGCCTCGCTAAGTAGCTTTTCCAGCTCCTTGGTTTTTGCTTCCAGCTCAGCCTGCAAAGCCGTGGCCTTGTCCAACTTTTTCTGCAGCTCATCCGCCTTTGCCGTTAGGGCGGTCAATTCCTTGGTTTTTGCGTCCAGCTCAGTCTTCAAAGCTGTAGCTTTTTCCTGCTCGGCTTTCAGCGCCGCCGCCTTGTCGTCAAACTTTGTCTGGGCAGCTTTCAAATCCGCGGCAGCCTTGTCCAGCTTTGTCTGCAGCTCATCCGCCTTTGCTTTGAGGGCGTTTAGCTCCTTGGTTTTCGCATCCAGCTCTGCCTGCAAATTCTTGGCTTTATCCTGCTCTGCCTGCAGGGTGGCGGCCTTGTTATCAAACTCTGTTTTGACGGTTTCCGTACCTGCGGCAGCCTTGTCCAGCTCTTTCTGCAGCTCATCGACCTTTGCCGTGAGGGCGCTCAACTCCTTGGTTTTTGCGTCCAGCTCAGCCTGCAGAGCCGCAGCCTTTTCCTGTTCGGCTTTCAGCGCCGCGGCCTTGTCGTCAAACTTTGTCTGGACAGCTTTCAAATCCGCGGCAGCCTTGTCCAGCTCTTTTTGCAGCTCATCGACCTTTGCCGTGAGGGCGCTCAACTCCTTGGTTTTTGTGTCCAGCTTTTTCTGTAGACCCATGGCCTTGTCCAGTGTGGTTTTCAGCGCAGCGGCCTCATTGTCAAGCTTTGTCTGGGCAGTTTTCAATTCCGCGGCGGCCTTGTCCAGCTCAGCCTGCAGAGCGGCGGCCTTTTCCTGCTCGGCTTCCAGCGCCTCAGCTTTGTCGTCAAGCTCTTTTTGGACAGTTGTCGTGCCTGCAGCAGCCTCGTCCAGCTTTTTCTGCAGTTCATCGGCTTTTGCCGTGATGTCGCTTAGCTCCTTGGTTTTGGTATCCAGCTCAGCTTGCAAAGCCGCGGCCTTGTCCTGCTCTGCCTGCAGGTCGGCAGCCTTGCCCTCAAGCTCGGTTTGGGCGGTTGCCACAGCGTCCTGCTCGGTCTTAAACTTCTCCTCAACGGCCTTGAGGTCAGCCTTAGCGGCCTCAAGGTCAGTGTTCAGTCCGTTTTTCTGGTTCACCAGAACGCCAATAGCAACAGCGGCCACCAGCACCACGATGGCCAGAATCAGGGATAGTTTTTTCATGGTTTCCTCCTTTTCGCTCGCGGTATGTGTTTATATCTCAGCGGCCTGCGATGAGCGCAGATAGCTGCGCCTCGTCAAAGCCGATGATAACGGTGTTGCCATCCCGGATGATTGGGGTCTTAAGCAGCGTGGGCTGCTCCACCAGATAGCCCAGGATGTGCTCCCGGTCGTTGGTGTAGGCGATGGGGTGGGACTTGACAGCTTCGCTGTCCATGTCCAGCGCCTCCCGCAGCCCACCCGCGGCCTTCAGAAAAAGCTCCGCTTCCCGCTTGCCCAGGCGGTGTTTTTTCAGGTCCACCATCTGGAAGGGCACCCGGCGTTCCTTCAGATAGCGCTCCGCCTTCTGGGTATCAAAGTTCCGCTTGTGCCAGTAAATCTGTATGTTCATGCTTCCAGCCTGTCGGCTTCCTGCTCAAAGGGCAGGGCCACGCGGTTTTGCCCGTCTGACCACAGGCGCTCCAGGTGGTAGTATTCCCGCTCATCCGGGCGGAAGATGTGCACAATCACATGGGCGTAGTCCATCACCACCCAGCACAGATCCCCCCGGCCTTCCACCCGGCGGGGCAGGATGCCCTGTTTTCCCAGGCCCTCCTCCACATAATCAGCCAAAGCCTGCACCTGAAGGGCCGAGCGCCCGGTGGCGATGATCAGGTAATCGGCCAGCACCGTCAGGTGGCCCACCTTGAGCGCCACAATGTCCGCCGCCTTCCTGTCGTAAAGTATCTGAGCGATCTGTTCCGCCAGTTGTTTTTCCGTCATTCCATGTCCTCCTTTGTTTAAAATGGGTACGCAAGCTGTGCTTTTAATTCAGCGATCGCCTGCGCTGACAGGGGGCTGTTCACCCCGCCTTTGATTTTGATGAAATCCTGGGTTCCGGTCAGCGCCGTGAGGGCCGCATGGCGCAGGTCTACCGCTGCCTGGGCCCTGATTTGAGCCAGCCCCGGATAGTCCTTGCGGGTGGGCTCAATGGCGTCTGCTACAAATATAACCATTTCAAGCGCGCTCATACCGGCCCGGCCGGTGGTATGATACCTGATGGCGTTCAAAATATCCTCATCATAGATATGGTAGTGAAGCTTGACAATCTGCGCGCCCACCGGCCCATGAAGGAGGGCGTTTGATCCCATGGCCTCCTCCGGCAAATTCAGCCTGCATTTTTTCGCAATGGCCTGAAGGCGGGACAGCTCCATGCACTTGGCATAGTCATGCAGCATCCCCGCCACCCCCGCTTTCTGAATGGGGGCGCCGTGGGCCAGCGCCAGCTGCGCCCCCACCGTCCGCACCCCTAAAGAGTGGGCAAAGCGCGCGGCGGACATCGCCTGGCGCACCATGCCGGCATAGTCCGGCTGATACAGCCCATTGGCCGCGATATAGGCCGCCACCCCGGGCAAAAGCATCCCCGGCGCATCGGACAGCAGCCGCAGACGGGCGCGCACCTGGGAGGAGGAGATGTTGACCTCCTCCCCCGCCAGTTCCTCCACCCTGGCGCCCCGAACGCGCAGGGCCTCCGCCAGCACCGGCAGGTTAAAGCCCGCCCGGGGATAGGCCGCGAAAGTGCAGGCGGCAAACAGCGTCCTGGCCTCCCGCCAGCCGGAAATGTCGGGCAGCTTGTCGGCGCCAACAATATACACAATCTCCCGCCCCGGATAATTGGCAGCCACGGCCTTCACCGTGTCCACCGCGTAGCGGGGCTCCTTCTGAATGTCCGCCTTGCTGGCTTTCAGGCCTCTTTCCCCCTGAATGGCAATCCGCAGCATTTCAAGGCGGTGATTGGCGTCCGCCTCCGCCTTTCTGATAAGAGGCTTGCCAAAAGGCATCAGCAGCACCTTGTCAAGGCGCATCTGCTCAAGGCATGCCCGCGCAAGGATAATGTGCCCGATGTGCACCGGGTCATATATCCCGCTGAGAATACCTATCCGTCCCATTCAGACGCTCCTCTTCAAATTTTCTCCATTATACACGATGCAGGCCGCCGACGCAAAACAAGCCGGCACATTACAGCGCGAACAAAAGCCTGTTTATAATTGTCTTTAGCCCTTCCCATTTTAAAGAACAGTTCTCCTGTTATTTCACCACCAGGTTCAGAAGCCTGCCCGGCACAAAGACGCATTTCACCACTTGTTTTCCCCGGGTCAATTCCTGCACCTCATGAAGCAGGGGCAGCTCCGCCTCGCCCTGAGCCTTGTCCATGTCAGAGGGCACCATGAGCTTCGCCCGCACCTTGCCGTTCACCTGCACGGCGATCTCCACCAGGTCGGCCACCAGGTACTGCTCATCATACTTGGGCCAGGGCTGCTGATAGATAAAGCCCGCATAGCCCTGATTTTCCCAGATTTCCTCGCAGATGTGGGGGGCCACCGGGGAGAGCAGAAGCAGCAGCGCTTTCAGCTCACCGGCTGTGACGCGGCCCGCCTCATAAAAGGCGTTCACCAGCGTCATCAGCTGGGCGATGGCGGTGTTGAACTTCATCCGCTCATAGTCATCCCCCACCTTTTTGATACTCTGGTTAACGAGCACCCGCAAAGCCGGCGTCAGCCCCACGGCCTTTTCATCCACCATTTCCTGAAGCCGCCACACCCGGTCAAGGAACCTGCGGCAGCCCCGGGCGCCGTTCATGCTCCACGGGATGGCCTGGTCAAAAGCGCCCATGAACATCTCATACATGCGGAAGGCGTCAGCGCCGATTTCGTCCACCAGATCATCGGGGTTGATCACATTGCCCCGGGATTTGGACATCTTTTCGCCGTTCTCCCCCAGCACCATGCCGTGGCTGGTGCGTTTTTGATAAGGTTCAGGCGCTTTCACACAACCTATATCATGCAGGAACAGATGCCAGAAACGGCTGTACAAAAGGTGCAGCGTGGTATGCTCCATCCCGCCATTATACCAGTCCACCGGCATCCAGTAATCCAGCGCCTCCTGGGAGGCGAAGGCCTCATCGTTATGCGGGTCGCAATACCTGAGGAAATACCAGCTGGAGCCCGCCCACTGGGGCATGGTGTCGGTTTCTCTTTGGGCGGGGGCGCCGCACTTCGGGCAGGGCACGTTCACCCAGTCGGTGATGGCCGCCAGCGGGCTTTCCCCCGAATCCGTGGGCTCATAGTGGGCCACCTCCGGCAGCAGCAGGGGCAGATCTTTCAACTCCAGCGGCACCGTGCCGCAATGTGGGCAGTGGATGATAGGGATCGGTTCCCCCCAATAGCGCTGCCGGGAAAACACCCAGTCCCGCAGCTTATAGTTCACCTTCCGCTCACCCAGCCCCTCCTTTTCCAGGTGGTCGGCCATGGTCCGCTGGGCTTCCTCCACGCTTAATCCGTTAAGGAAGCCGGAATTCACCATCACGCCTTCGTCGATATCGGCAAAGGCTTCCCTGGTGATATCTCCGCCCGCCACCACCTCCACAATGGGGAGGCCAAAGGCGGTGGCAAAGTCCCAGTCGCGCTGGTCATGCCCGGGCACCGCCATGATGGCGCCGGTGCCATAGCTCATCAGCACATAGTCGCTCACCCACACCGGAATCTCCGTCCCGGTGGCGGGGTTGATGGCCTTCAAGCCCTTGATTTCAACGCCGGTCTTGTCCTTTTGCATTTCCGTGCGCTCAAAATCGCTCTTGTGGGCGGCCTGGGCCTGATAGGCGCGGATCTCATCCAGGTTGGTAATGCGCTCTGCCTCCTCCTCAATCAGGGGATGCTCGGGGGAGATCACCATGTAGGTAGCGCCAAAGAGGGTGTCAGGCCGGGTGGTGAACACCCGCAGTTTGTGGCCGGTATCCGCGATGGCAAAGTCCACCTCGCAGCCCTCGCTCCTGCCGATCCAGTTACGCTGCTGCGCCTTTACCCGGTCGATAAAATCCACCGTGTCAAGGCCGTCCAGCAGCTTCTGGGCATAGTCGGTGATGCGCAGCATCCACTGGCTTTTCACCCTGCGCACCACCTCGCCCCCGCAGCGCTCGCAGGCCCCTGCCACCACCTCTTCATTGGCCAGGCCGATTTTGCAGCTGACGCACCAGTTGATGGGCATTTCAGCTTTATAGGCCAGGCCATGCTCATACAGCTTCAGAAAAATCCATTGGGTCCACTTATAGTATTTCGGGTCGGTGGTGTCCACCTCCCGGGAATAGTCAAAGGAAAAGCCCAGCCGTTTTAATTGCCGGCGGAAATGGGCCACATTCTCCCTGGTAACCTCCGCCGGAGGGATGCGGTTTTTGATGGCGTAGTTCTCCGTCGGCAGGCCAAAGGCATCCCAGCCGATGGGGTAAAGCACATTGTAGCCCTCCATCCACCGCTTCCGGGCGATGATGTCCAGGGCGGTGTTGCTGCGGGGGTGCCCCACATGGAGCCCCGCGCCTGAAGGGTAGGGGAACTCAATCAAACAGTAATATTTAGGCTTGCCTGGATCCAGCACAGCCTTGAAAGCCTCCTGCTCTTCCCACTTATTCTGCCATTTGGGCTCAATTTTCTTTGGATTGTAAGGCGCTAACTGCATGCTGTCCCCTCCTTTTAAGTCACAAGGCAAGTATATCCAGCAAAAAGAGCTTTGTAAAGGGAACAAAGGATTGATAGTTTGTTCATATGATTGGAGGGCGCCGGTGCCGGCACCCTCCTCTGCTGCATTCCAATATATATGATTACGCTTCCGGCACCAGGATGCCCAGCGTTCCGTCCTTCCTCAGGTAGAGCACATGGGTGCGATCGGTGTCCGCATCGATGTAAACAAAGAAGCTGTGGCCCAGCAGCTCCATCTGTAAAATGGCGTCCTCCTGGCTCATGGGACGCACGGTGTAGGTCTTGGAGCGCACCACCTGGCGGGCTTCCTGTTCTTCCTCACCCAGGGACTCGATGAACTCGGGCACCACCTCCGCCGGGAACTCCTCCCTCAGGCGCTTGTCCAGCCGGGTGCGGTTCCTTAAAATCTGCCGCTCCATTTTTGCCAGGGCCTTGTCAATGGACATAAAAAGGTTGTCCTCGCTTGAGGCCTCAGCCCGGAGCAACACGCCGCTCATGGGCACGGTGATCTCCACCACCCGCCGGTTCTTCTCCTTGCGCATGCGCACAAACATTTCGGTATCCTGGCGCAGGTACTTGCTCATGGTCTGGGTCTTTTTCAGCACACGGTTTTCAATGGCCGGGGTCACGTTCATGCCTTTGGCGCTGATGGTTGTCTTCATGGGAACGTCTCCTCTCTGTAATTAAGATGCGTCTCTATTGTAAGCGTTTTTTCCGCTTTGGGAAAGCCCTGTGCAGGATTATTGCAGTTTATTCCACGCTGCCCACATACACATTGTTAAACGCGTCCTCGCTGAGCACTTTTTGGGCGTAGGGGCAAGTAGCCAACAGCTTGAAACCGCCTTCGCGAGCATAGTCCGCCACCCGCTCCACCAGCTTCCGGGCAATACCCTGACCCCTAAGCGAAGGAGCAGTAAAGGTATGGTCCACAACTATACGGCCATTTTCTTTTTCCTCAAAGGTGATTTCAGCCAGCGGCTGATCCTTGTTTTCCCCCATATAAAAACGGTTGCCATCCTGGATAAAGTCCATATGCACATCGCCTGCTTTCCTGATAATCTTATTTTATATATACCCATTAATTCCTTTGAGTTTCCGTATTTTGCAATCTTCTGGTGCAATGAGCAGAGATTTCTGAGCCTCTGCATGGTAGAGGATGCGGTATTTCATTTTACAGAGCGAATTTTCCAAAAAAAGGGAAGGTAAACAAGCCCTTGCGCGCGCCTATTCAGTTGTTGTATTTCAACATAGCAAAGGGAAGGATAACTGCCTGTATTTGGGCCGGCCTACGCGGAACCAGGCACGGATGCCTGTTTGTGCCCTGGCCAGAATGCGCTGGATACCCAGCCCCATTCTATAAAGCAGAAAGGATATTTTGTGCTCCTGCTTCTGTCCATTTGCCTCGCGCGTCACGGCGCGCCTGAGCTTGGAGGTGTTTCTTTTGTCTGCCTGTGCGCACAAAAAACCAATGGCCATGCTCACAAACTGACTCAAGTGATTCATTGCCTTCAGCTTGCGCACCCGCATATCCTCAAACCCCAGGGTCGTCTTCTTGAAGCGGAAATGCTCCTCTATCCGCCACCGCATGAAATACATCCGGACAACCTGCAGCGCGTCCTCCCTGTTTCTGACCGGGTGGTTGGTCAACAGCATCATGGGGGTATCTGACAGCCCATATACCAATACTAACTTGAGCCATTTGCAGCTCGCGGTGATCTTGACATTGACACAGGTGACCCAGCATTCAGTCTTTTTGCCGCCATATAAGACCGGGCACTTAAACTTGCCTTTGTATTTGTCCCTGAGCGTGGTCGACTTGAACCACTTGTTTTTACAGAACAGATTTCTGTTGCTGGTGACGCGAACGATGAAGCTCTTTTCATGCTCGTACATGAAAAGATATAGCTTGTTCATATCATAACCCCGGTCAAAGACATAGGTTGCTTTGGGGAAATAAGGGAAAACTTCTTTCAATGCCCGGAAGGTGATGTCGTTGACAGAGGTATAGTTTTTTGAGTGAGAGGAATGGATATGGGAATAGAGGCTGATAGGCTGACGGGTACGATGGCTCAGGGCAGTCATTTCAGTCACATAATACCCATTCTTCAGCTTTTTATCTGCCGAAGAGCCATCTCTGACCGTTCCCATATCCTCAAAGGCTTTGCCATAGGGCTTGGTGATGTCGGTATTATCCACGAAGACAGGCCCCGTGTCCTCCCCGATGTCCCGGGCAAAGGACAGGTAATGATGGGTGAGTTCGGGGGGCATATCTTCTAACAGCTTTCGTGCCAAGCGTTCAACGGTGTTCTTTTTCAAGATATCTTCTTTGAGCACATCGGCAAAGCGGGAAAGAATGCAGCTGCTGGACGCGAGGATGCCGAAAAGCATATCAGCGGTAAACTTTTCCCAATCCCGTGGGAGGCCTTCACTCAGACGCCTGGCGAAGGTGATGATTTCCCTTTTGAGTTGATAGGTATCTGTGGTAGAATAACGCATGAGGAGCCTCCCTGGATTTGTTTAGTCGAGTTTTTGTTACAAATCAATTCTACTATGAAAAACAGGAAAGGTTCCTCATTTTCCGTCATAAATATGCCAGAATATTGACAAAAAAGACATGATTTGACAGTGACTTCCTCAAAACCCCTGAATCACCTGCAGCTCAATCAAAAAGTATAATCAGAATACGGAAACTCAAGATTAATTCCTCCTTGCAATCCATCCGGCGCTTTGTTATGCTTTTCACAGGGAAAATTAATTTGGAGGAAGTTCACCATGGACAAAAAAACCGTGTTTTCACATGTTGACCATACGCTCTTGAAAGCCGTCTCCACCTGGAAGGACGTGGACAAAATCTGCCGGGAGGGCGTCACCTATGGCATGGCCACCGTGTGCATCCCGCCCCGTTTTGTGAAAAAAGCCAAGGAAACCTACGGCGACAAGCTCAAGGTATGCACCGTCATCGGCTTCCCCTTAGGCTACAACACCACCGCCGTGAAGGTGTATGAAACCCGCCAGGCCGTAAACGAGGGCGCTGACGAGATAGACATGGTGATTAACCTGGGCGACATGAAGGATGGCAACTTCGCCGCCGTCACCCAGGAGATCAAGACCATTAAGGAAGCCTGCGGCGGGAAGCCGCTCAAAGTGATCGTTGAAACCTGTTACCTCACCGAAGAAGAGAAGATCGCCGCCTGCCGCTGTGTGACGGAGGCTGGGGCTGACTTCATCAAAACCTCCACCGGCTTTGGCACCGGCGGCGCCACGCCGGAAGACATTGAGCTGTTCAAAGCCCACATCGGCCCCCAGGTCAAAATGAAGGCCTCCGGCGGCATCCGCACCAGGGAAGCCATGGAAGGTTACCTGGCCCAGGGGGTGGAGCGCATCGGCGCTTCCGCTGCCATCTCCGCCTTTGAAGGGCAGTAAGGTCTGTAGATTTAAGGAGAATCGCCCATGGCTCGTTTACGCATCGCCTTCTGATCGATAGAAGGCCACAACAACAGCCTTCTATCGAATGATGCCCCTTATCATTTGATCAGAAGGAGAATATGTATGAAACGTTTTATCCGTCCCCATGCGGGCCTGTTTGCCTGCGCGGTTTTGTTCGCTGTGGCTGCGGGCGGCCTGGCCGTCCTCGTTCAGTTCACCAAAGGCAGCCTGCTGGACAACGCTTTAAGGGGCGATGCCGGGCTCACCCTGCGCATGAGCGCCCTGCTGCTTTTTATCATCGCCTGTGAGATCACCGCCTATCACCTCTCCGACCGCTTCCGCGGCAAATACTTTACCCGCGCCAAAGCCGACCTCCGGGAGGCTTTCTTCCGTGCGCAGCTGCGCAAAACCGTGCCCCGGATGATGGGAGATAAGCACGGCGACATTCTGGCCGCCTACACCGATCAGATCGACACGGTGTGCAGCAACTACCTCTTCAACCTGCCGCTGCTTACCGATGTGGTGCTGAAGATCGTCCTGGTGTCTGCCGCCCTTTTCTGGCTGGATGTGCGGGTGGCGCTGCTCACCCTATGCCTTCTCACCACGCCGCTGTATGTGCCAAAAATCATCGAAGGCCGCCTGCAAAAGGCCCAATCCGACACCACCCTTTTCGTCATTTCCCATCAGATAACGGAACAGTGGGAAAAAGCCTTTAACAAGTGGTTAACGGTAGGATAGAACACTGGAAACTTTCTTGAAAGAAAGTTTCCAGACCTTCAAAGAACTTTAGAATGATCATGAAAAAGCCAGAGTTTTTTGAATGGGTGTGGGGAAACTTTTTTTCAAAAAAGTTCCCCCACAAAACCCCAACCAAACATTTCCCCCTCCCCACGCATCTAATAGGCAGATGCATCTGATGAAGCGCAGGAACCCCTGCGCAGGAGGTGACTGATTGCTTGACAAGCTGGCCTTTGCCCGGAAGGCGCTGGAAATGGAGGGCGTGATGTACCGCGTGGCCTGCGGCATGCTAAGCACTGACGCGGACCGGTATGACGCCATGCAGCAGGCTTTGCTCAAAGCCTGGGAAAAACGGCACACCCTCAGGAATGAGGCGCTGTTTGACACCTGGCTCATCCGCATCCTGATCAACGCCTGCAAGGGCATCTACAGGAAGCAAAAGCGCCTGGTCCCCATGGAGCGCCTGCCTGAAACACCCGTTGACCCACCTGATCTGGCCGTGACAGACGCTGTGGAGCGGCTGCCTGAAAAGCAGCGCATCGTGGTGATGCTTCACTACCTGGAAGGCCTGCCCACGGCGGACATCGCAAGGCTTCTGCGCATCCCGGCCAGCACCGTGCGGGGCCGCTTGTCTTCTGCCCGTCAGTCCCTCCGGTTGGAGCTTTCGGAAGAGGAGGAAACGCCATGAAACTTGAAGACCTGAAAGGGGCTTACCCTCCTGTTTCCGAGGAAGGGCATGCGCTTTTTCTGCGCACCCTGAATGGACTGAAGGAGGAGGAACCCATGAAACGGAAATTAACCCTGTCCCTGGCGCTTGCCATTGCGCTGATTCTGGCGCTTATGGCCACCGGCATCGCCCTGGTCGCCACCTACAGCGTGAAAGATCACCTAAATCCCAAATTCGCGGACCAGGTGACCGAAATCGGCGATACTTATGAAAACAACTGGCTAAAGCTGTCGCTTAACGACGCCATATCCGATGGCTCCCGCATGTCGGTGGCGCTGAACCTGGCCCATAAAACAGGTGCGGGTGAGGTGTATGTCTTCCCCGTCATCACCGCTGAAAGCGAAGGCCAGAAGCTGGATGTGGACCTGGAGAGCGGCTTTGAGTTCTTTGACGGCGCCTGGCTGCCTGAAAAGACAGAGAATCCCGCCGGCCCCGGCAACCACACCGCCGACTTTTACATCATGGAGGATGTGCTGCCCGGCGCCAAGGGCGACATCACCTGGACGCTCACCTTCCATGTCCTAAAGCCCAACTGGCCCCTGGAGGTGGATCCCTATTCGGTCAAAGGCTATTTTGAAAGCGATAAAATAGCCCATGAGGAATATGAGCAGCTGTTCCGGGACGCCTACAAGAACAAAAGGATCCTGCTCACCTATGGCGACGCCACGGTGGAATACTGCGCTTACCTGCCCACGCCTGAGGGCATGGATCAGGATAAATTCCTGTGGATGCCGGAATGGGAGCGCCTTGTCATAAGCGGCGCCTTTGACGAGGTGGACCGATTCAGCCGCAGCTTCACCACCAAAAAGGCCGAGCGGGCGGAAGCCCAAACCACGGACAATGTCTATTCCTTCCCGGAGTATGACCTGACTGTGACAAACCTGGTGGCCACCCGCATGAACATGGACGCAACTTTTAGCATAATCCTTAAAAAGGCAGACCTGCTGAGCGAGGGGAAAAGACTGTTCTTTGACGCCCGCGCCGGCGGCACAACAATCCAGTATTCCGGCCTCAGCTCCGGCATGCCCAATGAAACTAAAGATGGGAATTATGCCTTTAGCGGCGTCTTTGACATGACCTCCCTGGACGCCCTGCCCGATGAAATCACCTTCGTGCCCTATATCCGGAAGATAATCCCCACCACCCCCGGGGAAAATCCCATCATGGAATACACCTACCTGGAGGCTAACGCCTTTACCGTGAAGCTTGGGCAGTAGACGCCGCAAGGATACAAGACAACAATTGACAAGGCGCCCGGTTTCTGACCGGGCGCCTTGTCTTTATCCGGCTGCATGATAAGAGATCACTTCGTCAGCCTGACCGCCTCGCCACCTGCCTTGGGCATGATGTACAGCGCCTTGCTGCCGGCATCCTCAAAGGCCAGGTAGCTGTGGAACAGGTAGAGGCTCTTGGCGGACATCTCGGACAGGCGCTCCGGGGCCTCGGCCAAGCCTACCTTGAAACGGTAGATGCGGTTATTGTCAGTCGCGTTGGCAAAGTAGATGTACTGATCATCCGCGTTCAGGGCGCTGGCGCTCAAGCCTTCAAGCGGGCTGGCCTCTCCCCCCTCCAGCGGCATCAAATACAGCGTTTTGCTCTGGTCGGCAAACACCATCACATGGCTGCCATCCATTACACCGGCAGTAAAGGCGCTCACCTTGTTCCCCGTCAGCTTCTGGGCCACCTGCCCGTCTAAAGGCATACGGTACAGCCCCCCGCCGGTACCGCTGAAATAAGCATAGCCGTTAAAAGGGAAGGCATGCGCCACCCCCAGCTCCTGACCGTCGGCATAGGCCCGCATGATACGGGGTTTCCCACTGTCAAGGGTTGCTTGCAGCATCGCGTCATTCTGGATATACATCACCAGGGTATCAGTCACAGACAAATCCATGATGGGCTTTTTCAGCACCACCAGCGTATTGCGTCCCTTCCTGCCCACCGAATCCTGCACAATGCGGGTTACATAGGTATTTTTGCCGGGAGTGACCTGCATACCCGCCACATCCGTGATACTGATCAGGGGATCGCCCTTTTTAGCCAGATAGTGATGATAGTAATACAGGTCATTGGCCAGGACATCAAGCCACGCATAGCCGCTGGCCTTGTAGGTAAGGGCAGATTTCTTGAACGGCTCGGCGCTTTCGCGCAGGAAATTCTTACTGTCGATAAAAAAGGCGATATCCTCGTGCATCGTTACCCGACCTCCGTTGGGCCCGTTGGCCACGCCGGTGATGTCGTCATTCCCGCTGCCCATGATGCGGGCATTGCTGCCTCCCTGGTTCAGCGCATCCTCGCTGAAGGGTTTCACATGGATCTTAAACACCTTGGTCGTCTGAACATAGGCGATTTGGGCCTGCACCACAAACTCATAGTCGCCGGCGGCCTTGGGCGTGCCGTAGATTTGCCCGTTTTTTTGCAGGCTGAGGCCCTTGGGCAGCGTGTAGTTCCCATAGGGATTGGAGGGCAGCGTAAAAGTCAGCGGGCCGTGCGCCACGCCCTCCACCCTGGTGGAATAGTAGATGCCCACCATTGCGTCCGGAAGCCGTTCATTGGTGGTAAACACCGGCATCGCCGCGGCGCAGGCGGGCAGCACCACCCCCGCCAAAAGAAACGTCACAAGCTGAACTATGGTTATTTTCTTCATACCCATCCTCCCTTCAGATATTCCAATGATCATTTATTGTTTGTATTATAAAACATGCCTGCCGTTTTGCCTACTTACCTTTTCGGGTAGGTCACCCTATTTTCACAAAACCAGGGGTTGCGACGCCTCTTAATCGCCGTATATATTGTCCCGTCCCGCCCTAATCCGCTTTGAGACAGCACAAGTGCGGGCACTATCAGGCGCGGCTGCTTGTATTTGTTTCATTTTCATTTGCAGTACACAACAAAAAGAGAGCTGCCATAATGGTCGCTCTCTTTTTGACTTTCGCTTATTGCGACAGCCCCTTGACGGCTAAATTGGTTTTTCTCAATCCTCTTTAGTCAACACCACATTGAGTAAACGAAGGCCAAGCCCCTTTTCAGTGTTGAGTTTTTTGGGACGGAGAACCATTTCATAAATACCGGGTTTGTTAAAATGCAAAGTGTTTTTACCCCGGGAAAGAACATTCTCCCTGTAATCATCGTTCAAAGGCTTTGATCGTTCATCGTCATTGCACACAAATTCAAACCGGTTGTCCCCACAGCTGACTTCCATCACATGTCCACCTTCCCAAGGCATACTCCTGTTTAACACCGTCGAGTATTCCGTCATGGAGTTGATATCCATTCGGTAATGGCCAGCCTGGGACACCTTAAACTCCCATATTGCATAGTCCGCTTCCCGCAACCAATTGAGGAACAAACCGGATTGGTCCACTGACAACAAGGGCGTAAACTGCGCGATAGGCTGAGATCGATCCATCTCAATCCTTGCCAAATGTGCGGGCAACACAATGGTGTTGCCTTCCGGAACCACTGCCTGATCAAGCTGCAATTCACCATCAAGATCAAGTGCAATGACTGAGATATGCTCATCCGGTGCAGACGATGGAAGAGTCAGCGTCAGCCAATCCAAATCTGCCTCCTGGTTCCTTCCTTGGCGGAAAGCAATTTCTTCCCCAGTTGCTAACAGATAGGCTCGTTTTATTGAATTGCGGATGCCATGAACCGTAAAATCCCCTGGATTCCAGTCGAACATGTGCATAAATGCACGATCCGCGCCGGCAGTTATGGTTCCCCACTGAGGAGCATAATGAATCGAACTTCCTTTCGCCTCAAAAACAGATGCACTGTTTTTATCCATCCACCGACCGATCGCTTCCAACCGCTCAATGCTTTCCTGTGGAATCAGCCCTTCTTCCGTTGGTCCCACATTTAGAAGATAATTCCCTCCCTTGCTGACAATGCTCACCAGCAGCCTTAGAAGTGTCTTGACGCTCTTCCAGTTGTGATCATCGCTCCGATATCCCCAGGTGTCATTCATCGTCGCCGGGCTCTCCCAGGGAAGCGGGTTGGAATCGTTTGGCACTTGGTTGTCACCATATCCAATATAATCCCCATATCCCTGTCCAACCCGAGGGCCCACAATACATTCAGGCTGCAGGGCGTGAACAAGGCTGGCAAACCGATAGGCATTGTATTTTGATATTTTCCCAGGCGTATCATACCAAATCAGACCGATGGGACCATACTGTGTCAACAGTTCTGTCAACTGCGGCAATGCTTTCCGATTCATATACCGCTCAAACACACGCTCGGAGGCGGGGGAATGCCATCCCATTCCCCCCAAGGGAACTCAGCATCCGGATCTGTCCAATCCTGATATTGCGAATAATAGAAACACAACTTAATGCCAGCTTCCCGGCAGGCACGAGCCAACTCTTTTATTGGATCCTTGCCATACGGTGTTGCATCAACGATGTTGAAATCCGATGCTTTTGACTTAAACATCGCAAAACCATCGTGATGTTTGGCTGTAATAACGATATATTTCATTCCTGCTCGCTTAGCCAATGCTACCCAATCATCAGCATTGAACTTGCTCGGGTTAAAGGCGTCAGCCAAAGGCATATACTCTTCAGGGCGAATTTTGCCTACCCGCATGATATGCTCCCCGGCCTCTTCTATCTTTTTGCCCTTCCAGTAGCCTGCAAGACGAGCATAAAGCCCCCAATGGATGAACAAACCGAACTTAGCTTCTCTAAACCATTTTAAACGCGCTTCATCATCAACTATAACAGTGTTTGCATTTAATTCAGGCATTTCCCTACTCGCAGCATATAATCAATAATGCTTTTGCGAATCCTCCTCATGTTTAATTAATCTTACTTATTGGCAAATCCTGATGCGTCATAGGCATTCTGCAAGATCTGCTCATAGCGTGCAAGACCGATATTGTTTAGTGTGTTGACATAATCATCCCAGTCTTTATCCAAATCCATCGCTCCCACGATGAATTTCTGCACTGATTCTTTCACATAGTTGCCAATCGCTACAAAAATCTGTGCATACTCGGCATTCTCTTCAGGGGACATAAATATCGCATTGGGATACACTTCCTCATCCTTGACGGTATACTCCCGGTAGATAACAGAAGCTTGGTACAGACGTGTTTCAAGACCCAATGGATCATAAATATCGCTGACCGACACCTCACCAAGCCGCCAAGCGTTTGAACGGTTTTGCACCCCCTGCTCACACCAGTTCTCATTCTGAGGGCCGGTAAAAGGAACCAGGCCTTTGTACAGGGCTGGTTCGCCATTGATGCCGACTTCCCCTTCTTCCGCCAAACGATAGTCTACGCCCTCTTCACCAAAGTAATTGCGATAGGTGGCTTCTGTCGAATACATGAAATCGGCAAAACGGAATGCTGCCTCCGGATTTTTGCATGTCGTTGAAATAGCGTAACAATTTGGCGGATTGCTCGAAAACGGCATCAAAGGCGCTGACTGAAGACCATTGGGCCCCTTCAAAGGCGGCAGCACATTGTATTGTTTCTGTAATTCTCCATCAAGGGCAGCATACATATGAATGGAATGAGAAACAAAAGCGCCCACCAGGTTCCCGCTCTCATTGGATACCTTTGCGCGAATGTTGCTCCGCTCCTGAGACACGAATTCCGGATCAATCAAACCCTCTTGGTAAAGCATAGCCATATAGCGCAAGGCCTCGCGGAATTCTTCCTTGTCATATGCGGTGTCAACCACACCCTTGAAAGGCTGCACAACACCGTTTTGCTGACTAAAATTGATGAATCCCCCAAATAGATAGGAGCCTAAGGTGAGGAAATAGGGCTGTCCGCCTGGCAGCGCCGGGGTGTAGCCGCCAATGCCGGTTAAGGGAATTTCGTCATTGGCATCCCCATTCCCGTTCGCATCCAGATCACGGAATGCTCGGAGCACATCCGCAAACTCATCCGTTGTGGTAGGCATCTCAAGTCCAAGATTATCAAGCCATTGCGTATTAATCCAGAGTTTGCAGGGGACCGTCACATGATATGCTTCATTGACTTGTGGCAGCGCATAAATGTTCCCATCCGGAGCAATGGACTCCTTTAAGGCATAAGGGGACTGTTCAAAGACTTGCTTAATCCAATAGCCCTGTTGATCAATCAGATCGTTCAGCGGCAGAAAGACCCCTTCTTCCATGCCATATTTGACGATATCAGCATTGGTTAATTGTGCGGAAAGAAAAACATCCGGATAATCCCCACTGTTGAGGATAACAGATTTCGACACATTAATATCCGGCACAACTTCCCACTCAATCTTGATGCCTGTTTGTTCCTCAAACCATTTAGTTGTTTTGTTAGTCGCAAAGTCGATAACGCCAGTGTTGTTGGCAGTAAGCACTTTAAGAGTAATGGGCTCTTTAACAATCGGCAGTTCTCCCGGCGGGGTCACTTGCGCCTGTACAGCCGCTGTAAACAAAACCATTAGACACAGGCTCAAAGCAACATAGACAGTAAATCTCCGTTTCATTTTTATTTCCATCCTTTCTTTAATGTATTCTAAGACCAAATATTTGGTCGAAGATTAGCCTTTAAGCGATCCGATCATCACACCTTTAACAAAATGTTTTTGGACAAAAGGATAAGCGATCAACATCGGCGCGCTTCCCACCACAATGAGGGAATACTTGAGCAATGCTTCCATCCCCTGCGCAGCCATCTCACCTCTGATGTTATCCACCCGCTCCATGGTTTTTTGGCTGAGCAAAAGAATATTGCGGAGGACAATTTGAAGCGGAAATAGTTCCTTGTTTCGCAGATATAAAAGAGCAGGCATATAGGCGTTCCAATGAATCACCGCGTAAAAAAGCGTAAGCACTGCAATGATGGCCATGGAAAGTGGAATAACAATTGAAACCATAAAACGTGCGTCACTACAACCATCGATAATGGCTGCCTCATAGATTTCATCCGGAATTGTGCTTGTAAAAAAGGTGCGGGCAATGATGATATAGTAAGCGGAAAGCGCGCCGGGAATAATCAGTGCAAAACGAGTGTTCAGCATGCCCAGATTCCTTACCAGAAAATAATTTGGAATCAAGCCGCCTGAAAACAACATGGTAAAAAGGATGTATCCATTAATAACCTTGGTCCCAATGAGAATGTTCTTTCTTGAGAGGGGAAATGCCAGCATAATCGTCATAACAACCCCCAAAATGGTTGCTGAAACAGTATAAATAATGCTGTTGAGGTACCCTGTCCAAACCTGCTCATATTTTAGAACGGCGCGATATCCTTCCAGCGAAAAATCCACTGGTAATACCCTTACTTTTCCCGACATCACGGCCTCAGGAGAGCTGAAGGAAGAGCTGAGGACATAAATGAGCGGGTAGAGCACAAGCAATGCGATGATCGACAGCAAAGCATAAGTTGTTATGATGAACAGACGATCTGTTAAGGAATAATGTTTAAAATATTTGCCTTTCCTTGTCACAAGCGCCCTCCTTTCCACAACACTGTCCCTTAAAACAGGCTCGTTTCGCTAACACGCTTGGCCAATGCGTTCAAACTCAGCAATAAGGTCAAATTGATAACTGAATTGAATGTGCCGGCTGCTGTTGCATAGCTGAAATCGGAATTGATGATGCCAATATTGTAAACATAGGTTGATATCACTTCTGATACACCCATGTTCGCATCATTTTGCATAGCTAAAACCTTATCGATTCCCACATTCATAATATTTCCCATATTAAGAATCAATATGATAATCGCTGTGGGCATCAGACACGGAAGATCAATATACCTGATCTTTTGCAATTTTGAAGCGCCGTCTATAGATGCCGCCTCATATAGCGTTGGATCCACTGCTGCAAGCGCCGCAATATATAAGATTGCAGCATAGCCGGTGTGCTGCCAAATACCTGAGAAAACATACAATGTCTTGAACAACTTCGGGTCCGCAAGAAAGTTTATTCGCTGTCCTCCGAAAATCTCAATCAAATTATTTACAATACCAAAACGAAGGTTCAGCAATTGATTCATAATGGCCACAATCACAATCGTAGAAATAAAATGCGGCGCATAGCTGATCATCTGAACACTTCTCTTAAATCTGCGGGACGGCACTTCGTTTATCATGATCGCAAAAACCAATGGGAAAGGAAAGCTCGCCAATATCTCATACAAGCTGAGTGATATCGTATTCCAAAGAATCGTGCGGAAATTATACGCACTCAAAAACCGTCTGAAATTCTCAAAACCTATCCAAGGGCTCCCAGCTATTCCTTTTGATGGTGAAAATTGACGAAACGCAATTTGCATGCCATACATCGGAATATAGTGGAATATAAATAAATACACTAGCGGTACTAGCATAATCAAATAAAATTGCCAATGTCTGGCGGCAAGCTGTAATTTTTTGCGAATTCTTAAATACAACTGTTGTTTTTCACCCTTTTCACTCCAACCTTTCCCTTGTACGAATCCGTAATATAAATATAGGACAGTATATTCAATTGTGCAAGTTCATACATTTGTTAACTTGTTTGTTTTTTGTTTATCTTCCGCCCTTACACCCTTTTTCACATAATCAGCGGTGGACTCTGTTGAACGCCGAGCAAGTTCCCGGCTGTTCCCCGGAATACATTTTATTGCAACATCTCCTGTTGCTTCGGCCTGTTGGCTGCTATTTTATTGTTGTACCGGTTGCGACCTTGCCATCGGTGATTTCGTGGTCAACAAGAATTTCGTCCTGTGTAAGCATGAAGTACCTGCTCCATCCCAGGCTGTCAGGCAGTCCCAGCTCGTCGCTCCATGTAATATCTAAATGATAGGTACCTGAATCCAGTTTCACCATGTTCCACATATGGCCCACATTCCCTCCGGAAACGCCGTCCACCGTTTCACACCACAGGTTCGCTTTTTGACAAAGATGCAGGAAACCCCTTGAGTACCCCTGGCAGACCGAATGCCCGCCCAAAATAGAGCCGTATGCGGTTCCAACCTGCCAACCGCCTACGCCGTCATAGTCATAGGAGGTGATCAGCGAAATAACCGAAGCCAGATAGCGGTATTTATCATAGGCCGAAAACTCATCCGGCATACGCTCTGCAATTCGGGCGCAAACCACATCAAAGCGCAGCATTTCTTCGCGAAGCATGGTTGCATCAGCCGGACGCTGTTTTGCGTCCCACGGCATAAAATAAAGAGCTTCCAGCGCAGCCGTCATATCGCCCTCCATCACATCGCGCAGCATAAAATAATTCTCGATTTCGGGGTGATCGGTTTTTATGGCGCCATATACGACCAGCGCCATGTCCATGCCCTCGTATCCATGCTGTTTAGCGGTATAAGAGAAGGGGATAAGATGCTGCGCGTTCCTGAGCATTTCATCATACATGGATTTCCCTTCCCGGCTCAGGCCGTCATAGAGGGGCTTTGGCTCATAGTCGAATGTGACGCCGGATTGCTGCCTGCGATCAGCCTCAATCAGCGCAATGGCCTCATCAATATAGGGATCAATGAACGCGACAGCGTCTTTTTCGATGGACGGGGCAGCCGTGATGGTTGCTGATGAAGGCGTTGCCGTCTGTTCCGCGCTGACGGACAGCGCAGGCATATTCAAGGCAAATATAAGCGATAAGGCAATAAAAAATGGAATGAGCTGAATTCTTTTAGTTTTCATCATCGTTTTTCCTTTCTGGTCGTCAAAATTTCGCCATTTCACAGCGGCGCTGACTCAATCCCTAAGCTATCGGATGCCGGATCACCGTTTTCAGTTTCCCCGACGCTGTCTTTCTGGGGTCGTTCAAATAAATCTCATGGTGCGGCCGGGTATCGGATAAATCAATGCGATACCCCTGGGAGACGGCAAAGGCTTCCATCTTCCTTACGGATGCGGGCTCCGCATCATAGGGGCCGATGTGCAGGATCTGCACGCATAGGCCTTCTTCAAAGTCCATAAGCCTGGCGCGGGAAAGATCAAGTCCCGGCTTCTTTTTGGCAAGCGTCTCCCTGGCCCCCTCAAACACTTCTTCCGTCACAAAATCAGGCTGACGAAGGAGACTCGTCCAGATCAGCGCGTCTTTATGGTGCATCATCTCTTCCGGCTGGATGCTGGTGTCTGACAGCCGCCACAATCCCTCCAGCGGCGGCACCACATAGTCAAAATAGCCCTGGGGCGTGTTGCCGGTCATTTTTGACATTTTGATGGTGTAGGACAACCCATAGAGAATCTCCATCGCCTGGGCGTAAGAAGGCTCGGTGTTGGGGTTTCCCATCCCGTCAACGGCGATGAATCGCATCGGAGGCACCATGATCAGCACAGGCTTGGCCGGGGGCAGATAAAGGTCTTTGTATTCCTTTTTAAAGTCAAAAGCAGATGCCATGTTTATCCCTCCTTCAATGTGTCCAGCATCTTCGCCAGATATCCCTCGTTGAGCAGGTGGGTGGTGATAAAACGCCCTTCATGGAAAACAGCCCAGTTATTGAACACGCAGGGAACCTCCTTGGCCTCCCGGGCGGAGGTCACCTCATGTGCTGTAAAGGGGATGCCCCGCATACCGCAAAATTCCCGCACCTGGCGCAGGCAATCCATGATGTAGGGGCACTGCGGGCTATAATAGACGGCGATTCCCTTGTCCTCTGTTTGAAAACGGCGGGCAGCCTGTGTAAAGCAGGGTTTTTCTCCGGCAAAGGAGAGCGCCATCAGCTGATAGTCCTCTGGCAGCCTGTCCACCACCTCAAATCCAAAGCGGGAAAAAAACGCGGCATCCGTATGAAAAGGCTTCTTCTTTTTCCCGGTGATCACGCAGACCCCCGCATACCCCTTCTCCCGCGCCTCCCGGATGCAGCTTTCAAGCAACCAGCGGCCATGCCCCTGCCCTTTGTGCTGCCCCGATACCCACAGGCAATAGATGTAGATAAAACCTTTCCCCTCCACCGGCGCCCAGGCGCTTTCAAGCGGGGCGTATTCAATAAACACCTTGGCTTTTGCGTCCAGTTTACAGAAAACATGCCCCTCTGAAAGCCGATGAGAAAGCCAGGTCTTTTTTGCCCTGACCCCCGCCTGATGCTTTTTATCCGCGATGGCACAGCACAGGTGCTCCGCTTCCAGATTATCCTTGGTCAAGGTGATATACGGCTGCGTCATGTTGATCCCCTCCTTTTCTCCATCATACGGCAGATAAGCTGACAACCATCTGTCAGCTTATCTCCAGGCCCTTCAAAATTTTTCGGGCGGCCTGGGCCAGGGCGGATTTTAACTCCGGCGGCTCTACAACCTCCGCTTCTCCGGCAAAACTCAAAAAATAGGATATCAACCAGTCCCCTTCCGTCACCGGGGCTGAAACCAGCAAGCTGCCATCCACCTCACGGCTGACCTGGGAAGCGCCGAACTCATCATACACCCGAAATGCCAGGCGCTCCGGCACCCGGAACACCAGGCGGACTGTTTTCCCCACCGGGCCCGCCTGAAGCGCGGGCGCAGGGCCCACCCCTTCGGGAAAAGGCAGATCGGTTTTCTCAAGGCTTAAGATGCGGCTGAGCTTGAACTGCCGAAAGCCCAGGGCTGTCAGGCAATAGGCCTGCAAATACCACGCGCTGTGTTTATAGCTGATTTTAACCGGGCACACCCGGCGCTGGGTGGTGCCGGAGGTGCTTGAACAGTACGTTATTTGCAGCTGCCGGCGGGCAAAAATGGCCTCTTTAACTGTGTCAAACAGATTAGCGTCCGGCTCAGGCTCCCACCAGCGGGTAAGGTCAATCTCTATCCATTCCTCAACTGACCGCTCAAACAGCACGCGCATTTTTTGCAGAAGCCCTTGGACAACCTTCGGATCCGCCTGGCGAAAACCCGACAGCGCCTGAAGCATCAGGTCTTTTTCCGCCTGGTTGATAAAGACCCGGTCCAAAGTGAAGCCTTCCATGATCCCAACACCGCCGCCCCTGCCGCACATGGCGCACACCGGAAAACCGGCAACGGCCAGCGCCTCCAAATCCCGGTACACGGTGCGCACGGATACCTCATGCATCAGGGCCAGATCCGCCGCTGTCATCCTGCCCTTTTCCAGCAACAGATAGAGGGTTTTCAGCAGCCGCTCAGTGCGCATGACAAACCCTCTCAATCGCCGTATACCTTGCCCCCTCCCGCCCCAGCACGCTTTGATACAGCACAAGCGCGGGCACCGCCAGCGGCTGCGGGTGCAGCGGCAGCAGGGGGACAATCTCCGCAAGCGGCGCCTTCAGCCTGGCCCGCCGCGCCAGGGTCACATGGGGCACAAAGGCGCGCTTTTCCGCCGGGAAGCCCAGCGCCCGCACCCCGGCCTCCACCGCCTGGGCCATGTTTATCAGGGCTTCGTCACACTGGAGCCCTGCCCACAGGGTTAGGCCGTCCGGCGTGGGAAAGCTGCCGTAGTGCGTCAGCGCCGCCCTGCCGCCAAAAGGCACATCATGAATCAACCGCTTCAGGTCCGGCAGGCGTTCCTCCGCCGTGTCCCCCAGAAAGCGCAGGGTGAGGTGCAGGTTTTGAGGCTTGGTGCGGCTGAGCTTATGAGCGTGGCGGGCTAATATATCCCCCGCCTCCGTCAGCAGCGGGATAAATCCCTCCGGCAAATCCAGCGCGATAAACAGCCGCATCATCACACCTCCACCAGCAACAGGCCCTCTGTACCCATGGCCAGGTTGGCCTTGGTCCTGCCGCCTGAAAACCAGCAGCACCCGCCAAAGGCGTCCGGGTTTTCGGACAATGAGTTGATGAGCAGCACATCATCCGCCAGGCCGTTTGCCTGCTGGGCGTATTCCGTCATCATGCCCTGGCCCCATTCCTCCCGACTGAAGTTCACATACACCGGCCAGAACAGCAGCTCCGCCCCCTGAAAACGCTCAGGCGTATCCCACAAGTCCCCGCACAGGGCCATCCGGCAGCGCCTGCCGCGGTAAAAAAACACCGGTGTGCTGTCCCCCTCCCGGTAGTGCCCATCGGTGCGGCTATATTCTTTCCAGCCCCGGGAGATCCGGCGGTAGAGCTGCGCCAATTCACCCCCTGCAATCAGCGCGCAGGATGAATACAGCGCTTCCCCCGCCCGCTCCAAAAAGCCCGTCATCAGGTCAATGCCCGTTTCCCTGGAAATGCGCTTCAGTTCATCAAACACTGGGCCGTCTATGGCAATGGCCACCTCTTTATCCTTCTCATATTCCCAGATAAAGCCGTCAAAGCCCTGCAAAAAGGCCTCGCCAAAGCACAGCAACTCCGCGCCCGCCGTCCGGGCTTCCCGGGCCCAGCGCCACATTTGGGACAGGTTGTGGCGGATGTCCCCATTCACAAACCGGGCAGCTGCCAGAGCGATTATCATCGCCGCCTCGCCAGCCCCATCAGCCTGCTGAGCGCCACCAGTGCCAGCCCCGGCGCCATGGCAAGAAGCGCCGCCACAAAGGCCAGAAGCACATAGGCCACATAGCCCAGCACTTCAGGAACCGGGGGCTTAAAAAACAGGCCGCTGATCACAGGGGAGATCACATCATGGCGCAGCACCGCCAGAAGAACGGTAAGTATTGGCATCAGCGCCGAAAGCAGGATCCCCACCAGGCGGATGAATCCGCCCGCCGCCCTTCTGGGCGGAGCAGGTGGCGCTTGCGCAGCGCGCCTGGAAACCGGCGGGGGCGGCACCTCCTGGGCTGTGGGCTCCGGCGGCTGCATGCGCCGTTCGGGGGCGGCTGTCTGCACGCTGGGGGCCACCACCGGCCGGCCCGCGCCAAAGCGCCGGGCGTTGCGCGGCGCTGAGCACTGCACGCACTGGGTGTAGCCCTCCTTGTTCGCCGTCTGACAGCGGTTACAAATCCACATAGCAAGCCCTCCTCATTTTCTCTCTGCCTATTAGACGCCTGACAGGCCTCAATTCCTGCCCCACACAATGAAAAAGTGCCCGCGCAGACACTTTTTCATGGTTTGATGAGCAAATTGGCTTAGTCGCCAAAGGAAATGCTGATGTCGCGCGCTGCTTTCACAACCTGGCTTTCCGGATCCACCGGCTTGGGCACGCCCGCAATGTCTTTCAGCTTGTTATGGGTGATTTCGTTATTTTTAAGCGCCACCGTCACGCCAAACTGGCCCTCCTTGATTAAGTGAGCCGCATGCACGCCAAACTGAGTGGACAGCACCCGGTCATAGGCGCAGGGACTGCCACCGCGCTGCATATGCCCGGGGATCACCGTGCGGCTTTCCACCCCGGTCAATTCCTCAAGCTGGGCCGCTATGCGCTGGGAAATGTTGTTGTAAGGGCTCTCCGCCCGGGCAGCCTCCCGATCCTTCCTTTTCATGTCGGCCTCTTCCTTGGTCATGGCGCCCTCAGCCACGGCGATGATGGTGAAGCTCTTGCCCAGTTTTGCCCGGTCATCCAGCACCTTGGCCACCTGTTCAATATCATAGGGAATCTCCGGCAGCAAAATCACGTCCGCTCCGCCCGCCATGCCGGAATAAAGCGTCAGCCAACCCGCCTTGTTGCCCATGATCTCAATCACCATGCAGCGGCTGTGGCTGGCCGCCGTGGTATGGATGCGGTCAATCACATCGGTGGCGATGTCCACCGCCGTATGAAAACCAAAGGTGAAATCGGTGCCGAAAATATCGTTGTCAATGGTTTTGGGAAGGCCGATTATATTCAGCCCTTCTTCGCTTAACAGGTTGGCCGTCTTGTGCGTGCCGTTGCCCCCCAATGTTACCAGGCAGTCAAGGCGCATGGCCTTGTAGTTCATCTTCATGGCATAGACCTTGTCCACATTGTCCTCTTCCACCACCCGCATGTCGCGAAAAGGCGTGCGGCTGGTGCCCAGGATGGTGCCGCCCAAGGTGAGAATGCCTGAAAACTGGGACTGCTGCATCACCTGGTAGTCCCCATCGATCAATCCCCGGTAGCCCGCCCGGATGCCGACGATCTCCGCGTCAAGGGTCTGATAGGCCGCCCGGGCCACCCCGCGGATGGCAGCGTTAAGCCCCGGACAGTCTCCTCCACTGGTTAAAATTCCGATGCGCATGATTGATGATTCCTTTCTTACAAGCATATTTTAATGAAAGTTTTTGGGGATGGGGTACGGGGAAGGGCCTTTTTTCAAAAAGGCCCTTCCCCGCCAAATCGTTCACTTGATACCCAAAATATCCAGAATCCCCCGGCTGAGGGTTCTGCCCATGGTGTAGCCAGCGCCCGAGGCGGTGGAGCGGGTGAAGTTGTCCAGCATCTTTTCACCGATGGTTTTCACGGTCCTGGTGGTTTTGGGAGCTTTCTTCTCTGCCTTGGCGGGCGCCGCCGCCACCTGCTGGGGCTCATACTGGCCGGTCTGGGGATTATACACCAACACGGGCGGGGGCGCCTGTTCCACCTTGCGCACGCTTGGCTGATACACGGGCGCCGGGGCCGCCTCCTGATGGGGCGTTGCCACCGGCTCAGGGGCCATGGGCGCTTCCACCTGGCGCTCCACATACTGCCCGGTGGTCGGGTCAAACACCTTGAAGCTGGTTTTAAACACCTGCTCGGCCTTTTCTGCCGCCTCCTCCACCACGCCCTGGCCCTCCTCCAGGATGACCCTGGCAAGGCCGGACACCCCCTGGGAGACATACTTGGCCGCCAGCATCTCATAGGCGCTTTCCCGGTCAAACATGTGGGTGTACTTGTCTTTCAGCTCGCTGGTTTCAATCAGCGTCTGGCGAAGGCTGTCCGAAATCGCGCCGATGGCCGACTGGGGCGGCAGAATCACCGCCCGCTGGGTGATGCCGGGGGCCCCCTTCTCATCCAGGAAGGAGAGCAGCGCCTCGCCGGTTTTCAGTTCCGTAATGGCCTGCTCGGTGTCAAAGGCAGGGTTGGCGCGGAAGGTTTGCGCCACGGTTTTGATGATCTTCTGCTCCTGGGGGGTAAATGCCCTGAGGGCATGCTGCACCCGCGCCGCCAGCTGGGACAGCACGCTGGAGGGCACATCCGCCGGGTTCTGGGTGATAAAGAACACACCCACGCCCTTGGAGCGGATGAGGCGGATGGTGAGCTCCACCTTGCTGAGCAATTCCCTTGGGCAATCCTCAAACAGCAGGTGCGCCTCATCAAAGAAGAACACCATCCGGGGCAGCTCGCTGTCGCCCTGCTCGGGCAGCAGCTCATACAGTTCGCCCAGCATCCACAGCATAAACACGGAATACATATAGGGGCGCAGGAAAAGCTTGTCCGCCGCCAGGATGTTGATCATCCCGCGGTCTTCCTCATCCCGCACAAACCAGTCGGCAATGTCAAGCGCAGGCTCCCCAAAAAACCGGTCGCCCCCCTGATCCTCCAAAACGCCGATGGCCCGCTGGATAGCACCCACAGAGGCCTTGGAGATGTTGCCATAGCGCAGGGTATAGTCCCCGACCTGGTCGCCGGCATAGGCCAGCATGGCCCTGAGATCCTTCAGGTCAATGAGCAGCATCCCCTCATCATCCGCGATGCGGAAAATGATGTGGAGCACCCCGGCCTGGGTGTCGTTTAATTGCAGCATCCGGGAAAGGAGCAGCGGCCCCATCTCGCTCACCGTCGTCCTGACGGGATGCCCTGACACGCCATACACATCCCACAGCGTCACCGGGTTGCCCTGGGGCGTGTAATGCTCCACCCCCACCTGGCTGAGCCGTTCGCGGATCTTTTCATTCACCTCGCCGGGCTTGGCCAGCCCCGCCAAGTCCCCCTTCACATCCGCCATGAACACCGGCACGCCCAATTGCGAAAAGGCCTCCGCCATCACCTGCAGGGTGACGGTTTTCCCGGTGCCGGTGGCGCCGGAAATCAGCCCATGGCGGTTGGCCATCCTGGGCAGCATGGTCACAGGCCCTTCCTGTGATGTCCCTAGCCATATCTTGTTATCAAGCAGCATATCCTTTGCCTCCGTTTGTTTTTACAGCTTTCCTAACAAATCGTTTCACTCATTATTGATATTTTATCACATAACTCACAGTAAGATAAAGGGGTATTGTTAATTCGTCCATAAAGATATGAAATAATAATGCGATTACAAAAAATCTCCCGCCTTGTTTTAGAATAGGCGGGAGATTATAAAGTGCTAAATGTTCACGGAGATACTGTAAATTCCACACTAGAAGCCAACGGTGAAACCTTACCATCAGCAGTTCTGCTACGTACATCTAGCCTAAAATGTCCATTTTGGTTTGCATCGTAGGTAAAATACCAATAAACCCATTTGTTTGGATTTGTATCTGGCGTCTCAAATGTTGTCCAAGTTGTTCCTCCGTCCATAGAAAACTCTATAGCATCAATTGCCACATCAAAATCATCCGCATATCCTTCAAAGGTTATTTTTGTCCCCTTTGTAAAGGTAACATCTTCAAAGCGATTCAGAATATTGACTTTAGCCCGATGCAAACCACTTGGCGCTTTCAATGCCGCTACACTTTTGGCATGGGAAAATGACAATTCAACAACTTGCCTTGTGAAATAGTTAGCAGCTGAACCCGGCATCCACAATTGAACGGGACCACCTTGTTCAGGCTTTAAACCTTCTCCACCAATTTTATAAACGAGCATTGCCCGTTTTTCCAGCACATCCTTTAGAGGTAAGGATACAGTATACCCATCTGAGCCTTTCACAGTTACAGTATTAATCTTCTTATCTAGTTCTGCAATCTGCACAATGTTCTCAATTGGAACACCAACTATTTCGGCATTTACAACAGCAGAAGACATAGCGCAAGAACATTTGAGAATTTTATTTTCTCCTTGCTCTTTTAATTCGGATAAAGAAATCTGGAAAGCTTTTTTGAGTTCTCCTCCCACATTGAGATAATAATCAGCAAAATTATCTCTGTTTTCCTCAAAAACAAAGTTAGGAATAGCACACACACCAGTTGCTGCCGTGCCAAACAAACTAAACACTTTATCAGATGGTGAGACTACATTTTGATCAAAACTAAAATCTCCGCTAATATTTGCGATCTGATCATATGCTCTCACATCTGACGCTGTCATCTGATAATCTATCCCCGTTTCAGCTTGAACAGTTGAAGCCACAACAGCACCTTGCATGGCAATCAATCCAGCCGCACTCGCAACGACCTTTTTCATTCTCTTGTTTCTCATTTTCCTCATTCTCCCCTTGTTTTTATTGTCGACGGAGTGTCTCACTTTGCGTTAAACATTATTTCTTCAGGAGTAATAGTAACTAATCCAGATGCCGTTTCTGCTCGAACTGACAGAACATATGCGCCTGGTTTTTCGGGCGTATACTTGAAATTCCAGTAAATCCACTTTGTTAGATCAGACTCCTCAGTTGAAAATCTCGTCCAGGTTTTACCCCTGTCTAGAGAAAAATCAACTGCAATAACCTGCTCATCAAATGCATTTGCATAGCCTTCAAACACATGTTGCTGGCCTGCTGGAATAATCTGGCCTTCATGGAACTGAAAAATACCAACACTAGGCTTATTTACATATTCACCCTCATAGTACCAGCCATCAAATATCTTCACATTTTCCGGCGGGGTATTTACCACACGCAATTCTGTTACTCTGCGAATATGAGAAGGCGCTGCACCGCCGGCATCCCAAGTACTCAATGGATAACCCTGTCCCCAGCCAAGCCTTTCTCCATTGAGTTCGTAAACAAGATAAGCATCGTTTACAAGAAGTTTTTCAAGTAAAATACCTCTGTTCCACCCGTCAGGAGCATAGCTCATTACTGCTGTGGCACCTTCTACTATCCCTGCCTTTTGAAGTAATGAAGAAATTGAAATACCAGTTATTTCACAATTAGATATATATGGCCCTCCCACCGGGTTCATAATACAGTGTTGTGTCATAATACGCCTTTCAGAAGGCATCGTTTCCACCAATTCTTTAAGTGTCAAGGTGAAAGGATTCTTTACCTCTCCCGTTATTGAAATAGTCCAATTATCAAAGAGATCTGGATCAAGCGGTAAATCTGCTAATTCAGCCCCAGCAAAAGCATAATTTGTATCGCTACTCATCCAATTTACATTTAGAATACCCTCGGTATCTGTTAGTTTGTTTTGGTCATAAGAAAACTCTCCCTGTACATCTGGCAAAAAGGTTATTCCCTGAAGGACATCATACTTTGCTTCTTCCCACAAAATTAACCCACGACCATCACTTGTCGCGTTATGACAGGTCATGCACTTATCGCCAACAGGATTTTTTGAATGAATACCATGAATAAGACTGCCAAACTCTTGTGTTTTCACCAAATATCCATCGCCTTGATTGTGGCAAATCATACAGTCTTGTACTTCCATCTCCAAACCATAGGTATTTGAAAAATCCAAATGACTATACTCGCTGTTTTTTAGCAAATCAATTAAATCATTGTGGCAAGATAAGCAACCTCGATTATCCGCGTTTAAGTAATATGTATTATAAGATGTAGTATTACCTGGACGATGCCAGTATCCCCCAATGTCACTTGGAGTTCGTTGAACCATGACACCGTTATCTAAGGTAATAACCTTTGGCGCATATTCTTCTGCACGCTGCTCCATTTTGTCAAAAATTTCTTTCATCGTGTTCTTGCCGGGGTTTTCTTCCCCTTTAGAAGCAGAAACCGTTTCACATATTGCAATAATAAAAACGACACACAAAACTAGGACAAAACACATCGGCTTCCTTAATCTCTTATTCAATTGTTGCACCTCCATTGTAATTTCATTTGCATATAATTGTATGCTCTCAAACCATAGATGTCAACAGAAAAATTTTACAATCCTGTTGACACAAGACACAAGACACAAGACACAAGACATTGTACAGATCACATTTTCTATAGAAAATATATTAATTGCTATGAGGATTGTTATAATATATATCTGCTTTTTTAAGAACATTCATGTGTTTCTGCTCAATAACTAGCTAAAGTAACTCGTTTTTCTACATCATAATGTTCCCCACCACCGCCACCGCCTGCACGGCGATGCCCTCCTCCCGGCCTACAAAGTCCAGGCCTTCGGTGGTGGTGGCTTTCAAACCAACTTTGTCCAGGGGAACGCCCAGGGCGGCCGCGATGTTGGCCCGCATCCGTGGCAGATGGGGGGCCAACTTGGGGCGCTGAGCCTGGATGGTAAGGTCGCACTGCATGGGGCGGAAGCCTTTCTCCTTTAACAGCGCCACGGTTTTTTCCAGCAGCAGCAGGGAAGAAATTCCCTGATAAGCGGGGTCGCTGTCCGGAAAATGCTGGCCGATGTCCCCCAGGGCGCAGGCGCCCAATAGGGCGTCCGTCAGGGCGTGGAGAACCACATCAGCGTCCGAGTGGCCCAGAAGGCCTTTTTCATGGGGAATGGTCACCCCGCCCAAGATCAGCTGCCGCCCTTCCACCAGGCGGTGCGCATCATAGCCCAGGCCTACCCGGGGGGCGCTTGTCATCATCTGTTCAACCATGGCAAAATCCTCCGGCAGGGTGATTTTAATATTGCGCCGGCTGCCGGGAACAATCGCCACCGGCAGCCCCAGGCGCTCCACCAGCCCCGCGTCATCGGTCAGGGCGTCGGCGCATTCCTTATATGCCCGTTCCAGTACCTCCCGGCTAAAGCCCTGGGGCGTCTGCACGGCGTAGAGGCTCTCCCGGGGCTGGGTGCCGGCAACCAATCCGTCCCGACCTTTTTTCAGCGTGTCGGTAACCGGAAGGGCCGGCACCGCGGCGCCCGTTTCCCGGGCCATACGCAGCACCTCCCTGGCCATTTTCAGGCTGGCAAAGGGCCGGGCAGCGTCGTGCACCAGCAGCACATCCGCCCCTTTGGGCAGGACGGCCAGGGCATTCTCCACCGAGTGTCGGCGGGTTTCCCCGCCATATACGATTATTTCAACGGTTAATCCCGACTGGGCCAGGGCGGCCCTCACCCTGTCCTCATCCTCAGGCCTGATCACCAGGATCAGCCCTTCACACAGCTGCCGCAGCAGCCTGATCCCGTGGCAAAAAAGGGCTTCGCCGCCCAGAGGCAGCAAAACCTTGTTGATGTCTGCCCCCAGGCGGCTGCCGCTGCCCGCCGCCACCAGGATGCCCCAGGCGGCCATCAGGCGTCTCCCTCGCCGGAAAGGCGGCTTAAGATATGATCATAGATGCCCTGGGCCTCCCGCTGCCAGGCGGCGCGGAAGCGCTCCGCCAGGGCGGCGGTGGGCAGGGACAAGTCCAGCCGCATCAGGGGCATTTCGCCATCTGATACCCCCATGGTCACATGGTATTCATGCTGGCCTTCATGGCTGATGCGGGCAAACACCTCCCGCTCGCGCTGCCAGCGGGCGCGGTATGCCGGCGCTTTTTCATCAATGACGGAAACGATGCTGCTCACCGCCCGGGTTTCAAACAGGGCGATGGCCTCCTCCCCATGTTCGGTCAGGGCATACAGATCGTCCCCCTGCAGGGCAGTTTTATCCACCATGCCGCCATGCAGCAGCTCAAAAAGCGCCGTTTGCAGCTCAAAATAGTTCATCACCTCTGTTTCCCCCATGAAGGTGATCAGCTGCATATTGGTGCAGGGGCCAAGGGCGCGCAGGGCATAGAGGGTGAGGAGCTTGCTCTCCATCTCCCCCAGGCGGCGTTTGGGCAAATCAGTCATGGCTCCTCCTATCAGGCGTTTTCCCAGAAATCCCGGGTAAAGGTGATAATGTCCTGAACGGTGCGCACTGGTTTTATTGTAACATGTTCCGGCAACAGTTGCCGATAGCCCCGCTGGGTAAAACGGTCGTCAAGCAAAAGCAGCACCCCCAGATCCTTTTCAGAGCGGATAAGGCGGCCCGCTGCCTGGGCCACCTTCTGCATCCCCGGATAACGGTAAGCAAAGCCGAAGCCATCGTTGAAGACCTCCTCCATCCGCGCCTGATAAAGCCCCCGTTCCTCATTCACCTGAGGCAAGCCCACCCCCAGGATGGCGGCCCCGATCAGCTGGCGGCCAGGCAAATCCACCCCCTCCGCGAACACACCGCCCATCACGCAAAGCCCCAGCAGGGGGCTGTCGTCCCGGGTAAAGCGGGCGAGGAAGTCCTCCCGGGCGGCCTCATCCATGCCCCGCTCCTGGAGAAGCAGGGGCACCTCCGGGGATTCCGCAGCTATCACCTCCGCCACCCGCCGCAGATAGACAAAGGACGGGAAATAGGCGATCACCTTGCCGGGATGGGCCAAATACAGCGCCGTGATGGCCCGGGCTGCCGGCAACAGGCTATCCTCCCGGGCGCGGTAGCGGGTGTTGATGGGCATTTGCAGGGTGAGCAGATGCTCCCTGGGAAACGGCGAGGGCAGGGCCAGGCAGGCGTCATCCTCCTCCCCGCCAAGCAGCCTGCGCATGGCCTCCAGCGGGTAGAGGGTGGCGGAAAAATACACGCAGCCGCTCAGCCGCCCCGTCACCTCCCGCAGATAGGGCGCCGGATTCAGGTTGATAACGGCCACCCGCCCCTTCCTGAGGCCAGGCTGCCAGATCAGGTGATAGTCCTCATCCCCCACGCCCCGTCTGAAGGCGGAGAGGAAGACGGCCAACCTCCGTACCAAATCCCCGGCGCCCGGGAAGCGGCTGGCGCCCAGTTCATCCAACAGCGCCCCGCAGGCGGCCTCCAGGGGTTCCGGCATCAGCCGGGCCTCCGGATCCATCAGCCTGATTAGGCGCGTAAAGGCCTTGTAGAGAGCGGCGCTCCGGCCATAAGCTCTGCCCGCCTCCCGCCGGGCTTCCATAAGGGCAGGCAGGGAGATATCACCGCTGAGCATGTCCCGGGCCCGGTCAGTTAGATTATGGGCCTCATCCACCAGAAGGGTCACGCCCCGGGGGCTGTCAAACACCCGGGACAGCCTCACCTGAGGATCAAAGGCGTAGTTGTAATCCCCAATCACCACATCGGCAAGCTCACACAGGGCCAGCCCCAGCTCAAAGGGGCAGACATGGTGGGCGTCAGACAGCGCCAGCAGCTCCTCCCTGTCCCAGCGGGGGAGGTTCAATGCCTGCCGGATGGCCTCCCCCTGGCGCAGATAGTGGCCGCGGGCACGGCTGCAATGATCCGGGTGGCAGCGCGGCTCTTCCATGGGGCAAAGCTTCTCCCGGGCATAGAGGGTGAGGGTCTGGGCAGCCAGGCCCTGATCCATCATCCGGTCCAGCTCCTTCCGGGCGGCAATGCGCTGGGTGCCCCGGGCGGTGAGGTAAAACACCTGGCTGCAATCGCCCCGCCCCAGGGCCTTCAGGGCGGGATAGAGAACGGCGGCGCTTTTGCCGGTGCCGGTGGGCATCACGGCAAACAGCCTTTTTCGCCGTGTGATGGCGGTATAAGCCTGCACGGCCATCTCTTTTTGTCCGGGGCGGTAGTCCGGATAGGGAAAAGGTAGACGGTCAATGGACGCGTCCCTGACCTCCTTCAGCGCGGCCAGCTGCTTTTCCCAGCGCACATAGGGAATTAAAAGCGCGAAGAACCGCTCCCGCAGTTCTTCCCGGCTCATCGGATGGGTGAAAACGGCCCTTTCCTCCCCATCGGGGCTCACATAGCACACCCGCAGGGTCACCTGATCCATATCATCCCGCTGACACAGCATATGCCCATAGCAAACGGCCTGAGCCAGATGCTCGGAGCTGGCCTTATCGGGCGTCTCTCCCAAGGCCAGCTTGATTTCCTCTATCACAGGGGGCGTGGCGCTGTCATCAAACAGGTCCATGCGACCCTGCACCTCCACCATCCGGCCTTCGCATTCCCCGCACCAGCGCAGGGCGATTTCAGCCTTGGCGGCGCTTGCCGCCTGGCGGCCCAAATGGCCCGAGCGGCCAAGGGCCATCAGCCTCATTGACACCGGCATGATATCCGGTGGAAACAGGGAAAACCCCACCAACACGCGCACGGAGACCCGCAGCGTTTCCTGCCCTTTCATTCGCCCGGATACCAGATTCTTTCAAGCACCAGGCCGCAGGCCGGGGCCGTGGGGCCCAAGGCAAGACGATCCCCTGTCTCGATGCCCTGGGCAAAGGCATCAGACGGCAAGCGCTTTAAACCAATGGCAATCAGCGTGCCCGCGATGATACGCACCATGTTGTATAAAAAGGCATCCCCTTCAACGATCAGGCGGAAACCCCGTTCTTCAGGGATGATCTCCGCCCGCTTCACATGGCGCACCGTGGTTTTGGCGCTGTGCCCGGCGGCAGCGAAGGCGGCAAAGTCGTGCCGCCCCAACAGCGCCGGCAAGGACTCCGCCATCAGATCCATATCAAGGGGCAGTGGCACAAAGGCGGCAAAGTCCCTGAGCAGGGCCGAAGGCTGGGGGCGGTTATGGATGCGGTAGCAATAGCGCTTGCCCTGGGCGGAAAAGCGGGCATGAAGGGTGTGGGGCACCTCCCGGGCGGACATGGCGGTGATATCCCGGGGCAAAAGCGTATTCAGCACAAAGGGCCACTTGGCAGGGGGGATGCGGCTGTCGGTGTCAAAATGGGCCCGCTGGCCCAGGGCATGCACCCCCGCGTCCGTGCGGCTGGCCCCGATAATGCCCACCGGCTGCCCCAGGGTTTTGGCCAGGGCCTTCTCCACCTCTTCCTGAATGCTGGGGCCGTTCAGCTGCCGCTGCCAGCCGGAGTAGCGGGTGCCCTCATATTCCAGGGTCAGGAGGATGCGGCGCATGTCGCTCACGGCCAGAGGGGCAAAAGCAGCGCCACGAACAGCGCCGCCATGGTCAGAAAGGCGATGATGTCACCCCGCTTGATTTTCAGCACATGCAGCCGGGTGCGCCCCTCGCCACCATGGTAGCAGCGGGCTTCCATGGCGATGGCCAGATCCCCCGCCCGCCTGAAGGCGCTCACAAACAGCGGCACCAGCAGGGGCACCATGGCTTTGGCCCTGGCGATCAGGTTGCCGGTTTCAAAGTCAGCCCCCCGGGCGGTCTGGGCCTTCATGATCTTGTCCGCCTCCTCCACCAGGGTGGGGATGAACCTGAGGGCGATGGTCATCATCATGGCCATCTCATGGGCGGGGAATTTGATTTTCTTAAGCGGGCTGGCCAGGGTCTCAAGCCCGTCCGTTAAGGTGACCGGAGCTGTGGTCAAGGTGAGGATACTGCTGCCCATCACCAGAAACACCAGGCGCAGGGAGAAATGGACGGCGTTCATCAGCCCTTCCTGCCAAAGAGTGACAGGGCCTATTTGAAGCAAAACGGTTTTTCCGCCACCAAAAAACAGGTTGAGAACGAAGGTAAATATGATCAAAATCCGCATGGGCCTGATGCTGCCCAGGATCATCTTCGCAGGAAGCCGGCTCAGCCTGACCGCCAGCGCCAGATAAGCCAGGATGAACGCATACAAATAGAGCTTTCCCGCCATGAACACGGCAACCAGGAACATCATCGTCAGGATGATTTTTGTTCTTGGGTCCAGCCGATGCACGGGGCTATCCACCGGGTAATACTGGCCCAGGGTGATGTCACGCAGCACCGCCTTCACCCCCTCCCAGCGCCTCCGTTAGGCCATCTGCCAGGCTTTCCAGCAAATAGCAGTCGGGAATGGACGGGCCGCCCATCTCCCTGATAAGGCGGCTGAGCTGGCAGCCCTGGGGCACATCCAGGCCCATATCGGTCAATTCCTCATAACGGGAGAACACTTCCCCCGGCGTCCCCGACATGACCAGCCTGCCCTTTTCCAGCACCGCGATGCGGGTGGCCAGCCGCGCCACCTCGTCCATGGCGTGGGAGATCATCACCACGGTGGTGCCCTCATCGTGCAGGCGCTTGATGTCATGAAGCAGAAAATCCCGCGCCCGGGGGTCAAGCCCCGCCGTGGGCTCATCCAGCACCAGCACCTGGGGCCGCATGGCCAATACCCCCGCCAGGGCGATGCGGCGCATCTGCCCACCTGATACTTCAAAGGGGGACCGATCCTTCAGCTCCTCAAAGGAGAGGCCCACCATATCCATGGCGCCCCGCACCCGGGCATCGATCTCATCGGCGGAAAGGCCCATGTTCCTGGGGCCAAAGGCGATGTCCTTATAGACGGTTTCCTCAAACAGCTGATGCTCCGGATACTGGAACACCAGCCCCACCCTGAACCTGAGCTTGCGGCCATCCGCCCCCGGGGCGTTGATATCATGCCCGTCCAGCAGCACCCGGCCAGAGGTGGGCTTCACCAGGCCGTTGAGATGCTGGGCCAGGGTGGACTTGCCGGAGCCCGTATGGCCGATCAGCGCCAGCAGCTCCCCATCCTCAATGGTCAGGTCGATGTCCCGGAGGGCCGTGGTGGCCTGGGGCCCCTGCTGATAGACATGGGTCAGTTTTTCCAGCACGATGGACACAGCCGCTTCACCTCCCCGAGCATTTCTTCCACCGTCAAAACATCCGGCGCGACCGGGATACCCCGGCTGATGAGCATATGGGCAAGCTTTGTCATCGGCGGCACATCCAGCCGCAGGCTTCTGACCTCCTCCACCCGAGAAAAAATCTCCCGGGGGCTGCCGTCCATGCTGATCCCCCCATGGTTCATCACGATCACCCGCTGGGCTTTTGCCGCCTCCTCCATGAAGTGGGTAATCCACACCACGGTGATGCCCATCTCCCGGTTTAGCCGCATCACGGTGTCAAACACCTCTTTCCTGCCCTGGGGATCCAACATGGCGGTGGCCTCATCCAGCACCAAAGCCTCCGGCAGCATGGCCAAAACGCCCGCAATGGCCACCCGCTGCTTCTGCCCGCCAGAGAGCAGGTGGGGCGCCTGGTCGGAAAACTCGCTCATGCCCGTCAGCCTCAGCGCCTCATCAATGCGGGCGGGCATGTCGGCCATGGGCACGCCGATGTTTTCCAGCCCAAAGGCCACATCGTCATACACCCGGGTGGCCACCAGCTGGTTATCCGGGTTTTGAAACACCATGCCCACCGCTTGGCGGATGTCCCAGGTGTATTTGTCCTCCCGGGTATCCATGCCGCTGATCACCACGCTGCCCTCCGTGGGCAAAAAAAGCCCGTTGAACAGCTTGGCCAGGGTGGATTTGCCGGAGCCGTTGTGCCCCAGGATGGCCACAAACTGCCCCCTGGGAATTGTCAGGCTCACTTGCTTCACCGCTCTGGGCGTGTCAGGCTCATAGCGGTAGGACACCTGGTTTAGCGCCAGGTGGGCTGATTGCGTCATGCTGTCTCCGTTCCGCGGTTAAAAGCGCCGCGCATATCAAAGCGTTTGTAAAACTCCGCTCGGTAATCAAGGAAGCGATCCTCTAGAATGGCTTGGCGGGCGCCCCGCATGAGGCGCTCCAGGTACCTCAGGTTGTGGATGCTGCAAAGCCGGGCCCCTGTGATCTCCCCGGCCTTCAATAAATGCCGGATATAGGCCCTGGAATAGTATTGACAGGCCTCGCAGTCGCAGCCCTCCTCAAGCGGGCGGAAGTCGTCCTTGTACTGGGCATTGCGCACCACCAGACGCCCCTGGGCGGTGAGCACGGTGCCGTTTCTGGCGATGCGGGTGGCCAACACGCAGTCAAACATATCCACCCCGCGCAAAACGCCTTCCAGCAAACAGTCCGGCGTGCCCACGCCCATCAGGTAGCGGGGCTTATCCTCCGGCATCTCCGGCATTAGGGCGTCCAGCATCTCATACATGATCTCCTTGGGTTCCCCCACGGAAAGCCCGCCAATGCCGTAGCCGGAGAAGTCCATTTCCCTGAGCGCTCTGGCGCTTTCAACGCGCAGCTGCCTGGAAAACCCGCCCTGCACAATGCCAAAAAGGGCCTGATCGGGCCTCTTGTGGGCCGCCTTGCAGCGGGCCGCCCAGCGGTGGGTGCGCTCCATAGCGTCCCTGGCGGTCTTCTCATCACAGGGCCAGGCGCTGCACTCATCAAAGGCCATGATGATGTCTGCCCCCAGCTTTTCCTGAATAGCCACCGCCACCTCAGGGGACATGAAGAGCTCCGAGCCATCCAGATGGTTTCTGAAGCGCACCCCTTCCTCGGTGATCTTGCGAAGCCCCGCTAGGGAAAACACCTGAAAGCCGCCGGAATCGGTCAGGATGGGCCTGTCCCAGGCCATAAAGCCATGCAGCCCCCCCGCCTGGGCGATGATCTCCGCCCCGGGCCTGAGATTTAGATGATAGGTGTTGGACAGCACAATCTGGGCGCCAATCTCCTTCATCTCCCGGCTGGTCATGGCCTTCACCACCGCCTGGGTGCCCACGGGCATATAGACCGGGGTCTCCACCGCCCCATGGGGCGTGTGCAGGATGCCCGCCCGGGCGCCGGACTGGGCGCACCGATGCACCAACTCATAATGTACTGCTGCCATGAATGCCTCTTAGTAAGGGGAAATGTCGGGCCAGATACGTGTCAGCCCGTCCAGTTCCCGCCGATAATCATCAAAAAAGCCGCTCACCGGGAAATCCCCGGGGGCCGCGTCCGGCGCGCAGATGAACACCATCGCCTTCCCGGTGATGGGATGGTTAAAGGACAGCCGCATGCCCCACAGGGCGATCAGCTCCCCCCTGCCGCCGCTTCCGTAGCGGGCATCCCCCAAAAGAGGGTGCCCAAAGGCCGCCATCTGGGTCCTGATCTGGTGGGCACGGCCCGTTTCCAGCTTCACCGCCACCAGGCTTTTCTCCGCCGTGTGGCTGATGGTTTGTCCATGCAGGATGGCCTCCTTGCCCTGGAGCTTTAAGTACTGGGGCAGCACGGTCACGGTGTTTGTATCCGGGTCTTTTTTCAGGTAATCCTTAAGGGTAAAGCGGTCTGGCGTCTGCCCCTCACACACCAATACATATTCCCGGTGAATCAGCCCCTGACGCAGCTGCTGGCTTAAGCGGGAGGCCGCCTTGGAGGTCCTGGCAAATACCAACAGCCCCCCCACCGGCCTGTCCATCCGGTGCACCAGGCCCAGGTAGACATCGCCCGGTTTTTCATACTTTTCCTTCACATAGGCTTTCAGCAGGCTCAGCAGGTCCTCATCCCCGGTTCTATCGCCCTGGGTTAACAGCATGGGACGCTTCAGCGCCACCAGCAGGTGGTTATCCTCAAACAAAATGGGCGGATGCGTGTTTTGTTCCACAGTGTGCTCCTTTGATCTTATGGCTGCCAGCGGCCGCTGGCCCCGGCCGGCAAAAAGCCGCCGGAGGAAACGGGCAGGCACAGCTCCTGGGCGTCTATCTGTCCCCGGTGGCGCCTCACCACCGTCTGCCTGAGGATGTTCCCCAATACGGTGGGCTGAAAGCCCGTGGTGTAGCCGTTGATGAGGAAAAAAAGAGGCTGGTCACTGAGCAGCTGGGCACATAAATCCACCAGCGGGTAAAGGGCCTCCTCCAGCTTCCACACCTCACCCCCGGGCCCCCGGCCATAGCTTGGCGGATCCATCAGGATGCCGTCATAGCGTCTGCCCCGGCGCAATTCCCGCTGCACAAAGGCCTTGGCGTCCTCGGTGATAAAGCGGCACCGGGTTTCATCCGCCCCGGTCAGCTCGCGGTTTTCCTTAGCCCAGCGCACCATGCCCTTGGCGGCGTCCACATGGGTCACATGGGCGCCCGCCATCATGCAGGCCAGGGTGGCGCCGCCGGTGTAGGCAAACAGGTTGAGCACGCTGGCCCCTGGCCTTTTTCCCAGACGCTCCCGCATCCAGTCCCAGTTGGCCGCCTGCTCGGGGAAAAGCCCCGTGTGCTTAAACCCCGTTGGCCGCACATAAAACCTCATGTCCCGGTAGCCGATCTCCCAGCGCTCGGGCAGGGTTGTCACAAACTGCCAGCTGCCGCCCCCCTGGCTGCTTCTGGTGTAGGTGCCGTCGGCTTTCCGCCAGAGCTCCGGCTGGTTTTTGGGCCAGATCACCTGGGGATCGGGGCGCGCCAGGATCACCTGATCCCAGCGCTCAAGCTTCATGCCATCCCCCGTATCCAGCACCTCATAATCCAGCCAATCGCCGCTTATAAACATCCTGCCTCCCGGCGCAAGCCCACCTCATACAGGGTGGTTTTCACCGCCCGCTCCCAGCCGGCCTTGCGCTGCATCCGGCTTTCTTCATCCATGGCGGGGATGAAGACCTTGTCCAGCCGCCACTGAGCCGCCGCCTGTTCGGGGCTGTTAAAGAGGCCAACACCTAACCCCGCCAGCAGCGCCGCCCCCAGGGCGGTGGTTTCCCGGACAGCGGGGCGCAGCACCTGGATGTCCCCGATGTCCGCCTGAAACTGCATCAGAAAATCGTTGGCGCAAGCGCCCCCATCCACCTTCATGGCCTGGGGCTTATGGCCAAGGGAACCGGCCATCATCTGAAGCAAATCCTCCGACTGATAGGCGATGGCCTCCAGCGCCGCCCGGGTGATGTGGGCCCGGTTTACCCCCCGGGTAAGGCCCACCAGGGTGCCCCGGGCATACATCTCCCACTGGGGCGCGCCCAGCCCTGTGAAGGCGGGCACCAGGTAAACCCCCTGGGTGTCAGGCACGCTCCGGGCCAAATCCTGGCTTGCCGCCGCGTCAGTCAGGATGCCCAATTCATCCCGCAGCCACTGGATGACGGCCCCGGCGGTAAACACGCTGCCCTCCAGCGCATAGCAGGCCTTGCCCGCCAGCTGCCAGGCCAGGGTGGACAAAAGCCCGCCCGTAGGTGTTGGCGCCTTATCCCCCGCGTTCATCAGCATGAAGCAGCCGGTGCCGTAGGTGTTCTTCACATCACCCGGCGCGAAGCAGCCCTGGCCAAACAAAGATGCCTGCTGATCCCCCACCAGGGCGGTGACGGGCACGCGCTCCCCCAGGATGTCAGGCCGCAGCGTCCCGTAGGCCCCAGCAGTATCCCTGACCTCCGGCAGCATCGCCCGGGGAATGTTGAACAGCCGGAGCAGTTCCTCATCCCAGGCCTGTTTTTTCAGGTTATACAGCATGGTGCGGCTGGCATTGGTGGCGTCGGTCACATGGGGGTGTCCCTCCAGCAAGTGCCAGGCCAGAAAACTGTCCACCGTGCCAAAGCAAAGCTTGCCCGCCTCCGCCTTCCCTTGCAAATCCAGCTCATCCAGAATCCAGCGAATTTTGGAGGCTGAAAAATAGGCATCAGGCATAAGCCCGGTGCGCTCGCGGATCAGCGCCGCTTTGCCCTCTTTTTTTAGCCGGTCAATCATGGGGGCGGTGCGCCTGCACTGCCACACGATGGCACGGTATACGGGCCTCCCGCTCTCCCTTTCCCAAATCAGGGTGGTTTCCCGCTGGTTGGTGATGCCGATGGCGGCGATGTCGCCGGCACTGATCCCCGCCTCCTCCACCGCCTGGCGCAGGGCCCTCACCTGGGTATCCACCAAGTCCCCCGACTCATGCTCCACCCAGCCGGGATTGGGATAATGCTGGCGGAATTCAAAAGCCGCCGAGGCTTTCTGGCGGCCTTCAGGGGTAAACACGATGGCCCGGGAAGACGTGGTGCCCTGATCCAGCGCCACAAGGTATGTTGCCAAGCCTTGCCTCCTTTGCGTGATCTTGCCAGAAAAGGTCGATCCGGGCGGGGCTGTGCCCCGCCCCAAAACATTATTCGATGCGGATGCCGTAGAGCTTGTGGTTGTCCCGGCTGGAGGTGGCAATCACCAGCACATCGTTATACACCGCGGGGGAAGCCTCAATCCGGCCGCCCAAATCCAGGGTGTGATGCATCTGGCCGGTGAGTCCGTCCAGCATATACACCTTGCCGTCCAGCGCCGCCTGGATGATCACGGCCTGGCCGCCCTCATCATACACCGCCACCGGGCTTGAGATGGCGCCGCCGGCAATGGGCATCCGCCAGGCGGTGGCGCCGGTCTGCTTGTCCATGGCCAGCACAGTCGCGCCTTCAGCGGTTTCGTTCACGGTGAAAATCACCAGATGACCGATGCTTTTTTGGCCCACCACGGGGCTGGCCTTCACCCCGCTGCGCTCTTCCTTATCGTAGGCAGCCTCTACCTTCTGCTCCCATACCACCTCGCCCGTGAGGGCGTCCATGCGTCGGATCACGGCGTTCTTGTCCCTCCTCAGGCGGGCAAACACCGTGGTGCCGGTGTACAGCCCCAGGCCGCCGTTCCCATCCAGCTCCAGGGCCACGGTGGCATCGGTGTTGTCCCCGGTATCAAAGGCCCACAAGGTCTGCATGCTGGTGGTGTCCACGCAGCGCAGAATGCCCTGCCGGTCGGCGTAGTAGGCATAGGGGCCGTACATGGCCACGCTGCTCTCCACACTCACCGTGGGATCTTTTTGCTTGGACGTTTTGCTTCTCAGGTAAATGGTCTGGGGGTCCAGGGTGATGGTTTTCTTATCCAGATAGTCAAAAACGGAATTCAGCTTGATGGTGTAAAGCAGGCCGTTTTCACCCGCCACCACCATGGAATCGCTGTTTAGGTCAAACAGAGCCGTGCCGTCAAAGGCTCCGTTGGTGGAATACTGCTTCTGCTTGTCCGTACGACGGCCGTTTAAGAACATCAGCTGCTTTTGGTCGATCAGGTTATACACATGAAGGCCAATGGCGCCGGTTTTGCTGGGCAGTTTGGAGATGCCCTGGCCAAAGGCGATGATGGGGCGGCCCTGGGTGTCCACGGCCACACTGCCTTTAAGCGGGAATCCCACATCAATGGGCTCGCGGGTTTTCACGCCATCGTTCAGGTCAACAAAGTAGACCTTGCCATCCTGCCCCGCCGCGATAACTTCCTTCAGAGCCTTCACGGCCTTCTTGTCCTCATTCAGGTTCATCATGTCGCGGATTTCAACCGACCACTTGATGATGGCGGGCTGCCCTGTCCAGCCCATGCCGTACAGCGTGCCCGAGTCGCCGGTGCGCATGCTGCCCA
Organism: Christensenellales bacterium; assembly: GCA_050952935.1. GTDB lineage: Bacteria > Bacillota > Clostridia > Christensenellales > Aristaeellaceae > UBA6115. The sequence continues at coordinate 854,768 of JBMNLS010000001.1, read as the reverse complement.
TCTCACTCTCCCACAGGGTGGTGAGCTGCTTCAGGTTGAGGGTCGCATTGCCAAAGGCCGCGTTTTGCCGGAAGGCATCCCCCCGGAAGGTGAAGACCCCGCCTTCATAAATCGTATAGGCGCTGCCATGGCCCATGTTGATGGGTGTCTCCCGGCTGTAGCCGCTTTGCTTCTTAGCGCCCTGCCACACATCTTCCGCGATGCCCAGCTTGCCGGGCGCCGCTCCCTCCGCTGCCTGCACTGTAAGCAGGGGCTCAGGCGTGGCCTGAATCTCGGGAATAACCTCTGCCACAGGCTCAGTCACGGGCATAGTCTCAGCCACCTGCTCCTCCGGGTAGAGGGGCTGGGGCTCCGCCGCTTGCTCCTCCGGGTAAAGAGGCTGGGGCTCCTCGGCTGCCACCATGTCATCCGGCAGTTCCTCAGCCGGCAGCTCCGCCGCCTCTTCCGGGTACAATGCCGTCGCGTCCTCATACACCAGCATGTCTTCGGGGATGTCCTCCTCCGGGAACTCAGGCGGGATCACCTCAGCAACGGGCTCAGGCGCCGGGGTAAACACCGGCAGCAGCTGGGACACCGGCACCGGGGTAGGGGTTTCAAGCGCCGCGCCCACCACCAGAGGCGTTACTTCTGTCACAGGCTCCGGGGTCGCCTCCGGCGCGGGTTCAGGCGTCGGCTCAAGCGTTGGTTCAGGCGTAGGTACCGGGGTGGGTTCGGGGCTGGGGCTGATCACCGTCAGGTTCAGCGATTGATCGGTCTGATACCAGGTGTCGTTAAACTGGATACCGGCTGTCAGCGCCCCTGAAATGGGCTCATCTATGACAGCGCTGAACGTCCACACCTTGTTGTCAGGCTGATCCACCGGCAGCGCCGCCCCCATGATGGGAACGCCCGCTGCGTTAAGCACCCTGACACCCTCAATGGGCCCATCGGCAGTAAAGGTGAACACGGTTTTCACCCCGGTGTACACCTGGGTTTCAGGGGTTTCAAACTTAATCAGCGTGGGGGGCTCCTTTTTTCCCAGGCCCACCAGGTTTAGCCCCCCATCCACCACCGTGGAGGCCACCTTTTTAGCCTTGCCCAGGATGCCCGTGGCGTTCTTGGGAATCAGGAAATAGGAGGCGGCAAGCAGAGCTATCACCAGCACCAAAAGCCCTGCCAGCACCGCTGGCCAGCGGCGGGGAGGCGGGTCATCATCGTAATAATTATCATTGTAATGATCCTGGCGATAGGGCTCAGGATCCCGGCGGGGCGGAGCATAGTCCTCCTCCTGATAGACCCGGGGCGCCGGGCGCATGTCGGGCGCCTGAGGAGCCTGAGGCCTTGGCCTTGTGGCGGCGTCATAGCCGACCAGGGGCATGGGGGCCTGCTCTTCCTCCGGCGGAAAAGCCGCGCGCCTGGGCGCTTCATCCACCCTTTCCTGATAATGCCTGTCCGCACGGCGGCGGCGGGGCGGGGATTGGTTTTGATAGGGGTTGGACACGGTGTCCTCCTTTCGGATTCCGGGCGCTGCCTTAAAACGCGATGCGCTCCTGGATGTAGCTGGTCAGCTGCTCCAGGCTCACCCGTTCCTGGGACATGCTGTCCCGCTCTCTGACGGTGACAGCGCCGTCTTCCAGGGTCTCAAAATCCACCGTCACGCAGAAAGGCGTCCCCACCTCATCCTGGCGGCGGTAGCGCTTGCCGATGGAACCGGACTCGTCATAGTCGGCCATCATCCTGGGGCTGAGCATCTTGAATACTTCCCGGGCCTTGTCGCCCAGCTTGTTCTTCTGCAGGGGCAGCACCGCCACCTTGTAGGGGGCAAGCGCGGGATGCAAACGAAGCACCGTGCGGCTGTCGCCGCCTTCCAGCTCTTCCTCATCATAGGCGTTGCACAGGAAAGCCAGAACCATGCGGTCAGCACCCAGGGAGGGCTCCACCACATAGGGGATAAAGCGTTCGTTGGTCACAGGGTCGATGTACTCCATGTTTTCGCCGCTGTGCTGCTGATGCTGTTTCAGGTCGTAATCGGTGCGGTCGGCAATGCCCCACAATTCGCCCCAGCCAAAGGGGAAGAGGAACTCAAAGTCTGTGGTGGCCTTGGAGTAGTGGGACAGCTCCTCGGGCTTATGATCCCTGAGCCGCAGGTTTTCCTCCTTGATGCCAAGGGAGAGCAGCCAATCCCGGCAGAAGCTGCGCCAGTAGTCAAACCATTCCAGATCCTCCCCCGGGCAGCAGAAAAATTCCAGCTCCATCTGCTCAAACTCCCTGGTGCGGAAAATAAAATTGCCGGGGGTGATCTCATTGCGGAAGGATTTGCCAATCTGAGCCACGCCCAGGGGCAGCTTGCGCCTGGTGGCGCGGACGATGTTTTTGAAGTTCACAAAAATACCCTGGGCGGTTTCAGGGCGCAGAAAAATCTCCGCCGCGCCGTCCTCCGTCACGCCCTGGTGGGTTTTAAACATCATGTTGAATTTTCGGATGCCGGTAAAGTCATTTTTGCCACAGGAGGGGCAAACGATGCCCCGTTCCTGGATAAAGGCTTCCATCCGCTCGTTGCTCCAGCCGTCCGCCTGAATGGATTCGCCCTTCTGCCTGGCGTTGTCCTCAATCAGCTGATCCGCCCGGAAGCGGGCCTTGCAGGCGCGGCAGTCCATGAGGGGATCATTGAAACTGCCCACATGACCCGAGGCCACCCACACATTGCGGTTCATGAGAATCGCGCTGTCCAGCCCCACATTGGTGTCCGATTCCTGAACAAATTTCTGCCACCAGGCGCGCTTTACATTGTTTTTGAACTCAACCCCCAGCGGGCCATAGTCCCAGGTGTTGGCGAGCCCGCCATAAATCTCGCTGCCCGCAAAAATAAACCCGCGCACTTTGCACAGCGCCACCAACTTGTCCATTGTCAAAGCCATGGGAAGACCTCCTCACATAGTCATCCCATCATACGACCCTAAGAGCTTAATTGTCAAGAAATATGGCTGTTTTCAGGCGTGTTTCCGGGGGATTCCTCAGCTTAGCAGCATCCGGTCATTCATCACCTCGTCCCCGCTTTGCTCAGAGAAGCGCCGGATGAGGCTTTCCACCGTCAGCTTTTTCTTTTCCTCGCCATCCACATCCAGGATGATGCGGCCCTGGCTCATCATGATCAGCCGGTTGCCGTACTGGATGGCGTCCCGCATGTTGTGGGTCACCATCATGCAGGTAAGGCCCATATCGCTGATGAACTGATCGCTAAGCGCCAGCACCTTTTTAGCGGTTTTAGGGTCAAGGGCCGCCGTGTGCTCGTCAAGCAGAAGCAGTTTGGGGGAGCCGATGGTGGCCATCAGCAGGGTCAGCGCCTGGCGCTGGCCGCCGGAAAGCAGGCGCACCTTTTGGTTCATACGCTCCTCCAGCCCCAGGCCAAGAGAAGCCAGCAGCTCTTTGTACCGCTCCCGCTCCTGCCCTTTCACCCCCCAGGCCAGGGTGCGCCTTTTCCCCCTTCTAAAAGCCAGGGCCAGGTTTTCCTCAATTTCCATGTCGGCGGCGGTACCCATCAGCGGGTCCTGAAACACCCGGCCCAAATGCTTCGCCCGCTTATACTCGGGCAGCCTGTCCAGCACAGTGCCGTTGACGCGGATGGAGCCATGATCCTGCCGGTAGACGCCCGCCACGCAGTTGAGCAGGGTGGATTTCCCCGCCCCGTTGCCGCCGATAACCGTAACAAAATCCCCCGGGGCCAGGTACAGGCTCACATCATCCAGCGCCAGCTTTTCGTTGACGGTGCCGGGGTTAAAGGTCTTTGACAGGTGTTCAATGGTCAGCATGGCGATTGTTCCCTTTCGTGATGTGGCGGGCGGTTTCACGCATCTCTTTAAGGCGGGGCAAAAACAGCGCCAGCACCACCGTCAGCGCGGTGAAAAGCTTCAGGTCGTCCGCCGGCATGCCCAGCCGCAGCACCAGGGCGATGATCACCCGGTAGGTGACGGCGCCAAAAAGCATGGAAAATAGGCGGCTGAGGAAATTGTTCCGGGCAAACAGCACCTCGCCGATGATGAGGCTGGCAAGGCCGATCACAATGGCGCCCACACCCATCTGCACATCCGCATAGTTCTGGGACTGGGCGATGAGGGCGCCTGAGAGGGCCACCAGCCCGTTTGAAAGCATTAGGCCAATGATCACCGTGGTGTCGGTGTGGATGCCCTGGGCCCTGACCATGTTGGGGTTGTTGCCAGTGGCCCGGATGGCGCTGCCCAATTCCGTTCCAAAAAACCAGTAGAGGATGAGCACCAGGGCCACAGACATGACCGCCCCCGTCAAAATCACCGACCAAGTCTTGTCAAGCCCCATCCAGCCGCCAATGCGGGTGTAGGCGGTGTCCAGCCGCAGCAGGGAGAGGTTGGCCTTCCCCATCACCCGCAGGTTCACCGAATACAGCGCTATCATGGTAAGAATGCCCGAGAGCAGCGCCGGGATTTTGAGCTTGGTGTGCAAAAGCCCCGTCACCAACCCTGCCGCAAGCCCCGCCCCCAGGGAAGCCAGCATGCCCAGAAAAGGGCTTTGCCCGGTATAGATCATCTGGGCCGTCACAGCGGCCCCCAAGGTAAAGGTGCCCTCCACCGACAGGTCGGCAATGTCCAGCACCCGGTAGGTGATATACACCCCCAGGGCCATGATGGACCACAACAGCCCCAGCGACAGGGCGCCCAGCAGCACTTGTTCCACAGTTTTCCCTCCAAAGCCCCGCCGGGATGAACCCGGCGGGGCGACGATTGACTACTTATTCCGTTTCAATGGCAAAAGCCGCTAAATCCTCCGGGATGGTCAGGCCAAGGGCGTCACAGGCGGTTTTGTTGATGAGAAACTCAAAATCCGTCTGGCTCTGGATGGGCATCTCCCCTACCTTCGCCTCGCCTTTCAAAATCTGGGCGGCCATCCGGCCCGTCTGCTCGCCCAGGCGGAAGTAGCTGACCCCCAGGGTGAAGGTGCCGCCGCCCTTGACCTGGGCCTCCTCGCCGCAGGAGAGGGGCACGCCCGCCTTCATGGCTTCCTCCGTCACAATGGGGATGGAGGAGGAGATGATGTTGTCCGTGGGCAGGTAGATCACATCTACCCGATTCACCAGGCTTTGCACGGCCTGCTGCACGTCGTTGGAGTTGTTGACGGTGACCTCCACCGCCTCCATCCCCTGGTTCTTGATCTCCTCCAGCGCCATCTTCACCTGGGTTTGGGAGTTGATCTCGCTGCCGGTGTAGAGGATGCCCACGGTCTTGGCCTCAGGCATGAAACGCTTGATCAGCTTGATCTGGTCGGCTACCGGGTTCATGTCGGTGGTGCCGGAAATGTTAAAGCCGGGCGCTTCGTTGCTGTTGGCCAGCCTTGCCCCCACATAGTCGGTCACCGCGGTGCCCAGGATAGGCGTGGCATCGGTTTTGCCCGCCAGGGACAGGACGGCAGGGGTGGCGATGCCCAGCATCAGGTTCACCTTATCAGCCACGAATTTGTCGGCGACGGAAGCGCAGATGTCCTGGCTGGCCTGGCCGTTTTCATACACGATGGTCACATTTTCACCATCCACAAAGCCCGCCTCCGCCAGGCCCTTCAGAAAGCCTTCCCGGGCGGCGTCCAGCGCCGGGTGCTGCACATACTGAAGGATGCCCACCACGGGCTTGTCTTCCGCCAGGGACAGCCCCGGCAGCAGGAGCGCCAGCACCAACAACGCCGCTGTGATCATTTTCATCCGTTTCATCCTTAGAGTCCTCCTTAAATTGCTGTGTTTTAATCAAAAACGCCCCCTGCGCATTGCAGAGGGCGAGTGATTCGCGGTACCACCTCATGTTCCTGTCCCTTCAGACAGCTCAGGGCAACTGACATTGCCTTCCCCTGTAACGGAGGGAATCCGGCCAGGCCTACTCTGCGTTCAGCCCGCGGCTCCCAGGATGTACTCACTGCCCTGCCCTTGCCTCCTCGCACCAACCGGAAGCTCTCTTGAAGGGGTTGGGGGCGGCTACCTGTTCCTGATCACAGCCCTTGCGCAGATTGTATACAGAATGCGGGCAGGCTTCCAATGTGCTTTTTGGTCACTTTTTAGCCAAAAACGTTGAATCAGGCTAAAATACAGGCTTAGTACAATGCCGATCCGTCCGGATAAGGGGCGCCGGCGGCGCCGCAGGTCGTTCACTCCACAGCGGTCTCCTCGGCATAGGGCAGCATGTCCTCGGGGATTTCAAGGCCGATGGCCTCACACAGCGTCTTGTTGACATAATAGGAATAGTCGCTCTGGCGCTCGATGGGCATGGCGCTCACCTCCGCCTCACCCCTGAGGATGCGGGCGGCCATATGGCCTGTCTGCTCGCCCAGCTTGTAGTAGTCAATCGCCAGGGTGAACTGCCCACCCTCCTTCACCATGCCCGCGTCCCCGCAGATAACCGGGCGCTTCTGCTCCACCGCCACCTCGGCCACGATGGGCATGGAAGAAGCCAGCACGTTGTCGGTGGGGATATAGATCACATCACACCCGCCCACCAGGGACAGCATGGCCTGCTGCACATCGTTGGAGTTGTTCACCGTGACCTCCGTCCAGGCCATGCCCAGGGCTTCGATCTCCTCCTTAGCGATGGTGGCCTGCAGCTGGGAGTTGATCTCGCTGCCGGTGTAGATGAGGCCCACGGTCTTTGCCTCCGGCACAAAGCGCTGGATGAGGGCGATCTGATCCTTGATGGGGTTCATGTCCGTGGTGCCGGAGATGTTAAACCCGGGCGCCTCATTGCTTTTCACCAGCCGCGCCTCCACATAGTCGGTCACCGCGGTTCCCAGAATCGGGACACTGTCGGTTTTCCCGGCCAGGGCCAAAACGGCAGGGGTGGCGATGCCCAGCATCAGGTCAACCCCATCGGCCACAAACTTATCCGCCACCGAGGCGCAGGTGCTTTGATCGGCCTGTCCGTTCTGATAGTCAATGGTGATGTTTTCTCCAGGCACATAGCCTTCCTCTTCCAATGCTTTCAAAAAGCCTTCCCGGGCTGAGTCCAGCGCGCCATGCTGCACATACTGAAGGATGCCGATCACAGGCACCTTCTCCCCCGCAAAAGCGAAGAAAGGCATCATCAGGGCAATCGCCAGTAAAATAGAGAGAAGATGTTTGATCCGTTTCATTTGGGGCCTCCTTTTAATGTGTGTTGGGTTTGGTTTAAATAAAAACCGCCCTCAGCCTGTGCTGAGGGCGGATAACCCGCGGTACCACCTCAATTTTCTGTCCTAAGACAACTCGGGGCAACTGACATTGCCTTCCCCATTAACGGAGGGAAACCCGGCGGGGCCTACTACCGGAAGGATTCAGCCTGCGGCTCCTGGGATGAAATCACTGCCTGCACCCCTTGCCTCATTCCACCATCCGAGGCTCTCTTGAAGGTTTGCCTGGCGGCTACCTGTTCCCGATCATCGCCGTTGACGATATAATAGCGTCAGAAAGGGCGGGCTTCAATGTTTAATCTGGTTTGTTTTTCGCCATTATATTTTTAAACATTCTTAATACAAAGGAAAACGCCGTTGACGCAGGCCAATCAGGCGCGTATGATAGGCGCATGAAAACGATGACGAAGGGCCTTTTCGCCCGCCTTTTAACCCTGATCCTGGCGCTGATGCTGGCCGGGATGTCCGCTGTCCCGGCCCTGGCCGGGGAGGAAAACTACACCGCCACCGTCACCGGCGGCGCTCTTCGCCTGCGGGCCAAGCCGCAGGATAACGGGAAGGTGCTGGGCCGCTACAAATCCGGCACTGTGGTGATCCTGCTGGCCGATGGGGAAAGCTACTGCAAGGTGCGCACGCCGGACGGCAAGGAAGGCTATATGATGAAATCCTTCCTGGACATCAAAAACGGGCTCCCCCCCATGGAAGCCCCCACCCCCACGCCTGCGCCTGACCGCACCCGGGAGGAGGCCCTTGCCCGGGGCATTGACCCCGCCAGGCCCATGCTGGCCCTCACCTTTGATGACGGGCCCTCGCCCACCACCATCGCCATTCTGGACGCGCTGCAAAAAAACGGCGCCCGGGCCACCTTTTTCATCCTGGGGCAAAACATCGCCGGCAACGAGGCCATCCTCCAGCGCGCCGCCCAGGAGGGGCACCAGCTATGCAACCATTCCTGGTCCCACCCCCATTTGGACGACCTGTCCTCCTCCGCCGTGCGCAGCCAGATGACCCGCACCGGCGATAAAATCACCGAAGTCACCGGGCAGACCGTCACCATGATGCGCCCGCCCTTTGGCGCCATGAACCGCCTCACCCGCCGGGTAATCACGGAGCTGGAGCTGCCGGTCATCCTCTGGAAAATCGACACCCTGGACTGGAAGACTAAAAACGCCACCAAAACTTCCCAGGCCATCCTCAGCGGCGCCGGCAACGGGGTCATCGTCCTTTGCCATGACACCGTGCCCTCCACCGCCCAAGCGCTGGAGACCGCGCTGCCCCAGCTAGTGGAAAAAGGCTATCAGCTGGTCACGGTGGCGGAGATGATGTCCTTCCGCAACGAGCCTTTAAGGCCCGGCTGGGAATACAGCCATCTGGATCCCAAGAAGATCGACAGCGTTCCCTGATGAAAGACCTGTCCATATGAAGGGCTGCCGCGTTCCGGCAGCCTTTATTTGATATCTGTAAGGTTTTGGAGCAAAGCGTCGTCTAATCAGTGAAAGGGGGCAAAACAATGGATGAAAACACGCAGGCGGCGGAGCGCCTTTTCCTGTCCCACGGCACAAGGCTTTTGCAGTTGGCGGCCCTGTACCTGGGTGATGAACAGCTGGCTGAGGACGCGGTGCAGGAAACCTACCTGAAAGTGATGGGAAACCATGGTGCTTTTCAGGAACGGAGTGATCTTTCCACCTGGGCCACGCGCATTCTGATTAACACCTGCAAGGACATAAGGCGGGCCAGGTGGTTCAGACAGCTTTTGCAAACACAGCCCCTCCACACCCTGCCGGAGCCTGCCGCCCCCCTGCCCGAAAAAGACCGGGGCGTGGTAACCGCTGTGATGGCGCTGCCCGCCAAATACCGGGAGGTTCTGCTGCTTCACTACTGGCAGAAAATGAGCGCCCGGCAGATATCCCTTGCGCTTGGCATTTCAGAAAACGCTGTGTATACCCGCCTCAGCCGGGCCCGCACCCTGCTCAAACCGATTCTGAAAGGAGAACTTGAGGATGAATAACCCCATCAAACAGGCTTTTGACAAGCAATTTTCAGGCATTCAGATGGATGAAGCCCGGATGGGCCGCATCCGCACCGTCCCTGTGAAAACAGCTTCCCCGCCGCTCAAAAAAGCACTGGTGCTGGCCATGGCGCTCTTGATCATCATGGGGGCAGCTTACTCCGCCAGCCAATATCTGGGCGCCCTGGATTGGCAGGGCAACAGGACGCCGCCGGATAAATCGGAGATCACACCCACCCACGCGCCTGACAGCACAGCCTTTGATGAAGAAGCAAGGCTTGAACGCCTGGCACATGAGGAGCTCAGCCGCAAGCCCTCGGAAGAGCTTTGGCTGGCCCGGATGGGCAATGGTCGCTGGACGACCTTCTTCCCCAAAATCCGGGTCAACAGCTTGGAAGAAGCCCGAGAATTGCTGGCGCAAAGCGCTTCCCCCCTGAGGTTGCCCAAAGCCATTCCCGCGGAGTACGCCTTTAACACAGGCGAATTGTCCCTGTATATCGACACTGAAAACTATGATGCCCTGGAACGCCTGAAAGACGAAAACCCGGAACCGGGCCTTCTTCTCAAAGGCTACCGCCTGCCTGAAAAAGCCCTGGGGCATTTCAACGGCTACATCCTGTATTTCATCAACCGTCAAGGCGACAGCCTGAGGCTGGAAGCGCGCATGTCAAGCGGGAAAGAGGATTTTGGCCTCTGGCAAGGGGACAGCCATCAATCCCTGACCATCCCCGGCTTTGAAAACGCTCTGATATTTGAACGGAAGGGGCTAAACCGGCTCTTCGCCCGGCAAGCAGGCCTCAGCCCCATCAGCGCTTGCCGCATGGACTACTTCACCGATGCCGCGGACCGGCCTGATTACCCCCCGGAGCCGGAGCTTTATACCTCTGTCACCTATACCCTTAGCAACACCACCGCCTCAGGCGAAGCGGCCTCTTCTGAAATGCTCAAAGCTCTCGCCGGAGAATACGTCAAGCCATAAAAGAAATCACAACGGTTTCGAGGGAAGGGAAAGCAATCCCCTCCCTCAAATTACATGTAAACTCCCCACCATCCGATGAGGGAAGCAAATTACATATTTACACAGCAAAGGGGTTCAGCCAGGCCTTGCGCCCTTCCTCATCGATCACCACCACCCGGATGAAGCGCTCGCCACGGTCATGGCACACTTGATAGCTGGCCTGGGTCAGGGCTTCCCCCGACACACAGCGCTTCGGCGTCCAGGCCAGGTTGGAGTGGAAAGTAATGTGGCGCACCGGGCTGGTGGTGACATTGACCACCCCGTTATCAACATCGCAGCTGAGGATGCGGGGGCCCCGGCTGGCGTGGTATGCCCCGGCCTGAAGCGCCGCCATAATGCTTTTCTCGTCCTTCCCGGCGTTCAGGTAGATGAAGCCGCCAAAGGTCTCATGCACATAAGCATGGCTGTCATCCACGGCGATGGTGGGCAGCAGGCAGCCTTCCGAAGCGGCCACATCCAGAAAAAAGCCGGCGTCCGCACGGTCCACGCCCTGAGGCGGGCGGGAAACCGAGTTAAACACCTCAGCACCTGCAAGGCCCCTGAGCCCCAGGATGGTTTCCACCCGGTTCATCGACCAGTGGGGATGATAGAAAAAGCTCAGGCCGCCCGCCTCCCCCACGGCGTCAATGAAGCCCTGGGCGTCATTCTCCTCCTGCCTGCTGTAATGGAAATCCGCTCCCACACCGATCCCCAGCAGGTGAATGGTTTCCCCGCCCCGGCGCAGGTTCACATCCCACTCCATGCTATTTAGCAGCAGCATCTCCCCCTGATAATCGGGCGCCAGCGTCAGCGTCCGGTGATCGGTGATGGCCACCGCGTCATAGCCCGCCTGCTCATAGACCTCCAGTGCCTCAAGGGGGGCCAGATGCCCATCGCTCATGCTGGTATGCATGTGCAGGTTCAGCTTCAGCGGGCTTTCCGCCAGTGTAAAAACGCGCATCCTCCACCTCACGTCACACGATCTTCACAAGGTGGAGGATAGCACGATGCGGGGGGCTTGGCAATCAGCGATTGATACGCTTATCCGGTTTTCCAAGCCAGTAGACCACCCAGGCGGCAAACAGGAAGGCCGCGGCAATGAGAATATAAGCCATATCCCGCAGCATCTCCCAGGATTCGTTGGTAAAGCCCTTGATCAGCAGGTGCCCCGTCACCCAGGAAAGGGGCAGCCCCAGCAGGATGGTCAGCACCCGGCGCGGCTTTTCCTTTTTTCTCAAGATAAACAGCACAATCGCGATCAATGCCGCCAGCGCCAGGCTCATCATCACATAGTAAGCCAGCGCCAGGCGGGGTAGCGTCATGCGCCCACCGTCAGGAATCGGGTTCGGGCCATAGACCAGCCGGTCAGGCCGGTCAGGCTCCAGGTAGAACACTGCTGCCTTCTTCCCCTTTTGCACGGCGGTGTACAGCTTTGTTTCCCCCTGGTGATCTACCCGGGCAAAGGGATAGGAATATATCTCCAGGTCAAAGACCTGGATACCCCCATCCTCCCCCTCTGATGGCATCGTATAGGACAGGCCGGCGCCATAGCCCAAATTGAAGGTGAGCTCCAGCAGGGTGTCCGGAAGTTCGCTCTCCCGGCCTCCATAGCGTAATAACGTTTCCCGGATGAGTTGGCCATCCCCCGCCGTCAGCTTCGCCTCCGCCGCCGCATTCAAAATACCGGCCTTGGCCAGAATATCCAAGGTGTTCTGGGTGATTTCCCCTGCAAGCAAATCTTCCACCCTGATTTCCCGGATGGAAAACAGATGCTCCGTGTAGGGTGCGTAGCGGGGCGTGGTGAAGGCCGAAAAAGCGGAGGTCACAAAGGCCAGCAGCAAAAACAGCACCAGCAGAGCAGTTCTTATCCGCCTTCTTTTAATCCCCCGGCTGATCTTCTTCAGCGGCAGCGCCGGGCTCTCCTCATCAGGCAGCGCGGTTTTTAACCCCTCCAGGGCCTCCCGGCAGCCGGGGCAGCCTGTCAGGTGCTCCTCCACCAGTTTTCCGCTTTCCCCGCTCGCCAGACCTTCAGCATACAGCGGCAGCAGGTCTTTGATGACATCACAGTGCATTGTGTTCCTCCCATTCTTCCAGAATCATTTTTCTCGCCCGGTGATAGACCACACAGGCCCAGTTGGCGGATTTTGAAAACAGCTCGCCGATCTCCTGAAAGGGCAGGCCGCCCCAGGTGCGCAGCGCAAACACATGGCGATAAGGTTCCCGAACGCGGCCGGCGATGGCCATCAGGTCCTGGGCCTCCTCCCGGTCAAGCAGGGCCGATAGCTGATCCTCCGCCTGAGGCTCGGGCAGCTCTTCCAAGGGCGTCAGGCGCTTGTGCTTCCGCAGGTGGCTGAGATAGAGGTTTTTGGTGATCTGGCACAGCCACACCCGGATCCCGCACTGGCCCCGGAAGCCCTCCATGGCGTCCATCGCCCGCAGAAAGGTGTCGCTGGTCAGGTCTTCAGCCAGCTGTTTTTCCCCCGACAGCTTCAGCGCATAGCGGTACACATCCTGAAAATACGCCCGGTAAACCCCCTCAATCGCCGGCAAACCCTCTCACCTCCCTTTCACCTATATGACGCGCGAAAACAAAAAACCTGACAAAGTGGCGTTTATTTTATCACATCCTTCGTGGTACAATGCCCCACAGAACAGGAGGAAGCTTATTCATGCCGGAAAAACGCTGTGAAATCCTCTGTGTGGGAACAGAGCTGCTGTTGGGGGATATCCTGAACACCAACAGCCAGTATTTAGCCCAGGAGCTGTCCGCCCTAGGGCTTGACCTGTATTACCAGACCGTGGTGGGCGACAACGCCCGCCGCCTGGAAGAGGCGGTGCGCCATGCGCTTGGCCGCTCGGATATTCTGCTGATCACCGGCGGCCTTGGCCCCACCTCTGACGATATCACCAAGGAGGTGGTTGCCCATGTGTTTGGCCGCCCCCTCATCATGCATGAGGAAAGCCTGGCGGCGCTCAAATCCTTTTATAATACCGCCCAGCGCCCCATGCCCAAAAACAATGAAAAACAGGCCTTGACGCCTGAGGGCGCCATCGTGCTGGAAAACCCCCAGGGCACCGCCCCCGGCTATATCGTGGAGGATGAAGCGGGCCATGCCGCCATCCTGCTGCCCGGCCCGCCCCGGGAGATGAAAGCCATGTTCCAGGCCAGGGTAATCCCTTATTTAAGGCAGTTCTCACACGGCCTGCTTCTTTCCCGCATGGTCAGGGTGATGGGGCTGGGCGAATCCCGCATGGCTGAAATGCTGGAAGACCTCATTGTAGAGGGCGTCAACCCCACCCTGGCCCCCTACGCCCGGGACGGGGAAACCTATATCCGCGTAACCGCCCGGGGAGAGAGCCTGGCGGAGGCCCGCCGCCTCACCGAGCCCGCCATTGAGGAAATCCGCGCCCGCCTGGGCCGCCATGTCTATGGCGTGGATGTGGACAACCTGGAAACCGCCCTGGCCGGTCTCCTGAAGGAAACCAGCCTGCGCGTGGCCTTTGCCGAAGCCGGCACCGCTGGCCTGGCCGCCGCCCGGATGCTGGCTGCCCCCGCTGCCCAGGGCCTCATCGCCCCCAGCCTCAGCGCCGAAAGCCTGAGCGACCTATGCCCTCATCTGCGCCTTGACCATTTGCCGGACGACACGGAAAAGGCCTGCGCCACCGTTGCCCAGGCCCTCTGTCAGCAGCCAAATGTATCCGCCACTGTCGCCATCACGCTTAACAGCAAGCGGCAATACGCCTGCGCCGTGTGCCTCGCCGGCCACACCCAGACGCTTAGCGCCGCCGCTCCCATCCAGCGCGACATGGCCTTCGTCCGCACCCAGGCTGTTCAGGCGGCCTTTAATATGTTCCGCCACCGGCTGCTGGATGTGATGGAAAGATAAATGTTTTTATTCACTTGGGCAGCAAAGCCCGCAAACAATCCGCCATTTCATCCACGGTATATTGCATGTTGCCGCGAATCCAAAGCATGATGGCACCGGTGAAGCCGGCGGCGCAGAAAGTTGCCGATATTTCTGGAGGATGCGGGAAGTTGATGATTTCGCCGATTTTCTCCTGCTGCTTGTAAAACTTCCGCAGAAAACCCTTGCGCAGTATCTCCATCAGCTCCGCATCATAGTCCGCCATCAGCAGATTTTCAAACAGCCTGCTGTTCTGGCGGATGTTTTCAATCAGCGAACGCAGCTGCGCCTGCACGCTTTGCTCCTGAACCATGTCAAACAGCTGCGCTGAAACATCATCCAGGCAGTAAACCGCCAGATCATACTTATCCAGAAAATGGGTGTAAAAGGCGCTGCGGCTGACCAGGGCCCGTGCGCATATCTCGTTGACGGTGATTTTTGCAAACGGCATGTCCCTAAGCAGCATCAGCATGGCGCTGCTTAATGCCTTCTTCGTTTTCACCACCCGCAGATCTGTCTTTTTCGTCATCATCCCGCTCGCCTTTCACAATTTGAATGTATCTTATCATGGGTTGCTTTTGAATACAATTCCGGCTGGAACGGCTGTGTTTGATTTTCCATTCTGACAGGCGTATACTAAACTGTGTACCGGGTTCGGTCATGAAAGGAGAATGATGATGAAAAAACTATGGATTTGTATTCTGGCACTGCTTCTTCTGGCCGCTTCGGCGCAGGCGGGGAATACCATCACCGCGCTGGCAACGGACATCAACGCGGAGCATCCCGCCTCCATGGCTGTGCATGTGAGGATCACCGCGTATAACGCCAACGACCATACCCTTTCGGTGGAGCTGATCGTTCCCGAAGCGTTCAATGGGGACGAGGTGGAAAGCCTTCAACCGGGGGACGCCATCTTTTCCGGCGGGCAGGAAATCTTAATCCGCTCAATAGAGGAGGAGGGAAGCATTGTCGGTTTTAACGAAGATGACACGTTCCGTTTGGTGGAGCAAGAGGATAGCAGCTACTTCGCCATGTCGTATAGCGACCATGTGTGGATCACGGCAGCGAAGCTGCGCCTGCCCGTGACCGACCGCCTGATTTTTCTGGATGACATCGACCCGGAAAATGGCGTTGAGCGTTTCTTGCCTGCCGTGTATTCCGGCTCGGAATTCCTGAACATACTGGCCGAAGAAACCAACACAGAAGGCGTGGGGTTCGACATCAACAACGTCATGGCGGTCTTTGATGAAAAAGGCGGCCTTGCCCTGATCCGGCGGTTCTATGTGCCGTGGCAATAATGGGTTAAATCGCTGAGCGCGAAAAACGCCCCCGGATTCTGTATGAAACCGGGGGCATTTTCAGATTGTGTTTTTATATTTCTTTTCTAAAATATGCATAGTTTTAATATGGATTTTTCGTTCCGAAAAAGTCGAATGAAGGGAGGCGAAGCAGCGCTTTCTCGAACAAAATAAGGCGACGCGGGCAAAAAAGACGTCCAAAGATGGCATTATTGAAGGAGAGGAATAGTATCACTTGAGCCATTGGGGTTCTCCTCCTTGAGAATGCCTAACATCTATTGTAGTGGAATCCCAGTGGCTTGCACGTTTCTCCTGGGTAAAGTTTCGGACTTCAGTGTGCTTTATTCTCGCAAAAACTCATTATAGACTGTGAAAAATCCACATCAAAAATGCCCCCGGCAGGGGGCGAAAGAATAAAAACATTCGGAAAATAAAGGGAGCGAATGAATTTCAGAACTTTCCGTCTGAAACGGACTAATCCCGGATTTCCGTGGGGCCAATGTCGGTGAAAGTATCTTTCGGCGCAAAAAGCACCTGCTGTTCGTTAATTTCTACCAGCCATCTCCCATCTGGCGCCTGCCCGATGATCCAAATGTCATTGTCGTATTCATGCAGAGAAACCTTTAACTCAGGCAGAACCTTGGTCAGATATTCAATTTCAATGTCGGCATAGGAAGGAAAGCTGCATACAACCTTTTCGATTTCCTTGCCGAAAACAAGTTCATCAAGGCGGAACCATGCCATCAGGCCATATTCAGTGTTCCCGATCGTCATGCAAACCCAATCCCCCCGTATTTCCTTTACCTGTCCAACGACACGGGCATAGCAGGCGGCAATCTGATTGCCCTCAACAGCGTCATAGAGCCCTGCATCGGGCTTCGTGCAGGCATACCCCTCAGCATCAAGACGTAAAATCGCTTCATCAACAGTATCGGGAATTTCAGCGATGTTTAGCTCCGCAAGTGTTACGGGGAAGAGCGGTTTCCCATAATGCCTGGTGCTGTTGTTTTTGGATAAACCCCCATAGGTGATATCAGTCAGTCCATGATCATGCAGAGAATATATCTCCACGTCCCTGCCGTTGTTGATGGTATCCAGCCGCCACACACCGGCAGAGTCACATAATAAAGAGAGCTCAATGTTCTCGGAAGTAAAAATCAGTGAATCGTTGTAGGAGTGCGTGTTATCCAGGTCGAAACGTCTTTGCTGGGCGGGCGAAAGAGTGATCCGGTCATATGCCGATCCATCCCAATAAGCGATTCGCAAACTTTGAAGCCCTTGTGAATCAACCGCAATACCTATCAGGTAGTCCGGATAAGCTGTAAGCTGTTCCCATTTCATGCCCTGATCAAGCAGAAAAGCAGCAGCTCCCTGGAGAACTGGATCACCAAAAACGAAGCCGGTATCGAAATCGTATACTTCGGATGGAGATATGTTTTTGATGCGGTTGGCCGCTTCCTCCGTCAGAGACACCTTAACCCAATCGGTCGCTTCCAGCGGGATGGGGTCGCCTTTTTTCAGGGGATTTAATAAGGTGGAAAGCTCCTTTAGTTCAAGCTGATTGTCTGCCACACGGAGCACGCCTATTTTGCAATACTGGGCAGTCTCATCCTTCCACCTTCCAGAAGCATTTTTTTTGATTCGCCAGATCTGCCAATCGGGGTAGTCCTGCTGTACGGCCAGTTGTAGATCTTCATCCGTAAGAGTTTCTGCTGATGCTGCCCCGAAGAATAGAAAGCAGAGGACGAATAAAGCTGATAATAAACGTTTCATGGTCTTTCTCCTTTAACTTGATGAGGTATCCGTACCGAAATTTTACCATCATTAGAACAACTCGCGCAATAGCAGAACAACAATTCATTTCACCCCTAAAAAAGCGCTTGTTTTTCTGTTGGTGCACCCCTTTTCTTATTGGATGACCTTCCTCATGTTTATGTTTGAGAAGTCAGAAATACACATTCACAAAATTCCTGATTAGACACCTCACATCATCAATCAGTCTCATACGCATTTTAGCAACAAAAGTCTCAGTCTCAGCTTGTCGGTCTTGTGAAAGCGATGTCGCTTCAACAGCCATTTTTGCTATTTCTTTAAGATTCTTTTTTCTCTCGCCCCCCGTATTTTCTAAATCAATCACACGCTATCCCTTCTCCTCTTTCTCAATCGCCAGCAGATCTTCCTCAAGCTGATCAGCCAACCATTTTTGCCGATCATTCAACGCTTTCAGCTCACGCAAACATTTGCGCATGGTCTTGGTTTTTATCTGCTCAATCTCTTCAATCGCCCAGGCATTTGCTTTCAGCCTAATGCGTATGCTTTCTTCCCCGCTTTGTGCATCTTTTGCACGCGCAAGCAAAGCTCCATACTTCCATATTTTAGCCATCCTGCCTCCTCTCTTAAGCCGCAATTCTTACAGTATTCCAAAGGCTTAAAACGGTCTTTTGCTCTCTTGCATCCACCATCCATAGTTTTCAATTAAAACTACCAAAATAAAATGCTCTTGTTAATACCCGTTTTGATGAAAATTTGGCTATTTATTTTTCAACCTTATCCCAGATCAGCCACAAATCGACTCCTGGCCTTGGGCAACAGTACGTCACGCTTCATGGTTGACTAACCCACAATCCCGGTCAAATCAATCTTTTTGTCCGTTATCTCACATATCTAAACTAATGTTGCTGGCAGAATGCCCCGCGTCATTTTATAATAAATATGATAAATAAGGAGGGAAACAAGTGAAGGCGTCAGGCAGGGATGAAAAAGCCATTCTCCGGCTGGAGGAGGAGGTGATGTCCATGGAACAAGCCATGGAGGCGCTTTATATCCAGGCTGGCAAAAGCATGCTGTATCAGGCAGAGCAAGCCAGCCAAAAAGCAAACAGCCTGACGGATGCCCTGATTGTTAAAAAGCGTCAGCTTGCCCAGCTGCGGGGAGATGTCCGCTGCCCCTCCTGCCAGACTGTCAACCCCTGCAACAACCGTTTTTGCAGTTTTTGCGGTCAAAAACTGTCAGACCAAAGAAAGGATCAGCCATGACACAACAAGCAAACAACAACATGAACCCTGATAATCAAAACAACCTGAAGCAATCCACCACCGGAGGGGCCCCGAACTCCCCTTCCCAGGGACGCCCCGGTTCGCCCGCCGGCGCACCGGGAAGCTCCGGTCCCAACTGGTCAAAGATCTTGAACATCCTGCTGGTGTTCTTCTCCCTGACCTTCCTGTTCAACCTGTTCTTCGCCAACCGCCTGTCCTCCCCCGCCGTGGAGATTGGCTACAGCCAGTTTATGTCCATGGTGGATGAGGGCATGGTGGATCAGGCGCAGATCAATGAGGAGCGCATTTACCTGACGCTGAAAAGCGATGCGGATCTGCAGCGCGCAGGCGCACTGATTGGCCTGAACGCCTCCCTGAGCAGGCAAGCGGGCCTAAGCCGTGATACCGTCTTTACTGCGGTGCTCATGGATGACCCGAACCTGACCCAGAAACTCTATGACAAAGGCGTGGTTTTCTCCAGGGTTTACAACGAAACCCGTTCTTCCCCAATCCTTAGCTTCATCCTGTCATGGATTGTGCCCATGGTGCTCATGTACGCGTTTTATTCCTTTATCCTGCGCAAGGCCATGAACAAAATGGGCAAGGGCGGCGGCCTGGGCGGCATGTTCAACGTGGGTAAAAGCAAGGCCAAAGAGTATAATGTGCAGACCAAAACCGGCGTCACCTTTAACGACGTGGCGGGCCAGGACGAGGCTAAGGAAAGCCTGCTGGAGATGGTGGATTTCCTGAAAAATCCCGAAAAATATCACAAAATTGGCGCCAAACAGCCCAAGGGCGCTTTGCTGGTGGGCCCCCCGGGCACCGGCAAAACCCTGCTGGCCAAGGCCGTGGCAGGGGAGGCGGGGGTGCCCTTTTACTCCATCTCCGGCAGTGAATTTGTGGAGATGTTTGTTGGCGTGGGCGCCAGCCGCGTGCGGGATCTGTTTGAGCAGGCCAAAAAGAACACCCCCTGCATCATTTTCATTGATGAGATCGACGCCATCGGCAAAAGCCGGGATAACCGCTTTGGCAGCAATGACGAGCGGGAGCAGACCTTAAACCAGCTGCTGGCGGAGATGGATGGTTTTGACGGGCAGAAGGGCATCATTGTGCTGGCAGCCACCAACCGGCCCGAGGTGCTGGACAAAGCCCTGCTGCGTCCCGGCCGCTTTGACCGCAGGATCATTGTGGAAAAGCCGGATTTGCCTGGCAGGGAAGCGATCCTGAAGGTGCATGCCGCCAGGGTCAAGCTGCATGAGGATGTTGATTTGCGTCAGATCGCCCTGGCCACCTCCGGCGCCACCGGGGCGGACCTGGCCAACATGGTCAACGAAGCGGCCTTGCTGGCCGTTAAGGAAGGCCGGGATAAAGTGCAGCAAAAAGACCTGATGGAATCCGTGGAAGTGGTCATTGCCGGCAAGGAAAAGAAAGACCGGGTGATGAACCAGAAGGAGCGGGAAATGGTGGCTTACCACGAGGTTGGGCACGCCCTGGTCAGCGCTTTGCAAACCAACAGCCAGCCCGTGCAGAAAATCACCATCGTGCCCCGCACCATGGGCAGCCTGGGCTACACCATGAACATGCCTGAGGAAGAGCGCTATCTGATGACGAAATCCGAAATCCTGGCCCAAATCACCACCCTTCTGGGCGGCAGGGCAGCTGAAATCACCAAGTTCGGGGAAGTCACCACCGGCGCATCCAACGATATTGAGCGCGCCACCAAGCTGGCCCGCGGGATGGTCACCCAATACGGGATGAGCGAGACCTTCGGCCCCATGGGCCTGGAAACCCAGGAAAACCAATACCTGGACGGCCGCAATGTGTTTGGCGGGTCTGACCAGTCAAGCGCGCTGGTGGACAAAGAGGTGCGGGACATCCTCCAGCAGTGTGAGGAAGAAGCCATCAAGCTCCTCAACAGCAACCAGGACGCACTGGAGCGTATCTCCGCGTATCTGCTTGAAAAAGAAAACATCTCCGGGGAGGAATTCATGCATCTGCTGAAAGCGGCATAATAAAAGCAAATCAAAACAGGGCTGTAAGGATGATATCGCTTACAGCCCTGTTTTGATTTATCTGCTCAGTTTACTTGCACAGCTGGTAGATGTTCAGCACATCCTGCCAGTAAAGCTTTTTAAGGCCGCCGATAGGGGTTTCCTCACCATAGGCGATGCCGGTGGCGCGCTTGGCCATCAGCTCCAGATTGCTTTCGTCAATGCCCAGCTCGCTGAGCGTCTGGGGCAGGCCCATGCGGCGGAAAAACACGCGCAGGCGCTGGATGCCTTCCCGCACCAGCTCCTCCTTGTCCCTGAAACCCTTGGTAACGCCCATCACTTTCGCGGCAAATTGGGCGAACATGTCGATGTTGTCCTTGTAGACATAACTCATCCAGGCCGGGGTCACCACCGCCAGACCGGCTCCATGTGCCACATCGTAAAGGGCGCTCAGCTCATGCTCCATGTTGTGGCAGGCCCAGTCCTGTTCCCGGCCCATGCCCACCAGCCCGTTGTGGGCCACGGTGCCCGCAAAGCCGATTTCAGCCCAGGCATCATAGTCCTGAGGGTTATCCAGCAGCCTGGGAGCGTTGGCGATGATGGTGGTCAGCGTCGCCTCGCACAGGGCATCGGTAAGATCCACATGGGTGGTGTTGGTGAAGTAGCGCTCAAAAACATGGCTCATCATGTCCGCCACGCCGTTGGCAATCTGGTTTTGGGGAAGGGTGAAGAACAATTCCGGGTTCATGATGGAAATCAGCGGCCGCAGGTGGGGGCTGCCATAGCCGTACTTGCGCTGGGTGACCTCATTGGTGATGACGGTGTCGCCGCTGGATTCGCTGCCCGCCGCCGGAATGGTGAGGATGACGGCCACCGGCAGCGCCTTTTGGATGCGCAGGGCCTTGTCATACACCTCCCACACATCCCCCTCGTAATAAACGCCCATGGCGATGGCCTTGGCGGAGTCGATGGCGCTGCCGCCGCCCACCGCCAGAATCAAATCCACCCCTTCTTTTTTGCACAGCGCGATCCCCTCATGCACCAGGGAGAGACGGGGGTTGGGCACCACGCCGCCCAATTCCACAAAGTCAATACCGCTTTCATTCAGCGAGGCCACCACCTGGTCATAAAGCCCCGTCCTTTTGATGCTGCCGCCGCCATAGTGCAGCAGCACCTTTTTGGCATGAGGCTTTAACAGCTTGCCGATTTTCTTCTGGGTGTCCCGGCCAAAAACGATCCGTGCCGGGGCATAAAAATCAAAATTCAGCATATAAAATCCTCCTTCAATCTAATATACTTTGTTAGAATATACCACCCCAAGCACCCGGCCAAACAAATAATCCTCAGGCCACAATGTTATTCTGCCACCTGCCAAAACGGACCAGCAACACACCGATCAGGCTTTTGAGGATCTGGGCCGATTGGCTGATGGCGTACAGCGGCAGGATGGGAAGAGCGGTTCCCTTCACCAGGAAGTAGGCAAAGGGCACCATCACCGCCCAGTTGAAGAAGGCGTCAAACAAAAAGGTGATCACCGTGGAGCCGCCCGAGCGCAGGATGTAATAGGCGGTGTGGGAAATAGCATTAAAAGGCATCATGACGCTGGACACCAGGATGATACCGGTCACAAGCCCCCTCACCGCATTCTCCGTGTTATATAGCTGGGGAAAGAAGGGCGAGAACGCCGCCATGATGGTCCCTACCAACAAACATATAGCCACCGCCAGAAACAGCAGCCGCCAAGCGGTTGAGCGGGCTCCGGACATATCTCCGGCTCCCAGAGCCTGACCCACCATCACCGCCACCGCGTTTCCGATAGAAATGAAAAACACATTGAAAAGAATAGAGACAGAGCTGGCAATAGAGATCGCCGCCAGCACATACAGCGCGCGCATGGAATAAATCTGATTGAGGGTGGTGATGGCCAAAGCCCAAAGCGCCTCGTTAATCATCAGTGGCGTCCCGCGCCTGAAAACCGATTGGATCAGCTTCCCCGGCACCTTTATGCGCTGGGACATCCCCCGCATATAGGGAAAGCGTTGTTTGCCGTGCACGGCAAGCAGGATAATGGTCAGCTCCACAAAGCGGGAGAGCGCCGTGGCCACCGCCGCCCCCATCACACCCCAGGCGGGAAAACCGAAGTTGCCAAATATGAGCAAATAATTAAACACCAGGTTGGTCAGCACCGCCGCCACGCCGGCCTTCATGGGCAGCATGGTCTCCCCCGCCTCCCGCAGGGTGCTGGCATAGCTCATGGAAATGGCAAAGGGCAGCATGCCCGGCAGCATCCACAGGATGTATTCCCGCCCCTGGCTTAAAATGGCCTCCGCCAGGGCAGGCTCGCCTTCCCCCTGCAAATACAGGCGGATGAGGGAATCGTGAAAGCTGATCACCGCTATCAGATAGGACATAAAGATGATCCCGGAAAGCCACAGCTTCAGCCGGAATGTATCCCTGAAGCCGTCCAGATTCCTGGCGCCAAAAAACTGGGCGCCAAAGATCCCCGGGCCTGACAGCGCCCCGAATATCAACAGGTTAAAAATGAACACCAGCTGATTGGCGATGGCGACACCCGACACATGGGCCGTGCCCAGCTACCCCACCATGATGTTGTCCAAAAGGTTCACAAAGTTGGTGACGCTGTTTTGGATAATCACCGGCACCACAATAGCGGTCACCTGGCGGTAAAAACCCCGGTCACCGATGAAAACGCGTTTGAAACGGCTCATAAACCCTGCCTAATGAATACAAATTGCCACCGGCCCGGTTAGTCTGGCATATCCGGGGGGATATGGCAAGGAGCAAACAGTCAACTCATTCCCACCAGAAATATCGGAGGGCTCCCCCTCCGATTGTAATCGCATCGCCCTCTCCACCGCCTGAAAATCCGCAGATTTTCAGGCGCTTAATACTGCGCCGCGGCCATCGCCTGCGTCAGGATGCTCATCGCGTTTGCCAGGGCCTCAATCCCCGGGTTTTGATTGATGACGGCGTTCAGGTTGTTGATGGCGCTCAGCAGCCCCTCATGCTGGGGCGTACCGGGGGCCAGGTTCGCCAGTTGGCTGGAAGCCGCCACCAAAAGATTCTGGGCATCGGGCAGCAAAGTGTTGGTTACCACCCCCTGGCCATAATCCCCGGGGTGGCTGTGCAGGGTGCAGGTCTGGGCGGAGCCGATGCTTTGCCCGGCAAAGCCCATGGCCGCGTAAGCCCCCAGGTATTGAGTAAGCACATTGGCATACTGGGTGCCGGCAAAACGCTCCAGGGGATGCCCCTGGGGCAGCACCAGAACACCCCGGCTGGCCTGGGTTTCAGGCGGGCAGTAGGGCCCCGCGATCATGTTGCTTGCCGTGCAGACGGTGAGGTTTTGATGCATCTGGCAGGACACCTGGGGCACGGCCTCAGCGGCCACATAGTCAGTTACCGTGCCATAGCCCATGGCATCGTGGCGGCAGGCATCGGTGGCCAGCTGCCCTGACACGGCGCAGGTGGTCACCTTGGTTAGGCCATAGTTCTCCGGCCCGCCGTCCAGGATGTCCCGGTTTTGAAGGTTCTTATCCTGATGGATTTTGGCCATGAAGGCCTGCCACAGCTTGGCGGCGGAGTTGCCGCCCGTGGTCTTGGAGGACAGGGCTTTGTAGTTGTCATGCCCAATCCACACAGCGCCTGCGTACCAGCCGGTAAGGCCGCTGAAAAACACGCCCTTCTGGTCGGAGTTGGTGCCGGTTTTACCCGCCACAGTCTGCCCCGATATTTTAGCGGCACGGCCGGTCCCCTCAGTGATCACCTGCTTCATGATATCCACCATCAGCCAGGCGGTGGAGGGCTTGTACACCTGCCGCCTCTCCTGATTGGCGTGGGCGTCATAGATCACCTTGTCATTTTTATCCATAATACCCAGAAAGCTGATGGGCTGCTGATAGACGCCCCCATTTCCAAGAACGCCAAAGGCGGTCGCCATCTCCAGCGGCGTGATGCCTGAAGCGCCCAGCGCCACGCCAAAAGGCGTGGCCGCGATGCGGGATTCCGCCACGCCCAAACGCCTAAGGTAATCCACCGCCCGGTCAACCCCCACATAGTTCATCATCACATAGGCGGCGGCGGTGTTGTCCGACTTGACCAGCGCCGTACGGAAGCTCTCTGGCCCCCGGTAGCTGCTGCCACCATAGTTCTGCGGCCAGGAATCCTTCCGGTCGCTACCCAGCCAGCCCTGGATGGGAACGGGCATGTTGTAAGCCACGCTGCCCGCCCCCGCCCCCAGGTCAAAGGCCGGGGCATAGACGGTGATGGGCTTGATGGAGGAACCCACGGGCATGTTCATGTCGGTGGCGCGGTTGAGGGTTTTCCGGGTGGTGGGCGGCGTGCGGCTGCCCACGATGGCCTTGATCTCGCCCGTGCGGTAGTCAATGATGGCGGCGCCCGCCTGGGGCTGGATGATATCCGTAAAGGTGCCGTCCGGGTTTTGGGAGCGAAAGGTTTCCGTGCCCGGATCCCTGAGGCGGGGATAGTCGCTGTAGTTATAGAGGGTATCCTCCAGGGTTTTCTGTATCTGGGTATCCAGCGCCAGATAAACCTTGTAGCCGCCGGTGCGCAGCTTGCTTTCCATTTTGGCGCGGTTCCGGGCGGTGTTCTCCAGCCCCTCCAGCTTCAGCAGTGTCCGCACCACATCCTTCACCGCGTATTCCACATAGTGCACATAGGGGTAGAGGGTTTTGCTCTGGGGGTCCTCCGCCAACACATTGGCAGTGTCAATGCCCTGGGCCTCGGTAAACTGGGCGTGGGTGATCATCTGATGCTCATACATCATGCGCAAAACATAGTTGGTGCGGTTGTTGGTGATGGCCTCGTAATCGGTACCCTCGGCTTTGCGGGTATGAAAATTGCGCCGGCAGTTGTAATAGTAAGGGTTGGTGGTCATCCCCGCCAGCATGGCGCACTCCCGAAGGGTAAGCTGGTTAAGCTCCTTGCCAAAGTATCCCATCGCCGCCACCTTGACGCCGTAATAGTTTTCGCCCAGGTAGATAGTGTTGAGGTAGCTTTCCAGGATTTCGTCCTTTGTGTACCTGGTTTCCAGCTGCATGGCCAGATAGGCCTCCTGAATTTTGCGCTTATAGCTTTGCTCGGAGGAAAGCAGGGTGTTTTTAATCAATTGCTGGGTGATGGTGGAACCCCCCTGCTGGGAGCCGGAGACGAAGTTATTCACAAAAGCGCCGATGATGCGCTTCACATCAATGCCCGAATGGGTGTAAAACCGCACATCCTCCGCCGCCACAAAGGCGTTGCGCAGGTTCTGGGGCATGGTGTCAATGCTCACCACAATGCGGTTTTCCGTGCCCTTATAGTCGGTGATCAGGTTGCCGTCCCGGTCGTAGAAAAAGGAGGTCTGATCCTGGTCGCCGATTTTGGCGATGTCAAGGATAGGCGCCGTTTCCACATAGCCCTTGGCGATGCCCACCACAGCGCCAATCCCCGCCAGGCCCGCCAAAAACACCACCAACATCAGCAGCTGAAAGGTGTTGATGATCACCGCCAGCACAAAGCTGGGCTTCCGGGTGCGGGGCTTAAAAAGCCTGCGGCGCGGGCTTTCCTCTGAATAGATGGGCGGCGCTTTTTTATAGCGCCGGTTTTTGAAAAGCCTGTTGATGGTCGTTCCTCCTGTGATGGTGTGGAAGAATTATATCACATCCGTCAACAAGAAAACTCCCTTGCAATGCTCACCCAAAAGAGATTTCCGGAAGCAAAAAAACGTAGCCAAGGCAGTATACCGTAAAAGACCCCCGGCGGTTGCCGAGGGTCTTTTTTAAGAACTTGCTTATCTAAGAGAATGAAACTACTTGCCGGCCGCCGCGTTCTCACCGGCGTTTCTGCCAAACACCGTGAAATCAGTGATGGCGTTTCCGCCCAGGCGGTTGCCTCCGTGGAGGTTTCCGGTGATCTCACCCGCGCAGTACAGGCCGGGAATGGGATTTCCGTCTTTGTCCAGCGCATGGGACTCGGGATCTACGCGTACACCCCCCATTGTATGGTGGCAAGCAGGGCTGCGCGGGTAGGCATAATAAGGACCTGTTAGAAGCGGTGCGCCAAAGGATACGCGGCCAATGGCGTCTTTGGTAGTGCCCGCAACGGCGGCATTGTATGCATCGACGGTTTTCTTCAGCTCATCCGCCGGGACTCCTATCTGTGCCGCCAGGTCATCCAGGGTCTCTCCCTTGACATAGCCGGAAATCTTATTGTCCAGATAGTATTGCAGAGACTGCCCGCCAAAAGTTTCGGATTTGGATGCATCAGGCGCAAAATCCGCGCTAAACACCAGATACATCATGCCGTCAGTCTGTCCTATAATGGATTTGCTGATCTCATCACGGCGGCCATCCTCCCGTATAAAGCGCTTGCCTTCCTTGTTGACAAAGATGCCCGGCATAGAAGCCGAGGTGATGTCATAGGTAGCGCCTGTCTGCGGGTTGCACAGGTGAAGCAATTGGATCTGTTCCATGTTGACCAGTTCAGCCCCGACTTCCATGGCCATAAAGATGCCGTCACCCGTGTTGCCCGGCACATTAGAGGTGGGCACGCCCGGTCCCAAATTGGGCCACTTTTCTCCTTCGCAGTATTTCTGGCGCAATTCCACATTGCCTGCAAAGCCGCCGGTAGCCAGGATCACACCCTTGGTAGCGTTCAGGGTAATTGTCGCGCCATCTTTTGCCTCTGCGATGACCCCCACCACTCGTCCATCTTTCGTGATCAGGCTCTTGCCGGTGGTATCCATTAATTGGGTATAGTTTTTTGCATTTTCCAGATAGCCCACAAAGGTTTCAATAAATCCCGCGCCATTTGGCCGGACTGCATCGTGTGCACGCGGATAGAGGGAACCTGGAGCCTGGAAGTTGCCTACCTCAAACTCCATGCCCATGCCCTTAAGCCAATTGAGCCCATCCAAGGCGCCATCGGCCATTTTCCTCAAGATCTTTAGCTCCGCAACCTTGTCTCCGCCGTTCCAGGACTGCAGGGCAAACCAATTCGGGCTGTCATAGACCACCTTGTCCGTCTTTTTGAATTCCTCATATTCAGCGCGAACAAGTTCAATCAATTCTTTATGCTCGTCAGAGACGGGCTCCTCGTTAATCGCCGCTTCAATGAGAGGCGCCAGGTCGCTTTTGTTGCTGGAATTGTCCTGCGATGCTGGGTCGGGCGAATTGTAGTAGCCACCGGATACAAGGGAGTTGCCGCCCAGAAAACCCGTTTTTTCAATCAGAATCACGCTGGCGTCCTTATCAACTGCCGCGACCGCGGCAGCCAGACCGGCGCCGCCCCCGCCGACGATAACAACATCGGCTGTCAATTCCTGATCCTCCACCGGTTTCTTTTCCGGCATGGCGGTGAATTTCGCCACATCCACACCCGCATCCTTCAGCATGCCTTCCACGGTGCCCAGAATGATGCTGCTGGTAATCGTAGCACCGGTGATGACGTCAACCTTCAAGGTCTGTTGCGCCACCACGCGCTCCGGAATCACTTCAGCCGCGAAAGCGCCGATGCCCGGCGTCTCCACATTGTCCGTCACCACGAATGATTTGATGGTGTCGCCATCCATTGTAAGTTCGATGGTCATAGGGCCTTGCATGCCATTGACCGTCTTGGTGTAGGTGTCCTGCTGCGAGCTTTCTGCCCAGGCTACGGCAAAGCTGAGCGTCAGAATAATCGCCAGAATACATGCAACTGCTCTCTTTGTTTTCATGATTCTCCTCCTTATGATATTGTTGAAATGTGGAACGGGGCGTCCAGTTGAAGGGTCTGTCGTTCTGTTGTCGGGATACTGATTCAGTTGTCAAAGAAAAGATAAGAAACGGGAACGTCTAATCAGAGTGTCTATTCTGCGTCAGTTTGATTATATCAATCTTATCATTATGATGTCAATGACTTTACATGGCATTATGTTTTTTGAATGTTTTTGTCTGTATTTGTTTCCGGATCACGGCTCTCCTCCCCCTCACAAGAATTATTCCCATTTCCATGCGTATTTGATCGGTAACAATTGGCGAAACAGTGCCAAGATGCTTGACACTGCCTGACACATGCTGTAAAATGTCTGTAATAATTTGGGTTCCGGCCAAAGCGCGCAACGCGCTGGAAGGAGGGATGGGCAAAGATGGATGCCCTGATAACATATAAACGCCGTGCGATAGCCGCCTGTGTTGCCCTCGTTGTATTGCTGTTGTCCACTGGCGCCTTTGCATCCACCGCGGAAGCAGGGCTTAATTTCATCCTCAGCGTTGAGCCTGCCAGCCTCACAGCACCTGGCGCCGTCACGGTGTCAGCACGGGTATCAAATGCCGGCAGCGAGGACATCACCGTGCCCCTGTCGCTCAAGGACCCTGACGGAAAATTAGTCACCTCCTTTGGGGATGGAGGCTCCCTGTTCCCGCTGAAGTCAGGGCAAAGCATCCCCTGGCAGGGGGAGTACAAGGTCAGCCAGAAGCAGTTGGACGAAGGCAAGCTAATCTACACCCTGCACTACAACAAGACCGATGCTCAAGGCAACATCGTGGAACACAGCCTGCCCGCCACCGCCACCATCGCCTTTGCGGATGCTAAGGTGGCGCTGAAGGTGGCCCGCACCATCACCCCTGAGGTGGTCAGGCGGGATGGGGAGGTCAAGATCATCTACGACCTGTCCAACCAGGGCAATGTCACCTTGACTCATATCAACCTGAAGGAAAATCGCCTGATTTCCAACAAAACACAGACGGTAGACAGCCTTGCCCCCGGCGAAAGCAAGCAGATCACCTTCAGCAAAAAGTCGCCCCCCGGCGACCTCACCAGCTCCGCCCAGATCACCTACCGCAAGGAAGGCGAGCGCACCACCCAAAAGGCCACTGTGGCCCCTGTACAAATCCCCCTGGCGAAACCCGCCCTTAACTATACCCTCAACGCCGACAAGCAGCAGGTGTCCATTGGGGAAACCGTTACGCTGAAGCTCACCTTGCGCAATGCCGGCAACATCTCCTATGATAACGTCTCTGTCACCGACCCAGTTTTGGGCGAGGTGTTTTCCAACCTCTCCATCCCCGCTGGGCAGACCCTTGAAAAAACCAAAGAAGTCATCATCAACCAAAGCACCACCTTCAAGTTCACCCTGAACCTGCAGGACAACACCGGCGTCACCAAGCAGGAAACGGTGCCTGAGTTCAAGGTGTCCGCCTATGCCGAGGGGCAGATGCTCCGGCTCAACCTGGTGCTCACCGCCAATAAGGAAGCGGTCTCCGTCATCCCGGGGGACATCACCTTTAACCTGGTGGTCACCAACGACAGCAACAACACCGCCAAGAATATCAAGATCAAGCATGGCGCCACCGATATTTACACCATCAACGAGCTGGCCCCCGGCCAGAGCATCACCGTATCCCGGGATTTTCAGATTTCCCAGGCCGGCAAGTTCCGTTTTTCCGCCGTGGCCACCGACGTGCAAAACACCCAGATGACCTTTGAATCAAACACCCTGGACATCGGCTATGTAGCCCCCACCCCTGCTCCCACCAGAAAAGTGGTTATCACACCGGCGCCCCTGGTCACCCACTCTCCGCTGCCGCAAGATTATGGCCAGGAGGGATCCGGCGGGATAAGAAACGCGCTGTTTATCGCCACCCTTGGCGTAGGCGTGCTGTTTGCGCTGTCCCTGGCGCTGTTTGTGATAAGCTCCATCATGCGCGCCCGGGCCCGGGCCAAGAGCAACGCCGCCTACGATTCCTTTGAGGTGTCCACCACCCGGGATTATACAGCCCCGCCCACAGAAGCCCCCGTGGAAAAGCCAGAGGAAACACCCGATCCTGCCAATGAAGCGCCGCAGGAAAAAACGGAGAAAATCACCCTGCCCCATGAAAAATACCTCGCCCAGATGGAAGAGGTGCCCAAGGCGGATGTCGCCCCCTCTGCCCCGCCGCCTAAGGCTGAGGAGGGGGGCAGCAGCTACCGCCTCACCCGGGAGGAGTCCACCGACATAAAGCCGGAGCCTCCTGCTGAAAAGCCCCCGGTCGAAACGGAGGACGCTGAGCCCCGCAAGCGCCGGGCCAGCCGCCGCAAGGACAGCGACGCCTGATCAATTATTCAACAGAACCAACAAAAAGCGGCCTGCCATAGCCGCTTTTTTTGCTTCCAACCGTTTTAACGCCAGATTAGCTGAAAAAACACTCCGGCATCGCCTGCCCTGTTATGGCTTGATCACCCTGATTTCATTGGTAAAGCTGTCCTCCAGCACCATCTCACGGTACAGGCAGCGCAGGGAATCTGCCGCATAGTCCTTGTGATGGTGGCCAAAATACCATTTCTGATAGCGCCTTGCCTGATAGACGGGGTCCAGCATGAAGGCAGGGTGCGCTCTGGTGCCAGGGGCTTCCCCGGTATGCCTGTAATAGCTCTCCGGCGGCTGTTTGATGGTGAAGCCGAAATGCTGCAGGATAAAGGACCGGGGCGCATCGTGGCTGATAACATACTCCGGCATCCCGCGCCTGAAATATCCCACCATCACCCGGACAGCCTCATCCACGCTGAGCAGTTCATCGGCAAAAAAGTCAACCCCGGTTTTCCTCAGGAAGAAATCAATGGAAAAACCCCCCGGATAAAACCAGAAACGCCTGCCCCCAGCGTGGCCGTCTCCCCCGCCAAGGGAGCGAACAGGTTGCCGCCCAGATCATAGCCCCGGCAGCCAAAGCGCCTGACCTGCGGGCGGCGCCTGATCCAGCTGTAGTTTTCATGGTTTCCCAGGCAGATCAGCACCTTCATGGGCAGCTGCCGCCAAAACCTCAGCGCCTCGTCCATATCCTGACACCAGGGTGCGCCAAAGTCCCCGCAATGGATGACAGCGTCCTGGCTGCCTAGCCCCAATCCCGCCAGCTCGGGCGAACGCATCTTCCCCAGGTCAATGGCCCCATGGGTATCCCCCACAAACAAATAGCGCATGGTCTACCCCCTTTAACGCCATCCACAGCCTTAAGCGTTGCGCTCCGTCAGCATCCCCTCATCCTCCTGCAGCACGCGGTACATCTCCGCCGCCTCTTCTTTCCTGACCGTTTCCGCCAGCCGCGTCACCTCATACCGGCCCATGCGGCTGCCAAAGCGGATTTCCATCATGTCCCCTTCCTTGACCTCGGCCCCAGCCTTGGCCACCCGGCCATTGAGGCTCACCCGGCCGCCGTCACAGGCCTCCTTGGCCACAGTTCTGCGCTTGATGATGCGGGATACCTTTAAAAACTTGTCCAGCCGCATAGAAGCTCCTTTTGATGAATAATGAAAAAGCTGCGGGCCATTCAGCGCACCGCAGCCTGGTGGATCAAGCGCCAATTAGTTGAGCGCGTCCTTGAAGGTCTTGCTGGCCTTGAAGGTGGGGGCTTTGGAAGCCTGGACCTTGATGGGCTCGCCAGTGCGGGGGTTGCGGGCGGTGCGGGCGGGACGCTTCTTGGCTTCAAAGGTGCCAAAGCCAATCAGCTGAACCTTCTCGCCCTTCTTCAGGGTCTCCTGAATGGTGGAAAGAACAGCGTTGACTGCCTTATCGGCGTCCACTTTCTTCATCTCGGTTGCTTTGGCCACAGCGGCGATCAGTTCAGTCTTATTCATGTGCTACCTCCAAATTCGTTGATGAGAGCAAAACTACTGTACCTTCATTTTACTTCTTTCCCAGTATACCCCCATTTCATGACTTGTCAACATTTTTAACGCTTTTTTGTCTGATTTTACGGCATTTTCCATCCATAAAAAGCGTTTAATGAACTTTTCGGTGGCCAGATGTAAAGCCTGGTCGCCCGAAATGCCCATCAAGCGCGCTGTGTTGACGCAGGAAAAGAACAGATCGCCCAATTCTTCCAGCGCTTTATCAGGGTTTCCCATTACCTGGCGCAGTTCCTCCGCCTCTTCTCCCACCTTGTCAAGGGCCTGGACGGCCTCCTCCCAGTCAAAGCCCACCTTGGCCGCAGCGCTCTGCACCTTTTCCGCCCGCATGATGGCGGGAAAAGAAGTGGGCACCGCCAGCATCGCCTCCCCGGGGCTTTTTTCCCCATGTTCAGCCTTTTTAATCTCGTCCCAGGTGGTCTTCACATCCTCCGCCGTTTCCAGCTGCATCTCCCCAAAGATGTGGGGATGGCGGCGGATCAATTTCTCACAGATGCTTTTCAGCATCTCCCCCCAGCTGAGGGTGCCCTGCTCCTCCCCCACCACGGCGTTAAAGGCCAGCTGCAAAAACACATCCCCCAGCTCCTCCGCGGCATGCTCCCAGTCCCCTGCCGTCAGCTCCGCCGCCGCCTCGTGGGCTTCCTCCACCAGGTATTTGGCCAGGCTCTGGTGGGTTTGCTTCTTGTCCCAGGGGCAGCCCTCAGGCCCCCGCAGCGTTTTCATGATGGAAAGCAGATCCTCCGCGTCAAAGCAGGTCTTTTCAAGCAGCGCCTCCGGCAGCACCACAAAGCCCACCGTGTGGTCATACTTTTTCTGCCGGTCAATGTCCTCCAGCCTTATCCATGTGCCCTCGCGCGCCGCCTGCTCCCCCGGGGCAAAAAACAGCACCCGGGCCTCCGCGCCATAAAGCGGCAGCAGCTTCAGCTTCACATCCCCTGCCAGCACCCGGCTGTCAAGCTCCACCACCGCCAGGGGCTGCTGGGCGTTATGGGCCTCCAGCTCCATGGCGCTTGATACCAAAACCGGCCCTTTTAGCGCTGCCTGGGCTGTGAACGGCGCTTCCAGCGCCACCCCCGGCAGCACCCGCAGCCTGTCCCCCGCCATTTCCCATAGCCGTCGCACCGTTTCATCCCGCGCCGGGTCAGCCACGGCATAGGTCACCGCCCGGGTCTTTGCCAGCGCCATCACGGCCTCCGCCGCGGCTTTTGAAAATTCA
The DNA here is from genome assembly GCA_050952935.1 of Christensenellales bacterium. Taxonomy (GTDB): domain Bacteria; phylum Bacillota; class Clostridia; order Christensenellales; family Aristaeellaceae; genus UBA6115. The sequence continues at coordinate 821,511 of JBMNLS010000001.1, read as the reverse complement.
TCAAAATCAGCGCTTTCATCATGGAGATGATCAAGGCTTTGATACCCGATTCCCTCCTCATCCAGCATTTTCACCGCCCCATGCCGCGCTGTGCGCAGCACTAGGCAGCCCGCCTTTTTCATCTGTTTGAAGGCGCCCAGGGTCATCAGATCCGGATGCCCCGGCCCCAGGGGCGCTATGGTGATCGTATGCATGCTTATTTCCTCCCGCTCAGGCGGCCCGGCAGCTCACTGCGGCGGACAGCCCCTGTTTTAAGCACCGCCAACATGTAAACCGCCACCGCCGCCGCCAGCACCATCCCCATCAGAAGCCAGCTGCGCCCCAACCGTTCACCCATCAGATGATTGACAAGCGCCACCGGCAGCGCCATCACCAGGGTCGCAAACCCCGGTTTTAAGGCCATCTCCCGCCAGCTCCAGCTGAGCCCCGTATACCTCATCACATAATACAGGTTCAGTCCGCCGCTTAGGAGATAACAGGCCAGCGAGGCATAGGGCGCGCCCCCGATGTTGATCTCCGGCCGGTTCACCGCCGTGTAGTTGATGGCGATTTTCACCACAATCCCCGCTGCCAGCGTGTACATGGGAATGCGCTGCTTGCGCATCCCCTGCAAAATCCCGCTGGTGGCCTGCACCAGGGTGAACACCACAATGGTAAGCGAGCTGATTTGCAAAAGATCAGCCCCCATCCGCAGCTGTTCCGCGCTGTATTCCCGGCCAAACAACAGCGTCAGGATGGGATGAGCCAGCAGGCTCATGCCCACGGAACTGGGCAGCCCCACCACCATGGCCATGCGGATGCCCGTCGCCGCGTCCCGCCTGACCCCTTCCTGATCCTGTCGGGCCCGCTTTGCGGAAATCGCGGGCACCAGGTTGGAGGACATGGCCATGGCAAGCGCCGTGGGCACATTGATCAGCGACAGCACCAGCCCATAGATGCCGTAGCGGGACAGCGCCTCCACCTCCGGCAGATACACCTTCATCTGCCGCACCAGCATAAAGCTGTCCACCGCCCCCGCCAGGGGCACAATGCTGGCCCCGATGGTGATGGGAATAGCCGTCACCAGCAGCTCCCGGGCAATGGCTTTTCTCCCCATAGGGGCGGAGGTATCCCGCCGAACGGCCCGGGCCATCCCCGGCTCCACCGTCCAGTAGTCCACCACCATGTACATCAACGCTACGCCTTCAGCGATGCTGGTGCCCAGCAGAGCCCCTGCCGCCCCCAGCACATAGCCGCCCCGCTCCATCCCCATATACGCCAGAGGCAGCGCAACGGCCACCTTGCCCACCTGTTCAATCAGCTGGCTGATGGCCGTAGGCCACATACGCCGCTGGCCCTGCATATAGCCCCGGAAAGCGCTCATCACGCACACAAAAAACAGGCTGGGCGCTATCATGATGAACCCGGCCCTGGAGCCCTCGGTGCCCGTGGCCTGGGCAAAACGCACGCTGAAAAGAACCATCACCAGCGTGCTGATAAACCCCAGGGCGCTTAACAGCACCAGCGCTATGCGGAAGGTCCTTCTGGCGCTTCTGGCATGCCCCTGGGCCAGATTGCCCGCCACCATCCGCGAAATCGCCACGGGGATGCCCGCGGAGGACACCGCCAGCATCAGGTTGTAGGTGGGGAACACCTGGTTGTATACCCCCATCCCGGCTGAACCGATGTGGTTGGCCAGCGGAATGCGGTACAGCACCCCCACCACTTTGCAGATCAGGCCCGCAAAGCCCAAGATGGAGATGCCCCCGATCAGGGAACGCTGCTTCTTTGTCATGCGATTGGCAGGGGAAACGATGGCGGGGAAAGAACTTTTCGCAAAAAGTTCCCTCCCCGTTCCCCATCCTCAAAAATTCTTGTCATATCCTTACAAATTGGTATCGTCGGTGGCGTCTTCCTCAAGCGCCGCTTCCCCGTTTTCCTCAGGGAGCAAAATCTCTTCCCCCTCCTCTTCCGCCTCAGCGCGGTCTACGTCCACAATTTTGCTGCCCTCCGCCACCCGCATGATGCGCACCCCCTGGGCGGCGCGGCCGGTTTGCCGGATGGTTTCAGCGGGCACGCGGATAATGGTGCCGTCATCGGTGATCACCATGATGTCCTCCTCCGGCTGCACCATCAGAAGCGCCGCCAGGGGGCCCGTTTTCTCCGTCACATTCATGGCTTTGATGCCCTTGCCGCCCCGGCCCTGGGCACGGAACAGGCTTGGGTCGCTGCGCTTTCCATAGCCCAGCTCGGACACACACAGCACCTCCGCCCCTTCCTCCACCAGCGCCAGGGAGATCACCTCATCATGTTTAGCCAGCCGGATGGAGCGCACACCCATGCTGGTGCGGCCAGAGGCGCGGATCTGCTCATCCTCAAACCGGATAGCCTGACCCCAGCGCGTGCCCACCATGACCTCGCTGTCGCCTTCGGTCAGCACGGCGCCAATAAGAAGATCATCCTCCCTGAGGGTGATCGCAATCAGCCCTGCCCGTCTGATGTTGCGGTATTCCCGCAGGCTGGTTTTTTTGATGAGACCGTTTTTCGTGGCCATGATCAGGAACTGACTGTCCCGGTCTTCCTTGGGCACGGGGATCATGCCGGTCACCTTTTCATCCGCCATCAGCGGCAGTACATTCACAATGGCCGTGCCCCGGGCCGTGCGGGAAGCCTCCGGAATCTCAAAGCATTTTACGTTATAGGCCCGGCCCCGGTCGGTGAAAAACAGCAGGTCGTCATGGGAATGGACGGTGAAAATCTGCTCCACATAGTCCTCTTCCCGAAGGCCCGTGGCGCTGATGCCCTTGCCGCCCCGGTTCTGGGAGCGGTAGGTGGACTGGGGCAATCGCTTCACATAGCCAAAGTGAGACAGCGTCACCACCATGTCGTCCTTGGGGATCAGGTCTTCATAGTCGATCTCGCCGTGAATCAGGGATATTTCCGTGCGCCGCGCATCGGAATACCTGTCCCTGATTTGTTGCAGCTCTTCTTTGATCACGCTCAGCAGCTTCTGCCGGTCAGCCAGGATGCTGTTGAGGTGGGCAATGGTGCGCTGCAGCTCGTCATACTCCGCCTGCAGCTTGTCGGCCTCCAGACTGGTCAGCCTGGCCAGGCGCATATCCAAAATCGCCTGGGCCTGCTTTTCACTGAACCCAAAGATGCTGATCAGGCCTTCCTTCGCCTCCGCCGTGTCCCTGGAGGTACGGATCAGCTTCACGATCTCGTCAATATGGTCAAGGGCCTTCAGCAGCCCCTCCAAAATATGGGCGCGGGCCAGGGAACGGTCCAGGTCATAGCGGGTGCGCCTGGTCACCACCTCCTCCTGATGGCGGATGTAGTGGTGAACCATTTCCTTAAGCGTCAGCACACGGGGCTGCCCGTCAACCAGCGCCAGCATGATCGCGCCAAAGGTATCCTGCATCTGGGTGTGCTTGTAGAGAAAGCTAAGCACAACGCTGCTCTGGGCGTCACGCTTGAGTTCAATGACAATGCGCATGCCCTCCCGGTCGGACTCGTCCCGGATGTCGCTGATGCCCTCCAGTCGCTTATCATGCACCAATTCCGCGATTTTGGTGATGAGGCGCGCCTTGTTCACCATGTAGGGCAGCTCCGTCACGATGATGCGGCTGCGGCCATTGGGCAGCGTCTCCACCTCGCTTTTCGCCCGCACGATGATGCGGCCCCGGCCGGTAAAATAAGCTTCCCGCAGGCCTGCCCGGCCCAGGATGATGCCCCCGGTGGGGAAGTCCGGGCCCTGGATATGCTCCATCATCTCATCCAGGGTGATGTCCGGGTTATCGATCATGGCGATGGTGCCGTCAATCACCTCCCCCAGGTTGTGGGGGGGAATATTGGTGGCCATGCCCACGGCGATGCCGGAGGAGCCGTTCACCAGCAGATTGGGAAAGCGGCTGGGCAGCACCGTTGGCTGCATCAGGGTTTCATCAAAGTTGGGGTAGAAATCCACCGTGTCCTTGTCGATCTCGCCTATCAGATGCCCGGCGATCTTGGACATGCGCGCCTCGGTGTAGCGCATGGCGGCCGCCTGGTCGCCGTCCACGGAACCGAAGTTACCCTGGCCATCCACCAGCATATAGCGGATGGAAAAATCCTGCGCCAGGCGCACCATGGCGTCATAGACGCTGGATTCACCATGGGGGTGGTACTTGCCCAGCACATCACCCACAATGCGGGCGCTTTTGCGGTAGGGCTTGTCGCTGGTCATCCCCAGCTCGTTCATGGCGTAGAGGATGCGCCGGTGCACCGGCTTTAAGCCATCCCGCACATCCGGCAACGCCCGGTTGATGATCACCGCCATGGAATAGGCGATAAAGGAGCGTTTTACCTCGGTTTCCAGCTCCGTGGATAACAGCCTGTCTTGAATATCGCTCATGTTCTGTCCTATCTTTTCTTAAATGTCAAGGTCGGCGACCATGTCGTAGTTCTGCTCGATAAACTCCCGCCTGGGCTCCACCTGGTCGCCCATCAAGAGGGTAAAGGTCTCATCTGCCGCGATGGCGTCAGACACCGTCACCTGCATCATGGTGCGGGTTTCCGGGTTCATGGTGGTCACCCACAGCTGCTCTGAGGACATCTCCCCCAGGCCCTTGTAGCGCTGCAGCTCGGGCTTGGGCTCCCTGCCAATTTCGTCCAGCAGTTTTTCCAGCGCCGCGTCGTCATACACATAACGCTCCATCTTGCCCCTGGTCACCTTGTAAAGGGGCGGCATGGCGATGTACACAAAGCCTTTTTCAACCAGCGGGCGCATATAGCGGTAGAAGAAAGTCAGCAGCAGCACCCGGATATGGGCCCCGTCCACGTCCGCATCCGTCATGCAGACGATGCGGTGATAGCGAAGCTTGCTCAAATCAAATTCCTCGCCGATGCCGCAGCCAAAAGCGGTGATCATGTTCTTGATCTCCTCATTCATGAGGATGCGGTCAATGCGGGTTTTTTCAACATTCAGAATTTTGCCCCTCAGCGGCAGGATGGCCTGGAAGTGCCGGTCGCGCCCGGTTTTGGCGGAGCCGCCGGCGGAGTTACCCTCCACCAGGAAAATCTCGCACTTGGCGGGGTCGGTCTCGGAGCAGTCGGCCAGCTTGCCGGGCAAAGCGGCGCTTTCAAGCACCGTCTTGCGCCGGGTGAGCTCCCGCGCCTTGCGGGCGGCTTCCCGGGCCCTGGCGGCGCCCAGGCAGCGGTCCAAAATCAGCTGAGCCACGGAAGGGTTCTCCTCCAGAAAACTGCCCAACTGCTCACCCACCAGGCTGTCCACCACGCCGCGCACCTCGGAGTTGCCCAGCTTGGACTTGGTCTGCCCCTCAAACTGGGGCTCCTCCAGCTTCACGGATACCACCGCCGCCAGGCTCTCCCTGACATCCTCGCCCTTCAGGTTGGCGTCCGCTTCCTTGAGGAACTTGTAGCGCCTGCCATAGTCGTTGATGGTGCGGGTCAGCGCCGCGTAAAAGCCGATCAGGTGGGTTCCGCCCTCAGGCGTCCTCACGTTGTTGGCAAAGGCATAGACATTCTCCTGATAGGAATCATTGTATTGGAGGGCCACCTCCACCGCCACCCGGTTTTTAATGCCCTCCATATAGATGGGCTCATCAAACAGGGCCGTCTTGTTTTTGTTGAGGAACTTCACAAACTCCCGGATGCCCCCCTCGTAGTGGAAGCTGCGGGCGTCCACCGGGTCTGCCCGTTCATCGGTGATATCAATGCGGATGCCCTTGTTGAGAAAGGCCATCTCCCGCATGCGCGCGCTGAGCGTGTCCATGCGGAAATCGCTCCCCACATCAAAAATAGCGCCATGATCCTGCTCATCCTGCTTGATGTCGGGCCAGAAGCGGATGGTGGTTCCGGTGCGGTCGGTGTCTCCCACAACTTTCAGATCATGGTCGATTTTGCCGCGGGTATAGCTTTGTTCATATATTTTGCCATGCTGATGCACGGTGACGGTCAGCTTTTTTGACAGCGCGTTCACTACTGAGGCGCCCACCCCGTGGAGGCCGCCGGAAACCTTGTATCCACCCCCGCCAAACTTGCCGCCCGCGTGCAGCATCGTCAGGCACACCTCAACCGCCGGGCGGCCCAGCTTGGGATGGATGCCCACCGGGAATCCCCGGCCATTGTCCTGCACGCTCAGCGAGCCGTCTGCATGGAGCCGCACCTGAATATGGTCACAGTAGCCGGCCAATGCCTCGTCCACGGCGTTGTCTACAATTTCATACACCATATGGTGCAGGCCGTTGGGATCGGTGGAGCCGATATACATGCCCGGCCGCTTGCGCACCGCCTCCAGCCCCTCCAGCACCTGGATGTCCTTCTCGTCATAGGTCGTGTCCACATGGGTGGACATGGCTGAAATATCCTGATAATGATCCTGGGTCATACCTTACCTCACACACATAATTACCATACAGGCGAAAAGCGCGGTTCTGCGCTTTTCCCTTCCCCTATATTATAGCATATTTTGGTAGAAATTCAAAGGGAAAATCCCCGCTTAATATATCAAAAAAGCCTATGTTTTTCATGGGTTTACAGCGGAGCAACGCTTTTGTATAATATGGTTAGCTATTTTCCGCGAAAGCGAGTTTTAAGGAGGCCTTATGATGCCCATCAAAGCCCTGATTGCCGATGACCACCCCCAGATCGCCGAGGTGCTCAGGCTCTACTGCGAAAAAGAAGGCTGTGAAACCCGCGTGGCACAAAACGGCGAGGAAGCGCTGAAGCTTTTCGCCGCCTTCCAACCCGATGTGGTGCTGCTGGATGTGATGATGCCCCGGGTGGATGGCTTTGAGGTCTGCCGGCAAATCCGCGCCCAGGGAGACACCCCGGTCATCATGATCACCGCCCGCGGGGAGGATTTTGAAAAGATCATGGGGCTTGATATCGGCGCTGATGACTACATTGTCAAGCCTTTCTCGCCCGAGGTGGTGATGGCCCGGGTGCGGGCGGTGCTCAGGCGGCTGAACCGCGATGAATCAGGCCCCCAGACCATCCGCCTGGGCAGCCTCACGGTCAACCTCAGCCAGTATGAGGCCAGCGTCAATGACACACCCCTCAGCCTCACCAAAAAGGAGATGGAGCTGCTCTACACCTTCGCTCAAAACCCGGGCCGGGTCTTCTCCCGGGAGAAGCTTTTAAGCGACCTCTGGGGCTATGACTACCTGGGCGACGCCCGCACGGTGGACAGCCATGTAAAGCGCCTGAGGGCCAAGCTGGACGCCATCCCCCACCCTGACTGGGCCATCGCCACGGTGTGGGGCGTTGGCTATAAACTGGAAGTAAACCATGAAGGTTAAAACAATCGCGGGCAAGCTGGCCCTGGCGCTGACGCTGGCCCTGGCCGTGCTGGCCCTGGCGGTGGGGCTCAGCTTTTCCGCCCTTTTCCGGGATTATTCCAGGGAGGAGGCCAAAGCCCGCCTGGAGGGCCAGGCCAGGGTGATCCTCTCCCTGATTGACACAGGCATGAAGGAAAGCATGGGTCGGGGCGCCGGGCGGGGCCAGCCCCAGATGCGGGGCAGCGCCAACTACCGCCGCTATCTTCAGGCGCTTAACACCCAAGCTGACATTGACGCCTGGGTGGTGGACCGGGACGGCCACCTCACCACCGGCTACCGGCAGCCCTCCGAGGAATTGCCGGATGACTTCCTCCCCCTGTTCCAGGCGGTTATGGCCGGGGAAACCCGCTTTCTGGAGGGTCAGGCCAGCCAACAGGGTCTGCCCACCCTCACCCTGGGCCTGCCCATCCAGGGAGGGAATGGCATAGACGGGGCCCTGTTCCTTCACACGCCGCTTGCAGCCCTGCGTCAGGCGGAAATGGCGGGGCTTAGAACCCTGGCCATCAGCGTCCTGATTGGCCTGTTGCTGGCGCTGGCGGCATCGCTGTTTATGGTGCGGCGTTTTTCACGGCCGCTGGAGCGGGTGCGAGCCACCGCCCTGGCCCTGGCTGAGGGCGACTACAGCGCCCGCTGTCAGGTGAACCAACAGGATGAGGTGGGGGAGCTTGCCCGGGCGGTGGACACCCTTTCCCTGCGCCTGGACGAAGCCCGGCAGGAGCGGGAAAACGCCGAGGGTCTGCGCCGGGAGTTTATGGCCAATGTCTCCCACGAGCTGAAAACCCCTGTGGCCGCGCTGCGGGCCATGCTGGAAACGCTAAGAGACGGCCTGGTGACAGCGCCCGATCAAGTACGAGGCTATTACCAGTCCATGCTTCAGGAAACGGGCGCCCTGGAAGCCCTGATTCGCGACCAGATGGAGTTGAGCCGCCTCCAAGCCCCGGGCTTCAGCCTCACCAGGGAAACGCTTGATCTGCGCCAGGCGGCGGATGACGCCCTCGGAAGTGCCCGTGCCATGGCTGAAAAAAAGGAGGTGCTGATCACCGCCTCCCTGCCTGATGCGCCGATGATGCTGGAAGGTGACCACAGCCGCCTGCGCCAGATGATGCTGATCGTCCTGGACAATGCCCTGCGCTTCACACCTCCTGGCAACGCAGTATCCCTGCGTCTGGTTCCCGGCTGCCTGGAGATCGCGGACCATGGCCCCGGCATCCCCGAGGACAGCCTGAACCGCGTCTTTGACCGTTTCTACCGGGTGCCCGGCGGTGAAAAAGGCCCCGGCTCCGGCCTGGGCCTGGCCATCGCCCGGGAAATCGCCCAACGTCACGGCATGGCGCTGACAGCCCGCAACAACACATCGGGCGGGGCGGTGTTCAGCTTTAAGTGGGAAGAATCGAACGGATGATAAACTGTTGGAAGAGAGGCTTTATCGACAGATAGGAACAATAGAAATGCAATCACCCTTTTGACAGCGGAAAAATCCCGTGATAGAATGACCCCATCAACCGATGAGGGAGACGAGTACCCGGAACCGCCTGAAACAAAGAGAGCCGCCAACGGTGGAAATGCGGCATGAAGGCGCCCGGCGAATGGCCTCCTGAGGGTCGCTTCGAACAAGCCCTTTAGTAGAAGCGGACGGGAACCGCGCCCGTTATCAAGGCGGCATGTGTGTCGGCGCATGGAACAAGAAGGCTTTTCAGCCAAATTGAGTGGTACCGCGAAGCGATTCGCCTCAAGCAGCAATGCTTGGGGCTTTTTCTTTAGCGGAAGGCTCCGACAAAAATAAAAAGTAAGGAGACTCCAACCATGAAAAAGACCCTCGCAATCGTCCTGGCCCTGATCCTGACCCTGGCGCTCACGCTCCCTGCTTCCGCAGCGACGCTTAAAATCGGCATCGCCCAGTTCGCCGTCCATGGCTCCCTTGACAACATTCGGGAAGGTTTCCTCCAAGGCTTGGCACAGGAAGGCTTTGTGGATGGGGAAAACATCGCCGTCACGGTGCAAAACGCCCAGGCGGACATGGGGCAGGCCAACGCCATTGCCTCCGCCTTTGTAAGCAACCGCTTTGATTTGATCTGCGCCATCGCCACCCCCATGGCGGTGGTCAGCGCCAACACGGCGGATGGGGCGGTCCCTGTGATCTACGCCGCGGTTACCTCCCCCATTGAAGCCGGACTGGCGGATGAAAACGAACGTACTGCGCTCAATGTCACCGGCACCAGCGATCAGCCGCCCATCGCCCAGCAGCTGGCGCTCATCCGCGCGCTTCAACCGGATGCCAAAACCGTGGGCCTGCTTTACACCGTAGGCGAGGTCAACTCCCAGGTGCTGGCCCGTCAGTATCGGGAGCTGGCGGCTGAATATGGCTTTGAAATCGCGGAGTCCACCGTCACCGCAGGCTCTGAGATCCCCCTGGCGCTGCCCGGCATTGTGCAGAAAGCTGACTGCCTCTCCATGCTCCTTGACAACACCGTGGTGCAATACCTTGACCTGGTGCTGGACGCGGCGGATGAGGCCAGCATCCCGGTATATGGCAGCGAAATTGAGCAGGTCACCAAAGGATGCGCCGCCTCCGCCGGCATCGACTATATCGCCCTGGGCCGGGAAACGGGAATGCTTGCCGCCCGGGTGCTGAAAGGCGAGCCCGCCTCCGCCATCCCCTATGTAACCGCCACCGAGGCAACGCTGTATGTGAACCCCGATGTCCTAAGCCGGCTGAACATCACCCTGCCCGAGGAACTGGCCGGCAAGGTCATTGACGCCAGCGCCAAATAAGCCATGCAAACACTTTTATCATTCACCGCCGCCCTGCCAAGCGCCCTGGAGCAAGGCCTGCTGTATGCGGTAATGGCCCTGGGCGTGATGATCACCTACCTGGTGCTGGATTTCCCCGACCTGACGGTGGACGGTTCCTTTCCCTTGGGCGCTGTGGTCACCGCCCGGCTCATCCTCTCAGGTGCAAGCCCCATCAATGCCCTGCTGGCCTCGGCTTTGGCCGGGGCCCTGGCCGGGCTTTGCACCGGGCTCATCCATGTGAAACTCAAGGTGCGGGATCTGTTTTCCGGCATCATCATGATGACCGCCCTCTACTCCATCAACCTGCGCCTGGCAGGGGACTCGGCGCTGTTGGCCATCCCCCGCCAGAGCGTCACCCTGTTTCGAAATAACGCCCTGGCCTCCGCCCTTCCCCCGGCCTACAGCACCCTGATTCTGGCCCTGACAACCGCCCTGTTCATAAAAGTGCTGTTGGACTTGTTTTTCAAAACCCGGGCCGGTTTTCTGCTGCGCGCCGCCGGGGACAATCCCCAGGTGGTCATCGCCCTCTCCCGGGACAAGGGGCATGTGAAAATCGCCGGCCTCATGATCGCAAACGCGCTGGTGGCCCTCTCCGGGAGCCTTGTGGCCCAGGAACAGCGCATGTTTGAAATCTCCATGGGCACAGGCGCTGTGGTGTTATCACTTGCCAGCGTCATCCTGGGGGTGAACCTCCTGCGAAAGCTGGAGAAAATGTCCACCACGCTCAAGGTCATCATCGGGGCCATCCTGTATAAAATCAGCGTCAGCTTCGCCATCGCCTGCGGGCTGAAGCCGGGGGATCTGAAGCTGATCACCGCCGCCCTTTTCCTCATCATTCTATCAGCGGGGCTTTTCCCGGGGAAAGGGGGTAAAAAACATGCTGGCGCTTGAACACATCTTTCTTACCTATAACCCGGGCACCGTAAGAGAAATGGGGCTGTTTCATGATTTTTCCCTCTCGGTGCCAAAGGGACAATACCTGAGTGTAGTGGGCTCCAATGGCTCTGGCAAAACCAGCATGCTGAACCTGCTTTGCGGCAGCCTCCTGCCTGACAAGGGCCGGGTTCTGATGGAGGGCGCTGACATCACCGCCCACAGCGAGCACCTGCGCGCCCGGCACATTGGCCGCATCCATCAAAACCCCGCCATGGGCAGCTGCGGGGAAATGAGCATCCTTGAAAACCTGGCCCTGGCCGACTGCAAAAAGCGGCGCATGAACCTTTTGCCCGCCGTTGACAGAAAGCAGATCCCCCGCTACCGTGAAATGCTCGCTCCCCTGGGCCTGGGCCTTGAAAACATGCTGGAGACCAAGGCAGGCAGCCTTTCCGGCGGGCAGCGTCAGGCCCTGGCGCTGGTGATGGCGGTGATGAGCCCCATCTCCTGCCTGATCCTGGACGAGCACACCGCCTCCCTTGACCCCAAAACCGCCGACACCATCATGCACCTCACCGATCAGATCATTCACGAAAAGGGCATCACCGCCCTCATGGTCACCCATAACCTGCGCTACGCCATCGACTTTGGCAACCGCCTCATCATGATGCATCAGGGCCAGGTGGTGTTGGACAAGGTCGGGGAGGAAAAGCAGAAAACCCGGCTGGAGGATGTGCTGGGCATCTTTAATGAAATCAGCGTGGAGTGCGGGAACTAAAAAATTGGAATGCATTGCTACGCACGTGACCGCCGCACATGTCGCCGGTCACGATTACACTCAGAGGGAAAATCCCTCTGAAACTCCCTCATATCTCTTTTCTTTGCATACAACCTAAAAGGAGTGATAAGCGCCCTTTTTTATTCCGCCGCTTCCTCTTCCGCCGGCGGCTCAGGTACCGGCATAAAGGGCTGCACAGCGCCCACCCCCTCCACATAAGGGGCCAGCTTAAAAGGCGTATCCCGCTGCACCAGGTCCATCACCGCCCGGGCATCATCCCCCCGCAGGATAACCGGCTGAAAATTATTGTATTCCAGCGTTCCCGAGGGCGCCACGGGGATCAGGTTCACCTGGTGACCCAGGTAGCCTTCCTCCCGGCTGAAGCGCAGGGTGACCTGGGCCAGCAGCGCCTGGGTGGCGCGCAGCTGAGCGTTGCCGCCAAAGGAAAAATTGCCCAAAGAATAGATCACCGAAGCCCCGTCCATCACATCCATGCCCTGCACCACATGGGGATGATGCCCCACCACGGCGGTGGCGCCGTTTCTGACATACCAGGCCGCCAGACGCTCCTGGCCTTTCACCCGGACAGGGCTGTATTCCGTACCCCCGTGCATCACCGCGATGATGGCGTCACAGCCGGCGTCCTGCAGGGTCTGCATGTCCAGCTCCATCTTGTTTCGAAAACCGACATAGGTGGAGGTATAGGCCCCAGTGAAGCCCACCTTAAAGCCTTCTTTTTCAAAAATATAAGTGTTGCAATAGGAATTGGTGGTGGCAAACCAGGGCACCCCCACCTCCTCCAGCGCGCTGATAGTGCTTTTAAATCCATAAGAACCATAGTCAATGATGTGGTTGTTGCCCACAAACACCGCCTCAACGCTGCCCGCCGACAGGATGTTGGCAAACTCTGTAGGGCCTCTGAAATTATAGGTTTTCTTGACACGGTTGCCACTGTGGTTATAGAAAACCCCCTCCAGGTTGATGATGGTCACATCGTCATGGGCGAAGATGGACTGCACCTTCTTGAAGGGATAGTCATAGCCCCGGGCGTGGACAAAGGTATCGAAGGAAAGCAGGTTCTTCCTTGTGTGCTCTTCACTGCCCAAGGTGCAGTCCCCCGCCAAGGTGACCACCACCTCCACCACATCCTCCTGAGCCAAAGCCGCCCCAAAAGGCAAAACAATCAAGCAAATCAACAGAATCGCCAGGGTTTTCCGCATGCTGTCTCCCGTCAAAGAAAAATCAGGGGCATCTTAACAAACAAGGCTCAGCCTGTCAATCCGACTGCCGCGCCCTGTGGACGATATCCCGTCTATCCGTTATAATTGAGTTATCATCTGCCGATCAGCATACTGAAAGCGAGGTAGATCCATGTCAAAACAAATTTCATCCTCAGGTCAAAGCTATGTCATCAGCGTTTCATTATGTGCAGGCTGTTACCGGCACATCCGCATCTCAGCAGACGATACCCTCTATGACCTGCACAGCGCCATTCTAAAGGCTTTTGATTTTGTTGATGACCATGCCCATGCCTTTTTCATGGACAACAAGCTGTGGGGAAATAAAGACAGCAGCTACATGGCTGCCGGGATGTCCGGCAGCCGCTCCACCAGCGATTACAGGCTTAAGCAGCTATCACTCAAACCCGGCAGCAAGTTCAAATATGTGTTTGATTTTGGAGAGGAATGGGCTTTTGACCTCAGGGTATTAAGACTGCTCGACGAGGCTACGGATTCGCCCCGGATCGTCCGTTCAGCCGGGGAATCACCCAGCCAATATGATTGGGATGAGGAGGATGAACCGAACGATGAGCGCGATGACGATGATATGCCCGATTTTCTCCCTGAATTGTATCCTCCCTGGAAAATCCAATCCCTCTACAAGGCGCTCCCTCTTCCTCAGCCTACCGTAAAATTACTGCTTCAATACTTCGACGCATTTTCTAATCTCTATTGGATCATCCCCCTTCAAAAAGCGTTTGACATCTATAACAGTCAAAATCCGCCGATAGAAGAAGCGCATTTTTTGCAGTTTGTTGAGGTTGCCCGCCACGATGACTGCCTGTTTTATATCCTGGGCGAGGATGAGATCTATGTGGATTGGGAAAAGGAAGCGCTCCCCATGGAGCGTTTGATTGTTGACAAGAGTCTGTTTTTTGACGATGAGGATGAGTGGGCTGCTCTGCTGCAGAATCAGGAAGGGAAACCTTATTATGTGCCTCCCAAAGAAACGCTCCTTAAATATTCGGATGAGTTCTACTACGAAAAAACAGAAGAATTCTTTGCTTTCAGGGATTACCTGCAAAAAGAAAGAAAATTATCCAAAATAAGAGCGGAAGACATTGCGGATGAAATGCAGCTTCATGCCTATATGGGCAACCATGATGATCTCGAGTTTATCCAGTTCAACGCGGAGCGAATGGGGTTGAAATTAGATGACATGGACGATGTGGTACAGTTTTTCGAGCATTTTTTCGCCCTGTCAAACAATACCCGCATGCCCATCAACCGCGGCCACACCCCTAATGAAATGGCGGCGATATTAAACCAAAAGCCCGGATCGGTCATGTTTAAAGATGGCTTGAAAAAAGCCATCCGGGATAGGATGATCAGCATTGATGATCTGCGCGATTTCGCCGCTGAAACGGCGTTTCCCACCAATGAACTGCAGCTCAGCTTTTTGGATCAGGTGGACCAGATCGAAAAAAAGCTTGCGGCTGAGGACGCAGACCGGCAGAATTCAAAGCCTGCGGCATATATCCCAAGAAACGCCCCCTGTCCCTGTGGCAGCGGGAGAAAATACAAGCATTGCTGCGGAAAAGGCAAGCCTCCTGTGAACTGACCGCTGAAAGGAAAAGATATCATGAAAAAACTCACCGCGCTGGTGCTGGCCTTTGTGACCATCGCTGCCATCGCCCTGGCGGCGGGAAGCAGCCTGACGATTCAATCCAGTCAGACGCTTGAGGAGCAATTTGAAGCTTTCAGGGCCTATCTGGACAGCCTGCCGGCGGACAAGCGGGCCGCCTGGATGGCGGAGATGACATCCATCACCGAAGAAGAGCAGGCAAAAACTGCCTTTTCGGGGGGCATCCCGGCGGCAGCCGGCGAAGAAACCATGGTGTGGGTTTCCAAATCAGGCAAAAAGTATCACGCCGTTTCCACCTGCTCCAACATGAAAAACCCCCGCCAGGTCACCCGGGCGGAGGCCCTCCGCCGGGGTTTGGAGCCCTGCAAGCGCTGTAAACCTCAATAATATCAGGAGATCTATCTGTGCCCATCCGTGTCAGCAATATCAAGGTGAAGCCCGTCAAGGATCCCGACCGGGCCGCCGTCCAAGCGACCCTCAAACGCCTGAGGGCGCCGGAAAGCGACCTTTTAAGCCACTGCATTGTCAAAAAAAGCGTGGACGCCCGGGACAAAAGCGCCATTCACTTTGTCTACACGGTGGATATGACGCTCAAAGGGGATGAAGCCGCCCGGCTTTCCCGCCTGCCCCGGGGCACAGGCGAGCTGGCGCCCGATTCCCAGCCTGTGGCCTGGCAGCGGGCCGCCCAACCCTTCCGCCCCGTGGTGGCGGGGCTTGGGCCCTGTGGGCTGTTCGCGGCGCTGGCGCTGGCCAGGGCCGGTCTGCGCCCTCTGGTGCTGGAGCGGGGGGAAGAAGTTCACCAGCGCAAGGTGACCACCGCCCGGTTCATGAAAACCGGCGCCCTGGATCCAGAAAGCAACTTCCTTTTTGGCGAGGGGGGCGCCGGGGCCTTTTCTGACGGCAAGCTCACCACCGGTATCAAAGACCCCCTCTGCCGCCTAGTGCTGGAAACCCTGGTAGCCCACGGCGCGCCGGAGGAGATCCTCTACCTCTCCCGTCCCCATGTGGGCACGGATCGCCTGCCCCAGGTGGTGGCCAGCATCCGCAAAGAAATCGAGGCCCTGGGAGACCAGGTGCGCTTTGGCGCGCGGCTCATGGAAGCGGTGTATGACAAAAACCGGCTGATTGGCGTCCGTTACCTGCAAGGCGGAAACATGAAAGAGGCCCCCTGCGACGCCCTGCTGCTGGCCCTGGGGCACTCCGCCCGGGATACCATCGCGGATTTTCATAAAGCAGGGCTTGTTCTTTACCCCAAGGCCTTCTCCCTGGGGCTGCGCATTGAGCATCCCCAGGCGCTGGTGGATCAGGGCCAGTACGGCCCAGCGGCTAGAGACGGGCTTCTGCCCCCGGCGGAATACCACCTGGCCATGAAAACCCGGGATGGCAGAGGGGCCTACACCTTTTGCATGTGCCCGGGCGGGCAGGTGGTGCCCTCCGCCAGCGAAAAGGGGCTGCTGTGTGTCAACGGCATGAGCCCCTATCACCGGAATGGGAGAAACGCCAACGCCGCCATCTTGGTTGAGGTGCGGCCGGAGGACTATATGCAGGGCGAGGATGTGCTCAGCGGCTTCGCCTTCCAGCGCCGTTATGAGCGCCTGGCCTATGACCTGGGCGGCGGGGGCTACAAAGCCCCGGTGCAGCTGGTGGGGGATTTTTTGTCCGGCCGCCCCTCTACTGTGCTGGGAGATGTGCGCCCCACCATCCTCCCCGGGTTCACCCTCACCGATCTCTCCATGGCGCTGCCCGATGAGGTGGCCCAGGGTATCAGGGAAGCTATCCGGCACTTTGACCGCCGCCTCAAGGGCTTTGCCCGGCCTGACGCGGTGCTCACCGGGGTGGAGACCCGCTCTTCCTGCCCCATCCAGATGCATCGGGATGAGCGCTGCCGGGGCAGCCTGCCCGGCGTTTACCCGGCCGGCGAGGGTGCTGGACGGGCGGGGGGCATCATGTCCGCCGCGGTGGATGGCCTCAGGTGCGCCAACATGATGATGCAAAACTCCCAGGCGGGCTGCCTGTAATTGTCCGCAGGGCGCGGACATGCTATGATGTCAAGGGTATATCAGGAGGTTGTTCATGCGGAACGAAGAACGATACGAAAGCCCCTTTTCAGCGCGCTATGCCTCTGGTGAGATGCAGCGCCTGTTTTCCCGGCTGCACCGGGCACGGTCCTGGCGGAAAATGTGGGTGATTCTGGCAGAAAGCCAGCGCGAGCTGGGGCTGCCGGTGTCCAGCGTCCAGGTGGAGGAGTTGAAAGCCCACATGGACGATGTGGATCTGGCCCTGGCCGACCGCTACGAAAAAGAGCTGCGCCACGATGTGATGGCCCATGTGAAAGCTTATGCCAACGCCTGCCCGGAGGCGGCCCCCATCATCCACCTGGGGGCCACCAGCTGCTTTGTGACCGATAATGGGGATATCCTCATCCTCAGGGATGCGCTAAATCTGCTGCGGGGCCGCCTGGCCCAGGCAGCGCTGGCGCTGGCGGAATTTGCCGATCAGTATAAGGCGCTTCCCACCCTGGGCTACACCCATTTCCAGCCTGCCCAGCCCACCACCGTGGGGAAAAGGGCGGCGCTCTGGCTGCAGGACTTGCTGGAGGACGCCCGGGAGCTGGACCGGCTGATTGACGACCTGAGGCCCCTTGGCAGCAAGGGCACCACCGGCACCCAGGCCTCCTTCCTGGCGCTGTTTGAGGGGGATGCGGAAAAGGTGCGCGCCCTTGACCTGCTGACCGCCAGAAAGATGGGCTTTGACAGGCCCGTGGCCCTCTCCGGGCAAACCTATTCCCGGAAGCTGGACAGCCGCATTCTGCACCTGTTGTCGGCCATCGCCCAGTCCACCGCCAAGTTCGCGGGGGACATCCGCCTTTTAGCCCATCTGAAAGAAATTGAGGAACCCTTCGAGGCCGCCCAGGTGGGCTCCTCAGCCATGCCGTATAAAAGAAACCCCATGCGCGCAGAGCGCATGACCGCCCTGTCACGCTTTATCATCGTCAACGCCCTAAACGCCGACCAGACCGCTGCCAGCCAGTGGCTGGAGCGCACGCTGGACGACAGCGCCAACAGGCGCCTGTCCCTGGCGGAGGGCTTCCTGGCAGCGGACGGTCTGCTCAGCCTGTACCTGAATGTGGCCAAGGGCCTGGTGGTCTACCCCAAGATGATCGAAAAACACCTGCGGGAGGAACTACCCTTCATGGCCACTGAAAACATCCTGATGCGCGCCGTAATGCGGGGCGGCGACCGGCAGGAGCTCCACGAAAAACTGCGCCGCCACAGCATTGCCGCCGGCAAGCGCGTGAAGGAAGAAGGGCTTCCCAATGACCTGCTGGAGCGGGTGGCCCGGGATCCGGCCTTTGGCCTAGCCCTGGAGGAGCTGGAAGGCCTGCTTGACCCTGCGCTGTACACCGGCTGTGCCCAGCAGCAGGTGACGGACTACCTGACCGGGGAGGGCGGTGAACGCCTGACCGCCCTGCGCAAGCATCAGGTAAAGGCTGCGGAAATTCTGATTTAATCATCAATTTCAGGGGACAATCGCCTGGCCATGACATCCGCCTGCATCCGGTCACACCACAGCTCCCATTTTTCCTGATACGCTACGGCGTCAACAACGCGGCCCATCAAGTCCGCCGGGCTGTATATGCCCCGTTCATTGCATGCCGCTACGCAGACCCGGTACATCTCCCAGTCAAGGTCGTCCTCATCCCAGCACAGGGGAATATTGGTGATGCCCGCCTGCAGGGCGACCATCGCCCGGGTGTGCCCATCGGTCATCACGGGCTTGCCATCCAAAAGCTTCACGGGAATGGGCTGAAACGCGGATAAATCACCGGGGTCAAACCACCGCTTGATCCGCTCCATCTTTTCTTGCGATATATAAAACTGAGAGGGCTGCAAATCCAAGAGGCTTAGTTGTTTAATGTCCATCTTGGCCTTGCCCGCCTCAATATTTCCCGTCCAGCATCCGGAACTGAATCAACTCAGCAATGCCTCGTTCACTTATAAAATGATGGAATTGCATTTTCCAAGTTCTGCATCGCAACCTCTTCTCCAATATCTCAATGTCCCACAACATGCCTTTGAGTTTATAAGCATATTATTCGTACACAAGATACCCGCCCTTGTTGCGAAGATCTCCCCAACGATCACGTTGCAAATCCACCAATATTCTCGAATTGTTAGATATTTCTTCTAAATAATATGTGGATTGATTAAAATAATGTTCTCCTTTTTCCATCTCATTTTTCAAATCATTCAACACCCGTTGTCCATTGAGCATTGATTGATGCAAGCTATGCTGATTTCTTGCAATCTCGTTTAGCCGGTTTTCTAACCTAGAAAACCCATGGCTGATTGCATTCACAATTTTATCTGTTCGCACATCTTCTTCATATAAATTATATGCCCCCGGATCGCTCCCTACCCGCATAAGCGAGCTCGTTCTGCCAGTTGATAAATAATCGATAAATGAAGAAATAGCGGTATAATTTCGATACTTAGGATGAATGATGTTTTCATTATAAAGGCCTTCCAATGTATCTTCCATATTCTTAATCAAGCTATTCAAGTAAAAAAGCTGGATTTGATACTCATGCAAAGCCTTTGTGTTTTCTTCCTGCATGTATCTGCGTTTTGATTGTTCTTCATTATATATTTGTTTACTCTTCTGATATTTCTCCCATTCTTCATCGCTGTTCTTTTTAATCAACTGATACTCTTTGAAAATATTTAAAAAGACAATGATAAGCGGAATGAAGAAAGCAATTAATGCTATGTTTACAGAAGCGTTAAACCAGCTCGTAATCCCTGATAATACAACGCCACTAAAAAAAGCACCCACTACTCGTCCAAGTGTTTTCGTGGCCTTGCTTACTTTTTGTGATACAGGCTGCGATGTTGGCTCCAAGGGCGGGTTTGCTTCCGGGAGCTTTTGTCCCAACACAGACATCTTTGTTTCCATTCTCCCAACAAGCTCTCGTAAAGTAAAGAGTTGTGATTCACAGTGAAAAACGTCTTTTAAATACAGATTTAGTGATTTGATAATCATATTTTACCTCTCAACATAGGTGTCATTTACACCGCATGGATGCCTTCTGAAATCTATTTTAGCCCTCAACGAAGAAAAAAACTAAGGGCAACAAAATCCAGTTAAAATATACCCTGCAAACTGTAAATGTAGCACAATTCATATACACAATATTTACCCCTGCCCGCCCCAATACTTCCCGTCCATCATCCGGAACTGAATCGCCTCGGCCATGGCGTTCATGCCCACCTGCTCTTCCCCCGCCAGGTCGGCGATGGTGCGGGCCACGCGGATAAGGCGGGTGTAGGCGCGCATGGAGAGGGTGTAGCGCTTGACCGCCTGCTGCAGGATGCTCACCGCCTCAGGGGCCAGACGGGCGGACTTCTCCGGCGCTTTTCCGGCGATGGCGGCGTTGGTGCGGTTAGGCTGGCCCTGGTAGCGCGCCTGCTGAATGGCCCGGGCCCGGCGCACCCGCTCGCGGACGATGGCGCTGCTCTCCCCCGGCTCCGCCTGGGCGATGTCCTCCACCGGCACCGCGTCAATCTCCACCTGCAGGTCGATGCGGTCAAGCAGGGGGCCGGATACCCGGTTCAAATACTTTCTGATCTCGTGGCTGCCGCAGCGGCAGGGCCGCGTCTGGCTGCCATAAAAGCCGCAGGGGCAGGGGTTCATGCTGGCCACCAGCATAAACCGGGAGGGATAGGCCGCGTGGGCCTTCACCCGGGAGATGGTGGTCACTCCATCCTCCAGCGGCTGCCGGAGAGATTCCAATACGCTGCGGGGGTATTCCGGCATTTCATCCAGAAACAATACCCCGTTATGCGCCAGGGATACCTCCCCCGGCTTGGCGTTGCTGCCGCCCCCAATAAGTGAATTCCTGGAAGCGGAATGATGGGGCGTGCGAAAAGGCCGCTGGGTCATGATGCCGCTGCCCGGGGGCAGCAGCCCCGCTACCGAGTGGATGCGGGTGGTTTCAAAGGCTTCCTCCTGGCTCATCTCAGGCAAAATACCGGGAAGGCAGCGGGCCAACATGGTTTTGCCGGAGCCGGGGACGCCGATCATCAGCAGGTTGTGTCCCCCCGCCGCCGCGATCTCAAGGGCGCGCTTGCCATGCGGCTGGCCGCGCACCTGGGATAAATCCAGGTCAAACCGGGCTTCTGACAGGCATTCCTCATAGCTTTTCTGAATCTGGGCGGGGATGGGCATCTGGCCTGACAGGTGTTGGGCCGCGGCCCTGAGGGTACCCGCCGGATACACCGCCATGCCCTCCACCGCCTCCACCTCCCGGGCGTTGCCCAGGGGCAGGATCACCTGCCGGATGCCCACGGCGTGGGCGGCCATCACCATGGCCAGGGCCCCCTGCACCGCCACCAGGCGGCCATCCAGGCCCAGCTCACCGATCAGCAGGACATCCTCCACCGCGCCGGTTGTCAGCTGGCGGCTGGCGATCACAATGGAAAGGGCGATAGCCAGGTCAAAGGCGGCCCCCTCCTTGCGCAAATCAGCCGGGGACAGGTTCACCGTGGTGTGCCCCAAGGGCATGATGAAGCCGCTGTTTTTAAGCGCCGCCGCCACCCGGTCTCGGCTTTCCTTCACCGCCGTATCGGGCAGGCCCACCATGGTAAAGCGGAATTCGCTGGCGCTGGCCACATAGGCCTCCACGCTCACCGCCTCCCCCTGAACGCCGTTTAAGGCAAAGCACCGGGTGCGCGCTAACATCCGCCTTGTCCTCCCATCAGTAGTAAAGCCAGTTGGGGAATATCTTCAGAGCATCCAGCCAGGCCGTGGACACCCGCACGCCTGAAAGATAGGGGAAATACACCACAAACAAGATGCCTGCCGCCGCCAAAAAGGAGATAGCTATGATGCGGGCCAGCTTTTCATTGCGCCCGCGGGCGGCGTCCAGCCACAGCACCAGGGCCAGGATGATAAAGGGCACCGAGGGGAAATAGTGATAGATATAGGTGCCCCGGGGCACCGCCACCCAGGGAAGGTACTGCGCCAGGAAGGACAGCACGATCACCGCCGGCCAGATGTTGTTCCCTGCAAACACCGGGCGCTTGGTGCCGGCAAGCTTTCCAAACAGCCCCACCAGCACCACCGCCATCAGCGCCACCATGGCAACCAGCCCGCCCCACCAGATCAGGATATTGCCAAAGGCGATGATGGTGCTGGCGGTGCCGTCCACCACGCCGCCGGCGTAGTACCACATGGGCTTGGCGCTCACCGGCCACTCATACCAGGGCGTGTGGAAGAAGTGATCCGCCCCCCGCCCCGGCTCGCTGTGATAGTCATACATGTTGATGTTGGAATCGATCACCTTTTGCAGGGTGAAGCCGCCCGGGCTTTGCATGTGCATGGGGATGAAGGACAGGATATATATCCCAAGCGGAATCACGACGAAAAACAGCAGGCACCACAGCAGGGTGATCAGCACGCGCTGCTTATACTCAAAAACTGCGCCGGGCAATCCCTGCCTGGCCTCCTCCGGCAGTTTTTCCATGGCCCGGGCCTGCCGCCCCCAGCGCGCCAGCGCCCAGAAAAACAGCACCGCCAGGCCGATGCCCGCGTAGGCCCCTGTCCACTTGCTGGCCACCGCCAGGCCCATCATCAGCCCGCTTAAAAACAACGGCGGCAGCCTCTTTTCAAGCGGGGTGGCGAAATAATCCAGGCTGATGTAGCGGAACATGAAGAAGTAGGCGTAGATGATAAACAGCGTCACAAAGCTGTCGATGGTGGCGATGCGTGTCTGGGTGAAGTGCATGAAGTCAAAGGTCATCAGCAGCATGGCGACCATCCCGCCGCCGCGTCTGCGGGTCACCTGCTTGCCCAATAGATACATCCCCGGCAGCATCAGAACGCCCGCCAGCGCCCCCGCGAAGCGCCAGCCAAAGGGCACCATGCCAAAAATCATGAGGGAGAAGGTCATCAACAACTTGCCAAGCTGGGGATGGGTGGTTTCGTAAATCTGGCCTGAGCCCTGCCCCCGGATGGCCTCCAGCATCTCAAAGGCCGTGCGGCCATGGTAGATTTCGTCAAAGTACATGCTGTTAAACCAGCCGGGTTCGCCGTCCAGGCTGCCTTGCTCGTCGATCAGCGGGGCGGAGGTTTCTTCCAGCGCTTTCACCGGCAGCGTTTCCCCGGTGGCGGCGTCCCGCAGCAGCACCTCATATAGCGTCAGCCCAATCACCGGGGACGTGACGCGCACATAGCGCCCGCTGTGCACCAGGGGAGCACCGAAGTATTCCTGCCCGTTTTTGCCCTCCCGCACCGGTTTATGATACATCCAGGAAAAGCAACTCCCCTCATTCATGACGGCAGGGTGTTCCGTCCAGGTCTGACCGTCCTGGCTGACTTCCAGCGTAAAATCGCTTTTCCGCCAATGGATGCCGCCATAGTAGAGGATTTTGAACTCCCGGCTCTCCCCCAGGTCCAGGGTAGCCTGCATCACCTCATTATCTGACACCCAGCCCTTCTGTGGCGCCTTGGTGGCCCCCAGGTTGATAAAGGCCAGGAGGGCGTACAGCGCCGTCACCACCAGGATCACAACCGCGTCCTTCCGGTCAAAGCGCACCGGGGCATGGCGCTTGTTCAGCTCCTCCACCGCGGGGGGAGATGACGCGATGCTTGCCGTTTCCTTCACCGGCGCCACCGGTATTGTGACCGCCCCAGGTTTTGTCAGCACAATGCCCAGGTACAGCGCGTAGCCCGCCACCGGCAGGCTGAAGGCGGACAGCGCCATCTCCAGCCACCCCGAATCACTCTCCAGCCCCAATTCGGGGGAAAGCAGGTTGGCCTCAGGCCCGCCGATGCGGATGCCCCGGTCCAGCACCACCCCGGAATTGAGGAAGCAAAGCGCCGTGGCGGCGATGATCAGCCACAGAACACGCCTGTCCCGCTTCAGGACATAGGCCAGAATCAGCAGCACCACCGCCATCATCAGATAGCGCTCGTGCATCATGGTGCCCAGGATGGAAAAGCCCACCAGCATCACCCCGGCCAGCAGCGCCAGGTTGGCGGCGTCCCGGCCCGCGATATAGCGCCAGGCCACCAATAGAAAAACGGACACCATCAGCAGCACGCCCATGGCGGACATGCTCATGGGAAGAAGGGCTCCCAGCGCCGGCAACACGCAGATAAGGGCGATCAGCCAGTGTTTATCCTTCCTGTCCTTGGAAAACCCCCAGGCCAGGCCCACCGACAAGGCCACTGTGAGGATGCCTGTCAGCCGCAGCAGGAAGGGGGCCGCCTCCGCCACCTTGACCCAGTTTTTGCTGAAGAGGAAATAGAGGTTGGTGGCGTTCACGGTGGCATAGTCATAGTAGCTCATGGTGCCGCCATACAGCTCAAACAGCCAGGCAAAGCCCGTCTGTTCGTTGAAAAAGGGCAGCACGATAACAGCCGCCGCCACCAGGGACAGCCCCACGCCGATGGCGGCATCCTTGAAGCGTTTTTCGTCTTTTGACCAGATCAGCCCCGCCACAAACGCCACCAGGCCCAGCGGCCCCACCATCAGCGCCTGGGGCTTCATCAATACGCTCACCACATACACCGGCAGAGCATAGCGCCATTTGCCATCCATGATAAACAGCACGGCGATCACCAGCAGCAGCGAGGGCACGCTGTCCACCTGCCCCCAGGCGCTGCCGGCCAGGTAGGGCAGGGGGTTAAAGGCATAGAGCATGGACAGCAGCAGGGCCGCTCGGCTGCCTACCCGTTTTTGGGCTGTCCGGTACAGCAGGGCGATGATCCCCAGGTCACACAGCAGGGCCGGCAGCTTCACCATCACCGGCGTCACCCCGGCGCCAAGCATCTGGCCGATCAGGCCCAAGGGCCACAGCACCAGCATATAGCCTGGCGGATAGTCGCTGAAAAAATCGCTGATATAAAAGCCGCCCGGGCCCACCCGGGCCATCTGCCCGGCCCAGCCGGTAAAGCAGCCGATGTCAACCGGGAAGCCGTGCACCAGGGCTGCCACCGCCAGGCGGCTGAGGCCGGCCGCCGCCAGCAGCAGCGCCAGGGCAAGGCCGCCGCCCTTTGGATCAGCCTGTCCCAATGTCTTTTCCCGCTCCGCCAGCCTGGCAAACAGATACATGGCCGCAGCCCCCAGCGCCATCAGCACCAGGAACACCGGGGCCGCCGGGGCAGCGCCTTTTGTTTCACCGCTAGCCGCAGGCGCGCTGACCTGTTTTTCCCACTGGGCCACAAAAGCGCTGCTGGGCGCCTTATCCACCGCCATCAGGGAAATGTCGTCAAAAGCCGCTTCCCCCATGGCCTCCCCGGAGTAGCCGCCCAGGCGGGCAAAGACGGTGATCTCCGTCTGCCTGCCCCCCGTTTTGCCATACAGCTCCACCTGCTGCCAGTCCCCCCGGGTATCGTAGAGGGATTCGGAAAACACATACACATCCTGGATGGACAGGTTGGCCCCCAGGCCCCCTTCCGCCTTGGCCCTGATTTTGCCGGTCAGGCGGTAGATGGTATTGGGCACCACCTCCACCTTCTGGCTGAAGCGGGCGTCGTTCATCTCGTGGTTGGTGATCAGGGCAACATTGCCCCCGGCTTCTTCAGCGACGGAAAACTCCGTTACCCCGAGCAACCTCACATAGGCGTCGGGCAGCCAGGCCTCAGGCAGACCTTCGCCTGAAACCTCCTCAAATCCGCCGTTTTTCAGCAGCTCCACGCCCGTTTGGGCCTTGGGCCCCCTGTCCCGGGTGATAAGCCAGGCCCCGGCCACCAGGGCCAGCAGCGCCAAAGCGATGATCAAAACCTTCTTTTTCATGGCAGCCTCACATATCGTGCAATATATCCGGGTAAAACCATACCCCGGCCCGGGTGATTTCAAGGCAGGCGATCCGGTAAGGGGCGGGATGCCCGCTAAGATAGTGCCGCGCTGTGGCCTTCAGCCTCCGGCGCTTGTCAGGCGTCACCGCCCGAAGCCCCGTGCCCAGCCGCCCCTGGGGGCGGTGCTTCACCTCGATAAAAAACAGCGTTTTGCCCTGGCGGGCAATCAGGTCAACTTCTCCCGCGGGACCGCGGTAACGCCGGGCGATCAGGGCATAGCCGCGCTGTTTCAGATAGTTTTCCGCCAGCGCCTCCCCTTCAAGGCCGGTCTGATACTGGCTCATCCCGCGTTCAGCTTTTTCAGAAAGCTGCGCCGGTGCGCCGGGCAGAGCCCCAGCTCCCGGATAGCAGCCATGTGGGCGGCGGTGCCATAGCCCTTGTGCCGGGCAAAGCCATAGCCCGGGAACTGCTCCTCCAGCGCCCGCATCTGCCTGTCCCGGGTCACCTTGGCAATGATGGAGGCGGCGGCGATGCTGTAGCTCACCGCGTCCCCATGAACAATGGGTCGCTCATTGCCCTCAAGGCCCACACCCGTCACCGCGTCAATCAGAAACAACCCCACAGGGGCCCCCTGGGCGGCCCGGCGCATGGCCAGCCGGGTGGCTTGCAGGATGTTGACGCGGTCAATCTCCTCCGCCTCCACCTGGCCCAAGCCCACAAAATCCGCCTGGCGGATGATCTCCTCATACACCGTTTCCCGGCGCTTTTCAGAGAGCTTTTTTGAGTCGTCAATATAGTCCAGCATCCGCGCATCCGGGGAAAACGCCACGCAGACCGCCACCACCGGCCCCGCCAGGGGCCCGCGGCCGGCCTCATCAATACCTGCAAAGCGCAGGCCTTCCCGCCACAAATCCATGTCATGCCGGTACAGCGCCAGGCGGCGCTCATGGCTGGCCATCGCTGTCCTCCGGCGGCGTTTCCAGGGTGATCCTGCCGATCAGCCCGCCGCGGAACTCATCCAGCACACAGGCAGCCCCGCGCTCCAGGTCGTACACATTGCCCTTTTGCAAAAAGCCCCGGGCATGGCAGATGGCCTCCAGCAGCATCTGGCCGCGCAGGCCTTGGTCTGTCAGCTTGTAGCGGGCAGCCACTTTTTCAGGGGCGATAGACATCAATTCATCCAAAAGGCCGATGGATAGATGATAGCTGTCCAATATCTCATCCCGGATGGCCGCGATATAGGCCAGGCGGCGGGCGGCCTGCTGATCGTTGAGCTTGGGCCAGAGCATGCCGGGGGTGTCCAGCAGCTCCAGCCTGTCCCCCGCCTTGATCCACTGGGCCGCCCGGGTGATGCCGGGACGGTCCTGCACCTTAAAGGCGCTGCGCCCTGCCAGGGCATTGATCAGGGTGCTTTTGCCCACATTGGGAACCCCCACCACCATAGCACGGCTGGTGATGGCAATGCCCCGGTTCTCCGCCCGTTTGCGCTTTTCGGCGGTCAGGCTGTCCACCAGCTTCAATATCCGCTGCTTGTTCTTCCCCGCCTGCATGGGGAAAGCCTGAATGCCCTGATGACGGAAATACGCTTCCCACCGCCGGGTGACAGCAGGGTCCGCCAGATCCTCCTTGTTCATCATCAGCAGCCGGGGCTTGTTGGCCAGCATCTCGTCCAGCGCCGGGTTGCGGCTGGACAGGGGAAGCCGGGCATCGCACAATTCCAGCACGATGTCCACCCGCTTCAGCTGGGTTTCCAGCTGGCGCTTGGCCTTTGCCATATGCCCCGGGTACCAGGAAATGGGCTGCAGTCCGTCCATGAAGCCTCCTTAATAACTCTGTAAAAAATAGCATGTTTTGCCCGCTTATGCAAGGAATCTCGTCACCATATTGCTCAATAAGGCAATTGACGAATGGATTTAAGGATGTTAGCATCCTTTCATAGTCAATTTCGAATGGTATCTGGAGGTTTATGATGCGGGAACGGTTGGAGGCCATGAAGATCGCCGCCCTTGAGGCGGCGCAGAAAGCGGGCACGGCGGAGGAGCTGCTGCAAGTCCGCCACCAATACCTGGGCAAAAAGGGAGAATTGACCCTGATTCTGAAGGAACTGGGCAAGCTGGAAGCTGAGGAGCGCAGGCTAACGGGCATGCTCTCAAACGAGGTGAAAAACACCATCGCCCAGGCCATCACCATCAGGGAGGAGGCGCTGGTGGACGAAGGCTCCGCCATCCAGGGGGAGATCGACCTGACCCTGCCGGGCATCCCGCCGGTTTCAGGGGCCCTCCACCCCATCACCCAGATGTGTTATGACCTGAACGACGCCTTTTTGTCCCTGGGCTTTGAGGTGTACGCGGAGGATGACATCACCAGCGAGCAATACGCCTTTGACCATTTGAACTTCCCCCCCGAGCATCCCGCCCGGGACACCATGGACACCTATTGGCTCAAGGGCTCCGAGGGCAAAAGGGGCAGCGAGCGCCTGTGCCTAAGGCCCCACCTCACCGGCGGCAGCGTGCGGTATCTAAAAAAGCACGGCGCCCCCGCCCGCTTTGTCTACCCCGGCCGGGTCTACCGCAATGAGAACACCGACGCCCGCCACGAGCGCGCCTTCTTCCAGTATGAGGCGCTGATTGTGGAAAAGGATTTTTCCTTCGCCTCAGGGCAGCTGCTGGTTGCCACCATCCTGGAAAAGGTGTTTGGCAGGCCGGTTGACACCCGCATGCGCGCAGGCTTCTTCCCCTTTGTGGAACCGGGCTTTGAAATTGACATGAAGTGCCTGGTGTGCGGCGGCAGCGGCTGCAAGGTGTGCAAGCAGGTGGGCTGGATTGAGGTGATGCCCGGCGGCACCCCCCACCCCAATGTGCTGAAAGCCGCCGGGCTTGACCCGGACATCTGGAGTGGCTTTTATATCAACATCGGCCTTGACCGCCTGGTGATGATGCGCTACGGGGTGGACGATGTAAGGCTGTTTCACAGCGCCGACCTCAGGTTCCTCAGGCAGTTCAGGTAAGGGAGGGAAGGAAAGATGAAGGTATCACTCAACTGGATCAAGGAATATGTGTCCCTGCCCGATTCTCTCTCCATGGAGCAGCTCTCCTACGACCTGACCATGCGCACGGTGGAGGTGGAAGGCGCGGTGAACCCCGCCGACGCCCTCAGCGGCTGTGTGCTGGGCGTCATCACCCAGATCAGCGCCCATCCCCAGGCCGACATGCTCAGGGTGTGCGCGGTGGATGTGGGGCAGGAGGCCCCGGCCACCATCGTGTGCGGCGGCTCCAACATCTATGAGGGGATGCGCTGCGCCGTGGCTCTGCCGGGCGCCAGGGTTCGCTGGCATGGGGAGGGCGAGCCCGTCCTCATCAAAACCACCAAGTTGCGCGGCGTAAAAAGCGAAGGGATGATCTGCGCCGCGGCGGAGCTGGAGCTGGAGGAGCTCTTCCCCGCGGATGACGAGCACGGGGTGATGGACCTAAGTGACTTTAAAGGCCAGCCGGGGGTTGCCCTGGGCCAGGTGCTGGAGCTATCCGACATCGTCCTGGAGATTGACAACAAATCCCTCACCAACCGGCCTGACCTGTGGGGCCACTACGGCATCGCCCGGGAGCTGGCCGCCATCTATGGCCTGGAACTAAAACCCCTCCCCCCCTTCACAAAACCCGAGGGGCTGCCGGAATACCCTGTCACCATTGAAAACCCGCAACGTTGCAGGCGCTATACCGGCATCGTGTATGAGGGCGTCGCCAGCGTCCCTTCCCCCTGGCGGCTGAAAACAGCGCTGTGGAAAACCGGGATCCGGCCCATCAACGCCCTGGTTGACCTGACAAACTATGTGATGCTCTCTGTGGGCCAGCCTACCCACGGCTTTGACAAGGAAAATGTCAAGGATGAAATCATCGTCAGAAACGCCAGGCCCGGCGAAACCCTCACCCTGCTTGACGGGCACCAGCTGAAGCTGACCGGGGAAGACCTGATGATTTGCGACGCCACAGAGCCCATCGCCTTGGGCGGCATCATGGGCGGGGCCAAGGATTCCATCCTGCCCACCACCACCACGATGATCCTTGAAATCGCCAATTTTGAGCCCGTTGGGCTGCGCCGCAGCGCCAGCCGCTACCAGGTGCGCACCGAATCGGCCAACCGCAACGAAAAGGGCCTGGACACCCAGCGGGTCGATCAGGCCATTGCGGTGGCGGATAAGCTGATCAAAGAGCTCTTCCCCCAGGCGCGCATGAGCGCTTTCAGCGACAGTTATCCGGTGAAAACCGACTGCCCGGTAATCCCGGTGAAGCTAAGCTGGCTGAACACCCGCCTGGGCCGGAAGTTGACCGGCGATGAGGCCGTCCATCTTTTGCGCCCCCTGGGCTTTCAGGTGGCATCCGAGGGGGACACGCTTCAGGTGTCCGTGCCCTCCTGGCGCGCCACCGGGGATGTGAGCCTGCCGGATGACGTGCTGGAAGAAGTGGCCCGGATGATTGGCTATGACCGCTTTGACTTTATCCCGCCCACGGTGAAGCTAAGCGCCGCCGTGCGCCAGCCGGGGATGCAGCTGGAGCGCCGCCTGCGGGAATACCTGGCCGTCCGCTGCGATGTGCAGGAGGTGTTCACCTATCCCTGGATGGACAAGCGCTATCTGGAGGCGGCAGGCACCAGCCCCGAGGGCTGCCTGGCCTTGTCCGCTCCCCCCTCCCCTGACACCGCCAGCCTCAGGCCTTCCCTGATCCCCGCCATGCTGAGTGTCGCCGCGCTGAACCTGCGCTATTTTGAAAGCTTCCGCGTGTTTGAGCTGGCCCAAGTCTTTGCCCCGGGCGAAAGCCACCCCAGCGATGAAAACGAGACCCTGCCCCTTCAAAAGCGGCAATTGGCCGCCGCCTTTGTGGGCCAGGACGCCAGCCTGCTGTTCAGGGAGATGAAGGGCGTGCTGGAAGCCCTGCCCCGGGCTGTCATGTCGGAGCCGCTCACGTTTGCCCAGCAGGAGCAGCCCGCCTGGGCCGACCCCAAGGCCTGGCTCAACATCCTTTCAGGCGGTGAGGTCATCGGCTCCTTTGGCGTCATTTCGCTCAGGGCTTCCCGCCTGGCCGGCATCAAGCGGGCGGCGATGGCCGTCATGGCGCTGGATGTGGATGCTCTCATCCCCCTGCCCTCCCGCAGCAACGCCTATCAGCGCCTGCCCCTCTTCCCCCTGGTGGAGCAGGATTTCTCCATCTTAGTGGATGAAAAAACCGCCTGGCAGGATATCCGCGCAGCTCTTGAAAAAAG
Organism: Christensenellales bacterium; assembly: GCA_050952935.1. Lineage (GTDB taxonomy): Bacteria > Bacillota > Clostridia > Christensenellales > Aristaeellaceae > UBA6115. The sequence continues at coordinate 790,827 of JBMNLS010000001.1, read as the reverse complement.
CGTCAACAGCATGGACTTCATCGAGGAATACCGCGGCAAGCAGATTCCCCAGGGCAAGAAATCCGTCATGTTCCGCGTGCATTTCGGCTCCGACCAGGGCACCCTGACCGCCGAACAGATCGACGAAAAAATGAACACCATCATCAAAAAGATCGGCAAACTGGGCGGAGAGGTGCGGAACTAAAAAAAGAATCCAACATTTTTGCCCGGCGCATGCAACAAAAGCAGTCGCCGGGTTGTTGTTTTGGATGAGAAAATGAAAGGGGTATGCGGAGATAGCGAACTGTATAATAATAAAAATAGAGCGCATCAAATCAGTGGTTGCTCCGAGCTGAATTTAGGTTTATTTATCTGAAAATTCACAGATTATCCCCTATTTTAATCATAATCCCACCATTATTCCCCATATATGGATTCGATATCGCATTTTTAATTTTATGTGAAATTAGTAAACTTTATACCCCATCTTTACTTTCATCCTTTATGATATGAATGGTCTGTTGTTTCATCAGGGAAAAACAGATTAAAAAAAGGAATGGAGTATTTGATGAATAGAGCATCCTTAAAAAAATCATCCAGAAATGCTTTCATTGGCTTATCTGTATTCCTTGTAATGCTGTTCACCCTGTTTCCAATTTGGTATTGCATTTCCACAGCTACAAAAACAGCAGCAGACGCCTTCAGCATTCCTCCGAAGTGGGTTTGGAGCCCAATAGGCGATAACTTCACTGAAGTCCTTAATACCATGGGATTTAAGAAAAGCTATCTTAATAGTTTGATCATTTCTGTTCAAACCACAGTTCTTTCATTGCTTTTTGGCATTCCCTGCGCTTATGCGCTGGCTCGCAGCCGTTCAAGGGCCTCGAAGTTTGTCAGTATTTGGATTTTGCTTTCCAGAATGCTGCCTGCAATGGCTTTTGCAGTTCCTTTCTATTTTGTTTATAAAAAAGTTGGTCTCAACGATACCTATATAGGGCTTACCCTGATCTATCTAACCTCCCAGTTGCCCTTCACTGTATGGCTGCTGAACGGTTTTATCCGCACTGTCCCGGAGGAAATCGAAGAAGCAGCCATGATTGATGGATGCAACCGTTTTCAAATTCTCGCCCGTGTTCTCGTTCCAACCATACAGCCTGGTATCAGCACCGCCGCTATTTTCGCTTTTATGAGTTCCTGGAACGAGTTTTTCTATGCAAAGCTCGTGTCAGGAAACAATACCAGGCCCGTTTCCTATGCTGTTTACAAGTTTAATAATGACGTAGGAACAAATTGGGGGCTGTTATGCGCCGCCTCCTGCATGGTTGCACTGCCTATGATTGCTTTTTGCCTGCTTGCGCAGAAAAGTTTTGTCCGCGGTTTAACTGCCGGTTCTGTTAAGGGTTGACTGCACGATAAGCGAGCGCGCCGCTTATCGGAAGCGTTAACAATAAAAGGAGGAAAACATGAAAAAACTTACAATTCTTCTGCTGGCCCTCTCTCTGGTGCTGTCTTCAGTACCGGCCCTGGCCGCAACCGATGTGTCTACCCTCGACCCTAAAGATGTGGTAATCAATGTGCTCATTTGCACCCAAAACCAGAACGATGATTTGGCAAACACCTATTTTGCAGACTTTGCAAGCAAGCATGGGATTACAGTCAACTGCGAACTTGCCCCTTCCACCGGCTACGGCGATTTGCTGACATTGGGGCTGGTTGAAGACAACCAGGCGTACGACCTTATTATGTGCAACTCTAACCACTGGGGCTCCATGATTGACGGCGACTGGATCATGCCGCTGGACAGCTTTATCAACGCGGAAGCGGAAGCAAAAACCGATTGGTATAACGGTATTATGAGCGCTGCGCTGAACGCCTGCGTGGTAAACGACCAGAGGTGGTCTGTTGCCTATTCCGCCGGTGTTGGTGTTCTGATGTACAACAAGGCAATTTTCGAAAAGTATGGCATTACAGATATCCCCAAGAACATGGACGAAGTCATTGAAACAGCCGCGAAAATCAATGACCCTGCCAACAAGGTATTTGGCCTTGCTTTCCGCGGCGGTCAGGAACGGGGCATTGCCCTGCCCTGGTTGATTAACTGGCTCTATCTGGACGGCGAGTGGTATCCGGAAGGACACGATTCCATCGCCATCTTTGATACCGATATAGCGCTGAAAGCCCTGAATCAGCTGATTAAAATGTACGACTATGCTCCCGAGGGAATTCAAAGCTATGCTTACCAGGAGGCCATGGCTGCCATGCAGCAAGGGTATGCGGCTATGTTCGTTGACGCGGTCACCTTGGGCGTTAATCTTCTTGACCCCGCCCAAACCGATCTGCATGATCAATTTGGCTTCAGCGCCCTTGATGGCACCTACTCCTGGGGCGATGGCTGGTGCTTCTCCGTTGCCAGCCGCACCAAGCATCCTGAATGGTGCTGGGAACTCATCAAGGTTGCAACCAGCTATGACACCGCGCTGAACCAAATTATGCGCGGCAAGGCTGTTTCCTGCTACAGAAATGATGTGTATGCGAACGACGAGATTAACAAGGTTCTCCCCGCTGACTTAAGCGAAGCCGTCAGCAAGTCCGCCCCCATGGCAAGCATTGTCTACTGGCCGCTAATCTCTCAAAAAGGTGAGATTACAGGCGCCATGATCGACGCATTCTATAAAGCCATCAACAAGAAAATCACACCGGAAGAAGCTTTGGCCGAAGTCCAGCAAATAACAATTGAGATTCTCGAGCGTGATGGGGTTCAGTATAAGAAATAATCATCCTTTGCGGGACCGCATAAAATTCATTATACGGTCCCACAGTTCTTGTAACTTTTAAACAGTAGCAAAGGAATATCCATGAGCACAGTCAAAGCAAAATACAGCGGATTTGGTACAACCAATCTACGCTCCGAAAAAACTTCCTACTACTTGATGGTTTTGCCCTCTTTCATTGTGTTATTGATATTAACATTAATCCCGCTTCTCCTGACCATTTACCTGTCCTTTACGAATGCCACCATTACAACGCTGAACAAATTCGAGGGGGTAGGCCTTTCAAACTATATCAGTATTTTCACAAAAGACAGGTACTTCTGGGATTCATGCCTGGTCATGCTCAAACTGGCCGGCGGAAATATTCTGCTACAAATGTTCTTTGGTGTTTTAATTGCGTTATTGTGGTTCATAGAGTTTAAAGGTGTACGCGTCTTCCGGGTTATGCATATGATTCCCATGATGATTACCGGCATTGTATGCGGATTTATTTGGCGCATGCTTCTTAATACGGATTATGGTATTGTCAACTACCTGTTGGAAATCGCCGGTTTAGAAAAAATAAACTGGCTGGGGGATGAAACGTACGCCATGGTTTCTTTATACATCGTGGGACTTTGGAGGGATACCCCCTTTGTATCCATCATTATTTTAGCCGCTCTCCAGGGCGTGGATGAATCATATACCGAAGCTGCGCTGATTGACGGGGGAAACTCCCGGCAAATCTTTTTCAAAGTAACATTGCCGCTTATCCGTCCATCCTTAATCATGGTTGTTATGTTTCAGCTGATAGGTGCCATTCGGGCTTACGACACCATCAGCGCACTGACGGCGGGTGGGCCCGGACGCGCCACCACACACTTAAATATGTACACATATAGCGTTGGTTTTATGCAGTGGCGTCTGGGCTATAGCGCTGCGCTATCCATGTTAATGCTGATCATCATTCTTGGCAGTTCGCTTATTTTTACCCATTTTATCAATAAAGACAACACCGAACAATAAGCTCGGATTAAAGGAGATATCATCATGGCATGGAAGATGTACCACTGGAAGGAAGAGAGGCCTGTTATCGCGGCGCACCGCGGTTTTTCTGCTCTATACCCTGAAAATACGCTAATTGCTTTTGAGGAAGCCGCACGGCTGGGGGTTGACATGATTGAACTGGATGTTCAAATCTCAAAGGATGGCATTCCGGTTCTGTATCATGATGCGTCGCTCATGGAAAAAACCGGTCATCCCCGTTCAGTGATGGACTATACTTGCCAGAAACTGACAGAAATACAGATTGGTGAAAATCTTGGCTTTCAGCCGGAAAACATCATCACCTTGGAGGATCTTCTCATTTTATATCAAAACTGGCCGGATATCCTCCTCAATATCGACTTAAAAAGCGCACCGGTCGAGGTCATCGTCGCCCCGGTGCTGGCGATGGTAAACAAACACGGATATGAAAACCGCTGCATTTTCAACAGCTTGAATGGCGATGTAACAAAACACCTAAAAGCATATACTGACTTTTTCACAGTCGGCCCGCCCAACAATTTCCCGGGAAACGTTAATCATGTCAACGGCGTTGACGGAACATACGCAACCCTTGATGGCGTTTGTGTACCCACCATGACCCTGACACACGAGATTGCGGATTATTATCGCAGCATCAACAAAGTGCTTCTGTGTGCCCCGGTCGAAGATGAAGAAAAAGCCAAATTGTCGCTTGATTGCGGCGTTCAGATCATCATGTGTGATGACCCCCGTTTTTTAATTTCTCAGCGCTAAGCCTTCTCTTACATCTCCACCGTCTCCGCCTCCGGCAGCCGGTCGATCACCGCTTCCACCAGCTGACGGAAGGATGTGCTGACACTGTTGCCCACGGCCAGCACCTCTTCATGGTTGATGGGCTGGTCAAGCACGCCTGCCGCCATGTTGGTGATGCTGGAAATGCCCAGCACCCGCATGCCCGAATGACGGGCCACAATGGTCTCAGGCACGGTGGACATGCCCACGGCGTCCGCCCCCAGGATGCGCACCATACGGATCTCAGCCGGGGTTTCGTAGGTGGGGCCGTTCAGCCAGCAGTAAACGCCACGCTTTAAGTCAATGCCCAGCTTCTCCGCCTCCTGCAGGGCGATCTGGCGCAGCTGCGGGTCATAGGCGTGGGTCATGTCAGGGAAGCGGGGGCCAAAACGGTCCAGGTTTTTGCCCCGAAGGGGGTTGCGGCCGGAAAGGTTGATATAATCCTCAATCAGCATCAAATCCCCCGGCTTAAAGTCAGTGTTCACCCCGCCAGCGGCGTTGGTGACGATCAGGGTTTTGACCCCCAGCAGGCTCATCACCCGGATGGGCAGGGTCACCTTGTCCATGCTATAACCCTCATAGCTGTGGATGCGGCCTGACATCACCAGAACCCGTTTATCTTTCAGCGTCCCCACGATGAACTTGCCCGCGTGGCCAGGCACGGTGGAGGTGGGAAAGCCGGGGATTTCATCATAGCTGATCTCCGCCGGGTCAAGAAGCCGCTCCTCGAAGCCGCCAAGCCCGCTGCCCAATATCACCGCGATGTCCGCCGGGCCGCAGCTGTGCTTCACCATAGCGGCCGCCCGCTTGATTTCCTTATAATTGATCATGCCAACTCCTCCAATTCTTTTAGAAATGATTGAGCGTCATAACGCCCTTTTAAGCCGAAAAACTCGCTGATGGTGGCCGCGATGTCCGCAAAGCTGTCCCGATCGCCCAGATGTTTGTGGCCTGTAAGCCCTGGCCGCCAGGCCAGCATGGGGGCGTATTCCCGGGTATGGTCGGTGCCTTTGAAGGTGGGGTCACAGCCATGGTCAGCGGTGATAATCATCATGTCTTCCTCCCCCATCTTCTCCTGAAAGCGGGGCAGGTCATCGTCAAAAGCTTTCAGCGCCCCGGCGTAGGCCTCCGGGTCACGCCGGTGGCCATGAAGCATGTCAAAGTCCACCAGGTTCACAAACAGCAATCCGTTAAAACCCTGATCCATATACGCCAGCGCCGCCTCAACGCAGGCCGCGTTGCCGGAGGCGTGGTTGCTTGCCGTCAGGCCCCGGTGCGCGAAAATATCCTCAATTTTGCCCACACCCAGCACATCAAAGCCCGCCTGCTTCAGGTCATCCAGGATGGTGTTTGCGGGCGGCTCTAATGAGAAATCCTTCCGTCCGCCCGTGCGGACAAACCCCTTGTCCGGTGTACCGATAAAAGGCCTGGCGATCACCCGGCCTACGGCTAACTCGCCCGTCAGCATGTCCCTGGCGATTTGACAGATTTCATACAGGCGCTCCAGGGGGATGATCTCCTCATGGGCCGCGATTTGAAACACCGAGTCCGCCGAGGTATACACGATGGGGCGGCCGGTGCGCATGTGCTCTTTCCCCAGCTCCCTGATGATGGCGGTGCCTGAGGCGGGGTAGTTGCCCAGGGTCTTCATGCCGATGGCTTCCTCAAACCGGGCCATGAAATCTGCCGGAAAACCCTCCGGAAAGGTGGGGAAGGCCTGGCTTAGCCTGACGCCCGCTATCTCCCAGTGCCCGGTGGTGGTGTCCTTGCCGGGGGATTGCTCCGCCAGCCGGGCGCTAAGGCCCCGGGCGTTCGGATCTGTCGGCAGGTGAACGCCAGGAATTGCGCCAATGCCCAGCTTTTCCAGATGGGGCAGCCTAAGCCCTGTTGCCTGCACGGTGTTGCCAAGGGTGTTGGAGCCCTCATCCCCATACAGATGGGCGTCCGGCAACGCGCCCACCCCCACCGAATCAAGCACAATCAGCAATACTTTTTGCATTTATTTCCTCCTGCTGTTATTTTACACGAAAAGCAGATAATTAGACAGAGCATCCTTTGCTTACAAATACCCTTGCAATCAGGCTTTTTTATGTTAGAATAAGTGTTGTGAGGTGACACTTTATGGAACGAAAAATTGTTGATGAATTGGTCGCATGGAAAAACAGGCCCGGCAGAAAGCCCCTGTTGCTTCAGGGAGCGCGGCAAGTGGGCAAAACCTACAGCGCGCTCACCTTTGGAAAAACCCATTATCACAACACCGCCTATTTCAGCCTGGAAGATTCTCAGGAAGTTCAGAATGTTTTCAGCCAGGATTTAAACCCCACCCGCATTGTACGGGAGTTGTCCGTGCTGTCGGGACAGTCAATATTCCCTGAGAATACGCTGATCATTCTGGATGAAATCCAGGCCTGTGAGCGGGCGCTGCAATCACTAAAGTACTTTCATGAAAACACGCCTGAATACCATATTCTGGCCGCAGGCAGCCTCTTGGGTGTTGCGCTCAACCGCCAGCAAGCCTCTTTTCCGGTTGGCAAGGTGGATATGCTGCCCATTTATCCAATGGATTTTGAAGAATTTCTCTGGGCAAACGGGCAAAAACCATTGGCCGATTTGATCAGGGAGGCCTTTCAGTCCGCCGCATCATTCTCCCTGCACGAGACTGCGCTGGATTATTACCGTCAGTACCTGGTGGTGGGCGGCATGCCCGAAGCGGTGAGCGAATATATCAGCCGCAAGGATTTTGATTTTGTCAGGGCGGCTCAGAAAAACCTGAACAGCGCCTATATCGCCGACATGGCCAAATATGCCGACCCACAGGAAACGACCCGCATCATGGCCGCCTGGAACAGCATCCCGGCACAGCTCGCCAAAGTAAACCGCAAATTTCAGTATAAGCTGATCAAATCGGGCGCCCGCGCCTATGAGTATGAGCTGCCCATCGCCTGGCTAAAAAGCGCCGGCATCATTTATCAGTGTATCCTGGCCAGGGAGGGGCGCATGCCGCTTAGCGCCTATGCGAACAATCAGGCCTTTAAAATCTATCTGTTTGATACCGGGGTGCTCTGTTCCAAGTTCGACATCGCTCCCAGCGTTATTCTTTCGCAGTCCCACAGCATGGACGGCTTCAAAGGTGCGCTGGCTGAGAATTATATCATCCAGGCTCTGGCGGCAAACGGTATTACCCCCTACTATTGGGCCAGCGAAGGCAAGGCCGAGGTTGATTTTGTGTTTCAGAACGATCAGGGCGAGATCATCCCCCTGGAAGCAAAATCGGCCGACAATGTCCGCGCGAAAAGCCTGCGCCAATATATGGATCTGTATCGTCCACCCTATACCATCCGTGTTTCAGCCAAAAATTTCGGCTTTGAAAATGGCATCAAAAGCGTCCCCTTATACGCCATGTTCTGCATTGAGCGCTGAGGGCAAGAAAACTGGAGGGCAAAAATGGAGTTTATCGCAACAGCGGCCTTCGGCCTTGAAGGCCTGGTCAAACAGGAGCTGCAGGCGCTGGGCTTTGAGGCCAAGGCCGAGCCGGGCGGGGCGCGGTTTTCAGGCGGCATGGCGGAGGCCTTCAAGGCCAACCTGTGGCTGGCCTGCGCCGACCGGGTGATGTGGGTACTGGGCGAACAGGAGGCGCTGACCTTTGACGCCCTGTTTGAGTTTGTCAAATCCATCCCCTGGGAGGATATCCTGCCCCGGGACGCCGCCTTTCCCGTCAGCGGCAACTGCGCCAGAAGCCAGCTGATGAGCATAAGCGACTGCCAAAGCATCACCAAAAAAGCCATTGTGGAGCGCCTGAAGCAACGCCATAAAACCCAGTGGTTCCCGGAAACGGGGCCGGTGTTCCCCATCTCCGTCACCCTGCACCGGGATGTAGCCCGCCTTGCCATTGATACCTCCGGCGACGCGCTCAACCGCCGGGGCTTCCGCACCTATGTGGGGGAAGCGCCTATCCGGGAAACCCTGGCCGCCGCCCTGGTGCGGCTGTCAGGCTGGCAAACCGATCAGCCCCTTCACGACCCCTGCTGCGGCAGCGGCACGCTGCTGCTTGAGGCGGCCTTCCTGGCCGCCAACCGCGCCAGCGGGCTTGCCCGCTCCTTCATCATGGAAACCTGGTCCCAAAGCAATGTTAAGGACAACCAGCGCCTCCGGGAGGAGGCGGCCAGCCGCTGCCGGTTTCAGAACATCCCGCCCATCTCCGGCAGCGACATCAGCCCTGAGGCGCTGACGCTGTGCACAAAGCATCTGCGCCAGGCTGATTTGTTTGATAAAGTCAAAGTGCGCCAGGCCGACCTGCGGCAGCTGAACCTGGAGGGGCCCGCTCCCTTTTTTATCGCCAATCCCCCCTATGGCGAGCGCCTCGGGGACAAAAAGGCATCGGACAAGCTGGCTGCGGACTTTGGCGGCCTCCTGGCCCGGCACCCGGGGGCGAAGCTGGCCGTCATCACCGCCAACCATGGCTTTGAACGGCACATGAGGCGCAAAGCAATCAGCCGCCGCAGGCTGTACAACGGACGGCTGGAATGTGAGTTTCTGGTTTTCTGAATGATACCTATTCTCTCACCGTTTCCTGCTCCTCAAAGCCCGGCTCCGCCGGGGGGAGCCGGTCGCACACCATCAGCAGGGCATCCTCCCCGGAATCAGCATAATACCTTTTGCGCACAGACACCTTGATAAAACCACAAGATTCATAAAGCGCGATGGCGGGGGCGTTGCTCTCCCGCACCTCCAAAGTCAGGTACCTGGCCCCCAGGTTGGCAGCGTATTGCAGCAGGGCCTCCAGCAGCTGCCTGCCCAGGCCCTGCCCCCTGTATTCCGCTAAAACCGCCACATTGGTGATATGCCCCTCATCCAGAATGATATGGGCCCCGGCAAACCCCGCCAGACGCCCGTTCACCTCAGCCACCAGGTAGCGGGCCACCGGGTTTTCCGTCATTTCCCGTTCAAAATCCGCAAGGGTCCAGGGGGAGCTGAAACAGGCGGCCTCAATCGCCGCCACCTGGCCGGCGTCCGCCAGGGTCATGCGGCGGATGAAAGGCTCAGCCATTTTTTTGTGCCCGCAGGCGCTCCGCCTGGGGCGCTCTTAAATACAGGGGCTTCAGCTCCCCGGGCTCCACCGCCTGATCAGGACGCAGGCCGGCCAAATAGGCCGCCGCCCCTGCCCCCGGCTGCAGCAGGTGGGGCGGCGCGAACAACGCCCGGCTGCCCAAAGCCGCCTCAATCTCCCCCTGACAGGGCCTTACCCCGTCCCCCAGGAACATCAGGGGGCCTTCAAACGGGGTGATTCTTTCCAGATATTCCCTTAGCGGAAGCGCCTCATCCGCCATCAGGCGCTCACCCTCTTTGAAAGCCGCACCATAGACCTGCATGCCCCTGGCATCCCGGATGGGGCAGATGACACAGCCAGGCGCCGGCAGGCTTGCCGCCATCGCCTCCAGCGCGTTTACCGGCAGGCATTTGATCCCCTGCGCCCGGGCCAAGCCCTGGGCGGTGGCCACGCCAATGCGCACGCCGGTGAAAGAGCCCGGCCCCACCACCGCCGCCATCAGGCCAATATCCGCCATGGTTTTCCCGCCCTTGTCCAGGGCTTCTTCCACCATGGGCAGCAGGTTCCTGGAATGGGTCAGCTTGTTGACCGCCCGCGCCTCATAGCACAGCCCCGCCCCATCCAAAATAGCAACAGAGCACACCGGGCCTGAGGTATCCAGCGCCAAAATCGTCAAATGTATTCCTCCCTAAGCTCCAAATCCCTGAAGCCCCCCTGAGGGCTGAGGGTGATCTGCCGGGTATCCCCGTCAAGGGCCCTGATTTCAACCAGCAAATGCCGTTCAGGGCACAGATAGGGGGCCCGCTCATGCCACTCGATCAGGCTGATCCACTCCCCCTGGATGTATTCCTCAAGCCCGGCGGCGCTGATCTCCTCCGGGTCATCCGCCCGGTACCAGTCAAAATGATGGAGCGCGACGCGGCCCTCCTCATAGATGTTAAGCAACGTGAAGGTGGGGCTGGGCACAGGGCCCTCCACCCCAAGGCCCCGGGCGATGCCCCGGGCCAGCTCGCTTTTGCCGGCCCCCAGCTCGCCTGAAAGCAGCAACACATCGCCAGCCCTCAGCGCCCGGGCCAATGCCTGGCCCAGGCGCTGGGTTTCTTCCCGGGTCTCAGTCTGATACCGCAACGTCCTTTTCCGCTTCCTTTATCGTGTTGGACAGGCGCTTGTAAAGCAACCGGGTAAGGAATGCGTTAAGCAAGCCTTTGATGAAGTTAAATGGTAAAATAGCCCCCCACAAATAACTAGACAAGTTCATTCCAAAATTGTTTAAGGCTTCTTCAAAGTTATCTCCAAGAAACTTTGGCAAAAGCAAGTAACGATTTGCGACGATACTCGCCCCCATCATCAACAAAATGCCAATCACCATACCCACAATTGCTGAGCGCCAGGTGCGGCTTTTTCGGTACAGGAAAGCAGGCGGCATCACAAAAGCCAAGCCGATCAGGATATTGGCCAGCTCCCCCACCCCGCCGGTGGTGCCGCCGATGATATGCACCACGTTGGTCACCACAATTGCGATGGCGGCCATGCCGGGCCCTATGGCAAAGCCCAGCAGCAAAAGCGGCGTGAAGGAAAAGTCCAGCTTCAGCCAGGGGGCGAAGAAAGCCAGGGGAATCTCCGGAAAATAGCTGAGGATGATGGCCAGCGCCGTCAGCAGCGCCGCGTAGGTGAGCTTGGCCGTGTTTGTTTTGCGGTTCATGGATGTGCCTCCCTAATCATGAATTCGCCCCGATGAATGGCCCAGGGCGAATGATGATGGCCGATAAGGCCTGCCTTCTTCCATCCAGACTTTACTGTCGGCCATGGAGTTTCACCATGTCAGCCTCTCGGCTCGCGGGCTTTCACCGCCGGTGGGGACTTGCACCCCGCCCTGAAGACACATTATGGAGTTGTTTTCATCCTACACCGCACTGTCGGGTCTGTCAAGCGCCGCAAAGCAAACAGCCGGTCCCGGACAAGAAGTCGAAGACAAAATGCATTTGTTTGCTGTTTTCATATTGGTAAAAACCATTAAAATCAAGCTTTTTCATTTGTCCTTTCCTGCAAGTCCCGCCTGCTATAAACCGCTTCAATCGTTTCCTTCATAATATGTTTTATTCAAACACCTCCTTGTTATCCTATCGAGTTATTCGGCACAGTTTTCCCCAACATGTCGTTTGTACAAACTCACTTCATAATTTTGAATATGACATATCACTTAACCTTCTTATACACCGCCTTCGATAATTTGTCAGCATTATCATAAAGCCAGGCGAGCATTTTTTGTATAAGCGCAGCAATTGAGATATAGGATTCGGGAATATTCAGCAGTTCGTCGGGGCTATAGTTACACATGCTATGCCAAAAGTACAACACGTATGGCATCATCTTAATATCATATTCCGAAAGAGGAAAATATCTTGTATAAGTACTGATATAGGTAGCCAGGTCGTCCTCATCAATATTACCGTCGCAGCATAAAGGTGACGCAAACACGTAGGAAGTCGCAACCTCGAGACAAACAGGCAAACGACAGGCAGATGCCCAGTCGATAACGGTAACATCTTTGTTACTCACAATCAGCTGACCGATATGATAATCTCCATGTGAATTCGCATATGTCAGCCTATCGGTATCTATTTCAAATTTCAAAATTCGCTCAAAATGGCGCATCTGTTCTGTGTAAAACGGTCTCAATTCTTCTTCTGCCTCAATAAGTCCATGCTCAAGATGGAGCTTCTTTCTTGCAGCCGTTTCTTTGCTAAAAAATTCCTTGCCAAAACGCACTGAAAAATCCGGAAAGCTCGAAAGCACAGCATTGATTTTGCCAAGCATTTCTGCTGACTTGTTCATCAACCAATCCGGTGCAGTGTTGACGGCAAAGACATAGCCCTTGATGAATTCCTGAACGGTGAGTTGCACGTCGAAAGCTTTTGAAACATATTCTCCCCGATTGTTTTTGACAAGCCGCGCCGTTTTTACGCCATTTTCGGACAGATATTCGGTTATCAATCCTTCTTTTTCAAACAACACCATGCCGGGCGGCATTGCTTTTACAATATATCCACTTTTATCGGCATCCACCTTATAAATATCTGTGCCAAAATGACTATCAAGCAAACGAATATTCATTACTGATATATTATAGTAATCTTCAATAAAGTTTTTTATCTCTTTCAACTTCAACGGTTATCTCCTTTATTCATCAATCAGAAAATAATACAGCTTTTCGCCCTTTTGAATATAATCCGCTTCGCTTCTGTGTCTGAGATGTTCTAAATGGGCATGGGCTTCGCCCGTCGCAAAGGACTTCTGGGATTGAGGGAACTCATCAAAGTTCTTGCTCCGTATGTCCCAATGCATGTGTTTGGTAACATCTCTCACGCTTGAGTATTCCTTAAGGGTTAAGGCGTTTTTCACCTCTTCAAGCCTCTTTGCGTGATGCCGTTTAAGCTCATCGATTCTTTCCCGGTGATCTTTGACCAACTCTCTATGGGACGAGAACAGATGTGCAATCTCCATGTCATAGACTTTATCCAGATTCTTGAAATAATCGCCCAAACTGTCGCCGTGTTCAAAGCCCCAAAAGGTAATATTCGGCGTAATCTTCTTCAGAATGTGGTCTCCGCAGAAGAGCAGCCGATGCTTTCTTTCATAAAGACCTGTCATTCCGGGAGTATGGCCGGAAAGGTCGATGATTTCAAAATCATAGTCGCCGATGCTCAGGGTGTTGCCGATGACGGCTTCGGTATATTCGAGCCTTCCTTTAAGCGCATATTTGTAACCGGGATGTTCTTCAATTTTAAAATGATCCTCCGCGAGCCCCTGGAGCATTGCGTTTTTGAAGGTCGCGTCCCAGGTGCCATCCGGGTCGTTCACAGCGTTTCCGTCAACCCGGCTTATATAGACCTCAAGGCCCTTATCGCGCAAAAACGTTGCTAAGCCGACATGGTCGGAATGACGATGTGTCAGATACAGAATCGTGTTTTCAAAATCAAGCGCATGCTTTTCAAAAATGCTCAGCATGATTTCCCTTGTTTCTTCCGTGTTAAAGCCGCAATCCACAATCATCGAGCGCTTTTCGCCCTTTATGATATAAAGATTTAAACTTTTAAGCGGGTTGTTCGGAAGCGGAAGCGCTTCCATGAAAATGTTTTGATATACTTCTTGCATGACAATTTCTCTCTTTCATTGTGCGGCTTAGGCATGTCTTTGATCAGCTTGATGCCAATGCCCTTGTGCTGAAATTCAGGATTTCATATTGTCTTCCATGGCCCGATCATCAATGATGATGACATTCTTCCCCCAATACCGCTTCAGAAGATGTTCTCAGGCTTGTTCCGCTCCGCCATTTACCAGCGCCACCACCTTGCTGACGGCGTCGTTGAGGGCTTCGTCGGTGCTAAGCCGCGGAAGCCCCGCTATCAGCAGCTTGCAGCGGTCGGAGGGAATCAGGATTTTAACGGCGGGGCTGCGCCCCACAGCCACGGCAATGGCGGGGCTGATTTCTCCCAGCATCGCGTCAGCCAGGATGATCCCCGCCGGGCCCAGGATGATGTCCGCATCCCGGCACTGGCAAATAACAGCGCTGGCGCCGGTGGCCCCGGCCTGAGCGCCAGCCCTGAGCATGGCACTGGTGGCCAGGGCATTGGCGCCAAGCGCGATGATGCGCTGATCCGGCAGCGCTTCCAGCAGGCGCTGAATCAGCGCCTTCCCAATGCCGCCGCCTTGCCCGTCAATCACCACTATTTTCATAGCAGCCCCCTTTAGCCTGTGATGGCATTTATCCTAATGGAGCAAGGCCCTGCCGTCAAGCGTGGAAGCGCAGCGGGCATTTGACTTTATCCCCTTGTATGTTTATACTTTGCCTATCAACCAGGATAGGTTTCCAGCCTGGCGGATGCAGCGCTTTATGTCATACTGATTCCGGGCTTTTAAGCGTGCCGTTGTATGACCGGAAAAAACGATACCATCGGGAGGAGTGCCTATGCCTCATCTGCTGTTCCTGAGCGTCATCCTGCTGCCCGTGATCACAGGCGGCCTGATCGCCTGGCTTAAGGCCGCCAATCAAACCACGCACAGCCGCCGGATGCTGGTGAGCTTTGCGCTGGCTATCCAGTGCGGGCTAAGCGTGTGGCTGTTTCTGGCGGGGGATCAGTCTCTCACCCTGTTTAAGCTGGGGCCAAGCCTCCCCATCGCCCTGCGCTCGGACGGGCTGGCCCGGTATTTCGTCCTGGTCATCTCCTTCCTCTGGGCTATCATCGGGGTCTACTCCTTCAAATACATGGAGCATGTCCAGGACGAAAAGCGTTTTTTCACCTTTTATATGATTATCCTGGGGGCGCTGACGGCCCTGTGCCTGTCCGCCACCCTCATCACCATGTTCCTGTTTTTTGAGGCGCTCACCTTCCTGTCCACGGCGCTTTTCACCATTGAAAAAAGCCAGGAATCCATCAGCGCCAGCTGGCGCTTCCTGTTCTACGCGCTCATCAGCCTGGGGCTGTGCCTGGCGGGCGTCATCCTGACCCTGCCCAACACCGCCTCCCCCTATTTCACGCCGGGGGGCAGCCTGGCGGCCCCGGAGCAGCTCACCCTGTCCACCGCCGCCATGCTGGGCGTAGTGTTCATCGCCTGTCTGGGCTTTGCCTCCATGTCAGGCCTATTTCCCCTGCAGGGCTGGCTGCCCGCCGCCCATCCGGTGGCCTCGGCCCCTGCCAGCGCTATCCTTTCCAGCGTCATCACCAAGGCGGGCATCCTCTGCGTAATCCGCTACCTTTACTATGTGGTGGGGCCTGATTTTGTCAGGGGCACCTGGGTGCAGACCGCGCTGCTCTCCTTTGCCGTCATCACGGTGTTCATGGGCTCCATGCTGGCCCTTGGGCAAAAGGTGCTCAAAAAGCGCCTGGCCTATTCCAGCATGTCCCAGCTCAGCTACATCCTCTGCGGCGTCTTCCTCCTCACCCAGACCGCCCTTAACGGGGCGCTGCTGCACATCTTCTTCCACGCCATCACCAAAACCGCGCTGTACATGTGCGCCGGGGCCATCATCTTTTACACCGGCCGTACCAGGATCGATCAATACCACGCCCTTGGCAAGAAGATGCCCGTCACCATGACCATGTTCACCATCGCCGCCCTTGGCCTGGTGGGCATCCCGCCCATGGGCGGCTTTGTGAGCAAATGGTATCTGATCGAGGGAGCGCTGGACATCGGGGTTTTCGGCTGGCTTGCGCCGGTGGTGCTGATCATCTCAGCCCTGCTGACGGCGGGCTATCTTCTGCCCATATCCATCAGCGCTTTTTATGACGATCCGAAGCTGTCCGCTGGCATGGACAGCATGCGCCTGCCACGCCTCTCCCTGAGGATGGAGATACCCATGCTGATCTTAGTGGCGGCGCTCATTGGCTTTGGCCTGTTCCCCGGCGCCCTCATCGGTTTTTTCCAGGGGCTGGCCGCCACACTGATATGATTGGGGGTGTTAGTATGAACTGCCTTTTGATTCTCATGCCCCTTCTGCCCATCATCGCCTCGCCGCTGGCCCACCGGCTGGCGGGCAGTAGGCTGCGCCGGGGCTACGCGCTGCTGATTGGCATCACAGCCGCCATGTTCCTGGCCTCCGTCTCTTTGCTTATCCAGGCCTTTAGCGGCCAGGAAAGCGCCCTGAACCTGCCTTTGTGGGCGGGCTTTGGGCTCACCTTCAGGGCCGACGGCTTCCGGGCGCTGTATGTGACGATCATCAGCTTTATGTGGCTGCTTACCAGCCTCCTGACGCCCGAATACTTCCTCCACGGCCATGGCCACAGCCGCTATCTGCTGTTCACCCTCATCACCTTTGGCGCAAGCCTGGGCGTCTTCCTGTCGGACGATTTTTACACCGCTCTGGTGTTTTTTGAGGTTATGTCCCTGGCCTCCTATCCCTGGGTGGCGCATGAGGAGGACGCGGGCGCCATGCGCGCCGCCGGCACCTATCTGGCCATCGCCATCCTGGGCGGCATGGCAACGCTGCTGGGCCTCATCACGCTCAAGTCTCAGCTGGGCACCCTGGCCTTCTCCCAGCTTCCCCAGGCGGTGGAAGCGCTGGCCGATAAAAAGGCGGTGTTGGTGCCCGGCCTCTTGGTGCTCACCGGCTTTGGCGCCAAAGCGGGCATGTTTCCCCTGCATGTGTGGCTGCCCAAAGCCCACCCGGTGGCTCCGGCGCCCGCCAGCGCCCTGTTGTCAGGGGCGCTGACCAAGGTGGGCATCTTCGGCATCCTGGCGCTTACCGCCCGGGTGTTCATCCACGATGCCCTCTGGGGCAATATCCTGCTGGTATTGGGAACCATCACCATGGTGCTGGGGGCGGTGCTGGGCCTGCTTTCCGTCAACCTCAAGCGCACCCTGGCCTGCTCTTCCATGAGCCAAATCGGCTTTATCCTGGTGGGCACCGCCATGCAGGCCCTCTTGGGCCATGAGAACGCCCTGGCAGCCCAGGGCACGGTGCTCCACATGGTCAACCACAGCCTGATCAAGCTGGCGCTGTTCATGGCTGCAGGCGTCATCGTGATGAGAACCCATCTTCTCAACCTCAACGACATCCGGGGCTATGGGCGCAAAAAGCCTTTGCTGGCCGCCTGCTTTCTGGTGGGCGCCGCCTCCATCTCAGGGATTCCCTATTTCAGCGGCTATATCTCAAAAACCCTGCTACATGAAAGCCTGCTGGAGTTTATCCACTTTGCCCACGAAGCGCACACGCCCCTTGGCATGGTGCCTGTTGTGGAAACGCTGTTCACCATCACCGGCGGCCTCACCTTCGCCTATATGCTGAAGCTGTTTGTCGCCCTGTTTGTAGAGAAAAACGCCGACCCGGACACCCAGGCCCGCTTTGACGCCATTAGGCCCGCGATGAACCCTTTAAGCACCGTCAGCCTCAGCCTGTCCGCCCTGGCGCTGCTCATTCTGGGGCTGCTGCCGGATCTCCTCATGACCCCCATCGCCAACCTCTCCCTGCCCTTCCTCGGGGCCAATCCCCCCGCCCACGCCGTGGATTACTTCGCCTGGGTCAATGTGAAGGGGGCTTTGATCTCGCTGGCCATCGGCCTTGTCGTCTACCTGGCGGTGGTGCGGGGCCTGCTGATGCGGAAAGTCGAGCGGGGCATCAGAAGCTATGTGAATGTGCTGCCCGCCCGGTTCGACATGGAGGACAGCCTCTATCGGCCCGCCATTTCCCTGCTGATCTCCCATGGCGCCCTGCTGGCCAGGTTCCTGGCAAAAATCACGCTGTCCGCAGGCCCCGCCGCCCCCATTGCCCCGGAAGCGGATGACGACCATGCCGCTGATGTAAATTAAACGGAAGTTTTGTTGCAGCGGATTTGAGGAAAAACAATGGCGCGGGCGAAATATCAGGTGTTGGTGATTCCGTTTCACATCGCGGATGAACAAGTGAACTATTGCATTTTTCACAGAAGCGATCGGGATACCTGGCAATTCATAGCCGGCGGCGGAGAAGATGAGGACGAAACAATCATCCTTTCAGCTAAGCGGGAGGCATACGAAGAAGCCAAAATAGATAAAAGCAGTCGATTTTTCCTTCTTGACGCCATGTGCAGCATCCCAACGTACTGCTTTAAGGAAGCAAGAAAAAGCTGGGGTGAGGATTGCCTGGTTATTCCGGAGTATTCCTTCGCCGTGATGCTTGATAGTCTTAAACTGCATTTATCTGATGAACATTCGGGATATGAATGGGTTGATTATGATACGGCCTTTAAAAAGCTCACATACGACAGCAACAGGACTGCGCTGTGGGAATTGGACAATAAAATCAAATCGGGAAAAATACGCTAACCTGCAATCAGATTAAAGATTGTCAACAGAGCAGGACAATATCGGTTTTGTAAGAGCTTTTCCGGAAGGAAAGACCGTTGAATTTGAGGAATGGAAAATGTTTTATTTTATCAGGCATGGAAAAACTAATTATTCGGAACGAAACACAAAAATATATCAAGGTTTTGGCGTAAATCTGTCGAAGCTTTCAGAATTGGGCGTTTCTCAGGTGAAAGAAGCCGCCAAAGATGAGAGGCTGAAAGGGGCAGATATCATTCTCAGCTCTCCCTATACAAGAGCGCTTCAGACTGCCGCCATTCTATCAAAAGAATTAGGCATTGATATTGTGATAGAAACCGACCTGCATGAATGGCTAGCGAACAAAAACTATATCTATGAAAACGATGAAACAGCGGAAAACGCTTATTTGGAATATAAGAAAAGGTGCGGAAAATACCCCGAAGATGAAGAGAAATTATGGGAAGATGCTGAATCCATAAAAAAACGCGTTTTGAAAGTATTGAATCAATACCGCGATTATAAACGGATCATTGTTGCGTGTCACGGAATGATGATTCAGGCAACGACAGGCAAAGAACATCCTGCATGCGCCGAAATCGTTGAATATGATCTGACGGATGAGCGATGCGAACGTTAGAAAAAATCTATCAGACGCTGTATGCTCACTATGGTGATCTCCGGTGGTGGCCTGCTGATACGCCTTTTGAGGTGATGGTGGGCGCGGTTCTCACACAAAACACAGCCTGGACGAATGTAGAAAAAGCGATTGAGCGGTTTGGCGGAAATTTATCACCTGAGCGCATCCTGAGCCTGCCCATGGAGGCGCTTCAGGAAATTATCCGCCCTGCAGGTTTCTATCAGCAAAAATCACAGTACCTGAAAGCCATCACCCAATGGTTTATGAGCCATGACTGCGATATGGATGCCATAAAAAGCCGCCCTCTGCCGGACATCCGCTCCGAGCTTTTGCAGGTTCGGGGAGTCGGCCATGAGACGGCGGACTGTATTCTTCTTTACGCTTTTGATTTTCCGACTTTTGTGGTAGACGCCTATACGATGAGGCTACTCAGGCGTTTCCCGATTGATGCCGGAAAGACCTATCTGCAAGTAAAAAACTTCTGCGAAGCTGAGCTTCCCCGCGATGCGAAGGTCTATAACCATTTTCATGCCCTGATTGTGCATAACGGCAAGGAACATTGCAAAAAGAAAATGAACTGTACGGGCTGTCCCTTGGAGGGGCTTTGTAGCCGCTTACAACCACATCTGTAATTTTACCTGAAATAGACTTCCTTCTTAAGCATCAAGTTTAACCTCATGCATATTTGCACCGTTCTTATATTCTTCGGCTTTAATTCACCTGTTTTTCAATGTATCAGCCTTTTTATCGATACTAATACCTAATCTCTATTTTAATATGTCCTTCCAGGCGTTTGCCTTGGGGGCAGGTGGACAGCTTTTGATAGCTGACCAACACCTGAGGGTCATTGACCAAAAGCACCTGGGCTTGGCCGGCACTTTCCTTCCCTCGGCGTTTATCAATCCCCCAGCGAACAGTGCCGGCAAAAACCATGCCCAAAATGCCGCCCAACACCATGGCAAGCGCTGTTCCGCTGATCAGGTAGCCCAGCAGCAAGCCGCAGGCAAAGCTCAGGCCAAGAAGCACGTGGTTCAGCCAGACAGGGCCGTTGCGTTCCCTCTCCGGCATCCGCACAGAGACGATGTCCCCCACCTTGGCCGTCCCCAGTGCATAGATGGTGGTGGTCTCCTGGCCACGGGAACAGGCCCCGCAGCCGGTGCAGGCCGCCGGGCGCTCAAACCTGACCATCACGCCACGCCCCTCCTCACGCACCACCTTGCCAATGCGCGTCATAGGATTAATCCGCTTTCCTTGTTGAGTCATTCGTTATTTCCCCACGCAGAAGCTGGAGAAGACCTCATCCAGCAGGGCTTCATCCACATTTTCGCCAGTGATCTGGCCAAGGGCCGCCAGGGCTTCGTTAAGATCCACTGCGCACAGGTCCAGCGGCACCGCCTCCTGCATGGCGCCTGCGGCGCTCCTCAGGTTATCCGCGGCACGCCTGGCCAGGCGCAAATGACGGGTCAGCGTGAGGGCGTTTTCACCGGGATTTCCTGCCCTTTCGCGAATGGCGCTTCTCAGCTGCGCCATGCCCTCCCCGGTGACGGCGGAAATGCGCAGCAGCTCATCTTCCTTAACGCCGTGCCGGGCCAGCCAGTCCGTCACTGCTGGCGAGGGGGGCAAATCCTGCTTGTTGAGCACGATGAGCCGGGGCAGGTTTTCCAGCTCCATCAGGATGTCCTCGTCCTGGGCGTCGGGCGCTTCCCCAGCGTCCAGCACCATCAGGCACAGGTCGGCGCTTTTCATGGCCTCACGGGCACGCCGGATACCGATCTGCTCCACCACCTCATCGCTTTGCCTGATGCCCGCCGTGTCCTTAAAATGCACGGGGATGCCTTTTAGCATCACGCTGCCTGAAACCAAATCCCGGGTGGTGCCGGGCAGATCGGTGACGATGGCCTTCTCCTCCCCCAAAAGAGCGTTTAGCAGCGAGGACTTGCCCACATTGGGCTTCCCACAGATCACCACCTGCAGGCCCTCTTCCAGTATTCTGGTTCCCCGCTCGTCACAGGCGGCCTCCAGTTTTTCCGCCAGGCGAAGCAGGCTGGGCGCAATGTCCCCCACCGCCTCTTCCTGGTCGATCTCCTCAGGGTAATCAATCGCCGCCACACAGCCGGCCATCAACCGGATAAGCTCCGCCTGGGCCTCCTGCACAAAGCGCAAAGCGCCGCCTTGCAGCTGCCGCAATGCGGCGCTGGCGGCTTTCTGGCCCGTGGCTGAAATCAGCTGCATCACCGCCTCAGCGCGGCTCAGGTCAATGCGGCCATTGAGAAAGGCCCGCCGGGTAAACTCTCCGGCCTCCGCCGGCGCCGCGCCCCTGTGATACAGCACTTTTAGCGCCGCTTTCACCACATATTCCCCGCCGTGGAGGTACAGCTCTGCCACATCTTCCCGGGTATAGGTGTGGGGCGCTTTCAGGTACACCGCCATGCACTCATCCAGCATCCTATCTCCATCCCGCAGATGCCCATACATCATCATCCGCGGCGCAAAGGCGGTCCCCGGGTTTTTGGGCGCGAACACGCCCTGCAGAATCTCCAGGGCCTTAGGCCCGCTGATCCGGATCACCGCCAGCCCGCCTTTGCCCGGCGGGGTAGCCAGCGCCGCGATGGTGGTTTGTTTCATGGCTGCCCTCCCTGTGGGACAGTATAAGGCGAACGTGGAAGAAGGGCAAGGAAGGCCAAGGATTTATCCGGGTACCCCGAGGTTCTTTGTTTCCGCCCTGCGGTCAATGATCAGCGCCAGGATGAGGCCCAGCAGCACGCAGACCCCGCCCAGCAACACCTTGAGGGAAAAGACACCGCTTAAAGCGACATCCAGCAGGACGCTGGCCGCCACCTGGCCCACAAAAAGGGCCAGGGTCATGTAAAAAGAGGCAATACGCCCTATCATGGCGCTGGTGGCGAGCACGGCGACCACGCCAATCAGGCCGCCCAGGTACAGGGTGACCGGGCCCGGGAACGGCTGATACTGCCCTCCCTCCATGAAAAACAGCGCCACAGCGCCCACAAACCCCACGCCATAGTTGATGAAGGTGGCATTATATACTGAGGTTTGTCGGGTCACTTGGCCGTTTAACAGACGGGAAAAAAGGATAGTAAACCCTGCCAGCAGGGAAACGATCACCGCCAGCGTGTCAAAGCTGTCCAGCATCACCAGGATGCCCAGCGCCATGATGGGCGCGCCCAGCAGCTTGCCCTTTTGCATCTTCCTGACCGGAAGGCCCAAAAGGCCAAAGTGATCCGCCAGCAGGCCGGAAATGCTCTCCCCCAAAAGCGCCAGGGCCATGATCGCCGACACTGAAATACGGCCAAAGGCCAGGTTGTTAAATGTGGTGGTCAACAAACCGATCAGGCCCGCGCTCAGCTGCCAGGGTCGTAAGCCCTTGGCGCTCGGTTTCTCCTTTTTGAAGGCCATCACCAGGGCCATCACAAAGAACGCCACCAGATGAATCAATACCAGCGCAAGCGGGCGGCCAGCCGCGGCAGTCAGCTTGCCGTTGATGGCAACCATCACCGAAATCAAAGCGCCCACTAAAAGAGAAACAACATAAAACATGTGTAAATCATATCGGAGAGCGGGGCAAGGGTCAACTGGGGAAAACGTCTTTTTTCCGATGGTCGGATTCATTGAACCCCGACCCTTAATCCGATATAATGAACCCTCAAGGAGGACGACCATGGCTTTTGCACACCTGCACCTGCATACGGAATACAGCTTGCTTGACGGCGCCTGCCGCATCAATCCCTTAATGGCCAGGCTTCAGGAGCTGGGGATGGACGCCTGCGCCATCACCGACCACGGGGCGTTGTATGGGGTGATTGATTTTTACAAGGCGGCCAAAAAGGCGGGTATCCACCCTGTGATTGGCTGTGAGATGTATGTGTGCCCGGACATGACGGAGAAAACCAGCCAGGCCCGGGAATACAGCCACCTGATCCTGCTGTGCGAAAACATGCAGGGCTACCGGAACCTGATGAAGCTGAGCTCCGAGGGCTTTGTCCGGGGATTTTACTATAAGCCCCGGATTGACCTGGCGCTCCTGCGGGAGCATTCCCAGGGGCTGATCGCCCTTTCCGCCTGCCTGTCTGGGGAGCTGCCCAAGCTGCTGCTTGAAGGGCGCTATGAGGACGCCAGGGAGCACGCCCTCATGATGCAGGAGATCATGGGGCCGGGCAATTACTTCATCGAGCTGATGGATCACGCGATCCTGGAGGAAAAGCAGGTGATCCCCCGGCTGATCAAGGTGTCTGAGGAAACCGGCATCCCGCTTGTCGTCACCAACGACTGTCACTACCTCAGAAAAGAAGACGCACGCGCCCAGGAAGTGCTCATGTGCATCCAAACCGGGAAAACCCTTGAGGATAACCAGCGCATGCGCATGGAAACCGAAGAGCTCTATGTGAAAAGCGAGGCGGAAATGCGGGGCCTTTTCCCCGACCTGGGGGACGCCATCAGCCGCACCCATGAAATCGCCCTGCGCTGCCGGGTGGATTTTGATTTTAACAGCCACCACCTGCCCCATTACCTGTCGGATTCCCCAGATGAAACCAACCCCCAGCTTCTGCGCCGGGTGTGCTTTGAGGGGCTCAAAGCCCGCTACCCGGACATGCCCCAGGCCGCCATAAACCGCCTGGAGTATGAGCTGGATGTGATTGGCTCCATGGGCTTTGTGGATTATTTTCTCATCGTGTGGGATTTTATCAAGTACGCCCGGGAGCAGGACATCATGGTGGGCCCGGGGCGGGGCAGCGGGGCGGGCTCCATTGTGGCCTATTGTCTGAACATCACCCAGCTGGATCCGCTGAAGTATAACCTTCTTTTTGAGCGCTTTCTGAACCCGGAGCGGGTAAGCCTGCCAGATTTGGACATCGACCTGTGCTATGAGCGCCGCCAGGAGGTCATCGACTATGTGACCCGCAAATACGGCGTCGACCATGTGGCCCAGATCATCACCTTTGGCACCATGGCCGCTCGGGGCGTGATCCGGGATGTGGGCAGGGTGCTGGGCTACAGCTATCAGGAAACGGACGCCGTGGCCAAGATGGTGCCCATGGAGCTGAACATCACCCTGGAAAAGGCCCTGCTGCAAAACCCGCAGCTGCTGGAAGCCCGGGATTCCGACCCCCGGGTGCGCCGGCTCATTGACACCGCCCTGCTGCTGGAAGGCATGCCCCGCCACGCCGCCACCCACGCGGCGGGGGTACTCATCACCGAAAAACCGCTGACTGAATATGTGCCGCTGCAAACCAACGACAATGTGATCACCACCCAGTACGCCATGGGCAACATCGCGGAACTGGGGCTGTTGAAAAACGACTTTCTGGGGCTTAGAACCCTCACCGTCATTCGCGATGCCCTAAAAATGGTGGGAGACACCGGGCGGCACATGAAGGCTGAGGACATCCCCATTGATGACCCGGAGGTTTACCGGATGCTCTCCCAGGGGGATACCGACGGCGTGTTCCAGCTGGAAAGCGCCGGGATGCGCAGCTTTATCACGGAGCTCAGGCCGGAGAGCTTTGAGGACATCATCGCCGCCATCTCCCTTTACCGGCCCGGCCCCATGGCCTCCATCCCCCGCTTTGTGCGGGGCAAGCACCACCCTGAAACCGTCACCTACCTGGTGCCGGAATTAAAGCCCATCCTTCAGGTTACCTACGGCTGCATCGTGTATCAGGAGCAGGTGATGCAGATTGTGCGCGACCTGGCCGGCTACACCTTTGGACGCAGCGACGAAATCCGCCGGGCCATGAGCAAAAAGAAGCACGATGTGATGGCCCGGGAGCGGCAGAACTTCGTCTATGGCTCGCCTGAGGAAAATGTGCCCGGCGCTGTGGCCCAGGGCATCCCCGCTGAGGCGGCTGAAACAATTTATGACAAGATGATGGCCTTTGCCAGCTACGCCTTCAACAAGTCCCACGCCGCCCCCTATGCCCTGGTGTGCGTGCGCACAGCTTGGCTCAAGCGCTACTATCCCGCCCAGTTCATGGCGGCCCTCATCAACTCCTACATGAGCGCCACCTCCAAAATCGCGGGCTATGTGCAGTTTTGCAGGCGGCATGATATCCCGATCCTGCCGCCGGACATCAACCGCTCCTTCGCCAAGTTCACCGTGTGCCGGGATGACACGGGCCGGGAAGGCATCCGCTTTGGCCTGGCCGCCATCAAATCCCTGGGCGAAAAAGCGGTGGAAAGCATTGTGACACAGCGCATTCAGCACGGTGATTACCGCAACATCTATGACTTTTGCCGCCGCATCGACCTGTCCCAGGTGAACAAGCGTGCCGTGGAAGCCCTCATCAAAGCGGGCTGCTTTGATGGCCTGGGGGCCAAGCGGGTGCAGTGCATGGCGGTGTATGAGCCGATCATGGACGCTGACGCCAAGAAACGCCGCAACAACCACGCCGGGCAGCTCTCCTTGTTTGACCCGGCGGGGCCCGCCGCCGGAAACGGCCATGAGGAAGCGCTGGAATACCCGGATCTGGAGGAATACCCTTTCCGGACGATGCTGGCCATGGAAAAGGAAGTGAGCGGGATCTATATCTCCGGCCATCCCCTGGATGAATACATGGACACCCTGGACAGCCTGAGCTGGAACTCGAGGCAGCTGGAGGAGCTGGCTGAGCGGGATGACAAGGGGCTTGAATATGACGGCATCACCGTCACCCTGGGGGGGCTTGTCATCCAGATCAAGCACAAGGCCACCCGCAAGGGCGACCTGATGGCCTTTGTGACCCTGGAAGATTTGACCGGCCAGGTGGAGTGCCTGCTCTTCCCCCGGGTGTTTGAGCGCCTTCAGGGCAGCCTGCAAACGGACGCGGCCTATCTTTTCACCGGGCGCCTGTCCGTGACCGAGGACCGGCCCGCCTCCCTCATCGTGGAAAAGGCCCAGCCCCTTGAAAAAGCGGAAGAAATGCCTGATGAAGCGCCGCCTGAAAGCGATACAGCCCTTGCCAAGTGCGCTCCGGTCAAGCTATACTTAAACCTACGGCGCAACCAGACGGATGCCTGCGGGAAATTGCTCGGCAGGCTGCCGGGGGACATCCCGGTATATGTGAAACTGATCGATGAAGAGGGCGTTTTTTTGGCCCCCCGCAGCTGGTGGACCGGCGACGCCCTGGACGCCCGGGCCGACCTGCTGACTATTCTTAGCCCTGAACAAATCAAGGTGGTGAAAAAATCATGAATGAAATGCGTGTGACCGTGCCCGCCGGACGGGAATGGGGGCTGGTGATCAACCTGGCCCTTGGCGCCGCGGGTTCCCTGGCGGGGCTGTCCCTGGCCGTGATTGATGACCTGCGCTCAGCGGCAGAAGAAGCTTTTGAGCTGCTGACCCATCAGGAACGGCGGGTGGAGCAGGTCACCCTAATCACCAGTGTGGAGCATGGCATGTTCAACCTGGCCCTCAACGCTCACCGGGCCGAGCACCTCACGGCCTGCAAGCCCATGGATCCGGAGATGGCCCAGCTGATCATCGGCACCTTAGTCACAGACGTTAAACTGGAAGGGGATCATTGCGGCATTTACAGCGTCACCATGGCGCTGCCAGCGGGAACAAAATGATGAACGCAGACAACATCCATAACACCGCGATGGCCTACGCGCTGGATCCGACGCCCGAAAACATGGAGGCGGCGGTCAGCGCCGCCCTGCCGCTTTGCCATGCCATTGCGGCCCGTTTTACCGGCCGGGGCATTGAGTTGGAGGATTTAAGGCAAGTGGCCGCCATGGCGCTGGTGACCGCCTTGAAGCGCTTTGACCCGAAGCGCGGCCTGCGCTTTACCACCTATGTCACCCCCACCATCACCGGCACCGTGCGCAACCATATCAGGGACCGGGCACAGATGATGCGTCCTCCACGGGGGCTTAGGGAGCAGGGCATGCAGATGGACCGGGCCATGGAGCAGTTGGTGCAATCCCTCAGACGGGAGCCCACCGCCGATGAACTGGCCCAGCACTTGGGATGGCAGGTGGAGCAGGTGCTCAAAGTCCACGCCTCCCGGGAGAAGACCCAGGTGTCCTCCCTGGACGCCCAGGATGATGAGGGAATGCAGTTTTTTGCCCATCTGGGCCGGGACGAGCGAGGCTATGAGGATTTTGAGATGCGGGAAGACCTGCGCCATGCCCTGGTCTCCCTGTCGGAGGATGAGCGGCAGCTGATCACCCTCAGGTTCCGGGATCAGTTATCCCAGCAGGCTACCGCTAAAAAAATGCAGCTGACCCAGATGCAGGTGTCCCGCATGGAGCGCCGGGTGCTGCGCACGCTTAAAAACGTGATGCAGGCGGTGTGAGGGGCTTGAAAAAAGTGGCCAAGCAGCTGATCTGCGACCAGCTGCTCCAGCTGGGGCTGGTGGAAAGCCCCCGGAAGGCAACGGCGCTGATCATGGCCGGCAAAGTGCTGGTGAACGACCGGCCCGCAAAGCCCGGCATGAAAGTATCAGCCGATGACATGATCCGCATCAAAGGCAGCCAGTCCCCCTATCTGGCCAAAGGGGGGCTGAAGCTGGCGGGCGCGCTGTCGGCCTTTGAGATCAACCCCACAGGCCAGGTTTGCCTGGACGCGGGCGCCTCAGCCGGCGGGTTTACCGATTGCCTCCTAAAGCACGGGGCAGAGAGTGTCTACGCGGTTGATGTGGGCTTTGGGCAGCTGCTGGGCAGCCTCCGGCAAAATCCCAGGGTGGTGAACCTGGAGCGCACCAACCTGTCATCCCCTGAGCTGCTGCGCCTAAATCCCCGCCCCAGCCTTGCCACCTGCGATTTGAGCTACCTTTCCCTCAGGGAGGCGGTGCCCATCTACCGGAACATTCTGGGCGGCGAAGGCACATTGATTTGTCTGGTGAAGCCCCTGTTTGAGGTGGATGACGCCCATGCCCGGCGCACAGGGCAGATTGCGGAAGATGCCTACGCGCCGATGCTGCGCAGCCTGGCCGATTACCTGAACGGTCTTCCCGGCGTCAGCGTTGTGGATGTGTGCGCCAGCCCGGTCACCGGCCATGGGGGCACCATTGAGTTTTTCTTTCACATCGTCTTTGGCCGGGCGGAAAAAAGCCCTACCCTTGACAGCGCCATTGCCAAAAGCGTTGAGGCGGCACTTCAAAACCAGCAAAACCCGCGGGAGCATACAGATGTTTAACCTGGATGAACAGGCCAAGATCTTTGGCGTAACGGCGGTGGAAAACCTGTTTTTCACCGAATACCTGCCCGACGCCTCCGGCGACCAGGTGAAGATTTACCTGTTAGGGCTGTACCACAGCCACCGGGGCACGCCTGATTATTCCGTGAAGCAAATGGCCCAGGAGCTGGGCCTGGAGGAAGTCCAGGTGGAAGCGGCCCTCCGTTTTTGGGAGCGCCGCCGCCTGGTGGAGCGGGTGAGCGACAAACCCCTGCAATATGTCTACCACAGCCTGGGCCAACGCCTCCTCACCGGGCAGGACGGCATGCAAGAGGACCGCGCCTTTATCCTGTTTAGCGACGCGGTGTATGCCCAGTTTGACGGACGGCGCAAGCTGCGCCCGGGCGACATTGCGTTGGCCTATGAGTGGGTGCAGGATCTGGGCCTGCCCCAGGAGGTGGTGCTGATGCTGCTCAACTACTGCGCCGACACCCGGGGCAGCAACTTTTCCTTCAAAAGCGCCCAGTCCCTAGCCGTTGCCATGCGGGAGGACGGGGTGATGACGCCGGAGGACGCGGAAAACTACCTTAGCCATTCCAAGCGCACCCACCAGGGGGCAAGGAGCGTGCTAAGCCAGTTTAACCTGCGCCGCTTGCCCACCGAGCCCGAGCTTGCCCTTTACCGCAAATGGAGCCAGGATTGGGGCTTTGACGAGGCGGCCATCATCGCCGCCTGTCAGGAAACCGTGTCCGCCAACCATCCTTCCTTCTCCTATTTGGACCGGATTTTAGACCGCCTCCAGCGCCAGGGCAACACCAGCGCCGCCGCCGTTTCAGGCAAGCTGGAAAAGGACAGCCGGGACGCGGAGCAGCTTAAGCAGGTGCTGGAGATCCTGGGCGTATCCAGCCAGCTTGCCTTCACCGTGCTGCCGGCCTACCGGGCGCTTCGGGAGCGCTTCCCCCATGAGATGATCGTGCTGGCGGCCCGGGCGGTGCAGGCGCGCCGGGGGGCCTTTGAGGATCTGGAACCGCGGCTGACGGCCTGGCAGTCTTTGGGGCTTGCGGATGATGTCGCTGTGAAAGAGCATTTGACGGCGCTCAAAGCCTTCCAGCCCGCCATGTTTCAGGTGTTTGAGCTCTCCGGCCAGGAGGGCCGACCGGGGGAGCAGGATCTGCTGCGCTACCGCGCCTGGCGGGAGGCGGGGCACAACGACGCCCTCATCCGGGAGGCGGCCAGCCAGGCCCGATCAAGCCGGCAGAAGCTGAGCTATATCGACAAAGTGCTCTCCTCCTGGAAAAAAGAGGGCATCACCACCGTCGACGCTGCCCGGGCCAAAGCCCCGGCGCAAACGACCCAAGGCGGCAAAAAAGTCAGCGCCCAACAGTATAAACAGCGGGAATACAGCGATCAGGACTATGTGTCTGACATCGACTGGCTGGAGATAGCGAGGAAAGAAAGTGGCCAATGAAGCCTTGACCCAGGCCCTGCAGGAATGCAAGGCCCGGCATCTGAAAAACGAGCAGGAGGAGCAGCGCCGGCTGAACGAGGCGGCGTCCCTGAAGCCTGAAATCGGGGACTTGAACGAAGCCCGCCGGGAGGACATCCTGAAGGGCCTGCGGCTTGCCATGGAGGGCATCCACCCCGGCGACATTGAGGAGCGCACCCGCGCGCGCAACCGGCGCATCCGGGAACTGCTGAGAGAAGCGGGGCTGGCGGAAGATTACCTGGCCCCGGTCTACCAGTGCCGGGATTGCCGGGACTCGGGCTATGTGGGTGAGAACCCCAAAGCCCTCTGCCAGTGTGTCATCAAGCGCTATCACCAGCTTCTGTCCGGCGGCCTGGACGATCAGGATGGCCCCAGCTTCGCCCGCTTTGACCTGTCCGTGTTCCCGGAAACAGTTCTTAACGATTCAGGCGTCACCCAGCGGATGCTCATGCAGACCTTCAAAGCCAAATGCCAAGAATATGCGGCCGGAGTGGCGGGTGGCACAGGCAAATTAAACCTCCTGCTTTACGGCCCCAGCGGCCTTGGCAAAAGCTATCTGCTGCGCTGCGTGGCCAGGGAAGCGGCCGACCTGGGGATAATCACGCTGACACTCAGCGCCAACAGCCTCATCAACCACATCCGCCAAGTATATTTCAATTTTCAGCAGGAGGATATGGACCAGCCTTATTACGATGTGCCGCTGTTGCTGATTGACGACCTGGGCATTGAGCCCAAATGGGAAGGCATCACCATCGAACAGCTTTTCGCCCTGCTGGAACACCGCATCAACCACAACAAGCCCACGGTGCTGTCCACCAACCTCTCCCCCACCGAGCTTCAAGCCCGCTACACCGAGCGCATCTCCTCCCGTCTGTTTGACCGAAGGCTGAGCCTGGTATTGCCTTTTCAAGGGAAAGATATCCGCCTGTTGAACAGATAATATTTCAGTTAAAAAACAGGAAACACTTGACATTTCCTTCGATCTGCGCAAAAATGGAGTTGCACTCCAAAATTGCGTAAAAGAGGTTATCATGGTGGAAGGATATATAAACCGCAGCATAAAAAATGCTTTCAAAGAGCTGTCATCCGCTTTTCCGGTCGTTCTGATCACAGGCGCCAGGCAGGTGGGCAAATCCACCTTCTTGCTTAACCAGGTCGAAGCGGCCAGGCAGTATGTCACATTGGATAACCCCAAAATCCGGTATCTGGCGCAGAATGATCCTGAAAGTTTTTTGGAGCTTTACCCCGCCCCGATTATCATTGATGAAATCCAATACGCGCCTGAGCTCTTTCCTTATCTGAAAATCATGGTGGATCAGGAACAAAAAGCCGGGCAATACTGGCTCACCGGCTCGCAAATGTTCCGCATGATGCAGGGCGTCAGTGAGTCTCTCGCAGGCAGAGTCGGACTGCTCAACCTCTATTCCCTCAGCCTGCGGGAAATCGCCGGATTGTTAGGGGCCCCTTTTTTACCAGGTAACTGGAACAAACCCACGCCTGACATGCTCTTGCCGGATGTATACAAACGCATTGTTCGGGGCGGGATGCCAAAGCTTGAGCAGGCAGGTCAGCTTTCACCTGAACGATATTTTTCGTCATATTTTCAGACTTATATTGAACGTGATATACGGGAGCTGATCCGGATTGAAAACGAAGGCAAGTTTGTCCGTTTTATCTCTCTGGTGGCTGCGCGAACCGGCATGGAGCTGGTTTATGATCATTTGGCCAACGAAGCCCAGATCGACATCAAAACTGCCCAAAGCTGGCTCTCTTTGCTGGTCACATCGGGGCTTGTTTATCTATTGCAGCCATACGCCAACAATGCGGTCAAGCGCATCATCAAGCGGCCCAAAATCGTGTTCATGGATACCGGCCTGGCAGCTTACCTTGCCCACTGGTCAGATGCGGCAACGCTGGAAGTCAGCGCGGCCTCAGGGTTTTTCTTTGAAACGCTGGTGCTGTCTGAAATCATTAAAAGCTATGCCCATCATGGCCTTGACCCGGCCAGCAAGCTTTTTTATTATCGGGATGACAGGCAGCGGGAAATTGACTTGTTAATCATCCAAAATGGCACGGTTTACCCGGTGGAAATCAAAAAACACAGCAATCCGGGCGCTGATGCTCTCCGGCATTTCTCTGTGATAGAAAGTTTTGGCCTTAAACGCGGCACCGGAGCTGTCATCTGCAACAGCAAGGAGCTTTTGCCCATGACTCAAACAGATTGGATGGTGCCCCTTTCCTATCTATAAACGGATTCATCCGAAGGGGTTTTTGACCCCGCCCCCTCTCCCCTGAGCAAATCCTCCTTCCGGGCGATCATCTCATCCACCCGGGCGATGTAGTGCTCCGGATCCTTCACATTGGGCGCACGCAAAATGCGTGCGCCGTTTTCATACACGCGCTTGGAAATGCCCCCGGCCCCCAGAGCAAGGACGCTGCCGGTATCCTCCATCATGTCCATGTTGTAGAGGCATTCCAGCCCCGGCCTGGCATAGCCCACGTTTTCCAGGTTGCCCGCCATGTGCTTCTGCCGGTAAAGGTAATAGGGCCGCATGCCCATCTCCCGGGCCGTCTCCCGGGCCATCCGCACCATCTCAGCCACCGCGGGCTGCCTGGGCGGGGTTTCGCCATAGCGGTACATATCGCTTGAACGCTTGAGGCTTAGCGTATGCACGGTGAGGGACTCCGGGGCGATATCCCGGGCCCAGGCCAGGGTCCGGGCAAACATGTCTGCGTCCTCCCCAGGCAGCCCCGCGATCAGGTCCATATTGATGTTGTGAAAGCCCATGCCCCGGGCCAGGTCATAGGCCGCCTCCGCCTCGGCACGGCTGTGGCGGCGGCCAATGGCCGCAAGCGTCTGATCGTGCATGGTCTGAGGGTTGATGGAAATGCGGGTAGCGCCGTAAGCCTTGATCACGCGCAGTTTTTCCGCCGTGATGCTGTCCGGCCGCCCGGCCTCCACCGTTACCTCCCCCGCCTGTTCTGTCAGGGGGCGGGCCTCTAAGAGCACCTCATTTAGCAGCTGTACCGGCAGCGCCGTGGGGGTACCGCCCCCAACATATACCGCGCGCACGCTAAAGCCGTGTTCCGCCACCATGCGGCAAAGGGCCCGGGTCTCCTTCTTCAGCGCCTCCACATAGGCGGGCAGCAGCTTCCCATCCCCCACCTGAGAGCTGATAAAGCTGCAATAGCGGCAGCGGGTTTCACAAAAAGGGATGCCGATATAAATGCCCACATCCCGCTGGGTGAAGGCGGGAAGCGTCAATTGAGCCGCCACCACATCCGCCAGTAATCGGGCTTTTTCCGGCAGCAAATCAAAGGTTTCCCTTACCTTATCCGCCGCTTCCTGAACAGTAAGCCCCTGATCCATCTCAGCGTACACAAGGCGGGTGGGCCGGATGCCGGTCAGCGAGCCCCAGGGCGGGGTGATGCCGGTGGCTTCCTTCAGGGCAAAATAAACCGCCAGCTTTTGCTGGCGCTTGTGCAGGCGTTTTTCCGCCAGCGGATCGGGCTGTCTTTCGCCCTTCTGGCGGCAGGACGCGCTGAAGATGCCGGTGATTTCGGCCAGGCTCGTCCGCGTCTTGCCCGTTTCCTCCTCTGTGATCAGCACCCTGAGGTCTCCTTCTTCCCGGGCCTCCCGGGCGTCCGGGAAGAAGATGCGCACCACGTCCGCCAGCTCCTTGTCAAAGCCGGGAACGGTGCCTGTGATGCTGAAAGTCACTTGATGACGCCCCCCGGGCCGTGGCCGGGATAGTAGCTGACCCCATGAAGGCTGAACAGCCTTCTTAGAGACTCCCGCATCTGCATCTGGCTGCCGCCGGGCAGGTCGGTGCGGCCATAGTCGTTGAGGAAAAGCGTATCCCCGGTGAGCAGGGTGTTTCCAATTTTGTAGCACACGCTGCCCTGGCTGTGCCCCGGGGTGTGCAGCACCTCAATGGAAAGGCCAGCCAGCTCCAGCACCTGCCCTTCGCTGACAAAGTCTGTGGGCTTAGGGCGCGGCTTTTGATTAGCCAGGGCAGCATAGCCCAGAAAATCATTGTCCAGCATCGCCTTATCCCGCTCGTGCATATAAATGGGCACGCCCGGGAAATCCGCCAGGGCGCCCGTATGATCCCAGTGGCCATGGGTCAGCAGGATGGCGGCCACTTTTTTGCCTTTCAGCGCCGCTTTGATCCGTTCCCCCTCATCGCCCGGATCCACAATCACCGCGTCATCCCGGCCGGAACGGCTCAGGATATACACATTGTTCTCCAACTCTCCCACCACGACAATGTCAAGTTGCATGATTCCCTCCTAAAACAGTTTGTTTGAGTCCAGCAAAATGGTCACAGGCCCATCATTCACCAGGGATACCTGCATGTGCGCCCGGAATACGCCGGTGGCCACCGGGACGCCCAGTTCCTTCAGACAGGCCACGCAGTGTTCATACAGGGCGTTGGCCCCCTCAGGCTCCGCCGCCCGGGTAAAGCCGGGGCGGTTCTGCCCCCGGGCATCCCCCAGGAGGGTAAACTGGCTGACCATCAGCACCTCCCCGCCCACATCAAGCACCGAGCGGTTCATCTTCCCCGCCTCATCCTCAAAAATGCGCAGCTTGGCGATTTTTCCGGCCATGTAGGCGGCGTCCTTCTGGCTGTCACCGTTTTCCACGCCCAGAAGCACCATCAGCCCCCGGCCGATGGCGCCCTTCACCTCTCCATCCACGCTGACGGCGGCTTCCGCCACCCGCTGTACCACTGCCCGCATCGCTTGTCCTTCCTTTCTATTTGGCGCTCCGGTAGGCTTCCAGCACGTCGGAGCGCTTCTGCAGCCGGCTGATCACCGTGCGCAGCTGATCCCGGCTCTGCACCTGCACCATGAGGCTCAGCGTCCTGATGCCCTTTTTGCTCTGATCCTGGGAGCCGGCCACCACCGGCGTCCCGGCGTTGGCGATAAACATCATCATTTCCCCCAGGATATTGGGGCTGTCATAGACGATCACCCGGAGGCTGGTGGTGAAGGTGCCCGTGTCCTCATCTGCCCAGCTCACCTGAATCAGCCGCTCGGGCTCGGCGTTGACGGCGTTGACGCAGTCCGACTTGTGCACGGTGACACCCCGGCCCCGTGTGATATAGCCCGTAATCTCATCCCCTGGCACCGGGCTGCAGCAATGGCCAAAGCGCACCAGCATCCCATCGCCGCCTTCCACATAGATGCCATGGGTTGGCTTGCCCCGGCGGACGATCTCCCTGGATTCAGACAGGGTGGGAGGTGGGGGCGCCTTAACACCCTGAGCTTTCTCCTGGGCGCGCCTTTGCTCCTCCAGAAGCTTGGTGATCACATACACTGAGGGGATGCCCCCATAGCCCACCGCGCCATAGATAGCCTCCAGATCGGGGAAGGAGTACTTCTTCAGCAGCGGCTCATAAAATTCCGGCTTGGTCAGCTCCCCCAGCTTCACGCCCCGGCGCTTGGCCTCATGCTCCAGAATGTCCCGGCCCTTCTGGATGTTCTCTCCCCGCAGCTCCTTTTTGAAAAACTGGCGGATTTTGGACTTGGCCTGCTGGGTTTTAACCACGCCCAGCCAATCCATGCTGGGGCCTTTGGAGTTGGCGGAGGTGATCACCTCCACCCGGTCTCCGGTTTGCAGCTCCGTTTGCAGGGGCACCATTTTACCGTTCACCCGGGCGCCCACGCAGGTGTTGCCCACCTGGGAGTGGATGCGATAGGCAAAGTCAAGCGGCGTGGCCCCGCGCTGCAGGTTGATGATCTCTCCCTTGGGGGTAAAGACAAAAATATCCTCGCTGAACAGGTCTGTTTTCAGCCCGTCAATAAACTCCTTGGCGTCCCTTGTTTCGCTCTGCCAATCCAGGATTTGCCGCAGCCAGTAAAGCTTTTTGTCAAGGCCTCCGTCCGCCGCCCCTTCCTTATAGTTCCAGTGGGCGGCAATGCCGTATTCCGCCACCCGGTGCATCTCCCGGGTGCGGATCTGCACCTCAAAGGGGGAGGGGATGGTGCGCCCGCCGATCAGCGTGGTGTGAAGGGACTGGTACATGTTGGGCTTGGGGGTGGAGATATAATCCTTAAACCGCCCGGGCATCTGCGTCCAAAGCGTGTGGGCCACGCCCAGCACCGTATAGCACTCCGGGATGGTATCCACCAGCACCCGGATCGCGATCAGGTCATAAATCTGGTCGAAGGTTTTGTTCTGGATCACCATCTTGCGATAGATGCTATACAGATGCTTGGGGCGGCCGTCTATTTCATAGCCCTGAAGGCCCATCTCATCCAGCTTTTCGCCCAGCGTGGTGATGATGGTTTTGATCTGCTCCTCCCGCTCAATGCGCTTTTGCCCCACCTTGGTGGCCACATCCCGGTAGCCCTGGGGGTCAATATAGCGCAGGGCCAGATCCTCAATCTCCTGCTTGATGGTGTATACGCCCAGCCGGTGGGCGATGGGAGCGTAAATATCCAGGGTTTCCCTGGCGATGGCCACCTGGCGCTCCGGCACCTGGTGGGACAGGGTGCGCATGTTGTGGAGGCGGTCGGCCAGCTTGATCATGATGACCCTGATGTCCTTTGACATGGCCAGGATCATCTTGCGCCAGGACTCAGCCTGCTGCTCCTCCCGGTCGGCGAAATCCAGCCTGCCCAGCTTGGTTACGCCGTCCACCAGCTGTTTTATCTCCTGCCCGAATTCCGCCTCGATGATCTCAAACGTCACGCCCTCCACGTCCTCAACCGTGTCGTGAAGGAGGGCCCCCGCCACGCTTGCCGCGTCCAGCTGCAGCTCCACCAGGATGCTGGCCACATGCAGAGGATGGTAAAAATAGGGCTCCCCGCTGCGCCGCACCTGTCCCTGGTGGGCTTTCTCCGAAAAGGCATAGGCCTTGCGCACCAGCTCAAGGTCACTTTCCTCGCTGTATTTGCCCAGCCGGGTCAGCATGTCCTGAAGCGACAGGCGTTCAAATGCGGTGTGCGCCATAAGCCTCCTTAAAGTTGAAGGTTGCGGAAAAGGGCGGATTCGTCCGGTTCACAGCGACGGACTTCCCGCATCCCGGCAAACCCTCCCGCTTTGTTCAGGGTGATCAGATCAAGGTCATAAAGCACCTGGAGGGCGCTTTGCTCGGGTAAGTCAGGGGCCAGGGGTCGGCGCTGGCGCAGCCTGATATAGGCTTCTCGCAGGGTGTCTTTCGTGATCGAAAGCGCCAAAAGCGCTTCGGAAAGCTGCTGGCTGCGGGGCAGGGCCTGCACCCGGCAATCCCCCAGTGCATCAACAATCATAGCGGCTTCCAGCGGATGAATCAAGCCGTCCGCCATCACCACCCGGGTAAACCTGGCAAAGCTGCCCTGCCAGTCCGGCAGGTAAAGGATGGCGCTGAAGGCACGGGGGTCAT
This sequence comes from Christensenellales bacterium, assembly GCA_050952935.1. Classification (GTDB taxonomy): domain Bacteria; phylum Bacillota; class Clostridia; order Christensenellales; family Aristaeellaceae; genus UBA6115. The sequence goes on along the minus strand of JBMNLS010000001.1, from coordinate 753,820 downwards.
TCACAGCGCCCACCCAGGTGCGCATGCCGGGATAGCGCCGGTGCAGGGCCTCCGCCGTCTGATGGCACCAGGCCACAAAAAGCGTGCCCCGGGTGTCGGGCGCTTCGGGCAGCGCGTCAAGGATTTCACTGTCATGTGCCTGTTTTTCATCCGACAGCCTTGAAAGTGCGCGCAGCATGGCCCGCTGCTCCTCCGCCTCATCAAAGGCATAGGCCTCCCGCCCCGGGAAAATGTCCCGGATGTTCACCTGGGCGCTAACACAGCCCATGTAGCTGTTTTCCTCAATGCTGCCCACCAGCGTGGCGGCGCCGGGCAGCCTATTAACCAAATGGCCCTTGCCAAAGGCGATGGCGTCTTTGGCAGCGCCGCTGTTTCCCAAGCTCAGCTTCAGGTGAGCGCCGCCCGTGCCCACCCCCCGGGCGGACAGCAGGGGCACATCCTCCAGCAGGAACACCGGGGCCGGGTTGCCAATGCCAAAGGGCGCCAGGCGCGACAGGAGGGCGGCGTTCTCCACCGTCACCCTGGACAGCGTTAGAGGGTAATCATACACAGTATCGGGGATCAGGTCGCCGCCTTTCAATTGCTCCCGGACAGCCTCATCAAAGCACCGGGTGAAAGCGGGAAGGTGTTCCGCGTTCAGGGCCAGTCCGGCCGCCATTTTGTGCCCGCCAAAGCGCTTGAGATGGGGCGCGCAGGCCGTGAGAGCTGAAAACAAATCAATGCTGCCTGCCGATCTGCCGCTGCCCACCAGTTCCTCCCCCTGGCGGCTGAGCACAATGGCGGGATAGCCGTAGCGCTCGGCCAGTTTGCCAGCCGCCAGGCCCACCACGCCGCTGTTCCATCCCTCCCCCGCCGCCACCAGGCTGCGCAGGGCGGACAAATCCATGGCCCGCACCTGGGCTTCCGCCTGGGAAAGCACCTCCAGCTCCACCTGGCGGCGGGTGCGGTTAAGGGCGTCCAGGCTTTGGGCGATGGCGGCGGCCTCCTCCCCATCCCGGGTGATCAGCAGCCGCAAAGCCTCCTCCGCCGTGGCCAGCCGGCCTCCGGCGTTTAGCCGCGGGGCCAGCTGATAGCCCACCTGCTGGGCTCTTACTCCCTGCCCACGCTTCACCCCGGCGGCCTCCATCAGCGCCACAAGACCCGGGCGGGATGTGTCCCCCAGGGCCTTCAGGCCAAGGGCCGCGATCACCCGGTTTTCCCCGGTCAGGGGCACCAGGTCGGCAATGGTGGCCAGGGCCGCCAGGTCCAGGTGCATGAGGCCCATCTCATCCCCCAGCAGGGCGCAGGCCAGCTTAAAGGCCACCCCCGCCCCGCACAGCTCCGGAAAGGGATAGTCGCCCAGCGCGGGATGCACCAGGGCGTCAGCCGGAGGCAGCTCCCCCTGAAGGGCATGGTGATCGGTGATGATAACCGTCAGGCCCAGCTCTTTTGCCAGCCGCACCTCATCCACCGCGGTGATGCCGCAGTCAACGCTGATCAGAAGCCCGGCCCGGCCGCTGATCTCCCGGACCGCCGCGGCGTTGATGCCGTATCCCTCCTCCTGCCGGTCAGGGATATAGGAAAAGCAGACGGCCTTCAGCGTTCGGAAGCTTTCCATCAGGATGGCCGAAGCGCAAACCCCGTCCGCGTCATAGTCCCCATAAACAGCGATGATCCGCCCTTTCCGGATAGCCTCCCGGATCAGGCTCACCGCCTTTTCCATGCCGTGCATCAGGAAGGGATCGTGCAGCTGGCAGGCGGATGGGTTCAGAAAGGCTTCCGCCGCCTCCGCGGTATTGATCCCCCGGGCATGGAGCAGGGCCGCCAGGTAATCAGGGTAGCCGGGCAGCTGATAGGGCTGAGCGCGCTGGGATAGGGTGTACATAGCTTCCTTTCGTCATGGTGAATTGGAGTTGGCCTTTTGAAAAAAGCTCCCTCCCCGGACAAAGCCGGGGAGGTTGCTTCAGATAAAAGAGAATTACTTTCTGGGTTTGCTGCGGGACGCCACCGCCGCCCACACATAGGGCGCAATGCGCGTGGCAGACAGGAAGGCGGCCGCGATGCCCGCCAGCATGGGCAGCATGAAGCCCAGCATCAGGGAAGAGCCACTTACAACATACGCCAGGAAAATAAGCAGCGCCACCACCGCCAGCACAAAAAGCACCGGCATGGCTTTCTTCACCGCCATCTCTGCCACCTCATCCCGGGTATGCTCCCGCCGGGACACGCTGCGATCCACAAGCCGCGCTTCCCTGATGACAGGGATGCTGAAGCAGCAGGTAAACACAGCGCCGCCCACCACCAGGGCCGGCATGCTGTAGCTAAGGGGAAGGGCCAGGCTGACAATGGCGCTTAGTGCCAGGGTAAGAAGCTGATCATGCAGCGCCGCCACCCCAAGGGAAAGGGCGCCCGCCAGGTCATAGCGCACAAAACCAAACACGAACAGCAGAATCACCACCGCCAGCATGCTCCAGGCCATCCGAGCCAGTTCAGTGGCCTGCACCGACTGGGAATAGAACTTAAGCCCCGCGCCTGTCGCCGCCAGCACGATGCCCAGCGCAGCCACCACCAAAGACGCGATCAGCGTCATCATCGCCGATGAACGGATTTTCATTTATTGCTCCTCCTTTTTCATCACGCCCCCGGCATACAGCGCCGAATGGTCGCCAAAAAGGGTCAGGGTTTCACCCAGCATCAGGCGCAGGCCAAGCTGTGAAAGCACAAGGCCCACCAAGAGGCTCACACCCAGCACCTTGGCAAAGCTGCCCACCACGCCATGGGCGTCAATGATGATCACCACCACACAGATGATCAGCAGCGCCGCCAGCGCGTCAAGGGCCCCATGTCCATGGCCGGCATAGCTTTCCTTAACCGCCTGGCGCACCGAGCGGCCGCGGCGGATGTCATGCTGCACATCGTTAAACAGCACCACAATGGCATACACCACCACCAGGAAGCCCAGCCAGATGGCGCTGAGGGGCACCAGGGTAAACCCTGCCCGCATCAGCGCCGCCAGGAAGTAGGACAGGGACAGCTGCAACAGCAGCATCCAGGCCGCCACCACGCCGCCCAGGCGCTGGCGGATGATCAAATACAGCGCCACCAGGGCAAACACCACCATCAAAGCGATGATGAGCTTATCCTGAACGCCTTCGCCAAGCAGCGGGGCGCCGTTTGTTTTCTCAGTCACTTCCAAAGCCTGGGGCATAGCGCCGGAGCGCAGCATCACGGCGTATTCCCGGGCAGACTCCAGGGCAAAGCCGGGGATGGACACCGCCCCCTGGGTGAGGGGCTCGCTGACGCCGGGGGACACCAGAGTATTGCCGTCCAGCTTCAGCGCGATGGATTGCCCCGCCAATTCCGTAGTCTTCTCGCCAAAAATCCGCTTGCCTTCCTCATCAAAGATCAGGGAAAGGGCATAGTCCGTATCGCCGGGGTTCATCATGCCAAAGCCGGCGCTCACCACATTTTTGCTGGACAGGAAAACATTGCCTTCAGGGTCGGCAAAGGTGAACTCGCCCTTGGTATCCAGCAGATGCTCCACATGCCCGTCATCGGCGGCCTTGGGCAGCACAGCTTGAAAACAGCCGTCCTCCAGCGCCTCCACCCGGGCATCCTGCCAGCCCATGTCTTGGATACGGGCGGCAAGCACGCGCACCGTTTCGTTCTGTTCCTCCTCAGTCAGCGGGTTTTCAGCCTCCGCCTTCAAGGTGAGAACCAGGGTTTCCCCCAGCTCGGCGCCCGGCGCCAGCGCCTCGCGCCAGCGGGCTTCGGTGCTCGCTGAGGGCAGCCAGGGCAGCAGCTTATAAAGGCCCTGCTCGTCCATGTTGCGGCCGGTCACGCCCAGCCATACAAACACCACCGTCAGCGCGATGAGCACAATGAGCGTCACCGCCGACACCGCTTTGCGGTTGATGGAAAATTTCTTGCCTGATACAGGTTTGGCCATATTCGCACTTCCTTTCATCTATTTAACTTATCTGAAGAAAAGCGCGCTGTTATCCCGCCCGGTCTGAATAGTGGAAAGCCAGGAAGCAGCGGCGGTAATAGGCCGCCGTGGCCTCCGGAGCCTTCGGCAGCGGCCGGCTGCCCGCATGATCAAGGGGAAAATAACAGGCCGTCAGGGGCAGAGGGCTTATCCGCTCCGCCTCCACGGCTGTGGCCCGCGTATCCGGCGGCAGGCTCACCGCCTGGGGCGCCAGGGCCGACAGGGGCGGGGGCGGGGTTTCCGCCTGGGCGGCCATCAGCCCCAAAAGCAGCAGGAGGGTAAGGGCAACCAGCGCCAGCCAGAACAAACGCTTGAGCATCCCATCCCCCTCCCGTCCTTCTTCACAGTGCGCATATTATACCGGGAAAGCCCTCCCCTGTAAAGCGCCCGGCGCGTTGACAGCCCTAACAAACCGCCCTACAATAAAAGCAAAAAGGAGGGCGGGATATGCGCACAGCGCTGATCACCGGGGGCAGTCGGGGCATCGGCCGGGCCATTGTGGAGCGCCTCAGCCGGGAAGGCTGGCGCGTGGCCTTCACCTACCACGAGCGGGAGGACGCCGCCCGGGAGGTAGCTGAAGCCACCGGGGCTATCCCCATCAAAAACCCTGCCCTCACAGAAGATGAGGCCGGGGCGCTTTGCAAGCACGCGCTTTTGCAATTGGGCCACCTGGACGCCCTGGCGCTAAACGCCGGCATCAGCCACAGCGGGCTTTTATGCGACACCAGCCCCGCCGCCTGGGATCAGCTCATGGCCACCAACCTGCGCAGCGCCTATCTGCTAAGCCGGGCCTTGATCCCTCATTTTGTGAGCCGGAAAGCCGGCAGCCTGCTGTTCATCTCCTCCATCTGGGGGGTGAGGGGCGCCTCCTGCGAGGCCGCCTATGCCGCCAGCAAGGCCGGGCTCATCGCCCTGGCCCAGTCACTGGCCCAGGAGCTGGGCTCTTGTCAGATTCGCGTCAACGCCCTGGCCCCCGGCGTCATCCAGACCGATATGCTGAATGAATATAGTAGTGATGATCTCGCCGCCCTGGCCTCCCGCAGCGCCCTGGGCCGCCTGGGAAGGCCTGATGAAGTCGCCTCCGCCGCCTACTTCCTTCTGAGCGATGCCGCCAGCTTCATCACCTGCCAGACGCTGGGGGTGGACGGTGGGTTTCGCTAATTCTTCCCCACGAAATATTCAAACGAATTTTACACATGTTTTGAGTGAGCTTTACATAACAACGCTATAATATCTACAAATATTAGGAGGAGAAGCCAATGAGGAAGAAATATTTTTCTCTGCTGATCATATGTGCCTTGCTGATCTTTTCGCTGTCCGTCCTGGCCCAGGAAGCCTTTCTCCGATTTGTAACCAAACAGGAGCCCCTTGAAGCATCCAGCGTGCTGGACGCAAGCGCCAGCTACACCTTTACCAGCCATACCTCAGCCCGGATTGCCAGCCAAAGCTACCTGAGTTCACACCCCAATGAGGAAATCGGCCTTGATACCGATACAAAATCCAAACAGGTAACGGGCGATAAATTGCTGAAGCTGGGCCTTTCACCTCTGGGTGTCTCTCCGGATGGCAACACCGCCCTGCTTACGGATGGCAAGCTTCTGTTTGCCAAAAGAGGATACGACATCCGCATGCTGGCCCTGAACGCGGAAAAAGCCGGCGGCAGCCTTCAGGCGGAGGATTATGTCCTCAAGGCCCCGGCATCGCTCAAAGGAGTAGAGGGAGTTGTCTTCTCTGCTGATGGGCGATACATGATCATGCCCCATGCCATGCGGGTGCTAAACCATATGGTTTCCCAACCCTTAATGGTGATGGACGCAGAAAAGGGTGAAATATTCCCCATCAGAAGCTATGATGACCTTCCCTTTCCGGCGTCCTTTTTCCAGGCTGTTTTCAGCCCCGACAGCGCCCAAGTCTACTACACCGAGATGATAGACAACACGCTGCGCCTGTGCCGCTACACCTTTGAAACAAACACCCACGAAACCCTCCTGAACACCGGAGAACAGTTGTTTGGCTGGCCCGGGATAGCCCTTAAAGACGACGGCGCCCTCCAGTGCTATGTCAGCCTGAAGATGGACAACTATCTGGCCACCTTCACCCCGGAAAATGGTCATTACAGTCTGCACAAAGAGAAATTGCCCCGCACCATTGACCCAAGCATCCTGACCGGCACGCCCTGACAGCCTATATTACCTATATTGTATAAAACTCTCTGTTCTCTGGTGGGGAATTTCCTTCTGCTTGATATCGGGTAAAAGGTGCTTGCGTGAACTCGTGTCGTCACTGGCAGCATTATAATGTTTCTGTCTAAATCAATGGCCTTTAAGAAAACAAGGCCGCAGCAAACAGCAGCCTCAAAATGATTGCTAAGTGCCGGTTACATAACCCCCTGCTCCGCCCGGGCGATGATCACGGCGACCTGCCGGGCGATGTCCCTGTCGCCCTCCTGCAGCGGTGTGAGCGGAGCGCGCACAGAGCCGCAGATGATGCCCTTTTGCCGCAGCACTTCCTTAAGCATCGCGTACAGGTTGCTTTTACCAGTCAAAAGCAGGCTGATGACCCGGTTGATCTCCACCTGGATGGCGCGGGCGCCCTCAAAAGAGCCCGACCGGACGAACTCATCCGCCTTCAGGAACAGGCGGGGCATCACCCCATAGGTGCCGCCGATGCCGCCCTCAGCGCCCATCATTCGCCCCGCCACAAACTGCTCATCGGGGCCGTTGAACACGCTGATCTTCCCCTGGCCCAGGGTTCTGAAAATCTCAATATCCTGCACCGGCATGGAGGAGTTTTTCACCGCCTTTACCCGGGGATTTTTGAGCATTTCCTGGAACAGGCCGGGGGTAAGCGCCACGCCCGCCAGCTGGGGGATGTTGTAGATGACAAAATCCGTATCCGGCGCCGCGTCCGAAATGTCGTTCCAATACCTGGCGATGGCCTCTTCCGGCAGACGGAAGTAAATCGGCGGGATGGCCGCGATGGCGTCCACCCCCAGGGCCTGGGCATGGCTTGCCAGCGCCATGGAATCCCGGGTGTTGTTGCTGGCCACATGGGCGATGATGGTCATCTTTCCCCCCACCGCCTCCATGACAGCCTCCAGCACCCGCTTGCGCTCATCCACCGACAGGTAGATGCACTCGCCTGAGGAGCCGTTCACATAAAGCCCCTGAACCCCCTGGGCCAGCAGGTGCCGCGCCAAAGCCTGGCACCTGGCCTGGCTGATGTCTCCGCCCTCGTCATAGCAGGCGTAAAACGCGGGGAAGATCCCCTGATATTTGTTCACCGATACACTCCTTATATCAACCTTTGACAGCGCCCATGGTGATGCCCTGGGTGAAGTACTTCTGGAAAGCAATAAACACCGTGATGATTGGAACGGCGGCGATGGCAGCGCCCGCCATCAGCAGGCCGTAGTCCGTGGCGTTTTCCTTTTGAAGGGTAGCAACGCCCAGTTGCAGCGTCAGGTTTGACCGGGAGGACAGCATCACCAGCTGCATGAAATAATCGTTCCAGGCGGTAACAAAGGTGAAGATGGCCAGCGCCGCCATGCCGGCGGACACCAGGGGCAGCACCATGGTCACAAAGGTGCGGATTTCACCCGAGCCGTCGATTTTAGCCGCCTCCAGCAGTTCACCCGGGATGCCCTCTGAAAACTGCTTCATCAGGAACACCCCAAAAGGCCAGCCCACCCCTGAGAGGATCACCGCCAACAGCGTGTCGTGGAAGCCCCAGCCGGAAATCAGCCGCACCAGAGGCACCAGGATAACCTGCTTGGGCAGCGCCATGGCGGCGATGAAAATGGTGAAGATCACCTTACGGCCCACAAAGTTCTTTTTCGCCAGCACATAGCCGGCCAGGGAAGCCGCCAGCACCACGATGAGCATGGTGACCACAGCGATAATAACAGAGTTTAAAAACCAGTCAAGGGCAGGGTTTTTGAAGAGCTTTTCATAGTTGCGCAGCGTGGGTTCAACCGGCCACCACTGGGGCGGGGAGGCGTTGATGGCCTTCATGGTCTTAAACGAGCCGCTGATCACCCAGTAGAAGGGGAAGATGAAAACCGTCAGCGTGATAAGCCCCAGGAACAGCATGTTGATGGCCGACAGCAGGGTGAAACGGCCGGTTCCCACGGAAGACATCAGTTTTGTGTTTTTTTCTGACATGGCTTCCCCCTTAATAGGACACATCGCGGCTGAAAGCCTTGAACTGGATGAGAGAAAAGATGGAAATCACAATCGCCAGCAACACGCCCATGGCGTTGGCATAGCCAAACTCATAGAAGGTGAAGGCCTTTTCATACAGCAGGTACATCACGGTGGAGGTGGCGTAGAAGGGGCCGCCGGAAGTCATCAGCTGAATAAGGGAGAACACCTGAAAGGAGTTGATGGTGGAGATCACCACGATATAAAGCGTGGTGGGCATCAGCAGCGGCCACTTGATATGCCTGAATACCTGGCGGGAATTGGCCCCATCAATCTGCGCCGCCTCCAGAAGCTCCGTGGGGATATTGCCAAGGCTGGCCACATACAGGATGATGGGCTGGCCGATGGAGGTGGTGAGCAGCACCAGCATGATCGCGGGCAGGGCAAAGAGGGGATCCCCCAGCCAGGAGATGTTCTGCGTGATCACGCCCAGGGACTTGAGGACAAAGTTGAGCACACCTACCCTGGGGTTAAAGATAAACAGCCACACCACGATCACCGACACCGTGCCCGTCACCACCGGCAGGTAAAACACCACCCGGAAAAAGGAGCGAATGAAGGCATGGCGCTGATAAATGGTGTTGGCCACATAAAGGGCAAAAATCAGGATGATGGGCACCGTCCCCACCACGATCACAACGGTGTTGACCACGGACTTGAGGAACACCTCATCCTGCATCAGGCGGCGGTAGTTTTCCAGGCCGATAAAGTCATAGGTGTTCAGGCTGTAATTGTAAAAGCTGGTGATAACGCCCTGGATGATGGGCAATAGCACAAAGATGGTGAAAAACAGCAGCGCCGGCAGCAGAAAAGCGTAGGACACTGCCGTCTCCCGCAGCAGAATCTTGCGGTTGCCTAAGCGTGCCTTGCGAAAATTGGGGGTGACAGACATATGGCCTCTCCTTTCGGGCGTTTCCCGGGGTAAAACAGGGCGGAGGCAATCCTCCGCCCTGTATCACAAGGTCATTGCTGGGGAGTCAGGGTCTTGTTGGCTTCTTCCACAAAGAAGTCCATGGCTTCCTGGGCGGTCTTCTGCCCGGAGAAAGCGGCCTGCAGGGCGGAGAACCAGAAGGTGCGCATCTGGGCAAAGCCAGGCACGGTGTTGTAATATTTGCCAAAGAACTTGCTCATGGTGGAACCGTAGGCGATTTCTTTGTCCTCCACTTCCGCCACCACAGAGGCGCGGGGGGAGAACTGGCCGGCCTGGGCCACGTTCTTGGGGGCCCACTCGGGATCGTCGCACATAAACTTCACAAAGCGCTTGGCGGCCTCAACCACCTTGGCGTCCCCGTTCTTAAGCACGCACAGGCCGCTCACCAGGAACTCCAGCTGCTCCTGTCCGGCAGGGGCGGGGTAGGGCACCAGCACGGCTTCGATTTCCATCTCGTCCAGCTGGGCTTTGCGCAGGTTATAAAGGCCGGTACCAAACAGAATGGTGTGGCTCACGCGCCCGGCGGCAAACTCGTCAATGGCGCCTGTGCCGTCAAAGCCCACGCCGTCTTCCAGCAGCCCTTCTTTGATGGCGTTCATGGTCCAGTCAAGGGCCTTCACAAATTTCTCGTCGTTGGTGGTGTAGGCGCTCAGCTCATCGTTCATGATGGCGCCGCCATAGAGGTTGGCCAGGAAGGCGCGGGTGCCCTGGTCGCCGCCCTGGGTGCGGCAGAAGATGACGGCGCCGGCTTCGCCCTTTTCCTTCAGGGCCTTGAGCAGCGCTTCGTACTGTTCCAGCGTCCAGGTGCGGTCGCCTTCCAGGGGAAGCATGTCGATCAGGCCGTGCTCTTCCAGCATGGTTTTGTTGAAGCCCATGCAGAAGGGGGCGGTGCCCAGGGGATACATCACATAGTCTCCCTTGTACTTGGAGGCTTCCTGCACGCCCTGGGAGATGTCGGCCTTATCGGCGTCAGAAAACATGTCGTTCAGGTTTTCAAGGATGCCCTCGGCTGCCCAGGTCATGATGCGGCCGGGCGCGTCAAAGATCACGTCGGGGGCATTTTGGGCAGTGACGGCGGTGGCGATCTTGGCAGGCCCCGCGTCAAAGTCCAACATTTCCAGCTGCACGTCCACATCGGGGTTGGCGGCTTCAAAGGCGGCGATCAGACTCTCTTCGTAGGCGCCCACAGTGTCGTCAATGGTGGCGAAGTTGGGGAAAGCCCAGAACTTAACCACAGTCTTTTCCTCGGCGGAAGCAACAGCGGCCATGGACAAAAGCATCGCCATGGCAAGGGTGATGGCCAGCAGTTTCTTCATGTAGGATTCCTCCTCTTTTTTTGCGCTCATACGCGCTTTGTCGATGTGATCATAAGCCAATCATCCTACAATGTCAACCCTTTTTTAAAATTTCTGGTCAATTATTTTTCAAAAATTACCAGATATTCCGCATTCCGCCCTTGCAATTTGCTTTTTTTGTAGTACAATTGTGGTGATAAGGAATAGAAACAAAACCATCGGAGGTAAACATGAGCAAAAACAAACGCAACGGTGAGAAGCTCTATGTCCAGGTGTTCCGCCAGGTCAGGGGCTATATCATTGAAAATAATCTGAAACCGGGGGATCTGCTCCCCACCGAACAGGCCATGAGCGAGATGCTGGGCGTAAGCCGCAATGTGCTCAGGGAAGCCATCAAGTCCATGGAAATCATGGGCATGCTCTCCTCCCAGGCCGGCCGGGGCACGGTGCTGCACGATTTTAACCTGGACTTTGTGATGCAAAACGTGATCTTCGCCGCCGCCAGCGATGTGGACAACACCATCTTTGAGCTGCTGGACATCCGCAAGAAACTGGAACTGGGCTATATGCGCCAAGCCTACACCACCCTCAGGGAGGAGGACATCAGGCATCTGCGCCAGATCATGACAGCCATCAGGGCCCACTGGGAAAAGGATCACTACTTCCACAGCGATGACCGGGAGTTTCACATGACGCTTTTCTCCCGCATCAACAACCGCAGCATGCTCTCCCTCATGGCGGCCATCTGGGATGTGGACGCCAACTTCAAAACCGAGGAAAAAATCCCCCACCTGGATGAGAGCATCATCAAACATGAAAACATCGTGCGCGCCCTGGAAGCCCGTAATGAGGAAGCCTTTGAGGCGGCCATGATGGCGCACTTCGCCTCCGGCAAATATTCCCACAAAAACAGCTTCGCCGAATATTGATCATACCAAAGGAGGGAAAATCATATGAACAAAGCCCTTGTTCCTGTCGCATCCCGGGTGAAAGAGGAGCTGGCAAACTGCCTTGATTTCTGGCTGAAAAACGGCCAGGACGAGGCCTTTGGCGGCGTTCTCACCTGCCTTGACCGCACCGGCGCCGTCTACTCCACCGATAAAAGCGTGTGGATGCAGGGGCGCTGCGCCTGGATGTTCTCAAAGCTGTGCAATGTCTATGGCGAAAACGCCGCCTGGCGGGCCTTCGCCAAAAATTGCCTTGACTTTATGGAAGCCCACTGCATCAACCGCCAGCAGGGCAACCGCATGTACTTCCAGGTAACCCGGGAGGGCAAGCCCCTCCGCCAACGCCGCTACAGCTTTTCCGAGGGCTTCTATGCCATGGCCAACGCCGAGTATTACAAGCTCTCAGGCAAGCGCAAATACCTTGACCGGGCCAGGGCCGCCTACGACCTGATCTGGCACTTAAGCCAGGGCGGGGAAGACCCGGCCGGCTTTGGCGCCAAAATCAACCCCGACACCCGCCCCCTGCGCGGTCTGGCCACCCCCATGATCTATCTGAACCTCACCGCCGTCATGCGGGAGGCGGATCCGGAAAACGCAGACGTCTACAACCAGCGTTCCGACGCCTGTGTGCATGACATCCTGCGCTTCCACCGCAAAAAAGACCGGGGGATGACCCTTGAAACCGTAGGCCCAAATGGTGAGTATGACCCCACCGTCAGCGTCTGCCGCGTGCTCAACCCCGGGCATGCCATTGAGTGCAGCTGGTTTTTGATGGAGGAAGCGCTGTGGCAGGGCTGTGGGATGCTCCACGAGGAAGCCGAAGGCATCATGATGGACGCCCTGACCGCTGGGTGGGATAAGGAATATGGCGGCCTGCTCTACTTTATGGACGCTGAGGGCAAGCCGCCGGAATCCTACGAGCATGACATGAAGCTCTGGTGGCCCCACAACGAAACCCTCATCGCCACCCTCATGGCCTGGCGGAACACCGGCAAACAGCTCTATCTGGACTGGTTCCTGAAGGTGTGGGAATACACCAAATCCGTCTTCCCCGACCCTGAATACGGCGAGTGGTATGGCTACCTGCGCCGGGATGGCAAACCCACCCAGCCCGCCGCCAAGGGCAGCACCTTCAAGGGCCCCTTCCACCTGCCCCGAATGCTGGTGATGCTGGACCAGATGCTCACCCAGCACGAAGACTGAGAGGAAACCCGGCTCTTTTTAATCCATTTCTAATCCTCCCTCCTTTTTCCCTTAATCTTCTTATCCTATGATAAGGCCAGACCAAGGAAAGGAGACGAAACAATGGATCATTTTGAAATGGTAGAGAAACTGCGCCAGAAGGCCAATGTCAGCTATGAGGAGGCCAAATCGGCGCTGGAGAGCAGCGATTGGGACTTGCTGGACGCGCTGGTGATGCTGGAAAACCAGGGAAAGATCAACCAGGCCCAGCCCCAGGTGGACAGCTACACCACCCGCAAGGAGGAGACCACTCCCCCGCCCGTGGAGCACGACATGAAGGGCGCGCTCAGCCGCTTCTTCAGCTTCGTGGCGGAGGCCATCAACAAGGCCAACAAGATCATCATCCAGGTATCCCGGCACGGGAAGGAGATGTTCACCCTGCCGCTGACGGTGCTGATTCTGCTGCTGATCTTCATGTTCTGGTGGGTGGTGCCCGTGGCGGTGATCGCCCTGTTCTTCGGCTTCCGCTACCGAATTTTAGGCGCCAGCGTGTCGGACAGCCTGAACCGCGCCATGGACAAGGCCGCTGACGCCGCCGAAAGCATCAAAACCGGGAGCAAGCCCCCGCAAAACAGCTGACCTGTCCCCCTGTCCGGCAAAAGGTGTGATATACTTTTGCCGGACATCTTTTTCATGAAAGCCTGGGAGGTACAGGGATGCAAAAAATCTTGCTGGTGGAGGATGAGGCCAGCATCGCCCGTTTTATCGAGCTGGAGCTGATCCACGAGGGCTATGAGGTGACCAAGGCCGAGGACGGCCGGGAGGGGCTGAAGCTGGCGGAAAGCGGCGGCTTTGACCTGATGCTGCTGGACATCATGCTGCCCGGCCTCAACGGCCTTGAGGTGTTGAGGCGGCTGCGCAAATCCTCGGAGCTGCCGGTGATCATGCTCACGGCGCGGGACGCGGTGATGGATAAAGTGACCGGCCTTGACATGGGTGCCGACGACTATATCACCAAGCCCTTTTCCATTGAGGAACTGCTGGCACGCATCCGCACGGCGCTTCGCAAAAAAAGCGCCCAGGCCCTGCCGCAGCTGACGCTGGGCCCGCTGACCCTGGACATCGCCCGGCATCAGTTTTTGATAAACGGGGAAACGGTGGAGCTCACCGGCAGGGAATTTGCCCTGCTGCAAACCCTGATGGAGAACAAAGACATTGTCCTCAGCCGCGAAACCCTGATGGAGCAGGTCTGGGGATATGACTACATGGGGGAAACCAATGTGGTGGATGTCTACATCCGCTACCTCAGGGCCAAAATCGGCGACAAGACCGATCAGCAGCTAATTCACACCGTGCGGGGCGTGGGCTATGTGGCCCGGGAGAGCGGCTGAGGTGAGTGAAACCAGGCGCGTGCGCTCCATTGAAAGGCGGGTGAACCACAGCTTTTTGCTGCGGGCGCTTTTTTTGCTGATCGTGGCCAACCTGCTTTTGTCCGCTGTCATCCTGGCCATGCAGCTGCTTGACTTTGAAAAAGCGGCCCTGGGGGATGGCTGGTCCTGGTCTGTTTCCCGCAGGTTTTATGGCGCCGGTGGCGGCAACTGGCTAAAGCAGCTGGAAGACGCCTCCTATGCCGTTTGGGATAGGGCAGGGGAGGAGCATCTGCTGCCTCTGGCCGTTCCCCTGCGCAGCCTGGCCTCCGCCACGGGCCTGGCGCTGATCGGTCAAATAGCTTTTCTACTTTCCCTATATGCCGGTTTCCGCCGCCGCTCGGCCAACCTCCTGCGCCCGCTCAGGGCCATGGCAGCCACCGCTCAGGAGCTGAGCACGGTCAGGTTTGACGAGCAGAAATACCACCAGCTGGAGGACGCCATTGATTCCCTGAGCGTCAAAAGCCCGGGGGCCAGGCTGTCCATGGGCTCAAGCGAGCTCACCGGCCTTGAAACCGCCGTCAACAACCTGATCGCCCGCATGCACGCCTCCTATCAGGAGCAAACCCGCTTTGTGTCAGACGCCTCCCACGAACTGCGCACGCCCATCGCGGTCATCAGGGGCTATGCCGATCTGCTCTCCCGCTGGGGCAAGGACGACGCCCAGGTGATGGAGGAATCGGTGAAGGCCATCCAGCAGGAGGCGGACAACATGCAGCGCCTGGTGGAGCAGCTCCTCTTCCTTGCCCGGGGGGATTCCGGCCGCAATCCCTTCACCCCCGCCGCCCTTGACCTGGCGGCCCTGGTGCAGGAGGCCTATGAGGAATACCTGCTGATCGACAAATCCCACCGCTACCGTCTGAAAACCGATGGCCCCCTGCACATCACAGGCGACGTGGCCATGCTCAAGCAGGCCCTGCGCATCCTCACCGACAACGCCGCCAAGTACTCGCCCACCGGCAGCATCATCACGCTCAGTGCCCAGCGCAACGACAAGGGCGAGGCCTGCTTCCAGGTGCAGGACAACGGCGCCGGCATCCCCGCCCAGGACTTGCCCCACATTTTTGAGCGCTTCTACCGGGCCGACCCCGCCCGCGTCAGGGCCGCTTCCGGCGGCGGCACCGGCCTGGGGCTTGCCATCGCCAAGTGGATCGTGGATCGCCACGGCGGCTATTTTGACGTGTTCTCAAGGGAGGGCATCGGCACCCGCGTCACCGTGTGCCTGCCGGAGACAACAGATCCCGAAAAAGACCTGTAAAATCGATAGCGCGCCCATACGATTTGTGCTAAAATATCTGCATCACATGCCACATGCCAAATGCCATCATTTTGGGGTATTTGATTTTCTATTTGTTCCAGGGGGAGGTTTTTTATTTGATTCCGGACGCGTTGTTTTTTGCCGTGGTGGACCGGGGCAAGGCCGGGGCGCTGCTGCACTGGGCGCAGGAGAGGGGCGTCACCGGGGGCACCATTTTCCATGGCGAGGGCACCAACCCCTCGCCGCTGCTGAATTTCCTGGGCATCAGCGAAATTCACAAAGAGGTGCTCATGCTGGGCGTCACCCAGGAAATAAGCCAGCAGCTGTTCACCGACATGAAAAACGAATTCAAGATGGACAAGCGCTACAAGGGCATCGCCTTTGTGGTGCCCTTCCGCCAATATACGCCGCAGGCATCCGCTCAGGCTGAAACCTATGACCGGAAGAAGCCCCCGCCCTTTGTCTGCCTGATCACGGTCACAGACAAGGGCTATGCCGAGATATGCATGGACATCGCCCGGAAGGCGGGCGCCCGGGGCGGCACCATCGTGCATGCCCACGGGGCCGGCGTGCCGCAAAACTTCTATTTCCCACTTTTCATCGAGCCGCAAAAAGACCTGCTGATGATCGTCGCCCCCAGGCTGCAGGCCCCCGCCATTCAGAAGGCGATCTATCAGGGCATGGCCCTGGAGGAAAAGGGCAAGGGCATCATCTTCACCCTGCCTGTGCTGCGCACCATCGGCCTCTACCAGCCCCGCGGCGCCAGAAAAGGGGGAAATAAGTGAACCTTTTTCGTGAAAAGTTAAACGAAGTCCTCCGCTCCCTGCTGCCCGTGATGGCGCTGGTGCTGGTATTGGCCTTCACCCTGGTCAAGGCGGAGGGGGAGATCATCGTCCGTTTCCTCATCGGAAGCGCCCTGCTGCTCATTGGCCTCACCATTTTCCTGGTGGGCATCGACCTGGCCATGAACCCCATTGGCGACCACATGGCCACTGAGGTGGCCACCTCCAAAACCGGCTTTAAGGTGGCCGTCCTCAGCTTCCTCATGGGCTTTTTGGTGACGGTGGCGGAGCCGGATCTGTTGATCCTGGGCGAACAGGTGGAGGCCGCCTCCGGCGGCGCCATTGGCGCGCAGCTGATGGTCTATCTGGTGTCAGTGGGGGTGGGGGTGCTCATCATGCTGGGCACCTTCAGGCTGCTTGGCAGCAAAATGACCTATGCCACCTTCATGTGCCTGGCCTACATCGGCATTTTCGCGCTGAGCATCTTCGTGTCGGAGGAGTTCCTGGCCATCTCCTTTGACTCCTCCGGCGCCACCACCGGCGCCCTCACCACACCCTTCATCCTGGCGCTGTCGGCCGGCCTCTCCCGCATCAAGGGCGGCAAAACCGCCGAGGAAGACGCCTTTGGCATGGTGGGCGTGATGAGCGCCGGGCCCATGTACGCGCTGATGCTCATGTCCATCATCACCGGGCAGCGGCACATCCAGGGCGAGCCTTTGGCCAAGCCGCCCTTGGGCATCCTGGAAATGCTGCCGGATGAGTTTGTCAAGTCCATCTTCGCCCTGCTGCCGCTGGTCGCGCTGTTTTTCTTCCTGAATTTCATCCACTTCAAAATCTCCCGCCGGGAGATGGGCCGCATCGTCAAGGGCCTCATCTATACTTTGCTTGGGCTCACCCTCTTTCTCACCGGGGTCTATGCCGGGTTTATGGACATGGGGCGGCTCATCGGCAGCCGCATCGCGGAGAATTACAGCTGGCTGCTGCCCATCGCGGGCTTCCTGCTGGGCACCATTGTGGTGTTGATGGAGCCCGCGGTCATCGTGCTGGGGCACCAGATTGAGAATGTCACCGGCGGGCGGGTCCCGCTGAAGATGATCCGGCTGACGCTGTCCATTGGTGTGGCGCTGGCCATTGCCGGCTCCATGATCCGCATCATGATCCCCGCAGTCAAGCTGTGGTACTTCCTGCTGCCCGGTTTCCTCATCGCGGTGATCCTCTCCTTCCGCGCCGACCCGGTCTTTGTGGGCATCGCCTACGACGCGGGCGGCGTGGCCTCCGGCCCCATGACGGCCACCTTTGTGCTGGCCTTCGCCCAGGGTGCCGCCGCCATGACGCCCACCGCCAACGTGATGGTGGACGGCTTTGGCGTCATCGCCATGGTGGCCATGGCGCCGGTGCTTTCCATCATGATTCTGGGCGCTGTCTTCCAGCGCAAATTTGCCCACCTTCCCAAGGAGGAACCGGCCATGCCCGAAAAACAACCCCTTATGCCGCCCACGGACACCATTAAAGCCTATGACTGTGTGGTGGCGGTGCTGAACCGCGGCCTGGCGGAAGACGCCATCAAAGTTGCCCAGGCCTCCGGCTCCGGCGGCGCCACCATCATCCATGGCCGGGGCACCGGCGGGCACGATATGAAATTCCTCAGCTTTGAGGTGCAAAAGGAAAAGGAGATCGTCATCTGGCTCGTTGACACCCGCCTGTCTCAGACCATCTCCCAAAACCTCTACACCCATCTGGACCTGGGCGGCGAGGGCGGCGGCAAGGTGTTTGTGGTGCCCGCCTACGCCATGGGGCTTGACGCGTCAGGCGTGCTGACGCTGGCGGAAGCCGAAACGGCGGAAACTTCCAATGCCGAATCCTAAGCGGCCGGGATTAACAAAGTTTTCCCTCTTTCTCATGGGATTTTAACCTGTGTCCCCTTCGTTTTTCATCTGTATGCCTTATCCTGAGACCGTACAAAGAAACCACGCATGTACGAAGAAAAAAGGAGGACAACATGGAAAGATACGAAATGGCGGAACTGCTCAGGGACAAGGCCGGCGTCAGCTATGAGGAGGCCAAAAAGGCCCTGGAGGAATGCGACTGGAACATGCTGGAGGCCATGGTGATTCTGGAACAGTGCGGCAAGGTGAAGTCGGACGGGGCTCCCAAGGCGCGCACTGAAAAAAAGGCAGAGCCCAATGTCTTCATCAGGGCCATCACCTGGCTGAGCGGGCTTGTTGACAAGGGCAACCACAGCTACTTCATCATCAAAAAGGACAAGAAGGAGATCACCCGCATGCCGGTCACGGTGTTTGTCGTGCTGCTTCTCCTCTTCCACGGGCTGAGCATCTTTCTCCTTATCATGGGCCTGATCTTTGGCTACGAATACAGCTTCCTGAGCGCCAAACAGGTGGCAGAAGCCAAGCAGGCCACCCGACAGGCCGAGACCGCGGCGGAGGAGCTGCAGGATTACCACACCGTCAACAGCCTGAATACCTGACAGATAACATCTTAAACGGGGCCGTCGCGCACATGCGGCGGCCCCGCTTTTTTGTATGTTCACTGATGGAAATGCGCGTATTCCTCCAGCAATTCCTGATGCAGCGCCAGGGAATCCCAGCGGCTGTTCGTCGGGGTCAGCATGGCCTTGAGCGCCACAGGCGCCAGCCCCGCCCCGCGGATGCCATCCAGCAGCTTCCCCAGCATCCCCTGGGGCAAAAAGGCCATCACCATCATCTCATCTTCAAAGCCGACCCCCTCATAGGCTTCGTCCGTCTCCGGCTCAAGCCCCGCCAAGGCCGCCAGGGTTTGCCCATACTCCGCCCGCTCCACCATCCGCACCCGGATGCCCAGGCCTTCCGCCAAACGCCTGATGCCCTCCCCCCGCTCGCCCGTCAGGTTATATCCCAGCACCATCGCATCCCCCATCGCCATTTCCCTCACTTTCTTTTATCCATATTGGCATCATACCCCATTCTTCCCGGCGCTTGTAGGCCAGGCAAAAAATGCTATAATGAGCCCGGAATAACATCATCAACGAGGTGGACATGCTCAGCTGGTCAGAAATAGAAACCCGTGCCATTGCCTTTGCCGCCCGCTGGCGCGATTACCCCGGGGATGAAAAGCAATACGGCCAATTATTTGAACGAGATTTTGTCAGCATCTTTGGCGTGGGCGAACTGGAGGGCTTTCACGAGTTCAAGGTCTTCCTTCCGGACGGCTCCCCCGCCTGGATTGATTATCTCCTGCCCGGCAAGCTGCTGATTGAGATGAAATCCCGCGGCAAATCCCTGGCCGCTGCCTATTCCCAGGCCATGAGCTATGTACGCGCCCTCAAGCCCGAGGAGGTGCCGCAGCTGGTGATGGTCAGCGATTTTGACCAGATACGGGTATACAGCCTCAAAAAAGACCACCCCTACAAGCCCTTCAGGGTCAGACAGCTCAAAAATCACACCCGCATCTTCGGCCTGCTGGCAGGCTACGGGGCTGATGCCGATGAGAAAACGGAGATCGAGGTCAACACCGAAGCCTCCTACAAAATGGCGCGCATCCACGACGCCCTGAAGGAAAACGGCTACTCCGGCCACGCGCTGGAGGTGTTCCTGGTGCGGCTGCTGTTTTGCCTGTTCGCGGATGACACCGGCATCTTTGAAAAAGACAGCTTCCAGCGCTATATCACCGCCTCAAAGCCCGATGGCAGCGATTTGTCCATGCGCCTGAACGAGCTTTTCTGGGTGCTCAACATGCCTGAGGAACAGCGCATGAAAACCCTCAGCGAGGATCTCAGGCGCTTCCGCTACATCAACGGCACCATCTTTGCCACGCCCCTGCCCCCCGCCAGCTTTGACAGCAAGCTGCGCACCGCGCTGGTGGAGGTCAGCCAGGATTTTGACTGGACGCTGATTTCCCCCGCCATCTTTGGCGCCATGTTCCAGGGGGTCATGGATCCCCAGGCCCGCCGCGCCCTGGGCGCCCACTACACCTCCACAGAAAACATCCTCAAGGTCATCCAGCCGCTGTTTCTGGATGAGCTGTACAGCGAGTTTGAGCGCAGCAAGGCCACCACCCGGGAGCTGCGCGCCTTTCAGGATAAGCTGGCCGCTCTCACCTTCCTTGAAAAAACCCTGCCGACTTTGATACAAACCAACGAAACTAAAAAATCGACGCAAATCGACGCATTTTTTGAGTCGAAACTAAAAATCGACGCATTTTCGGAAATCGACGCAAATGCCCAAAGGCAGGAATATAAAATGGCATCCTGACACCAGAGGTTCTGGAAGCAGGATGCCGTTTTTTCATCTCACTATTTCTTTGTTTTCGGAGCAGGCAATTCATCATACACAGCCGTCAGCAGCTGTGTCAGGAAATCCCTGTTATCGACATTGTCAACCAGCAGCATTTCTTTCGCGCCTTCATAAGGAAGCTCCATATCAGCATCCGGCATCATAGCCTTGGCTGATTTGGTTGGCTTGACCAGGAAGCGGTCATCATAAATGCCGCCGATGATTCTGCCGTTCATATACAGGATGTATTCTCCCATCATCTGTTTATGGGTGATCCCATCAACCCCTGAAAGCTGTTCCAGGATGAAGTCCAGGTATTCTTTGCTTGACGCCATGATCATTCTCCTTGAAAACAGGCCAGGGAGAAACGCACTCCCTGACCGGCCTTCCTTCATTCAATTGGGAAACAAAGTTCTGTTACATATTCATCCGGGTTCTGAGTTTCGTTTGGACTGACGTGGTAAATGTTGAACATGGGGCCGTTTACCTGATATCCGTTTTCATTGATCCAGGAGGCGACTGCGGCGGTCGCTTCGCCCATTTGGGCATAGCTGCCCTTGATCACGCAGCTGGCCACCTTGACCGCCGGAAGTGTCCTGAATTTAACGTGTTCCGTATCCTCATAGGTTCCTTTGACGGTCATGGAGACCATAATCTCCACATTCTCTTCCTTGTACTCTTTGTCCAGAAACGCTGCCGCTGCCAGACAAGGCTCTGCGGGGATCAGCGGCGTCTTGCTTTCGGCCATCATGCCCCAGAGCATGCCTTCATCCTCATAGCGTGGGACAACCATCTGCACGGTAGCTGCATACCTTTCAGGAATCGTTCTGATCGTAACATCATAATTCATATTCTGCTCCTTTCTCAGCCGTTTTCTGGCTGTTTCCAGAAGCATCAGCCTGTATTCCGTTTCCTTTGACAATTGAGACAGTTCCTCTTCTCTGGCGGACAGAAACGCGTCCAGTTTTTCCCGGTCGTCGTATATTTCCAGGATCCGGACGATATCCGCAAGAGCAAAGCCCATATCCTTGAGTGCGGTGATACGTCCTATGACGAGCAACTGATCTTCCCGGTAATACCGATAGCCGGTAAAGGCATCTGTCTCGGCAGGCTTCAGCAGCCCGATGTCATCGTAATGGCGAAGCATTCTGATGCTTACTCTGGAAAGCTTTGAAAAGTCTCCGATCTTCAGCATTCACTGTTCCCTCCATGGATGGTATTTCTGAGCTCGCCATTACTGTAATCCCTGCCACAGTGTGAGAGTCAATACCTGTTTGAAGATTTTATTCTCAAACAATCCGGCTGAATGATGTCGCCTTGATCGCCCCTTGACAGTGGATCCTTACAACACGGTTGCTATCCGTTTCCGATATTCTTTGCAACTCCTCCATGAAAGGACTGACAAATTCCGGCCTGCGCTTGCCGAGAACGCGGAAGATCTCAGGGGCTTCCATCCGGACTTTATCATCCGTATCATACAGCAGTTTCGCAAATACCGGCATCTCATATTCATAAATATCCGGCGTATTTGTCGCGATGTTCTCGGATGCCCAGATAAAGCTCAGCCTGACTCTTGCATCCTCATCAGATGCAAAGCGAAACAGATCTCGCCAGTACGGTTCGATCAGATGATAGTCACCGCGTCCGATCCGACCGACCGCATTCACGGATCGTTCCCGCAGAAGCGGTGCCGGGCTATTCAGAAAAGAAGCAATCGTCGGTACCGCATTCTGAACAGCCTGGGGATTAGCAAAACCCATCTCACCGAGCAGCCAGAGAGCCTTCGCCTGGATTTTTCTGGATTCATGATTCAGAAGAGATGAAACATAGGGTATGCTTTCTTCCCCCTTGTCCCTGGCTTTTGTCAGCGCACCGAGTTCTTTGTAGAGTTCATCCTCAGTCGGCATCGTATTCCTTTCTGCGGCTTGCAAAAAAACTGGCATTCCATCAAGAGAGAGTTTACAGGTGAAGCCTGCGCTCCTCTTCCGGCGGACACACCCTGGGCAGCACTTCCAGGAAATGCTGTCCGATCTTCGTCGGATCATAGTCATTGGCAGCGCAGATGAAGCGGAGGGTGTCTGGCATCAGGATATGTCCCTTCGCCTTCTCTGCCTTGTATTTCTGCCATTCTTCATATTCTTTGTTTGTAATCTGCTTCATTGACTGTCTCCTCATGAAACTGAAATTTACCCGCCCTGAACGATTTCTCGTATAAAGTCAGCATAGCGGGCCGCATGGTTGATCGAGAATTCACCGTGCCTGAGGCCGGGCAGACGGTGCAGCCTGCAGGCCGGGCGCATCCTGCAGATGGCTTCGGCTGAGCGCAGGATGACGCGGGTTTCCTTTTCCCCGACACATACATGCACCTCCGCGGCCGCCTCCGGGAATGCATCCTTCAGTGCATAGGATGTGTTTGCCCTCAGAAAAGCAATCATGTCTTGCTTCCGGATCCGGCAGGTATCCCGGTAATAGTCTTCAAACAGTTCCGGCTTGATGTGCAGGGATTGAAACTGCAGCCGGGCAAAGCTTCTGCGCCTGATCAGCCCGTAGCTGCTCCCGAAGGTAGGCGCAATCAGGGCATGGGTCAGCTTTGACGGAATGACGGCGGCACTCTCAACTAATGCATGGGAGCAGATGTCTTTGCGCTGCGACAGCATTTCAAGCAAAACCTGTCCGCCCAGAGAAAGACCTCCGATCAGGGAAACGGAGCCACCAAGCTGTTCGTCGATGAAAGAGATGATCCCGGAGGCGTTTTCCTCAATCGATGTAAAGGGGCGATCACTCCCTGCGTGTCCGTCCAGGATGGGCAGGATGATGCGGAACCGATCCTGCAGAAGCTCGGCTGCTTCCCGATAGTTCCACCATGACAGTCCGCCGCCGTGGAGCAGAAGGATTGCGGAATTCTGCTTCTGCCCATATTCCTGAAACCTCATGGAGTTCACACCTCACCGAATCCCGATATGACGGCCTCTTCGATCAAACCCATTACAGGCCGGGCATGAGCTTGCTCTCAAGCCCACACCTTTTATTTCGCCGCAAACGAAAAAACTCCTGTCAACACGACAGGAGCTAAAGGGATTAGACCGAACCGTCAAATCTGAATGCCGTTGCGGAAGGTGAAGCGGATGCTGCCGTCGGTGCAAACCGTTGCATGATCCAACAGTTTTCCCCAGGTCTCCGGGTTAAATGCTGTCACCTTCTGCGGCAGTTCGTGCAGGGTGCTGATGAATTGCTGCGCTGCTGTTTTGGTGGAAACCAGGGTGGCGATTTGCCCGGCCACTTTATCATGCTCAGCCTTGACACCGTCGTACCGTGAGGCCAGTTCGTCGTACCGGTTCTGGTATTCCTTTTGGTCGAGGGCAACGTGAGCGTTTTCGTTGATCGCCGCCTGTACCATCTCTGCCAGTACGCACATTTCATCCCACAAGCGTTTCTTCTCCGTCTCCAGTGCGGAGGTGTCATACAGGGTTTCCGCTCCCTCCGTCAGCCCAGCAATTATGTCATCCCGTTTTGAGATGAGCTTGTTCAGAGCGGCAACAAATCCCTGCTTCAGTTGTTCCTCGGTCACATGAGGCGTGGAGCAGAGCTTATCTCCACCATACTTCTGATTGCAGCGGTAAATAACCCGGCGGTACTTGGCCTGATTGGAATGCCAGATCTTTGAGCCGTAATATGCGCCGCATTCGCCGCAGACGATCCGGGAGGCGAAAATGTCCACTCCGCTGTAACGACCTCCCTTGGACTTCCGGCGCTCAAGCTCCAGCTGTACCAATTCAAAGGTCTCAGGAGGGATGATCGCCTCATGGTTGCCCTCCACGTAGTACTGCGGCAGGACACCCTTGTTGGGGATCTGCCGCTTGGTCAGAAAATCCTCGGTGTAGAACTTCTGCATCAGGGCATCACCCTTGTACTTTTCATTGCTCAGGATGCTGCGCACCGTGCCCTGATGCCACACCTCCTTGCCGCGAGGCGACGGAACACCGTTTTCCATCAGCCTGGCTGCAATGGCGTGTGGGGTCAGCCCTTCGAGGAACCAATCGTAGATGTCCCGGACGATTTTCGCCTGCTCCTCGTCCACCAGAATCTCACCCTTGGGGCCGCGCTTGAAGCCCAGGGTGTGCTTGAAGGGAATGGCCACCTTGCCGTCGGCCATGCGCTTCCGCTGGCCCCAGGTGACGTTTTCGGAAATGCTCCGGCTTTCTTCCTGGGCCAGGCTGCTCATGATGGTGATCAGCAATTCGCCCTTCCCATCGAACGTCCAAATGTTTTCCTTCTCAAAGTAGCACTCGATGCCTTTTTCCTTCAGCTGTCGGATGGTAGTCAGGCTGTCGACGGTGTTTCTGGCAAAGCGGCTGACAGACTTGGTGACGATAAGATCGATCTTCCCGGCCAGTGCATCCGCCACCATGGCCTTGAAGCCCTCTCGGTGTTTGGTGCTGGTGCCGGTGATGCCCTCGTCGGTGTACACCTTCACGAATTCCCAGTCGTCCCGCGCCTTAATGTACTGGGTGTAGTAGTCGATCTGCGCTTCATAGCTGGTGAACTGCTCATCGCTGTCTGTGGAGACGCGGGCGTAGGCAGCGACCCGGCGCTTTTTCTGAGCCGCGATGGGTGAAGCCGTAAAGCGGCTGACCGTCGGCGGGATGGTTACGACTTTCCTTTGCTGCTCCAATGCTTGTTCCTCCTGACTTCCTTCATGTGCTCGCTCATCCATTTCCTCTGCTCCGGAGTGTAGGTTCTCTTCGGCTGACTTTCAAAATGAGCCCGGCGCTCAGCCGACCACTTCGGCATGTGCCGTTTCGTGTCCCATTTTCGCTCAACGGCGTGACCGTCCTTGAACACGTAGGTCAGGATCATTTCGGCATTTACGTCGATGTGATCAATCTGCTCCAGGAAAACCGCTTCATCAAAGACCTCAAGACCAAGCACCTCTGCGGTAGCCTGTCGGAGCACTTCATCACGGATGCCCTTGGTGCCGCACTGCGTGGGATGCGGGCAGCGCCAGTAGTAGACGATCTCGTTTTCAACGGAAGCGAGGTGCTGCATCTGCCGCCTGAAATTCTCCCCGCAAACCGTGCACTTCAGCTTTGTCGTAAAGCATGAGCAGCCATTCCGATTTGGCGCATGCTGGCGACGGTACGCGGAGGCCTCAGCCCGGTACTCAGCTGTCCAGCAATCCTTCTTGGAGGTATTGACCCAGTGCCGGATGTCCGTGTGTCCATCCCTGAAATGGAAGGTCAGCTCCCGTGCGCCGGTCACTTCGATATGATCGATCCGCTCGGTAAAGGCCTGCTCATCAAATGCTTCAAGGCCCATCACGCTGGCGGCTTCCTGCAGGATGATCCTGTGCGGAATCTCCTTTCCAACGCAATGCCCGCCTTTCTTTTTCCGCGATCCACACGACCAGGTTTCCATCTTTTCCGGTTGCAGGGTGCGCTTTGCCCGGTTGAGCCGCTGGCTGTGCATGTAGCTCTGCCCGCAGAAGGCGCATTTGATTTTTCCCGTCAGGGAGCTGGTGTTCAGTGCCTTGTTGGCCAGCGGGCCAAGCTCCCTGCGCCGGGCCATTTCGGATTGCACATAATCGAAGGTTTCCTTGTCGATGATCGCTTCATGGGTGTTGGGCACAAAGTACTGCGGAAGCTCCCCGCGATTCTTCTTCTTTTTCTTCGAGATGGGATCGGCGGTGAATTCCTTCTGCAGGAGCAGGTTCCCTGTGTAGGTGACGTTGCACAGGACGCTCTTGATGTTCGAATCCACCCAGCGGCATCCGTCCCGGGTGGTAATGCCCTCCGCAGCAAACTCACGCTCGGTTTCCAGTCGGGACTTTCCGTCGAGAAAGTTTTGAAAAATGCGCTTCACGATGGCTGCTTCCTCCGGAGTGGGCACCAGCGTATCGCCCTCCCAGTGGTATCCGTACACCCGGAAGTGTCCCGGAGGGATGCCTTGCTCCATGCGCTTCCGCTGGCCCCATTTGACGTTGTCTGAGATGCTCCGACTTTCCTCCTGGGCAAAAGAAGCCAATAAAGAAAGCATCAGCTCTCCGTCGTCGCTCAGAGAGCTGATGTGCTCTTTTTCAAACTGAACCTCGATGCCCAGTTCCTTCAGGTGACGGACGGTCTCCAGCAGATCCACCGTGTTTCGTGCAAAGCGGGAGATGGATTTGGTCAGGACGATGTCGATGTTGCCCGCCTTGCATTCAGCCAGCATTTTCTGAAACTCCGGCCTGTTGACCTTGGTGCCGGAAATGCCGTCATCGGCATACACGCCTGCGTACACCCAGCCGGGATGCTTTTGGATGAGCTCGCTGTAGTAACTGACCTGTGCGGAGAGTGAATGGTTCAGACGTTCTGTCTCCATGGACACCCGCGCATATGCGGCGACCCGCTTCAGCTTGACCGGCGCTGGCGCAGCCGCTTCGATTTTCCTTACAACTTTGGCCATTTCACGACCTCCTTTCGGTCGACATTACTCACTCTAAAAGCCAATAAAGTCAAGCGGTTACGAGCTCTTCTTTGATACAACGCGACCGATGGGCGGGTTATATTTTTGCGTCATGTGCCGGAGCCATTTTTCGTAATCCTCCTGCCCGATGATCCCTTTCTCCAGCATCTCATCCACCAGTGCCATGGATACCTGAAACTTCAGCTCCCGGTCGAACTGCTCTTCACTCATGCTGGTCACCTCCGTAGCGGGCGGCGATGTAACATGGATGGGAGCAGTATTTTCTATGCCGGTTTGCGTAATCCGTGAAGGGCTTCCCGCAATGCTGGCAGACCATCTTTTTGCCTGCACGGCTGGCGGTGGCTTCATGGTGCGTCAGCCAGTATTTGTTCCGGCAGGCGTCAGAGCAGAAGCGGCGGGGTCTGAATCTCCCGGATACGATCGGCTTCCCGCACTGTGGGCATACTGGCCCTGTGGGTACCGGCTGAGGACTGGTAACGGGATTCCGGTAGCAATAGGATTTGACGGTGGTTTCCGGCAGGCCGATCGTGCGGGCAATCTCTGAATACTTCATGCCGGACTGACGGTACTGATCAATTAGGTGCTTTTGCTCTTTCGTCATGGGATAGCTCCAATCTGAAGGAGCCTGTATCGTTCCTCTCCTTCAGTACCCACAGGACAAAAGAGGCTGGTTTGGCAACCGACGAAGGATAAAATTCTGGGATCAACTTGACTTTCCGCGATTCCTATGGCGTAGTACCACACTGACCTTGAGTCAGGAGGCGGCAAAAGTGAACCGTAAAGTAACAACGGAGACGGAGATGCTCCGAAAGGCCCGGTTGAGGAAAGGCCTATCCCAGCAGCAGGTGGCCACCCTTGCCGGGGTGCACATCCGTCAGTATCAGCGGATCGAGTATGGTGAGCGGCCCATGGGCAGCATCAACATGCGCTTTGGACTGGCTGTGTGCGCCATTCTGGAGATCAATCCATTCGATCTGGTCTCCTTTACGGCAGACGACTGGGAGATCATCCCACGGGACGACGATCATACCCGGGGTTAATTTCCGGATTACGACCGGACAGACGTTGCTGGGCTTTCAAAAGTATGGCTATATACCATGTACCGCTGACCTGATGAGCCATCAGGCGCGGAATCCATAGGGATGGGAGTGAGCCACACCTTGAAAGACATACGCCCACGGGCTGAGGAGAAGGCCCGGAAAAAAGCCGACGAGCTGCAGGAGCGGCAGTCCGGTGATACAGTCCGTCCGCCTGGAACAGGGTTTGAAACGGAACGCGCTCGCGCCAAGCAGGCCCTGCGCGAAGAGGTCAATGCCCAGAACGGGCAGAGCGTCCGGAAGATAGCGGCAACGTCAGGCCCGGCTGTCAATGATGACCGGATACTGCGTGTTGCCGCATATTGCCGTGTTTCCACGGACGATATCGATCAGGTGATCTCCATTGAGCTTCAGAAGAACAATTACCGGGACATGATCAAGGCCAATCCCAAGTGGCGGTATGTCGGCACCTATGTGGACGATGGCTTCTCCGGCACCAACACGGATCACCGGCCCGCCTTCAAGCTCATGATGAAGGACGCCATGGCGGGAAAGATCGACATGATCATCACGAAATCCGTCAGCCGTTTTGCCCGGAACCTGCTGGACTGTATCGGCTGGGTCAGAAAGCTCAAGGAGCACGATCCGCCGATCCCGGTTTTCTTTGAGCAGGAGCACCTGAACACCCTGGACTCCACCAGCAACATCATCCTCTTTGTGCTGGCCATGGTTGCGGAGGAAGAAAGCCACATGAAGAGCGAGGCCATGCTGCTCTCCCTGGAATGGCGCTTCAGCCGTGGACGCTTCATTACGCCTGCCCTGCTTGGGTATGACCGGGTAGAGGTGCCTGACGGCCATGGAAGCCATAAGAAGGTGCTGCAGATCAACGAGGATGAGGCCCAGACCGTCCGGCTGATGTATTACATGCTTCTGAACGGCAGCAGCATTACGGAGATTGCTTCCACCCTGACCGAGCTGGAGCGTGAGACGGGTCAGCGGAAGGTAAACGGCAAGCCGAATACCCGCTGGTCGGAGGGCGGAGTCTACAACGTGCTGCGCAATGAGCGTTACTGCGGTGACGTCCTGGCCCGCAAGACCTGGACACCGAATTTCCATGATCACAAGTCCAAACGGAATAACGGGAAGAAGAACAAGTACTACCAGCCTGGACACCACGATGCCATCATCACCCGCGCTCAGTGGAACGCCGCCCAGCGCATCCTGAACAGTCACCGCTTCCGGCATACCGGAGGTTACCTTCCCATGGCGGTGATCGATCACGGTGCGCTGACCGGATTCATTTCCATCAACCGTTCCTGGGCGGGATATGAGGCGGATGAGTATTACCGGATCTGCAGCATTGCCATGGGTCTTACGGAGGGCGAGCTGGAAGCAGATCTGGAGAACGAGCACCTGCCGGATGGCGGGAAAAGGATCGCCGGGCTCACGGACGATAATGGTGTCCAGCGGATTGCCCGGCAGCTGAGCCAGGTGGAGGAAGCCGTCAAGGCACAGCTGGAGGGCAGGCCAGCGGAAGCACAGGAGGAAAAGAAGCGCATGCCCGTGGAGGGTTTTCAGGTGGTCAGCGCCGATATGTTTTCCCATGCGTTAGACCCGGTGGTGCGCTTCAGCAAAAACCAGATTGCCTTTAATTCCACCTGCATCAGTCGGCTGAACCGGATCGCGAAAAGCGGCACCAGCCTTTCCCTGAACCGTACACAGTACGTTGAGCTGCTGTTCAACCCGGTGGAGCGCATGCTGGCCGTCCGCCCCTGCGCGAAGGACAATCCCAACGCCATCTGCTGGGCAACTGAAAACGGGAAAAGCCGCATGGTCAGTGCCAGCGCCTTCTGCCGTATCCTTTTCAGTATTCTGGATTGGGACAGTGAGTATACCTACCGGGTGCCCTGCATCGTGCGCAGCAGAGGTGATGAAACGATCCTTTTCTTTGATCTGGATAACTTCATCGGCTCCGCGAAAAAAAGCCGGGATGAAAACCTGGAGGAAGAGGTGGCTGCGGCGGAGGAAGCCATCCGGGAGGAGTCCGAGGAGACGAGAGGCATCTTCTTTTCCGCAAACGACGAGGAGGAGCCGCAGGAGATCGAGGACACGGAGGAAATGGAGCGGAAGCTGCAGGAGTTGGCTGAGATTGAACGGCGCACCTTCGGCACACCGGTCTTTGAGCATAAGGGCGACGTCCGGCTTCCTTCCATCGATGACGAAGGCGAATGGGACGTCATGGCCATGCCCAAAGTCCTCGGTGACGACCATCGTGTAGACGAGG
This sequence comes from Christensenellales bacterium, assembly GCA_050952935.1. Taxonomy (GTDB): domain Bacteria; phylum Bacillota; class Clostridia; order Christensenellales; family Aristaeellaceae; genus UBA6115. The sequence continues at coordinate 723,778 of JBMNLS010000001.1, read as the reverse complement.
AGGTGTTGGATGCCCTGCAGGATCAGCTGCTGGAATCCATGATGACCAATGAAACGGAAGGAGGTACAGAATGAGAAGCGTGAAAAACCCGGCGCGAAGCAGGCCACTGTCCCGCAACGTGCGCCGGTTGATGAAGATGGCGCGGGAGTCCCCGGCAAACCCTGAGGTGGAAAAGATCGAGCGGGAGTTCACCGCGCGGGATCTGGCCTACTGTGATATGCAGGGAAACATTTTCATGGCGGCGATTGACCGTGGAATCCCTATGGAGGAGTTTGCTCCGGTGTATATGAACAGCCAACTGGCAGGTGTCATTGATTACAGCTTTTCAGTGGCTGGCGGGATGGAAATGGACGACATTTCCGAGTTCCTGCGGATACCCGTTCTCCTCAAGTCACCCCAGCTGATCGTAGACGTCGTGATGTGGCTGGACAGCATTGTCAGCGGTGTCGATCCTGGTGAAAGCGCCAATATGGCGGTCGTTAAGGCATGTCTGGATGACGATGGAGCCACGCAGGAAACCAGCCAGGATACCATGCAGGATGGGAACGGCGATAGAAGCTCCGAAACGCTGCCAACAGATGAAAAAGCGCTGGCAGACCTGTACGAATACGCCTACTGGCTCGGATATATTTACCGCTGCGAATGTCATATGCACGACGAGTCCAGCCGCATGGTATATGGTGCGTTCAACGAGAAGTTCATGCGGGATTTTTACCAACAGCTTTCCCTGGACGATGATACTGCCCTGATCGATTGCGCTCCGGAAATATGCCGCAGGCTGGACGTGCTCCTGGTCGGCAAGCTATGGAGGTGATGCAGCATATACCCAAACACGCAGAATCCAATGAAAGAATGGAGGAATTGTCATGGATGATCGCAGACCCGATTACAAGTACGGACAGATGCAACGACCCTATCAACAGCCCCAGCCGATGACCTATGCGCATCCGCAGCCTCTTCCCGGCGCGGTGCCTGCTTCTGTGCTGGATCAGACGCAGAAGATGACATCCACGGGCTTCAAGCCCCTGTCTAAGGAGGAATGTGAGGAAGCGGCCCGGATCGCTTTGGAGGCAGGCTTCTCCTTTGACGGATATCAGGTGGTGCGAAGGGAGTTTTTCTCGCACCGCTTCGATCCCACGCTGACCATTAAGGGCAACAGCATCACCTTCAACAACGCCTGCATCTCCCGGCTGGAGCAGGTGATCTACGTGCAGGTGCTGGTGAATCCGAAGGCTGAAAAGCTGGTAATCCGCCCCTGCAGCGAAGGAGCAAGGGACGCTATCCGCTGGTGCGTCACAAGGGATGATAAGCGGAAGAGCCGCCAGATCACCTGCGGCCTGTTTACGGCAAAGCTGTACGACATGATGGGCTGGGAAGCGCTGTACCGGTATAAGCTGCAGGGCACCCGGATCAATTACCAGGGTGAACAGCTGTATGTGTTTGATCTGACCAGCACGGAGGCCTTCCTGCCCCAGGTCAAAGAAACTGACGAAAACGGTACTGTCAAGAGGAAAAAGGCTGTGCCGATGTACCCTGCGGACTGGCGGGATTCCTTTGGGATTCCTGTTCAGGAGCATGCCGCTTCCACACAGATCAACCTTTTAGACGGATACGCCTACATGGAGACGACTGCCGAGAATCAAAAGGCAGCGCAGATGCCGATGGAGATCATCGATCAGGAGACGGGAGAGGTGACAAAGGTATGAGTGAATTTGGAGGATACGCCCCATATGGAACAGAGCCGCTGAAGCTGACCCTATGCCTGGAGGAAGGCAGCATCCTGTTTAACAAAGCCGTATTGGACACCCTGGATCACCCCAAGCAGGTGCAGATGCTGATCAATGAGGATCGGCAGATGCTGCTGGTGCAGGCCTGTACCGTGGACGACCGGGAGGCCATCGTCATCCCGGCTGTCACCAAGTCCGAGTTTGAAATGAGCGGGCACAGCCTGCTCAAACGGATACGCAGGCTGACAGGTTGGACAGACGAACAGCCGAGAACCGTCTTTGGCACTTATATTGCTTCCCACAATGCGATCGTATTTGACCTGATGACCGCGCAGCCTGCCGATCTGCAATTGCCCCCGGACGGCGGCAGTGGCAGAACCAGCTGAGGAGGTGTGACGGATGGCAATGGATAAGGACAGACTGCTTCAGTACTTCCAGCAGCATTACCTTTCCCGGCAGGAGGTGCTCTTCAAGCTCCCGCTGAATGTTTCCATCGATACCTTCTGGCCGGAGCTGCTGAACCGCAGAAAGGCGGGAGCGATCATTCTTCCGCTGTCCAACGCAGCCGGGATGCCGTACTGGTATGTTCTGACGGAGAAGATGATCGCAGCCAGCGAACGGCTCTGCGCGGAGGCAATGGAGCAGGAGGAGTGCTTTGATCCCTACAGAGCGCCGATGACCAGCGCGATGACGGAGGAAATGTTCTTCACCAGCTTTGTGGAGGGAGCACAAATCCCCCTGCAGGAGGCCATGGATTTCCTTCAGCGCGGGACGGAGCCGGAGAACATCCAGGAGCAGATGATCTGGAACAACCGTCACGCCTGGTCGGGCATGATCGGTTCCCTGTATCGCCCCCTGGACGAGGGCTTTGTCAAATCCCTTGCTTTCATGCTGACAGAGGAAATGGACAACTGCGCTGAGGATTACCGGCAGACAGACCAGCATCCCATTGCCGCCATGAACAGCGAACCGTATGAGGTACCCTCGGCCTACAGCCTACCTGACCGGATGACGGAATACTATGCCTTCCTGCAGGCCGGGAATGTACATCCACTGATCAAGGCCGCTGTCGGACAGGCCTATATTCTGGTGGCCCGGCCATTCCCGGAGGGCAATGAACGACTGTCACGGATGATTTCGTCCGCCGTGCTCCTGCGTAGCGGCTACGATTTCTTCCGTGACATTTCCATTTCCAGTGTGATCGCAAAGGAGAATTACCGATACTACAAATGCATGCAGGAAATCCTGCGCTCTGAAAATGGTGGAGACCTGACCTACTTCATGGAATACTACCTGGATCTGCTGGTCAGAGCGCTGGACAGCAAGAAGGAACGAGAACGGAGGCGTGTGCAGGAGAGCCTTGCCCGCGAAAGAGAAATGGCCCGCGAGCCGCTTCGCGCACCCAGCGCACCTGCGTCCCAGGTGGAGGCAGTCCTCCCGGATGAGGAGGATGAGTCGCTTCCGGATGACAGCCAACGGACAGCTAAGCCATGGCCGCTTCAACCGGTGGACAGCTTTATGGAGCAGGTACGCAAGCTCAAGCATTCACCGAAATCCGTCCACCGGGAATACCCTGCCAAGGTACAGCGAATGCTGGATCAGGGCCTGATCCGTTTTTCCGTCAGCCAATGGAGCCAGATCCAGGGCATAGCCCGGAAGGATGCGGATTATGAATGCCGCGTTCTGTATCAGAAGGGACTGACGGATCGCCACACGGATGTGAGCCCCATGGAGTATTCCTTCCGGATCATAGGCGTATCCGGTAAGCCTCCGGAGCCTGAAGAAAGTGAGGTGGAAGCCCAACAGAAGGAAGCCAATGAGAGCCCGCCTGCTATGACGGCGGCATTCGAGGAAAAGCTGAGAGCCTTTGAGCAAAGCAAATCCGACACGAAGCAGCGGACTGCGGTCATTGTTCGGGAGATGATCCGCAAGGGCATCACAACCTTTGCCCGCAGCGAGTGGGCCGGATACACAGGCCTGAGCCTCGAGCATGCAAAGGACTCCTGCGATGCCATGATTGCCTGCGGCATGATCGTAAACACAACGCCGCATGCTCGCCCTGCTTTGTATCAGTTCAACATCCATGGAGGCTTGATGCCCGGTCGCCCTACGCAGGCCCTGATCAATCAGCTGAAAGCAATGCGGCAGGATGAAACCAATCAGCGGGATTACCGGATCGGAACCTTCCTGCTTGAAATGATTGAACAGGGGCAGAACACCTTCACGGCATCAGACTGGGGAACACGATTTGATTTGACCAAAACCCAGTACGGCAATGATGTCCGGCGGGCGGTCAACCTGGGCCTTGTCACGAAGAAGGTCATATCAGAGGCCGGTAATGGCTCCCACTGCACGTATCAGATCTGCAACCGTCCGCAGGAAAGCATCCGCAGCAACGACCTCACCGGGATGCAGAAGGAATACCTCAGCAGGCTCTATGAGGAATTTGCTGAGAACGAATTCAGCGTAGAGGATATGGCCAGGCTGATGCAAACAGGCGGCGCGTCCGCCCAGTTCCACCTGAACAATTTTGCGGAGCGTGGAATCCTGAACATCCACAGGCGACCGGGAAAAGCTCACATGTACATCTTCGCGGTGACCTCAGAGGATCATCCGGAGTGCTTTGCACAGATCGCAGGCCCGATAGAGCCTTCTGAAGTGGAGAAGCAGAAAAGTGAAACGGCGATGGCGGTCGCCAGCACGGCTGACCTTACCGCTACCGCCTGATTGGCCCGTGTTTGGCCGCTGATGGCCCCACGTGCCGCCTTTAGCCGACTGTCCGGAAAACGGTCGGCTGCTTTTTTGTGCGCCACAGCGGGCCGATTCTGTGGCGTTGTGGAAAGACACCTGCAGCAAGAATTCACTTGCTATTTCAGGCGTTCAGAGTGATATATCCTCACTGACCTTGGGCCGAAAGGAGGATCACAATGGCCAGGAAGGAATTATCACCCTACGCGCCTGACGTATGGATCAGGCAGCTTAACAGGACGTATCCCAATCTCTGGACGGATCTGCGGAAGGTGTATGCCGAGCCGGAGAAAATCCTGAACAGCAAGTCAGGCGGCGTCAGCCTGATCAAGAATGTACCGGACTGGTGCATCATGCCGACGCTCTTTCCTTTTCTGCTGATCACCAACAGATACGGGGAATCCTACTACCTCACGCACATGGATGAGATGATGACCATCGGCAGCATGTACGTATGGCGGGCCAGCAAGGGGATATACCGGTTTGCCCCGGAAATCTATGAGGCGCTGATCAGTCAGCCCCTCACGGGCAACCTGCCTACGGACTGCCTTTACCATCTCCCTGAATGGGCGGTGTACATTGAAACGCCTGGGCTGTCCTATGAACGGCATCCAATGAAAGGCTTCATCGCGCATCTGGATTACAACCTCTTCAGCCGAAACGTGGATCTCCAGTTTGCCATGTTCCTGGAGGGCTGCGATCAGCCGAAAATGGTCGCGCTGCCCTTTGGCGAAGGATCGTTGCTGGACGCTATGAACCGGGTGGATCAGGTGGATGATCTGTTCATGGGAAAGCGGGACAATCGTTACATTGGCAGTCGGGAGGAATACCGGAAGACCTTTTCCTCCATGCTGCAGCTGCTCCTCTACCTGTGCAGTGAGGAGCCGGATATGCCGCAGATCGAGCATCCGCAGAAACGGCGGACATTCAGCGGCGGGGTGAGAAGTCCCAAGGAACCTCAGGTGTGGGATGTCGGTGTCCGCGTCTCCAATGCCATCCGGAATTACAAAAATCATGAGCGCTCTGCTGAGAAGGAAACGGCTTCTGTGCAGGGCGCTCATTCCAGTCCACGGCCTCATGTGCGGGCAGCGCACTGGCATACCTTCTGGGTTGGCCCCAGGAGCGCAAAGTTTCCAGACAGGAAGCCCATCATCCGGTGGCTTCCACCCATTCCGATTGGGATGGATTGGAGGAGAGAGCTTCCCACCAACATCCATATGGTTTTGGAAAGCTGATCCCGTAGTTAAAAAAAACAAGCCCGCAGTCCGGCTCGTAAGAACCAGACTGCGGGCTTGCAGTGTGTGTTTATCCTTCAATCAAAATCTGTTTCTTTTCAGGAACCTTCGGGGCTTCCTTCTTAGGAATCATCAGACTCAGTACACCATTCTCGAACTTGGCTTTTATGTCATCTTCAGTAATGCTCTCACCCACATAGAAGCTGCGCTGCATGGTGCCGACGTAACGCTCCTGACGAAGCATCTTACCCTTGTTCTCCTTGTTCAAACTCTTCTCGGTGGAGATGGTCAGGTAACCGTTGTTCAGATCCAGTTTGATTTCATCCTTGTTGAAGCCAGGCAGATCCACATCCACCTCATAGCCTTCATCAGTTTCCTTCACATCGGTTTTCATCAGGCGGCTGGCATTCTTGCCGTAGAGCACATGCTCCGGACGCCCAAACCCACGGAAGAAGTCACGGTCAAAGTCATCAAAGACGTCAAACAGGTTTTCACCAAACACGGTAGGAAGATAAGTACTCATAATGCAAACCTCCAATTCATTGGCCTTGTACGCTTGGTTCATAGCCACGCTTGCAGGGTCGCATTCATTCCATCTTGTTCGGGCTCTCTTTCGATCCCCCTTCCTTGATGGTGCCTATATTATATATCTAAGGTCAAAGAAAGTCAATAATTATGATAATTTTTTTCTTCATGTTTTTCTCGTTTTCCGTGCATTTCACGTAGTATTGACTCTGTTTTGAATTATTTCTGTGGATTTCATTGAAATACTTCGTTTTTCTTGCACAGAACATCAACGAAAAAGGGGAACCCACTAGAAAAGCAGGTTCCCCAAGCATTTACTCACTGGTGATCTCGCTGTACTCCCCGGAAACCCATCCGACTTGGCTTCCGATCTTCACAGCCTGCCAGCCGTTGAAGGCGCTGGCCACATACTCCAGCGTTGTGCCCGGCGCGACAGCGGTGATGCGGCTGTAGCTGGTGCCGTTGCCTGTTCGGATGTTCACCTTCCCGCCAGAGGATTTGATCAGCACCCGAATGGTGGTCTGCCCGGCGACGGGCTGTTCCTGCTCCGGCTCAGGCTGCGTTTCCGTCATGGCCTGCTGCCCGGCATCGTCCTCCGCCACAGCGGCCATCAGGGCTGCATGGGTCTGATCACCGTACTTGCCGTCCTGCTTGATCCCGGACTTCTTCTGGAAAGCCCTCACAGCTGCTTCCGTTTTGCTGCCGAACTGGCCGTCCACATCAAGGGCGGCACCCAGCTGGTTCAGCAGTTCCTGCAGGGCTTTGACATCGGCCCCGGTGGAACCGTTCTTCAGCAGCCTGCTACCCAGGGTATACACCGTCACCGCGTCCACGGCAGGCTGTGCGCCGCTGGTATCGCCGTAGTCGATAAACGGCAGCTTGTACCAGTGTGTCCAGGGCCGCTTTTTCACCTGTGTCTTCACGCAGCCCCAGCTGAAACCCTGCCACTCCACGGCATAGCCATTGCCGATGTAGTAACCGGCATGACCATCCTTGTACAGCGCCAGACCGGGGATCTCCGGCAGGGTGTCGATGGTGCCCCAGTCCACGCCTTTCTTTTTTGCCCAGGAGAACATGCTGTTCGCGCCTTTGTCCGGACACCCATTGGAGCCGTATTTGCTGGTGATGGGTTTATCCGTCCCGATAGCTTCCAGCACACCCTGACCGCCGTTTGTCCAGGCATAGCCCTTGCAGCCGCCAATGCAGTCGGACACAACAGCCTTATTGGCAATGTCCTGCTTGTAACGGGACATACGGCTGGAAGCATAAGAGGACGGATACTGGTTGCTTTTCCGGGACAGCAGGCTATTTGTGGCTTTGTAGACGCAGGTGCCGTACCAGTAAGGCTGGCCTACCATCTTCTGGCACCAGTCGGCAAAGTGCTCATTGGTGAACGGCGTATTGATTCTTTCAGACATTTTCGTCACCTCCAAATGGGAAAAGGGCGGCGGTTATTCGCCGTCGCCCTGGTCGCCTTTGCCTTCCTTCTCATCCCGGTTGTGCAGCTGCTCCAGAACGGCCTTCAGCTTGTCCGGGATAGGCAGGCCGATGTAAGCTGCGTTCTCCAGCAGGCTCAGCCCCTCATTGGAGAGGTAGAAGGCAATCACCGCCCCACGAAGAGCACTGCCGGAGCCGATCACATGCAGATCGACGATGTTCGCAATGCCCACCATGAACAGGATGAGCACCTTCTTGCAGACGCCCTTGAAGCCGACGGCGCTGGACAGCTTCTTGTCCACGATGGCGCACATCACACCCGTGATGTAGTCCAGCGTCATAAAGATGAGCAAGGCAATCATCAGGCCGTCGATGCCTCCAAGGAAGTAACCCAGCCATCCTCCGATGGCAGTGATGGCGATCTGGATCTTCGCCCAGATCAGGTCAATGGAAAAATCCCTCATTGTCGTTTCCTCCGTTTCTGTTTTGATATAGAAAAACCCGCCTCCGTATTGGAAGCGGGCTGATCCCGGGAATGATATCTGTTCATGGTCATACACCGAAAGCAAACCAGTCAACGTTACGGCTTGTGCTGAAGTTGCCGCCGACAACGATATAGCATCCGCTGGTCGTTTTGCTGTGCACCTTGATCGCGCCGTTGTCGCCCGACCAGTTGCCCGACGTCGTAGAATAGGTCACCAGAACCACGGGAGTTGAGGTGAAGCCCGCAGACGAGTAATCCACATAGGTAGCGCTGGAACCGTTGATGGACGTGGAGCCATAGGCGTACTTGAAGGGCAGTCTCGCCGCCGGAAGTGTGCCTGTGGTGATATTCGCCGCGTTGTTTGTGCCAAGGTTGCTCCGGGCGTTTGCAGCGGTGGTCGCACCCGTGCCGCCATTGGCCACGGGCACACCGGAAACCATGCCGGAATGGAATACACGGTAGTTGCCCCAGGTGCCCGCGTCACAGACCCGCAGAAGCACAGCCCAGTCGAGACTGTTCTGATAAGCCTTCGTGCGGACTTCCAGCATCCGGCGGTTGTTGCCCGTGCTGTCCTCCCAGGCAGCGAAGGAGGACGCCCCAGCATAGCTGCCCTCAAACACCGTTCGGTTGGTGGTATCGTTGTAGGTCGGAAGAAGAAGTACCGAAGGGTAAAGGTACCCGGATATATTCAGGTTGCCCGTCATCGTGTCTCCAGTCTTCTTCACGCCGCCCAGGTTGGCAATCGCGCCTGCCGCCGATGTGGCACCCGTGCCTCCGTAGGCAACCGCCAATGCGGAGCTCAGCTTCAGTGGCCAGCCGCAGTCGATATACCCGGAAGTTTCAGCCACCTTCCCGATGCCGATTCCGGTACCGTCCGCCATGAAGTCCAGGATGACACCCTTAGTGCCGATGCTGACGGCCTGCTCCACGTAATAGAAATAGTCGGTCAGTCTTACCTTCAGGTCATAGCTGTACAGCGCGTCAAAGGTCTGGGACAGGAGCTTGTTGGTGGCGCTCAACGTATAGCTGGTGATGGCCATCTGCTCTGCCGTTGTCCAGGATGTGGCGCTCTTCAGTTTGTAATACACCACGCAGGAAAGACCATTCTTGTTATTCAGGGCGGTGACCTTTCCGGCAAAGGAGTACCTGGCCTTCGTGCCGTCCAGCTGAGCAGCCGATCCATCAGAATTGCAGCGTTCTGCGGAGAAGGCTGTGATGGAGGGCGGCGAATAGTCCAGCACATTGAAGGTGGTCGTGTAGGTCGCCGTCCGGCCACGGCTGTCCGTAACCGTAACCGTCATCGTCATATCTCCGGCTGCGGACAGCTTCTTGGTTGCTGTGAAGGATGCAGCCGTATAGTTCACGCCATCCAGCGATGTGCGGTAAGACGAGATCGTGCTGCCGTACACACCTGCCGCCGTGATAGCGACGGATAATGTGCTCAGCCCCTTGACGAAGGCGGCGATCCTGGACACGACCGTTGTATTGGTATCTTCGACTGTGACCGAAGAAATGCTCGGTACAACCGTACTCGGCACATTCAGAGTCACCGTACACGTTCGGGTACCCGTCAGCGTCCCGCCGTTATAACTCTGGCAGGTGATTGTACAGATGCCGCTGGTGGCGCTTGGGATTTGACTGGCCAGTGACAGGGGCGGCGTCCAACTGACCGACGCGCCGACATTGCTGGCGATGGTGCCGCTGGCGCTGCCGAAGCTGTAGAGCAAAGTGTGTGTCGTCGCGGTGCTCTGCCGGTTGGTGTAGATCGTCACGGCGCTGCCCAGGTTCACGGAGGAGGAAGATACAGTCGGCTGAGACACAGCTTCCTCATAGGTGATCGTGATGATCACGCTTGACCACTGAAGATAATTGTAGGAATACCCCTGGGACGACGCGCTGGGATACGGGTTATAAATCGTAAAGCTGTTGTTGCCCGCAGCAATATATGCCGCCATGGCATTGAACAGCGACCCGGTGATGTAATAGCTGGTGTAGTTCCCGTAGAAGGAACCGTCGAAGGTGCCAAGCTCATCCCCGGTGTACTGCCAACCAGCAATGCCGGAGGCGATGCCATTCTGGTAGTTGGCTTTCCGCATGAAAACGGTCTTTGTGCTTCCCGCGCCATAGCCTGCTTTTGAAGCGTCAATATCCAGCCAGATACTGGTGATCACCTTGTTGGCAAGGTTCATGCCGACGAAGCTGATAATACCTACGTTGTTGTAGCTGGAATCATAAAACTCCTGACTGGCATATCCATTCTTGGCATTGGAGGATGAATTGTAGTGCCTCGTGCACAGGGATGCGCTGTAGGATACTGTCGATGCCATGGAATCACCTCATTAACCGTTATAAATCAGGGAGAGATTGCCGTTGGTCTGCGGCTCGAAGGCAAAGTGACCAATGATGAGCTTGGACAGGATCTCAGCCTGCGTGACGTACAGCTTGTTGTTGCTCAGGTACGCCACCTCGGTGTCGTTCATGTAGAAGGCCAGTCTGTCATTCACGACACGGAAGGTGAACGGGTTTCCGGTTTTGCCGATGACCAGCCCATTTTCATCAAAGGACATATAGGTGCGGAAGATGGCCAGTTCCTCTTCGGTGGCCTCATGGGCATTGGTCAGGTCTTCCTGCAGCTGATTGATCCGGGTCACTGCCCATGTGAAATTGCTCTCGGACTGCTGAGACAGAGTGCCGACCTGCGTCTTCACCTGCGACATATCGCTGGCCAGGGCATAGGTAGCCTGCACTTCCTGCCTGATACTGTCACCCTCATTGCTGATCTGTGCCCGGACAGAGGACAGTTTCTGTTCCAGGGATGCCTCGCCGTCCTCCGGCGCGGCAGTGTAATCCGTCGCCAGTGTCCCGCGTTCCAGCTTGACCCAGTGAACGGTGGTTATGCCGGGATCGGTATCGCCTGTCGGCTCCCGATAGATGAGAATATCGCCATAGCTGGGATTATCCTCCGGTGATTTGCCGCTGGCATATTCCGCTGTGAATGTGGTTTTGACTGTCTGGGTTCCGACATCATCCAGTGAAATGGTCGCAAGCACCTTGTCTCCGTCGGATGTGCGTACCGTGATCCTCGACAAATCCTCCATTGAGATGGACAAGGAAATAGTATATTTCTCATCTTCCTCCATAGCTTCAGCCAGAGAGTATCGAGCGATGAGATCAGCGGTACCTGTATTCTCGGAATCTGAGTTCAACACATAGTTCCTGCCGCCGACTTCCATCCCGGCCATAGCCCGTTCTACACTGATGGCCACGCTCTGATTGCTGGAAAGATCCAGGGACTGCCCAAAGTCCGCAGCCACATGGGATGTGGTCAGCGTCCCGGCCTTGATGTTGCTGCCCTCGATGGTAGCGGCTGCGATCTCGTTGCCCGTGATCGTTCCGGCCAGGATTTCATTCGCGGTGATCGTATGCGCGGCCAGTTCGTTGGCAGTGATGCTGTGCGTCACAATCTTGTCCGCAGTAATCGTTCTTTGAGTCAGCACATAGCCGTCAATGGTATCGACCTCCGCCGAAACAAGCTGGCCCATGTTGTTGATGGCGTAGATCAGGGACTGGTTGTTTCCCCGGATGATCAGGCGCTCCACGGAAAGTGTGCCCGCGTTGATCTTATTGGCGGTGAGCTCTACGATCTTTGCGTCCGTGATGCTGGCATCCGCGATCTGGGCAGTGCCCACAGCGCCCTGGGCAATCAGGGCAGCGGTAATCGCGCCAAGAGCGATCTGCGCTGTGTCAACGGCGGCGTTTGCGATCTGAGCGTTGGTGATTGCCGCCTGCGCAATCTTGGCGGTCGTAACGGCCAGGTCTGCGATCTTTGCTCCGGTTACGGCCAGGTCGGCAATCTTCGCGGTGACAATTTCGCCATCGAGGATTTTGGCCCGCACAATGGCACCATCCTGAATGTTTGCCGTGCCAATGGCTGCGCCGCCGATCTTCGCGTTTGTAATAGCGGCATCAGCGATCTTTGCGGTGTCAATCGCGCCGTTCTCAATCTTCGCGTTTTTGACAGCGCCGTCCGTGATCTTCGCCGTTGTGATCGCCGCGTCATGGATGTTGGCGGTCTGGATTTCTCCCGCGCCGATCTTCGCGGAAGTTATCACGCCATCCTCAATCTGGGCTGCGCCGATGGCCGCTTCACCGATCTTGGCGCGGGTGATGGAAGCATCATCGATCTGGGCAGAACCGATAGCGCCCTGGGCTATCTTTGCCCGGATGATGGCAGCATCCTCGATCTGGGCCGTTCCCACAGCAGCTTCACCGATTTTTGCCTTGCTGATGGCGGCGTCTTGGATGTGAGCCGTTTCAATCGCCGCCATCTGGATCTGCACAGAGCCGACCGAGCCGCTCTGCAGCTGCCCAGTGCCCACGGAGTTGATCGCCAGCTTGCTCCCGGTGATGATGCCGCTGGGAAGCTGACGGGCGGAGATCGTATTGCCTTCCACCGTATCCGCCACGGTGCCCAGCGTCATCTGGGTGTACTTCTTCGTCAGGCAGTCGTAGGTGTACTGCGTCATCCGCATGGACACCCACACCCCGATCCGAGGAGCGACTACCCGGACGGCATCGCCCAGGTAGATGTTCTGCAGGAAGCCGTACTCCCGGTATTCCTCAGTATCCGCACAGTTGATGAAGTCCACGTTCAGGGTGACGGTCGGCGTATCGCAGCCTGCGTCAAACTGCGCCTGCGCCTGGGAGCGCATCTCCACATAGCACTGTTCCTTGGTCTTCGTGTCGTCGCCGTCGGTCTTCTCCTTGGCTTCCGACACAGCCAGGTGAATCCACTTCGGATGGGTATAGCTGCCGATGAGCGGACTATCGATGAACAGTTCCGGCAGGTACAGCACGTTGCCGTCCGCATCCTCGCCAGTCGGCATGATCCGGGTGACCACATCCGTCAGATCAATGTCATAGCTGATTCCCAGCAGATTCTTGGCCTGCCTGATCTGCACGTTGCTGTCCTGACCGACGCGTTTCACCACATACACGTCCCACCAGTCGCGGGTAAGTTCCCCCGTGTACTTTTCGACCACACCGCCTTCGCCCAGCAGGGCATCCACGGGATTGCAGTTCTCGAACTCCACATCCTCGGCCCGGCTGTCCAGGTCGGAATAGAAGGTGAAGTCGTGCTCCGACAGGCAGGAGGAAGAAATGGTCTGCACAACAGAAGCCCCCACCGCAGAGGATGAGGGCTTGTAGGATTTGATCATATTGTCGAGCAGGTCATAGAACACATGCCGGGCGTAAACCGTGATCTTATCGAGCTCCGGCACAACCCGGTAAATGCGGAAGGGCTGATCCCGCAGCTGCCGGGATTCCACCACGGAGGAGGTCGCCTCGGACGCGGAGCCTTCTGTATGATCCAGCACCAGGTAGGTGGTGGACATGTACCCGTGCTTTCCGTCAGGGGCGGTCACCTCGTACCAGCTGCTATTGGCCTTGGCGATGACCTGCACAAAGGAACCGTTCTTATAGGTCGCCAGCACCTTATATTTGGTGCCTGGCCCGGAGCGCAGGCGCAGGGTGCCTTTCCGGGTTTCCGCGCCAGAGAAGTCCGTGTTGACCCGCCAGACCTCCGTCCGGTTGTCGTCCCCCGGCGCGGTGAAGTTCACGCGGGGCGTCATGGCGGCAGGCACAGGTGCCCGGAGGATACAACCCTCCACCAACCGCTGCCATTTCCCGGCTTCATCAATGGGATGCACCAGCGTCAGTTCGTATTCGCCGTTCAGCGTTTCCGTCACCTCCGCCGACAGCGGAGCAAGCGTACCGTTGCCATTGGTGGAGAAGTCGGTACAGTCGGCGGGATAGACGCAGATCATGGGGATCACCTCCAAAAGGGTAAAAAGAAAGCGCCGCGTGATGCGACGCAGGATTGTTATTCATCTCGGAAAACTGGAATTTATCGACACAGACAATCCACTGCTTCATCCTCCGTCGCGACGAAAAACACATCATGTCCCTTGTTGCTCTCATAGATAAAGTCATGCAGCGGCTTGCTGGTGTAATGCGAATAATCGCCGTAGATAGCGATCCGTCCTCCATAGTTGATATACTTTTGGAGAATCTCTCCCGCAAGCCCGGAACTGAGGATAAAGAAGTCCTCAGTTATAAGTTTCTTATCGATCACGATATCCTTTGTTCCGGTTTCATACTTTGCTGTCATCAGCAGGTCGATGGCAGACTGTGAATCCGTGATTACCGGCTCTTTACTGCGTACTGCTGCACAGATAACGCCGTTCTTTTCGATTTTCTCTATGTTCACTTTCATTCCTCCGTCTATTTCCCCGGTTTCATTTTTTCGGCAGCTGGGTATTCTTCCATGACCATCATGTACAGAAGTTCCAGATCCTCGCTGTGGTCTTCGTCCCGCTCCTTGTAATCCAGCTTTTTAAGCAGGCTCCATTCAAATGAATCGGGATCGGCGTTATACGCTCTCTGCATTTCCCGATTCGGCCACGAGCCGAGCTTGAGCTGAAAGGAAGTGCTGTTGTAATCCGCCTTGGCATCCTTCGATTTGGCAATCCACATCCGGTCGCCGCTTTTCCAGCACACGATACCCATGTCCGGTTTTCTTTGCTCATATTGTTCCCTGAGAGCTTTTTTCTGCTCGTTGTTCATCATTCTTATGACTCCTTTTTAAATTCCGAGTTGTCGGCCTAATGGCCAATACCAATATAGCATGGATTTTCAGGATTTGGAAGGCAGGAACCGTTATAAATATCGCCAATTCGGCCTGACAACCACCTTCGTCACCGTGCCAGTCCAGCTGATGGCATTCGCTCCGGGCTTCAGCACTGGGAACTCGCCGTTCATATGGTCGTTCATCAGGGTGGTGCCCTGGTAAGCTTCCTGCAGCACGGAATCAATGACGATGCTCCCGGAGATGTTTTCCAGTTCCACAATGGTCATGCCGACCATGAGCGTGATATTCCCGGAGCCTGTGACCGTCAGGATCGGCTCAGAATACACGCTTCCCGGATTCGTGATGACCGTCCCGGATGTGGTGATCGTGATGTCAGCGGCGGCATCGGCATAGAAGAACGGATAGCAGCGGAAGTTAACCGCAAAGGTACAGTGCGGATTGCCCCGGAGCACCTTTTCAAAAGGGATCTGGTTGGCGATCCGCGCTTTGTAGTAGCCGCCCGTCCGGTTGGCAAAGGTCACCGTGCCGCTGCCCTTCAGCCAGGCGGCGATGGCAGGGATCAGCGCCGGATCAGAGATAAAGCAGGTGGCTGTCAGGATCATATCGTCGTAGACGTCTTCGCCTTCCAGCTGCGTCAGGCTCCCCGGCCTGCCGGGCACATTGGTCTGGGTGCTCCGCTCCAGTGGAATGGTGATGGGTGGCTGCTCCGTCACGTGGACGCCGTAGGTGCGGCAGTCCACCCCATTCCAGAGAAAATAGTCCTGCATGGTATCCCTCCAAAGACGTCAAAAGGCCACCTTTTGACGGGTGGCCCTTTGGCGGTTGATTGTGATCAGTCGATTCTGCGGATGACGTCGATGCCGTGGATCGCCGCGAGGGTCGAGCCGTTCGACCAGGCGACATGAATGCCGCCCGCGTCATCCACGAACATGACCTCTCCGGTCAGTCCGGGAACCGTGTCCTTGCGCGGTTCCTCAAACATCTGAACAAGTTCCACGCGGCATCCGGTCGGGTAATCCTCCCGGAGCTTTTTCAGCACCTCCGGCCTGATCTGCATCATGAATCCCATGGTGATTCCTCCTTCCGTTGGGGTAGCAGTATTACTCACTCTGCCTGCCCTGAAAGTCAAGTTAAATCAGGCCATCCGGAGTCTTTTGCCGCGCTGCTGGCGTTTCGTCAGGGTGGCGATCTCAATGGCAAGGGAGCGGATATCCTGCTCATCCCGCACATAGAAATTGTTGCCGGACAGGTTGACGGAGCTCGTCTGGTTGTAGGTCTTCCGGTTGTCGTTGTTCCCGAAGGCAATCGCGCCTTCCTTAGCTTCACCCGTCAGGAAGCGGGCAGCGTTGCGGATTGTCCGCGCCTGCACCCGGCTTTCCTGCAGGACGCCTTCTCCAAAGCCTTTCATGGTCATGGAGCCAATCTCATCCCGGAACACACGCGAAGGAGAAGCAATCTTCAGTTCCTTCTTGGCGGCGTTCACGGCAGCGCGGGCGGCGGACTGCATGGCGCTGACCACTCCGGAGCGCCCCGCGTTGATGCCCGCCTTTAGACCCGCCATAGCATTGGTTCCGATGGATTTCAGGCTGGTGGCGGTCAGGCTGCGAGAAACGGCATTCTTTACATTGGCAGAAACCGTTGTGCCAGCGCCGCTCATGTCGTAGGCCGTCAGTGCGCCAGCCAGCCCGGCCATGGCTCCTGTCCCGGATGGGGTAAGTGATTCAGCGGTCAAAGCAGCAGTAATGGCGCTTTCCAGATTAGTGGCCAGGGTCGCTGCATCCGTAGAAAAGTCGTATCCGCCCATGCCTGCGCCGACACCTGCCGCGACATATTCACCAGCGGGCTTCATGCGCTCAGACGGGCTGTTAATGATCAGTGCGGAGTTAATGGCTGTCTCCAGGTTGGTGGCCAACGTTTCTGCGCTGGTATCCCATCCGGCGGCGGTCATGCCTTCCGCGATGCCTTCGGTCACATTCTGGCCGACACCCACGGAATCCAAGTCCTGCACGAACTGCAGGATCTTCTTCAGGTTGTCGATATCCTCCTGGCCGACCTCCTGACCGCTTCTGGATGGCGGTGACAACCTCGGAAACGTAGGTAGCCAGCTGGGCCACATTCTCCGGATCGAAGTCGTTGATCATGGACTGGTTCAGCGTCCGCATGATGCCTTCGTTGCCGCCGTAGATGAAGTTGTACCACTGATCCAGGTCGCCCTTGGCATTCTTGATCCGCTGTTCGGCAGCGTCAATATAATCCATCAGGGATTTGGGCATGATGCCCGTCAGGGCGGTGCCGATTGCGGTCATACCCAGCTGATCCACTTCGGCGACCTGCTCGCGCATTTCCGCGATGGCTTCCGGTGCGCCGGTGATCTCCGTGGTCAGCAGGATGTGCATGGTACCGTCCTTGTCCAGGATGGCCACATCCTCGGGCCGGAGCATGTCGGAGGTGACAGCGGTGACAGGGATCTCTTCGCCGTCCTTCCAGTATTTCACCCCGGACTCGCCCAGCACTCCGCTGGGGTCTTCATACACTTCAGACAGCCGGACGACGCCTTCCACCTCGACCTTGTTGTTCCGCAGCCAGCGGCGGTAAGCCAGCAGATCATACCCGGACAGGCCCACCTGCATGTTCAGGGTGGGCTTCTTCACGCCTGCGGCTTCCTTGTATTCCGTGATGTAGGCAGTGAACTCCCGGAGGAGCTCGGACTTGTCACAACCAGTCGCCTCGGCGAACTTGGTCACGATGCCTTCCACCTGGGCGGAGGTCAGCGCAGACACATCCACATTTTCGGCTTCAGC
This sequence comes from Christensenellales bacterium, assembly GCA_050952935.1. Lineage (GTDB taxonomy): Bacteria > Bacillota > Clostridia > Christensenellales > Aristaeellaceae > UBA6115. The sequence continues at coordinate 706,169 of JBMNLS010000001.1, read as the reverse complement.
GTATTTGGTGATCAGGCCAACTACATCAGAGGGCTTCAGGGCAGCGGTGGAAGCGCCGCCAGTGACCTCCTCATAGGCCATGACGAAGGCCGTCACCGCTTCCGGCGTCAGCCCGGTGGTATCGACCTTGTTGTCCTCCAGGTATTTGAACACATAGGCCGTGATCTCGCTGGGCTTCAGCTGGGTGACGTCAGTGCCGGATGCCAGTTCCTTGTAGGCGCTGACCATGGCGGTCACATTGGTGGGATTCAGCCCGGACACATCAGTGCCCGTGGTGGCTTCCGCATAGGTCTGCACATAGGCCACCAGCCCGGCAGGCGTAAGCGAAGACTTGTCCGCGCCTTCCGGCTGCTCGGTGTACTTCGCCACAAAGGCATCCACCAGCGGCTGCTGTTTGGTCGCGTTCTCCGCTTCCGTATATCCCTGAATGACCGCATCCGTGGTGATCGCGCCGGGATTGCTGGCCCATTCATTCCAGCGGGCCTGCGCTCCGGTCATGTCCAGATCGGTGGTGATCTTCAGGACTTCCTCGCCGACAGCCTCACCGAACATCTCGTTCAGGCTGGTCAGGTTGGTGTCCCATTTGTTCTGGTTCAGGTAGGTCTGAATTGCGGCCAGCTGCTCCAGCGCGGAGGAGAAATCAATATCCGGGAACATGGCCTGCACCTCGGATTCCGACATTCCGCTGTCCAGCAGGGACTGGATCTGGGTCAGCAGCGCGACATATTCCGTCAACGCTCCCTCGTCCATACTGGAGGTCAGCTGGTTCAGCTGCGGCAGGAAGGATTTCTTCTCGGCATCGGTGGAAGCCGCGCTGTACTGCCGGAGCAGCTGCATCAGGTCGCCGACCTGTGTTTTTGCGGTCTGGATATCGTCCTGCTGCCAGACGGGCATCACGACATCGGCCATCAGCTGGGCGTATTCCATGGCAGCGGCCCGGCGGTCACTGTTGTACTTGGCGTTCAGAGCATCCAGTGCCTGCTGACGCTCCGTGCTGTTCTCAATCAGCTGGATCAGGGCATATTCCTTGTCGTACTGCTCGTCCAGAGAAGTATTGACAGCGGACATGCCCTCGGCGGCGGCAACCATGGCGTTTTCATACACAGTGGCGCTGACTTCCTGCCCGCGGGCTTCCGCACGAGCCACTTCGGCTTCCACCTTGTTCCGGATGGTGTCGAAGCCGTCCGTGTCGGCGGCGGACAGGTGGTATTTGACCTCGATGGCCTCGCGGGTGTCGATGAGCTCCTGCAGGCGGACTTTATCGCGCTCCGACAGCTTCCTGTTCTGCTTCTTTTTCAGCAGCCGGGCGATTTCCTTGTCCATGGAGTCCAGAGTGTCGATGTCAGCCTGCAGCTGTGCGGAAACGGAAGAATAGCCCGCCTGGTCGGCAGTTTCCTTCAGGCTGGTGAGCTCCTCACGGGTGCTGGCGGTCAGGCTCTTGAAGGATTCCGTCCATTCTGAAACGATCTCGTTGGTTTCCTTCTTGCCGTCCGACCAGACATCCAGCAGGCCGTTCAGCCATTCGCGGCTGTTTCCGGTGGCCCGCTTGAAGTCATCCTTGCTCATGCCGAAGAAGGACAGGCCCTGGCTGCTGCCGTAGAAGGTTTCGGCGGCGGTTTCCTTCCAGGACTTGGCGGTCTTCGCCATGCCTTCCAGCGCTTCACGGGCGGCTTTCGCTCCGGACGCAACGTCCACCAGCTTCACCGCGCCATACACCAGCGCAGCGGCAAGAGCGACCATGGCCACCTTGGAGGAAGCCAGTACCTTCACAAAGCCTCCGATCCCGCCGCCTGCCATGGAGACGGAAGCGGAGAACTTGCCGATGGCCGTGAAGGCCTTTCCAAGGGCTCCGGTGACGGTACCGACCGCACCCACGACCTTGCCTAAAACCAGCACGACGGGGCCGACAGCGGCGGCAAACGCGGCCCATTTCACGATGGACTCCCGCTGGGTCTTGTCCAGTGAAAGGAACTTCTGCAGTAGCTCTCCGGCTTTGTCGATGATCTGCTGGATCGTCGGATTCAGGTCGTCGCCGATCTGTCGGGCGAACATGAGCGCCGTGTTCTTCAGGTTTGTCAGCCGGGATTTCGTGGTAGCATACCGCTTGTTGGCTTCATTGGTCAGGGCGGCATTCTCTCTCCATGCCCTGTTGGCGGTCTCCTGTGCTCGGGAGAAAAGCTCCGTCGCATTGGTGGAGCGCAGCAGGGTATCACGCAGGCGGACTTCCTTGATGCCGATTTCTTCCAAAGTGGCGATTGCGCTTTCGCCTTCCTCATCCATTTTGGAAAGACCGACGATGAAGGACTGGAAGGCCGCTGCGGGATCGCTGTCCCACAAAGCCTTGAACTGCTTGGCTGTCATGCCGGAGACCTTCGCAAAGTCCTCCAGGGCATCGCCGCCCGTCGCAGATGCGACTTCCATTTTCACCAGTGCTTTGGAGAAAGCGGAGCCGCCCATCTGGGCTTCAATGCCGACAGAGGAAAGCGCCGTAGCAAAGCCCAGAATCTGCGCTTCCGACAAACCGACCTGCTTGCCCGCGCCAGCAAGGCGCATGGACATGGCCAGGATTTCGGATTCAGTCGTAGCATAGTTATTGCCCAGATCCACCAGCGCGGAACCGAGATTCTGGAACTGACCCTGACTCATACCCATGATGTTGGCAAACCGGGCCGCTTCGCTGGCGGCATCCGCAGCCACCAGGTTGGTGCTGTTACCCAGGTCGATCATAGTGCGGGTAAATTCAGCCAGATGCTCATTCTCAATGCCCAACTGGCCTGCGATGGACATGACCTCTGCGATCTCTTCCGCAGAAGCGGCAACCTCCGTGCTCATCTTCTTCACGGAATCGGACAGGGAGTTATATTCCTCTTCGGTGGCGTCCACGGTCTTCCGGACGTCGGCAAAGGCATATTCATAGTCGATGCTGGCCTTCACAGCAGCAGTACCCAGCGCCGTGATGGGAGCCGTGACATGGGTCGTGAGGGATTTCCCGGCCTTGGTCATAGCCTTGGAGATCGTCTCGCATTTCTTGGAGATAGCGGTCAGGGATTCTCCTGCCTGCGTCCATGCGGACTGCATCCGGTACAGCTGTTCCGTCAGCCTGCGGATTTCCGCTTCCGTGTCCTTCACAGCGGCCTTGGCGTTGTTCAGGTCGGTGGTGGCCTTGCTGACAGCATCCGCGCTGTTCTGCATGGTTTTCTGCAGGGCCTTGACCTGGCCTTCCAGCTTGGTGACCTCGGCGGTGGCATCTGCGTATTCTTCCTGGTACCGCTCCAGATTCTGCTTGGCGGCGATGGTGGCGGAGTCCGTTTCGCCCAGGGAATCACGGTAATTCTCATAGGCATAGGTGGCCGCTTCCACCTCGAAGCGCAGGTCTTCCTGACGGGCCTTTGCCTGCTCCAGCCGCTGGGTGTAATCCTGATGGCGGTCGTAGTTTTCCTTCAGCTTATCGTTCGCCGCCACCAGCGCCCGGCTGTACTGCTCCACAGCCCGCTGCTGCTGGGTGAGCTTCTGACCCAGCATGGACAGCTTGGCTTCCGTGCCCGCGATGGTCTTTTCATAATTCTGTACGCCAGCTCCGGCCAGACGGAAGGTGGACTCGGCTTCCTTGATCTGCTGGTTGATGGTACGCATGTTGCGCGAGAAATTGCTGGAGTCCAGCGACAGCGCGACCACCAGTTCGCGCAGAGTTTCGGCCATGAAATTTCACCTTCTTTTCCATTGTGGTTTTGGGGCGGCGGGCATATAATAGAATTTGTCCGATATCCATTTTTTGTTGTAAGGAGTGAGAGCGATGAAAGGGACAGCTGATTTCTACAACAAGACGGCACTTGACTGGGCTGCGTCCGGCTACAGTGGTGAATCGTTAATCCCTGCGCTTCTTGACTTTGCAAAACAGTTTCCTGCTGGCAGCAGATTCTTGGATCTTTGCTGCGGATGTGGATATGATTCGCAGCGTATTCATAACCTCGGTTATGAAGTTGTCGGTATTGATTTCAGCGAAGAAAGCATACAGATTGCCAGAGAACGAAACCCTGACATAACATTCTATGTAGATAACATTCTGAATGACTATTCATACATCGGTAAAGTTGATGCCATCTTCGTTATTGCGGGCTTGGTGCACATTGAAACAGCGATGCTCCGGGATGCTTTTTTGCGAATGCATAATGTTATGGCTGATTCTGGGCGTCTGTTCATTACCATTCGTGAAGGTCATGGGAAGCTAATAGAGCGGAGTGTCAAAATCATCGACGGTGAAGAATACGACCGCAACTTTATAGCTCATACAAAAGAAGAAATGATCCAATCAGCCGAAGGATTATTCTCCTATGTTGATGAAGTCGGCTGGGATGGAACTGTGTGGCATAATTACATATTCCAAAAGCAGCAGTAGAAGATCACGGCTTCACCGATCCCCACACCTCGTCAATGTAAGCATGGCGGGGTTTCTTCTTTTCCTGCTCCCGCCGGGCGTCCCATGCCCGCAGGCGCAGGAAGCCCAGCATGTCCATTTCATCGATTTCCTTCATGCGCCAGCCGTTCTTCATCAGTTCGTTGTAGGTGGCATAGATGTATTCCGGCAGGGTCAGGCTTCCTGCGGGATCGTCACTTCCGGATTCTCCGCCTCCGCCAGAATCTGCTCCGCTTCCTGCACCGCCGGAATCGTAGGGAAAGTGTCCAGCACCTCCGTGGTCTGGGTCTGGGTGGCCATCAGCGCCAGCGCGATGTCATGCATCAGACGGTCAGCGGGATAGTTGTCGTAGACCTCATCCGGCGTGAACTGATTGTTGAACAGAATGCAGAACCACTTCACCATGGTGTCCAGGGCATCGGTCACGGTCAGCTGTTCCTGAGAGACATCCTTGCCCTCGGTCGCATCCTGGGACAGGCGCACCAGCCTGCCGTACATCTTGGAAGCGGGCTCCATTTCACGCAGCGCCCTGCCGGAAACGAAGTCAACGGTGTATTTCTTTTCACCGAGCGTACAGGTGATCATATTCATACCTCCAAAACTTCAAAAGTAGCTGCCGCACAGCGCCATGGCAGTGCGGCAGCAGGTGTGGTGATGCTTACGGGCTGGGCGGTGTGATCACAGGCGTATACACGGACTGCAGGAAGGTTTCACCCTTCTCAGCCGTGAAGCCGTTCTCGCCCTCATCGGCAACAGCCTGGTAGCGCCCGTCATTGGTGCGCTTGATGGCAGTCCATTCCACATCGCCTGTCTGGCGGGTGATCGTGGTGCCCTCCTTGGTGGCGTAGTTCTCGGTCAGGGGCTTGGCCCGCACCTTGTACAGCCACACATAGCGGAACTTGTGGTTGGACTTTTCGCTCTTGAAGCCCACGGCAAAGTACGGAGGCTTGTCCGTGGAAGAGCGGATCAGGACACCGTTGTCATCGATCTGATTGCCGAAGATCTGTTCCTGGATGGCCAGCGGAATGTCCGCCATCTTCGTGGTGAAGGTGAGCTCAGGATCGGGATACAGCACATCGAATTCGATGTCATCGGCGTACTGGATGTCCGGGTCGGCGTTTTCAGGGGTGATGCTGGCTTCAATCGCGCCAGCCACCAGCTGCAGATCGCCATAGGTCAGGGTTTCCTCGGTGTCGACCGTCAGCGGGGCGATCACCATGTTCTTCAGGCCGACCGTAGAAGAAACGGTCGGAGAAGCCGCAGGAGTATTAGCCATAATGTTTTACCTCCAATTCATCGGTTCTTGAGCTCGTCCCGCAGGACGCGCTTGATTTCAGAAAAGGCCTCATCGGCCCGGGTGTCGAAGGCAGGCCGCACAAAAGGATGCGCGGGGGCTGGAGCAGGCCCGCCGTGCCCAAACTCCACAGGGTTGGCGTAATACGCGCCGTTCTCGCTGTGGTGGACACCGATGGTGATCTGCTTGCCGCCTCCGCGCTTTTGCTTGACCTTGCCCGTATGGATGGACGAGTGCAGGGCATCCGTGATGATCTTCGGGTCGGTGCTGGCATTGTGGAGCATCTGCTCCTCGATGGGCACAGCACCCGCCTTCAGGGCACGGTTCACGCCCGGCCCCTGATCCAGTGCATAGGCCATGTTGACCATGTCATTCTGGAGATCCTCAAAGCCCCTCAGTTCAATTGCCATAGTCCACATCCTCCCTCCAGCACCATGTCCACTGCACCGTGTACTGCCGGGTGGCCGTGTCGTAGGCGGGCTGGTTATATCCCTTGTCGGATTCCTCCACCATGAAGAAGCCATAGGCGTACATGGCCTGCCGGATCGTATCCGCCATATCGGTCGGATCAATGTCGCTCCATAGGTTCAGGTATACATAGGTGCGCAGGCTGGTCACATGATCGTCATGATGGCTGGCTTCCGTGGTGGTCGTGGAATAGACGCAGTACTGCACAGGCGGATTCTGATTGGGCGATGTGGCCCGCCAGACACCTGCGTAAACCGGAATGCCGATATCCTTGAGCGCCGCGTTGACCTGCTTCATCCGCTCACCCCCTTGGCAATAGAAGCCTTCAGCCCCAGATAGGTGCGCTTGAAGCTGTACTCGCCCAGAGTGGAGATATTCCATTTATCTCCCTGAAAGCGCACCCACATGCCGGGCTTGATGTCCTCCCGGTACCGGATGGTGAAGTTGATGACGGCCTCGGTGTTCATGACGTCCGCGCTGCGGTAGTGCTGGTTCCCGGCGTCCGTCACAGCGGCCCATACGCGGCATACCACCACATCCGTAGGTTCCGGATAGCCATTTTCATTGATCTGGTTCTCGGTGTATCCGATCTCGATCATGTGACGCAGGTCTCCGGGATGCGGATCGCTGTCGAAGTTTTTATAACCGCGCACAGGTCATCGCCTCCTCAGAACATCTTTTCCGGATCGCGGTACGGATACAGCAGACTGTCGAAGGCCATCCGGGTAGCCTTGTAGGTGGTCATGTCCGGGATGTCCCGGTTTTCATAGTAGAAGCTGGTCATGAGGATGACCGCCAGACGGACGGGTTCCGGTGCTTCCGGTACATTTCCATCCTCGTCAGGTTCCTCAAAGGAAACCCGGCAGTAATCCTCGGCGGCGGTCTGCGCCTGTTTGATCAGGCTTTCGATGTAGTCGTCCTCCTCATCGTGCTGGATGCGCAGATGGGTTTTGACCTCATCGACCGTGACGATCATCAGGAACCACCGCCCTCAGTTCCCTCGGCAGGCGTTTCAGGGTCAGTGGTTTCAGGCTCCGTCGCGGCAGGCGCGGTCGCGGACAGCACTCCGGCGGTGCGCAGCGCAGCCAGCAGGGCGTTGAAGTCATTCTTCAGGTTGGCTACGGTGGTCGCCTCGCTGTCAGCCACATAAGGAGCGGTGCCGGAAGCCGCGTTTCCGCTGGCGCTGCCGGGAAAATTCTCGACCTCCGCACCGTCCAGAAAGGTCAGCTTGCCGCCGATCACCAGCTGCTCGCCGCCGTGAGCAAAGTAGTTCTTGGTGTTGTAAGTGTTCGCCATAAGTCATTCCTCCTTATCAAAGGGAGCCGCCTGGCATCAGACGGCTCCCTGGATCACGGCTTACGCCTGCTGGAGCACCTTCACAGCCTCCGGCAGGATCAGCTTACCGTCGACACGCTGGGAAGCAAGGAAGCCAACCTGGCCCGTGGGAGCATAGAGCTCGTTCAGGCGCTTGAAAGAGCGGCCTTCACGGTCAGCCACCCAGTAGTAGCCCAGGTCGCCGAACAGAATGGTCTTGTTCCCAGTCGCCAGGGTGGGCATGAAGGTGGAGGTGTACACCGGGCGGTTCAGGATAGTATCCGGAGTCGCGGCGGTGACAGCGGGCTGCCACAGGTACTGGCCCTGGCCGTCCTTCAGCTTCCGCAGCGCCTTGACGGTGCTGTCGTTCATGATGAACACGGAGTTGCGGCGGTAAGGAGCACGCAGGCTGTAGAACAGATCCATCACCTCATCAAAGGTCACGGCATCCGCCTTCGCAGCGGTCACGCCAACCCCGGCACCACCCGTCGCGGCCAGGATGCCCAGAGGACGTCCAGTGCCGTTCCCGGTGAAGAAGGCTTCCTCCTCGGCAGCGCCGATCCGGCGGGCAAACTCCTTAGCGATATAGCTGGGCATGTCGAAGACGGAGTCGTTCAGGAGCTCCTCGCTGATCTTGATCATGGTGGCCAGCTTATACGCGCCGATGGAGACCTGACCGAAGGAGTCATCGCTCTCCGGATAGGCGGCTTCCTCATCGATCCAGCTTGCGGTGCCCTTGGACGCGACCACGGGGATCTTCCGCTCACCGGAAGAGGTGTGGATCACATGGGCCAGCTGACGGAAGATGTTCTGGTCTTCCAGGGCTTCGATCAGGGTGCGCTCGTACTCGTCAGGAACGAGATAGCCGCCCTCGGTGTCAGTGCCGACCTGCAGGGCGTTCAGCACTTCATGGGACACGGACTTGGAGCGCATCACGTTCCAGAAGTTCTTGGTGTAGTCCTTGGTGCCGCGTCCGGTCTTGCTGACGGGAGCTTCCTCCTCCAGCCGGGTGACAGGCGCGGAAGCCAGCGGCTTGCTGGTAGCCTTGGACATTTCCACATCGAGGGCTTCCAGCTTTTCCAGCCGCACGACCTCCTTGCCGAGCTTGTCCACTTCATCCATCATCTTGTTGAAGATGGCATCGTCCTCTGCGGACAGGGTGCCGTCCGTGCCTCGATGGCTTTCCAGAAAAGCCTTGGCGGCGTTCCAGGTCTGTACGCGCTTGTCGCGCAGGTTCATGAGTTCATTCATAATGATCATCCTCCTCAAAGGTACTTGGTGCGCTGCAGGCGGGCTTCCGCTTCCGCAGCAGGTACTCGGTTTTCGTCGACCGGAGCCTTTTCAGGCTCAGGCTTGGGAACGGAAGCCATCACGCGGTTCATGAGACAGGCCGCTGCCGTCTTCCGGGCAAAAGAAAAGCCCGACACGTTTTGGGTGTCAGGCTGCGCATCGCCCTCGGCGAACATGACCTCGTCACAGAAACCGAGTTCCTTGGCTTTCCAGGCGTTCATCCACGTTTCGCTGTCCATGAGATGGCTCAGCTTGGTACGGGACTGACCAGTCTTGATCTGGTAGGCATTGATGATGGATTCCTTTACCTCATCCAGCAGCTGGATGGCTTTCCGCATTTCATCGGAATCACCCATGGCTGCGGTGAAGGGATTGTGGATCATCATCATGCTGGTGGGACTCATGCGGACATGAGTACCCGCCATGGCAATCACGCTGGCAGCGCTCGCCGCCATGCCGTCGATCTGCACGGTCACATCATGGGGATAATCCATGAGCATGGTGTAGATCTGGCTGGCCGCGATGCAGTCGCCGCCGGGGCTGTTGATGTGGAGCGTGATCGGGCCGTCCCCGGAGAAAAGCTCCTCCTTGAACATGGCCGGGGTTACGTCGTCCGCAAACCAGCTTTCCTCAGCGATCACGCCTTCCAGATAAAGGGTGCGGGTCTCATCATCGTTTTTGACCCAGTTCCAGAAATGACGCATGGGGATCACTTCCTTTCACGGGAGCGCTGCTCGGCTGTTTGCGTCGGTTCAGCCGGGGTCTGCGCCTTCATGGCGGTTGTAATGGGGATCATGTTGCCGTTGACCAGGTAAGCGTCGCCGCCTTCATCCTTCGGGATCGGGTTCTGGTTTTCCAGCGCCCGGATGTCGTTGGCGCTCATCCAGCCGTTCTGGCGGGCAATGGCATAGCCCTCCATCCGGGATTTGTAGTCGCCGCGCATCAGGCCGTCGATGTTGAACTGCACATAAAAGCGCCCCTTCTCCTGATCGGTGAAGAGAGCGCGGTTCATGGACTGTTCAATTCGGACGAGCCAGGGCCGGATGGTGTGTACGGCAAAGTCGATGCTCTGGTGCTCGATGTTCGAGAAAGTAGCATGCTCAAGGTTGCCAACCAGATGAGGCGGCACCCGGAAGATGCGGCAGATCTCATCTACCTGGAACTTCCGCGTTTCGAGGAACTGTGCCTCGTTGTTCGGAATGCTCAGGGGCGTGAAGGTCATGCCCTCCTCAAGGATCGCCACACGGTTGGAATTGGAAGAGCCGCCATAGGCTGAATTCCAACTTTCCCGAACTGCCTTCGGATTTTTCACCGTGTTCGGGTGCGTCAGGATACCGGAAGGCCGGGCACCATTGGAGAAGAACTTGCTGCCATATTCTTCGGACGCGATGCCGAGGCCGATGGCGTTTTTCTCCAGCGCAATGGGACTGTAGCCGATGATGCCGTCGAAGCCCAGACCGGGGATGTGCAGGATGTCCTGCGGCTTGATCACCACGGTCTTGCCGTCGCTGGTGGTATAAGTGTACGTCAGGTTGCCCTTGCTGTCCCGATCCACATCCATGTGATCCGGGAGCAGCGGATACAGGCCGACCACCGTGTTCTTTCCGCTGCGGATGATCTGGCTGTAGCTGTTTCCGTAGAGAAGAAGATGCGCCAGCATGACTTCCCTGAAAACGAAGGAGGTCATTTCCGCATTCGGTTCATCATGGAGCAGATGGTACAGCGGATGGTCTCCGGCTTTCAGGTTGCCGTCATCCGTCGCCTCATACACACCCAGCGGCAGGCTGGCCACCGTTTCCGAGATCACACGGACACAGGCGTACACCGTGGAAAGCTGAATAGCTGTCTGGGCGGTGACGGATTTGCCTGCGCCGCTGGTGCCGAAGTAGAACACAGGGGCGGCACTGACGCTGTCACGGGGCTTGTCCCGCGCACGGAACAATGCAGTGAAGGGATTTCTCATTTCGGTTTACCTCCGAATCTTATTTCTTGAAATAGATGTAAAGCTGCTTGACATATGTGGAAACCTGTAGTATCATCTCACATGTGGAGGTGATTATCATGGATGAAGCAAGTCGTCTTCAGCGCCATTTGCCGCTTTTCCGAGCCTGTGCAGGATGGACAGCAAAGGATCTTGCAGATAAGCTCGAGGTCTCCCGGCAGTCTATCAGTGCTTGGGAAAACTACGACGGCAAGGATAAAAAGGGCGTAAAGCTCTCTAAAGCCTATTATCTTGCCATCAGACAACTGTTGGAAACCGCTGTAAGGACAGATGTTTCTGATGAGAAAGATCGGAAGCAGAAGCATATTCTCGGAACCATGTTAGAGGTGCTGATTGATCACCCGGAAAAGTACACGAGCGAGGATGTCAACGCAGTTTTACAGGAGGCCGAACTTATGGCTCCTTCTATCATGAAGCAGCCTGAACAGCGAAAGTCAGTATCAAAGATTTGGCCTGCGCTGATCGCGGGATGCGGAATCGCCATAAGCGCAGCACTGATTGCTGTTCTCGGACACGACAAGGATTAAGGAGGTCGCAACATTGGGAAAGAGCGCTCGTATTCTTGGTGAGGATCTTGGACTCAATTCTCAGGAAATGAACCAGTTACTTAAGGATCAGGGCTTCCTTGAAGGTGATCCGGGTGCATATGTTGTCACCGAAAAAGGGGCACAGTTCGCTAAGGAAACCGACTTCCATCGTGGCCCCGGCGGTTATTCCTGGTACAACCGTGACTGGACACAGCGTACCTGGGATGAGAGTATCAAGGATGTACTTGACACCTCACCGGAGAGCCGCCAGGCTGCGCGAGATGCTGTTGCAGAGGCACGCCGTCTGAAATGGGACGCCATTAAAGCCGAACGCGCTGAAGCGGATGCTGCCTTTCGTGCATCTCGGCCTGATTTGTTCCCAGTCGAGAAGGCTGAAACAGCAATTTCAGACTCTACAGATTCTGAAGATGGTCTCAGCGGCCTTGCTGTTGCAGGTATTATCGCAGGTGGGGCCGCTTTACTGGCAGGCATAGGATATGGTGTTTATAAAGCTGCGCCTCATATTAAAAATTGGTGGAACACGAAAGTCATTCCCTTCTTCAATAAGGATAAGGATGATGAAGAAAAGTAAAGAGGAGGAAAAACATGGATCGTAAAGAAAAGAACCGCTTGAAGGCTGAGATCAGTGAACATATTGATCTTGGGAATGGACGTTACAAGGACTACGAGGTGGAGCAGTTGCACTCCTTGGTGGAAAACCGAGATGCTTATGATGGCCAGTCCAGAACATACCGCAAATCCTACAAAACATTCGATTCTGAGGATACATATCGGGTTGAGGAAACGGATACATATACTTTCCGGAGCGATGATTCAGGAATTCGTATAGAGCAAGATTGGACACGTGATTGGGATGATGGTCAGCATGATACGTCTCATCAAAGCTACAACACAGGCAGAGGGATTTTGAATGTCCTCGGAAAAGTAATCCGAAAGTGATTATCTTCCGCTTCCAGTCTTCTTGTCATGGCATCCCTTGCAGAGCGGCTCCCAGTTTGTTTGATCCCAGAACAGCCGCTGGTCGCCCCGATGCGGGATGATGTGATCGACCACCGTTGCAGGCACGACCTTGCCCTCAGCCTGGCAGAAGGCGCACAGCGGATGCTGCTTCAGAAAAAGAGCGCGGGCTTTACGCCAGCGGCTGTCGTACCCACGGGCATCGGCACCGCCGCGCAGCCTGTCGCTGCTCCACTCCATATGATCCTTACAGAACACCTGACCCTGCTCGCAGAAGCCCGGACATCCGGGATAGCGGCAGGGTCTTCTTGGTTTTTGGGGCATGTTGCACCTCCGTCAGATAATCAAAAGTCCACGGGTATCGTAGACGGATTCGCCGCCCTGATTCTTCATAGCCCTGTCCAGCGCCATAACCAGTGCGACCGCGCCGTCCACCTTTTCCGTGGATTTTTCCTTGTCGATTTTCAGGTTCCCGGCAGGGTCGGTGCGCACGAAGGCATTGTCCATATTCCATCGGAGCACCGGATGCCCGCCGTGATTCAGCTTCCGCTCCAGCACGATGCGCATCAGTTCCTTGGTCGGTGGCGACATATCCCGGAAGCCCTGTCCGAAGGGTACCATATTGAAGCCGTCATCCTCCAGAGTCTGCACCATCATGGTGGCGTTCCATCGGTCATAGGCGATTTCCCGGATGTTGAACCGTTCGCCCAGCTTGGTAATGAACTGCTCAATGAAGCCATAATGCACCACATTGCCCTCGGTCGTATGGATAAAGCCCTGGCGCTCCCATTTGTCGTACATCACATGATCGCGACGGACGCGCAGCTGCACGGTGTCCTCCGGGAGCCAGAAGTACGGCAGCACGATGTACTGCTCTTCGTCATCCCTTGGCGGGAACACCAGCACCATGGCCGTCAGGTCGCTGGTGCTGGAAAGGTCAAGTCCGGCATAGCAGGCGCGGCCTTCCAGTTCATACTCATTGACAGCGCCGCCGCACTCATCCCATTTGTCCATGGGCATCCAGCGGATACTCTGCTTGACCCACTGGTTCAGGCGCAGCTGACGGAACATGTTCTCATCGGCTGGCGTCTCCTGGGCCTTGCGGAATGCGTCCCGCACCTTATCGATGGAGATCGTCTGATCCAGAGAGGGGTTGGCTTTGTACCAGTTGCGCTCATCCGTCCAGTCGGCGTCATCCGGCAGGCCGTAGAGCACGGGGTAGAAGCGAGGATCATCCTTCCTGCCTTCGATGATGTCCAGGGCTTTTTGATGAACCTCCCAGCAGATGCTGTTCCGGTCGGTGCCCGCCGTTGTCAGCAGGAACCAAAGCGGCTGTTTCCGGGCGTCGCCGCTGCCCTGAGTCATGACATCGTACAGTGCGCGGGTCGGCTGAGTGTGAAGCTCGTCGAAGATGCAGGCACTGACGTTCAGGCCGTGCTTGGTAGCCACCTCGCTGGACAGCACCTGATAGATGCTTCCGGTTGGCTGGTAGACCATGCGCTTGGTGCTTGGGATGATCTTGATCCGCTTGCTGAGCGCCGGGGACTGCTTCACCATATCCACAGCCACATCGAACACGATAGCTGCCTGCTGGCGGTCGCTGGCGCAGGAGTAAACCTCCGCCCGCCACTCATCATCATTGCAGAGCATGTTCAGGGCGATGGCAGCGCCAAGCTCACTCTTGCCATTCTTCTTCGGGATCTCAATGTAGGCTGTCGTGTACTGCCGCATGGTGGGATCGTCGTCCCGAACGGTACCGAATACATCCCGTATGATCTTTTCCTGCCACGGCAGCAGCTTGAACGGCTCCCCGTGGAATTCTCCCTTGGTATGCTTCAGGCACTCAATGAACTGCGTCACCCGGCGGGCTTTCGCTTCACTGAACATCTTGCCAGCCTCCCTTCAGGACGGATTCCATCGGATCGTCGCTGGCTGCGCTGTCGCCGCTGTTGGCATAAAGCCGTGCCCGGCTGGCAGGCGTCAGGCCGAACTCCGCGCAGAAGGACTGCATGATTTTCAGGTTCTGCATGGCGATGCTGACCTGCGGCACCTGCTGTACATAACCGCTTGGGGTTTTGAAGATGGTGCCGTGCTGGGACAGGAACTCCTCAGCCTCCCGCCACCGGGCATAAGCCTGGCAGTATCCGGCGAAGGCTTCCATGTCATGTTCGGTGAGAACACCCATGGCAATCAGGGAGGGAGCCAGACGCTTCCATTCCTTCTTTGCTTCCGGCATCAGCCAGGCAGGACACTTCACGTTGTCCTGGGGCGGCGTCGGCTCATCCTTGTTCAGCGGTCGTCTGCCCTTGCCACGGTCGCCTTCCAGTTCTTTCAGGGCCGTGGGCAGGGGCTTTCTTCCTCTGGTGGCCATCGGTTTTCACCTCCGTTTCTCTTGAAAAGTGTGTTTCTTCGGGGATAGTGTCTGGATACTGTCTCCGAAAAAGTGTGTTTCTGAGGGGTGCTTAACTCCCTGTGACGATGCTGTCATAGGAAACTGTCTGCCCGTCCCGCAGCACGGTGATCTCCTGATCCGGGTACTCCTGGTGGTAACGGTTAACAAGAATTCTTGTTAAGCGTTTTTATCAGTATTTTGTAGAATACAAGAAATCGGAACCAGAGATATACGTGATCCGGGACGGAAGAAAGATTAATTATGCGGAAATCAAAAAGGAAATAGAAATCCAATGAAGGAATTCTATTTCCATTTTTCCTGTAAACTTGTTGGGCTATTTCAGACCGTACAGTTGCTTAATCAGGTCATCATCATCGAGACGATACCGTTCTGAGTTCAAGAATGCTTTGAGGGTGCTGTCCTCAGGAATTGCTTTTTCAATGGCTTTACGTTTTTGCTCGGTGTCTGCATACGCATAGATGAGGGTGGTTTCGAGCCTCGAATGACCAAGCCACTGAGAAATGAGCGGTAATGCTACACCGTTCTGGTAAAGATGCATAGCTATTGAATGGCGGAACATATGAGGATGAACATTTTCAGGAATAGAAGGTTCTTTTGCACGGGCTCTATTCCCGTATTCCCTGACAAGCTTTCTGACATTGTCTTCTGTCATTCTTGAATGCTGACTCTTATGCACGGAATAGAATAGTGTATCTGTCGAATACAAATTCACGTCGGGGTGAAACATCTGGAGATATTTTTTTAGATGCTCAACGAGCTTCTCCCGCATAGGGATCGCCCTTGTTTTCGATCCTTTGCCATGTAAAGTCACAATGTTTCTGCTATCCAGGGCAAGATCGCAAATCCGTACATCGACAAGTTCCTGAACTCTTGCGCCCGTCTGGTACAGAAACAGCAGAAGGAAAGCGTCTCTCTTTCCTTTCCGCGTTGTAACATCCGGCTGTGCAATAATTGCTTCTACTGCCTTTACAGTAAGATAATCGACCGGTTTCTTGGCCTCGCTGGATTTGGGCACAGATTGAATCTCATTCCAAATACCTGCGGCTTCAATGTTACACGTAGCTGCATACTTTAAAAATGCCCTAATACATGCTCTGCGGTGATTTCTTGTTGAGACAGAACATCCCTGCTCCTTCTCAAGGTAGTCAAGATAAGAGATCATCGATTTTCTGTCCATCATGGACATGGTCACCTTATATAGCATAACGCCGTTTTGTTCCTTCAAATAATCAAGGTATTGTTCCATGGCAATCTGGTATGTACGAATCGTTGCGGGACTGCACTTTCTCATATAAGGAAGGTATGATTTGAAATAATCCAGGGTAATCGAGAATAAATCATTTTTCTTCAGTCCCATATCGACACCTCCGGTGCAGCCGCATCAATGGCATCCCAATTAACACCTGGCGATGCTGAAAGCCGTTCAGGCAAGATATGGATATAGTACGCTGTATCTTCAAAATGTTCATGCCCCATATATGTTCTGAGATATGGCAGCATCGTAAAAAGGTCAATACCTTCATTTATCCATTTTTGAAGTACAGTCGAGGCAAATGTATGCCTGAAATCATATGGACGCAATGGAGGAAGAAGACTGGGGTCAAGATCCGGATTCGCCATTTCCCAACAGCGATCACAGACGGCGCCTAATTGCTGGGCAGTGTACATTCTCCCGTCAATCCTGGGAAAAAAGTACGGAGTTCTGACAAAAATGTTCGTTCTATGGGCGACATATTCATTCAATAGCCGGAGCATATCGTCCGAAACAATGACGATTCGCTCTTTTCTGCGTTTGTTGACCCTGATAAGGATTTCAGCATTGTCAAGATTAACATCGGAATCCACCAGGTTACATGCTTCCTGTGGCCGCAATCCTGACGTAAACAGCAATCGGAAAATGACAGGAGCAACGTATGATACAAAGCGATCCCCACAATGCCAGGATTCAAGCCTGTCTGCTGCATCGAAGAAGGCAGCGAGTTCGTTTGTTGACATGACGTAAGGAACAAAAGTTCGTTTGTCACGGTATAAGTATGGAGGGAGAATATAAGCAGATACGCCAGTTCCTCTAAGATATTTTGCGAAAGTCCGCATGATCCTTGCCCTTCCGCACATATCAATGTAGCCTTTTTCCTGCTCATCTTTCAACCATGCATCAACAATTTCTTTGGTCAGAGAATCAGAGGTGATTTCATTGCCAGCACAATATCTGTCAAAGCGACGGAGATATGTTAGACTCGCTTCAGCTGAGAATCCCAAGGCTTTTCGGAACTCCGAATATCCATTCATGGCATTCTGGTAGCAGCTTTGGAAAATGTAGTTCACAGCTTCCACCCCCTTGGTTCAATACCGTCGAAGCTCAGAGCACAAATCTTGAGGGAAGCCGTATCCAAAGAAATATACTGCTTTGTATTGGCAATATCGGTATGGCCAAGGATCTGGGCTACGGTAGTGACGGGTGTGCCAGATACTACAAGGTTTTTTCCTTCTGCCCTGCGGAGTTGGTAAAATCCTCCGGGGCCGTCCAGCCCCGCCATTCTCATATATTGCGTATATGCACCACCGAAAGTGCCGCCCGATTTTATTGGGCCAATTGGTGGCTTATGACGGAGGAACACATGTGGGTCGTCAAAATGTGGGCGTCCATTAAGAATGTAGTCTCTTAATGCTTCGCCAACATCGCCTGTCAATGGAAGAGCAAGCGGTTTCCCGGTTTTGCTCTGAGAAATCCGTATTTCGCCTTCGCGCCAATTAATGTCAGTCAACTGCAGCGCTCGGACGTCACAGCCCCTCAGTCCGAGTACTACCCCGAGCATAATAGCAGCATAATCTCTTTTGCCCATTGCTGTTGAACGATCTATTTGAGCAATAGCTTTTGCTACATCGTCTGGCGGAGCAGCAGGATGAATCTTGTTCTTTATCGCTGCCTGAAAGTCAAATAATTCCTCATATGTGCTTTCGATGTATCCGTTTTTATGAAGCCATATATGGAATTTGCGCATTTCTACGCGCAAAGATGGGATGGTTTTGCTCTTTAGATTCGCGTTCTCGTCGATGATATATGCTCTAAGATTGGCAATTGTTACCTCATGAAATGATGTGACACCGTGTTGAGAAAGCCAGAAGGCATATCGTCTCGGAGCCCAAGATCTGCTTTTCCTTTGGCTAGGGGTGACAGCTGCTTCGTCGATATATTCGTCTATGACTTTAGCAAACTCAACAGGGACAGGTATTTTGGGCAATATATACCTTATTTCTGTGATTTTTCCAGAATCAACGAAGCCAAGAAAAATCTTGATGATCACGATTTGCTCTTGTGCGTATCGTTGTCCAGTGGGGCTATAATCCAACCTCTCACGAAGGCTGTCAATGTATCGCTCTGTTAGTTGCTTGTCCAGGTAAGGACAATTTGCCGTCGTATGATATGCACATAATCGTTCCAATACGGATGCAGCAGTTTTCAATCTGTCTGTACCATATCCTACACGATGCATTTCATCCAGGAATTGATGTACGGTTTGTTCGATTGTTTCCACGGTGAGCCCTCCTAACAACATAATATGCCCACCGTAATTCTAACAAGTTATCAGGAAAAATGAATGACCGCAAGGCTAAATCTGAACGGCAATTTCAGAATAATTGATACGCTTCCCTTGGCGTATAACGTATATTTCATCATCGACGTTTGCAGATGAATTCTTGTATTCTACAAAATACTGATAAAAACGCTCCACTATAACTGTCGCGTACTTCGGGTCAAGCTCCATCGTCCGGCAGATCCGGTCGGTCTGTTCACAGGCGATGAGGGTGGAACCGCTGCCGCCGAACAGATCCATCACCACGGCGTTCGGTGCGCTGCTGTTCTTAATCGGATACGCCAGCAGCGGGATCGGCTTCATGGTCGGATGGTCAGCAGACTTTTTCGGCTTGTCAAAATTCCAGATGGTGGACTGTTTCCGGTCGGCGAACCACTTATGCTTCCCATTGGGGAGCCAGCCATAGAGCACGGGCTCGTGCTGCCACTGATATGGACTGCGGCCCAGCACCAGGCTGTTCTTCACCCAGATGCAGACCCCGGAAATATGAAAGCCGGACTCTTTGAAAGCCCGGCGAAAGTTCAGCCCTTCGGTATCCGCATGGAAGATGTACGCGCTGCCGCCTTCGGCCATATGCGCCGCCATGTTCTGGAAAGCGGCCAGCAGGAACGAGAAAAACTGCTCGTCTGCCATACTGTCGTTCTGGATCTTCTTTCCGTCAGCGGACTCATACGCCACGTTGTAGGGCGGGTCGGTCACGACCAGGTTGGCCTTGATGCCGTCCATGAGCGCGTCTACCGCTTCCGGGGAGGTACTGTCTCCACACATCATGCGATGTCTGCCCAGCGTCCAGATGTCGCCGGGCTGTACATATGCATTGACCGATTCCGGATCGATCTCGCAGTCATCGTCATGCACATCTTTGTCATGCACCTTGGAGAAGAGATCGTCCACCTCGGCAGCGTCAAAGCCTGTCGCGCCGAGATCATATCCGGCGCTCTGCAGATCCTGCAGCAGGTCAGCCAGGGCCGTGGGCTCCCAGTCGCCAGTGGCTTTGTTGAGCGCGATGTTCAGCGCCTTTTCATCCGAAGGGTTCTCGATGTGCACCACAACGCAGTCCACCTCGGTCGCGCCTTCAGCCTTCAGCACCTTGAAGCGCTGGTGACCGCCGACGATGTTGCCCGTCACCTCGTTCCAGACGATGGGATCGACATATCCGAAGTCGTGCAGGCTGCGCTTGATCTTCTCATACGCGGGATCGCCCGGCTTCAGGTCTTTCCTGGGGTTGTATTTTGCAGGCTTCAGCCGGTCAATCGGCATGGTCTGCATGTTCAGATTCGTATTCACGGTTCCTCCTTCTGCCGTCCTTCGGGGCGGCTTTTTTGATGTCCGGGCGGGCCGATACCCCCACCCCCGAATTTGTCGGAAATTCACGCGTGAGGGGGGCGCGGTCTCCGCCAGGCACACCCAGGGATCTGACCACCCCCTCCCGGGCACACCTCGGCCCGGCGGCTGGGTACACCGACCAGCCCGGCGACTTTGCCAGAGCAAAGTGGAGAATTGTGCCGCCCGCCGGACTTCTTCACGGCAAAGCGGAGAAGCGCCGCCCGCCCGGACTTCACCAGAGCAAAGTCGGAAAGTCCTGTGCCCGGGTGGACTTTTCCAGAGCAAAGCGGAGAAGTATGCCGCCCGCCGGACTTTCGCAGAGCAAAGTCGGAAAGTGTGCCCGGCGGCGGTTCCGGGCGGCGGGTCGGTGTGCCCGCCCGGGCGGCGAAAAACCGCCCGCCCGGCGAAAAAAAACCGGGTTTTTTTCCGGCCCCTACGCGCATGTATAAGGAAGCGCGGCCTCCTTTTTCGCAAAAAAAACCGTTGACTTTTCGGCCCGGCAGAGTGATGGATGTACGCGCCGGGCGGGAAACCGCCCAGAAGGCACAGCCGGGCCGGGCGGGAGAAGCCGCCGCCGGAAGAAAGGAGACCCCCATGAAAACCCAGACCTTCGGCATCGAGATCGAGATGAACCACATCACCCGCCAGCGGGCCGCGCAGGTGGTCGCGGAAACCCTCGGCGAAGGAGCGACCTTCCGGCATGCGGGCGGCGCGTACGACGCTTGGGAGGTCACCGCGCCGGACGGGCGGCGGTGGAAGCTGGTCAGCGACGCGAGCATCGCCGGGCCGCGCGACCAAGGCACAGAGTTCGTGAGCCCGATTTGCCGCTGGGAAGACATCGAAACGGTGCAGGCCTGTGTCCGGGCCCTCCGGGCGGCTGGGGCACACGCCGACCCCTCCTGCGGCATCCACGTACACGTCGGCCTTGGGGAGCACACCCCCAAAACCCTGCGGAACTTGGTCAACTTGGTCAACGCCAAGGAAGACCTCCTGACCCAAGCCCTCCAAATCAGCCCGGAGCGCCGGAGCCGCTGGTGCCAGCCCGTCGACCCACACTTCCTCGCGACCCTGAACCGCCGGAAGCCCACGACCTCCGAGGACTTCGCCCGGATTTGGTACGACGACATGTGCTGGGAGTACCACGCACACCAGCACTACGACCCCTCCCGGTACCACCTGCTCAACCTGCACAGCGTTTTCCAGAAGGGCACCATCGAGTTCCGGGCCTTCAACAGCACACTTCACGCCGGAGAGGTCAAGGCCTACATCCAGCTTTGCCTCGCGATTTCCCACCAAGCCCTGACGGTGGCTTCCGCGAGCCCGGCCCGCCCGGTCACCGACAACCCGGCGTACACCTTCCGGTGCTGGCTCCTCCGGCTGGGCATGAACGGCGAGGAGTTCAAGACCGCCCGCACACACCTCCTGAAGCACATGCCCGGCAACGCGGCTTGGAGGAACGGTGCCGAGACCACCCGCCGGGCCTCCTGAACCCGGCGGAGCACACCCGGGAGGACACAGCTTTGAAACCGACCCGCCTGATGATGGCCCGGCGGCACCGGGCCGAAACCGGGCACAGGAATCGCCCGGTCGCGGGAAGCCGCACAGCTTCCAAATCAAGCAGGGCACACAGCCCAAGGAGGTACACCCCATGATGAACCGGAATCAGGCCATCGCCTACGGAAAGCACATCGGCGTCCGCTGGCACATCTACAACAGCAACGGCTGTCTGGTCGGCGGCACCAAGACCCTCGAGCAGGCACAGGCCATGAAGCGCCGCTTCGAAATCGAGGAGCGGAGCAACCCTTGGACACACGGCACCACCCGCTTCGAAATCCGCGAGGCCAAGTAAGCTCGCGCCAGCCACAGCTTTCAAATCGACAGGGCCGAGAGCCCGGAAAGGAACACACCATGAAAAAGCAGGACATCCGCAACGCGTACACCCAGAAGGTCACCGAGCTCCTGAATCAGGGGTACACCATTTTCCCGGACACCATGAACGGTTCGCAGGGCGAAATCGCGCACATCGACCTCACCAACGGCTCCGAAATCATCCGGGTTCTCCTTGAACGCGGGCTTTGCTGGAGCCACATCAGCGACGGCTTCCACGGCGACGTGATCACCCTGACCATCGGGCGGGCGGCGGCAGACACTTGGGTCGGCGACCGCTGGGACGGCACCATCTGGAACAGCCGACTGGAGCCCAGCTTCCAAATCAAGTGGGCCGAGGTCAACAGTCGCGGCGAGGGCTGGTACCTCGGGCTCGACGAAGCCGCCAGCATCGGGCGCATCCGGATGGAGCGCTACCGCGCCAGCCACACAGACCGCCGGGAGACGCTGGGCGACGCTTTCAAATCGACGGCCCTGCGCTGGCTCCGGAAACAGCCAAAGATGAAAACCTGCAAGCTGGAGGATATCGAAAAGATGGAACGGGTCTGGAACGAGGACGGCAAGCGCCGCTTCGAAATCACCGCGAAGGGCAAGCGGTACACCATCCGCTGACGCACACGGCAACCGCTCCGGCGGTTCCGGTTGAGGGCTCCTGAATCGGGAACCTTCACCCGGAGCCACAGGCTTCCAAATCAAGAAGGAGGTACACACCATGAAGTTCATCGACCTGAACGACGACAGGGTTTACACCCTGCAAGACCTGCGCCGCGATTGGGTACAGTTCCGGGAAGAAGACCCGGAAAAC
Organism: Christensenellales bacterium; assembly: GCA_050952935.1. Classification (GTDB taxonomy): domain Bacteria; phylum Bacillota; class Clostridia; order Christensenellales; family Aristaeellaceae; genus UBA6115. Next base: position 683,855 of record JBMNLS010000001.1, on the reverse strand, counting down.
CATGCGCCGGATTTCAAGACGGAACTCTTCGAAATCCTGATGGCGACCATCAACGGCAGGAACGATCTGGAAATCCTCGGCATGACACACCGGGAAATCAGCAGCCTGACCCTTCGCCTGCGGGCACAGCTTTTGAATTAAGTTCGGCTGCAGGCACACAAACGTATTGACTTCGCCGGGCGGCAGAGGGAAACTGAACCTGCCCGGCGCGGGAGCTTTGAAATCAAGGAGGACACAGCATGAAGTACATCGCATACGGCTCAAACATGGTTCAGGAACAGATGGCATTCCGCTGTCCGGATGCCAGGCTCATCGGCACCGGGTACATCGCCGGAGCCCGGCTGGAGTTTTACCTCCACGCCACCGTCGAAAAGACAGGAGACCAGCGCAACCGGGTGCCCGTTGCCGTCTGGGAAATCAACGACCGCGACGAACGGAGCCTTGACCGCTACGAAGGATTCCCCAGCTACTACATCAAGGAACGGTGGCCCGTGCACATGTCGGACGGCTCTCAAATCGAAGGCATGATTTACATCATGAAGATGATTCGCCAGTCGCCGCCCCACAGTGCCTACTACAAGGGCATCGAGGACGCCTACCGGAAGCTCGGCCTGCGCTCTCAAATCAACACCATCCTGAAGCCCGCGCTGGAGAGAAGCCTGCAGCGGGGCACACACTGGTAAGACAACACCTGGACAATATCTGCCGCAGAGACACACGAATACAGCCGCTTTCCAATCCGGAAGGCGGCTTTCATCGTCTCAGTGCGGCTTTCAAATCCGCGCCGTGTTTGGCCCACGTTCGCGCCGCTTTGCCCGGTCGGGTTCTTCCTCGGCCCTCGTCCCAAAGCCCGCGACAGAGGCCAACGTGGCGGCGACGCGGGCAAAAGGAAAAGCGGCCAGCGCTTGGCTGCACCGCTTTAAAATCCGCAGGGGCTTACTTTGCTTTGGTCAGGTGGTCTGCGGCGACCTCCACCGCATCGTTGTTCTGCCGGAACCGGATCACGATCTCACCGTCGGCCACCGTATACAGCGCCTGGAAAGGCTCCTCCCAGATCTGTGTCAGGCCGGGACATTCCTTCATCGCCGCGATCCGGAGGGCTTTGAAATCTGTGCCCGCCTTCCACTGCTGGAAGATCCGGATCAGACGCGGCACATGCTCGGCCTTGATGGTCTTCAGCGCTTCCTCGCCGGGCACCGCTTTGAAATCCGCTGTGGCTTCACCCTCCCGGAACTGTGCCCAGCACTCCAGTGGGAGCGGGTTCCGCATGAAGTCCAGCATCGCTTCCGCTGTGCCGCAGTCGTCGCACACGTAGATGCCGTCGGCATGTCGACTCAGCGCGTTTGTGTGCAGATCCGGCTTCATGGTGTCCCGTCCGCATCGCGGGCAGGGCATCTTCTCTCCGGCTTCCTGCCGGGCTTTCAAATCCAGCAGGGCTTCCTGAATGGTCTTACTCATTGGTGTTCGCCTCCTCAACCATGACCTCCAGCACCGCCGCTTCCTGCTCGGCCAGCCTGCGCTCCCGCCGGATGGCGGTGTACTTTTCCTTGTGAGCCTGCATCTTGTCGCCGCTTCCGAAAGCACAGTAGCCTTTCAGGTGGCCCAGCAGGATTTTCCGCTCGGCTTTGAAATCCGCGCCGTGGTATCCCAGCCGCTGGAGCCAGACGTGCGCGAGGTACTTCTCGTTCTGGTCGTCCGGTTCCACCCGCTCCGGGAACACCCGCGTAGCCTTCATTGCCGCGTCGTAAATCCGGTTTAGCAGGTTGGCGTAGGTTGTCCAGCGCTCCGGCTGTGTCTCGTCAAAGGGAAACGTCATGCTGACCTTTCCGTCCCGGAAATCGAATCCGGTCAGTTCGGCCACCGCTCTGGAATCGTCCAGCAGGCTGGTGAGATCCTCCAGGGTTTCCGGTGTGCTTTCCTGCAGCCTGTCGATTAGGATGTCGGGAATGTTCAGGCAGTCGCTGTCGGTCATGCGGTTGATCAGGGTCTGGCGGCTGTGCAGCATGAAGATCAGGTTCTTCAGCTGTGCCACCGCAGCGTTCCGCGCCGGAATCGAAATGTCCATCTGGGTGATGGGCTCCGCTTCTGAATCGGCAGGCGCTTCTTCATCCGGCTGTGCTTCGGTGATGGCTTCCTGATCGGCGGCGGGCTCGTCGTTGACGTATCCGTTCCTCCGCAGGAAGTCCTGGAGGGCTCCGAAATCCTCCCCGATGATGTTTCCGTCGTGATCAACGGTGAAGTCGCCGATCTGGTAGCCGTAGGAAGGCAGGCCCAGATAGCGGGCGGTCGTGCCCAGTTCCTCAGCAATGGCCTTGGCCAGTGCCTTGCGGTCGGTCGTGTTGGTCGTAATGGTCATGAGAAAAACCTCCTTTGCGTTTTTTGCATGCCATTACTCACTCTGAATGCCCGTAAAGTCAACGGGCTGTGGGCACACAATGCAAATAATCATTCTTCCCACGGCATCCACTGGTGCCAGAAGTGCCCCAGGGTCGCTGTGTTGTTGTAATTCACATCCCGCAGGCCAAGGGAAGAAATGATTCCGGCAGGCGTCAGGTCGTAGTGCTTTCGAATCCAGCTGACCAGATACGCGGCGGGCACCTTGCCCGTGTGGAATGTGTTCACGTACACGCTGACCGGCTCCTCAATGCCGATGGCATAGGCAAGCTGTACCTCGCAGCGCCGGGCAAAACCGTGCCGCAGGATATCCTTGGCGATCTTCCGGGCCATGTACGCGCCGCTCCGGTCGACCTTTGTCGGGTCTTTCCCGGAGAAAGCGCCGCCGCCATGTCTGCAGGCACCGCCATAGGTGTCGCACATGATCTTCCGACCCGTGACGCCTGTGTCTGCAAAGCTCCCTCCGGTCACAAATCGCCCGGTGGGATTCACCAGCACACGGAAATCCTTATTCAGGTGATGTGCATCCGCGACGTTTTCCATGATCCGCTTGCAGAGGTGAAGCACATCGTCCGGTTCCACATCTTCCTTATGCTGTGTGCTGATCAGGAAGGTATCGATGCGGCGGCGACGGTAATCGTAGGTCACCTGTGCTTTTGCATCAGGCAGCAGGGCCGAATGCCGTCTGGTCTGCAGACTGTCGATGGCTTCCGTCGCCAGCACGAAGGGCAGAGGGAGCATTTTCCCGGTTTCCTTCGTGGCGTAGCCGAACATCATGCCCTGATCGCCAGCACCCTTCTTGTCTACACCCAGGGCGATGTCCCCGGACTGTTTTGAAATCTGTGTCTCCACCTGGACGGTATCGTACAGATCCGGCTGGGCACTGAGAAGCACATCCCGCACCAGGTACTTGATGTTGGGTTCGTGCTTGGAGGTAATCTCTCCGGCCACATACACATGATCGTCCTTAATCATGGCCTCGACAGCCACGCGGCTGTTGCGGTCGTGCTTCAGGCAGTCGGTCACAATGGCGTCGCTGATCTGGTCGCAAATCTTGTCGGGGTGCCCGGCGGACACCTGCTCGCTGGTGAAAAGCATGCGCTTCAACTCCTTGTCCGGATACGGGAAAAGCCCCGCCGGGTGTGTCCCTGCGAGGCTCTCTCGATCCTGTTCTGCTGAGTATATCATATCATAAGGGGCCTACTGGAAAACAGTGGAATTCACTGTAATTTGCTATCCAATTTCGGCACCCGCACCGCCTGCAGCGCTCTGGAATGAACCTTGTACACGTTGCTTTCGGAACAGTGCATCTCGCAGGCGATGTCCGGCCAGTCCTTGAAGCACAGGTACCGCAATTCCAGCAGGGTCTGAAGCTCCGGGTCATCCACCGCCTTGACCACCTCCATGATGTCCCTTTTCAGATCCACCAGCCGATCAATCTCCGCGTTCACCTCGGCCTTCATGTCCACGATCTTGGCGATCACATCTTCCATCGCATGCACATTCCGAGTGCGGCTCACCACGTCGTCGCTCATGACCGATGTACTCCGGGTAGCAATGTCGTTCAGGGAAGACAGCTGTTCCAGCTTGCTGTTGATTCTGCGGTCGAGCCAGTAAGCCTGGCTCAGATATTCTTTTGCGGTCATTTCACCGCCTCCTTCCTCAGTCTTTCAATCAGGTAATCCGGGTCGATGTCTGTCAGGACAGCGAACCAGGAGGAGTGGAAGAATCGCTCCACCTCCATGGCCGTTGCCATTGCCGCTTTGGAATCCGGGTGCCGCCGCAGGGTTTTCAGCGCCGACCGGTAATCCTTCACAGCCTGTTCGATGATGCCGTTGGCCAGCGCCTGATATCCGGTCATCGCTTCACCTCGGCTTTCACCGCCGCGATCAGCGCCTCCTGAATCCGATCCTTTTCTTCCAGCGCTTTCAGCACTCTGGAATCGACCGTGCCTTTGGTCACGATGTGCGTGACCACAACGGTGCTGGCCTTCTGTCCCTGCCGGAACAGGCGGGCGTTCGTCTGCTGGTACAGTTCCAAAGACCATATTGGAGAGAACCAGCAAATAGTGTTCCCGCCGTCCTGCAGGTTCAGGCCGTGCCCGGTGGATGCCGGGTGCGCCAGTCCAACCTGGATCTGTCCCGCGTTCCACCTTTTGATGGAAGCTTCCGAATCCAGCCGCTCAAATGGCACACCGATCTGTGTCAGACGCTCCGTAATCCGCTGCAGATCATGCTTGAACCAGTAGGCCAGCAACAGGGGCCTGCCGTTCATGCCTTCGATGATGTCTTCCAGGGCATCCAGTTTCCGGTCGTGAATCTGGATGGTGTTTCCCTCATCCGTATAGATCGCGCCGTTGGACATCTGCAGGAGCTTTCCTGTCAGCACAGCGGCGTTGGCGGCGGTTACCTCACCGTCCGGCAGGGAGAGCACCAGTTCCTGCTTCATGGCGTCGTACTGTTCCTGTTCGTCGGGAGACATTTCCACTTCATAGGTCGTGGAGATCAGTTCCGGCATCTTCAGGTGCCCGCAGGCTTTCATGCTGATCGTGATGTCTCCGATCCGGCGGTAGATTTCTTCCTCCGCGCCGGGCAGCGGCTTATAGCTGTACACGATGGGGCCGTTCATCCTGTCGGGCTTGAAAAACGCATTCCGGTACTGCCCGATGAAGCGCCCCAGCCGCTGGCCCATATCCAGCACACGGAATTCCGCAAACAAATCCATGAGGCCGTTGCTGCTGGGTGTGCCTGTCAGGCCGACGATGCGGCGGACAAAGGGGCGAACCTTCATCAGGCTTCTGAATCGTTTGGACTGCCAGCTTTTGAAGGAAGACAGTTCGTCGATCACCACCATGTCGTAGTCAAAGGGCATCCCGCTTTTCTCAATCAGCCACTGTGTGTTTTCGCGGTTAATCAGGTAGATGTCGGCCTCCCTGCGCAGCGCCGCCATGCGCTCCTGCTGTGTCCCGATGATCACAGACCAGGTCAGCTCGTTCAGGTGATCCCACTTCTGGATCTCGGCGGGCCAGGTGTTTTTCGCCACCCGCAGGGGCGCGATGATCAGCACCTTCCGCACCTCAAATTCCTGATACATCAGCCGCTCAATGGCCGTCAGGGTAATGGAGCTCTTGCCCATGCCCATGTCCAAGAAGATGGCGGCGGTCGGATGTGTCACGATGAAATCCGTAGCAAACCGCTGATACTCATGGGGCACATACTTCATCGCAGCTCCCTCCCTGTAATCACACCGATCTGACCGGCTTCATGGGAGATGGCCATCCGGTTCAGTTCCTTTTCCCGGATCAGCCCGGCCAGCTTCTCGGCGTGTGCGCGGAGATCCCGAATCACCTGGTGGTAATGCTCGATCCGCTTTTCATAGTAGGTTTCCATCGCGGCCACATCCGCAGTCTGGCTGTCAGCCCCGGCGAGATAATCCTCAAACCACATGCGGGCGTCCGTGCCCATGTACTCGTCTACCAGTTCCAGCATGTGCCGGGGCTCCAGAATCGTTGCGACCTTTTTATCCGTTAGAAGGATTGTCATGCTTGCCTCCGATCTCATCCAGCATGCGCGGGATGGCGGTTATATCGTCCAGGGTGAAGACCTGAAGGCCGAGGCTCCTTAGAAGATTGTGCCGGGATACCTGCAGCGGTCTGGGTTTCTGGCCGGGAGCCTTCACCTCCACAAAGCCAACCTTCCCATCAGGTAATAAGACCAGGCGGTCGGGCATTCCATCAAATCCTGGGCACACCAGTTTTGGACAGATGCCACCCCGGTTTTTCACGGCCTTTACCAGTTTCTGTTCAATCAGCTTTTCTCGCACCGAACGTAGTCCTCCCAGCATTTTTCAAACACATCCAGGCAGTCGCTGCAGGCATGCTGGCGTTCCAGATAGCCCCTCAGAATCCGATGCCACCCATCAAACTTTCCTTTGCCGTTGCGGGGGAAGCTCTCGCGATCCCGGAAAATGTCTCCCGCGAGATCGCCTTCAGGAGTGTTCTTTCCCCGGTGGTTTCTCATCATGAATGTGTAAAACGTCATCTTGTCCTCCAATCCTGCCGGTCATGGCAGTCTCCGACCAAAACTCTTCTATAAGGATTTTTTCCGATTTTTCCCTATAGAGACTTTTTAGTCCATGACTGCCATGACCGGCATAATTCCAGTTTCAGTCCTGAAATAGTTTCAGAAATGACTGCCATGACCGGCACACGGCCAGGGAAAACACAGTTTTTTGAAAAAGTGTTCTCCCGCGACCGCCATGACCGTCACATCAGGAAATCACTCCGCAGCTTGAGCCCGGTCACAATTCTCCCGGTGCTTTTCTTCACGCGCATGTGGCCCGCGTTCTCCAGTTCCCGGTAGAAATCCGTGGTGTTCCGGGCGTACTCGCCGTTGCGCTGGCAATATTGACGGTATTCCTGGTAAAGCTCGCCGGACTTCTGTTCCAGCCCCGGCTCGACATCGCAGCATTCCTCAAGGAAATGGCTCAGCCAGTCATTGCCCTCACGGTAAGCATTGATGGCATCCTGGACACATTTCGGGGGTTTGAGCTTGAATCCGGCATCAATGGCCTTCTTCGCGCCTTCAATCACCCAGGTCATGATGTAGGGGCTGGCGTTCTCCACCAGGTAATCGGTGTAGTTCTTGATGTCGGTTTTGCCCTGGATCTTCGCCCCGAAGGGGATCACAATCAGCCGCCGCCATGTGCCGTCGTCACTGGCTCCGACCTTGGGCAGGTGGTTGGTGTACAAGACCATCGTGTGCGTGGGCACGTACTTGAATGGATCCTTGTACTTTTTCTCAGCCTCGATCTCGTCGGTGGAACACAGCTGTTTCACCGTGCTGGTGTTCAGCCGCATGCCTTCCTCCAGTTCAGCGGCAATGATCAGGCGCTTTCCCTTGAGCTCCGCCATTTCCGGCTTCACGTTCCGCTTACAGCCAACCGTCAGCGCGTCGGCGCTCATCATGCCGCTGTAGTTGCCCAGCACCCGGGCCAGGGTGTTCCAGAAGGTGGACTTGCCGTTCGCGCCGTCGCCGTAGGAAATGATGAGGGCTTCCGAGAACACCTTGCCGACGACGGCCATGCCCACGATGGTCTGCACATAATCGATCAGTTCCGGGTCGTTGCAGAATACGCGGCTGACAGTATCCAGCCACAGATCCTTTCCGGCATCGCCGGGGGAAGCGTTGGTGCACTTGGTCAGGTAATCCAGCGGATCATGCTCCTGCGCTCCGTCCAGCCCTTGGCGCAGATCGTAGGTAGCTTCCGGTGTGTTCAGCAGATACGGGTTTACATCCAACTGGTTGATGTCCATCAGCACCAGGGGCTTGGCCTGGTTCAGACTGGACATGACGTACTTGTAGTCGCGGTGCTTCATGACGAAGGCGTAATACTGCAGGGCCGACATGTAGGCCATGAGCAGCTTCAGCTGATCGTCGCCGGACACAGCCTTCGACAGCGTTTTGCCGCCTGCGGCCACATCCTCCTGGGACACACCGCTGTCCAACAGCGCCTGCTTGGTCGCGGCAACCTGATCCTTCGCGTCCTGCAGCTGCAGGTCGAGGAACTCCATCATGGCCCCGATGGCCATCTGCTTGGATTCCTGCCAGTAGATGCCGTTGTAACGGATGAGATCCGTGCTGTCGGTGAACCGGAGCTCGTCGCCGTACTCCCGCGCCAGCACCTTGGCTTCGCCGATGTCGGAGTAGTCGCCAGGCTTCAGGCTCATGAATTCCTGGGAGTTGTACTGATCCGGGGGCACATAGCCGTCCTGTTTGCTGATCTTCTTCTCGTACCAGCGGACGGCGCTGGCCCAAATCGTGGCGAGCTCTTCGTCATCCAGCGGCGGCTCACACTTTGCCGCCTCATCCATAAAGATCTGATGAGCCTTGTCCGTATTGCCGTACCGGATGATGACCCGGCCCGCGAACTTGGACATGGTCTTGTTCCGTGTACCCGCAATGATGACATTGCCGACGCGGCCTGTGTCGTTCCGTTCTATCGGAGCGCTGATGTCGACCTCGCTGTCAATCGTCAGCCAGCCTTCATGCCAGATGGCGTCACCCACATCCGCGCCGAAGATGAACCGGGCGGCATCCAGGGCGTTGTCATCGAAGAAGGTGTATTTCCGGTAGATGGCTTCCTTGAGCGCCGCGTAGTAATCCGCGTCCTGCGTGGGCTCGATCTCAAAGTACACATGGAATTTGGGCCGGGGTGCCTTGCCGTTCTTCTCCAGCATGTGATGCCTGCTGAAGGCGATGGCGTAGCTGATATCCGGCATCATCTCGTCCAGCTTTTCCGGCGTGATCCACTCCGCCGGGTTTTCCGTGTGGTCGTTGTCGCAGTCCATGACGAGAACATTGGACTGACGGAAGTTCTCCTTGCTGCGGTAATCGTTGTCATACTCCGCGCATACGTGATCCATCTTGACGGCTTCCTGAAGCTCCTCGGCGCTGGTGATCTCCGCCCTGTTCGGGTAGAGGCAGTTCTTCTCATCGCCGACGATGTTCGCCGTCTGCAAAATCAACTTCATGCCTGTACCTCCAACCTGTGTTTATTCCCGGGTTCCTGAATCGTCGCTTGCCCCATTGGACTCGCTCCTTTCCTGCAATGTGAGGAGCGCCCATGCGTCCTCCGCTTCCTTACGGACAGTCGGAGGACGCTTTTTCCGGTTTTGGGGCGGGAAAATTTCGCTTCCTTTTATATGCGTGTGTGCCCCTGGGGAAATTTGCAGCGGTACCGGAAAAACAGACCGTCCGCTGTCCGATAGGGATTGAGAACGACAGGAGGCGGCTTCGAAAAAAAGTTTCAGGAAAACCGGAAAACCACATTCCCGACTGTCCGTAAGGGGACGGAGGGACACAGAGTCCTTCGGAAAGAGAGGTGCTGCAGATGCAGGATGCGATGCGTGAAGAAAAGCCTGCCCCGGTGGAGCAGGCGACGGATGAGGAACTGTTTGAGGTGCTGATCGCCATCAGCGTGGTGGCCAAGCAGCTGGCAAAGAAAGTCATTCAGAAGGGAGACAACCATGAGCAAAATGAGCGAACTGGCCACGGCGCTTGATGAGATGACCGAGGTCGGAAGAACACTGATCACCTGCGGGGAAAACCTGCTGAAAGCCGCCGCCCATGTGCGGGACTGCTTTACAGAAGATACACCCGCCGCTGCGGAGGAACCCGCGCCGGTGGCCGAGCCTGTGACAGAGACGCCCGCGCCGAAGGCGTACACGAAGGAAGAAGTCCGGGCCATCCTTGCGGATCTGTCCCAGAACGGCTTCCGCAACGAGGCCAAGGCCCTGGTCAGAAAGTACAGCGACGGCGGGAGCCTGACGGACATTGATCCGGCGAAGTACCCGGATCTGGTCGCGGAAGCGGAGGCGCTCCATGGCTAAACACGCACTGCTCTCCGCATCCTCCAGTCACCGTTGGCTGGAATGCCCGCCCAGCGCAAAGCTGTGCGCGGCACACCCCGACAGAGCTTCACCTTATGCCCAGCAGGGCACCGATGCACATGAGCTTGCGGCCTATAAGGTGCAGAAGGCGCTGGGCATGAAGGTGCGAGATCCCACCGAGGATCTGGAGTATTTCGATCAGGAGATGGCGGACTGCACGGACGCCTACTGTGCCTTCGTTATGGAACAGCTGGCCGAGGCCCGGAAACACTGCACTGACCCCATTGTGCTGGTGGAGCAGCGGCTCGACTTCTCCCGCTGGGTGCCCGAGGGATTCGGCACCGGGGACGCCTGCATTGTGGCTGACGATGTGCTCCATGTGATCGATCTGAAATACGGCGTGGGCATCATGGTGGACGCGACACAGAATCCACAGACCATGTGTTATGCGCTGGGCCTGCTGGAGGCTTTCGACGGCATCTACGATGTCAGCACCGTGCGGATGACGATCTTCCAGCCCCGGCGGGAGAACATCTCCACCTTTGAAATGAGCAAGGCTGATCTGCTGGCCTGGGCCGAGAACGTGCTGGCACCCACAGCCCGGCTGGCTTTCAACGGCGAGGGCGAGTTCAAAGCCGGAGACCACTGTCAGTTCTGCACCGCAAAGGCCACCTGCCGGAAGCGGACAGAGTACAACCTGGAGATGGCCCGGTACGACTTCGAGGTTCCTTCCGAGCTTACCGACGATGAGATCGCCGCCATCCTGCCCCGGATCGATGAACTGATCGCATGGGGTGGAGACGTGAAAGAATACGCGCTGCAGCAGGCGGTCTCAGGCACACATTACCCTGGCTTCAAAGTGGTGGAGGGGCGCTCCGTCACCAGGTACACCAATGAGGAAGCTGTAGCCGCCGCAGTCACAGCGGCAGGCGAAGACCCCTATGAACGGAAGCTGCTGGGCCTCACTGCCATGAAGGCGCTTCTGGGCAAGAAACGATTCGACGACATCCTGGGCGGGCTGACATTCAAGCCGCCGGGAAAGCCAACCTTAGTACCAGAGTCGGACAAGCGTCCGGCCATGAACACTGCGAAAAACGATTTTATGGAGGAAAAAGATCATGAGTAAGTTTGTCAATCCCACCAAGGTTATCACCGGCCCCAACACCCGCTGGTCTTATGCGAACGTCTGGGAGGCCAAGTCCATCAACGGTTCCACCCCCAAGTTCTCCGTCTCCCTGATCATCCCGAAGACCGACACGGCTACCATCGAGAAGATCAACCGGGCCATCAAGGCCGCGTATGAGGAAGGCCAGAGCAAGCTGCGCGGCAACAGCAAGTTTGTCCCTGACCTGGAGAGCCTGAAGCTGCCCCTCCGTGACGGCGACAAGGAGCGCAAGGGCGATCCCGCCTATGCCGGGTGCATGTTCATCAACGCCAACAGCAGCACCGCGCCGGGAATTGTGGATGCTGACTGCAACCCCATCCTGGATCGCTCCGAGGTGTACTCCGGCGTCTATGGCAGGGCCAGCATCAACCTGTACGCCTTCAACAGCAACGGCAACAAGGGTATCGCCTGCGGGCTGAACAACCTGCAGAAGATCCGGGATGGCGAGCCCATGGGAAGCCGCAGCCGCGCCGAGGACGATTTCGCCACCGACGACGATGAGGACTTCCTGTCCTGAGACAAAAAAGCCGGGCGGCAGAGTGATGAGCTCCGCTGCCCGGCATGAAAGGAATGATGACAATGATCACATATGAATCTATGAAGATGTTCCTGGTGACCTTCGCCTTTGAGTCCCTCGTTATCCTGATCGCTGTTGCGTTCATCTATAACATCTATAGCGCCGTGCGCAGCATCGTCAGAATGGTGAAACGCCACAGGGATAAGCAGAAAGCACTGGACAAAATCATCGAGCAGGCGTAACGACAAGGCGGCATCGGCAGGACTGGTGCCGCCTTTTTTCAGGAGGACACATGATCGAATATCTCTCCATTGACCTGGAAACGAAATCAGGCACCGATCTTTCCAAGAGCGGTGTGTACAGATATACGGAAGACCCCGAGTTTGAAATCCTGCTGTTCGGCTATTCCGTCAACGGCGGCGAAGTGTCCGTCATCGATATGGCCTGCGGAGAGCAGATCCCGGAGGATGTGCTGCGGGCCATCGTGGACGAGTCTGTGACAAAATGGGCGTTCAATGCGGCATTTGAGCGGATATGCCTGTCGGCGTGGCTGCGGAAGAACCGGCCCGATCTGTTCTGCAGCTACAGCATCCCGGAGGACAGCGTCGGCAATTATCTGAACCCGGCATCGTGGAAATGCTCCCTGATCTGGTCGGCATACATTGGCCTGCCACTGTCGCTGGAGGGCGTCGGCGCTGTGCTGAAGCTGCAGGATCAGAAGATGACAGAGGGCAAGGCGCTGATCAAATACTTCTCCGTGCCCTGCAAGCCAACGAAGGTCAACGGCGGCAGGATCTGGAATCGCCCGCAGAATGCGCCAGACAAGTGGGCCACCTTCAAGGCGTACAACAAGCGCGATGTGGAGGTGGAGATGTCCATCCAGAAGGTGCTGGCCAAGTTTCCGGTTCCGGATTCCGTCTGGGAGGAATATCACCTGTCCGAGCAGATCAACGACAGAGGCATCGGCCTGGATCGGCAGATGGTCGAGCAGGCCATCCAGTTGGATGCCCAATCCCGCGATGAGCTTTCCGCTGAAATGCAGAAGCTGACACAGTTAGAGAATCCGAATTCTGTGGCTCAGATGAAGCAGTGGCTGGCGGATCATGGGGTGGAGGTGGATTCCCTGGACAAGAAAGCCGTGAAGGAACTGCTGAAGACCGCGCCGCCGGAACTGGCCCAGGCGCTGGAGCTTCGTCAGCAGCTTGCCCGGTCGAGCGTGAAAAAGTACATCGCCATGGAAAACTGTGTATGTGCTGACGGACGCTGCCGTGGCATGTTCCAGTTCTACGGGGCCAATCGCTCCGGGCGCTGGGCTGGCAGGCTGATTCAGTTGCAGAATTTGCCGCAGAACCACATCCCGGATCTGGCCTCCGCCCGCAGCCTGGTGAAGGCTGGGGACTATGAGATGCTCCGGCTGTTGTATGAGGATGTGCCTGACACGCTCAGTCAGCTGATCCGGACGGCCTTCGTGCCGAAACCCGGATACAAGTTTATCGTCAGCGACTTCAGCGCAATCGAAGCAAGGGTGATCGCCCACCTGGCTGGAGAAGCATGGCGCACAGAAGTCTTCCGCAATAATGGCGACATTTATTGCGCGTCGGCGTCGGCGATGTTTGGTGTGCCCGTTGAGAAGCATGGCGTGAACGGCCACCTCCGGCAGAAGGGCAAAATCGCCGAATTGGCACTCGGCTATGGCGGCAGCGTCGGTGCCCTGAAAGCAATGGGCGCTCTGGACATGGGGCTGAAAGAGGAAGAACTCCAGCCGCTGGTGTCCGCGTGGCGGCAGTCCAATCCGAACATCGTCGCCTTCTGGTGGGACGTGGATGATGCCGTAAAGACAGCGATCCGCATGCGGACGGCTACAGAAACACACGGCATCCGGTTCGTTTACCAGAGCGCCATGCTGTTCATTCAGCTTCCGTCCGGCAGGCGGCTGGCCTATGTGAAACCGAAGATCGGCGAGAATAAATTCGGCGGTGAGTCTGTCACCTACGAGGGGGTCGGCGCGACGAAAAAATGGGAACGAATCGAAAGTTACGGCCCGAAATTCGTGGAAAACATTGTGCAGGCAATCTCGCGGGACATCCTGTGTTATGCCATGCGGACACTGAGCCACTGCTTTATCTGCGGGCATATTCATGACGAGCTCATCATCGAAGCCAGCCAGGGCGTGGATTTGCAGGCAATCTGTAAGCAGATGGGCCGGGTGCCGCCTTGGCTTCCGGGAGCCGTGCTGCGGGCCGACGGGTACGAGACGGAATGGTATAAAAAATCATGAATTCATGATTTTTTGTATTATCCCCAAGAAAATATTATCCCCAACCTCTGCGGTAACCTTTGAATATAAGGGACTACCATACAAAAGTTGGGGATAATCTTAATGCTACTTCAGACCACAGAGCCTTGCCATTTCATCTTCATCACCTTCCCATAAGGGTTTTTCAGCTGCATCGGTCGGCATATCAACCTTACTCATTGCCTCACGCATCTGATCCATAGACGGGAGTGCGTAAATTTTGGTGGTTTCAATACTGGAGTGGCCGAGTATCTTGGAAATCATAATGGAATCTACGCCATCTCTGTATAAATGTGTGGCCCTCTCGGTGCGGAACAGGTGCGGATATACATGTTCTGGAATGTCAGGACATTCTTTTCTGGCTTCATCGGCATATTTCTGGAGGATTCTTTCTACTGTACTCATAGAAACGGAACCAACTTTGCCTTTGATCACAGTATAGAACAGGTAATCTTCGGGGCGGCATCCGTCAGCATGATAAATGGACATATACCGTTTCAAATGCGCTGCGGTTTTTTCGCTGATTGCAACGGAACGTTCTTTGTTCCCTTTCCCATGGATGTGGATCGATAGCGTTTTTAAATCCACGTCATTGATCCGCAATCCGGTGAGTTCACTTACTCTTACAGCGGAATCATATAGAAGAACCATGATGGTTTTGTCCCGTATGCCAATCTTTGTTTCCTTTGGCTGTGCAAGTATAGCGGCCATGCCATCGGTCGTTACCAGTTTCTTTTCCCGTTTTGGAATCTTCATCCCGGGCACTTTGGAAATCTGCAGCGCTATGGACTGAAGGGAGATGTCATCATCGGATACATACTGGACATATGTTTTGATTGCCGCAAGCCTCACGTTACATGTCGCGGCTGAATTCCCGTTTTCTTTCAGATAAGCGCAGTATTCCAAAAGCAGATCCTTTGTACAGTCCTGAAATGTAAATTTTGCTATGGAAATGCCCCTCTCTTCATAAAGATATTTTCTGAAGGCCGAAAGCGAGTCGCGATAAGAACGAACCGTTTCCGGGCTGCGTCCCAGTTGTCTTGGAAGATAGTTGTCCAGATACTGTAAAGTCCTGGAGAAAAAGAGCTTTTCGTTGTTTGGTGCCTTGTTTTTATTCTTCATTGTCCTTAACCTCCGGAATCACGATGTTTGATGTTTTGTCTCTGTCATGGATGATCTTGAATGCTTCCGCCGCCTGATGGTAATAATACAGGGACTCATGAATGCTGTTATGCCCAAGATACTTGCTGAGATACGGCAGCTTTTCATCTATATTCTCACCATTTTCCATCTATTTTTAAGGTGATAGACGGATGCAGTTGAATTACGACAAAATCATCAGTGTTTAAGTCAATGTCTGCGTAAGGAGCAGTCGCCAAGGTGGAGAACCGTATGTCCGACAAAACGGAAACAGTGGAAATAGAGATGGGCACTGTCATCGAGAACAATGCCTATCAGTGAGCGACACGAGGAGTAATGAAAATGGCATCTTTCAAGAACAACGGCAAGCTGAAGCTGCTGATCATCGTGGGCACCCGCCCGGAGATCATTCGTCTGGCGGCAGTGATCACGAAGTGTCGAAAATACTTCGATACGATTCTGGCCCATACCGGCCAGAACTACGATTACAATCTCAATGGCGTGTTCTTCCATGATTTGCAGCTGGCTGATCCGGAGGTCTATATGAACGCCGTGGGCGCAGATTTGGGCGAGACGATGGGCAACATCATCGCGGAAAGCTATAAGCTGATGGTCGCCATTCAGCCTGACGCGGTTCTGGTACTGGGCGACACCAACAGCTGCTTGAGCGTCATCGGCGCGAAGCGACTGCACATTCCAATCTTCCACATGGAGGCTGGCAACCGTTGCAAGGACGAGTGCCTGCCCGAGGAGACTAATCGCCGTATTGTGGACATTATCTCTGATGTGAACATGGCCTATTCCGAGCATGCCCGCCGGTATCTGGCCGATTGCGGTCTGCCCAAGGAGCGCACTTATGTGACCGGCTCTCCGATGGCGGAGGTGCTGCACCAGAATCTGGCAAAGATTGAAGCGTCCGATATTCATGCGCGTTTGGGGCTGGAGAAGGGCAAGTATATTCTGCTCTCTGCGCACCGGGAGGAGAATATCGACACCGAGAAAAACTTCACTTCGCTGTTTACGGCGATCAATAAGATGGCGGAAAAGTACGATATGCCCATTCTCTACTCCTGCCATCCCCGCAGTCGGAAGCGTCTGGAGCAGAGCGGCTTCCAGCTGGGCAAGCGCGTGATTCAGCATGAGCCTCTGGGCTTCCATGACTACAACTGTTTGCAGATGAACGCCTTCTGCGTGGTGTCCGACAGCGGCACTCTGCCCGAGGAGAGCAGCTTTTTCATCAGCGAGGGACATCCCTTCCCGGCCGTGTGCATTCGCACGTCCACCGAGCGCCCCGAGGCGCTGGACAAGGGCTGCTTTATTTTGGCGGGCATCGATGAAAAGAGTCTGCTGCAGGCCGTTGATACCGCTGTGGAAATGAATCAGAACGGCGATTACGGCATCCCTGTGCCGGATTATGTGGATGAGAATGTGTCTGACAAGGTCGTGAAGATCATCCAGAGCTATACGGGCGTGGTCAATAAGATGGTGTGGCGAAAGAGCTGAAATGCTCCACATTGCGGTTGATCGGAAAAATGAACGACGCGGGGATTCCTGCGCTGCTCATCAAGGGATATGCAGTGGCGGATTGCTATGCCGCACCGGACTGCCGCATGTCGGGCGATACGGATTTGCTGATCGAGCCGAAGAATGAAAAGCGCGCCTGCGCGTTTATGAAAGCGAATGACCCGCCCCCCAGTCTTATAAACCTTATAGAGCACTTAAGCGCTCTAAAGCGTACATTTGTGCTCTCAAGCAAGTCATTCCTGGATATGAGCAATTCTCACATGAGCCGCTTGCCTAGGAGAAGACTTATGTGGGTATTGCGCTTATGCTCCAATACACAGATAATTTTAAGTTGACACTATTAGAGATTGTGCTTGTACCACTCAATCGCTGCTTGAATGCCTCTCTCAAAATTCCATTCAGGGTGATAGCCAATAGCATTCTCTGCACTACTAATATCAGCATTGCTATGCTTAATATCACCAGCGCGAGCCGGTCCGAAGATAGGTTCGATCTCCACACCCAATGCATGGGTGAGCCCGTGATACACATCAATCAGCGTCTCTCTACCCCCAGAGGCAATGTTGTAAGCCTGACCGGCTGCTTCTGCGGGCGCGAGACAGGCCTTCAGGTTAGCTTGGATAACATTCTCAATGTATGTAAAGTCTCGACTTTGCAAACCATCACCGTTAATCGTGGGTCGTTCTCCAGCTAATAGCAATTTCAGGAATTTAGGAATAACTGCCGCATAGGCACCTTCTGGATTTTGACGGCGTCCAAAAACATTGAAATAGCGCAGACCAATCGTAGGCAGGCCATAGTGGAGCGTATATTGGCGCCCCCATTCCTCGTTACTTCTCTTAGTCACGGCATAGGGCGAAAGTAACATGCCTTCTCTGCCTTCACACTTGGGCAGGGTGGGTTCATCTCCGTAAACAGAACTGGACGAGGCATAGACAAGCTTTTTAACCCCTTGTCGCCTTGCAGCTTCCATCATATTCAGGGTGCCCCCGACATTTACCTGCTCATAGTGAAGAGGCATTTCAATGCTGCGGGGGACACTACCCCAAGCGGCTTGGTGCAGCACATAGTCTACACCTTGGCACGCAGCTAGACAGACCTCAAGGTTCCTGATATCTCCCTTGATGAAGGTGTAATTAGGGTTGCCAACAAATAGATCAACGTTAGACTGCAAACCATTTGACAAATCATCCAAGCACCGGACAATGTGTCCCATTTCGAGCAAAGCTTCGCAAAGATTGGAACCTATGAATCCAGCACCTCCTGTGACCAGGAAAACGGTGCCTGCCGGAAAGCTTAATTCTGTTGGCCTCATCACAGCCTCCAATAGAGATAGTCTGCCTGCTCATATTCATCCCGATCGAGCAAACCTTTCAGATCCAACAGCACTTTTTGTCCAAGGTTGAAGAAAGCATTCATCCTAGCCATGTCCATGACTTTGAATTCATCATGGGCAACGGCAAGGATCACAGCATCCATACCTGTGATGCTATCCATGTCCACAAACTCGATGCCGTATTCATGACGAGCTTCCCCCTTGTCTGCCTGCGGGTCAGCAACCAGTGGTGTGATTCCGTATTCCTGAAGCTCCTTGTACACATCAATTACCCTTGTGTTACGAGTATCTGGGCAGTTCTCCTTGAATGTAAAACCCAAGATAGCAACCTTGGCGTGCTTGACTTGACGATCAGCACGAATCAAGCATTTGACAGCATTCTCTGCCACATATCGGCCCATGTCGTCATTGATTCGACGGCCAGAGAGGATAATCTGGCTGTGATAACCCACTTGCTCAGCTTTGTAGGTAAGGTAGTAGGGATCAACACCGATGCAGTGTCCACCAACCAGGCCAGGAGTAAATTTCAGGAAGTTCCACTTGGTTCCGGCTGCTTCCAGCACTGATTTTGTATCGATACCCAGCTTGTTGAAGATAATAGACAACTCGTTCATGAATGCAATGTTGATGTCCCGCTGACTGTTCTCAATTACCTTAGCGGCTTCAGCCACCTTGATTGTCGCAGCGCGATGAACCCCGGCATCCACCACCAACTCATATACCTTGGCAATGACATCCAGGGACTCCTCGTCCATACCAGACACCACCTTGACAATGGTTTCAAGCCGGTGCACTTTATCGCCCGGATTGATGCGCTCTGGGGAATAGCCTACTTTGAAATCCACACCACATTTGAGCCCGGATTCATTTTCAAGGATTGGAATGCAGATGTCCTCTGTCACCCCAGGATACACGGTGGACTCATACACCACAATGCTGCCTGGAAGCAGGTTTCTTCCCAAGGTTTTGCTGGCAGAAATCACAGGGGTTAAGTCCGGTGTATGGTCATCCCGGACAGGAGTAGGTACTGCCACAATATGGAATTTCGCTTCCTTCAGCCGTTCGGGGTCTGAGGTAAAATCAACAGTGGTTTGGGCAATAATCTCATCGCCAACCTCCCTGGTGGGGTCGATTCCACTTTTGTATTGCGCAATCTTCTCCTTGTTGATGTCAAAACCAATCACCTTAAGCTTTTTGGCAAAGGCTACCGCAATGGGCATACCTACATAGCCGAGTCCAACCAGGGACAGGGTAGCTTTGCCAGCCTTCAAGTCGTCGTACATTCTGTTCATTTTCAAGACCTCCATTCATTTTTTTGCCTACTCCGAACTGTCATTTGCATTCCATGATGGATCTGAAAAATCTTCACTGCGTAGCGAGTTCAGATTTTTCAAACGTGATATTAGCACCCGCCAGTTGACCAGTGAGGTGGCCAGCATAAAAACGGGGTAGACAACCAACAAACGAATCACATGAGAGTTAAAACTCCGGGATACAAACCTGGCAAAAATAGCAACGACTGCAGAAACCAATGCTGCTTTTAAGACAAAATTCCCAAACACTCTAATGTCAAAAATTTCTGCCACCTTAACAGAAACCTCTGAAAAACTCTGCTTTAGCAAAATTGTTATCGTTATGACAGCTGATAGCAATGTTGCGACTGCAGCACCCAGCATTCCCAATTGCCTTGTAAGAAAGTACGTTAGTATAAAATTGGTAAACACAAGTACCAATGCAACTTTGATGAGGGTTTTTGTTTTTCCTCGGGCACTGAGAATCAGTGAAAGGTTTGCAAACTGGATTATGTCATAAATGATATAAATCACAAACACTTCCCTGCCAGGAAGATATTTGTCTCCATATAGGAAACCTATCATGTCCTCTGGCACTATCAGGGCACAACCCGCCATAATCCACATTGTCATATAGCCAATTTCAAAATACAATCTCAAGAGATTCCTGATGCTGGATTTGTCTTTCAAGTTTGCATACCGGGTAAAATACGGCATAATCACAGTAATCATAGCACCTAGCACTAGGTCAAAGGGCAGTGCTTTGGAGGCATTAGTAAAAATTGCCAAGGCCTCAACACCTAAGTATCTACTAACAAACAATTTAGGAATCTCACGAGCAATAGACTTAGAAATTGTGTAGACAGCCATAGGCACAGCAAAACGCAAAATCGGCTTGATGCAATCGACATCAAAATTGAAAGGACGCACCAAAAAGGACTTTCTGGAAAAGGCAGTCCAATAATACAGCACCGACAAAGCATCTACCGTCAATAGAGCCAGAAGCATCCAGAAAACGCTGTTATCAACGGTGGTCAACACCACAGCCAGAAATAGCTTGAGAAGAGCCCAGATAAAATTCCGCACAGAAATAGCACGGGCGTTCCCTATAGAGACATGCAGGACCTGGTACAACACAATGTAATTGGTCAAAAGTGGACTAATAGCAATAATGTAAATTAGGGGAAGCAATTTGGCGTTTTCATAATAGCCAACAATGACCCCCTGCAAAACCACCACTAGCAAGGCTGCTGTCAAGCCAACAACCGTCTCCAGGAAAAAGATGGTGTTGATGTAGCGCTTACGCTCCTTCAGGTCGTTTGAACGATTAAAGAAATAGTTGGAAGCATCTGCCAGGGCAAACAGGATCAATGCAGACACCAATGCCACAAGAATCAGAGCCTGGGAATAGGTGCCATATTCCTCCAGGGTATATCGGCGTGATAAGATGGCTGTAGTCAGCATGCCTGAAACGGCAGTAACAACCTTCACCGCTGACAGGACCACAAAGTCCGCAGCCACACCCTTTACCATTCTCATGTGCGCACCTTTGTGGCCAATAGGCTCTCGTAAACCTGGACCAAGCCTGTCGAAGTTCTGTTGAGACTGAAATCGGTCCAGGAGTTATATCCCTGTTCACATATCTTGCGCATCTCCTCTCCGCTCAGCTCATGGGCTTTGAGAAGCGCATGAGCAAAACCCTGAGGCGAGCGGGGTGTGTGAAGAATGCCGCTGATACCGTCGTGAATGAACTCTCCAACACCACCAACATCCGAAGCTACCACAAGCTTTTTTAATGACATCGCTTCCAGCAGACAATTGGGTGTGCCCTCGCTGTCGGAGGGAAGCACCACGATACTGACTTGATCGAGTTCTGCTTTCACATCGGAGACAAAGCCCGTAAACACCAGATCCTGCGTCAAGCCCAGTTCATCTGCCTGTTTTTGAACTGCATCAAGGGTACCACCCAGGTCGCTCTGCCCACCTATCAGGTGCGCTTCAAAGTGCAATCCTTTTTCTTTTAGGATGGACAAACCTTCCAACAAGACGTTGTGACCTTTGCCCACGACAAAATTGGCTATCATGGCCAATTTGTTGTTGGGCCAGGGTCGGGATTTCAAATCATCCGGGGCGCCCAGAGCGGGCACTGCGTTGTGGACATGATGAATTTTTTTTCGGGAGATGCGGGTCCGGTTTCGCAATTCAATGATGTTGAAATTGTTGATGGACACATAAGCATCCACCAAGCCATCACTAAGCCAACTCACAAAATGATATAGATTTTTTTTCCATGATGAGATGTGAGAACAGTCAATGTAAGTATGCACACGGAAAACATGCTTCAAATCTGGATTCCACAACCTAACAAGACGGGCTAAGAAACTCTCTTTGAACATGTGGCTTTGAATGATGTCAATCTGATGCCGACGGCAGTAGCGCCTCAGCCCAAGAACATTCTTGATGTTCAAACCTAGCGGCAATTTGTCTGCACAAAAGGCATGTTCCTTTGAGTGGTCAAAAAGCTTGGAACCGTCCCGGTTACTGACGAAAAAGACATCAATGCTCAGTTTTTTCAATTCTGTGATTAAATATGAGATTTGATGCTCAATACCACCAAAATTGCCAGTGTCACGTCTGATAATCAAAAGCCGGGTTCTCTTGTCTGCTTTTGTAGTAGTTAATGGTGCATATACTGCCATCAAACCTAATGCAAGACCAAACCAACCGCTTCTCATGTTTGCCGAATCGACAAATAGGTCAGACACGATAAAGCCTAAGGCAATCGCCTTGAGCCATCGATATATGCGCACTTTAGATACAACAAGTTTTGATGGCTTTTTGAACACAATGACACCCAAAATAGACAAATATAACATGGCAGGTAACAACCCATAGGTAACGAAAAAATCGAGGATGGAATTATGAGTTACATGAGTTGAAATCTCTGTATAGTGCCTGGGATCCATTCCTGTCCAGAGAAAGCGACCCGCTTGAGACAAATAGTCCCCCCAGATCCGGAAGCGCAGGTTGTCAACCAGAGAGCTAGCTTGCGAATTCCCTACGAAGACACGTTCCAGCCAAGTGTAGAGCTTGCTATCCGCAAAAATCTCATAGTTTAGAGCCAATAGGAGCAACATAAGAAATACTCCAGCCACCAGAAAGCGGAGATGCTTTTTATTAAATGTGGGTAGTGCCAAGTAGGTCATAGCTACCAGGAGACCCAGCAGAGGTCCACGAGAGCCGGACAGGTAAACAGCCAACAAAGACAGTGTAAGCGAAACGAATCCCAAAAGGCGTAATCTGCCTGAAACGATTAGGAGCAATGAAGCCATCACAGCAAACATTGCATCTCGCGCCATGGTGTTTGGGTCCGCAAAAGTACCCATGTACCGGATGAGTCCATTGTTTTCCAATTGATTGCCGAAGACAAATACTGACAGAAGAAAAACCAGGCAGAAAAAAGCGAAGAACGCAAACAGATGCTCGTGCTTTTTTGATAAAACGAACACCATCGCCCCTGAAATAAGCATGAACAATGGCGTTTTGATTGTCGCTCCGATGCCAATGCTTCGGTCTGAAATCAGTCGCAGGATGGAGAATGCAGCAACTATCAAAATGAGAACAAGATATAGCATAATGCCCAAAGGCATATGCGACTTGGCTTGAGTAGGAAGATCAGACTGTTTTTTTGCATGCAGGCGACTAAGGACAAGAAACAGCAGCAGCAGAGCCCCCAAAACAACATAGGCCAGAGAAAAATGCGGTACATATCGGTTGATTCCTTCTCCCAAAGGCATGGCCACTGCCAAACCGATCAGCAGCAGTTTTGTAATAAACTCATTCCTATCTTTGCTCATCTTGCTTTACCTAATTTTTGCCTTTAGCAGAAAATTTCTGAACTTTGTAAGGGCCCAGATCAGAAGTAGCTGTTGCCTGCCGCTGCTGAGGATGAATCTGCGCTTGATGGAAGGGAATTGTGCCAGATAGGGGTTCGACTCCCAATCAGGGTGTTGGTTTACAAACGACTTTATTCCATTTTTGATGTCCCGCAACGAATGTGAGGTGGTCAGTTCCAGCATGACTTTTGAGTAGAGCACCTCCATGATCTGGTGTGCTTCCAGCTCTTTTTCAAAGCCCTTGTTGAAAGATTGCGCCATTACTGAAAGCACCTCGTTGATGAACTCAAAGCTGCGTTTTTTGGTGTTTTCATTAGACCTTGAACTCTTCCGTTGATAATAGTGATACAAAGGCCTGTTGATGATGGCAATTTTGTTAGCATATGATAGCAACGGGATGGTGGTTGCCATTTCTGCTGCCCTCATAAACTCCTCTGCAAACTGTAAGCCTGTCCGGGTAAAAAGCTCTAGTTGATACAAACGGGTCACCGCATGGTTGCGCATCAGCGCTACCTTGCTCCTGTGGTTCGACTCAGTAGTGAGATTGCCAAAGGGGTTGGCGGACTGTACAGCGCCGTTGTCATACACATGATCATAGCCGCAAGCTACAACCTCTGCCCCAGAGATAAGCGCTTCCTGAACCATGGCAGAAACATAGTCCTTTTCTACCCAGTCATCGCTGTCCAGAAAAACAATGTATTCACCCTTTGCTGCATTCAAACCAGTGTTTCTGGCTCCGCTGAGACCTTTGTTTCGGTCGTGGGTAAACACCGTGAAAAGTGGCTTGTCCTTGATATATTCCTGCACAAGGGAGAGGCTTTCATCCGTTGAACAGTCATCAATAAGCAGAACTTCCAAATTATCGTAGTCCTGTTGTGCGACGGAATCCAGACAGCGGGCCAAGTAGGGAGCGACATTATATACTGGGATAATTAGACTAACAAGCGGTGTGTGTTTGTTCATTTGATCTCCTCTTCAAGTTCGATTGCATACACCTGACGTCTTCCTGTAAGGGAGCCATCAAAACAAACCTTCCGGCCATTGGGAGACCAGCGGGGATGCAGATCACAACGGGTTTCGTTT
Source organism: Christensenellales bacterium (assembly GCA_050952935.1). Lineage (GTDB taxonomy): Bacteria > Bacillota > Clostridia > Christensenellales > Aristaeellaceae > UBA6115. Next base: position 659,822 of record JBMNLS010000001.1, on the reverse strand, counting down.
CGATATCGTATGTTGGCATAAACAGAGGCGATAGCGCGTTTCTCCTGTTTTTCCATGTCGACCAGAAAAAGAGATTGCTTGCGCTTCAGGCTGGGATAGGTATCGGTTATGACATAACGCCTGTCAGGCGAATAGGAAGGATGACCATCTTCCTTGGGGAAGAACGAAGACAAATCAGTAATCTGTCCTGTTGGCACATCCACCAAGTAATAGCCTGCTCCTTTGCCTAGGGCATTGGCATAGCTGATAATGGTGTTCTCGTCTTTCCAATTGCTGTGGGAAACCATATCTTCATCCAACAGAATTTTTGGCTCGCTGCAACCGTCGGATGGTGCACAAAGCATCCGATCATACTTGCGGCCATTAAGAATCCAGCGATGAAGGAACATGAATGCCTTGCCAGAGGGGCTGATCATGATGTGGTTTACCTTGTGATATGCACCTTCCATGGTGGGCTTGGGCGATAAGGCCGCTAATTGTGCATAGGTATAAAGGGGATGCAAGCTGTTGCTGACCAAGTCCAATCGATATATTGCAGGCCCATCGGGGACAGTCTGCCTCCGAGTTTTATCATCAAGATTACAATAGCCATAGCCTGGTCTTAAGGTGTGCAAACGGGAAAAATCCAGAGTAAGGGCAGTTTTACCGTCCTCGCTCACTGAATAAACAGGCATTGCCAATTTCCGTTCCTCGCCGGTCTGAATGTTCTTAACAACGCTGCAATAACTGCCATCGCGAAAGTCATTGAACAATATTTCATCATCCCGCTTTGCATACCATTGAAGCATACAGCCCTGCTGCACATTCCATGCACGAGTGCTGGCAATTGCTTTTTCTTTCCCTTCTTTGCTGCGCAATACAATATCAGCAGGATTCTCAGACGCAAATTGCTTATTTGCGCCGGACACACGCAAGTAAATCATCGACTCACTCAGACTATCCCAAGGGGTCTTATCGTAATAGCCAAACAAATGCTCTGAATCTTTCGAAGAAACTTGTACAATGCTGTTTGGCCAAGACTTTTTGTCACTGAAAAAATTGCCAGAAAACTGGTATAGGTCCTTGATAATGCGTTTCAGTGCTGGAAACCTGTTCAAGGTTGAGATAAGCATGGTTTTTGCAGACATCTATCTCACCCCCTTAGGAAGCGGAGACAGAAGTCCCAGTGTGGTGCCGGTGCCGTAGGAGAGGTGTAGCAACAAGAAAATACCATATAATGTGAGCACCCGTTTGATGCCTCTCACCTTTTTAAGTGCAAAATATACACCTAATGACAAGTGCATGAGGAGGGCCGCCAGGCACAACCAACCGAATATGGGATGCAGAATGGTCAAGAGAATCAACAATATCAGTGAGCACACAAAGAAAAATGGAATCAGGTGGCGTAGCGACAACGCTTGAGGCCGTTTTCTCAGAAGGACTGCATTCCACTTGCCATTTCCGAAAGCCTGCTTCATCATGCCCCTTACGGTGCCCCTTGTGAAATAGGTGGAGCGGATGCTGGGGTCAAACCAAAAAATACCCCCAGCATCCCGGATGCGGCCGTGCATATCGTTGTCCTGATTGCGTCTAAGTGATTCATTGAAAGGACCAGCTAGCTGAAAGATCTCCTTACGATATAGGCCAAAGGCCACCGTGTCCACAACTCCAGGCTTACCGCTGATACGAAAGCGGGAATTGCCAACACCAAAGGGAGAGGAAAGTGCATGGGCAACCAGCTCCCCCTCTGGGGAAGAAGGCATCGATGTGAGTACGCCTCCTACACAGGATGCCTGTGGCTGCTGCTGCATCACTCGTACAGCCGAGGAAATAAAATCTCTTTCTGCAGCAGCATGTGCGTCAATTCGTACTAGCAAGTCTCCCTTGCTTTCTTTAATGCCAAGGTTCCAGCCAGCAGCAAGCAATTTATCCGGATTCTGAAAGTAGCGAACCTCAGGAGAAATACCGCCATGTCGACTCTTATGCTCCTTAACCGTCTCCTCAGCCATACTGATAGAAGCATCGTCTGACATGCCATCGATGACCAAAATCTCAAAGCGGTCAAACGGGTAGTCTTGCTGCAAGAGCGAACCAAGTGCACCTTTAATGAAAGCTTCTTCATTGCGCATCACCAACATGGCACTTACAAACGGCAGGATATCTCCAGACAATCTAAACCTCCAATTGATTCAAGTTTTGAGCAGAACAGATATAAATGTATCAAAGAGCACCTTGGCATCTGACATCAACGAAAATCTAGCCAGTGCCTTTAAGTTATGCTCCATTTTGCGCGGCAATATGAAGCGGACATACGCTGTGTCTTGATCCTGTTCTGGATGTAGAGCATACATAGCATTCTCATCTTTGAACTGGATACTGGCCACCGAAGTTAACCCGGCAGGCAGAAGAAGTGTCGCTAACATTTCAGGTGTATATAATTCCACAAAACGCGGCACTTCTGGCCGTGTACCAACAAAGGACATATCACCCAGCAAGATGTTGAACAGTTGTGGTATCTCATCCAAACGCCTGTCTCGCAACCTCTTGCCGATTGAGGTTATGCGATCATCGTCCTTTGTGGTAAGTTGAGGACCCCTTGTTTGAGCATCTGCCACCATAGTCCGGAATTTGAAGATTCGAAACTCTCGGCCATACAACGTGACTCTCTTCTGTCTGAAAAAAATAGGTCTGCCACTTTGCAGGACGATAACTACTGAGACTGCAATCAGCACTGGAGACAATAGCACTAGCAGAGTAATTGACGCGAGAATATCGAACAGTCGTTTTATGAGGATTTGATATCTCTTCGTGCGCAGATGGTCATAATACGGCCTAACAACATCGTTTTGCATCTGCTCTGGGAGGTCTTCCCACTTGCGCAAGATCAAGATTTTATAGCCTCCATCGCTTTACGAAAAGCACTCAACACAGTGTTTACGTCATCATCGCTTAACAGTGTGTGCAGTGGTAGCGTAACCTCATTGCAGTATTGATTATAAGCAGCAGGAAAATCCTCAACACGAAATCCCATAGTTCGGTAGGCAGTCATCATTGGCAACGGCTTGTAGTGGACATTGCACGAGACCCCTTGCTCTGCCATGACTTGAATGAACTCGTTCCGCATTTCTTCGTTGAAGCCTGGCAAGCGGCAAAGGAACAGATGGGCATTGCCCTGATATCGCTCATCAACTTGATGCAGATATAATACTCCCAATTCGTCCATTACCTTGGCATATTGGTCGTATATCTCGAGGCGACGCTTCAGTAAGCCGTCAAAGCGCTGCATTTGACCAAGACCAATCGCTGCCGCAACATCGGTAAGATTGCATTTGTAGCCTGGAATCACAATGTCATATTCCCAGGAACCAACCTGCGTTTTAGCAAGTGCATCTTTGTTTTGTCCATGAAGGCTCAACAGCTGGAAGCGATGATAAAGATCATCACTGTCGATACCTTCCCTATCTACCCAGGTCACGGCTCCACCTTCAGCAGTAGTGAAGTTCTTAACAGCATGGAACGAAAACACGTTGAATTCTGCGAATACACCGGTACGTTTGCCTTTATATGTTGATCCGAAAGAATGGGCAGCATCAGCAATGACAACCGGTTTCCCATACACAGCCTGTAAATCATTGCTTGGGCGATAAAGGTGTTTCTTTGATTCGATGGCAGCATATAATGCATCATAATCGCAGGGAACGCCGCCTATATCAACAGGGATGATGACTTTCGTTTTCTCAGTTATGCTGTCCGCAAGAGCAGAATAGTCCATTTCAAATGAATCGAATTTCGTGTCCACAAGAACAATTTTTGCTCCAACGTGCTCGATTACAGAAGCGGAAGCAGTGTAAGTGTAGGCTGAAGTAATCACTTCATCCCCTGGTCCTATCTCCAACAATCTCAGCGCCAGTTCCAAACCAGCTGTTGCCGAGTTGAGGCATACACATCTGGATGCACCACAATACTCAGCCACCTCTTTCTCGAGACGTTTTGTCATAGGTCCTGTAGTAATCCAGCCTGACTTCAGCGCCTCGGTAACAAGGTTTATCTCGACATCTGAGATATCTGGTGGAGAGAATGGAATCATTGGTGCGTCCTCCTGCTAAGTTGTGGAGCGAAAGAATTCGCAATTTGGGATAATACTATACTCTGATATAAACAATCAAGTCGCTTCAATCAGAGGGCAGATAGTCCTGTCGGAAATAGGCGATGCAATCTCATTATGCAAAAAGACCTCTTTCAGGGCATTGGATTGAACTTCGCCGTTGACTCTATGGGGATCCTCTCTGTTAAATAGAATCATAACCGTACTAAAAAGCACATCAGGCGCGAGCACAATGGTGCCCACTCCTGACAGAACCAAGTCTATGATCCGCTTCCCGGTTGACCGGTAAAAAGAATTCATCAAGCCCTCCTGGAAACATGTAATGTACAAGTAAAATTATAGCACAAACCATTGGGGTACTGTCAAATTAAGTTCGCAACTTTGAACTCCGCTCACCATGTCATGCTGCCTGGTGGTTGAGTGATCGAAGCGATTTATCGCTCAGGTACGACCTGGTCACTGACCAGTCTTCCGAGTACTCCATCAGATACATCGTTACCAACCGCAGATAGGACTCCGGGTTGGGGAAGATGCCGACCACCCTGGTTCGCCGCCGGATCTCCTTGTTCAGCCGCTCCAGCATGTTGTTGGAGCTGACTTTTCTGGCATCCAATTTGGGAAATGCCAGAAAAGTCAGCGCATCCTCAAGGCCTTCTTCCAGCGTTTCCACCGCCTTGGGACACTTTTCTCTGTACTGATCCGCCAAGTCCCGAGCCCGCTGCTTTGCCGTTGCCGGATCTGCTGTCATCCAGATCCCTTTTAGAAGACCGGCGAAGCGTTCCTTCTCCTTGTGTGGGACATGAACCAGGACGTTCCGCATGAAATGCACCTTGCACCGCTGCCAACTGGCCCCGGGAAAACACTCCCCAATCGCCGCCACCAAGCCTCTGTGCGCATCTGAGACGATCAGGGATGGTTTGGTCAACCCACGCTCCTTCAGCTTCTCAAACAACTGTTTGTAGCTTTCCCTCGATTCTTCCAGCATCGGTTCGATCGCCAGCACTTCCCGCTTGCCCTCTTCGCTCACACCGCAAACCAGCAGGATGGCCATGCTCACCACACGGCCGGCGTAGCGTACTTTCTCATACAGCGCATCCACCCACAGCACCGGGTAGGCATTGGACGTCAGCGGACGGTTGCGGAACTCTTCAGCCTGCTCATTCAACCCTTGGGTCATCTCGCTCACCTGGCTGCGGGAGATGCCTTCAATGCCCAAACTCTTGGCCAGTTTCTCAATCTTCCGGGTCGATACACCCTGCACATAGGCCTCTTGAATGACCTGGATCAAGGCAGCTTCACTGCGCTTGCGCTCGGTAACAAAGAAGGGGATGTAGCCGCCGCTTCTCACCTTGGGCACCATGAGATACATCGTCCCAACACGGGTATCCAAGCGACGCGGACGAAATCCACAACGGTGACTGGTTCTTTCCTGGCTTTGTTCATGCTTGTCGGCGCCAATCTTGCTGGATACTTCCGCCTCCATCATCCTGGAGCACAGCCACTCCAGCATGCTGAGCATCGGATCAGGGCTGTCCATGAACTGGAATAGTAAACCTTCGAAATTCGTGGTATTCTTGCTTTGAGCCATTGGGGTTCTCCTCCTTGTGAATGTCTATGCAACATCCATTGTAGCGGAGTCCCGGTGGCTTGCCCATTCCTCCTCACCCTGGGCAAAGTTGCGAACTTCAGTGTACTCTATCCACAACTTAGTCGATTGTCTGCATTTACAGATTGGTTGGCTTCAATCTACTCGAAGATCCAGCATTGTTCGACGAACCTGTATCCAATTCCGAAGCTCCTTTTTTCTTGGGTGCACTCATATTGCGGTTATTTAATCTACTTACCAATTGACCACATGCGGCTTTTATATTGCCACCTCGGGATTCTCTGATTTTCACAGTAAGTCCCACCTTATTTAACTTATCACGAAATGCAACGAGTTCCTGTTTGTTTGGTCTTCGAACTGCTTTACAATCCGTTTCATTGTATTGTAAAAGATTAATCAATACATTTTTGTCACGAAACCATCTTCCCAACTGTTTTACATCATTCGCACGATCATTTACACCCGGTATAAGCAAATATGCTATAGTAACGCTACGATTATGTCTTTCTGAATATGAGAGTACTGATTGAACTACTTCATTTATATCATACCCTTTCATATGCGGCATGATATAGTCCCTTACATGCTGATTCGTGGCATGCAGGGATAACGTAAGTTGGATTTTTAAATGTTCTTCTCTCAACTTCTTCATCTGAGGGAGCGGTCCCGTTGTTGATATTGTTATACCATCTGTTGGAAAATCAAGTCCTTTGCGGTCTCTTAATATATGAATGGACTTTATCACGTTATCATAATTGAACAGAGGTTCTCCCATGCCCATGAATACAATCCTATTTACTCTACCATTTATCAGTATTACTTGTTGAACTATTTCAGATGGTGTTAGATTTCTGACAAATCCATTTTCACCAGAGGCGCAAAAGATGCACCCAACAGGGCAACCTATCATGGTGCTCACGCATACAGTAGTACCAGTTTTTCTTTTAATGCTTACCGTTTCAATGCAATAGCCATCTGACAATTCAAAAGCATATTTCTGAGTATCCGGACCACGAAAGATTTCCTTGATAGTTATCGTTTTATACTTGTTACTACTTTGGGAACCGGAGTATAATTCGCGATAAAACTTATCCGCCTCAACTTCTCCCAATACACCAACCATTTCAGAATATGTGTATCCATATGGATCCTTATATATATCCGTGGCTTGAACAGAAGCATTCTTAACCATATTCAACATATGACCTCCAATAAAAAATCACGCTAAGATTCGTTGCAAAAGGCAATCACATTTCCTTTGCAACGCCCTCCTGAAAAACTTCCATGGAATCCAACATTTTCAGAGTTCGTTCATCACTACTAAAAACTGCAAACAATGCTAAAAAAACAGTCCAATTCAATTTTTTCTTACCATTTTCAATTGCATTATAAGTTTGCCTTGAAATGCCTATCTTTTCAGAGATATCAGCTTGGGAAGCTCCTATCCTTGCACGCAGCACAGGCAACTCTGTTACCATTGTATTGATCAGTTCCATTCTCTTACTATTGTTAAACTCCACTTCTAATCCCCTTTCTAAAGAATAATTTGCTCCTTTTACTTAAGTTTGTTTAATTATCGTTCAGCAAAAGACCGCAAATTTTATCTTGAATGACAACAAATTTATTATAGCACATGTCGTCTATGTTGTCAATATGTCACCCTCGGCGACTTTAAATAATGTTTTGCTTTTCCCCGTTTTTTTCTGATTTGGGCTTTTGGGGCTTTAACAGAATTCGCAAATTTAAACAAAATGTAGAAAGTCTCGTGTTTATAACTGATTTTGCTGTTATCAGCGGGTGTTGTCACATTTCTCTCTGCTGTTGTCACCATTGCTTGAGGTGTTGTCATTTTCTCCGTTGCTGTTGTCAAAATCATCTGCGCTGTTGTCATGATGTCGGCAACAATCGGGCGTAAAGAATGAGTTGCCGGAGAGTTCCTAATCTCTGAAAGCCCTTGATTTCAAGCCATTCTGCCGCTCTGACAACAGCATTTCTTTGTATCAATTCTTGGGTTTACATTTCCACATAGGTGCCGACGTACCGCCATTTGGGATTGGCCTTGATCATATCCCGGTAATTGTTCTTCTGAAGCTCAATGGAGATCACCTGGTCAATGTCATCCGTGGAAACACGACAATAAGCGGCAACGCGCAGGATCCGATCATCACTGACCGCCGGGCCTGACGTTGCCGCTATCTTCCGGACGCTCTGCCCGTTCTGGGCATTGACCTCTTCGCGCAGGGCCTGCTTGGCGCGGGCGCGTTCCGTTTCAAAGCCTGTTCCAGGCGGACGGACTGTATCGCCAGACTGCCGCTCCTGCAGCTCGTCGGCTTTTCTCCGGGCCTTCTCCTCAGCCCGTGGGCGTATGTCTTTCAAGGTGTGGCTCACTCCTTTGCGGTATATTACGTCTGCGCTGAGGCGGACGTACACGTATATAGCCATACCTGGGAAAAACCAGCAACGTCCAAACGGCCGTAATCCACATATTTAATCCAGCCGGAAGACTCCGAGAGACTCAAACTCGCCGCCGAACACAAGGTCAAACGGATCGATGCCGAGAACCGCGCACACGGCGAGCCCTGTTTTCATACTGCAGTTTCGGATATCCCTTTCTCCGTATTCCAGGCGCTGGTACTGTTTGATGTGAACACCGATCACGTTAGCGACTTCCTGCTGGGAATAGCCGATCCTCAGCCTGGCGTCCTTGAGTATTTTTGCTTCTCGGGTTTTCTTTTTCCCCATGAAAACACCTCCCTTCTCATGGGTAGCTGGTAGTACGCCATAGGTGGGAGGGAGGAGTCAAGCGGGTGCCGGAAAGTTATCAGTTTGTTCAGAAAGGCGAAAAAAAACGAGGCGTCATCTCGTTCAAATTCTGGCATGAAACGCTCTAATTATGCGATGTCCTTAAAGATTCCAAACTGGATTTATACATTCTTCTATGCTATACTGAAAATCCAATAATACCAACGATTACACGGTTTTTGAGGGGGGTGCCGGAATGCGGGATCAGGACAAGTTCAGAGGCTGCCTTATCGGCGGTGCCGCCGGAGACGCTCTGGGGTATGCCGTCGAGTTTCTCCGCGAAGGTCAGATCTTCCGCAGATACGGCGAGCACGGTATTACGGAATACGATCTGACCGGAGGCGTCGCGCAGATCTCCGACGATACGCAGATGACGCTGTTTACCGCGAACGGCCTCCTGCTGGGGATGACCAGAGGCATGACCCGGGGCGTTGGAGGTCCCGATCCTCACTATATTGGGCTTTGCTACCGGGACTGGCTGAAGACACAGGAGAGCAGGTACTCTCCGGATATACATCCCCGCTACGCATGGCTCGGCAACATCCCAGAACTGTACAGCCCGAGGGCTCCCGGAAATACCTGCCTTGCCGCTTTGCGCAGCGGTGAGCACGGATCAGTCGAGACGCCGATCAACAACAGCAAAGGCTGCGGCGGCGTGATGCGTGTAGCCCCCATCGGCCTGTACTTCAACGACCGGAAGAAGGACATCCGGGATATCTGCCGCTTTGGCGCGGAAACGGCCGCTCTGACGCATGGGCATCCGCACGGCTGGATGCCGGCGGCCGCGCTTGTACAGATCATCCATGAGGTAAGCCAGGACGGCGCGATCCTGCTGGAAGCTGTCCTGCATTCGCTGAATACTATCGATGAAATCTACCCGGAAACAAAAGAGCGGATCGCCTTTACCAACCTGATCGAAAAGTCCATCGATCTGGCGGCGGAGGACATGGACGACCTGGACGCGATCCATCTGCTGGGAGAGGGCTGGGTCGGAGACGAGGCGCTTGCAATCGCGGTATACTGCGCCCTCAAGTATTCCGGGTACATCGACAGCGCATTGATCGCCGCCGTCAATCATAACGGCGACAGCGATTCCACCGGCGCGATTACGGGAAACATCATAGGCGCCCAGGTAGGACTTTCCGGGATTCCGGCGAAATACACAGAGAAGCTGGAACTGCGGGACCTGATCATCGAGGTTGCCGACGATCTGTGGCATGACTGCCGGATCAGTGAATACGGCGGCGAGCGTGATCCCGTATGGGAGCAGAAGTACATTGAAATGACATACGGAAAGCAGCCGTGAACGGTTTCTATCTCACGACTGACAAGGCGGTACAATGATTAACGCATCGGAAATCATGCAGGCGCAGCTTGCGAGAAGCCTCGGACTGGACAAATATGCTGAGATCATGCGCGGTGATCCGGCGTCTCCGTCCTTTCAGCGGGCATTCAACGGATACTACCGTATCCGCCGCAACGAAGCGTGGAGAAACAGCTATTACGCGTTGTTTCTCAGGGCAAGGACAGAAGGCTTCGATTTCAGTCAGATCATTACGGCGCTTTTCCAGGCGACAGGCAATGTCGAAGCCTCTTTCAGTTCAAAAATGCTGGCGACGATTGATCCCGCAAAGCCCATCTGGGATCAGTATGTCCTGCAGAACCTTGGCCTTGAACTGACCGGCAAAACACAAGAGGAGAAACTGAAGAACGCTGTTCTCCTGTACGGAGCCATTGAGAATTGGTACATGGATTATTTGACGACAGCCGAAGCTCGTGAGAATTTAAAGGCGTTTGATCTTTTGCTTCCGGAGTACAAATGGATCAGCGATGTAAAAAAGATTGACTGCCTGTTATGGAGCAAAAGGTAGAAGCAGAACGCTATTTCATTTATAGCGTCATGAAGCACGAACGGTTTGGAGGTTCAATCATGATTAATCACGAAAAGCTGCAGAAAATCGAAGAGGCCTACCTCGGTTACCTGCCTGACTACTGGTCTGGTGAAAGCTACAAGTGGAAAGCGATTAAACAGTTTCAGGATCATTGGGATATTGAGGCTTCTGATTTTGCGGGGATGCTTGAGCAGGCGCTTGCGAAAACGTACAACCTCCTTGCTTCCGGCTATTATTACGCGAAGGCGATGCTCCTCGGGTTCGCGGGCGAAGACCCCAATGGCGTGCGGGAGGCTTTTCGTGTTCTGTATGACGAAACACGCGATCTCTCCGAGCGGGTCGAGCGTTTCATCGCGTATGCCGATGATCGAAAGCAGAATCACAACGAGTCTGGTTGGAAAAACCATTATCAGGATACTCACGCGGTCAGCGTATACTTATGGCTCCGGTATCCGGATAAATACTATATCTACAAATACGGAGAAATAAGACCGATTGCGATAGAATTGGAATCCAGTTTTATCCCTAAACGTACATCTTCTGTCGAGAACCTTATCGGCGGATATAAGCTCTGTGATGAGATCTGTGCGCAGATAAGCCGAAACGAAGCAATTATCAATACGTATAACGCCCTTTTGACCGATGATTGCTATCCGGACCCGCAGTTTAGAACATTAACCTGCGACGTCGTGTTTTATGTAAGCCGTTATTATCTGCAAGCTGACGCCGCTGTGGATTTTGATGAAAATGATCCGCTCTTTATGAATGACGGCTGGCTTCCTACGCTTCAGGAGTATTCACCCGGTTTTACAAAGGACGAGTGGCTGAAACTGCTGAACAATTCGGAGGTCATTGGCCCGGTCTGGGGCGGAACGCTGGCGGCGTTCTATGACGCGGGCGGGCAGGCTACATGCTCACAGATCGGTCAGACCTTTGGAAAATCTCCCATGTCTATCAGCGGATACTGCACGAACCTTGCAAAGAGAATCCATAAGCTCACAGGCTGCCCCTTGTCCATGAGGGAAAACGGAAAGCCCCGGTACTGGTCAATCCTGTTTCAAGGACAGGCGGCGGATTCCCGCACACCAGGAAGCTTTGTCTGGAGACTTCGTGCAGAGCTGATGGAAGCTCTCGGTGAATTTCACATTGAACGTTTCCTTTGGGAGAAACCCTCGAAACAAAGCCAGCAGAATTCACAGGATGAACCCGCTGCTGTCCAATATGAACACTATAACCGGGAGGATTTCCTTTCGGAAGTCTTTATGTCAAGCGAACATCTCGATCAGTTGATCGGTTTGCTGAAGCGGAAAAAGAATATCATTCTGCAGGGTGCGCCTGGCGTAGGCAAAACCTTCACGGCAAGACGGTTGGCTTATGTCATGATGGGGCTGAAGGATACGGAGCGTATCGCGTCTGTCCAGTTCCATCAGAATTATTCCTATGAAGACTTTATCATGGGATACAAGCCGGACGGAGCCGACTTTACGTTGCAAACCGGCGTTTTCTACGATTTCTGCGAAAAGGCGCGAAGCGATTCATCAAAGGACTATTTCTTCATCATTGATGAGATCAACCGTGGCAATATGAGTAAGATATTTGGAGAACTGCTGCAGCTAATCGAGTCTGACTACCGGGGAGAAGAGACGCTGCTTGCGTATACGCACAAACCTTTTTCCGTCCCCGAAAATCTGTATTTGATCGGAATGATGAATACCGCCGACAGAAGCCTGGCGCTTATCGATTATGCTCTCCGCCGCCGCTTCAGCTTTTTTGAAATGGTACCCGGTTTCGCGTCACAGGGCTTTAAAGAATACAGCGGTAAATATATACACGACGAGACATACGACGCGCTTGTCGCGCAACTGATCAGTCTGAATAGGGCTATCGCCGACGATCCCGCTCTTGGGAAGGGTTTCCGGATCGGGCACAGCTATTTATGCCTGCCCAAGGGAGAAGAGTACTCTGAGGAATGGCTGCAGTCTGTGGTCGAGTATGACATTTTGCCGACCCTTCAGGAGTATTGGTTCGATGATCAGGATAAAGTGACAGTATGGGAGAATAATCTGAGGAGTGTTTTTAATGCGTGACGCATCAACCATCCTGATACAGAATATTTTCCATATGCTGTGCTATGCCTTCAAGGTTCTCAGGCAGAGAAACTATCAGGATGTTGGCACGGAGGACTTTGCCCATGTCCAGGATATGCTTGCCGCGATTCTTTCCCGGGGCATTAGCCAGCAGGTTAAGCAGGGGCTATACAGAAGCTATACAAGCATTGATGAACAGACGAAGACGCTTCGTGGAAAAATCAATCTCTATCAGACAAAAATGCTCCAGGAACGGAAAATTCGCCATTTTGACTGCACACATGATGAGTTTTCTCCTGATAATGAGTTGAATCAGATTCTGAAAGCCGCAAGTCTGCTGGCGATACGGCATCCTGAAGTCGATCAAAAGCAAAAAGAAACGTTGAGAAAAGTACTGCCTTTTTTCTCAACGATTTCTGATATTGATCTGAGCGTTGTCAATTGGAGCAGGCTTCAGTATCATCGCAACAACCGGACTTATGAGATGCTGATGAATATCTGCTATTTGCTTTGGCAAAGCCTCCTGCCCACAACAGATCAGGGGAAAACACGGTTTTCGCTCTTCGATGAGGAAAGCCTTCCGAAACTATATGAGAAATTTATTCTTGAATATTATCGGCAGCATTACCCGATGCTTCACGCATCAGATAAAGCGATTATGTGGGATATCCCCGCTGATACAAATCCATCAATGATAAGGCTCCTCCCTGGAATGCATTCTGACATCACATTAAAGCATGATGGTCTGACGCTTATAATTGACGCCAAATTTTATAAGCACTCCCTGTCGAACTTTATGGACAAGCAAATGCTTCACAGTGCGAACCTCTATCAGATCTTTACTTATGTCAAAAATGAGGATAAAACAAGGAGCGGTAAAGTAAGCGGCCTTCTTCTGTACGCAAGGACAACAGAAGAAACTGAGCCGTTTCTATCCGTGACCATGGGAGGAAATCCGATAGAAGTACGTTCGCTTGATCTCAACCGATCTTTTATAGACATTTCAACTGCTTTAGATGCTATTGCTACCTCACACTTTGGAGAAAGCCTTCGGAAAATTGCCTGATAGAAAAATGAGCTTGCCACCCATGAATTCAATTCTAATATTCGTGGTCCTGAAAAAAGTTGCAAGTAGCTGAGTGAGAGTGAAAGGAAATCGAAATGGAAGAAGTCAAATTAACAGATTTGAAGGAACACCCTTTCTTTCGTAACATGCTTATTTTCAACGCAAATCGAAGCATGGAACTTTTTTACTCCGCAATTGCTGAAGGGAAAACAGTTCATGATAATCCGGTCCTCCAGCTTCTTGATGCTATGATTGAACGCGATGCTTTTCATAGCACTCTCCCAGAGAATTTGTGCTTATATAGAGCACGATCTATAACTACGGCTGAGCACTTCCGTAAGGGAATATCTCAAAAAGAAGATGGAACATTCAGCGGTTTTGATGAGTCAAATTCAGTGGAAGCACCCCTTCATAGTACGCAATCTGCCAGAGCGAATATCAAGGGAATGTCATATCTTTATTTGGCAGAGGATCCGTATACTGCTTGCGCTGAGATCCGGCCCGTGAATAATTCTTTCGTTTCCCTGGCAACATTCAAACTGCTAAAACCTGCTTTCATCATTGACTTGAAAACAAATCAAGCAGTATCGGAGTTTTCTGATATCGAAAAAGATCTCCAGTGTTCTGTCGCTGAGATGATAACTAACATAATGTTTCGATTCGCCACTCCAGCAATAGACGATTCAATCTATGCTTCCACTCAGTTTATCTCCGATTATTTCCGGAAAGCAGGCTTCGATGGCATAAGATTCCAAAGTGCAATGAGTGGCGGCACGAATATCACTCTGTTCAATTCTCATCATTCAAGAATTCAATTCCAAAGCAGCCGGGTATTAGCTGTTTACTCACAGCACTTGAGCATAATGGATCTGAACAACGGGGAAACGATCCCGAGCCCAGTCGAACACGTCATGGATGAAGAGTATTACTCTCGATCCTGTAAGGAGCTTGCGGACATCATAGATAGGGTAAACAGAAGACTCTCCAAAGAAAAAGCAGAATCGGAAGAAAAAAGAACAATCGAGGCGTTCCAAGAAAAGATGATTTATGGCTGCCCGTATCAACAGACATGCAAATCCGAAAGATAAATCCACGCCATCAGAAGAGGACAGAATATGATCCGGGATGCTCGATTCTTCAGAACGGGAAAGTACAAGAAAACATGATAGTCCTCCAACTGTTAACGGGTCATAGCAGGATGAAAAGGAGAAATGTGAATGGAGAACAATCTGTATGAGCTGACGAGAAGACGTCGTTCTGTTCGTCGCTACGGAAATAAGCACATTGACGATAAGGTCATCCATGAGATCATGAAGGTTGCCTTGACAGCTCCGACATCCTTCGGACATAAGCCCGTAGAGTATGTTGTTGCACGTGACAAGGATATGATCCGGAAGATAGGAGCCTGCAAGCAGATGGGCGGCTCTCAGATCAATGGTGCTGACGCTGTGGTCGTTGTGATGGTCAAGACGGCAGACAAGCGTCAGGCGGAATTCTGGATCGAGGACGGTGCTATCGCGTCGGCCTATATTCTCCTTGCAGTAGAACAGTATGGGCTTGGAGCCTGCTGGGTCCACATCAGGAATCGCATGGGGCAACAGGAAACATCCGACCAGGAGATCAGATCCCTGCTTGGTGTGCCCGATGGATATTCTGTCCTCAACCTTGTGGCTATCGGGGAGAAAGGCGAAGAGAAGAGACCATACACCGACGCCGACCTGCACACCGAGAACGTACATTACGAGAAATACTGAGGAGAGACGGCTATGTGGTTCTGGTTCGCATTGGGCTCTGCGGTGTTTGCAGCCCTGACGTCCATCCTCGCCAAGATCGGCATTGAGGGCGTGAATTCCAATCTGGCCACGGCCATCCGCACGGTGGTCGTGGTGGCGATGGCCTGGGGCTTGGTGTTCCTGACCGGCGCGCAGGGCGGCATCAAGTCCATCAGTCAGAGAAGCTGGATCTTTCTGATCCTGTCCGGCCTGGCCACAGGCGCATCCTGGCTGTGCTACTACAAAGCCCTGCAGGTCGGCGAGACCTCGAAGGTCGTGCCCATCGACAAGCTGAGCGTGGTCATCACGCTGGCGCTGGCCTTTATCTTCCTGCACGAGGAATTCACCACAAAATCCCTGATCGGCTGCATCCTGATCGGTGCCGGGACACTGGTCATGGTGCTGTAAATCAAAGCAACATAGAAAATGGGAGGAAATGATTATGAAAGCCATCTACACGGAAAAAGCACCCGTAGCGGTCGGACCGTACTCGCAGGCAGTGGTGATCAATGGGCTGGTCTATACATCCGGCCAGATTGCCCTCGATCCTACAACGGGAGAACTGGTGGGGACGACCATCGAGGAGCAGGCGGAGCAGGTGATGAAGAACTTAGTTGCCATTCTGGAGGCGGCGGGCACAAAGCCTGAAAATGCCGTCAAGACCCTGTGCTTCCTTACGGATATCAACGATTTCGCCGCCTTTAATGCGGTATATGCCCGCTACTTTACAGAAAAGCCCGCCCGGTCCTGCGTGGGAATTCAATCTCTGCCGAAGGGAGCCATCTGTGAAGTCGAAGTCATTGCGACGGTATAGGAGCGCCTATGAAGCAGTACATTGTTGACGCTTTTACAAATCAGCCATTTTCAGGAAACCCGGCTGCGGTATGCGTCATGGACAGCTGGCCGTCAGAGGAATCCATGATGAAGCTGGCTATGGAGAACAATCTGTCAGAGACGGCCTTTATTGTGAAAGAAGCTGAAGGCTATCGCCTGCGCTGGTTCACGCCGGGTACCGAGGTGGCGCTCTGCGGTCACGCAACGCTGGCGTCTGCTTATGTTATTCTCAATTTCTACGAAACGGACAGTGATGCCGTACAGTTCAGCACCCTGAGCGGCATCCTGACGATCCGCAGAAAGGGCAGCCTGTATGAGATGGATTTCCCGACGTATGAATTGAAAGAGATCCCGGTCACGGACGCGATGGAACGGGCCTTTGGTATTCGACCGATCAAGGCGTTGCTCGGGCTTGACCTGGTCTGTGTGTTTGAAACGGAGGAGCAGGTGCGGAATATGACGCCGGATCAGGCGCTTCTGCAGACGATCGAGGGCCGCATTCAGAACGCAACGGCACGCGGCACGGAAACCGATTGTGTTTCCAGAAGCTTCTGCCCGAAACTGTCCATAGCGGAGGACCCGGTGTGCGGTTCAGCCCATTGCCAGATTGCGGATTACTGGTCGCAGACGCTGGAAAAGAAGCAGATCAGGGCCTATCAGGCGTCAAAGCGCGGAGGGTACCTGGACTGTACCGTGCTGGATAACGGACGGATCGCGATCAGCGGCGAGGCCACGCTTGTCGCAATTACGGAGATCGTAGCGGAGCTTCAATGTGGAGATGTAATTAATTAGCAAAATGAACACCCGCCGACCCATGAACACCCATGAACACCCCCGTGAACACCCGGTGTTCAAAATGGCGTGAACACCCGATGAACACCCATCCTGCGAACACCCGACGGGTGAGCCAGAAAACGCAGAAACTCAGTAATATCAACGTTCTTCGGCATGTGAACACCCAACATCTACTTTCTGCAAACTTTACCGCCTGCTGAGAGCACATCGTTCACATCGATGGGGTCACAGGTTCGAGTCCTGTTGCGACCACCAACCCGAAAAAGTCTTGAGAAATCAAGGCTTTTTCTTTTTTCCCTTCTTCCCCGGAGAGGGTGCATTTTTCCGTGCCGACAGGGTGCAATTCTCGATGTGAACGAGTTGAACAAGCAATCCGTTCACGCGAGTCGATGTGAACGAGTGCCCGGCGTCGATGTGAACAGCTTGCCAGTTTCGATGTGAACGGCTTGCTGGTTTCGATGTGAACGGGTACCTTGCTCGATGTGAACGGTTTGCCGGACAGGCACACTTCCTATAAGATTACGGCACAAAAAAAGCAGGGCCAGCACCCTGCAAAATAAATCCCCGATCAGGATTACTCCTGACCGAGGAACTGCTTCAGTGAAATCTTGAATTTGATGTGCACCTTGTACCCGGTTCGGACATCTACCCGCTCGATCAATCTGCTGACGTTCAGGTGCTTGGTGCCGATGTCCGCTTTATCAAAGCACTGCGCCCAGGAAAGCAGCTCATCCACCTGCGCCTTGGTGGCTTTGGCGTTTTCCTGCTCCGCCTGCATCCGGGTCTGCGCTTCTTCCATTGCCGTTTGGGAGGCTTCCAGTTTGGCCCGGTGCTTCAGGAGCATTTGGTTGACGATGCTCAGATCCAGCTGGCTTTCTCCGGTCAGCGCCTTGACGGCTTCCTCCTCCAGGGCGGTGACCTGCTTTTGAGCATTTTCAAAATCCTTCTGCGCCTGCTTGTAAGCCACCTTGTAGGTTTCCTCGTTCCGTGCGCTGGCAAGCTCCACAAGCCGCTCCTTGGGAACCGCTTCCAGCTTGGAAAGGAACAGCTTGACCTGCTGTTCTACTGCTTCATTCAGCGCGGTCGCCTTGTAGCCACTTTGCCCATCACATGTTCTCGATGCGGAGATTTTCCGGTAGCAGCGGTAGGTTTCGTAGTCGTACACGCTGATACCGCCGCTGGCCAGTTTCCTTTCCTCATGCTGATGATTGTAGCAGAGCCTGCATCCGCAGTGCCCGCAGAAGATGATGCCCGTCAGCAGGCTGCGCGTATCCGTCCGGAAGACCACAGGCTCACCGTCGAAGTTCTTGGTCGACCTGGCTTTGACTGTCTGCTGGCATCTCATGAAAAGATCTTCGTCGATGATCTTCAAATGGTCGAAGGGCTCGGACTGCACTCCCTGCATGTGGTAAATCCCGATATAGATCGGGTTGTCGATGAGCGACCGGATGCTTGTTCCGCGCCAGAGGGTGGTTCCGTTTTTTGTCTTGATCCCTTTTCCATTCAGGTACTGCGCGACTCGGTTTGTGCCGTAACCGTGATTGGTCAGCAGGTCAAAGATCTCTCTGACGATGATTGCTTCATCTTCGTCAATGACCAGATCCCGCACCTGCTGATTCTTTTTGTTTGTGCGGCCCTGATGCTCCAGCTTGTAGCCGTAAGGAACATGTCCTCCCCGGTACAAACCCTCCTGCACCATTTGGGAATGCTTTGTTTTCACACGGATGGAAGTCTTCTCGCTTTCGCCGGAAGCCTGCCAGAAGCGGATGTAGTTCAGGAGCTTGTCGACGTGGTTATCGAAGCGCTGTTCACCTTCACGGGCGCTCCAAACCTCAATGCCCTGCTGAACAAACCACTGCACAACAAAGGGTGTTTCATCGTCCCGCCTGCCAATGCGGTCGAACATGAAAACCAGCAGCACATCGAACTTGTGCATGATGGCTCTCTTCTTAATCTCCACAATGGCATCCCGGTCATTGGTGCTTACCTTGTAACCGGAGATAGTATTCACAACATCCAATAATTCTCTCGGGCCTACTGAGATGAGTTATCTTGAAAATCGTTTCTGTAACATGGCGTTGAAAGCAAAACGCTATGACGTTAAAAATAGCAACGATCCTACTCCCGGAAACATTACCGAGGAGAAGGAAAGTGAAATGGAAGAGTTCATTGACTATGCTAAGGTGATCATGGGTACCCTCGGACATAAGGTCTTTGAACCTTTAAACAAACCCGTGATCGTTGTCACTCAAGCTTCAAACGATACTGTTTTGGATGATGCTATCGAGCTCCATCTGGAGCGTACGATTAAAAACATAGGAAAAGTTGAAGCAAACGGGACACAGACCACGGAAGGTTTCGTTGTCCTGCAGGGAAGTAGCATTTCTCCTGTGGATGATGATACCGTTCCTGCAGTGATCAAAGAACGCAGAGCAAAAGCTCAACTGGATGAGAATCATGTTTTGCAAGAAGACTTGTTGTTTTCCAGCCCTTCCTATGCGGCTATGTTTGTAATAGGTAAGAGCGCAAATGGCCTCACGAGTTGGAAAACAGCTGATGGGAAAACGCTCAAATCGCTAGAGGCAGAACACGATTAACGAAGGAGAAAACCGATGAGCACAAAGATTAAGGGCGCAGAATACCCGCTTTCAAAGATATTCAGTTCAGACTTTGATTATGAGATCCCGTCTTTCCAGAGACCATATGCGTGGACTGAGGAAGAAGCCGGAGATCTATTCGATGATTTGTATGATTTCTATGTCAACGAGCCAGAGGATGAGCAGTACTTCCTGGGCAGCATTGTTTTGGTCAAAGAAGATGACAAGCCACACGCTGAAGTCATCGATGGACAACAGAGATTGACCACCCTTACGATTCTCATTTCCGCGATCACATCTAAGCTGTCTGGTGAAGATCGCAGCGATTTCAAAAACTATATTATTGAACCTTGCGCTCTATCAAGAGATTCAGGCCATTCTGCTTGCGCGAAACGGGAATTATACTGTTGAACTTGCCTCTGGGAAGTATACTATCGGAACAGACTTTCCTGCCGGATCATACAGAATTGAAGCAAAAGGCGCATATAGTTCGACCCAGGTCAAGGTCTATAAGAATGCAGATGAGAAGTACCCATCGGAGTCATATATCTTAGCGGAATTGTACCAATCCTCAGTAATCGGGAAACTGGATGTTGTATCAGGCAATGTTCTAGAAATTGCCGGATCGGTCGTAACAGTAAGCGCGTATAATGCCGCACAAACACCTTTGAATATTACTGTAGAAACCGATTCTCTAAAGGATGCAAATCAAGCTGATACAGAAATGGTTGATGGGCTCGTAGTTCCGTCAGGTAAATATCTGATCGGATCGGAAATTGCTCCTGGAACATATAGAGTAGTATGCGAAGAAGCCTATGGTATGGCTTCGGTTAGTGTGTTTGATTCCGAAAAAGCGGTATTCCCATCGTTCAATACACTTCTTTCGCCATTGCTTGGTAACGCAGAGATAGGAAAATTGGACTTAAAATCAGGTAGTTATCTTGAAGTATCTGAAGGCAGTGTTACCTTGTATGTTTACAAAGGGCTTGGGAAATAGGATCGGATAATGCTCACACATCACAGCTGAATCAATTAGCAGAAATGGAGGTGATAGAATGCAGGATTGTTATGCAGGTGATATTGGGGATTATGGAAAGTTTGCTCTCCTTCGGGAATTGCACGGGCAGGGTCTTTGCATCGGGGTTAACTGGTATAAAACTGATGCCATCACATCAGAAAAACAGGAAGACGGAAAATACTGCATTCCAGATCACCTCTCAGTTTATGATAAGATGCTTTCTTCAAGCTTGAGGAAAGTATATCATTCACAGGAAGGTATTGTCCGCTCAATAGCAGCGCTGGAAGATGAAAAGCTTATTGATGAGGCTTTGTATTTTTCCGACAGGGTTCCAGTAGAACATCGCGGCGAATGGCATCAGCATGCTTTGAGCGCTTTATCTGGCTCTGATTTGGTCTTTCTTGATCCGGATAACGGGATGATTGTTTCTTCAGCAGAAAAAGACAAGCAAAAGCAACGCAAATATGTTCTTGATGCAGAATTCAAAGATTATCTTTGTACGGGGCACAGTGTCGTGATCTATCAGCACCGTCCCAGGGTAAATGAAGCAGTTTACATCGATAGGATGATGCAACGGTTTATGAGCCTGAGCCCAGATGTAAGAAGAAGCGACGTACAAGTCATCACTTTTCCACGTTATTCTGTTCGGGACTACTTTGCAATCAGCATCAACGAAGACCATCGTTTGAAAATAAAAAGAGCGATTTCCAATTTGGTGAACGGAGTATGGGGCTCTGGGAAAAAGCCGATGTGTCGTCTGCCGATCAGTATCGAAAATGCACTCTCCAACGAAACTCCGAACTCACCAACGAAACTACACTCCCCAACGAAACCCGTGAGTAACGTTGGGGAGTGAAACGATCCGGAATCGGTGGTATGGAGCCGACTGTCAAACCAGCAGAAAGGAGATGACCAGGGTGCTGAAACCCTTTGATTTACAAGTATTGTCCATATTCCTTTGTATCAAAGTTGCTCTGGTCACAGACCCCGCCTGCGGCAGCGGCAACTTCCTCATCGTCACCTATCAGGAGCTGCGCAAGCTGGAGTTTGAGGTGCTCAAGCTCCTCTACGAAGGCGCTCAGGTAGCCTGGGTGGACACCCTCATCAAGGTGAAGCCCGGCCAGTTCTACGGCATTGAGGTGGAGGATTTCCCCAGCCAGGTGGCCCAGCTGTCCATGCTGCTGATGAAGCATTTGATGGACGCTGAGGTGGGCGAATACTTTGGCATCAACATCATTGATTTCCCAATCCGGGAAAATGTCAACATCGTCCATGGCAACGCCCTGCGCCTGGACTGGCAGGAGGTCATCCCGGCGGCATCGCTGGACTATGTCATCGGCAACCCGCCCTTTCTGGGCGCCCGGGTCATGTCCGGCGAGCAAAAGGCAGACCTGCTCCATGTCTTTGGCAGCGCCAAAAACGCCGGCAACCTGGACTTTGTGGCCTGCTGGTTCAAAAAAACCGCTGACCTCATGCAGCGCAACCCCCGCCTGCGGGCCGCCTTGGTGGCCACCAACAGCATCAGCCAGGGCGATCAGGTGTCCATTCTGTGGGGGCCCCTGCTTAAGCAGGGCATCAAAATTGACTTTGCCTGGCGCACCTTCAAATGGAGCAACGAGGCTAAGGGCAAGGCAGCCGTCCACTGCGTCATCATCGGCTTTTCCCTGGGTGGGCTGGCCCCGCAAAAGATGATATATGACCAGGATCAGGGGCTGCCCGCCGTCAACATCAACCCCTATTTGGTGGACGCGCCGGATGTGCTGGTGGAAAGCCGCTCCAGGCCCCTGTGCGATGTGCCGGAAATCGGGATTGGGAACCAGCCCATTGACGGGGGCAATTACCTGTTCAGCCAGGAGGAGATGGAGGCCTTTATTGAAAAGGAGCCGCTGGCCGCCCCATATTTCCGGCCATGGTATGGCTCGCAGGAGTTCATCAATAAATCTCCAAGATATTGCCTGTATGTTGCTGATTTGTCACCCGGTGAAATACGCAGTATGCCTCATGTGCTTGAACGCATCAATGCTGTAAGAACATTAAGACTAAAGAGCAGCAGAGCATCCACAAAGAAACTTGCAGATACTCCCGCCAGTTTTCAAACAACAAACATCCCACCTAATGGCTATTTATTGATACCAAGACATTCTTCAGAAAATAGAAGATATGTTCCTATTGGCTTTATGCCGTCAACCACATTATGCGGAGATGCCAACCTTTTAATCCCAACCAACAGTCTATATCACTTCGGCATCCTCACCTCCAATGTTCACATGGCCTGGATGCGCACAGTAGCGGGCAGGCTGGAAATGCGTTATCGCTATTCCAAAGACATCGTGTACAACAACTTCATCTGGCCGGACTGCACGCCGCAGCAGCGGGCGCGCATTGAGCAGACGGCCCAGAGCATCCTGAACGCCCGTGCCCAATACCCGGACGACACCTATGCCGACCTGTATGACGACACGGTGATGCCCCATGACCTGCGCCGCGCCCATCAAGACAATGACCGCGCCGTGTGGGAGGCCTATGGCAGGGCGTGGCCCATCAGCGATGAACAGGCCTGCGTGGCCCACCTGATGCGGCTCTATCAGCAGAAAACCGGGCGCTGACCGCCGGGGTTTGTCCATACTCCGCCTGTTCCGTCACCCGGGAGCTGCGCGCCTTTCAGGACAGGCTGTCCCCCCCTCATCTTCCCTGACCCTGCCCGCGGAGAAGATATCATTACGATGCTGCAGGATCAATCATTATTCTATACACACAATTTACAAACAATCATGCGAATTTGTAGTAAAATGCAGCAAGTGTGATGATGCTGCGCGGTGCTTGTGCTTGCCTGACAACAGGTTGAAAGGGGAAAATGATGAAAGTCATCGTACACGATTTGGATCCGCCATATAGCGAACGGCTTTTGACAAAATGCGATGCAATCGTTGAAGCTGACGGGAAATATGCCCCGTGTCAAGGCTGTTTCGGCTGTTGGGTCAAGCACCCGGCGGAATGCTTCATGAAAGATAAACTGCAAAAGACATGCCGCATTTTGGGGCGCGCGGACGAGCTGATTATTATCACAAAAAATCTTTACGGCGCTTACAGCACGCCTATCAAAAATGTGATGGATCGAACCATAGGAACTTCTACGCCGCTTTGCACATATCGAGAACGGGAAATGCATCACACGCTGCGCTACGGAAAGCATAGCCTGATGAAAGTGCTTGTATATGGCGATATCACGGAGCAGGAAAAAGCAACATTCATTTATATGGCAAAAAGAAATGCTATTAACAACGGATACAAAGCGTCCGAGGTGCTGTTTTTTGACTCGGCCTTGGAAGCGGAGCATGCCGTATGAAAACAGTGTTGATTAATTGCAGCCCCAAAAAAAGCTTGAGCGCTTCATCATACCTTGCGGCGATGCAAGGCCTGTTTGTCAGGGGTCAGAAAGTCACAAAAAAACTGAGGCATAAAAACGATTACGCGGGTATTTTTAAAACGCTTAAAGAGGCTGAGTCTGTGGTGCTCTGCACGCCTTTATATGCAGACGGGCTGCCTTCTCATGTGCTGGCCTTTTTAGAGGAGGCGGAACAGTTCCTTATGGAGCATCAATTGCATCCGAATCTTTACTGCATTGCCAATAACGGATTCATAGAAGGAAGGCAGAATGAGCCGCTGATGCAGGTGCTTGAAAACTTTTGCTTCCGGGCCGGCGCTCGTTGGTGTGGCGGGGTGGGGATCGGAGGCGGCGTGATGCTGAATGTAACACGAATTGTTTTTTGGGTCCAAACAGCTATTATTTTCATACTGTATCTCATCAACGGGATGCAAACCGGGATGTTTGGGAACACGGGTTTTCTTTGGGCTTTTCTGCAAAATGCGGGAATTCTTCTGTTTTTCCATGCGGGGGTTTTATTCTTCCTGATACGGATGGGAATGGCGATTAATAAAACCTCTTTTTTTGGAAAACACTATACCCGCGTTTTGATCCCCTCTTTTATTTTTGTCCTGGCTGCAAATGTGTTCTTTATCATTATTTCTTTCTTCCAGGGCGGTCTTTTCAGAGGTTGGCTTGCGCGAAAATAAATCAAAGATAACAGGAGGTGTTCCGATGAGAAAAAAAGCATACAAAACAGCATCCGGTACCATTCAATATTGGATCAGCATGATGGATAGCGGCAGGGTAACCCTGGTTTTTCTTCCAGGCTTAACGGCAGATCACAGATTGTTTGAAAAGCAAATTGAATATTTTAAAGATAAATACAATATTTTTGTATGGGACGCCCCTGCGCATGCAGCTTCATGGCCGTTCAAATTAAACTTCAGCCTGATGGACAAGGCAAAATGGATCAATGACATCCTTGAGCAAGAAAAAGTCACCAGGCCTGTTGTGATAGGTCAGTCGATGGGCGGCCACGTGGGGCAAGCCTTTGCCGAATTATATCCGGACAGGTTAAAAGGGTTTGTGTCCATTGATTCCACGCCGCTGCAAAGAAAGTATATGACAAGCGCGGAAATCTGGATGTTAAAAAGGTTGGAATCTGTTTATTATTATTTCCCATGGAAATTGTTGTTAAAGTCAGCGACAAAGGGGGTTGCGGAATCTGAATACGGCAGAGAATTGATGTACGAAATGATGATGGTATACGATGGGGATAAAAAGAGATATGCGCAATTAGTCGGCCATGGCTATAGAATAATCGCGGAGGCAATGGAGGAAGATTTGCCATACACCATAAAATGCCCCGCCTTGCTGATTTGTGGCGAAAAAGATAAAGCGGGGTCATCTGTCAGGTATAACAAGGCATGGCACAGGGAAACCAATATCCCCATTGAATGGATAAAGGACGCGGGTCATAATTCCAATACAGACAAGCCGGAAATTGTCAATCAGTTGATTGATGCTTTTATAAAAAGAATTACAAATTAGTATTTATGGAGGTGTTATTGTGAAAGTAGGAATTATTAGATGTATGCAAACAGAAGACTATTGTCCCGGCACAGCTGACTTTAAAGCAATCGCTAATAAAACAGGTGTTTTTGAAGGAGTTGAGGGAGTAATTGAAATTGTAGGTTTCACAAACTGCGGCGGTTGTCCTGCGAAAAAAGCTATACTTAGAGCAAGGGAATTGGTAAAAAGAGGTGCAGATACTATTGTCTTTGCAAGTTGTATTCAGCGGGGTGCGCCAATAGGTTATCCTTGCCCGTTTGCCAAGAAAATGAAAGATTTAATTGCAGAGGATCTGGGAGAAAATATTTCTTTTTTAGATTATACACATTGATGGAAGTTAAGGTTAATCAAACACAAGGACAGTTTTTTCAAAGAAGCCAGGGAGCAAGACTAATCTTTCGATCCATCAGCATCTGGAGATGATTTCCCTTGGTCAAACTCACATATTCACCCCCCACGCAGCCATCTCGTTTATCACTTTTATGCATTTTTTCTTTTCCGGGGTTTGCTTGTCATTCCAGCAACTTCCAATTGATCGAACACAGTGCAGGTATTCCAGGCGTTGGTCAGGGTGCGCTGTCCACAATAAATAATCAGGAATAGATAAAACTGAAACACGGGTTGACAAGTAAACTTGGCATGATATAATGAGATTGCCAAGTTTTCTTGTCAAAAAGCGCCGGAGCAGGGCGAAAAACGGAGGGCATCATGGATAAAGCGAAGATTCTGGAAAAAAGCAGGAAGGAACACAGGAACGAGGACATCTACGCGCTGCAGGTCAAGGATCAGGCGTCCAGCCTGGCGGTGAAAATCGGGGCAGTTGTGTGCCTGATCATCTCGGCCATTGAGCTGGCCCTGTTTCGGCGGCTGAACTATGAAAGCTGGATCATCTACCTGGTCATGGACACGGTGCTGTTTATCTATAAATGCCGCAAGCTGAGCAGGCGGGACTATCTGCTGATAGCCATCCTCAATGTGCTCCTGCTGCTGGCCTTTGTGTATTTCTACATAGACAAGCTTATCCGGGGGTAACATGGACGACCGGCTGATACTGCGCAACCGTCTGAAGGAGGCCAGAAGCGCGCTGGGCCTTTCCCAGGCCCGGCTGGCGGAGATGGTGGGCGTGTCCAGAAACACCATCAGCTCCATCGAAACCGGGCAGTTCAATCCAACGGCCAAATTGGCCCTTATCCTGTGCGTCGCGCTGGACAGGAAGTTTGAGGAACTGTTCTATTTTGATGAGTGATACCAACATTCGCGTTTACTGGGCGGGAATGGCTGACCATATGAAGTTTCAGGAATAGCCTTAATGCCCAAATATCGAAGCCCTTTTTGTATATGCACATGTGATTCTGCAATTTAAAAGCGGGAAACCGGGCGGTCAGCGCCCGGTTTCCCATTGTTGCACCGGCGCCTTTGTGCTATGATAGGCGGGAAATCAAACGCAATCACCATAACCATCAACATAAAAGGAGAGCACCAATGAACGAAAATGAAAAACGCATCGCCCAACTGATTGAGGCGGGCCAGGCCTTTCTGGGGATAGAGCTGGGCTCCACCCGCATCAAAGCGGTGCTGATTGACACCTCCCACCAGGTGCTGGCCACCGGCAACTACGACTGGGAAAACCAGCTGGTGGACGGCGTCTGGACCTACCCGCTGGATTTGGCCTGGGAGGGCGTGTCCAGCGCCTATCTGGCGCTGAAACGCCAGGTGAAAGACGGCTACGGCGTCACCATCACCCGGCTGGGGGCCATGGGGTTCAGCGCCATGATGCACGGCTACCTCCCCTTTGATGAGAAGGATCAGCTGCTGGCCCCCTTCCGCACCTGGCGCAACACCATGACGCTGGAGGCCGCCGAAACGCTGACGGAGGCTTTCTCCTGCAACATCCCCCAGCGCTGGAGCGTGGCCCATCTCTACCAAGCCGCCCTGAATCAGGAGCCCCATGTAAAGGATGTGCGCTTCATCACCACCCTGGCCGGCTACATCCATTGGCAGCTGACCGGGCAAAAGGTGCTGGGCGTGGGCGACGCCTCGGGCATGTTCCCCATTGACGCGGGCGCCATGGACTATGACAGCGCCATGCTTAACACCTTCCAGACCTTGGTGGCGGGTAAAAACTTCCCCTGGCGGCTGGCTGACCTGCTGCCCAAAGTGCTGCGCGCAGGTGAAGACGCCGGAACGCTTACCCCGGAGGGCGCCCGCCGCCTTGACCCGGAGGGCGACCTGCTGCCCGGCATCCCCCTTTGCCCGCCTGAGGGCGACGCCGGCACCGGCATGACCGCCACCGGCGCTGTGGCAGCGGGCACCGGTAACGTGTCCGCCGGCACCTCCATTTTCGCCATGGTGGTGCTGGATCACAGCCTCAGCCGCTATTACCCTGAAATTGACATGGTCACCACCCCCGCTGGGGACCCCGTCGCCATGGTGCACTGCAACAACTGCACCACCGACCTGAACGCCTGGGTTGACCTGTTTGACCAGTTCGCGGCGGAAGCCGGCCTTTCTCTCGCCAAAGGCCAGATTTTTGAGGCCTTCTTTGGCGCGGCGCTGAAATCCGCGCCCGATGCCGGGGGTGTCACCAGCATCGGCTACCATTCAGGCGAGCACATCACCGGCTTTGCCACCGGTCAGCCCCTGCTGCTCTACCCGGTGGACGACGCCTTCTCCTTCCCCAACCTGGCCCGGGCCATCCTGTTCTTCACCCTGGGGACGCTTAAAATCGGCATGGAGATCCTGGAAAAAGAGCAGGTGGCCATCAGCCGCATCCTGGGCCACGGCGGGCTTTACAAAACCGGGGACGCCGGCCAGCGCTTTACCGCGGCCGCCCTTTCCGCGCCTGTCTCCGTCATGGCCACCGCCGGTGAGGGCGGTGCCTGGGGCATCGCCATCCTGGCCGCCTACCTGATGCAGCATCAGGGCCTGAGCCTGGGCGCATACCTGGATGAAAAGGTGTTCAAATCCCTGGAAAGCAAAACCCTGGCCCCCGATGAAAAGGATGTGCGGGGCTTTGCCGCCTACATGGAGCGCTTCAAAAAGGCCCTCCAGGTGGCGCAGGCCGCCATTACCCATTACAAAGGAGAATAGCCATGCTGAAATCCCTGAAAAAAGCCGTTTACGAGGCCAACATGGCCCTGCCCCGCCATGGCCTTGTCACCTTCACCTGGGGCAACGTCAGCGCCAGGGATCGGGAAACCGGGCTCATCGCCATCAAGCCCAGCGGCGTGCCCTATGAGGATCTGAAGGTGGAGGACATCGTCATCCTGAACCCTGACGGCAGCGTGGCCCAGGGCCGGCTGCGCCCCTCCTCTGACGCGCCCACCCACCTGGCCCTCTACGCCCGCTATCCTGACATCGGCGGCATTGTGCACACCCATTCCCCCCAGGCCACCGCCTGGGCCCAGGCCCAGCGGGCCATCCCCTTTTACGGCACCACCCACGCCGATTACTTCTACGGCCCGGTGCCCTGCGCCCGGGGGCTCAGCGATGAGGAAATTGCCGGGAATTATGAGCACAACACCGGCCTTGTCATCATCAAAACCCTGGACGGCCAGGGCATCAACCCCGTCCACACCCCCGGCATCCTGGTCAGCTCCCACGGCGCCTTCACCTGGGGCAAGGACGCCGATGAGGCTGTCTACCACGCCGTGGTGCTGGAGGAGGTGGCCCGCATGGCCACCCTCACCGAGGCCATCAACCCTCAGATCAAGCCCGCGCCCGACGCCCTGCGCGATAAACACTTCTTCCGCAAGCACGGGGAAGGGGCTTATTACGGGCAGGGCTGACAAGGAACAACAGAATACGAAAACGCGGGAACCTTTTTCTGACGAAAAAAGGTTCCCGCGCCCTTTAAAAAGACTGTATTATTCTTTTAAAAAATCATACGCCTTTCTGGCAATAACGATCTCCTCATTCGTGGCCACCACATAAACGCGCACAGGGCTGTCCGGCATGGAAATCAGGCTGCCGGCCCCGCCCTTGGCGTTGGCCTCGTCATCCAGCCTGACGCCCAGGAAATCAAGCCCGCTCAGCGCTTCCGCCCGCAGGGCCGCGCTGTTTTGCCCGATGCCCCCGGTAAAGCTGACGGCGTCAAGCCCGCCCATGGCTGCGGCAAAAGCGCCGATCTGCTTTTTGATCTGGTAGGCAAAGGCCATAAAAGCCGTCTGGGCGATGGGATTTCCCTCCCGCGCCGCTTTTTCAATGTCCCGGAAATCAGCCGAGAGGCCGCCGGACAGCCCCAGCAGCCCGCTTTGCCTGGCGTACATATCCTTGATGTCAGACAGCGGCATCCCCAGGCTATCGTGCAGGTAAAAGGTCAGATAGGGGTCAATGTCCCCGGCGCGGTTGTTGTGGGGCAGCCCTGTTTGCATGGATAGCCCGATGGTGGTGTCCACCCCCCGGCCACCTTTCACCGCCGCGATGGAGGAGGAGCCACCCAGGTGGCAGGTGACCATCTTCAGGTCATCCCGCCCCTCCCTCTGCGCCACCCAGCCGCTGACATACTCATGGGAAGCCCCGTGAGCGCCGCTGCGCTTGAGGCCCTTTTCAAACAGCTCCCGGGGCAGGGGATAGATGGCGGCGTGATCGGGCATCCCCTGGAAAAAGCCTGTCTCAAAGCTGCCCACCAAGGGCACGCCCGGCATCAGCCGCATAAACTGGCGGATGGCCTCCACATAGGGCGGGTTATGCGCCGGCAAAAGGGCATACAGCGCTTCCATGCCGGCCAGCACCTCTTCTTCCAACCTTACCACGCCCGTGTAGCCCAGCGCCGCCACCACCTTAAACGCCACGCAGCCAGGGCGGCGGCCTTCCGCCAATGTCCCGGATTCCGACAAAAACCTCAGCATCCTCCCAATGGCGTCGGCATAGCCCGCCGCGGGCTCATCGCCCGTTTCCCGGGCCCCCTCCGCCGTCTGCTGTTTATATGCGCCCTGATCACGGCCTACGCCTTCAAAATGCCCCCAGGCCAGCTCCCTCTCCCCCGCCGCCATATCATACAGGCGGTATTTTAACGAGGTGCTGCCCACATTGCAGGATAAAATCAGCATATTGCTCCCTCCGTTTATTTGGTTGGCCTTATCATAACATGCTTTTATCATTGGTGGACAGACCCGGAAAATATGGTATGATATGCTTATATCAGCAATACAAATCATCTTGAGGAGGATATCATGAATAGACAGGGTATCTGTGTGGCGGGCAACCTGATTGTGGATATCAGCTATCCCGTGTCCGCCTTCCCCAGCCCGGGGCAATTGGTCACCATTCTGGACAATAAGAGCATGACCGTGGGGGGCCTTGCCGTCAGCGTGGGCATTGACCTGGCGCGGCTTGACGGGAAGCTTCCCATCCTGATTCTGGGCTGCATGGGCGATGACCCGGAGGGGCGCTTCATCCGCCAGCAGTTTGGCCTATACCCCAACATCAACATTCAGCACATCGTCACCTGCGGGCAAACCTCTTATACTCTGGTGATGAACGACGTCAGCACCAAGGAACGCACCTTTTTCCAGTTCCGGGGCGCCAACGCTGTCTTTGACGGAAGCGGTCTCCCCTGGGAGAAGATCAACGCCAAGATCTTTCATTCCGGATACATCCTGCTGATGGACGCGCTGGATGAGGCGGACCCTGAATACGGCACCCGGATGGCCCGGATGTTGCACACCGCAAAATCTCACGGCATGCTCACCTCCGTTGATGTGGTGAGTGAGGCCAGCGACCGCTTTGCCGCCATCGTGCCCCCGGCGCTTAAATACACCGACTACTGCATCATCAACGAATATGAAGCCGGGAAAACCACCGGCATCCCCCTGAGGGATGGGGAGGGCAAACTGCTGGAAGACCAGATCCCCGCCGTCCTCAAGGCCCTGAAGGGCATGGGCGTTGCCCGCTGGGCTGCCATCCACGCGCCGGAGGGTTCCTGGGGCCTGGATGAACAGAATGATATGTGCGCCCTGCCCAGCCTGAAATTGCCCCAGGGCTATATCAAGGGCACCACCGGCGCCGGGGACGCCTTCTGTTCAGGGGTGCTCTATGGCGCGCACCAGGATATGTCCCTCATGGACGCCCTGCGCCTGGGCACCGCCACCGCAGCCGCCTCCCTGGGCGCGCCCGACGCCAACTCCGGCGTGCTCCCGGCGGAGGAAGCCATGGCCTTTTACCGGAAAATGGGCGGGCGGTAAACCTCTCTATAAAGTATCGGGGCCGCCATTTGATGGCAGTCCCGGTTTTGTCTTTATGCCTTACACCACCGGCTCTAGATGATGCCGCTTGTTGTCCGACGCGGCCAGCCGTAACTCTGCCACCGTCGCCCCGCGCATAAGCAGCGGGAAGTATTCCATGATGATGCCGCTGAGCGCGTCCTTTTCATCCAGCCCGCTGAGCGCGTTTAAGGCCTTGCGGGCCTCCTGTTCTGTGCGGGGCAGGTTCTGCTCCTTCAGGTATTGGTGCAGCGCCAGGGCGGCTCCCAGGGCGATATAGTCAGGCCGCACACCCATCTCCAGACACAGCAAGGCGGAACCTATCATCCGGTCAGCCGGGGCCATTTTGCGGGGGATGTCCGCCCCCACCCGCTGGCAGGTGTCCCCCAGACCGGTGTTGGCAAAGCGGCCCAGAAGGTCATAAATGTGGTTGAGCAGGTCGTCCGCCGGCACCTGATAGCGCCGGTAGAGCGCCATCATGCTCTCCAGCATCGCGTTTTGGGTAATGATGGCCGTGTCCGCATCCCGAATCGCTTCAGCGATGTATGTTTTGCCGGCGTAATGGCCCAGGTAGGCGCAGGTGGCGTGGCCCATGTTATGCACAAAGAGCTTGCGCCTGATGTAATAATCAAAGGGGCTGAAGGGCGCAAAGCCCGGCAAATCCGGAATTTCCCCTTTGAAACCCGCTTTATCCACCGGCAGGAAGGCGTATTCCTCCACACACACGCGCAGCGGGTCGCCATCGCGCATGGCGTCTGTCTGCACCGGCACCATGCGGCCAATGGAAGCCTCCACCAGCCCCACCCGCTCATCAAACAGGGCCTGCTCTTCTGCCGTCATGTGCTCCTTGATCAGCCCTGCCAGCACCAGGTTGGCGTCCATCAGGTTTTCACACACGATGATATCCAGGGTCTTCTCCGTCCTGGCAAAACGGCGCTTGAGCCCTTCAGCGATCACGGGAGCTATCATCGGCAGGATTTTGGCGCCAACAGCAGTGGCCATGATGCCACAGCCCGCGATGGCCTCGGCCACCTCCCCTGTCTGTCTGCCGTTAATGGCCTGGAAGTTGGTGATGGGCTGATCCTCATGGGTCTCATCCCGGATCACCCGCAGGGGATAGCTACCCCGCGCATTCAGGGCATCCACCAGCTCCTGGTTCACATCCACAAACTGCACCACATATCCGCCCCGGCTGAACACCGGCCCGATAAACCCCCGGCCAATGTTCCCCGCCCCGTACATCACCGCACGCATCTGTATCCTCCTATTTTCCGGCGCGCCCTTGCGCCCGGTTTTCCTTTATTGTACAATTCTTATCAGCAGTATACAAGCTAATTAAAAGGAGGTAACCATGAAAAAATCCCAGGAACATGCCCTCAGGCAAAAAATCGGCGATCTGTCCAGCGTCTTTGGCATCAAGGACTATACCTTCAACGACGGCCCCGCCCGGGGCATGCGCGCCCTGGAGCTGGACAATGGCAGCAACATCCGGCTCACCCTGCTGCCTGACCGGGGCCTTGACATCCCAGCCTTCAGCTACAAGGGCAAAAATGTGGCCTTTCACTCCAAAACCGGCCTGCGCTCCCCCTTTCTTTATCAGGAGGAAGGCGCGAAAGGCTTTTTGAAGCAGTTTTATGCCGGGCTCCTCACCACCTGCGGCCTCACCTATGCCGGCGCCGCCGCCACCGAGGACGGCCAGGCCCTGGGCCTTCACGGCCCCTTCAGCAACCTGCCTGCCGACCAGGTGAACGCCCGCACCATCTATGAGGATGACGAGGCGATCCTTGAAGTGACCGGCCAGGTGCGCCAAAGCCAGGTCTTTGAGGAAAACCTGCTGCTCACCCGCACCCTGCGCCTGCACACCGAAAAGGACCTGCTGGAAATTGAGGACAAGGTAGAAAACCAGGGCTTTGCCAAAACCCCTCTGATGCTGGTCTACCATGTGAACTTCGGCTACCCCATGCTGGATGAAGGCGCCAGGGTCTATACCTCAGCCGGGCACATCGTCCCCCGGGATGATATCGCCCAAGCCAATTTTGACAAGCATAGCCTGATGGAAACCCCCGGCATCCTGCGCCCTGAGGAATGCTTCTTCCACACCCAACACCCGGACGATGCCTTTGCCATGCTCCACAACGAAAAGTTAGGCATGGCCGCCATCCTGCGCTTTGACGCCAAGGTGCTCCCCCTTCTCTGCCAGTGGAAGTGCATGCGCGCCGGGGACTATGCCCTGGGGCTTGAACCCACCACTTCCGGCGTCATGGGCCGCCCCGCCGCCCGGGCCGACGGCAGCCTCCAGTTCCTGGAGGGCGGAGAAAGCCGGACATTCAAAATGTCCCTCACCATGACGGACGATGAGGGAACCATCAGCGATCTGATCAAGAAAACAAAGTAAATCAACACCCTCTGAAAGCGGCAAAGCGGTTTTAGGAATCAAACTAAAACCGCTTTGTTTTGTCGTTAGGTTTTATCTGGCATCATCAATCATCGTCGTCATCGTCGTCCCAATCGTCATCGTCCCAGTCGTCCCAATCATCATCGTCGTCATCGTCATCGTCAGGCGTTGGGGCCGGCGCTGGCGTCTTCGTGGGGGCAGGAGTCAAAACAGGGGTCGGCGCCTGACTTGCTGCCGGCGTGGCTGTAGGCTTGGGCGGAGCAGCTGTTGCCGATGGCGTAGCAGTGGGCTTTGGCGGAACATCGGTTGCCTGAGGCGGCGGGGTTTTCTGTGCAGCGGCATCGTCCAGGATCGCGCCGGTTTGGGCATTGACGCGAATCACTTGCTCCTCCCCATTTAGGAAGATGTTCACCAGATAGAGCGTAACGCCATCCGCCCATTCCATCCGGATGTCGGTCAGCATGCCTTCCTCCAGCAGCTGCCCCAGGGCCATCTCCCTGATCTGCCCAAAGGTAAGGAGCCCCTCCGCCGGGCCCACCGGCCACATCACATCCACCAACAGCTTTCCATCCTGGGCGTTAAAAAAGCTGCGGTGCAGGCGGCCGGCCTGCTCCTGGGTAAACACCACCTGATAGCTGTATAGCCCCGCCTCCTGACGGGCGAATAATGCGTCAATGACGGCATCCGCATACCCGTCTTTCACCCGCGTTTTTATATCCTCCATGGTCAGGGCAACCTGCTGGCCCGCCGTCCGGGCATAGGCTACCTGAGTGCGCTGCAAAAAAGCGGTGTTTTCCCGGTCGATCAGCACCTCAAAGCTGTATTGCTTCTGCTCATCAATAAAGTGAAAGGCCAGCACATCGCCCCGCTCCTCCATGCCCTCAGGCATCGCGGAACCCGGCACATGGATGGCAGCCGCCCGCCAGGCCCGGCTCACCTCATCGGTTCTGGCATGGCCCCTCAGCGCTCCCGTCATCACAAGAAGCGCCGCCAATAAGCAAGCCATCAAGCGCTTCATGCCTTGTCCTCCTTAGTAGCTTTACAGGCCTGGTCAGGGAAGTCCACGGTGAAGCAGCTGCCCTCCCCAAGGCGGCTGTCCACATGGATCTTAGCGCCATAGCGGTTGGTGATGCCGGCCACAATGGACAGCCCCAGCCCTGTGCCGCCCTCCCGGCGGTCCCGGGCAGCGTCGGCACGGTAAAATTTTTCAAAAATCCGGGCCTGGTGCTCCGGTGCTATGCCCATGCCGTTATCCCGCACCGCCAGACGTCCTTCTCCCATCTCCACCCGCACCCAGCCGCCGGATCTGCCATAGCGCACCGCGTTTGAGATGAGGTTCCTCAGCAGCTCCCGCATGTCCACCTCCAGGGCGCACACCTGAAGCTGCCCTTTCACATGGATGTGAATGCCCCGGCTTTGCGCCTGAGGCTTGAGCACCGCCGCCACCTGGTCGGCGATTTTCCGCAGATCCTGCCGTTCATGGCCCTGGCTGTCTACCCGTTCCTGGCGCTCCAGCATCAGGATGTCGCTGATGACATCGCTCATCCGCTGACACTCGGTGAGGATATAGCCCAAATACTCCTGGCGCTGGGGCAGAGGCATATCCGGCTCGTCATAAATCATTTCAGCAAAGCCCAAAATGGAGGTCAGGGGGCTTTTCAGCTCGTGGGAACTGTTATCCACAAAGTCCCGCTGCATGTCCTGATTTTTGCGGATCTGCTCCAGGTCATAGCGCATGCGGTCAATCAGGTAGGTGAGCTGCTCCATCGCCGGGCGCAGCTCTGGGAAGTAGGTTTCCGGATCAATATCCTCCCGCCGGGTGGTGCCCTCCAGCAGCTCCTGTACCTGTTCCAGCTGGCGCACCATGCGCCGGGTAACCGGATCGATCAGCAGGCGGGAAATGGCCGCCATGGCCCCCAGCAGCAGCGCCATCAGCGGCAGGTACACCATCAGCACATAGGAAATCTCCTCAATGGGCTTTTGCAGGTGCAGCACCAGGCGGCCATTCAATAAAACCGCGGCATTGAGGGTTGGGTAGATCAGGCTGTCGGAAAACGACAGGTGATCCCCAGTGTCCCCCGCCAGCGCCGCCAGCACCTCAGGCCGCGACACCAATTCCCCGCCGTCCGGCGTTTCCCCGCCGCTGTCCGCCAACACAATGCCGTTTGGCATCACGAAGGTCACCCGCATAGGGGGGGCTGCCTGGGCGATCTGGTCAGCCAGCTGCTGCAGGTTGCTGCTGGCTTCCGCTGTCCAGGCGGAGGCTGTGCGCAAAATCGCCTGCAGGCTGCCCCGGTCGCTTTGAATATCCGACACCACCATCACCGCCACAAACGCCACCACCAAAAGCAGGGTCAGCAAATTGCCCAGCCAGTAGGAGCGCATCAGGCGTTTTCGCATGCCTTATTCCTCAATCAGCAGCCGGTAGCCGCTGCCATACACCGTTTCAATATAGCGGGGATTCGCCGCGTCATCCCCCAGCTTTTTGCGCAGGGCACGGATATGGTAATCCACCGTGCGGGTGGTGTCGGTCTCCGTCTGGTAGCCCCACACCTCCTGGAGGAGATTGGCACGGGTCACCAGCTTTCCCGCGTTTTGGGCCAGGTATAGCAACAGCTCAAACTCCTGTCCCGTCAAGTGGATCGGTTCCCCATGGAGAAAGGCCTGGCGCTGATCAGGCTCTATCACCAAAGGGCCAAGCTCCATCTTCAGCGCCTCGGGCGTCACCCGCCTCAGGGCGGTGTTGATGCGGGCTTTCAGCTCCCTGACGCTAAAAGGTTTGGTGATATAGTCCTCCGCCCCCAGGTCAAGCCCTTTGACCTTGTCGGTTTCAGTCGAACGGGCAGAGAGGATAATAACGGGAATGCGCCGAGTTTTGATGTCATTTTTCCAATCGTTCAAAATCTGGTAGCCGTTTTTCCCCCTGAGCATCAAATCCAGCAGCATCAAATCGGGCAGGCCTTTTTTCATGCCATGCTCCAACTCCCTGGCATCGTTAAAATGCTGGCTTTCGTGGCCCATGGACACGATCACCTTCTGGATCAGGATGCTGATCGTCTCCTCGTCCTCTACCGTCCAGATCAGCGCCATCTCTCTGCCCCCTTCCATGTTTGCCTTGATTTTCCGCTGCTCTGCGGCGCTTAACAAGCTTTCTCACAAAGTTCTTACACAATTCTAACATCCTCCCTAAAAGAAGGCAAAGCCCTGTTAGAGATAAGCACCCAAGCACAAAAGCCTAATATATGAAAATTCAAATGAAAAATCCGCTTTTTTGTAACATTCATATGGTATAGTTGTGTATTTTATCTCATTTCATACCGGTGATTGCCAGAGTTCCTATACTGGTTTTAGTCGGCGCTACAATCCATTGTCCACCTGAAAATTTGCAGACTCTTTTCCTCACTCCTGGTAATAAGTCTTTGTCTATGGCACATTTGTCTGCAAGAATATACGCTTAATTCTGATTGCAACATCCATATCAAATAACGAATAATTTACTTTCTTTAATGACAATAATAAATGAAGTTTATTCTGTAATTTTAATGAATTTTACCTACTCTTACTCTCCAATGAATTTAAGAAAACTTGCAATCCGTTCGTTTTCCTTGCGATAAACTGTGAAAAAATCTTCCTTTTTTGCATCGCAGGCCAAAGTTCCTTTATCCATAAACAAAATACGGCTCGCAACGTGCCGAGCGAAAGTCATCTCGTGCGTTACCGCAAGCATACACACACCGTCAGACGCGAGTTTCTCCAAGATGTTCAACACTTCACTGGTCATCTCAGGATCAAGCGATGATGTAATCTCGTCCAGCAGAAGCGCCTTTGGATCCATCATCAAGGCACGTGCAATAGCAATGCGTTGCTGCTCGCCGCCGGACAGCTGATTATGCATCGATTTTTCCTTGCTCAGAAGTCCAACTTTATCCAACAGCATTCTTGCCTTGTCCACAGCATCCTTGTTTGTCATGCCAAGAAGCTTTATGGGCCCAAGAGTCAGGTTTCTCATCACATCCAAATGCGGAAAAAGCACTGTCTGCTGAAAAACCATTCCACATGTCTGGCGAATACGCCTCAGCTGATGTTTGTTCTTAACCGACATACCATCAACGATGATATCGCCTTCATCAATTGTTTCAAGACCGTTGATGCAACGAAGCAATGTGGATTTACCCGTTCCGCTGGGGCCAATCAGAACGGTTACGCCTTCCTGGTCAAAATTGACAGAAAAATCTTTTAGAACTGTTAGTTTTTCTTTCTCGTATTTGTTGGTGGATGGATTTAAGCGCTTAACATCAAAACTTTTGGTGATTCTTTTTACTTCTATCATAGCCATAAGATATTCTCCAACATTAAATATTAAAACCAATACGTTTTTCTAAATATTTAGCGAAACGCGCCAATGGAAATGAAAGGATGAAATAAAAGCCCGCGACAATTGCATATATCAGGAAAGGCAGCAAGGTTTTTTGCGCAACAATCTGGCCGGCTTTTGTTAAATCCATTAAACTAACAAAAGATATCAAGGATGAAACTTGCAGCTGTGAAATATACAGTGTTATCGCCTGGGGAGTTAGCAGACGAAAAGCTTGCTTGGCAATAATGTTGATATAGATTTGGATTTTATTAAACCCTAAGGCATAACCGGCTTCCCACTGGGCTTTGGGAATCGAAATAATTGAGCTATGAACCAGCACGGCAAAAAAGGCAGCTGTGTTCAGTGAAAGAGTCAGAAAAGCGGCAGTTATTGCCTGCAGTCGAATACCCCACGCAGGCAAACCATAGTAAACCAAAAACAGCTGCACGATAAGAGGTGAATTTCTGAGCGGCTCCATAATAAGAAGAGGGGGTGTGCTGATCAACAAGTTTTTTGAGCACCTCAGCAAGCCGAGCAGCAAGCCGATTATTGTACCAGTAAAAATGCAAATTAATGAAACCTGGAGTGTCAGCCCGGCGCCATTAAGAATTAAGACGAAGTCACTCCATTTGAACCTGGAATATGATGCAAAATCAAAAACTGGCATTAACACATCACCTTCTTATATTACAATTTGATTTCAATCTTTTTGTCAATCGCCTTAGCGGCAAAAGAAACGATATATGTAAAAACACAATAGGCTACAAGTAGAATCAAGTATATTTCAAATGGGCGATTGCTGCGCGCAGAAACTGTTTTGGCAACGCCCATTATTTCCATCAGCGTTATACCGTAGCAAACTGACGACGTAAGAACGAGATTTATAAAATTACTGGTTAGAGGTTTAAAAGCTAAGCGCAAAGAAATCGGGAGCACAACATATTGGAAAGTTCTGATTTTTGAAAACCCTAACGCAGCTGATGCTTCGTAATAGCCGGTTTTAACAGCCATCAAACCCGAGCGCATGATTTCACAACTTAAAGCGCTTGAATTAATTCCCAGGGCAATAATTGCGACAACAAACGCATCAATATATATCCCAAATTGAGGCAGACCATAATAGAAAAAGAAAAGCTGAATCAAAAAGGGCGTGTTTCTTAATATTTCAACCCATACAGTGGCAACTCCACGCGTCAGAGGCTGCTTTGACTGACGCATGATCGCCAAAACAATTCCAAGAAAAAAACTGATGATCATCGCGCCTAAGCATATTTTTGCCGTGAGAATGACACCGCTAAAAAACAAATTGGAATATTGCAACAAAACCCTGAAATTCAGTGTATATCCCATGATATCCCTCACATAATCATAAAGCAGAAATCAACCAAAAATGCCCGCCGATGAATCATCCACCGGCGGGAGCACCGGATAAAAAGACTTACAGATATTACCAAATATAAAGCATTTCTGAAGGATAAACGCCCCACCACTTGTAGTAAGTCTCTGCTTGCCAACCTGAGCTGATCTGCCAGGAAACAAACATGTCCAGATAACGAAGCCACTCAATATCACCTTTGCGCGCACCAATACAAATTGGATCGGAGGTATACAAGCGCTCCTGCGCCTCAAGTTTCCCATTGCTGTTTCCTGCGGCGTAGTCAATTAGCGTGCTGTCTTCAAAAACAACATCAACCCGGCCTTGCTCAAGAAGAACCTGCTGCTCCGCAAACATGTCAGTATAGGTGAGAGTAGCATTCGGAGCGAACTTCATTACAAGATCCTCTCCTGTTGTTCCACGACCAACAGCCACCCTTGCCTCAGGCGTATTCAAATCGTCTATCGTACGGAATTTGGAGCCTGCCTGGGTAATCATCTTGATTCCGCAACGAAGATAGGGGATAGAAAAATCGATGGTTTGAGCGCGAGTCAGATTCCCGGTTATGTTTGCAAAAATCACATCAACCTGTCCTGAGGTTAGCGCAGGGATACGCGTATCACCGGTAACGTCAACGATTTCCAATTCAACACCAAGAATTTCAGCTAAACGTTTTGCCCAGTCAACATCATACCCGGTGGGATTGCCATTTTCATCATAACCACCAATCGGCATCCCGGACAGGGAACAGCCCGCAACAAGTTTGCCGTTGGCAAGAATCCGATCCAGAGTTGATTTTTCTTCAGCAACAACGCCACCCAAAAGACTAAGCACAACCATGAGTATTAGGGCGAACACCAATTTCTTTTTCACAACAAATACCTCCTAAATTAAATATTTCCCTGTTAAAAGTGACCAAACCTATTATGCTTTTACTTCTAGGCTTTACTATATAATTATTAAAACAAACTAGAGTTGGATTTGTCAATTAGATCATGTTTATTTTTTGTTTATTGCCATATATCAAAAAACAGACGCAATCGGTATCCCCCTTGCATAAACCCCCCGGCTTTGCTATGATGATGATGCCGTATGTGATGTTGGGCCTCGTGCGATTCCATGGTGTGAATCCTGTCAGGTCCGGAAGGAAGCAGCAGTAAGCGCAAGTTGGGATGTGCTGCGGGTTCACCTGACATCCCATGCGGTATTTTATGTATTGAATCAGGGCGCGCCCTGCTCTAAATACAGAATAATATTGCTATTGTGGAGGATTTTGGCATGTGGAACATTCCCGAAGCGCTCGACCAGGACCTGGAGATCAAGCAGTCTATCGCCGATGAATGCCATCGGCAGGAGACGCATCTGGAGCTCATCGCCAGCGAAAACTTTGTTAGCCCCGCGGTGCTTGCCGCCATGGGCAGCCCGCTGAACAACAAATACGCCGAGGGCTACCCCGGCAGGCGCTACTACGGCGGCTGTGAGTTTGTGGATGTGACGGAAAACATCGCCCGCGACCGGGCCTGCGCCCTTTTTGGCGCTGACCATGCCAATGTGCAGCCCCACAGCGGCTCGCAAGCCAACATGGGCGTGTATTTCGCCCTGCTCAATCCCGGCGACACCGTCCTTGGCATGAGCCTTAACCACGGCGGCCACCTTACCCATGGCAGCCCCGTCAACATCTCCGGCACCTATTTTAACTTCGAGTCCTATGGCCTTGATCCCCTCACCGAAACCATCGACTATGAGGCCCTGGCCAGGCGCGCTCTGGAGGTGAAGCCCAAGATGATCGTGGCCGGCGCCTCCGCCTACCCCCGGGTGATTGATTTTAAGCGTTTCCGGGAGGTGGCGGACTCGGTCAATGCCCTCCTCATGGTGGACATGGCCCACATCGCGGGCCTGGTGGCAACAGGCCAGCACCCTTCCCCCATTCCCTACGCCGATGTGGTGACCACCACCACCCACAAAACCCTGCGCGGCCCCCGGGGCGGCATGATCCTGTGCAAGGAAGCCCACGCCAAAGCCATTGACAAGGCCATCTTCCCCGGCACCCAGGGCGGCCCCCTCATGCACATCATCGCCGCAAAAGCGGTGTGCTTCAAGGAAGCCATGGAGCCCTCCTTCAAAACCTATCAGGAGCAGATCGTGAAAAACGCCAAGGCCCTGGAAAACGCCTTCAGAAAGTTAGGCGTGCCCATGGTCTCGGGCGGCACGGACAACCACCTGCTGCTCCTTGATTTTTCCGACATGGACATCACCGGCAAAGAGGTGGAAACCCTGCTGGGCGAGGCCAACATCACCGTCAACAAAAACATGGTGCCCAAGGACCGCCGCAAGCCCAACGAAACCAGCGGCATCCGCATCGGCACCGCCGCCCTCACCACCCGGGGCATGAAGGAGGCGGACATGGATCTCATCGCCCACCTCATCGCCCGCATCATCAAGGAAAAAGAAGCCGCCATCCCCGCGGTCAGGGAAGAGGTGCTGAAGCTGACCAAGGCGCACCCGTTGTTTGACTGAAAATAATTAGGGGACGACTTGAGAACGATTCGGGGGATTTCTTGAAAGAAATCCCCCGAACCCCCTTAGAACTTCATCATTAAGTTTGGTATCAATTCCCAGACAAGCCGCGGGATATGGTATAATGCCCCCGAGGTGATTGATTTGCTTGAAACCTGCATGCTGGTGGACGGGCACAGCCTGATGTACAGGGCCTTTCACGCGCTGCCGCCCATGGACGCGGACGGGGTGCCCACAAACGCCGTACACGGCTTTTTAAGCATGCTGCTCAAAGCCTTTGAGGAGCATTTGCCCCAATACTGCATCGTGACCTTTGACTCCCACGGCCCCACCTTCAGGGACGAGATCTATGACCAGTACAAGGCCACCCGCTCCCCAATGCCGGATGAGCTCAGGCCCCAGTTTGCGGTGATCGAAGAGATCCTGGCCGCCATGGGCATAGGCCTGGTGGCGCTGCCAGGCTTTGAGGCGGACGACCTGATCGGCACCCTCTCTAGGCAGTTGAAGGAGCGGGGCGTGCGCGCCCTCATCCTGACGGGGGACAAGGACGATCTGCAGTTAGTGGACGACGGCATATCCATGCTCTTTACCCGCAAGGGCATCTCTGAAACGGTGCTGTTTGACCCGGCGGGGGTGAAGGAATCCTTCGGCGTCACCCCGGAGCAGGTGGTGGACTTAAAGGGACTGATGGGCGACAGCTCCGACAACATCCCGGGCGTTCCGGGCGTTGGCGAGAAAACGGCGCTGAAGCTGCTCCAGGAATATGACACCATGGACAATGTCCTAAAAAACGCCCCCAGCATCAAAGGCAAACTGGGCGAAAAATTAGTCGCCTTCGCCGATCAGGCCAGGATGAGCCGGAAGCTGGCCACCATTGACCGTCAGGTGCCTATCCAACTGAGCCTGAAGGACGCCAGCCTGGACGGCATGGACGCGGGGCTCCCGGTTCTTCAGAAATATCAGCTGATGAGCGCCTCGGAGCGCCTGAAGAAGCTGATGGGAGGCAAAGCCCCCGCCGCGGACGCCCCCCAGGCCGCCCTTGAAACCTCCTGGGAAAAAGTGGCCGACATCAAGGCCCTGCAAGCCCTTTTTGATAAAGCGCCCAAAGCGCCCGCGGCTGTATTTGCCACGCAGGAGGAGATCTCCATCGCCTGGCCGGACGGCCCCGCCGCTCAGGTGGTGCTTGCCAGCGGCCAGCAGGATCTGTTTGGCTCCGCCGATGAAGGGATGATCGCCGAGGACGCGCTGAAGGCGCTGCCCGCCCTGCTTCAAAACGGGCTCATCGCCCATGACGGCAAAAGCCTGTTCCACCGGATGCGCCTGGGGCAGGAGGCACCGCCGCCCCTGGTGTTTGACACCATGGTGGCCAGCTACCTGCATAATTCGCAAGAGCGCAGCTACGCGCTGCAGAACTTCGCCCAGCGCAGCGCCCGGGGCGTGGCGACGCTGTATGCCCGCCAGCAAAAGGAGCTGCGGGAGGAAGGCACCCAAGCGCTCTATCAGGACATTGAGCTGCCCCTGGTGACCGTGCTTTACGCCATGGAAAAAGAAGGCTTCCAGGTGGATGGCCAGGTGCTAAGCGCCCTGGGGGAGGATTTCAGCAAGCGGACGGAGGCCCTGCGGGATGAGATATACCGCCTCACGAGCGTTTCCGGCTTTAACCTCAACAGCCCCCAGCAGCTGGGCAAGGTGCTGTTTGAAACCTTGGGGCTGCCGGCCCAGCGAAAAACCAAGCTGGGCTACAGCACCGACGCGGCGGCGCTGGAAAGCATCGCGGAGCTGCACCCGGCCATCCCCCACATCCTGGAATACCGGCAGGTGAGCAAGCTCAACAGCACCTACATCGATTCCATGCTGCGCAAGATGGACGCCTCCGGCCGCATCCACACCACCTTTGACCAGACGGGCACCGCCACCGGGCGCATTTCCTCCGTTGACCCCAACCTCCAGAACATCCCCATCCGCACGGAAATGGGCAGGGAAATCCGCCGCGCCTTTGTGGCCAAGCCGGGCTTCCAGCTGGTGGACGCCGACTATTCCCAGATCGAGCTGCGCATCCTGGCCC
The DNA here is from genome assembly GCA_050952935.1 of Christensenellales bacterium. GTDB lineage: Bacteria > Bacillota > Clostridia > Christensenellales > Aristaeellaceae > UBA6115. The sequence continues at coordinate 615,418 of JBMNLS010000001.1, read as the reverse complement.
ATATGTCAGGCGACGAGGCCATGTGCGACGCCTTTTTGAAAAATCAGGACATCCACCAGCGCACAGCGGCCGAGATCAACGGGGTGCCCCTCAGCGCGGTCACCCCCGGCATGCGTTCCGACGCCAAGGCGGTCAACTTCGGCATCGTCTATGGCATCAGTGATTTTGGCCTGGCCCGCAACATTGGCACCACCCGGAAGCGCGCGGGGGACTTTATTTCCCGCTATTTCGAGCGCTACCCCAAGGTGCACCAGTTCATGCAGGACGCGGTGAAGTTCGGCTACGAGCATGGCTACATCGCCACCCTGTTTGGCAGAAGGCGCCTGCTGCCGGAGCTTAAAAGCGGCAACGCCAACACCCGCAACTTCGGCGAGCGCGCCGCCATGAACACCCCCATTCAGGGCACCGCGGCCGATATCATCAAGGCCGCCATGGTGCGCGTGCATGAAGCCCTGAAGGAGCATCAGCTAAAGGCAAAGCTCATCCTTCAGGTGCATGACGAGTTGATCATCGAGGCCCCGGACAGCGAGGTGGACACCGTCATCCGGCTCCTTAAACACAGCATGGAGCAGGTGGCGCAGCTGAAGGTGCCCCTCAAATGCGACATCAAATCAGGAAAAAGCTGGTATGACACAAAATAAGCCTTATCTGATAGGTCTTACAGGCGGCATCGCCTGCGGCAAATCCCACCTGAGCACCACCCTCATGTCCGTGGGCGCTGTGGTGATCGACGCGGACGCGGTCTCCCACGCCCTCACTGGAAAGGGTGGGGCGGCCTTGCCCGCCATCCGCGCCGCCTTTGGCGATGAGATATTTGAGGGCGAGGCCCTGAGCCGCCAGGCGCTGGCTAATCTGGTGTTTTTTGATGAGAATGCCTTGAAAAAGCTCAACGCCATCACCCACCCGCTGATTATTGCCGAAATGGAGCGGCAAATCAGCCGCCATGCCGATCAGCCCGCCCTGGTGCTGGACGTGCCCCTGCTGTTTGAAACCGGGCTTGACGCCCGCTGCCAGGAGGTGTGGTGCGTCTATGCCCCCAGGGAAGAGCAGATCAGGCGGCTGGTGCGCCGGGGCATGAGTAAAGAAGAGGCACATAAACGCATTGACAGCCAGATGTCCGGCGATGAAAAGGCCCGGCGGAGCGATCAGGTGATCCTCACCACCGGCACCAAGGAAGAAAGCGCCTCCCGTGTGATCGCCCTGTGGGAGGACGTGTTAAGGAGGCTTGCCCTTGCCTGAATCCCCCTGGAGCGTGAAACGCGGAAAACAGCCCGCCGTCAAGCCCTTCACCCCCGAAGGTGCTCAGGTGAAGCATATTCCCCATCATCACCCGCCCAAGACGGAACCCCGCCGGCGCGCCCGGCACAAACCCCCGCGCAAGCCGATCTTCCGCCAGCCGGAGCCCCGCCATCAGCCGGCAGCAAGGGGAAAGCGCGCCGCCCGCTCACGGCAGTCCCAAAAAAGCTTGTCCGCGGTCACGCTGACGTTTTTCGGCGTTCTGGCGCTGGCCCTGGTGGTGCTGTCCGTCCTTTTCATCCAGCAGGAAAACCGCCTGAAAACCCTCCAGGGGGAGCGGGAGCAGGCCCGCGTCCAGCAGGAAAACAAGGTGAAAAACCACCTGATCCGCCGCGCCGAATCCGGCTATCAGGGGCTGATTGACTCCTATGCCGCCGAATATCAGATCAACCCCGCCTTTGTGGCGGCGGTGATCAAGTGCGAGAGCAACTTCCTGCCCAAAGCGGTATCCTCCGCCGATGCCAGGGGGCTGATGCAGATCATGCCGGATACCGGTAGATGGCTGGCCGGGCGCCTGGGCACCCCCAACTACACCACCGAAAGGCTCTTTGAGCCCCAGCTGAACATCCAGTACGGAACCTATTATCTCCGCTACCTCAGCAACCACTTTGGCGGGCAGCCGGTGATGGTGGCCGCCGCCTACCATGCGGGTGACAATAGTGTCAAACTGTGGGCGCTTAAACACGCGGAGGACAAGAAAACCCTGCGCCTGGATCAGTTGCCCATGTCAGACACCAGGAATTATGTCGGAAAGGTAATGGACGCATATGCGATTTATTATGAACAGGATCAACTGGCAAAGGGCGCTGTGCCTGGCGCTGTGCCTGATGCTGCCCTGCTCCTGGGCGCTGGCCAATAGCGATAAGCAAAAAGAGACGCTGATTCTGGGCATCGTCTCCACCACCACCACGCGGCTGAACCCCCTCATGGCGGTGGAGCGGGAGTTCATGTCCCTCACCTCGCTGATTTATGAGGGCATGGTGCGCATGGATGACGACTATCTTCCCCAGCCGGGCTTGGCTGAGCGCTGGGAACCCTTGGCCGACGGCGCCAGCTGGCAGTTCACCCTGCGCTCCGGCGTCACCTTTCATGACGGCACCCCGCTTGGCGCTAACGATGTGGTGGCCACCATTCAGGAAATTCTGCGCCTGGCCAACGATGAAACCAGCGCCAACAAGGGCGTATATTCCACCCTCAAATACTTTGTGTCCGATGCCTCCGCCAGCGGGGAGAGCACGGTGATCATCAAAACGCCCCGGAAAAATTTCGGCTTCCTTTACGCGATGAATTTCCCCATCCTGCCCGCCGCCCAGGTGCAGGCGGATAACCCCGCCGGCACCGGCCCCTATGTGGTGGAGCAATTCCTGCCCAAGGACTACCTGTGGCTGTCCGCCAATTCCCTTTGGTGGAGCACCCCGCCGCGCATTTCTGAAATCAATGTGATTTTCCACACCGCCAACCGGGAGCTGATCTCCAGCTACGAATACAACCGGGTGGACGCGGTCCTCACCCGCTCCCTCACCGCCGCCCAGTACCGCTCGGGCATCAACTCCCTGCACCTGAGCTACCGCACCAAGCAGCTGGAAACCCTGCAGCTCAACCACCGCTCCTATGAGCTGGAGGACATCCGGGTGCGCCAGGCCATCCGCTACGCGCTGAACCTGGACGCCGTGGCCGAAAGCACCTACATGGGCATGGCCCAGCGCACCGATACCCCCATCCCCATGGGCACCTGGATGTATCAGGCGGCGGATGAATCCGTGCGCTATGACCCGGAGGAAGCCAAGCGCCTGCTGGAGGAAGCGGGCTGGGTGGACAGCAATGAAGACGGTGTGCGCGACATGATGCGGGATGGCAAGCTGGTCAAGCTCTCCCTGCGTTTTTATGTCTATGAAGAGCAGGATAACAGCGCCCGGCTGGGGGCCGCCGGCATGATCGTCAACCAGCTGTCCGCCGTGGGCATTGAGGCCCGGCTGATGCCGCTTACCTTTAAGGAAACGGTGGAAAAGCTGGAGGCCGGCAGCTATGACCTGTGCATGGCCAGCTTCAACATGGACTACACCCCCGACCCCGGCTTCATGCTCATCAGCGGCAACACCGGCAACTACAGCCGCTATAAAAGCAAGGCCATGGATACGCTCTTTGAGAGCCTGCGCAAGGCCATGAACCGGGAGCAGTACAGGGAGAATCTGGCCGCCATCCAGGATCTGTTCATTCAGGATATCCCTTTCATCTGCCTGTATTACAGGAACGGGGCCATCCTCACCCGGCGCATGTTCACCAGCGCCCGGGACATCCGGGAGCCGGAGGTGCTCCGCGGCATAGAAAGCATGCAGTAAGATGGCTTTTAAGATATTGAAACCCGGCACCCTCCTCTCCCCCACGGCGGTGGTGATGGTTTCCTGCGCTGATGGCAAACTCAGCCCCAACATCATCACCGTGGCCTGGACGGGCACGGTCAATTCCGACCCGCCCATGCTGTCCGTCTCCATCCGGCCGGACCGTCATTCCCACGATATCATCCGGGATTCGGGGGAGTTTGTGGTGAACCTGGTCAACCGCCCCCTCCTCAAAGCCTGCGACCTGTGCGGCGTGCGCTCAGGCCGGGATGTTGACAAGTTCAGCCTCTGCCGGCTTTCCCCGGTGCCTGCGGAGGGTTTATCCCTGGCGCCCGCCATTGGCGAAAGCCCGGCCTACCTGGCCTGCCGGGTCAGGGAAAGCCTGTCCCTGGGCTCCCATACGATGTTTGTCGGTGAGATTGTGGGCATGGGCGTTGAAGAAACGCTGATGGAAAAAACAGGCAAAATTGATTTTGGCAAAGCCCAGCTGATGGCCTACTGCCACGGAAAGTATGTGGGGCTTGGCCAGGCGGAGGGCTTCTTCGGCTTTTCCATCGCCCGGCCTGAGGTCATCAAGCGGCGGATGAAGAAATAAAGCGAACTTTTGTTCTTATTTCCTGCCTGCAAGTCTTGTTCAGGAGCTCAGGCTATGGTAAAATGCACGGCATAGGCCGGACTGTGGTATGTGGAGCGGTATGAACGGATGAAGGTTGGCGTGATTTCCCTGGGCTGTGTCAAAAACCGCGTGGATACGGAAGAAATGCTGTCTTTCCTGAAGGAAGACGGTTTTAGTTTTGTGACGGACCCGGCCCAGGCCCAGGTGCTGATCGTGAACACCTGCGGCTTCATCACCTCCGCCAAGGAGGAGTCCATCGATGCCATCCTGGAGATGGCTGCATACAAAGAAACCGGCCTGTGCCGGGCGCTCTGCGTCACCGGCTGCCTGGCCCAGCGCTATGAAAAGGAACTGCTGGCCGACATCCCCGAAATCGATGTGCTCACCGGCGTTTCCCAGTATCCGGCGCTGCCGGGGCTGATCCGGAAAGCGTTAAGCGGCCAACGGGTCAGCAGCACCCAGCGCAGCGAGGGCTTTAACAGCTGCGGCCGGGTGCTGACCACGCCCTCCTATTCCGCCTATGTGCGCATTGCCGAGGGCTGCGACAACCGCTGCGCCTACTGCGCCATCCCCGGCATCCGCGGGCGCTTCCGCTCCCGCCAGATGGCGGACATCCTCAGCGAAATGGAAGGCCTGGCCCAAAGGGGCGTCCGGGAGCAGATTCTGATCGCCCAGGACACGTCCCGCTACGGCATTGACCTGAAAGACGCCTCGCTTTCACAGCTCCTTGACGCCGCCTCCCGGATCCCCGGCATCGACTGGCTGCGGGCGCTCTACTGCTATCCGGATGAGATTGATGAATCCCTCATCGACCTGATGGCAAGCCGCCCCAATATCTGCAAATACCTGGATCTGCCCTTGCAGCACGCCTCACCAAAGATCCTGCGCGCCATGAACCGCCGGGGCGACATTGAAGAAACCAAGCGCCTCCTCCGCTATGCCCGGGAAAAAGGCTTTGCCCTGCGCACCACGGTGATCGTGGGCTTCCCCGGGGAAACGGAAGAGGATGTGGAGATGCTGACCGATTTTATGCGGGAAGTGCGCTTTGACCGGCTGGGCGCCTTCTCCTTTTCGCCGGAGGAGGACACCCCGGCTGAAAAAATGCTAAACCAGGTGCCGGAAGACATCAAGGCCCAACGCCTGGACAGGGTGATGCGGCTTCAAGCGGACATCAGCCTGGAACGGAACCGCCTGCGGGTGGGCAGCGAGGAAACCCTCCTTATCACCGGCCGGGAAGGAGACGCCTACACCGCCCGCTCCCAGTGGGAAGCGCCTGACAGCGACGGCATCATCCGGCTTACAGGCCCAAAAAGCTTAAAGCCCGGGCAGATGCTGAAAGCCCGCATCACCGCCGCCTCCACCTATGACCTTGAAGCCACCACCATTAAGAGCTGAGGTAACGCGCCATGAACCTGCCCAATAAACTGACCATCCTCCGCGTCGCGCTGATCCCCCTGTGTGTCGGGCTGACGCTGCTTAACTGGCATGTGCCGGCGGCGGTGTTTTTTATCGCCGCCTGCCTGACGGATTTTCTGGACGGGCACATCGCCAGAAAGCAGGGCATCATCACCAACTTTGGCAAGTTCGCGGACCCGGTGGCCGATAAGATCCTCGCCCTCACCATGATGATCGCCCTGTTGGCGCGGGGGGACTATTTCTGGTGGGCCGCCTGCGTGGTGGCCGCCCGGGAATTGGCGGTGGACGGGCTGCGCCTGGTGGCGGTGGATCAGGGCATTGTGATCCCCGCCGGCAACCTGGGCAAAGTCAAAACCAACGTCCAATTCCTCAGCATTCTCTCAGCCCTCCTGAGGGGCCCCTACTGGCTGACCCTGACGCTGACCATTCTGATGGCCATCCTGACGGTGGTCAGCGGCGTTCAATATTTCATCGGCGGCAAATCCCTGTTCCGCAAAGACATTACAACAAGCGCCCCTAACTAAGCGCTGAAAGGAAAGACAATGGCAGCAAAAGAGACCAAAGCCCAGGCGGCGGCCCGGGCGCAGCAGGACGAAAAGACCCAGGCCCTTGACCGCGCGCTGGCGGCGCTGGACAAGCAGTTTGGCCGGGGCACGGTGATGAAGCTGGGTGGCCAGCCCAAGCTCCAGGTGGATGTCATCCCCACCGGCAGCCTGGAGCTGGACAACGCCCTGGGCGTTGGCGGCATCCCCCGGGGCCGTATCGTGGAAATATACGGCCCGGAATCCTCCGGCAAAACCACCGTGGCCCTGCACATCATCGCGGAGGCCCAGAAGATGGGCGGCCTGGCCGCCTTCATCGACGCGGAGCACGCCCTTGACCCCAGCTACGCCAAGCGCCTGGGGGTCAACATCGACGAATTGTATGTCAGCCAGCCCTCAACGGGTGAGGACGCGCTTGAAATCGCCGAGGCGCTGGTGCGTTCCGGCGCCATTGACATCGTGGTGGTGGACTCGGTGGCGGCCCTCGTCCCCCGCGCCGAAATTGACGGCGAGATGGGCGACACCTTTGTGGGCCTCCAGGCCCGCATGATGAGCCAGGCCATGCGCAAGCTGGCTGGCGTTGTGAGCAAAACCAATTCCGTGGCGCTTTTTATCAACCAGCTGCGCGAGAAAGTGGGCGTCATGTACGGCAACCCCGAGGTCACCCCGGGCGGGCGGGCGCTGAAGTTCTATGCCTCCGTGCGGCTGGACGTGCGCCGGGGCGAGCAGCTGAAAAACGGCAGCGAGGTCATCGGCAACCGCACCAAGGTGAAGGTGGTCAAAAACAAGGTGGCCCCGCCCTTCCGCGTGTGCGAGTTTGACCTGCTCTACGGCCTTGGCATCAGCAAAGAATCCTCCCTGCTGGACCTGGCGGTGGAGCGTGAGCTGGTGCAAAAATCCGGCGCCTGGTTCTCCTACAAGGATGCCCGCATCGCCCAGGGCCGGGAAAACGCCCGCAAGTTCCTGGTGGATAACCCGGACATCGCCCGGGAGATCGAGCAGGCCCTCCGGGCAAGCATGAACATGGGCCCTGTCCATTCAGAGGGCGAGGATGAAGGGAACACCGGCAGCGAGGATTGATCCTTAATCCTGAAACCAAAATGCCGGGGCCTGACAAATATCAGGCCCCGGCTTGTTGTTAATGAGAAGGGTTCAGCTGTTTACCATGCCAATCAGTTGGCTTTGGCCTCCGCCTTCCCGGTCAGTTTGCGGATCCCCTGTGCCGCCACGATAACGCCCAGGATAGTCAGCAGGATGGCAAACACCATCTGCAGGCCGTCCAGCGCCGCATTAAAGGTGCCATTGCCCAGCTTCACGATGAAATCGTTAATCTTCAGTCCCAGGGCGCTGAAGGTGATCAGCATCATGATGGCCATGGGGATCACCAGCATAATGCCCTGGCGGTTGGTCTTCTTGAGGAACACGGCGCAGGCCATGAGGGACAGGGCGCTTAGCAGCTGGTTGGCGGAGCCAAACAGCGGCCAGATGGTGCTGTAGCCCACCTTGGCCAGAATATAGCCAATGGCCAGGGTGATCACGGTGGCGAAGTATTTGTTGGTCAGCACCTTGCGCACCGGGCCCATGTCCTCATCCTTGATGGAGGCGTCCAGGAACAGCTCCTGGAAGCTGAGGCGGCCGATCCGGGCGACGCTGTCCAGGCTGGTGAGGGCAAAGGCGGAAACAGACAGGTTGATCAGCGTAAACACCAGGTCGTGGGGCATGCCCAGCTGCTCCAGGAAGCCCGCCACGCCGCCGGCAAAAATCTGGGGCGGGGTGGTGTAGCCCAATTCGGCTGCCTGGCCGGCGGCAAAACTCGCGCCCGCAACAAGGGCGATGACTGCCAGCAAACCTTCCATCAGCATGCCGCCAAAGCTGACCGGCAGCATGTCTTTTTCGTTCTTGATCTGCTTAGAAGAAGTGCCGGAGCTGACCAGGCTGTGGAAGCCGGACACAGCGCCGCAGGCCACGGTCACAAAAAGGATGGGGAACATGCTGCCCATTTTCTCGTGATAAAAGCCGGTGAAGGCCGGGGCCTTGATGCTGGGGTTTACGGCGATGATGCCCACCGCGGCCGCCACAATCATGAACACCAGCAGGTAGCTGTTCAGATAGTCCCGGGGCTGCAGCAGCGCCCAAACCGGCACAATGCTGGCGATGAAGATGTAGATGAAAATGAGGAGATGCCAGGTGCTGCCGGCCACATACATGGGGGCCTGCAGGCCGATTATCACAGCAACCACCAGGAGAACAATGGCTATGGCGGTGTTCACCCATTTGTTCAGCTTGCTGTATTTCAGCAGGAAGCCCAGGGCCACCGCCTCGACGATGAAGATCATGCTGGTGGTGGCCACGCTGCCGTTGTAGGCAATGGTTTGTGTTACGCCATCGACAACTTTGAAGCCGTTAAAGGTGCCTGCCACCACGTCCGCGAAGGCGGCTACCACCAGGATGCAAAACAGCCAGCAGAACAGCAAAAACAGTTTTTTGCCGGTCTTGCCGATGTATTCCTCGATGATGTAGCCAATGGTGCGTCCCTTGTTCTTCACAGAGGCGTACATGGCGGAAAAATCCTGCACAGCGCCAAAGAAGATGCTGCCAAACAATACCCACAGCAGCACCGGCACCCAGCCGAACACCGCTGCCTGGATGGGGCCGTTAATGGGGCCTGCCCCGGCGATGGACGCAAACTGGTGGCCAAACACCACATGGGTGTCCGCCGGCTCATAGTCCACCCCGTCCCGCAGCTCATAGGCCGGGGTTTTGGCCTTGGGGTCAATGCCCCACTTGTTGGCCAGATAGCGCCCATACACCAGATACGCCACAGCCAGCGCCACAAGGGCAATGATCATGATAGTCAGTCCGTTCATAAGTCCTACCTCCTCCACAAATCATCTATGCTAAACGGCATGGCTGCCGTAAAACAAAAAAACTTCGGCGTCTCTGCCAGAGACGGGAATCAGTTCCCGCGGTGCCACCCTGCTTGGCTTCCTCAAAACCCTCCTCATACCAGCCATTTGCCTGGTTTTTCCGTCAAAATCCTGGGTATTGTGGGATATTAGCACGCAAAAAACGGCGCGTCAACGCGCCCTTTAATCATTTATGCGTGGATTTTACCAAAAAATACATTATCTCTTCAAAAAAACATTATAAAAGCATACAGATGTGTATCATTACCGCAGTTGTACGCGCATCCACGCGTCCCCCTCCACACGGCGGGCCAGCAGGTAGTTGCGCAGCAGCGCGTCCAGCAAAAAGGCCAGCCAGGGCCCCGTCGCGCTTAAATGAAGCTGAGGGGCGATATCCGCCAGGGGGAAGCAGAACACCCAGGTGAACAGCGGCCGCAAAATCGCCACGCTGATAAGAGAGGTAGCCGCCACATACTTGACATCCCCCGCGCCCCGCAGACAGCCCGCGTACACCACCCGGCCGTTTTGCGGCATGATGGCCAGCGCCACCACCAGAAAACCCATCGAGGCGGCTGAAATGACCGCCGCATCCGCCGTAAACAGGGAGGCAAGGCTGCGGCGCAGCAGGAAAATCACCATCATCAGCGCAATGGACACCCAAACCGATATGCGCCTGACCACATACACAGACCGCTTGGCCCGGGCGGGGTTGTCGGCGCCCAGGCTCATGCCCACCATGGCAACCCCGGCGGAGGCCATGCCGTCGCCCAGGGTAAAGGACAGGGTGCTCACCTGACTGACGATATGATAAGCCGCCAGGGGCAGGGTGCCCAGGCTGGCGACGATCTTGTTGATAATCAGAAAGCCCACCCGCAAAAATCCGGATTCCAGCATGGAGGAGCCGCCCACCCGCACCAGGCCGGACAGGGTGTCCCGGTCAAAATCCGGCTTCCTCAGGCGGTATCCGAAGCCCGTGTGCTGGTCCCGGGCAAACCACAGGGCCAGAAGCCCCCCTGCCACGCTGCCGATCACCGTGGCGATGGCGGCGCCCTTCACCTCCAGCCTGGGAAAACCCAGGCGGCCACCGATCAGCAAAAAATTGAATGTCAGGTTCAGGATGTTGGACAGCAGGTGGGTGTACATGGTCACCCGGGTTTTCCCCAGGCCCCGGAAGGCCGCGCAAATGCACAGATGGATGCTCACCGGCACAAAGCCCAGGGAAATGATGCGGAAATAGTCCACCGACAGCCGCAGCGTGTCCTCATTGGCTCCGGCAAAGCGCATGAAAGGCTCCGCTAAAAGAAGCCCCGCCAGGGTGATCACAACGCCGATCAGGGCGCTCAGGTATAGCGCCTGGTTTAAGCAGGCCCTCACCCCCAGGTAGTTTTCCGCCCCGCGGCGCCGGGCCACCAGGGCCGTGGTGCCAACGTTGAGGCTTTGGGATAAAATCAGCAGGATCAGCCGGGGCTGCGCGGTCAGCCCCACCGCCGCGATGGCGGCCGGGCCTATGGCGCCCACCATCATGGTATCCGCGGCGCTGATCACGCTGACCAACAGCCCTTCCAGCGCCGCCGGCCAGGCAATGCGGATGGCCTTCCGGTAAAGCGATTGCAGCTCCGGCCCCGCTTTTAGGCCCGGAACCTCCATCATCCGCCTGATCCATCGCCTTATCTGCGCGCGCAATGATACCCTCCCGTCGTCCTGTCAAACATCAGATGAAGCGCCCCTTTGTCTGAGGCGCTGAAATAGAGCAGCGAAGCGAAAAGCTTCAGAAAACCAATCTGATGTGATTCAGGTCGTTATCGGATGGTGCGCATGCGGTTGAGCGGGAAGAGCACATAGGCCGCGTGGCCCACAATCATGTCCCTGCTGATCGGGCCCACATCCCGGGAGCGGCTGTCGTGGCTGGAGGCGCGGTTGTCCCCCATCACCATGTATTCATCCTCCCCCAGCACCCGGCGCGGATAGTCCGCGTGGCCAGGGTAGTCGATATAGTCTTCTTCCACCGGGGCGTCGTTGACATAGAGCTTGCCGTCCATCACCGCCACGCTGTCGCCCGGCAGCGCCACCAGGCGCTTCACAAACAGCTCATGCCCCACAATGGCGATATCAAGGGGCGCGCCCAGCCTGAAGGTGGTGGCCTTGTTCCGGTTGGGGAAGCGGCAGATCACCACATCCCCCCGGGAGAGCTTGTTCATCAGCACATCGGGCTTGGTCACCAGCACGATTTCCCCGTTTTGCAGGGTGTTGATCATGCTCTCCCCATCCACCTTGATGGGCTCAAACAGCAGGGCGCGGATGGACATGGCGATGATCACCGCCAACAGCAGCGTCACCACCCAGCTCACAATCTCCTGTCCCACCGTCTTCTTCTTTTTTTCTTTCTTCTTTTTTCCGGTTTTGGGGTCTATCTCCTCGGCCTGCTCCTGGCCGTTATCCATGTCCTCTTTGGCGGTTTTGGTCTCCCTGGCGTTGTTGTCCCGGTCAATCATGTTCCTTCTCCTTTACAAGCCCTAAGGTGATCTCAGGCGATTCCGGCCCCGGTGTCAGCACTTTTTTGCGGCGGCGCAAAAACTCCTGCCGGTCAAGCATCACCACCCGGCCGCAGCCGCTGCATTTCATCTTGATGTCAGCGCCGATGCGCGTCACCGTCCACACGAAGGATCCGCAGGGATGCTTTTTGCGCATCTCCACCACATCGTGCATCCTGATTTCCTCAGGCACCATCCTCACCTCGCCCATGCATTATAGAGCTTTTTCCCGGTTCAGGCAACCAAAAGCCTATGAACATTCTATGAATCGGCAAAAGGCCCCCCATTACCGTCTGCTTCCGCCGAATTATCGTCTGGCCCACCAGACAATAATTAATCCTTGAAACCTGTTGATTTCATTGGGCTTTTCCAGGCAGAGGGGAATTATTGTCTTAATTGTCTGGTACCCCTGCGTTTCCATAAAAAAGTCAGGCAAGGACATGGGGCATAAAAAATATAATCATTATATAAAATAATATCCATATATAGTAAAATACAATATATATATATATATATTAGTTATGAATGATATACATATTCTCCTGTTTTCTTTATTGGGGAAGTTTCTTTTTACAGACACGGGGGAACCAGACAAATAAGACAATAATTGCCTTTGCATGGGGAAAACCCTTGATATTGCTGGGAAAACAAAGGGGGAATTATCGTCTGCCCCACCAGACAATAATTCCCAAAACCAGACATTAAAGCCGCTGAGCGCCCAAAATATCCGGGTGAAGGATCAGGGAAGGTTTGTACGGCCTGCCCGGCTCCTTTGAAGGGCCATCCACAACAAACTGCGCCAGGCCGCTAAAAACGATCTCATCCACCACCCGTTCCACCTGTTCCGCCCGGGCGAAGCGCTTGCGGTTTTTAAGGCCCGCGCGCACGCTGGCCATGCTCACCTTGGATTCGCCTCGGCGGGCCAGGTAGCGCAGCATCTCATCCGCCTCGGGAGAAAGCTCGCTGGCGGCGGCTGTCAGGGCGATCATGCTGGCGGCAAACCACCGGGCGATGCGGATGGCCCCCCGCATAAGATGCTCCCTGATGGTGAGGGTTTCAAACTCCAGCAGCGTAAGCAGCCCCGCAATGCGCAGGGTGTTCCCGGCCAGCTTGCCCTCCCAGCCGCCAGCCAGGCCCCGCAGGTCGCCTCCGGGCAGGCTGCGGCGCTCCACCTCGCTGGCCCAGTCCTCCCAGGCGGCGCGGGCGTCCTCATCGGGCTTCAGTGGAATGGGGGCGGGCAAGGCCAAAATGTCCTTCAGGCGCTTATCATACTCCGCTTGCAGCTGAGGGGCCATGGCGGGGCCGATCACCTGGCGGCGGCCGATCATGCTCTCGGGCTCCGCCACCAGGAAACGGGCCACGGTGCCCCGCTGGCGCAATTGCTGATTTTGCAGGAAGCTGTCCAGCACCTCCGTTTGCACCGCCAGGCAGATGGACAGCGCCGCTTCCTTGATCTGCACCGGGGGGCGGCCAATGCGGGCCACGGACACCGCCTCCCCCGAATAGCCCTGAAGCACCGCGTCCAGGTTGGCCGGGCCTTGGGCATAGCAGCCCGCCAGAACGGACAGCAGCGCCCCCTCGCCGGAAATGACCGCCATGCGGCCTTCGTTTTTAGACATGGCCTGCCCCAGGGCTTCCGCCGTGGCATCGGTAAGGATCAGGTGATAGGGCCGGGTTTCGCGCATCCCGGCCAATTCCTCCCCCAGGCGGGCCACCTCCTGCTCATCCCCCTTTTGCTGGGCTTTTCTGAGGGCAATTTCCCGGGTCTCCCGTATCAGGCGCTGTTGGCGCATCTCCGGAGCGCGCCTTTCGTTTTCCTCCTGCTGGTAGGCATGGAGAGGCTGGGTCATCATCTTCAGGCAGGGGCTTTTGCGCTCGGAAGGGTCTGCCCCCACGGCAATGTACAGCTGCACCGGTTCCCGGTAGCCGCTGCCCATGTCCACCCGGGCCCGGCCCACGGCGGCGGCGCTGAGCGCCCCCAGCAAAAAGCAGCCTGACATGGCGGGAGACACTTGCAGGGTCTCCGCCGCCTGGACAGCCATGCGCCGGCCTAACTGGGGCAGCGCGTCCACCGGAAAGGGGCCGGGATCCGCGCTGCGCAGCTCCGGCCAGGGATCCTTCAGGTTCCTGGCCAGGATAGCCTGGGATTCGGGGCTTTGAAACAGGGCGTCATAATCATAAGTTCGGCTCAATGGGTCTCTCCTTTCATTTTTAGGGCTTGGGTCAGTCTTTCCTCAGGGCTTAGGGCCTGCAGGGCATCCAGCTGAATTTCCGCCCGGGCTTGCCGGGCCAGGGCGGCATAAAAAGCGGGGGAAGCAGGGGGCAGCTGTCGCCCCGCCTGCCGGGCTGCCTCCCGCTCCCTGCAGGCGGCGTCCCAGGCACGCCGATACCAGGCCTCCGCTTTTTGTTGAAGCAGCTGTGCCTGACGGCGCTGGGCGGCGTTTGGGTCTGGCGGCGGGGCAGGGCGGTTTCCCGCCAGGGCGCACGCGGCCTGATAGGGGCTGACGCCCCGGATGGCGGCATACAGCGCCACCGCGTCCCCGCCCCGGTGGCAAGAAAAACAGTACCAGCGCCCCTTCTCATCCAGCATCAGGGAGGGGGTCTTCTCCTGATGCAAAGGGCACAGCGCCCAGTGACGGCCACCCCGTTTGACAAGGGATAACCCCTCCGCCCGGGCCACCTCCAGGGCCGATATGCCCCGGCAGCGTTCAAACAAAAAAATCACCTCCTTTCGGAGGCGACCATAGCGCACGCAGCAACTGACATGCACTGACATCTTATACTGAACATTGGACGGTGTCAGGTCATGCTGATTGGTTTGCTACGGGTTTTTCTGAATTTTTCTCATTTTCGCCCTTGACAAATCTTTCCTGCTTTAATAAGATATTTGTTGCGTCAATAGGCTTCGTTAGCCCCGAGACTATTGAACCATGGCGAGGCTGCGACCATCAGGCTTGCCCACCGTTTAACAATCTCAAGGAGGAAAACCCGTGAAAACCTATATGGCTAACGCTCAAAGCGTCCAGCGCAAGTGGTACGTCGTTGACGCGGACGGCATGGTGCTGGGCCGCCTGGCCAGCCAGGTCGCCAGCATTCTGCGCGGCAAGCACAAGCCCACTTTCACCCCCCATGTGGATACCGGGGATTATGTGATCATTCTTAACTGCGCCAAGGTCAAGCTGACCGGCAAAAAGCTGGATCAGAAGATTTATTATCACCACAGCGGCTATGTGGGCGGGCTTAAAGAGACCAAATACCGGGATCTGATGGCCAAGAAGCCCGACTTTGCCGTGAAGCACGCGGTGAAAGGCATGCTGCCCAAGGGGCCCCTTGGCCGGCAGATGCTCACCAAGCTGTACACATACAACGGGGCGGAGCACCGCCAGCAGGCGCAGCAGCCGGAAACGCTGACGCTTGAAGGATAAGGGGGTAAAGCAAGATGGCAAACATTGACTATAACGCTGTTGGCCGCCGCAAGAAGGCGGTTGCCCGGGTGCGCCTGGTGCCCGGACAGGGCAATATCCTCATCAACAAGCGGGAGATTGACGACTATTTCAGCATGGAAACCCTGAAGATGACCGTGCGCCAGCCCTTGGTGCTGGTGAAATCCACCGGCTTTGACGTGCTGGTGAACGTCCACGGCGGCGGCCCCACGGGCCAGGCAGGCGCCATCCGCCACGGCATCAGCCGGGCGCTGTGCAAAGCCAACCCCGAGCTGCGGGGCGAGCTGAAAAAAGCCGGCTTCCTCACCCGTGACCCCAGAATGAAGGAACGCAAGAAGTACGGCCTCAAAGGCGCCCGCCGCGCCCCCCAGTTCTCCAAGCGCTAAGTTTACGCGTTGCACCATTAAACCCCGCCGGCCGGCGGGGTTTTTGCTGCGCTATTTGAGGCAATCAGGCGTCTTCCTCCAGAACCCTCCGGCACTCCGCCAGCGTGGACCGTTCCTGTTCGGACAGCTCGGGGAATTGGGGGTTGATCTTTTCCAGCGTTTCCAGCACGATCTGGCTCACCAAGTAGCGGGCAAACCATTTGCGGTCAGCCGGCACCACGTACCAGGGGGCCTCCGGGGTGGAGGTGTGGTTGAGCATCTGCTCATAGGCGGCCTGGTACTTGTCCCAGTAGGTGCGCTCCTGAATGTCGCCGGAGGAAAACTTCCAGTTCTTCTCCTCCTCATTGATGCGGGCCAGCAGGCGCTTCCGCTGCTCCTGCCTGGACACATGCAGGAAGATCTTCACCACGGTGACGCCGTTCTCCCCCAGGTAGCGCTCAAAATCCCTGATCTGGCGGTAGCGCTGATCCCAGATCTCAGGGGTTACCAATTCCCCGGGCAGCTGGGAACCCTTCACCAGGTCGTGAACGCGGGCGACGATCACATCCTCATAGTGGGAGCGGTTGAAAATGCCGATCTCCCCGCGCCTGGGGAGGGCCTTGCCGATGCGCCAGAGGTAGTCATGGTCGTTTTCCTCGCTGGAGGGCACCTTGAAGCTGACCACCTGGGTGCCCTGGGGGTTGAGCCCGGTCATCACATGCTTGATGATGCCGTCCTTGCCGGCGGCGTCCATGGCCTGCAGCACAATGAGCACCGCGTGCTCATTCTCAGCATAGAGACGCTCCTGCAGGGCGGCCATCCTCCGGATGTTCCCGTCCATCAGCTTTTCGGTCACTTCTTTTTTGTCAAAGCCTTCCCCGCCCCGGGTCTCAAAATCGCCGATCCTGACCTTTTCCTGGCCGGTCACCCGGTATTTCCCAATCTCCATGGCACATATTCCCCTTTCACGGTCTATCAGGGATTATACACAGCTGTCAGCCTTTTATCTCATCAACAGGCAAATGCCTGGCCAGCCCGGCGCGCCTGAGCGCCGGCATCAGGGCGGAATACAGGATGGGGGCCACGATGATGGCGAACACCCCGTTGATGGCGGAGGATGCCAGCTTCCCCGCAAGGGCCACCGCAGCGGTATCCGGCGGCATCGCCGCCACACAGCGCATCTGAATATAGCTTTTGAGCATATACAGCGCGATGTAGCTTACAGCGCCGATGGCCGAGCCCAGCGCCAGCCTGAGAGGCTGCCGCAGGCGCAGGCGGCGGCAGTTGACCATCGCCCCGCACGCCAGCGCCATGATGCCCTTGGTCAGAAAAGTGACCCAGGCTTCCGCCGCATAGTCAGAAAAAGTCAGGTCAAAAAGCGCTGAACCCAGCCCCGCGATGACGCCGCCCCGCAGCCCCCCAAACAGCATCCCCGCCAGCATGCAGATGGCATTGGCCACATGCAACCGTGAATCAGGGGTAGGGATGCTTATATAGTTGGACACCATCACCAGGGCCACCATCATCCCGGCAAAAGCCAGGCCAACGGTCGTCAGTTTCTTGCGCTGCTGCATAAATCCTCCTTGACACAGTTTAGGATGTGCCTCATCATAACAAGCATCTGGTATGATATAAAGTACCAGATGAAGCAATTATGAGAATACCAGAGGTGTTTATGGACGAGCTAATACCAAACGAAAACATGAATGCACAGATGGGACGAGGATTTTTTGAGGCTCCACAAAGCCGAGTGAAGGAGGCATAGCCATAGCTATGTTGACTGAACGAGGCAAAGGGGAGACCGAAAAACACCGGCCCATCAAAGCATTATTGGTTGAGTTTGGTATTACCTTTGCATTGGATGAAACGAGCCCCCTGCCGCTGTATGAGCAGCTTTACCGCCACATAGCCCGGGAAATCCTGGAAGGCCGCCTGACAGGGGGCGTCCGCCTGCCCTCCCGCCGGGCCCTCAGCCACCACCTGGGCATCAGCGAGCAAACCGTCGGCAACGCCCTGGATTTGCTGAAGGCGGAAGGCTTCCTGCTGTCCCGACCCCGTCAGGGGCTGTATGTGGCGCCAATGAACCCCCTACCCCCTTTGCCAGCCCCGGACATGCACAAGCCCATTGTGCGCCAGCCCAAGC
Organism: Christensenellales bacterium; assembly: GCA_050952935.1. GTDB lineage: Bacteria > Bacillota > Clostridia > Christensenellales > Aristaeellaceae > UBA6115. The sequence goes on along the minus strand of JBMNLS010000001.1, from coordinate 597,821 downwards.
CCCGGTCGCTGTATGACTTTTCCCCCCAGGGGGTGGACACGGGGCTGTTCCCCCACAAGGTGTGGATCAAGCTGCTCAGGGACAGCCTGCTGGATCACCCGGAGCTGCTTAACAAAGGCCATGCCAAGGGGGAGCCCAGCCTCAGGGCCGCCCTGGCCTCTTTTTTATACCAGTACCGCGCCGTCCGCTGCCAGGCGGAGCAGATCATCATCGGCTCAGGGGTCGATCAGCTGCTGGGTGTATTGGGGCAGATAATTTCTCCGCAATCCCGCGTTGCCCTGGAGGATCCGGGCTATCCGGAGGCCGCCAGCGCCCTGAGCCGCCTGGGGCACACCACGCTGCCCATCCCGCTAAATGAGGAGGGGCCTTCCCTGGCCGCCCTTGAAGCCTCCCGGGCGGCGCTGCTATACATCACCCCTTCCCACCAGTTCCCCACGGGGATCAGCATGCCGGCCGGGCGGCGCACCGCCCTGCTCCACTGGGCCAAGGCAGGCGGGCGCTACCTGATTGAGGATGATTATGACAGCGAGTTCCGCTACGCTTCCCGGCCGCTTCCCGCCCTGCAGGGCATGGACGGAGGCCAGCAGGTAGTATACATCGGCACCTTCTCCCGCTCCCTGGCCCCGGGGCTGCGGGTGGCCTACATGGCGCTGCCGCCCCCGCTGCTGGCCAGATACGAGGCATTGAACCTTCGCAGCGGGGACGCCGTCTCCCGATTTGAGCAGCACGCCCTGGGCCTTCTCATCAGCCAGGGGCATTACGCCCGCCACCTGCGCCGGGCGGGCAATGTCTATCAGAAGCGCTGCCAGCGCCTGTGTGATCTGCTTCTGGATATCCCCGGTTCCAGCGTTCAGGGGCAGGACGCGGGGCTTCATTTCCTCTTTTCCATCAGCGGGCGGCAGGAGGCTGAGCTGGTCAGCAAGGCCGCCCGAGCTGGGATGACGCTGAAAGCCCTGCACGATTACAGCGCCCAAGCGCGCCTGCCCCAGGCCCTGGTGCTGGGCTTCGCGGGGCTTGCCGACGCCCATTTGGAGGACGCGGTCAATGCCCTCCGGCAGGCATGGGGCGTATAAGGCGGTTGTTCTATTCAGATTATCATGATATTATACAGCGCATCAAACCAGTCAGGAGCAGGTGATCAGCCATGAAAGAAGCATATCTCATCCCCGCGTGCGGCGGCAAAAGCATTGAGGTGAAGGCCGGGCAAAGCGTCACCGTCATTGATGTTGAAGGCGGACAGGTGGTTGACTTTTTCGCCGAATGCGCGGACAATCCGGACGAGTTCCTGTCAACCGGCGTCACCATTGACTGCAACGAATCTCTGCGCCTGAAAGTGGATGATGTGATTTATTCAAACCTCTATCGCCCCATGCTTCAGGTCATCCGGGATGACGTGGGGGAGCATGACCTGCTGCACCCCTGCTGCCGACCGGAGATGTATGACTTTTTTTATCACAACGGCAAAGGCCACCCCAACTGCCTGGACAATATCAATAAGAGCCTGGGGCAGACCAGGCCCGTCATCCACCCGGTCAACCTGTTTATGCACACCAGAATCAACGCGGATGGCAGCATCAGCGTTGAGCGCCCGCTTTCAAAAGCCGGGGACAGGGTCACCCTGAAAGCGCTGATGGATATGCGCCTGGGCATCGCCGCCTGCAGCGTGTCTGAAAGCGACTGCAACTCTGGAAAGTGCGGCCCCGTTCAGGTGATTATCCAGTAGCTCATACATTGCCCACAAAAACATGATGCAGGTGCTGTTTCGCTATTTCCGCCAGGCGAAACAGCGCCTGCTTGTCCGTGGGCGCCTCATGAGCCTGATAGCGGGGGAAATAGCGGCTCAGGTGCAGGGGGATGTCCCGCCCCACCCCGGCCAGCCACCGGGCCAGGGCGTCTATCTCCTCCGGGCTGTCGTTTTGCCCGGGCACCACCAGGGTGGTGACCTCCACATGGCTGGTTTCGCAGGCGGCCCGGATAAAAGCCTTCACCATCTCCAAGTCCCCGCCCAGGCGGTGGTACCAAGCCTCGCTGAAGCCCTTCAGGTCAATGTTGAAAGCATCCACCTTGTTGATTACATCCCCCGCCGCGTCCAGGCAGAAGTTCCCGTTGGTAACCACCACGGTTTTAAGCCCCTGCTGCTTCAATATATCGGCGCAGTCCCCGATAAACTCCAGGTTCAGCATAGGCTCGTTATAGGTAAACGCCAGGCCGATGTTGCCCCGGGGCACAAGCTCCAGCGCCATGGCGCAAAGCGCCTGGGGGGTGACCTCCTGCCAATGGCTGTCCCCCTCCCCTGCCCGGGCGATGCCATGGTTCTGGCAGAAATAGCAATTCATGTTGCAGCCAAAGCTGCCCACAGACAGAATCCGGCTGCCGGGATGAAACCTCGCCAGGGGCTTTTTGGAGGTTGGGTCAAGGGCCAGGGCGGTGACCTTGCCGTAGGCCAGGGGCCTTGACACCCCCTCCCGCATCACCCGCGCCCGGCAAAACCCCGCCTGCCCTTCGGACAACCGGCAGCGCCGGGGGCACAGCCCGCACACGCTCATGTGTGCCGCACCACCTTGAAACGCTCCAGCGTGAAGCGCTCCTGGGGGCCGATGCCCGCCTTCTGCCGGGCGATGTCCACCTGCTCCTCCACCGTGTCGATGCCCTCCAGGTTGGGCAGCAGCAGGCCCCGCCTGTGCCCCCGGCTCACGATGACACCATAGGTTTTTACATCCAGCGCGCGCATATCGCTCACCGGCTCCGGAGTCTCCAGCACATCCACCGAGCAGGTGATGTCAGGCAGCTCATCCGCCCGAACCGGCGGAAACCTGGGATCCCGGAAGGCGGCGCTGATGGCGTTCATGATGATCTCCTCCGCCAGGCTGTTCTGTACGGGGCTGATGGTGCCAATGCACCCCCGCAGCCTGTTGCCCTTATGCAGAGTCACAAAGGCGCCGGCCCGTCTGCCGGTCATCTCCTCAGGCAGGCCCTCCGGCATCTCCAGGGGTTTGCCGGTATTCAGGTAATGGGTGTAGGACTGCACCGCCAGGCGCACATAAGGATCTTGCATCATCATCCCTCCTTTTTTTTGATAAAATGCCGGTTTTGGTCGGGGCCCGCAGGCGTAAACAGGCCCAGGCCATAGCCCACCCCTGTCACCCCCTGATAGGAGAGCATATCCGCCTCCACCCGCTGCCCGTCAAAGGCGCCGGCCATGATCAGAAAGCTGCGCTGGCCGCATTCCCCCGCCCTCTCGCAGAAATCCTCAGGCATCGCCAGCAATTCATCAAAGGCCGCCCGGCCCATGATGTCCATGATTTTTTCGTCATACGCAGGCCCCTCTTCCCTGAAGCCATAGGGCCCGTCCGCCCGGCCATAGTGGGACAGGTCGCCGCTGGCCACCAGGCACACCCGGCGGGATAATGTCTCCGCCGCTTCCCTGATCAGCATGCCCAGGCGGTAGTGCGTTTCAAAGGGCAGGCCGGAAAGCCCCACCCGCGCAAACCGGCAGGGCCAGGGGCTGCCCATGGCCTGGGCCAGAAAATGCAAAGGCACCAGAAAGCCATGGTCCAGCGCCGGCTGCCTTTCCCCCGCCGTTCCGGCGGCAAGGCCCCTATCCTGGGCCAGCCTCGATATCTCATCCGCCAGCGGCTGGTCATAGGCCACCTGATAACGGGCGCCGGGAGCGCCAAAGCGGCCAAAGTCGCCCCTGGCCCCGGCGCCGGGGGAGATGTGGATATAGTCCTGATACATCACGCTGTGGGGGGTGATGATCACCACCGTCTCCGGCTGCCAGGCAGCGATCTGACGCGCCGTCCTTTCATAGGCCTGGGTGGTTTGCGCGATCTGCGCCTCGCCGCCCCTGCCCACCGCTGGCACAATCAGCGGCGGGTGGGGCGCCATGGCGGCCCCTATGATGGCCATACGCTCCCCTCCTTTATCTGTTGTTTTTACCATTATAGCTTTGAGTTTCCGTATTTTGCAATCTTCTGGTGCAATGAGCAGAGATTCTTGAGCCTCTGCATGGTAGAGGATGCGGTATTTCATTTTACAGAGCGAATTTTCCAAAAAAAGGGAAGGTAAACAAGCCCTTGCGCGCGCCTATTCAGTTGTTGTATTTCAACATAGCAAAGGGAAGGATAACTGCCTGTATTTGGGCCGGCCTATGCGGAACCAGGCACGGATGCCTGTTTGTGCCCTGGCCAGAATGCGCTGGATACCCAACCCCATTCTATAAAGCAGAAAGGATATTTTGTGCTCCTGCTTCTGTCCATTTGCCTCGCGCGTCACGGCGCGCCTGAGCCTGGAGGTGTTTCTTTTGTCTGCCTGTGCGCACAAAAAGCCAATGGCCATGCTCACAAACTGACTCAAGTGATTCATTGCCTTCAGCTTGCGCACCCGCATATCCTCAAACCCCAGGGTCGTCTTCTTGAAGCGGAAATGTTCCTCTATCCGCCACCGCATGAAATACATCCGGACAACCTGCAGCGCGTCCTCCCTGTTTCTGACCGGGCGGTTGGTCAACAGCATCATGGGGGTATCTGACAGCCCATATACCAATACTAACTTGAGCCATTTGCAGCTCGCGGTGATCTTGACATTGACACAGGTGACCCAGCATTCAGTCTTTTTGCCGCCATATAAGACCGGGCACTTAAACTTGCCTTTGTATTTGTCCCTGAGCGTGGTCGACTTGAACCACTTGTTTTTACAGAACAGATTTCTGTTGCTGGTGACACGAACGATGAAGCTCTTTTCATGCTCGTACATGAAAAGATATAGCTTGTTCATATCATAACCCCGGTCAAAGACATAGGTTGCTTTGGGGAAATAAGGGAAAACTTCTTTCAATGCCCGGAAGGTGATGTCGTTGACAGAGGTATAGTTTTTTGAGTGAGAGGAATGGATATGGGAATAGAGGCTGATAGGCTGACGGGTACGATGGCTCAGGGCAGTCATTTCAGTCACATAATACCCATTCTTCAGCTTTTTATCTGCCGAAGAGCCATCTCTGACCGTTCCCATATCCTCAAAAGCTTTGCCATAGGGCTTGGTGATGTCCGTATCATCCACAAAGACAGGCCCCGTGTCCTCCCCGATGTCCCGGGCAAAGGACAGGTAATGATGGGTGAGTTCGGGGGGCATATCTTCTAACAGCTTTCGTGCCAAGCGTTCAACGGTGTTCTTTTTCAAGATATCTTCTTTGAGCACATCGGCAAAGCGGGAAAGAATGCAGCTGCTGGACGCGAGGATGCCGAAAAGCATATCAGCGGTAAACTTTTCCCAATCCCGTGGGAGGCCTTCACTCAGACGCCTGGCGAAGGTGATGATTTCCCTTTTGAGTTGATAGGTATCTGTGGTAGAATAACGCATGAGGAGCCTCCCTGGATTTGTTTAGTCGAGTTTTTGTTACAAATCAATTCTACTATGAAAAACAGGAAAGGTTCCTCATTTTCCGTCATAAATATGCCAGAATATTGACAAAAAAGACATGATTTGACAGTGACTTCCTCAAAACCCCTGAACCACCTGCAGCTCAATCAAAAAGTATAATCAGAATACGGAAACTCAAGATTATAGCACATTGACCAAAGGCCGCGCCCCCAGTATACTTACGCGATGGAGGGATATGATGCAACAACGAATGCTGGCCCAGGGGCCCCTGCACCGCACCGACGGTATCCTGAGCGAAACGGGCTACGCCCTGGCCCCCATCAAGGATTATGACAGGCAGCGCATCAAAGCGCCCACACACCGCATTAAGGAATGGGACTATTACCTGGTCGCCAATGACCGCTTTGCCCTGGCCATCACCGTGGCTGACAACGGCTACATGGGGCTTGACAGCCTGAGCCTGATCGATTTTGATACCCTGGCCCAGCGCACCGTGTCCCGGATGAGTTGGCTCCCCCTGGGCAAGCGGGGGCTGCCCGCCTCCTCTGAAGCGGGGGTCACCCGGGCGGTGGGCAAAAACTATGAGTTCACCTTTCGTGTGGATGCCGGGCAGCGCCAGCTGTATGGCCACATGTATGATTTTGGCGGCGAAAAGGAACCGCTGCTTTTTGACATCGTGCTGCAGGAGCCCCGTCAAAACAGCATGGTCATCGTTACGCCCTTTGCCAAAAAGCCCTATCAATTCTATTACAACCGCAAAATCAACTGCCTGCCCGCCGATGGCCGGGTGATTTATCAGGACAGGGAATACCTCTTCTCCCCCGCCGGCTCCTTTGGCACCCTGGACTGGGGGCGGGGCGTGTGGCCCTATGCCGGCGCCTGGTATTGGGGGAGCGCGTCCGGCATCGTCCAGGGCCGCGCCTTTGGGCTCAACATCGGCTACGGCTTTGGGGACACCAGCCGCGCCACGGAAAACATGCTTTTTTACGGCGGCATCGCCAGCAAGCTGGGCCATGTGCGCTTTGATGCGCCCCGGGAAAACGGCAGGGACAGCTATCTCCTGCCCTGGCAGGTGGAGGATGACGCCGGGCGTCTATCCCTCACCTTCACCCCGGTGCTTGACCGGGCGGCGGAGATAAACGCCCTTGTCCTTGGCTCCGTCCAGCACCAGGTGTTCGGCCGCTTCAGCGGCCATGCCCTGCTTGATGACGGCACCCGGCTTGAGGTGCGGGATTTGATGGGGTTTTTAGAGAAGGTCAGGAACCGGTGGTGAGGAATCTTTACTTAGTGCAATTTCCCTTTCGGCATGTCAAAAGCGTCCTTTGTATGCACATGGAATATGTCATTTACCGCAGTTTTTCATGTTTTTCATGTTAAGATGAGCACAGAATCTTGATTGACAAAACTATCACTGCTATCTAAAATCAGATAAAGGATTGTTTTTGCGTGTGAGGTGTTTGATATGAAAAGATGTCCGATCTGTAATGGATTTGTAGTTCAGGAAGCCCCTATGATCCTCTTTTTTTCTCAAAAAACCAATGATGAGGTTCTTGTTTGTCCCTTTTGCGAAAAACATCTTAATTCAATTATGGAATCTGAAAAACCAAATGAAATAAGAGCAGCGATTAACTACTTTTATAACCATGTCAGCAAAATTGAAGATGAAGAAACGCAAAAATTTGTTTATGAGCTAATAGACAATAATGCCTCAATCGTCAAACAATTGGAACAAGAAAAGCAACAAGTTGAGTATCAAAACGAACATAGGGACTTTTTTTCAGATACTCATAGAAGCATAAATACCGAAAGCAACTCAGATTTCTGGATATCCGGCTTAAAAGGGTTTGCCTGGTTTGTTTTTGCTTCCATTTTGCTATGTGGAATTCTTTTCTCAATACCAGCTTTTAACACCTATCATGGAGAAACTATTGGTTTTGTTATTCTGATTCTTGCTTTTGTTCTTGCTTTTTTGACGGTGGCTTTATTAATGGTTTTTCTAAATATGGCAAAGGATATCCGAGCCATTCGGAACAATCTAACAACAAACAAGCAGTCAGATCACACTGCTTAGGGCAAATTACGTTGCGATAAATGAATTTGTTTCAATGGTGCGCTGATTAATAACGCAAACAGCGCGTTTAAATATTTGTCTTTTATGCTGGTCTTATGTGCATGTTTCCCGCCTCTTATCCCGTTCTATCTTTGAAAAGGCACAGCCGCAATAGTCCTGGCGGTAAAGGCTGTGCAGGCGGCTGAGCTCAATGGATCGGGGGTAGCCGCCGCGCTTCTTAAAATCGCTGGCCAGAAAGGTGACCCCGGCCGCCGCAGCGACCTCCTCCCCCAGGGCGTTTAGCAGGGCGGCGTTTTTCAGGGGGCTCAGAGTGAGGGTGGTGGTGAAATAGGGCAGCCCCCGCCTGCCGGCTTCCCGGGCGGCGTTCCCCAGGCGCAGGGCAAAGCAGGCCCGGCAGCGCAGACCACCTTCCGGCTCCGCCTCCAGGCCGCGCACCGCCTCCCGCCAGGTTTCAGGCTGATAGAGGGAAGCCGCCACCCTGTCCGCCCAGCCGGTTTCCCGGGCAAAGCGCCGGGTCTCCGCGAGCCGCCGCTCAAACTCCTCCCGGCTGTCCAGGTTGGGGTTGTCAAAAAACAGCGTCACCCGAAATGCCTCCTTTAGCCGCTCAAGGACGCTGGATGAGCAGGGCGCGCAGCACACATGGAGCAACAGGCCCGGCCGCTTCCCCTCCGCCTGAAGCCCTTCTATCACCCTTTGCATCTCCCGGTCAAACTGCCGCATGGCTCTTCCCTCCTTCCCCCTGATTATAGCACGCCGCTTGAAAGGCAATAAAGCGGGTATATAATCTGAAACCCTTTATGATGATTATATTCCATGAGGTGATGATGATGAAACAATGGTTGAAACGCTCCCTGGCCCTTGTGATGGCCCTTGCGGTGTGGGCAGGCGCTTTTGCCTTGACCGCCTCCGCTGACGGCACCGCCATCATCGGCGAAATCACGATTACTTATCGCAACAGGGGCAATATTCGCTCCGGCCCCGGCACCCATTATCCCGTGGTCGGCAACACAGCGCCCGGCGAAACCTACCAAACCACAGGCCTTAACGGTAATTTTTACGAAATCGTGATGTCAAACGGCGCCATCGCCTATGTGCATAAAAACCTGGCAGCCTTCACCGCCTACCAGTCCCCTGTGCCGGCGGACGCCCAGTACAGCATCCCGGTGTATTACAGAACCAGCACCGGCCAAACTCTCTACACCGGCACGGTGCCGGTCAAGGTGGGGCAAAACACCGTCACCGCCAACGATACCCTGGTGCCCGGCTACCGCCTGGTGAGCACGCGCAGCATCTATGTATCGGTGGATAAAACCGGCCGTGCCTTCCCTTCGGGCGTTGTGTTCCTATATGAGCCGGGCTACGCGCCCACCGCCACCCCTACCGCCGCCCCGGCGCCGACGACGGCTTCCCTGCTGATACAATACAAAAATATCTATGGACAGGTGCTCGCCTCTGAGGTGCGCAGCCTGGGCGCCGGCACCCACCTGGTGCCGGCCGACAGCAGCAAGGTGCCCTATGGCTATGCCCTCTCAGGCATAAGGGATGCGGTGGTGTTTGTGTCAGCCGCAGGCGTCCCCAACCCCAGCTCCGTTTCCTTTGTGGTGATACAGCAGGCCTATCAGCCCACCGCCACGCCCCGGCCCGCGGCCTATGCCACCATCCCCGTCAACTACCAGGATGAATACGGCAACCACCTTTACAGCACCAGCCAAACCCTGCCCCAGGGCTACACCACCATCGCCGCCAATGACAGCCGCGTGCCCGCAGGCTACGTCCTCACCTCCCCCCGGAATGTGTCGGTGTATGTGTCCGGTTCCGGCGCCGCCACCCCCGCCAGCGTCACCTTCACCTACAGGCGGCCCGTGAGCGCCTCGGTTCAGGTGCTCTATCAGGATACCTCGGGGAACATCCTCAATTCGGAAACCCGCGCCCTCTCCCAGGGCACAAACATCATCACCGCCAACGACAGCCTGGTGCCCGCGGGCTATGTGCTGGCCTCCTCACGCAGCATCACCGTCACCGTGGATGCCGGCGGCTATGCCACGCCCGGCACCGTGGTGTTCACCTATAGCCGTCCGGTGACCGCCACCATCCAGGTGATTTATAAGGACACCTCGGGCGACATCCTCTACACCGAAACCCGCACCCTTTCCCAGGGCTCAAACGCCGTCACCACCAATGACGGCCTGGTGCCCGCGGGCTATGTGCTCCAGGGCTACCGCTCCATTGCCGTCACCGTGTACCCGGACGGCAGCCTCTCCCAAAGCCGGGTGGAGTTCACCTACGCGCCCCCAGCCCCGCCGGTGACGGTCAACATCCCCGTCATCTACAAGGATCATACCGGCGCCACCCTGGGCCAGACCACGGCCTCCGTTACCTCAGCCTCCCCCAACACTGTCAGGGCGGACAACAGCATGGCGCCCCCCAACTACGTCCTCACCTCCCCCGCCTCCGTCACCGTCCGGGTAAGCCCTGATGGCACGGCCACCCCCGCCCAGGTGGTCTTCACCTACCGCGACCGGGGCACCATCGTTTCCATCCCCACCATCGACCAATACCAGACCCTCCGCCTGACGGGCAGCTACCCCGTCTATTCCGGCCCCGGCTACCACTACTACCAGGCCCCGAACGCTGTGGTCAGCGGCGGGCGCAGCCGGGTCTACGGCAGTGAAAACGGCTGGATCCTCATGGGCTACGGGCTGTCTGACGGCCGCTACCGCATCGGCTGGGTGGAGGCCTCCGCCCTTCCCGCCGATGCCCATGTGAGCGAGCTGGCCTTTGCCCACAGCCCCGCCAAGGCCGTCAACCTGGTGCGGGTGTATGACGACCCCATTATGAAGCCCACCACCGTCTTTGAAATTCAGCCCGGCGGCACCTTCACAGTGCTTGCCACCCAGCGGGATGGCTACTACGCCTACATCGAAACCGAGTACAACGGCCAGCCCTACCGCGGCTTTGTCAACCAGAAGAACATCCAGCTGCAATAATGGACCGTGACGCAGTAATCCAAAACAACGCGGGAGGCGGCATGGACAGCAGGCGCCTGGCGATTTTCGACTTTGACAAAACCATGATCGCCGGGGACAGCATCACGGATTTTGTGAGCTTCCTCCGGCAAAAGGGGCTGATCTCCTTCCCGCGCACGCTGGCCATCATTGGCTCCACCCTGCTGTGGATGCTGCGCCTGCTGCCCGTTGAAAAGGCCAAAAGCCAGGCGCTGGCCCCGCTGCGCAGGCTAAATGAGAAGGAAGCTGCGTCCCTCTGCCGGGAATTTGTCGAGAATCGCCTGGCGCCCCGCCTCTTCCCGGCGGCAAAAAAGGCGATGCAGCGGCATCACCTGAACGGCGACATCATCCTTCTGGTATCAGCCTCGCCGGCCTGCTACCTGTCCCACATCAGGCACTATCTTCCCGTTGACGCGGTGCTGGCCACCACCACAGACAGCCAATACCGCGTCCTCACCAATGTCAGGGGGGAGGAAAAGCCCCGCCAGGTCAAACAATGGCTTGTGGCCCAGGGCATCCGGCCCAACTGGGAGGATTCCTGCGCCTATGGGGACAGCAAAAGCGATCTGCCTGTGCTGACGCTCACCGGCAACCCCTTCTGGGTCAACCCCAGCCAGTCAGCCCTCAAGGCCGCCCCCCGCCTGCCCAGATTGCGCTGGGAATGAATGAAGGAGTCAAGCATATGAAAAAGACTATGTTTTTGGTTTTCCTGATGTTTCTTACCCTCATTTCGGGACAGTCTTTGGCACAAGAAGATTACATTGAGCTTTCTGTCCCGGAAGGTATGCCTGATAACTATGTAAGTTACCACTGGATAGGTGGGGCCGAAACGAATGGCGCCACATTTGTAATTAACGCTATCACCTACAACGAATATGTGCTAAAAATACATGTTCTTCAACTGCCCAACGACAATTATACGGCTCTCATTGATAATCAGGTTGATGGAGACCCATTACTGGAAAGCAGTATAAAAACAGCTTTAAAACATGGAAGTAAAGTACTGGGAACCTTATGTGATGTTCTTTCTGTTACTGACCAGGAGGGTAATAATATCCTATGCGAATACAGTATTTCAAGTGATCGAAAAGGCTCGGCACTATCAAATGAGATCCGCATTTTTCTGCCCGCTGAGAGTGCAAAAGGAAAATTGGATGTACTACTGGTTTTTGGAGTAAATGAAGACCTAAGCAGCATTTTTCCAATGTCGGACAGCATAGAATTATCGGTTGTGCTAGCAGAAGAGAGTTCAGTCAAATTGGTGGAGAAACACATCAGCAAAGTATAGTAAAACTCGGAAGATTGTAACATCACACATGAAACTGTGCTATAACTCTATGCAATAATTGGCGCAAACAATTGTGCCTTAAGTCTGTTCTCAATTCTGGTGAGCAGACTTTTTTGAGCCTTTAGCCCGCAAAATCAACAACAAAGCTGTGCCATTTTCCGTTAAATTATTCTCCTTATCTTGGCAATCTCAGGTTTCCGATTATATTGACAAACTGCGGGGTCCGGATTTTCCGGACCCCTGTCGATTCTGATATGGATCGTTTTATGACTTATTGGCCAGGGCTTTTCCAACCAATCTTGCGAAGGTAACCGAGCGGCCACAGGCCATGCCGGTTGACAGGTTTGGATAGGTGTTGGCAAAAAACGCACCGCTGTCATTGCCGATAACATAAAGCCCCGGAATTTTGTTGCCTTCCGGATCAAGGACATTCATGTCGGTATCAATGTGAATACCGTCCATGGTGCAAAGAATGAAACCGGAGGTTTTAGCGCCATAAAAAGGAGCTGTGTCCACAGGCGTAAGGCGGAAGGATTCCTTGCCAAAGTCAGCATCTTCCCCGGCATATGCCAGTTCATTGTAGCGTTCAACCGTCTTTTTGAGGCTTTCACCAGGCAAGCCAAGTTTTTCCGCCAACTCTTCAATGCTGTCTGCCTGCATCACAAATCCTTGCTCAATGAGGCCAGGCAACATAAAGTTTTCAATCACTTGATATGGGATGTTGGGAGGCGCACCATTTTCAAACGGATACAGCCTGGAACAGCCATGCATCTTGAACTGTGTCGCATATTTTGTCCAGTTGCTGTCGAACAAAGTATAATGACAGTACCCCTTTTGGTACTCATTTGCATGAAGTATCCCTTCATATGTTCCGGATTCATTGAAAAAACGCTGGCCATCGGCATTCACTTTCAGCCAGGGCTGAGACCCCATCCAGAAAAATCCAGTGTCGCCCGATTTCGCGGTTTCAGGGCCGGATTCCTGATCTGGCCGCAAAGCACAACGGTCAAACATCATCATCGAATGCGTTTCGTCCATTTTCGCACCGGCCCAGAGGCAGGCCTTAATGCCATCGCCAAAGGCCCCCGGCTCGGAAGCGTTTTGCCCAATCAGGCGCAGGTTCCAAGGCTGGAGCGCTTCCATCATCTCATAGTTCAAAGAGTAGCCGCCGGTGGCAACAATCACCCCTTTACTCGCAGAATAACGGATGTACTGCCCGTCACTGTTTTCCGCTATGCAGCCTGTTACGCGTCCGTTGTCCTTGACAAGCTTTATCATTTTTGTGCTGTAGTGGAATTCCGCGCCCAAATTGCTCGCATAATCAAACAGCACTTTATTGCCATCCAACACATTTCCCGTTCCGTCATCACTGCCCTCCCAATCGGGGGAATGTCCGGTCGGGTAATGCTTATAGCGGGATTCATCCTCTGTATCGCCCGACTCATGCCAAAGGGTAACTCCGCGTTCCGCAAGGCGATCACCGTACCAATCAATCACCGCTCCCGATTCATCGCAGAACAGCCGAACCAAATCCTGACGAAGGTGTCCGGCAGCATAGGCAGTTGCCATCGTGATATAATCGAACTTGTCAATTTTGGTTCCCCACGCTTTCTGATATCTGGAATCTATTGCGCCCAAATCATCCCGAATGCCTACGCCGGTGGGGAAACGATCAATACCGATTACTTTTGCCCCTTCTTCAGCCGCTGATGCAATCGCAAACATGCCAGCCGTTCCACAGCCAATAACCAATATCTCCGTCTGATAATCAGCAACAATTTCCGCTTCGTCAATAACTGGCTCCTGTCCCAGCCAATCAGCGCTTTCCTCATCCTTAGTATCATCTATGATCTCTATTGGAATCTCGCCTTTTGCCTGCGCGATGCATTTGGTCGCGGCCTTTGATACGGCTTCTGACGTTATGGTTGCCCCCGACACCGTATCAATGGACGCTCCCTGAGCCTGCATTAAAGCCTCTTTCAGCTGTTCGGCCGCCGCCTGCCCTATCCCGGGCGTTTCATTTGATACATCCAGAATAACATCAGTAATCTTCGTTTCGCTAAAAGTCATGGTAACAGTAACAGGGCCAATTCCCTGGGCTTGCGCCGTATAGGTTCCGGGTGTAAATAATGCTTCGCCTTTTGCATTCAGCAGGGGCGCGCCCATCACACCCACAGCCGCTGCAGATGCCGTTCCTGCAATGGCGCCTTTGAGAAAAGTTCTGCGGGAAATGTCTTTCAATGTCTTTTCCTCCTGTGTTTATAATATGACGATATATTATGTTAGATAGTTGGCGCGAACACGAGATATGTTTTCTGAAAATAATAGCTACATCTTTATCGCAAAAGCTTGTGAGAAACATACGACCGGTTATTTCGCTAAAAAAACAGGCGGGTCAACAGGAATACGATCAATATCTTTGCCGCTTGCGACATTTGGTTGAAAACGCCTTTTGATACTTCAAACGCCGGCGCGGCATTGCCACTCAATACGAAAAAACACCTCCTCCTTTCTCGCTGCTGTCCAAATCAGGTGAGTCTCGCTGTGGGCAAATGTGCTTGTATAAACTCGTGTCCGCACCATCCAACAACATGCAACTTGTTTCTTGTGAAATAATTATAAAATTGAATGTTGCATATGTCAACAATATTTTTGTTCCATAGGCAATGATATTATCAAACGGCTGCCCGGCGGGAGAAGGTTTCATGATCTCAATAAACAATTTAAAAAACCGGCCATAGCATATGACCGGTTTTTTTCCTGGTATCTTTTCCCTTACTGGGGCCGAACCCAGGCGGCTTCCCTGATTTTGGCAGCCTTGCCCTGGCGATCGCGCAGGTAGTAGAGCTTCGCGCGGCGCACGCGGCCTTTGCGAACAATTTCAATGCTGTCAACCCGCGGGGAATGCAGCGGGAAGGTGCGCTCAACGCCGATGCCGTAGGATACCCGGCGGACGGTGAAGGTCTCGCGGTTGGAGCCATTGCGCTTGGCAATGACGGTGCCCTCAAAGGCCTGCAGGCGCTCACGGCTGCCCTCAACCACCTTCACAAACACGCGCACCGTGTCCCCCACGTTAAAGACGGGGCGGTCTGTGCGCAGCTGCTTGGCTTCAATGCTCCTGATAATCTCACTCATAACGGCTTCCTCCTTGCCTGAGGCGTTCTTGCTCCCAAGGATGCAGAGGACCGCCTGATGTCACAAAAAAGATAATACCACAACCCGCCCGCCAAATGCAAACTTTTCTGGAATAAAAGTTGCATCCTGCCGATTCCGGTCTTTGCTGCAGCGCCGCCTCGCCTTTTCCGGCTTCTTCCGGCCAGCTCCTTCAAGCGCGCTTCATCCAGCATTTTTCAATGGTCAGCCAACCGATGATGTCCCTGTTCTCCCTGCGCAGGGCCTGTTGCGCGCTGTAAGAATTACTTGCCTTTCCTCCTGCGCCTGCCGGTCACAAGCACAGCACTGATGCCAGCCAGGCCCAGCAGCGCCAGCCCCGCCCACAGCGCCAGGTTGGCCTCATCCCCGGTCTTGGGGATTTTATAGTTGATGATGGCGCCGCCGTCGCAGCAGCGGTCCGTGATGCCGGCATACACGCCCACGTTTTCATACCGCGTTTTGTAGCCGGACACCGGCTTTTCCACCACATAGCGGGACACCGGCCTGTCAAACCAGGCGTTGTACCGCCATTCAGTGGAGCTCACCACCTTCTTGTTGAACAGCTTGTGGGCGACGCGGTCCATCTCGTCATACAGCGTCCAGTCGATGCTCTTTCCCGTCCCGCCCTGCCAGCGCTTGGTAAAGGTAAAGCTGTCGCTGGGCGTTGTCACGTCCTCAAAGCTGCCCGGCCTGGCCCGGATGGTAAAGGACGCTTGGGCCAAACCATCTTCAAAAACAAAGCTCAGGTGATGCAGACCGGCGGCTAAGGTATCCAGCCAGGCCGATTTCAGCCGGATGATCAGGCTGCCCGCTGCCTTGGTGTAGTTGCTCTCCGCAACGGGGACCCCGTCCTTCAGCATCTGGCGGAACAGGCCGAAGGTTTTCTCGTCCCCTATGTTCCGTTTAACGGTCAGCAGCAGGTCTTCGCCGTCGCTGCGGGTATGGGTCTGGCCATCGCCGGAAACGGTGGTATATTGGGCGCCAGCCGCCGACACGGTGACCGTGCAGGCAGCCGTCTTGTTGCCGTCGTCCGTTTTCACGGTGATGGTGGCCTGACCGACGCCGACAGCCGTTACTCTGCCGGCTGCGTCCACAGTAGCAACAGCAGGCTTATCGCTGCTCCAGGTCACATTCCGGTTGGTGGCGGTAGGCGGCTCAATCGTTGCATACAGCATTTCCATGCCGCCTACAACAAGGGTGGTGGAAGCCTTGTTCAGCTTTACGCCCGTAACGGGTACAGCAGCCGCAGACACCGTCACCTTGCAGGCAGCCGTCTTGTTGCCGTCGTCCGTTTTCACGGTGATGGTCGCCTGACCGACGCCGACAGCCGTTACCCTGCCGGCTGCGTCCACAGTGGCGACAGCAGGCTTATCACTGCTCCAGGTCACATTCCGGTTGGTGGCGGTGGCAGGTTCCACCGTGGCATACAGCGTTTCCATGCCGCCCACAACAAGGGCAGTGGAAGCCTTATTCAGCTTTACATCCGTGACGGGTACGGCAGTTGCGGACACCGTCACCTTGCAGGCAGCCGTCTTGTTGCCGTCATCCGTTTTCACGGTGATGGTGGCCTGACCGACGCCCACGGCCGTTACCCTGCCAGCTGCGTCCACGGTGACGACAGCAGGCTTATCGCTGCTCCAGGTCACGTTCCGGTTGGTGGCGGTGGCAGGTTCCACCGTGGCATACAGCGTTTCCGTGCCGCCTACAACAAGGGCAGTGGCGTTCTTATTTAGTTTCACGCCCGTAACGGGTACGGCAGTTGCGGACACCGTCACCTGACAGGCAGCCGTCTTGTTGCCGTCGTCCGTTTTCACGGTGATGGTCGCCTGACCAACGCCCACGGCCGTCACCTTGCCGCCGTTATCCACGGTGGCGATGGCGGGTTTATCACTGCTCCAGGTCACGTTCCGGTTGGTGGCGGTGGCAGGTTCCACCGTGGCATACAGCGTTTCCATGCCGCCCACGACAAGGGCAGTGGCGTTCTTATTTAGTTTCACGCCGGTTACGGGTACGGCAGTTGCGGACACGGTCACTGTGCAGGTGGCGGTCTTTCCGCCGTCCACCGTTTTCACCGTGATAATCGCTTGCCCCGCGGCTATCGGGGTGACCACGCCGTCTGCTACGGTGGCGATGGCCTCGTTGCTGGACGCCCAGGTCACGTTCTTGTTAGTCGCGTCTGCCGGTAATACAGTCGCCGTCAATGTTCCGGTTGCCCCGCCAGCTGTTAATGTCAAAGTTTCCGGAGCTACAGTTACACCCGTTACCGCCACTGTTGCAGCGTTAACGTTCACCGTACAGGTAGCTTGGTAGTTGCCGTCTACAGTTTTAACAGTAATAATAGCTTGCCCCGCGGCTATCGGTGTTACTACTCCATTTGCCACAGTCGCTACAGCTTCGTTGTTTGACGCCCATGTAACATCCTTATTTGTAGCTTCAGCAGGTAATACAGTCGCCGTCAATGTTTCGGTTGCCCCGCCCGCTGTTAAGGTCAACGTTGCCGGAGTTACCGTTACTTCCGTTACCGCTACAACCGCTTCCTTAACGGTTACGGTTGCGGTGCCGAATATAGCGCTGTCGCCTTTTGAAGTTGCTTTTACGGTTAATGTGGTTGCGTTTTCATCCGCAGCTACGGCAAGCGTTCCGCTGCCTGAGATTGTCGTTCCGGAGGATGTTTTGTCTATAACCGACCAAGTAACCGTGTTGTTATAATCACCCGTGCCTGTCACGTTTGCGGTGAAGCTCTTTGTTTCTCCCTTTTTCACACTTACCGTATCAGGATTAACCGCAACGGAAGTAATGGTATACTCCGCTTCATAAGAGCCTATGTCTACGCCTGCCCCCTGCGGTCTGGTAATGTCCCGCTGGTCCTTACTGGGAACTGTGACGCCATTGCCAATATCGCCTACCGGCAGCCCCGCATCTATAGCCGAGCTGCCTGTTTGCAGCTTATATATATACACATCAGCAGCAGTCGCAGGGTTGCCGCCCGCCTTGTTCAACGCTTTCAGCTTTGGGTCGCCTGTGATGAGGTTGCTTATGTTTTCGTCCACGTTGTCAAGTTTATATTTTTCAACCACGCAGTTTTTCAGGTTGAGGGTCCCTGCGTCCTGATAGATGTCAGGACCCTTATCAGCGGGGGCGGTGTTGCCCCACAGTATGGTGTTTGCTAGTATTGGACTAGCGTTTTGTAGGTTGTTTATGCCGCCGCCACTCAACGTTGCTGTGTTGTCGGATAAGGTGCAGTTTGTAACCGTAGGGCTGGAGCTATAGTTGGACATCCCGCCGCCGTACTGGTTCGCCGAGTTGCCTGAGAAGGCGCAGTTTTTCACCGTAGGGCTGGATTTATTGGTATTGAACATCCCGCCGCCGTACTGGTTCGCCGAGTTGCCTGAGAAGGCGCAGTTTTCCACCGTAGGGCTGGAGTTGTTATAGTTGTACATCCCGCCACCACTCAACGTTGCTGTGTTGTCGGATAAGGTGCAGTTTGTAACCGTAGGGCTGGAGCTATAGTTGAACATCCCGCCGCCGTACTGGTTCGCCGAGTTGCCTGAGAAGGCGCAGTTTTTCACCGTAGGGCTGGACCCATCATTAAACATCCCGCCGCCGCCGTAGACGCCCCCGCTTGTTGTCACCGTGTTGCCGGAGAAGGTGCAGTCCGTCACCGTAGGGCTGGAGTTGTTATAGTTATACATCCCGCCGCCGTAATTATTTGCCGTGTTGCCGGAGAAGGTGCAGCTTGTAACCGTAGGGCTGGAGCTATAGTTGAACATCCCGCCGCCACTGCTGTTTGCCGTATTGCCGGAAAAGACACAGTTGGCCACCGTCGGGCTGGAGCTATGGTTGAACATTCCGCCGCCTTGATTGTAAGTAAAATTTCCCGTTCCATTGGCGTTGCCGCCCGTGATGGTGAAGCCATCAAGCCGCGTATCGTCGGAGGTCGCGTCCGTTCCGCCCGTTACGACATGCCGGTTTTTGCTGTTGCCGTTCAGGGTGGTCACGTTACTAACCCAGTTACGGGCGGACAAGTCCGTTTCTCCGCCGGCAAAACCGCCGTAGACCTTGAGGCCTTGTTTCAAAAGGAAGGTGTCCGTCACATCGCCGCCCGGGCTGTAGGTGCCCGCGGCCACCCAGACCTGGTCGCCGGATTCTGCTATATCCATGATATCCTTCAGGTTCGCCGCGGCATTGGCCCAGTCGGAAGCGTCCCTATTGCCCGCGCCGCCCTCTTTTACATACCAGATTTTGGGCTCCGTTCCCCGCACGATGACCGTGCAGGTGGCCTGGAAGCTGCCGTCCTGCGTGGTCACGGTGATAACAGCCTTGCCGAGTGCTTTACCTGTCACCACACCGTTATTCACGGTGGCGATGGCGGGCTTGTCGCTGACCCAGGTCACAGCCTTATTGCTGGCATCAGCAGGCTCAACCGTAGCGGTCAGCGTTTCGCTATTGCCCACCGTCAGGGCGGTGATGGTTTTGTTTAGGCTCACGCCCGTCACAGCTATCGGAGCAACAGCAGCAGCCGCTTCAATTTCGATATTTCCGGTGATGCTCGCGGCATCAATGCTCAAAGCACCGGTTGCGCTGTTGTAGGTGTAGCCTGTGGTCAGCACTGTTCCGCCCACCTTCACGGTGATATCCGCGGGCAGTGTACCTTGGGTCGCAGTCAGGATAGCCTGATAATCTGTCGTATCGCTCGTCAGGCGGTAGTCGGCGGGGTTGTCGCTTGTGATATGGGTCAGCTTGTTTGTGATGGTGTAAAAATCCACCGTTTCATAAGCGCCGATATCCACTGCTGCGGGCGCGGGCTTTCGCGGCACGCCCCGCTGGTCCGTAGCGGGGACTCTGATGTCGTTCTTGATCACTGTGCCGACAGGCAGCCCCGCGTTCAGCGCTGAACTATCTGGAGGCACTCCATCGGCGTCCAATCCATAGATATACACGGCGGTAGCAGAATAGGGGGATATTAGGATGTTACCATCCTTATCCAGCGGTTGCAGGTCAGGGTCGCCTGTGATGGGGTTTGTTTCGTTTTTTTGTCCCCCACCACCAAATGAACATTTTTCGACCGCGCAGTTTTTCAGGGTGATAGTATTTCCGTTCTGATAGATGTCCGCGCTGCTGCTATCATTGGCGGCGGTGTTGCCCCACAGGATGGTATTGGCTACCGTTGGGCTGGAATTGGAAGAGTTGTACATCCCGCCGCCCAAATCGTCCGCCGTGTTTTTGGAGAAGGTGCAGTTCACGACCGTCGGGCTGGAGTTATCGTTGTCCATCCCGCCGCCGTTCCAGTCCGCCGTGTTGCCGGAGAAGGTGCAGTTCACGACCGTCGGGCTGGAGTTATTATTGTCCATCCCGCCGCCGCCGCCGAAGTTCGCCGTGTTGCCGGAAAAGGCGCAGTTTTTCACCGCCGGGCTGGAATTGGAAGAGTTGCACATCCCGCCACCGTCTCCGTTCACCGTGTTGCCGGAAAAGACGCAGTTTTCCACCGCCGGGCTGGAACCGCTGTTGTACATCCCGCCACCGTCTCCGTCCGCCGTGTTGCCGGTGAAGACGCAGTTGGCCACCGTGGGGCTTGAATTTTTGTTGTACATCCCGCCGCCGTAAGCATCATCATTAAACCCATTGGCATTGCCGCCCGTGATGGTAAAGCCGTCAAGGCGCGTGAAATCGGCTGTCGCGCCCAAACCGCCCTTCACGACGTGGTAAGCGTTGTTACCGCCGTTCAGGGTGGTCTTATTGTTGACATTGTTCAAGTCGCGTTGACTCAAAGCATCCTCTGTCCCGGCAAAGCCGCCGTAAACCATGACGCCCACTTCCAACAGGAAGGTATCCGTCTTGTTCCCGCCCGGGCTGTAGGTTCCCGCGGCCACCCAGATTTCGTCGCCGGAATCGGCGCTATCCATGATGGCCTTCAGGTTCGGCGAGGCATCCGCCCAGCTGGTGCCGTTGCCGGTGCCGCCCTGCTTTACATAGTACCTTGTCCCCGCCGCCGCCCTCTGCCAGGGCAGCGCCGCCAGCGCCACCAGCAGCGCCAGTGCCAGGAATACCGCTTTCTTCGTTTTCATGGGTGCTTTCCTTCCTCCCGCCCGTTTCGTCACATGCTTTCCCTGAGGGCTTATCCGGCGGCGGAACAACCGCCCCTGTCGATGCCGCCCGCGCGGCGCTGACTGGACCAAACGGGGCCATGCGCAAAGCCATGACCCCGGACAAAACAAAAAACCCGCGCGCCGAAAAACGCGCAGGCGCCGCCAAATAGCCTTAAATGGGGTGAATGAATAAAGCAAATATGATGATGCTGTCCGCCTGCCCGCCTGTCTGTCATCATGACGGCGTATCACCCGCCTCCCATCAAGTCAGATCCGTCACCTGCAACTATCATTTTATTATATATTGAAGGACATTTTTATTCAATACCCATTTTCACGGAAAAACGGGCATATTTTCACGGAAAAACGGGCATATCGCCCGGCACAGGGCCCGGGGAGTGGTTTTTTTCTGCTTTCCGCCCTGCCCGGCCACCCGCCCCCGCCCAGTTGCGCCAATCCCCCTGATATGCTATGCTGTTTTAGCATGTGGCAAGGGGGTAAACAGCAGATTTGAAAGATATGCGCGCAGAGGTAAGCAAGGTCCTGAAGGAGGCGATCCTGAGGGCCTTTTCAGGCTTTCCGGCAGAAGCGCTGCCGGGGCCGGAGGCGCTGGAGGTGCCGCCGGACAGCACCCTGGGGGATTTTGCCTTCCCCTGCTTCAGGCTGGCCAGGCCGCTTCGCATAGCGCCGCCCATCATCGCCCAGAAGCTGGCCGCGGCGGTGGACGCGCCCGGGGTGGCCACGGCGCAGAGCGTGGGCGGCTACCTGAACTTCTTTTTTAACCGCAGGAACTTTGCCCGCGCGGTGCTGGACAACATCCGGGAAGCGGGCGAGGGCTACGGCGGGGCGGCGGACTGCGGACAGACCGTGGTGCTGGACTATTCCTCCATCAACATCGCCAAGCGCTTCCACATCGGCCACCTGTCAACCACGGTGCTGGGCCACAGCCTGAAGCGCATCTACCATCACCTGGGCTGGCGCACGGTGGGCATCAACCACCTGGGCGACTGGGGCACCCAGTTTGGCAAGATGATCGCGGCCTTCAAACGCTGGGGCGACTGGGACATGGTGGAGGCAGGCGGCGTTGACGCGCTGACCGGTCTTTATGTGCGCTTCCACAAGGAGGCGGAGGAAAACCCGGCGCTTGAGGATGAAGGCCGGGCCTGGTTTAAAAAAATCGAGGACGGCGATGAAGAGGCGCTGGCCATCTTTGACCGCTTCAAGAAGCTGACCTTGAAGGACGCCGCGCGGGTGTATGACATCCTGGGCGTCAGCTTTGATTCCTACAACGGCGAGGCCTTTTTTAACGACAAGATGGGCCGGGTGATCGACGAGCTGCGGGAAAAAAACCTGCTGACGGAAAGCCAGGGCGCCCTGGTGGTGGACCTGGAGGATTACAAAATGCCCCCCTGCCTGATCGTCAAATCCGACGGGGCCACGCTGTACGCCACCCGGGACCTGGCGGCGGCGCTGTGGCGCAAGGACACCTACCACTTTGACAAATGCCTGTATGTGGTGGCCTATCAGCAAAACCTGCACTTCCAGCAGGTGTTCAAGGTGCTGGAATTGATGGGCTATGATTGGGCGAAGGACCAGATGGAGCATGTGGCCTTCGGCATGGTCAGCTATGAGGGGCAGGCCATGTCCACCCGCCAGGGCAACATCGTGTTTCTGGATGAATTGCTCATCCGCGCCCAGGAGAAGGCGCTGGACATCATCCGGGAAAAAAGCCCGGACCTTCAACACCCGGAAGCCGTGGCCCGGGACGTGGGGGTGGGGGCGGTGGTGTTCACCACGCTGCTGAACAACCGCATCAAGGACATTGATTTCTGGTGGGACCGCGCTCTCAACTTTGACGGGGACACCGGCCCCTATGTGCAGTACACCCACGCCCGGTGCTGCTCGGTGCTGCGCCGGGCGGAGGACATGGAGGACGCGGCGGCGGATGACGACGCCCTCACCAACGACGCGGCCCAGGCCGTGCTGCGGCAGCTGGCCCGCTTCCCCGAGGCCATCCGCGCCGCCCAGCGGGGCAACGAGCCCTCGGAGGTGACCCGGGCCACGCTGGATGTTGCCAAGGCCTTCAACAAATATTATTATGAGCATCGCATCCTGGATGATGACGCCGCCGCCACCGCCGCCAGGCTTCAGCTGGTGCGCGCCGTCAGGCAGGTGATCGCCCTGGGGCTGTATCTGATTGGCGTTCAGGCGCCTGAAGCGATGTAAAGGAGAGCGTCCATGCGGTTTACAAAAATGCACGGCATTGGCAATGATTACATCTACGTCAACTGTTTTGAGGAGGTGGTGCAGGACCCCTCCTATCAATCCCGGGTGATGAGCCGGCCCCACTTTGGCGTGGGAGCGGATGGGCTGGTGCTGATTGAGCCCTCTGAAACCGCTGACTTTGCCATGCGCGTTTTCAACGCCGATGGCTCAGAGGCCTTGATGTGCGGCAACGCCACCCGTTGCGTCGGCAAATACGTCTATGAGCGGGGCATGACCAATAAAACCGAGCTGACGCTGGAAACCAGGGCCGGCCTGCGGCAGATGAGGCTCTCCCTGACCGGGGACAAGGTCAGCCGCATCCTGGTGGACATGGGCTCGCCCGATCTGAACCCCCGGAACATCCCGGTGGATCTGCCGGGGGAGATGGTCCTGAGCCACAGGCTCAGCCTCCTGGGGCAGGATTGGTTCATCACCTGCGTCAGCATGGGAAACCCCCACTGCGTGATCTTTGTGAACGACCCTGAGGCCATCGACCTGAACATCGTTGGCCCCCTGTTTGAAAACCACGCCATCTTCCCCCAGCGCGCCAATATAGAGTTTGTGCGGGCAATCAGGCGGGATGTGCTGGAAATGCGGGTGTGGGAGCGGGGCAGTGGCGAGACCCTGGCCTGCGGCACGGGGGCATCCGCGGCGCTGGTGGCAGGGGTGTTGAACGGGCTGTGCGACCGCACGGTGCAGGTGCAGCTGGCCGGGGGCAACCTGGAGGTGTCCTGGAACGCTGAAAACAACCATGTCTACCAGCAGGGGCCTGCGGAATTCGTTTTTGACGGGGAGTGGCTGGCATAAGATAATGCCGGCCCGGGATACGATCACAGGCGCTCAGCGCTGTAAAGGAGAATATAGATGATTCGCGCAATTGTCGGCGCCAACTGGGGCGACGAAGGCAAGGGAAAACTGACCGACCTGCTGGCTGAAACCAGCGACCTGGTGGTGCGCTTCCAGGGCGGGGCCAACGCCGGGCACACCATCATCAACGATTATGGCAAGTTTGCCCTGCACCTGCTGCCCAGCGGCATTTTCCATCCCCAGGTGCAAAACCTGATCGGGCCCGGCGTGGCGCTGGATCCGGAGGCCTTCTTCCGGGAGCTGGATGAGGTGCTGGGCCGGGGGATTCCCGCCCCGCAGCTAATCATCTCCGAGCGCGCCCAGGTGCTGATGGATTTCCATGTCCTGTTTGACGTATTGGAGGAGGAGCGCCTGGCGGGCCGCAAGTTCGGCTCCACCAAGTCGGGCATCGCGCCGTTTTACAGCGACAAGTTCGCCAAAACCGGCATCCAGGCCTGCCAGCTGCTGGATAAGGACCTGCTGTATGACAGGCTCAAGATCAGCCTGGTGAAGAAAAACGTGCTCCTGGAGCACCTGTACCATCACGCGCCGCTGTCGGCAGAGGAATTGACCGAGAAATACTACGCCTATGGCCAGCGCATGAAGCCCTACCTGGGCGACACCACCGCCATCCTGCACGAGGCGCTGAAGGCGGGCAAGCGCATCCTGCTGGAAGGCCAGCTGGGGGCGCTGCGCGACCCTGACCATGGCATCTACCCCTACACCACCTCCTCCTCCCCCCTGGCGGGCTACGCCAGCGTGGGCGCGGGCCTTCCGCCCCATGCCATCAGCCAGGTGCTGGCGGTGACCAAGGCCTATTCCTCCAGCGTGGGCACGGGCTACTTCCCCAGCCAGCTGCACGGGGAGGAGGCGGAGGAGCTCCGCCGCCGGGGCGGGGACGCCGGGGAATACGGCGCCAAAACGGGCCGCCCCCGGGATGTGGGCTGGTTTGACGCGGTGGCCACCCGCTATGGCTGCCTCACCCAGGGCGCGACCGCCTGCGCCATGACCAACCTGGATGTTTTAAGCTACCTGGACGAGATCCCCGTCTGCGTGGCCTATACGCTGGATGGCCAGCGCATCACCCGCTTCCCCGCCACGCCGGACCTGGCCCGGGTGAAGCCGGTGTATGAGGTGCTCCCCGGCTGGAAAACCGATGTCCGGGGCGTGACGGACGAGGCGAAACTGCCCCAGAAGTGTTTAGATTATGTCAATTTTATTGAGGAACGGATCCAAACGCCCATCACCCTGCTGTCCACCGGGCCCCGGCGGGAAGAGATCATCTGGCGCAAAAAATATCAAACACAAAAGATGTGAATCCTATGAGCGTCATCGGCGTTGATGTGGGGGGGACGCAGATCAAGCTGGGCATCGTCCGAAATGACCTTGAGGTGGTCTATAGGGATCAGCAGCCCACCCCCGGCACGGCACAGGATATCGTGAAGACTATTTATGACATGGTGACAGCCGCCTGGCGCATGGCGCCGGGGGCCGCGGTTGGCATCTCCTTTGCCGGCACCTGGGATAACGGGGGGCGCGTCACCGCCAATCAGCTGGGGCTGAAGAACGCCCCGGTCAAACAGATGCTTCAGGACGCGTTTGGCATGGCCCTGCCCATAGAAAATGACGCCGTGTGCGCCCTGATGGCGGAACACCGCTATGGGGCGCTCAAGGGCTGCGAGGTGGGCATCCTGCTAACCCTGGGCACAGGCATTGGCGGCGGGGTGATCATCCACGGGCAGCCGCTGCGCGGCTATCAGGGGCTTCACGGGGAGCTGGGGCACATGATCACCCACCCGGACGGCCGCCCATGCAGCTGCGGCCAAAAGGGATGCTGGGAGCAGTACGCCGCCGCCCGGGCGCTGGGGCAGATGGCAGCGCCGCTGACCACAAAAGAGCTGGTGGATCAAGTCCGCGATGGCATGCAGTCTGACATATGGCAGCAGTATATCCACGAGGTGGCCGTCGGCATCCAGTCGCTGATGATGATCTTCATGCCGGAAGTCATCGCCATTGGCGGCGGGCTGTCCAACGCGGGCAGCATTGTGGTGGACAGCATCCGGGAGGCGGTGGAAGGCACCAGCGCTTTCCGCACCTATTGCCCCTTTACGCGCATCGTCCCGGCTTGTTTCCGCAACGACGCGGGGATCATCGGCGCGGTGGCGCTGGCTGAGGAAGCCTGATGAACCCATACGAGCATATCAGCCAAATGGAGACCATCCTGGACAGCCACCAGGAACTGCTTGATCAGCTAAAACCGCTGCTGGATGCCTTCAGCGCGCATCAAAAGGAATATCAACAGCTTGCCGCCTACTATGGCAGCGAACAGTTCATGAAGGATTTTGACGCCTCCAACACCCCCTCCTTCCCAAAGGATATTAAATGCGGCGTCCTGTCAGAGGACGCTGTCTTTAACCTGCTGGCGGACAACCATCAAACCGCCCTGCGAATGCTGGAAATCGCCTTAAATATCCTGAAAAACGAATGAACAGCACAAAGCAGCGCCAGGGCTCAGATTTCAGAGCCCTGGCGTTGCATATCCATCAGCTCGCTGGGGGCATAGCCGCTACCGTCAGCGGGCTTCAAATTGCCCAGCAGGATGCGAAAAATATCCACAAAAGCCCACAGCGCCGCGATCAGGAAATATGCCAGGCAAATGTAGAACAGCACCATGCCGAACTGGATGGCCCCCCAGGACCGGGCGGCGGTGATCAGCGCCAGGATGACCGAGCTGATGATGACGCTTATCAGCCCCCAGCGGATAACCCGGGCCGAGGTGCGATAGCCCAGGCGGGTGCGGTGAACGCCAAAAACACCCAAATACATGGTGAACAGCACCATGACCGGCTTCCACCTTTCGCCCGGCTTGAGCTGATATTCGGTGAAGTCATTTTCCTTTTGCCGGGATTTGCAAAAGTATAGCACCACGACAAAAAAGGCGGGGTAGGTTAATGTTGGATAAAGAAACCATGCGAAGCCAAAATAGTGGCCATAGCCAGTGAACGATCTAATCCCGAAGATTATCGACACAACCAGGCCGATGACAGACAATATCCGCACGCCCTTCAGCAGTGAAGGTAGGCGGGCGCGCATCCAGGCGAACAGGAAAATCAGCACATGATATACAAACATGGGCGCCAGAATGTTCAACGTCTGCAAGAAATTCCAAACAGAATAGTACCTGCCCCTCAGTATTTCCATAATATCTATGTTCATCATTGACATCGTTGAAATCATATAGGCCAGGGGAAACGCCAGCAGCAGATAATCCCAGCGGCTGCGCCGATAATACCCTAGCTGATAGCGCCAGAGATAGTAGCATGCCGCCAGCATCCCCAGCAGCAGCCAAATGCGGGCAAAGCCGCTGCCCAAAAGAAGGAGCAACGGTGGAAGGCCGAAGATAAGGCCTTGCTTAAGCACATCGTTGCGCTTAAAATCCCGTGCCAGGCTGCCGTCCTGGATTTTTTCGGACAGCTTGCCCATGGCAGCCCCTCCGCTTGCCAATAGGGCAGACACCACCTGTCCGCTGCTTTTACCCAGGCTGGAAAACGCCTGGCTAAGGGACGCATCCTGATCCGGCGAGGGCGGCGCGTCTTCGGCATGAACAGGCGGGACATGAGTTTGCGCCTCATATGAATCTGAAACTGGCCTGCGGTGCCGGTCGGCACGGCGTTTGCGTTGTGGCTCCATGCTGCAACCCCCTGGTTAATGATTGGTATCATCATAGAAAAACAAACTGAAGATGTCAATAAAATCAGTCATTGTCCCGTATTTTTTGATTCTGCCGCAGGGCGCGGTCAATGTCCCGCTGGGCGTCCCGCTGGGCGATGTCATCCCGCTTATCGTGGAAGCGCTTGCCCCGGCACACGCCCAACTCCAGCTTCATCCGCCCGTCCTTCAGGTAAACCTTCAGCGGAATCAGCGTCATGCCCTGGCGCATCACCTGGGCATGGAGTTTGCGGATCTCGCTTTTATGAAGCAGCAGGCGCTTGGGCCGCAGGGGATCGGTGTTGAAGATGCTGCCCTGCTCATAGGGGCTGATGTGCATGCCCTCCACAAACACCTCGCCGTCCCGCACCCGGGCGTAGGATTCCTTCAGGTTCACCCGGCCCTGGCGCATGGATTTGACCTCGGTGCCTTTTAGTTCAATGCCGCACTCGTAGCTCTCTTCCACGAAATAATCATGGCGGGCGCGGCGATTCTCGGCAACGGGCTTGATGCCCTTGGTTTTCATAGGTGCAGCCCCTCCTTTTCACCCTTCATTCTATCCTGTTCCGAAGGGGCTGGCAAGGAAAGCCCCGGCCGCAGCCGGATGGGCGCGTCCTCGGTGACGCGCACCGCCTCCCGGCGGCTTAATAGGTAGAGCCAGGCTTCCTTCACGGGCAGGCCCGTGATGTCCCGCAGGGCGCGCATATACCAGCGCATCTGGGGGGTGTATTTTTCCCGCAGCGTGGCCGGGTCGCCCCGGTCGGTCTTATAATCCACCAGCACCCATTCCCCCGCCTCCAGGAAGCAGGCGTCCAGCACCCCCTGCAGCAGCATCCCCGCCTCCACCTTCAGGGTGAAAGGCCACTCCCGGCGCCGCTGGGGGCTTTGGGCCATGCGCCGGGCCAGATCGCTTTTAAGGAAGGCCAGAAGCGCGGTTTCATCCAAAGCCTCCCGCTCCTTCCGGCGCAAAATTCCCCTAACGGCCATTTCATCCAGAGCTTCCTGAAGTTTCTGCTCCATTTCCTCATCCCCAAGGCCCGTGAACGCTGCCACATCCAGGGCCCCCAGGGCGCGGTGGGTGGCGATGCCCCGCTGGGTGGCGCTGAGGGGCTTTTGATCCTGAAGCCGGGGCAGCGGCACCAAGGGCGGAGGGAGCACCAGCTCCCGGCGTTTGGTGTCGGGGGTTTCCTCCTCCTCGGCCACCAGCATGCCCAGGCGGCCGGTGATCAGCGCTGTGACGGAGCTTTTAAGCGGAAGCGGGGGCGCTTCCCGGG
Organism: Christensenellales bacterium; assembly: GCA_050952935.1. Classification (GTDB taxonomy): domain Bacteria; phylum Bacillota; class Clostridia; order Christensenellales; family Aristaeellaceae; genus UBA6115. The sequence continues at coordinate 568,746 of JBMNLS010000001.1, read as the reverse complement.
GCCGGTCAAACAACGCGCGGATAGCGGCGCTGGGCGCGGTTTCCTTCAGCTCGGGCAGGGCGGGCGCTGTCACCTCAGGGGCGGCAGGCAGGCTGTCAATTCCCAGCCTGTACACCATCCAGCGGCTGCCCCGCGCCTCAAAGGGGCTGTCATGCCCCAGGGCAATGGCCTCATGCAGGGGGGAGGCCACCCAGTCCAGCATGCTGGCGGCCGTGCCCACGGCGTGATCCGTCTGGGGCCTCTGCCAGCGGGCCAGGGCGGCGTCCGGGTTTGCCAGGGCGGCGGTGAGGATCAGCCGCTCCCGGGCGCGGGTCATGCCCACATAAAGCAGGCGGGCTTCCTCGCTGAGCTCCTGGCGGTTTTTTCTGATCATCATGGCCCGGGTGGCAAAGGTATGCTTTTTAAACCGATCCCGGGGAACCACCAGCTGCATGGCCATGCCCAGGCGGGCATCCTGCATCAGCGGGGAGCGATCCTTCTTCCTGCTGAATTCCGCCGCCAAGTCCGGCAGGAACACCACCGGGAACTCCAGCCCCTTGGACTTGTGCAGGGTCATCACCCGCACCACATCCTCCTGCTCGCCCAGGCTGGCGCTGCGCTGCCTGCCCTTTTGCCCTGCGCTGTCCACACGCTTGATAAACCCGTGCAGGGTCTGCGGCTCGGGCGCCGGGGCGGCGAGCGAGGCCAGCAGGCGCAGGTTGGCGCGGCGCAGCTCCCCCTCTGGCCGGGCCCCCGCCAGGGTATACAGGCCCGATTCCCGCAGAAGCCGCCTGACAAAACGCTCCAGGGGCATGTTTTCAGCCAGGAAGCGCCACTGGGCGAACCTGTCCCTGGCGGCGCCAACCCGCGCGTCCTCCTCCGCCAGTTCAAAAAAATTCTGGTGCAGGGGCGCCTGGCTGTCCGGGTTGTGCCTGCGCAGGGCGGCAAGGGCCTTGGGGTCAAAGCCGAAGGCCGGGCAGGCCAGCACCGCCAGCAGGGATTCATCGTCAAAGGGGTTGTCAATCACCCGCAGCAGGTTCAGCGCGTCCCGCACCTCAGGCAGGCTGAAAAAGCCCGCGTCTGTATCAGAATACACAGGGATGCCCACCTCCCCCAGCACCCGTGCCAGGGCCGCGGCGCGGCGCACCCCGCTTCTGAGGAGCACCGCCATGTCCCTGTACCGGATGGGGCGGGGGCTGCCGTCCCGGTCTGGGATGGTCTCCCGGCGCAGGGCCTGGATGCGCCGGGCGATGAGCCGGGCCTCATAATCAAAGGCGCTTTCCACCACATCGGCGGCCTCCGCCTCCTCCTCTTCCTCCGGGTCTTCCTGGGGTTCCTCCGGAAGCTGGCTGCGGTCAATCAGCCACAGCTCCACCGGCTCCCCGCCGCCGCTTTGCCGCCCCGCCACCAGGCGGGCTTCCTCGTCATAAGCGATCTCGGTGATATCCTCCCGCATGATGTTTTCAAAAATCAGGTTGGTGGCGGCCAATATATTGGGCTGAGAGCGGAAGTTCTCCCGCAGGGGGATGACCCGTTCCTCCGCCTCAGCCAACCTCTGAAAGCTGTTGTAATGGGCCAGAAACAGGCTGGGATCCGCCAGGCGGAAGCGGTAGATGCTCTGCTTGACATCCCCCACCATAAACAGGCTGTTGCGGCCGTCATGAAGCCTGCGGATAATGGCCTCCTGAATGTGGGAGATATCCTGATACTCATCCACAAACAGCGCGTCATAGCCGCCCGCCGCCTCCCGGGCGATGTCCGGGTGGCTGAGGGCCTGGAGGGCAAAGTGTTCCAGGTCGTTATAATCCCACAGGGTGGCCTCGGCCTTCAGCTCCTGATAGCGCGTGTGCACAGCCTGGGTGAGGCCGGCCAGGGCCCTCAGCGCGGGCCGGGTGAGGGCGATCTCCTCCGCCCAGGCCTCTGCCTCCGCCTTTCCGGCGGGCAGAAGCGCCAAGGCGGTTTTCACCGCGTCCTTGGCCTTGTCCCTCAGCGCCTTCGCCCGGGCGGTGAGGACGGGGTCTTCCTCATTTTTAGCGCGGGTGGGCAGACGCGTGAAGGCAGGCGCGGGACCGGGGTAGCTCCCTTCCTTCCCCAGGGTGAGGAGATACCCCTGGATAAGGGCTTTGTCATCCTGAAGGGCGTCCAGGTAGCGCAGCGGGCCGCCGGGGAGCAGGCAGACAGCCTCCGCTTCCTCCGCCAGGCTCTGGGCGCCCGACAGGTACAGCAGCGCTTCCTGGCGCATCTCCCGGGCCCAGGGGGAGCGGATCAGCTCCTCCCCTTCATCCAGCCCCAGGCTGTGCGCCAGCCAGCCCCAGGGATCCGCCTGGGCCATGAGGAAGGTGTGCAGGCTGTCCACCATTTGAATGATTTCAGCCTCTTTGAAGCGGGCGATGAGGTTGGCCCCGTCATCGTCCGGGTTTTCGTACAGGGCGTTGAGTCCCTCGTCCAGGGCCTTGTCAAACAGCGCCCGGGCGGCCTGCTCATCGGCAATGCGGGAGTTGGCATCGGTGCCCACGGCGTGAAAATAGCGCTGCACCAGCTTTTTGCAGAAGGAGTGGAGCGTGCTGATATCCGCCCTGTCCACCATATACAGCTGCTTTTTAAGCGCGGGGTTGGCGGCGGCTTCCTCTCCCAATTTTTCCGCCAGGCGGCTGCGCATCTCCCCTGCCGCGGCGTTGGTGAAGGTGAGGATCAACAGGCGCTCCAGGCTCATCCCCTCCCTCAGCATGGACAGCACCCGCTCAATGAGCACGCTGGTTTTACCGCTGCCGGCGGCTGCCGAAACCAGCACCCGGGGGTTGCGGGCATCAATGGCCGCCTGCTGTTGGGGAGTCCAGTTCGCCATGGTATCCTCCTCTTATAATTAATGGCTTAGCCGTTTGATTGGTGTTACCAATTAATAACCTTGTACAGTTACTCTTCAGTTGGCCGTGTCCAATACTGGCGGCTTTCTTCTTCCGTTTCAATCTCCACACGTCACAGCGTGCATGTGGTTTCCTTGTTATTGCCACAAAAGCCCGTATAATAGGCGTGCAGCTTGATTGATGTGGTGTCCTTTGGGTCGCGGCCTCACCGTGTGGAGCGGTGGGGGCGTTTTGTTAAAATAATGATTGCGTTTTACTCAACGGGCGTATACTCAACATGGGAAAGAAGCGTTCTGGTAAACGCTATGATCTGTTCAATGCTGTAATCAGAATTCGCATATAACATGGCGTAAAGAACGTCAAGGTTTTTCCAAACAGTTAGGCTAAATGGAAGATTATCTCTATCCATATTATTCTCATAATAACCCGAATACAGCAGAGCATTTGTATTTCCGATGGGCAATTCTTCAATTTTCTCCACCTTCATTCTAGCCATTCTATCCGTTCTCACAATTACCGCAACCCAATCTTTGATGACTGCATCGTCATCTTTCAGATTGCTCATGTCACTATTCACATAACCTGTGATTGCTACAATGGTTCCGCCTGACACATTTCCTTCCTCTTTAGGGAAGTGTCTTTTTAAGTCACATGTGTCGCTTATTTCTTCCCCATCAACCTTTAATTGGTAATTATTGATTTCGTGTTGAATCCATCCGGATGGCACCTTGTAGGAGTAGTTTCCAAAGGTAAAGGTGTCGTATTCTTCGGCAAAAGATGCCGCAGTAAGTGACAGTAACAAGGCGATGATTAACAGAGACGCCAAAATCCTTTTCATTTTATCCTCCTCCTTCTCTAAACCGCTACTATCATCATAAGGCAGCGGGCGGATTTGGACAAGGGAAGCGGGTTCTTTCTTGACGCTTTTTTTGCGGGATGATACGATGCACTTGTCACACAGGCGAAAGGGGAAGCATAGATGCGAGCAAGATGGCTGGCGGCACTGCTGTGTTTAAGCCTGGCCATTGCGCCAACGCTTGCGCCTTCAGCGCTGGAGGAAGATCAGCCCGCGCTGCGGGCGCTGCTCATCTCCTGTGACCGGTTTGTCTCCATGCCTGATACCACGCCCTCCTCCTATAACAATGTGGTCTCCCTGCGCCGGGCGCTGCTGGAGGACGCCCGGGGCTACCAAACCCTGCGCGCTGTGACCAACCGGGCCGTGGGCCCCGCGGCTTTCGCGGCCCTGGCCAATGAGGCGCTGGGGGAGGCCCGGGAGGGGGACATTTCGCTTGTTTATTTCAGCTCCCATGGTCTGCTCACCCCCCAGGAGGGGCGGATGAATTTCGCCCTCCTCACCAGCGACGGCAGGCGCGAGGCCCTGCTTGACAGCCGGACGATTTATGAGGCGCTCAGGGACATCAAAGGCACCAAGGTGCTGATCCTGGACGCCTGTTTTTCCGGCGCCGCCATCCACAAGGGGGACGAAAGCCTGGCCGTTTCCTCCCTGTTCACAGGGAAGGACTTCAAGGTGCTTACCAGCGCCGGCGCGCGGGAACCCAGCTTCCTCTGGACAGACCCCCTGGGCAACCTGCGGGGGGGCAGCCACTTTGCCCAGGCGCTGGTGGCGGGCATCGGGGCTCCGGGCGGCTTCGCGGCCGACATCAACCGGGACGGCACCGTGACGTTAGCGGAGCTTTTGCGTCATCAACGGCTGTACTACGGCGCTTCCAGCCCCCAGCTGTACCCGGAGGGGGACAGCCTGCCCCTGTTTGTCTATGACCCGGCCCTGCTTAGTCAGCCTGTGGACGCCATCACCGACCTGAACCTGGAAGGTCAGATGATGGGGCCGGATGATGAAGCCTTCCACTTCTCCTATACCCTGAATCAGCCGGCCCGGGTGGCCTATCAGCTGATTTATCAGAAGGACGGCGCCTGGCAGTTCGGCGCGCCTCAAAGCGTCGCTGAACCGGGCGGGCTGATCGCCCCCGGGCGCAAAGAAGCCCGGCTGCGCCTCAGCCAGCCGGGTATGCCGATATCGGGCTATTTGCTGATTCTGCTCGTCACCGTGGAGGAAGACCGCGCCCTGCCCCAGGCATGCCCCATCCTGGGGGTGCGCCAATCGGAGGGAGACCCTCGCCTAACGGTGACGGCCTCCCCGGCGTTTTCCCCTGATAAGGGAGAGGAGGCCGCCTTTTTCATCCGCCATGAAGGGCCCTGCAGCCTCACCGCCGTCATCCGGGATGAGGAGGGCAAAGCGGTGGCCACCCTGCTGGCCGACAGCCCCACCCGGCCCCTGCACCTGACGCCCGAGGGAAGCACCCTGTACTGGAACGGGCTCAGCCGGCAGGGCCTGCCCATGCCGGCGGGCAGCTATACGCTGCATGTCACCAGCATCACAACGAGGGCCGCCCACACAGCGGTGAGCGGCCCCGTCAAGCTGATCAGATAATCGCTAAAACTCAATCCCTTTTCTGGCGGGCTGCCCCTCGTTAAAGGGGTGCTTCACCGGCTCAATGCTGCTGACATAGTCCGCCTTTTCCTTCAGCCGCTTCCCGGCGTAGCGCCCGGTAACCACCGTCTCGCCATATTCCAGGGCCGTATCAATCAGCTGCCAGGCGTCCGCCGCGTCAATCATGCCGGTGGAAAGGGCCACAGCCAGCTCATCCAGCACAATCAGCTTGGGCTTATAGGCACGGATCTCCTCCGCCAGCCTGTCCAGGGAAGCCTTGATGTCCTGGCGGGCCTTTTCCTTTTGTTCCTCCCCCATGCGCCAGATGAAGCCCTTTATCTGCGCGCCTTCCACGATTTTGGCTTGAGGGAAGGTGGCCAGGGCCTTTATCTCAGACGCGTTGCCGTCCTTCATAAACTGGGTGATCAGCACCGGCTCCCCATGCCCCAGCATGCGCAAAGCCAACCCCATGGCAGCGGTAGTCTTCCCCTTGCCGTTGCCGGTATACAGATGCAGGCAGTTTTTCTCCATGAACGCCTCCTGATTGATTTTGGCGGGATGGCGGCTGTTTCTCACCCTCCCGCTTGCCCGGCATCGCCGCATCCGGGCGGTTTTTTCTATTGTAACACAAGCGTCTTTTTTCGTCCCCCATCACAAAAAGGTTATGCAATACCTAACAGCCGTGATTGACATCACACAGGCTCAACGGTATACTCATTTTGACAAATGAATCCATGAGGCGCGCCTGGCGCCGTCACAAGCGCCAGGGAACACGGATGAAATTTCCGGGCTAACCCAGTAACCGTGAAGCGGACAAACAGACACACAGCCACTGCGCAAGCGGGAAGGCGTCTGTGCGGATGAAGCCAAGCCGGGAGACCGAGGCGCGCGACAAGCTCCTGCGGTGGGGCGCGATCAGGTTTCGCGTGTGCTTTCGGGCAGTTCCCTGCGGGGAGCTGCCCGGTTTTGTTCATTTGATCAACTGGAGGAGGGAAACCCAATGACCAAACGCCTGTTGTCCCTGCTGCTGACCCTGACGATGCTCCTGTCCCTCACCGCCATCTCCCAGGCGGAATCCCTCACCGTCACCGATATGATGGGCCGTGAACTGACTTTTTCCAAGCCTGTAGAGCGCGTGGTCGTGATGATGCCGGGGGATTGTGAGATCCTCTACGCCATTGGCGCCGGCCCCATGGTGGTGGGCCGGGGCGAATACTGCAAATATCCGGCTGAGGTGCAGGATATTGAAACGGTCAAGTCCGGCCAGGAGACCAACCTGGAACAGATCATCGCCCTTAAGCCCGATGTGGTGGTGATGACCAAAATGGCCCAAAGCCCCGAGCATTCAGAAGCGCTTGAAAAAGCCGGCATCCTGACCCTCATCACCGATGCCCAGGATATTCAGGGCGTCTATTCCGCCATCGCCCTGCTGGGCCAGGTGACCGGCAAAGCCGATGAGGCGGACAAGCTGACCGAAGAGATGAAAGCCGCCTTCGCGGATGTTGTGGCAAAGGTGGATGGCCGCACATCTGGCACCGCCTATTACGAGGTGTCCCCCCTGCAGTGGGGCCTGTGGGCCTCCGGCTCCGGCTCCTTCATGGACGAAATAGGCCAGATGGTGGGCCTTGACAACATCTTTGCCGGAAGCCCCGCCTGGGTGGAGGTGTCTGAGGAGCAAGTCATCAGCCTGAACCCGGACTATATCTTCACCACCACCATGTACTTTGGCGAAGGCCCCAAGCCTGAGGAGGAAGTGCTGGCCCGCAAGGGTTGGGAAAACATCACCGCTGTCAAGGACAAGCAGGTGGTGAACGTGGATAACGACCTCTTTACCGTGCCCGGCCCCCGGCTGGTGGACGCCATCAACTTCTTGTTCGAATACCTCTTTGATGCCGCTGCCGACAAGGCGGCTTGACCCTTCCGGGAAAGCGCCCATGGGCGCTTTCCCACTTTTTTAATGATGCAAAAAAACAGACGGTCAGAAGCTTTCAGCCCGGCAGCCTGGGGAATGATGGGGCTTGCGGTGCTTGCCGTTTCCCTGGTGTGCGTCAGCCTAGGCTCGGTTTCCCTGCCGCTTCATACCACCTGGCAAACCCTTTTTGACGCCCTCCTGGGGCGGGAGGCGGCTGACAGCATGGCCGCTTCCATCCTGGTGCATGTGCGCACGCCCCGGGTGCTGGCGGCGGCGCTATCAGGCGCCGCCCTGTCGCTGTGCGGGGCCGCCATGCAGGGGTTGCTTCGCAACCCCCTGGCAGACGGCTCCACGCTGGGCGTGTCCTCCGGCGCCTCCCTGGGAGCGGTGCTGGCGCTGGCCTTTGGCTTCCATCTGCCGGGGCTGCCCCATGGCGGGCCGATGGTTTTGGCCATTGTCTTCGCCTTTCTTTCCATGCTGATGATTTTGGCGCTGGCCTATGCCTTTGACCGCAGTTTTTCCACCCACACCATCATCCTGGTGGGGGTGATCTTCTCCATGTTTGTCAGCAGCCTCATCACCTTGGTGATCGCCTTTTCCGGTGAAAAACTGCATTCCATCACCTTTTGGAGCATGGGCTCCCTGGCCGCCAGCGACTATGTCCAGGGGCTTTTGCTGCTCATCACGCTGATCGTTTGCGGGGGGCTCCTTTCCCTCAGGTCCCGGGAGCTGAACGCCTTTGCCCTGGGTGAGGAAAACGCCCATCACATCGGCATCCATGTGAAAAGCGTCAAGCTGCAGGTGCTCATCTGTGTGTCGGCGCTGATAGGCGTGGCGGTGTCCATCGGGGGCACCATTGCCTTTGTGGGGTTGATCATCCCCCACATGGTGCGCGCCCTCACCGGCCCCAACCACCGCCGCCTTCTGCCCGCTTCCGCCTTTGCGGGCGCGGGCTTCCTGATGCTGTGTGATCTGCTGGCCAGAACCATCCTGAGCCCCGTTGAATTGCCCATCGGGGTGGTCACCTCCCTCATTGGCGCCGCCACCTTTGTGGCCATCATCTTCAACCGCCGGAGAAAGGGGATGCCGTGATGCTTGAGGCAAGCAACATATCCCTGCGCTATGGGGCGCATGTGGCGGTAAACAGCCTGAGCCTGAGCCTGTCTGAAGGACAGTGGCTGATGGTGATCGGCCCCAACGGCGCCGGCAAGTCCTCCCTCATCGCGGCGCTTTCAGGCGCAAGGCCTTTTACAGGCACCGTTTCGCTAAAGGGGCAAGACATCAAAACCCTCACTCCGCGGGAGCGTGCCAGGCTGGTGGGGGTGCTCTCCCAGCGCCAGGCGGCGCAATACGCCTTCACCGTGGAGGAGGTGGTGCGCCTGGGCCGCTATGCCCATCACAAAGGCTGGCTGGGGGGCTCCGACCCGGCAGGAGAAGCCGCGGTGGCACGCGCCCTTGACTGGACCGGCATGGCGGCGCTTCGTCACCGCAGCATCCTCAGCCTTTCCGGCGGCGAACGCCAGCGGGCCTTCCTGGCCCAGGTGCTGGCGCAGGATCCCGCCATTCTGATGCTGGATGAACCGGCGGATTCCCTGGACTTGAAATACCAGAAAATCCTGTTTGAGCTCACCGAAACCTGGGCCGCACAGCCCGGCAAGGCGGTGATCTCCGTGGTGCATGATCTGTCCATCGCCAGGCGCTACGGCAGCCATGTCCTCCTGATGCAAGGCGGCCGCTGCGTCACCCAGGGGGATAAGGACACCGTCCTCAACGCCAGCCACTTAAACGCCGCTTATGGTATGGATGTCTATGCCTGGATGCGTGAATTGGCCTCGCCCTGGATGGACAAAACGGCAGATTAAATGTATAATCAGCCAAAATGACAAGGAATGTGACGCCATGAAATGCCAGTTTTGCAACTCTGAGGACAGCCGGGTGGTGGATTCCAGACCCACGGACGACGGCACCAGCATACGCCGCCGGCGGGAATGCATTGCCTGCGGCAAGCGCTTCACCACCTATGAGAAGGTGGAAACCATCCAGCTGCTGGTCATCAAAAAAGACCAGACCCGGGAGCTGTTTGACACGGACAAGATCAGATCCGGCATCATTCACGCCTGCCACAAGCGGCCGGTGGCGGCCCAGGACATCGACAAAATCGTCACCAAAATCGAGCAGTTCGCCTACAACAGCATGCAGCAGGAGATCACCACCAACCAGATCGGCGAGATGGTGATGGACGCTCTGCGGGAGCTGGATGAGGTGGCCTACATCCGTTTCGCCTCGGTGTACCGGCAGTTCACGGACATCCCCACCTTCATGCACGAGATCAACCGGATGCTGAAGGAAAATCAAAGCAGGAAATAAGCATTCAATGACTTAATAGGGCTGCCGTAATTTCGCGGCAGCCCTTAGATATATGGATTTGTCTTTTATTGGAGCTTGCTGGTGGCCACAAAGCCGCGCACCGGCTGACCATTTAAGGCGAGCTCCACATAGGTCCAATGGTTGTCCTTGCCGGTATAGGCCAGGGCGGTGACGGGCGTGCCCGCGGCCAGCACCGCGATGCGGCCATCTTTAGGGCTCATGATGGGGTCATCGGTGAGGTTGTCCTCCTCCTTCATGGTCATGGTCACATTGGAGAAACTGAGACCGCCCACCGCCACATCGCCGGGCACAGCGGCTCTGTCCACATAACCAATGCGGTAGAGCTTGTCGCCATAGCCGTAGCCGATCAGGGCCCAGTCACCGGTGATGCCATAGATGCGGCACTGGCCGCCTGACACGCTGGCCTGCCCATTGGCGGCACGATAGTAACCGGTGTCGGGGCCGGAGTAGACGGCGTATTCCCCCTCCACCAGGCGGGAGGTGGCATGCTTGGGCAGCGGCTTGAGAGGCGCCGGGGTATCCGTCGGGGCTTCTGTGGGCGTCTCAGTGGGTTCCGGGGTATCCGTCGGCGCTTCTGTGGGCGCCTCAGTGGGCACAGGGGTATCCGTCGGCGCTTCCGTGGGCGCCTCTGTAGGCACCGGGGTATCCGTCGGTACTTCCGTGGGCGCCTCTGTAGGCACCGGGGTATCCGTTGGCGCTTCCGTGGGCGCCTCAGTGGGTACCGGGGTATCCGTCGGCGCTTCTGTGGGCGTCTCAGTGGGTACCGGGGTATCCGTTGGGGTGGCAGGGGCCGCGTAGGTGAAGGTCACAGAAGCAGGATTGGCAACGCCTTCCACGCTCACCATCACCATGATATCTCGTTCACCCTCCAGGGTATAACCCTCAGGCACCAGGGCATCATTGGCGCTCACCACGTTCACACCCTGGGTCACCTTGAGGCTTTCCTCATGGAGCACCGTGCCGTCCTTATCCTGATAGCGCACCGGTAGGTCAGCCGCGGCCGGAGCCTTGAAAGTAAATGTCACCGCCGCCGGCGTGGCCGTGCCGTCAGCGCTGACTACCACCTTCCGGGTGCCCTCCCCTTGCAGGGTGTAGCCGGTGGGCACATGAGCGGTGTTGGCGGTAACGGTGTGGGTGCCCTGGGCCATGTTGATTTGGTCGTTGAACAACGCCTGTCCTTCAGTATCCACATAGTTGACCGGCACCATCACCGTGATGGGCGCTTTCTTATACACAAAGTTGATGACGCTGGGGGTAGCAACTCCATTGGCGCTCACCGTGACGCTGGTGGTGCGCACGCTGGTCAGGGTATATCCCTCAGGCACCAGAGCGTCATTGGCGCTCACTTGGGTGATACCCCGGCTTAAGGTCAGGCTTTCCCTGTGGAGAAGGGCGTTGTCAGCATCCAGATAGTTGACGGTGACCACCGCCGTCACCGGCTGCACATCCTGATAAAAGGTGAAGGTGACGGAAGCGGGGTTGGCCCGGCTGTCGGCGCTGACGGTCACCACCACCTGGGTATGCCCGGTCAGGCTGTAGCCGGCGGGCACGCGGCTCAGGTTGGGGCGCACGGTGGTGCGGCCCTCAGCCAAAGGCAGCACGTCAGTGAAAAGACGGGTGCCCGTGGTCGAGATGTAATACACCGGCACATTCACAATCACCGGCGGACGATGGGTGGGAGTAGGGGTCACATCCACTGGCGCAAACACCACATTGACATCATGGTAAAGCTTGGTCAGCGTTTTCACCCCGGCAATGCCGTCCACCGTCAGCTTGTTGTAGTATTGGAAGCGCTCCACCGCCCGGCGCGTCTGCTGGCCAAAGATGCCGTCAACAGCGCCCGTCAGGTAGCCCAGCTCCTTCAGCCGCAGCTGCATCACCCGCACATTTTCCCCCCGGTCACCCACATACAGCGTGGTAAGCTTGGGGGTGGCGGTGGGCACAGGCGCCGGGGTAAAGGTGGCCAGCGGGGGCAGGGTGGGGCTCGCCGTCACCACCGGGGTGGGGGTGGCCAGCTGGGTGGGCATGGGGGTCAAGGCCGGCAATTGGCTCACCCCCGAGGTCACTAAAACGGTCATGTAGACCAGCAGCGTTTTCAACAAATCCATCTCATTCACTCCTTCTTGCCAAGACTATCGTCATCCATCAAACGGCTCAGGATGTGGGTTTCATGCATCCTGTCACAAGGTAATAAATCGTTCAAACTCCGGCATGATCCCGATGCCGTCCGGGTAGTGGGCGGCGAACTGGGGAACCGCGTGGCTGGGAAAGGAGTTGCCCTCAATGAATTCCGGCCCATCCGGCGTGATCGCCACATCCCAGGCCACAAAGCGCATCTGGGGCACCACCTGCATCGCGCTCAGGCAAGCCTCCTTGGCTTCCTCAAAAAACGGCACCTGAAAGCCCGTGATGGGCGCATCGGTCAGCGGGTGGCGGGCATACTCATGCCCCTTCTTGTCAGCCGCCACGGTGTTAATCATACCCGTTTCCAGATCCACCCGGGCGGCCATGCCCCCGCAATCCACATTGTCCATCACCCGGCCATTGCCAATGCGCATAAAGGCATAGACGATGCCGGAGGCCTTATCGCCAATCAGGGTGGCGATGCGGATGGTGTTCACGCTTCCGGGGTAAATGGCGGCCATGTCCGGGTGCTGCGCCAGGGCTTCCTCCAGGATGCAGTCTCCCTTCTCCCGCAGGCGGGCAAGCAGCGCCTTCGCGTCCCGGCAGCCATCCGGCTCCAGCCGCTCCACGCCCACCCCGCTTGAGCCCTCCAGGGGCTTGGCAAAAAGCGCCCCTCTGCCGGCGCAAAAAGCCGCGATATCCCCCTCCTGGGTGCTGGCGTCCACCCGCATCCAGCCCCGCCTTACCCAGCGGGAAAAGGTGGCGTTGAAAACGGTTTTATCGTCAAAAATACGCCAGTAATCCTTATCGTTCATTCGCCTGACAATGCCGTTGCTGATGCCCCGGGTGATCACCGTTTTACGCTGGGCATGGTTCAGCCGGTCCATCCGGGCGATCATATAGTCCATATAGCCGGCGTTATAGCGGATGCCGCAAAGCAGCAGATCCGCCAACAGATACGGGGTGGATCTGCCCGTCTGGGCGCGGATCATGCCCAGGGTTTCGCGGAAACGCCGGGTGTCCATCCGCAGGAGGCGCTTCAGGAAAAAACTGATCTTGCCCATATCACACATTGAAGCGGATCAGCGTCACATCGCCGTCCTGCATCACATATTCCTTGCCTTCACTGCGCACCAGGCCCTTCTCCCGGCAGGCAGCCATGCTGCCGTGGGCCATCAGCGTTTCAAAGGGCACCACCTCAGCCCGGATAAAGCCCCGCTCCAGATCCGTATGGATCTTGCCCGCCGCCTGGGGCGCCTTGGTGCCCCGGGTGATGGTCCAGGCCCGACACTCGTCCTCTCCCACCGTCAGGAAAGAGATCAACCCCAGCAGACGGTAGCTGGCTTTGACCAGCCGGTCAAGCCCGCTCTCCCCAATGCCCAGCTCCTCGATGAACAGGGCTTTTTCCTCTTTGGGCAAATCCGCGATCTCAGCCTCAATGCGGGCGCTGATGACAACCGCCTCCGCGTTTTCCTGCTTTGCCTGGGCCAGGGTTTCAGCCAGCATCGGCACATCGGCCGGGTCCTTGCCCAGGTCGTTTTCCGACACGTTGGCGGCGTAAATCACAGGCTTATCCGTCAACAAATACCAGGTGTTGGTGATGGCGCGCTCCTCCTGCGTCAGCGGGCACAGCCGGGCGGGCAGCCCCTCATCCAGGGTTTTCATCACCTTTTCCGCCACCTGCGCCTCTTCCTGATACTTCTTTTCCCCGGTTTTAAACATTTTCTGCGCCTTTTCCCCGCGCTTTTGCACCGTTTCCATGTCGGCGAAGATCAGCTCCAGGTTTAGCGTTTCCATGTCCCGGATGGGATCCACCGAACCTTCCACGTGGATAACATGATCATCCTCAAAGCAGCGCACCACATGGATGATGGCGTCCACCTCCCGGATGTTGGACAGGAAGCGGTTGCCCAGGCCCTCCCCCCGGCTGGCGCCCCGCACCAGGCCCGCGATATCCACAAATTCCACCGCCGCGTGGGTGATTTTTTTGGGTTTATATATCTTGGCCAAATCTTCCACCCGGTGATCCGGCACGCTCACCATGCCGGTGTTTGACTCTTTGGTGCTGAAAGGATAGTTGCCCGCCTGAGCCCCCGCATTGGTCAGGGCGTTGAACAAGGCGCTTTTGCCCACATTCGTCAGTCCAACAATTCCAAGTTTCATCTTCAATAGCTCCTCTCGATCGGCAAGCTCATTATACTGTGCAAAGGCTTTCCTTGCAATCAATCATGGCGTTTATCCACGCAATAAAAAAACCGCCCCTCTCATCCGGGGACGGCTTTTGCGCGAAAACAGCCTCAGGCCTGCGTCTCTGCGCGCATCCGGGGCAGAGCACGCTGCACATTGCCGCTTCTGATGCAGCGGGTGCACACGTTCAGCCGCATGGGGCGGCCTTCCTTCACCACGCGGATCCTCTGCACGTTGGGCGCCCAGGTGCGGTTGCTCTTGCGGTTGGAGTGGCTCACCTTATGCCCGCTCATCAGGCCCTTTTCACAAACTTCACAAAACTTTCCCATCTCTTATCCCTCCCTGTGGGGTTAAACTCCCGCGGCCTGCTGCCGCAGCTTGATGACAGCTTAAGTAATATAACACAAGGCAAAAATTATAGCAAGCAAAAAATCTTAATTCCGCTTAACCCAGCACTACGCCCAGTTCCCGCAGCCTATCCTCCACCTTTCGGTAGTCTCCCTCAAAATGCACGGCGGCCATGCCCACCTGCTCCGCCCCTTTCACATTCACCGCCATGTCATCCACAAACAGGCACTCCTGGGGCACAAGGGAAAAGCGCCGGCACAGCAGGCGGTAGATGCGCGGGTCGGGTTTGGTCATCTTCTCATGGGCGGATACCATCATGCCGTCAAAACGCGGGTAAAAGGGCTGGGATGACAGCACCCCCGGAAAGCGCTTGTTGGCATTTGAGAGCAGATAGAGCTTCAGCCCCGCTTTCTTGGCCCTTCGGGTGAAGTCGTTAGCGCCTGGAATGGGCGCCATCCAGGCCGGCCAGTTGTCAAGCAGCCTGCGCAATGCCTCATGCAGACGCTCCGGCGTTCGCCCAAGGGCGGCGCGCAGCAGCTCCGCTTCTTCAATCTGCCCAGCGTCCATCATCCCCCACTCCGGGGTGTCAAACAGAGCGCTGTTTAACATCTTGGCGTCCTCTTCATTTTCCGCCGCCATGCGGGCCAGGTCCATCGGCGCCCAGGCAAGCAGCACATTGCCCATATCCAGCACCAGGTTTTTGACCGCCATCCCACCCATCCTCCTCCGGTTTGTTCCCATGCGATACCCTAAAGGAAGGCAGGGGATGTGTCAAGCCCCTTCCCCTCCGGGCAATGTTCACAATTCCTTAACCGCTCATTCATTTACCCTGCAAAATTGTTCGGTATATTAATGATGCAGCCAAACCTGCAATACTTGTGCCAAACGGCAGAAAGGTTAACAATATGATGAAACAGAAACGTATTTTGTCCCTCGTGGCCCTCACCCTGGTTTTGGTGCTGGCGCTGGGCGCGGGAATTTCCGCCACCGCCACCGGCAGCGTCAGCCAGGATGAGATTAAAAAAATCGTGGAAACCACCACCGACCAGTCAAAAATCCAAAGCCCCCTGCTTGAGGTGGCAAAAACCGCCAACGAGAGCGTGGTAGGGGTCAACAACTACAAAGTTTCCCGCAGCACCAATTCCTTTAGCTATAGCTTTGGCTTCGGCTTTGGCTACCGCAGCCCCCTGCCCTATGACAACACCCCCCGCCTCAGCGGCACCGGTTCCGGCGTGGTGGTGTCCCCCTATGGGCATGTGCTCACCAACCATCACGTGGTTGAAGACAGCGAGAAGCTCACCATCACCTATGACAACAAGGAGCTGGACGCCACCTTGGTTACCAGCGATAAAGACCTGGACCTGGCTGTCCTCCTGGTGCCGGGGCTTGAACTGCCCGCCGCCCCCCTGGGCGACAGCGACGCGCTGCAGATTGGCGAATACGCCATCGTCATCGGCAACCCCCTGGGCACCCGTTTTGAGCGCAGCGTCACGCTGGGCGTGGTCTCCTCCGTGGCGCGCACCTTTACCTCCTCCGGGCGTGACCGTTTCGGTCTGCGCACCAACCAGGAAAACCAGATGATTCAGGTGGACGCTGCCATCTCCTCAGGCAACTCAGGCGGCGGCATGTTTAACACCCTGGGACAGCTTCAGGGCGTGCCCACCCTTAAATTTGACAGCAACATCTTCAGCCAGACCAGCATTGACAACATTGGCATGTGCGTCCCCATCAACGTGGCCAAGCCCCTGATCAAGACTGCCCTTGAAAAATATGACGCCGATACCGTGGCCGACGCCGCCGCCCAGAACAAAGCGGCAGCTGACAAAGCTGAAAAAGCCGCCAACCCCAACACCCCCCGCATGGGCGTTCGCATCTTTACGCTGCCCGCCAGCTACCTGCCCGTGGCCCAGGGCATCCTGCCCCAGGGCGCCTATGTGTCGGAAGTGGATGCCAAGTCCCCCGCCGAGGCCGCCGGCATGCTGCCTGGCGACATCATCGTGGAAGCCGTGGGTGAGGTCATCCAAAGCGCCGATCAGCTGGTGAACCTCATCGCCAAGCAGAAGGCAGATGACACGGTGAGCGTCAAGGTGTACCGGGTGGCGGGCCTTGCGGATGTGCTGGAAGACGCCCAGAAGATTGAAAAGCTTGAAAAAGGCGAATACATCGATCTTAGCGTCACGCTGCGCATCATGGAAAACGCCGCCAGCAACTGAGTTTTTCGCCTGCTCCCTCTCCCGGGGCCGCCCTGTGGCGGCCCCCTTTATATCATACATTGACACCGGGAAAGAAGCTTGTATACTAATAGTAAGTATAGTGAAAGGAAGGTGGGGCGCCCGTGAAAACGCTGGAAATGTCGGGCCGCCGCATGGTGTTTTGGGGGGCGCTGCTGCTGATGGGCTGGGCGGTGTACGAATTGTCCGTCCGCTTTGAGGAGATGGTCACCTGGCTGTCCCCGGTCTATGCCCTGGTGCGGGAAGGAAAGATCACCTTCTGGGATTATTTAAGCCGTGTCAACTGGCACAGGCTGCGCACCCACCTGTTTCTGATCGCCTGCGCGCTGCTGGGGCTTTACGCCCTGCTGGTTCGCGGCCGTCCCATCCTGAGCCTGATCAGCGTGCCTCTGGCCATCCTGATGGGCATCCTGCTATTGGGCAGCACCAACATCATGGAGGCCAGCATCTGGCAGAAGCTAAAGCTCACCCCCCTGGTGCTCATCGCCCTGGGCGGGCTGATCGGTTTTTCATGTGCTTGCATCAGCGGCAGAAAGCAGCGCCGCCACATTCAGGCTCAGGCGTCCCCGCCTGTTCATCCCCACCATTACGACCCCTTCCGCATGAAGGGCCCGCCGTATTAATCCACACAGCGACAAATTTCTTTTCGGTTTTTTATATGTTTCTTTTCCCCCGTTGCCTTGACAAGTGCCCGGGGGATGTTATGATTTCTTTAACTTCATATTCCGTTATCGGATAGAGGCGTGGGATGCATCAGTACCGCGGAAGAGCCTCCGATGGGCAGCGAAGCCGCCGGGAAAGGGCAAACCACCGAAACAGGGAAACGATCGGCGTTTCGCTGTTGGGAGTCGGGAGAATATGCCGGCTACTGTCACGGGCAGCCGTGGAGCGCTATCAAGTTATTCCGCCTTTATTGGGCGGCAGGGCTCAGCGCTCTGCCGCCCAACATCATTAAGGAGGAATCCCCATGAAAAGAACCATTGTTTGTCTCATCGCCCTCACGCTGTTGTTTGCAGCCGCCTCCGCCTCCGCCAAGACGCTTAAGGTGGGCATGGAGTGCAACTACGCCCCCTTCAACTGGACCCAGTCGGAAGCCTCCGAATACACCGTGCCCCTGGCTGCCGGCGGCTATGCCGATGGCTATGATGTGCAGGTGGCCCGCTTCATTGCCAAGGAGCTGGGCATGGAGCTTGAAATCGTCAAAACCGAATGGGACGGGCTGCCCATGGCCCTGTCCTCCGGCAAGATTGACGCCATCATCGCCGGCATGAGCCCCACCACGGAGCGCAAACTGACCATTGACTTCAGCACCCCCTATTATCAAAGCGACCTGGTGATTGTGGTGAATAAAGGCAGCCAGTATGAAAGCGCTACCAGGCTGGCGGACTTTTCCGGCGCCAAAATCACCGGGCAGCTGAACACCTTCCATTACTCCGTCATCGACCAGATCCCGGGCGTCGCGAAGCAGACAGCCCTTGACACCTTCCCCGCCATGATCGTTGCCCTTTCCAGCGGCCGCATCGATGGCTATGTATCAGAACGTCCCGGCGCACTTTCCGCCGTCGCCAGCAACCCCGGCTTCACCTTTGTTTCCTTCCCGGAAGGCGAGGGATTTGTCACCCTGGAAGAGGATACCGCCGTTGCCGTGGGCCTGCCCAAAGGCAGCGCTATGACCGAGCAGGTGAACGCCATCCAGGAAAAACTGGATGCAGCCACCCGCATCCAGATGATGGACGATGCCATGGTTCGCCAGCCACTGAGTGAGTAAGGGAATTAATGATGCCCACTACTTTTTTTGGCTGGATCCAGTTTTTGCTGAATGAGTATGGCCTGCTGTTTCTCCGGGGTGCCGGGGTCACCATGCTCATTGCCGTGGTCGGCACCACGGCGGGCTTCCTGATCGGGCTTTTGGTGGCGATTCTGCGCACCATCCCGCTGAAGCCCTCAGCCCCTGCCTGGCAGAAGGCGCTGATGCGCCTTCTGCGGTTTCTCATCAGCGTCTATATTGAGGTGTTCCGGGGAACACCTATGATTGTGCAGGCCATGGTGGTCTACTATGGCGCTCTGCAATACCTGAACCTGGACATCCCGGCGCTTTCCGCCGCCTTTCTGGTGGTGTCGGTCAACACCGGCGCCTACATGGCGGAAATCGTGCGCGGCGGCATCATGAGCGTTGACAAGGGGCAAAAGGAAGCTGCAACAGCCATCGGCCTCACCCACTGGCAGAGCATGACCAGCGTCATCCTCCCCCAAGCCATCCGCAGCATCCTGCCGGCGGTGGGCAACGAGTTTGTGGTGAACATCAAGGATTCCAGCGTCCTGAACGTTATCTCCGTTACCGAAATCTACTTCATGTCCAAGTCCGCCGCCGGCACTTACTGGAAGTATTTCGAGGTTTTCTTTATCACAGC
Source organism: Christensenellales bacterium (assembly GCA_050952935.1). GTDB lineage: Bacteria > Bacillota > Clostridia > Christensenellales > Aristaeellaceae > UBA6115. Next base: position 549,853 of record JBMNLS010000001.1, on the reverse strand, counting down.
AGCCATCTATTTCGTCCTCACCTTCCTCACCACCAGGCTTCTGCGCCTTGTTGAAAAAAAGCTGATGGGTTCCGACTCCTATACCGTCTACGGCTCTCAGTCAGACCCCAATGCGCAGATACAGTTCACCCAGGAGCAAACATGACAGAACATATCCTCGAAATCAAAAACCTCACCAAGCGCTTTGGCAACAACGCCGTGCTTCACGGCATCAACCTGAACATTGGCAAAGGGGAGGTGGCCTGCCTGATCGGGCCTTCCGGCTCCGGAAAAAGCACTGTGCTGCGCTGCATCAACCTGCTGGAAAGGCCCGATGGTGGGCAAATCCTGTTTAAAGGCCAGGATGTAACCACGCTTCCCACCGGTCTCCTTCACGCCCGCATCGGTATGGTATTCCAGCAGTTCAACCTCTTTAATAACCTCAGCGCCCTTGAAAACTGTATGCTGGGGCAGATGAAGGTGCTCAAGCGCAGCCGCGCCCAAAGCGAGGAAAAGGCCCGCCGCTACCTGGAGCGGGTGGGCATGCTGCCCTACCGGGACGCCAGGCCGGATCAACTCTCCGGCGGCCAGAAACAGCGCGCCGCCATTGCCCGCGCCCTGTCCATGGATCCGGAAGTGCTGCTGTTTGACGAACCCACCAGCGCCCTGGATCCTGAGATGGTGGACGAGGTGCTCAGCGTGATCAAAACGCTGAAGGACGGCGGCCTCACCATGCTGATTGTCACCCACGAGATGGGCTTCGCCCATGACGCCGCCGACCGGGTGGTGTTCATGGATGCGGGCCAATTGGTGGAAGACGGGCCGCCCCAAGTCCTTTTCACCCAGCCTCAAAATCCCCGCACTCAGGCCTTTTTATCCAGAAGCTTCAGGGGTTTGGGCGGCTAAACCATCTTAACGGCTCTTTGAAATTTAAATGTATTGGAGAGCAAATATCAAAGGGATCGCCGCGGCGCTCCCTTTGCTGTGTGTATCAAGCTGTTAAATAAAGGTCTCCATGCTCTGGCTTCTTCTGAGGGCGAACAGACCCAGGGAGGCGAACACCACCAGAAAGCCTGTGAGGGCCAGCAGGTCTGTGCGCTGAACCATGAGGGATTGGCCCTTTTGAATGAGGGTCATGGCATCGATGGCCCAGTAGTGGGGGGTGATCATGGCCAGCTTCTGCATGAAGGGCGGCATCAGCCACAGCGGCCAGAAGCTGCCGCCCAGCATGCCAAATATCACGGTCACAATGGGAATGAGGGAGGAATAAACCGCCCGGGACTTGACCGACAGGGCCAGGAAGATACCAAAGAAGATCCAGATAAGCCCATAGTAAAACCATAGCAGGTACATCGAAAACGTGGTCTTCACCGGCATCACAAAGCGGGTGATGAGATACAACGCCAGGAGGTTCAGGATCAGAAAGATCACAGCCGCCAGGAAATTAGCCATCAGGAAGGTAAATTTGCCCACCGGCGCCTGGCGCACCCGGCCCAGGGTGTTCCAGTATTTTTCCTCCAGAATAAGGCTGGTGGCCTGCATCATGCTCATGGCCAGCACATAGAACAGAAAGCCGCTGGCGAAGTTCAGCGCCTGGTTGACTTCGCCCGTGGAAATGCGCCGCACCTTGAACTGAAAGCCCCGGGCATCGGTCTCCTTCATGGCTTCCACCAGGGCCTGGGCGCTTTCAGGCTGCCTGATGTCCCTCAGCTGGGCGAGGCTGGACAGGGTGATGTCAATGCCGGCTTTCAGGCTGCCGGTGACCTCCTGCCCTTTTAAGGTGCGGATCGGGATATCGGGCTTGCGCGCCTGCATGAAATCCACCTCAAAGCCCGCGGGGATCATCACCACCGCCTCATCCGTCCCTTTCAGCAGGCGGTCATCGACATCCGCCTCATCCACAGCCTGCACCTGGCTGCCATCCTCTGACAGAAGGGCGGTAAGCGTTTCGGACAGCAGTGTGTTGTCATGATCCACCACGCCGATATTCATCCTGGCGTTGGAGGATGAGTTATTAAGAAGCCCCAGGGAAAACAGAACCACGGGAAGGATCAGCAGCATAAAGAGCATGCTTTTCCGGGCCAGAATAATCTGGCAGTTGTTTTTAATCAGCGGCCACAAGGTCACTGCCCTCCTCTCTTCTGAAAAGCACATAGGCGATCAGGAGCATCACCAGCCCCAGGCCAAGAAGCTTTATGCCACCCGACAGCGCTGCGCCGGTCTCGCCCTGATAGATATAGGTGAACAATCCTTCGTTGATCCAGCCGATGGGTGAAATTCTGTACAGGGCATCAAACAATCCATTGTCAGAAGGCAGCTTCGTATAGCCCCGGCCCATAAACACAAGGGCGAAGGTGATCAGGTTAAGAAAAGTTGACGCAGCCCCGGCCTTGCGCATCACCTGATAGGAGGCCACCCCAAGGGAGGTGACAAACACCGCCAGGGGGATCAGAATCAGCATCACCATGCCGATGTGGCGATAGTCGATGCCGTAGGCGAAATGGTTGATCAGGATCAGCACCAGCGCCTGCAGCAAAATGATCCCGCAGGCCGTCACCGTTTTCACAAAAAACACCTGATTCATGGGGTAAGGTGACGCTTTGAGGCGCAGCGCCGTCCTGGCCGATTTTTCCAAAGCCAAAAGGGACATGGCTTGGATGGAGCCATACATGATGATCATGGTGAGCATCGTGACCCCATAGTAGCCAAAGGAATCAGGCTCATTCAGCCCATCGATGCCCTCCACCCTGGCAAAGCTTTGAAATTGCGGAGCAGCCTGGCCAAGCTTGCCTTCTTTGATGGCCAGCATCGACAAATTAGCCTGTTTGGTAAAGGCGGTGGCATACATTTTCACCAGCATCGCCTCAAGGCTGCCCTGGTCATCGCTGTGAAGGATCAGATCCTTTCCCTTCAGCTCCACGTATTGCTTAAGCGTTCCCGCAGCCACGCGGCGATCCACCTCCGTCTGCTCCGTCTTTTCAAAGGTGAGGCCGCCCTCCTGGCTGTTTAATATAAAAATGTCCGACAGCATGCCACCCTCTGACACGATGGGCATCTTCACCTCAGGCAGAGTAAAGATTTTCCCTTTTGCGGATGACAGGGCAGTGCCCAGCACCCAGGTGAGAACCACCGGAAACAGCAGCATGAGCAGCAGCGTTTCAGGCGCTGTGATCAGGTGCAGCGCTTCTTTTTTCAAAAATCGCAGTGTGCGCATCCTAACCTCCTAATCTCTCAAACGTTTGCCGGTCAGGGTCAGGAACACATCCTCCAGGTTGGGCTCCTCGGTGGCCATGTCCAGAATTTCGGTATGATGCTCAGCCAGCACATCCAGGATATCCCGCAGCTGGCTTCGCTTGTTGTTGCAGCGGAAGCGCAGGGCGTTTCCGGAAACGTCGATCTGCTCCACCCCGGCCACTTTTCGCAGCGCCTCAAGCGGCGGCGTTCCCTTCACCTTGAGGTTGATAAACCAGTGCTCCTCAATCAGCCCGCGCAGCTCCGTCAGGTTGCCCTGGGCCACGATCTGCCCCATGTCCATGATAGCGATGCGGTTACACAGCTGCTCCGCCTCCTCCATGTAGTGGGTGGTATAAAGGATGGTCATTCCCTCCTTATTGAGCTTCAGGATGGACTCCATGATGTGGTTGCGGCTCTGGGGGTCGATGCCCACGGTGGGTTCATCCAGTATCAGCAGCTTGGGCTGGTGCACCAGGCCGCAGGCGATGTTGAGCCTACGTTTCATGCCGCCGGAAAAGGTTTTCACCTTGCTTTTGGCCTTGTCCTCCAGGCCTACAAGGGCCAGGGCATCCATGGACTGGCCCTTGAGCGCGGCACCTTTCAAGCCATACAGCGCGCCAAAGAAGCTCACATTTTGATACGCCGTCAGGTCGTTATAAATCGCCAGATCCTGGGGCACGATGCCCAGCAGGTGTTTCACCTGATTAAGGGACTTGTCCAGGTCCATCCCGCCGATGGTGACCGTGCCCTTGTCCTTTTTAATAAGCCCGGTGATGATGTTGATGGTGGTGGACTTGCCCGCGCCGTTTGGCCCGAGCAGCCCGTAGATTTCCCCCGGGCTGACAGAAAAGCTGATATCGCTTACCGCCAGATTATCCCCATAGCGCTTCACGAGTTTAGATACTTTAAGCATGTTCATCCCCTCCTTATGCTGCGATGATAGGCCAAAAAAGGGCGGCTTCCCAGTCAGGAAAGTCACCCGCGGGCATGACGAAAGTCATATTTTATAATTCTCCCTTCATGTGGCTGATGGCTATCTGCGTGCGGTGGGAAAGACCGGACTTGGCCAAAATGGCGGTGATGTGATTTTTAACGGTGCCTTCTGAAATAAAAAGGGAATCGGCAATCTGGCGGTTGGACAGCCCCTGGGCGATGGCGGCCACCACCTCTCCCTCCCGCTCTGACAACTCAGCCAACTTTTCCTGCCCTGCCGGCTTCATGCTGCGCCTGAGGGCCTCCATGGCCACGGCGTCAAACACGCTTTTCCCCTGATGCAGCTGCACGATCGCCTGAACAATGGCCTGAGGCTTTGCGCTTTTCAGCAGGTAGCCATGAGCACCTGCTCTTAAGGCGCGCACGATTTCAGCGTCATCATCAAAGGTGGTCAGCACCAGCACCCGGGTTTTCCCGGCAACCTCCGCCAGCACCTCCAGCCCGCTTTTGACGGGCATACGCAAATCCAGCAGCATCACATCACACAGCGCCGCCCACCTGAGGGCGTCAAGGCCGTTCTCCCCCTGGCCCACGATGTGGATGCCCTCCTTGCCCTCCAGCAATATCTTCAGGGATTCCCTGATCAGCGCATCGTCATCAATGACCGCTACCCGTATCATCACACGCCTCCCTTCTGGGGATCAAGGTAATCACCCGCATCCCCTGGTCGTTTTGTAAAAGCAGGCTGCCGCCATATTCCGCCGCCCGCTCCCGCATGCCGCCAATGCCCATGCCCTCGGCAGGGTTTTCACAGCCCCGCCCGTTGTCGCGCACCTCCAGGCGCACCACGCCAGGCAGGGCCTGAAGGCGGATGTTCACCTGGGTAGCACCGGCGTGGCGGATGATATTGGTGAGCGCTTCCCTGAGGTTGCCCAGAATCACCTGCCAGACCCCGGCGGGCAAATCATCCAGCGACCCTTCCTCATCAAAAACGGTGACGATGCCGCTATCCAGGCGGAAGCGGTCGATCATCGCCCGCATCTCAGCGGCTTTGAGCGCTGGCACATCCGCCCGCATCTGGTGCACCGCTTCCCGTACTTGGTCGATGCCCTGGCGCATCATGCCGGTGGCGCTGTTTAGCAGGCTCCTGGCCCTGTCCGGGTCATCGTCCAGCAGCTCCGCCGCGGCCTCCAGCTGCAAAATGGACGCCGTCATGCTGTGGCCCAGCAGGTCATGGATCTGCTGAGCAATGGCCCTGCGTTCCTCCAGCCTCAGGTTGAGGGCGATTTGGCTGTCATAGTTTTCCTTTAGGAAAAGATAGCGGAGGTTATTTTTCTGGTTCACCTTCAGCTGGGTGTTTTCCCGGGTGAGGGTCAGCCTTTGCTCCTCTCGCCTGGCGAGAAAAACATACAAAACCGCGTAAAACAGGTAGGACAGCGCCAGAATCTCCGGATGATAGGGCCACAGAAAATACAGCAACCCCAGGTTGATCGTTGTAAACGCCGGGTGTACCGCCAGCGCCAGCACCCGGGCGGCAAAGAAAAACAGCACCAGCACGAGGATCGTCTCAAAACCCTGGAAGGCATGCTGAGCATAGACGCCATAGGCCGTCAGAATCACCGCATCTGTCAGGAGCAAAAACAGCTTCACCCGGCCTTCACCTCCCCTTGGGATCAATCCATTGCTTTTATTGTATGGGATTTGCCTCCGCTGTCAATTGCGGAAAACCATGAAAAGCAGTTGAAAATGTTGGCGGCGGCTGATATGATATCCGCGAATATGAAAACAAGAGGCGGCATGTGATGAAAGTGATCGTCAATGGCACCATTCTGACACCAGAGGGCAGGCTCACCGGGCACAGCCTTCTTTTTAATGAGAAAATCATTGGCATCCAGAAGGGAGAAGCGCCTGATGGATGCGAAACCTATGATGCCAAAGGGCTTTTGGTAGCCCCAGGCCTGATCGACCTTCACATCCACGGCTACCTGGGGGATGACGTCTCCGACGGGGATGAGGGCGGGCTTCGCCGCATGGCGGCGGGGCTGATTGAAAACGGCGTCACGGCCTTTCTGCCCACCACCATGACCCTGTCCTGGGAGGAGATCATCCGCGCCTTTGACACGGCCAGAAGCCTGCGCCCTGAAACCCGCACCCCGGCCTTCCGGGGCAGCGAGATCCTGGGCGTCCACGCGGAGGGGCCCTTCATCAACCCCAAACGCAAGGGCGCCCAGTCTGCCGATCATATCCAGGCTCCTGATGCCGGGAAGATACTAACCCATAAGGATATTGTGAAGATCATCACCATGGCGCCCGAGATGCCGGGCGGGCTTGACTTTATCAAAACCGTGACTGAAAAAAGCGACATCGTGGTATCCATCGGCCACACGGACGCCGGCTTTGAGGAGGCCATGGCCGCGATTGAAGCGGGGGCCAGGCACATCACCCACACCTTCAACGCCATGACCGGCCTCCACCACCGGAACCCGGGCGTGGTGGGGGCAGCCCTCACGGCAGATGTGGTGTGCGAGCTGATCGCCGACACCTTCCATATGCACCCGGGGCTCTTTGCCCTCTTGCAAAGCGCCAAGGGTGAAAAATTAGTGCTGATCACCGACTGCACCCGGGCGGGGGGGTTGGGCGACGGGGATTATACCCTGGGCGGCCAGGCCATCCATGTCAAAGGCGTTGAAAGCCGCCTGGTGGACGGCACCATCGCCGGCAGCGTGCTGAAGCTGAACCAGGCCGTGCGCAACTTCAGCCGGCACACCGGGCTGCCGCTTGAAAAGGCGATTCAGTACGCCTCCCTCCACGCCGCCCGCGCCATTGGGATGGCGGATACCAAAGGTTCCCTCAAAGCGGGGAAGGACGCCGATATCGCGCTGTTTGACGAGGACATGACCGCCCACGCCTGCTTTGTGCGCGGACAAATAAAATATGAAAGAGGAAACGCCCCATGACACACGCCATCACGCCCCTGGATCCGGGTTTCGCGCCGCTCTCCCTGGCCTATCGCCGGTTTTGTGAGGCGGTAGCCAAGGAAGAGAACAGCCAGCGCTTTGTGGTGCGCATCATCAGGGGCGAGGCCCGCAGCTCCGCCTTTGAAACCCGCGTGTTCCCTGAAGGACAGCAGGATGCCCGCAACATCGCCATCATGGACAGGCTGGTGAAAAGCCTGCTGTGGGTGCGCGGCGGCTATATCATCCAGGTATCCGGCCCCAAAGCCATCTATGAGCACCTGAAGGCGGCCTACCGGCCGGGCGGCAGCCGGGCTTTTGACGCGAAGTTCATGTCAACCGTCTACGAAAAGCCCTTCCAGGTGGAATATGTGGCGGACGCTGACAGCATCGCCCGGTCCCAGGAGGCGGCCAACGCCATCGGCCAGCACCTGGACGGCTGCCGCATCGGCTTTGACGCGGGTGGCAGCGACCGGAAGGTGAGCGCAGTGAGGGACGGGGTGGCCGTCTTCTCCGAAGAGGTGGTGTGGTTCCCCAAGGTCACCTCCGACCCGGAATATCACTATCAGGAGATCCTCTCCGCCTTCAAAACCGCCGCCAGCCACCTGCCCCGGGTGGATGCCATTGGGGTATCCAGCGCCGGCGTCTACATCGACAACAAGGTGATGACCGCCTCCCTTTTCCTGGCGGTGCCCGAGCATCTGCACCAGGAGAAGGTGCAGAACATCTACACCAAAGCCGCCAAAGAAATCGGCGATGTGCCCCTGGTGGTGGCCAACGACGGGGATGTGACGGCGCTGGCAGGGGCCATGGGCCTTGGCAAGGGGCGCATCCTGGGCCTGGCCATGGGAACCAGCGAAGCGGGTGGCTATGTGGATGAGGCCATGCACCTGATGGGGTGGCTGAACGAGCTGGCCTTTGTGCCCGTTGACATGAACCCGGAGGCGATGGAGGATGAATGGTCAGGCGATATCGGCTGCGGGGTGAAGTATTTCTCCCAGGATGGGGTGATCAAGCTGGCCCCGGCGGCGGGCATTCAGCTGGATGAAAAACTCTCCCCGGCCGAAAAGCTCAAGGTGGTGCAGCGAAAGCTGGAAAACGGCCATCCCGGCGCCATCCAGATTTTTGAAACCATCGGCGTCTACCTGGGCTATGCCCTGCCCTGGTACGCCGAGTTTTACGACATCGTCCAGGTGCTGATCCTGGGCCGGGTCACCAGCGGCCAGGGCGGTCAGCTGATTCTGGACAAAGCCCGGGAAACCCTGCGCAACGCCTTCCCGGAGCTGGCGGATACCATCACCCTGTCCCTGCCAGATGAGGCCACCAGGCGCGTGGGGCAGTCCATCGCCGCGGCCAGCCTGCCGGAAATCAAAAAATGATGAAGTATTAGCCAAAAAAGCGCCGGGCGGCGCTTTTTTTAATGGATCATTTAGCTTGGCAGGTCTTCCCCCAGCCAGTATGTTTTCAGCGGCGCAAAGAGCAAAAGGCCCATCACCATCGCCACCGCCACCTCGGGCAGCATATAGCCGCCATTATACATGAGGGAGTAGACAGCGCTGGAAAGGCCCTGCTCGTTGGGCCAAAGGGCGTCCCAGATCATCCAGCCGGAAATGAAATGGCAGACAAAGCGAATGGAGCCCGCCAGAAGGATGCCGCTGATCAGGGCCACAGGCTTATTGCTAAAGCGGTTCTTGAAAAGGCCGCCCAGCCCATAGGCGGAATAGGCGATGATGTAGTCCAGCAGGGCGATGGCCATCATCTGAAGGAAATTCTGCCCGAAGGCAACGTTTTTGACGCCCAGGATCAGCTGCATGAGGGCAAACACAAAGGCTGAAAACAACCCCTGTTGTTTCCCCCAGCGCCAGGCGATGAGGATAAGCGGCAGCATGCTGCCCAGCGTGACGCTGCCGCCATACAGCCAGGGGGCGTCCAGCTTAATAAACTCGTTGAGCACGGTGGCGATGCCGATGAGGATGGCACTTTCCACCATTTTGCGGATGGTGAGGCTGCCAGAGGATGCGTTGATCATGGGTTTCCCTCCTTTTTTATCACCGGGAAAGGAAAAACCGTTTTGCGGAAAGCAAAACGGTTAAATGCAAAGCTGCTTTCCTACGCCGGCATTATCCGGATCAGGTTCAAGGGTTCCGGGCGCAATCGCCCGATCTCAGCCGGCTGTATGCCAGCTCCCCTGCGCCTTCATTGAAGCGCAAACTTAGTATATATAGCACCGGTAAAGTTGTCAAGCCGCCTTGAGCATGGTAAAATGCGGATGGATTTTAACACGTCCGGAGGTTGACCAATTGCCTATATTTTCAAAGAAACCTAAAAAAATGAACCTGGAGGGGCTCCCCCTTGAGGAATATCTGCACATCGCGGAAACCGAGGAAGACCCTGTTCTCATTCACGAGGCCCTCACGCGGGCGGAAGCCCTGGCGCCAGACAACCTGGACATCCAGAAGCGCCTGCTATTGCTGGGCCGCCTTCATGAGCGCAACCCCAAGCGCTTTGACTTCAGTGTCATCAAGTGCTACATCCTCCACGCCTTTGAGCACCCCGAGGTTCACAACGACAGCCAGCGGGAGCAGATGATCCGGGAGGTGTTTGACCATCCGCGGTTGAAGAAGGCCCTTTCCCTGGCGGAAGACGCCAACGCCTTTTTGCAGGAATACCTGCTGGCCCTGTCCCAGGACTATATGCGCATGTTCGTGGCCGGGGACAACAGCCATGTGCCCCGGGTATTCGGCTTCACCTTCAAGGGCAGCCTGCCCAAATACCTGGCGGTGCCGGCGGGGGATATCATCACCAACATCTTAGCCTCCTCCCTGCTGTCGGAAATCGAAGGGAAAATGCTGGCCAAGGCCTTCTACCGCGCCTTTTATGACTATGTGGCGGGCGATGTGAAGGATCTGGACAAAAGCCTGGGGCCCCAGGTGCGCGCCCAGCTCAGATGAGGATGCTGCGCCGGGTTCCGGCAGCGCTGCTGGCGCTTCTTGTGATGGCGGCCTTCTATCTTTTTGCCGTGATGCAGGAAAATGAGGAGACCAAGCGCTCCGACGCCTTTGTGGTGCGGGAGCAGGAGGATGCCCTCACCGCCATAGCGCCCTTCACCTCCCAGGATCCCCGTGCGCTGGCCCGGGCTTTTGGCGCGGCTTTTCCTTTGCCGGAAGGGGCGATCACAGGCGAGGTATTTAGCTTCAAGCACCACGGCTATACCGCCAGACGCATTGTGGTTAAAGGCCAAGCCTCCCAGATAGAAGGGGTAAGGCCGCTGAGCGCCGCTGCCGCCATCATGCCCTCAGGCCTGCGCTTCAGCGGCTCTGACCGTGCCCTGTTCGGTTACTCCCTCATGAGCGCCACCGATGAACACATCCGCTACTATGCCCTGCAAACCGACAAGGCCGCCTTCCTGCTGCGCCTGCCGGAAGCGAATTCCGCCGCCCCGGGCGGCGGCTTCGCGCTGCAGGAACCCTGAATAAAGGAGTCTCCCCTGATGTCAAGCGCCTCCCGCTCACGCCGGCTGATCCGCCGCTTTATCCCCTATTACCGGCCCTACAAGCGCATTTTGTTCACCAGCCTTTTTTGCGCCATGCTGACCTCAGCCTCAGGCCTTATTTTTCCGCTGATCGTGCGGGAGATCACCGACCGGGCCGTCAATAACATCGCCAGCCTCACCGGCGGCTTCATCCTGAAAATCGGCCTGTTTTTCCTGGCGCTGCAGCTGCTTGACTCCGGATGCCGCTATTATATGCAGTCAAGGGGCCACATCATGGGGGCCATGATGGAACGGGACATGCGAAGCGATCTGTTCAGCCACTTAAGCCAGCTCTCCTTCTCCTATTATTCCAACACCAAAGTGGGGCAGATCATGGCCCGCATCACCAGCGATCTGTTTGATGTGACCGAGTTTGCCCACCACTGCCCGGAGGAGTTTTTGATCGCCGGGGTGAGCCTGGTGGCATCCTTTATTCTGCTTTCCACGATGAGCCTGAAGCTGACCCTCATGATCTTTTTGCTGCTACCGGTGATGCTGCTATCCATCTTCCTGTTTAACCGCAAAATGCGGGCCACTTTCAGGGCCTGCCGACACCAGGTGGGCGAGATCAACGCTCAGATGGAAGACAGCCTGCTAGGCATGCGGGTGGTGCAGTCCTTTGCCAATGAGGAGCTGGAGGGCGAAAAGTTTGAGGAGGGCAATCGCGCCTTCCTGAACCTGAAAAAGAAACAGTACCACATCATGGCGGGCTTCCACTCCACCACCCGGTTTTTAAACGGCATGATGAACCTGCTGGTGGTGGTGGCCGGCGCCTACTTTTTATCCATAGGGGAAATCAGCGCGGGTGAGTTCGCCTCCTACCTGCTGTTTGTGAACATGCTGCTGGCCACCGTCAGCCGCCTGGTGGAGTTCATGGAGCAGTTCCAGCGGGGCGTCACGGGAATTGAGCGTTTTTATGAGATCATGGACGCGCCGCGGGAGATCAAGGATCTGCCGGGCGCCAGGGAGCTTCGGGATGTAAAGGGCGATATCAGCCTGGAAAATGTCAGCTTCCGGTATGAGGATGGCGGCGCCTTTGTGCTGGATCAGGTCAACCTGCAGGTCAAGGCCGGGCAAAGCGTGGCCCTGGTGGGGCCAAGCGGCAGCGGCAAAACCACGCTGTGCAACCTCATCCCCCGCTTTTATGATGTAACAGAGGGCAGCATCCGCATTGACGGGCAGGATGTGCGGGAGTTCACCCTCAAAAGCCTGCGGGATGCCATTGGCACCGTGCAGCAGGAGGTCTACCTGTTTTCCGGCTCCGTCTATGAGAACATCGTCTACGGCAAGCCCGGCGCCAGCATGGAGGAAGTTATCTTCGCCGCCAAAAAGGCGGGCGCCCATGAGTTTATCCAGGCCCTTCCCGATGGGTATGACACCCATGTGGGCGAGCGGGGCGTAAAGCTTTCCGGCGGGCAAAAGCAGCGGCTGTCCATCGCCCGGGTGTTTTTGAAAGACCCGCCCATCCTGCTGCTGGACGAAGCTACCAGCGCGCTGGACAACGAGTCGGAGCTGTTGGTGCAGCAGTCCCTTGAGGAACTCAGCCAAGGTCGCACCACCCTTACCATCGCCCATCGCCTCACCACCATCAGGGGCGCGGACATTATCTGGGTATTGACCGATCAGGGGCTGGAAGAGCATGGCAGCCATGACGAGCTGATGGCCAGGCGCGGCCTGTATTACCGCCTCTACCATCTGTATTCCAGCGATCAAACCAGGGTTTCAGAACCGGAACCCAGCCTGCTTTAAGCGGACAGAACAGGAGAACATATATGGAACTGCAATTCATCGGCGCCGCCCGGGAGGTGACCGGCAGCCTTTATCTGCTGACAGCCGCAGGGAAAAACATCTTAGTGGACTGCGGCATGGAACAGGGCAAGGACACCTATGAAAACCAGCCGCTGCCCATCAACCCCGCCGCCATTGACGCGGTGGTGCTCACCCACGCCCACATCGACCACTCCGGCATGATCCCGGCGCTGGCCGCCAGGGGTTTCCGCGGCCCCATCTACGCCACCCCCGCCACCCTGGCGCTGTGTGACATCATGCTCAGGGATTCCGCCCACATCCAGGAAATGGAGGCCGAATGGCAAAACCGCAAGGCGAAGCGCGCCGGAGAAAATGAGTATGTGCCGCTGTACACCCAGGCGGATGCGGAGCAGGCCCTGAATCAATTTGAAGGGCTGCCGGTGGAAATTAGCCGGGAGATATTTCCCGGTGTCCGCCTCACCTTTACAGACGCCGGGCATCTGCTGGGCTCCGCCTCTGTCACCCTGGAGATCACGGAAGAAGAGGAGAGCAAAACCATCGTTTTTTCGGGGGACATCGGCAACCTTCACCAGCCTATCCTGAACAACCCCCAATACCTGACAAAAGCGGACTATGTGGTGATGGAATCCACCTACGGCGACCGCCTCCACGGCCCCAGGCCCGACTACCTGGCCGACCTGGCCGACGCGCTGCAGATCACTTTTAACCGGGGCGGCAATGTGATCATCCCCAGCTTTGCCGTGGGCCGCACTCAGGAAGTGCTCTATTTCCTGCGGGAAATCAAGGAAAAGGGACTGGTGCAGGGGCATGAGGGCTTCCCGGTGTATATGGACAGTCCCCTGGCTATCAATGCCACCAGCATCTTCCGGGAAGCGGACATCAATGAGTTTGATCAGGAGATGAAAGACCTGCTAATTCGCGGCATCAACCCCATCACTTTTGAAGACCTGCGTATCTGCGTCACGGCAGAAGAAAGCAAGCAGATTAACTTTGAAACCAGGCCCAGCGTGATCATCTCGGCCTCCGGGATGGCGGAGGCCGGGCGCATCCGCCACCACCTGAAACACAACCTCTGGCGCAAGGAATGCATGGTGCTGTTTGTGGGCTATCAGGCGGTGGGCACCCTGGGCCGGAAATTGTATGATGGAGAAAAACGGGTCAAGCTCTTTGGTGAAACCATCAACGTGGCCGCTGAAATCCGCACCCTCAAGGCCATCAGCGGGCACGCGGATCAGGCCGGGCTTATCACTTGGATCAATTCCTTTGACCCCAAGCCCGCCCGGGTGTTTATCACCCACGGGGAGGAGGATGTTGCCCTGCTGTTTGAAGGCCTCCTGAAGGAAAAGGGCTACGCCACCGATGTCCCCTATTCAGGGGACACCTGGGACCTGGCCCATAATCGCCTGATAGAATCCGGCAGCCGAAAGCCGGCCCAGGGCAAGGCCAAAAAACAAAAGAAGCAGGTGAAGTCAGACAGCGCCCTGAACCAGGCCCTTGAACGCCTCACCGCCCTGGTGAAAAACAGCCAGGGTTATTCCAATAAGCTCAAGGACAAGCTCACCCGGCAGATCAACGATCTGATCAACCGCTGGGAATAGCGGCGTCCTATTAATACTAAAATACATGTCGCTTTCTGCGACATGTATTTTGTATTAATCGCCGTAGTGCGACCACATGCTCAGCACCAACGGCGCCCCAGCCAGGGTAAATATGGTCCCAACAAAGTCACCCACGGTGGCGGCGTCATCAACCAAAAGCATCCCCGCTCAGCGGAGCCATGGTTTTTTGCTCAGCACAAAAGCCATCGCTTCACTGTATCATTCGCCGTCTTTCACATCACTCAGGCGCTTCCTGCGTGGAGAAGGGATTCAGCACCTTTTCATACATCGCCTCATTCTGCTGGATGATCCCGGCTCCGCCGGAGGTGGAAATATGTCCCTTGTCGCTAAGGGCCTGGTACAAAGCAGCGTATTCCTTGACCTTGTCAGGGGTCAGGGCTTTCAGCTCCCGCATCCAGGTGAGATAGCGCTCCTGGGGTTTCTCATCGACAGTCTCCACCAAGGCGCTCAAAGCGCCGGACAGCTCGCCCTGGGACAGGGCATAGCCGCTGTATGCGGAGAGAATGTAGCCGTTGAGCTCCTCCTGATTCAGGGGCATTTCCTTGATCATGCCGGGCAGGGCAGCGTACACATCAAAGGTTTCCTTCACATTGGGATCCCGGAGGGAGAGGATGCAAACCACTTCCTCCGTGGCCACATGGTCAATGCCATAAACGCCGTATTTGTCGCGCAGCTGAGGATAGAGGAAGGCATCCGACACCAAGCAGGTCACCGCATCCAGATCTCCGCTGGTTTTTTCAAGCCCCAGGACATAATAGGGGGCACATACCAGATTGTACTGCACGGCGGAGTCCACAACCAGCGCTTCCTTGTCGGCGATGGCAGGCAGATCATAGGCTGCTTTTTCTCGCCTGGCAGCGTCCAGACGGCTTAAAAATGCGTCTGCCACTTCACGGTGACCGGCAGCACTGTCCGCGCTTCCGGCAAAGCCGGAAACAGCCCCGTCCCGCACATGGAAATAGGCTTGCATGTCTGTAAGCTTCCTGAGAGCGGTTTCTGGATCTTTCTCGAACAGGACCTCAGCTTTCTCCAAAAATGCATAGTAGTCCAGAAAGTTCAGATAATTATAATAGCTGAATCCTTTGAAGGCATGGGCATAGGCCCGATAAATCTGAATCTTGAATGAACCGTTGGTAATCCTCTGCTTAAGGGAGGCCTTTACCTGGCTGAGGACGCCCGCCACCTTGGTCGCGTCATCAAACTTGGTTTCAAAAAGCAGCTCATACACCAAGTCATAGGCAGGGGCCATGTCCTCATCCATGGCGATCCAGCTGACCCGGAGATAGGGATTGCACTCATCCATGTTTTTACCGGTGTACACGATGGGGCGCACTTCTTGCTTGTAAAGGTAGCGGGTCAGGAGGGCGGAGAGGCTGGCATTGTCATGTCGGGTGGTATCCAGGTTGCCCAAAAGATCCACATACAGCTTATACCAATGCAGGTCTTCCTGGGGAACGGCGCCCGCGTCCAGCAGCAGCAGCGCCTGCCCCACGCCGCTCACATCCGCCTGAGCGTGCATACGCCGCACCTGATCCTCACCTGTTTCATCGGTAATATCATAGATGCGGAGCTCCTCAGGCAGCGTTTCCACATCCACCGCCTGAAGCTGGGCAACCAGGGGGGCCGCGTCATCGGGCTGTTCTCCTTGCTTAGCCGTGGCATCCACCAGGGCGGCGATCTCCTCCTGCGTCATGGCGGCTCTTTTGGCGGCCAATTCATCAGCCAGGGCCTGATCCTGCCGTTCCTTAAGCCCGGGCGCCGGGGCGGTCACCACCAGCGCGGTGCGGGGATTATCGTTCAGGTGCTTTTCAATCACCTGCTGGTACAGCCCCTGCTTGGCAAAGGCTAAAAAGTTCTCGGTGTTTTTCACATAACGATCATAGGCCTGGGTGTCGCCGGTGGCGGCCCAATGGTAGGCGATTTCGGGAGTGATATTTGGGCCGATATTGGCGTTCTCAGTGGTCAGCAACAGTTCCAGCCGCGTGGCGGCCGCCACCGCTTCCACGGAAGCCAGGTCAAAGCCCTTTTCCCGGATGCTAGCCAGCGACTCCTCCACCACCGTCTGAAAAAGCGGCGCATCCTCCGCGGCCATGCCGCTGGCTCGGAAGACCACAGCCACCTCCGGCGTGGCAATGTCATAATAGCAGGAGGCGGTGGCTGAGGGCAGCTTTTCCTTCATGGCCTGCTGGAAGGGGGAGGATGGGTCGTGGAGCAGGATTTTCAGCAGGTTAAGCACCGCTTCATCCTCAGCGGTGGCACCTGTCAGCGCGTAGCCAAAATACACCACGGCGCCATTCTTGGTATCACTGCCTGCTTCAACCGGATGCTCAAAGGTCTTTTCAACAGCCGCTTTAAGGGGCGTATAACCCGGATCATCAAAGCGGAATTCCTTCTTGTCATAGGCGGAGAAATAACCGTCAAGCAGTGTGAGAAACGGCGTGTAATCCTCGATCTTCCCGTAAAGCATGGACAGGGAATTGGAGGGATGATAATACATGTCATGATAATCCTTCAGATGCTGCCAGGTCATCGAGACGATCTGAGAGGGATGGCCGCCATAAGAGTTGCCAGCCTGGCTGCCGGGGAACAGGGTCTTTTTGAAGTTGAATATGCTGGCCTTCTCAATGTTGTAAGCGCCCTGCATCTCAGTATAGACGGTGCCGGCGATGGTGAGCGGCGCGTCCTTATCGGCCATGGCGTAGCGCCAGGCTTCTTCCTTAAATATGCTCTCATCCTCCATGATGGAGGGGTTAAACACGCTGTCCGTATAGAAATCCGCATACTTAAGCAGCTGCTTTTCACTCAGGGATGCCACCGGGTAGGTGGTAATCAAGTCCGTGGTCTTGGCGTTCATATAGGTGTTGTAGGTCTGATGGATGAGGTTAAAAAACAGCGATTTGGAGGAATATTTCCGGGATCCGTCCAGTGTGGCATGCTCAAAGACATGGGGAATCCCGCTGTCATCTTCCACCGGTGTCCGGAAGGAAATGTCATAGGTGCGGTTGGTGTCCTCATTTTTGATGAGCATCACCAGAGCGCCTGTCTTCTCATGTTCAAGCAGGGTGACATCCGCGTTGACCAGGTCAATGCGGGATAGTTCCCTGACCACAAAACCACTGGTTTTATCCCCAGGCTTCAATTCCCCCTCCTCCGCCAGGACGGGAAACCCCGGGGCTGACAACAGCAGCATGATGCCGGTAAACAGGGCAATACAGGTTTTCCATTTTCGCTTCACGAGTATTTGTCCTCCTTGTCAGACTAAATGTACATAACAACACAAATTAACTCTATGCCCCAATGTTGTCAAAGTCAAGGTTATCCGGGCGTTTTTCATTGGCGCCATGGTTTTTTGCTCAGCACAAAAGCCACCGCTTCACTGTATCATTCGCCGTCTTTCACATCACTCAGGCGCTTCCTGCGTGGAGAAGGGATTCAGCACCTTTTCATACATCGCCTCATTCTGCTGGATGATCCCGGCTCCGCCGGAGGTGGAAATATGTCCCTTGTCGCTGAGGGCCTGGTACAAAGCAGCGTATTCCTTGACCTTGTCAGGGGTCAGGGTTTTCAGCTCCCGCATCCAGGTGAGATAGCGCTCCTGGGGTTTCTCATTGACAGTATCCACCAAGGCGCTCAAAGCGCCGGACAGCTCGCCCTGGGACAGGGCATAGCCGCTGTATGCGGAGAGAATGTAGCCGTTGAGCTCCTCCTGATTCAGGGGCATTTCCTTGATCATGCCGGGCAGGGCAGCGTACACATCAAAGGTTTCCTTCACATTGGGATCCCGGAAGGAAAGGATGTAAACCCCCTCCTCCGTGGCCGCATGGTCAATCCTATAAACGCCGTATTTGTCGCGCAGCTGGGGAAAGAGGAGGGCGTCCGACACCAAGCGGATCACCGCATCCAGATCTCCGCTGGTTTTTTCAAGCCCCAGGACATAATAGGGGGCACATACCAGATTGTACTGCACGGCGGAGTCCACAACCAGCGCTTCCTTGTCGGCGATGGCAGGCAGATCATAGGCTGCTTTTTCTCGCTTGGCAGCGTCCAGACGGCTTAAAAATGCGTCTGCCGCTTCGCGGTGACCGGCAGCACTGTCCGCGCTTCCGGCAAAGCCGGAAACAGCCCCGTCCCGCACATGGAAATGGGCTTGCATGTCTGTAAGCTTCCTGAGAGCGGTTTCTGGATCTTTCTCGAACAGGACCTCAGCTTTCTCCAAAAATGCATAGTAGTCCAGGAAGTTCAGATAATTATAATAGCTGAATCCTTTGAAGGCATGAGCATAGGCCCGATAAGCCTGAATCTGGAATGAGCCGTTGGTAATCCTCTGCTTAAGGGAGGCCTTTACCTGGCTGAGGACGCCCGCCACCTTGGTCGCGTCATCAAACTTGGTTTCAAAAAGCAGCTCATACACCAAGTCATAGGCAGGGGCCATGTCCTCATCCATGGCGATCCAGCTGACCCGGAGGTGGGGGTTGCACTCATCCATGTTTTTACCGGTGTACACGGCGGGGCGCACTTCTTGCTTGTAAAGGTAACGGGTCAGGAGGGCGGAGAGGCTGGCATTGTCATGTCGGGTGGTATCCAGGTTGCCCAAAAGATCCACATACAGCTTATACCAATGCAGGTCTTCCTGGGGGACGGCGCCCGCGTCCAGCAGCAGCAGCGCCTGCCCCACGCCGCTCACATCCGCCCGAGCGTGCATACGCCGCACCTGATCCTCACCTGTTTCATCGGTAATGTCATAGATGCGGAGCTCCTCAGGCAGCGTTTCCACATCCACCGCCTGAAGCTGGGCAACCAGGGGGGCCGCGTCATCGGGCTGTTCTCCTTGCTTAGCCGTGGCATCCACCAGGGCGGCGATCTCCTCCTGCGTCATGGCGGCTCTTTTGGCGGCCAATTCATCAGCCAGGGCCTGATCCTGCCGTTCCTTAAGCCCGGGCGCCGGGGCGGTCACCACCAGCGCGGTGCGGGGATTATCGCTCAGGTGCTTTTCAATCACCTGCTGGTACAGCCCCTGCTTGGCAAAGGCTAAAAAGTTCTCGGTGTTTTTCACATAACGATCATAGGCCTGGGTGTCGCCGGTGGCGGCCCAATGGTAGGCGATTTCGAGAGTGATATTTGGGCCGACATTGTCGTTCTCAGTGGTCAGCAACAGTTCCAGCCGCGTGGCGGCCGCCACCGCTTCCACGGAAGCCAGGTCAAAGCCCTTTTCCCGGATGCTAGCCAGCGACTCCTCCACCACCGTCTGAAAAAGCGGCGCATCCTCCGCGGCCATGCCGCTGGCTCGGAAGACCACAGCCACCTCCGGCGTGACAATGTCATAATAGCAGAGGGCGGTGGCTGAGGGCAGCTTTTCCTTCATGGCCTGCTGGAAGGGGGAGGATGGATCGTTGAGCAGGGTTGTCAGCAGGTCAAGCACCGCTTCATCCTCAGCGGTGGCATCTGTCAGCGCGTAGCCAAAATACACCACGGCGCCATTCTTGGTATCACTGCCTGCTTCAACCGGATGCTCAAAGGTCTTTTCAACAGCCGCTTTAAGGGGCGTATAACCCGGATCATCAAAGCGGAATTCCTTCTTGTCATAGGCGGAGAAATAACCGTCAAGCAGCGTGAGAAACGGCGTGTAATCCTCGATCTTCCCGTAAAGCATGGACAGGGAATTGGAGGGATGATAATACATGTCATGATAATCCTTCAGCTGCTGCCAGGTCATCGAGACGATCTGAGAGGGATGGCCGCCATAAGAGTTGCCAGCCTGGCTGCCGGGGAACAGGGTCTTTCTGAAGTTGAATATGCTGGCCTTCTCAATGTTGTAAGCACCCTGCATCTCAGTATAGACGGTGCCGGCGATGGTGAGCGGCGCGTCCTTATCGGCCATGGCGTAGCGCCAGGCTTCTTCCTTAAATATGCTCTCATCCTCCATGATGGAGGGGTTGAACACACTGTCCGTATAGAAATCCGCATATTTAAGCAGCTGCTTTTCACTCAGGGATGCCACCGGGTAGGTCGTGAACAAGTCCCAGGTTATGCCGCTCATATAGGTGTTGTAGGTCTGATGGGCGAGGTTGAAAGTCAGCGATTTGGAGGGATATTTCCGGGATCCGTCCAGTGTGGCATGCTCAAAGACATGGGGAATCCCGCTGTCATCTTCCACCGGTGTCCGGAAGGAAATGTCATAGGTGCGGTTGGTGTCCTCATTTTTGATGAGCATCACCAGAGCGCCTGTCTTCTCATGTTCAAGCAGGGTGACATCCGCGTTGACCAGGTCAATGCGGGATAGTTCCCTGACCACAAAACCACTGGTTTTATCCCCAGGCTTCAATTCCCCCTCCTCCGCCAGGACGGGAAACCCCGGGGCTGACAACAGTAGCATGATGCCGATAAACAGGGCAATACAGGTTTTCCATTTTCTTTTCACGAGTATTTGTCCTCCTTGTCAGACTAAATGTACATAACAACACAAATTAACTCTATGCCCCAATGTTGTCAAAGTCAAGGTTATCCGGGCACTTTTATTGGGATTTTATACTGATGTAAAACTTTATTGCATCCAAAGCGGCGAGGAGTTTTATTGCCCTGCAAGAAAGGAAACCGAAAGCGTAGCCTGAGCTACGCTGAGGTTGACTGACACAGCAAGGCGATAAAAGAACCGGCGCAACGATGCAATAAAGTTTGGAATCAGTATTACATTAGAGGATTATGATTTCCGCCATGCGAAATCAGCCGGCCAAATAGCCGGCTGATGGCAATAATGAACAATGGAATCTTACTCCGCCTTGGGCTCCGTTTCCTTTTTTGCTTTGGCGGTTTTGGCCGAAACTTTGGCCGCAGGCTTCTTGACTGCCGCTTTGGGAGCAGATTTTTCCGCTGCCACTTTAGCCGTGGTTTTTGCTGTGGCCTTTTTGACCGCGGGCTTTTCCTCCGCCTTTTCAGCGGCCTCTGCCACCGGCTTCTTGGCTGCCGGTTTGACAGGCGCGGCTTTAGCCTCTTCTTCCCTGGCTTTAAGCGCGCCCTGTTTGACAGGGCTGGGCACGGCCAGGCTGTGATAAATATCGGTGTAATGCCCGGAGGAAGTCTCCCAGGAGAAATCCGTCGTCATGCCGCGGTGCTGAAGCTTTTGCCACACATCCTTCTGATTCCAGTAGTAATGCAGCGCCCGCCTGATCACATGCAGCATGTCATGGGCGTTGTAGTTCAGGAAGGTGAATCCGTTGCCTTCGTCGGTAAACTCATTGTAGGAGAGCACCGTGTCCTTAAGCCCCCCTGTTTCCCTGACCACCGGGATGGTGCCATAGCGCATGGCCAACATCTGGCTAAGCCCGCAGGGCTCAAAGCCTGAGGGCATCAGAAAGATATCCGCCCCCGCATAGATCCGGTGAGCCAAAGCGGCATCCATCACAAAGCGGGCGGCCACCCGGCCGGGATAGTTTTGCTCAGCCCAGCTAAACAGGTTCACATACCGCGCCTCCCCCATGCCCAGGCAGACAAACTGAACATCCTCATGCATGATGTCGGCAATCACATAGTCCACCAGGTCAAGGCCTTTCTGGTTGCTAAGGCGTGTGATCATGGCGATGATCGGCACATCAGGCCGCTGAACCAGGCCCAGCTCCTCCTGAAGCGCGCGCTTGCAGGCCGCCTTGCCGGAAAGGTCATTGGCATCATACTTGCTGGCAAGGTTTTCGTTGGTGGCGGGGTTGTACTCCTTCACATCAATGCCGTTCAGGATACCGGTCAGGTGGTTGTTGCGGGCGCGCAGCAGGCCGTCAAGGTTCTCGCCATAGTAGGCCGTCTGAATCTCTTCCGCGTAGCTGGGGCTAACGGTGGTCACCTCATCCGCGTAGACGATGCCTGCCTTCAGGTAGTTGGCGTTGCCGAAATACTCCAGCTTGTCATCGGTGAAGACGCTGTCCGGCAGGCCCAGCACATCCTGCACATCCCGGATGCCAAACACGCCCTGATACCTCAGGTTGTGGATGGTGAACACCGTGCGGATGGGGTCGTACTTGGGCAGCCCCTGATACTGAATGCGCAGCAGCGCCGGGATCATGCCGGTCTGCCAGTCGTGGGCATGGATAACGTCCGGTATAAAGGGGATCAACGGCAGGGCGTTTAAAACCCCGCGGCAGAAGAACGCGAAGCGCTCATATTCATCCCCGCCCATGCCATAGACATAGTTGCGGCCAAAGTAGTAGCGGTTATCCAGGAAGTAATAGGTAACGCCGTTCATGTCCAGCTGCTCAATCCCGCAGTACTGGCGGCGCCAGCCCAGGTTCACCTCAAAATCCACCGTGTGGAACATCCGGCGCTCATATTCCTCCGGAATGCTGCCATACTTGGGCAGAATCACCCGCACATCGTGCCCCTGCGCTGCCAAAACGGGGGCCAGTGAACCCACCACATCGGCCAAGCCGCCGGTTTTAACAAAGGGGACGCACTCGCTTGCGGTAAACAGAATCTTCATGGTCTGATTGCCTCCTTTCGCACAGACATCTCCGCGCGGAATCATCACACCATCATCATATCATATCGTCATGTTTTTGGCGATCACAATCGGATAGGCCCGCGGAGCGATTAGCCTGACGTCCTCCCTGATGGTGGTTTGCTTATCCAGGATGCAGTTCTCCAGCTCCACCCCCCGGTAGATGACGGCATCCTGCATTACGATGCTGTTTTTCACCACAGCGCCGGGCTTGATATGAACGCCCCGGAAGAGGATGCTGTTTTCCACCGTGCCTTCAATCACGCAGCCATCGGCGATAAGGGCGTTATGCACCTGAGCATCCCCCAGGTAACGGGCGGGCATTTCATCGCGCAGTTTGGTCCAGATGGGCTTATCATCCTTGAAAAAAGTCCGGCGCACCTCATCGTTCAGGAAGGCCATGTTGGCGTTGAAGTAGGCGGGCACCGAGTCAATCGCCCAGATATGCCCCGGGCACTCATAAGCGCCCACCTGATGGGTCTTTTCAAACACCATCTGAGCCAGCATGCCCCGGGAAAAATGGTGCTGCCCCACCGCCACCGAGCGGTCAAGCAAATCGATCAGCATCTCCCTCCTGATCAGGAAGGCACCGATATAGGTGTTTTCAAAGCGCGGAATGATGGGGTCAAACTCCATCCGCGTCACCTTGCCGCTTTCATCCACCTCAAGATACCGCCCGTTGCCATTGTGCCTGAGGTCGGGGTCTTTGCTGTAAAGCAGGGTGATGTCGTTCTGCCGCTCCACATGATAGCTCGCGATGTCGTTGAAATTCACCTGATAAAGCACATTGCTGTCAGACACCGCGATAAAGCGCTCGGTGGAACGCCTGAGGAAGTTGAGGTTGGAATACAACGCATCCAACAGCCCCTTATACACCCCGCTTTTTTCATCACTCATATAGGGCGGCAGGATGGTGAGGCCTGAGCGCTTGCCGTGGAGGTTCCACTCCCTCCCGCTGCCCAGGTGATCCATCAGGCTGTGGTAGTTCTTCTGCATGATGATGCCGATGTTCTTGATGCCGGAGTGGATCATCACCGACATGATAAAGTCTATCATCCGGTAGCGGCCAAGCATGGGCATAGCCGCCGCGGAACGGTAGCGGGTCAGCTCCTTGAGCTCATCCGTCCGCTCCCCGGTGTAAATGAGGCCGACAACGTTTTTCTTCATGGTGCTTTCCTCACTTTCCCATCTGTTCGCCGGCGGCCAGCTTGTGCCCCTTAGGCACCTTGGTGCCGGAGCCTACCACGGCGATCCTGCCTGTTTCTTCGCCTATCCTGGCGTCTTCCCCCACCACCACACGTTCGGCGATGATGGCGCGGCGCACCACGGCGCCCTTTTTGATAACGCTGTTAGGCATAATGACTGAATCCTCCACCAGCGCCCCTTCCTCCACATACACACCACCGGAGAGGACGGAGCCCGTGACCTCGCCAAATATCTCACAGCCCTCGGTGATAAGGCTGTCCTTCACAAATCCCTTGGGGGACACATAATGAGGCGGTTCCCCAACGTTGCGGGCATAGATGCGCCAGGAGCGGTCATGCAGATCAATGGGCGGCGGATACTTCAGCAGATCCATGTTGGCATCCCACAGGCTCTCAATGGTGCCCACATCCTTCCAGTATCCCTCAAAACTCCAGGCGCTGAGCTTCTCACCGGCAGCAAGCATCGCCGGGATCACGTTTTTGCCAAAGTCGTTGGAGGATTTCGGATCTGCCTCATCCGCCTCCAGGTAATGCACCAGCTTGTCATAGCTGAACACATACACCCCCATGGAGGCCTTGTTGGACTTGGGCTTCGCCGGCTTTTCCTCAAACTCCAGGATGTTGCATTCTTCATCGGTATTCATGATGCCAAAGCGGCTGGCTTCCTCCCAGGGCACATCCCGCACCGCCACGGTAAGGGCGGCATCTTTTTGAATGTGGTGGGCAAGCATCTCGGCATAGTCACACTTATAGATATGGTCACCGGAGAGGATCAGCACATAGTCCGGGTTATACTGGGCGATAAAACCCAGGTTTTGATAAATGGCGTTGGCCGTGCCTTTGTACCATTCCCCTGCGTCCCCCCTGGAATAGGGTGGCAGCACAAACACGCCGCCGTTTGTAATGTCCAAGTCCCAAGGAGAGCCTGAGCCGATATAGGCGTTCAGCTCCAGGGGCTTATACTGGGTCAACACGCCCACGGTGTCAATGTTGGCGTTCACACAGTTGGACAGGGGGAAATCAATGATACGGTACTTGCCGCCAAAGGGTACGGCGGGCTTGGCCACATGCCGGGTTAAAATACCCAGCCTGCTGCCCTGGCCGCCTGCCAGGAGCATGGCAACACAGGTCTTCTTTTGGAGCATCGGCTTAGTCCTCCTTCGCTTGCTGTTTTTAGGATTCGGGTTTATCAAGAGCGGTTTCGTCCTTGACCACAATGGGCGCAGGCCTCACCTTCTCCCTTTCATAAGTAAAATAGACGGTGGACAGCGGCGGCACGCAGACCTCCACCATATAGGGCAGGTGGTTGCACACCTCCTCCACCGTGTGCAGCGGCCGGGCGTTGTACTGATCGCTGCCGCCGTATTCCTTCCGGTCGGTGTTGAACACCTCCGTGATCACCCCCGGATCCGGCAAGCCAAAGCGATATTGGGGGTAGAAGGCGGAGGTGAAGTTGGTCATGCAGATGACCGTGTTGCCCACCTTGTCCATGCGCATGAAAACCACCAGGCTGCGCTCCTTGTCATCGGGCACCAGCCATTTGAAGCCATCCCAGGAATCATCCACCTCATACATGGCCGGGGTATCGCGGTAAAAGTGATTGAGCACCCGCACACAGCGGCACAAATCCGGATGGCGCTCATACACCATCAGGAACCAATCCAGCTGATCGTCATCCTTCCACTCGATGAACTGGCCAAACTCGCTCCCCATAAACAGCAGCTTCTTCCCGGGGTGGGCCATGGTGTAGCCGTACAGCGCCCTGAGGCCGGCAAACTTCTGCCACAGATCCCCCGGGTTTTTGTCCAGCATGCTGTGCTTGCCATGCACCACCTCATCATGGGAGAAAGGCAGCACATAGTTTTCACTAAAGGCATAGAAGAAGGAGAAGGTGAGCTTCTCATGATGCCAGCGGCGATAAACCGGATCCAGTTTAATGTAGGAAAGGATGTCGTTCATCCAGCCCATGTTCCACTTAAATCCAAAGCCCAGGCCCCCCATATACACGGGCTTGGTCACCATGGGGTAGGCGGAGGATTCCTCGGCGATCATCATCACACCCGGGAAATCATGGTACACCGTTTCATTGAGCCTGCGCAAAAATCGCATGGCGTCCAGGTTTTCGTGGCCGCCGTACTGGTTGGGCAGGTAGTTGTCCTCCCGGGCGAAATTCAGATAGATCATGCTGGACACCGCGTCACACCGGAGGCCGTCCACATGGTAATACTCCAGCCAGAAGCAGGCGTTGGACAGCATGAAGCTGGATACCTCACCCCGGGCGTAGTCAAACATCATGGTACCCCACTGGTGCATTTCAGCGCGGCGGTCATCCGCGTGCTCATAGCAGGGGGTACCGTCAAAACGCCTAAGCCCCACCTCATCCCGGGGGAAGTGAGCGGGCACCCAGTCCAGGATCACCCCGATGCCCGCCTGATGCATCCGGTCCACAAAGGCCATAAAATCCTTGGGGCTGCCATGGCGGGCGGTGGGGGCGTAAAAACCCGTCACCTGATAGCCCCAGGACTTGTCTAGGGGATGCTCCATCACGGGCAGCAGCTCCACATGGGTGTAGCCCATCTCCTCAATATAGGGGATCAGCTGATCGGCAATCTCGCCGTAGCTGAGCATCCGGCCGTTTTCCCCCCGCCGCCAGGAGCCCAGGTGCAATTCATAGATGTTGATGGGGCTGGCATAGGGGTTCCAGCGCCTGCGCCGCTTCATCCATTCCTCATCGTTCCAGACATAGCCTTCCAGGTCATACAGCAGGCTGGCGGTGTTAGGTCTCAGCTCGCTGGCAAAAGCGTAAGGGTCGGCCTTCAAAGTCCATCGGCCATCGGCGCCCTTTACAGCATATTTGTAGCTGCGCAGTTTTTCCTGGGCGCCCTCATAGTTAAAGCGCCGGGGATCGGCCTCCGGGGTGAAGAGCGCCTCCGGCAGACGCAGCTCCCAGGTGCCGTCAAACTGCTTTTCCATGGGATACTTGGTGTAGTCCCAAAAACAGAACTCACCGGTCAAGCTCACCTCCTGAGCATTGGGGGCCCAGACAACAAAGTGCCAGCAATCCTCTTCCTGCCAAACAGGGTGAGCACCAAACATGCGGTAAGCATGGCGGGAAGCCCCTTGATGGAACTCCTGCCGCTGCGCCTCCCCCAAGGGCTGGTAACGCAAGTCAATTCCTCCCTTCAAGAGAAGATAAAAGGCAAAAATCATGAATCATGGTTTGTATCTCTATGCGCAGTATAACATAAGCGCCTTGCCCGCGCAACTGGGCAAGGGCACTGATCTTATTTGATAAATTGGGATTTTTCCGTTTCCATCTTCCTGAAAACGCAAGACCCGCGCTTGTCACGCGGGCCTGCTATGCTTTGCTCCTTATCAATCAGTCGTCATCGTCATCATCATCATCGTCGTCATCGTCGTCATCGTCATCATCGTCGTCATCGTCATCATCGTCCCGATCGTCGTCATCATCATCGTCCTGATCGTCGTCATCGTCCCGATCGTCGTCATCCCGGTCGTCGTCATCATCATCGTCGTCGTCCCGGTCATCGTCATCGTCGTCCCAGTCGTCATCTTCATCAAAGACATCATCGTCGTCATCCAGCCAGTCGTTGTTATCATCGTCCCAGTTGTCATCCCAGTCGCTGATCAGGATCTTGCCCGCCGCAGGGGCATCCACCGGGAAGTTGACGGTTTCCATCAGCTTGGAGGCTCTGGTGTCAAAGCCCGTCACGGTGCCGTCAGCCGCGTTGATCAGAACGCGGAAACGGCTCTCACCGTTATGGATCTCTACCAGATACATGTAGCCCTGGCTGGTTTTCCCAAATTCCACATCCGTCACCACGCCGCCCCCTGCCTGGGTCAGCGCCTGCTGGATGGCCTGTTCCCGGCTCAGGGAAGCCTCCGGCACCTGGCCCGCTTCAGGGGTTCCCCGCATCACATAGTGGGTCAGGCGGCCATTGTCGGTGTTGAGGCGGGCCTTGTAGAAATTGCCATCCTTCTCAAAAACCACCAGGTAGTACAGCTCGTTTTCACCCTTGGCTTCCACATAGGTCTTGGTGATCACAGCGCCGGGGAAGCTCTCCTGCACCTTGGCGGCAGCGGCGTTTTCGTCCATGCCCACCTTCTTGCCGCCGGCTTCGTTGGTGGATTTCATGTTGACCCGGATAACATACAGGGGGGATTTGTTCAGCACCACCTTGTACTGGTTGTCCGTCTTGTCCTTGAAGGTCAGTTCCAGCTTGTTCGCGTCCTCACCCGTGGAGGAAAGCTGCGTGCCCTGGGGCACATGCTTAGCCGCTTCCGTCACCGCCTCCTGAGGGGCTGCCAGGGCCAGGGTGCTGGTCAGAAGCATCGCCAGGGCCAGAATGAGTGATAGGGTCTTTTTCATGGTTTCTTCTCCTTGTGTGAATTGCCTGCCTTGCAAGCTCTGAACGCATTATAGGAAGCGCCCTTGAGAATTGTAAGGATTTAGGTCCTTTCCTTACAAACCTCTTACACATTCATGAGAAACCATTGAAATCCCTTGCTTTTCTCCTCCGGGGAGTTTTAGAGGGGAACCCCCTCTAAATGTAATCGTGACCGGCGACATGCGCGGCGATCACGGGGCATTGCATGGCAATGCATTCCACGCGGTTTCGCTGGCCGGGAGCGATAGCGACCAAGCGAAAGCGCCGGAACCACTTAGCGACAAAGTGTCCGCAGACACTTTGTCGACATTTATAGGCCGCCAATCAACTAGCGGCCTGAAAATCACCTGAGTACCTTGCTTAAAAACTCCTGCGTCCGGGGGTTCTGCGGGTTATTGAAGATGGCCTCCGGCGGGCCCTGCTCGGCAATCTTCCCTTCATCCATAAACAAAACGCGGGTAGACACCTCCCGGGCAAAGCCCATCTCGTGGGTGACGATGATGGTGGTCATGCCGTTTTTCACCAAATCCTGGATGACCGTCAGCACCTCCCCCACCATCTCCGGGTCAAGGGCGCTGGTGGGCTCGTCAAAGAGCATCACCTCAGGGTCCATGGCCAAGGCCCTGACAATGGCCAGCCGCTGCTTCTGCCCGCCGGAAAGCCGCCGGGGGTGCTCGCTCGCCTTGTCCAGCAGGCCCACCCGGGCCAGCAGCTGCCTGCCGTATTCATCCGCATCCACCTTGGTGCGCTTTTTTAGCATCACCGGGGCCAGGGTCACGTTTTCCAGCACCGTCAGGTGGGGAAATACGTTAAAGTGCTGGAACACCATGCCCATCTTCTGCCGATATTGGTCAATGTCAATGCCCTTTTGGGTCAAATCAACCCCATCAAAAAACACGGAACCCGATGTAGGCACCTCCAGCAGGTTCAGGCAGCGCAGAAAGGTGGATTTGCCCGAACCCGATGGCCCGATGATGGACACCACCTCGCCATCCTGAATCGTCTCGCT
Organism: Christensenellales bacterium; assembly: GCA_050952935.1. Lineage (GTDB taxonomy): Bacteria > Bacillota > Clostridia > Christensenellales > Aristaeellaceae > UBA6115. The sequence continues at coordinate 520,727 of JBMNLS010000001.1, read as the reverse complement.
GATGTCCCGCAGCACGTCCAGGCTGCCAAAGGTTTTGCACAAGCTGACCGTCTCAATCACTGACCTTCAGTCTCCTTTCAAAAGCGTTCACGGCCTTGGAGAGGGTGAAGGTGAGAACGAAATAGATCACGCCCACCACCACCAAAGGCTCAATCACCAGGTACATGCTGCCCCGCACCGTCGCATACTGGGTCATCAAATCCCCCACAAAGAAGGTGGAGGCAAGAGAGGTTTCCTTAATAACCGTGACAAACTCGTTGCCAAGCGCCGGCAGGATGTTTTTAATCGCCTGAGGCATCACGATGCGCAGCATGGTCTGTCGGGCGTTAAGGCCCAGGCTTCTGGCCGCCTCGGTCTGCCCATAGTCTACCGCCTGAATGCCCGCCCGCACCACCTCGCACACATAGGCGGAGGAGTTGATCACCAAGGCGATGGACACACAGGCAAACTTGGAGAGGTTGAGCATCGGCAGCAAATCCGGCAGCATAAAATAGAACAGATAAAGCTGCAGCAAAAGCGGCGTGCCCCGGATCACCTCCACATAGCCTGTGGCAACGCCGCTGACGGCTTTGTGTTTGCTCCTTCGCATCAGCGCCAGCAAAGAGCCCAGAACGGTGCCAAAAAGCACCGTGATAAAGCTCAGCAGCAGCGTGTAGCCCGCCCCCTGCAAAAATAGCCCCCAATACTTGCTGAGCACCCGGCTCATGTTGGGAATGAAGTTGGTAAACATCCTGCCTCCTTGTCTTAGAGCGCGTCCGCGCTTGAAATGGCTGAAACCAGCATTTGCACATCCACCGGATAGGGGATATCCGCCATGTCCTGTTGTTTAAGGGCCTGGGGAAGCAGCGCCAGCAGGTTGGCATCCTTGATGTTCAGGCCCAGCTCACCCAGTGTGGCGGGGATCCCCAGGGCCCTGATAAAGCGCTTCAGCGCCCGGGCCTTATCTTCCTTGCCCTCCAGGCACAGCTGCACCACGCTGCCCCAGGCCACCAAATCCCCGTGGAGGTTGCCTGCCAACTGGGGCAGTTCATGTAAGGCATAATAAAGCGCGTGGGCCAGGCCGCCGTTGAACCTGTCCTGCACCAGCAGGCTCACCAGCCCCGTGTTAATCACGCACAGCTGACAGGCCAGACGGAAGGCCGCGCTGTCCTTCCCCTGCTGAGCGTCGCCAAGGGCTTCCTCGCCCACCTCCATCAGCCCTTCATAGCCCATCCGGGCGATGGACAGCCCCAACCGGTCATTGTAGGGCAGCTGCTCCTGCCCCGCCTTGTACACCGCCTCCACATGCTTGGCGGCGCTGTCGCCGATGCCGGCCCTCAGGTACATGGCGGGGGCAGCCGCCAGGATGCCTGTGTGCAAAAACACATGCCTGGGCGGCGCGTCCAAAAACAGAAAAGGGTCATAGGCGGAAAGCCCCGGATGATGCAGCACCGACAGCGCCGTGGTGGCAGCGCAGGTGGCCGGGATGGTGGGCAGGGTGATGACCGGCTTCCCCGTGTAGTGGGCAGCAGCCTTGGCGGTGTCAATGGCCCGGCCCCCGCCCATGCCCAGGATCACATCCGCGCCAAAGGATTTGGCCGCCTCCGCCATCTCCTGGGCGGTTTCCACGGTGGCCTCTCCCACAAAAGGCTGTACCGCCAGGGTAACCCCGGCGGGCGTCACCGCCTCCTGCAAGGGATAAAACCCCGCCGCCAACGCCTTTTGCCCGCCGATGAGAAGGCCTCTGACGCCGTATGGCCACATGGCATCCGCCACCCCGCCATAGGCCATTGGCCCCACCGTAAAGGGCGGGTGGGCACAGGTGTAGGCGGCGGACGGGTTCATGGTTTTCTTCATAGGTCGTTCAGCCTCCCCAAGCGCTTGATGGCCTCATAAAGGCTTTCCTCGCTGCGGGCAAAATGCAGGCGGATCAGGCCAGTCTCCTTATCCCCGCTGAAGAAGCTGGATCCAGGCACCGCCGCCACGCCAAACTCCCGCGCCACGTATTCGCAAAAGGCCAGGTCAGTAAAGCCTTTCAGCTGAGGCTTTTTTAAAAAATGGCTGATGTCCGCCATCACAAAATAGCTGCCCTGGGGTACAGTGTGGGGAATGCCGATGGCGCTCAGCCCCTCCAGGAATATCTGCCGCTTTCCGGTATACAGCTCCTGCAGGCTCTGATAATACTCAGGCCCCGCCTTAAGCCCCGGCAAGGCCGCCGCCTGCAAGGGGGCGGCTGCGCCCACGGTGAGGAAATCGTGCACCTTTCGGGCCGCCTCCACCGCCTGCGCGGGGCCGATCAGATAGCCCAGGCGCCAGCCGGTGATGGAATAGGTTTTGGAAAGCGAGCTGACGCTGAGGCAGTTGTCCCACATGCCAGGCAAAGCAGACAGGCGCACATGGGTATAGGGCGCATAAACAATGTGCTCATACACCTCATCGGTGATCACCCAGGCGTCATAGCGCTTGGCCAGGGCGCCGATTTGGTTCAGTTCCTCGGCGGTAAACACCTTCCCCGAAGGGTTTGAAGGGTTGCACACCACCAGGGCTTTGGCGCCTTGGACGAAAGCCGCTTCCAGCGCCTGCCAGTCCACCGCGTAATCCGGCGGCGCAAGCGGCACAAACAGCGTCTCAGCGCCCGCAATGATGGCATCCGCCCCATAGTTTTCATAAAACGGAGAAAATACCGCCACCTTATCTCCGGGGTTGATGACGCCCAGCATCGCGCAGATCATGGCTTCTGTGGCCCCACAGGTCACCACGACTTCAGTCTCCGGGTCAATATCCCTGCCAATGGCATGGCCCTGTTTTTCCGCCAGCGCCTGGCGGAAGGCGGCGGCCCCGTAGGTGATTTCATATTGATGGGGCCCGGCAAAGGCCGCCTGGGTTAAAGACTCCATCAATGCCTTGGGCGGGTCAAAATCCGGGAACCCCTGAGAGAGGTTGATGGCGCCGACGCTGTCGGCAACCCGGGTCATGCGCCGGATGACCGATTCGGTGAACATCCCGGAACGCTGGCTGATCTGTGGCATAGTTTCCCTCCTGTCTGCAATATTATGCAGATTTGCGGTTATAATATCACTCAATTCAAGTTTTGTACAGCCATTATACGAATTTAATGCAATTTTATTATTCAGTGTAACTTTAGAGACACAATTCCTCCTCAGCATTTGTATATTATTTCACCAATATTGTTCATTTATTGTTTTTATTATTCTGATTAATCCGTCCTTTCATTATATATTCGGCTCTTTGGCCACTTTTTTGAGATAATAATTTTACATGATTTGTGTATTGACATGCAGTCAAAAGCGGTGTACACTGCCCACATCACATCAAGGAGGATGACCCCATGAAGAAATTGTTCGCAGGCCTGCTGGCCGCCCTCATGATCCTGTCCCTGACCACCCTATCCCTGGCCGCCGGCCGCCTGGATAAAATCAAGGCCGATGGCAAACTGGTAGTAGGCACTTCCCCCGACTACGCCCCCTATGAGTTCCCCGGCCCTGACGGCAACCCCGTGGGCGCTGATATGGACTTTGCCAAATACATCGCCGATGCGCTGGGGGTAGAGCTGGTCATTGAGTCCTACAGCTTTGAGGCGGTGCTGGCCGCCGTAACCGCCGGCAAGGTGGACATCGGCATCGCCGGCATGGACCCCACCCCCGAGCGCAAAAGCAGCATGGACTTCACCGACATTTACTACAATGAAACCAACCAGGTGATCCTCATCCACAAGGATAACGCTGACTCAATCAAAACCCTGGAGGATTTCGCCGGCAAAAAGGTAGCCGCCCAGAACGGCACCCTGCAGCAAACCCTGGTGACCGAGCAGCTGAAGGACAGCGAATGCGTCCTCATCACCCTCATCCCTGACGGCATCATGGAGCTGCTGACCAAGAAGGTGGATGGCCTGGCCCTGGCCAGCGTGGTGGCGGATCAGTATGTGGCCAACTATCCCGATCTGGTCATCTGCGAAAGCAAGTTTGACTACACCTCCTCAGGCATCGCCGCCGCCATCCCCAAGGATGAGCCGGATCTGCTGGCCGCCCTCAACGAAATCGTGGCCAAGGTGGTGGAAGAAAAACTGTTCTACCAGTGGATGGAAGCCGCGGTGGAGCTGAACAACAGCATGATCAAATAAACCAAATGCCTTGACAGCAAAGCCCCGGCCGTTTCAGCCGGGGCTTTGTCCATGTCATACTGAACGAATGAATAAATGCACCGATGAGCCGAAGGATTTTGATGGCTTCGCTAAGCCGAAAGAACAAGGCGTAGTCTCGCAGCCTACGGCAAGTGAATGAGGCAACGCAAAGGCGCAAAATATCCGGCTCATCAAAGCATTTATGATTGAGTTCAGTATCAGCTATTGAACCGGTCTTATCAATATCAGCGGCGTCAGCTCGTCGCCCTGGCCGGAGGGATTATCCCTCATGGCGTCCTGAATCTCCGCATCGGTCAGCGGAAAAGCGGAGCATTTGCCCAGCTGATCCCGCTGAATGTCGTTGGCGTCCATCAGCACGGTGGGAATGCCTGTTTTTTCACACAGTTCATTGCACAGTTCCACTGGGTTTGAAGGGTTCAGCAGCGCCAGGTCATGATAGATGGGGAAGCTGGAGCGGGTGTAAAAGCCATCAATGCCACCCACCCCCTGGCCGCAGACGCGGTAAAACACGCCTTTGATGCCAAAGGGCTTGGTAATGGCGGAGAGAAAAGCCGCCAGCAGCATCCGGGGCAAGCCCACCTGGTCAATAACCAGCTGCAGCTTATATGGCTCATGCATGCCAACGCCGGTGTGGTTGATGCCCGCAAAACGCCACAGCGCATTGGCCCAGAAACCGGGCTTCACCTCATCCCGGGTGCGCACCGATTTGACGCACATGGCCATCACCTTGGCGCCAAAGCTCAGCACATCCCCGGGCTGATACAGCGGCCTCACATAGCGCTCCACCAGCTCCGCCTGATCCTCCCCCACCTGAACAAAATGGGTCTGGATGGCGAAGCGGTCATAGGCCTTGCCGTCCGCCCCTTCAATCCGCCCCCGGTCAAAATAGACGATGCCGTCCTTCTCACGCCGCTGTTCTTTCAGGTTCCTGGAGGGAATAATCCCCATCGCCCGCCACCTCCCTTATATTCCCGCACATTGTAATGCCGGAAGCGGGAAGCTGTCAAATCATCAGGCTTCCCAGAACCATACCTGTTCAATTCTTTTCACCTTTTCTGAGCAGCCCCACCCAGCGCCGCTGGCGATGCCTGTAAAACAGCCAGGCAAAGGCGCCGATCAGCCGGGTCATGCCCCAAACCCCTTCAATCTCCAAGCTGTCCGTATACAGCGTTTGCCCGTCCCGGGCGGGCTCCACCCTGATGGTATGGTTCCATTGGCGGGTAAGGCTGCCATGCTCTGAGGATTGAATCACCCCCTCCTGTTTATCGCATTTGAGGATGTGAATGCGATGCATCCCCAAGGGGAACAAACCCAGGAGCCGCAGAGAAAACCGGCAACTCGCACCCGCTTGGTAAACCCCGTCCTGCAGGGAATCCAAAGGTTTGAATGTAAGCAAGGGACGGGCGATGTATTGCAGCGTTTCCAGCCTGATAACCAGCTCCCATACCCGCTCCGTGCTAGCGGGAAGCGTTTTTGTCAGTTGCAGGCGACAGGTCTTGCTCATCTTATGATGTCCTCATGTTTTATCAGTTAAGGCTGAAACCTCGTCCTTACAATAACCCCTGGGCGACGGAAATGCGCCGGCGTTCACTGTCTGGTTTAGCATTGGCAACCATGCACCTTTCCCTTTGGTTCACTTTTCCTAACTTCTAAAGTTAGATTATCCTAATCCCAAAACCTTTGTCAAGGCTTCCATCATCTTCCTCATGTTTATACTGAACAAATGAGCAAACGCGCAGATGATCTGAATAATTCTTTCTTCACCCGCCTTGACGCATCCTGACTGCCCGCATACAATATACACAGAAGAAAATATGAACGGACAGGAAGGATGCCAATGGATTTATCAGGTTTGAAAATACTGGCACACCTTGAGGAAGACAACACCCAGCGGATGCTGTTCCGGGTGCGGCCCCTGCTCACTTCCCGGGGCCTCATCACGCCTGAGGATCTTGACGCCTACAAAGACCATGGATATTTGCGGATAGCGCCCGACAGGAAGGAACAGCACACCTTCAAAGAGCGCATGCAGCAGCTGGGAAGCCTTTGTCTGATGGATTTATCCGACAAAGTTCAGGCCCTGCGCAAAGTGCGCCCCAACCGCAACTATGCCCCCTTCCGGGGCGAGCACAACCGCTACATCGTCTATTCCGACGCCATCCAGCCCCTGCCCCCTGATTTGGTATATGAGGTGGTCGCCAAGGAGGAAAACCGCAGCCACAAGCCCCTCACCTCCCGTTATTATGTGCGCAGCGGCGGGTTCATCACCGGGCCCTACGCCTCCGCCCAGGAGGAAGCCGAAGGCGCGTCCCAGTCCCTGCCGCCTGATTGTGACCGGTTGTTTCTGGTCACCATGCCAGACAATCAGCACCGGCTTTTTTATTGGCCGGACGCGGAATCGGCGGAGGGCAGCGAAGCCTGCGCCCCCAAGCCCCTGAAAGAAGCTCCGCCCCAGCAGCATGCCCAGCCTGAAAATGCCGGCTCCGTCCGTTCGCTGGCGGATCTCTTTTTCCGGCGCAGACAGCCCCCGGCAGCCGCGCTTAACGACCTGAAAGCCGCCGCAGAGGCGCTGGAAAACGCGTTAGGGCAAGCAGGCTTTGATTGTGACGGGAGCCTGGCCAGCCATCTGCTGCTCACCATCCTCACCTGTCGTCCCGTCCAGCTTGCCTCCCCCCTCATCGCGGATGCCGCCACCGCCGGCGAAGTGCTGGCGGCGCTATTTGGGCAGAAATGCCTGTTGTCCCCCACGGGCGACATTCCGGCGCAGTCAGAGCACAGGTGCATGCTGCTTTCCCCCCGGGCGGTGCCGGCCGCCCCGGCCCACTGCCACCTGGTGCTGGCCCAGTCCCATGCCATTACCCCGCAAAATGCCGCCGCCTATGCCCTGGCCCCCTGGCCGGTGGTCAGCCTCAAAAGCAGGGGGGACTGGCCGGGTGAAGAGCCGCTTTTTTCACCGCTTAACCCTGAGCAGCTGCGGCAGCAGCTCTGTCAGAAGCAAAACGCCATCAGCCGGGAAACCGAAACCCAGCTGCAAAGCTGGCAGCGCCAGCTGACGAACTTTGAAGTGCCTATGCCTTTGTCCTTAAAACGGAGCCTGACCTGCTACCTATCCCACGCTTCCGCCCTCATTCCTGATGAGAACATCGCCCTGGGCTATGCCGCGGCCGCCTTTTTGCTGCCTTACGCGCTGTTTAAAGGGGTGCCGGATGCTGCCCTCAGGCAGCTGTTCTCCGGCCATCCGGAGGCGTTGAAGCTGATTTGAAAGAAATCACAAGCCTGAAAAACCCGTTGGTCAAAGCCTGGCGGCAGCTAAGAAGCGCCGCCGGGCGCAAAGCTCAGCGCCGTTTTCTGGCGGAAGGGGAGCATCTGAGCCAGGAGGCCGTCCGGGCCGGGGCCGCGGAGGCGCTGATTGTGCAAAAAGGCAGCGAGGAGCGCTATGCGCAGCTTGTCACCAGCGGCCTGCCTTGTTTTTTGGTGAGCGCTGACATCATCAAAGCCATCAGCGACAGTAAAACCCCTCAGGGCGTCCTGGCCCTTTGCCCGCTGCCGGAAACGTCCTCCGCCGTGCCCGCAGGCCCCCGCCTGGTGGCGCTTAATCAGGTGCAGGATCCGGGCAATGTGGGGGCCATCCTGCGCACCATGGATGCCGCCGCCAACGCCGCCCTGCTGATTGACAGCGGCTGCGCGGATCCCTTTTCCCCCAAGGCGCTGCGCGCCTCCATGGGGGCGGTGTTCCGGGTGGCGGTGCACACTTGTGACAACCTGGCCGACGCGCTGGGCCGGCTGAAGGCGGGCGGCTGGCAGCTGATCGCGGGGGATCTGAAAGGCCAGCCCTATTTCAGCCACCCACCCTATCTGGACAAAACCTGCCTCATGGTGGGCAATGAAGGGGCAGGCCTGGCGGAAAAGCTGCTGGCGCTTTCCAACCTGCGGCTAAAGCTGCCCATGCCGGGCGGCGCTGAATCCTTAAACGCCGCGGTGGCCGCCAGCCTGATGATATATGATATCCTGCGGGAAGATATGAATGGTTAAGCACATCACCATCGTCAGCTTATCCCGGGGGCTTCTTGGGGAGCCCTTTGTCAGGCATGAGCTTGACCTGGGCTTAGCGCGCCTAAAAGCGTATGGCGTGGAGGTGTATTTTTCGGCCAACGCGTTGAAAGGGCCCCGCTATCTTGAAAACCATCCGGAAGCGCGGGCGCAGGATCTGCTGGACGCGTTCCAAAGCGATACCGATATGATCCTCTGCGCCATCGGCGGGGATGATACATACCGGCTGTTGCCCTATCTGTTTGACAATGACGAGTTAAAAAACGCGGTGACAGACAAAATATTTCTCGGTTTTTCAGACACGACCGCCAATCATTTCATGCTTGATCAGGTTGGGCTTAAAACCTTCTATGGTCAGGCATTCCTCCCGGATATCTGCGAGCCGGATAAAACAATGCTGCCATATACCCGGCATTATTTTGAAGAATTGCTGCTGACCGGCACAATATCAAAAATTGTTCCCAGTGCCGTCTGGTATGATAGCAGGACTGACTTTTCACAAAACGCGCTGGGCATCCCGATGCCGGAGCACCCCAATCATGGCTTTGAGCTATTGCGGGGAGCGCCTGTGTTTTCCGGGCCTATCCTGGGCGGCTGCATAGATTCGATCTATGATTTTTTCAACAGCGACCGGCATGCGGATTCCGCCAAAATGTGCAGCCGCTATCGCCTGTTTCCCGATAAGGATGAATGGAAGGGAAAAATCCTTTTGTTGGAATCCAGCGAAGAACAGCCAACGCCGGAAAAATACCGCGCCATGCTGGCAACCTTAAAACAGACGGGTATATTTGGCGCAATCCATGGCATCCTAATGGGAAAACCCGTGGATGAAAAATACGCTGACGATTATAACAGGCTGCTGATTGAAGTCGTTGATGACCGGGATCTGCCCATTGTCGCCAACATCAATGTCGGGCACGCAACCCCAAGATGTATCGTTCCTTTTGGCGTCAACGCAAGCGTGGATGTTATCAATCAGCAGATATTGTTTGAAAAGCGCCTTTGACAAGACATCGCACCGGAATGCCTGTTTATCCTGAACAAAAGAGCAAATGCACCGATGAGCCGAGAAATTTTGATGGCTTCGCTAAGCCGAATGAACGAGGCGCAGTCGCAGCCGCGTCGGAATTCTCTTTGCTCCCTTTCCGCCACGCAAGCGTGGCGGAGACGTATGCTACGGGTTTCCTCCTATCGCTCGAAGGCTTACCTTTGAGCGGCAAAGAGCCGTACCGGAGGAGGACGAAGTCCGAACCGGGATGAGAGCGCAGGATACGGTGACGCAGCAACACGAAGGCGCAAAAGATCCGGCTCATCAAAGCGTTTATGATTGAGTTCAATATTAGTTCTTTTCTTCCGGAAAGCCGTCTTTGGCAATGTTACGGTTTAAATAGGCTTCCTCTCCGGTAACTTCCCGGATGACTTTGAACAATTTGGGGATGGAAACCGGTTGATGTTCATCCCGCAGCTCCACCTCCAAAATGGCCCGGTCAGAAAGTTGAGGATAGATATCAATCTCGTAATAGGTGCCGTTTCTACTGAGGCAGTAACGGGTTTTTTGAATCTGCCGGTATTGCGGGTCGGCATATATCAGATGCTGCAGATATTCTACCTGGTTTAAGCGAGTTTCCACCTCCACCCGTTTTCCGGGGGAAACGGCGCGTTTGATGGTTTTGAAGTAGATGAAATGTCGATCGGTGCCCCGCTGGCGGATACGAACCTCCTCTCCTGCGGGGCTTTTCAAGTAAGTTTGCACAATGTTCACCCTGGTACAGGCAGGTAGCCGTTCCAGCTTATGCAAGTTTGGCATCTGGATCAGAAACTTGCGCTCCACCTCCAGCGGTTCGGGCTCACCCAGAAAGGCAGAAACCTCTGCAATCAGGCGCAGCATCTTTTTGTTGAAATCCGTGCTGTTGTCAATAATGCGCAGGTGAGGGTGTCCTGTCCAGGCAGCGATAAGCTGATCGTCCAGGGCAGCCGCCTGCTCTGGCGTTTCTGTCCGTGCCCGGTTGTTTGCCAAGGTGTAAAACTCTTCTGCGCCCTTAGCGGCGGTGACCAGATGGAATACCGCATCATAATGATCCCGCAGCTCCACCTCATTGGTGCCGAGGGTCTGCATCACATATTGAAAATCCAAAGGGCTCATGTACGCCTTGTTGTCCAAGGCGCCCCGGTCCATGACCAGGAGAATTTTGCTGGCAGCCATTTTGCCGGCGATATAGGCAAAGGCCTCTTCCTTGGCCAACTGCAGGCGGATGAGCCCGGTTTGAAAATGCTTGCCCTCCGGACACAGCCAAGGGGCAGCGCCACCGGATATGAGCTCCGTAGCGGTTTCCGGCACAAAGACCACCTGGTAACCCTTTTCCGAAAAGGCGTTTTGAATCCAGCTCAGGGCGGTTGTTTTTCCGGCACATGGCCCGCCAGTTATTACAATTCTGGTAATCTGCTTATCCACGGCAGCGGGCTTTACTAGCTCGTTCACGGACACCTGCAGGGCCAAGGCCAGTTTGCTCAGGGTGTCCACCCCGGGCTTTGCGGCGCCGGTCTCCCATTTGGAGATGGATTTGTTGCTGACTCCGATCAGCTTGCCCAATTGTCCCTGGGAAAGCCCCAGCTTTTCACGCAGGGAGAGCAGTCGGTTGCCAAAATGATAATCGTTCATGGGTGATCCTCCTGGTTGCTTACTTAATCTGGCTTTATTGGGCACCGGAACGGGGAACAAACCACTTTTGCACCGGCGCGATGGCTCTGAGGGCTGTGACAAGGGGAATGCTCATCAACAGGACCACGCTATTGGCAATGAAGGCATAGGAATTTTTAACCATCCTGGCCCACATGGGTTGGCCATAGAGCACCACCTCGGTGAAAGACTTGATGCCAAACATGGCGATTGCCATGGTTGCCACCATGAGCAACACAGTCAGCGCGATTTTGGGAATGGTCAGGGGTTTTTTTAAAGTATGGGGCAAAAGCAGACCCAGTACAAAACCGGTAAACAGGTTGCCCAGAGTCCAGCCGGGCATGCCCCGCAGACCGTTGATAGCCAGGCAGTGCAGGATACAGCCCAGGGTGCCCACAATGGTACCAGCGGCGGGGCCAAAGAAGTAGCAGTAGACTACCAAAACAGCATAGCCTAAACACAGATAGTAGTTTTCAAAAAAGGGGACTTGCAAGGCCAGGCTCATGGCTACATACAGACCGATGCCCAGGCCCAAAATGGTGATACGCCGGGCGGGGTGATTGGTTTTCTGGGAGAAAGCTGTCATGAGAACATCCTCCTTAACTTGTTTTGTCAGTGCCGATTCCTGCACACCCTTACTGTAAAGCCTTGGAGAATCATTTGTAAATATGTGAAATATCGCATATTGGTAGATGTTTTGGGGGAACCGCCCTAAAAACTCCTCTCTATCTACTAATGACGATGATGTATTATATATTATAACTTAGTGAAAGTGTAAATACCAAATGCAAATGAATGGCATATCCCGGTTTCTTTTTTGTCCGCAGGGTATAATAACAGCGAAAGGACGGTGATTACTATGGCAGGGTTAGACAAGGAAATCAGAAAGATCATCATGGCGGGTCTGGGCGCTATCGGAACCACGATGGAAAAATCCAAGGATGCCATTGAGGAGTTTGTGCGCAGCGACGGCGTAAAAAACATGGCCGAAAAAGGCGAGAACCTCTTCCAGTCAGCGGTGGAGCTGGGCAAGAAGGCAGTGGACAAGGTGAAGGACACCTTCACAGAGGATGAGATAGAGCAGAAAGTGCGCGAGGAAAGGGAAAAGCTCACCCGCCTGGCCCGGGAAATACGCGGACTGAACAAGGATGAGCTGAAAATCCTCAACAAATTAGTGGCCGAGGGCGATGAAGCCGTGTTCACCAGCGATGAGAGCGTTGAGCAGCCCGGTCATGAAGCGTCCGCCCATGACAGCGAACACAACCGGCAGGATACGCCGCCGGAACGGTGATCGACAATCCTCACCCCTGAGGGCGCGTGAGCGCCCTCATTTTTTATGGGTTTATATCCCCGTGGATCATCTTTTCCTGCAGCTGCCAAAGCCGGTCTGACAGATCCACCTTATAGGGCTGGGGGTTCACCAGGCGCAGATACTGCTCCCAGATGCTGGCCTCCTCTTTTTCGCGATAGGCCTTGATCTCCGCCAGGCTGAGGTCCGCGCCCACGGGCTTACCATCCCTGAACAGGGGGGCTAACAGCTTCCGGGCGCTGTACTTCTCCAGGCGCATCTTCTTCCAGGTATCCTTGGGGTGGAAGATGGTAAGGGGCTGGGTGAAATCAATCTCCTCTTCCATCAGCGTGATCAGATCGGCAATGGCCATGCCCTCCGGATCATACAGACGGTAAACCTCATGGGCGCCCGGCAGCGTGATCTTCTCCGGATTGTCAGACAGCTTCATTTTAGGCACCATCCGGCCATTTTCCTCCAGTGCGCTCATCTTATACACGCCGCCCAGAGCATAGCGCCCGGCGCTGGTGATCAGCTTCGTGCCCACGCCCCACAGGTCAATCCGGGCGCCCTGAAGCTTCAGGTCGCGGATGATGTGCTCATCCAGATCATTTGAAGCCACAATGATGGCATCCCTGAAGCCTGCCGCGTCCAGCATCTTGCGCGCTTCCTTGCTCAGGTAAGCTAGGTCGCCTGAATCAAGCCGAATGCCCAGGGGCTTGCCGCCTTTGGCACGCAGCTCTTCAAACACCTTGATGGCGTTTGGCACCCCTGAGCCAAGGGTGTCATAGGTATCGACCAGCAGCAGGCAGCTGTTCGGAAAATCTTCAGCATAGGCCCGGAAGGCATCCAGCTCGCTTTCAAAGCTCATCACCCAGCTATGGGCATGGGTGCCGCTGACGGGGATGCCAAAGCGCTGCCCCGCCATCACATTGCTGGTGGAATGACACCCACCAATCACCGCCGCCCGGGCGCCCAGCACCCCTGCGTCCGGCCCCTGGGCGCGCCTGAGGCCAAACTCCATCACTTTGTCCCCCTGGGCGGCGCGGGCCACCCGGTTGCCCTTGGTGGCAATCAGGGTTTGGTGGCCGATGAGGTTGAGCATGGTGGTCTCAATCAGCTGCGCCTGGGAAAGAGGAGCCTCCACCCGCACCAAGGGCTCCCCAGGGAAAATCAGGGTGCCTTCGGGCATGATGTCGATGTTGCCCTCAAAGCGAAAATCGCGCAGGCTTTCAAGGAATCCCTCCTCAAAAATGCCCAGGCTCCGCAAGTAATCAATATCCTCGCCTGTAAAGCGCAAATCGCTCACATACTCCTTAAACTGGGCGTTGCCTGCCATCACCGCATAGTCCAAGTTGGTGCCGCCCCGGTAGAACATGTAAAACACGGCGCACCTGTCCCCCATCTGATGGCGGTGGTAACCGGAGAGCATGGTCAGCTCATATAAATCCGTAAGCATGGTGAGGTTTCGCATGGTCATTCTCCTTTATCCTGGTTAATCAGTGTATCAATGGCGCTGATCCACAGCGCCGCGGAAGCGTCCGAGGGCATATCCAGCCCGCCCCGGGGCGATAGGGAAAGCCCCAGCACCTGGGGGCCATCGGGCAGGCAGCTGCGCTTGAACTGGCTGGCAAAAAAGCGGCCGAAAAAGCTCCGCATGCAGCTTAAGATTTCCTGATGGGCATAGACATCCTTGAAAGCGGCCCGCGCTTTTGCTAATAGCTGAAGCGGGCTCAGCCTGTCCGTCAGGAAGTGATGCAGAAAAAAATCATTGAGCACATATGGACCCAGAATGTCCTCGGTCTTTTGCCTGATGCCGCCATCCTCCCCCGGAATCAGCTCCGGGCTGATGGGGGTATCCAGGATATCATTCAATACCCGGGCCAGGGCAGTGTTATCCGCATCCCGTGCCGCCTGCGCCACGATCAGCCGGATGGCGGTTTTATACAGCCCCGCGTTCACCCCATACATGCTCATGTGGTCACCCCCATAGGTGGTGAAGCCCAGCGCCAATTCGCTCATATCCCCGGGGCCTATCATCAGTCCGCCAATCTGGTTGGCCATGTCCATGAGCACCTGGGTGCGCTCCCTGGCCTGAGCGTTTTCAAACACAGCATCCTGCCGGCCTTCCAGGTGGCCAATGTCCTTCAAGTGCCGGGCCACGCTGGCGGTGATGTCGATCTCCCGTTCCGGCAGCCCACAGGCCGCCAGCAGTGCCCGGGCGTTGCTCCGGGTTCGCCTGCTGGTGCCAAAGGCGGGCAGGGAAACAGCAAACAGGTTTTGTTTGTCCAGCCCGCTTATTTCAAAAGCCCTGAGGGCCACCAGCAGCGCCATGGCTGAATCCAGCCCCCCGGAAAGCCCCAGGCTGGCCCCCTTGGCCCCGATGCGAACCATGCGCCGGGCCAGCCCGTGGGCGACGATCTCCAGGGCCTCCCGGCACCAGACGGCCCGGGCAGCGTCCTCCCCAGGCGCATAAGGCATGGTAGGGTCCGGCTGCCAGGGGATGCTGGATAAGTCGATCTGCGCGGTTTCGCCCAGCATCCGCCCCCCCATGATCACCAGCGCCTGGCCATCGTATACCTGATCGGTGGTGGATTCATAGATTCCGGCGTTGGCCCAGGCACAAAGCCCGCCTGCCGCCTTGTCATTGATCACCTTCATCCGGGTGTATCCCCCGCCTGCCCGGGCGGGAAGGGCGCCCATCAGCGCCAGCGCACCGGAAGAAGAGGTTTTTGTTTTATCCTCCATAAAGCACAGGTGCAGGCGCTGCCCCCCCGGCAGGGTGAAATGGCCTTCCTCACCCGCGTAAACCGGGCAATGCCAACCCTCTGACACCCCCGCCTCATTCCCCGGCGCAAACACCCGGTGCTCCCGCCAGCTAAGCTTTTGCTTTAATACCAATCCCTGAACCGCGCCGTCATAAGCCAGCAGCGCGGCGTTATAAACCCCTTGGCCAAGCGCCACCGGCAGACCAACAACCACCGCCAGCCCCATGGATGCCTGAGCGATCTTCAGCGCCGCTTCCCGGCAGGCATCAAGCAGCAAGGGCTGCCCCAGCAGATCCCCGCAGCTCACCCCGCACAGGCACAGCTCCGGCAGCACCAGCAGCTCAGCACCCGCCGCCCGGGCTTCCTCCACCCGCGCCAGCGCTGCACGGGCATTCGCCGCCACATCCCCCGGGCGTCCTCCCGCCAGGGAGGATGCCATGACGCGCAGGTTGTCCATGTTAGCCCCCTTTTTCACATTCCACTACTTGCATCATAAGCCCATAAATTGAATTTGACAAGCAAAAATCCCCTGTTCGCCTTTTTTAGGGTATACTACTGGCAATCCATGTTTTTAGGAGGGCGGGATGAAGCTGGGCATCATGGGAGGCACCTTTGACCCCATCCACCTGGGGCATCTGCATGTGGCCCGGGCCGCGCTCCAGGAGGGCGGGCTTGACCAGGTGCTGTTTTTGCCTGACGGCGACCCGCCCCACAAAAGCCCGAAAACCCCGGCAAAAATCCGCTTCGAGATGGTGAAAATCGCCCTGGAAACAGAGCCTGAATTTGCGGCATCCGATTTGGAGATCAAGCGCCGCGGCCACACCTACACGGTGGACACCCTGCTGTCGTTTAAGGCTGAGATGCCTGAACGGGAGTTAGTCTACCTCATCGGTTCCGACACCCTCTTTCTTTTCCCCACCTGGCGGATGCCCGAAAAAGTAGCCCGGCTTTGCAGCATGCTGGTGGTGATGCGGGAAGGCGATGAGGAGAAAGCCGTGCGGGCAGAGCAGACACGTCTGCGGGAGGTCTATGGCCTTATCAGCCGATTACTTCATGCCCGTGGGCTCCCCATCTCCTCAAGCCAGGTGAGAGAGGCGCTGGCCAGGGAGGAGGACGTTTCCGGCCTGGTGCCTCCGGGGGTGGCGGCATACATTAAAAAGCAGGGGCTGTATCAGCCCCCACCATCATAAAACGCGCAACAAAAAAGGGCTTTTCAGCCCCTTATCTTAGTAACTCCTCTGGTTGTGCCTGCTGTAACAGTCCTGGCAGTACACAGGGCGGTCTCCGCGGGGCTGGAAAGGCACCTGGGTGGTGGCGCCGCATTCATCGCAAATGACGGAATACATCTGGCGCTCGCCACGGCTCTGGTTGCGGCGGTTGGCACGGCAGGTGGGGCAGCGGCCAGGCTCATTCTGGAAGCCTTTCTCAGCGTAAAAAGCTTGTTCGGACGCGGAGAAAACGAATTCGGCGCCGCACTCACGGCAGGTAAGGGTTTTGTCGGTGTACATGATTTCATGTCCCTCCTAAAATATTGTCCAAACCGATGCGATGAGTGTTTCCATGGCCACGCATCAGTCTCCTGATGGACAGTACCGGAAGGAACACCATAATCCCTGGGCTTGGTCCGGAAAGAATATTAACACATTATTTACAAATTGTATAGCCTTTCCCATTATTTTTTTATTGATGCTTTGTTTCGGATAAAATATCAGATAAAACCATGAAATCCGCCAAAGAAAGCCTTTCACCGCGGATGGTTTCCGGCAGGCCGGCTGCCCGCACCAGGACGGAGGCTTTCTCCCGGCTGAGGATAAAAACAGGCATGAGGTTATTCACCAGGGTCTTGCGCCGCATGCTGAAGGCGGCATAAACCAGGCGGAAAAACACCGCCTCGTCTTGGGGCTTTTCCCCTTCCCCCCGATGATAAGGCATGGTGATAAAAACGCTGTCCACCTTGGGCGGCGGGGTGAACATGGCCGCCGGCACCTTCACCGCCTGGCGGGGGCTTCCCCGGTAGGCGGCCAGCACCGTCAGGGGCCCATAGGCAGGGCTGCCGGGCTGCGCCAACAGGCGCTCCGCCGCCTCCGCCTGCACCATCACATTGATGGACAGGATGGGCAAATCAGCCTTGAACAGCAGGGTCAGAATAGGCGTAGTCAGGTAATAGGGCAGGTTCGCCACCACATGAAAGGGTTCTTCCCCCATCAAATCCGCAATATTAAGCTTCATGATGTCCCCGTGCACCAGACGCAGTCGGGGAAAATCAATCAGCCGGGCGCGCAGGATGGGAATCAGGCGCTCATCAATTTCAACGGTGGTCACTTCCCCCACGCATTTAGCCAGGGCCAGGGTCAAATCCCCCCGCCCCGCGCCAATTTCAAGCACCCGGTCGCCCTGGCCCACGCCTGCGGCCTCCACCAGCCGCCCCAGGAGCGCCTCGTCAAACAGAAAATTCTGACCCAGAGAAATCTTGTATTCAAACCGGGGCGGCAGCCCGCTCAAAGCACCCTGCACCTTGCAAAAAGGGCCTTGGGGTCATCAGAGCGGAAAGCCGCCGTCCCCATCACCAGCCGCGTAGCGCCAGATTTTACCACCATCTGGCAGTTGCCTTCGCCCACGCCGCCATCAACGCTCAGCGTGCCCGCAAACCCCGCTTCCCGCAGCTGGGGCAGTTTGGTCAGCGCCTCAGGCATCAGCTTCTGCCCGCCAAAGCCCGGCTCCACCGTCATCAACAGCACCAGGTCGCAGCCGGGCAGCAGGTGTTCCACCTCCGCCACCCGGGTTTTGGGCTTGATGGAAATGCCTGCCTTTTTTCCCAGAACACGGATGTTTTTCAAAAGCGCCGGCACATCTTCCGCAATTTCGGCGTGCACGGTGATCTCATCCGCCCCCGCCCCCGCAAAAGCCTCCAGATATTGCCCGGGGTTTGAAATCATCAGGTGAACATCCAGCAGCATCTCCGGAAACTCCCGGCGCAGCGCCGCCACCATCCCCGGGCCAAAGGACAGGTTGGGCACAAAATGCCCGTCCATAATATCCAGGTGCAGCACCTCCGCCCCCGCGTCAACCAGCCGCTTCACATCCCGGTAGACAAACAAAGGGTCAGCCGCCAATACAGATGGTGCAATCTCAATCATATCGTTCTCTCCATTTCTCCTGTGCAAGGTTTAATAGTTCACGGTATCGGGACAGCCTGTCCCGGTCAATCAGCCCCTTTTGAGCCGCCAGCTCCACCTGACAGTCCGGCTCCCGGTCATGCAGGCAGGGAGCAAAGCGGCACTGGTGGGCATGGGGCAAAAACTCCGGATAATACAGCCTGATTTCTTCCGGCTCCAGCTCTTCAGGCAGGTCAAGCAGGCTAAAGCCCGGCGTGTCCAGCACCTGCAGGCCCCGGGCCTCCAGCAAGCTGATATGCCGGGTGGTTTGCCTGCCGCGCTTGATCCTCTGGCTGATGGCGCCGGTTTGAAGGTCAATGCCGGTGAGCTCCTGAATCAGCGTGCTCTTCCCCACGCCCGACTGCCCCGCAAAGCTGGTGACCTGCCCCGCCATCGCTTCCCGCAGGGCCTCAATGCCCATGCCTGTTTTGGCGCTTAAGGCCAGCACCGGAACCCCTGCCGGCGCATATGCCTGGCCAATGGCTATCGCCAATTCCGGCTCCAAGTCCGACTTGTTCACCGCAATCAGGGGCGCTATGCGCTGCCGGAAGGCAAACAGCAGCAGCTTATCCATCAGCATAAGGTCCGGCACCGGCTCCGGGGCGATGACAATCACCAGCTGGGTGATGTTGGCCACCGGTGGCCTCAGGCAGTAGGACTGCCGGGGACGGATGTTCTCAATCCAGCCATGCTCCTCCCCCCTGCCGGGGCTGAAGTCCACCATATCCCCCACCAGGGGCCTCATCCCGGCCCGGCGGAACTTGTTTTTGGCGCGCAAAACAAAGTCCTCCCCCTGCCCATCGCGCACCGTGTACAGCCCGCCGCGCCCCTCGATGATCCTGCCCACTTGCATCAGGGTGCGCCCCCGTTTTTTGTTGGGGCGGGGCTTTCCTCAGGCAACACATAGAGCACCAGGTCCACCGCGGTGCCCGCCATCACCAGCTCCTCTTTCAGGGGGTATTGGGAGGCTACCCTGCCCTGCTGGGCGGGGTCATTCATCTCTATGGTTTTGATGTCGCCGATGGACAGCTCCTCTTTGTTTAACAGGGTGCCGGCATCCTGCTGCCTCAAACCCGAAAGATCAGGCACCTTCACCTGCCCGCCGGACACCACCAGCTGCACGATGGCCCCGGCGTTCATCTCAGTATCAGGCTCCGGGTGCTGTTCAAGCACGGTGCCCATGGGGCTTGGATCCATCACCGTGCCGGTCACCATGCTCCGAAGGCCTATGCGCTCCAGGGCTTCCCTGGCCTCCTCCTGCAAAAGCCCGGTCACCTTGGCCACCGGTTTTCTGATGGGGCCAGATGAGACGGTGATCAGAATCGTGTCCCCCCGCCGCATGGAAAAGCCCAGGTCATGGGACTGGGTGATCACCATGCCCACCGGCTCATCGCTGCTGATATACTCGCGCTTATAGGTAAGCCCGGCCTGGGAAATCAGCCGGATGGCGGATTCCTCCATTTCCCCCGTCACCAGCGGCGCCCGGGTGGCGTTCACAATGTCCCGATAGATCACCACAGCGCCAATACCTATCCCGATAATCAGCGTCAGGCTCAAAAGAATAATCAGCAGCCTGTTGCACAGCTTGTTTTTAAGGCTGACCCTGCGCCTGTTTTTTCCCTTGTCGGCCGCCGGGAACACCGGGGTATCCTGGGTGGGCTCCTTTTCCGCCAGCAGCGCCGCGTGCAGCGCCTGGGCCATGAACATGGCGGAGGCGTAGCGCTGTTTGGGATCCTTTTCCATGGCTTTGGCCACCACGTTTTCCAGCGCCTGGGACACCGCGGGGTTCAGCTCCCGGATGGGTTTAGGCGCCACCTGCACATGCTGAATCGCGATGGCCACCGGCGTCTCCCCCTCAAAGGGAACGGTGCCGGTGAGCATCTCATACAGCACCACGCCCACGGAGTACAGGTCGGAGGATATGGTGGCGGTTTCCCCCTGAGCTTGTTCCGGTGAAAAATAATGCACCGATCCCATCACCGATGGCTTGCCCTCGGCATCCTGCATGGTGTTGGCCCCCACCATGCGGGCGATGCCAAAGTCGCTCACCTTGATATAGCCCTGACGGTCCACCAGGATGTTCTGGGGCTTGATATCCCGGTGGATGATGCCCGCCTCATGGGCATGGCGGAGGGCGGAGAGAATGCGGATGGCAATCTGCACCGCCGTGGCCTGGGGCAGCCTGCCATGATCCGTGATGATCTCCTTTAAGGTTTTCCCGTCCACAAACTCAAACACCAGGTAGGGCGCCTTGGGATCATCGCCAATATCCAGCAGGTTTACAATGTTGTGGTGGGACATGCGGCTGGCAGCCGTGGCCTCCCGCCGGAAGCGGTCCAGATACTCCGGGTTTTTCTGAAACTCCTGGCGCAAAAACTTCACCGCCACCCGGTGCCCGGTGCGCAGATCAAGCGCACGGTAGACGCTGGCCATGCCGCCCTCGCCGATCAATTCCTCCAGGCGGTAGCGGTCCATCAGCACGGCGCCAATCATGTCGGCACCTCAAGGAGCAGCATGGTGATGTTGTCCCGACCGCCAGAAGATAGGGCTAGGGCCATCAGCTGTTCAACCGCCTCGGGAAGGGGTTTTGTGAGCGCCAGGGCAATGGCCTCATGATCGGCATATTCCGTCAGGCCGTCAGAGCACAGCAGCCAGCGGTCGCCCGGCTTTTTGTCAATTCTCATGATGTCGCTGTTGAGCTTCTTATCGGTGCCCACTGCCCGGGTCACGATGTTGCGGTAAGGGTAGGTGCGGGCATCCTCAGCGCTTAAAACGCCGCTGCGCAGCAGCTCCCCCACCAGGGAGTGGTCAGCCGATACCTGGCTGAGCGCCCCTTCGCGGAACAGATAAGCCCTGCTGTCGCCCACATGGCCCAGCAGCACATGCTCATCCCCTTCCCACAGGGCGGTCAGGGTGGTGCCCATGCCGGACAGGCTCATGTCCTCCCGCTGGCGTTCCCAGATCAAACGGTTTGCCCGGTCAAACGCCGCTTTCAGCGCCGCCTCATTGGGCGGCTGACGGGTATCTATTTCGCTTAAGCAGTCCACCGCCATGGCGCTGGCGATGTTGCCACCACGGTGCCCGCCCATGCCGTCAGCCACCGCGAACACGGCATAGGGCCCTTCTGTTTGCAGCAGGGCATCCTGGTTGCTGGGGCGCACCTTGCCGATATCCGTCCTGCCAAGTGCGATCACGGGTTCTCCTCCTTCTGGTATGTGGACAGATTTTTCAGGTATTGGGCTCGCAGCTGCCCGCAGGCGCCGGAGATGTCCGCCCCCATCTCCCGCCTGACGGTAACGGAAATGCCCAGCTTCTCCAGCGTTTGCAAAAAAGCGCTGATCTCCTGCGCCGTGGCGGCGCGCAAAGCCCGCTCGGGCACATCATTAAGCGGAATCAGGTTCACATGGCACAGCATCCCCTTCAGCCGGGACGCCAGCTCCCGGGCATCTTCCAGCGAAGCGTTGACGCCCCTGATCAGCGCATACTCAAACACCACGCGCCGCCCCGTCACCTGAGCATAGTCCCGGCAGGCATCCAGCAAAGCATCCATGGCGACGCTTTTAGCAATGGGCATGATCTGCCTGCGCACCCCGTCATTGGGCGCGTGAAGGGACACCGACAGGGTCACCGGCAGTCCTTCCCGGGCCAGCCTCTTTATTTTATCAGGCAGGCCGCAGGTAGACAAGGAAATGCGTCGGATGCCGATGTTCAGGCTGTCGGCGGAAGAAATGATCCGCAAAAAGCGCATCACTTCATCGTAGTTGTCCAGAGGCTCGCCGCTGCCCATGAGCACTATGTTGCCCACCCGTTCTTCCCCGCACAGGCGATTCACCTGCAGCGCCATGCCCACCATTTCCCCGGCCGTAAGGTCCCGGAGCTTCCCTTCCAGGGTGCTGGCGCAAAAGGCGCAGCCCATGCGGCAGCCCACCTGGGTGGACAAACACAGGCTGAGGCCGTGGCGGTAGCGCATCAGCACCCCTTCCACACAGTGCCCGTCCATCATGGAAAACAGATACTTCTCCGTGCCGTCAAGGGCGGACACCTGGCGGCTGATGATGCTGGCAGGCTGGGCAATGGAAACGGCCTTCAGCTTCTCAATCAGCGCCTGGGGCAGATTCTTCATCTCCTCAAAATCGCAGCCCTTTTTCAGCCAGTCATTCACCTGCCTGGCCCGGTAGCCGGGCTCCCCCAGGGTTTTTACCAGCGCTTCCAGTTCCGCCAGGCTAAGCCCCGGCAGCGCCACCCTGTCTCCGCTCATGCCTTTTTCATCCGGGCGATGAAGAAACCCTCCACCCCATCCCGATGGGGCAGCAGTTGAAGGCCATGGGGACCTGTCAGGGTGCGGAATTTTTCCGGAACGCTGTCAGGCAGCTCATCCATGGCAAACTCCGGGTGGGAGGCTAAAAACCCCTCTATCTGTCGGCTGTTTTCCTCAGGCAATATGCTGCACGTGGCATACACCAGGCTACCACCCGGCTTCACATAGCGGGAGCAGGTGTCCAGCAGCCGCTTTTGGATGTCCGTCAGCACCTCAAGCCCCTCCGCGTTCAGGCGGTATTTCGCATCGGGTTTTTCCGCCATGACGCCGGTGCCCGAGCAGGGCGCGTCAATCAGCACAGCGTCCATCTCTTCATCAAAACGCTCCTGATGGATGCTGGCGTCCCGCACCGCGGGGCGCACATTGTATATCCGCAGGCGCTCCAGCTGGGCTTCCAGCAGCCTGATGCGGTGCTCATGCACATCCCAGGCATGGATGCGCCCGGTGTTTTGCATCTGCTCGGCCAGGAAGCAGGTCTTGCCGCCGGGGGCGGCGCAGGTATCCAGCACCCGGGCGCCAACAGCAGGCGCAAGGGCGCTGGCGGCCATCATGCTGCCCTCCCCCTGGATGGAGAAGGCCCCCTGCAGAAAATCGCTGTCCCGTGCGATGGAGGATGCGCCTGAAACATAGTACACATCCGGCAGCATCCCCGGCTCCACCTGCCAGACCTTTTTGGCCAGCATGTCCTCAAATTCCTTCCGGCTCAGCCGCAGGCTGTTGCGCCGGATGGTGATAGCGTGCCGCGGCTTTCTAAAGGCGATGATCCGGGCCGCTTCTTCCTCCCCATAGCCCGCCATCAGGCGCGACACCAGAAAATCCGGCGCCGAATAGGTGACGCTCAGGTAGTTGTCCGCCCCCTCCCGGGGCCAGGGAATGTTCTCCTTTTCCCGGATCAAAGAGCGCAAAACCCCGTTCACCAAACCCGTCAGCGCCTCAAGGCCCAGGCCGCGGATCAGGTTCACCGCCTCATTCACGGCGGCAAAGTCCGGCACCCGGTCCATCAGCAGCAGCTGGCAGGCGCTCATGCGCAGGAGGTTGATCACCCGGGGATCCGTTTCACTTCGGTCTTTTAAAAACTGATCGATAGCGAAATCAAGCTTCAGCAAGTTTTCAAGGGTTGTATACACCAGCGCCGTGGCCAGGCGCTTATCCCGGAAGCTGATATTTGACTGGCTGAACTGCTCGTCCAGGGACAATGAAGCAAAACCTTCGTCAATCAACACCCGGTTTAAGACAAGCAGCGCTGTGCGCCGCGCGTCCGGGGAAAGCGTAGGCCGGGCCGGCGCGGGGCGGGGCCTTGGGGGCCTGGGGCCCCGGGGCGCTATCGGTCTGCCCTGCCGGGAACCGAACTTCTCGTCCCCCGCAGGCTTGCCATAAGGGCCGCTGCGCTTGCCAGGCTCCCTGTCCCCAGCGGGTTTTCCATAGGGCCCGCTGCGGGCCGGGCCGTGCTTCACAAAGGGTTTGCCGTCCGCCGGTTTTCCATATCGGGGCTTTCGCCCCTCTTTTCCATCCATTTACGCCTCTCCGTTCATCGTTTCAGCCCCGGGCGGCAGGGGGTGTCCCCTCAGGTAATCGGTAGCCGCCATGGCTCTGCCGCCGGGCGCCTGCAGGGACAGGACGCGCACAGCGCCCTCCCCGGCGGCAATCACCAGGCCCTCTTTGGGGCCGGCCATAAGGATCTGGCCGGGCTGCCCGCTCCCTTCCGTTTCCTCCGCCCGGTGAAACTTCAGCTGCCCCCAGGGAGAGGGCGAATAAGCCGAGGGCCAGGGATTCAGCCCGTGAATACGGTTCACAATCTGCCGGGCCGTTTCCCGCCAGTCAATGGCGCCCAGCTCCCGGCTAAGAAGCGGAAAATAGCTCATCCGGCTTTCATCCTGCTTGCGCCTGGGGCAGTTCCCCGCCTCCAGCGCCCGGATGGTTTTGATCAGCAGCTCAGCCCCGATGTCCGCCAGGCGGCATGTCAACTCCCCCGCCGTTTCACCGGGTTTGATGTCAGTTTCCGCCTGCATCAGAATGTCCCCGGTGTCGATCCCCGCGTCTGTCATCATGGTGGTGATGCCGGTCTTCTCCTCCCCTGACAGGATGGCCCAGTGCACCGGGGAAGAACCCCGGTATTGGGGAAGGAGGGAGGCGTGCACATTCACCGTGCCCAAAGGGGGGATGTCCAGAATCTCCTGGGACAAAATCTGCCCATAGGCCGCCGTCACGCACAGATCAGGCGCCAACCGCCTCAGGTCATCCACTCCATCCTGACGGATGCGCCGGGGCTGAAACACAGGAATGCCGTGGCTTTCCGCCAGTTGTTTGACCGGCGGGGCAATCACCTTGCCGCCCCGGCCCCTGGGCTTGTCAGGCTGGGTAAACACCCCCGCCACCTCATAGCCTGCTCCAATCAGCGCCTTAAGCGAGGCGGCGGCGTATTCCGGGGTGCCCATAAATACGATGCGCATCATACCGCCCTGCGCCGCTGGCGTTTTCTAACAGAGGGTTCGGCATCCGGGAATTCCTCCCCTTCCTCCTCATCCTCTTCAAACACCTCATAGTCCATCTTGTCCACATACAAAACGCCGTCCAGGTGGTCCAGCTCATGTTGGATGGCCCGGGCCAGCAGCCCTTCTGCCGGCACTTCAAAAAACTGGCCGTTTTTATCCTGGGCCCGCAGGGCCACCTTTTCGCTGCGCACCACATAGCCCCGGCGGCCGGGCACGCTCAGGCAGCCCTCCACCATGCCGCATTCCCCTTCGCTCCTGATGATCTCAGGGTTCACCAGCTCCATCAGCCCGTCCCCCACATCAATCACCACCAACCGGCGCAGGATGCCCACCTGGGGGGCGGCCAGGCCTACGCCGTTGGCCTCATACATGGTATCAGCCATATCGCGCAAAATAAGCGCCAGCCTTCCGTCAAACTTGGTGATGGGCCTGCTTTTGCCCCGCAGCTCCCGGGCGCCGATGGTAAAAATCTTTTTCCTGGACATGGGTCTTGGTTTCCTCCGTTGTGTTCAGGCCATGCTGGCCGGGTTCACCTCTAAGTTTACCCGGCAGGGCCATGGTTCTTCCGATAAATCTTTCAAGAATTGCAGCAGTTCATCGCTGTCCGGGTGCGCCAGCAGCTTCATGAACACCTGGGCCCGGGACAGCCCCGCGATGCGCTTGATGGGGCTGTCATCCTCCCGGGCGAAAATCACCCGACGCTTGAGGCGGGGCGATTCCTCCAGCTTTTGGACAAGCCTGTCATATAAAACCCCCGACACCTCCCGGGCCTGCTTTTCCTGCCTGGCCTCCACCAACAGGCGCACCAGCATGGTGAAGGGCGGGTAGAGCCTTTGCCTGCGCCTGGCAAACTCCTGGTTAAAAAACCCCCGGTAGTCCTGGGCGGCGGCGGCCACCACGGCAAAGTGCTCCGGCTTATAGGTCTGGATGATCACCTCTCCCGGCTTCCCGGCCCGGCCCGCCCGGCCCGCCACCTGGGTGAGCAGCTGAAAAGTGCGCTCCTCAGAGCGGTAGTCGGGCAGGTTCAGCGTCAAATCCGCCAGCACCGCCCCCACCAGCGTCACCTGGGGAAAATCCAGCCCCTTGGCGATCATCTGGGTGCCCACCATGATGCGCGCTTTCCCTGACCGGAACTGATCCAGCAGCTTCTGGTGCCCATCCTTGCCGGTTGTGGTGTCCAGGTCAAGGCGCACGATCTCCACCTCCGGAAAAAGCTTGTGCAGCTCCTCCTCCACCTTTTGCGTGCCGATGCCAAAGGGCTTGATAAACCGGCTGCCGCAGGCGGGGCAGGTCTCGGGCAGGGGGCGCTTAAAGCCGCAGTAGTGACAGCGCATCACCCGCTCATGCTGGTGGTAGGTCATCTTCACATCGCACTGGGGGCAGGGCACCACATAGCCGCATTTTCGGCAGAGCACCCCCGGGGCATAGCCCCTGCGGTTAAGGAAAATCATGGCCTGCTGACCGGAGGCGATGCAGTGCTCCAGCCGCTGCTGTAAAAGCCCTGAAAACATGGAGCGGTTGCCCAGGCGCAGCTCCTCCCGCATATCCACCACGCTCACCTGGGGCAGGCGGCTTTCCCCCACCCGCTCAGGCATTTCCAGCAGCATATAGTCCCCCCGCATGGCCTTGGCGAAGGAGAGGATGCTGGGCGTGGCGCTGGCCAATAGCACCACCGCGCCCTCCCGCCCGGCGCGGGAAAGGGCGATCTCCCTGGCATCATAGCTGGGGGCGTTTTCCGCCTGGTAGGTGGGCTCATGCTCCTCATCCACCACAATCAGCCCCAGGCGCTCCACCGGGGCAAACACGGCGCTTCTGGCGCCTATCACCACCCGCGCTTCCCCCCGGCGCGCCCTGCGCCACTCGTCAAAGCGCTCACCGGCCGACAGCCGGGAATGCATCACCGCCGCCACATCCCCAAACCGCCCCCGGAACCAGCTCACCATCTGCGGGGTCAGGACGATTTCAGGGATCAGCACAATCGCGCCCTTGCCTTCCTTCAGGCACTGCTTCACGGCGCGGATATAAACCTCGGTTTTTCCGGAGCCGGTGATGCCATGCAATAAAAACGCGCCGCTGCCGCGCCTGATGGCGGGGATGATCTCCCCCAGCGCCTCCTCCTGCCCCGGGGTCAGGATAGGCTCAGGCTCTTTCAGTCCCACATCGGCAAAGGGCTGGCGAAGCACCTCCTGATCGGCCACCTCCACCAGGCCCTTTTCCTCCAGGGCACGCAGCGCCGGCAAAGGGTCCCGCACCAGGGCTCTCAGCTCGCTCACCGGGCGGGTCAGACCGTCTGACAGCAGCTGCAACAGCAGCCGCCGCTTGGGGGAGCGGGTTTCCGCCCTGACTGCATCCGCCACCTGCTCAGGCTTAATCAGCAGCCTGGCCGCCAGCTCGGTCTTTACCTTCACGCGGCCTCCCCGCATTTCAGCGGGCAGCATCAGCCTTAGCGCCAGCGCCAGCGGGCAATGCCGCTGGGCGCTGATCTCCCTGGCCAGGGCCATTAAATCGGGCAGCAGCGCCGGATAATCCTCCAGCGCCGCTGTCACAGGCTTTATCCGTTCCTCGTCCAGATCCGTCTCATCCGTCAGGGCCAGCACATAGCCTTCCAGCTGCCGGTGGCCAAAGGGCACCTCCACCCGGCTGCCGGGGTCAAGCCTCATCCCCTCCGGCACCTGGTAGGTGAACACCCGGTCGGTGTCCGACACCGCGATGTCCACGATCACCTGGGCGTAGCGCTCCTTATCCGGCATGCCGATCACTCTGGCCGGGAAACAAGCGCCTTCACCTCATCCAAAATCCGGTCAGCCAGCTCCCGCTTTTTCATCTTGGGCAGCTGGGTGTGGGACTGAGGCCCCAGGATGGTGGCAATGTTGGTGTCCACCCCAAAACCCGCCCCCGGCTGGGTCACATCGTTGATCACAATCAGATCAAGGCGCTTGCTGACCAGTTTCTTGCGGGCGTTTTCCAGCAGGTTTTCCGTCTCCGCGGCAAAGCCCACAAAGACCTGGCCGTCCTTCTTCCCTTCGCCAATGGCCCGGGCCACGTCCCGGGTGGGCACCAGGCTGAGCGTAAGCCCCGCCTCCCCCTGCTTTTTCAATTTCTGGGGGGCGACTGCCGCCGCCCGGTAATCAGCAGGCGCCGCCGCTTGGATCACCGCGTCCTGGGAAGGGGCCAGCTTCATCATGGCGTCATACAGGTTTTCGGTGGTGGTGACCGGCACCATCACAGCCCCTGCAACGGCGGGCAGGGCGACAGGCCCTGTCACCAGGGTCACCTCTGCCCCTCTGGCCAAAGCCGCCTCGGCAATGGCATAGCCCATTTTGCCAGAAGAGCGGTTGGTCAGGTAGCGCACCGGGTCCAGCGCCTCCCGGGTGGGCCCGGCGGTAACCAGCACCTTTAGCCCGGCCAAATCCTGCTTGCGGCACAGCATTTCAAGGCATTTGTTGGCGATGTCAAGGGGCTCGGACATCCGCCCGGGCCCTTCATCCCCGCAGGCCAAAAGCCCCCCTTCGGGGCCGATGGCAGTCGCCCCCCGGTCAATCAGGGTTTGCAGGTTCGCCTGGGTGGCGGGGTGCTGATACATGGCGGTGTTCATGGCAGGGGCGATCAGCAAAGGCGCCTTAATTGCCAAAAGGGTGGTGGTCAGCATGTCATCGGCAATGCCATGGGCCAGTTTGGCGATCACGTTGGCGCTGGCGGGCGCTATCACCGCCAGGTCCGCCGCCTTGGCCAGGGCGATATGGGTCACCTCTCCGGCGTCCAGCTCCTCAAACACATCGGTGGCCACATGGTTTTGCGACAGGGTGCGCAAGGTGGCCGGCTGCACCAGGCGGCAGGCGCTGGCTGTCATCACCACATGCACCTGCGCCCCCAGTTTTTTAAGCCGGGATACCAGCTCGCAGGCCTTATACGCCGCGATGCCCCCGGTAACGCCCACCAGGATGGTTTTGCCGCAAAGGGCTGCCATGTCAGTCCTCATCCTCCAGGTTGCGGTGGAAGGTAATCAGCCCACGGTCGATCTCCTCAATGGCGGCGGCGATGGGCTTTTGCCCCTCCCGCTCCAGCAGCGGCTGGGCCCCGTCAACCAGCTGGCGGGCACGTTTGGCAACCATGGTCACCAGGGTATAAGCGCTATCCGCGTGCTTCATCAGGGTTTGAATTCCGGGTTCGTTGATGGCCATAAAAAGTTCTCCTCCAAATATGATCAGGCGTCGTCCTCTTCGCAAATCTCCGGCAGGTAGCGCACCGTGCGGTGGCGCTCCGCCATGATGATGCTGGTAAGCCTGTGAAAAGCGGTGTCCAGGTTGTCGTTGATCAGGGCATAGTCATAGTGCTTGCACTGGCGCATCTCCGCCCGGGCGTTGCGCAGGCGCTTTTCGATCTCCTGGGCGTCATCGGTGTTGCGGGTGCGCAGGCGCTGCCTGAGGGCCTTGAAGCTGGGGGGAAGAATAAAGATGGAGACGGTGTCCTTCATCTTTTTCATCACGCTCATGGCCCCCTGGGAATCCACATCCAGCAGGATGTCCTCCCCCGCCTCAATCGCCGCTTCAACCGGCGCCCGCAGGGTGCCGTAGCGGTGGTCATGCACGGTGGCATGCTCCAAAAAGGCATCCCTGGCCAGCAGCTCATCATAGGCGGCTTCGGTCAGAAAATGATAATGCACGCCGTCCACCTCTCCTTCACGGGGGGCCCGGGTGGTGGCGCTGACAGAAAAACCAATGCGGTCATCCTGCTGAATCAGCCGCTCGCACAGGGTGCCCTTGCCGGTGCCGGAGGGCCCGGACACAATGATCAGCATACCGCGGCGTTTTTGTTTGGTCATCGCATTGCCTCCTGATTTGGTCATTCCACGTTCTGAATCTGTTCCCGCAGCTTTTCCGCGGCGGCCTTGCAGCCAAGCCCCAGGCGGGTCACCGCCAGGGAGGCTGATTTTGAGCAGATGGTGTTGGCCTCCCGGTGCATTTCCTGGGCCAGGAAGTCCATCTCCCGCCCCACGGGGGAGGCGCCTTCAATCAGGCTTTTCATCTGCTGGCAGTGGGCAATCAGCCGGGTGATCTCCTCGGTGATATCGCACCGGTCGGCAAACAGCGCCACCTCCTGGGCCAGGCGCTGGGCATCCGTGGTGATCTCCGGCATTCCGCTTAGGCGCTTCATCAGCTTTTCATAGGCCTGGGCGGGCTGATGCTGCGCCTCTTCCCGCAGGGCGAAGACGGCTTCTTCCAAGGTTTTCAGATGTTCTGAAAGGATGGCCCGCAGCTGCTCTCCTTCCCGCCTGCGGTCGGCCAGCGCCGCCTGACAGGCGGCGTCCAACGCCTCATCCACCGCCTCCATCATGGCCTCCGGCTCCGCCTCCAGGGGAACCAAGGTCAGCACCTCAGGCAGGGTCAGGAGCGTGCTCAGCTTCATGTCTCCCTTCAGGTTCACCGCCCGGGCCACCTGCTGGGCCGCTTCAAAATACTCATGGGCCAGCGGCAGATTGGCGCTCACCAGCGCTGCCTGCGCGCCTCCCGCGTCCTGGGTGATGGTCAGGGTGACCGAGCCCCGGTCAAAAAAAGCGGAAAGCCGTTTGCGCAGCGGGATCTCCAGCGCTGAA
Source organism: Christensenellales bacterium (assembly GCA_050952935.1). GTDB lineage: Bacteria > Bacillota > Clostridia > Christensenellales > Aristaeellaceae > UBA6115. Next base: position 490,245 of record JBMNLS010000001.1, on the reverse strand, counting down.
AGGCTTCTGGGCAGCCTGATGGACAGATCCAGAAACCGGTGGTTCACCGTCTTGATCTCAGCCGTGATCAGTTGCCCCCCCTTGGCCGATTGCCCCCGGCCATAGCCCGTCATGCTGCGCACTCAAACACCTCCTTGTGTTTAAGTGAGTATAACACGATGGATGGAATCTGCAAAGCGCGGGGAGGATTGAAACAAAACCCGGCAAAGATAAACTTGACTGTTTTTTTGTTTTTAGGATAAAATAAAACGCATAATCGCATAGGAGTTGTTTTGATGTCATATTTAGAGCGTGCAAAAGCAATTTTCAATGATGTTGTCCAGGTAAGAAGGCAGATTCATCGGAATCCGGAGGTCGGTTTTGACCTTCCAGAAACGGTCAAAACGGTTCAGGAAAAGCTGAACGAATACGGCATTGCCTGTAGCCGCCTGGGCGATAGCTGCGCTTTGGTGGGGACCTTGGGCGATTCAGGCAAGGTCAAAACCCTCCTGCTGAGGGCGGACATGGATGCCCTGCCCATGAAAGAAAAGTCTGACCATGCCTGGGTTTCGCAAAATGAAAATGCCCACCTCTGTGGTCACGACATGCACACCGCCATTTTGTTGGCGGCCTTAAAGCTGCTGAAAGAGGATGAAGACCGGCTGAAAGGCCAGATTAAGTTCCTGTTCCAGCCGGCTGAGGAGACGTTAAACGGCGGCAAGCTGATGCTTGAAAAGGGGATTTTGGATAATCCCAGGCCGGACGCCGGCATGGCGGTCCACATGTGGCCCACGGCCAAAGAAGTCGGGCTGTTGATCCCCAAAAAAGAGGTTCTGGCATCGGCCCTGAACTTTAAGATCACCGTCAAGGGTAAAGGGGCTCACGGGGCCATGCCTTATAGCGGTGTTGACCCGGTTTTTGTAGGCGCGCAGATTGTCAATAACGCCAATGGGATCATTGCCCGTGAGCTGCCTTCCAACAAGGGCGCTTCCCTCTCTATGGGTTCCTTTAACTCCATCGGTGGCGCAGTCAACATCATCCCCGACACGGTGGAAATCCTAGGCACCTCCCGGTCTCTTTATGCAGAGTCCGCCAGGCATATGGCGGAAAGGCTCCCCCAAGTCGTTGACCATACCGCAAGGGCCTTCAGGGCCGAAGCGGACTATGAAGCGCTGGCCGATGTCCCGGCGCTGACCAATACCGAGTCTTTTTCCGAGCTGGTAAAGGCTGCGGCGGAAGAAGCTCTGGGCACGAACTACCCGGTTGAGTATGTCGATGCCAGCCTCGCCTCCGAAGACTATGCCCACATTGCCAGCCAGCTGCCCCAATCCTGTTATTACTTCATCGGATGCCCCCTGCCGGATGCTGAAGGAAATATCTATCCCCTGCACAATCCCAGGGTGCTCTTCAACGAAGAAGCGATCATCGCGGGTTCTGCCAGCATGGCGGCAGCCGCTGTCAAATGGTTAGAGGACAACAAATGATGACCGGGAATAAAAAGATGCTAAAAAAGGGGTTCCTTATTCTGCTGATTGTCATTCCCCTCGTTTTGACAGCCTGCACGAATGGGCGGATCACTTATGTTGGAGACAGCCCCAACGTCGCCTTGATTATTGCCAAGCGCGGCGACATGAATTTTAACGACAGCGCGATCGTCGGCATGAAGGCGTCAGAGCATGACCACGGCACTGTTTTGACTATCCTGGAGCACAACAATCAGGCGGAAAATTTTGAAAAGGTCTTTTTAGAGGCGGCAAAAGGCTATAACCATGTGGTCATGGTGTCCTCCATGATGAAAGAAACCCTGGAAAAACATGCCGGTGATTATCCGGATGTCAAGTTTCTCATGTATGACGGTGAGGTGGATTGGAGCAAAGGGGACTTGAAAAATGTCTATTGCATCATCTACCGGGCCAATGAAGTGGGCTATTTGGCCGGTTATCTTGCCGCTTCAATGAGCAAAACGGGCAAAATCGGCTTTGTCGGCGGCATCGACAACAACAACATCCGGGATTTTGCTGTGGGCTATTTGGAAGGAGCCAGGCGCCAAAATCCGGACATTCAGATTGATGTGGAATATGCCCAAAGCTTTTCAGATGCCGAAAAGGGCAAGGAAATCGCCCGGGCCATGATTGGCGGTGGCGCGGACATTGTCTTCGCCGCGGCCGGCGCTGTGAACACAGGTGTTTTGGAAGTTTTGGCCGAGAATAATCAGTGGATGATCGGCGTGGATTGTGACCAGTACGCGAATTTCGCCGCTTCCAACCAAAAACGGCTGGCCGAACGCATCATCACCTCCGCCACCAAAAATATCAGCGGCGCGCTGTATCAGGCCATTAAAAACTACACAACCCGGGAAGTCATCACCGGTGAAACAAAGGCGCTGGGTTTAAAAGAAGGCGGCGTGTCTTTGGCTAAAAACGACTATTATAAGCAAACGGTTCCCCAGGCTGTCCAAGCCGAAATCGATAATTTGGAGCAGAAGATCATCATAGGGGAGATTGTTGTGCCTTCGGTCCGGACGCTTGCCCCCGAAGAGATACAAGCGCTGATAGACAGCGTCAAGCCAGAATAAAATGAGGATTGGAAAAAACGATGCTTAAATTCATGAAAAAAATACCCGGCGGTTTGCTTTTGATTCCCATGCTTATTTCGGCCCTGGTGAACACGTTCGCCCCGGGCTTTTGGGGGCAATTCGGAGGAATCACGGGCGCGCTTTTAACCGCCCAGGGCACCAGCTATATTGTGGGGCTGATTTGTTTCTGCTCCGCTACCATGCTGGATATTAAAAGCCTGGGAAAGGTATTGAAAAAACAGGGTGTCCTGCTGGGAGTCAAAATCATTCTCTGCTTCGCCTTTTCCATGCTCTTCATGCAGGTCTTCGGCCTGAATGGGGTTTGGGGCATCTCGGCCATCGCCTTCACTGTTGCCATCTGTTCACTCAACCCATCCATGTATCTGGCCCTGGTGAGCGACTATGGCGAAGAATCGGATAAAGCCGCTTTCGGATTGACCGGTCTGCTTTGTGTTCCGGCCTTTCCCATCCTGGTGATCAGCGTTACCCAGGGCGGAGCCATCGATTGGATGCCGATCATTTCTACGGTGATTCCCATCGCCTTAGGGTTGATCATCGGTAATCTGGACAAGGATATGGTCAAAATGTTCAGCAGCGTTCTGGGGCCCTTGACGCCTTTTATGGGCTGGGTCTTTGGCGCGGGCATCAATTTGTTCGATGCCGTTAAAGCCGGCCCGCAAGGGATCTTGCTTACCCTTGTGTTCTACCTGCTGATGCTTCCTGTCACCCTGTTGGTTGAAACAAAGCTGCTCAAAGAAAGCGGCATTGCCACCTTGGGCATCACTTCCATTGCCGGTTTAAGCGTTTCCATCCCCAGCATCCTCGCTTTTGCCAATCCCGCGCTCACGCCTTATGTGGCCGCCGGGACCGCGCAGATTGCTTTCGGCGTTGTGATCAGCAGCATCACAACGCCGATTCTTGCTCAAAAACTGGCTAAAAAGAAGGGGTTGGTTAAGCCCTGACCGTGGAGAATATCATGTATTATCTATTGCTAAGGGACATGCCAATGGCAATGGCATTAGGCCCTACATGGCAGGCGATGGAGCAGGACAACTCGTAATACACTACCTGATACTCCGGAAATGCTTTCTGAACGCGCGCATTCCACGCCTGCGCCTCCTGGCTGTCGGTCAGGGTTCCGCCTGTGTACAGCGATATATCCTGCGCCGGGATATACTGGAACCTGTTTTTAATATCCGTTTCCATGAGTTTAATCAGCGTTTTCTGCATGCGCTTTTGGCCACGCACAACGCACTCGGCATCCAATTTGCCGCCGCGGATGTTGAGCACGGGGTGCAGGTTCATAGCGGTGGCAAGCGAGGCGCCGGCTGATGTAATTCGGCTGCCTCTTTTTAAGTATTTCAATGTGTCCACGCAGATGTAAATGCTCGCGTCAAAAGCGTTCTTTTCCAACTGCGCTTTGATGTCGGCCGCGCGCATACCCCGGCGCGACATGTACAAGGCATCCAGCACACTGCTGCGCTGGATCGCCGAAATGCGGCGGTTGTCCACCACCAATACCCTGCCCTCATACTCCCGAGCCAGGATAAATGCCGTCTCGCACGCGCTGCTAAGCCCGCTGCTCATGGGAATATACACAATCTCCTCAGCTCCCCGGTTGAGGATGTTGTCCCACATGTCCGTCACATCGCCGGGTGCAGGCTGGGATGTGTATGCCGCCTTTCCGGATTCCAGCGCCGCGTACAGTTGCGCGTGCGTAATATCAACACCCTCAGTATAGCCTATGCCGTTCACAATCACCGGCATAGGCAGCACGTGGATGCCATGATCAGCGCCTTCCTGCACCGAAATGCCACTGTTGGTGTCGGTCATGATGGCGGTTTTCATTACTTGCTCCGGGTGTACTTTTCCTTATATTGTTGCTCGTGTTGTTGTATTTCCATTTTTTTAGCCGCCCATTTTTCAGGGCCGTCACTGGCTTCCCACAACTCCTGGCTTTTGACTGCCCAGGAATCGGCTGCTGCCTTGCATTTGGCGCACAGATCGTGCACATCTTCCGGGTTTTGCAGGTCGGTGGATTGGGCGCCACAGGCATCCACCATCTCAGCCAGTTTGCCCTGATTATCCAGCAGCGGGCAGGGACGCAGCATATTCTCATTGAAAGGCTGCTCATGATAGTAGGACATGAATAGCGGCGATTGCAGTGCCTCCAACAGCGTCTTTTCCCGGATATTGCTGTCGCTGTAGTGGATAAAGGCACATGGCTCTACATCACCGTTGGCGTTGATGTGCAGATATCGCCTGCCGCCTGCGATGCAGCCGTCAGCGTATTCGCCATCGTTCCAAAAGTCCAGGGTAAAGAGGGGCTTCTTCTGCCGCATTTCACGCACAAAATGATACATATGCGCGCGCTGTTCGGCGGTTACCATTAATTCCGGTGCGGCGTCCCGGCCTACCGGTATATAGGTAAACAGCCACATGAACTTGGCGCCCAGTTCAATCATGGCGTCGTAGTATGCCTCGCTGCCGATGATATCCCAGTTCTGGCTGGTATAGCAGCAGGAGATGCCAAAGGCCAGTTTCTTTTCCTTGAGCAGGTTCATGGCCCGCACCACAGCTGCATACGTGCCCTTGCCACGGCGCGCATCGGTGGTTTCCTCAAAGCCTTCCACTGAAATGGCAGGTACGAAATTTTTTACACGCAGCAATTCGTCCGCAAAAGCCTCGTCAATCAGCGTGCCGTTGGTGAAGGCAAGGAAGGCTGCATCGGGGTGCCGCTCACACAGCGTAATCAAATCCTTCTTGCGCACCAGCGGCTCGCCGCCGGAATACAAAAAGAAATAACATCCCAGCTCCTTGGCCTGCGTGATGATGCTGTCCATCTCCTCCAGGGTGAGGTTCAGTTTGTTGCCGTATTCGGCAGCCCAGCACCCGATGCAATGCAGGTTGCAGCCCGATGTGGGGTCCAGCAGGATGGCCCAGGGCACGTTGCAGCCGTGCCGCACCCTGTTGGCAAAGCCGGACGGCGAGCCAATCATGCTGGCGTTGATAATGAAATTCTCAAAAATACGCTTGCGCTGTCCGGCGTCAATGTCAGTATACAGGCTTTTGACCAATTGATACCAGTTGTTATCCTTGTCGCTCAGCACCTCCCGCGCCACCCGAGCCTGTCTGGATACGGAGTTTGTTTTGTCGTGTGCGATCAGCCAGTCACAGATCTTGACAGCGTTCTGGTCAAAATCCCGCTCAATATACTTAAGCACCTGTTTCACGCCAAAAGCTTTTGCAGTTTCAGTAAGATTCATGATACAAACCTCCTTTGACTATTGATTTGTTAAAGGATATCGCAGAAATCTAAACTGAAACGAAACTCCCCTGGAGCATCGGCTGTCCGGGGGAGCAAAAGTGAAGCAGCATTGCCTATTTGATGGGCAGGGTGACAGTAAAGGTGGTGATGTCCTGCTGGCTGGTGACACGGACAATGCCCTTATGCAGCTCCACCACTTTTTTCACAATGGCCAACCCCACGCCATTGCCTGCGGTGGCGCGGGAAGTATCGGCCTGGTAGAATTTTTGAAAAATTCGTTCCATGCTTTCAGGCGGAATGGTGCTGCCCGTGTTGGTCACCGATACCGACAGCTGCTGTTCATTTGGTTCCATGGCAATTTTTATCATCCCATAGGCCGGAGTGAATTTTATGGCGTTGTCGATGAGATTAATCCATACCTGCTTGAGCAGCTCTTCATTGGCGGTGATGTTATGCTCGTCAAAGTCCAAGTTTAACTCCATGTGTTTCCTGCTCCACTGGTTTTCCAGCAACAGCACACATGAGCGTATTTGCTCGGACAAGTTAAAGGTGGTTACATCGCGTAAAATGGCCTGGTTTTCTACCTTGGACAGGTTGAGCACATTGGTGGCCATGGCCGACAACCGCAGTGATTCCTCTTCGATGGCATCCATGTATTCCCACTGCTGCGCTGGCGTCAGGTTTCCGCGCTTCAGCAGCGCGGCAAAGCCCGCGATGGATACAATGGGGGTTTTGAACTCATGAGAAAAAGCATTGATAAAATCTGAGCGAAGCATTTCTGTTTTTTCCAATTCTTCCGCCATCTTGTTAAAACTGTTGCTCAATTCCTTCATCGCCGGGTGATGGCGCAGCCATTTGCCGAATTGCAGCCGGGTTGTAAAATCCCCAGCCGCAAGGCGGTTGACAGCCTCAATCACCTGATAGACCGGCCGCAGGGGATACCGGCTGACAATGGCGAACAGAAGCGCACCTAAAATGATGCTGGCCAGGACAATGTACAGGATTAACCGACGCAAATCCAAATGTTCGGTTCCCACCCGCAGCACATTCAGATGAATCAGCGCCACCACCGCACCGACCACAACAGCCATGATGATCAGAAACAGACAGAACACCACCGTGGTAAACAACACATACAGCGCCACGCGGTACTGCCTCTCCTGCTGCAGGACGGCATCTGCCGGATGAATGATATTTGCCTTGCTCATACTTTTTTCACCGCCTTGTAACCCAACCCACGGACGGACTGGATTTCAAATTCTGGCCAGTCCGCAAACCGCCGGCGTAACCTGCCGATGTGCACGGTAACAGTTTCCCAGCCGGTTTCGGAATCAGCTCCCCAGATTTCATCCATCAGCTGAATGCGTGTAAAAATCTTGCCTGGGTAGGACAGCAACTTGTACAGCAGCAGGAATTCCTTTTGTGGCAATTCCATCGTTTCGCCGGGCCGGGAAACCGTCATGGCATCATAATCCAGCAACACATCGCCCACCATCAGCTGGCGCTCGCTGACGATACGCGCACGGCGCAGCAGCGCCTTGATACGAAGCAGCATTTCCTCTACATCCAGAGGCTTGGTCATGTAATCATCGGTACCTACCAGAAAACCCTGATGCTTGTGTATGGGCAATTGCCGGGCAGAGATCATCAGGATGGGCAGCTCGCTTTGCCCTTCTCGAAGTGTCTTTGTCAATTCGTATCCGTCCATGCCCGGCATCATCACATCCAGCACAATCAGGTCAAAGCAATGCTGGTCGATTTTGCTAAGTGCATCCTGGCCATCCACGGCGGTGGTCACAGTATACCCCTCTGCTTCCAGCACGGCTTGAATCAACCGGCGAGTGTTTTTGTCATCATCAACCACCAGAATATGAACCATGGTCCGCATCACCTCAATAGTAATATTAACCCGCTATTCTAAACTGAATCGAAACCAAGAACTTGCAGGATAATGCAAATCTCACCACAACATGATTCCGGAAGGTGATATATTGACCAAAAAATCCGCCTGCTCCAATGGATAGAACAGGCAACCGTTTATTCTTTTTTGAGAAATTCTTCCAGCGCTTCCGGCGACAGGGGCCTTGAATAATAGTATCCCTGTATTTCACCGCAATACAGGCTTTTCAGAAAATCCACCTGCTCCTTTGTTTCCACGCCTTCTGCCGTAATGTCCGCGCTGAAGGCTTTAGCCAATAAAATAATGGTGTTCGTGATGGGGGCTTTTTTACTTTCTATATCAATATAGTCGATGATTTCTTTGTCTATTTTGATTCTGTCAAAAGGCACCAGCTTCAACCGGTTTAATGATGAGTATCCTTTGCCGAAATCATCTATGGCAATCCTTACCCCCAACTCCTTCAGTTTGTACAGTTTATTAAGTACATCCTCAGGGTTTTTAGAGAACAGGCTTTCCGTAATTTCCAGCTCAATATATTTCGGGTTTACCCCGCTTTCCTCGATGATTTTTCTGAAATCAGGAATAAAATCTTCTCCCTGGAATTGTACAACCGACAGGTTCACTGAAACACGAAGAGGCGGAAATCCCTTTGCAATCAGCCTGTTGTGCTCTTGAAGCGCTTGTTCCAGCACCCAGAGCCCCACATCATAGATCAATCCTGTTTGCTCAAGGATGGGGATAAATCTGTCTGGCGGTATCCTTTTTTTGTCGTCATAATTCCATCTGAGCAAGGCTTCAATGCCGATGGTTTTTTCCGTGCTGCAACTAATCTGTGGCTGAAATTCCAGGAAAAACTCTTCCTTCTGCAATGCATGGAAAAGCCTGTTCGTGAGCAAAGTGTTTTCCTCGGTACGGTTTTTTAGCTGTTCCGAACAGAAAACGATCTTATTGTCAGAGAATTTCGCTTCATATGTTGCCAGATCGGCATTCTTCAAGAGCGTATCGGCATCTCTTCCGTCATCCGGATACACGGATATCCCTATGCTGACAATAACAAATAATGCTTCAATTCCTTCCGACGGCAGGATAGGATTAGAAAAAGCACCGGCTATTTTATTCGCGCACTCCTCTATCTGCTCGGCGGTTTCCGCAACGGGCATAACAACGATGAATTTCCCTTCATCAACCCTTGATAGATCGCACCCATCCTTCATCAGGTTTTTAAGAATGGATGCCGATTTTATGACTATCTGCTCCCCTATGCTGTGCCCGAAGGTATCGTTGATCATCCTTAGATTATCCAGCTCAACACTAAATATCACCAGATTTTCTTGTTCTTCTCTGTGAGATATCATTTCCTCCAAGGATTTTTTAAGCATATTCCTGTTCGCTAATTTTGTGGATTCATCAAAATAAGCGAAATCGTACAGCATTCCTTCGTATAAGGTCTTTTTCCTGGCGTCTCCTAATATATTTGTAATGATCTGCAAATAGTTCAATCGGCTTTCTGTGAACCTTTTATCGCTTCGGTCTTTGTATTCAATGACAAAAAATCCATCTGTTTTATTGTCGATTACTATTGGCAGTGCAAAGAAAGAATTTATTCCCCTTGACATGAAAAAGCCCTTTTGGTCTCCGGCCTCGTCAACGGAAATGTTCGCGACATCTTCGCTCAGTATCGGCGAGTTGTGGGCTATCAGGGGTTTAACTTCGGGAAAATCCGCTGTCTTAAACTTTGTTCCCGGATGATATAAAAGAGAGGATTCGCTTTCAGCATCTTTTACATACATATTGATAATGGTCGCATATTCATAATCCGGGTCGAACTCGAATAAAAACGCGTTGTCAAAACCCAGTATTCCGGCGGACATTTCAAACAATTCGTCGATTTTGTCTTTGACATTTTCGTTATTAATTGAAATAAAACTGGTTGAAATCCTTTCAAGCGTTTCCTGCTCGTTTGAAAATCTTTGATATCCTTTCAGCTTTGAAGCGTATTCATCCGTCAGGTATCGCACAGCAACAAAGGATAATACAATGATAAAAATCCTTTTCAAATACTGATTGTTATTGATGATGACAGAAACTTCCGGGTAAGCAATCCCGATAGCAACTTGAATGATAAGGGTAACGACCAGAAAAACAAAAGTATGAACTCTGCTGCCAAGAATAACGGAATACAGAAGAAAGACGATATACACTGCCCATACCGTTACCGCTCCCTTATCAATATCACTAATAAGGAAAGCAAGCATGCCCGCTATGCTTGTTATCAGGAAAAGGGTATTTTGAGTCGTATGCTTTTTTACTGCGTGCGGCATAAACAGAAAAGAAATACCCAAAATCCACACAATTATAGCGAACAAAAACTCACGTTTGAAAGGCTCTCCCGCAATAAAATATTCTGAAAAAAAGGATCCTGCGGCACCAAATGTAAACAGGAGTGCCGCAGATTGGAATAAATGCAATCGGTTTTCCTGAATGCTTCCGGGATCCTGGGGAAAGAATTCCCTCTTGGTTCTTCCAAGAAGCAACCCGAATTTTTCCAGCGTGACAGACAATAAGTATGTAGGAAAAACCAAAAACACAATGGTCAATCTCGGAATCTGAGTTAATCCCAAAACATCGGAAAAAATATCTGTTGTCGCTCCTGCAAAAAAGGGAAATATTGTGGATATGATAAAATATCCTATATACCGCTTCAGAGGGTTATGAGGTTCAATTTTTTTCCACCAGCGAACAAGCAATATAACAGCAGCAACTGAATAAACAGTGGAATATAAGGCAATCCAAATTGGTCCAATGTTAGCGGAGAGAAAGCTTATTAAACCGCCGTCACACGGCGCCAGCTCATATTTTATGTTGGCAAAATGTCCAAAGGGCGCGAACAGAAATATGCTTATAAGAGCGGGCAAATAGAAAAAAATTCTGTTTCTCAGTTTGTTAAATTGAAATCCATTATCCGTTATGATCAAGACAAGGCGGAGAAATAAGGCATAAAATGTACCCCAACCTAAAGCGGAGAAGGACCCCCAAAAAGCCCTTACTTCCGCTGTAGGCTCAGAGATTGAAAAGCAATATGCAAATGACCAAACCGCCATTGAGAGTGTTATCAGTAGAAACCGCCTGTTGATATGACTTTTAAAGTTGGAAATCAGCGTGTAAAAACCAAAAAACGAATAAAAACAAGCGCAAAGATAATATATTATTGATAGAATAATGTCATATTTCATAATTCTTTCACTTCTTTAAGCGAGGATTTCAAACCTCTGCTGCTGTAAGTTTCCCTCCGCTTTCAGGCAAGTCCTCCGTTGTTTCTCGTGTTTTATGAGGTCCCGCCTGCACTCTAACACATTCATTCAGTTTGTTCAATGTTTTTCCTTGTTTGAGTTTCCGTATTTTGCAATCTTCTGGTGCAATGAGCAGAGATTCTTGAGCCTCTGCATGGTAGAGGATGCGGTATTTCATTTTACAGAGCGAATTTTCCAAAAAAAGGGAAGGTAAACAAGCCCTTGCGCGCGCCTATTCAGTTGTTGTATTTCAACATAGCAAAGGGAAGGATAACTGCCTGTATTTGGGCCGGCCTATGCGGAACCAGGCACGGATGCCTGTTTGTGCCCTGGCCAGAATGCGCTGGATACCCAACCCCATTCTATAAAGCAGAAAGGATATTTTGTGCTCCTGCTTCTGTCCATTTGCCTCGCGCGTCACGGCGCGCCTGAGCCTGGAGGTGTTTCTTTTGTCTGCCTGTGCGCACAAAAAGCCAATGGCCATGCTCACAAACTGACTCAAGTGATTCATTGCCTTCAGCTTGCGCACCCGCATATCCTCAAACCCCAGGGTCGTCTTCTTGAAGCGGAAATGTTCCTCTATCCGCCACCGCATGAAATACATCCGGACAACCTGCAGCGCGTCCTCCCTGTTTCTGACCGGGCGGTTGGTCAACAGCATCATGGGGGTATCTGACAGCCCATATACCAATACTAACTTGAGCCATTTGCAGCTCGCGGTGATCTTGACATTGACACAGGTGACCCAGCATTCAGTCTTTTTGCCGCCATATAAGACCGGGCACTTAAACTTGCCTTTGTATTTGTCCCTGAGCGTGGTCGACTTGAACCACTTGTTTTTACAGAACAGATTTCTGTTGCTGGTGACACGAACGATGAAGCTCTTTTCATGCTCGTACATGAAAAGATATAGCTTGTTCATATCATAACCCCGGTCAAAGACATAGGTTGCTTTGGGGAAATAAGGGAAAACTTCTTTCAATGCCCGGAAGGTGATGTCGTTGACAGAGGTATAGTTTTTTGAGTGAGAGGAATGGATATGGGAATAGAGGCTGATAGGCTGACGGGTACGATGGCTCAGGGCAGTCATTTCAGTCACATAATACCCATTCTTCAGCTTTTTATCTGCCGAAGAGCCATCTCTGACCGTTCCCATATCCTCAAAGGCTTTGCCATAGGGCTTGGTGATGTCCGTATCATCCACAAAGACAGGCCCCGTGTCCTGCGCGATGTTCCGGGCAAAGGACAGGTAATGATGGGTGAGTTCGGGGGGCATATCTTCTAACAGCTTTCGTGCCAAGCGTTCAACGGTGTTCTTTTTCAAGATATCTTCTTTGAGCACATCGGCAAAGCGGGAAAGAATGCAGCTGCTGGACGCGAGGATGCCGAAAAGCATATCAGCGGTAAACTTTTCCCAATCCCGTGGGAGGCCTTCACTCAGACGCCTGGCGAAGGTGATGATTTCCCTTTTGAGTTGATAGGTATCTGTGGTAGAATAACGCATGAGGAGCCTCCCTGGATTTGTTTAGTCGAGTTTTTGTTACAAATCAATTCTACTATGAAAAACAGGAAAGGTTCCTCATTTTCCGTCATAAATATGCCAGAATATTGACAAAAAAGACATGATTTGACAGTGACTTCCTCAAAACCCCTGAACCACCTGCAGCTCAATCAAAAAGTATAATCAGAATACGGAAACTCAAGTTTTCCTTGGCTTCTTGGTTTACATCCTGAAAAGAATGATGGATGTGGAAGCGGCGCAAAACGAGTGTAAAGGCTTAATTGTCATCCTAGCTGTCGTCAAAGGGCCAAAGGACCAGGCCTGTCTGCGCTCAATACATAGAAAAAACTTCCAGAGTCTGGCTATTACTTTTGTTTTTCTCTAAAATGACCGCATTATCGTTTTGGGGGAGTTGAAACCGTGGACAATTTCTTAGTGACATTAGCCATGATTTGTTATATGGCGGTTATTATCGGGATTGGTTTATACTATGCAAAAAAATCCCATGAAAGCACGGATCATTATTTCTTGGGCGGGCGTTCTTTAGGCCCTTATGTGACTGCCATGAGTGCGGAAGCGTCCGACATGAGCGGCTGGCTGCTGATGGGTCTGCCGGGTGTGGCATATTTTACAGGCATCACCGACGCCTTCTGGACTGCTTTGGGATTGGGAGTCGGAACCTATATCAACTGGCTTCTCGTAGCCAAAAGACTTCGCGTATATTCCCATGTGGCCGGAGACAGCATTACGATTCCCGACTTTTTCTCCAATCGGTTCCGGGAGAAAAACAGAACCATCATGAGCATAGCCGCGATTTTTATTTTAATCTTCTTTACCGTTTATGCTTCCAGCTGTTTTGTTACTGTAGGCAAACTGTTCCATACTTTATTCGGTTTTGACTATATTTATATGATGATAGCCGGAGCTGTCTTTGTTATCGCCTATACTTTTCTTGGCGGTTTCCTTGCGGAATCCGTATCGGATTTTATGCAAGCCATTGTCATGATCGTTGCTTTGGTTGCCGTGTTCAGTGTGGGTATCGCTGCTGCCGGAGGAACGGGAAAAGTCATCGATAATTTAAGACAATTCCCGGGATTCCTGGAATTTGTCGGCATTTCCCAGCCGGTGATGGTGGACGGTGTTCAACAGGTAGTCGATAATGTGCCCGTATTTTCCGAAAAAATCGGGGATTATGGTTTTCTTACCATTTTATCCACCTTATCATGGGGTTTGGGCTATTTTGGTGTACCTCAAGTGCTTCTTCGCTTCATGGCCATCCGTGACCCGCAGGAAATAAAAGTTTCCCGCAGAGCGGCAACGGTATGGGTATTTATCTCATTATCCGCGGCAACACTGATCGGAATCATAGGCCGCGCACTATATCCAACAGCCTTGTTAACGGCTTCGGCTTCAGAAAGCATCTTCATTCATATGGCCAGCGACTTAATGCCCCCGTTCTTAGCGGGTATCATGATGGCGGGAATCCTGGCTGCTACGATCAGTTCTTCCGACTCCTATCTTCTGATCGCATCATCTGCTGTTGCAAAAAACCTTTATCAGGGAATACTAAAAAAAGATGCGCCGGACCGTCAGGTCATGAAAGTGACCAAAATCACCCTGCTTCTCATTTCCCTTGTAGCAATGATTCTGGCCATAGACGATCAATCGGTCATTTTCCAAATCGTATCCTTTGCGTGGGCGGGATTCGGCGCCACGTTTGGCCCTTTAATGCTTTTCTCCCTTTTCTGGAAGAAGGCTACCAGGGAAGGCGCCATTGCCGGCATGCTGACAGGCGGAATCATGGTATTCGTATGGAAATTGCTCCTAAAGCCCATGGGAGGAATCTTCGGCATTTATGAATTGCTTCCCGCGTTCCTGCTATCTTCATTGGCCATTATCATCGTGTCCAATTTGTCAAAGAAAGATTCCAGGATTTTGGCAGACTATGATCAAGTTGTAAAAGAGCTCCAAGGTTAAAATTAAAACAGATATTAAAAGCTGCTGCATTCTCTTGTTCAGTATATAATAACGGGTATGCTAATAACAGCAAAACAAGGAGGCAGCCACCATGCTTGAAGCAGGACTGAAACACGAGCTTACCATCACCGTTGGGGACAAATTGACCGCGGCCGCCGTTGGCAGCGGCACCCTTAAGGTTTTCAGCACCCCATCCATGATCGCCCTGATGGAAATGTGCGCCCGGGATGCCGTCCAGCCCCACTTGGAAGAAGGCTGGGGCAGTGTGGGCACTTTGGTCAATGTGCGCCACCTGTCCGCCACCCCGGTGGGGCTCAGGGTGCGCTGCGAATGCGAGCTGCTTGAGGTCAAGGGCAAGCGCCTGCTTTTTTCCGTGCGCGCCTATGACCCGGACGGCCTCATCGGCGAAGGCCAGCACGAGCGCTACCTGATTGATAACGACAAGTTCATGGCCAAAGCCATGGAAAAGCTGAACAAAACAACGTAGCCCCTCACCTCTTGAGCAAAGGCTCCATCTCAGCAATGGGGCTGAGGGCACGGCGGAAACTTAGTGGTCGGATGCGTTTGTTATTGTCAATGGCGAAAGGGTTCCCTTTCCTGCTCAGTGTAGCACCCGGAAAGGATTTGTTTAACAGAAAAATACTGCTCCTGCGGAAAACCGATGACAACCCCTGATATTGCAGCTATAATGGGGCAATCTCACACAGGAGGACAACATGAAGAATTTACGGGCAGGCTTTATCGGCTGTGGCGGCATCGCCACCACCAAATATTTCCCCACCCTCAAGGCGCTGGGCGGGGTTGATCTCATGGCTTTTTGTGATATGGCTGCCGCCAAGGCAGACCTGGCCTGCGAGCAGTACGGCAGCCCCGGGGCCAGGGCTTTCAGCGATTATCAGGATCTGCTGAAAATGGATCTGGACATGGTATTTGTCTCCACCCCCAACCGCAGCCACAGCTTCATCACGGTGGATGCGCTGAAAAGCGGCAAGCATGTCATGTGTGAAAAGCCCATGGCCATTAACACCCGGGAGGCCGAAAAAATGCTGGCAGCCGCCAGGGAAACCGGCCAGTTGCTCACCGTCGGCTATCAAAACCGCTTCAGGGCGGACAGCCAGTATTTAAAAAAAGCCGCTGAGGCGGGGGTGCTGGGCGAGGTGTATTTCGCCAAGGCCAACGCGGTGCGCCGCCGGGCCGTGCCCACCTGGGGCGTGTTTTTAAACGAGCATGAGCAGGGCGGCGGCCCGCTGATCGACATCGGCACCCACGCGCTGGACCTGACGCTGTGGATCATGGACAATTACAAGCCCAGGTACGCCGTGGGCACCACCTATCATAAGCTCAACAAGGACCGAAACACAGCCAACGCCTGGGGCGACTGGGATCCCGATGCCTTCACGGTGGAGGACAGCGCCTTTGGCTTTATCGTCATGGAAAACGGCGCCACCATCATGCTGTGCGCCTCCTGGGCGCTTAACACCCTGGAGGTGGAGGAGGCCACCTGCACCCTGTCGGGCACCAAGGCCGGGGCGGACTTCCACGACGGCCTGCGCATCAACGGCGTCAGGCATAACCAACAATATGTGGAAATGGTCGGCATGAAAACCGGCTCGGTGGATTTTTCCGCAGGCACGGCGATAAAACCCGAGGTGCTGGAATTGCAGACCTTCCTGAACGCCGTCCGGGGCAAGGGCGAGCTGTGCGTGCTGCCTGAGCAGGCGCTGGTGGTCACCCAAATTTTGGAAGGCATTTACGAAAGCGCCCGCAGCGGCCAGCCCTATTATTTTAATTAATCCGGCTTTATAGCGTAAATAATAGTCTAAATCACCAGCTGTGAAGCGATGCCAAAGAAAATCAGCAGGCTGGCCGCGTCAACCAGGGTGGTGATCAAGGGCGAAGCCGCCAGCGCCGGGTCGATCTTAAAGCGCTGGGCCACCAGCGGCAGCGCGCAGCCAATGGATTTGGCGATGACCACCGTGGCATACAGGCTGAAGGATATCGTCAGCGCAATCAGCACAGAGGCCTGATTGAGCAGCAGCAGCCGGATAAAGGTCACCATCGACAGGGCAAAGCCCACCAGGATGCCCACCCGCAGCTCCGTCCAGATAGCTTTGAAAATATCGGTAAACTGCACCTCGCCCAGGGCAATGCCGCGCACCATGAGGGTGGAAGCCTGCTGGCCGCAGTTGCCGCCGGTGTTCATCAGCATGGGGATGGAGGCCGACAGCAGGATATTCACCGCCAGAACGCTTTCAAACCTGGCGATAATGGCGCCTGAAATCACCGAGGCCAGCATCAGCACCATCAGCCAGGGCAAGCGGTTCCAGGCCAGCTTGAAAAGGCTGGTCTTAAAATAAGGTTCCTCAGCAGGCGCCAGGCCTGACATCTTCTCAAAGTCCTCAGTGTTCTCCGCTTCAATGACGTCCATGATGTCGTCGCTGGTGATGATGCCCACCATCCGGCCCTCACCATCCACCACAGGGATGGACAGCAGATGGTATTTGCGCACGGTGTCGGCCACCACCTCCTGGTCGTCCAGGGTGGTGACCGAGATGATCGCGGGGTCAACCAGCTTGAGCAGCGGGGTGGTGGTATCCACCACCAGGGCCTTGTGCAGGGGCACGGTGCCCACCAGCTTGCGGCGCTGATCTACCAGGTAAAGGGTGTAGACGGTTTCCTTGTCAACGCCCGTTTCTTTGATGGTGTTCAGCGCGTCCTGCACATTCATCTCAGGGGAAAACTCGCAGTATTCTATCGTCATCAATGACCCGGCGGAGTTTTCAGGGTATTTCAAAAACTGGTTGAAGATGGCCCGGGTCGCAGGGTCGGTGTTTTGCAACACACGCTTGACGGCGTTGGCAGGCAACTCCTCCAGAAAGTCCACCGCGTCGTCCACAAACATGTCGCTGATCAGCGCCGTGATCTCTTTGTCGGCGATGCTGTTTACCAGCGTTTCCCGCTGGTCGGAATCCATATAGCTAAAAACCTCCGCCGACGCATCTTTGGGCAGGATGCGGAACATCAGCAGCAGCTTTTCCGCGTCCAGCTTTTTCATGTATTCAGCGATGTCAACGGGGTTGATCATCATCAGGGCGCCGCGCAGTTGGCCATGCCGTTTTTCCTCCAGCAGCTGATCCAGACGCGCTTCAATCTGTTCCCATTCCATTGCTTTGCCCTCCTTCAACTTCCACTAAAAAACAGCGCAGCCCCGGGTTTGGGGGCAAGCGCGGCGCAAACAGGGAGCAGCCTTAGCCTATAAGGATAGCGCAAGCACAGCGCTTTGACCTCGCGGCTCGTCTTCCACTGCCCGGCATCTGTCATCGCCGTCCATGCTCGCTGCCTCCATGTGATTGATCGCAATTATTATACATAGCCCCCAGAAACCCTGTCAACCGGGCAAACACAAAAAAACGCTCTCCAACAGCCCGTATGCTGAACTTTTTTTGCGTCTGTGCGACCAACCATCTTATGAGTTTATAGCCTTTTTTACCTGAAAACGGGTATTCCGAAAAATTGACTTCTCAATTATTCTAAGGTTGTACAATTCAATCTGTACACGCCCGATACAGCCGGATTCCGCGCAGATGCGGTGAACGACCATTGCTTGGAAGGAGATGGCTCCATCAATCACCCTAGATTAAAAAAGGAGGAACCCCATGAAACGAATACTTGCCTGTGTAACCATCCTGGCCCTGATGGCCACCCTCTTCCTGCCGACCGCGCTGGCAGAGCCCGACCTTCAGCCCAAACCGCCGACCCGGCATACGATCGAGTACAATAAGAACTTTGGCGATGACAACTACTTTTCCGGCCTGGCGCGTGAACAGGAGTTCGCGACCTACGGCCTGATCGACCGGGGCGACGGCAAAATCCGCTCGTTGACTGACCCGAACGTTGTGCTGCTGGATCTTGAAGAATTGTACGGCTTCCTCGCCACCGAAGAAAACAAGGGTAGCGTGAACCCGTCGCTGTGGGAAGAGGCCAAGCTGAACAATAACTATGGCCTGTACAAAGTTACCGACGGCGTGTACCAGGTTCGTGGCTATTCCATCGCCAACGTCACCTTTGTTGAGACCGACCACGGCTGGTTTGTGATGGACGTTTCCACCAGCATGGAATGCGCCAAGGCAGCGCTGGACCTGGTGGAAAAGAACTTAGGCAAGCGCCCCATCTACGCGATCTCCTACTCGCACACCCATAGCGACCACTATGGCGGCGCTAAAGTGTTTGCGACCGAAGAAGAAGTCGCAAACGGCACAGTACGTGTTTTCGCGCCCGATGGCTTCATGGAATACGTAGCTTCTGAGAACATCTACCTGGGTGCGGCCATGGGCAGGCGCGCTGTCTTCCAGTTCGCCGGCGAAAGCCCGGGCATGCATGATGCGGTGGACGCGGGGCTGGGTAAAAGCATCTATGGTTTGACCACCACGTTGCTCGCGCCAACCGACGTCATCAAGGAGAATCAATCGGTCGTGGTTGACGGACTGGAAGTACAATTCCAGCTAACGCCGGGCACCGAAGCCCCTGCCGAGATGAACACCTACATCCCCAAGTACAAGACGCTCTTTGGCGCGGAAAACGTGAACGGCACGCTGCACAACGTCTATACCATCCGTGGCGCCGAGATCCGCGACGCGCTGGCCTGGTCGAAGTATATTGACGAGACAATCACGCTGTGGCCGGACATGGAGTTCTCTTGCAGCTCCCATAACTGGCCGCGCTATGGCAACGAAACCTGCATCACCTACCTGGAGAATCACCGCGACATCTACAAATTCATCCACGACCGCACAATCAACCTGCTGAACAAGGGTTACACACTCAATGAAGTTGGGCGCATGGTCGTGCTGCCCCCCGCCCTTGAAAAAGAATGGACCACCCACGGGTACTATGGCACGGTCAGCCACAATGCACGCGCCGTTGCGCAAAAATACCTTGGTTTCTACGATTCAAATCCGGCCAACCTGAACCCGCTGATGCAAGAAGACGCCGCAAAGAAATACGTCGAGTACATGGGCGGCGCGGAAGCAGTGCTGCAGCTGGCACAGAAGGACTTTTACAACGGCGAATATGCCTGGGTCGCTGAGGTTCTGAACCGCGTTGTGTTCGCCGACCCTGACAATAAGGCGGCACGCGCACTGCTGGCCGATGCGCACGAGCAGCTTGCCTATCAGGCGGAGTCCGCTATCTGGCGCAACGCCTATATCCAGGGTGCAAGCGAACTGCGCCACGGCACGCCGGAGGCTTCTTCTTACCAGTTTACTTCCATCGACATGATCAGCGCGATGTCGCTTAACCTGATCCTCGATTTCCTCGCGGTTAAGTACGATGGCATCAAGTCCCAGGACGACGATTTCACCTTCAATGTGCTGCTGACCGACTCACAGGAGCAGGCGCACGTCATGGTACGCCATTCCGTCATCAATTACCGCCTGGCGGCTTCGGAAGATGCGTTGCCTGAAGCTGATACCACTGTGCGTGCACCAAAGGTTGCTTTTGTTGAGATGATTAACGCCAAGGCCGCCACCGAAGCGATACAGATTGAGGGCGACTGCGAGCAGTTTGTCTCGTTCCTGGAAAATACCGACACCTTCACCCGCGATTTCGCTATCGTGCTGCCGTAAAAGCGGCGTACTCACCAGAAGTCTCAAGAAAAGGGGCTGTGGCAGAAAAAACTGCCACAGCCCCTTAACCACAAAAAGTTTGTTACAGAACAAACCGGGAAGCAATGGTAAAGAAAATAAACAGGCTGCTGGCGTCAACCAGGGTGGTGATGAGGGGGGAAGCCGCCAGCGCCGGGTCAAGCCTGATGCGCTGGGCCAGAAGGGGCAGCACACAGCCGATGGCTTTGGCGATCACCACCGTGGCATACAGGCTCACCGAGATGACCGCCGACATGGCCAGCGAAGCCCGGTTAAGCAGCAGCAGCCTGCCAAAAGTGGTGGCTGACATCACCAGGCCCACCAGCAGCCCCACCCGAACTTCCGTCCACAGCACCTTGGGCAGATCGCTGAATTTAACCTCTCCTAAGGCAATGCCGCGGATCATCAGGGTGGAGGCCTGCTGCCCGCAGTTGCCGCCACTGTCCATGAGCATGGGAATGGAGGCTGACAGCAGGATATGCACCGCCAGCACGCTTTCAAACTTGGCGATGATAGCGCCGGAAATAATGGAGGTGAACATTAAAATCATCAGCCAGGGCAGGCGGTTCCCGGCCAGCTTGAAAAGGCTGGTCTTAAAATAGGGTTCTTCCGCCGGCGCCAGACCGGACATCTTCTCAAAGTCCTCGGTGTTCTCCTCCTCAATAACGTCCATGATGTCGTCATTGGTGATGATGCCCACCATCCGGCCTTCGCCGTCCACCACGGGGATGGACAGCAGGTGATATTTGCGCACGGTGTCAGCCACCAGCTCCTGGTCGTCCAGGGTGGTAACCACAATCATGGAAGGATCCGCCAGCTTGCTCAGGGGCGTATCCTCCTC
Source organism: Christensenellales bacterium (assembly GCA_050952935.1). Taxonomy (GTDB): domain Bacteria; phylum Bacillota; class Clostridia; order Christensenellales; family Aristaeellaceae; genus UBA6115. The sequence continues at coordinate 469,272 of JBMNLS010000001.1, read as the reverse complement.
CACCACCAGGGCTTTGTGCAGCGGCACGGTGCCCACCAGCTTGCGCTGCTTGTCCACCAAATAAAGAGTGTATACCGTTTCCTTGTCAACGCCGGTTTTTTTGATGGTTTGCAAAGCGTCCCGCACGTTCATCTCCGGGCTGAACTCGCAGTACTCTATCGTCATCAGCGACCCGGCGGAGTTCTCCGGATAATGCAAAAACTCGTTGATAATAGCGCGGGTTTTGGGGTCTGTGTGCTGCAAGACCCGCTTGACGGCGTTGGCTGGCAGCTCCTCCAAAAAGTCCACCGCATCATCCAAAAACATCTCGTTGATAAGGGCGGTGATCTCCTTATCCCCGATGCTTTCCACCAGCGTTTCCCGCTGGTCGGAGTCCATATAGCTGAACACCTCAGCCGAGGCATCCTTGGGCAAAATGCGGAACATCAGCAGCAGGTTTTCTGCGTCCAGCTTTTTCATATATTCCGCGATGTCCACGGGGTTGATCATCATCAAAGCGCCGCGCAGCTGTCCATGGCGCTTCTCCGCCATCAGGCGGTCCAGGGTTTCTTCCATTTTGTTCCAGTCCATCGTTAAATCACCTCCATTTACTTGATTGCACACAAGTGAAAAAAGCACTTTGCCAAAAGGAGCAAGTGCCGGCGACTTACTGATGCAGGTAAGGAAAACTATTCAGGCAGCGCTATGGGAACGCGCCGACTTCGTGGAACGTCTTCGTTTGCCTGGCATCGGACGCCGTCGCCCATCTTTCGCCACCTCCTTCATTGTATTTCCCTGTCATTGTAACCCTTCCCCGCTTAGGCTGTCAACTGATTTCCGGCGGATGATCGCGTCAGTATAAAAAATACCCCGGCCAGGCAGACCGGGGCCTTGTTATAGAAACCTTATAACCGCTTAACGATAATCGCCGTGCCCATGCCGCCGCCGATGCAAAGCGAGGCGAGGCCGATGGTCTTGTTGAGGCGTTTGAGCCCATACAGCAGGGTCACCAGGATGCGGTTGCCCGACGCGCCCACCGGGTGGCCCAGCGCGATGGCGCCGCCAAACAGGTTGGTCTTGGCCTTGATGGCATCCTCAGTCATCCCATGTTCCTGGCTCAGCTCGCGCACAACGCCCAGAGACTGCGCCGCAAACGCTTCGTTAAGCTCAATGAGCTCCATATCCTCCAGCTTCATCCCGGCCTTTTTCAGGGCTTTCCGGATGGCGGGCACCGGGCCCAGGCCCATCACGGCGGGATCAACGCCGCCCTGGCCTACCGAGATGATCTCGGCCATGGGCTTAAGGCCCAGTTCGTTGACGGCCTTCTCACTTGCCAGCAGCACGAAGCTTGCGCCATCGTTGATGCCTGAGGAACTGCCGGCTGTTACCGTGCCGTCCTTTTTAAAGGCGGGGCGCAGTTTGGCCAGCTTTTCCGGGCTGGTGCCGCGGTTGGGGAACTCGTCGCGTTTGAATTCCACTTCCTCACGTTTGACCTTGACGGTAATCGGCACGATCTCCTCATCAAAGGCGCCCTCATCCACCGCTTTGATCGCTTTTTGCTGGCTGTCATAGGCAAAGGTATCCTGCTGCTCACGGGTGATGCCATGCTTTTCGGCAACATTCTCCGCCGTGATGCCCATGTGGTAGTTATTAAAGACATCTGTCAGTGCGTCTTTGATCATATGGTCTTCCACCTGATAGCTGCCCATTCTGATGCCCTTGCGGGTGCCGGCAGGCAACAGATAGGGAGCGGCAGACATGTTTTCCACCCCGCCGGCCACAATGATATCCGCGTCGCCATTGAGGATGCTGCCCACGCCGTTGAGCACAGCCTTCATGCCTGAGCCGCAAATCATGTTCAGCGAGTAGGCGCACACCTCCACCGGGATGCCGGCCTTGACGGCAATCTGGCGCCCCACACCCTGACCCAGGCCGGCGCAGAGGATATTGCCACAAATCAGCTCATCCACCTGCTCAGGCTTGACCTTGGCGTCGGCCAGCACAGCCTTGACCACTTTGGCGCCCATGTCCGCCGGATGCACCTCGCTGAGCGAGCCCATAAAGGAACCGATGGCCGTCCGCCGGCCTGCCACGATGTATACTTTTCCCATGATTTCCTCCTTTTTGTTCGTGCTTTGAAACGGGCTCCCAGTGAATGGAGCCGCTAACACTCCTATCATATTACAACGCCTTTGACGGCAGAATGTCAAGCGCTGAAATCAACACAGTTTTTTCATGTAAAAAAAGGGCTTTCGGCTGCCAAAAAACCTTAAACAGAGCATGGCTGATTGGCTGTTGCTTCCCTCGGTTCATTCAGCCTGCCGGCATCTTCGTTCATCTGGCGCAGCTGCCTGGCCAGCTGGGGGCTGATGGCGCCGGGCTTCATGCGCCAAAGCCAGTTTTTGCCGATGGTGCCGGGCAGGTTCATGCGGGCCTCCTCCGGCAGGCGTAGAATGTCCTGCATGGGGATGATGGCGGTATTGGCCGGGCTTTTTAAGGCGCGCTCAATGATGGCGGTCAGCACATCCTCATCATGCCGGATGTTGAGCGATAAAAGCGCGCTGTTGCGCTCCAGCTGGCTGGCACGGGTCCACCAGCCCAGCAGAGTGTTGTTGTCATGGGTGCCGGTGTAGGCCACGGTGTTGGGGTGGTGGTATTTGATCAGGTGTTCGTTGTGGGGGTCGCCGGAAAAGGCGAAGGTCAGCACCTTCATGCCGGGGTAGCCGCAGAAGTCCATGAGCTTGCGCACCCGCTCATTCACCGCGCCCAGATCCTCCGCCACAATGCGCATATCGGGCAGCTCGCGCTTCACCACCTCAAAGAAACGCCGGCCGGGCCCCAGATGCCAGACGCCGTTTCGGGCGGTTTTTTCCTGGGCGGGCACGGCATAGTAGTTGGCAAAGCCGATGAAGTGATCGATGCGGGTGATGTCAAAAATCCGCTCCATCCACTTAAGCCGCCTGATCCACCAGTCATAATCCGTACGGGCAAGGGCCGCCCAGTCATACAGCGGGTTGCCCCAGCGCTGGCCGTCCCGGGAGAAATAATCAGGCGGAACGCCCGCCACATGGGTGGGGCGGCGGTGGGAATCCAGCTGGAAGATATGAGGGTTGGCCCAGGCGTCGGCGGAATCCTCCGCCACATAGATGGGCATATCGCCAAAAAGCAGGATGCCCTTATCATTGGCATAGTCCTTCAGCTTATGCCACTGGCTGAAGAACAGGTATTGGATGAAGACATGCTCCTCTACTTGGGCCTTCAGCAGCGTCTGATAGTCCCTGAGGGCGGCTGCCCGGCGCATGCGGATGGCTTCATCCGGCCAATCCTGCCAGGAGATGCCGCCAAAATGCTCCTTGAGCGCCATAAAGAGAGCATAGTCATCAACCCACCAGGCATTTTCCTCCCGGAACCGGGCCACCTTCCCAGACAGCTTTTTTCCGGCGTGGCGGAAAGCCTCCTTGAGCTTGGCGCGCTTAAACGGGATGACCTTCGTGAAATCCACCCGCTCGGGATCCTTCCCCAGCTCCTGATGCTCAAAGGGAGGCAAAACGCGCTCCCGCACCAGGGCGCGCAGGTCGATCAACAGGGGGTTTCCGGCAAAGGTAGAAAAGCTCTGATAGGGGGATTCCGCGTAGCCGGTGGGTGAAATGGGCAATGTCTGCCAGATGGACATGCCGGCTTTGGATAAAAAATCCACAAACTTGCGGGCTTCAGCGCCCATGGTGCCGACGCCCTCAGGCGAGGGGAGGGAGGTGAGGTGCAAAAGAATTCCGCTTTGACGCATGCTTGTTCTTCCTTGTCGCAGTGATTATTGCCAGACGCAGCCGGAAAAAGGCGGCAGCGTGATTTATTCCGTTCGAATCCATGCATAGAAAATCGACGTCACACCCAGTGTTGTAACTAGACAAAAAAGATACACCAACCGCTTGCGGGTTCACCCGCAGGATGCTGGCGACACCTTTTTGTTATGGATGGTCAGAATGATGTTCTGATCCATCCCCCTTATTTCAGGAAATGACTCATCATATACCCCGTCCGGCCCTCATATCTCACCTGGGTCCATTCGCCGCCGGGTGTCAGCACCGTTACCGTGCTGCCGTGGGGCACCCTGAGGGTGACATTGCCATAGGCCTGGCTGGGGCTGGTGCGCAGGTTCACATAGGAACGCTGGGGATGGCGCACCCGAAGGGTGGGCACCGCCGGAAGGCCATAAAGGGTAAGGTAGCGGGTCATCATATAGCCGGAGGTACCCGCTGAGGGGATGGACACCCGGCACCAGGTGAGACCCTGCTTGGTGACGTTCACCGCCGTGTTGCCGGGATAGGAGCCCACCACGCGGCTGGAGGTGGAAGCCTGCTCCCTGAGGTTCAGGCTGCCCTTGCGCGGGGTAACGATGGCGTTGGTGGTGCCCGGGATGGGGGCGGGGCCGGGCGGGCTGGGGGGATAGGGGATGGAGCCGTCCCTCAGGAAGTTCCGGTCCATATAGCCGGAGGCCCCGTGGGCGCTCACAAACCAAAAGCGTCCCTCCCGCGAGTAAACGGTGACCACGGTTCCGGGCGCGAAGGAACCGATGACGTTGTAGTCATAGCCGGGGCCGGAGCGCAGGTTGACCCTGCCACCGTTTGAGCTGTGCACGGTGGCGGTGCTGCCGGGCGCGCCGCCCCCACCGCCTCCGCCACCTCCACCGGTAAAGCTTAGGAACTCTCCCCGGAAATAGCCCCGCTGGCCGTCGATTTCCACATAATACCAGCCGTCAGCGCTGCTGATCACCGTGGCCACGGCGCCGTTGTAGTAAATGCCCAATACCGGCGCTGAATAGGAGGGATACTGCCTGAGGTTCAAAAACTGGGAGGGCACTGGGTTGTTCACCACGGCCTGGCTGCCGGGCGTGCCCCCGCCACCGCCTGAAAAGCTCAGATAGTTCCCATTCATATAGCCTGAAATCCCGGTAGACACCACCCGCCCCTGATACCAGACGCCGGTGGAGGCGTTGATCTCCACCCATTCGCCCCGGGGCGCAAAGCCGACGATGGGGTACTCCATGCCAGGGCCGGAGCGGACATTCAGCCGGCTGGTGTTGATGACCGTGGCATAGCTGCCCGCGGCCTGAACGCCCATGGGGAGCAGGGCCAGAGCCAGCAGGATGGCCATCATCGCAGCTGTCAAGCGCTGTTTCATCAGGTGTTCCTCCTAAGCCTTTTACTGTCTTTTCACTATTATAACGCACCGGGCGGCTTATTTCATCCAAAATCGAAAATTTATGGCAGAAAATCCACCAAAACCCGGTTCATCAGGTCTTCCCCCTGCCCGGTGAGGCGCAGTTTGCCTCCCCCCCAGGCAAGCAAACCGCCTGATAGATGCTTGCTGATTGGCCTGCCAAAAGCCTCCATTAACGTCATGCCCTGGCGCTTTTCAAAGGCCGCTGCCTCCAGGCCCGCCGTCACCCTGAGCCCCAGCATCACCTGCTCAAACCGGGATTCCTCAGGACTCACCCGGTTTTCCTCAGGGGGATCTCCGTTCAAATAGTCCGCCAGGCTTGCCGGGTTTTTCCGCCTGATGCCATGATAAAACCCCGCCGCCGCAGCCCCAAAGCCCAGATAGTCCTCATACTGCCAGCAGTTCAGGTTGTGCCGACATTCATGGCCGGGCCTGGCGAAGTTGCTCACCTCATAGTGATGATAGCCCGCCTCCGTTAGCTTTTCTTTCACCAGCGCCTCCATGAGAAGCAGGCTGTCCTCATCCGGCAGGCTCACCGCCTCGGCCGCCACCCGGTCAAACAGCGGGGTGCCCTCCTCCAGGATCAGGCTGTAGCAGGAGAGGTGCTCAGGCGACAAATCAAGGGCCGCCTCCATGGTCTGGGCCATGTCCTGCACCGTCTGCCCTGGCAGGCCCATCATCACATCCAGATTGATGTTGGGGATGCCCGCTCCCCTTGCCATCCGGACCCCGGAAATGACCTGCTCCCAGCTGTGCCCCCGGCCGATCGCCCGGAGCAAATGGGGCTGGCTGGCCTGAGCGCCCAGGGATAAGCGGTTGATGCCACCAGCCATAAGCGCCGCCAGAAAATCAGGGGTCAGCGTCTCCGGGTTGGCCTCGCAGGTGGCTTCCATGTTCTCATCCCAGGGGAAGACGGCCTGAAGCGCCTTCAGGATGTCCGCCATTTGGGCGGGGGCCATCAGGCTGGGGGTGCCCCCGCCGATAAACAGGGTATCGGCGCCGGGGTGTCCCAGCCGCTCTCCCCGGCTTTCAATCTCCCGGATCAGGGCCCGGGTGTAGGCTTCCCGCTGATCCAGCAAATCAGGGTAGGAGGGAAAGTCGCAATAAGCGCACTTCCTCAGGCAAAAGGGGATGTGCACATACAGCCCCAAAGGCCGGCTCACCCTTTCAGGTTCTCCGGGTTGAGGGGTTTCAGCTCCTCCAGCACAAACAGCCCGTCACGCCTGATCAGCACATCATCAAAATACATCTCCCCGCCGCCGTATTCAGGGGTTTGGATCATCACCAGATCCCAGTGGATCACCGAATCATTGCCGTTGGGCGCCTCGGCATAGCAGCGCCCGGGGGTGAAGTGGAAGGAGCCGGCGATCTTCTCGTCAAACAAGGTGTCCTGCATGGGGGTGGTGATGTAGGGGTTGACGCCAATGGCAAACTCGCCAATGTACCTGGCCCCCTCGTCGCTGTCCAGGATTTGGTTGAGCAGCTTCGTGTCGCTGCCTGTGGCCTGCACGATCCTGCCCTTTTCAAAGGTGAAGGTGATGCCCTCGTGGGTGACACCCTGATAAAGCGAAGGGGTGTTAAAGACGATGGTACCCTCCACCGAATCCCTCACCGGGGCGGTGAACACCTCGCCATCGGGGATGTTCAGTTCCCCTGCGCACTTGATGGCAGGGATCCCCCTGATGGAAAAGCGCAGGTCGGTGCCCTGTCCGGTCAGGCGCACCCGGTCGGTTTTGTCCATCAGGGCCACCAGGGCGTCCATGGCCTTGCTCATCCTGGCATAGTTCATGGTACACACCTCAAAGAAATAATCCTCAAAGGCGGCGGTTGACATCTTGGCCATTTGCGCCATGCCAGGGGTGGGGTAGCGCAGCACCACCCAACGGGTTTGGGGCACCCTGATCTCCGCGTGCACCATGCGGGCATAGGTGCGACTGTAAAGGCGCTTCTGTTCCTCCGGCACATCGGCGTTTTCAAAGGCGTTAAACCCTCCCCTGACCCCGATATAGCAGGCGCACTGCGCCATCAGGCCCGCGTCTTCACGGCCCAAAAAGCTCAGATGCTCCTCCGTATAGCCCATCTGAAGCCGTCTTAAAATCCGGGTGTCCTGCAGGCGGATGATGGGCAGGCCCCCTGACAAAAACACCTCCTGAGCCAGGGCCTCGCCTATTTCAGGGCCGGTGTCGCTCAGGTCAATCCACACCTTTTCTCTGGGCTTCACCTTGCAGGAATAGCGCACCAGGGTTTGGGCCAGCTTCTCAACGCGGGGGTCTCTCATTTATTGTTCTCCTTGTAATTATTTCAGGTTGATTTTCCGGGCCAGAGGGCGTTCCGCCCCGAAGGTAACCACAATGGATATCAAAAGGCTGATGCCAAAGGCCAGCAGCACAAAGGGCACCTGCCAGGCTCTGTCCCCGGCCATGTGGGGAGAGGAATAGCTGCTTTGGGGGATGCCCCATCGGCGCATTTGCATCGCCACCACCTGGTGCCACATGTAAAACTGGAAGGAAATACCCGCTAAAAAACGGAACACCCGATTTCCCAGAAATTTCCTGACTGTCTCCAGCCCCAGGGATACCCCCAGGAACACCAGGGACAGCAGCGCCGACAGCGGAAAACGCCTGATCATCTGCCCCGCCCGCAGCCCCGTGATGCCGTCTTCATAGCCCTGATTCAGCAGAAGCCTCCCGATAAGCGCCAAGCACAGCAGGGTAGCCAGGGTGATCAAAATCCGGATCAGCCTGTTGTCCGCCAGGTTTTTGCGCAGCCAGGCATAGGCCCAGGCGGCCATAAAGCCGTTGAGGTACACATCCATAAAGGCTGGCAGTTGGTTCACCAGCATGGCGGTATCAGGCTGGTTGAGCGCATAGGCCCGGTAGCCAAAGCCGATGGCCAGCGCCCCGGCGTAGGTCAGCAGCGGCTTTTTCCAAAAGGCGCGCGCCACCAGGGGGAAGATCAGGTAAAACTGCACCTCCACCCCAAGCGTCCATAAAACGCCGTTCAGCGGGGTAAACAGGTTGGAAAAACTAAAGAAAGGATGAGTGAAGGTGAGGTGGGCCAGCACATCCCGCGCGCCCTGCCAGAAGGTGGCATAGTGTTTTTCGGGAATGGCCACCACCAGGAGCACCACCAGCAGGTTCAGCAGGTAGGTGGGCACGATCCGCGCAAAGCGCCGCCTGTAAAAGCCCGCAAAGCCGGGCTGTTCACCACCTTCCACACGGCTTAGCGCATGAGGCAAAAACAACAAAAAGCCGCTTAACAGCAGCATCCCATCCACCCAGATATAGCCGGTGCGCAGCCAGGGATCCAGGCTGATGGCGCGGCTCCCCAAAGCGATCTCTGGCGTCCACCAGCTATGCTGCCAGTAGTGGAAGCAGGCGACTGAAAACACCATCAGCCACCTGAGGCCGTCCAGGGCGGGCAAGTAGCCCGGCCGGGGCTGAAGGCTTTGCTGCGCGGCCTGAAGCCGCCCGGTCATGGCGCTTCCTCGGCCACCCGGGTGAACTTATACAGCTTCTTGGTGGGGGTATGCCTGAGGGTCATGCGCTGCTCCCGGCTGTCCACGATGTGGTAGTTGATGTTCAGTTCCTCCGGCCTGTCCCCCGCCATCAGGGTGAAGTTTTTCGCGTAGAAATACATCTCTTTGCCCTCAATGGTGCAGGTGCCGTCATCCCGGAAGGTAAACACAGCCCCCTTGTCGGTTTTCCAGGTGCCGACCACCCGATAGGCCACCCGGGTCAGCTTCTTGGTGGACACGTCCTTATAATCCAGGATGTTGCGATAGTATTTCAGGGCCTCATAGGGCTTGTTGGCGTTATACAGCTCGTTGGCGTAGAGGTAGTTGGCCTCCTGATACATTTTATCAATGTCGGCGTATTTGTCCCCGGTGTTTTCCCGGTCCAGGTCGGCCAGGGCATCCACCACCGCCTTGTAGTTTTTGTCCTTCATGCCCTGCTTGGCAGTGGCGTAGGCATCCTCAAAATAGGCGTCGTAGCTGGCCTCCTGTCGAGCGCCCGCGTCCTCATGCTGGGGGATCAGCGCATACAGCTGGGCGGCGGCGCCATAGTCCCCGGCGGCCTCCCGGGCCTGGGCCTGGGTGTAAACGGCGTTTTGATAGAGCTCATCAACGTTTTTATAGCCCCTGATCTCCTGCAGCTGCTGGGTGGCGCCCGCCAGGTCGCTGTCGTTCAGCCTGGCCAGGGCCTGCTGATACACCGCCTCCTGCCACAGGGTTCTGGCATCCTGATAATCCCCCAGGCGCTTGAAAATGGCCATGGCCGCCTCCTGCTCACCCGCCGTCAGCTTTTGCTGGGCCTGGGCGTAAAGGGCCTGCTTTAGGTATTCGGCGCTGTTCTCATAGTCCCCCAGGGGCATGAAGGCGTCAATGGCGCCCTGGCTATCGCCCGCTTCCAGGAGGGCGATGGCCCAGTTGTATTCCGCACGTTTTAATTCCTCAGCAGCGCCCGGAAAATCAGGGATCAGGCCAAAGGCCTCGGCAGCCCCGGCGTAATTCCGCTGGTTGGACAGCGCGATGCCCAGGTCATACCGGGCCTGCTCGCCCAGCTTTTTGGCATCCTGATAGTCCCCCGCCGCCAGGAACAGGTCCGCCGCCTCCTGCAGCCTGCCCTCGGCCTGGGCCGCCAGCGCCAGATTATAGCTGCTCTGCCGGGCGGCCAGCTGGCTGCCGGGGATGTCCGGCGCCTGGTTAAAGTGGGCGGCCGCCGCCTCCCAGTTGCCGACTTCCTGCTCCTTAAGCCCCAGCCGGTAGGAGGCTTCCTGGGAGAGGATGGCGCTGTCCCGGTAAGCCAGGATCCGCTCAAATTTCTCCTTGGCCTGGGCGTATTCCTCCTGCTGCATCAGCACGATCGCCGGCTCATACAGGCACTCGGAGGCACGCCTGAAAGCGTCCAGATAGTCCCCCGCCAGGAGGAACTTCTCCGCCGCCTGCTCATAGCTGGCTTCCTCAAACAACTGGCCGCCCCAGCCATAGTATACTTCCTTCAGCTTCAGCTGCACGTTCTGGCTGCCCGGCGCCATCTGCTCAAGAAGCGCTTCCGCCTGGGCGTATTCCTTTTTCTCCAGGTGGGTGAGGGCAGGCAGATAGAGGCAGTCCTCAGCCAGCGCCGCCGCATCCTCATAGTCCCCCAGGGCCAGCAGCTTTTCCCGGGCAGCGGGATAGTCCAATTCCTCCATCAGGGCCTTGGCCCAGAGGTAGCGGGTGCGGATCTCCCGGGCAGCGCTGTCTTCAAAGCCGCCCAGCTCCCCATACAGCGCCGCCGCTTCCTCAAAGCCGCCCGTGCCCACAAGCAGCCCTGCCCGGGCGTATTTCGCCTGGCTGAACCTGGTTGCGCTGTCTTTATAGCCGCTCAGCGCCGCGTATAGGGCTTCGGCGCTTCTAAGGGAGGTCACGGTGCCGGTTTTCTCCAGGTCACCCGCCTTCAGGTAGTCCGCCTCCCGGGCCATGTCGGGGGCGTCCCGGTAGTCTTCCAGCTTCAGGAAGGCCGCCTTGGCCTTGTCATATTCCTTTTGCACCAGGGCCTGCTCGGCCTGGTAGTAGTGGTAGGCGGGGATGCCGTGGAAATACACCAGATAGGCCCCGCCCACCAGGATCACCAGGCTGATGAGGGTGATGGCCGTGCGCCGTATCCGTTTTTTGCGCTGCAGCTCCTTTTTCTCCCGGGCTTCCTGCATGCGCCCGGCCTCCGCCCGGGCGGCCCGGGCCCTTTCTTCCATCTCGCTGTCCAGGCGGAAAATGACCGTTTCCACAGCCGCTTTGTTAAACTGGGTGAACTGGGCGTGCTTCTCCCGCCCGCAGCGCAGGCACTCCGCAGCCCCCGCCCTATTGGGCCGGCCACACACGCACACCCACACCGCCCCCTGGTCTGAGGGATAGCCCAGAGCGTCCTCACCGGCCATTTGGCGCAGCACATCCAGCTGCCGGGAGGGGGCCAGGCGGTTGTCCTGGTATTCGCTCATTTCGCCTGCGCCCCGCCGCCACACGGTGCCATCGTCAAACCATACCTTTTCAATGATGAAGTCAAGGCTGGCGGCCTTCTCCCCATCCTCCACCGCCACCAGCACCTCAAAGGCGCTGCGGGATTCGCCCTGCAGGCCCTGCACCCGCTCCACCTGGCGCTGGGTCTGCTCGCCTTCCTCATCAAAGCTTAAAAAAGCAGCCTGGATGGAAACCACAGGCTTGTCGGAGAGGTTGAACATATGCAGGCTGACCACGGGGTACTCCACCGTGGGCATCCTGAAATGCCAAAGCTCCACCGGGCAGGACAGGTCGATTTTCATGGCGTTTCCTCTATTCCAAAGAAGGGGGCTTGCGCCCCCCGTTCAACTCACAGATAAGTTAAGGACATGCTTACAAGCGTATCATCCATCAGCGTCAGCACCAGCCCGGCGCTGCCGCCATCGGCTTCTATCACATAGTACAGGGATGTGTATTCGCCCCCCACCACCATGCTGCCATAGGGCGGGATCTGCCCCTGGCCATAAAGGGGGCCGCCCTCCACGGGCAGATCAACGCCATGGGCAAAGAGGCTTATCACCTGGGCCAGGTTCTGCCCCAGGCGCAGCCCCCGGGGGCCTTCTAGCTGCCCATCGTTCACCGTGATGCGCTCCACCCGGCGCGCCTTGCCGCTTTCATCCAGGCTGAACACCGCCTCCACGCCCGGCCACTGGGCGGTCAGGAGGCTGCCCCCGGCGCTGTCGGCCTTTTCTTCATGTTCAGGCTCGCCCAGAATGGCTTTGGCGGTTTCAGGCGTCAGGTCAAAAAAGTCCAGGCCGCCAATGGCCATGTCCTCCCGGGCGAGGGGGGTGCCAATGTCCCCGGCGTTGGTGACCACGCTGTTCTCCTCCTGCAGGGCGGCCAGGCTGTTCAGCGCCTCCTGGGCGGCCTCCTGGCTGAGGGCGTCCTCCGCCATAAAGGAGCGGATGGCCCGCACCTTGCCCTCGGTGATGGTATATTGCATCCCCGCCCTGGACACGCCGCCGTCCACCTGGTGATACACGGTGTATTCCACCAGGTTCAGGCTTTGCCCGTCCCGCACCACCACGCCGGTATACACCGCCGCCGGCAACTGCCCGGCAATGTAGAGCACCGCGCCGTCCCGGTTGCCGGCCAGGTAGGGGTTGTCGTTGGCGAATTTTCCCAGCAGCTCTTCTGCGGTGTTTTCCACCATGATACCCCGGGGTCCGGCCAGGGTCTCGTCCAGGGCCGCGTCCAGGCCCACTGCGGCGCCCAGCACCACGGTGTCCTCGCTCAAATCCTCGCTGGCAATGGTCAGCTCATAGCCCACGCCCTGGGCGATATAGGCATCCCCCAGCTGCCTCACAGTCAGGTCATCCTTCACCCCGCGGGCCAGGATGGCGGCGTTAAAAGCCTCGATTTCAGCCAGGGTCAAGGGGCCCGGGGCCTCCTCCGCCAGGGCAAAGGCGCCAAGCAGCAGGAGCAGGGCCATCAACAATGCGGTCAGGCGTTTCATGCTTGTCTTCCTCCTTGGGGGACGCTTGCCGCCTCCCCCGCTTTCTTACATCCAAAGCCCATGGACAGCGCGTCCACCGGGCAGGCATTCACACAGTCCCCGCAGCGCACGCACTCCGGGTGATTGAGCTGGCTGGTGGGGTCAAGGGCCATGCCGCAGGCCCTTTTGCAGGCGCCGCAGTGCACGCAGGCCTTTTCATCCAGGCGCAGCCGGTAGAGCGCCACGGGGTTCAGCGCCCCATACACTGCCCCCAGGGGGCAGAGATACCTGCAAAAGGGGCGGTAGATGAGCACCGATACCAATAGAACGGCCGCCATCAGCGAAATCTTCCAAATAAAGAGCGTCCCCGTCTCGTAGCGCGCGGCGCTGCCCTGGTCCATCAGCTCCACCTTGGGAGCGCCCCCTGGCAAATCCAGCGTGAGCCCGCCCGGCAGGGCGGCGGCCCCGGCAGTCTGTGGCGGGAACACCACCAGGGGCACCGCCCCTTCAAGCGCGCCTGCCGGGCACACCAGCTTGCAGAAATAGGGGCTGGATTCCCCGGCGGGGTTCACAATTAGCAGCGGCAGGGCGATCACAAAGACGATCAGCAGTACATATTTCAGCTTCCGCAGCATCCTGTCCCCCCGGAAGGTTTTGATCTTCTTGGGAAAGGGGATTTTGTGCAGCAGCTCCTGAATCATCCCGAAGGGGCAAAGGAAGCCGCACACCATCCGGCCCAGGGTGGCCCCCAATAGAAGCATAAAGCCAAACACATACAGCGAAATGTTAAAGCCGCGGCTGCCGATCACCGCCTGGAGCGAGCCGATAGGACAGGAGAGCCGCGCCCCCGGGCAGGAATAGCAGTTGAGCCCCGGATGGCAGAGGTTTTTCAAATTGCCCTGATAGATCTTCCCTGCCGCAAAGCCCGTCACATAGGAGTTGGTAAGCGCGGAAAAGAACAGCTGAATGGCCAGCCGCCCTTTGACTTTTTTGGTTTTTGTCCGCTTAGCCAACGCCGATACACTCCAAGCAGATTTTGATCGCCTTGTTCAGCACCACCGCCGCTTCCCCCCGCAGGGCACCCAGCGCCATCATCAGGGCGCCCAACAGGGAAAGGGGAATCCAAAGTTTGTCAGCCTTCGTCCTTCTCAATAGCATTTTCCTCCAGGTGTTTCAGGAATCCGTCAATGATCTCCTGCCAGGTCTCTTTGTCCCGGGCGCCGGGGATCACGCTTTTGATGCTGCCCTGCCCGTCGATCAGCCAGGTGGTGGGCAGGCTGGACACCTGCAGACCATAATCCGGGATGTTCATAATCACAAACAGATCATTATCCGGAATCAGCAGCGGGAAGGTCAGGCTCAGCTTCTCAGCCAGGGCGCGGGCGGCCTCGTTTTTTTCCTCCCAGGGCACCAGCTCCTGATCCTTCACCGTCATACCCTCGGCATGCAGGCCGATGATGGTGATCTTATCGGCATATTCGCGGGCCAGCTCGTCCAGGTGGGGCATCTCCGACACACAGGGGCCACACCAGGTGGCCCAGATATTAATAAAGGCGGGCTTGCCGTTAAACACCGAGGCGTCAAAGGGCTTGCCGTAGATGTCGGTCAGCTTCAGCTGGGCGAAAAAGTTGATGGGTTCCTCGCCGGCATCGGGCGTGGCCTCGGGGGCCGGTTCCGCCAGCAGGGCGCTCATGGGAGAAAGGGAGAGGACAAGAGCAAGCACAAGGCTCAGCAGGGAATAGCGGCGAATCATCTTTTTCATTGGATGGGTACTTCCTTTCCGTCCTGGCCGATCTTTGCCAGGAGCCACGGCGCGGGCTGTGGTTTTTCGGGGGAGAAGCTGAGGGACGCCAGCAGCGCGGCTTCCGCCCGCCTGGCCAGGGCCCTGTCATTAGCGTGCATCAGGGCCAGGGTTTCCCCTTTCTCCACCCGGTCGCCCAAGCGCTTAAAAAGAATGTACCCAGCCGAAGGGTCGATCACGTCATCCTTGTGCAGCCTGCCCGCCCCCAGGCGCTGGGCGGCCTGCCCCGCCTGCTCGGTGTCCATGGCGCAAAGGTAGCCGGCCGCCGGGGAAAGGACTTCTTCCACATATTTCGCCTGGGGCAAAAGCCCCGTGTCCCCACACACCCGGGCGTCCCCGCCCTGGGCTGCAATCATATCAGCCAATTTGCGCAGGCCCCGGCCCTCGTCCAGGGCAGATTGCAGCATCCGCACTGCTTCATTTTCATTTTCAGCCAGGCCGGACAGCGTCAGCATTTCCGCCCCCAGCGCCAGGGCCACCAACAGCAGCGGCCCCTTGCTGCGGCCGGACAGCACGTCAATGGCCTCCTTCACCTCCAGGGCGTTGCCCACATGGCTGCCCAGGGGCTCATCCATCCGGGTGATCAGCGCGGACATGCGCCTGCCGTTGCGCTGCCCGATGTCAACCATGGCCCGAGCCAGATGCAGGCTGTCCTCAAAGGTTTTCATCAGCGCCCCTGATCCGCTTTTCACATCCAACACAATGGCGCGGGCACCCCCGGCCAGTTTTTTGGACATGATGGAGGAGGCGATCAGCGGCACCGAATCCACCGTGCCCGTCACATCCCGCAGGGCATACAGCCTTTTGTCAGCCGGAGCAAGCTCCCCCGTCTGCCCCACCACGCAGCAGCCGATCTCCCGGGTGATGCGCAGGAATTCCTCCTCAGGCAGTTCGGTTTGAAAGCCGGGGATGCTTTCCAATTTATCAATCGTGCCCCCGGTGTGGCCAAGCCCCCGGCCCGACATTTTCAGCACCTTGCCCCCGCAGGCGGCCACCAGAGGACCCAAGATCAGCGTGGTGGTGTCCCCCACCCCGCCGGTGGAATGCTTGTCAACAGCCACGCCGCCCACGTCGGGGGCAAGCATATCCCCGGTTCTGGCCATGGCCAGGGTGAGCTCCGCCGTCTCCCTTTCGTCCATGCCGTTAAGGCGGATAGCCATCAGCAGCGCCGCCAGTTGATAATCAGGGGCAGCAGGGTCAGCCGCGGCGCGGGCAAACTCCTCAAGCTCACCGGCGCTTAATGCAAAGCCCAGCTTTTTTCGGTTGATAATATCAATCAGCGCCATGGCCCCTCCCATCATTCCGCTGGGATGATTATACCATAAAGCCCGATGATGGAACAAGGCGGGGATTCATATTGTATACACTTAACGGCCGCATAAAAGAACGAGAAATAAACCGCTTAAAGATTTGGTGTTGGATTGACAACCTGATGAATAAGTGATATACATTCAGTATACAAACTATCCTCGCAACAATTATTTTACGTTTGGCAGACTCTCGAAATGTCCATCCTCGGTTCGTTTATCCACGGGCTATTACATTTATTCGCTGAATAAATGTTAGCATATATCAAAAAATGAAAAGGAGCGTTACTACATGAAAAGAAAACTCGTTGCCGGACTACTGATTGCTTCCCTACTGATTACTATGGTTGCCGGGCTTGTTCAGGCGGAAGCAAAGCCTGAATACAAATGGAAGATGGCGCTGAACGGAAGTGATGGTGACAATGCTTATGATACCGGCGCCGTTTTTGCCGAAAAAGTTGCTGAGTTGACTGGTGGTCGCGTCAAGATTGATCTGTATGGCGGTGGCGCCCTTGGCAATACAGCTGAGGTTTTTGAAGGCATGAGCGTTGGTGTCGCCGACCTCATGGTGGAATCTGTGGGCACCTTGGCTCCCTTCAATAAACTCGCCAACATCGATGCGATTCCCTACCTGTATAGCAGCTATGAGCACTTCATGACCGTGTGGAACAGCGACCTGGGCAACGAAATGAAGGATGCCATCGGCAACCCCGCCGGCTTCAAAATCATGGGCCGAACCTTCCGTGGCCCCCGCATCGTTTCCTCCACCTATGAAATGCGGGAACTGAAAGATTTCGCTGGCTTCAAAATCCGTGTGCCCAACTTGGATGTCTATCTGAAAACATGGCAGCACATGGGCGCAGCCCCCATGCCCCTTGCCTTTGGTGAGCTCTATACGGCTTTGCAGCAGGGCACAGTCAACGGACAGGAAAATCCCATGGCTGACTCCATCAACTATGCCTTTGATGAAGTCTGCAAATACTGGATTAAAACCAACCATGTTTACAGCTGCAATGTGGTTGTCATGGATCTGAACAAGTTTAACTCCCTTCCCGAAGATATTCAGAGTGCCATGCTGGAGGCCGCTACTTATGCCGGTGATGTGGTTAGCCTGAAGCAGCTTGAGTTGATGAAAACATCCGAACAGGCCCTGATTGACAAGGGACATACCATCATTGAGGTAGATATCCCGACTTTTGTTGAGCATTTTAAGACATTCTCCGCTGACAACTATTCTGACATTCCGGAGTTTGCCGATTGGTCTGCCCGGATTGCCGAAATGAACCCGGACAAATAACATCACAAAGCATAATAACCATGGAGCGTACCCCACCAGGTGCGCTCCTTCCTGAAATGTGAGGTATAAGCATGCTAAAAAAATACTCAAAGTTCCTTGATGCTTTGGAAAAAGTTATGAAGGTTTTGCTGGCTATCAGTTTAAGCGTTATGTCCGCTGTCATCATCTATCAGGTGGTGCTGCGTTATGTCTTCTCTGCCGCCAACGCCTGGAGTGAGGAGTTGGCCAGATACCTGATGATTTTTGCTGTTATGGTAGCTTCAGCCATTGCGCTAAGAAAAAACAGTCATCTTCAGATTGATATTTTGATTAACCGCTTAAAGCCACAAACGAAAGCCATTTTCACCCTCGTTTCTACCATTGTTGGCATTGTTTTCCTGTGTTTTTTGTTTGTCTATTCCTTGGGATTGATGAAGCTTGGTCAAACCAATTTGTCATCAGGTTTGGGAATCGTGATGGCCATTCCCTATGCCTTTATTCCTCTTGGTGTTGTGCTGATGGTGTTGGCATCCATAGAGGTTGTCTTTAAAAACCTGGAGGAATTGCGCCAGGGCAAAGAGGGAGGTAACAATTCATGAATGAAGGCTTGTTTGTAATTCTGGCGCTTTTGGGATTGTCCCTCGCGGGTATGCCCATCTATCTATCCCTGGGGATAGGCACCATGGTGGCCTTGGGCATGGCGGATATGCCCATGATCGTTCTGCCCCAGAAGTTGTTTGCGGGCATGAACTCCAGCTCTCTTCTTGCCATCCCCTTCTTCATTCTGGCGGGCAACCTGATGTCCCGAAGCATCACGATGAAGCTTGTGGACGTAGCCAACGCGCTGATTGGCTGGGTCCGCGGCAGCCTGGCGGTGGTTACAGTCGCCGCCTCGGCCCTCTTCGGCGCAATATCTGGCTCTGGCGTGGCTACGGCTTCCGCGATTGGTGGCCTCATGATCCCCGCCATGAAAAGAGAAGGCTATGAGGCCCATTACGCCTCGGCGGTCAACTCGATCTCTTCCATATTGGGGCCCATTATTCCCCCATCCATCACCCTGATTGTCTATGCCAGCATCACCAATGTGTCTGTAGCCAGGCTTTTTATCGGCTCTTTGTTGCCGGGCATCATACTGGCCGTAGTGTTAATCGGTTACAACCTGTATTACGGGAGAAAGCACGATTTGCCCGCCCATAAAAGAATGCCAATCAAACAAATCGGGAAAACGATAGGCAGCAGCATTTGGGCGCTTCTGATGCCTGTTATCATCCTGGGCGGCATTTTTGGAGGCGTGTTTACTCCCACGGAAGCCGCGGCTGTCGCTGTTCTATATGCGCTTCTGGTGAGTTTGTTTGTCTACCGTGACCTGAGGCTGAAAGAACTTCCCAAAATGCTGGTGGATTCCGCGGTGGGCACCGCCACCATCATGATGATGGTGGGGCTTTCCAAAGCATCCAGCTATGTGATTGTCACCTCCGGGCTCCCCCAGATGCTGCTGGATCTTGTTCCTGCAATCACCAACAACCGCCTGGTTGTGCTGTTGCTGCTTAACATCCTCTTCCTGATCATCGGCATGCTGATGGAAGCCAACGCCGCCATCGTTATGATGACGCCGCTGCTCACATCCCTGATGACCGCTTACCAAATTGACCCCCTTCAGTTCGGCATCGTCATGAGCTTTAACCTCTGCATTGGACTGGTGACCCCGCCTGTTGGGCTGACCATGCTGATGAGCACCCAGATCGCGGAAACCAGCGTTTCAAAAACCATGCGCTCATTGATGCCCATGCTGCTGCTTTCTATCGCGGTGCTCATGCTCATCACCTATGTGCCGCAGATCACAACCTGGTTGCCTTCCATGATTAAGTAAGGAGATTTGAAATGGATTTCACCGGAAAAAATGTTATTGTAACGGGTGGCGCGAGCGGCATTGGCAAGGCCATCGCCACAGGTGTCGTCAAAGGCGGTGGCAAAGCCATCATTGTGGATCTCAACCTGCCTGCCGCGGAAGCCACCTGCGCCGAACTGGGTAACGCAGTGGCTTATCGCATCGACATGGGGGACAGCCAGAATGTCCGCGATGTCATGGCCCAGGTGCTGAGCGATGTGGGGCAGGTGCATGTGCTCATCAACAACGCCGGCATTGTCAGCACAAAAACCTTTGAAGAGGTGACGCAGGCGGAATGGGATCGGGTAATTAGCATCAACCTGACCGGTGTTTTTGCCGCCATCAGCGCTCTTTTCCCTTCCATGAAGGAAAAAGGCTATGGGCGGATTGTCAATATTTCCTCCGTTGCCGCCAAGCGCGGCGGGGGCTTGCTGGGCACCAGCGCCTATGCCGCCTCCAAAGCCGGGGTGATTGGGCTGACCAAGGCGGTAGCCCGCGAAGGCGCGCCCTATGGTGTGGCTTGCAACTGCGTTTGCCCCAGCTATACTTTAACGGCAATGACGGCCATCATGGACGAGGAAAAAACCAAAAAAGTCCTGTCCACCATTCCCCTTGGCCGGGGAGCGCAGCCGGAAGAAATCGCTAATATGGTGTTGTTTTTCGCTTCCGACCTGGCCAGCTTTGCCACAGGGGAAGTCGGCGACTGTGACGGCGGCGTTACCATGGACGGCTGATAAGTATTAGCTGTTCAATCATAGTAATCAGAGGGCTTTATCCTAAGCGCCCTCTGATTTTTATATTTGCTCTTAATCCTGCCATATCGTTAACCCATGGACGCCCCTCACCCCGCCGTGTTATCATCAGGCATCAAAAAACAGGAGAAAGCCATGTTTGACGCCCATATGCATTATGCCGCCAGCCACGGGGACGCTTTGCTGGAAGGGATTTTGAAAGAAAACGGCATCTGCCGCTTTGCCCTGCAGTGTATCCCCCAAATGGACACGCAGCCCACCACCCCGGACGCTCTGCGCTTTAAAGTTCGCCATCCCAGCGTTTGCTATGTGCTGGGGGAGCTGTCCCGCCCGGCCTATGCCCGCTTTCAGCATGATGCCCCCGCGCTGGGCGGCTGCCTGGTTTCCCAGGCCAGGATGCTCATGGCTTCCGGCTGTGACGGCATCAAGCTGCTGGAAGGCAAGCCCGACATCCGCCGCAAGTTCCCCATTCCGGACTTTGACAGCCCCGCCTGGGTGCCCTTCTGGACATACGCCGAGGCGGAGGGCGTCCCCCTCACCCTGCACCTGAATGACCCGCCGGAGTTCTGGGACCTGAGCCGCATGAACCCCTATGCCATCAAGGAAGGATGGTTTTATGGGGAGGACTGTGTGAACAACCAGGCCCAGCACCGCCAGCTGGCCGCCGTCTTCGCCCGTCACCCGGGGCTGAAGATGCAGCTGGCGCATTTTTACTTTCTCTATGATGATTTGCCCCTGCTGGCCCGGATGCTGGAAGATTATCCCAAGCTGTACCTGGATTTGACGCCGGGGATTGAGATTTACTACAGCCTTTCCCGCCAGGCGGAGGCCGCCAGGGCCTTTTTCAGGCGCTTTTCCACCCGCATTCTTTTTGGAACCGACATCGGCAGCCGCGCCGCCATCGCCCGCCCGCCCCGGGCCATTGACACCCTGGAATCCGCCGCCCGGGTGTGCGTGATCCGCCAGGCCCTGGAAACCGTTGGCCCCTACACTCTGAAGCCCGATGGCCGCTACCTCTTCAACATCCCGGAGCGGGAGCTGAACGGCCTGGGGCTGGATGAAGCGCTGCGCCATCAAATCTATGGGGCAAACGCCCTGGCCTATTACGGCCCCACGCCGCGTCCCGTGCCGGAGGGCGCGATAGAAGCGCTGGAAGCGCATTACCGGGGATTCATGTAACTTGTCAGTGCGTGTCATCTGTCCCTTGTGTTAGCTTTGCCCCAAAGGAGGGGCGGCATGGTAGAGAATGACATCAGGGCAATCAAGGCGATGGCGATGGCGCGGCTGCGGGCAATGGTGGAGGAGGAAAAGCTGTCCGCCGCTGACCTCATCCGCATCCTGGCGATGGATGAGGGGGAGGGGGCAACAGGCGGGGACTATGAGATCCGCCTGGTAGAGGATTGAGCGGGCATAAGCTGCTGGTGCCAAAATCAGCCTTTAACCCGGCCTTTTTGCCCCACCTGCAGGCCAAGGAGCGCATCCAGTTGTTTTACGGCGGGGCGGGCAGCGGCAAAAGCGCCTTTCTGGCCAGCCGGGTGGTGCTGGACACCCTGTGCGGGCGCAACACCCTGGTGGCGAGGCAGGTGGCCCGCACCCTGAAATCCAGCTGCTTTGCAGAGGTCTTAAAAGCTATCCGCCGCCTGGGGCTGGGCGGCTTTTTTGCCGTCAATCAAAGCGACATGCGCATCACCTGCAGGAGAAACGGGGCGCAAATCCTCTTTACCGGTCTTATGGATGTGGAAAAGGTGAAGTCCCTAAGCCCCCTCCGGGGCGCCCTCACCGATATCTGGGTGGAGGAGGCCACGGAGGTAAGCCGTCAGGCCGTCAAGCAGCTGGAAAAGCGCCTGCGGGGCAGGAGCCTTCACAAAAAGCGGCTCACCCTGTCCTTTAACCCGGTGAACCGGCAGCACTGGATCTGCCGGGAATACTTCTCCGGCGTGCCGGAGGGGCAAAGGGTATACCGACGCAACAACATCCTGATCATGCACAGCAGCTACCGGGACAACCGCTTCCTCACCGCCGATGACAGGCTTGCCCTGGAACAGGAGAGCGACCCCTATTTCCGGGATGTGTACACCCTGGGGCGATGGGGCCAGGTGGGCGGCGCCATCCTAACCAACTGGCGGGTGGCCCCCATCCTGCCCGGCGACATCCGGGAGCCCCTGCGGCTGGGCCTGGATTTCGGCTTCGCCCAGGACCCGGCAGCCGCCATCAAGGTGAGCCTGGACAGCAAGAACAAGCGTATCCTGGTGCTGGAGGAGATCTATCAGCGGGGCTGGCACAACGCCCGGCTGGCGGAGGCGCTGGGGCCCTTTGCCGGCCAAAGCCCCGTCATCTGCGACAGCGCCGAGCCCAAGTCCATCCAAGAGCTGCGCCGCCGGGGCATCCAGGCTCTGCCCGCCAAAAAGGGACAGGGCAGCCTGAGGCACGGCCTTCAGTGGCTTAGCCAATATGAGATCATCATCGACCCCGGCTGCGTGCACCTTCAGGAGGAACTGGCCAACTACCGCTGGCGGGAAAGCCGGGACGGAGGCCAGCTGCCCATCCCTGAGGGGGAAGATCACCTGATCGACGCCCTGCGCTACGCCCTGGAGGCGGACAGCACGGCCCGGGTGGCCAGCTGTATCAGCCGGGGCATCAAATAATTTTTTGCTGTACTGGCATTTTCACAGGGTTTCCTCGTCTAATGGGTGAAAGGGGGTGAGCAGGCAGTGAGCGGCGCTTTGGTACCAGGCGCGCAAAAGGAACAAAGGCTTGAGGCCTGGCTCACCGCCTATGGGGATGCGGTCTTGCGCATGTGCTTCGTCTACCTAAGTGACAGAACCCTCGCGGAGGACGCGCTGCAAGACACCTTCCTGAAGGTATGGCGCCGGATGGACAGCTTTGAAGGCCGCAACGAGGCCTCCGCCAAAACCTGGATCATGCGCATCGCCATCAACACCTGCAAGGATTACAGGCGCTCCGCCTGGTTCCGCCATGTGGACATACCCCTATCAGCCCCTGACACCACGGAAGAATCCCGGGCGCTGTTCATGGATGTGATGCGCCTTCCGGACAAACTCAAGCAGGTGATCCTGCTGTACTACTTCCACAACCTCACCATGGCTGAAACGGCGGAAGCCCTGGGCATCAGCCGCCAGGCCGTGCAATACCGGCTGAACAAAGCCTATCAGCTGTTGGGCGATTTGCCCGAAAGGAGCGACCAGGATGAATAACCCCATCAAAGCAAGCATCAGCGAAAACCTTGCCGGGCTTTACATCACCCCGGCCCGCCATCAGCAGCTGATGACCCATATCACAGGAGGAACCAAAGTGAAAAAGAAACTAACCTTAAGCCTGGTGATGGCTATTGCCTTCATTCTGCTGGCTGTGACCGCCTTTGCCGCCATCGTCCTCTCCCGTTCGCCCCAGGCGGACGCCCTGACCCGCGCCCGGAAAGCGCTGGTAGAAAAATATGGCCTGACCCACGCTACCCTGGGCAACTTCAACGCCTTTGACAAGCAGGAGGGCGACAAATGGACGGTGACCTTCATCTCCGGTTTCCTGCACCCCTCCCTGGTGGGCGAATACAAGGTGATCCTTGACAAAGACAGCGCCCAGGCCAGCTGGAGCTTTGACCATGTGGACAAGGCCAGCTGGGAAAAATCGGGCCTGGAAGCCCCGGTGTGGGGCCAGCCACAATTGGCAGAAGCCCTGAGCAACCCGGCGGCGGCTGAAGCCATCAACATGAAACGCTATCAGGAAGACCCCACGCTATCCAACCCCAACATGCCCGGCCCTGAGGTGCTGGAAGGCCAGGGCGAGGACGCAGCCTACTGGAACGGTGAAATCGTCCGGGAAGGCATCCCGGGCAAGGATGACCTGACCCGTGATCAGGCCCTTGAAATTGCCTGCCAGGCCTTTGCTGAGGATTTTGGCCTCACCAGGGCGGAGCTGGAAGCCGGCAGCGTCAACCACGAAAATTTCCATACCCGTGAAAACGGCGGCACCCTCTGGGGCTTTGGCATCGTTATCGAAAAAGACGGCATGTTGATGGACTGCGGCATCATGCTGGACGGCAAAACCGGTGAGGTGCTGCTGACCAACATCATCACCGGCGCCAACGAATAAACCCGGAATCCTAATCACCCTGACGCTTCGCGCCGCCCAACATGACTGGGCGGCGTTTTCTTACGCCAGCTTTACACAAACTCACTTGTGACATGATTGCTTTGGCCCGGCATTTGGTCTATACTCTATCATGGACGAGAAGGCGTCCAAAAGGAGATCTTTATGCGTAAGACAAAGATTATTTGCACCCTGGGCCCTGCTTCCAACACACGGGAAGTCATCCGCGGGCTGATTGAGGCCGGCATGAATGTGGCCCGGTTCAACTTCTCCCACGGCACCCACGAAAGCCACCTGGTCACCTTTATGGAGCTGAACAGGGTGCGCAACGAGTTAGGCGTGGCCGTAGCCACCCTCCTTGACACCAAGGGCCCCGAGGTGCGCATCGGCACCTTCCGGGAGGGCAGTATTTTCCTTAAAACCGACGATCTGTTTGACCTGGTCACCTTTGAAACCGAGGGCGACCAGAACCAAGTGTCACTTTCCTATGACCATCTGCCCCAGGAATTGGGGGACAGCCGCCGCATCCTGCTGGATGACGGCCTGATTGAGCTGGAGGTGCTGGAGGTTTTTGAAGACCGCATCCGCACCCGGGTGGTGATTGGCGGGGAACTCTCCAACCGTAAAGGCGTCAACATCCCCGGCGCCAAGCTGTCCATCCCCTATATGTCAGACAGGGACAAAGAGGACATCCTTTTTGGCATCCGCACCGGCTTTGACATTGTGGCGGCCAGCTTTGTAAGGAAGCGGGAAGATGTGCAGATGGTACGGGATTTCCTGGATCAAAACGACGGCAGGCATGTGCGCATCATGGCCAAAATTGAAAACGCCGAGGGTGTTAACAACCTGGAGGATATCATCAAGGTGTGCGACTCGGTGATGATCGCCCGGGGTGACCTGGGGGTGGAGCTTCCCTTTGAGGAGGTTCCAATTATCCAGAAGCACATCATCAAGGTGGCCTCCATGGCCGGCAAGCAGGTGGTGACCGCCACCCAGATGCTGGAAAGCATGGTACACCATTCCCGCCCCACCCGGGCTGAAATCACGGACGTGGCTAACGCCATTTATGACGGCACCAGCGTGATCATGCTCTCAGGTGAGACCGCCAGCGGCAAATATCCGGTGGAGACTGTGCGCACCATGGCGCGCATCGCCGAGCGCACTGAGCGGGACATCAACTACAAGCGCCGCTTCTTTGTGGACAACATGTATCAGGATGCCCATGACATCACCGACGCCGTGTCCCACGCCGCCTGCCTGATGGCATACAACTTGAACGCCAAGGCGATTATCACCGTCACCAAGTCCGGTACCACGGCCTATATGCTCAGCCGTTTCCGTTCTGACATCCCCATCATCGCCTGCACGCCGGATTCAACCACCTGGCGGCAGATGAGCCTGTCCTGGGGAGTTACAGGGCTGATGGTGGGTGAGGAAAAGGTGATGGAGGTGCTGTTTGACCAGGCCATCAACACCGCTAAGCAAGAAGGCCTGGTCCAAAGCGGAGACCTGGTAGTGCTCACCGCCGGCATCCCCCTCTCCCAGGTGGGCAGCACCAACCTGATCAAGGTAAGCCACGTGTCAGACTGACAATATATGAGTATCATTTGTTTACCCGGCCGGTTGGCTGGGTTTTCCTTTCTATTTCCTTGTGGACCGATATCCCGGATAAAATCCTTTTCCGCCTCATTTGTTTCAGAATCTTTACAAAAAAATTGCAAACAGGGGCGAAGGTTCGTATAATGGGGAAGCCGCGAGCGGCCAAACCTGCCGCGGCGCGAAAGGAAATCACATGAGTTTAGACCCCCGGAACCTAGTGTACGCGCTGAAAGAAAATGTGCGCCGCGTGATTGTGGGCAAGGATGAGGCCATTGAGCTGGCGTTGATCGCCCTGATCTGCAAGGGGCATGTGCTGATTGAGGACGTGCCGGGCGTTGGCAAAACGACGCTGGCGGCAGCGCTGGCCCGCTCCCTTGACTGCTCTTTCAAGCGCATTCAGTTCACCCCTGATGTGACGCCCTCGGATGTTACCGGCTTTACCATGTTCAACATGCAGACCAGCGAGATGGAGTTCAAGCCCGGCGTGGTGATGACCCAGATTCTGCTGGCGGATGAGATCAACCGCACCTCGCCCAAAACCCAGTCAAGCCTGCTGGAGGTGATGGAGGAAGGTCAGGTGACGGTGGATGGGGTCACCCATCGCCTGCCCCAGCCCTTTATGGTGCTGGCCACGCAAAACCCCATTGACTTTGTGGGCACCTATCCCTTGCCGGAAGCGCAGATGGACCGGTTTTTCCTGCGCATCCGCATCGGCTATCCCTCCATTGAGGAGGAGATGGACGTGCTGGATCGGTTTTCAGGCAGCGAATCCCCCATGAAAAGCCTGCAGGCCGTGTGCGGCGCCGGTGAGATCATGGCCATGCAGGAGGCCATCGGCGCCATTTATTGCAGCAGGGAGGTGCGCAGCTATGTGGCCACCATCGCCGCCGCCACCAGGAACCATCAGGCGCTGCAATTAGGGGTGTCCCCCCGGGGCGCCATAGCGCTCATCCGCGCGGCCCAGGCCGTGGCGATGCTGTTTGGCCGGGAATATATCCTGCCGGACGATGTCAGGCAGATGGCGCTGCATGTGCTCTCCCACCGGCTGGTGCTCACCTCCGAGGCGCGCATGAAGGGCGTGTCGGCTGAGGATATTCTCAGGCATATCATCGACACCTTGCCGGTGCCCGGCGCAAAGGGATGACCGGACGCCTGCTGGCGGCTGTCAGCGTCCTCCTGGTGACGGGGCTGTCCGCCCTGTCACTGGGCGGGCCTGTTTTTTACTTTGTGTCCTGGGCGCTGGTGATGATGATCGCCTACGCTATCATCAGCCTTGTCGCCGCCCGCTATACCCTGAGATTTGCCCAGCGCCTGGACGAACACACCCTGGAGCGGGGGGACACGGGCACGCTCCATGTGGGGATGCAGCTGAAAAGCCCCCTGCCCATTGGCCCTGTGCACCTGCCGCTGACACTGCCCCACGGGGAAACCGATGCCCTGATGCAGGCGGGCTTCCTGCGGGAAAACGCCGCCGCCTTTTCCCTGCGCTTTCCCCATGTGGGGCAGTGGCCGGTGGGGGTCAACCGGGTCATTTTACAGGATTTTTTCGGCCTTCTGCGCTGGCCGGTCAAAATTAAAAACCCCCTGCCCCAGGCCCTGGTGCTGCCACGGCAGTTTGAGGTGCAGCCGCTAGACTTTGCCAGGATGGATGACGGGCGGGCGCTGCCTGGCCGCAGCGGGGAGGATGTGACCTCCCCTGAGGATACCCGCGTTTACCGCCTGGGGGATCCCTTCAAGCGCATCCACTGGAAGCTGTCCATCCGGGCAAGGGAGCTCATCGTGCGCCGCTTTGAAATTCCGGAGCCTCCGGATACTCTGATCCTGCTTGACTGCACAGCGCCCCTGGGGGGCGAAAAAAAACCGGACGGCAAAGCGCGGCTGATGGACACGCTGAGTGAAACGGCGCTGTCGGTGGCCGCCATGCAGATGACCGACGGCCAGCCCGTGCGCCTGCCCTTTTACGGCAGCCGGCAAAGCGAATTCCATGCCGACCGGCAGGAATCCCTGACGATGCTCAAAGAGGAACTGGCCCGCCAGGCCTATTCGGGGGGCGTACCCTTTGAACGGGTGCTGAACCTGGAGCTGCGCCGCATGCGCCGCACCGGCGCCACCATCGTGATCACCACGCGGCTGGACGCCCAGGTGGCGGAGGGGGTTAAAAACATCCGCGCCTCCGGCCCCAATGTGCGGTTTTACCTGATCACATTCACCATGAACGCCCCGGAATACAGCCCCTATATCGCCCTGCTTCAGCAAAACCTGGTGGAGGTGTGCTATGTCACGCCTGCTTGAAGCCGTGAAAGCGGAGCTGGGGCGCTTTCTGCTGTCCGCTCTCATCGCCTGGGCGCTGTCCAGGCCCGTGCTGGCGCTGTTCGGGGCGATGCCGGAGGATATGTACGCCCTGCTGTGGGCGGCGTTCTGGGCGCTGATCATGACGGTTTTGGCCCGGCTGAAGCCGCCGCTTCAGCTGATGGGCGCGGCAATGCTGTTGGCGGCGCTTATCCTGCCCGCCTTGCTGCTGCCGGGGTCGCTGATGGGCCGCGGCGTCTCCTTCATCTATGCGCTGGCCTCCGGCGCCTCAGCGCCTGAGGCCTTCCGCTGGTACATGGACGCGCTGATCCCGCTGATGCTGATGCTGCTGGCGCTGTATGCGCGGCTGATGCTGGACGGAGACCCGGCCTTTTCCCTGCCGCTGGTGACAGCGCCGCTGATGATGTTCTGGTTTGCCGGCGCCCGGGAAAGCCTCTCCCTGTACTTTCCGGCGGTGCTGTCCCTCCCCCTCATCTATGCCCATGGCCACCATCCCCCGGCGGACGCTGTGCTCACCGTACCCCAGAGCAAGCCCGATCGCCTGAGGGCGCTGAAAGCCCTGGCGCTGGCGCTGGTGCTGGCGCTGGTCGCCTCCTGGCTGACGCCTGCCCACCGCCAGACGGTGCCCCAGCTGGAACAGATGGCCGACAAGATCCGTCAGGCGATAGAGGACTATTTCTTCTTCACCGATTCCCGGCGCATGTTCTCCCTGTCCTCTCAGGGTTATCAGCCCATGGGGGAAGAAGGCCTTGGGGGCAAGCCGCTGATCCCCGACAGCCCGGTGATGCGGGTGAGCGCCCCACAAAAAACCTATCTTAGAGGCACGGCCCTGGACATGTACAACGGCAGAGCCTGGTTTGACACCCTGTCCAACGAGCGATACGGGTTTCAGTCCAGGCGTTTCGCGGCGCTGAAGGCTGATTTGTTCAATGAAGAGCTGCCCCTGGGCGAGCGGGGGCCCGGGCTTGACGTGTCCGTCACGCTGCTGGACACCATGCCATCCACCCTCTTTGTGCCCCAGCGCCTGCGCGCCCTGGCCCCGGGGGAAGGGATGGTGCCTTATTTCAACAGCTCCTCCGAGGTGTTTATCACCCGGGATTTGCGCCAGGGGGACAGCTATTCCGCCCGCTTTGAAAGCTATGTGGCGGGAAATACCGCCACCGACGCCCTGGCCCAGCGCATGCAGGGCTATGCGGACCCCGCCTATGAGCGCATCAGGGACACCTATACCAGGCTGCCTGAACACCTGAAGCCCGGCGGCCTGATCAGCCAACTGGCCTATGACATCGCCGGCAATGTTTTTGACCCCTACCAGCAGGGGCTGACCCTGATGCGCTACCTGAAGAGCAACTATGCCTACAGCCTGGATGTGCCCTCAGCGCCCAACGACCTGGACTTCGCCTCCCATTTCCTGTTTGAAACCCGGGAAGGCTACTGCACCTATTTCGCCACGGCCATGACGGTGCTGGCCCGCTCCCTTGGCTTGCCCGCCCGCTATGTGGAGGGCTTCCTGGCTGACCCCAAGGGAGCGGATTCGATCACCCTCACCGCCCGCAACGCCCATGCTTGGACGGAGATCTATATTGCGGGCATCGGCTGGGTCACCTTTGACGCCACGGCCTCAGAGGGCGGGGAGAGCGAGGGGGAAGGCGACGCGCCGCCTCCGCCGGGCACCCCGCCGCCAAGCCCCACGCCCAGCGCTACCCCGGACCCCGGAGAGGCGCCCACGCCTGCCCCGGAGGAGAGGCCCGAGGAAAGCCCCAGCCCTCCCCCTGGCGAGGATCAGCCCACCCCCTCCCCGGCCCCGGGTGAAACCGCCCAGCAGGCTTCTGACGCCGACAACAAGCCCCCCTTCCCCTGGTGGCTGCTGCTGGCGCTGCTGGCGGCGGGCCTTCTCATCTGGCGCATGCGGGAGGAGGAACCCGAGCGCAAGGCTTCCCGACAGAAAAACCCGGCCCGGGCCTTTAACATCCTGTGGCAGGCGCTGCTATCCGTCCGCCAGGCCGCGGGCCAGGGCATCCAGTCACAGGAAACCGCCCTGGAATACATGGCCCGCACCGCGGCGGATGACGCAGGGCTGATGAGCCTGGCTCACATCCACAGCGCCCTCATCTATGGCCGCAAAATCCCCGGCCAGGACAGCCTGGCCCTGGCCCGCATCCATTACCGGGCGGCCTGGCAGGCGCTTAAGCCCTGGCACAAAGCCCGCCTGGCTGTGAGGCGGGCGATAAAGCCTGTTGGCGGCTATGTAAAGCAGGGGCTAACGCTTTTGCGCATATCATTTAAGAAATGACACTTCGCCGGTTTTCAGAAAGCTCTCCGGCAAGGCTTCAAAGCCTTTTGGCGGCTTTTTGAAGGTCAGCTTTTTGAAAATCTCCCTGCGCTGAGCCTCATCCGTCACAGGCGTGGGGCGATAATCCCCCGAGCCGCGGGTTTCGCAGGGGATCACCCGAAGCGCCGACAGCACAGGCTTGTCACCGCTCAGGTCATATTCCACCTGGAAAAGCCCCGTGGAGGGATCCACCTTGCTCATGGTGCCGAAGGTAAAATTCCCCGTGCTGAAAAAAACCGGCCGTCCATCATACAGGGCAATGGGCTGCACCACATGGGGATGATGGCCATAGATCAGATCAATATCGTATTTGAACACTTCCCTAGCAAAACCGTATTGACTACTGCTGGGCGTCATGTGTGTTTCCCGGCCCCAGTGCAGGCTGAGGATCACCAGGTCACAGCCCGCTTCCCTGAGGGATTTGGCGGCTGCCTCAATGTGCCGCAGGTCTTTCTGCTGGGGATAGGTAAAACCGATAAAGCCGATTTTGATGCCCTTGCGCTCCAGAACGACCTGGCGGTTGATCTTGGTGGTGGAAGGCGGGCTTAAGGTGCCAAAATGCGCGATGCCGGCGCCATCCAGGTTGCTCAAGGTATCCTGATATCCCTGCTGCATGAAATCCAAAGCGTGGTTGTTCGCCGTGTTCACCACATCAATGCCGCCATCCAGCAGCACCTGCACATGGCTTGGATCAATCATCAAAGGATAGGTGATGTCCTTATGCTTTTTAAGCGTGGTCATGGAGCCTTCCAGATTCGCAACCGTCAAATCATCCGCCAGTGTGACATGGCTGACCAGGGAGAAAGGCCAGGCCGTCCCCTTGTCAGCCACCACGCGGTGATAGCTGTTTTCCACATTCCGGTATTGAATGGCATCCCCGATGCTGCAGTCGCCCACAAAGGTCATCACAAGCGATTCCGCCCCGGCCAGGCAGACGGACATGCTGAGTATAAGAAGCAGTAACAGGGCCATGCTCTTTTTCATAAACTACCTCCTCAAGGGTTGATATTTATGATACCATATCAATAAGAGTTTTTCGACAAAGCAAAGGAGAACGTGTATGAAAAAGCTGTTGACAGCCGCCCTGGCCCTGATGCTCATGATCACCCTTGGCGCCGGGGCTGAGGTTGTTTCGGTACAGGGACTTGAGGTGCCGCAAGATGCTGAATACCTGGACATGGGCAAAACAAAGATCAAAGCTTTTACCCGCTTCACCCAGGAGCTGGCGCAGCTGCCGGCGCTTAAGCGGGTGGATCT
Organism: Christensenellales bacterium; assembly: GCA_050952935.1. Lineage (GTDB taxonomy): Bacteria > Bacillota > Clostridia > Christensenellales > Aristaeellaceae > UBA6115. The sequence goes on along the minus strand of JBMNLS010000001.1, from coordinate 437,978 downwards.
GTTTTCCAGCAGGCCCACGGAAAAGCAGGTTTGGGCGATGAAGGAAGCGTTGCCCGAGGTGGAATTTGGCATGACCATGACCATCGCGGGCTTCCGATGCCGCACGGATGATGTGATTTTTTCCATGCATCGCCGGGGAGAGCCCCTTTACAAAACGGAAGCTTTCAGGCAGCTGACCCTGTGCCCCGACATGCTGGCGCTGGATTTAGGGCATAACCGGATCACCGACCTGAGTTTTCTTAAGGCCAATCCCAAGCTCAAATACCTGATTCTGGCTGATAACCGGATCACCGACCTGAGCCCTCTGGCCCAGCTTAAAGATCTGCAATACCTGGAAATCTTCATGAACAAGGTGACGGACCTGAGCCCTCTGGCAGAGCTGACGGAGCTGGTGGACCTCAATTTGGCCTATAACCAGGTGAGCGATTTAAGCCCGCTATACGGGCTTAAAAAGCTGGAACGCGTCTGGCTGTCAAAAAATGGGCTTGACGAAGAAGAAATAACGGCTCTGCAGGCCGCGCTGCCCGATGTGGAGATCAACAGCACCGTCGTCCTGTCCACCCATGGCGGATGGCGGAAGCATCCCCGCTTCTTCGCCATGCGCCACACATTTGACCGGGGGGAGTTTATCCCCTTTGACGGCCTTCTGAAAGACAACCAATAGGTTTCGCCATGTCAGCGCTCGGGGCGCGTCAGGATGCAGCGCCTGGTGAGCAGATATAGGCCAAAGCAGCATCCAAGCATCACGGTATAAATCAGGTTGATGTTGATGCCGGTCTTGTCGATGGCAAACTCCAGTCCAACAATCATAAAAATCAGCAAAAAGAACACGGCCTGGGCCAGATGCCTGGGCCCTTTCCAACGGTTTTGACAGCGGATATAAAGCCCGTCAATCATCAGCAGGTATATCACCACCGCGCTGATAAGCTGAGAGGCCTTCACAAAGCCCCAGGAGAGCACCTCATCCGCACGCAGGCTTTCAAACAGAATCTGGAAGGCACAAAACAGCAGCAGCGCCAAACGTGCCCTGTCACCCGGCTTTGCCCGCAAAGCGCCAAGGCGCCAGATGAAAACAAGCGCCGCCGCCCCTTCCAGCATGAAGATGGCATAGCGCCATTCTTCATACTCATTCACCACCGCAAAGGGAAAGAAAGTGAGCGCCGCGGACGCCTCCTGCCCAAACCCCTGGCCTGACAAGCCCTCGCAAAAACGCGCCAGCGCCAGGAGCAGCAGCCCATAGGGAGCCAGGAAATCCGTCAGCGCGGCATGATCCAGCTTCAACAGCCGCGCGCAGCCCCAGCAAGCCAGGAAAAAAGACAGAATGACGCCCCAAACGGAGTATCCGCCCTGCCAGAAACGGAAAAGCAGGCCCTCCCCCCAGTCAACAAAAAAGTTGAGGCGGATGAGCACATACGCAGCCCTCGCCAGCAGCACCCCCAAAGGAATGACAAGCAGCAAAAAGGTTTCCACCACTTGAGGGGAATAGCCCTTTCTTTTGGCCGCAAGGGCAGCCAAAACGGCCACCGCCGCAAGAGCAAGGGCCATCCCCAAGCCATAGGCGGTAACAGGCAGATTGCCGATATGGAACAGGACCTCACTCACCATCTGCATCCTGCACAAAGGCGCTGGCGAAAAAAATGATGTCCCCAATGGGGCGGCTGCGATGGGCCCTTGGGCCGTTTATTTTTTTGTCCTTGAACACGATGGTGGCCGAGGAGCCGCCATCCAGGTTATAGGCGCTGATGACCCCGGGGAAGGATGCCACCAAACGGGCAAATTGGGGAATGCCCATGCCGATAGAGCCCTCGTCATTGGGGCCTTCACAGTAGACCGCCAAGTAGGAAAGCGGCCCGGTCTGACAAAAAGCAATGCGCTGCGCCAGCACCGGGTCCGTTTTGGCCCAAGTCATGTCCTCAATGATTTTTCCCTGATCAATAAGCGCCGGCCCAAAGGTAAAGGCGTTGATGATATGCTCCTTGTTTTCCTTCTCATAGGCCTCAATGTCCTGCTTGGTGGGCCGGATCAACAGATGAAAATCCCCCTGATCGTCTATGACCAGCACATCATGCTTGCCGGTGGGGCGGTTGCGGTGGAACTTGCCCTGCCTGACGATGTAGCCATGGCCATGAAAGGCGAAGAAATCCCCTCCGATGGCCACCACAGACTTGACCCTGCGCGCCATGACGGCCCCCGCCAGCTCCTGGTTGGAGCCATAGCGGCCGGCTTTCAGGGTGCGCAGCTGGCTGGGATGGGCGATTTTCACATGCACAGCCGTCCAGTTTGTGCCTTCAAAACGCCCATGCTCAATCCTGACCGAGATGGAATCATCCTCATACCCTTCTTCCTCCGTCAGATAGCCCCAGTCATAGGGCGGCACACCGCCCGTTTCATCAATGGGCAGGGGGACGATTTCAGCAAAGGAATAGATGGTGCCGGAAGGGAGAAAAACCATGAGAAGCGCTATCATCAGCGCGATCAAGCCAATCCGGAGCCAACGAAGAATGCCCGGCTGAGGATGAACCATAAGACGACCTCCTGTGATGCTTTGCTGTGGAAAATATAGCAAGGGGGCGGGGGGATGTCAACCATATGCACCGATGCCCAAGGAAAAACCGGCCGGCGCAATGCGCCGGCCGGAAGACTTTAGGAAAACAATTTACTCCCCTGATTGCTGCTCGGACATCTCCAGCATCTGCTGGTTCAGCTCCCCATAGCTTAGGCTGCTGCCGGGGGCCATCATGGCGTCGCTGAACTGCTCGTTGGCGCCGCCCTTATAGTAGTTGGTCATTAAGTTGATGGTGATGACACAGCTGTCGCCAGGGCCCTTCACCGACTGATCAAAGGGCAGGGAATTATCATAGCTGACCGGGCGCACCATGGTCACATCCGGGAACATGCCCCAGGCGCGGTGGCGAAACAGATTGGAGTCAACGAGTTTTTCCAGGGACACGCGCACCGTGCCGCCGGCCACCGTCACCCGGGCATAGCCCACCAGCCAGCCTTCCTCAGTCACCAGGGCGTAGCGCTGGTCGCTGTCGGTGGTAAGGTCCAGGTAAATCACCCTGGCGTTGGAAGCACCGCCGCCCGGGAACTGGCTCGCCAGCGGGCCATGGACATAGGTGGGGATTTCATAGCGGAAGCGGGGAGGGGCTACGTTACGGGTGATCGCCTCAGCGCCGCATTTTGTGCAATGGCACACCTGCAGCCCCACCTGCTTGGTGGTCGCTTGCCGCTTGTCGATCCAGACACCGTCAGGCTCGTGGGGGAGTTGGGGGATGGTGCGGTTCTCTGTCGCAGGGCATTTGGTACAAGTGCGTTTTTCCAGGCCTGTTTTTGTACAGCTGGGCTCATCAATAGTTCCCCAAGGGCCAAAAGGATGGGGAAGCATAGGGATCTTTCTGGTATCTACATAACCACATCTTGAACAAGTACGCTTCTCACTGCCTTCTGTTGTACAGGTGGGTTCCACCCTATTGCCCCAAGAGCCAAAGTCATGCCCAAGAGCTGGCTTTGTTGTTTGTGTTTCTTTCTTATTGCATAAACCACATTCTCTTGATTGGATTTCTTCTTTGTCACATGACTGCTTTTGACTGACTACCCATGATCCAAACTTGTGCCCAAGAGCTGGCTTTGTTGTTTGTGTTTCTTTCTTATTGCATAAACTACATTCTCTTGATTGGATTTCTTCTTTGTCACATGACTGCTTTTGACTGACTACCCATGATCCAAACTTGTGCTCTAATGCTTTCAGCACTTTGGTTTCAACAATTCCACATCCTGATCTTGAGCATTCTCTCTTTGCCGAACCAGCCACACCACATGTTGGCGCAACATCATCCACCCATCCAGGGCCCCACGCATGTCCCAATCTTCCAATGGGTTCAGTTTTATCTTGAGTTGCACAGTTTAAACATTTGTTTTCCTTATAACCGTCTTCTGTGCATGTAGCTTCTTTTATAGTCTTCCAGCCAGTCATTTGGTGAGGCAGAGTGGTACCGGTTTCACGCACATCTTCCAATCTACATCTAGAGCATATGCTCCGTTCCACCGCCTTAGAGGTACAAGTAGCTGGTTCAATAGTAACATAAGTACCCCAAGCGTGACCAAGCGCAGGAATAGTTTCATACTCAACAGCACTACAAATATTACAGGTTTTTTGCTTTCTCCCTGTTGTTTCACATGTAGCAGCATCTAATTCAACTGCATCCCCCCACTCATGTGTACAGTCCGCTCCCACAACCCCTGCCACCCCCAGCAGCAAACAGCATACCAGCAGGGCGACCAATGCCTTTCGGTTTCTCAACATGTTCGGTTCTCCTTTCATTTTGACAGCAACACCGGCTCAATTTGTTTTCTCTATTAACCGCCTATACATTATATGAAGCGAGGGCGGGTCTGTCAACCGTCAGGAACCTCTCCCCTATTCTATCAGACGCAAAAGAAACCTGAAATGTTTCACCGGTTCAGGACTTTTGATGTTTTCTGTTTTTGGGGAAAAATGGATGATGCCATATTTCTGGGCATGATCGTAAAACCACCCGCCCGTGGAATCAGAGGATGTCAAAGCGCCTTTCAACACTATCTATGCAATTTGAAAACAAGAATATTTCCAGTCGGTGGAAAAATGGTATTGATTTGCGGCATTTGGTTTGTTATAATGTAATTAAGAAATAGTATGTGATTGGGCTCTGAAAACACGGTTTGTTTGTTGATTGCAGGTTTTCTGGTTCGCGTACAGGAATATTTAAAACAAACGCAGGGGACATTGTATTTCAGCAAAAATCAACGCCAGAGCCGTATGTTTAAACAATCATTCAAACATCAGGACGGGAGAGTATATATGCAAAAAAAGATCAGGATGGGAATTGTAGGCGCCGGACTATGGGGCCACTCCCACGCCGGGCTCTATCAGGAACATCCCCATGCGGAAACGGTGGCTGTTTGCGATATTGATCTCGAAAAAGCAAAAGCTTTAGCCGCCAAGTATCATATTCCCCAGGTTTTTTCAGATTATCAGCAGATGCTCAGCCACGCTGCCTGTGACGCGGTGGCCATTGTTACGCCGGATTTTCTGCATGCTGATATCGCGGTAGCCTGCGCCCAGGCCGGGAAAGACATGATCATTGAAAAACCGCTTGCCACCACGCGCGAGGATGTGATGAGGATCGTGCAGGCAGCCGAAACGCATGATGTGCGCGTGATGGTGGATTTGCACAATCGGTGGAACCCGCCTTTTAACACACTGAAGCAGCTGATCGCCACCGGCCGGTATGGCGAGCCCCGCAGCGCCCATTTCCGGCTGAACGACTGTTTGTGGGTGGCCACGGATATGATCAAATGGTGCGCTCAATCCTCCATCCTGTGGTTTTTGGGCAGCCATTCTTTGGACACGATGAACTGGATTATCGGAGATTATCCGGTTGAGGTGTACGCGGTTAAAACTGAAGGCAAATTAAAAAGCCTGGGCATTGATACGGTGGACACCTATCTAAGCACCATCCGCTACGCAGGCGGAGCGGTAGCGCATATGGAAAATAGCTGGATCACCCCCAATGGCAACACAAATGTGAATGATTTCAAGTTCAACCTGTTGTGTACTGAGGGCAAGTTTGATGTGGATGCTTCCAGCCACGGCCTCCTGCAGGTGACTGATCACACGCGGACGGTGACGCAGGATGTGCTGGTAACAAACCGGGTGTTTGACAGGTATGCTGGATTTGCTTATGAGAGCATCCGCTCCTTTATTGACAAGCTGATAAGCGGGGAAGCCTTTCATGTCAGCCTGCGTGAGGCGGCGAATGTGTCCCTGACGCTGCTGGCCATCATGGAATCAGCGCAGACTGGGCTGCCGGTTAAGGTGGAACGCATATGATTGAAAAGGCGGGGAAGCTGCAGGGCCAATGGGCGCTGGTGACCGGAGCCAGCCAGGGGTTAGGGCTGGTTTTCGCCAAAGCATTGGCGGCTGAGGGAGCAAACCTGTTTCTCATGTCGCGCAACCTGCCTAAACTTGAGGCAGTTTGCAGGGACATTCAGAAGGAGCACGGCGTTTATTGCCATGCCTGGCGCATTGACATCACCGATGAAAACAGCGTGATGGCCGCGGCTTCCCACGTTCTTGAAACATCGGGCAGACTTGATGTGCTGATCAACAACGCCGCCCTGGGCCGCGGGAACACGCCACTTCAAGACACGGAATTGGCCGAATGGCAGCGCACCATCGACACCAACCTGACCGGTACTTTCTTATGCATGAAGCACTTTGGCCGCATCATGATCAAGCAGAAAGCAGGCCGGATCATCAACCTGACCTCTCTGGCCGCGCGGGCTGTTTTCGCAGACGCGGCAACCGGAGCCTATGATTGCTCCAAGGCAGCCGTCGCCTGCCTGACCCGCTGCATGGCGGGAGAATGGGCGCAATATGGCATCAGGGTTAATTCCATCTCCCCCGGATTTTTCCTGACGGATATCAACAAGCGTTTTTTGGATGAGCATCCGGGGTTTTATGAAAAATCAACGAAAAACATCCCTCTGAAGCGTTGGGGCAATCCTGATGAAATTGGGGCGCTGGCCGTTTTCCTGGCAAGCGCCGACAGCGACTATGTCACCGGCGCTGACTTTGAAATGGATGGCGGATATACGCTCTGGTAATTAAGGACGGAGGATAAACGGATTGATGATGGAACCAATACTAAAAATCAGGAACATTTCAAAAACCTATTCTGGGGTGCGTGTTCTCAACGAGGTGGATTTTGATTTGCTGCCTGGGGAGGTTCACGCGCTTGTTGGGGAGAATGGCGCCGGAAAATCCACCATGATCAAGATCGTCGCCGGGGTGGAAACGCCGGATGAGGGTGGCGAGATCTATTTTGCGGGTCAATTGATTCCCAACATGACCCCGCACCGTTCTTTAAAATTGGGCATTTCTGTCATATATCAGGATGTCAGCCTATTTGACAATCTTTCGGTTGCGGAGAATATCTGCAAGGGCGTGGTGAATGATCGGTTCACCAACTGGAAAAAGATCCGACAAACGGCCCAGGAAGCGCTGGATACCATGCAGGTTTCCCTCGACTTGTCTCAGAAGTTAAGCAGCCTGTCCGTTGGGAAAAAGCAGCTGGTCGCAATCGCCCGGGCTATCACCTTTCAGGCAAAGGTGATTGTGATGGATGAGCCCACCGCCGCGCTGTCCAAGTCCGAAGTAGAAATGCTGTACAAAATCATCATGGGGCTGAAAGAAAAAGGCGTCAGCATCATCTACATTTCTCACAAGCTGGAGGAAATATTCCAGCTGGCGGATAGAATCACTGTGCTGCGCGATGGCAACCGGGTGATAACCGACAAGGTGGAAGCATTTGATCAGAATAAACTGATCAGCCAGATGGTGGGCCGGGAGCTTCGCTTTATTCCCATGCGCAATGAGCAGGGACATTGCCCGGATGTGCTGTTTGAGGTGCGGGGGTTCACCAAAGAACCACACTTCAGGAACATCTCATTTTCCGTCTGCAAGCATGAGATTGTGGGCTTGACGGGGTTGGTTGGCGCAGGCAGGAGTGAATGGGCGCAAGCCGTATTTGGCCTGATGAAGCCACAAAGCGGTGAAATATTTCTGTCAGGAAATAAGGTGACTGTGTCGGATACAAATGACGCCATCCAAAAAGGCATTTGCTACCTGCCGGAGGATAAGCGCACCCAGGGGCTTTTCCAGGGGAAACCGATGTCTCAGAATATCACCTCGGCGATGCTCCCCCATGTTTTGCGCCATAAAATGATCAGCCGGAAGCTGGAACTGAAAGTGGCTGACAAATACATCCAGAAGATCAGCATCCGGCCCAATCAGCCGGAGCTGAATGTGGAAAGCCTGTCAGGGGGCAATCAACAAAAGGTGCTGTTCAGCCGCTGGCTGGAGGCCAATCCCAAAGTGCTGATTGTGGATGAGCCGACTTCCGGTGTTGATGTGGGCGCTAAACTGGAGATCCACCGCTTGCTGCGGGAGTTAGCGGATGACGGGATTTGTGTGATTCTTATTTCCTCTGATTTAAGCGAGGTGCTGGCGGTGTCTGACCGCATCCTGGTGATGCGGGAAGGGGAGCTGGTGGACGAAGTGGAGGCTGACCGGGCAACCCAGGAGGGAATACTGCAAAAAGGCCTGCTGGGCTAAGGAGACAAACTGATGATTAACTTGCTGAAATCAAAGACGCGGGAAGCCATTCTGATTGCTACTATTATTCTGATTGGCATCATCATCACGGCGATTGCCCCCGCTTTCTTCACCAAACTGAACCTGATTAACCTGTTGTACAGCAATGTTGTGCTGGGCGTTATGACCATGGGCATGATGATGGTGATTGTAACCGGCAATATTGACGTGTCCGTTGGCGCTCAATACGCGGTGTGCGGCATGGTGGTGGCCCTGTTTGTCAAGGAGACCGGCGGGCAGCATGTCGTTCTTTCCATCCTTATTGGGGTTGCCTGCGGGATCGTCCTGGGATTGCTTAATGGCATCCTGGTCGCGAAGCTAAAAATCCCCGCCATTGTGGTGACCCTCAGCACGCTGAACATCATGCGCGGCGTGTTGTACCTGGTGTCCAGAGGCAACTGGATAGATGGGCTGAAGGGGCCTTTCGCACGCTTCGCAAGCCAAAGGGTTCTTGGTTTGCAGACCGCTATATATATATGGCTGGCAGTGTTAATTTTTACATATTTGCTGTTATATCGCACCAATGTTGGGCGAGATGTGCTGGCGGTTGGGGGCAACAAAACCGCTGCCAGAAGGCTTGGCATCAACGAAACCCAGGTTTATCTGCTTGCCTTTGGCTATATGGGCGCCCTGGCCGGCCTGGCGGCCGCGATTGCCTGCTCGAAGCTAAAAATAGCTCAGCCATCCAATGGACTTGGGTATGAGATGCAGCTAATCGCAGCCTGTGTTATTGGCGGCACCCTGTTTTCAGGGGGAGTGGCGTCTGTTTTGGGGACATTGCTGGGCGTGCTCCTGATGGGTGTGATTGACAATGGGTTGGTGCTGACGAAGGTGCCTGTTTACTGGCAGGAGCTGACAACGGGCATCATCATCATCCTGGCTGTGGCTTCCGGTGTGTTCAAGGGAGGAAACGGGAAGAAAACCACAAGAAAAATCAACAGGAGTTTAGCAAATGAACATCAGTAAAATGCGGCATAAAAATGAGTTTTTCATGGCGATTGTCTTTGCTGTGCTGTTTCTTGTGTTTTCCTTTAGCGGCAGCAACTTCTTTTCCCTGACCAATATTATGAATCTGTTTTCGCAGATGTCCATCCTGGGCTTACTGACGTTAGGCATGTCCGCTTCCATGTTTTCAGGCGGGATGGATTTATCAATCGGGGCTATTTGCTCGCTTTGCACGGTGCTTTTGTCCACCCTGATTGGAACCTATGGGATGAATGAAGCCCTGGCCGTTCTGATTGTGTTGGCTGCGGCTGTGTGCTGCGGGGTGTTTAACGGGGTGCTTATCGGCTATTTCAAGATCAATTCCATGCTGGTTACTTTGGGCAGCCAATCGCTGTTTACCGGCATAGGGCTTGTGGTGTCAAAAGGGATCACAGTATCCATGCCAACTGACCGCTTCGCGCTTTTTGGGCGGCTTCGCATTGCCGGGGTGGTCCCTTTCCAAATTGTGATTTTACTGATAGCACTGCTTATCTCCATCCTGATTTTCAACTACACAATGACCGGGCGGCGGATTTATCTGATTGGAACCAACGCGGAAGTTGCCAAATTCAGTGGCATCAACCTGCCACGCAACATCGTATTCACCTATGTTTTCTCGGCAGTTGCCGCGTTTTTGGCAGCGCTTGTCATCACATCCCGCGTTTCCAGCGGCCGCGCCGATGTGGCGGCGGCGCAAGTTCTCAAGGCGGTTTCCGCCAGCGTCTTTGGCGGTGTCAGCACGCTGGGGGGCATCGGCACCATGGGCGGCGCCATGTTGGGCGCTGCGGTCATCACCCTGGTGGTCAATGGCATGGACATGATGAACATTTCCGCATTTTGGCAGCAGATTTCAACCGGCGTGCTGCTGCTGATTGTGCTCGCGTTCAGACATGCCAGAAAAAAGGAATAAAATTGGGTATGTATCCCAATTTTAAAATATATAGGAGGAACTGATATGAAAAGGTTTGTCTCTCTGTTGCTGATACTGGTTCTGGTGCTTGGCCTTGCCCTGTCTGCAGGCGCTGAAGGGGGCAAAAAGGGCAAGATTGCCGTGGTTTGCTATGTTACCAGCGCCCCCTACTTCTCCTATGGTGAGAAAACGGCCATTGAAACCGGAAATGCCCTTGGCTATGAGGTCATCTGGACGGGCACCAATGAAGTGGATACCCCGGGTTTGATATCCATCATCGAAAACCTGATTGCCCAGGATGTGGACGCCATTTGTCTGGCTTCCGGCGACACCACCTCAGTGGTTCCCATCTGCAAACTGGCCATGGAAAAAGGCATCAAGGTTGTTTCCTTTGACCTGGACATTGATCCTGAAGGCAGAAACGCCTATGCGGGACTTATGGATCTGGCGGAACTGGGCATCCCCCAGGTGGAATCCATCGTGACCTCCATCGGCGATGCGGGAAAATACGCCATTCTGACAGGTGTTCTGACCAATGAGCTGCTCCAGAAGCGCATTGAGTTCTGCCTGGATTACGCAAAAGAAAAATATCCGGGGCTGGAGTGCGTCACCATTGAAGGCATGGACGAGGATCCTGAAAAAGCCTATAGCGTGGCCATGAACATCATGACTGCCTACCCGGATGTGAAAGCCATCATGTCCAATGTTTCAACGGGTGTAGGCCCGATTTCTTCTGCGATTGAAGACGCCGGGAAGATCGGCGAAGTGTACGCCTGCGGCCAATCCACCCCCAACCTGGCCAAGCCCGGCATGGCCACCGGGGCCTGCAAGAGCGCCGTCCTTTGGGATACCGCCAAGTGGCAGGCCTGGGCTATTACCATCGCGGCCAACCTGATTGAAGGTAAGGATATGCCCGTTGGGAAACTGGAGATTGATGGATTCCCCGAGGCTGAGCGGCTTGACGGGAATGTGTTCTATTTCTATGAGACTTTCGAGTTCACGCCTGAAAACATTGACGAGTTTGATTTCTGATTGATTAAAAACCATAACTTGGGGCTGCCACGGCACATATGTTCCGTGGCAGCTTATTTATATGTCCTTTATCAGATTCCCCTTGGCTTCCCGCCTCCGTTGCGCTATACTGACCTTGGATTATTTTGATGTCTGGAGGAGCAAATGGAAAAATCCTTAACAAGAAGGCAGTTTATCAAATCAGCGGCAGCGGCAACAGCGGGGGCCGCGGCAATGGGGGTGCTAAGCCCCGCGATGGGGCAGGCGGAGGAAAAAGCGGCAAGCCCGGCGCCCTGGGCCGGCGGAGCCGCCAACCTGCGCATGGTGACGGAGGATCTGGTTTACCTGGGCGCTGATGACCGGCGTTTGGCGCTGTTTGAAAACATTTATCCCATTCCCCGGGGGGTGTCCTACAACTCCTATCTGCTGCTGGATGAAAAAACAGTGCTGTTTGACACAGTGGACAAGGCCGTGGCCAGCGAGTTTTTCGCCAACCTGAACCAGGCCCTGGCCGGGCGGAAGCTGGATTTCTTTGTGGTGAACCACATGGAGCCTGACCATGCCGCCGGCATTGGGGAGGTTTTGAGCCGCTACCCTGAGGCCAAGCTGATATGCAGCAAAACGGCAGTCCCCATGATCCAGCAGTTTTTCGGCATTGATGTGTCCGCCCGCGGGCACGCGGTGGAGGAAATGGAAAGTCTCACCACCGGGAAGCATCAGCTGGTGTTTGTGATGGCGCCCATGGTGCACTGGCCGGAAGCCATGATGACCTATGATGCCACGGACAAGATCCTCTTTTCCGCCGACGCTTTTGGCACCTTTGGGGCGCTGAATGGAAACCTGTTTGCCGATGAGGTCAACTTCAAGACCGAGTGGCTGCCTGACGCCCGGCGCTATTACACCAACATCGTGGGCATGTATGGGCCACAGGTGCAGAATGTGCTGAAAAAGGCCGGCGCCATCGATATCCAGATGCTCTGTCCCCTGCATGGCCCCATCTGGCGGGAGGATCTGGGCTGGTTCCTGGAGAAGTATGACAAATGGTCCTCCTACACGCCTGAGGAGGAGGCCGTGATGGTGGCCTATGGCTCCATTTATGGCAACACCAAAAAGGCGGCGGAAATCCTGGCCCGCAGACTGTCTGAAGGCGGGGTTAAGAATGTGGCGGTGTATGACGCCTCCAAGACCCATCCCAGCGAGCTGGTGGCGGAGGGCTTCCGCTGCAGCCACCTGGTTCTGGCCAGCGCCACCTACAACATGGAGGCCTTCACCCCCATGAAAAACCTGGTGCAGGACCTGGCCTTCCACGGCCTGCGCGGGCGTAAGGTGGCCCTGGTGGAAAACGGCTCCTGGGCGCCCAACGCCGCCGCCAAGCTGAGCGAGACCCTGGGCAAGATGAAGGACATCACCATGCTGGGGGATACGGTGACCATCAAATCCGCCCCCAACGACGAGACGATCAAGGCCCTAGAGGCGCTGGCGGACATCATTGCGGCAGACCTGGGCAAGACGCCAGACGTCGCCCCCGCCGCCACTGCAGCGCCCGCCGCCGGCACCACCAAGTGGAAATGCACCGTGTGCGGCTTCATCTATGAAGGGGAAACGCTGCCGCCTGACTACAAATGCCCCGTCTGCGGCGTAGGCCCTGACAAGTTTGTAAAAGTAGAGTAATCGCACCAGTATGATTGGGGAGGGGCATCTGCCGGGTGCGTCCTCCCCGTGATTGTTTGAGGGGGAGAAACTGAGATGAAGCATGAAATCATCATGATGGATGGCGCTGTGGGCACCAGCCTCTGGGAAAAGGCTGATCATCAGGTGCCGGTATGGCGCTACAATGTGGAAAACCCGGCCATCGTGCGGGAACTGCATCAGGAGATGGCTGACGCCGGGGCCCAGATGGTTTTGACAAACACCTTTGGCGCCAATGCCGGCTCCCTTGTCAAATCATCCTACACGGTGCCTGACATCATCACCCGGGGGGTGCGCCTGTGCCGGGAAACGGTGGGTAGCCGGGCACAGGTGGCGCTCGCTGTTGGCCCCCTGGTGGGGTTGATGGAGCCCTATGGGGACATCACGGAAGAAGAGGCGGAAGCCCAGTATATGGAAGTGCTGAAAGCAGGTATCGCTGAAAAGCCGGATGTGATTTATCTGATGACTTTCATTGATCTGGACATGCTGAAAATTGCCGCAAAATGCGCCAGGCGCTTTGACCTTCCGTTATTCTGTTCCATGAGCTTTGAGAAGGTGGGCAAAACCATCATGGGCAACTCTGTGGAGGACATGGTAACGGGCTTGGCCCCCTGGCAGCCGGATGCCATCGGCCTTAACTGCTCCATGGGGCCAGATCTGGCCATGCCGGTACTAAGGCAGTTTCGGAGCTGCACCGATCTGCCGCTGATTTTTAAACCCAATGCCGGCAGAACCACTTTGGTTGACGGCAAAAGCGTCACCGAGCTTGATCCGGATGTTTTTGTGTATGACATGCTCCCGGCGGTGGAAGCAGGAGCCACCTATATTGGCGGCTGCTGCGGCACCAGTCCGGGTTATCTGAAAAAACTGGTTCAAGCCATTCGGAATATTTAAGGGAAACCTTATCCCTTAAAGTCTCTTGCCGCTTTTTGCATGGCAAAAAGGTTGGCGGGAGGCAGGTATTCGGGCACGCTGTTGCCCGTGCCGACGGCCCAGCCGCCACGGCCTGCCGTGCGCTCAAGCATGTTCATCGTGCGGTCATATACTTCCTGTTCGCTTCTCTGGCACATGAAATCCATATCAAGCCCGCCCAGCAGCGCGATGCGGCTGTGGTAAGCTTCATAGGCCTCCTCGATGGGCTGAATCTTGTCCTCAAATGAATGTTTGGCATCGTAGCCCATGGCAACAACATCATCCATGACGGCGGACAAATTGCCGCAGGAATGAAGGAATACCGGTCTGCCTGCTTGATGCACCGCATCCACAATTCTTTGGTGCCATGGGAAAATGAATTTTCTCAGCATAGGCGGGGACAGAAAGGTCTGGGTGTTAAAGCCCCAGTCATCGTTGGAGGAGATAAAACCCACCGTGTCGTGCTGAAGGGCGATTTCATAATAGCGCAGCAGGCGCTTGCCGACTTCATCCACAATGCGCGTAATCAATTCCGGATTGTCATACAGCATCAAGCAGAGGTTGTCATAGCCGGTGAGAGCGATAAGAATCTCCAGAATGCCCCCTGGCCCCATCACGCATAGCTTCATGCCGTCAGGCAGATAGGGCGCCACCTTTTCCAGATGAGAAGAATCATGGTTTTCAGGCTCCGGCCACACAAAGCGCTCAAAGCTGGCTTCATCCACCAACCCTTCCCCCTCGTTGAGGGAATGGGTTTTAAGCGCGTGAGGGTCATGGGTGAAGCGGAAGTCAGAGGTATAAAGCGTGGCATAGTCATAGCCCATTTTCTGATAGGCCTCGATGATAAAGCGGGAGCGGGTCAGCTGATCGTCCGCCGGCAGCTTGCGGCCATTGACCAGCTCATACAGGGGCATGTTCATGTACAATTCAAACAACACAGGGCGATCAGGCGCCTGATTGCTCAGCACCTTGAGAAGCTGTGAAAAATCGGGCTGAAACATGCGCATGGCGGCCTCCTTTTATATAATCATTGTATGTGCCCATTATATGCTGTGGCTGAAAGCGCTGTCAATCAGCCAATGAAAAAGGCCGCCCGGATGGACGGCCTTGGGGTTATTGATGATAGTGATCAGGGATTGCTGGTGGCTGCAGGCTCAACTTCCTCTATCACCTCGGGCTGGGGCGGATTCAGGGCATTGCCAATCATCGCCACCAGGGCAGGGCCTTCCTCAGGCAGGGCCTTGTTCAGGTTTTCCATCAGGATGGGCAGGCCGCTCTGGAGGCTAAGCATCAGTTTTTCAGGATCGCTCGGAGACAGCTCGCCCGCTTCATCTGCCTTCAGGGTGATAAGGGGGAGGCCTTCCGCTGCCGGCGCCACGGGCTTATCGGTGGTTTCAAACAGCTTCATGGCCACGGTTACCAGCGGGGTGGGGCTGTTGATATAAACCTTCAGGTTGCCGTTTTCTTCCAGCTTGTCCAGGCGGCTGGTAGTATCCGCCTCGATGACGATGTTCATGCCCATCACAAACGCGCTGACTTTGGTGAGGCTGGTGACGCCGGTTTCGCTGGGCTTTACGCTGACATCAACAAGAACCAGCACATCTTGGAAGTTTTTGCCAGAGAGAATCTCAGACTCCAGGGCATCCCAGTCAACGGGCGCCGCCGGGACTTCAGCGCTGCCCTCTGCCGCTGGTTCCATCTGGGGCGCGGCGTTTTTCACGATCACCTTGACCTTGGCACCTTCCTGACCAGCGGTAAGCACGGTAAAGCGCACCTTGGTGGCGCCCGCTTCGGGGGTATCCATCACAAAGTAAGAGCTATCGCCCGCCTCATTCTGATACACGCTGCCGGTGAAAAGCACGGCGTCCGGGGCTTCTTTCATGCTGGCGATGCCAGCTTCAAATTCCTGCAGGCCTTCTTCCAGGCTTTGCCCCTTAACAGACGGGGACTGCTGCATCATGCCCTGAAGCTGCTTATCTTCCTTGAAGAGGCCAAAGAGCTTCTCCAACAGACCGGCCACTTCGTGGCGGGTGATCTCAAACGCTGACATGTAATCAAACTTACCTACGCCCGCGATGTCATAGGGGGTAGCGGCCTTTTCAGGCTTAGGGCCCGCCTGCTCGGCAAGGAAGCTGGCCAAAACGCCCAGATAAGGGCCGACCTTCTCCTGCATCTTTTCCGGAGTCATCTTGTTCTGCTGACCCACACAGGTTTTCATCACCGCGGGATCCATTTGCAGCGCCACATCGGGCAAAAGGTTGGTGGTGACAGTGTTGTCCATGGTTTCCTCATTGGCGGAAATCTGGAAAGTGATCACCTCGCCCAAATCGGTGCCTAGAACGCCGGAGGCGTTATTTCTGGTATAGACGCCCTTCATGGACAGCTTGTTAAGCGCCGCAATGGCAGTGGCTATCATGGTGCCGGTGGCTTCATCAGCGGGAGCGCCTCCCATGGCAAGAGCCATCAGACCTTTGAGCGCTTCCCCATCAAAATAGGCGGAGGCTTCGTAACCGACAGCGCCGCCAGACTCTATCACCTTCAGCGCCGCGGGCACCTGGGGGGCCTCAGCCGCCAGGGCAAGCCCTGCGCTTGTCAGCATCATCAACGCGGCCAATAGCGCCGTGATGCGTTTTAAGATCGTTCTCATCTAAATCATCCTCCTGTTTTTTGTCAGCGGATATTCATTCCACTAAGGTTATTGTATCATACCGACAGGCAAACCACCAGAGCAGTGTGTGAAATTTAAGTAAAATTATGACTGGATATTCACGCGGCGGGGCCTTGCCCGCCGGGGATGCCGCCGGTTGTAACGCCCAGGCTTTCCCGGATGGCCAATACTTCGTTTAGTTCCTGCCCGCTTAATGACCGGGCCCCGCCAACCATCCCGGTATAAAGGGTGATCAGCGCGTACTGCTCCAGCGCCTCCATGCGGAACCAGGCCTCCTCCAGCGTCCTGCCCCAGGTGACCGCGCCATGGTTGGCGATGAGCACCGCGTTGTGGGTGAGGCTGTAGGGCGCCACGGCCTTTGGCAAATCCGCCGAACCCGGCCTGGCATAGGGCACACAGGGAATGACCCCCAGGGTGACCAAGGCCTCGGGGTAGAAGGCGGCGTCCAGCCCTTTCCCGGCAATAGCATAGGCGGTTGACACCGGCGGGTGGGCATGCACCACCGCGCCGATGGCCGGATTAGCCTGGCAGATGGCCAGGTGCATCTTTGCTTCCGAGGAAGCGGGCAGGCTGCCCTGGGCCAGAACCTTCCCGTCCAGGCTCAGCTTCACCATGTCTTCCTGGGCCATATATCCCTTGGACACGCCGGTGGGCGTTATCCACAGGGCCTCCCCCGCCACGCGGCAGGAGATGTTCCCGTCATTGGCAGCCACAAACTGCCGGGTATACATCCGGCGTCCGACTTCAAGAATCCGCGCCTTGGCTTCCTGATCTGTGGGGTAGTTAATCATGTTCATCCTCCGTCTGCTGATTATTCTGCCGCCTTGAAATTATACACGGGTTTAATGTGGCTTAAAATCTCCGCCGTGGGGCCGATCTGTGCCATGATGTCATCCATGGGCTTATAGGCCATGGGGGATTCATCCAGGGTGTCGGGGCCAACGCTGGTGGTAAAAATCCCCACCATCTGGGCCCGGTATTCGGCCATATCAAGGGTGGAGAAGGCGCTTCTCCGGCTCATGGTTCTGCCAGCGCCGTGGGGCGCTGACTGGTTCCAGTCAGGGTTGCCTTTTCCCTGGCAGATGAGGCTGCCATCGCGCATGTTGATGGGAATCAGCAGCTTTTCCCCCTTTTTAGCAGAGACGGCGCCTTTTCTGAGGATCATGCTGTCCATATCAATATAATTGTGGATGGTGGTAAAGTCCTCCAGCACGGTCAGCCCCATGCCGGTGATGATCACATCCATCATGGCCTTGCGGTTGAGGACGGCAAACCGCTGCACCAGGCACATGTCGTGGATATAGTCGTCAAACAGCACCCCTTCCACATAGGCCATGTCCTTGGGAAGGGGAGCATCCCGATGGCGCTTGCGCTTAAGCCGCTTGACGGTGCGTTCAATGTCCCGGCTTCGGCCTTCTTTTTTCAGCTGCTGAATCATCGCCTCTATCTGGTGCTGGGCATTGCCGCACAGCGCGCGGTAACCTTCCTCCTGGTAATACAGGGCCGTTTCATAGCCCAAATGGCGGCTGCCGGAATGGACAACGATATAAAGGCGTCCTTCCGCATCCTGATCCACCTCAATAAAGTGGTTGCCCCCGCCCAGGGTACCGATGCTGAGCCTGGCTCGGTCCAGCTTCACCTTGCTGGCGCAGCGTAGGCTGTCCAGCTCGATCTCCCGGTTTAAGGGATGGGGCTTTCTCCGGATGTTGCGGCCGGAGGGGATTTCCCGCCGGATCAGGGCGTCAAGCCGGGGAAAGTCCAGCGCTGTTTCAGCGATCCGCACCGCTTCCATGCCGCAGCCAATGTCCACCCCCACCATGCCGGGCACCACCTTGTCGGTGATGGTCATGGTGGTGCCGATGGTGCAGCCCATGCCGGCATGGACATCAGGCATAATGCGGATGCGGCTGCCCGCGAAATGGGGCTGATCGCAAAGCTGCCTGATCTGTGCCCGGGCGGTGGGCTCAAGCTCATTCGTATAGCAGATGGCGCTGTTGTGCGCTCCGGTGACGGTGATCATAGGCGTCCTTTCTGGGGTGATACGCCATCCATTATAGCAGATTCCACCGTATAACGATAAACGCCCGGAGGGTCACCCGCAATCAGCGCAGGGAATCCCCGGGCGTTGTTCTGTTTTTTGTTTGTCAGGCCTTGCGCGTCCGGGCGGAGGAAGCCACCACGGCCCGCTGGATCACAATGAACAGCAGCAGCAGGGCGCCGGTAAAAATCTTGGCCCACCAGGAGTTCATGGCGCCGTTGAAGGTGATGATAGCGGGAATAGTGGCCTTGAGCAGCACGCCCAGAAGCGTGCCAGGCATATAGCCCACGCCGCCGGAGAGCATGACGCCGCCAATCACGCAGCAGGAGATGATGTCAAGCTCCGCCCCTTGCAGTGACAGGTTCCAGCCGGATTTTACATAGAGCACATAGGCAATCCCCGCCAGCACCGAGCACAGCCCATTGAAACCATAAACCAGCACCTTGGTGCGGGCCACGGGCAGGCCCATGAGCATGGCGGAGGATTCGCTTCCGCCAATGGCGTAGACATTGCGGCCAAAGCGGGTTTTTTGCAGGATGATGGCACCGATAATAATCATCAGCACAAAGACAATGGTGTTTAGATCGATACTGGCGACAGGCTTGATCTTCACCCATTCGCCCGCTTCATTGGGCCATTTCAGATAGAACTTGAGTCCGGCCAGGGTATCGATCATGCTGTGCTTGATGGAGATGGATTCCCGGCTGATGAGGGAGCACACGCCCCTGGCAAAGAACATGCCGGTGAGGGTGGTGATGAAGGGCGGGACATTCAGATACTGGATGCAGGCCCCCATAAGAAGGCCCAGCCCCACGCCTACCACCAGGGACACCCCCATGCAAATCAGCGGGTGAATGCCCAGCACCGTGGTGCCATAGGCGATGATCATTCCGGTGAGGGAGGCCACTGCGCCCACAGACAGATCGATGCCGCCGGTGATGAGAACCATGGTCATGCCCACGGCTGAGATGCCGATGTAGGCGTTGTCACTAAACAGCAGCATGAAGGTGCGTACGCTGGTGAAGCCATTTTTGCCATAGAGGATGGCGCCAAACAGGTAGATCATCAGGAAAATGCCTAGGGTGGCGTATACCATCAGATAGTTGGGTTTAAACAGGCGTATCTTCCCCCTGGCAGGGATCATTTTTGTCTCAGGCATGCAGTTCACCTCCCAGGTTCAGCTGTTTGCGACCGCGGCGCTTGGCCATGGCCTTGCGCACGGGCTCTGATTGCAGGATGATGACCACGGCAATGATCATGGCCTTAAAGGCCATAATGGCCTCGGACACCACGCCGAAATAAAGAACCAGCGTGGTGATGGTGCGGATGATGATGGAACCCACCACCGTGCCAATGAGGCTGAACTTGCCCCCTGTCATGCTGGTGCCGCCGATGACCACCGCCAGGATGGCGTCCATCTCATATCCCTGGCCAGCATTGTTGGAGTCACAGGAGGTGATGCGCCCCGAATAAATGAGCCCGGCAATGCCGGCCAGAAAACCGGTGAGAACATAGACGATGATGATAATGACATCTGAGCGCAGGCCGGATACCCGGCTGGCGCTGGGGTTGATACCCACGGATTCCACAAACATGCCAAAGGAAGTGCGCCTGACAAACAGCACCACCCCTATCACCACCACCAGAGTGATGATAATGGGAAAAGGAATGCCCAGCACGCTGCCGTTGCCGATGAACTTAAAGGGCGAATACTGGGTGGTAAACTGCTTGCCGTTGGTGATGATCTGGGCGATGCCACGCCCTCCCACCATCAGAATCAGAGTGGCGATGATGGGCTGTATTTTAAGTTTGGCGATCAGGCTTCCGTTAAACAGCCCCATCAGTGTGCAGGCCACCAGGGGCACCACCACCACATAGATGAAGGGCTTGACCGTGTAATCCCCCGGCGTGGTGTATTCCAGCACATCCCAGCGCAGGAACTTCAGCGCAATGGCCCCTGACACCGCCACCAGGGCGCCCACAGAAATATCCGTTCCCCCCAGAGCGACTACCAAAGTCATCCCCATAGCGATGATGGTGATCTCCGCCGCCCGGTTGAAAATGTCCACCGGGGTGCCAAACAGCACCCGGGTGCCGTCCGCCAGAGTGCGGATCTGGATGCTTAGAAAATCAGGCCGCATGATGAAGCCCACCAGCAGAATCAGCACCTCCGCTACCACCGCCCAAAAGAGCTTAGAGCGCAGAATGGCTTCCCGGTTTAGCGTCTTTTTCATCCCGCCACCTCCTGAGGATCCTCCCCCGCGATAATGGCCAGGATATCCGCTTGCTGGGCGCCCTCGCCATCCAATTCCGCCGCTTTTTCCAGATCCCGCATCACGATGATGCGGTGGGCGCAGCGGATGATTTCGTCCAGTTCAGAGCTGATGAAGATAATGCCCATGCCGTCTTCGCACATTTCGAGCATCAGCCGCTGGATCTCGGCCTTGGCGCCCACATCAATGCCCCGGGTAGGCTCGTCCAAAATCAGCAGATCCGGCTGGGTGGCCATCCACCGCGCCAGGATCACCTTTTGCTGGTTGCCGCCGGACAGTTCCCCCACTTTTTTGTTGGCGTCAGGGGTGGCGATGGACAAGAGCTTGATATAGCGCTCGGCCAACTCGTCCTGCTCCTGGCGGGACATGGGCTTGAGAAAACCGCGCACCGCCTGCACCGCCAGGACGATGTTTTCCCGGACGGACAGGTCGGCGATGATGCCGTCTTTTTTACGGTCCTCCGGGCAGAAAGCCATTTTGCTCACAATGGCCACCAAAGGGGTTTTTAGCTGCAGCTCCTCCCCATGCATGGTGACCCTGCCCCGGGCCGGACGCCTCACGCCAAAGAGCATCTCCGCCGTTTCGGTGCGGCCGGAGCCAAGAAGCCCGGCGAAACCCACCAACTCGCCCTTTTTAACCTCCAGGGAGATGTCCTCCACCTTGCCGGGAATGCCGATGTTCTCAGCTTCCAACACCACCGAGGCATCCGGCTCCTGATCAGCTTTTTTCAGGCTATAGATTTCATTCATGTCCTTGCCGATCATGTTGGTGACAAGGTCAAGCTTGCTAAGCTCACTGGTCAGGTATTCTCCCACCAGCTTGCCATTGCGCAGCACCGTCATCCGGTCTGAAATGGCAAAGACCTGATCCAGAAAATGGGTGATGAAGATGATGCCCATGCCCTGGGCCTTCAGGTCGCGCATCACGTCAAACAGGCGCTGCACCTCGTTGTCATCTAGGGAGGAGGTGGGCTCGTCCAAAATCAGCACCTGGGCGTTGATCTCAACCGCCCGAGCAATGGAGGCCATCTGCTGGATGGCGACGGAATAAGTACTCAGCGGCAGCGTCACATCAATGCCCATGCCCATGCGCCGCATCAGCTCGCTTGAGCGCTGGTTGATGGTTTTCCAGTCGATCTGTCGTTTTTTCATGGGCTGGCGACCGATGAAAATATTCTCCGCCACCGTCAGGTTGGGGCAGAGGTTCACCTCCTGATACACGGTGGAAATGCCCAGTTTTTGCGCTTCAAGGGGTGAATGGGGGGCGATGGGCTTCCCCTCAAAGAGGATACTACCCGCATCCATCCGGTGCACCCCGGTGAGGCATTTGATGAGCGTGGATTTGCCCGCCCCGTTTTCCCCAAGCAGAGCATGCACCTCCCCGCTTCTGAGGGTGAAATCCACCTTGTCCAGCGCCTTCACGCCCGGGAAAGCAATTTCAATGCCCCGCATTTCCAGAAGATTGTTTGCCAAACGATCACCACCCTTTATGAAAAGGACGGATGAGGGCTTGCCCTCATCCGTCCGGGCTGAAAACCCAGTGATTAGAAACGTTGATTAGTAGAGGCGCTCGCCCACCTTGTCGGCAGCTTTCTCAGAGAGGCGGCCATCCAGGCTATACACGATGCCGCCTTCGGCGTCAAAGCAGCTCTCCTCTGGGTGAATCACTTCACGGCCCAGATCCTGGCCATCGATCAGCTTTTTCAGCGCATCCACCACGAAGGGGCCATACAGCGGGGTGCACTCAATGGTGGCATTCATTTCGCCCGCGATGACGGCGTCAAAAGCGGTCTTGGGGGCGTCGCAGCCCACGATGATGATGTCTTTACCCGGATTCTTGCCGGCTGCCTTGATGGACTCAATGGCGCCCAGGGCCATGTCATCGTTGTGGGCCAGCAGCACGTCGATCTTGTCATGGGCCTTCAGGAAGCTCTCCATGACCGCCTGGCCTTCCGCACGGGTAAAGTTGCCGGTCTGGGAGGCGATGATCTTCAGGTTCGGATAATCCTTCAGAATTTCGGTGATGCCTTCCTGGCGGCCGGTGGCGGCGTCAGCGCCGGTGGTGCCTTCCAGGATAACCACATTCACCTCTTCGTTCTCGCGGCCCAGCTTCTTCAGGTAGTTCACCGTCCACAGCGCCATCCGGCGGCCTTCTTCCACGAAGTCCCCGCCAAAGGCAGCAGCGTACTGGATATCGTCAATGTTGTCGGGCATACGGTCAAGGAGCACCAGGGGGATTTCCGCCTCATTCACTTCCTTGAGCACCTCATCCCAGCCGGTGGAAACCACGCCGGTAAAGAGGATGTAGTCCACGTTCTGGGAGATGAAGTTGCGCAGCGCGCGCACCTGATTCTCCTGCTTCTGCTGGGCATCGTCATAGACATAGTCCCAGCCCTCAGCCTTGATGGCATTGGACACGCTGTCGGTGTTAGCGGTGCGCCAGTCGGATTCCTGACCGATCTGGGAGAATGCGACGGTGATGGCGCTGGCGCTTGCCACCAGGCTGAAAACCATCATAAGCGCCAAGGTTAAGGTCAATAGTTTTTTCATGAATATCCCTCCATATAATATTACGTCATTGGAATGCTGTTTTGTTCATTGTAGAACATCGCCGGAATCAATGTCAAGAAATTGACGGGTCGTGCAGGAAAACAGAAACAATGAGTTATCAGCGAATGTTTTCCGGTTCCCCCCTTTCATTTGGCGTTTCATATAATATGCGTCAACGATATACGACATCCGCCAGCATCATGCCGTTTTTAAGGCTTCTGATGGTGGTGTTCTGATCGATCACCACGGCCTCAATGCCCATATAGGCGGCCCAGTCGGCCATCTGCTCAGCGCTCAGGTCGTAGGTGAAGGCGGAGTGGTGGGCGCCGCCTGCCAGCACCCAGGCTTCAAGGCCGGTGTGGAAATCAGGCTTGGGCGTCCAGAAGGCGGTGGCCACCGGCAGCTTGGGCATGGGCTTTTCGTTCTTTTTGCACTCCACCTCCTGGATGATCAGGCGGAAACGGTGGCCCAGGTCGATGAGGGAGGTGGCGATACCGGGCCCGGTTTTAGAGGTGAAGACCAACCTGGCAGGATCCTCCCGGTTGCCCATCAGCAGCGGCAGGCAGCGCATGGCAATCTTCCCATCCGCCAGGGAGGGGCAAATTTCCAGCATATGAGCCTGGAGGATACCCTCCTTGCCGGGCACCAGGTTGTAGGTATAATCCTCCAGCATGGAGGTGCCCCTGGGGTTTTCCATGCCGGCGGTCATCAGTTTCATCACCCGCACCATGGCGGCGGTTTTCCAGTCCCCCTCAGGGCCAAAGCCGAAGCCCTTCTCCTCCAGGCGCTGGATGGCCAGCCCCGGCAGCTGCTTGAGCGCCCCCAAATCGCCAAAATGGGTAACAAGAGCATGGTAGTTATTTTCCGTCATGAAGCGTTCAAGGCCCAGCTCTGTCTGCGCTTGGACGGATACGGCCTTGCGGAATTCATCCGGATCGCGGCCATCCAGGATGATCTCATAGGTCTGATAATATTCATCCACCAGGGCCTGGATATCCCCGGCGGAGACGGCGGCCACAGCCTCCGCGATTTCGCTGGAGGGATAGGCGTCAATCTCCCAGCCGAAAACCTGCTGAGCCTCCACCTTGTCGCCCTCGGTAACGGCCACGTTACGCATGTTATCAGCCATGCGCAACACGCGCACCTTTTTGCTCTCCACCACGCCCACAGCCGTGTGCATCCAGGCGGCCACCCGGCCCAGGACGGCGCTGTCCTCCCAGTAGCCGGCCACCACCTTGCGCTCCATGCCCAGGCGGGTCATCATGTGGCCAAACTCCCGGTCGCCATGGGCGGACTGGTTCAGGTTCATGAAGTCCATATCAATGCTGTCATAGGGGATTTCCTGATTAAACTGGGTGAGCAGGTGCAGCATGGGCTTGCGCAGCTCCTTAAGCCCGGCGATCCAGGACTTGGCGGGAGAGAAGGTGTGCATCCAGGTGATGACACCGGCGCAGCTGTCATCGGCGTTTACCTCGTTAAAGGTGGCGCGGATCGTGTCCGCCGTAACCAGGGTGGGCTTCAGCACCAGCCGATAGGGCAGACGCCCCTGCTGATTGAGGGTTTTCTCCATGATCTGCGCATGCTCAGCCACCTGGCGCAGCACGTCCTCGCCATACAGATCCTGAGACCCCACACAAAACCAGAACGCATAGTCTTTTTTCACAAGCATCGATAAAATCCTCCTGTTTTATTATGAAAAGAAAACGCTTTGGCGCATCATCCTGTTATTATGATTGTATTATACCATTAGGAACGAAAATTAATAGTAAGAGAAGGGCGGAAAATAGTAATTTTGAATCACAATTCTGCTATTTTTTAGAGCAACAGGGAGGTCTCCCTGCCCTTGCGGTAATCCCGGGGGGACACTCCTTCTTGGGCTTTAAAAACCTTGGAGAAGTAATTGTAATCGGGGATGCCTACCCGGGCCGCGATTTGGCCGATGGGCTCATCCGTATGAATCAGCAGGTTTTTGCCCTCCTCCAGGCGCAGGCGCCTAACATAATGCTGCGGGCTCATGCCAAAATACACCTGAGCCAAGCGGTTAAGGCGCGCTTTGCTGATCAGCAGCGTCTCACACAGCGCTGATACTGACAGATCGCCGCTGAGGTTGTTTTTGATATAGTCAGAAATCCTGAAAGCCAGGCTGCCCTCGTTGATGGAGGCGGCCTTGGTCACCCAGACATGGGCGGTGCAGGCCTGAAGAATCTCAAATGCCGCGTCCACGATGTCAGGCTCCAGCTCCCGCTGACCAAGGTAGGCGCGGGTGAGCGTTTCCTCATCCACCCCATAGGGTTGGCAGGCGGCCAGCACCTGGGGAAGCGTCTCCTCCCGGCGGCCGTAAGGAATCAGCTGGCCGGAGATGATATAGCCCACAATGATGCCGTGATCGGCCACGATAGGCACCACAAACTCCTCAAGGCCAATGTGACAGCGGTATTGCTCCCCCTGCCCGCTGGCCCGGCAGCGCAGGCAGGCCGCCCGGTCGCAGGCCCTGCAAGCCTCATCGAAGGAAGGGATCTTTCTTAACATATCGCACAGCGGCGAGCGCACCATGTTCTGGCTCCAGGCGATGCCCCGCCCCTTGTCGTCAAACACGGCGGAATGAATGCCGGACACCATAAAAAAGCTGTCAAGGATGCTTTGCAGTTTTTTCTTGTCAAAGCTGAGAATCATGATGAGGCCTTTCCACTGACGCTGCTATATGCGAATCATAACAAATGGCCTGGGGTAATTCAATGGGAATGTCTTTTGAACATTTTTACGATAACAAGCCCGATGGCGGCGCCCGCCGCATCGATCCACACATCAAGCACTGAAGGGCCCCGGCCTGAAAAAACCTGAATGGTTTCATCCACCAGCGCTGCCACCAGCGTCAGCGCCAGCGCGGAAAGAGCATGTCGGCTTTTAAAACCCAGTTGACTTACAGCTCCGCCCGCAAACAGCCCCATCAGCAGGTATTCCCCAAAATGAGCCAGCTTGCGGATCAAAAACTCGCTGATTTCAATCCCCAGGAGGTCTGCCATCAGCTTTTTCAGCCAGGTGCTCTGAGCGCCTGAAGTATCTGGAGGCTGCGCTGAAAACAGCCATGCCGCCAGCGCCACCATCAGGGCCAGCGCTGAAAACACATAAAACCGGCGGCGTTTTCCCGATTCGGGTATTTGCTTTCGCAGCCATCTGTCCATGCCGTTCACCTCCATTCGTCCAAGCATAGCAGTTTTCCGAACATAATGACAGGGGTTCGTAAAATAATTCGGATTAAATATCGGGTTTGTTTTCTGCCGATATTGACAAATACGTAAACTTATGCTACATTACAGCTGAGCCAAGGAAAACACAAACAATAGGCTTAGAAGGAGGGCGGTATACTGAACAACACAGAAATTATACCCTTTGTTGTCTGCTTCGCCCGCCCTGCTAAGGCAAGCAATCCGTAACACCGCGGGCTTACCCTGGACAGTGGATGACTGATGGCAAGGTATTGAATAGGAATTATGAACACGAACCAAACCAGATTCCTGTCATCATCCCCGACCCAGGCAGCCAAATCCCCTAAAGGGAGATGGTGATTGTACCCGGGCGAAGCCAGCAAAACGGCAGCAAACGGTCAATACAACCGAATATGGATACCTTGCCCGCCGGCAGATCCGGCGGGTTTTGTTATGGTTGATCCGCAGATATCTTGAAGCAAAACTTTGGAAATGATTGAAAACTGCGTTTTTTAGAAAAAACTGATCATATTTCCTTGACATGGCTATAAATACTCCTCATAATGGGTTATGCAGTGATTTGATTTGACTATATTCCATATTTAAAACAAGCAGGAGGACAACCACATGAACCATGAGCATTTGCTGAAAGTGGCCGGTGAAGCTTTCCAGATTGAGGCGGAATGCCTGCGGGATGCGTTTAGCCATGTCGATCAGTCAGCCTTTTTAAAGTCAGTGGAGGCTTTGGCCAAAGCGCCGCGAATCGCGGCCAGCGGCTGCGGACATTCAGGCATCGCCTGCCAGCACTTTGCCCATCTGATGTGCTGTATCGAACGCCCGGCGCGGTTTATCTCTCCTTCTGAAGCGGTGCATGGAGGCACCGGCTTTGTTCAGGCAGGGGATGTGATGCTGCTGGCTTCGCGCGGCGGGAAAACGGCGGAGCTCCTTCCCATTATGGATATCTGCCGAAAAAAGGGCGCTTTTATCATCGCTGTTACGGAAAACCTTCAGTCTCCTCTGGCACAGGGGGCTGATGTGGTGCTCAAAATGTACATCAACCGGGAAACCGACCGCTATAATGCTCAAGGCACCACCAGTTTTGTCATGTTAAGCGCATTGTTTGACGCGCTGCAAAGCGCCTTGATTGAACGAATTGATTTTCAAAATGAGCGTTTTGCCCTGGTGCATCCTGGCGGCGCTGTGGGTGAGCGGCTTAACGCACCCACAAAACAGGAAAAAGGAAAAACGGAAAAATGATTGAAAGGCGCATGTTTGTGATTGCAACGCTTGATTGGCATGGCGCCATGGTTTATAATAAACAAGCAATAATAATTTTGGAGGGAAATACCATATGAAGCTCTATCAGGAAAGCATTGATGTCCAGTCTAAAGGCCTGCACCCCACCTTTCACAACATCACCCCTCAGGTGAAGGAGATTCTGAAGAAGTCCGGCATCAAAAACGGGCTGCTCACCATTTACTCCCATCACACCACCTGCTCTGTGATGATTCAGGAGTGTTCCCACGACCAAACCTATTTCGGCCTGGAATACTTGCAGCAGGATTTGTGCAACATCATGGAAAAATTGGTGCCCACCTGCCGGGTTGAAAATCAGTATCTCCATCCCGGTCCCAAGCATATTGAATTTGGCAACAGCGTGGGAGAGCCCGGCCCCTGGACCAGCCTGAACACCGATGCTCACCTGCGCAGCAGCCTGTTTTGCCGTTCAGAGAGCATCGTGATTGAGGATGGCAAGCTGGATCTGGGTGAGTTTGGCTATACTTACTTCATCGACTGGGATCAGGTACGGGCCAGGAAGCGGGTTGTCAAAGTCACCGTGATGGGTGAATAACTCTGTGCAATGACCAACAGGAAGGAGATGTTATGAAACCTGTTATCCGAACGCCTTTTTTTGAGACCAGCGTCAAAAACTACATTTATGGCGATGCGGTGCTGGAGTTTGCCCAAGAGGTGAATGCAGCGGCCAAGCGCTATGATGTAGACGCGCTTTTCATCGCGCCCTATACGGAAATCCGCCGCATCAGGGAACATTGCG
Source organism: Christensenellales bacterium (assembly GCA_050952935.1). Classification (GTDB taxonomy): domain Bacteria; phylum Bacillota; class Clostridia; order Christensenellales; family Aristaeellaceae; genus UBA6115. Next base: position 409,485 of record JBMNLS010000001.1, on the reverse strand, counting down.
ACAGCCTGATCATTCTGGCACCCTATATGGACACATTAAGGCCCGGGCGCGGGATGGCCGATGTTCTGCCTGAGGCGCTGAAAGCCGCGGGAGCCCAAGGTGTGGTTATCAACCACTGCGAGCGCCCCATGACATTGGCCGCTATCCGGCAGACCATTGAGCGTGCAAGGGAATTGAATATGCTGTCCTTCTGCTGCGCTGATACCGTGGCTGAAGCCCGCGCCATCGCCCAGTTCCACCCTGACATCCTGAACCCTGAGCCCAGCGAGCTGATCGGCAGCGGACAGGCCAGCGACATGTCTTATGTCAAGGAAGTGATCGCCGCTATCAAGGAAATTGACCCCAATATTCTGGTGGAGCAGGCGGCCGGCATCACCACAGCTCAGCAAATCTATGACTTTATCATGGCTGGTTCCCAGGCGGCGGGGTCCGCTTCCGGCATCCTCAAATCAGAGGATCCCTACAAGCTGCTGGATGAAATGGTGGCGGCTGTGCGCCGCGCCAAAGATGATCTGGCAAAAAACTAATTACAGGAGGTAGACATGGTTTATCGTGAAGCTGTCAAGCTGCAATCCAATCACGGCGTTCCCACGTTTCATGATGTGACCCAGGCTGCCAAGGATATCGTCAGCCGCTCCGGCATCAAAAACGGGATTGTGGTTGTTTATTCCCACCACACCACCTGCAGCGTCATCACCCAGGAACGGGCCTTTGACCTTTCCATGACCGGGCTTGAAACCCTGCAGCAGGACTTTATCGAGGTGCTTCAGCAGTTTATCCCCGATCAGCGCAAAGAAGGCATGTACCTGCATCCGGGGGAAAAGGCCCTTAAATTCGCGGCGGAGCACGATGAGGATGCACGGGGCTGCCACAACACCGACGCCCACCTGCGCTCAGCGCTCATCGGGCGCAGTGAAAGCATTGCCCTCATTGATGGCGAGCTGGATTTGGGCCAGTTTGGCTTCATTTACTTCATCGATTTTGACCAGACCCGGGCACGTGTGCGAACCGCCCAGATCACAGTATTAGGCGATTAAATGAAGCGCGTGTATGATGTGACAGGCACCGTCCAAAATGGCATGTGGAACTATGACCCGCCTTATCCCCATGTCAATATCAAGCCCCTGCCGGAAGTTCCCTGGGCAGGGGTGAAGGTATACGCTGAGATATTTGAAGGGATGCATTCCCAGACAGGCACCTATCTGGAAACCCCGGCCCATGTCTTTGGGGGAGATCACCCGCTGAATTACCCGCTGATTGATGTGCCCGTTGAAAAACTGGTGGATGTGCCCTGTGTGCTCCTGAACCTCCCTTTAGTTAAAAAGGGTGGCCTCCGCCATGCCATTACAGCGGAATCCCTGACTGCCTGTGAAGGCGCGTCTGATATTCAGGAAGGCGACGCGTTGATTATAGGCACCGGCTGGGGGCAATACTGGATGGATCCCGACTATGTGACCCATGGCCCCTATTTCACCAAAGCAGCCATGGACTGGCTGCTTGCGAAAAAACCGGTCATCATCGGCGGGGATTCTCCCCGATGGGAAAACATGGAAGAACCCCAGGGATTCTTTTCCGATTTTTATGGCGCCAATGTGCTGATGCTGACGCCTCTTGTGAACCTGGAAAATGTACCGTTTACGCGCTGCCGGCTGACCGTTTTGCCCCTAAAAGTGAACAGCACCTGCTGTGCGCCGGCCAGGGCAGTGCTGACAGGGCCTTAAAGCCCCTTAAGCGTGCTGCGCAGCCAGGCCGCCATGTTGGCCAGGTCTTCCGCGGTGCTTCCCGGCAGGTAGGGGCTCAGGGAAAACATGCCCGAGAAGGAACGGGCTTTCATGATGGAGATGAGTTCCTTTATTTCTCCGTTACCCTGCGCCAAAGGCGTGGCGCTTCCATCCAGGTAAATGCCATCGTTTAACCTAAGCAGGCTGATATTGTTTTTCAGCCTGCTATTATAATATACATGGAAGAAAGGATGTTGTTTCAGTTTCACAAACTCCAGAGGGTTAAAGGCCACACCGCAGGGATGCTTCTTGAGAAAGGCCTCAATGGCGGCCGCGTCGCTGAGAATGGAGGATGCCTTGTTTTCCACCATCACAGGGATGTCAAAACTGGCCGCGGCCTTGAAAAAGAAAGCGATTTCCTCATCGGTACAGCCTTCCGGATCGTATAGGATGTGCTCCGTCTCAAGCAGGTGGGCGGACTGCAAAATCTGCTGAACAGCTGCCTTTTTCAAGCCTTTGATCTTTGTCTGATATAGGCCGATGGCGCATCCCTCATCATACAGGAGGTTGCGAATACAAAGCACCTCCGCCATCGGCAGGGATTCAAGGGGCAACTCCTCCTGACGGACTTCCAGGCTGCACAGCTTTAGCTCCCGAAGCAGTTTCAGTTTTTCAGGGAAACCTGCTGCTAAATTATCAGGGATATACGCGCAAATTGTGTTCATTATATGCAATCGGTTCCGGCATGGGATGACCGAAACCCCCTCCTTATTTATTGTGGCGGCACACAGATTTCACAGTGTGGGTCTTTGCAGTGATTTTCCCGGTGGATACGCGGTTGATCTTCAGCATAAGTGCCCCGGGCAAAACGGCAAAAATTACAATGCTCATTTTCGCAGATGAAATACAAGGGGTTATCTTGAAGCGCCGAAACCCCCAGAGACAGCAATTTTTTAGCATCAATGACCTTGGTGACGGCGTTTCCGATTTTCCCTTCGATCATTGCCCCCTTTTCACGCAGGAGGCTGGTAATATGCAGAAAATCCCGATGTCCTGGCGGAAACTTTTTAAGCACAAAACTGCCCTTTCCATTATAGGGAGCATACAAAGGCGCGGGAATCTCCAGAGTGAGCAGAAAACGTGCGTCAATCATTTCTTCCAGCGTGTGCATCATGGTGTTCCTGTCCATATCAACACCCAGCAAAATAACCTTGCCGCCTAACTCCGCAATTTTCATATAGGGAGTGCCGACGCCACAGCCCGTTTCACACAGCTCATGATCCTTGACAATATACTCCGCCCGAGCGCCAAAAGCCGCCACAGAATGAACCGGGTGCAGGCTGCGCAAAACACCCGGATGTTTTCTGAACACTTCGGAAATAATCCCCACCGCCGAGGGGGTGTTTTCAGCATCATAAGGGGCATCCCACATGGTCAAAGTGGACATAACCAGCGTGCCTTCAGGGCCGATTGCCTCTAAAAAAGCATCAATCACCGCATCCGCGCCGCCTTCTACATAGCCAATGCTCGTCAGCGCACTGTGCATCAGCAGAATATCCCCTGGCTCTATGTTAAGAAGCCTAAGGGAAAAAAGAATTTGCTCATAATCAACTTTTTTCATGGCTGCTCCCTCCGGATAAGCGTTAGTCGTTCATATGGTTTTATTATCATACAGCATCTTCCCTGGCGAGAATGGTGGATACGCCGTTCTCCTCAAGCGCCAGGGCCAGTTCTTCATCCGGAACAGCATTGGTGACAATACCGCTGATTTCCGGCAGGGTAGCATAGGTCACCAGGGAATAGCGACCGAATTTGCTCTCATCCAGCAGCACAAAGCGGCTGTCCGTGCGGGCGATAACGCAGGTGTTCAGGCTGGAAATGCTCAGCTGATTGGATGAAAAACCCATTTGTGCCGTCAGCCCTTCACAGCCGAAAAAGCTTTTTGTAAAATGGAAGAGGCTCACATAGCGCTCAGTCAGCGGGCCCGAAAAATCCCGCCGGCTATGATTATACTCCCCGCCGATCAGGATCACACGGCATTGCTGAGAGGGCGTCAAGGCCTGGATGTTGGCCATGGAGTTTGTGATGATGTTCAGCGAACGGAATTCACCGTTTGCGATGCGGCGGCTAAGCGCCAAGGTCATCTGCATAAGCGTTGTGCCGCTGTCAAGAAAAATGGTGTCTCCATTTTGAACCATATGAGCGGCGGTTTCTCCAATGCGCTGCTTTTCTGCGGAATAGATTTTTTCGCTGCTTTCAAAGGAATAGTCATGCACCGGACCCGGCAGCTGTATTCCGCCATAATTGCGTACAATGAGCCCTTTTTTTTCCATTTCATTAAACAAGCGCCTGGCCGTCGCCACAGATACCCCCAAGGCATCAACCGCTTCCGCCGTGGTCATGCGGCGACTGGCGGACAGGAGGCTAAGCAAATGGTTTTCCCGAATGGCCTTTTTATTCATGCGCGATACCTCATTAATTTGTCAGGGTACTATCAGCATCATAAGCCAGAGGGGTGATTTGGTCAAGCGCTTGTATATTGGAGAACAAGTGAGTGATCGGAAAAGCGAACTTAAGTTGACAGGATCTCTGGTGTCTGATAATATTTTGGTGTCTGTTTCACATAGCAGGTTATTTGTTGGTCTTCTGTTTCGATGCTTGTTGCGCATTTGACAAGGAGCAAAAATGGAATTTATAAGCTTAATTATTACGAACGAGCAGGTTAAAGCTAACATAACGCTTGACAAAGTAATAGACTGTGTGGAGGACACATGGAGATGGCATGGCGAAGGTAATGTTATCATGCCTCCGAAAATTACGACAGATATGTCCTCCATGGGTGTAGCCGGATGGTTCAACTCCATGCCCTCCTATATTCAACCGTTAGATTCCGCCGGGATCAAGGTGGTAGGCGGTTTTTTGAACAATCCAAAAAAAGGGATGCCCTACATCAAAAGCAACGTTTTGCTGATTAACCCTCATAACGGTACGCTGCGTGCGCTTGTATGCGGCGATTGGATTTCGGACGCACGCACTGGTGCACAGCCGGCTGTAGCAATGAAGTATCTGGCAGCATCTACCGATGTCGTTACTGTGATTGGTGCCGGCAATCAGGCGCATTTTTCCGTTTCTTGCATTATGAAGCGACATTCACTCAAAGAACTGCGTATCTGCGATATAAATCCGGAGGCAAGGGAAAAATTCGTTTGCGATTTCTCTGGATCGGGGTTTATGGTTTCTGCTTATTCCAGCATTGAGGAAGCTTGCCGTGGTGCCGACGTGGTCATTACCCTTACTACTGCCAACGAACCGCTGGTACATGAGGCGTGGTGCAAGCCAGGCTGTCTTGTACTCACCATGGGCTCTTATACGGAAACCTCTGAAGACATTCCGCTAAAATTCGACAAGATATTTTTAGACTGTATAGCGCAGGGGTTGCACCGCGGCAACTTCAAGGAAATGGTGGAAAAGGGTCTCATGACCGAAACGAGCATCGAAGCAGAACTGTCTGACATTATCGTTGGGAAAAAGAACGGGCGGATGAATTCATCTGAGCGGATTGTATGTGAGCTGGTCGGCATGGGAAGCCTGGATTTGTGCATCGCGACGGAGGTATTTAACACCATTATAAAAAAACACGGGGATGTCCTTTCTGTGAATATGTTAGGCACGGGTGAGCCATAACCTCGCGCGAATTAAGGTAAAAAAGATACTCACATTTGAGTGCAAGATTGTGTTTTGAACAGGTTTTGTCATGATCGGAAAATCATTTTTGTTGACCGATGTGACAAGATGTGCTAATATTAATTCACCTTAGGAATTTCCGCACCTATGCGGCTAATAACATGACATCTTTCCTGCACCTCTGACGAAAATGATGGAGAAAGCATTGATGGCGCGTCATCTCATTGGCATTGATATCGGCACCACGGGCACCAAAAGCATGCTCGTCCGAGAAGATGGGCAGATCATTGCGCATGCGTATGCCGGGTATCCCCTTAACGCGCCTGCCCCGGGGCTGTCTGAACAGGATGCCGAAGCCTGGTGGCAAGCGGTGGTTCAAACGGTGAAGGAAGTGGTTTCTTCCACCGGGCTGTCTGACCGGGTAGTCGCCCTTTCCCTCTCCACCCAGGGGGGAACACTGGTACCTGTGGATGATGATGGGACACCTCTTCACCCTGCCATCGTATGGAATGACAAGCGTTGCGCCACGCAGCGAGCGGAATTCGCCGCGACGTTTGGCGAAGAGCGGATGTATCATACCACGGGCTGGCAGCTGCAAATGGGGCTCAATGCGCTTCAAATCGCCTGGCTGCGGAATGAAAAGCCCGAGATTTTTAATCGCGCCGCCTTTTTTCTTTCGGTGGCCGATTATATTTCCTACAAACTGACCGGCGTCAGGGCTGTTGACATGAGCAACGCCGGCATCAACCAATTGGCAGATATCAAAAAGGGAGAATATGACCCGGATATCCTTGCCTTTGCCGGCATTGACGCTTCCCGGTTGGCGGAGCTGACAGCTTCAGGACAGCCCATTGCGCAGCTCAGCCAGCAGGCAGCGAAAGCCCTGGGATTGCCCGATGGGGTGCTGCTGGTGGCGGGAGCGCATGACCAGTATGCCGCTTGCCTGGGGGCGGGGATGACCGGCCCCGGCAATGCGATGATTGGCAGCGGTACCGCCTGGGTGGTCACCGCATTAAGCGATCAGCCGGATTTTTCAAAGGGCTTTGCCCAATCACGCGCTGCCCTAAAAGGTGTCTGGGGTTCCCTGGTTTCCCTGTCAACCGGCGGCGTGTGCCTGGACTGGCTGCTCAAAGCCGTGATCGGACCGGAGGCGAGAACCTCTAAGCCTGACTACGATAGCCTTAATCAAAATGTATCTCAACGCAAACCGGGAACTGAGGGCCTGATGTTTTTCCCGTATTTTGGCGCGGCCAGTTATCCCGTGCCGCAAGCCAGGTGGCGGGCAGGTTTTCTGGGCTTAGACCTGTCCCATGACCGCTATGATATGGCCAGGGCGGTGATGGAAGGGGTGGCTTGTCACATTGCCTGGGTGCTGGAGCACTTTCAGACAGATGATCAAGCAGTGGTGCTTTCAGGCGGTGCCGGAAAAAGCGCTCCCTGGCGGCAGCTGCTGGCTGATATTCTTGGTCGCCCCCTGCGCATTCCCGCCCAACCGGATCTGCCCTGTATCGGCGCCGCAATCATGGCGGGGCTTGGCGGCGGGGTGTTCCCCAGCGCTCAGGAGGCGATTGCGCGCCTGACCCCCAACGAGCTCATCGTAAAACCCGATCAGGAAAACAGCCAAATCTATAAAGCCCATCAAGCGCAATTCCGAGAGCGGGCGCTTGCGCTGGCAGAACTCTATTGAATTTGCTCGGGAAACCGAAGCATATATAACGAAAGGAGAATTGTCATGACTACAAAAAGAACGATCGCTATCTGTTGCACCCTGGTTCTGCTTCTTTCAATCTGCCTCAGCCTCCCCGTGCTGGCAGAGGACAAAAAGCCTGTCACCCTGGAAACCTGGATTGTCCAGACTGACTGGTCAGAAGCCTGGGATACCATCATGAAACCGCGCTTTGAGGCGGAATATCCCTGGATTACCCTGGAGGCGGTTGGGATGGGGGCAGCCCACACAGACTATATCCGTACCCGTGTCGCGTCAGGCACGGTGCCTGATGTGTGGCAGGTGGACAATGCTCAAACCTATTACGACGCTGTGGATGAAGGACTCCTGGTAGACCTGAACACGATGGAAATATCCAAAAGCATTCCCCAGGCGTACCGTGATTCCTTTACTTACAACGGCAAGCTGTTTGGATTGACCCAGGGAGCGGCGTTTAGCGTGCTCTACCTGAACATGAAGGTTTTAGAGGAGGCTGGATGGGAAACCGCCCCGGCCAATTGGGAAGAGTTTATTCGCTGCTGTGAGGACATAAAAACCAAAACAGGAGTCGCGCCCCTGACATTGGCCGGTGACAAAACCACCACCTGCTGGATGCTGTTTGAGCTGATCATCGGAAATGTGGCTGGCGATCAATTAGGCCTGGGCGTGTATGAAACTCAATTCCTGGATGGAACCTTTGATTTTACGGCATATCCCGAGCTTGCAGCCAGGCTTGCTCAGGTCGCCCCCTACATGCTCACCGGCACTGCCACCATGACCGAGGATGATGTGACCGCCGCCATGACCGATGGTGCCGCCGCCATGTGCATCGCGGGCAACTGGACCGCCAACAACATCTGCAGCGGCATAGAAACGGCTGCCGGGGATGCAAAATATGTAAAAGCCCTTCTGGCCCCCTTCAATGACGCCGGCAAAGATGTGTGGATTTCCGTGTCTCCCGAAACTGCTTTCGGCCTTTCCAATCAAAAAGCGGATCCAGAGGTGATTGAAGCGCGGGAGATTTTCTTCAACTGGGTGTTCCAGCCCGAAAACTTCGCGATCATTCAAAATGCCCGCGGCACTGTGCCTGTATTGGAAACCCTGACAGAGGAGCAAATCAAGCTTCCGGATGCCATTTCCGAGATTGTTCCTGCAATGAACGCGGCTAAATTCGTTAAGATGGGCTTCAACCTATGGACCAGTGAATTTATGGACGGCGCCTGCACTGCGCTAAAAGACGTGTATAGCGGAAACCGGGAAGCGGCCGATGCGGTTAATAGCATGGCAGAGCTTCTGAAAACATCGAATCGCGCAAATGCACAATAAATAAGCATGTGCCATCGGCAGAAGCGTCTGCTTCTGCCGATGGCACTCCCTACAGAATGAATGTTGTGATTAACGAAATTAGTTGGGAGGGTTCATGCAAGCAAAGGGGTTTCAAAGCAAATTTGAAAAATCGCGCCTGAAAACAGGCATCCTGTTCATTATTCCCTCTGCCATATTATGCCTTGTTTTTGTGATCATTCCTCTTGTTGATGTGTTTGTATTAAGCCTACAGGACTGGAATGGGCTTAGCCAAAGCCGCCGTTTTGTTGGTTTTGACAATTTCGCGCAGCTGCCCTCAACCGAAGGGTTTTGGGACATGGCCAAGGCAAGCTTATTCTTTGCCATTGGCACAACCATCCTTGTCATCGCAATTTCCTTTATCGTTGCCTTAGCGCTTGATAATCAGGGCCGGGGCAGGGTCAACCGCAGTTTGGTGCGCTCTCTCTGGTTTTTTCCCTGTATTCTGAGCGGCTCGGTTGTGGGTATTGTCTGGCGGATCATGTACAATTACAATAATGGCGTCATCAATTTTCTGATCCGAAGCCTGGGAGGCAGCCCTGTCAACTGGCTTCAAACATATGGGCTGACCAATCTGGCCGTCATCATTGCCGCTACTTGGTCGCAAATCGGTTTGTGTGTGGTGGTTTTTCTGGCAGGCCTTCAAAGCATTCCATCGGAGCTGTACGAAGCTGCCTCTATTGACGGCGCAAATCGTCTTAATCAAAGGAAGCATGTCACCATTCCCATGATGGCTCCGTCCATCACGATCAATGTGCTGACAACCACCATCGCGGCATTTAAAATGTATGAATTGCCCTGGCTGGTATCCGGTGGATTGCCGGGTTATTCAACACGGCTTTTAACACAGCGCATTTATTTTTTCGCCTTCCAATCCGGCAAGTTTGGAATAGGCGCCGCGCTTTCAGTGCTGCTTATTATCATTATCACATTAATTTCACTATTGCAGTTAATTCTCCTGCGCAGAAGGGAGGATATCTACTGATGAAAAAACGGATCAAACCCTCCGTATTCTTGAGTGAAAGCCTGCTGATCCTTGCCACATTGCTGATGATGGTGCCCATTTACTATTTTCTGATTGGCGCCTTTAAGCCAAGGCTGGACATCGTGAAATTTCCTCTGATTCTGACGCCTGATATGTTCACCTTGACCAATTTTTCATATGCGATAGCCAAGATGAAGATTTTTTCTTCGCTGACCAATACAGGGTCTATCACAATTGGAGCGCTGGTGATATTGGTTTTGTGCAGTTCACTTGCCGGCTTTGCCATCGCGCGAATTAAACACCGCATTTTTGGGCAGTTCTATGCCGCGATGATAGCCCTGATGGTGATTCCTTTTATCGGTGCGCTGATTCCAATTGTTGTGTTAATCAGACGCATGAAGATGATTGGATCCTTATGGAGCTGTATCCTCATTCAGGCGGCATGGAACATGCCTTTTGCGATATTTCTATACACCGGCTTTATGCGTGCCATACCAAATGAACTGGAAGAAGCGGCGTATATTGACGGATGCTCCATGTTCCGTGTTTATTTCAACGTCTTTCTGCCCCTGCTTACCCCTGTTACCGCCACCTGCCTGATCCGCTGCGGAATAGGAATCTGGAATGACTATCTGGTCAGTGTGTCTTTGCTGAACAGCGTCAGGCAGCCAACGCTGATGGTGGCGGTGTATTCATTCTTTGGACAATACGTATCGGAATATGGATATGCCTTTGCGGGCATCATCATGGCCTCCCTGCCGGTAATCGTGATGTTCATATTCCTTCAAAAATATTTTATAAAAGGCCTGACCGCCGGCGCAGTCAAGGGCTAAGGGATTTCCCATCTGAAAGGAGAATTTATGAGCTTGTTTTTGGTAACACCCAACGATCAGAAAGTGTATCAGGAAAAAATCGAACCGCATCTTCCCCAAAAAATGATAGACATTCATTGCCATATTTGGCTGGACGAGCTGCGCAAGCAACAGCCGCTGAGTGAAGGCGAAGTTCAGCGCAAAGTCACCTGGCCTTCTCTGGTAGCCAAGGATAACAGCGTGGAGGATTTGCAGGAAACCTACCGCCTTCTCTTCCCCGGAAAAGAGGTAACACCGCTGATGTTTGCTTCGGCGGAGCGCGAGACCCTGACGGCATGCAACGCCTATGTTCAAGATGCCTCCGCCCGTACAGGATACCCTGCGCTATATTTTTCCGATCCGCTTGAAGACGCGGACACCCTTGAAAAAAATATACGGGAAGGCGGTTTTGTGGGCGTCAAATCCTATCTCGATTTTTCTCCCAGTTATCTGCCTGAAGCCGAGATTCGTATTTTTGATTTTTTTCCCAAAGAGCAGCTGAAACGCCTGGATCGTTTGGGCGCGATTGTGATGCTGCACATTCCGCGGCATGGCAGGCTGAAAGACCCCGTTAATATCGCGCAGATCAAAGAGATTAAGCAATCCTTCCCGCGGATCCGGCTGATCATCGCCCATATTGGCCGTGCCTATACGAAGGGTGATGTCGGACAGGCGTTTGAAGAGCTGAAAGCCTGCGCCGAGTGCAGCACCTTAATGTTTGACTTTTGCGCCAACACCAATGATTATGCCATGACCAAGCTGTTGGAAGCCTATGGCCCAAAGCACACCCTTTTCGGGAGTGATATGCCCATCCTCCGGATGCGCATGCGCCGCATTGAAGAAAACGGCACCTATATTAACCTGATTCCCCCCGGGCTTTATGGCGATCCCCGGCAGGACAGCCACCTGCGGGAGGTAAGCCCCGAAGAAGGGGAAAAGCTGACTTTCTTTATGTATGAAGAGATCCTGGCTTTCCAGCGCGCTGCCAAAGCTGTCGGTCTTGATGCCAAGGATCTGGAAGATGTCTATTACAACAACGGCCTGGCGCTGATAAATGGCGCGCGCTCAGATATATATAAATAACAAGGCATAGGAGACAGGGATGAAAAAAATCAAAATCGGCTATCTGCCGCTGTATATCAAGCTCTATGATGACAGCAACCCACATTACCGGGACCGCATGGTTGCGCATATGAGGATGATGGTTTCCATGCTTGAAAGCCAGGGACTTGAGATTGTGCTTGCTGATGTCTGCCGTGTCAAAAATGAGTTTGAGGCCGCAGTCTCACAGTTTAAAGAGGCTGATGTGGCGGCAGTCATCACACAGCACCTGGCCTACTCCCCATCACTGGAATCCATTGACGCGCTGATGTCTCTTGATGTTCCCATCATCGTCCTTGACACCACACCGGATTATGACTTGTTGTCTATGGCTGGATACCAGAGCGGCATCAGCGATAATCATGGCATTCACGGCGTACAGGACATGTGCAACCTGCTTAGACAGCGGGGAAAAAGCTATGAAATCTGCGCTGGTCACGCACTGCACAGCCCAGTCATCGCTGAGGTCGCGGCTTTGTGCCGGGCAGCCGGGGTAAAACAAGCCTTTTCTCAGGCTGTTGTTGGATCTGTCGGGGGATCTTTTGATGGCATGGGGGATTTCTTTGTGGATCCCAAAGCCTATCAGGAAAAGCTGGGCCCCAGGGTTGTATCCATGCGCAAAGAAGATGTTGTGCAATACCTGAATGCCGTTACACAGGAGGAAATAGATCAGGAAATCCAGGAAGATCAAAAACGCTTCACGGTGGAAATTACCGATGAAGAAGCATACCGTGCATCTCTGCTCTCGGGCCTGGCCATTAGACGCTGGGCCAAAGACAACGCGCTGACCGCATGTACGGTCAATTTCCTGGCGCTTGACCAGATCGGGCTGCCGAAGATGCCTTTTGCCGAGTGTTCAAAAATGATGATGCACGGCATGGGTTATGCGGGGGAAGGCGATGTGCTGACAGCCGGCTTGGTTGGCGCGCTTCGCAGCCTTTATCCGAACACAACTTTCACGGAGATGTTCTGCCCTGATTGGAAAAACGATCTGATTTTGCTCAATCACATGGGTGAGTGCAATCTCTCCCTGGCTGCCTGGAAGCCTATTTTGCGCAATGTGCCTTTCAACTACAACACATGTGGCGATACAGCCGCGGCCTATATGTGTATGCGGAAAGGGGAGGCTGTATTCATCAACCTTGCACCAATGGGAGAAGGCTTTACCCTCATCGCAGCTCCGGTAAAAATGCAGGATGTGGGTCTGGAATTTGGCGCTTATCGCGGGGCAATTCAAGGCTGGCTGAAGCCGCCCATTCCTGTTCCCGATTTTCTGAAGGTGTTCTCAATGGCTGGCGGCACACATCATTCAGCGCTGGTTTATGATGTTTCTTTAAAGGAAATCCAAGCCTTCGGGCGCATGATGGGCTTTGAGGTCATTACAATAGACACCACCGGCTGAAAGCTGGTGGTGTCTATTCTTCATCAGACCGCCGCTAAAGCGGTCTTTTTTTAGGTCACCTGTTCTTATTCAACGCCCAGGACTTCTTTCCAGTCCTCCCAAGTAGCGATCTGGCCGCCGGTGGCGATGAATTTGGCGCCGATTTCCTCGTTAAAGGGGGCGTCCACCTCTTCACCGTTGATGAGCTTATGCAGCGCCATCACGCACTGATAGCCCATTTGATAGAAGTCTTGTCCAATGGCCACATCCAGCACGCCCAGTTCAAAGAACGCGGGGGTGGTTTCAGCAAAGATATCAATGGTGACCACTTTGCGGTTGGCATCAGCCAGTTTCCACTTATTCATCTCAGGAAGCGCTGAGGGATCCACGGAATAGGGCCAGCCACCCGCCATGTACCAGGCGTCGATGCTGTCAGCGTTGGCAGCGGTGTAGTATTCGATGCCGTTGATGGCTTCATCAACATTGTCATTGCAGGGCAGAGAATAAATCACCTCGATGTTGGTGCCTTTAATGGCATCGGCAAAACCACGCTTGCGGGCCTCAATGTCATCAGCGCCAGGGATGCCTTCAAGCTGCGCCACGCGCACCTTTTCCAAGCCGCTGTTCTCATACAGCTTGATCATGTATTCACCCGCAAGATAGCCTACGCGATAGTTCTCAGTGCCCACATAGTACTCGCGCTTGGAATTGGGAGAGTCCACATCATAGCACAGCACCTTGATGCCTTTGTCTATGGCAACGTCAATAACATCCTTGAGCGCGTCGCCGGTGGTGCAGGAAATGGCGATGCCATCCACATCGCCCCGGTCAATGAGGCTGAGCATGATTTCGTTTTGCAGCTCTGCTTCAGCACGCAGGGGAGACTGCCACTCAGTTTCGATTCCCAGCTCCTTACCGGCATCACGCATGCCATCCTCGGCAGGCAGGAAAACAACGTTACCAAGCTGTTGGCCGATCACCACGATCTTTTCCGCCAAGGCAGCGGATGCCAAGCCCAAGCTCAGCACCAGGGTCAACAGGATACAAAGCAGTTTTTTCATGTGAGTTCCTCCAAATAATGTATTTCTACCAGGCCATTAGGCCCAGGTAAATTCGTTTCAGACTATCTTCTTGCCTTTCTGACCTGGTCAATGGTGACGGCAAAGATAATCACCAGACCCATAACCAACGTTTGCCAATAGCTGTCAACCGACAAAAGCACCAAAGCATTGCGCAGAACACCCATGATGGCGGAACCAATCAGGGTACCCACCACCGTACCCACGCCGCCCGCCATGCTGGAGCCGCCAATCACCACGGAGGCGATCGCGTCCATTTCAAAGCCGTTGCCGGCCGTAGGCTGGGCCACCCCCACCTTGGAGGCGTTGATGATGCCCGCAAAAGCCGCGCACACCCCCGCCAACACAAAGCATAGAATTTTAAGCCGCCTGGTGTTGACACCGGAAATGCGGGTGGCTTCCTCGTTGCCGCCCATGGCAAAGATGCGCCGGCCGGTTTTGGTGCTGTTGCGGAACACCGCGAACACAATGGCAAACAGCACCATGAAATAGATAGGCACCGGAACGCCTAATAGCGACTCCTGCCCGATCCATTTGAAGCTGTCAGCCATGCCGGACACCGGATAACCCTTGGTAAGGATGTAGCAAATGCCGCGCACAATCTGCATCATGCCCAGGGTGGCAATGTAACTGGGCAGGCGCAAGTATACCACCAGCATGCCATTGACCATGCCACACAGCCCGCCCACCACCATGCCCAAGAGCACCGCAGGCACTGTGGGAAGCCCCGCCTTCATCAGAAGCGCCACCGTCACCCCGGCCAGGCCATATACAGAACCGATGGAGATATCGATATTGCCAGTCAAAATGACAATGGATACACCGATGCCCGCCACCGCAATGGCAGAAAAGTTGCGGGCAGTGGACAAAAGGTTGCTGGCCTTCAGGAAAGCGGGAGCCGCAATGGCAAGGGCCACGCACATGATAATCAGAATGAGAAATATCGTCAGCGTGGACGCTGTGGAGCTGTTTTTATACCAGAGGCTTAAATCCGTGCTTTTTTTGCGCTGAATTGTCATGATATTTCTCTCTTTCTCAGGATACGACCATCTGCATAATCTGTTCTTGGGTGACATGGCGGTGAGGGAACTCCCCTTTGATACGGCCTTCATGCATGACGATGATGCGGTCAGACATGCCGATGATTTCCGGCAGCTCAGAGGAAACCATAATGATCGCCACGCCCTGCTGTGCCAGTTCCGACATCAGCTTGTGGATTTCCTTTTTCGCCCCCACATCAATGCCCCGGGTGGGCTCATCCAGAATGAGAATGGAAGGCTCATTGGCAAGCCACTTGGCGATAACCACCTTTTGCTGGTTACCGCCGGACAAATTTTTGACCATCTGCTCCACTGAGGGTGTTTTAACCTGCAGGAGAGCAACAAAGTGCTCCACCAGCGAGTGCTCCTTTGGCCGATCAATGAACCAGCCACGGCTGACCCGGTCAAGGGCCGCCAGCGACAGATTTCTCTTCACTGTCATGTCCAGGATCAGCGCCTGCTCTTTACGGTCTTCCGGCACAAAGCCGATGCCATACCGCAGGGCATCGGTGGTGTTGCGGATGTCAGCCTTTTCTCCGCGTACAAAGATCTCCCCTGTCTGGCGGGGATCAATCCCAAACACCGCACGCATTACTTCACTGCGCCCGGCGCCCACCAAGCCGGCAAAACCAAGGATTTCGCCCGCCCGCAAGGTAAAATTAATGTCCTTCAGGTTGTCTTTGGTAGAGAGGTTGCGCACCTCAAGCACCACTTCGCCTAACGGAGCATCTTCCTTGTCATACAGGTTGTCGATATCACGGCCCACCATGGCGCTGATTATTTCCGCTTCATCGGTTTTCGCGGTTTCCAGCGAGGTAATCATCTGTCCATCGCGCAGCACCACCACCCGGTCGGAAATCTGGAAAATCTCAACCATTCGGTGAGAGATGAAAACCACAGCAACCCCGCTGGCTTTTAGCTGTCTGATGATATCATACAGCGTCTGTGTTTCCGTTTCCGTAAGGGAGCTGGTTGGCTCATCCATGATAATCATCCGGGCATTGAAGGAAAGTGCCCGGGCTACCTCCACCATCTGTTTTTGCGCGGTGGAAAGCCTTCCCATAATGGTATGGGTGTCCAGGGGCAACTTCACCTCATCCAGAAGCTTCCGTGCCTCCTGATGGGTGCGTTGTTTGTCCACCAGCCCATTTTTGTTAAGGATTTCGCGGCCCACAAAGAGATTTTCAGCGATGTTCAGGTTGTTGAGAACATTCAGCTCCTGATAGATGATGGAAATCCCGGCTTGCTGAGAAGCCAGTGGCCCTGAAATATCAATGGGTTTCCCCTCAAAGAGGATCTCCCCCTCGTCCATCTTATAAATCCCTGAGAGAATTTTCATCAGCGTGGATTTGCCCGCGCCGTTTTCCCCCACCAAGGCCAGCACTTCCCCGGGATACACAGAAAAATCCACCCGGTCCAGCGCCTTTACCCCGGGGAACGCTTTGCTCACCCCGCGCATTTCCAGCAGAGGCATGTTTGCTTTCATTGTCAGTTCATTATCCTGCATCTGTAACCTTTATTATATGTCGAGTATCAATGGTTTGCGCTGCCAGGTGGTTAATTGTTCGTTGCCCTTCTCTGTGATCAGCACACAATCCTCAATCCTCACACCATAGCGCTCATCTGCAATCCAAATATCCACATTGAATACCATGTTAGGAACCACCACAAGGTCTGACCGGTTGTCTACCCAGGGATCCTCACACTCCTGTAGGCCGGTGGAATGAGCCGGGCCATAGAGCGTATAGCCGCGCAAGCCGTATTTTTCAAGGGTTTGCTGATAACGATCATAGACCGTAGCAAAAGGAACACCCGGTTTAAGCAGATCAATGGTCTGTTCCACACACTCATATGCTACGTTCACCATATCCATGTGGCGCTTTGGAATCTCTCCAAGAATGACTGCACGGCACATGTTGCCGCAATAGCCGCTGTATTTGGCACCCAGGGATAACTGAACCATGTCCCCTTTTTGCACCTGGCGGTCTGTGGATTTACAAAGACTCTGGAAGGTATTGGGGCCCGAGGTTACCCAACAAGGATAGCTGGTTCCTTCAGCACCCATTTTCAGCGCCTTTGCCATCCATTCCGCCTGAATCTCCCATTCACGCACACCGGGACGGATGCTGGCAAACGCGTCCTTCATGGCCTCTTCGGTGATACGACATGCCTCTCGCAAAAGCTTAATCTCATCCGCACTTTTGTGTGCCCGCAGCTGCATCATCAGCCTTTCTGCCGACACCACCTCAGCCTCCCCCGCCCCCTCCATCATCTCACGATAAATCACCTGGGGCAGAGTGTTCACATTGGCAATCCCAATGCGTTTGATGGGGCCGCGGCTACGCAATTCCTCCAGAATTTGAGGGAATGTAAAGGCGTTTTCTGGTTTATCCCACTCCGGCGCGCTGGTTTCTACATATAGCGGATGGATCCGCACATCATCAATCTGCGCAAATTGGCGGGCAAAATCATAACTCTCAGGCCCCCCCGTAAGCAAAATAGGTTTTCCCACAGCCGGCACCAACACCCCCGCAAAGTCAAACACCGCCCAGAAGTTGGTCAGATAACGAATGGTAGCGGACTCACAGCCACAGGCATGAGTAATCAAAAGATCCAAGCCTTGATCCTTCATAGCCTGCTGTACATTCTGGATGCGCTGGTCGTATTCGACTCGGGCAATTTGCATAATGGGCGCTGACATACTTTACCTCTCCCCCCTGTAATAATAGGGACGGAACATTAGCGTTCCGTCCCTAAAATCATTATTGATAATACTTGATGAAGTCCGCAATGTTGGTGGCATCAATAACAGCCAGTTCAATGTTTTGCTGTTTTGGCAATTCCTCACCAGCGAAATGCTTCTGCACTGACTCAAGGGTCAATTTTACGATATTGGCGGCAGAAACACCAATGCACATCTTGTAGTATTTGTGGCCATTGTTAATCATGGTGAAGGGTTCACTTCCCCAGGCGCCAGCGGAGACAACGATGGTGCCTTCAGCACCCGCCAGTTCCAGCGCATTGGCTGCCCCTTGGGCAGCGTTGTCCACAGCACCCCAGATGACATCAATAGGCTTGGCGATGTTATTGGTGACAATGTTGGCCGCAGATTCACGGGTCTCGCCAAAGTCCTGATTAAATACCCATGTGATGTTTTCCTCACCCAAAAGCTCGGTCAAAGTCTTTTCAAAAGCTTCAGAGCGCACCTGAGTATGTACGGCGTTGAGCATGGCAAGCACGCCCACGCGCACCTTGCCATCGAGGTGCTCCTTGGCATAGTCTGCCACCCACTTGGCAGTGAGCACACCGGTTTCGGCATGATCCCAAGCCACGTGGGTTACCAGATCTTTATACTCAGTTCCACTGTCAAAAGCGAAGACAGGGATGCCTGCATCTCCAGCCTGTTCCAGCGTGGGGATAATGCCAACGGAATTCACCGGATCAATGAGGATCGCGTCATACTTCTGGGCAATAAAGTCCTCTGTTTGCTTTTGCTGGGTTTCTGCGTTCAGGTTGCCATCCTGGATATTGATTTCACCAAAACCCATTGCAGGCCCCTGAGTCATAAACTCATCGTAGACAGCTTTGCACCACTCATCATACAGCGTGATATGCACTACGCCCAGGCGTTTTCCCTCCCAAGGTTCCGCCGCCACCGCGGGGACGGCGAAGGCAAAGAGCATCACAAGAGCCAGTAACAGAGAAACCAAGTTTTTTCTTTTCATAAAAGAACCTCCTTTATTTCATCGGCCGCTTCCGCGGCTTAGATATCAAATCAATTCAAACACATAAGGACATAATCTTTTCCTGAGTCGCTTCACCACGTACCAATTCGCCTACCAAGCGCCCCTCATGAATGACCAGGATACGGTCTGACATGCCGATAACTTCCGGCAATTCTGAAGATATCATCATGACTGACTTCCCTTGCTCCACCAGATCAACGATTAACTGGTGAATCTCACTCTTGGCGCCCACGTCAATACCGCGGGTGGGCTCATCCAGAATAACAATATCACTATCCTCAAGCAGCCATTTGGCAATAACCACTTTCTGCTGATTGCCGCCTGAGAGGTATTGTGCTTCTGTCTCCACATCCGGGGTAACGATATCCAGCTTTTCCACATACTCCATGCTGATCTGGCGTTCTTTGGAGGCATCCATCACAAAACCGCGGGACGCAGCGTCCATGTTAACCATACAGATGTTGCGGCTGACGGTAGCAATCTGCACCAAACCCTGGCTTTTCCTATCCTCAGGCACAAGGCTCAGGCCCAGGCCGATGGCCTTTCGGAAACTGTCAATTTTGACCGATTGACCATGCAGAAGAATCTCTCCCGCGTCAAGCTTATCAATGCCCAGCAGCGCCCGCGCCAATTCGGTGCGGCCAGCACCCACCAGCCCTGCTACCCCCAGCACTTCGCCTTTGCGTAACTGGAAACTGATGTCATGGAGCACTCCCCTGCGGTTTAAGCCACGCGCTTCCAATACCACATCGCCAGGCTTTTTCTGCGCCACAGGGTATACATTGGTAACGGTGCGCCCAACCATCATGCTCACCAACTCATCCCGCGTCACCTGGCCCACTGGCAAGGTTGCGATATGCTTGCCATCCCTAAGGACGGAGACATTGTCGGACAGGTCGAAAATCTCTTCCATCCGGTGAGATATATAGATAATTGTTACCCCTGCATCCCTCAGCTTCCGGATGGTGTTGAACATAAGGACCTGTTCCTTTTCCGTCAGCGTTGCCGACGGCTCATCCATGATCAGCACCTTGCAGTTGCGATTGATGGCTTTGCAGATTTCTACCATCTGCTTTTGAGCCACAGACAATGTTTCCACCGCCGCCTCAACATCCATGGGCACACCCAACTCCTGCAGCATCTCCGCCGCCTTCAGGCGCATGCCCTTCCAATCCACGACCCGTCCCTTATACATGAGGTTCCCCAAGAACACATTTTCCGCCACGCTCAGGGTTTCCGACATCTTCAGTTCTTGATGAACAACGCTAACACCCTTTTGCTGGGATTCAAAGGGGGTGCGTAGATTGACCAGTTCACCGTCAAGAAAAACCTCGCCCTCCTCCTGATGGTAAATGCCAGCAATCACCTTGATCAAGGTGGATTTACCCGCACCGTTTTCCCCCACCAGCGCATGTACTGTCCCCCGCTCAATAGCCAAGGATACCTTGTCCAATGCCTTCACCCCAGGGAAAACCTTGGTGATGTTTTTCATTTCCAGGATATAATCTGCCATCTCTTTATCCCTGCCTCATCTGCGGCGATTGCGCACCACATCAAGAGCAACAGCACCAACCATCACCACGCCCTTGAGCACATCCTGCACAAAAGGGTTGACATTAAGCATGGTCATGCCGTTAAAAAACAGCATCAGGAAAATGGCGCCAAAAAGCGCCTGAATGATTTTGCCCCGGCCACCGGCCAAGCTGATGCCGCCCAGGATACAAGAAATCATTGCATCAAACTCATAGAGATTCCCATTGGTAAGCGCCGCGCTGTCAAGGCGGGTAACCAGAATGACCGCAGATATCCCGCAAAGCGCGCCGGCAATGGTGTAAATCACCGCACGGTGGATTTTGACATCAATGCCCGCAAAATAGGCCGCTTCCTTGTTGCCGCCAATGGCATACAGAGAACGCCCGAACTTGGTATGCTGGGTAACAAAGGAAAACAAAAGGAACAGCACCAGCATGATGATGACGCTGATAGGAATTCCATATTCATTGCCGCCAATGAAGCCACGGCCAATAAACTTGATCTCCTCGGGCATTCCTGCGATAGGCGAGGCGTTGGTGATGATCTTAGCAGAGCCTCGGGCAATCATCTGAAAGCCCAATGTGACAATGAAACAGGGAATGCCCGCATAGGCAATGAGCAAGCCATTGCTCATGCCCACCGCAGCGCCCACCAAAATGGCGCAGATGATGGCAATCCAGGGATTAAAGCCCGCGAACTTGATAAGATAGGCCATGACCGCTGAGGTTAGACAGACATTCTGCCCCAAAGAAAGATCGAACTCCCCTGTGGTAACAATCAGCGCCTGGCCAATGCACACCACCGCTAAGGATACCGTCTGTGTAAGGATGTTTCGGATGTTCCGATAGGTAAGAAAGTAGTCTGATGCGAAGGTGAAGATAACCATTAGCACCAGAATCGCCACCACAATAGCGTAATCCTTGGTGAACTTTGAGACGCGGCTTTTGAAAGTTCTCCCGGCGATTAATTCGCTCACGGTAATTCAAATTCCTTTCAATGTGTTGTTATACGGCTTTCTGATGCTATTTTAAGGCAAAAGCCGCTTAGCGGTCAAGCGCAGATAATTGAGATTGGGACGGAAGCCTTCAGCGTACTGCACACCACACTGGTAGCCCCGCACCTTGGAGCAAGTCCTGACAAAATCGAGGAAATCGATGCCGTCATGCTCTAACATCCACTCCAACTGAGACTTATGACAGTTGAGCGCTTCCAGCTTCAGGTCAATTTCCTCGGTAATATCCACATATTCGGTGGGAATAAAGCCCACTCCAGCCACTGTATCCATATGGTAAATAGGACAGACTGGCACGGAAGGCCCCGCATCAGCACAATGAAAATGTGGAATGCTGGCGCCAAATGAAGCTCGAAAAGTAGCATAATAGGCTTGTATGTGGTCGTTCATGTAATCATTTTCAAAGTGGGTGATGATAAGCTCCGGCTGCGTCTTGCGCATGACACGGCCCAGCGCATAAATCAGCTGATCGTTTTCTGCCGTGACATGGATATCCGGGATATCGATGGAAAAATGCTGGGCGCCAATCACCTTAGCCGCCGCTGCCGCTTCGTTAAAACGAATCTGACGCAATTCATCCGGCATAATTTCCACATGGCCCATATTGCCGTTCGCAATGTGACAAACGGACACCTCATGGCCTTGTTTGATGTATTTGGCAAGCGTCCCGTAACACGCGATCTCCAAATCATCCGGATGACAACCTACCGCTAAAATCCTCATATATACTCCGCCTTCTTTCTTTTAATGTATGCCTACCAGATGCTGCATATTAACCGGCAGCTGGTTAAACACTTCCACACGATCCGGGAACTTGCCCAGGGTTTTTTCCACCAGCACATAATCCAGGCCCGGAATAATCACCTCGTGCCAGTGGTTGCCAAAGCCGCGGATGGCCACATCCAGCATCATGACAATTTGACTTCCCAAAGGCTCTTTTGAGTTGAGGGTGATGGCACCATAGAATTCCTGGCATTCGGTGTATCCACTGTTATGGGTGCCCGTGTAAGGCTTCAGGCGCACCAGATCAATCGGCCGGCCAAGGCGTTTAGAAACTTCATCTTGCCGGGAAGCGAAATAATCGCACAGCGCCTTCTCCTGAAGGTAAGCCGGCAGATTGCCCTCGGCCACCTTAATGAACGCGTCCAGGCCCACCTGATAGGCTTCCTCTACAAACTCAATCCAATAGCGCTGTTCCGCCGTCACCTGATCAGGATGGTTGACCGCAATCACTGTGGCCCGCTGGCAAGCGTTGAGGCCATCCATTTTGGGCGCGACACCCAGGTGAACATAGTCACCAAAGTTGATGGGGCGGTTGAGCGCCTTGCCGACAATGGTGCGATTGGCTTCATTGGCAGTGACCATCACATCAAAACCAAAGCTTTCAGCCCCTAATTCCTGGCCGATAAGGTAACCCCAGGCGGAAACCTCAGTTTCCAGCATCCCCGGTTCCAAAACCGCCAGCATGCCTTGCATCATAGCGTCTGAAATCAACGCCGCTTGACGGGTTAACTCCATTTCCCGGTCAGATTTAATGTATTTGATTTTGTAATAGAGTTCCTGACAGTCGATGATATTATCTTCTCCTACCAACGAAGCAAAAAACTCATACACACCAAGGGGCAGCACTGCCCGGGGGGTTAGAAGGCCAATGGTTTTAGGCATGCCGCCCACCGCCATTTCCAGCACATCCTCAATGCGCTCAGCGTCAATGGGGTATTCCTCATCCGCCAGCTTCAGCATCTCCACCTTGTGGACGCTGACGCCAGCACGGGCCGCCAGCTGCTCTGCCACATAGCCACCCTCAAGCCCAGCCAACAGGAAAAACCCATTGGGTCCTACCAGGCCAGCCACTGGCTCCACAGAAATATTGGTATTACCCCCCAGGTAGGGAACATCACCGCAATAATGCTCATCGGAATATACAATACCGCAGTCTATGCCCGCGTCTTTCAGCGCAGCAGCAACCTTCTTCCGCCGGAGGACAAACTCTTCTTTCTCCACCCGCAGATTTTTATCAATAGTCGGCGCAGATTGCAGCACCTTATCAACGGCCCGTGCCTTATCCATCCAGCTTCGCATGCCAAATCTCTCTTTCTCTTGTTATATACAATCCAATCAGTTGGTATCGGCGCACAAGGGGC
Source organism: Christensenellales bacterium (assembly GCA_050952935.1). Lineage (GTDB taxonomy): Bacteria > Bacillota > Clostridia > Christensenellales > Aristaeellaceae > UBA6115. The sequence goes on along the minus strand of JBMNLS010000001.1, from coordinate 386,159 downwards.
CGGCCAGCTCCTTCATAAAGAACAGCCTGCCGGGCATGGTGGGAATGCTGCTGGAAGTGACGGCCTTGTCGGGCCCATAGCGCAGCGTCATCCACAAAGACAGTCCCTGCCATTGCATGCCTCTGGAAAGCACGCCATCGCATCCGCCAATGGCATAGTCTGTACCGAAAATAATGCCGGGCCCTATGGTGTTGGCATAGCAAGGTATCAGCGTCCAATTGCTTCGGAAGCTGGTGATGGCATTTTGTTCAATGGTAAAGGGATGAAGGTTGGCACCCACGCGATAGGGCTCTTTTTTCCAGTCCTCGTAGCTTGCGTATTCCTCGGCAAAATGCGGCTCCCAGAAAGCAATGTGACAGGCACGGCCAATCCCGTATACCATCACCTGCTTGGCGCCCTTTGCCTTGAGGGCGGCAATTTTTTCGGGATATTGAATGAGGTTTTCCCTGGTAGCAAAGTTGCGCTGGCTGACGGGCACGGTCAATTCTCCCAGGGGACCATACAAGGCGTTTTCCATGGCGTTCTGGAAGGCCACCGGCTCGCTGGCAGGCACAGTGTTGCCCTTGTCGTCTGACCATTCATCCATGTTGAAGCCGTGAACGTGCTTGCAGTCAACATTCCAGGCTTTAAGGAAATACACCACCCACTTATACATGCCCATGGGGCCTACCGGCAATACCAGAATCAGCTCCTGGCCTTCTTCCTTCGTCTGGCGAATTTGCATTGCTATTTCATGGCCCATGTAAACGCCAAATTCTTCCAGATTCTCGCAGGGGGTCAGCGAAAAACCATCATGCCAGAATGACTGACGCTTCATGATTTCCTCAGGCGGATTTGATACACATTCCTTGATTTTCTTCAAATCCCACGCCTTGGGGAACACCTTGCTAAAGTGTGAGCCGTTAAATGTGCTGAGCATATCCATACAAATAGACCTCCTATTTTTAATTCATGTTGAGTGATTTCTTCAGTGGCTTTACAATTAATGTTATTATTTCACATTATTCAGCCATTGTCAACATCTTTATCAGTATTTGCATATTTTCGTGTTAATACGCTTTAAGCGGAACAGCCATGAATAAAGCCCGCCGGATTTGTTGGCGGGCGCCGCTGCCGGGCTCACCCTCATAAGGATAAGCTATATGGCAAGGCAGGCAAAAACCAAGAAAGTAACTTGATGCATTAAACCGTCACAAAAACGCCTTCCTTGTGTGACCGATATGCCGCTTCTACAACCCGCTGAGCTGTGAGGGCAGCTTCAGCCGGGGCTTCAAGAGGCCTGTTATTCAAAACGCTCAGACAAAAGCTGTCAATCTCACGAGCATAAAGATCGCCATACTCAGCCTCAAGAGGAGTGAGATCAGGACGCTGGCCGTTCTGCTGGCTATCATAGCCGCCCACTTCCTTCTGGGAAAGTATCTTTAAATTGCCACCATCAACCTGGCCCAGCACCCCTTCACCCAATAAGCAACCCCGCGTGCCAAAAAGATCAAGCCGCCAGTCCGCCGCGTCATCCGGAATATTGAAGTGGCTTTGAAGCGTACATAGGGCGCCATTTTCAAGGCGCATGACGAGACAGGAAGCGTCCTCCACCTCGTAGGAAAAAGTTTGGGTGTCCTGCATGGCGGCTATCTGGCAAATAGGGCTTCCGGTGATATATGCAATCAGATCAATCACATGAATTCCCATATCCATCAGCGCCCCTCCGCCCCCGGTCTGAAGGCTTTGCCGCCAAGCGCCGGGGATATCCGGATACCAACAGGAGAAACGGGAATAAATGGACACAGCAGGCCCGATGTCACCAGCTTGATAATGCGCTTTCATCTGCCTGATGTGGGAGCCGAACCGCATCATGAGCCCCGCTGCCAGAGGCAGCCTCTTTTTAGCAAAGGCATCAATGATTTTCTGACCATCGGCGGTGCTGAGCGCCAGGGGCTTTTCGATCAGAAGGGGTTTGCCTGCCTCGCAAACAGCCAGGGCCTGCTGCAGATGCACGGCCACAGGAGAAGCGATATATACCGCATCAACCTCCGGATCCTGAGCCAAGGCCGCTGCATCAGTATAGGCGGCTTTTGCCCCATACTTATCCTTGATCCGCTGAGCGTCTATTTCCTTAGCATCCATTACGGCGCTGAGACTGGCATGTTTTGAAGCAAGAATCCCCGGGATGGTGCGCCGGTCAGCAATGCCACCGGCTCCGATGATGCCGAAACGCAGTTTTTTCATTTATGATCCTCACTTAATGTCTAAAATCGTATCCAGAGACAATCGGGCATTGGTGATGGCTTGGTAGGGGAAACATTTGTAATTGGGCAAAAATTCCACCGTGATCCAGCCATCATAGCCAATGTCGCGCAGCGCTGTCATCACAGCAGCAAAATCCACATCGCCTGCCAACAAATCAACAAACATACCAAGTCCCGCCTGTTCGGCACGGGCATCAGAGAAATGAATTCTCTTGATATGCTTTTGGCCCAGGATACGAATCCACTGATCAGGGTAGCCGATGTAAATGATATTGCCCACATCAAAGTAGGCCCCGACAAAGGGACTGTTAATCTCATCCAAAAAACGCTTCATCTCCAGCGGAGAAAGCAGGAACTTGTTCCACACATTTTCAACGCCAATTGAAACCCCGGCCGCCTGGGCATAAGGCGCCAAAGCCGCCAGACGGCGCTGGGCGTTGTCATAGGCCTGATCATAGGGCACAATGCCTGGGGCAAAATTGGTGCCCACCCAGCCGGGCACCACCAAAATAGCGTCCGTTCCCAGAGCCTGGGCACAATCAATCTGTTTTTTGATGATGTCCTGAGCGTGGGCAGCTGCTTTTTCATCAGAGCCAGCCAAATTATGCTCCCAGAGGTTCCAGGCACCCACTGAACATACCGTCAGCCCTAAATCCTCAATGCCCGCTCTGAGGGCGGCAAGCTCTTTATCACTGGTATACATGTTGAGGGATCCTGCTTCACTCAATACCACCTCAACCCCCTCATACCCTGCCTGAGCTGCCTTGCGAGCGGCCTCCAAAAGGTTGACATTCATGTCAAAGGAAAAGAAACTTACCCCTTTTTTCATTTTTCTATCCTTTCCCCACACTTAAGTTCTGCGGCGCAGTTTTTCGATATTGCTCAAGACCACCGCACCTACGATGATAGCCCCGGTGATGACGATTTTCACATAGGCGTCCACCCCCAGGATATCCAGCGCATTTGAGATGATGCCAATAAGAAGACAGCCCAGGAAAGCACCCAGAACAGTTCCCCTGCCCCCCTCAAAGGTGACGCCACCCACCACCGCCGCTACCAGGGCGTCCAGCTCATAACCGCTTCCGGCATTGGCTGTGATCGCATTAAGACGGGCAGCAAAGATAAGACCTGCGATAGATACAATGGCGCCGGAAATAGCATAGGTGAGTATTTTGTAAAGATCCACCTTGATGCCGGACAGATAGGCGTTGCGCTCATTTCCGCCAATGGCCACGATGCGCCGGCCAAAGCGGGTTTTATTCAGCAAAACAAACATGAACAGCACAATCACAAGCATGAATATCACCATCAGCGGCAAAAAGTTAAAAAGTTTGATGGTGCGCAAAAAATCCAGCTTGTTTTGAAACTGGAGGAAGGAACCGCCGGCAATCAGCAGAGAAATGCCGTTGAACATCTGGCCGGTACCCAGTGTGATAATCAGCGGCATCGTGCGGGATTTGGCGATGATAATGCCGTTTAGAAGCCCGCACAGGGTGGACACCCCTATCCCCGCCAGTGTCGCCAAAAGAAGGCTTGTGCCCCGCATTAGGAGGGTGGCCACCACCACGCCCGAAAGCGTCATCATGTTGCCGATGGACATGTCAATGCCGCCTGAAATAAGGAGCATGGACATGGCCATGGTGAGCACACCCAACACTGAAATCTGCTGGAGGATAGCCACGATGTTGTTGGGCCTCACAAAGCGCGGATTGATGATGCCCACCGCTACTGACAGGATGATAATGACGATGCAAAGCAGCGCCCGCTGATCCTTAAAAATACCCCGTCCCTTATTCATGATCGCATACTCCTAAGGCTTGTGTGATTATATTCTGTTCGCTAATCTGAGAACCGGTGAGTTCACAGCGCACTGCGCCATCACGCACCACCAGCACCCGGTCACTCATGGAAATAAGTTCCGGCATTTCTGAAGACACCATGATGATGGACTTTCCGGCCTTGGCAAGCTCGGTCATCTGCTTATAAAATTCGGCTTTGGCATTGACATCAATGCCACGGGTAGGTTCGTCAAACACATACACCTGGGCATCAGCAATCAGCCACTTGCCCAGCACCACCTTTTGCTGGTTGCCTCCGGAAAGAAAAACTACCTCCTGCATAAGGCTGGGGGTTTTCACATCCAGCTCTTCCATAATCGGGCGCACCAAGGGAGTGTTGGCCTTGTAATCATAAAAAAGGCTGGGCTGCATATGCTGTAGTTTTACCATAAGCCCATTTTCAAGCACACTGGCCCCCAAATTTAACCCCAAACGCTGCCGGTCTTCAGTGATGTGGGCAATGCCCGCATTAATAGCGTCCCGGGGATTTTGAATGCGCAGCTTTTTGCCGCGCAGCCAGATCTCTCCTGCATGAAAGCGGTCAGCCCCCGAAATTGCGCGCACAATTTCCGTTCTGCCAGAGCCCACCATGCCAAACAGCCCCAGGATCTCCCCCTGCCGAAGGGAAAAACTGATGGCCGGGGAATCCTTGTGGAGCTGAAGGTTTTTCACTTCCAGTATCCGCTCTTCCCCAATGTCAAACCTGTCCCGCTGATAAAAGGTGTCAACCGGGCGTCCCACCATGTCCCGGGTGATGTCACTCAGGGGAACATCCCTTGCGGTGTTGTCATAGGTATGCACCACTTCCCCATCCCTGATGACAGTGATGCGATCAGCAATCTGCACCACTTCCTCCAGAAAATGAGAGATATAGATGATGCCAATGCCCCGTTCAGAGATGGTGCGCGCCAGATTTAAAACCTTGCCCGCATCTTCAACATTGAACATGCTGGTGGGTTCATCCAAAATCAGCAGTTTGCTTTTTTTCATCAGAGCTTTAAGGATTTTGACAAACTGCTGATCGGACACCGACATGTGTTCAATCTTTTGCAGCGGGTCAATGACGATATCAAACTCCCTCATGGTGTCCTGTACCTGATGGAGCATGCTCTTGCTGTCAACAATGCCAAAGGGCAGCGTCAGCTCTTTGCCCACGAAGATATTTTCCACCGCGTTCATGCAGGGCACCAAGTCGTTTTCCTGATAGACAATTTCGATGCCCAACTGCTGGGAAACCTCCGGGTCAAGGGCTTTGTAGGGTTGGCCTTCCACATAAATGGTGCCCTCAGTCGGGGTATAAGCACCGGAGAGCAGCTTCATCAGGGTGGATTTGCCAGCTCCATTCTCCCCAACCAGGCAGTGGATTTCTCCCCGGTTAACATCAAATGTCATCCCCCTAAGCGCGCGCACGCCGGGGAACTCCTTGACAATGTTTTCCATCCGAATAAAAGGCTGGCTCATGGGCTTTTCTGCCATGCTATGCGATGCCTCCATAAGTTTGAGCGGATCCCGCGCCGCACCTTAGGTGCAGCGCGGGATTAAAGGAATTACTTGGTCTTGTACACATAGGCGTAGGCGCCAGCAAAGTCTGACCAGTCAATCCAGGCGGCCAAATCATCGCCAGACACGGGGATAACCGGCAGGCTCTGGAACTTGGGATCCGGAACTTTGCCTTCGGTGACAAATTCATGCAGGTTTTTGAAGGTCTGCACGCCCTGGATGGATACGGGAGCGGTCATGTTGGCAGCCTCAATGCCATCCTCAAGAAACTTGTAGGCGTCAGGGGAGCCGCCGGTGGAGACAACGGGATAGTTGAGGCCGGCTTCCAGCAGCGCCTGGTAACATCCCTGGGCCATCTGGTCATTGTTGGCAAAAATGCAGTTGAATTCCACGCCGGAGTTGATGAAGTTGGTGGTGAGGTTCAGGCCGTTTTCCGTGGACCAGGCATCGCCGTTCATCAGGCCCACCATCTCAATCGAATCCTTATAGTCTTCCAGCGCCTTGTCAACGCCTACTTTGTAGGACTCATACACACCGCCGCCCACAGCGCCAGCGCAGTAGAAGACCTTAGCGTTTTCCACATTCTTGCTTAGCCACTCAATGGCTGCGTAGCCAATGTCGCCATACAGGCAGCCCACGGCAGCCACATATTCCTCGGGCTTGGCAACGGCAGCCACATCAATATTTTCCACCGTGATGGGAATGCCTGCCTCATTGGCCATCTTGATCAACTGAGCGCCTTGTTCAGGGGAGATGGGGAAGATGGAAATACCGTCCACCTCCTGTTGGATGAGGGATTCCATGGCGGCAATGGATTTACCGATGTCGTTCTGGGAGTCAAGGATGACCACCTCTACGCCATTTTGCTCCGCGGCGTATTTGAAGGCCTTGGAAGAATACTCGTTCCAGATGTCAGACATCTGATAGGCGATGTAGCCGTAGGTGGCCGCGGAAGCGGCGCCGGTCAGCGAGAGAGCCAGAAGCAGTGCCATCAAGGTTACCAGAAATTTCTTGCGCATAATTTACCTCCTGTTTTTTATTACGCCGGGCTAGCCCCGGTTTGCGTCATCAGATCAGACCGTTTTTGTGCAGATAGTCGAAAGAATCCTTAACTGCCTGGTTGGCCTTTTCCAGGTCTCCTTCCACCTTGTCACGCATGGTAAAGTCCTCTGTGAACTCAATCTCAATGGATAGTGGCAGCTGCTTGTTGTGATCCTTCAGGTATTGGATAACTTCCAACAGCTTCAGTTCGCCATGGCCGATAGCGGGGAAATTCCAGGTGTTGTTCATGCCCACCTTATCCTTCAGGTGTACATAGTTGACCTGCTCCAGGCAGTTTTTGATATCATCTTCAGGCGCCTTGCCGCCGTAAAACACAACGTTGGCGGTGTCATAGTTGACACCCACCAGAGGGCTGCCAACGCCTTTGACAATACGGGCCACATCCTCGCCCGTGCCATACTCGCCATGCACCTCAATGGCCAGTTTCAGATTGAGCCGCTCTAAATCAGGAACCAGCGCCTTGATGTTTTCAATCAACACATCATCGGTGAAAGCCTCATCCTTGCCAAAGTGCGCCTCGCCGGTAGACGAGATAATGTAGCTTGCGCCAAAGCGTTTGGCAAGTTCCATGTTGGCTCTGAAATCATTAAGCCGCTTGGCATCCGTCAGGTTGCAGTGCCCGCTGACAGAGAGGCAGGACAGCCCCAAATCCTTCATTTTATTCTGAATACGGGTAAGCTCTTCCTCGGGCATGTCAGGCATGATGTGTTCTGTCCAATTGCGCACGGCGGCCAGCTCCACATACTTGAACCCGGCTGCGGCAATGCCCTCCAGGGTCTGGTCAACATTGAAGCCATGGTAGGTGTTGGTACAAACAGCAATGATGTTCTTCATGATGTCCTCCTTTTATCGGGATGTTGTAAAAATAGCCCAGCCGTTTCAGCCGGGCATAATGACTGTTTTGATGGCGGGTGCGTCCTGATTGTACAAAGAGTGAAGTCTGCCTGCCTCTTGAAGTGGCAGCTGATGCGTGATGATTTTGTCCACATCAATACGCCCCGAGCGGATCAAAGAGAGCGCTAACGGAAAATAAAGGCCAGGCTCCGCAATGGAGGTGAGGAGATGCTTCTTGTTGAAAACCATATCATTAACATTGATAATGGCTGAATGATCATCTCCGAAGGTGACACCGGCCGCCAACACCCTGCCGCCATAAGCGGTGAGCTCAAGCGCAACAGGCACAAGGCTGGGCGGAGCAGCCAAGATAACAGCATCGAACAAACCGGCCTTCTTTTTCCAATCCGCATCCTGAGTGTAAAGGACACGCTCTGCTCCCAGGGAAAGGGCTGTTGCCTCAGCCGCTTTATTGCGCAGGCTGCCGGGGGTTCTGGCAATCATGGTGATAGGGCCTACACCCCGCAGATGAGCAAAAGCAGCGCAGAAAAGCCCGATAGCGCCCATGCCAAAGATGGCAAGCGGCGTTCCCGGACCGGGTGCCAGGGTTTCCACACAGCGAATGGCCACAGCCAGAGGTTCTGTCATTGAAGCGATAACAGGATCAATGCCATCAGCCTGGTGCAGCATGTTCTGGTGTACCACCAACTCATCCACCATGCCGGGCTGATCCTGCATGGTATAACCCTTCTGGCACAGGTCAACGCGGCCAGATTTGCACGCTTCACATACGCCACAAAGCGCTACATCCTCCATCACCACCTGCTGCCCCGGCTTAAACCGGGTCACCTCGCTCCCCACCTCTGCCACCACGCCCGCAACCTCATGCCCCATGGGGGTAAAGTCAGCCATCTGGCGCAGGAAGTGCAAATCGGTGCCACAAAGCCCACAGGCTAACACCCTGACCCGTACCTCCTGTGAAGCAAGCGGACGAAAAGGCAGTTCCCTCAGCTCTGTTTCAAATCCGGCCCGTCCATATAGGCCCCGTGGTTTCTTTGTCATAGGGTGATAACACCGCCTCCCTCCAGAGAGCGCAGGGTAGCTTGAATCACTTCCAGCACCAGGCGGGAATCCGCCAGGGAAACAGGCACGTCTTGATTGTTTGTTACAGCATCCACAAAAGCGGAAATCTCAGCAATAAACATGTCGGTCTGTTCCACCGCAAGTGGCTCCGGGTTCTCGGCTCCCGCCGGATACCAAGTATAATTGCTGTGCTGTTCACCATCTCTGATGTTGACGCCTGCCTGCAGATTGTAATGAAGCGTTCCCTTATCACCAGCGCCCCGGAACTCAATGGAGAAGGGCCAGGGACCCGGCATGGCAATGGAGGTCTCCACCGTGGCTTTGATCCCGCCAGGCCAGGCGAGATTGGTCACCACATACATCCAGGCGCCTTCCTTGGTTCTATGACCAGTGGCATAAACGCTTTCAGGCCTTCCATAAATGCTGATCAGGAAATCAATATCGTGGATGTTCAGATCATAAAGCCCACCACCGCTCTTAGCCGGATCTGTATGCCAGGTCGCCCAGGTGGGGAGCTGGCAAAGGCGCTTTTCGTAGATCATATGGATGGGGCCAAGCTCCTGATTTTCCAGCCGTTTTTTAATGTCAATAAACTCAGGCCACCAGCGGGCCACCTGAGCCACCATAAAACGCACCTGATTATCCTCACAGGCTTTTACCATCCGATCAAAGCTTTCCAGGGTGAAGGTAACGGGCTTTTCACACAGCACATGGCATTTTGCCTCAGCTGCCTCCAAAACATACTGCTCATGCAGATAGGTAGGGACGCAGACATCCACCATATCGATAGAAGTATGCGCCAGCGCGTCTTTTAGCGTGGGGAAATACCCACAGCCAAACTCCTCGGCCAAAGGAACAGCGTTTTTAGGATTGGGGTTGATAATGGCCACCAGTTTGGTGGTGTCCTTCAGGGATCGATAGGCCAGCGCGTGCTGCTTGCCCATGAAGCCGGAACCGATGATCGCGACATGTAGCATAAATTTCCCTCACTTTCTTGTTTTTGGATGTTGTCAATTCGATATCGCACAACAGGCAGATGCCCTGCGTCGATTATTCCAGTGACTTTACTAACTCTGTTGCCATTGTAGCAAAGAACGAAATCCCTGTCAATTGCGGATGATGATGTTTTAGGATATCCGAACTAAGAAAGCCTTGAACAAGGAAGTTCTTTCACTACGCGGTGGCAACATGATGGGCTTCTTTGTGCAAAAACTCCTCCGCATCGGCGGTGATGGTAAACACATGATCCAAATAGAATTGGGCTATGCCCTGGCTATCCCCATGGAGGCCAGACTGCGCATAGGAAATAGTAAGGCCCCTGGCCAGCTTGTTGTGGGGATGATCGGCAGAAAAGGCACGGAGCTTGTTGAGAAAATAGTCACCTAACTGCTCAATTCCTCCGCCGATGACCACGCGTTTAATGCCGGTGATGCATACAGTGGAATAGATGGCGGTAAAGAGCATGGCAGCAACATCATCAATGATTTCAAGCACTACCGCATCGCCCGCATCACAGAGCTTTCCGATATCCTCCAGATTAATTTTGTCGCTACTCCCCTGTTCTTCCAGTTTTTGACGCACCCGCTCTGTCACTGCCTCAATATTCACATACTGCTCCACACAGCCCCGCTGCCCACAAACGCAGCGCTTGCCCCGATAATCCACCGACACATGGCCTACCTCGCCCGCGGTATGCTCCCGTCCGGTAAGAAACACATTGTCGGCAATAATACCCGCGCCAAGTCCATCGCAAACATTGAAGTAAATCAGATCAGGGACAGTTCCTCTGGGATGATCCAAACAGTTCTTTTCCGCATAGGCGCGGCACATAGAGGAGTTGCCCAGAAAAACCGGGACGGCCAATCGCTCCTCCAGCTGTTTAACAGAAGCAGCTGAGATGGATACATGCATGGCGGACCAGGAAAAAGCTTCCTCCTGCTCCAGATAGATGCCGGGAAAGCTGATGCACACAGCAAGAAGCCGCATGGGATCATAATGGGGAGAATGGGTCAGCATGGTTTCCACAAAATCCATGTAATCGGCCCCTGCGTCAGGATCTGTTTCCTGACTGCCCTCGGCAAAACCGCCATAGCGCTCCGCAGAGTGTTCCAGATATCCGCTGTCCAGCTCCTCCAGCGCCAAATTACATAGCCAGAAACGAACGCCCCAGCGGCTGAGGGAAAACACCGCCAGTTGCCGCCCATCCGGATTGATCTGCAGCGTAATAGGCTTCCGCCCGGCAGAGTGTGTGTTGGCAGGCCCGGTTTCCAGCACCAGCTCCCGCTGCACCAATTCATCCACCAGAGAAGAGACAGTGGTGGGGCTCAAAGAGGTGATGCGCACCAGCTGGGCACGGGTGGTGCCCGGCTTTTCTGCCACCAGGCAAAAAAGCTGCTTGATGTTTTCCTCTTTAATCATCTGCTGGTTGTTTGTGCGCTGTTCACGCATGATCATGTACTTCATCCGGCGTCCTTTCCACACAGGTAATTTTCGGGGCAGGGTCTTCATGATACCCCGGTTTTTATTGCTTTTATCATCAGCTTGATTTATTATAGAATAGAAAATGGTGTTTTTCAAGGCTAGAAACGCAAGCGTTTTCATAAGCTTTAGTCCATCAGAGGACAGAGGCTTTTTTGAAGAGTCCGTCTAATATGGGTATTCAGACATCCAACAACGGAAATAATTCCCTTTTGAGTTGCAAGTATCTGTGATAGAATAATGCGTGAGGAGTCTTCCCGGTTTTGATTTGCTTAAAGCTTTGAAAAAATGCGAAGAATGATAGCAGAATTCTCAGGATTCCTTTTATTGATAAACACCGTGAGAATACATAGGGTTCCTCAACCCATAAGGAGTAAGGATTATGGCAACCATCAACAAATCCATCGTGCTGACAGCTCTGGTGCCCGCCGCCCGTCATGACGAGGCGGTATTCCTGAAAGCCGTTGACCGGCTGGCGAGCCTGGGAGTGAACACCATTGAATATGCCAGTCCCTTAAATACCGCTGTCAGGCGAGGGCAGCTCCTTTCCCAGCGCGGGCTTGAGGGCATTTTCCTCGCCGCCACCTTTCAGAAGGAGGGGCAGCAAAACCTGGCAAGCATCTCCGGGGAAACCCGCGCCCATGCGGTAGCCGCCTGCAAGGAACATGTGGATGCCGCTATTGCTTCAGGCGCCAAAGGCGTGCTCATCACCAGCGGACGCTATCCCGATGATCCGGCTAAGGCGTCCGATGCCTGGCAGGCTTTTGAAGAAAGCCTGCATGCTTTGCTAAATGTCACCCGAGGGCATATCCGGCTGCTGCTGGAGCCGGGCGACAGGACGGTGGACTCAATGCAGCTGGCAGGCCCCAGCGATGAGGTGCTTGCCCTGATGCAAAGGATGAACCAGCCCCTGTCAGATTTTGCCCTGACCATGGATATCAGCCACATCGCCCAGCTGGGGGAAAGCCTTTACCCGGCGTTGGAGAAAACCGCCCCCTTCTGCGACCATGTTCACCTGGCTAACTGCGTGCTCACCCCGGGCGATCCCCTCTTTGGTGATAAGCATCCCCTCTTCACCCACCATGGTACGCATTATCATCACCAGGAAATCAGGGATGCGGCCGCCTATCTTAAAGAACACACCGTCCATAACCGTCTTACCCTGGCGCTTGAGGTTATCTCCCGGGAAAAAGACCCCTTCCATGTTATGGAAAGGGTCATTGAGGAAGAGAGCTGGTTTTTCAGCAAAAAATAGCACCAGGTTCACAACAGCGGCAAAAACAAGGGAGCCCGTCACAGGCTCCCCGTTTTTATGTCAGATTATTGAATCGTCTCAGGCCTTCTTCGCCATTTTTTCGTTGATGGCGGCGTGGGCTGCGGCCAGGCGCGCGATGGGCACGCGGAAGGGAGAACAGCTCACATAGTCAAGGCCCACATTGTGGAAGAATTCCACGCTGGAGGGATCCCCGCCATGCTCGCCACAGATGCCCAGTTTCAGCCCCGGGCGACCCTGACGGCCCAGTTTCACCGCAGTTTCAACCAGTTTGCCGATGCCTTCCTGATCAAGGCGGGCAAAGGGATCGGCTTCCAGGACGCGATTCTCGTAGTAGGAATCCAGGAACTTGCCGGCGTCATCACGGCTGAAGCCAAAACCCATCTGGGTGAGGTCATTGGTGCCAAAGGAGAAGAAATCGGCTTCCTTCGCGATCTCATCCGCCACCAGGCAGGCGCGGGGGATCTCAATCATGGTGCCCAGCTGGAACTCAATGCGCTCACCCTGCTCGGCAAAAATCTTCTCCGCCGTATCCAGCACGATCTGCTTCACAAAGGACAGTTCCTTGCGGGTGCCCACCAGGGGAATCATGATCTCGGGCTTCACATTAAGGCCGGTCTCCTTGCGCACCTTCAGCGCCGCCTGAAGAACGGCGCGGGTCTGCATCTCGGCGATTTCCGGGTAGGTGACCGTCAGCCGGCAGCCGCGGTGGCCCATCATGGGGTTGAACTCATGGAGGGATTCGATCTTGGCGATGACCTTGTCGCTGGTGGTGTTCAGCTGCTTGGCCAGCGCTTCGATTTCGGCGGTCATGCTCTTCTGGGGCAGGAACTCATGCAGCGGCGGATCCAGATAGCGCACGGTCATGGGGCGCTCTTCCAGGGCCTTGTACATTTCCTCAAAGTCCTTCTGCTGGACGGGGAGAATCCTGTCCAGGGCAGCCTTGCGCTGTTCTTTGGTGTCAGCCAGGATCATCTCTCGCACGGTGGCGATGCGGCTGGCTTCAAAGAACATATGCTCCGTACGGCAAAGGCCGATGCCCTCCGCGCCAAACTCCACTGCCTGCTGGGTCTCCTTGGGGGTGTCGGCGTTGGTGCGTACCTTAAGCCGGCGGGCTTTGTCGGCCCAGCCCATCAGGGTGGCAAAGTCGCCGGTCACAGAGGCTTCTACCGTGGGGATAAGGCCCTTGTACACCTTGCCGGCACCGCCGTCCAGGCTGATGGTGTCCCCTTCGTGGAACACTTCGCCCTTGGTGGTGGTCATCAGCTTTTTCTCTTCGTCAATGAGGATGTCATGGCAGCCAACCACAGCCGGACGGCCCATGCCGCGGGCCACAACGGCTGCGTGGCTGGTCATGCCGCCCCGGGCGGTGAGAATGGCGCGGGACAGATCCATGCCCTCGATGTCCTCAGGGGTGGTTTCCTCACGCACCAGGATGACATCCTTGCCTTCCCTGGCTGCAGCGGCAGCATCCTGGGCGGTGAAATACACCTGGCCGGCGCCGGCGCCAGGGGATGCGGGCAGGCCGGTGGCAAAGGCTTCCGCCTTGTCCAGGACCACTTTATCAAAGGTGGGATGCAGCAGGGTGTCCAGCTGACGGGGGTCAACCTTCAGCACCGCTTCTTCCTCGGTCAACAGGCCTTCATTCACCAGGTCAACGGCAATTTTAAGGGCGGCGCTGGCGGTACGCTTGCCGTTTCTGGTCTGCAGCATGTAGAGCTTGCCGCGCTCAATGGTGAACTCCATGTCCTGCATGTCGCGGTAGTGCTTTTCCAGGGTGCCGGCATAATCAACAAACTGCTGATAAACCTCCGGCAGGGATTCCTTCATGGCGGAAATGGGGCTGGGGGTGCGGATGCCCGCCACCACGTCCTCGCCCTGGGCGTTCATCAGGTACTCGCCATAGAGCTTGTTTTCGCCGGTGGAGGGATCACGGGTGAAGGCCACGCCGGTGCCGGAGTCATCGCCCATGTTGCCAAAGACCATGGCCTGCACGTTGACGGCGGTGCCCCAATCGCCGGGAATATCGTTCATGCGGCGATAGTATACAGCGCGGGGGGTGTTCCAGGAGCGGAACACGGCCTTGATGGACTCCATCAGCTGGGTTTTGGGATCCTGGGGGAAATCCTCGCCCTTGTGCTTTTTATAGACTTCCTTAAAGCGGCGCACCACTTCCGCCATGTCATCAGCGTTCAGGTCAGTGTCGCCGGTGACGCCCTTTTCCTTTTTCACCGCGTCCAGCTCAGCCACAAAGTGCTTGCGCTCCACTTCCATCACCACATCGGAAAACATCTCGATGAAGCGGCGGTAGGAGTCATAGGCGAAGCGCTTGTTGTCGGTGAGCTTGCTCAGGCCCTCAACGGCCACATCGTTCAAGCCCAGGTTCAGGATGGTATCCATCATGCCGGGCATGGAAGCGCGGGCGCCGGAGCGCACGGACACCAGGAAGGGATCGTTCAGATCGCCGAATTTTTTGCCGGCGATTTTCTCGGCTTTATGCATCGCGTCCAGAATCTGCTCCTCGATTTCCGGGGCAATCATCTGGCCATCCTCATAGTAACGGGTGCAGGCCTCTGTGGTGACGGTGAAGCCCTGAGGCACCGGCATCCCGATTTTGGTCATCTCCGCCAGGTTGGCGCCTTTGCCGCCCAGCAGGTTGCGCATGCTGGCATCGCCCTCACTAAACAAGTATACGTATTTTGCCATGTTCCATCCTCCTTTAAAGTAGTCATTTCTATCTGCACAAGGGCAAAAGCCCTGATTGCGCACCAAGAATTATCATACTATAAATTACCCCGCTTTTCAACGGCAAAACGCTATATATGGGCTTATATGATGATATTTTGCTCATTTGGGCTGTTTACAATGCCGCCAGCAGCTCTCCCACCCCAGAAAACACCATATCCGGCTTGATGTCGCTTGCGGCCAGATCACCTTGCTTGGTTTCACCGCTTAGCACCAGGATCCCGACGGCTCCGGCAGCCTTGGCACAGGCGATGTCGGTATATATCCGGTCACCCGCCAGGACGGTTTCATGGGGCTGGCAGCCTTTTTTCTCCATGGCCAGCAGGGCGATGTCGGGGCGGGGCTTGCCCAGCACATGGGGCAGGCGCCCGGTGGCGTGCTCCAGCATCTGGGCCATGGCGCCGCAATCCGGCAGGTAGCCGGTGGCTGTGGGACATACCCAGTCTGGGTTGGTGGCCAGATAGGGCAGGTTCCTGGTGATAAGCCGGCAGGCATCTACCAGCTTTTGATAAGTCAGCTCGGTATCATAGCCCATCAGCAGGCAATCGATGCCTTCTTCCACCTGATCGGTCACCCGGATGCCCGCCTCCCGCAGCTGGCGCTTGAACGACTGGGTGCCCAGCGCATACACTAACTGCCCCGGGTGATGTTTTTTCAGGTAGATGATGGCCGCGTGGGTGGAGGTGAAAAAGTCATCCGCCTGGCAGGGAATGCCCAGCTTATCCAGCTTTTTGATGTAATCCGCCGTGCCCCGGGAGGAGTTGTTGGTCAGAAACAGGTAGTCCGCTCCCCGCTCCCGGATGGCCCGCAAAAAGGGCAGAGTATCTGGAAACAGCTTATCCCCCAGGTAGAGGGTGCCGTCCATATCCAGCAGAAACAGGCGTTTGTGTTTAAGGGCTGCCCGCCAATCGTCCTTCATGCCGCCTCCTTGGATCCTCTTTTTGTTCATCTTAGAAAACGGCCCCCTTCCTGTCAACGCGCAATTCTGAAGAAATCCCCAAATTATGCGTCAGTCCTTGTAATTGTGTTGGATTTTGGCTACAATATACTTGTCCTGCCAGTTTGGAATAATCAGTGATGGAGGAATGAAAAATGGCCAGAGACTATGTGCTAATGAGCGATAGTGACAGCGACCTGCATTATCAGATTGCCCGGGATAAAAACATCCCCATCGTAAAAATGCCCTATACCTTAGATGATGTGGAATACTATGATGACAACGGCGCCAGCGGAATGGAGAAAAAACTCTTTGACCGCATGCGCGCGGGCGCAAAGCCCTTTACCAGCCTTTTGCCCACCCCGGTCTATATTGACTATTTCGAGCCCATACTCAAGGAAAAGGACCTGCTTTTTCTGGCTTTCTCTTCCCATATGTCAACCACCTTTCAGAATATACTGGCAGCCCAGGCGGAGCTGAAGGAGAAATACCCTGAGCGCAAGTTCGTTGTGGTGGACACCTTGTCCATCTCCCTCCCCCAGGCCCTGCTGATTCTGGGTGCTCATGAGCTTTATAAAAAGGGCGCCCCCATGGAGGAGGTGGCCCAGTGGGTGATGGATAACCGCCTGAAGTCCCATGCCTGGTTCACCGTGGGCGACCTGGTCTACCTCAGGCGGGGCGGGCGTATCTCCCCCACCAGCGCCATTGTGGGCACCATGCTGGATATCAAGCCCATCTTGACCCTCACCAAAGCCGGCAAGCTGGAGGCCCATTCCAAAGTACAGGGCCGCAAAAAGGCCATGCGTGCCCTGGTTGACAAGGTGGCCGAATACATCGAAAATCCCGACAAGCAAAGCATGTATGTTTTCCATGGCGACACCCAGGATGAGGCGGAGATCCTTAAAAACCAGATCAAAAACCGGTTGCCTGAAATCAAGGAGATCAAGCTGCAGATGATTGGCCCGGTAATCGGCGCCCACGCCGGCCCCGGCACCCTGGCTGTGTGCTTCATGGGCAAAGAGCGTCCCATTTGATTTGATGCCTTTCTTTCATGTGACTGCGGTTAAAAGTCAAAAGAGGATTTTGATCGTCCAAGATATTTCCTGCATGGGGCGCTGCTCCATGCAGGTTGCTTTGCCTGTTCTGTCCGCAGCAGGGCTGCACTGCGCCATGCTGCCCACGGCGATTCTCAGCACCCACACCGGGGGCTTTGGCCAGGTGCACAGGCGGGACATGCGGGAGGACATGGCGGCCATCCTCCGGCACTGGCAGCGCCTTGGCCAGCGTTTTGACGCGATGTATATCGGCTACCTGGGGGATGCTTCCCAGGCGGAGATGATGCTGGCCGCCCTGCCCCGGCTGACAGCCCCCGGGGCCAGGCTTTTTGTGGACCCCGTGATGGCCGACCACGGCAAGCCTTACACCTTTTGCGGGCCTGAGATGGTGGCAGCTTTCCGCGCCCTGTGCCGGGAAGCGGATGTGATATTCCCCAACCGCACCGAGGCGGCCCTGCTGCTGGGGATGCCCCTCAATCCGGGTACCCAGCCGGATGCGCCGGATGCCCAGGCGATTCTTTCACTGGGCGCGCCTCAAGTGGTGCTCAGCGGGGTAGAATCTAAATTGGGGCAAATTGGCCTCACCGCCTTTGAAGCGGGAAGTGAGCCCCGTACCCTCCTGCGCCAGCGCTTTCCGGGTCATTTCCCCGGCACCGGGGACATGCTGGCTTCAGCCGTCATTGCGGGGCTAATGACAGAAAAAGACCTGGTTGCCGCCTGCGCCATCGCGCTGGATTTTATTGGCGAGGCATTCAAAGCCGCCGCTGCATGGCCCCAGCCTGAGCGCTACGGCCTGCCCTTTGAAAGGGCGCTGCCCGGCCTCATCCGCGCCCTGGGCTTATAGCTTAGACAATTAGGGAAAGGGAATATCGCTGGTGCATGATTTTCAAACGATTCTGACCGCCTTTTTAATGACGATGATCGCCGGGCTTTCCACCGGCATTGGCGGGCTGATGGTGTTTTTCACCAAAAAGACGGATGTGCGCTACCTGGCGGTGATGCTGGGCTTTTCCGCCGGGGTGATGATTTACGTCTCCTTGGTTGAGATTTTTGCCGAGGCCCAGGCCATGCTATCGGCTGTCTACGGCGAAAAAAACGGCATGCTCTACACGGCGCTGGCATTCTTTGGGGGAATGCTGATCATCGCCATCATCGACAAGCTCATCCCCTGCGAGGAAAACCCCCACGAGTTCGCCTGCCCGGTGAATACGGCCCCCCATCAGGCGGCCCGGCTTAAGCGCACCGGGGTGCTGACGGCGCTGGTCATCGCCCTGCACAACCTGCCTGAGGGCATCGCCACCTTCGTTTCGGCCACCCAGTCAGTTGAGCTGGCCATTCCCATTGTGATCGCCATCGCCATTCACAACATCCCTGAGGGGATTTCCGTGGCCATGCCCATCTACTATGCCACAGGCAGCCGCAAAATGGGGCTGCGCTATGCTATCCTCTCCGGGCTGGCGGAGCCAGTGGGCGCGCTCTTGGCTTACCTCATCCTGATGCCCTTTATGAATGACGCGCTCTTTGGCGTGCTGTTTGCGGCGGTGGCGGGCATTATGGTGTTTATCTCGCTGGATGAGCTGCTGCCCTCAGCCGCGATCTATGGGGAGCACCACCTGAGCATGTATGGGCTGGTGGGCGGCATGGCCTTGATGGCGCTGAGCCTGTGGCTTTTCGCCTGATTAATAACAGAACTGTTCCGATAAACCAACAAAAGGAGATCGTAAGTGCCCCTGGGGGAAGAAAAGAATCAGACCTTAGCCAGGAAACGGCTGCTGGAGGCAGCCCAGGGTCCGTTGCCGGAAAGCAGCGGGCTTGTTTTGCTGCCCATCCTGTCCATCAAAGACGGCGTTTTTACGCTGAAAATGAAAACCGGACAGAACAGGCTCTATGTCATCAGGGATATCCCTGGCTATCTGATCGCGGTTAAGGAGGAGCGCAGCATAACGCTGGGCAAGCAGTTCACCTATTCGCCTGCCTGGATGCGCTACCCTGCCGATGCCCAGGCGCTTTTTACCCTGTTGTCCGCCTTTGTGTTAGGCGATGGCGAGCGGCCGGCCGCCACCAACCAAATCCCCCTGAATGACGCCCTGCTGCGCCTGGTGCTGGAAAAGCTGACTAACCTTGAGTTCCAGGTGGATACGGAATCAGGCAGCTACACCCAAGCCGGCATCCGGGAGGGAGCGCTGCCGGCGCTGTTCAGCTTGGGATATGACATCAGAGGCGCTGTGCTCAGGGGCGCATGGCAGGGAAAATGTCGGCCCCTCACAGAAGACGGCAGCTACGCCCTGGTGGATGGCAAGGTGCTGTCCCTCCCCCGGGAGGAGCGGGCCATCGCCCGGGCGCTGATGCAAAACGCTGGGGAGGAACGCTTTGTCTACCGCTTCAGCCGGAAGGAAACCGAGCAGGTGTTTGCCAACCTTCTCCCCGCCCTTCAGCGGCGTTATGCCCTCACCATCGAGGAGGAGATGAGCCGGCGCCTGCTGAAGTTCCCCCTGAAGCCCGAGGTTTACCTGGACCGGGCAGGGGATGAGGTGCAGGCCCGGGTGATCTTCCGCTATGGGGATTATGAGGTGAACCCCTTCCAGCAGCAGGAAGAGCTGCCCCTTTATCTTTTCCGGGATGCCCAGGGGGAGCGGGGCGTGATGGATTCCCTGGCAATTAGCGGCTTTCGTGTGCGCAAAGGCCAGGTTTACCTGAGCGATGACGGCCTGATTTTTGATTTTTTAATGGAGGGCGTCCGGCAGCTGCACCGGGTGGCCAAGGTGTTTTTAAGCCAGGCCTTCAGGCAGCTCACCCCAAGGGCACCTTCCTTTTCCGGCCACATGGGCATCAAGGCGGGGAAGCTGCGCCTGACCCTCACCGACGAGCAGCGCCCCATTGAGGAGCTGCTGCCCCTGATGCAGGCCCTCAGCCAGCGCAAGCCCTATTTCCGCTACAGGGACGGCACCTTCATCACCCTGGGGGATGCTGAAAACTGGCGGGAACTGGCAGCGGCCTGGCAGGAACGGTTCACCCAGGCGCCCGAAACCCGGGACCTGGACGCCATGCATGCCCACTACTTCTCCGCCCTGGCGGAAAAGGATGGCCTGCCCCTCTCGCACGATGAAGGGGTGCAGATGGCCGTGGCCATGGACCCTGAAGGCCTGGAAAGCCCTGTGGAAGGGCTTTATGACTATCAGCTGCGGGGCTTCAGGTGGATATGCAGCCTGCACATGCTGGGCATGGGCGGCATCCTGGCTGATGAGATGGGCCTGGGCAAAACCGCCCAGATGATCGCCGCCATCCTTCACTTTAAGGAGGCGGATCCGGTGCGCCTTCCTAGCCTGATCGTAACGCCCACTACCCTCATGCACAACTGGCACAGTGAGATCAAGCGTTTTGCCCCCAGCCTCACCACCCTGATGCTTTCCGGCGGCAAAACAGCCAGGGAACGCCAACTGCGCGCCCTGGTGAACAGCGAGGCAGCGCCTGATGTGATCATCACCAGCTATCCCCTCCTGCGGCAGGACATTTCAGGGCTTTCCAAAATGCGCTTCCGTTTCGCGGTGCTGGATGAGGCGCAGAACATCAAAAACATGGCCAGCATGGCCGCCCGCGCCGCCAAGCGCCTGAATGCCGCCACCCACATGGCCCTCACCGGCACCCCCATGGAAAACAATGTCAGCGAGCTATGGAGCCTGTTTGACTTCTGCCTGCCGGGCTACCTGCCCGCGCTGCGGCCGTTTTTGCAGCGCTATGACGAAGGGCGAAATGCCCAGGATTTGCGGCTGCGCATCAGGCCCTTTTTGATGCGCAGGCTCAAAAAAGACGTCATGGCGGAGCTGCCCGAAAAGATGGAGACCACCCTTTACGCCCAGATGTACCCCGAGCAGCGCCGGGTGTATGACGCGGCGCTGATGCAAAGCCGGGCACGAGTGCATGAGCTGTTAGTCGAAAAAGGCCTCACCGGTAGCCGGATTGAGGTGCTGGCCGCCATCACCCTGCTGCGGCAAATCTGCTGCCATCCGCGGCTGGCCCTGGCGGAATACCGGGGGGATTCCGCCAAGCTGGACCTGCTGATGGAGGTGCTGCCCGAAACCCTGGCCAACGGCCACCGGGTGCTGATCTTCTCACAGTTCACCTCCCTGCTTAAGATCGTGCGGCCGCGGCTGCACAAGGCGGGCATTCCCAGCCTCTACCTGGACGGGGAGACCCCGGCTTCCGAGCGGCTGGAGCTGGCCCAGCAGTTTAATGAAGGAGCCTCCCCGGTGTTTCTCATTTCCCTGAAGGCAGGGGGCACCGGGCTTAACCTGACCGGGGCCGACACCGTCATCCACCTGGATCCCTGGTGGAACCCCACCGCCGAGGAACAGGCCAACGACCGGGCCCACCGCCTGGGCCAGGAGCGGGACGTGCAGATCATCCACCTGATCACGCCGGACTCCATTGAGGAATCGGTGGTGGCCATGGGCGTCAGGAAGCGCCGTCTTTTTGACCGGCTGATCACCCCCGGCGAAACCCTGCCCCAGCGCCTCAGCCAGGAAGAGGTTTTGCAGCTGTTTGAAAAATAACCGGGAACTTTTTCCGCCCTCCTTTCGTCATAAAGGCAAAAGGAGGGGTTTTTTATGACAAACACAACAAAAAGATTGGTTTCTATCCTGCTCGCCCTGCTCATGGCGCTCAGCCTCACGGCCTGCGCCGCCAGCGCTTCCCTGGGGGCGGGTTTTGTCCAGGAGCTGCGGGAGGGTGACAGCGGGGACGAGGTCAAAATGATGCAACAGCGCCTGAAGGAATTAGGTTATTTCATCGGAAAGGCGGACGGGCGCTTCGGCCCGGACACCACCCGGGCTCTCGCGGCCTTTCAGGATCAGCATGGGCTGCTCGCCAGCGGGATGCTGGACAAAAGAACCTATGATCTGCTCTTTTCCGACCAGGCCCAGCCCTTCATGCCCCAGGTGGAGAAGGCCTATGACATGGCCATGGGGATAAACAGGCAATCTCTGCCCATGGGGGTATTCACCACCAGCCAGCCCTTCATGGAGCCCTTTAACACCAATGAATACGGCTTCTTCCAGGAGAACCGCTTCCTCTCCACGCGCACAGCGCCCCTGTCCACCTTCGCGGCGGATGTGGACACCGCCTCCTATGCCCAGCTGCGCGCCAAAATCCTCAAAGGTGAAAAGGTGCCCGTTGACAGCGTGCGCATTGAGGAAATGCTTAACTATTTCCGCTATGACTATAAGCAGCCTAAAAGCGATGAGCCCTTTGGCGTCACCATGGAGCTGGCCCAAACCCCCTGGAACGCCGACACCCAGCTGCTGCTCATTGGCCTTCAGACGGCGGAAATCCCCAAGGAGGAACGCCCCGGTCAGAACCTGGTTTTTCTCATCGATGTGTCCGGCTCCATGGACATGCCGGACAAGCTGCCCCTGGTGAAGCGGGCCTTCCTGATGCTGCTGGAAGAGCTGGCCCCCACCGACACCATTTCCATCGTCACCTATGCCTCCTGGGATGAGGTGGTGCTGGATGGCGTCAGGGCCAGCGAAAAAATCCGCATCATGGAAGCCATTGACAGCCTCACCGCCGGCGGCGCCACCGCTGGGGCGGCCGGCATCCAAACCGCCTATGCGCTGGCGCAAAAGCACTTCATCAAAGAAGGCAACAACCGGGTGCTGCTGGCCACCGATGGCGACCTGAACGTGGGCGTGAGCGATGAAGGCGCCCTGGCCCGCCTGGTGGAAGAAAAGAAAAAGGACGGCGTTTTCCTGAGCGTCCTGGGCTTTGGAGACGGCAACTACAAGGACAACAAATTGGAAGCCCTGGCCGACCACGGGGACGGCAACTATGCCTACATCGACACCATCTATGAAGCCAGGCGCGCCCTGGTCACCGAAATCGGCGCCACCTTCTTCACCGTGGCCAAGGATGTGAAGCTGCAGGTGGACTTCAACCCCGCCCTGATCAAGGGCTATCGGCTCATCGGCTATGAAAACCGCCTGATGGCGACGGAGGACTTCGTCGACGACACCAAGGACGGCGGGGAACTGGGCAGCGGGCACCGGCTGACGGTGATGTATGAGATCGTTCCCATCGACAGCCCCTTTGACATCGGCGAGGTGAAGAGCAAATATCAAAACGCGCCCGATGTGGAAAACGCCTCCCCCGAGATGCTCACCCTGTCCATCCGCGCCAAAGCCCCTGCCGGGGACGAAAGCCGGCTGTATACCTACCCCCTCAGCCAACAGAAGCCGGGGGAAATGAGCGACAACCTGCGCTTTGCGGCCGCGGTGGCCCAGGTGGGGATGCTGCTGCGGGAGAGCGAATGGAAGGGCAGCGCCACCTATGCCTCCTCTTTGGATTTGCTCAGGAGCACCGGAAATCTATCCGGCGACGCCTTCAAGGAAGAGTTCCTCTACCTGGTCACCCTGCTTGAAAGAGCGGAATAAGCCAAACCCTTTATCATCCGCCAGCGTCAATGTCCCGGCGCTGGCGGCTTCATTGACGAAAAATCGCTGATTTGTTATACTTCCCGCATGTCTTCAGTGCCTTGCGGCACTGGGAAAATCGCTGAAAAGGAGGCTTGACATGTCATTTTGGATTGTGACCGATGTGGGTTCCGATATGTCAATGGATTTTTATAAGCGCTATGACAAACTGCGCGTTCTCCCCATGATCTACCGGATGGACGGGCAGGATAAGCAGTACCATGTGGAGGATGAGCCCATCCTGAACGAGTTCTACCGCAAGCTGCGGGATGGCCAGCAGGCATCCACCGCGGCGGTGCCGGTGGACGCCGCCACGGCCTTGTTTGAGGAGATTGTCAAGCAGGATGAGCAGGTGCTTTATATCACGCTGTCCAGCGGTATTTCCGGCTCCTTTCAGTCAGGAGAGCTGGGGGCAAAGATCGTCAAGGAAAAATATCCCCAGGCTAAAATCAGCGTGGTGGATTCCCTGATGGCCTCCGGGGGGCAGATGCTGATGGTGTATTATGCCCTGAAGCTGCGGGATGAGGGCAAGAACATGAAGGAAGTGGTGACGTGGCTGACGGACAACCGCCAGCGTTTCAACGCCTGGTTCACCGTGGATGACCTGAACCATCTCTTCCGCGGCGGGCGGGTCAGCCGCAGCTCCGCGTTCATCGGCAGCATGCTGCGCATCAAGCCCATTATGCATGTGAACCATGAAGGCAAGCTGATCCCCCTCTACAAAACCCAGGGGCGCAAGCGCTCGCTGAAGGAGTTAGCGGAAAAGACGATTGAGCTCATCAACCCCAAGGCCGGGCAGCCGATCTTCTTTTCCCACGGGGACTGTGAGGAGGATATTCAATACCTGACCGGGCTGGTGAAAAAAGGGCTCCCGGAAAACGCCGGCTTTGAGTTTTTCACCCTGGGGCCCATCATCGGCGCCCATGCCGGGCCCGGCACCATCGCGATCTTTTTCCTGGCAGATCAGCGCTGAACCATTCCCTTGGCCTATCAGAAAACCCAGGGCATAGTGCTTGCCCGCACGGACTACCGGGAGAATGACAGGATGATCACCCTGCTTTCCCCTGATTTTGGCCTGGTGGACGCCCTGTGCCGTGGATGCCGCAAGCCCAAAAGCCCGCTGATTACAGCGGGCGAATTGTTTTGCATGGGGGAGTATATGCTGTATTCATCCGCAGCCCGAGAAACGGTCACCGGCTGCACGGTGATTGAGGCTTTTTACCCCCTCAGGCTCAACTACCCTCGCCTGTCCTACGCCGCCATGATGCTGCACATCTGCCTGAAGGTGGCCCAGCCGGGGGAACCGGCCAGCCACCTGTATATCCTGCTTGCCCGCTCCCTTAAACGCCTGGCCTATGAAGAAACCCCGGCTGATCAGGTAAGCTGTGCCTTCCTAATGCACCTGGCCAGCATCGCCGGCTTCAGGCCCCGGCTGAACCACTGCGTCCGCTGCGGCAAAGCCATGGGGGAGGCTGAAAACGCCTTCCTGATTCCCCAGGAAGGCGGCGTCTGCTGTTCCGTCTGTGGTTCCCGCCTTCCCCTGCGCCAAATGCTGCCTGCCGCCAGCCTGGCTTGGCTGCGGGCGATACTGACCCGGGGCATCGACAAGGTGAAAAGCGCCCCGCCCGATATCCCCTATCAGCCGATGGCCGATTTCGTCGCCTGCCATCTGGACAGCAAGCTGCCTGAGGTGGCGAAAGAGGAGTGACGGCTGTGTTCTTCCCCTTGTGCCTTAAATCCACTTCAGCGCCGCAAGGCGCTATTTTTTTGTAAACTCCCTATTGACAAGCTTTCACAAGTGTGATAGCTGTATATATAGTTCATGAACAGTTTGGAGGTTGTCAGGTGCGGATCGTGTTGTCCAATGCCTCGGGGCAAAACATCTATGAGCAAATTGTCGATCAGATCAAAGACGCCATTATGAAAGGTGATCTGAACCCGGGGGATGCGCTGCCCTCCATCCGGGCGCTGGCGCGGGATCTGCGCATCTCGGTGGTCAGCACCAAGCGGGCCTATGACGAGCTGGAGGCGGAGGCCTTTATTGAAACCATCCCCGGCAAGGGCTCCTTTGTGGCCACCCAGGACACCGCGCTGATGCGGGAAAAGCGCCTCCACGGCATTGAGCAGCGGCTGTCGGAGGCGGTGCTGGAGGCCCGGCTGATGGGCCTTGAATTTGAAGAAATCACACAGATGCTGCGCATCTTATGGGAGGAATGAGCATGGAAAATGTGCTTGAGATCGAACACCTAAGGAAGGACTTCAAAACCTTTTCCTTGAAGGACATCAGTTTTTCCCTGACCAAGGGCTATATCATGGGCTTTATCGGCCCCAATGGTGCGGGGAAAACCACCACGCTGAAGCTGATCATGAACCTGCTGCATAAGGACAGCGGCAGCATCAAGGTTTTTGGTCTGGATCACGCGGCCTGTGAGCGGGAAATCAAGCAGCGCGTAGGCTTCGTTCATGACCAGCCGGTGTATTACGAGCAGTTGAGCATTAAACAGATGACAGGACTCCTGCGCCCCTTTTATACGCGCTGGGACGAGGGAAAATATCAGGGCTATATCAGGCGCTTTGACCTTGACCCGGCGAAGAAGATCAAAGAGCTGTCCAAGGGGATGAAAACCAAGTATTCCCTGGCATTGGCTCTTTGCCACGGGGCGGAGCTTCTGATCATGGATGAGCCCACCTCAGGCCTTGACCCTATCTTCAGGCGCGAGCTGCTGGACATCCTCTATGAGGTGATCCAGCAGGAGGAGAACAGCATCCTCTTTTCCAGCCATATTACCTCGGATTTGGACCGGATAGCGGACTACATCACCTTCCTGCACGATGGCAGGCTGATGTTGTCAGAGGAAAAGGATGCCCTCCTCTCCCGCTTCATGCTGGTAAAGGGCGGGCCGGGGGAGTTGACCGAGGCGCTGAAAAAAGACTTGATCGGCTTCTCCCAGACGCCGGTGGGCTTTGAAGGGCTTGCCAATGGGCGCTTGTCCGGCACCGGCCTGGTGCAGGAAAAACCCAGCCTGGAAGACATCATGTTCTACTACACCAAGGGGAGGACATATGTTAAGTAAGCTGGTTATCATGCAGTTCAAGCTGCTGGCACAAAGCCCCTTGCTCCTGCTCTCCTCCCTGGTAGCGCCCTTTGGGATGTATGCTCTCGTGCCCGGCTTCAACTCATCGGCTTTCCCCGGTTTTCTGATTGTGTACATCGTGTTTTCACCGCAAAGTGGAGGCGATGGCCTGTATAAGCTTGAGATCACCCGCTGCCATTTCCCGGTAACGCGCCGTGAGCTGATTCAGGGATTATTCCTGTTTCAGGCGGCCATGGTGCTGGTCGCTGGCCTGATCGCCGCCGGCTTTGTGGCCATGATGGAGCTTGTGAGCAGCCAGGTGTTCATGCGGCAGATCATCTCCAAAGCCATGGCACTGAGCCTCGTGGTCGCCGGCATCAGCCCCTGCCTGGCCCTGAATGCGCCACAGAACATCGCCCGGGCAATTTCCGCCCTGATCAACATGGCAATCACCTTGCTGCTGGTGCTGACAAAGACGGGCGAGGAGGTCTTTTTGTCCTGGCTGAGCCTGCCGGCCTGCCTGGCGATTGGCATGACCAGCTTCATCGCCTGCTACCTGATCGCCCTGAAACAGCCTGAAGCAACGCAAAGGAGGCCCGCATGAAGCATCTGATAAAAAAGGACTGGCTC
The DNA here is from genome assembly GCA_050952935.1 of Christensenellales bacterium. Taxonomy (GTDB): domain Bacteria; phylum Bacillota; class Clostridia; order Christensenellales; family Aristaeellaceae; genus UBA6115. The sequence goes on along the minus strand of JBMNLS010000001.1, from coordinate 358,940 downwards.
CTCACCCGGTATGTGCATCTGGCTTTCCTGGTCTTGGGCCTGTCGGTCATCCCCATTTGCCTGAACAAGCCTGTTGGCGGCCCCATCATCGCGGTGTTTCTGCAAATCATCTACATGCACCTGCTGGTCACCCTGGCCCGCCCGGGGATTGGCGGCGGGGCTGAAAACCTCTTGCTGGGCACCCTTCCCATAAAGCGCCGCAGCGTGGTGAACGCGAAATATCTGTTTTATCTCTGCTGCGCCCTCGGTTTTTCCCTTTATATGTGCCTGCTGATGTGGCGGCTGCGCGTCTATGGCCTGGCCCTGCCCTTCTCCCCCTGGGCGCTGTTTCCCATGATCGCGGCCATCGGTATCCTTTATAACACGCTGATGATGCCGCTGGCCTTTGTCAGCCCCAAATGGAGCGGCATTCTGAGCGCTGTGGTCTATATCGCCATCATCATCCTGCCCCAGAAGCTATCCGCCTGGCTGGGCTATGGGGAGGGCAATGAGGGCTTCCAGGCCATGGTGATGCAGCTGATAGGAGCGCTAAAAGGCTGGACGCTGCCGGTATTGGCAGCGTCAGGACTTCTCCTTTTTGACCTGTCTTTGCTGATCAGCCAGCGCGTCTACGAACGGGCGGAGTTTTAGTCCATCCGTTCTTTTAGCTGCTTGCCGCCCAGCACATGGAAATGCAGGTGCCTGACGCTCTGGCAGGCATGGGGGCCGCAGTTGGAAATCAGCCGGTAGCCGCTCTCCCCCACACCTTCCTGTGTGGCGATGGTGTGGGCCGCGCGCAGGCAGGCGGTCAGAATGTCATCCCCGGCCTTCGCCAGATCATCCAAGCCACCCAGATGCGCCCTGGGCACGATCAGCACATGGGTGGGCGCCTGGGGGTTGATGTCCCGGAAAGCATACACCCGCTCATCCTCATACACCTTCTCTGAGGGAATCTCCCCGGCGATGATCCTGCAAAACAAACAATCTTTCATAACAAACCTCCTTATCGTTTAGCGGTGAGAAAGGAAATACCCAGGGCGCCTGGCCCCACATGGTTGGCGATGACCGGCCCCAGCAGATGCACTACCACCTCCCGGGCGCCCAGAGTACGAATTTTATCGGCCAGTTTTTGGGCAATGTCCTCAATATCGGCGTGGCTGATATACACAATCTGGCTTTTCAGATTCACCGCCTTTTCCTTTACCAGGTCTGTTAGCCGATTCAAGGCTCTTTGATAGCTGCGCACCTTCTCCGCCATATAGATGACCCCCTTGTCATTCAGGGCAAGGATGGGCTTTAGCTGAAGCATCGTACCCACCACGGCGCTCAGCGCCCCCACCCTGCCGCTGCGGCGCAGGTGGTGAAGATCTGCCACGGTGAAATAGTGGGCCACCTTCAGTTTATATCGTTCAACAGCCAGGGCGGCTTCCTCAATGCTCCATCCTGCTTCTCTGCCCCGGGCGGCCAGCTCCACCAAAAGCCCATGGCCCATGGCGCCTGACAGGGTATCCACCATCAGGATCTTGCGAAGGGGGAATTTTTGTTTCAGCTCCTCCAGCGCAAGTTTGGCTGATTGATAGCAGGCGCTCAGCTGCGAGGTAAAGCCCAGATACAGCACATCCTGCCCCGTTTCCAGCGCGGCCCTGGCCGTGGCGGCATAGGTTTCGGGGGATGGGGCGCCGGTGACGCCCTGAATCTTGTCCCTGAGCATCCTGTAGAAGGCCCTGTAGCTCAGCCCTGTCTCGTCCGGGTGGTGCTGGTAGTTCACCCCGTTTATGGTAATGGGCAAAGGGGCCACCAACACCCCCGCTTTTTCAAATCGTTCGCGGGGCAGGTCACAGGCCGCCTCGGTCATGATGGCATAAGGCTTATCCATGGGCATTCCTTCTTTCATATCACGTTTCCCCTCAGGCCTTCGTCCTCAAGGCCGGTGATCAGCACCTTCATCGTCTCCCCCGGTTGACCGCCAACGGCTCGCACCTCAATCAGCTGGGGGCTGTGGCCGCGGGCATCTTCACCGTGCCGGGTTTCAAACAGCACCGGCAGCACGCTTCCCGTAAACTGCCCGCGATAGGCCTCAGACAGTTCGTCTGACAGCGCGATGGCCGCCCTGGCGCGCTCCGCTTTCACCGCCCGGGGCAGCTGCCCGGGCATTTTGTCCGCCGCGGTGCCCGCCCGCCTTGAAAAGGGGAATACATGCATTTTAGCAAAGCCTACCTCCCGGCAAAAAGCCAGGGACTGCGCGAACTCCGTCTCCGTTTCCCCAGGGAAGCCTACCAGCAGATCCGTGGTGAGGGCACAGCCAGGGAAGGCCCCTTGCAGGCATCGGGCGGACACCAAATACTCCGCCGCGGTGTAGCGCCTGCGCATCCGGGCAAGCACCGTGTCGCTGCCTGATTGCAAAGACAGGTGAAACTGCGGGCACACCTGGGGGATTGCCGCTATCGCCCGCACAAATTCCGCCGTGGCCACCACCGGCTCCAATGAGCCCAGGCGGATGCGCTCAACGCTTGGCGTCTGCGCGATGGCCCGGATGGCGTCCAGCAGCATTACTCCGGCCAAATCCCGCCCATAGCTTGACAGGTGGATGCCGGTGAGCACCATTTCGCGATATCCCGCCGCCGCCAGCCGCCGGGCCTCTTCCGCGATGTCCTCAGGCGCCCGTGAGCGGATGCCGCCCCTGACATAGGGAATGATGCAATAGGCGCAAAACCGGTCGCAGCCCTCCTGTATCTTGATGTTGGCACGGCTGCGGCCTTCCTGACGGCTGATGGCAAGCCGCTCATAGGGAATCCGCCGGATATCCTCCACAGCCACCGTCTGCTGCCCTGTGGCCACCGCTTCCTCAAGCAGCTCCACCACCTGCCCCCGGTACTGGCTGCCCAGGATCAGGCGCAGGCCCATCTCTTTCAGCTTGCCGGCGTCCTTCTGGGCCAGGCATCCCGCCGCCACCAGCTCCGCCTCCGGGTTTCTGCGCCTGGCGCGGCTTAACATCTGACGGCTTTTCTGCTCCCCCACCGCGGTCACCACGCAGGTATTCACCACATACACATCAGCCATCCGGTCAAAATCCACCTGCTCATAGCCCGCCGCCTGGAACCTCTCCAGCATCGCCTGGCTGTCATACTGGTTTACCTTGCAGCCCAGGGTGCAGAAAGCCACGGTTTTCCTCATGGGATCCATCTCAGCATCTTCCCGCTTTTGCCATGACCATCGCCATCGCGGCAGCGCCCGCCGTCTCCGTGCGCAGGATGCGGGGGCCAAGGCTGACGGGCACAGCCGCCAGCCTTTTAATCTCTTCAGCCGTGATGCCGCCTTCCGGACCGATCACAAGGGCGATGTCGGTGACCCCCTCCGGCACCGCGGGCAGCGGGGCGTCCGCCTCCTCCCAGGGTACCAGGGCCAGCTGATGGGACATGAGCGCGTCGCACAGCGCTTCAAAATTCAGCAATTCCCCGATTTCAGGAAGCGCCGTGCGGTAGGACAGCATGGCTGCCTCCCGGGCGATTTTGAGCAGGCGCTCCCGCTTCCTTCCCTCCTGAACGGCTTCCGCCCGGGCCACACAGCGGCTGAACAAACAGGGGACAATGGCTGCGGCGCCCAGCTCCGTGGCGCTGCGAATCACCCCTTCCAGCTTGTCCCCTTTGGGCAGGCCCTGATACAGCGTCAGCCGTAAGGATGCTTCGGTGGAGGGCAGCTCATCCTTTAGCCGCACGGCAGCCAAGCCGTTTTGCTGGGTCAGCTCCCCCGCAAACCGCCGGCCTTCCCAGGCCGCCTGAACCGTGCTGCCCAGGCGCAATCGCAGCACCCGCAGGGCATGGTGGCTGTCCTCCTTTGACAGCAGCGCCAGGTCATGATCCACCCGCTCCGGAAAAAAGATCGGCATATCAGCCCTTAAAGGCGAGGGCCGCCCACTCGCCTTCCTCCGCCCGGTCAATCAGCTTCCATCCGCCCTGGGTGAGCGCCTGCGCAACCTCACCCGCCCGGTCTTTCACAATGCCGGAGGCCACAAAGACGCCGCCTGACAGCATCAAAGGGCGCAGATCAGGCGCCAGCAGGATGATAGCATCAGCTAAGATATTGGCGCAGACAAAGGCAAATTGCCCGGTAACGCCCTGGGCGAGGTTGCCCTTTTTTGCCTGAATCACCTCAGACAGCCCGTTGGCCGCTATGTTCTCCCGGGCCGCCCGCACAGCGCCCGGGTCAATATCCACGGCCAGCACATCCCGAGCGCCCAGCTTCCCCAGCGCCAGCGCCAGCACGCCTGATCCCGTGCCCACATCCAGCGCCCGCCCGCCCCGGTAATGCTTTTCGATCAGCTGAAGGCACAGCCTAGTTGTTTCATGCCATCCGGTGCCAAACGCCATGCCCGGATCCATCCCGATCACCAGATCCGCGGGCTGGGCCGTATATTCCTCCCAGCTGGGGCAGATCACAAACCGGCCGATGTGGATGGGGTGGAAGTGCTTCTTCCAGCTTTCAGCCCAGGCCTCATCCGCCACCTGCCCCAGGGACACCGCCAGGCTGCCCGCGTCAAAATCAGCGTTTGCTTGCAGGCGTGCCACCGCCTCCCTGGCCAGCCGGGCCTCCTGCGGCGTTTGAAACCAGGCCTTCACCTGCACCTCTTCCGGCATCTGGCGGATCATGTCCTCATCCAGCAGCGCCCAGGTTTCTCTCAGCGCCTCAGGCCCCGGCACATCCGCCCGGTCAATGATCTGGGTGCCCATGGCCCCCGCCCCCACCAGGCAGGCAGAAACAGCCTCCGCCCCCAGGCTTGTGGTTGCCACCGTCAGTTCAACCCAGTCCATCTTTTCCTCCAGCGATCAAAGCTGGCGTTATTATATCCTCAGGCCGCGCATTTTACAAACAACGCAAAAGATACTGCCCCTTTTATACGCCTGACCGCCGTGATATACTGTCAGCAAAGCCAATGGATGAGGTGCTGACATGTCAAAAAGCAGAATGCGCATCCGCTTTTATGAGGAAGGGGATGACAGCCAGGTCATCTTCTCCATCATTCCCTGCACCTATCGGGGACAATGGGTGTGGGCACAAAACAAGGAACGCACGGGGCTTGAAATCCCGGGCGGCCATGTGGAGCCAGGGGAAAGCCCGGACGCCGCCGCCAGGCGGGAGCTGGAGGAAGAAACCGGCGCCAGGGACTACCGTATCTGGCCGGTGTGTTACTATTCCGTAAGCATCCGGGAGTCTGACGGCCGTTTCTCACCGGAGCGGTTCGGCAGGCTCTACTATGCTGACATCATCTCCCTGGGCGATATCCACTCGGAAATTGATCACATTGCCTTCTATGACGATCTGCCCCCCCGCCTTACCTTTCCAGATATTCAGCCGGCCCTGCTGCGCCGGGTGAAGGAATGGCGCATGGCCAACAAGATATAAGCGTTCACCCATGCCCGGTTGATAACTGGCAAAATGGCTGCGGGTTTGATACAATGGCTCCCATCGCGACCAAGGAGGAAAACCCCCATCCGCAAGAATTTTCACACCCACACCACCCGCTGCCATCACGCCAAAGGCAGCGATGAAAGCTATGTTCTCTCGGCCATTCAGGGCGGCTTCACCCACCTGGGTTTTTCTGACCACACCCCCTGGCCTTACCCGGACGGCTTTGTATCCTCCACCCGCATGGATGTGTCGGAGCTGGCCGGCTATGTCCGGTCAGTCAACCATCTCAAGGCCGCCTACGCTGATCAGATTGAGATCAGCCTGGGGCTGGAGGTGGAGCATCTCCCGGAATATCTGGGCTGGCTGAATGAAATCAGGGAGCAATACCAGGTGGCCTTCCTCATCTTTGCCAACCATTACAACACCCGGTTTGAAGAGATCTATTACGGCAAAATATCAAGTCCAAATGATGTTAAGGAATACGCCCGGCTGACCGTTCAGGGCATTGAAAGCGGGCTTTATGACTGCCTGGGGCATCCGGATTTGTATCTGCGGGCCTATCCCGCCTTTGATGACGCCTGCCGGGGAGCGGCCCGGGACATTTGCCAGGCGGCCCGGAGCATGAACCTGCCCCTGGAATACAACCTCTCGGGCTTTTACAGCGTCCACCGCCGCGATGGCGGGGTGGGCTATCCTTGCTTTGATTTTTGGCAGATCGCCGCCCGGGAAGGCTGCAGCGCCATCATTGGGATTGACGCCCATGAGCCCGGACGCTTTCTGGATACCCCGCTGTATGATCTGGCCCGGCAGCACCTGCGGGCGCTGGGGATGCGGGAAGTGACCAGCCTGATTGAATAAAACTGAATAAAATGCGGGGGCGGTTCGATGAAGCAAACGAGCCGCCCCCGCCTTCTCATGCGCCTATTGCATGTTTTCGTAATGCCCGATTCCCATCACTTCATTCTGAATGCGGTCTTTTTCCTTGCCGTTTACTTTATATAGCTGGTTAAGCTGCTGGCCCATGAACACCATGGCGCTGGTGTCCCCGCCGTCCAGGTTGTAGGCGGTGGTGCAGCCAAGGCTGACCAGATGCTCGCACAGGGCGCTCACCGTGGTGCCTTTGCTGCCCCGGATACGGCCCTCCACCACGGCGGCAAAATAATGCCCCGGCGCCACCATGCCAATGCCCGAGCGGGGCTGGTTGGTGTTGCCATAGGTGGCGGAGAAGGAGTTGATCTGCCCATCGCGGATCAAATAGGGGCCAAAGGCCAGCACATCGCTTGCGCCCATCGCCAAAAACTCCTTGGCGCTGTGCTCATTTGCCTTAAAAACCTTCATGTCACCATTGGGGAACAGGGCCAGGTTGTCCAGCGGCGGATAGGCCGTGCGGGTAGGCTTGGGGGGCTTGTCAAACAGAACATCGCCGGCCCTGATGATGACGCCGATGGGGTAGCTGGGCTTGGACTTGACCATGTATACCCGGTAGAGGTAATAGTCCCCGTTCATGGTGAACACCAGCTTGTTGTTTTTGGCGATGGTGGCGGGCTTCTCCTTAAAGGCGTCCCGGTTCACGGTGCGGTTTTCCGGGTCATGATGCACCATGCGGAAACCCGGCGCCCCTTCCTTCAGATATATCTCAGCGGTGATGACGTTGGAAGCCAGGGCCTCATTATGCACCTTGTCAATCAGGATGCGCAGCGTCTGATCGGCAAAGCGCCACTTGCCGCCCTCGGCGTCAATGTGTATATAGGCGGGCTGGCCTTCCGGTAGGAAGCCTTCCGGCGTCAGCTCCGGGAAATCCCCCCGGCGCAGGTGCCCGGTCTGGGCCCAGCCGGAGGCACTGACGGCCTGCTGCGGTGCCGGGGCCTGAGCCGCGGGCTCAACCGCCGCTTCTTCCGTCACTTCCTCCGTTTCCGCCTCGGTCTCCTCCTCGGTCTGCTCCTCAGGTTCAATGATTTCCGGGAGAGGCTCCGCTGCCTGGGGGAGGGGTTCCTCCGCTGCCGGGGCAGGCGTGGCCATAGCCACAGCAGTGGCCGCGGGCGCGGCGTTTAGCGCCGTCAGCACATAGGGATCAGCCACCCCACCGCTGCCGCCTGACACCCTCACCTGATCCAGCGCCAGCCAGATCACCGGCCGCACCCCCAGGTCATCCGCCGTCACGCCCAGGTAGCCGATGTTGCCCTCCAGCTTGGTGGTGCGGTGGGCAAAGTCCCGGGTGGATGGCGTGCGGGTCCAGTAGGGGCTGTGGCCCTTGTGGCGATAGAAGAACAGCCCCCGGCTGTCCGCCCACGGGGTGCCGATGGCGCGGCGGGCCTTGTCAGAGTCAAAGCCGAACTGAGCCTCCTTGATGTCATCCGCGCTGGGCAGGCTCACCCGGCCCAGCTCCGGCTGCTCTGTGAGGGCCGCCGCCTCATCGGCGCTGAAGGCCTTCTGAATAAATTCGCCGTTGAGCCACAGGTTCAGATCCGCCTGTTTCCATCCGGGGTATCCGAAAGCCACGGAATGCAGCCGGCTTACCTCTATCAGGTATTCGCTCATCAGATAAACCGTGCCGCCCTGATTTTGAAGCGCCCGCCACAAAATAGGGGCTTCCGTACCAGCGGCGTCATTGGGATAGCGGCCAAATGTTACATAGGTGTAGCCGGCCACCTTGTCATAGGGCTTAAACCAGGCGGCGTCTGCCGCCTGGGCGCCGCCCATCAGCATGAACAGCAGGGTAATGAGGGCCAAAAGCCGCTTGATGCGCATGTCGTAAACCTCCAGGTCGTCTTGCTCTCAAAAGCAGAATGCTTTTCCATTGTATAGACAGGGGCAGGGCGTGTCAACGCACAGCATATTCGTTATATGAGGGGTTCGCTCATAAAAAATGAGAACGGGCCCGGATGCTATTTCCAGGCCCGCCGTGTTTTGAGGCTTGTTAACTCAGGGCACGATACCCAAATCAGTCGCATAAACCATCCGGGTGGTGAAGGTGCTCAGGTCAGCCTGATCCAATTCCATCACGCGCACGCCGCGGAGCATGTGCTTGTTTTCCCCGCTCATGCCATAGGTCTGGTAGCCCACATTGCCATCATATCCTAAAATAATACCATAGAAGTTGCCGTCATAGTCGTTGATGTGCTCATGGCCCACAAACATGCCGCGCACATCGCCCCGTTCCAGGGCCGCCGCGAACAAACCGCTGTTGATCTTTGCCGGCGCCTCGTTCTCATAGCGGTTGCCGGTGGCCTTGAAGAACATCGCGTTGCCCGCCATATCGCGCCATTCAGGCGTGGGGATGTGGAAGAACATCAGGGAGTTGAGCTTCCCATATTTTTCTTCAAGCTCCTTGGAGGTGTTGTAATACCAGGCGATCTGCCCATACCGAATCCAGTCATACCCGCCGATATTGGCGCCGCTCACATCATAGCGGTTGGAGTCCAGCGCCCAGATATTGTAAATCGGCTTCGTCCCGGCATGATCATAAACCAGCTCATACATGTCGCCCACAGCATGGGTGTTTTTCCCGTTGGGGTCAAAGCCTTCCACACCGGACATGCTGGGCTTGTTGATGTTGTATTTGAAGGAGCGATACAGCTCCAGCTGCTTGATCTTGTTCCATCCCTCTTCCAACGCCATCTTTGCGTCTTCATCATGGTTTCCATAGGTAATAAGCCACGGCACCTGGGCATCTTCCAGGGGCTTTACCATCTGAGCGATATAATCCTGCAGCTGCGCGGCATTCATATCTCCGCCCAGCATGTCGCCGGTCATCACGACCACATCGGGCATCTCAGCCGCGATGGCCTTTTCCATCAGCTCAATGCTTTTGGGATGAACATTGGGTTTTTCATCGTTGACATAGTCCTGGAAGTCCGACATCTGCATAATCTTGAACTTGCCGTCGGCATTGAATTTCAGGGTGATGTTGTCTTCAGCGGCAACCGTTGGGAGCGTCATCGTCATGAGCAGCAAAGCGGTCAATACAATTGTCACAAATTTCGAGCCTGTTTTCATGGTACCAACCTCTCTTTCATTTTTTGCACCGCATCAGTGCTGAGCTGAAGATAATCCGCCCATGTAAAACTGAAAGGGATAAAGCGGTAAAATTCGCACAAAAAATAATGGGGATTGTAAAGATTCAAGATTCAGCATAACTTGAATTGTAAAATCAAGTGCAACAGGCAAGAGTGCTTGTTGTCCTATATTCTTAAGTTTCTTCTGCTCTACTACCAGATTCTAACACCAATATGATACAATACTAGAAACTATAATGAGTGAGAAGGAGCATAATGATGTTTAAAACGGGAAATTTGTATTCAAGAAAGGACATTTATAGACTTCTTGATGTTCCACTGTGTCAGCAAGGTGGCAATTGGGCTACAGGCTATACCTCATATAATGGGGAATATTACATTTTTGCTAATATAAATGAACCTGGTCGCACTGGTCACAATTATCAAAACCATTGGGAAAATGGGTTTCTCCATTGGAAAGGTAAAATATCCTCACATATTGGTCAACCTACCATTAAAAACTTCATTAATGGCACAAATAACATCCACATATTTACCCGCGATGATAATGCCGATGTCAATTTTGTATATCGAGGATTAGGCAAGGTAGCGTCTTTTCAAGACACGGTTCCAGTTTCAATCGTCTGGAAAATAGTTCCCCAATAGGAAAAATAACTGACATAGTATTTCGCATAATTCTTTTATTGGTTCACTTCATTTGATAAATCGGGCCACCAATCTTGACATACTCTCTTCCCCGGCCTATACTGCACCACGGTGCCAGGGGCATGGCCCCGGCACAAAATCTCATCAAAGCCAGGAACCAATTTGAACCAGCGAACACTTCAACCTCACCTTTTCCCCGGCTATCTCAACCGGGGCGAGCCGCCGGACAGAGGATAGCTGCCCGGAGGCTTCTTTATCCCGAAAAGAACAATCAGCCATTGATTTTGAATAAAAGAATTCCGGGTCAAGGGACGAAGTCCCTTGTCAGGGGGTCTGGGGGATGACATCCCCCAGCACGCTCCCGGTTGCCCGTAAACCAAGGAAAAGGAAGCAACAACCCATGATCAGACAGGATATCCGAAACATCGCCATCATCGCCCACGTGGATCACGGCAAAACCACGCTGGTGGACCAGATGCTGAAGCAGGCGGGGGTGTTCCGGCAAAATCAGCAGGTGGCCGACCGGGTGATGGACTCAGGCGACATTGAGCGGGAGCGGGGCATCACCATCCTGGCCAAAAACACCGCCGTGCACTGGGGGGATGTGAAAATCAACATCGTGGACACCCCCGGCCACGCGGATTTTTCCGGCGAAGTGGAGCGGGTGCTGAAGATGGTGGACGGCGTGCTGCTGCTCACCGATTCCTTTGAAGGCCCCATGCCCCAGACCCGCTTTGTGCTGAAAAAAGCGCTGGATTTGAGCCTGCCGGTGCTGCTGGTGATCAACAAGGTGGACAGAGCCAACGCCCGCAATGAAGAGGTGGTGGGCGAGCTGCTGGATCTGCTCATCGACCTGGAGGCGGGGGAGGAAACCCTGGAACACCCCATTCTCTATGTGTCAGGGCGGGATGGCACCGCCACCACCGACCCCAAACAGCCTGGGCGCGACCTGACCCCACTGTTTGATGCCATTCTGCGCCATATCCCCGGCCCCGAGGCCGACCCGGACGGCCCCGGCCAGGTGCTGATCTCCACCATTGACTACAACGACTATGTGGGCCGCATCGGCATTGGCCGCATCCAACGGGGCAAAATCCAGGTGATGAGCCAGATGGTTCGCTGCAACGCCCTGGATGAGAGCATCCACGACCGCTTCAGGCTGAGCGAGCTGACCACCTTTGACGGCCTGAAGCGCGTGCCGGTAGAGGAGGCCGCGGCGGGCGACATCGTGGCCATCTCAGGCCTTGGCGACCTGAACATCGGCGACACGGTGTGCGACCCTCAGGCGGTGGAGCCGCTGCCCTTTGTGTCGGTGGGGGAGCCCACGGTGACCATCACCTTTTCCGTCAACGACAGCCCCTTTGCCGGCCGCGAGGGCGAATATGTCACCAGCCGTCACCTGCGGGCACGGCTGTATAAGGAGACACAGACCGATGTGTCCCTGCGGGTGTCTGACGGGGAAACGCCCGACCAGTTCTTTGTGAAAGGCCGGGGGGAGCTGCATCTCTCCGTCCTGATGGAGAACATGCGCCGCCAGGGCTATGAGTTTCAGGTGTCCATGCCCGAGGCCATTTTAAAGGAGATCGACGGGGAAACCTGCGAGCCCATGGAGTTGGTGCGGGTGGATGTGCCCCAAAGCGCCAGCGGCGCTGTGATTGAAAAGCTGGGCACCCGCCGGGGCCAGCTGCTTTCCATGGCGGGCACGGAGCGGGTGCGCATGACTTTCCTGGTGCCCGCCCGGGGGCTTTTTGGCTACCGGAACGAGTTCCTTACCGACACCCGGGGCGAGGGCATCATGAACTCCGTCTTCTACGGCTATGAGCCTTACAAGGGCGACATCCCCCGGCGAAATGTGGGCGCCCTGGTGTGCCACGAAAGCGGGGAAAGCACCCAATACGGCCTGTATGCCGCCCAGGAGCGGGGCACCCTGTTTATCGGCAGCCAGACGCCGGTTTATGCCGGGATGATCTTCGGCGTTTCCACCAGGCCCGGGGACATTGTGGTGAATGTCTGCCGCAAAAAGCACGCCACCAATATCCGCAACGCCGCCGCGGCCGAGGACAGCATGAGGCTGGCCGTGGTGCGGCCGCCCACCCTGGAGGAAAGCCTGGAGTTCATTGATGAGGATGAGCTGCTGGAGGTCACCCCCAAGTCCCTGCGCATGCGCAAAAAAGAGCTGAACCATGAGATGCGCGCCAAAAGACAGAACCGGGCCAAAAAGGCCTGAACGGTTGACAAGGCCCATCCCTATTCATAAACTGTTGTTAAATTTAAGCCGCCCTGCCGGCAACACCGGCGGGGCGGCCTAAAATAAGCGAAAGCAGGAAAACCTTCATTGCGCAGAACCAGACCGCCCAAAGACCGCCTCACCACCCGCAGGCCCAGCAGCCGGGGCAAGCGTCAGCAGCGCAATGCGAGGCTGCTGGCTCTATTGGGGCTGGGGCTGGCGGCAGCGGCGGTGGTTCTGTTGATCAACTACATCAGCCAAACCAGGCAGACCCGCCAGGAGCAGGCGGCCCTGCGCGCCCTTTATCACACGGAGACCCCCGCGGCAACATCCACGCCCACCGCCCTCGCCGCCCAAACCGGCACCCCGCCCCCGGTAAACGTGATCTTTTCCCCCGCCCCCAGCCTGGCGCCAGGGCAATTGCCGGCAATGGGCGAGCGGTTTTTGCCCCTGATGCGCAAAAACCGGGATGTGGTGGGCTGGCTTAGCTATTCCGGCATCACGGAGATCGATTTCCCCGTGGTGCAGCGGGACAATATCTACTACCTGAACCGGGATTTTTCGGAGCGGGAGAACATCGGCGGCTCCATCTTCATGGATGAAAACAACGCCATCTGGCCCCAGGATGAAAACATCATCCTCCATGGCCACAACATGAAAAACGGCACCATGTTCGGCAAGCTGGCCCGGCTGCTGGAGCCTGAGATGACCCGCTACCTGCCCTTCATGACCTTTTCCACCCTGTACAGTGAGGAGGTCTATGTGCCCTATGCAGTCGCCATTTTCTCCAACGACCCGAAGGACAGCCGCTACATCGGCATCATCGCTCCCAACTTCCCAAGCGCCCAGGATAAAGAAACCTATGTCAACACCCTGCGCCGGCGCTCCTCCCTGTTCTTCCCGGTGGATGTGGGGGAAGATGACCAGCTGCTCACCCTGATCACCTGCCACGGACCCATTGACACCGAGCGGCTGGCCGTGGCCCTCAGGGCCCTGCGCCCCGGGGAAGATCAGGAGACACTCAAAGCCGCCTTTATGACCCAGGTGGCCAGGCAGTAATAATACCGATCCATAATAAAAGACTGTGGGCCGAGCTTGCGCTCGGCCCACAGTTTGTTTCAGGTCAAATCAACCGATCAATCATACGCCAACAAAGCGATGTCGGGATTGTCGATGTTGTCCTTGGTGTACCACTTGGCGCCGGTGTCCACATCGGCCACTTCCTCGCCATTGGCGGCTTTGTAAGCCAGCTCAACCGCCAGATAGCCAATCCTGTAGGGGTCCTGGGTGATGGAGCCTGCGAACCAGCCGTTGCGCACGGCGTTCTTCTGGGGAGCGCCGGCGTCAAAGCCCGCCACCAGCACGCCGCCAAAGCGGCCGCCCTCAGCAAACTCGGAGCCGTCAGCGGTGGCAGCCAGCATGCCGGCAACTGCGCCTTCGTTGGAGCAGAAGATCGCAGCCAGGTTGTCCTTGTTCAGAACAGCGTTGGCGGCATTGGTCATGTCGTCAATCTTGGGGGAGGCGCCCACTTCCACATGCAGCACGATGGTGGGGTTCTCAGCCTCAACGGCCCAGTTGGTGTGACCCTGCACTTCAACCGTGCCATAGGCGGCGGCCAGCTCGACAAACTTGTTGACAAAGCCGGTGGTGCGGCCGGTCACAGATTCGGAGGTGGCGTCCTGGGACAGGACGGCAACCACAGTGGGCTTCTCCGCTGTGCCTTCCTTCAGCTTGGTCTGAAGGGCTTCCAGCTTCAGCAGCTCTTCAGCGGCCAGGCCGGCGGCGTTCTGATTGTTGGTGGAGGCAGTGGCCTTGATGGCGCCTTCGGGAGCGCCGGGAACGCCAGAGTCAAAGCCGATGACGGGGATGTTCTTGTCGATGCACTCCTGCAGCTCAGTCATCACGGCATCGGTGGAAAGGGCAGCCAGGGCAAGGGCCTTGGGGTTTTTGGCCATTTCAGCTTTCAGGGCTTCCACCTGGGGCACGATGTCCGCTTCCGAGGGGGGGCCATAATAGAACATTTCAACGCCATATTCGGCAGCCGCGTCTTCACAGCCTTTGCGCACAGCCTGCCAGAAGGCATGCTGCTCACCCTTGGAGATGACGGAAATGTACATCTTTTCTTCGGCAAAGACGGCGGTGACGCTGAGCGTTAGCGCCAGGACCAGAATGAGAGCCAGGAACTTTTTCATGTAAAGTCCTCCTTTATATTTTTAGCGCATCCGCGCCGGGTTACGGGTTGGTTTTGACCTTCTGGGCGGCCCGGACACGGAAGTTGTCCATCAGCACCGCGCCAATCACCACAACGCCGGTGAAGAAGGTCTGCCAGTGGGCCTGCAGGCCCAAGGATGAAAGGCCGGCCCTTAGCACAGCCATGATAAAAATACCGATCAGCGTGCCCACCATGTTGCCGGAGCCGCCGGCCATGGAGGTGCCGCCGATGATAACCGCGGCGATGGCATAGGTTTCAAGGCCGTTGCCGGTGCCGGGAATGGCGGTGGTGTAGGTGCCCGCGTAGAGAATCGCGCCCATGCCGCAGAAAAGGCCGCATACCGCATAGGCCATGATCTTGTACTTATCCACCCGCACGCCTGACAGCCGGGTGGCTTCCTCGTTGGAGCCGATGGCGTACACATAGCGGCCAAATCTGGTTTTGCTCAGCACAAAGGCCGCGATGAGGAAGGCCGCCAGCAGGTAGAGGGCGCCGGTGGGGAAATTGCCGGAGCGGTAAAAAACCGTTTTAAACCATTCATCGGCGGTGCCGATGGTGGGGTAGCGCTGGGTTTGCACCCGGGAAACGATGGAGCCAAAGCCCTGGGTGACCAGCATCATGCCCAGCGTGGCGATGAAGGGGGGCAGCTTGGCCTTGGCCACCAGAACGCCGTTGAGAAGGCCAAAAACAAGGCCCGTCAGCGGCACCAGGCACAGCGCCAGCCACAGCGGCCAGCCCCACATGCTGAAAGCTACGCCGCCGATGATGGCAGAACACATCAGGTTGGTGCCGATGGACAGATCAATCCCGCCCGTGATGATGACAAAGGTGATGCCAAAGGACATCAGCCCCGTGTAGTAAGCTGATTCCAGAATGGTTTTCAGCGTATAGGTGGAAAAGAAGTTCTTGCCGAAGATGGCAAAAAACACGTACATAACCACCAGCACCGCGGGGGCCAGCAATTTTTGCAGATCCAGCTTCTTTGCGCCGGTCGCTTGAAGGCTCTTTTCAGACATAATTCCTATCCTCCTATACCTGAGGCGCTGCCAGCGCCATGATTTTTTCCTGGGTGGCTTCCTCAATGCCCAGCTCGCCCGTTTTGACGCCCTCGCACATCACGATGATGCGGTCGGACATGCGCAGCAATTCCGGCATCTCAGAAGAGATCATGATGATGGACTTGCCCTCATCAATTAAAGTATGCATGAGTTTATAAATCTCGTTTTTGGCGCCCACATCAATCCCCCGGGTGGGCTCGTCAAAGATCAGCACATCGCAGTCCCTGATCAGCCACTTGGACAGCACCACCTTTTGCTGGTTGCCGCCGGAGAGGGTGCGCACCAGGGTTTCCACGGCGGGCGTCCTGATATCCACCCGCTCCTTATATTCCTGGGCGGTGGACTTGATCTGCCTGTCATCAATGGCAATGCCATTGGTAAAGGATTCCAGGCGGGTGAGGGCGATGTTGTTGGCCACCGACAGCCCCAGGCAAAGCCCGAAGCGCTTGCGGTCTTCAGACAAATACCCGATACCGCTTTCCACCGCGTCAGCGGGTGTTTGGATGGGGGTGAGTTTGCCGTTGACAAAAATCTCACCCGAATCCCGCTTATCGGCGCCGCAGATGAGCCGGCACACCTCCGTACGCCCGGCACCCACCAGGCCGGCCAGGCCCAGGATCTCCCCTTTTCTAAGCGAAAAGGAAACGTCTTTCACTTCCCGGGAGCAGAGGTTTTTCACCTGCAGCACCACAGGCGCCCCTTCAGGCACCATGCTGTGGGTTTTGGGCTGTTCAAAGATCACCCGGCCCACCATCATCCGCACAATGTCGTCCATGGTGGTGTCCGCCGTGTTCACGGTGTCCACATACTGGCCATCGCGCATCACGGTGATACGGTCTGAAATCTGCCTAAGCTCGCCCATGCGGTGGGAGATGTAGATGATGCCCACACCACGCTGCTGCATATCCCGGATAAAGGTGAACAGTTCCTCAATCTCAATGTCGCTTAGGGGCGCTGTGGGCTCATCCAGAATCAGGATGCGCGTATTGTCGTAGGAAAGGGCCTTGGCGATTTCCACCATCTGCTGCTTGGCCACCGTCATCTTGCCCACATTCTGGGTGGCCTTCAGGTTGATGTTAAGAGAGTCCAGGTGATCCTGGGCACGCTTGTTCTGGGCTTTCTTATCCAGCAGGAAGCCGTTCATATCCTCCCGGCCGATGTAGATGTTCTCGGCCACGGTGAGGTCTTTCAGCAGGTTCAGCTCCTGATGGACGATGGAAATGCCCAAATCCTGAGCGTGCTTGATGCTGGGAATCTCAACTTGCTTGCCCATCACCTCAATGGTGCCGCCATCCCGCTGATAGATGCCCGTGAGCACCTTCATCAGGGTGGATTTCCCGGCGCCGTTTTCCCCCACCAGGGCATGCACCTCGCCCGCGCGCAGCTCAAACTGCACCTGGTCAAGGGCGTGGACGCCGGGGAAATATTTTTCTATGCCCGTCATTTTGACGAGAATTTCCGGGGATTTGCTCAATTTGCTCTACCTCCTGCTCTCAGGGTAAAAGGCGTCAGGAAACGACGCCTTTTTTAAGGATGATGTTGGCGTATTTGGCCTTTTCGCCGGTGGCTACAATGGCAAAGGCTTTCTTGGCGCGCTCATAATAGGCAAAGCGCTCCATGTAATGCGCCTGGGACTGGGGCTCAAAGCGGTGGAGCACGGCCTTAAAATCCTCCCACACCACGGGCTTGTAGTCATCCCCCTTCGCCACCTCCATCAGCACAAAGTGATCCTCGTCGTACTGATCCAGCGGGAAGTGGGGCAGGATGGCCTCCAGCAGCGCTGCGGCGCTGATGCCATCGGCCCTGATGGCGCGCTGGCCATAGTTTTCTGTGGGGAAATTGGCGTCCGCCAGAACAATCTCATCCCCATGGCCCATCTCGCTTAAAACCTTGAGCAGTTCCGGGGAAATCAGCGGTGAGATACCGCGCAGCATGCCGCCACCTTCTTTCTGATTGTTTTTTGCCGTCAATACCGGGATTGTCCTAACAACTTCCGGCTCAGGCGTTGGCTTTCACCTGATGCTGGTTCTAAAATTAAATCCAATTCATTCTAATATAGTTCATCCGGGCCTGTCAAGCCCTGAAAACCACATTTCCTGCCTGAGAAACTCAAGCAGTTTGTCCAACAATGTTATTCGCCCTGCAGGCCTTTGATCTCCTCCATGGTGGGCAGCGCCGGGATGCCCCCATACCGGGTGCAGGTGAAAGCCCCGGCGGCGTTGCCAAAGGACAACAGCTCCCGCCAATCCTGCTTGCTGATCTTTTCCACCTCAGGCAGCCCCATCTGATGAAGCCGCCACAGCACCGCGCCCAGGAAAGCGTCCCCCGCTCCCGTGGCGTCAATGGCATCCACCCGGAAGGCGGGCACAAAGGTGTGGGCAGTGGGGGTAAACACCTGGGAGCCTTTATCCCCCATAGACAACAGCAGCGCGCCGCAGCCCTTGTCCAGGATGCTGTGGGCCGCCTTCCCCGGGTCTTCAATGCCGGTGATCAGCAGCAGCTCCTCCTCCG
This sequence comes from Christensenellales bacterium, assembly GCA_050952935.1. Lineage (GTDB taxonomy): Bacteria > Bacillota > Clostridia > Christensenellales > Aristaeellaceae > UBA6115. The sequence goes on along the minus strand of JBMNLS010000001.1, from coordinate 340,886 downwards.
ACACCTTGACCAGGTTGGCATAGGGCAGCGCCAGAGGGATGATCTCTTTGGCCTTCGCCTCGCTTTCCCACAGGGTGGGGCGGTAGTTGCAGTCAAAGCTGATGAAAGCGCCGCTTGCCCGCGCGTGCTTCGCGGCGGCGAAATTGGCGCTGCGCACCGGCTCATCGGTGAGGGTGACGCCGGCAAAATGGAACATGTTGCTGCCGGCGATCATGTCAAGGGGAAGCTCGTCGGATCTGAGCATGATGTCAGCCCCAGGCTTGCGGTAGAAGATAAAGGAACGCTCGCCATCAGGCAGCAGGGTCACAATGGCCAGGGTGGTGAGCACCTCATCATCCCGCAGGAGGCCCCTGGTGTCCACCCCGCCTTCCACCAGGTTTTGCTCCAGAAAATCGCCAAAGGCGTCCTTCCCCACCTTGCCCACAAAGGCAGCGCTGCCGCCAAGCTTGGCGAACATGGCCAGCATGTTAGCGATGCTGCCGCCCGGGTTTCTGGCGTAAAGCGCCATCCCCTGGTCGTTCTCCCCCGAAGGGGTAAAATCTATCAGCAGTTCACCCAGGCCCAGAATATCATACATGGCATCTCTTCCTTTCCGCATGCGCTAAGCTATTGTATAATTGAATGGTTTTATTATATGACATGCGTCCCCTTTTGTCCATGAGTTGACAGGCAAAACATCCCGGCGTATAATTCGTTGCTGGCGCAATGATTGCGCCAGCAACGAATTGATAAGAAGGAGCCCGACATGCCGCCCATTTCCCGAAGCCTGACCGTCATCATGCGCTGCGCCGATAACTACCGGGGCAAGCGCCTGGCCCCTCTGGGGCTCACCGCCTGTCAGGCGCCTTACATCCTCTATTGCTGCCATCACCCGGGCGCCTCCCAGGAGCAGATCGCCAGCTGGCTTCACACCTCCCCCTCCAGCGCCACCCGGCAGCTGGCGGCGCTGGAGGAAAACGGATTTGTCACCCGGGAAATATCCGACAAAGACCGCAGGCTCACCCTGGTAAGCCCCACCGACAAAGCCCGGGCTGCTGTGCCCCGGATCCGGGAGATCAACCGTGACTGGCAGGAGGCCATCACCCGGGGCATGCGGGATGAGGAAAAAGAAACCCTGCTGAAACTCCTTGAGATGATGCGGGGAAAGGCCATCCGGCTTCTGGAGATGACGGAAAAATGAAAACCATTTCCCGCTATGTCAGGCCCCATGTCTTTGTCATCGCCTTCACACTGATTTTAAAGCTGGCGGCTGCGCTGCTGGATCTGCTGATCCCCTCCTTTCTGGCGCGGATCATTGACGATGTGGTGCCCACCGGGCAAAAGGCCGGCATTTTCTTCTGGGGCGGGGTGATGCTGGTTTGCGCCGTGGCCTCCATGTTTACCAATATGTACGCCAATCGCCTGGCTGCCCGCACCTCTGGCCACATGACACGGAAGCTGCGCCACGACCTGTTCAGCAAGCTAAGCTATCTCTCCGCCGCCCAGCTGGATCAAATCTCCATCCCTTCGGCGGTGTCCCGGCTCACCACCGACACCTATAACCTCAATCAATTGTTCAACCGCATCCAGCGCATTGGCGTCAGAGCGCCCATTCTGCTGCTGGGAGGCATTGTCATCACGCTGATGATGGACCCCTACCTCACCCTGGTGCTTCTGGCCACGCTGCCCTTTATCGCCCTGTTGGTCTGGCGCATCACACGCAAATCCGTCCCCCTGTACATCCGCCAGCAGGGCATACTGGACCGCCTGGTGAGGACGGTGCAGGAGAACATCACAGGCGTGCGGATCATCAAGGCCCTCTCCCGGGTGCCGGATGAAAAAAAGCGCTTCAAGAACGTGAGCGATGACCTGTCCGCCATTGAGGAGCATGTGGGCAGCGTGATGGCGCTGTCCAACCCCCTGGCCAGCTTCACCCTCAACATCGGCCTGGTGCTGGTGGTGATCGTGGGGGCCTACCTGGTCAACGCCGGGCGTTCCACCACCGGCAACATCATCGCCTTCCTGAACTACTTCGCCATCATCCTGGGGGCGATGCTGGGCATCACCCGGGTGTTTGTGATGTATTCCAAGGGCAAAGCGTCCGCCCTGCGGGTGGAGGAGGTGCTGGTGATGCCGGAGGATTTGGAGGTGCTGCCCGCTGAAAAAGCCGGGGAAAGCCCCTGGCACATCCAGTGGGAAAGTGTGAGCTTTTCCTACAACAAGCGGGCGGACAACCTGAGCGATATTTCCTTCCGGCTAAAGCGCGGGCAGACGCTGGGCATCATCGGCGCCACAGGCTCGGGCAAATCCACCCTCATCGCCCTGATACTGAGGCTGTATGACGCGGACAGCGGCCGCATCCTGATTAACGGCCGGGATATTCGCACCATCCCCAGGGAAACGCTTTACGCCATGATGGGCGTGGCGTTCCAGAACGACTTTATCATGGCGGACACCCTCAAAGAGAACATCCGCTATTTCCGGGATATTTCGGATGAAGACATTGAAAAGGCGGTTGCCGATGCCCAGGCCCGGGACATCGTGGCGGAAAAAAAGCAGGGCCTGATGCATCGGGCCGCCATCCGGGGCAATGACCTTTCCGGCGGACAGAAGCAGCGCCTGCTCATTGCCCGGGCGCTGGCGGGCAGCCCCGACATCCTGATGCTGGACGACGCTTCCTCCGCCCTGGACTACAAGACAGACGCCAACCTGCGCCGGGCGCTGGGGCAAAACTACCCCAACACCACCAAAATCATCATCGCCCAGCGGGTCAGCTCCGTCATGTCGGCGGATCACATCCTGGTGCTGGAGGACGGGCGGCTGGAGGCCGCCGGCAGCCATGACGAGCTGATGGCTTCCAGCGAGATTTACCGCAGCATCGCGCAGATCCAGATGAGTTTGCAGGAGGAGGCCAGTTGTGTCTAATCCCAACGTGATTGGCGGCGGCCGCATGAGCCGCATGGAACGCAGCGGGGACGGACGAAGGCAGGAAGGGCCCAAGATGTCCCGCCCGCAGCTGCTCAAACGCATCTGGCGCTATCTGGGCCGGCACCGGGGGCTGTTGATCTTCTCCCTGCTGCTGGCGCTGGTGGGGGATGCCCTGGCGCTGGTGGGGCCGAAGCTTTCAGGCATCGCCATTGACGCCATCGGCATTGGCCGCGGCGAGGCGGATTTCCCCCGGGTGCTTCGCCTGGCCCTTCTCATGGCGGCCGCCTATGCCGCAAGCGCCATGATCAGTTATCTATTAAGCCGGATCATGCTGCGCATGCGCCGCAAGGTGATCTCCCGCATGCGCCGGGACGTGTTTGAGCGCATGGTGTCCCTGCCCGTGAGCTATTTTGACCAGCGGCAGACCGGGGACATCCTGTCGGTCATCACCTATGACATTGACACGGTGAACGAATCCCTTTCAAGCGATGTTGTCCAGCTGCTGAGAAGCTTCATCACCGTCACGGTGTCGCTTGTGATGATGCTGTCCATCGCCCCTCAATTAGTGTTGATCTTCCTGGTGACCGTACCTGCCTCCGCCCTTTACACCCGCTGGGCGACCGGGCAGGCACGGCCGCTGTTCAGGGCGCGCTCTGCCAAGCTGGGGGAGCTTAACGGCATGATGGAGCAGATGATGGACGGCCAGCGCACCACCAAGGCCTATGCCCGGGAGCGGCAGGTCATCGCCCGGTTTGACGCCATCAACGATGAGGCCGTTGCCGCCTATTCCAAGGCGGAGTACGCGGGCACGCTGGTGTTCAGCTCCGTCAACTTCATCAACAACGTTTCCCTGGCGCTGGTGAGCGTGTTTGGTGCGCTGCTGTATCTGGGGGGGCATGTGGGCCTGGGGGATATTTCCGCCTTTGTGCAGTACTCCCGCAAGTTTTCCGGCCCCATCAACGAAACCGCCAGCATCGTGGGGGAACTTCAGTCCGCCTTCGCGGCGGCGGAGCGGGTGTTCCGGCTGATGGACGCGCTGCCCGAGCCGCCCGATGCCCCCAACGCCCGGGTGCTTCAAGACGTGAAAGGCGATGTGCGCCTGAGCCATGTCAGCTTTTCCTACCTACCCCAGGTACCGGTGATCAAGGATCTCTCCCTCCACGCTAGGCCCGGGGAGGTGGTGGCCATCGTAGGCCCCACAGGCGCCGGCAAAACCACCATCATCAACCTGCTGATGCGCTTTTATGACATTAACGCGGGCAGCATCACGGTGGACGGGCAGGACATCTACACCCTCACCCGGGACAGCCTGCGCAGCGCCTTCACCATGGTGCTGCAGGATAACTGGCTGTTTTACGGCACCGTACACGACAACATCGCCTATGGCCGCCCCGGCGCCAGCCGGGAGGAGGTGGAGGCCGCCGCCAAAGCCGCCATGATCCATGGCTTCATCAGCCGCCTGCCCCAGGGCTATGATACCCTGATTGGCGACTCGGGCCACGCCATTTCCAAGGGGCAGGCCCAGCTGCTCACCATCGCCCGTGCCATGCTGGGGGACGCGCGGATGCTGATTTTGGATGAGGCCACCTCCAACGTGGACACCCGCACCGAGCAGCGCATCCAAAAGGCCATGCTGGAGCTGATGCACGGGCGCACCTCCTTTGTGATCGCCCACCGCCTCTCCACCATCAAAAACGCGGATCACATCCTGGTGGTCAGGGACGGCTCCATCGCTGAGCAGGGCAACCATGAATCCCTCATGGCGCAAGACGGCTTCTACGCCCAGCTCTACCACGCCCAGTTTGAAAACGCGTAGGAAGCAGGCATTCAACAAACATTAGCTAATTTCCCCCACCTTGTGGCAGCTAAAAGGATTCAAACCCTGACTTGTCCCGGGCGCTTGAAAGGCGTACAATAGGCCTCGCAGGCTTGGCCTGTGATTCTACGCACCGGAAAGGGAACCATGAAAAAAATCCACATTCGTATAACGCTTCTGCTGCTTGCCCTGTGCCTGACGCTGCCGGGCGGCTTCCCGGCCCAGGCGGCCAAGGAGATCACCCCCGCCTCAGCCCTGGCCGATCTTCGCGGCAATGCCCCTGAGGGCACCTTCCTGGAGGCAGGGGCTGAGCCCATCATCACCGAAAACAGCTACCAGGACGAACACATCAGCATCGCCATCACCCGATCCCGCCTGGAGGAGCACAAAACGGACATCTTCGTGGCCGAGGTTTATGTGTCTTCCGTCCAGTACCTCAGGCGCGCCTTCGCCCTTAACAAATGGAAGGGCGATATGCGCTCGGTCAAAACCATCGCCAAAGACAACAAAGCCATCCTGGCCATGACCGGGGACTATGCCAGCCTGCTGGACGCGGGGCTGGTGGTGGCCAACGGCCTCCTCTACCGCAAGACGGACAACCGGGTGCGGGACAACTGCCTCATCCTGGCAAACGGTGAGATGGTCACCTACAAGCGCAAAGAAATGGACGTGGGCACGGTGCTTTCTTCCGGCGGCATCTGGCATTCCTTCCTCTTTGGGCCCCAGCTGCTGGAAGATGGCGCGGTCATCACCAAGTCAGACTCCAAAATCCGCCAGGCCAACCCCCGCTCAGCCCTGGGCTTCATCGCCCCGGGGCACTACCTCTTTGTGGTGGCAGACGGGCGCAGCGGCAAAAACAAAGGCCTCACCATAGAGGCCCTGAGCCAGCTGATGAAAGACCTGGGCTGCCAAACCGCCTACAACCTGGATGGCGGGCAATCCGCCGTCCTGTGGTTTAACGGCAAGGCGGTCAATGACCCCTACAAAGGCGGCAGAAGGCTGACAGACATCGTCTATATCGGGCTTGAGTGATACAATACTGATTCCAATCTTTATTGCATCAGCATTAACAAGGCATCAAAACACCGCGGGGCACTCTGTAACAGAGCGCCCCGCGGTTTGATGATATCAAAGGCTGTTCACCAAATCATACAGATGCTTTTTGAACTTGGGCTTCACTTCCAGCGCCGCGTCCAGGCCCATATGAAACACCCGGCCATGCCTGACGCCGATCACCTCGTTGCCCACGCCGTTTTTCAGCAGCCGTACCGCCATGTTCCCCGCCTCAAAGGCGAAGGAGGCGTCCTGCGCTGTGGGCTCATGGCCGCGCTGGGTGTAGCCGATGACATTGGCGCGCACCTCCGCTCCGCATTTACGCTTGAGGATGGAGGCAAAGCGGGAGGCGGTCATGGGCTCGCCCTCAAACACCTGCTTGTAGGGCTTCAGGAAAGCGTATACGTCAAAGGGTTTCATCACCTTCCAGGCGCCTTCGGCCACCACGATGGTGGCGCGGGTGTTGCCCCGGGCCAGCAGATCATTCAGCCTGGCGGCGATCTGATCCACTTCCCAGCCTGTCACCTCAGGCACAATCACCACCTCAGAGCCGGTGGACATAGCCGTTTGCATGGCGATGTCCCCGCAGTTTCGGCCCATCACCTCCACCACCGCCGGCCTGTCATGGGAGCGGGAGGTGGCGCGGATGGCCCTGACAGCCCCCATGCACACATTCACCGCCGTGTCAAAGCCCAGCGAGATTTCGGAATACTCCAGGTCGTTATCGATGGTGCCGGGGATGCCGATGCAGGGCATGCCCAGCTGGCTTAGCTTCTGAGCGCCGTGGAAGGAACCGTCCCCGCCGATCACCACCAGGCCCACCACGCCCAGCTCCTTCAGGAATTTCACCGCCTTTTGCTGATACTCGGGCTTGTAAAACTCCTCACACCGGGCGGTGCGCAAATAGGTGCCGGGCAAGTCCGCGATGTCAAGCACCGTGTCCAGGGACAGGATGGTGTAGTTGTCGGAGGCGTTGGCAAATTTGCCAACCAGGCCGTTAAAGCCATGCTTGATGCCTACCAGGTGCATACCGGCCTTGGCGGCTGAGCGCGCCACCTCCATCACCGCGGCGTTCATGCCGGGGCTGTCCCCGCCGCTGGTTAAAACCGCGATCTTCTCCTGCATATGCCCTCCCGCGTGCTTAGGGCTTCAGAATCTTGGCCGCTTTAGGCGCACGCAGCATGGAGGCCTCGGTCAGCTGGTTGCCCAGCAGGGGCCTGAGGTAGTGGATGTAGGCATCGGTCACGCCGTTGCCCGCCTGGTTGATGAAATCGTCAGACATCAGCTTGGTCTTGGCCGCGATTTCCTCCAGCTTCGTCAGCCGGTAGTCAACGGAATAGTCCCCGGTGCGGTGGATGGTGATGGAGCCGTCCACATTGTGCCAGATGGCATACTGAGCGGCCTTCTCCCCCACTTCGCGGGCTTCCCGCTGGTCAACCTCGCTCACGCAGCCCAGGAAGGAACGCTGCAGGTAGCCGAAGGTGTCGGAACGCACGCGCTTGATGCCCAGCTTTTCCTTGATCTGGGTGGACAGCTGCTCGCCCAAAGCGCCGGTGCCTGACAGCTGCATGTTGCCGTGAGCGTCACGCTCGGTGGCCTGCAGGGTGGCCAGGATGGGGGTGCCGCTGGCATCCTGAATGCCTTCTGACACGGCGATCAGGCAGCGGCCGTGCCTGTCATACTGCTCCTTCACGTCCTTAAGGAACTGCTCCATCACAAAGGGACGCTCCGGCAGGTAGATGAGATGGGGCCCGTCATCCGGGTATTTCCGCGCGATGGCGCTGGCCGCGGTCAAAAATCCCGCGTGGCGGCCCATGACCACGCCCACATGCACGCCCGGCAGCGCCCGGTTATCCAGGTTCAGGCCGGCAAAGGCCTGGGCCACAAACTTCGCCGCGGAGGGGAAACCGGGGGTGTGGTCGTTGACCATCAGGTCGTTGTCGATGGTTTTGGGGATATGGATGGCGCGGAAATCATAGTTGTTCGCCTCCGCCTGCTCGTTAACAATCCGCACGGTATCAGAGGAATCGTTTCCGCCGATGTAGAAGAAGTAGCGCACGTCATGGGCGCGGAAGACCTTAAAAATCTCCTCGCAGTATTTCTCATCCGGCTTATCCCGGGTGCTGCCCAGGGCGGATGAGGGCGTGACCGCCACCCGCTCCAGGTTGTGGGTGGTTTCCTGGGTCAGATCCAGGAAGTTCTCATTAATGATGCCGGACACGCCGTTAAGCGCGCCGTAAACCTTGGTGATCTGGGGGAACTTGCGGCTTTCCAGCACCGCGCCCACCAGGGATTGGTTGATCACTGCCGTTGGGCCGCCGCCTTGGGCTACCACTACTTTGCCTTTTAAATCCATTACTTTCCTCCATCAATTAATAAATGTGCATAGAAAGGCCTGCGGGGGTGCCGCAGGCCGGTTGATCTGGGTCAGGCTTTGCCGTTACAGCCCAGCACGTTGACAATCTTGTGCCGCACCATGTCCTTCAGCGCCGCGCGGGCATCCGTCAGGTACTGGCGGGGGTCAAAATGATCGGGATGCTCGGCAAAATGCTTGCGGATCATGGCGGTGAAGGCCAGGCGCAGGTCAGAGTCGATATTGATTTTGCACACGGCCATGGAAGCGGCCTTCCTCAGCATCTCCTCCGGCACGCCCCGGGCATCGCCCATCTTGCCGCCAAATTGATTGATCATCTCCACATACTTGGGGATGACGCTGGAAGCGCCGTGCAGCACAATGGGGAAACCGGGGAGCCTGCGCCCCACTTCCTCCAGGATGTCAAAGCGCAGCTTGGGTTCGCCCTTGAACTTGTAGGCGCCGTGGCTGGTGCCAATGGCAATCGCCAGGGAGTCGCAGCCGGTGCGCTCCACAAACTCCTCCACCTCTTCGGGGCGGGTGTAGGAAGAATCCTCAGCCGAGACCTTGATATCATCCTCAACGCCGGCCAACCGGCCCAATTCACCCTCAACGGTGACGTTCCGGTCATGGGCGTATTCCACCACCTTGCGGGTGAGGGCAATGTTTTCCTCAAAGGGCAGATGGGAGCCATCGATCATGACGGAGGTAAAGCCGCCGTCGATGCAGCTTTTGCAGGTCTCAAAATCGGGGCCGTGATCCAGATGCACCACGATGTTAAGATCGCTGGTTTCCACTGCCGCCTCAATCAGCTTCATCAGATAGGTGTGGTTGGCATACTTGCGGGCGCCGGCTGATACCTGAAGAATCAGGGGGGCGTTCTCCGCCTGGGCCCCTTCCACAATGCCCTGGATGATCTCCATGTTGTTCACGTTAAAGGCGCCAATGGCATAGCCGCCTTCATAGGCTTTCTTGAACATTTCTCTTGAATTGACTAAGGGCATAACTGCCTCCTTTCTTTGTCCGCAGACAAAGCTTTTTCTTTAGTATACATGCCCTGCAATGGACTGTCAAACGATTCTGTCCCCGCGGGACGGATATGTCCCTGCCCTTAACCCTTCACGCCGCTGCTGGTTACGCCTTCCACAAAGTACTTTTGCAGCGGCAGGAAGAACAGGATAGGCACCAGGGCGGAAATGGTAGAAGCGGCGTAAATGAAGCTCCAAAAAGTCTCATGTTCGTCCTTGAAATAGGCCAGAGACACCTGGATGGTGCGCACGCTGGGCGAACGCGTCACCAGCAGCGGCCAGAGATAGCTGTTCCACTCGTTGACAAAAACCATCAGGCCCGCCGTGATCACCACGGGAATGGACAAAGGCAAGACAATTTTGAGAAAAACCTGAATCAGGTTTGCACCGTCTATGCGGGCGGCTTCCAAAAAGCTCTCGGGAACGCCCTTGAAGAACTGGGTGAAAAGGAACATGGCAAGCCCGCTTGAAACGCTTGGTAAAATCAGCGCCCAGTATGTGTCCACCAGCTTGAGAGAGGCGATGAAGGAATATAGCGGCAGCGCGATTGAGTCAATGGGCACCATGAAGGACACAATAAAAATCGCGAACAGCGCCTTCTTGCCCCGGAAGTTGAAAAAGGCAAAGGCATAGCCGGCCAGGGAGCTGATCAGAATGTTGACAGGCACGAGAACCGCAACCACAATAAACGTGTTTTTCATGGGGGTGGCGAACTGAAATTTGTCAAAAATCTCCCTGTAGTTCTCCATCGTCCAGTTGACCGGGATGATCGTATTCTTGGAAAAGGGCAGAGCGTATGTGAAAATTTCCTGATCCGTCCGGAAGGATGCCAGCGCCACATAGACCATGGGAAACAGCGCGATCACCGCAATAATAGCCAGCACAATATACAGGACGGTATGGGATATCAACCGTTTGTTTTGCGTGCTTAATCCAACACTGGTCATGCGTCTTCCCCCTTCCGGTTCATCATCTTAAACTGCAGCACCACCATGATGATGATGATCACCAGCAGAATCGCCGTAATGGCGCCCGCTCTTGACATGTTACCGTTTCTAAAGGCGGATTTATACACCTCATACATCAGCACATTGGTGCTGTTCTGCGGCCCACCTTCAGTGATCATCTTGGAGGGAGCGAACAACAGCATATTGGCGCTGGTGTTTGCCACCAGCACAAAAAGCATGGCATTGCGGATAAGCGGCAGGGTGATTTTGAACAGCACCGTGAAGTAACCTGCGCCGTCAATTTTCGCCGCTTCGTAAATCGCGGTGTCTACCCCCTTGAGCCCCGCCAGCAGGTACATCATCCAGTAGCCGCAGCCCTTCCAGGTGGCCATCAGCACAATGCACCACAGGGCCTGGTTGGGATCGGTGAAAAAACCCTGCGGGGGAATGCCGAAAACAGACAATAGGCTGTTAAACACCCCGTTGTTCACATTCATCATCAGCCCCCAGGTGACCGAGGCAACGGAAATCGCCATGGTTACCGGCAGATAATAAATGCTTCTGAACACCTCAACGCCTTTGACCTGGTTGTTGATGAGCAGCGCCAAAATCAATGAAACCACGATTTGCAGCGGAATCATCACCGCGTTCATCTTCAGCGTCGTCCACAAAGAATTCCAAAAAACCCTGTCGCTAAAGAGAATTTCATAGGTTCTGAAGGTAAATTCCCCCTTGCGGATAAAGGAGGTTATCACCGCAGACAGGATGGGATAAATTTTAAACACAAGGATGAAAGCCAACGCTGGAAAAATAAGCAAATAAGGCGCTATCTTCAGCAGCCGCTGGCTCCGGCTTTGTGCAACAAGCGTTCTTTCCATGGCTCTCCCACGCTTTCATTGTCAATAAATTGTGTATTGGGGAGGGGCTGAAATCAGCCCCTCCCCATTTGAGGGATTTTTTGGGGTTTATTCGTATTCCATGAAGGCAGTCTTCAGCTCATCCACACAGTTCTGCGCGGCCTCGGCAGGGTCAGCCCCGTTGCGCACATTTTCCCACAGGGCGTTGACAGAGGTGGCATACTCATTGAAACCGGGCGTGATGGCACGCACCAGCGCGGTGTTGGCGCCCTCATACTGGGCGATGCGCAGGTAGGGTTTTTCGTTCATCAGCTCTTCGGTGAACTGGCGGGTAAGGGCAGGCACCATGCCCGAAACACCGATGTACACATCAGCGCCATCATACAGGGTAAGGTACTTGATGAACGCTACCGCCGCCTCCACCTTTTCTGAGTAGGGGTTAAGCCCCACCGTCCAGCTGCCGCAGGAAGTGGTCACGTCCGCTTCATGTCCCTGGAAATAGGGCACATAGGTATAAGCATAGTTGGTCATGCCGTTGCGGTCAAAGTTGCCCGGCATTGCCGTGGTGCCCAGGTAGAAGGGGATTTTGTTCGCCATAAAGTAGCTGCTGGTCTCATTGGCCGGGATGCCCTTGGTGAAAACCTTGTCATTCACCTGCTGCTGATACCAGGTCAGCGCCTTGATCCAGGGCTCGCCGTTGATGATTCCATCCACCTGGAAACCATCATCCCCAATGTTTTTTCCGCCCAAATCGTTCGCCAGCACATTCATGTGATAGGTGCGTCCCACTTGCTGGAACTCAATGCCGGCGATGCCGTTGGTGCCGTCCGGGTCAGTTTTAGCCTGCACTTCCTTGGCGATCAGCACCAGCTCTTCCCAGCTGATACGGTTTTCGCCGGTAAGGGCTTGAAAATCATAGGTGATGCCTGCCTGCTCCAGCAAATCGGTATTGTAGTACATCACCAGGGAGGAGTCCCCCATGGCGGCGCCGTACAATTCGTCCTTGTAGAAGCATTCTTCCTGCATGGGGGGAGTGAACATGGCGATTTCTTCCGCGGAGAAATACTCGGTCAGCGGCGCCAGATAACCCCGGGTGGCATAGGCCGCGATGTTGGGGCCGTCAGCTGCGAACACATCATATTCGGCCGATTTGGAAGACATGAGGATTTCCAGGGTCTCAAACACATTGTCAAACGCCAGATAGTCAACCTCACAAACATACTTGCCCTGATAGGCTTCGTTAAATGCGGCTACCGCGGCGCTCACGCCCGGTTCCTGCGTCTGAGACATCATGAGCTTGATGGTCACCACCTCATCCGCGGCTGCAGAGCCAACAATTGTCAGCGCAACCAACAGGGCCATCATCAGGGATAAGAACTTCTTCATCATCTAAGTTTTGCCTCCTGTGTGATTTTATTATCACCGCGTTTCGCGGGTATAACCGGGACTTCCCAGCTTGTCGGCCATGTCCCTGGCCAGCTGATCCTTATGTATATAATATACATAGCGCATGGGGTGCCCGTCCGGGTTGGGGGAGCAGGTCTGTCCTTTGTGGGGAACGGGGCTTGGCATGAGGCGATCCTCCATAAAAGCCCCCGGAAGCAGCCAGGCCACCGCCGTCACATCCCAAAGGGGCTTAGTCCAGAAATCATAACCAAACTTCTTTTCTGCATAGCTGAACGTGTTGTCAATCAGGTAGTCGCACAGGGCATTTTTCCCCCGGAAAAGATATTCCAGTTCCACACGGCTGAAGCGAAATTCCGACACCACCCCTAAACACGGCAGCTGCACCAGCGGCACCCCACAGCCAAAAACCACCCGGGCGGCATCCGCATCCTGATCCATGTTGAAATCTGTCCAGGGCCCATAATGATGCGCATGCCCGCCCAGCCACACCACCACGATCCGCTCCCTGAGGGTGGGATCAAGCAGCAGCGCGGAGGCTACATTGGTGATGGCCCCGATGGCCACCACATACAGCTGCCTCTCAGGGCCATATTCCTTTGAAATCTCAATGATTTTTTGTGCCGCTTCCGATTCCACCGGCATCAGCGGGCCCGGCAAATAACGCTCGGAGCCACGGAAAACATGAGGGATCAGATCCTCCCTGTCCATCAGCTTCAGCACTTTCAGAATCTCCTGATAGCTGCGCTCCATGCCATCCCCGGGGCTGGCGGACCGGTAAACCCGCCCGCTGTCCGGATCGCTGTAAAAAGGAGCGGCTGTGACCGCCCGCACCCAGCAGTCTGGCTCTGAGCGCACCAGATATGCCAGCGCATACTGGTCATCAATTTCATTGTATGCGTCCGTATCAAGGATGACGTCCACAGGGCCCTTGGGCTTTTTAAGCCGCGCTGCCAGGCCGACAGGATCCACCGCACCAAAAACTGATTCCCACAACATGTCCGTCCAGCTCCTTTTGCATAATCATGTTGTTCGCTTACAGTCTATGGGGAAAGCGCTTATCTGTCAAGCGCCCGGCTGTAAAGTTGCCGTAAAGTCACTCAAAGAAACAACATGCAACCAAGAGAAAACCAAATATGAATGGATTGAGTTTTTATAATGTGTAGCGTGTGAAATCTCACCATGCGAACACATATTATTCGCAATCACGCATAAATTTATAGAAGGGCTCGTCTGCAATCTCCTCTTGACTTTATATAAACTGTTTGGTAAATTGAAAATGTGGAAACCAATAATAACAAAGGAGAAATGATGATGCAAAACAAAAAAAACTCGGTTGTCGTCCTAGCTTTGGTAGCAGTTGTCGCAATTGTAGTAGCAGTGTTTGGCTTTGTGCAAAAAGCCGATGTGCAAAAAAAGGCAGATGAACTGACCAAGCAAGTGGAAACCCTCACAGCGGAGATCGAACAGTTGAAGGCTGATGCCGAAACGGCTAGGCTTGAAGCTGAAACGGCTAAGCTAGAGGCAGAAAGGCTTGAAGCTGAGAAGCTTGAAGCTGAAAAGGCTGCGGCAGCTAAGTACAAGATCGCGATTCTCACCGGCACTGTCAGCCAGGGTGAAGAAGAGTACCGCGCCGCGGAAATGCTCAAAGCCAAGTATCCGGATATCGTCGTCACCGACACCTATCCGGATCGCTTCGCCGCTGAGGTGGAAACCACCATCGGCAAAATCCTGGCCTTCGCGGCCGATCCTGAGGTCAAGGCCATCATCATGTGCCAGGCCGTTCAGGGCACCGCCGCAGCCTACACCCAGATCAGGAACGACCTGGGCCGGGACGACATCCTGCTCATCGCCGGCGTCCCCGCCGAAGACCCCCAGACCATCACCGCCGCTGCGGACTTTGTGATGGGCGTTGACGAGATCAACGGCGGCATCCAGATCGCCCAGACCGCCAAGGACTGGGGCGCTGATGTGCTGATCCATTATTCCTTCGCCCGCCACATGGGCTATGAGACCATCGTTGCCCGTCACAACATCCTGAAGGAAGAGACCACCCGCCTGGGCATTGAACTGGTCGACCGTGACGCCCCCGATCCCACCGGCGATGCCGGCATGTCAGGCGCACAGAACTTCATTCTGGAAGACGTTCCGAAGGTCATGAAGGAATTTGAAGGCAAAAAGGTCGCCTTCTTCTGCACCAACTGTGGTATGCAGGAAGCCCTGCAGGCAGCCGTGCTCAAGGAGCCCAATGCTTTCTATCCTCTGCCCTGCTGCCCCAGCCCCTTCCATGGCTTCCCGGCATCCCTGGGCGTTGCGGTGGAAGAGGCCCACTGGGGTGACATCAATGCCTACATCAAAAAGGCCGCCGCCATCCTGAAGGAGCATGACGCCCTGGAGCGCTTCTCCACCTGGCCGGCCCCGGTCAACTATTCTATCATCACCGGCGCTTTTGAGTACGCCACCAACTGGATCAACGGCAAATACGCCGAAAAGGCTGTGTTTGAGGATGTGAAAGCCTCCATGGACAACGCCACCGGCTATGATGTGCAGATTTCCAACTATGAAGACGGGGACGGCAAAAGCTATCCCACCTACTTCATGCTTTACTTTGACCGTGTGAATTTCGCCGAGTTCGCCGAATAAACCCTTTGCCCGGTCCCGCGCCAAGCGCGGGACCGGTTTTTCTGCTTTATACAGGATAATTGTGGCGCACCGCGCCATAGCATACGCCAGCCAACTGGCGATTTCTTTGACAAAGCCGGGCAGCCGCCTGGCGGACAGGGGTGATTCCTATCAGCGAATATGTGCTGGAAATGAACCAAATAGGCAAGCTGTACGGGGATAATCAGGTGCTTCATGACGTCAGCCTCAGGGTGAAGCGGGGGGAGATTCACGCCCTGCTGGGAGAAAACGGGGCTGGCAAATCCACCCTCATGAACATCCTCTTCGGTATGCCGGTGATCATGGAAACCGGCGGTTACCAGGGAGAGGTGCTCATTGACGGGGAGGTGGTGCACATCAAATCCCCCCATCAGGCGATCGAGCATGGCATCGGCATGGTGCATCAGGAGTTTATGCTCATCCCCGGCTTCACAGTGACAGAAAACATCAAGCTGAACCGGGAGCTCGCCCGTCCCAACCTGGTAAGCCGCGTGCTGGGGCAAAGCCTGGAAACGCTTGATACAGAACACATGGCTGATGACGCCCGCAAGGCGCTGGATAAAATCGGCATCGCCATTTCAGAGGCCGAGAAAATCCGAAATTTGCCGGTGGGCTACATGCAGTTTGTAGAGATTGCGCGGGAAATCGACAAATCCGGCATCAAGCTGCTGGTGTTTGACGAGCCGACGGCGGTGCTCACCGAGTCTGAAGCCGATATCCTCATCGGCGTCATGCAGGCGCTGGCCGATCAGGGCATCGGCATCATCTTCATCACCCACCGCCTGGCGGAGGTGATGAAGGCATCCAACAGCGTCACTGTCCTGCGCGACGGCAGGCTGGCCGCTTTCCGGGAAACCCAAAAAACCACGCTAAGCGAGCTGGCTTCCCTCATGGTGGGCCGGGAAGGCGCTGAAGCCGTCAGCGACAATGCCCGGGTGTTCCCGGCTGACAGCCCCCTTGCCATGCAAATTGAGGGGCTGTATGTGGACATGCCGGGTGAAGCGGTGCGGGGGCTGGACTTGTCCGTCTATGACGGGGAGATTCTGGGCATCGGCGGGCTGGCCGGCCAGGGTAAGATCGGCATCCCCAACGGCATTATGGGCATCTATCCCGCTGAGGGCAAGGTAACCTTGTTTGGGGAAGCGCTGCCCCTCAACGACCCCAAAACCAGTCTCAAACGGGGCCTGGCCATGGTGTCTGAGGACAGACGCGGTGTGGGGCTGCTGCTGGATCAGAGCGTTGAGGATAATATCGTCTTTTCCGCCATGCAGGTCAATGGAGAATATATCGGCCCTGCGCCCTTCCGGCTTAAAAAAACAGGGCAGATCCGCCAGAAGGCCAGGGAGATGATGGAGGAACTGGACGTGCGCGCTACCTCCAGCCTGCAGCCGGTGGGCACCCTATCGGGCGGCAATCAACAAAAGGTGTGCATTGCCAGAGCGCTCGCGCTCAATCCCCGCTTCCTCTTTGTGTCTGAACCCACCCGGGGAATCGATATCGGCGCCAAGAAGCTGGTGATCGACACCCTTCTCAGGCTGAACCGGGAGCTGAAGCTGACCATCGTCATGGTGTCTTCAGAGCTTCTGGAGCTCAAGAGCATCTGTGACCGCATCGCCATCATCACCGAAGGGCGTGTGTCCGCCATTCTCAAACCCTCTGACAGCAATGAGGACTTTGGTCTGGCCATGAGCGGCATCACCAAGGAAGGGGTAAGCGCATGAAAACTGCACTGAGTCAGAAAATTGTTGCAGGGGTTTGCTTCCTGATTACCCTGGCGCTGCTGGTAGCGGGAATCTGGGGCTTAAACGCCAGAACCCAGGAAAGCACCTTCCACACGCTGGACAAGATGCGCAGCTATTCCGTGATGGCAGCCGCCCACCAGCCGCTGGTGGAGCTGCAGGTAAGGGAAGCCAGCAATAAGGCCTATGACTATGCCCAGGCAGAAAAATACAGCCGCAACCAGCGGCGGGATTATGTGGCCCAGCAAGAAGCCCTCGCCAGGGCGGAAAGCATCCGGCAGCTGAGCCTGGGTTTTGGCCAAACTTCCCCGGGGTTTGAGGAAGCTATCCTGGCCCTGGACGCCAAGCTGTTGGACTACTACGCGGCCCTTGACGCGGAGGAGAAAGCCTTCCTCGCCGCCAAGGAAACCGTCGCTTCCACGCCGGCATTGGAAGAAGAAGCCGCGCCGGAAGCCGGGGAGGATGTGGCGCTGGAAGCCCCTATCACCGAGGATTCCATACGCCCGCTGATCAATGACTTGACGGGATTTGTCCCTTCCGCCGCACTGACGTCGCAGAAGGAAGCAGTTTCCCCCCAGGTGGACCAGCTGCTAAATGAGATTTCCCTGCTGCAACCCCAGCTGACGCCAGAGCTCCTGGCCGATGCCCGCAGCCAGATAACGGATGCTGTGAGGGCCAAGGGGGACAACTTTGAAACCGTCTATGACCGTTCGCTTCATGTAGGTGCTGACAGCGTCCTCACCGGGCAGGAGCCGCTTCTTATGCGCGTGGTGCGGGAGGCTGAAAACCTGCTCTACATCGCCTTTGGCATGCTGATGCTGGGCCTTTCCATCCTGTTTTTCAAGCCCGTGGTAAAGCGCCTGGGAACGCCGCGATTCATCATCCTGCTGTTCTTCCTCTTGCTGATTGTGCTGGCCGGGCTTTATGACATCAATGTCCCCGACATGATCACCAACATCCTCCAGCGCCTGGGTATGTATGGCGTTCTGGTGCTGGCCATGCTGCCGGGTATCCAAAGCGGCATCAGCCTGAACATGGGCATGCCCATCGGCATCATCTCGGGGCTGTTGTCCACGGTTATCGCCCTGGAAATGAACCTCACCGGCTGGAGCGCCATGATCTTCGCCATAGGCGTGGGTATTCTGCTGGCCATCCCCGTGGGCTACGCCTATGGGCTTTTGCTCAACCGCATCAAGGGCAGCGAGATGACGGTGTCCACCTATGTGGGCTTCAGCTATGTCTCGCTCTTTTGCATCTTCTGGATGCTGCTGCCCTTTAGGAACCCCAAGCTCACCTGGGCTTTGGGCAGCGGCCTTCGCGTCATGCACAACATGGCCGGCAACATCGGCGGCCTGCTGGACAACTTCCTGCGTTTCAACGTGCTGGGGGTGTCGGTGCCCACAGGCCTTCTGCTGTTCCTGCTGGCCAGCTGCGGGGTGATGTATCTGTTTGAACGTTCCCGTAAAGGGGTGGCGATGATCGCCGCTGGCAGCAACCCGGTTTTCGCCAGAGCCTCCGGCATCAATGTGGATCATATGCGCCTGCTGGGCACCACCCTGTCAACGGTCATCGCCAGCGTGGGCATCATCGTCTACTCCCAGAGCTTTGGCTTCATGTCCCTGTATATGGGCCCCCAGCAAATGGGCTTCATCGCGGCCAGCGCCATCCTGATCGGTGGCGCCAGCATCACCAAGGCCAAGGTTTTCCATGTGATTCTGGGCACCTTCCTCTTCCAGGGCGTTTTGGCCATGGGCATTCAGGTGGCCAACGCCATGATCGATGTAAGCGGGCTGAGTGAAGTGATTCGTATTCTGATTTCCAACGGCATCATCCTGTATGCCCTGACACAGGCGGGAGGTAAGGGACGTGACTGATTTAAACCGCCCCGGCATCAACATCGGCAAACACCTGAAGGAATATGTGGTGACCTATGTTTTCCTCATCCTTTCGGTGCTCTTCATCGTTATCTCCGGCCGGCCCATGAACGACATTCTTTTCCAGATCATGAGCCGCATGGTGAGGAACCTCTTCATCGTGCTGTCGCTGATCATCCCCATCATCTCCGGCATGGGCATCAACTTCGCCATCACCATCGGCGCCATGGCGGCCCAGGTGGGGATGCTGCTGGCCATCAACTGGTCGATGACGGGTATTTCAGGTATCCTGATCTCCGCCCTCATCACTGCGCCCCTGGCCGGCTTCTTCGGCTTCCTAATCGGCTCCCTGCTCAACAAAATGAAGGGCCAGGAAACCATCGGCTCCCTGATTTTGGGCTATTTTGCCAACGGCGCCTATCAGCTGCTGTTCCTGTTTGTGTTTGGCATGATCATTCCGCTGAATGCCAAGGTAACCATCGTGGGCGCAACCGGCGTCAGAAACACCCTGGACCTCACCATCAACCAGCTTCAGGGCGCGGTTGACAATGTGCTGCGCGTTCACTTCAGCACGGCGCTTTATGTCGTAAGCGGGCTGATCGTGCTGGGCGCTCTTTTCCTCTACTTCACCAAACGCATGAGCCGGAAGCGCTTCATCACGCTGATGGCGCTGCCGGTGCTTTCTGTTGCCGCCTATCTGCTGCCTTTTGTAAGGCCGCATTTCGCCAATGTGCATGTGCCGGTGGTCACCTTCATCCTGGTGGGGCTACTGTGCCTGTTTAACGCCGGCATCATGAAAACCCGCCTGGGGCAGCAGTTCAGAGCCGTGGGACAAAGCCGCACCGTGGCAAATGCAGCCGGCATCAATGTAAACCGGGTCAGGCTGATCGCCATCATCATCTCCACCATCTTTGCCGGCTGGGGCCAGATCCTGTTCATCCAGAACCTGGGGACACTTCAAACCTACTCCGCTCATGAGATGGTGGGTTTGTACGCAGGCGCTGCGATCCTGGTGGGTGGCGCCTCCATCAACCGGGCCACCAATGGCCAGGCCATCATCGGCTGTCTGCTGTTCCATACCCTGTTTGTGGTGGCCCAGGACGCCGGCACCGTGATGTTTGGAAACCCTGTAGTGGGCGAATACTTCCGTGTGTTCCTGTGCTATGGCGTCATCGCCGTGGCCTTGGTCATGCACACCTGGCGCGCCTCCAGCAAAAAGAGCAAACTAAAGACATAAGCTGAATTCAATCAAATACTCACAGGGGCTGCCGCGTTGCATACGGCAGCCCCTATTCAATCAAAAGCGATATAAAAAACGGCCGCCTCAGCAGCCGTTTGGATAACAAAAAATCAATCAATAGTTGGTGGCAGCGCGCTCGAAATAGCTCTGGGGATGCTTACAGGCGGGGCAGAGCTTGGGGGCGGTTTTGCCTTCATAGATGAATCCGCAGTTGCGGCAATGCCAGAGGGCGCCGTCTTCCTCGGTCCACATGGTGTTGTCATCCAGACGCTTGCCCAGGGCATTATAGCGGTTTTCATGCTCCCGCTCCACCTTGGCCACGTTTTCCATCATCAGGGCCAGCTCGTCAAAGCCCTCGGCTTTGGCAGTCTCGGCAAACTCCTTGTACATCTTCGTCCACTCATAATGCTCGCCGGCGGCGGCATCGGTGAGGTTCTGGCGGGTGTCGCCGGCGGTCTTGCCATCTTTAAAGCCTTTCAGGGCTTTCAGCCACAGCTTGGCATGCTCCTTTTCGTTCAGTGCCGTCTCCTCAAAGATGGCGGCAATCTGCTGGTAGCCTTCTTTCCTGGCGGCAGAGGCGTAAAAGTCATATTTGTTGCGGGCCTGGCTCTCGCCAGCAAAAGCGGTCCAAAGGTTTTTCTCGGTCTGTGTTCCCTTCAGGTTCATGGTGTATCCTCCTTATATGATTCATTAGTCCATGGCGCCGGGCTTAGAGCATCTGAATGAGCGCAGCCAGAGAGCCGCCCACAATCAGCAAGGCTAAAAACACGCTCAGCACACGAACAAAAATGGTGTTTTTATTCTTTTTCCTGAATTGCATCGATTGATCTCCTTTAGATAATGGCACGATTTCGCCTGATTCAGGCGGAAATAATATAGCACAGACATTCAAAAGTGTCAATTAAGGAAAGAGCTTAACACCTCCCTCCTCCCTTATTCCAGCCTCCACCCCGCGTCCCCGTGGTATACCATCAGCTTGGACATGCCGCCGTCCACCACCAGCGTTTGCCCGGTGATAAAGGAAGCGCCCTCCCCGCACAGGAAAAGCACGGCCTGGGCGATGTCCTCAGGCTTGCCCACTCGTCCTGCCGGATGCTGATAAGCGTCACTGCCTGAAAAATGGCTGCCGGTGGTGTCTATCCAGCCGGGAGCGATGGCGTTTACCCGGGCCTTGCCCGAAAGGCTCACCGCCAGGGCGTGGGTGAGGGCGGTGATGCCGCCCTTGGCGGCGGTGTAGCTTTCGGTGTTGGCCTGGCTCTGGAAGGCCCGGGTGGAGGAAAGGTTCACCACACAGGCCCCCGGGGTAAAACGGGGCGCAAACAGGCGCGTCAGGTAATAGGGGGCGGCAAGGCCCACCTTAAGTGCGTCAACAAAGTCATCATATCCGCAGGTGTCCAGGCCCCCGCGGGTGAGCATGGCGTTGTTGATCAGGTAATCCACCCGGCCCAAGGCCTTCAGGCAGCCGGTGGCAAAAGCCTCCAGCGTTTTCCGGCAGGCAACATCCCCCCGCATAAAAAAATCCAGATCATCCCCCGCCGGGTTAAGGTCTATCCCCGCCACTCGGGCGCCCTGGGCCTTGAAAGCCTGGGCAATGGCAGCGCCAATCCCCCGGGACACCCCGGTGACAACAACGGCTTTGTTGGTGAAAGACATGTCCTTCCCTCCTCTTATATGCTTCTCATAGTTTAGCATGGCCATGTGCGGTACGCCAGGTTGACGCTCCGGCAAACGCTGTTTACAATAGGGCCAATCAATTGACGGAGGGGCCTATGCGTTTTATCAGCAGCCGGGGAAAAGCAAATCCGGTATCAGCGCCGGAGGCGGTACTGTCCGGCATCGCGCCTGATGGCGGGCTTTACCTGCCGGATACTTTGCCCTGCCTTGACTGGCAGACCCTGCCCCAGGATTACCCAGCGCTTGCCACCGCGATTTTTGAGGCGCTGCTGCCGGGCTTTGCCCCGGATACGCTGAGGGTAATCTCCCAGGCTGCCTATACCGGGCGTTTTGACAGCCCTCAGGTAGCGCCCCTTGTTCCTTTGGGAGATGAAGCCTATGTGCTGGAGCTGTTCCATGGCCCCACCGCGGCGTTTAAGGACCTGGCCCTGTCGGTGTTGCCGCGGCTGATGGTTTCCGCCCGGGATCAGCTAATGCCCGGGCGGCCCATCCTGGTGCTGACCGCCACCAGCGGGGACACGGGCAGCGCCGCCATGGCGGGCTTTCAAGACCTGCCCGGTACCCGGGTAACGGTGTTTTACCCGGAAGGGGGCGTCAGCCCTGTGCAGCGGGCCCAGATGCTGGGGCTTTCGGGGGGCAACCTGGCGGCCTATGCCATCCAGGGGGATTTTGACGCCGCCCAGGCGGGGGTGAAGGCGGTTTTCGCCAAGGAGGGGGAGCTGGGCTTCCCGGCAGGCCTGCTGCTGTCCAGCGCCAATTCCATCAATATCGGCCGTCTGGTACCCCAGGTGGCGTATTACTTCAGCGCCTATCAGAGCCTAGTACATGAGGGGGCCATCCGGGCCGGGGAACCACTGCACGCGGTGGTGCCCAGCGGCAACTTTGGCGATATTCTGGCGGGTTATCTGGCCAAGCGCATGGGCCTGCCGCTGGGAAAATTGGTGTGCGCGTCCAACCAAAACCGGGTGCTGACTGATTTTCTTGAAAGCGGCCGCTATGACAGAAGGCGCCGCCTGCACCTAAGCGTCTCCCCTTCTATGGACATTCTGGTATCCAGCAATGTGGAGCGATTGATTTACCTGGCCTCAGACGGGGCCAGTGCCCTGGTGTCCGGGTTGATGACACAGCTGAACGTCCAGGGACACTATCAGCTGCCGGAGGATGTGCTGGCGGAAATCAAAAATGACTTCCTGGCTGTCAGCGCCACGGAGACGGACACCCTGGCCGCCATCCGTCAGGTGTGGGAGGAGCAGCGCTATGTGCTGGATCCCCATGCCGCCGTGGCCTGGCATGGCTATCAGCAGCTGCGGCATCAGCTACCCGGAAAGACCCTGGTGCTGGCCACCGCTTCGCCCTTCAAGTTCCCCCGCACGGTGCTGAAAGCCCTGGGTGAAGCCAAGGCGGAAGACGGGCTTTGCGGCATGGCGGCACTATCTGACAAAACCGAGATCC
This sequence comes from Christensenellales bacterium, assembly GCA_050952935.1. Lineage (GTDB taxonomy): Bacteria > Bacillota > Clostridia > Christensenellales > Aristaeellaceae > UBA6115. The sequence continues at coordinate 317,881 of JBMNLS010000001.1, read as the reverse complement.
CCATCCCACCCGCGCTGGCCTGGCTGAAGGGGACCCAAAGCGCCGGGGAGCCCGTCATTGATCCTGCTGCTATCCCCCAAACAGCGCTTCAGGAGGCCAACCGATGCTGACCATCCGTGTGCCCGCTTCCTCCGCCAACCTGGGCCCCGGCTTTGACTGCCTGGGGATGGCGGTCAGCCTTTATGCGGACATCACCTTCGCACCCCGGGAAGAAGGGCTGATCATCACCGGCTGCCCGGCGGCTTTCGCCGGCCCTGACAACCTGATATACCGCGCCTTTACCCACGCGGCCAGGGCTTTTGGAAAACGCGTTCCGGGGCTTGAGATCGCCGTGCGCTCTGACATTCCCCCGGCGCGTGGCTTGGGCAGCAGTGCCGCCTGTACCGCGGCGGGGGTGATGGCAGCGGGTAAGCTATTAAAGACGCCGTTAAGCCGAGAGGAGCTGCTGCGCCTGTGTACCGCCCTGGAAGGCCACCCGGACAACGCCGCCGCCGCGGTGTATGGGGGCATCCGGGTGAGCGTGACAGAAGGAGAGCGTGTGATAAGCCTGCCGGTTGAGCCCCATCCGGACCTTAGGCTGTTGGCGCTGGTGCCGGATTTCCCTCTGGAAACCGCCCGGGCCAGGCAGGCGCTGCCGGATACGGTACCCCGGGAGGATGCGGTGTTCAACCTTTCCCGGACGGCACTTATCATTAAAGCCCTGGAAACCGGCGCTTTCCACCTGCTGGAGACCGCCTGTGAAGACAGGCTGCACCAGCCCTACCGTTTCCCCCTGATCAATGGGGGCGAGGCGCTGGCGGCGGCGGCCCGGGCACAGGGGGCTGACGCCTGCGTGATCAGCGGAGCCGGGCCCAGCCTGATGTGTTTTTACCATGGTCCGGGATTTCCTGCCCGGATGTCGGAAACCCTGGCCCGCTTCCCCGCCTGGCAGGCACTGCCCTTATCGGTGGCTACGGGCATCCAAGAAACGAGGACAACATGATCAGCAAAGAAATTATTATTGGCATCCTAATCCCCTTTGCAGGCACCTTCCTGGGCGCTGCCATGGTGATTTTTCTCAAAGGCGAGATGAAAGACTGGTTTCGCAAGATGATGCTGGGCTTTGCCTCCGGCGTGATGATGGCTGCCTCGGTCTGGTCGCTGCTGCTGCCGGCGATTGAAAAGTCGGAGGAGCTGGGCCTGGCGCCCTGGCTGCCCCCGGCGGTGGGTTTCCTGCTGGGCATGGGTTTTCTGCTGCTGCTGGACAGCATCATCCCCCACCAGCACCATGGCTCGGATACGCCGGAGGGCCTGCCCATCCAGGCGCGCAAAAACACCATGCTGATGTTGGCGGTGACGCTGCACAACATCCCCGAGGGGATGGCCGTGGGCGTGGTCTTCGCGGGGCTGGCCATTGGGGAGCCTGGCATCACCTGGGCGGGCGCCCTGGCCCTCTCCATTGGCATCGCGCTGCAGAATGTGCCGGAAGGGGCCATCATCTCCCTGCCGCTGAAGGCCTCCGGCATGTCCAAAGGCAAGGCGCTGCTTTACGGCACTGCCTCAGGCATTGTGGAGCCCATCGCCGCCATCATCACCATTTTCCTCACCAGTATCATGGTGCCGGTGCTGCCCTATCTGCTGGCCTTTGCCGCCGGCGCGATGATTTATGTGGTGGTGGAGGAGCTGATCCCCGACCTGCAGGAGGGGGGACACTCCAACATCGGGGTGATCGGCGTGGCGTTGGGGTTTACGGTGATGATGATTTTGGATGTGGCGCTGGGATAAGCCAGACCACGGCATCTTTGAGCCTTCCGGCGTTTGAAAGAAAAAGTATCTTTTCGGTTTTTTAAGGCCCAGGCCCTTTGCCCGGGCTTTTTTTGCGGCTATACTAAGCAGGCATTTGAACGACGGAGGAATAACCTTGCCTAATTTTGCTGTTCCCGACGCGGTGTTTGAGGCCGCCGCCAAACATTTCCCCACCCCCTTTTACCTGTATGACGAGGCGGGTATCCGCCAGACCGCCCGCACGGTGAACCAGGCCTTCGCCTGGGCACCAGCGTTCAAAGAATACTTCGCGGTAAAGGCGCTGCCCAATCCCGCCATTTTGCGCATCCTGATGGAGGAGGGCTGCGGGCTTGACTGCTCCTCCGAGACGGAGCTGCTGCTGGCAAAGCGCATAGGGGCTGAGGGGAAAGACATCATGTTTTCCGCCAACGCCATGCCGCCCCATGAATTTGTCCTGGCACGGGAGATGGGCGCCACCATCAACCTAGACGACCCCAGCGACATCGATACCCTGGTCCAAAACGGCGGAATCCCTGTGGTGATCTCGCTGAGGATCAACCCGGGGCCGACGCTTCACGGCGGCAAAGGCAATGTGTTTATGGGTAGCCCCCAGGAAAGCAAGTTCGGTTGGATGCCCGGTGACATTGAGGCCGGGCTTAAAAAGCTGAAAACCCTGGGGGTTCGCCATTTTGGGCTGCACGCCATGCTGGCCAGCAACTCCATCAACCCCGGCTACTACCCCGCCCAGGCGGACTATCTCTTCAACCTGGGCCTGGACATGCAGGGGAAAACCGGTCTGCCCCTGGCCTTTATCAACCTTTCAGGCGGTATCGGCATCCCCTATCGCCCGGAGGAGGCAGCGGTGGATATCCTATCTGTGGGAGAGCAGGTGAAAGCCGTTTATCAGCGCTGCTTTGGCAAGAATAGACAGGTAGCCATCAAAACGGAGATGGGCCGCTTCATGACCGGGCCGCACGGCTTCCTGGTGGCCCGGGCGACGCACCGCAAGAATGGGCACAAAACCTTTATCGGCCTGGATGCCTGCGCCGCCAACCTCATGCGCCCAGCCATGTACGGCGCCTATCATCATATCAGCGTGGTGGGAAAGGGGCATTTGCCACCCACCCACACCTACGACATCACCGGGGCTCTATGTGAAAACAACGACAAATTCGCCATTGACCGGCATCTTCCGCCCATTGAAATAGGCGATCTTGTGGTTATCCACGATGCCGGGGCCCACGGCTGGGCCATGGGTTACCAGTACAATGGCCGCCTGCGCTCAGCGGAGGTGCTGCACCAGGCAGACGGTGCCTTCCGGCTGATTCGCCGGGCGGAAACGCCGGAGGATTATTTTGCCACGCTGGTGATGGACTGACTGACCTTTCCCAGCGCACATTGACAGTCGGTTCATGGCAAAAATAATAACGCGTACATACGAAAAATAATAAAATGACACTTCTCACAGGGGTCGGCTAACTGCCGCCCCTGCTTAAAATGGCGGGAATTTGGGTATATACCTATTGCGCGGTTTAGCCGTGCTTTTATTTGAAAGGAGATACTCATGACCCAACAGCAAACCGATCTGATTTTACCTCTGCTTAAAAGCGCCGAGATGCGCCGCAGCGTCTATCAGCTGAATAAAAACCTGCCGCTGACACAGCAGGAGGTGAGGGATCTAACGGGCCATGTGCTTAAACACACCCCCAGCGCCTTCAACTCCCAGTCAGCCCGGATAGCGCTGCTGTTTGGACAGGAGCATGAGGCTCTGTGGGAAATCGTCCGGGACAGCCTGAAACCCCTCACCGGAGAAAAACAATGGAAAACCACCAGCCGGAAAATCGACGGTTTCAAGGCCGCCGCCGGCACTGCCCTGTTTTTTGAGGAAATGGATACCGTTAAGGCCCTTCAGGAGAAATTTCCGCTGTATAAGGAAAGCTTTGCCGACTGGAGCGAGCAGAGCAGCGCCATCAGCCAATACCGCCTGTGGCAGCTGTTAGCGGCGGCAGGCGCCGGGGCCAACCTGCAGCATTATAACCCCCTTATTGATGAGGCGGTACAAAAAGGCTGGAACATCCCCCCATCCTACCGCCTTCGGGCGCAGCTGGTCTTTGGCGGCATCGCAGCCCCCGCCGGAGAAAAAGAATTCCTGCCGGTGGAGGACAGGCTCACAATTCACGGAAGCCAGGACTAATAATACTGATATAATACTGATGTAAAGCCACAAAAATAGCCGTCGCAATCGCGGCGGCCACTTTCATTGGCTAACAAAATCAGTCCTCGTCTTCCTCCAGGTTCTGGAGAAAGATTTCAAACACTTCTTCAACAATCCCGTCATCCTCGCAGGAGACATAGATATCCTCGCCCTCATCGTCCTGGGCGATTTTCAGGATGACCACCTCACCTTCATCCTCATTCTCTTCCTCTTCGTCTTCCTCGGCCAGCGCCAGGAACACCACATAACTTTCGCCCTTATGCTCAATGGTGTCCAGGTATTCGAACTGGGCAACGTTGCCGTCCTCATCCGTCAGCTCCACCAGGTTGGTATCCTCATCATCCTCCAGGAACAGATCTTCCTCCATAATTTCCTCTTCTGGATGCCGGTTTTTGTCTTCCGCCATGTGTTTGCCCTCCTGTCAATTTAGGCACGTTCCCGCTTCATGGGATCACGCCGCCTATTTATTATACCCGAGGCTGTCAAGATAGCGCTGCAGGATCATACAGGCCGCCGCCTGATCCACCTTTTCCTTGATTTGCCGGCTGTCATAGCCTGCCTCCCGCAGGAAGGCCTCCGCCTCCAGGCTGGTAAACCGCTCATCCTGATAGATGACCCGGATGCCGGCCGCCTCAAGCCTTTGCCCAAATCCCCGGGTTTCCCCGGCTTGGCCGCCAAGGCTTCCATCCATGTTCAGGGGCATCCCCAGCACCACCGTTTCGGCCCCGGTTTCTGTCATCAGGGCCCGTACCTGACGGGTGTCCGGGCCCCACCCTTTATGGATAAAAAAACCGTGGGGACTGGCAAAACGCATCTGATCATCGCCCACAGCCACGCCAACGCGGCTTCCGCCATAGTCCAGCCCCAGATATATCAACCCTCTGTTGACAAGGTGCCGTTGAAATACTGGCGCACCAACTCCTCCAGCACCTCATCCCGCTCAAGGCGGGTAATCAGGTTACGGGCGTTGCCGTGGCTGGTGATGTAGGTGGGATCGCCTGTGAGCAGATAGCCCACCAGCTGGGCCACCGGATCATAGCCCTTTTGTGTCAAGGCCTGAAAAACATGCCGCAGAATGCCTGCAGCGGTGCTGCTGTCGCTCCCCAGGGGGAGTATTTTGGTTGTTCCGAAGCCTTCCGTCATAGGCAACCCTCCTTCTTGTGTTTATTATACATGAATCCTTTGAAACATCAAGGCATTTGGAAAGCGTATTATCCCCATGGCAATATGCTATAATAGCCGAAAAGGAGGAGCGTGGCATGAAGGACAGGCTGTATTTCAAAGATTCCTGGCAAAAAACCTTTGAGGCTGCGGTGGAAGCGGAAAAGGAAGAAGCAGGCGGCAAGTGGCTGCTGCTGTCCCAGTCCGTGTTTTATCCGGAAGGCGGCGGCCAGCCAGGGGACACAGGCCGGCTTTTTTATGATGGCCTTGCCTATCCCGTCAGCGACACCCAAAGTGATGCGGCAGACCGGGTATGGCACCGGGTGGAACAGCCAGAAGGTGCCAAATCCCTGACAGCGGGCGACCGGGTGCAGGGCGAAATCGACTGGGCACGCCGCCATGACCACATGCAGCAGCACACCGGGGAGCACATCCTGGCCTACTGCGTGTGGAAGCTGGCGGGGGGCTATGTCCACGGGCTTCACATCGGCCAGACGGAATCCAGCATTGATGTGAGCCTGCCGGAAGGACAGACTCGGCTGTCAAAGCCGCTTTTGAGCGACATTGAAACCCTAGCCAATCAAATCATCGCCCGGGATGATGAGATCATTTGCCGCTTCCCCGAACCCCGGGAGCTTGAAAGCCTGCCGCTGCGCAAGATCCCCGGGGAACACGCGCAAACCCGGGTGGTGCTCATGGGAGGTTATGAGGGGGTCGCCTGCGGCGGCACCCACCTGTCCAGAACCTCCCAGGCGGGGATGATCAAAATCCTCCGGGATCAAAGCGCCCGGGGTAAAATGCGTCTGTTTTTTCTCTGCGGCCTCAGGGCTGTCCGGCATTATCAGGCTACCTATGAAGCCCTTGACAGGGCCTCAAGCCTTCTGAATGCGCCCCTGAACGAGGTGCCCCAGGCGCTTGCTAACACCCTGGAAAAACAAAATGAGCTAAACGCCGAATTAAACGCCCTGCGCCGGGAGATGGCCCTGTCCAGGCTGCCGACTCTTATCCAGGGGGCTGAAGCGCTGCCGGATGGCAACAGGCTGATCACAGCTGAACTCACCCAAGCGGAGGCCCCTGCTTTGGAGGCTTTGGCCAGCGCCCTTTCAGAGGAGCCGCGGCTCATTGCTCTCCTCTGCGCCCCTCAGGGGGATAAGGTGCTGTTCTCATTCAGCCGGCAGGAGGGGCCGGGGCCAGATCTTTCCGCCCTCATGCGGAAAACCGGCATCAAGGGCGGCGGCAGGCCTGCCTTTGCCCGGGGAGCAGCCCCGGACACAGCTCCCCTTTATCGTGCGGCGGATATGCTGAAAAAATGAGTGTGTCGGATGGGAAATTGTTTCCTTGGAAACATTGACGAAACTGCCTTTCCGGCTAATAATAGGAGCAGCAAACATAATACTCATCATTGCTACACCAAAAAAGCAGAAGGAGCCGTTTCGTCATGACATGCACCCCCCTTCATCACGAGCAGGAACTTGCCTACACCCAGGTTTTAAAGGGTGAGCTGATCGCCGCCATGGGCTGTACCGAGCCCATCGCCATCGCCTACTGCGCAGCGCTGGCGACAAGGGCACTTGGCAAAAAACCGGAGACCATCAGCGTCTGGTGCTCCGGCAATGTCATCAAAAACAGCAAAACCGTTACCGTCCCCAACACCGGCGGGCTGAAAGGCATCAAAGCCGCCGCCCTGGCGGGGGCTTTTTATGGGGATGCGGAGCGGGCGCTGGAAGTTCTGGCCGGCGTAACGGATAAACAAGCGGCTGATATCGCGCGGCTGATGGAAACCATGCAGGTGCCCATCAGGCTTTTGAATGAAGGCCACGCGCTGCACATCCGCATTTCCTGCGCTGCGGGGAACGATCAGGCAGAGGCGGAGATCCTTGATACCCACACCCACATCGGTGCCATCAGGCGCAATGGGGAAACCATTTATTCCGCAGAGCCGCCCCAAAAGGAAACCAATCAAGTCAGGTCTGACGCTTTATGCCTGACCGGTATCCTGGCCTATGCCCGGCAGGCGTCTATTGAGGTGCTGCGCTCTGTTTTGTCGGGCCAGGTCACTCACAACCCCGCCATCGCCAGGGAAGGGCTGAATCATCCCTGGGGCGCTCAGGTGGGCAAAACCATTCTGGAAACCCGGGGCGAAAGCGAGCGCGCCCAGCTGGTGGCCCGGGCCGCCGCCGGGTCTGACGCGCGGATGAACGGCTGCCCCATGCCGGTAGTGATCAATTCCGGCTCCGGCAACCAGGGGCTCACCGTTTCTATCCCGGTCATCACCCGTGCCCAGCAGTTAAATGCCGGTGAGGAGAAGATGCTGCGCGCTCTCGCTCTTAGCAACCTGATTGCCATCCATCAAAAAACCGGCATCGGCCGCATGAGCGCCTACTGCGGAGCGGTGAGCGCCGCCATCGGCTCCGCCTGCGGCATCGCCTTTCTGGAAGATGTTGGGGATGAGGTCATTGCCCGCACCATCACCAACGCCCTGATGATCGTCAGCGGCATGCTGTGTGACGGGGCCAAGTCCTCCTGCGCCGCCAAGATCGCCGCTGCCCTTGACAGCGCCCTGCTGGCCTATGACATGGCCAAAGAGGAGCGGGCCTTTTTGCCGGGCGAAGGCTTGATGAAACATGATGTGGAGGATACCATTTCCGCCGTCTCCCGGGTGGCCCGGGAGGGAATGCGGGAAACTGACCTGAAAGTGCTCCATGTAATGCTGGAAGGAGAAAACTAACATGATTAAAAAACACATCGTATGCTTTGGCGACTCCAACACCTGGGGCTATAACGGTGAAAACGCCACCCGCTTTGATGATGACATTCGCTGGGTGCAAAGAATGCAGCGGCGGCTGGGCGAGCAGTATCTGGTGATGGAGGAAGGCGTCAACGGCCGCACCACGGTGTTTGACGATCCCCTTGCCGAAGGTTTAAACGGCCTCACCGCCCTGGCCCCGGCGCTGCTGGCTCATCAGCCTATTGACCTGCTTGTCCTGATGCTGGGCACCAACGACTGCAAGGAGCGCTATGCCGCCTCCGCCTATGTGATCACCCTGGGGATGCAGCGCCTGATCATGAAAGCCAAAAGCATGGATGTCTGGCGGGATCAGCCCCGCATCCTCCTGATGGCCCCCATGGTGATGGATGAAAAGCTTTATCATATCCCCGATGTCAGGGACAGCATGGGTCCTGGCAGCGTTGAAAAATCCCGGGAACTCCCCGGGCGCTACCAAGCGCTGGCTGATGAAATGGGCTGCCACTTCCTGGACAGCAACGCCTATGTCCATCCCATTTCCTATGACTATATGCACATCGCCCCTGAATGCCTCCCCGGATTTGCCGAAGCGGTGGCATCAGCCTGCCTAAAAGCGCTGTCGCCTTGATCTCAGGTTAAAGTTCTTTGAAGGTTTGGAAACTTTCTTTCAAGAAAGTTTCCAACATCCCCCCCATCTCCCACCTCACCGTTTCACAATATCATCCCTTAACCGATACAAGGTCGCCCCGCGGCCCCGCTGGCAGAAGGCGTCCACAAACCAGTCGATTTTTTTCACGGCGTCAAACTGCACATAGCCATAGCGCAAACCATCCCGCTTGACGCCGTTCATGTTGGAATCCGTCCAGGTGACAGAGTCGCTGTCCGGGTCATAATCCCGGGTGAAAATCAGGCTGTGAGCGCCTACGCCATACTGATACTTGGCGCTCATCTGGAAGAAATCCCCCCGCTTCACCTCCCGCATAAAGGTCAGGGCGCGCTGTCGGTTGTCCTCTTTGGACTGGTCGCTGTCATAATAAAAGCTGTGGGCGGCGTAAAAGGGATTTCCGTCCTCAGGCGCGATGTCCTCCCAGGCGATACCGTAGCTGAAGGGCTTGGAGGCGTCCTTGTTCAGGTTGTTGGGAATCACCAACTCCTTGTCCGGGAAGGCGGCGATGCGATAGTCCCCGCTGTTTTGCCTGAACACATGGACAGTGAAGTTTTTGCACACATAAATATCGCCCGAATAGTGGGCGCGCTGAGGCCGGCCGCCCGCCTTGTCGGACAGCTCCTGGGCCAGGGCGAGGATGCGGTCAATAAACTCCTCCCGGGCGGCGGTGTCCGCAGCCTCTGTCGGGCTTGGAGCGGGGCTTGCGCTCAGTTGAGGGGCGGGTGTCGGCGCGAACGTGGGCGCACCTGAAAACAGGGTCACCTCCTCCTCATCCCCCAGTGCTGGAAATGTCAGCATCAGAAGGGCAATCAGCAGAATCAAGGGGCGTTTCATCACAGTCAGGCTCCTTTTGAGGTTGGCTTGTTTCTCTTGTATTGTACCCAGTCATGTTCAAAGGGGCAAGGATGTTTGTTTGCATCGCCATGCAAGGGGTATATTCTGTCTACCGCCTCCCGTGAACGGGTATAATAGCGGTGCAACCAAACTGGAAGGAAGGAAACCACCATGATTAACAAAGAAATCGCCAAGATGCTCAACGAGCAGATCAACCTGGAGCTGCATTCTGGTTACCTGTATATGGAATTCGCCAACTACTATGAGGACAACAACCTCCCCGGCTTCGCCCACTGGTATATGGTGCAGGCGGCTGAAGAACATGAGCACGCGATGAAAATCCGCAAGTTCCTCATCGATGCCGGCCACCGTGTATCTTTCAAGAAGATCGACGGCCCCGATGTCAACTTCAAAAGCCCCAAAGACCCCCTGGTGGAAGGCCTGAAGCATGAGCAGTTCATCACCCGTTCCATCTATGACATCTACGAAAAAGCCCTTGAGCTGAAAGATTACCTCAGCGTTGAGTTCCTCCGCTGGTTCGTTGAGGAGCAGGGCGAGGAAGAAACCAACGCCCAGGGAAATATCGACAAGTTTGAGCTGTGCGGCAACGCCACATTCATGCTGGACAAGGAGATGGGCGTCCGCGAGGCATAATCCGATCAAGTGTCCTCTCCCTCTCACTGCCCGCAGGTTTTCGCCTGTGGGCGCTTTGTTTGTAGCAAAAGAGCCGATGTGGTATGCTGACATCAGTGAATAAAAAGGCGGTGTAACATGCAGGAGATCAAATGCCCCCATTGCGGCAAGGTGTTTCAGGTGGATGAATCCGGCTACGCGCAGATCGCGCAGCAGATCAGGGATAAGGAATTTGAAAAGGAGCTGGAGCGCCGGGAGAAGACGCTGGCGGAAAAAAGTGAAAGCGACCTGCGCCTGGCCCGCATGGAACAGGAGAAGGCCCATGGCGAAGCCCTGGCTGCCAAAAACGCGGAGATAACGGATCAGCAGCGCGTCATTGAACAGCTGAAAGCTCAAATCGCCGGCAGCGAGACGGAGAAAAAGCTGGCGGTGTCAGAGATCATCCAAGCCAAGGATAAAGAGCTGTCCCAAAAGCTGACGGAAATCACCCAGCTGAAAGGGCAGCTCACCACCAAGGACACCGAAAACAAGCTGCGGGAAAAATCCCTTCAGGATCAGTATGAGGGGCAGCTGAAGCTTAAGGACGAGCAGATTGAGTATTACAAGGATTTCAAGGCCCGCCAGTCCACCAAGATGATCGGGGAAAGCCTGGAGCAGCACTGCCTGAACGAGTTTAACGCCATCCGGATGACCGCCTTCCCCTCCGCCTATTTTGAAAAGGATAACGACCTTAAAACGGGCACCAAAGGCGACTTTATCTACCGGGAATCCATTGATGGGATTGAGTTTATCTCCATCATGTTTGAGATGAAAAACGAGGCGGATGAAACCGTCTCCAAGCGCAAGAACGAGGATTTTTTTAAACAGCTGGACAAAAACCGCCGGGATAAGGGCTGTGAATACGCGGTGCTGGTGTCCCTGCTGGAAATTGACAGCGAGCTTTATAACAGCGGCATTGTGGATGTGTCCTACCGGTATGAAAAAATGTATGTGGTGCGCCCGCAGATGTTTATCCCCATCATCACCCTGCTGAGAAACGCCGCGCTCAACTCCCTTCAGTATCAGCGGGAGCTGCAGGTGGTGAAAAACCAGCAGATCGACCTGCTCCACTTTGAGGAGAACATGAACGCCTTCAAAGAAGGCTTCGCCCGCAACTACCGCCTGGCCAGCGAAAGGTTCTACAAGGCGATTGAGGAAATTGACAAAACCATCACCCACCTGCAAAAAACAAAGGAGGCGCTGCTGTCCTCTGAAAACAACCTGCGCTTGGCCAACAACAAAGCGGAAGACCTGAGCATCAAGAAGCTGACCAAAAACGCTCCCTCCGTCAAAGCCATGTTTGACGAGTTGAACAGCGAAAAAGACTAAGGTGTGATTTCAGCCCTGAACCACATCCCACAAAAGGGCAGCCAGCAGCATCCCCAGCACCACCAGCAGCAGGATCCGGATGAATGGCGCGCCCTTTTTGATGGCCAGGTTGGCGCCCAGCACATTGCCCAGGATGCTGAAAAGGGCCGCCGGCAGGGCCAGGGCATACAACACCCGTCCCGCCAGCATCATGGTGATGGCGCTGCCCAGGTTGCTGCCTAAGTTGACAAGACGGGCGGTGCCTGAGGCGGACAGCGCCGGCATCCCCAATAAGGACACATAGCACAGCATCAGAAAGGTGCCCGTGCCCGGCCCCACCAACCCGTCATAGCTTCCAATCAAAAGGCCGATGAGAAAACTCGCCGCCAGGCTGAAGCGGGGCGGCACCAATGCCTGGGACACGCTTAAATCCTTCTTGCGGAACACAAAAAAAGCCACCAGGGGGAGCGCCAGCAGCACGCCGATTTTCACATATTGCCCGGGCAATACCGTCAACAGCCAGGAGCCCATGGCGGCGCCGGGCACCGAGCCCGCCAGGGAGGCAAGGCCGCATCTTCCGTCCATATGCCCCTTTTTGATATACTTGCCAGCCGCCACCGCCGTGCCAAAAACGGCGGATATTTTGTTGCTGCCCCCTGCCCAGGCCGGGTCAAGGCCGGCCAGGTAATAGGCGGGCAAAGTAAGCAGCCCCCCGCCGCCCGCGATGGAATCAATAAACCCGCCCAGGAACACCAGCGGGAACACGATCAGATAGGCCTGAAAACTTAGTAGGATCATAAGCCCTGCCTCATTTGTAGTGGGCCTATCCTATCACAGGAAAGAGCGTGCCACAAGGCCCTGCCGCGTTGACAGGCGCAAAGCCCTGCCTTATACTGACCCCACTGACGCGGAAGGAGGGATTGGGTATGCTGTGCCTTGCGCTTTGGGGAGACTCCATCGGACGGGCAGTGGGTTATAACGAAAGTATCGGCCGCTACGCGGTGCTCAAGCCCAACTACCGGGAAATGCTGCTGGAAGGGCGGGTGTTGAACATTTTAAACCACGCCCGTTTTGGCGCGACCCTCCCAGAGGGAATAAAAGACTTTGAGGAAACGCCTGAGGTGGACGCCCCGGTGGTTGCCATCCAGTATGGCGGCAACGACTGCAACTTCAACTGGCCCGATGTGGCCGGCAACCTTGATAAACCCCACCAGCCCGTAACCCCCCTGCCTTTGTTTGAGGAGGGGCTGCGCCGCTTTATCCGCCTGGTGAAATCCCGGGGTAAAATTCCTCTGCTGATCACGCCGCCGCCCCTTGAAGCCCAGCGTTTTTTCGACTGGGTCACCCGGGGGCTGGACAGCCAGGCCGTAATGCGCTTCCTTGGGGATATACAGCGCATCTACCGCTGGCAGGAGCGCTACGCCATTGCCATTCAGCGCGTGGCGCGCCTCGCCCGCTGCCGCCTGTTTGACCTGCGGGATGCCTTTCTGGCCTCTGAGGATATGCCCAGCCACCTTTGCCGGGACGGCATGCACCCCAACGAAAAAGGGCAACAGCTCATCGCCAGAGCCATCAAGGAGGCCCTGCCCCGGCTGGGCCTGTCATAAAACGCAATAAAAACAGCGCCGGTTTGACCCCCAGGCGCTTTTGCTTTAACATGTAAATGTTACGATTTTTTTATTAGGAGGCTTTCCGATGCACCTGTTGATTCCCAAAGGCTACACGCCCTGGCTGAACCTGTATGAAACCCAGGAGGCCATCGCGCTCATCAAAACCACCTTTACGGATTTTTTATCAAAGGCGCTGAACCTGAAGCGGGTATCCGCCCCTTTGTTTGTGCTGGAGGACAGCGGGCTGAACGACGACCTGAGCGGCGTTGAGCGCCCGGTGAGCTTTGACATCCCCTATTCCCGGGTGAAGGCCCAGGTGGTGCACTCCCTGGCCAAATGGAAACGCCAGGCCCTGGGGCAATACGGCTTCCCCGTGGGGGAGGGGCTGTATACCGACATGAACGCCATCAGGCGGGATGAGGTGCTGGACAACCTCCATTCCATCTATGTGGATCAGTGGGACTGGGAAAAGGTCATCACGCCTGAGGAACGCAGCATGGAGACGCTGAAAGACGCCATGCAAAACATCGTCACCGCCATCATCTGCACCTATGACCTCCTCAAGTGGAAATATCCCCGGCTGCCGCTTAAGTTCAAGCACGACATCCGCTTTGTCACCACCCAGGAATTGGAGGATCGCTGGCCGGACCTCACCCCCAAGCAGCGGGAAGAGAAGATCACAAAAGAATACCGCACCTGCGGGATCCTGCAAATCGGCGGCAAGCTAAAGTCCGGCCAGCCCCACGATGGGCGCGCCCCCGACTATGACGACTGGACAATGAACGGCGACATCCTCTTCTGGCATGAGCCCCTAAACTGCGCGATGGAGCTATCCAGCATGGGCATCCGCGTGTCCCCCGATTCGCTGGATTATCAGCTGAGGGAATCCGGCTGCGACCACAGGCGCAGCTATCCCTTCCACCAGGCCCTGCTGGCAGGGCAGCTGCCCTACACCATGGGCGGCGGCATCGGCCAAAGCCGCATGTGCATGCTGCTGCTTGGCAAAGCCCACATCGGCGAGGTCCAATCCTCCTACTGGGATGAGGCCACCAGAACGCGGTGCAGGGACGCGGGGATTGTGTTGTTGTAGGGCATATTCAAATTATGTTGCAACAGGTTGCAACATGACGCAAGTATCATCGCGAAGATTCTATGCCTAATGCCAAGCATTATGAGCAAAACCCACGGTTTGCGGCGGTTATCGCTTGCACAAAGATGACGCAAGATGACGCAAGATGACGCAAGATGACCAAAGTTTAAGCAGAGGGAATACTGTCATTATCAATAAACCATCTGGCAGCTGATGTTCTGCCCTTCACTCTAATTCGGCCTTCCTTTTTAAGTTGTCTCAACAAGGTTTGTAATTGGTTGCGATTATGACTGGGAAGCACATCGTAAAGTTCTTTTAGAGGAGCACCTGTTTCCCCATTCTCGCGCAAATGTTTTATGATAAGTTCCTTGTTGGTTTCTCGGTCAAGACCCGACAAACGGGTGTGCGTACCTGACTTCCCCATGGCGGCATAAAGGCTCCTGGAAAGTACAGCCTTCTGTCGGCCACTACGCTCTACGATGCCCATACCGATCAAGTGTGGAAGTCGTGCCTGTAAATGTGGTGCCAGCTTTTTTTCATGGAAAAGCGCGTTTATAGCCAGAAAGTCATCTGTGGTCAGGGATTCCATTCGACTGTTGCCAATCCTGTTAATCACTGACAACATTCGCTTATCAAGCACTATGCCGCCCAGGATAATTCGCACAAAATACTCGTCAGTGCCTTGAAAATCGGGAAGAGGTTTCGCCTCTTTTATGCTCCACTCATAAATCAAGTTCATGCCCTGACCTGAGCGCTCCACCAGACCGCATAAAGCCAAAATCTCTGCTATCCGACGGTTACGTGGAGATTGCCGATCAAGGATGTTCTCCAGCGTTACTCCAACTGGCAATCCACCCGGATTCTCAATAATCAGCCGGTCACGATACTGACGGATAAAAATGCTGCCGCTTAGCTGATAGTTACGATGGCTCATAGCATTGAGCAAAGCTTCGCGTACCACCCGCTCATTGAAGGTGGGGATATCAAAAACAAACATGCCTTCTTGATAATGCTGTTTATCATTGCGCAGATTAATCAGTTCCCATAGCTTTTCGTAACAAGCAAAGAAGCCAACACGAAAGTTCTCCCGTTGCTGTGCAGGCCCGGATGCTTCACTGGAACGATACTCAAATACGATTTCGCATTGAGGCAAATATTTGTCGAGTGCGGTCTGTGTTCCGAATAAAATCAGAGCTGCATAGGAAATACCCGCAGTGACGATGGCCCCACTGTCAAGCAAAAGCTGTTCTACAGAAAGGCTTTTAATATTCATTTGGCCGCTCTTCTCATACCACTTCTGTCTAAAGGCCTCGATAGCTTTTTTATCCAGATCGTCCAGAGAAGCGCCGTGGCAAATGTCACTTGAGAAGTCATGCCCACTTTCATTATATATCTCGCGCAGTTTTTCCTGGGGCATGGCCTGAAGGCTATCGCCATAGTACCACCAAGGGGTGCCCTCTGCTTGCACAGGTAACCCTATAGGACGGCCCGCCACATCAAATACCAATACGCGTTTGTCTTCCCACTCATATAGCTGAAAATCAATATTGATCCGTAACGCTTTCATCAGCTCAAGCCGAGTTCGTTCCGGCTGTGGAAATGCAGCGCTCCCTATCACAACGCGTGGCCGCTTGTCAGAAATACCCAACACGAGCTTCCCCCCTCCGCCGTTTGAAAGTGCGCAGCAAATTTTCAAGGCTTCGGGAAAGCCAAAACGATTTTTAGCTTCCTTAAATTGCACATGCTCCCCCTCAGGCGCCGTCAGCAAGGCCGCTATGGTAGAGTATTCATTCCACATCCTATTCACCACCTCCCACATCCGATTGAATATGTTTGGTCTATTATACGCCAACCTCCACATTGGAACAAGAAAACTGTATGCCATGGAATTACCGTCTGGTTTCATTCCTTTACCGTCTGCCCCGCAAGACAGAAACTAATCCTTGAAAATCGTTGATTTCATTGGATTTTTCCAGACAGAGGGGAATTATTGTCTTAATTGTCTGGTACCCCTACGTTTCCATAAAAATGCTCAGGATAAGATAGAAATAATAATAAGAAATATATATAATATAAATATATTATTGATATTTAAAGAATACTATTTTTATCGGAGAAGTTTCTTCTTACAGACACACGGGAACCAGACAAATAAGACAATAATTTCCTTTGTATGGGAAAAACCCTTGATATTGCTGGAAAAAAAAAGGGGGGATTACCGTCTGCCACCCCAGACAATAATCCCCCCAACCAGACATTATCCTGCTGTAAAGCTTTATTACATCCCCCGGTAGAAGCGGTAGTCGTTTTTTTCGATCTCGATCATGGAGGGCATGGGGAAGAACTTCTGCTTCTCCTGGTCGGCCACCATGAAGCCGTGGCGGATTTTGCGGTAGGATTCCTTGGTGAAGGCGGTGTCCAGGGTGATGCCCTTGATGAACTTGTTGTCCCGCTTACGCAGGTCAAGGATGGCGTCGCGCAGCTTGGAGGGATGGACGCCCTCCAGGGGCGAAGGCAGGAGGGGGTTGGTTTCAAATTTGTGGAGGAAGGTGTCAATGTCCAGGTTCACCTGCAAATACAACAGCCGCGGCACGCTGATGGCGTTTTCCGGGTTGGTGAACCACAGGCCAAAGTCCCGCAGGTTGTATTTGGCAAGGGTGAGCATGCTAAGCGGGGTCAGCTCCGCGTAGACGCGGGGGTTGTGATCGTCCTCAGCCGGGGTGTATTCCCCTGGCGGCAGGGGATAGCAGGAGCCGTCGGAGTTGGCGATATAAAGGATCCGGATGGCGTCAATGTCGATGTGCTCCAGCACCCGGTAGCTGGAGATGTACTTGGTGGCCTTGGGCCGCCCATCCCTGTGAGGCTTGAGGCGCTCCAGGGCATCATCAATCTGGAAATAGGGGTGGCGATAGTTGATGTCAATCTCGGCGAAAATCAGCTTGCCCGAATAGAAGGAAGCGGAGCCATAGTTGTAGCGGAAGCCAAAGTCATCAGGCGGGAGCTGGCTTAGCACCAGGGCGGAGTTTGGATAACAGATCATGTAAAGATGCGGCTGCAGTTGGTTTGTCATTTTTTTACCCCCAAAAAGCTTTCAGCATGGGCGCTATCACCAGCGCCACCATGGACATGAGTTTGATAAGAATATTAAGGGCGGGCCCGGCGGTGTCCTTGAAAGGATCGCCCACGGTGTCGCCCACCACGGCGGCCTTGTAGGCCTCAGTGCCGCGGCCACCCTCCTCGGCTTCCGCCATTTTCTTGGCGTTGTCCCAGGCGCCGCCGGCGTTTGACATGAAGATGGCCAGCCCCACCCCCGTGATGGTGACGCCGGTGAGCAGCCCCAGCAGCATCTGGGTGCCGCCCAGGAAGCCCACCAGGATGGGCGAGAGCAGGGCGATCAGGCCCGGGGCCAGCATTTCTTTCAGCGCCGACCGGGTGGAGATATCAACACAGCGGCGGTAGTCAGGGGTTTCAGTGCCGGCCAGGATGCCGGGCATCTCCCGGAACTGGCGGCGCACCTCCGCGATCATCTCGTAGGCTGCCTTGCCCACGGCGCTCATGGCAAGGGCAGAGAACAGGAAGGGAATCACCGAGCCTATCAGGATGCCCACCAGCACATTGGTGTTGGTGACATCCACCTTCACCAGCCCCGCCTGATCCTTAAAGGAGGAGAAGAGGATGATGGCCGTCAGCGCCGCGGAGCCGATCGCAAAACCCTTGCCGATGGCGGCGGTGGTGTTGCCCACGGCATCCAGAGAGTCCGTAATTTGGCGCACAGAGCGGGGCAGTTCGGCCATTTCGGCCAATCCCCCAGCGTTGTCGGCGATGGGGCCATAGGCGTCCACCGCCAGCTGGATGCCCAGGGTCACCAGCATGCCCACCGCGGCGATGCCCACGCCATACAGCCCGGCCAGCAGGTAGCTGCCAAGGACGCCGGCGGCAATGATCAGCACCGTGGGAAAGGCGCTGCGCATGCCTACGCTAATGCCGGTGATGATGGTGGTGGCAGGCCCGGTTTCAGAGGACTTGAGGATGGACACCACGGGCTTTTTATCCGTGCCCGTGTAGTATTCGGTGACCTGGCCTATGATAACCCCCGCCGCAAGGCCGATAATGGTGGCGCCAAAGATGTGGTAGATGCCGACGCCCTCATAGGTCTCATTGCCAATGAGCACCCACAGCAGGATGAACACAAACACCGTGGCAGCGCCCGCCGCGCCAAAGGTGCCGGTGTTCAGAGCCTTTTGCGGGTCGCTGCCGGGCTTGGTGCGCACCACCAGCGTCCCCGCGATGGAGGCCACCACGCCCACCGCCGCCACCAGAAGAGGCAGCAGCATCAGCTTGATTTTAAGCCCCGCATGGGCGGGCACGGTCAGCCCCAGGATCATAGCGCCCACGATGGAGCCCACGAAGGATTCAAACAGGTCGGCCCCCATGCCGGCCACATCGCCCACATTGTCGCCCACATTGTCGGCGATGGTGGCGGGGTTGCGGTGGTCATCCTCGGGGATGCCCGCTTCCACCTTGCCCACCAGGTCAGCGCCCACATCGGCGGCCTTGGTGAAAATGCCGCCGCCCACGCGGGAGAAGAGCGCGATGGAGGAAGCCCCCAGGGAAAAGGCGGTGCCCAGCGGCAGGATCACGGTGTTAAGGGTGGCTTCATCATTACCAAAGGCGCGTATGCCAAAGTACATCACCAGGAAAAGCCCGGCCAGCGCCAGGCCCACCACGCTCATGCCCATGACGGAACCGCCGGAGAAGGCCACCTGGAGGGCATCGTTAAGCCCCTTGTCCTTGGCGGCCTGAGCGGTGCGGGAGTTGGCCGCGGTGGCCACCCGCATGCCAATGAAGCCCGCCAAGGCGGAGGTTAAGGCCCCCAGCAGGAAGGCCACGCTCTGAAAGCGCAGAGCGCCCTGGTTGCCGATGGCCAGGAAGGCGGCAACCAATAGGATAAAGGGCGTTAACACCTTGTATTCCCGGGTGAGGAAGGCCATGGCGCCCTCCGCGATATGGCCGCCGATTTCCAGAAGCTTCGGGTTGGTCACTTCCTGGCGGTAGATCCACCTGGTTTTGCCAAAGGCAAACACCAGCGCGAACAATCCACCGCCAAGGACGATATACAAAGCAATTGAAATCATCAATACCATCCCCTTTCAAAAAAGTTGCAGTCGTTCATATATCCGGCTAAGTTCATCCTAATCCATGAAAATGCATCTGACAAGGGGTAAAAAGCGATTTTTTGCAAAAAAAGCGACAGAAAACACGAAAAACACGCGGGACAAAAGTGCCCCAACGGGTGTGGAAAGACCGGCTCCACACACGCTCATCAATTGAAAGGCCAAGCCGCGCCGTGCTATACTGATGAAAGAATCAAATCATCAAAGGAGACGGATAAATGCTCATCATCAAAGGCGGAGAAATCCACGACAGCATCAAAGAACAGGGGTTTGTGGCAGACATTCTGGTGGAAGAAGGGAAGATCAAGCGCATCGGCAAAAACCTGAAGGCGCCAAAGGACGCCAAGGTAGTGGACGCCCAGGGGCTTTTGGTATACCCCGGCTTTGTTGACGCCCACAGCCACCTGGGCCTGGACGGCTATGGCATCGGCTATGAGGGCACGGACTATAACGAGCGCAACGACATCACCACCCCCCATCTGCGGGCGCTGGACGGCTTTAAGCCCATGCAGCCCACGCTGAAAAACGCGGCCCTGGCGGGGGTGACCACCGTGAACACCGGACCCGGCAGCGCCAATGTGATTGGCGGCACCTTCATGGCGGCCAAAACCACGGGCCACCGGGCGGATGACATGATCGTTAAACCCGCCACCGCCATGAAATGCGCCTTTGGGGAAAACCCCAAGCGTGTTTATCAGGACAAGTGTGATTCCAGCCGCATGACCACCGCCGCCAGGCTGCGGGAAATGCTGTTCAAAGCCCGGGAATACCAGGCCAGAAAAGAGGCCGCCGGCGATGACGCGGGCAAAGCCCCCGCCTTTGACATGAAGCTGGAGGCCATGCTGCCGGTGATTAACGGCGAGCTGCCACTAAAGGCGCACGCCCACGCCAGCGAGGACATTTTCACCGCCATCCGCATCGCCCGGGAGTTTGGCGTGAAAATCACCCTGGAGCACGTCACCGAAGGCCACCTGATCGCGGAGGATCTGGCCAGGGAAAATATCCCCCTGGCGGTGGGACCTTCCCTCACCCATGCCAGCAAGTTTGAGCTGCGCAACAAAACCTTTACAACGCCGGGCATCTTGGCCAGGGCCGGCTGCCAAGTGTCCATCATCACCGATGCCCCGGTCATCCCCCAGGAATACCTGCCCCTGTGCGCCGCCCTGGCAGTCAAAAGCGGCATGGAGCCCTTCCAGGCACTGCAGGCCATCACCATCAACCCCGCCCGCCACTGCGGCATTGAGGACAAGGTAGGCAGCCTGGAGCCCGGCAAGGACGCCGACATCCTGCTGTTTAAAGAAGACCCCTTCCTGCTCTCAGCAAGACCCGTGAAGGTCTTTGTGTTGGGGGAGGAAGTGACGAAATGACCATCGTCCGCCTGGCAGACCCCCAGGATGCCGAGCCACTGAAGCGGCTGAATGATCTGTTTAACGGTGAAGGCTGCAACAGCGCTGAAAACATCACGGCTTCTCTTTTGCATAACAATCAGGAGATTGTCTGTGTCGCATCTGAGGGGGAAGCCTGGTGGGATTCTGCTGTGGGCAGGTGTTCCGGTCCATATGCTATGAAAACCACCATGCAGAAATCACCGAGCTGTTTGTCAGGGAGGAATACCGGCGCCGGGGTGTTGGCGCCCGGCTGATAGCTTTCATGGAAGCCGAATTTTACAAGCAGGGTATTCGCCATTTCCAGCTTTTCACAGGCGCTTCCAACGCCGCCGCTCAGGCCTTTTACCACAGCTGCGGGTATCGGGCAACTGATGAGGTGATGTTCAGAAAAAAGCCGCCTGAGAATAGCTGAGCAATCCGCAACATAAAACCAGGGCCGCTGTCTGTGCGCAGCGGCCCTGATTGTTTTTCGGGAGTATTGAAGGATAATATCCTCATCCGACACTTCCCCGTCCGAATAGGATGAGGGTAAGGAGTCAAACAGCGAATTTACACCGATTTTACAAAGCCCTCAGGCAGGATTTTACATGCCTTGTGTATGGTACAGGTGTACTAAATTTTAAGGAGGAAAAAACACTTTATGAAAATCCGTAAAATCCTGGCCCTCATCCTGGCGCTGACCGCCATCACCGGCACCGCTCTGGCAGCCTTCGACGCTTCCCAGACCATCGCCGTGGTTTCCCGTGAAGAAGGCAGCGGCACCCGTGGCGCCTTTATCGAGCTGACCGGCGTCGAAGCCAAGAACGAAAAGGGCGAAAAGCAAGACTACACCTATGCCGAGGCTGACTTTGTCAACGGCACCTCCCTGGTGATCACCACCGTCGCTTCCAACCCCGCCGCCATTGGCTATGCCTCCCTGTCTTCCGTGCTGGCCAACGACACCGTGAAGGCCGTGAAGGTGAACGGCGTTGAAGCCACCACCGATAACATCCTCAACAAAACCTATCCCATCGCCCGCCCCTTCAACATCGTCACCAAGGGCGAGGCTACCGATGAGTTGGTGAAAGATTTCATCGCGTTCATCATGAGCAAGCAGGGCCAGGAAGAAGTGGCCAAGGACGGCCTGGTGCCCGTGGCTGCCGATGCCGCCGAATACAAGGCCGCGGGCCTCAAGGGCACCCTGGTGGTGGGCGGTTCCACCTCCGTGGCTCCCGTGATGGAAAAGCTGGCTGAAGCTTACAAAGCCCTGAACCCTGAGGTGGAAGTGGACGTGCAGGCCACCGGTTCTTCCGCTGGCGTCACCGGCGCCCTTGACGGCACCTATATGATCGGCATGGCCTCCCGTGAGCTTAAGGACAGCGAGACCGAAGGCGGCGCCACCGGCCTTGCGATTGGTCTTGACGGGATCGCCGTCATCGTATCCCCCGAAAACACCACCGAAGACCTGACGCTGAAGCAGGTGCGCCAGATCTTCGTGGGCGATATCACCACCTGGGCTGACCTCGCCAAATAATTACTGATGCAACAGCGGAAGAATATTTCCGAAGGACTCATGCGGGGGCTATTCTTAGCCTCCGCATGCGTCTGCATTCTGGCGGTTATCGCTATCTGCGGCTTCTTGTTTGCCAATGGCCTTCCCTTTTTCGCCAAGTACTCCGCCTGGGACTTTGTGACAGGCACGGAGTGGGCGCCGCTGCGGGGCATCTTTGGCATCCTGCCCATGATTGTGGGCAGCTTTTATGTGACCGCGGGCGCCCTCCTGCTGGGCGCACCCATTGGGATACTCACCGCCATCCTCATGGCCCGCTTCGCTTCCAAACCGGTGGTGAAGGTGATGAAGCCGGCGGTGGCGCTGCTGGCGGGCATCCCCTCTGTCGTTTACGGCTTTTTCGGTCTGATGCTGCTGGTTCCCCTTGCCAGGAATACCTTTGGCGGCACGGGCAAAAGCGCGCTGGTGGCCAGCGTTTTGCTTGCCATCATGATCCTGCCCACCATCATCCAGACAGCGGAGGCGGCCATCAACGCCGTCCCGTCCAGCTATTATGAGGGCAGCCTGGCGCTTGGCGCCACCCATGAATCCAGCGTCTTTCGCGCTGTGGTGCCCGCTGCCCGGCCCGGCATCATCTCAGGCGTTGTGCTGGGATTAGGCCGCGCCATTGGGGAAACCATGGCCATCATCATGGTGGCCGGCAATAACCCCCGCATGCCCCAGGGCATTCTGAAAGGCCTTCGCACCCTTACGGTGAACGTGCTGATGGAAATGGGCTACGCCGCGGATGTCCACAGGGAGAGCCTGATTGCCACCGGCCTGGTGCTGTTTGTGATCGTCATGGCGATCAACTTTCTCTTTTCCTTTATCAACCGCAGGAGGGTACTGCAATGAGCGAAACTCCCCGCGATATTTCCGTTCCCACCCGCCACCAAACCCACTGGGGTTCCCATGTGTTAAAAGCGCTGTGCTGGCTGTCGGGTTTCATCACGATCGGCTGTCTTATGCTGATTGTGCTGTTTATCTGCATCAACGGCATCCCGCATCTGAAGCCTTCGCTGTTTGCCGTTAAATATACCACCCAGAATGTGTCCATGCTCCATGCCATCATCAACACCCTGACCATGACCGCGCTGGCCTTGCTTTTTTCAGTGCCGGTGGGCGTGATGGGCGGCATTTACCTGGCAGAGTATGCGAAACCCGGCAGCCGCCTGGTGAAGGTGATCCGCGTGACGGCGGAAACGCTGGCGGGCATCCCCTCCATCGTGTACGCGCTGTTTGGCCTGCTGGCCTTTGTGGTGACGTTTAAAATCGGTATCTCCATCCTTTCAGGCGCCCTGACCCTGGCCATCATGACGCTGCCGCTGATTCTCAGGCAAACGGAGGAATCCCTCCTGGCAGTGCCCATGAGCTACCGGGAGGGCAGCTTTGGCCTGGGGGCGGGGAAACTGCGCACCACTGTCCGCATCGTGCTGCCGGTGGCCATGCCCGGCATCCTGGCAGCGGTGCTGCTGTCCATTGGGCGTATCTCAGGCGAAACCGCCGCCCTTATTTATACCGCGGGCACCGCCACCCGCATCGCCGGCCTCATGGAATCCGGCCGAACGCTCTCGGTGCATCTGTATCAATTGCAGCAGGAAGGCCGCTTTATCGACGAGGCTTTCGCGGTGGCGGTGGTGCTGCTGGTGATTGTGGTGCTGATGAACGCGTTTTCTTCCCTTATCGCCAAGAAACTGACCACGAAAGGTTGAACTATGACAAATTTCGCCCTCAACAGCAAAGCGGCGCACACCCCGGACACCGGTGCCATCAAGTTTGATATCCAGGATGTGGATCTGTTTTACGGGGACTTTCAGGCACTTAAAAAAATCAACATGGCAGTGCCCGAGCGCCAGGTGACCGCCCTCATAGGCCCCTCCGGCTGCGGGAAATCCACACTGCTCAAATCTTTAAACCGCATGAATGACCTGATCCCCGATTGTCGGGTGGAGGGCAAGATCCTGCTTGACGGGCAGGATGTGTATGCCCCTTCCATGGAGGTCAACCTGCTACGCAAGCGGGTGGGCATGGTGTTTCAAAAGCCCAACCCCTTCCCCATGTCCATTTATGACAACATCGCCTATGGCCCCCGCACCCACGGCATCCGGGGCAAGCTCAAGCTGGACGCGATTGTGGAAAACGCCCTGAAAAAAGCGGCGTTGTGGGAAGAGGTGAAGGATAACCTGCACAAAAGCGCCATGGCCATCTCCGGTGGTCAGCAGCAGCGGCTTTGCATCGCCCGCTGCCTGGCTGTGCAGCCGGAGGTGCTGCTGATGGACGAGCCCACCAGCGCCCTTGACCCCATCTCCACCTCCAAGATTGAAGATCTTGTTTTAGAACTGAAAAGCGAATATACTGTCATTATCGTGACGCACAATATGCAGCAGGCGGCCCGAATCAGCGATATCACCTCCTTCTTCCTTTTGGGAGAGATGGTGGAAATGGGCGAAACCGCCCGATTGTTTGCCAATCCTGCCGACAAGCGCACGGAAAACTATATCACAGGGAGATTTGGCTGATGCGCAAACGCTTTAATGAACAGCTCCAGGAGCTGAACAAAGAAATGATCACCATGGGGAGCCTGATTGAGCAGGCCATTGAGAATGTGCGCGTGCTGTTGTCCTCGCGCAATGTGGAAGCCGCCCGCGTCATCATGCGAGGAGACAATGACATTGACCGCAAGGAACGCGAGATCGAAAGCATGTGCCTGCGGATGCTGCTGATGCAGCAGCCCGTCGCCAGCGACCTGCGGCTGATTTCCGCGGCGCTTAAGATGATCACCGACATGGAGCGTATTGGCGACCAGGCGGCTGACATCGCGGAGATTCTGAGCATGCCGACCAAGGGCGATGACCTGCCCATTCCGCATCATCTGAACCAGATGGCATCGGAAACAGCCGCCATGGTGCACAAGGCGGTTGACGCCTATGTATCAAGGGATGCCGCCCTGGCCCACCAGGTGGTTGAGCAGGATGATGTGGTGGACCATCTGTTTGATGAAGTCAAGGGCGAGCTGCTGGAAATCATGAGCACCCATTCCAAGATCATCAAGCATGAGGGCGGCACACAGCTGCTTGACATGCTGATGATCGCCAAATATTTTGAGCGCAGCGCCGACCATGCCACCAACATCGCCGAATGGGTGGAATATGCCGTCACCGGGCAATATAAAGGAGAGACCCTATAGTGATCTATTCCGTGGAAGACGACCAGGCCATCCGGGATTTGTTGCTCTACACCCTGCGCCAAGCCGGCTATGAGGCTGAGGGCTTTGAAGATGGGCAAACCTTTCAGGAGGCTTTGCGCGAAAAGCTGCCCCAGCTGGTGCTGATGGACCAGATGCTGCCGGGGACGGACGGGGAAAAGCTGCTTATCCAGATGCGCCGGGATGAGCGTACACGGCATATTCCCGTCATCATGCTGACAGCCAAAGGGGCTGAAATGGACAAGGTAAGGGCCCTGGATGGCGGGGCGGATGACTACATCGTCAAGCCTTTTGGGGTGATGGAGCTGCTCTCCCGCATCCGCGCTGTTCTCAGGCGCAGCGAGAAAAAGCGCAAGCACGAGCGGCTGGCCCTTGGCCCCATTTCTATGGATGTGGGCCGCCGGGAGGTGAAGGTGGACGATGAAGCCATCACCCTCACCAACAAGGAGTTCCGCCTGCTCCAGTTTTTGTTGGCAAACCCCGGCCTGGTGTTCACCCGCGAGCAACTGCTTGACAACGTATGGGATACGGGCTATGCCGGGGACACCCGCACGGTTGATATGCATGTGCGCACCCTGCGGGTGAAGCTGGGGGAGGCGGCAGCGTTTCTCCAAACGGTACGGGGCGTTGGCTATAAGCTGGCGGAGGAGGTAGAGCCCCTTTGAGAAGGCGGATATTCATCAGCTTTATCGCCCTCATCGTTATCTTTGCCGCCCTGTCAGCTGGACTCATGTCCGCCATCATGGCAACGGTTATCCCCCAACAGGTGATAAACCGCTTACAAAGCGAAATAGACCTGCTTATCCCCCGCATGAAACAGCTGGGGGATGAAAATGTTATGCGGGAGCTGCTGAGCCTAAGCCGCGTGACCCATATCGCCCCGGACGGCACGGTGCTCTTTGACAACAACGTCGATGCTGATCCCCTGGAAAACCACCGTGACCGGGATGAGGTGAAACAGGCCTTAAGCCAGGGCACCGGCAGCGCCGTGCGTTATTCAGACACGCTTGATGCCAACATGATCTATGTGGCCTCAAGGCTGGAGGATGGCAGCGTTCTGCGTCTGGCCGCCTTTGAGCGGGCCAGCATGGAGATGATGCACAGCATGCTGCCCTGGCAGATATTCGGCGTCATTGGGCTGATCATCCTCTGCCTGCCCCTGGCCGCCTGGCTTACCGACCTGCTGATAAAGCCCATCGTCCAAATCAATCTGGACAAGCCGGAGGAAAACGATATCTATGACGAGGTGATGCCCCTGGTGAGCCGCATTGACGAGCAGGTTCGCGTCACCCGAAAGCAGATGCAGGCGCTGGAAAACCGCCGCCAGGAGCTGAATGTGCTGCTTGACGGCATGCACGAGGGCTTCATCGCCCTTGACCGGCGCCAGCGTGTCATGCTGATCAACCCCAGCGCCAGTGACATGCTGGGCATTGACAGAAATTGGGCCATCGGCAAAACCATGCCGGAGCTAAACCGTCGTCAGGAAATGCTGAATTTACTGAATGAGCTGGAGCAAAATGGCAGCGCCCAAGCCATGATGGTTCGGGGCGGGCGCAGCTATGTGATGTCCGCCAGCAGGGTGGAGAGCCACCAGGGGGCGGTGCTGCTGATCAGCGACCAGACTGAGAAGCTGGAGGGCGATGCCCTGCGCAAGCGCTTTACCGCCAATGTGTCCCATGAGCTGAGAACGCCGCTGACCACCATCTGCGGCTATGCTGAGATGTTTGAAAAGAGCATGGTAAAGCCTGAGGACATCCCCGGTTTCAGCCGTGTGATTCTGAGGGAAAGCAAACGCATGCTCACCCTGGTGGAGGATATCCTGAGGCTGTCAAAGCTGGATGAGGGCTTCCCCCGGGGCAATCGGGAAAAGGTCGGCCTGCATGAAGTGGCCAAGGCCGCCTGCGAATCCCTGGAGCCCATGGCCGGGGAGAAGGAAATTGACCTGTCCTTTGAAGGAGAGGAAGCCTTTATCCAGGGTGACCGGACGCTTCTGGGCGAGCTGTGCATGAACCTGATTGACAACGCCATTAAATACAACTATCCCAAGGGAACGGTCCAGGTGTCCGTGACCTCCCGGGACAATCAAGCCATCTTCAGGGTAGCTGATACCGGCATCGGCATTGAGCCGGAGCACCACAGCCGCATCTTTGAGCGCTTCTATCGCACGGACAAAAGCCGTTCCAAGGCCACCGGCGGCACCGGTCTGGGCCTTTCCATCGTGAAGCACGCGGCCGAATACCACTGCGGCAAAATATCCCTTGACAGCGCCCCTGGCAAAGGCACCACCATCAGCGTGGCCTTCCCCCTCTTTAAGGCAAAAGATGCTCCTATAGTCTGAGCATCTTCCTAAAAGCTTAATCAAACAACAAGTAAATATTGGTAATCAGCCCCTGAGGGCTTCAAACATCACTTCTTCCTCTGCCAGCTCCACCTTGACCACCAGGCCACTCTCCACATCAGCCCGGGGCCAGGGCATGCGCCAGCTGGGGTCGCCCTCGCCGGTGGTGCGCAGGATGATGGGCAGCTCCTCGCCGCTTCCAAGCACGGTGGCGCGCAGGGGTTTGTTGGCGATGGACAGCAGGTAAATATCCGGCCGTTTTTCAAACAGGTGCAGGTAGAGGGTATGGGGCTTGGCCGTAAACAAACACCAATCGCCCACATCATAGGGATAAACGGGGACTGGGGCGGCGCCATAGATCGCTTCGCTGTTAGCGGCCATGAACCGGCCCATGGCTTGCAGCACATTGGCGCTCTCCTCAGGGATGCGCCCCATTTTATCAGGGCCTATATTCAACAGGTAGTTTCCGCCCCGGCTCACGGTTTTGACCAGCCCGCGGAGCAGGTTTTGGGGCTTCTTCCAGTTGTGATCATAGTCGCTAAAGCCCCAGGTATGGTTGATGGTGACCGGCACCTCAAAGGCCCTAGGGTGGGGCAGCAGGGGCAGGAAATTATCCCCGGTGGTCATATAATCCCCCAGGCCATGGCCGATGCGGCCGGAAATGAGGCAATCCGGCTGGAGGCTTCTGACAAAGTTTGCCAGCTCCTCCGACTCTGATTTTGTCATCTGCATGGGGGTATCAAACCAAATGAGGCCGATATCGCCATAGCCCGTCAGCAGCTCCTTCAGCTGAGGGATGCATTTTTCATCCAGGTATTCGCGGAATCGGGGGTTAGGGTCGCACACCGCCTCCTCAATGCCGCCGGGATGGTGCCAGTCCTGTGCCTGGGAGTAATAGAAACACAGCTTCAGCCCATGTTTGTCACAGGCTTCGCGGAAATCCATGGCCACATCCCGCCCGTAGGGCGTGGCAGCCACCACATTGTAGGGATCGGCCTTGGAATCAAACATGGCAAAGCCGTCATGATGCTTGGCCGTGAACACCACATAGCGCATGCCGGCGTCCCGGGCCAGCTTCACCAGGGCATCGGCGCTGAAATGGGCGGGGTTGAACCGGTTCGCCAGTTTTTCATATTCTGTTTTGGGGATCCGCAAATCATGCATGATCCATTCGGCGATGTTGCCGGTGCGTTTGCCTTTGTAAGCGCCTGCCAGAATAGCATAAAGCCCCCAGTGCACAAACAGGCCGAACTTGCCCTCTGCCCACCAGGGGGCTTTTTGCTGCGCGGTTTTCATCCACCTTATCCTTTCACGGCGCCGGCGGTCAAGCCTTCCACCACAAAGCGCTGCATCACCGCAAACATGATGGCGGTGGGCAGCAGCGCCAGGACGCCGCCTGCCATCAGCACGCCCCACTTCACATCATACTTGCCAATGAGGGATTTAAGGCCCACCGGCACCGTCCACATGTCGGAGGTGCTGATGAAGATGGTGCCCGCGATCAGCTCGTTCCAGGAGCCGATAAAGGCAAAGACAAACACCGCCACAATCCCCGGGAACATGATAGGCAAAATGATTTTGAACAGGCCCTGCCACTTGGTGCAGCCGTCCACATAGGCGGCCTCCTCCAGCGTGTAGGGGATACGCTCAAAGAAGCTGCGCATGGTGATGGCGCAAAACGGCAGGTTGACCACCAGGTAGTACGCAAACAGGCTAAACCGGGTGTTGATAAGCCCGGCATCGGCAAAAATCACATACAGCGGGATGATCACCAAGATTCCGGGGATCATTTGCGTGAGCAAAAAGAAGAGCAGCATGGCTCCCTTCCCGCGGAATTCATAGCGGGCAAAGGCGTAGCCGCCCAGAATGGACAGCAGGGTGATCACAATGGCCGTGCTGCCTGAGATGATGAGCGAGTTTTTCACCATGGAGCCGTAGTTGTACATGGAAAACAGCTGGTCATAGTTCTCAGTGGTGGGATTATTGGGCACATAGGTGAGGTTCTGGGCGTCAATAATCTCTGTATGGGGCTTAAGAGAGGTGGCCACCATCCAGTAAATGGGCAGAATCACCGCCAGCAGGTAAATGGCCAGCAACAGCACGCGCCCGGTGGTTGACAGGGTTTTCTTCGCCTTGCTATTCATTAGAAATCACCTGCCTTATTGTATTTTGTCACCTTCAGGAAGACCACCGCGTAAATCGCCAGGATCACCATCAGCACAACGCCCAGCGCGCTTGCCAGGCCGAAGTCATAGCCTGAGAAGGCCCGGGTGTACATGTAGGAGGGCAATGTCTGGGAGTGGTTGGCAGGACCGCCGCCGGTGATGACCACAATCAGGTCAAAGGAGTTGAACACCCAGATGGTGCGCAGCAGCAACGTCATGATAACCGTGGGCTTGATATAGGGAAAAGTAATGGCGAAAAAACGCCTGATGGCGCCACAGCCGTCAATGTCAGCCGCCTCATACACATCCTCCGGGATGGACTGGAGCGCCGCTAAGTACATGATGGCAAAGAAGGGAACGCCCATCCAGATCATGGCGAAAATAACCACCAGCAGTGACAACCCCGGCGTTCCCAGCCAGGCGATCTTCTCTGAGGCCAGGCCCAGCTTTATCAGCAGGTCATTCACCACGCCATATTCACCGTTAAAAGACCAGCGGAACATGAGGCCCACCACGAAGGCGGAAAAGGCCCAGGGGAGGAACACAATGGCCTGGTATGCACCGCGGCCCCTGAATTTTTTCTTTAGGGCCAAAGCCAGCGTCATTCCCAGCAAAAACTGCATGCCTACGCTGGCGATCACATAGACAAAGGAATTGCGCATGATCAGCCCAATGTCCCGGTCAGAAAAGAGGTTGTTGAAGTTGGCGAAGTTGTTGAAGTAGATTTTCCCCGGCTGGGTGAGCTTGTAGTTTTGAAAGGCCATCCAGATGGAGTTGATCAGCGGATAGCCAAAGGCTAAAAGCAGCAACAGAAACGTGGGCATGACAAACAGATAGGGCTCCAGTTTCCGGCTGATCTGCGCCTGATGGGTTTTCTTCTCATAGTTCCTGAGCAGCCGGAAGCCTATCACAAACAGAATGACAACCAGCAGGATATACAGCGCGATTTGCCAGAGCATGTTTTCCGTTCACCCCTTTCATGGTGCATCCTGTTAGCTTGACAGGCGGCGGATATCGCCGCCTGCCAAAGAGATACATGAAATCAGTTGTCGCTGAGGCTCTTGGGCTGCTCCACAGCGCTGCCGGGATTCTCAGTTAGGTACTCCTTCATGCGTTTTTCCAGTTCGCCTGCCACCAAGCCCAGGGAGGTTTTGGCATCCTGCTGGCCCAGGAGATATTTTTGCATCTCCTCATGCATCATGCCCTGGTGCATGTCGGTGTAGCTGAAGGGACCGAAGGCGCAGGGCACCACCAGCTTGGGATCGTTCAACTGCTGCATGAAGGTGGCATAGTAGCCATCCGGCCCGTAGAAGGGGTCATCACCCACATCCTTTTTGATGGGGATGAGGCCGGTGAGCTTGCAGTATTCGATGTTGTTGTCAGGACGGGTGAGGTACTCAATCAACTTCCAGGCGGCATCCGGGTTTTTGGAGCTGGCGGAAATGGAATAGGCGTAAGGGGAGTTGACGGTGTTGTAGATTTTGCCGTCCACATCGCTCTGGGGCATGGGCATCACCATCCACTGATCGTCCTTCATGCTGGTGATGCAAGTGGCGGCCACCTCCGAATCGTTGATAAGGGTGCCGGTGAGGCCGCCGGTGAAATTGTCCACCATTTCGATGAAGCCCCAGTTGATGGCGTCCTTGGGGGCATTGCCGTCCAGATACAGGCCGTTCCAGGTCTCATAGGCAGCAACCGCCTCAGGCGTGTTAAACAGGGCGGAGCCGTCATCGGCATAGGCCCGGCCGCCGGTGAGGGTTTGCAGGTACACAAACAGCGGGTCAAAAGCGCCGCGGGCGCCGCGGAAAGAGGTGCCGTAGCGGTTTTTCTCGGGGTTGGTGAACTTGCGCACCGCGTCAAAATACTCGTTGTAGGTCCAGCCCTTGGCGGGGTCAAGGTCCATGCCCTCTTCCTGGGCCCAATCCTTGCGCACAAAAACGCCCTTCACCATCATGCCGTCTGGCACGGTGTAGGTGTTGCCGTAGAGCTCGTTCTCGCCTTTCCAGACGAGCTTGGTCACGGTGTCGGCATATTGATCCTCGGTGCCGGCAATGTAGTCAGCCAGCGGAATCACCCAGCCAGAGGCGGTGAACTGGCCCAGCCAGCCGGCCCAGGTGGTGATCACGTCAGGCAGCTGGTTGGAGGTGCCCAGGATGGTCAGCTTATTGGCCGCGTCATCCCACGGCACGCTTTCATACACCACAGAGATGCCGGTTTCCTCCTGGAACTTGGCGAATGTCTTCTCAAAGTATTCCTGTCTGACGGGGCTGGGAGAAACATCGATAAAGCGCAGTTGGGTGTTGGCCCCGGCGCTGCTTAGCACCAGAGGGGTCAGCAGCATCAGGCAGAGCATCAGGGCAATCAGTCTCTTTTTCATCACATTTCCTCCTATTTTAAAGGCGTGTTTCGCCTTTTTATTCAATGGTTTTTAACGCCTGGGCCAGATCGGCGATCAGGTTGTCGGCACCCTCCAGCCCGCAATGGATGCGGATAAGCCCGCGGGAGACGCCTGAGACCCAGGCAGCCTCCTCACTAACGCCATACAGGGGGCACAGCGCCAGGCTTTCATAGCCGCCCCAGGAGCAGCCCTTGCCAAAAAGCTTCAGGGCATTGATCATTTTCACCGCCATCTCAGGCGTTCCGTCAATTTCAAAGCTCATCAGCCCCGTGTGGCCCCGCATCTGTTTTTTGATCAGGTCCACCTGGGGATGGGAGGCCAGGCCCGTATAGTGCACCGCCTTCACCCGGGGGTGATCCTCCAGGAACCGGGCCACCTTCATGGCGCTTTCCTGATGCATGGCCAGCCTTGCCGGCATGGAGCGAAGCCCCCGGATGGCAAGCCACCCTTCCATGGGCCCCAGGATGCCGCCCAGCCACTCCCGGGTGCCATGGCGCATCTGCCGGATAAAGTCCTCATCCTTGGACACCAATACGCCACCGATGACATCGCTGTGCCCGCCAATGTATTTGGACAGAGTGTGCATCACGATGTCAACGCCCATGTCCAGAGGGTTTTGATAAAGGGGCGTGCAATAGGTGTTGTCAAGATAGGTGGTGATGCCATGTTCCCGGCACAGCGCGGCAACCGCCGGAATATCGATCACCGAAAACACAAAGGTGGCCGGGCTTTCAAGGATCACAAGGCGGGTGTTGGGCCTGATGGCCTGCCTGATCTCCTCCAGGTCCAGGCCGGAAACAAAGCTCATCTCCATCTTGAGCCGGGGCGTGCCCACAGAGGCCATGAAAGAATGCACAGGGCGGTAGGAATCCCGCATACACAGGATATGATCCCCCGCCTGGCAGGTGGCCAGGATGGCGGAGGTGGCGGCGGCCATCCCGGAGCCAAACACCAGGGCGTCTGCCCCATGCTCAAGTTCCGCCAGCTTTTGCTCCAACAGCCTGATGGTGGGGTTTGAAACACGACCATAAACATAGGCGTCCCCATCCTGACCGGCGCCTGCCTGCATATATTCCTCAAAGGTGGGGTGCACATGCAGCGAAGAAAAATACACCGGCGGAGAAACCGCCCCCAGCTGGCGCTGATACTCCTCAAAGCCATGGGTGATGGTGAGTAATTGTTCGTTTTTCAGATTCATGGCCGACGCCACCTTTCGGCTGTATGTTCATGCGTTATGTATGCTATGTTATGAAAAAACGTGGGATATGTCAAGGAGCAGTTTGATGGCCGGATTGATTTTACATCAAGTTCTCATGGTCGTAGTCCGGATAGAGGGTGCCTGAAAGCAGCACACAGGTGTCCCCCTCCCGGTCACCCCGCAGGGAGAAGGTGTCCTGATCCAGTACAAAGCGCAGGTCGATGGCGTCATTTTGGAGCATCTCCTTGCGGTAGGTGACCTGGATCGTATGCACCGGGCGGCGGGAAAGATCCACGCATTCATTGAGAAAGCACAGCGCCCAGTCAGCCACCCGGGTGTTGTTCACATGCCCGTTGCGGTCGATATCAGTGTACAGGGGCTTCCACTGGAAGCGGATCTCCCGGCCTTCCGCCACCTCCCTGGCGCCGCCGGGAAAAGGCAGGGGCTTTTCGAGGGATTCATTATCCGGCATCCCTTCCGTCACCTGGGGCACCTGGGTCATGGTGCGGCTGTTAATATCAGCCAGCGTCCAGAAACTGCTGCCCCGCACCAAAACACCGCCCGTACTGTCCTCCACCTGATAAAAGCGGGGATAAATGCCCCGGCGTGCCTTGGTGGGGAAGGATTTGCCCACCAGCACATCGCCAATGGCAGGATAGCGGTCAATGACCATCTCATGCCGGGTCAGCACCCACACCACCTGATGGTTTTTCACGATATCCTTCCGGTCAAAGCCCAGGCGCGCCGCATGCAGCCCCGCCACCTCCTGCATAAAGCCCATAATGGCGTTGGGCTTCCAGTAACCATATCGGTCACACTCGCCGCTTTCCAGCAAACGCTCCACTTTCTGGATATCCACGCTGTGCCTCCTTAAAACTGCATCACGATGCCCACCACCGCGGAAATGGCGATATACAGGATGGGGCTTTTTTTATACTTGCGGATGGCTATAAAAATCACCGCGAAAAACAGGATGTATTTCAGGCTGATCAGGTCGCTTAGGGCGCCTGTCTGACGGTAAAGATCGGTATTGATCACCGCTGTCTGGAACACCGCCAGCACCGCCGCGGCGATAAGCCCAGTGACGGCAGGGCGCAGGCCGTAAAAAGTGTATTCCACATATTTGCTGGCGCTGAAGCGCTGAAGGGACTTGGACACCAATATCACAATGATTAGCGAAGGCAGGATTTCAGCCAGGGTGGCCACGATCCCGCCCCAAACCCCCGCCGTATTATAGCCCACATAGGTGGCCATGTTGATGCCGATGGGCCCCGGGGTGGCTTCGGAGATGGCGATCATATCGGTGATGAGCTTTTCATCAAACCAGCCGGTATGCTCCCCCAACCGCTGCAAAAAGGGCAGGGTGGCCATGCCACCGCCAATGGCAAACAGGCCAATCTGCATGAATTCCCAGGCTAAACGCAAATAAATCATGCCCGCTTCTCCTTTGCCGTTTTCACAGCGATGCCGGAAATGGCGGAAAACATCACCAGCCAGACAGGCGAAATATCTGTAAACGCCGCCAGGGCAAACACCGCCAGGCAGATGACAAGGCCCACCCAGTCCTTAACGCCCTTTTTCCACATACTGATCACCGCCTCCAGGATCAGCGCGCATACGCAGATGGAAATGGCTTTGAAAGCATGCCGCACCATGGGTTCATTTTGAAAGTTTTGCATGAGGGCGGCAATCAGCGTGATGACGATGATGCTGGGCGCTACCACCCCCAGAACCGCCGCAATGGCGCCCGGGGCTTTCCTGCGCTGATAGCCGATAAACGCCGAGGCGTTTGAGGCGATCAGGCCCGGCAGGCACTGGCTGACGGCAAAAAAATCCATCACCTGCTCTTCCGAAAGCCAGCCACAACGCTGAACGATCTCCCGCCTCAAAATGGGCAACATCGAGTAGCCGCCGCCAAAGGTCACCGCCCCCATCTTGAAAAACACAAAAAATATCCCAATCAGCTCTTTTGCCATACCCCGCCTCTCACCTCAGTCATGGATTTATTATAGCACTAATAGCAAGCGATGTTGCTGTCAGTTCTTCCCTCGGTTGCGCCCATCAGGCACCCATCAGGCATTTTCCAAATCATCTGCCCCCGGCCAAAAAGCGGGCTGTCGGCGCTGATGGTCACCTCATGCCCTTTGACCTGAAGCTGTTTCAGGATGGCCGGGGAAAAACCGGTTTCCACCGCGAAAGCCTTGTCCTTCATCCACTGCCAGCGAGGCGCGTCCAGAGCCTGCTGGGGGTTCAAACCAAAGTCCACCAGGTTCATCACCACCTGCACATGGCCCTGGGGCTGCATATACCCGCCCATCACCCCAAAGGGCCCCACGGCTTTCCCATCCTTCAAAAGAAAACCGGGGATGATGGTATGGTAGCTTTTCTTCCGGGGCACGATGCAGTTGGCATCCGCCGGGTTCAGGGAAAAATCATGCCCCCGGTTTTGAAGCGCGATACCCGTATCACGCACCACAATGCCCGAGCCAAAGTCCATGTAATTGCTCTGGATGTAGGACACCATGTTGCCCTCCCCATCCGCCGTGCACAAATAGACCGTGCCGGAGCCATGGGGCTGTCCGGGGCCAGGGAGCGCTGCCAGATCGTTGATCTCCTTCGCCCGGGCAGCGCCATAGGCCGGGTCAAGCAGCTGCTGCCAAGGCAGCTCCATCGCCTTTTGATCGGTAATATAGCGCTTGCCATCGGCAAAAGCGATTTTCATCGCCTCCCACTGGCGATGGAAGGTGAGGGCGCTTTCCTTCTGGGTGAAGGCGAAGTTTTGCAAAATGTTCAGCGCCATCAGCGCCACAATGCCCTGGCCGTTGGGGGGAATCTCACACACGGTGTAGCCCCGGTAGTTGAGCGTGGCAGGTTCCACCCATTCGGGCTGATAGTCCGCAAAGTCGGCATGGGTGAAGAAGCCGCCAAAGGCCTGGCTGTCCGCCAGGATTTTATCGGCCAAGGCACCCCGGTAAAAGGATTCGCCCCGGGTAGCCGCGATCTCCTCCAATGTATCCCCGTGGCGGGGCAGCGTAATCATCTGCCCGCAACACGGGGCCTTCCCCTCCGGCAAAAAGGTGCG
Source organism: Christensenellales bacterium (assembly GCA_050952935.1). Lineage (GTDB taxonomy): Bacteria > Bacillota > Clostridia > Christensenellales > Aristaeellaceae > UBA6115. Next base: position 281,338 of record JBMNLS010000001.1, on the reverse strand, counting down.
GAACCATTCGGAAAATGCCTCCCCCTTCAGAGCGCTTTCATAGTTTTTGGCCACCCGCCGCCACATCTGAGCCAGGCAGGGAGAAACAGGGTAACCTTCCCTGGCATAAGAAACAGCTGGAGCCATGGATGTCTCCAGGGACAATTTGCCAAAGCGTCCCGCTAAGGCCGCCCAGGCGGCAGGAGCGCCCGGTACCATCACGGGCAGCCAGCCATGGCGGGGCATCTGATCCCCGTCAGCAGCCTTTCTGGCTGCTTCCAGGGTCAGCTTTTCCGGTGCCCAGCCACTGGCGTTAAGGCCGTAAAGCTTTTTATCCTTTTCAATCCACACCAGGGCAAAGGCATCGCTTCCGATGCCATTTGCGGTGGGCTCCACAACCGTTAGCGCCGTAGCGGCCGCCACCGCGGCGTCAACGGCGTTGCCGCCCTGAAGCAAGATTTGCAGCCCTGCCGACGCCGCCTGAGGTGATGAGGTGTTGACCATGCCCCGGCTGGCGCAAATGGGATAGCGTGTGCCCGGATAGGGCAAAAAAGCGGGATCAAAAGGCAATGTGTTTGGCATTGGTCTACCCCCGTTTGTTTTACATAAAGGGGCTGTCACTGCCTGACAGCCCCAAAACGCATTGCTGCATGGTTATTTTGCCAACTCCACGCTGCGGGTTTCCCGGATGACATGCACCCGGATCTGACCGGGGAACTCCATCTCATCCTCGATCTGCTTGGCGATTTGCTTGGCCATCACGCGGATGCCCTCGTCGTTCACATCCTCAGGCTTCACCATGATGCGCAGCTCACGCCCGGACTGGATGGCGAAGCTCTTCTCCACCCCGCCAAAGCCGTTGGCGATCTCCTCCAGCTTGGCCAGGCGCTTGATATAGTTCTCCAACATTTCGCGCCGGGCGCCCGGACGGGCGGCGGAAATGGCGTCAGCCGCCTGCACCAGCACCGCTTCCACGGTTTGGGGGTCCTCATCATTATGATGGGAGAGGATGCAGTGGATGACCTCCGGATGCTCCCGGTATTTGCGGGCGATTTCGCCGCCCAGGGCCGTGTGGGTGCCTTCCTGCTCCCGGTCAACGGCCTTGCCCAGGTCATGGAGGAGGCCGCCGCGCTTGGCCAGCTGCACATCAGCGCCGATCTCAGCGGCCATGAGGCCCGCCAGATGAGACACCTCAATGGAGTGCTTGAGCACATTTTGCCCATAGCTGGTGCGGTATTTCATGCGGCCCAGAAGCTTCACAATCTCCGGGTGGAGGCCGTGCTGGCCGGTTTCAAACACGGCCTGCTCGCCCGCCTCCTTGATCTGCTCGTCAATCTCTTTCTTGGCCTTTTCCACCATCTCCTCTATGCGTGCCGGGTGGATGCGCCCGTCCGCGAGCAGGCGCTCAATGGCGATGCGGGCGGTTTCCCGGCGGATGGGGTCAAAGGCGGAGATGGTCAGCGCCTCGGGAGTATCGTCAATGATCAGGTCAACGCCGGTGGCGGCCTCCAGGGCCCCGATGTTACGGCCTTCCCGGCCAATGATGCGGCCCTTCATGTCGTCATTGGGCAAGGCGATAACGCTCACCGTGGTTTCCGACACATGGTCAGAGGCGCATTTCTGAATGGCCATCGCGATGATGTTGCGGGCTTTCTTGTTGCCCTCGTCCCTGGCGTTTTGTTCGATTTCGCGCACGGTGGCAGCGGCATCGCGGTAGGCTTCTTTTTCCACCCGGGCGATGATGGCCTGAGTGGCCTCATCGGTGGTGAGGCCGGCGATACGCTCTAATTCCGTTGTCTGCTGTTCGCGCAGTTTTTCCGCCTCGCACAGCCGGCGGTCGATCTCCTCCGCCTTTTGGTTCATACGCTCCTCGCGCTTTTCCAGGTTATCCAGCTTTTTGTCCATGGTCTCTTCGCGCTGGGCCACGCGGCGCTCGGCGCGCTGCTGTTCGTTCCGGCGGTTATTGATCTCCCGGTCCAGCTCGGTCTTGAGGCGCAGCACCTCTTCCTTGGCTTCCAGGATGGCGCTTTTTTTGTTCTCTTCGGCCTTTTTGGCTGCGTCATCCAGCAGCCCTTTGGCGTATTCTTCAGCCCGGCCGATTTTCTTCTCAATGGTGTTTTTATGGTAGGTAAATCCCATGGCCCCGCCAATGATGGCGGCGGCTATGGCAATTAAAACCACTGCAATGGGCGACATGCCTTCCTCCTTCTTCATCTTAATCTGATGCAATCATTGTCATATCGTCCGTATCCACGAAAAAAGCCGTCGGCCAAAAGGCCTGGCGGCATTCAGAATGTGATGCATGAAAAGCAAGAAGCAACTATATTTCGGACAGCCTGCCTAAGCAGCCTGTATAGAATAGGCGAAACGAATGCGCATCGCCGGTAGAGCCCCTGTGTATCAAAACAGCCATTCCGTCTTTCATTGGCGGGAATGCCGGACTCATGTATTGTAACAACGCCGCGGCATGATGTCAACAAATTGCATACATTTGAGTTTCCGTATTTTGCAATCTTCTGGTGCAATGAGCAGAGATTCTTGAGCCTCTGCATGGTAGAGGATGCGGTATTTCATTTTACAGAGCGAATTTTCCAAAAAAAGGGAAGGTAAACAAGCCCTTGCGCGCGCCTATTCAGTTGTTGTATTTCAACATAGCAAAGGGAAGGATAACTGCCTGTATTTGGGCCGGCCTATGCGGAACCAGGCACGGATGCCTGTTTGTGCCCTGGCCAGAATGCGCTGGATACCCAACCCCATTCTATAAAGCAGAAAGGATATTTTGTGCTCCTGCTTCTGTCCATTTGCCTCGCGCGTCACGGCGCGCCTGAGCCTGGAGGTGTTTCTTTTGTCTGCCTGTGCGCACAAAAAACCAATGGCCATGCTCACAAACTGACTCAAGTGATTCATTGCCTTCAGCTTGCGCACCCGCATATCCTCAAACCCCAGGGTCGTCTTCTTGAAGCGGAAATGCTCCTCTATCCGCCACCGCATGAAATACATCCGGACAACCTGCAGCGCGTCCTCCCTGTTTCTGACCGGGTGGTTGGTCAACAGCATCATGGGGGTATCTGACAGCCCATATACCAATACTAACTTGAGCCATTTGCAGCTCGCGGTGATCTTGACATTGACACAGGTGACCCAGCATTCAGTCTTTTTGCCGCCATATAAGACCGGGCACTTAAACTTGCCTTTGTATTTGTCCCTGAGCGTGGTCGACTTGAACCACTTGTTTTTACAGAACAGATTTCTGTTGCTGGTGACGCGAACGATGAAGCTCTTTTCATGCTCATACATGAAAAGATATAGCTTGTTCATATCATAACCCCGGTCAAAGACATAGGTTGCTTTGGGGAAATAAGGGAAAACTTCTTTCAATGCCCGGAAGGTGATGTCGTTGACAGAGGTATAGTTTTTTGAGTGAGAGGAATGGATATGGGAATAGAGGCTGATAGGCTGACGGGTACGATGGCTCAGGGCAGTCATTTCAGTCACATAATACCCATTCTTCAGCTTTTTATCTGCCGAAGAGCCATCTCTGACCGTTCCCATATCCTCAAAGGCTTTGCCATAGGGCTTGGTGATGTCCGTATCATCCACAAAGACAGGCCCCGTGTCCTGCGCGATGTTCCGGGCAAAGGACAGGTAATGATGGGTGAGTTCGGGGGGCATATCTTCTAACAGCTTTCGTGCCAAGCGTTCAACGGTGTTCTTTTTCAAGATATCTTCTTTGAGCACATCGGCAAAGCGGGAAAGAATGCAGCTGCTGGACGCGAGGATGCCGAAAAGCATATCAGCGGTAAACTTTTCCCAATCCCGTGGGAGGCCTTCACTCAGACGCCTGGCGAAGGTGATGATTTCCCTTTTGAGTTGATAGGTATCTGTGGTAGAATAACGCATGAGGAGCCTCCCTGGATTTGTTTAGTCGAGTTTTTGTTACAAATCAATTCTACTATGAAAAACAGGAAAGGTTCCTCATTTTCCGTCATAAATATGCCAGAATATTGACAAAAAAGACATGATTTGACAGTGACTTCCTCAAAACCCCTGAATCACCTGCAGCTCAATCAAAAAGTATAATCAGAATACGGAAACTCAAGATTGCATACAGAAATGCAGAAACGCAAGTGTGCGGAAACTCGGGCACGAAAAATCAAGGAAACCTGGCACTTGCTTTTCTTTCCTTCCAGTGTTAATATATTTTTCACGGCTCATGGTTGCGCGCCATGAATCCGGCAGTAAGGCGCAAAAGAGGTGAGAAAACCATGAAAAAGGACATCCATCCCAAGTACGAGCAAGCCACGGTGCGCTGCGTGTGCGGCGAAACCTTTGAAACCGGTTCCGTCAAGAAAGAGATGCGCGTGGACATTTGTTCCAAATGCCATCCCTTCTACACCGGCAAACAGAAGCTGGTGGACTCCGGTGGCCGCGTGGAACGCTTCAAAAGGCGTTATCAATCGCAAACGCAAGACTGAGGCCTGTTTTCAGCAAAGCCGTCCCTCCGGGGGCGGTTTTTTAACGCTTATGCTGATAAATGTCCTTTGTCTTTTTTTAGTATTTATGTGTAATTTGTGTTGTAATGTTTTAAGTTTTGGGTGTATGATTTACTGGGAAATATGGGAATCTTTTTTATATGCTTAGGAGGTACATGATATGGAAGCTAGCAACACCTTCGTTTTTATCATCGGTTTTTTGACGGTGGCCGTCGCTTTTGCCTATGCGGTTTATCTGGCCCTGTGGGTAAAGCAGCAAAAGAATGAAAACCAGGAAATCAAGCGCATCGCGGGGCTTATCCGTGACGGAGCCAATGCCTTTATGCGCAAGGAATACGCCATCCTGGCCGCTTTTTCCGGGGTGCTGGCTGTTTTGATTTATCTGTTTTTGCCTCAACCCGTGTGGTCTGCAGGCGCCAATGCCAGCAAAAACCTCACTATGGCCATCTCTTATCTGGCGGGCACCATTTTTTCTGCCATCTCAGGCAAAATCGGCATCTTTGTAGCCTCCCTGGCCAATGCCCGGGCGGCGGAGGCCGCTCAGGAGGGCATCAAGCCCGCTTTTCTGATCGGCTTCCGTGGCGGCGCGGTCATGGGCCTGCTGGTGGTGGGCGCCTGCCTGCTGGGCGTGATGGGCGTGATGATCATCACTGGAGACGCCAGCATGCTGCTGGGCTTCTCCTTTGGCGCCAGCTCTCTGGCCTTGTTCGCCAAGGCGGGAGGCGGTATTTTTACCAAAACCGCTGATGTATCGGCGGACTTGGCCGGCAAAGTGGAGCTGGGCATCCCCGAGGATGACCCGCGCAACCCCGCCGTCATCGCCGACAATGTGGGCGACAACGTGGGCGATGTGGCCGGCATGGGGGCTGACCTGTTTGACTCCAACATCGCCTCCATGACCGCTGCCATGGTGATGGCAACGGCCCTTGAAAGCCAGAACCCCGGCACCGCCAACGTGGCGATGGTGTATATCTACGCCGTCTTGGGGCTGATTGCTTCTATCGTAGGCATCTACACCGCACGCGTGGGCGACCATGGCAGCCCCACCAAAGCGCTGAACAACTCCACCTACTTTACCACCGGGCTTTTCCTGGTGCTGACTGCCCTGGCCACCTTAATCTTCAAGGGATTCCACTGGCGCGTATGGGGCGCTTCAGCGGTGGGCCTCCTGGTGGGAGTGGTGATAGGCCTGGCCACCAATTATTTCACCGATGACAGCGCGCCCATTGTGAAAAGAGTGGCTCATGCTTCCCGCACCGGGCCAGCCTTTACCATCCTCTCCGGTGTGTCCTATGGCTTTATGAGTGTGCTCCCTGCCATGGTGGGCATTGCCGTATCAGCGCTGGTGGCCTACAAGCTTTGTGATCCCCTGGGCCCCGGATATGCCATGTTTGGCATTTCCATGGCGGCGGTGGGGATGCTGTCCATCGTGGGCATGATTATTTCCAACGACGCCTATGGCCCCATTGTGGATAATGCCCGTGGCCTGGCTGAAATGGGTGGACTGGGTAAGGAAACCATCCGCGTGGCGGATGAGCTGGATTCCGCCGGCAACACCGTGAAGGCGGTCACCAAAGGTTTTGCCATTGGCGCGGCGGGGCTTACTGTGATCAGCCTTCTGGGTGCTTTTATGAGCGAAGTGAACACCACCTTGGTAGAAATGGGCCGTGCGGCTGAGCAGCTGATAGGCTTTGACCTGATGAACCCCAATGTGTTCTTTGGCATCATGGTGGGGGCCGCCATCCCTGCGCTCTTCTCCGCCATGCTGATTTTGGGCGTGGATAAAAACGCCCAGCGCATGATGGCCGAAATTCACCGCCAGTTTAAGGATATTCCAGGCCTGGCCGAAGGCAAGCCCGGTGTGGAGCCGGAATACAACAAGTGCATTGACATCGCCACCACGGGTGCGCTTAAAGAGCTGATCCCCGCCGGCCTTATGGCCATCGTAGCTACGCTGCTGGTAGGCTTTATCGCCGGAGTCAACGCCATTGGCGGCTTCCTATTGGGCAACATCGTCTCCGGCATCCTACTGGCGCTGTTTATGTCAAACGCCGGTGGACTTTGGGACAACAGCAAAAAATACATTGAGGCGGGCAACGAAGGCGGTAAGGGTTCCGAGGCTCACAAAGCTGCTGTCATCGGCGACACCGTGGGCGACCCCTTCAAGGATACCGCCGGCCCCTCCATCAACACACAGATCACCGTGGTAAGCCTGGTGGCCTCTTTGGTGGCCACGCTGTTTATTCAGTTCCACCTATTCTGATAAAACACCACAAATAACACAAGAAACCGGATCTGATCACGATCCGGTTTCTTGCGTTTGCCCGCGGGCAGGGTGTCTTTTGGCTGGGGTGGCAGGGTTCGAACCTACGAATGCGGGAGTCAAAGTCCCGTGCCTTACCGCTTGGCTACACCCCACTGACGGTGCACATAAAAAAGATGGGGTGGGTGATGGGAGTTGAACCCACGACTTCCAGAGCCACAATCTGGCGCTCTAACCACTGAACTACACCCACCATAGCTGGCGCGCCTGAAGGGATTCGAACCCCTGACCCTCGGCTTAGAAGGCCGATGCTCTATCCGGCTGAGCTACAGGCGCATCGCCGTGCTCGCGCAGCGGCACAAGGATTCCGTCCCAGCTGACGGATTCAAATACTACCATAGTTTTCGGGAGGTGTCAATGCGCCTGACCTTGAGTTTTCGCACGCTGATTATGCGTTTTTGCTTGAGCTGCTGATGATTCAGTGATTTAGGGCAAGTCGCTGACGAATTATGCCGTTTCCATCGGAATTCTGGTCTGTTTATACCGAACAGGAAGGCTTCTCATGTGTCATTCTGCCAGCGATCCTTCGCTTTGCCAGGCATGGACAAGGGCTTGTTTGTCTTTCCTTTTTATAGAAAAAATGCTCTCTCTGCCCAACGAAAGTTGTAGTCTGTCATGAGGCGTTCCCGGTCTGTCGTCTGATCCAGATAGTATTCATGCCAGGAAAGCGCCAGGAAGGAGCCGGCCACATTATAAGCATCAATCCCTTTTTGCATCATGGCCCGCACGGCATTATAGCTGCGCGTACCGCTGCGGCAGTAGACATAAACCGGGCGGTCAGTGGGCACCTCGGCCATGCGCTCGCGCAGCTCGCTCAGCGGAATGTTGACAGCGCCTTTAATGTGAGCATGATCAAACTCCGCTTTTTCCCTGACATCCAGCATAAAAGCGCCTTCCTCCACCAGGCGTCTCACCTGGCTGAAAAGCACCTGGCGAACCTTGCCCTCAATAAGGTTGGTGGCCTGCAGCGCCGCCTGGTTCACAGCATCCCGGGCGGTTGAATAAAGCGGCGAATAGCACAAATCCAGATCCTTTAAGTCATACACCGTGCCGCCAAAGCGGATCAGGGTGGCGATCACATCCACCCGTTTTTCAGCGGCGCCCCGGCCCACGGCTTGGGCGCCCAGCACCTTGCCGGTGCCGCGCTCAAAGGTGAGCTTCAGGAATATTGGCGAAGAGCCGGGCATGATGCCCACAATGTCGTTGGCGATGATAAAAGCTACATCATAATCAATGCCCTCGTCCTGAAGGGTTTTTTCGTTCATGCCGGTAGCGGCGGCAGTCAAATCAAACACCCGCAACACGCTTGAACCCAAAACGCCCGGGATGTCCTTTACCTGGTCGTACTGGGCAGTGGCGGCTTGCCTGGCCTGGCGCAAGGCGGGGCCGGCCAGGGGCAGGCAGGTGGGCTTGCCGGTTTGCAGGCGGATCACCTCCACCGCATCGCCCACCGCGTAGATGGACGGGTCTGAGGTACACATGCTGCCATCCACCCGGATATGGCCACTGGGAGCCAGCTCCAGCCCACAGTTCCGGGCCAGGCCGGTTTCAGGGGATACGCCGATGGCCATGATGACCACGTCCGCCGCGACCATTTTGCCGGAAGCCAGCAACACCCCATCCTCATGGATTTCCTGCAGGCCATCCCCCAGCATCAAAGAAACGCCGTGGCTGATGATCTCCTTATGCAAAAACTGGGCCATGTCCATATCAAAGGGCAGCATCACCTGAGGCGCCATGTCGACCACCGTCACCTCAAGGCCCCGCTTGTGCAGGCTCTCCGCCATCTCAAGGCCAATGAACCCGCCCCCGATGACGGCTACCCGCTTCACCTCCTGCTCGTTCAGGCAGCGGTCAATACGCTCCACATCCATCACATTGCGCACGCTAAACACATGAGGCAAGCGGATGCCGGGAATGCGGCCAGGCATGATGGGGCTGGCACCCGGGGAAAGGAAAAGCACATCATAGGGCAGTTCTTCCTCTTGGCCGGTGGCAAGGTCTTTTACCCGCACAGTCTTTTTCTCCCGGTCAATGGACACAGCCTCCGTCAGAGTACGGGCCTTGATGCGATATCTATGCCAGAAGGTGTCGGGGCTGACCAGCTTCAGCTCTTCACTGCTTTTCAGGTCGCCTCCAATAAAATAAGGCAGGGCGCAGTTGGAGAAAGACACATCCCTCCCCCGTTCCAGCATCGTGATCTGCGCATCCTCATCCAGCCTTCTTAGCCGGGCAGCCACAGAGGCGCCGCCCGCGACGCCTCCGATAATAACATATTTCTTTCCCATGGCGTGTTCTTTATCCTCCGTTCATACGCCCCGCTTTTCAGGGCTGATTTCAAGCCGCAGGAAGGCCTCATCCCGAAGGACGGTCATCATTTGCGGGGTCAGATCGACGCTTGCCATCTCCCCCGGGGTCATGATACGCCGGCGCTGGCTGTAAAGCACCCTGTCCCCCGCAATAAGATGAAGATGGTGGTTGTGATACACCCGGTCAGGGCGGAACATCAGCGTTGTTGCCTCGGGTGCTTCCCCTTCCGGGATCAGCAGCCGCTGGGGCACAGTACCCCTCACCCCCGGGCCATCCACCACCGGCAGTTCGGCAGCCTTATCATCATACCCACTTATCGCCCGGGCGGCAGCCTGCCCGGCCAGGGCGCTCTCCTGGCTTACAAAATCCACCAGGTCGTGCACGTGCAGCACATTGCCACAAGCAAATATGCCGGGAAGATTGGTTTCAAAGCGGTTGTTCACCACCGGCCCCTGGGTGGCGGCAGCCAGGCTGACCCCTGCGCTGAGAGAAAGCTCATTTTCAGGGATCAGGCCCACGGAGAGCAGCAACGTATCGCAAGGGATATTCCGCTGGGTGCCCGGGATGGGCAGCCGGTCATCCCCTACCTGGGCGATGGTGACGCCGGTTATCCTGCCCCGCCCCTTCACATCAACCACCGTGTGGGAAAGCAGCAGGGGAATGTCATAATCCTCCAGACACTGAACGATGTTGCGGTTAAGCCCGCTGGAATAGGGCATCAGCTCCACGCAGGCCCTGACCCTGGCTCCCTGAAGGGTCATGCGCCGGGCCATGATAAGCCCGATATCGCCGCTGCCCAGGATCACCACCTCACGCCCCGGCATATAGCCCATCATGTTCACCATCTTTTGGGCGGTGCCGGCGCTGAACACGCCGGCCGGCCGGGTGCCGGGGATGGCCAGTGCCCCCCGGGGGCGTTCCCGGCAGCCCATGGCCAGGATAATGGCCCGGGCACGGAAGGTTTCAAGCCCCCGCTCCCGGCTGACGGTAGTAACCACCTTGTCAGCCGTGATGTCAAGCGCCATGATGCCGCAGCGGATGTCAATGCCCAGCTCCCGGGCCTCCCGGATATCCCGCCAGGCATACTCGGGACCGGTCAATTCCTCTTTAAAGCGATGCAGGCCAAAGCCATTGTGGATGCACTGGTTAAGGATGCCGCCGGGCTCCTCCTCCCGCTCTAGCACCACCAGATCCATCACCCCGGCCCGCCTGGCGGCGATGGCGGCGGCCAAGCCCGCGGGCCCTGCGCCAATCACAATCAGGTCAATGTCCCTTGCCCGATCAGCCATGGGCTCCCTCCCCAATGGTTCCTGAAAGAAGCGTGCTTCCCTGGCCTGATTTGCTGATATCCTGAAAGGGGATGCCGGTTTCCTCGGCGATGATCTCCATCACCCGGATCATGCAGAAGCCCCCCTGACAGCGGCCCATCCCTGCGCGCGTCCTGCGCTTCACCCCATCCACATCCCGCGCGCCCACAGGGCGGCGGATGGCCCTTCTGACCTCCGCCTCGGTCACCGTTTCACAGCGGCAAATCACCTTGCCATAGTCAGGATCCGCCTGCCAGGCAACTTTGCGCTCGGCCTCATTCATGGCGGAAAAGGGCTTGGGCAGGGGCGTTGGCGGAATATACCGCGGGTTTTGGTTCAGCTTCAAATATTGAGCCACCTGGTCTCCCAACTCCTCCCCGATGGCGGGGGCGGCGGTGAGCCCCGGGCTTTCAATGGCGATGGCTTCAAAAGCGCCGTCGGGCGTGCCCTCCACGCTGCCTATGATGAAGTCGCCCCCCGCCTCATGGGCACGGATGCCCGAAAAGGTGGTGATGACGGTTTTGACCGTAGCCTCCGGAAAACTGAGGCGTACCTTGCTGAGGACTTCGCTCAAGCCATTGGCGGTGGTGGCGGTATCCAGCCCGTCCTCAATGTCCTCAGCTGTGGGGCCGAAAAGCAGGTTGCCATGGGTGGTGGGGCTCACCAGCACGCCCTTGCCCATTTTGGTGGGCAGCTGGAACTGCGTCATTTGAAAGGCCGAAGGCTGGGTGCGATCCAGCAGATAGTACTGTCCCCGCCTGGGGATGATGTGAACCTTCCGGGTGGAGATCTGGTTGTGCAGCAGCCCAGCGCCAACGCCCGCGCAGTTGACTATGGCGCGGGCTTCAAAAGCGCCCTGGTCGGTTTCCACCAGCCAGCGCCCACCCTCATGGCGCAGGGCGGTGACCTGGGTATTCAACTGGAAGCGCACGCCGTTTTCCGCCGCCGTGTCGGCCAGGGCGCAAGTGAGTTCGTAGGGGCTCACCAAGCCTGACTCCGGCACATGCAGCGCGTAATGAACCTCAGGGTTGACCAGCAGCTCCATCCGGAGGATTTCTTCCCGGCCGATGATCCGGCAACCAGGCACGCCGTTTTGCTGCGCCTGGCGGAGCAAAACCTCCAGCTTCTTTTTTCCGTCCTCCTCAAAGGCCAATACCAGAGCCCCCGGCTTGGCATAGGGCACGCCCAGCTGACGGCAAAGCCCCGGCATCATCCGGGCGCCTTTGATGTTCATCCGGGCTTTTTCCGTGCCCGGCAGCGCGTCATGCCCGGCATGGACAATGCCGCTGTTGGCCTTGCTGGCCCCGCAGCTTACATCGTTGGTGGCATCTATCACCATCACCTTCCCGGCATAGCCCGAAAGGCGTTGGGCCACAGCGCAGCCCACCACACCTGCTCCAATGATGATGACATCCTGCATGATATGCTTCCTAAATCCTTAATTTTATTCGGCGGGCTTGATCTTTTTGCCCCAGACTCCCAGGAAATGGGCGGCCACAAAGCCAAGGGCAGCCACTAACAGGCACAGGAGCGCCTCACCCACATCGGCAAAGCTGCGGGGAATGATCATGAGGGTGCTGGCCAGCACCAGCCCTACCACGGCGTTTGAGGCCACGCCATAGTGGCGCTCAAAAAGCCTGTCCACAAAGCGGGCGCAAAGCACTGCCACCAGGCCTATGCCCAGCATCAGCGGAATGATGATGCCAAAGTCCAGGGTACCTACACCCGCCATGATCTTGTCATAAATGCCCATGAACAGCAGGATGGAGCTGGAGGAAAGCCCCGGCACCACCAGGCTGAAACCCCACACGATGCCGGAGAAAAAGCTCCAGAACAGCGTGGGATGAATATCCATCCGGGTGAGGGAGGAGATGAGGATCAGGAAAATCAACAGCCCCGTGAAGGTGAGGATAAGGGCCATGCGGTTGTCCCGCTTTTCCTTGCCGGTTATGGCCGCGCCATCCTTTGGCTTTTGCGCCGCCTGATACAGCATAGGCACCGTACCCAGGATGAGCCCCACAAAAAGGGAAATCGGTACCGGCGAATCCCCGCTGAACATCCAGTCCACCAGCTTCGCAAAGCCCACAAAGCCCAGCGCCACGCCGATGATGATGGGAATGAAAAGCTTGTAATAGATTTTTAAAGTACGAATAGGCCGGGAGAGAAAGGCCATCATGTGCCGGTAGATGCCAAACACCACCGCCAGCACGCCGCCGGATACGCCCGGCAGAATGGCGCCCCCGCCAATGAGAGCCCCCTGAATCACCCGGAGCAAAAACAAAACCGGCGTTACCTTTTCCTGCTTCGCCGGTTGGGTTGACTGGTTCATGCTGTCATCCTTTCACAGGCCGGCTTTTGCCGACGCTCAAGGTATTATAGCATATGACAAAATGAAACGCCAAGACAGCCAGGCTGCATGGCGCTTAAAATCGGAAAGATGCGGGCTTCAGCAGGCCTTCATCTGGTGTTTGACCCGGTCATGCTCCTCCGCACGCTTAGCGTTGTTGAAGCGGTCCAGGGTGCCCACCAGGTAGCCTGTAATGCGGCGGATGCGCTCAAAAGGTCGCTGGTCAAAGGTGTAGTCGATATCCACAAAATCCCCGTCCACGCGCAAAGCCATGCGCTTGGGCTCCCGGCCAAAGGTCTCCCTGGCGCGGACAAGATAGGCGTTTAGCTCATCCTGAGCGATAACGCCGCCTGATACCTGAAATTCACATGCCATGATGTTTTCCTCCTTATTCTTGGCAAGAGGCATTCTACCATATCTTGTATCTAAAATGCAAGGGAGGCGCAATTTATTGTGTTTTATGTCCTATATGTCATGTATGAGCACAAAATATAGAGAGAAAATCAAAAAACAACGCCATGCGCTGGACAGACCTTTCCGTCTCCTGTAAAATAATAGCTTGAAAATAAACATTGGCAAGGCCGAACGGAGGGAACAATGCACGAGAACGTCTTCATCTTTGAACACCCGCTGATTCAGCACAAAGTCTCCCTGCTGCGGGACAAAAACACCTCCATGAAGGATTTCAGAGACCTGCTGGACGAGCTGTCCATGCTGATGGTCTATGAGATCACCAAGGATTTCCAGCTGGTTGAGGTGGAGATCGAGACCCCCATGGCAAAGGCCAAAACCAAGGTGCTTTCTGACCGCAAGGTATCCCTGGTGCCCATCCTCAGGGCCGGCATCGGCATGGTGCATGGTATTCAGCAGCTGCTTCCCAATGCCCGGGTGGGCCATATCGGCCTTTACCGGGATCATGACAGCCATGAGCCGGTGGAATATTACTGCAAGCTGCCTCAGGATATCGCCGAGAGCACCGTCATCATGTTAGACCCCATGTTCGCCACCGGCGGCAGCATCTCAGCGGCGCTTAAAATCCTCAAAAACAAGGGCTGCCAGGACATTCGCCTGGTGTGCATCGTGGCCGCCCGGGCAGGGGTTGAGCGTATCTGCCAGGAGCACCCTGATGTGAAAATCTACTGCGCCGCCTTTGATGAGGTGCTCAACGCCAACGCCTATATCATCCCCGGCCTGGGGGACGCGGGCGATCGGCTGTTTGGCACCAAATAAAGCGCAAACCCTGACTTGATAGCCGCTTTAAAATTGACAAAAACGGCTGATTTGTTTATACTTTGCGCATCCATACGCTGGGAGGAGGGATTGCTATGTTTGGCAAGCGGAGCGATGGTTTTCTGGTCAAAGGCATTGATCCGGTGGTGGCGCTGACGCCCTATATCATGCCCATGCGCTGTGACGCCCAGGTGATGACCGTTCTAAAGCTGCCCTATGAGCCGCTGGCCCGCTATATTGCCGAGAAGCGCATGCAGGGGCATCAGATCTCCTTTATGGAGATGATCATAGCCAGCTATGTACGCTCCATCTCCCAAATGCCGGAGCTCAACCGTTTCATCGCCAACAAACGCTTTTACACCCGCAAGGAGATTGTGGTTTCCTTTGCGGTGCTGCAGGATACCACCGATGGCTCTGATAAAGAAAACATCGCCAAGTGCAAGTTTGACCCCCGGGATACCTTGTTTGATGTAGCATCCCGCATTCAGGAGGCCATCAAAGCCACCCGCAAGGAAATGGCTGACAACAGCACCATGAAGGTGGCCACCTTGCTTAAAAATCCCCTCATTGCCAACACCGTCATCATGCTGGGAAAAATCCTTGACCGCTATGGCCTTCTGCCCAAATACCTGATTGACGCCAGCCCTTTCCACACCGGCCTGTTCTTTAGCAACAACGCCTCCGTGGGGCTGCCACCTGTGATGCACCATATCTACAATTTCGGCACCACCAGCCAGTTTTTGGTCATCGGCAATATCGAGCGGGAAATGGGCCTGGACAATGAGGGCAGGCCCGTGCGCCGTCGTTCCCTGCCCATGAGCGTGGTGGCTGATGAGCGCATCTGCGCGGGCATCGTTTACAGCCGCTTTTTGAAAAACTTCCAGCACTACCTAGCCAACCCCGTTCTGCTTGAGTCTCCCCCGGACGAGGTGTTTTTTGATGAGGGGCATGTGATTTCCCTGCCCCCGGCTAAAAAGCTCCGCCGCCGTTTCCGCAGCCGTTTCACACGGCGCAAAAAGCAGGAAAAACTGGCCAGTTAATACTGATGTGTCCTCTGTTCCCTCCCAATAAAAAAACGGGAGGGGCATTTTTTATGCCGTCTCCCGCATGGTGCCTTATGGCACTGTTGTTTCCATTTCCGTAACAATCATCTCCGCTATGTGTTCATAAATCTCAGGGAAGGCGGTCTTAAAGCCCATCAAGAAGTCCGGGAAGCCCATGAACATGGCTTTCGCCAAGGCTTTAATCTCCGTTTCGTCCGCGCCAAAGTTTTCATCGATCACCAGGGTCTGAAGGCCCTCGGCATCCTGAAACTGCCAATCTTCATCGGTTTCCACAAGCGAAGTTTTTAGAACAAGCACAGGCTTTTCGCCGCCCATAGAAACGCTCACCGTCTGCCGGGCCTCATAGCGGTCGGCTGTGGTATGCTCGTCATCCATCGAAATGTCAAAGGATATTTCCTCCGTTTGGATAGAAACGGCAAGGCGGGAAGTGGCCCGGTTGTCCTCGGAGTTCAGGCTGCCATCAAGCTTCAGGTTGATAATGGCTTCATCCTCATCCCCCCGCACACCCTGCGCCTTTTCGCGGATGTCCGCCCAGAAGGCGTCATCGGTGGTTTCCTCCGCCTGAACGGCGTAAGTCACCAGCATATCCATCCGCAGGCTGAAGGCGTCTTCAGAAGCGCTGCTGGCATGAAGCAGGATATAGACCTGGGATCCCACGCTCTCCTCCGCCATGCTCAGCTGGGCATAGGCTTGTTTTTGATCTTCCGTTTCAAACAGGGTGATATGGAAGAGGGGCTGCTCCTCCCCGGTTTCCAGGTTGACAACCTCCCTGGCAAAGGAGGCGACCACATCCTCAATGGTGGGTTTTGGGGCCACATCAAACAGATCATCATCCTGGCCGGACAAAGCCATTGTGGCCTGGCTTGCATCCACAAACAGCATCACCAGCTCCTGTGCCTGTTTGTCTGTTTTGAAGTGCTCCAGCACCGCCCGCAACAACGCGCCCAGGTCCCTGGATGTAAAGACGAATGAGCGCTTGCTGGCAAAGCTGCCGACATCCTGGATGGGAAAAGTTCCGCTTTCCTGTGCCGCATCGCGGATGACCTGCTCATCAAATGCCTGCGCAATCACCTCAAGGTAGGCGGCAAGCATCTGCTGCATTTCTTCCTCAGTCAAGGCAGGCTGTTTTTTCATCCCCAGCTCCTGCCTGCTGAATGATTTCAGGCGAGATGGACAGCGCTACCCCCGGCATCATGCTAAGCAGGATCATGTTGCTGCCTTCCTCACCCACGCTGACCTCGCCGGTGACCGCCTGCCCCTTGGATGAACCCAGGGCAAAGGTCAGCCCCTCCTGATACAAGCCGCCTGAGATCACCAACTCCTTGAGGAAGCCGACCAAGAGCCGAATGCCCTGAACCGTTTCATGGTCCACATAGGCCATTCCCTGGCTCATGAGGGCCAGCAGCTGGCCCTCGTCAAGGCTCAGGGTGGTTTCGTAGCGCAGGCTCTTTCCCGCCTCCAGGGCCGCCTGGGATGAGGGCATCGTTTGTGCCAAGGCGACGTTGCTTACAAAAAGACACAGCGTTAGTATCAGAGCAGTCAGAATCCTCAGTTTCGTTTTCATAAAAACTCTCCTTTTTTGTATTATTGCGGCGCCTACCCGCCTGTGATGGCAGGCGGCGTCATCAGCGCCATAAACTCCTCACCCGTGATGGTTTCCTTTTCATACAGCACCTTGGCTATCTCATGCAGCAGGCGCTGGTTGTCCTCCAGCATCTGATAGGCCCTGTCATACTGGGCCTTCACAATATCCACCGTGAGGACATCTATCCTTGCCTGGGTTTCGCTGGAGCAGTTGCCCACCAGGTTTCCGCCCAGGTATTGATCGGTCTCCCGGTCAAGGGCCACCATGCCAAACTCCTCCGCCATGCCAAAGCGGGTCACCATGGCCCGGGCCAGCTTGGTGGCTTGCTCAATGTCGTTGGCAGCGCCCGTGGTGACGGTGCCAAAGACCAAAGCTTCAGCCGCCCTGCCGCCGGTGAAGACCGCGATTTTATTCTCAATCTCCTCCTTGGTGCGCAGGAAGCGCTCCTCTTCATCCACCTGCATGGTGTAGCCCAGGGCGCCTGAGGTGCGGGGGATGATGGTGATTTTGTGCACCGGGGCGGAATCCCCCTGAAGGGCCGCCACCAGGGCATGGCCCACCTCATGGTAGGCGACGATTTTCTTCTCCTTGTCAGACAGCACCCGATCCTTCTTCTGGTAGCCGGCGATGACCACCTCGATGGATTCCTCCAGATCCTCCTGGGTAACGGTTTTGCGTCCGTTGCGCACAGCCCTGAGGGCCGCCTCGTTGATCATGTTGGCCAGATCCGCCCCTGAGGCGCCGGCCGCCGCCCGGGCAACGCGGGCAAGATCCACTTGTCCTGCCAGCTTCACCTTTTTGGCATGCACCTGAAGGATCGCGATGCGGCCTGCCAGGTCGGGCAGCTCCACCGGGATGCGCCGGTCAAAGCGGCCAGGCCGCGTAAGGGCCGGGTCCAGGATGTCCGGGCGGTTGGTGGCCGCCAGCAGCATCACGCCCTTGCGGCCGTCAAAGCCGTCCATTTCAGAGAGCAGTTGGTTCAGGGTCTGCTCCCGCTCATCGTTTCCGCCAAATCCGGCGGCGGAATCCCGTCTTTTACCGATGGTGTCAATCTCATCAATAAAGACAATGCAGGGCGCCTTCTCATAGGCCTGCTTGAATAAATCGCGCACCTTGGCGGCCCCCATGCCCACAAACATTTCCACAAACTCACTGCCGGAGATGGAAAAGAAAGGCACACCCGCTTCGCCCGCCACGGCCTTGGCCAACAGGGTTTTGCCCGTGCCCGGAGGCCCCACCAGCAGCACGCCCTTGGGCATCACAGCACCCACATCGGTGTACTTCTTGGGGTTATTGAGAAAATCCACCACCTCCTGAAGCGCTTCCTTGGCCTCCTCCTGGCCGGCCACATCCTTAAAGGTAATGCCGGTCTGGGACTGGATGTAGATCTTCGCGTTGCTCTTGCCCAGCTGCATGGCGTTCATGCCGCCTACCTTGCTCATCTGCCGGCTAAGCAGCCTTCCCACAATCACAAAAAAGCTAAGGGGCAAAACCCAGGTGACCAGCAGGCTCACCAGAGGGGAGGTGGGCTGGACAATGGGCGTGGTAAACTTGACCCCGGCCCTGCTCAGCCGATCCACCAGCCCCGGGTCATCCATGAGGCCTGTGCGAAACAGCCGCGGCTGGGTGGAGGTATCGGAAAAGGTGATCTGCACCTCATCCTTGCTTACCTCGCTTACCTCTCCTTTTTCCAGCATCGCGATAAAGGTGCTGTAAGGCACCTCCTCCACCTGGGGAGTCATCAGGTTGGGGAAAATGAAAAGGTTGAGCACCGTCATGATCAGCATGACGATGATGCCGTAGTACATCCAGTTCTTCTGGGGGGATTTGATTTCTTTCATGCGCTTTTCTTCTTTCGTATTTCTTGCATGTTATTGAATGAGTGAAAGCTGCCGGCTGACATTGCGCAGCGTGATGCGCTCAACCCGTCCTGCCGCAATTGCGTATTCCAAAATCAGGCTTCCGCTGATCCCCGTGCCCACATACACATAGGTGAGGGTACCGGTGTCCGGGTCGTCAGAGGCCACCCGGTAGTGGGCAAAGCCTTCGCTCATGTCATAATACAGGCCCCGGTCGCCCCGGGCGTTGGGCAATTGCCCCATGGTGCGGAACTTGGCGATCACATCGTCCAGGCTCTGCCCGACAGCCGTTTTCCGGGGGCCGACGTGGCTAACCTGGTTGGTGGTGAAATAATAGAGGATCATCCCTTTTTCCCCGGTGAAAAAACGCGCCTCACCCCAGGGGTAGACAAGTTTGATGGCCTTGCCCGTGACATCTTCATCCACAATCTCTTCCTGGCTGTCAGGCGTTCCCATCTTGGCGGTGAGCTGCTCGGGTGTGGTTTTGTGGATCTCAAAGTCGGGAAACTGGTCCTCCGGACGAAAGTATTTCACAAAGGGCGCCCGGTTGCTGTACTTAACATCATACTCAATGTTCAGCTCGTTGGATGTTTTGCCATGTTTGTTCAGGGAGATCGCCCGCAGATAGGTTTTTCCCCCTGCCAGCTGGATGGGTTCTCCGGTGTATTCCGGCGAATCCGTGGTGGGCCGGGTGCCGTCGATGGTGTAGAAAAAGCGCAGGTCTTTATCCTCGTCAATGTTGCGCAGGGAAACCTTGATCGGCCGCTCGTAGGTGCCGGAGGCCATGTTGGTGCGGGGCGCCAGAGGGGAGGGTAGGGCGATGGTGTAGCTGATGGACATCTCATCGCTGAACAGCTCCCTTGAAACCGCCACCGCCCGGAAGGTATGGGTGCCCTCTTTCATGGTGATGGGCCCGGTATAGAGCGTGCCCGCATCGGGCAGTTCCTCATCCCCGGTGGCATACACCACATCGTATCCCTGGGGGGAGGAAAACTCCACCGTGCGGCTGAATAAATACCGCCCGGAAGCCAGGGAGGCCACCGGCGGATAGGGAACCATCTGGGAACGCTGGTTGTAGAAGCTTTCATCCCCTGTCTTCTCATAGGCAGTCTGCATCAGGTCAGTTGCGGGGATAACCCGCTCCAGGCTGAGCAACAGGTCAATATGCCGGCGATAGGATGTCACATGCGTTTTGTCCACCTCGGTATAAATGCGCTTATACACCGCCTGCGCGTCATCATAGCGGGAGGCTGCCTCATAGCCCTCAGCCAAAAGCAGTAGCTTGTCCGCCAGGTCAGGCCGCTCGGGCTCTATCTCCAGCGCCTTTTCATAGGTTTCAATGGAGCGGGCCACATAGCCCTGATCCAGGTATTCGGTGCCCAATGCCCAGTAAGCGTCGGCGCTGGCCTCCCGCCCCATGCGCGCCATGATAAGCTGCCCCCCCGGGGTCATCTTCAGGTAAATAAAGGCGCCTGCCGCCAGCACAATCAACAACATCCCAATGGATACCGACACCTTGGCCCAGTTGATCATGCGTTTTTGGTAGGTGTTCTTCTTGGTCATGCGGCTGCGGCGCTTGCCCCGCTTGCGGCGGGGCTTTTTGCGCACGTTGGCGCTCCTGGTGGTGCGCCCCGCCCAGCTCAGGTCGATGCTGGGCGCGTCCTCCAGGATGGCATCAATATCGACATCCCCCACCGCTCCCATGTATTCCCCGCAGAAAGGGCAGATGCGGGAAGCAGGGTTTGATTCCTTCTGACAGTACCTACAGATCATGCCCGGTTTTACTCCATGCCGCCCAAGGCCCTGTAGGCCGGGTCATCGTCAAATTCCCGCTCGGGGACTTCCCCGCCCAGGGCCTCAATGGCGCTGCGCAACTCAATATAGTCCAGGTAGGATAGCTCGGGCGAAACAGCGCGCGCCGTCAAAAGCGGCAGCGCCCGCTCATCCCCCAGGCGGCCCAGGTAGGCCGCCAGCACCGCTGTGCGCCCGGGAACAACGTCAAACAGGCGGATCAGCGCCTCATACACCCCGGGCTCTTCGGGATAGCGGCTGAGGATGGAAAGCAGCGCCTCCTGCCCGGCCTCCCCCGCCTGGGGCAGCGCCTCCATGAGGGCTGGGAGCACCGCTTCCCCCGCAGCTTCCAGCCCTTCCAGGGCGCAGTCGGCCAGCTCGTCATCCAGCGCCCTGTCAAGCTGCCAGGAGATATAGAGGTCCGTGGGCTGGGGCAATTCCATCTCCCGTAAAAGGTTCACCGCCATCAGCCGCGCCTCATGGGCGGCGGCCACATCGGCAATCAGCGCCACCAGGGCATCCCTGGCCCTGGCCCCTTCATCCACAATCGCATCCAGCAATAGCTCCGGCACCTGCACCTCAGCCGCCAGATAGGACTCTATCATGGTCACCAAGCTGTCAGCGCTCTGGCCGTCAAAGTAGCGTTCCGGCGCAAGCCCCGAAAGCCAGTCTGCCGGGGTTTGGACAAAGCGCTCATACAGCTGGGGCATCATGGTTTCCAGCTGCCCAATGTCCTCAAATCTATCCTGGTTTTCCTCCAGAAAACCTCTGAGCCAGCGGGAAAACTGGCCGTCAAAATCAATGGGTGTCATGGCTTCCCTCACTTTCCTGAAGCATTGCCCACAGCTCTTCGGTGGGGAACACCCGCTGGGTGCGGCAGAAATGGCAGGTGAGGCGGCTGTCCTCCCCCGTTTCCAGAATCCTGTTCAGTTCCTCTTTCCCCAGGGCCAGAAGCGCCCGTCCCATCCTCTCCCGACTGCAGTCGCACCTGAGGGTGAGAGGTTCCTCCCCCATAAACTCAGGCGCCATGCCCCTAAACCATGCCTCGGCCAGCTGCCTGAGGGAACGGTCAAAAATCTCCCGGCTGATGTTGGCAAAAAACGGGATGCGTATGTCCAATGCCTGGATCACATCTTCCCCGCAGCCGGGCAGCGACTGGATGAGGATGCCGCCGGAGGAAAGCACGGTACCCTGCTCATTCAGGCAGCCCACCGCAACCAAGGAAGGGGTCTGCTCGGAAAAGGTAAAATAGCTGGCAAAGTCCTCGCCTATTTCTCCACTGACCAGGTTGCTCACCGAGGTATAGGGGTCGCCCTTGCCATAATCCTTGACCACGATCAGCTTGCCAGTTTTTCCTATAAAGCCGCCCACATCCTGCCTGCCGTCTTCTGTCAGGAGAAGTTGCAATTGGGGGTTCTGGACGGAGATTTTAAAATCCCGGTTTTTGACCCCGCAGTGCATCCGCCCGCCGGGGCCACCTCCATCGATGGTGACCGACAGGCGGCCTTCCTCCTCTTTCATCAAGCCCCCGAGCATGGCGCAGGCGGGCAACAGCCGCCCCATGGCGGCGGCTGCAGTGTCGCTGGCCTGGTGGATATCAGCGGCCTGCTGGGCCATACGGGTGCTGCGGATCATAAAGACCCGGGCCTGGCCATCCGCCAGGGTGAAGCGCAAGAGGCTGTCCGGATCGGGATAAATCATGTTTTCTGCCATCTTTTGTCCTTTTTTATGTTCTGGTGGCGGCAAAGTGCAGACGGTGAGCCTGCTTCGCCGGTTTTTTAAGGCTCATGTCCCCAAAGCAGACGATGTCGGCAAAGCCGGCCTCCTGAAGCGCCGCCTCAACTTCCTCCTGTCGCCAGGCGCGCTGGGTCTGGATTTCCTCAATCATGCGCCAGTTGTCCTCATCCCGGCGCACAAAAATGCTCAGCGCCATGGACAGCTTGCGGCTGCCAGGCTGCCAGGCATTTTGCCAGAGGTAGCAGATGTCCTCTTCCCTCAGGGCATGGGTGTTGTTGCCCAGCACCTGGCTTAGTTTATAGAAGGAGGAGATGTCAAAAGCCAGCACTCCGCCGGGGGCCAGGGCATGGCGGGCGCTTTGAAAAAAGCGGCGCAGATCCGCCTTGCTCAAAAGGTAGTTTACCCCGTCACAGCCGCAGATAAGCCCCTGAGCCGGGCGATGGGCCGACAGCGCCCGCATATCCTGCCTGACAAAAGACAGGATAAGGCCCGCTTCCCGGGCTTTTTTCGCGGCCACGCTGAGCATTTCCGGGGATAAATCGCTGGGCTGCACCTGATAGTGCCGGGCCAAAGGGATGGTGAGGCTGCCGGTGCCGCAGGCCGCCTCCAGCACCAGGGCGGCATCGGGCACCCCGCGCCCGCTTAGCAAATCCCGGTAGTGGGCCGCCCAGGCGGCATAGTCCACATCCTCCATCAGGCGGTCATACACCGCCGCGAAATCCCCGTACACCGCTTACACCAGGGTGCCGGGGCTGTTGTTGTCCGCAACTGTGGGAGGCGGCTCAAGCTCATCATCCAGGTCCGCCACATCCTCCGGGTCTGCCAGACCACGGTTCACCTGAGCGCCCGGAATGTTCGGGTTGATGAACTTGTCAAACATAGCGTTGGTAAAGGCCGCGTACACAAACCGCGCCAAAGCATTGCCAAAAAGCAAGTAATACCCCGCCAGCGCCATCACCGCATACATCCAGTAAGGGGTGGTAAAGGCCACCGTTAGCGCGATGCCCGTGGGGAACAGCATCAACAGCCTCAACCCTGCCGTGTGGGGCAGCCGGCCCAGGGCCAGCAGCAGGGCATTGCGCACCAGGGTACCAAAGCCCATGTTGTAGGTGACCATCATGGGGTACATATAGGTGAGCGCCAGCATCCACACCAGGCCCAGGGCCAGGGTGAGCATCTGGGGCACCACAAAAAAGGCGCTGTTTTTGGCCATTGCCCCGTAAAACTGATAGCACACCAGCATGATCAGCGGCATCAGCCCCGTGATGAAGGAAGCGGCCAGCGCCTGCTTCCAGTTGCTCTTCAGCGCGTCCAGAAAATCGCTCCACATAAAGGCGTGTTCATCCCGGGCCCAGTTGCGGGTCACATAAGCCATGCCGGCCTGCACCGGCCCGGTGATGGCGATGGCCGGGATCAGCATCAAACAGCCGGTGAACAGGATGCTGTAGATAGCGCCGTCCCGGTTTTCATAAATCTGAAGGTATTCAGCGCTGGCCGCGGCCGGATCTGCCGCCACCTCCGCCACAATCAGAATATGGGCAACCAGGGCATTGAAGGTTACGATCAGCACATACATCAGCGGCACAAAGGCCAGCATGGTGGTGAGGTTCAGGCGGAACAGGCCCGACAGGCGCACGCGCAGCATCTCCCAGAACTGCTGCCAGCGGTTTTGGGGCAGGTCGCCCTTGCGGTAATCCCCCTTGCCTGACTTGCCGTAATAGTAGTTGTTGAGGAATTTTCCAAACACCTTCATACCCTCCCGGTAAAAGTACAGCCTTATTATAGCACAGCCGGGGCCAGGCAGAAATCAACAGCCTGTGAACAAAACGCAGCCCATGATAGGCAGCCCTGCCTCTGAGGGGGAAATAATAACAATTAATACGGCCAATTGGGGTTTTTCTGTCACTACGCGTATCTGATGGGACCGCCATTGACAAATTTATATTTGCCCACTTCAAATCTCTTTTCTGTGATGCGCTCCGTCAACTCGCGGGATTCAATAAACTCGCTTGTCACAGTCACCAAGTACTGTTTTTGTCCACTGTTAACCAGATAAAATTCATTGTCCAGGTTGTTCAGCCCTTTCGCAAAAGGGAAAACATTGATCAATGGCGTCAATAAAAAAACCGCCCAATCAACAATTTTTTCTGCTTTTGTCAGTTTTTCTTCTGCCAGCAATGTCATGATTTCGGCTTCAGGATATTTATCCCGAATGACTTTATCCTTAATAACCTTCTTTCTGCCTTTCCCATATTTGGAAAGGTCAATCGCTTCACGAATAACTGAAAAATCCAGTTTTGTTCCGTCCTCAAGCAGGTAGTCAACGCTGATATCCAGGGCGAATGCGATGGCTTTCAGGTTTTGCACATCCGGCATGCCCCTGTCCGTCTCCCATTTCGCGATGGCGGACCTGGAAACGCTCACTTTCAGCGCCAGCTCTTCCTGGGACATTTTTGCGTTCATTCTTGCCTGTTTTAATTTCTCTCCAAAGGTCATTCGGAACACCTCCACATGCTTTTGATGTGCCCATCTTACACCGCCAGCATCAGAATACAAGAAACGAGCTGTAACAGCTATGTTACTCTCTGTAACAATAAGATTTTTGAACCTATTAGCCAAATAATTCGAATCTACAGCTTTACAATATGAACGGCATTCCCGTGTTCCTCGATCATATTCAGCAAATCTCTGCTGTTCAGCCATACCGTTGCCGTGTTCTCATTGGGATGGCACCCTATTCGCCCATTCCCCTCAAGAAAATCCTTGTCCAAATAGAATGCAACCTGTCTATGATCATCATTCAGTATACCAAGCGGTGTGACCGCACCCGGCGTAAGCTTCATGATGGCAAGCAGGTCTTCAGCAGATGCAAATGTCAACGGCCTGGTGCCATGCGCGTTTCTGAACGCTTTCAAATTCACCCGCTTTTCCCCTTTGACTGTGATCAGATAATAGTTTCTTTTCTTATCGTCACAGACAAAAAGGTTTTTCGCGTTGTCCTCCGGATAAGGCAACCCGATTTCCGCCATCTCTTCCATGTCATAAACCGCTTTGTGCTCTGTCACTTCATAGAAAATCCCTTTTGAGTCAAGGAAATCATAAACTTCCGTTTTATTCATATCTTCTCCTATAAAAAGTCAACAGTTTTAGGCTGTTTGCTGTATGGTTTCTTCGCAACGCATCAGTTCGGGGTTGAAGCTTTCCCTTTTTGACAACATGACGAAGACAATCCGTGTAATTTTTCTTGCCAGCGCAATAATTGCCCTGCCTGAGCCCTTATCACCTTTTCTGCGCTGGTAGTCCTTGATGATTCTCCAGTCGGAGGTGACTTTGGTCAGCCGAATCATTCCCAAAGCGGCCTGAACAAAGGCTGTCCGCAATTCCTGTGGGCCACGCTTGGTGATCCGTCCATAATGTTTCGATTCGTTTGAGTTGTGTACACTGGGAACAATCCCGACATACGCTGCAAACTTCTTGTAGTTCCCATCAAACCGTTCCAGTTCCTCCGTATAGGCTGCTATCGTTGTTGCCGTATTGATCCCGATTCCTGGAACTGTCATCAGTAGTTCCACATCTTCATTATTTGCCACCATTTCCTCAAGATGTTTTTCTACCTCCTTGATTTCTGACGATAAATCGTCTAAAATCTTTAGCATCACCTTGAGTGATGAGGCAGTGTATGCTGAGTAGTCGTGATCCTCGAGATCGTTCATCAGCTCCTGCCTCTTTTTCTTGCTCTGAAGCTGAGCCACTTTCGTCTCTATCCCATAGCCCAGCATCATACCGTGGATCTGATTCTTGATCTTTACCATGCTTTGGACAAGTATGCTTCTTGTCTTCAACATCCGCCGAATCTCTTCACTCGTCTGGCTGCAAATGTGCGCTTCCGGGAGCATTTCCTTCATCAGGTAAAAGGCCAGCGCCGCTGCATCATTCGCATCCGTCTTCCTGGTGCTCATCGTGATGACTTTGAAACGGTTCGTGTTCACCACTTTCACCTCAAAATACTCCGATTCCACCCTGTTCTTAAAGTGCCTGGCGTTACCCGTCGTTTCAACCGCCAGTTCAATGGAGTAACCTTGCTCCTTCAGACAATTCATCTCACAAGAAAACTCCTGGTATCCTTCTTCTTTTGTCAGATACTGTTTCTCCAGCAGATACTCCCCATCTTTATTCAGAGCGCATACCGTGAACTACGTCTTGTGTAAATCAACCCCTACACACAGTCTGCTATTTTCTGCCTTGCTCATTCCTTTTTTCCTCCTCTTCCTTGTTTCAGCAAGACAGCCTCTTTCGGGTGATGTTTCCTTTCTCCTATCCGGCCTACTCGCGACCTTTGCATGATTCGATGCTAACTCGTTCATTCTCCTGTTCGACCTCGTAGACCACTAAAAATGTCGAATTATTATCTATCTGTCTTGCCGTCGTTTTCTCTATTGTATGGCAGCAAGACTTGCATTGCATCACCCTCCGTTCCTTTTTATTATGCCTTTTTTGTAAACCCACAATTATTTAACGAAACATATGGTTTTTAAGAAAAAAACTAAAAACAAGGAAACCCTACAGATTCGAACCGAGTGATGCAAGATGGCACTTTTTATGAAGTTCCTTTAAGAGACATCCGAATCCGCTGTCTCGTTTCCGATGCTCTTTACTTGCAAAAGTTCAAAACGAATATCCGGTAGGAAGCGGTTTTTTTAAATCAATATTGCAATCATAACGTATAAACCATCCGGTAACGGCTTTGAGATGCTACGACTTTTGCTTGAAAAACCCTATGGGGTGGATGATTGTTTGTAGTTTCTCGATGGGCAAGGCTAAGATTCGCTCAGGTGATAGATTGCCGTCAAACCGCACAAGTACTGTTTCTACATTTGCCCAAGCCGTGTTCTTTGTGAGAACTGTGACCTTGCCCCAGTAAAGCGGACAACTCGTTAGTATGGTAGAATTCAACTACAAAGGAGTTGTCCGCTTTATCGGGGCCAGGTCAGTGGCGGCAAATTGCACACTTCCATCACACCATCCTTGTGGATGAATGTGTGATTTCAATCACCCACGAAATCCGCCGCATATTCGTACATACAAATCAGCAAGTAGAACGTTCAACAGCAGTCCCGTTCATAACATGAACTTTCTTTTAACTTTCTTCCACTTTGATGTAGAGTGTCAGATCTTGAACCATATCCTCGTCTTTTTCAACATACGGCTCTGTGCAGGCTTCATCGGTATAGAAGGTAGAATAGCTTTCGGGCAAATTAACGATCAACTTGACGCCCTGGCTGGCTGTGAACACAGTCTGTTCATCGTTCATTCCTGTGGTTTTGTCAACGATGCGCAGACTGTGGAGCGGCTCATTCCACATCGCTTTGAACGTATCATCAATGACATAGCTCTGGCCATAGGTGTAGCTGCTACGCCAAATGAGTGTTGAGCTGCCATCTTCGCTGACCGCACTGCACTGCTGGGACAACACGCGCATGCTGACAGCATCGACCACAGTCTGCACTTCATAGTTCTCACCAAGGTCTTCACAGGAGGCGGTTACGGTTTTTTGACCGTCTGCCTCCTTGACATCAATCGTTGTTTCCTTTTCAAAGGCATCGATTTCAAAAATGCCAGTGCTGGAACTCAGGAAGGAATCATATTGCCCTCCCATAAAGCCAACGGTAAAAAGCTGCATGGTTTCGGCATCCAACCCATAACCCTTCCCACCTTCGGTGATGTTGACGCTTCCGTCGCTCCCCTCATTAACAAACATACGGTCGCCCGAAGGGCCTTGTCCGATCCATGAATAGTAGGAAACGATGTCCGAACCATCCTCACTGTACAGGATTATTGTCATGCCAATAGAGCCTTCGGCGGAATAGACCGTCTCAAAATCGTTTGTGTTGCGGATATCCTGCATGGTCATTATTTCATTTGCCTGCGCAATGCCCATGCCCAGGATCAGTACAAAGCACAAGGCCCACATCAGCCATTTCTTCATTGTCATTTATCCTCTCTTTCTGATACCATTTATTATTCCTGTGGGTATAAGGGTATGATCTCACCCAATTCCGGATCAACAATGATTCCGTCGTTGCGATCCGCATCGGGGTATCCTCGGATCACGCTTATCTACTCCTCCGGATATGTGGGGAAAAAATTAGCATAATCTTCTCCCGGATACGTTGGAAATAGATTGGTATAGTCTTCTTCCGGATATGTGGGGAAAAAATTAGCATAGTCTTCTCCCGGATAAGGGAGAATCATGCTTGTTTCATCATATTTCGTCGGGATAATCGCTGGAATATCCGCGGCGCTTTCCGCCAGACAAGCAATCAGTTCGTTCATATTCAGACTGTTTTTATACACAAGAAACCTACTCATCATGAAACCATAATCGCATGAGTTGGGATCGTAAATCTGGCTCCATGTCCCGTTGGAGCGAAGCACGAACAGCTCTTCTCCCTTTTTGTACTGACCGATGGATTTCGAGGCTTTCGTGGGTTTTGCCCGCAGGTTGACATAGCCCCCAGCACGGGAAGGCTTTACTGTCACTGCGTAGCAATTAACCGCGAATCCGTAGATCGTTCCAGGTACGGTGGAGAGGTATTTTCGGCTGATATAGCCCCGATAGCCATCATAGGTGCAGAGGAGCCATCCAGAATTATTCGCCGTGTCCTCTGTTGTGACTGCGAATCCGTTCGGCACAGTTGTCAAAACCTTATTACTCTTTCCGGCGCCGATGCGCATGTTGACGGATTTACCATTGGGGGTCGAAACAAACAATGTGACAGCAGATGCCGTCGTTAAAATTACAGTCAACCCAAGCGCGATAACCAACCCCAAAAGCCGTTTCCTTTTCATGATAAAACCTCCTATTAATGATGATGCTTGTTGTTCAAACGGTATTGCTTACTCCTTCGCCGCAGCAACATAAAGTGTCTGTTCCTCAGGAAACAGACCATTCTCATCCATAGTTGCGCCCAAGAACGCTTCCGTGCAGGCTGCGTCTGTGTAGATTGCCAATCCTTCCGCTATGCTCATATAAAGCCTTGCGTTCCGGGGCAAGGTATAGACACAAGTGACCTCCTCAGCTGTGCCGGGATATTCCACAAACGTCACCGTCCGCATCGCGTCCCCCGTAAAAAGGACCGCAAATCGGCTATCAATTTGATAATTCTTGGTCTTCACGTAGGTGGCTTCGCTTGTCTTGACCGTCTGTCCGTCAGCAGCGACAAAGACAGTTGTGATTTTGTCCAAAATAAGCGTGTCTGCATGAAGGGTAAAGTCCACAAGGGTATTTTTAGTTTCGTTTTCACCTTCAATCACGTTGGGAAAATCATAGATTACTCGTAGTTTCTCCCCAAGGCGCTCAATGCTTGTAATATAGTTATCATCTTGGGAGGTGTCTCCGTAGAAGCTGAGCGGATAGCTGTTCCAAAATTGCTCCATCTCTGCATCATAGGTGTCGTCCAGATAAGCACGCATGTAGTACTGTCCGCTCTCGGAATCAAAGCCATAGCTACGCCCGCCTTCCATGATTTCAACGAAACCATGTTGATCTTCGAAGACGAAGAACTTTTCCCCATTTTCGTCAAGTCCCGCCACATAAGTATATTCGAGGGAGCTGCCCTCGGCATAAGTTAGAGTTACGGTACTTACGAAGCATTCGCCGGGGGAAGTCACAAGCTTGTCCATCGCATTGGCTGCGTAGAAATCAGCAGTTTTGTAGCTTTCCTCCGCAGCTGTACAGGAAACAAGTAGCGTCAGTGCGAGTATCAGTGCAAAAAAATAAGTTCGAAACATGACTTTATCCTTTCTTCTATGTTGCTTCGATTTATTGTTCTTTTCGCCGCATGTGACACGAAGAATCAAAAGTGTCACTCTGCATCATGTTAAGCATCACACAATTTATGGTCATCCGGCTGCTCCTTCCTGCATTCTTTCTGAGTTAGAGTTGATTATAGCAAATCGATTCTACCATTTCAAAGAGAATTTGTAAGTTGTTCGTAAAGCGCTCGTAAAGTGTTCAGTTTCGAGTATAAACTGCGTTGATCCAACACGTCATATATGTACATACTAGGAAATAAGCTCAAATGAACGGAGAATAAAACAATGAAACAAGTGATGTCCCTGCTGTGCGCTTTACTGCTATGCCTGACAACCATGGCTT
This sequence comes from Christensenellales bacterium, assembly GCA_050952935.1. Lineage (GTDB taxonomy): Bacteria > Bacillota > Clostridia > Christensenellales > Aristaeellaceae > UBA6115. Next base: position 251,155 of record JBMNLS010000001.1, on the reverse strand, counting down.
ATGCCAAAACCCACACCATTTCCGTATGGCTGGACGAAGATGCTATTAATGTCACGATGGAACGCTGGGAAAGCGCACTGGGCATGACCATGTCCTGCGGCGCATTTTGCCCCCAGCAAGGAGACACCCGACAGTATCCGTTTCCTGAATGTTTTGGATAAATCCATGGACGAGCTGCTGGATAGCCTGGTATTTCAATCCGGGCAGGAGAATCCTGAAGCATCGGACACGGTCATCGGCGGCATTTTTGTTGATGAGATTGAAGCGCCCTGCGTAATCTACATGGTTGAAGATCACTGAAAACAGTGCGTCTTTTCCTTATCCTGGTGCAGCGCAAGAACGACATTCCCCAGATTGAAAGCCATTATCCCCTTGTCTTTAAGGATAAGCACGCAGCCATGATGAAGTCCGTCGTGCTGACGGGTGATGACGAGCTGAGCGTGGTCGAACCTTGCCTCCAGAAGCGACGCAAGACGGGCAACCGTCTACGCAATGAATTAGAGTTACATTAAGGGCACTACCACATAGTCATTTCATTTTTCCCTTCACAAATTGGAAGTTACCCTTCAAAAGCTAACATATTTCCAAGTGGAATTCTAAAACCCAAGGCATTATACATTTTTATATCACAATTAGCACATCCAACTATTAATGAGCTTACGCCACTTTCCTGATAGGCGTATTGAACTAAGTGTCTTGCAATGCCTTTGTGTCTATATTCAGGAATAATATAAAAGTCCTCGAATACACCGCCACGGCAATAATTGAAGGTTGAATATGTCGGTGATACGGAACAGCAAGCAACCAACTTCTCTGCATCAAAACAACCAAAAAACAAAATTTGTTCCTGTTTGATCGCCTTAAAGAAGCTACGCATATTCTCGTCAGTGGGCTTGTCTTCTCCGATTTCTAATTTGTATCTGGTTTGCAAAAGCATAATTTCAGACATGTTATCGCTTGACAGCCTAATGTAATCCATTGAATCCTTACTCCACAAATTCTGCTTTGTCACCCAATCATTTAAGCTCAGCAATCCAGGCATCCCACTCTTGACGATAGAAAAGCTCGCTTAAATGCTCTTCCGTGAAAACCCTCAGCATGTTCTGCATGTCCTTCGCGAGTTTTAACTCGGGCAACTCCGCAAGCTTTACCCAATAAACCTCCCCTTCTTCCGATGAGCGGAGTGCACCGCTGAATTGATCTGTACGATATAACAACACAACATATCGCTCACCCTGACTGTACCAGTTTTTGATTCCGCACAGTTTCGGGCAGCGAATGCTTAGACCCGTTTCTTCATTAACTTCACGGATCACCGCCTCTGTGAAGGATTCGCCCATTTCAACATGACCGCCTGGAAAAGTGATGCCGGGCCAGGCGCTGTCCCGACGATCCTGAACCAAAACGCGATCGCCATCACAGATCATGCACATATTGGTAAAAACAACGTTTTCTGTTTTGTTCACCTGGACACCTTGTGTCTATAATCCGATGCCCCGCATCACAGCGCCAGCTTCATGTCCCCCGTTTTGATCCAGCCCAGCTTTTTAAAAGCCCACCAAAACGCCAGCGTCAGCGCCGCTGGCAAAATAAAATGCATCAGCAGCAGCAGCCCTATCAGCTGCAAAGGCGGCATGGTGGGGGACATCGCCGCCCAGGCGCCAAACTGGCCCACCAGGCCGCTGGTGCCCATGCCGGCCCCTGAAGGGGTGTTGGTCATGCCAAATACCACGGTGGAAATAGGGCCCAGCACCGCTGAGGCCAGGGTAGGCGGCAGCCAGATCACCGGCTTTCTCATGATGTTGCCAAACTGCAGCATGCTGGTGCCCAGCCCCTGGCTGAGCAGGCCCCCCAAGCCGTTATCCTCATAGGACTGGACGGCAAAGCCGATCATCTGGGCGCAGCAGCCCACGCAGGCGGCCCCCGCCGCAAGGCCGCTCAGCCCCAGGGAGATGCTGATGGCAGCGGAGGAAATGGGGGCCGTCAAAATCAGCCCCATCACGGCGCTCACCAGGATGCCCATGGGGATAGGATGCAGCTCCGTCGCCCGGTTGATAAAGCCCCCCAGAGCATCCATGCCCACCGCGATGCCGGGCCCCGCCAGGTTGGCGACCAGCCCGCCCGTCACAATGGTAAAGATGGGCACCAGCACAATATCAACCGGGGTTTTCCCGGCGATGAACTGCCCGCATTCCGCGCCCACCACCGCTGCCAGGTAGGCCCCCACGGGGCCGCCCAATTTGTAGCCATAAGCGCCCGCCACCGCGGCGGAGAAGATGGCCAGGGGCTTCACCTTCAGCCCATAGGCAATCGCCACGCCAATCGCAGCGCCCACCACCGGCGAGGAGGCTGACACCATATCCGCGATGGGCTTTAGAAATTTCAGGAAGGAGATGGCGGAGAGCTGAGACAGGATCAGGCCGATGATCAGCGAGGAAAAAAGCCCCAGGGCCATATAGCTCATGGCATCGATGAAATAACGTTTAAAAAAGATTCTGGCCTTGTTTCCCATAAAGCACCTCCGGTGTTGACAGATGCATCAGCGATTGTTACAGAAAAGTTGAAAGCGGGCTTCCCATCGCCCTTTTGTCCTCTGGGTTGTCCGGTTTGCAGTATTATACGAGGGGCCGGAAGGGCTGTCAAACACACATTCTGATCACCTTTCTTCGCAAACCGCTTCCTGCCGCGTTCATCAGCTGATCCGAGGCGACTTTTCAATTCCTTTACATTCATTTCCAGGCTATGCTATACTTTGCCCATCGACACAGGAGGTCACGCGGCGGATGCCTGATTACAAACTGGTGATTGACGGGGGCAGGGAGCTCAAGGGAGAAACCTATGTCTCCGGCGGGAAAAACACCTCTCTGGCGGTGGTGCCTGCGGTGCTGTTGGCCGAAGGGCCCTGCGTCATCGAAAATCTCCCGGCTATTGAAGATATCCGGGTTTTATATCGTATTCTGAAACGCCTGGGGGCCAAGGTGGAATGGCACCCGGATCAAAAACAAATGATCATTGACCCCACCGGGGTAAACACCCTGGCGGTTCCCTTTGCCTACAGCCAGCGCATGCGCGCCAGCTATTATCTGATGGGGGCCCTTCTGGGCCGCTACGGGCGGGCTGAGGTGGGCTATCCGGGCGGGTGCGACCTGGGCAGCCGGCCCATTGACCAGCACCTGAAAGGCTTCAGGGCCCTGGGCGCCTCCATTCGGGATGAAAACGGCATGATCGTGCTGGAGGGCAAGCTCAGGGGCGGGCATATCAACTTTGACATGGTCACCGTGGGCGGCACCATCAATGTGATGCTGGCCGCCTGCCGGGCGGAGGGTGACACCATCATGACCAACTGCGCCCGGGAGCCCCACATCGTTGACACGGCCAACTTCCTAAACCGCATCGGCGCCCGCGTCCGGGGTGCGGGCACATCCACCATCCGCATCCGGGGCATGAATAAGCTGCGCGGGGCCAATTACACCGTCATCCCCGATCAGATTGAGGCGGGCACCCTGATGATCGCCGCCGCCGCCACCCGTGGGGATGTCACCCTGCATGGCTGCATCCCCACCCATATGGAGGCGCTGACGGCCAAGCTGCTTGAAATGGGCGTCATGGTGACCAGCCTGGACGATATCATCCAGGTAAGCCTGCGGCAGGGCCACCGGGCCATCCGGCTGGCCACCCAGGAATACCCCGGCTTCCCCACCGACCTGCAGGCCCCCATGAGCGCCCTGCTCACCCGCGCCCTGGGCACCAGTGAGGTGATCGAAAACATCTTTGAATCCCGCTTCAAGCATCTGGACGAGATGCGCAAAATGGGCGCCAAAACCACCATCAATGGCCGCATCGCCCATATCGAGGGCGTGCCTGAGCTGCACGGCGCCCCGGTCTGTGCCACCGACCTGCGGGGCGGGGCCGCGCTGGTGATCGCCGGGCTGATGGCAAATGGCATCACCGAGGTTTACAACCCTGAAAACATCGCCCGGGGCTATGAGCACCTGGAAACCAAGCTGAACGACCTTGGCGCCAAGATTTCCCGCGCCCCCCTTGAGCCTGAGGAAAACGGCAATGCAAACCGCCTTTGAGCGGCTGGGATTAAAGCCTGACGCAGATGAAGCGGCCATCCGCAGTGCCTACCGGAAGCTGGTCAAAGCCTGCCATCCGGATAATTTCCAGGATCCGGAGGAACAGCAGGCCGGGCAGCAGGAGCTGATCAGCATCAACCTGGCCTATGCCCAGTGCCTCAAAATCGTGGAATCCAGGCGCAAACCTTCTCCCAGGCTGCCTGTGGCCCAGGCCAAATACTGGGCGAAAAACCTGCTGTCCCGCAAGCAATACGACATGGCGCTGTTCCAGCTGAACCGCTCAGAAGGGAAGGACGCCGAGTGGCATGCCCTTCAGGGGGAGGCCCTCACCGGCATGAACGACCATGCGGCCGCCTGCCAGGCCTGGCGCGCCGCGGTGCGGCTGGCGCCAGACAACCGGGACTATCGCAGGGCCGCCCTTGCCGCCGAGATGGCCCTGAAGCGCTCCCAAACCCTGGCTGGCCGGCTGGCGGGCAAGGCTCGCTCCCTTTTTGGCAGAAAGGGCAGCTGAGCGAATGTTTGATACCGCATTTTTTGATGTTTGATTACCGCCTGATCAGAAGCGACAGGCGCACGCTGGCGCTTGAGGTGACCGCCGAAGGCGAGGTCATCATCAGGGCGCCCCGGCGCCTTTCCGTAACAGATATCGAACGCTTTGTGGCCGCCAGGGAAGCCTGGATCAAAAAACACCTGGCAAGCCCCAGACCCGGTCTGCCCGAGCCCAGCGCCCAGGAAGAAGCGGCGCTGAAAGCCAGGGCCAGGCAGCTGATGCCCCGCCTGGTGAATGAATATGCCGCCAGGCTGGGTCTCAGCCCACGCTATGTGAAAATCACCAGCGCCAGAAAGCGCCTCGGCAGCTGCAACGCGAAAGGTGGCCTGTGTTTTTCCTGGCGGCTGATGCGCTATCCCCTTCACGTCATTCAGTATGTGGCGGCCCATGAGGTGGCGCACCTCAAGGAGCTCAACCATTCCGCCGCCTTCTACCAGGTGCTTGATGCCCTCATGCCCGATCACCGCCAAAGAGCATGTCTGCTTAAACAACCACCCCTAATTCATCAGGAGGAGGAAAACAATGCGGCGATACAAAATCCTTGAAAAAACATCCCTGTCCGGCAACGCCTCAAAAATGGTGGTGGACGCGCCCCTGGTGGCCCGCAAAGCCCGGGCGGGGCAGTTCATCATCCTCAGGGCCAGGGAGCGCTCTGAGCGCATCCCCCTCACCATTCACGACCAGGACCGGAAAAAAGGCACGGTGAGCATCGTCTACCAGGTGGTGGGCGCCGGCACGATGGAGCTGGACACCCTGAATGCCGGCGACTGCCTGCATGATTTTGTGGGCCCCCTTGGCCGCGCCACGGAAACAGAAGGGCTTAAAAAAGTCTGCGTGGTGGGCGGCGGCGTGGGCTGCGCCATCGCCTTCCCGGTGGCCCGCACGCTGCATGAGCAGGGGAGCGAGGTGCACAGCATCATCGGCTTTAGAAGCCGCGACCTGGTGTTTATGGAAGAGGACTTCGCCCGGGTGTCTGACCTGTTGCGCGTGATGACCGATGACGGCAGCTACGGCAGCCATGGGCTGGTGACAGACGCGCTGGAAGCCCTCATCAAAGAAGGGCACTGGTATGACCAGGTGATCGCCATCGGCCCTCTGGTGATGATGAAGTTTGTCAGCCTTCTCACCAAGAAATACGGCATCAAAACCATCGTGTCCATGAACCCCATCATGGTGGACGGCACCGGCATGTGCGGCGGATGCCGGCTCACCGTGGGCGGCGAAATGAAGTTCGCCTGCGTGGACGGGCCTGATTTTGACGGCCACCAGGTGGATTTTGACGAGGTGATCAGCCGCAACCGCATCTATGCCGAGTTTGAAAACCGGGAGCGGGAGGAGGCCTGCCGCCTCCTGGCCCAGGGGGAGGAATCATCATGACGCGCAATATGTCACCATCCAAGGTGCCCATGCCGGCCCAGGATCCTGATGTCCGCAACCGCAACTTCTCCGAGGTGGCCACCGGCTACACCCGGGAGATGGCGGTGGAGGAGGCCAGGCGCTGCCTTTCGTGCAAGCACAAGCCCTGTGTGGCCGGCTGCCCCGTGGCCATCGACATTCCCGGCTTTATTGAAGAGATCGCCAACGAAAACTTTGAAAAGGCTTTCCGCATCCTGAACGAGGCCTCCGCCCTGCCCGCTGTCTGCGGACGCGTCTGCCCCCAGGAAACCCAGTGCGAAGCGCTCTGCGTCAGGGGCATCAAGGGTGAGCCCGTGGCCATTGGCCGCCTGGAGCGCTTCGCGGCCGACTGGTACCGGGAAAGCGCCTGCGACCTGCCACCCAGGCCCATCCCCAACGGCCACAAGGTGGCGGTGGTAGGCGCAGGCCCCGGCGGCCTTACCGCGGCGGGCGAGCTGGCCCGGATGGGCTATTCTGTCACCATCTTTGAGGCGCTGCACCTGCCGGGCGGCGTCCTCACCTATGGTATACCCGAGTTCCGTTTGCCCAAGGACATCGTGATGGCGGAAGTGGATGCCCTCGCCCGCCTGGGCGTTGAGGTGATGCTCAACACCGTCATCGGCAAAACCCTTACCGTCGATGAGCTGCTGGACATGGGCTTTGAGGCGGTGTTCATCGCCTCCGGCGCCGGGCTCCCCCGCTTTATGAATATCCCGGGTGAATCCCTCAAGGGTGTTTATTCCGCCAACGAGTATCTGACCCGCATCAACCTCATGAAGGCCTACGAGGAGGACGCCTCTACCCCCATCATCCGTGGCCGCCATGTGGCTGTGGTGGGCGGGGGCAATGTGGCCATGGACGCCGCCCGCTGCGCCAAACGCATGGGAGCGGAGGAGGTGTCCATCGTTTACCGCCGGGGCATGAAGGAACTGCCCGCCCGCCAGGAGGAGGTGCACCACGCTCAGGAGGAGGGCATTGTGTTCCACCTCCTCACCAACCCCGTCCGCATCCTGGGGGATGAGCAGGGCTGGGTGCGCGGCATGGAATGCATCAAAATGATCCTGGGCGAGCCTGACGCTTCCGGCCGCAGGCGGCCTATTGAAGAGCCCGGCAGCGAGTATGAACTGGCCGCCGACGTAGTCGTCATGGCCCTGGGCACCTCAAGTAACCCCCTCATCCGTCTCACCACCCCGGGGCTTGACACCGACAAATGGGGCGGCATCATGGTCAACGGCCCCGATGGCCTCACCTCAAGGGACAGGGTCTACGCCGGGGGCGATGTGGTGACCGGAAGCGCCACCGTGATCCTGGCGATGGGGGCAGGCAAGGACGCTGTCAAGGCCATTGATCAGATGATTCGGGAGAAGAACGGGAAAACGGCAAAACAGGACGGATAGGATAGATACGAAGGCGGGAAAACTTTTTTGTAAAAAAGTTTTCCCGTGCCCTTTCAAAAAACTTTGCTCGATACACTCAAAAGCTCCCCAAACAAAAAGTTTGTCAACATCAACGTGACAAACTTTTATGCAATAAACCCCAGCCCCAGCAGGAACTGAAACAAATCAGCCTATTGCTGTGTTAAGGATTATTTTGCAATATCAAACGGCCAGCTGATGATCCCGCCCAGATCATAAAGGTTCGTATAGCCCACTGCTATCAGATCCTTTGCGCCATAGGCGCTGCGGTTGCCGGAGCGGCAGTAAAGGTAGATGAGGGTGTCTTTGTCGGGCAGCCGGGTCTTGGCCAGCTCGGTCAAGTTACCCAGAGGCAAATTGATTGCCTCGGGGATATGGCCCATGGCGAACTCGTAAGGCTCCCGCACATCCACGATGATCGGGTTTTTCCCCGCGTCGATGGCGGCCTTGGCGTCCTGAGGGCTGATGCGGCGGTATTCCGCCTTTTTGGGCGCTGCGGGAGCCCTGCCGGTCAGCCCGGCACGGTCAAAATCCGCCTGTGTCAGGTGGCAGTAGCCGCCGGGGTTGTTCAACAGATAGTCCTGGTGGTAATCCTCCGCTTCCCAGAAGCTGGTAAGCGGGGCGATCTCCACCATGAAAGCAGCATGCTTCTGCTTTTCAACCTCTGCCAGCTGTTTTATCACCTCGCCATCCGTTTCATTCTCATAATAGATGCCGGTCTGGTACTGGCTGCCCACATCGTTGCCCTGACGGTTTTTAACCGTGGGATCAATGGCAGAAAAGTAAAGCTCCGCCAGTTCAGAAAGGGTCACCAGATCCAGGTCATAGGTCACCTTCACGGTTTCCCGGTGTCCGGTGCCGCCGGATACCACCTGCTGGTAGCTGGGGTTGTCCACGGTGCCGTTGGCGTAGCCGCTCACTGCGTCCTTAACGCCCGGGACGAGGGCCATCATGTGCTCTACGCCCCAAAAACAGCCGCCCGCAAAGTAAATGGTCTTCATGCCTTCCATCCTGGACAAGGCCGGTGTCACGACCAGGGACACAATCAGTATAAGCATTAAAAGGGCCGATAGCTGGCGCATTGTCATTCCTCCTTCAAAAAGTCTTTCATATTTTACCCATTTTGCGTATAATATCTTCAACATGAAGAAAAGTGACATGGGGCTGAGGCTGACGGGGCTTGTAGCGATGGGAACGCTGATGGTAGACCAGGGGCTGAAAGCGCTTTTGAAAGACGCGGATCAAATGCTCCTGCCCGGCGTGGTCAAACTCCTTGGCATCAAAAATCCCGGCATTTCCTTCGGCTTTCTTGCCGGGCACCCTGAAATTGTGTCGCTGATGACATTGGCCCTGATTTTGCTGGCGGCTCTTTTCCTGCGCCGGTTTCCCCTGAGCGCTGTGGGCGCTGTTGGGGCGGGGTTGCTGCTGGGGGGCGCCCTTGGCAACCTCCTTGACCGGGTGATCTATGGCGCGGTGGTGGACTATGTGAAGCTGCTGTTTATTGATTTTCCGGTGTTCAACCTGGCCGATGCCTGCATCCTGCTGGGGGCCGGGCTGCTTGTGATGGAGGCCCTTGCCGGCCCCGAGGCCAAACGCCATGGATGAACTGTGCTTAACAGGCGATGGGCAAACACGGCTGGATGTCCTGCTGTCTTCCCCCTCCCTCTCCCGCTCTCAGGCCGCCCGGCTGATCAAAGAGGGACAGGTCACCGTGGATGGCATCACAGTCACCCAGCCTTCCCATAAACCGGGGGCCGGGGAAACCGTGTGCCTCACCCTGCCGGAAGCCGTCGACACCGCCAACCAGCCGGAAAACATCCCGCTAACCATTCTCTATGAGGATGAGGCCCTGGCCGTGGTGGTGAAGCCCGCGGGCCTGGTGGTGCACCCGGCGGCGGGCAACCCCTCCGGCACCCTGGTCAATGCCTTGCTCTACCACCTGGACAGCCTGTCCGGCATCGGCGGGGAGAAGCGGCCCGGCATCGTCCACCGGCTGGATAAGGACACCAGCGGCCTGATGCTGGTGGCCAAAAACGATCAGGCCCACCTAAGGCTTTCCCAGGCGCTTTCAAAGCGCCAGATCGAAAAGCATTACCTGGCCGTGGTGGCGGGGCGGATGAAAGCGGAGCATGGCCGGATGGACGGCCCCATCGCCAGAAACCCCAAAGACCGGAAAAAGATGGCTGTGGTACCGGGCGGCCGCGAGGCCCTCACCCAGTGGCGCTTGGTCACCCAAAACGAGAAAAGCGCCCTGGTGATGGTCCGCCTCGTTACCGGCCGCACCCACCAGATCCGGGTGCATTTTGCCCAGGCCCATCACCCTGTGCTGGGGGATCCGCTCTACGGCCACAAGGGCCTGCCCGCCGCCCCCCGGCTGATGCTCCACGCCTGGTCGCTGCAATTTGCCCACCCGGTGACCGGGGAAGCCATGGCCTTTAGAGCCCCGCCGGAGGTCTGCTTTGGGGCCCCAAAAGAAACTGAATTGCTGGAGATGCGGGCAACTTTGTAGATACATTGCGACATTGTTCAGCAACCAACAAATGCATCATAGGAGACACCATGACCACCATCAATTACCATCTGAAAAACGAAGCTGACATTCCCAGCCCGGCCCTGATTTTCTATCAGGATGTGCTGGAGGAAAACATCCAGGGCGCCATCCGCATGGCAGGCAGCGCCGGGCGGCTTTGGCCCCACATTAAAACCCACAAATCAGCCGATGTGACACAGCTATTGATGGCCCGGGGCATCAGCCGTTTCAAGTGCGCCACCATCGCCGAGGCCCAGATGCTGGCGGACTGCGGGGCGGCTCACATCCTGATGGCCTATCCCCTGGTGGGCCCCAATGTGCCCCGCTTTCTCAGGCTGATTGCCCGCTACCCCAACAGCACCTTTTACGCCATTGGGGATGATGAAAACACCCTCAGCGCCCTGTCAGACGCCGCTGTGAAAGAAGGGATCAGAGTCAACACGCTGCTGGATGTGAACATGGGCATGAACCGCACCGGCATCGCCACCGCCCAGGCTCCGGCACTCTATGCCGCCTGCGCCCGGATGCCGGGCCTTGCCCTTTGCGGGATTCATGGCTATGACGGCCACCACCATGACGGGGATTTTGCCCTGCGCTGCCAGCGGGTGAAAGCCGCCATGGAGGCGCTAAACGCCGCCATTGATGAGATCAAGTATCAGGGCCTGGCCTGTGACATGCTGGTGCTGGCGGGCACCCCCTCCTTCCCCTGCCATGCCAGAGAGCCCCAGGGTTACCTCTCTCCCGGCACCGTGTTTTTCATGGATCACGGTTATCAGTCCAGGCATCCCGATCTGCCCTTCACCCCCGCCGCCGCCCTGCTGACCCGGGTGGTAAGCCACCCGGCAGAAGGGCTGTTCACGCTGGATTTGGGCAGCAAGGGCATCGCGACCGATCCGGCCGGCCAGCGGGGCATCATCGTGGGCCTGCCCCAGGCGGAAGTGGTATCCCAAAGCGAGGAGCACTGGGTGTGGCGCATGCCTGGGGGCGATGCCCGCCCCGAAATCGGGCAGGTGCTCTATGTGATCCCCACCCACATCTGCCCCTGCGTGGCGCTGTATGACAAGGCGCTGGCGGCAAAAGATGGGGTCGTCACCGCCGTCTGGCCCATCACCGCCCGAAACCGGATGCTGGATATCTGATACTGATGCAACCAAGTTCTTGACATTTGTCAAAAACGTGTTATCATGTAGTTGACATATGTCATTAACTTAAGGAGGTGCGTGATTGATGCCAAACAGAGATGGAACAGGCCCCCGGAACCGGGGCTTTGGCCAGGGAGGCTATGGCCGGCGCCGCGGGAACGGGCGCGGTTTGCGGGACGGCAGCTGCCAAAGGTTCATGAATAATCAGAACCGTCCAGCATGGCTTGAAAGCCGCAAGGCTGATCTGGAAAATCGCCTGAACGCAACCAACAATGAGCTTGAAAACCTGTAACCCCAAGGGCTGGGGGACGCCCCGGCCCTGAACGACCTAAGGAGATGCTATGGCAAGACCCATGAAACGCCGCCGGGTGTGCGGCCTGCCCGCCCACTCGCGATTTGGCCCGCCGGGAAGGGCATCAGGCCCCCCCATTATTCTGGCGGTGGACGAATATGAAACCATCCGGCTGATTGACCTGCTGGGCCTCAGCCAGGAGGAGTGCGCCCTGCAGATGGGCGTGGCCCGCACCACCGTGCAGGGCATTTATCAAAGCGCCCGGCGAAAGATCGCCCAGGCGCTGGTGGAGGGGCAGCCGCTGGTCATCCAGGGCGGCGAATACCACCTGTGTGAGGACACCACAGCCCCCTGCGGCAATCCCTGCGGCAGACGCCGCCGGGGCAGGGGACAGGGCGGCTCTCAACTATAACTCCATAATACATAAAGGGGCCGCCGCAAAGAGCGTCCCTTTTCTTTTGCATTTATAATCCAAGCTGCTCAGTATCGGCACACATCCACCCATTCAGCAGCCCCGCTGGCCATTTTTAGCTCCCGGGGGCTGAGTTTGACCGCGCTGTTGCCACTGCCGCAGGCCGGGTACACCCACTCAAAGCGCCTGAGGGATTCATCCAGATATACCTCCACCCCCGGCTTCACCCCAAAGGGACACACCCCGCCCACCGCGTGCCCCACCAAGTCGATCACCTGAACGGGGCTGAGCATAACCGCCTTTTGGTGAAACTGTGCCTTGAACTTTTTGTTGTCAATGCGCGCGTCCCCCGCCGCCACCACCAACACGGCCTTTCCATCCACCAGAAAGGAGAGGGTTTTGGCGATCTGCGCCTCAGGACAGCCCACTGCCTGCGCCGCCAAGGCAACGGTTTCGCTGGATACCTCAAACACCTGGATGCGATCCTCCAGGCCCAAGGCGGTCAGGTGAGCTTTTGCCAGGTCAAACATGGGCAGTTCCTCCTTGCTTATCCGTTGCCCCGTATTATAGCACAATTCCATCTTCATGCTTTGGCACACATTGTGGTATATTATATACGAGGGCTATGTGCAGCTCGATCACCTCGCCGGCACTGGCGCCGCGGATACTTTTACCGGCGGCTGGTTCAGAAAAAGCTTGGACGACCGCACATCTTTGTGGACGACAAAGGGGCGGGAACTAAGCTTTCAGTGCGGCAAAACCTTAATTAATCATCACCAATGAAATAAGCATAATGGGGTTTAAGAACTAAGGATACATCCGTGGGAAAGCGGATATTCTGAAGCACACAAGTCGCGTCCAGAATCAGCGTGCCGCGGTTGGGTCTTCCCTCTGTTGTGTCACTTGAACCATTCTCCTAGCTGCCGCCCGCGCCCGCATCGCTTCCGGATATATCATCCGGCGGCGGGTTCCTGTCTTCTGCCTGGTTGATCCGCTTGCGCCCAATGACATAATCGTTCACCTCTGTCAGCATTTCAGGTGTGATCCGTTCCCGGAACCAGGTCATGGTGCTGGGATCAAAGGGCCGCGCACTGCTGTACTCCCCAAAGCCCAGGAAGTATTGCAGGCAGGGGTTCTCCCGAATCTCTTCCACCACGTCCTCATCCGAGAAACCATAACGCTTCTTGATGATGAGGGAGTCGATGGCCATCCGGGCTGACTTGGCCGGCTTACCCTCCCGAGGGTTCGGGAACACGGCCGCGTACCGCTCCTCAAATACCGCCCAAGGGATCATCTGGGACATGCGCACCCATCTGTTCGCCGGATTCAGCCTGACGCCGCCAAACAGCAGCGCGTCCTCAAACATCGTCACCTGCTGCGCTTTTCGCTCCTAATCAAGCGCAAGGGTTTTGGGGGCAAAGGTTTTCCTTGCACCAGTTTATCATGTATTAAGCCAAAATGCTTGTGGAATATAAGAAGTTGAGTTGTTCAGGGGACGCTAATTACCGGGCAAAAACTCTTGCAGGGCAATGAATCTTGTAGGAGTTTTTGATTGCTTCGGGTGAAATCAGGTATGAAGGAAACGGGAAAAATACCTGCTATTATCGAATCATGTAGCATTCGTCCATAAAACTCCGGCAAGCCTTTCACATCGCTTCGAGGTGAACGAGGTGATAGGTTCATTCCATTTACATCGAATATGAACACATTCCACATAATTCATTCGTTCGGATTTTAAGAACTTTGCTTAAGATCGAAAGTAAAGAATATGATCTTTCCATGGGAGAATAAGGGAAATCCAACTGAGCCATGCGACATAATTCCGAACGGTCTTGCTCTCTTCACGGAAATCGTTCGGCCACTTCCGCTTTGGGTTCATCTCTTCTTGTTAACCAGTGTGCCAGACAAGAGAGATACTCGACCGGTCATGGGCTTGAGAACTTGACCAGAATGTTCTCCCACACTGTCTATTTTATCATATCCAGTGCCCCTTGAGCAGGGGCATTATGATGGGAACAGCCCCTCCGCGATAACCTGTGCTGCCAGCTGGCTGCCTGCCAACGCGGCGTGGCCGCCGTCGTTTGCGTACAGCTCCACCTCCGGATGCAGCCTGCGGTGTTCCTGCCAGTGATCGCCCACTGGAATGACCTGCAGGCCATACTGTTCGCCCAACTCCCGGTAGATGCCGGACATCTCCTGCTGCACGGCTTCATCACCCTTGCGGGTCCAGGTCTGGAACAACAGGGCCTGGCTGCCGGCCTGGCGTATCCAAGACAATATAGTTTCCAGCCCCTGTTTGAGCGCAGCCGGATCACCCATGGGATGAGCGCAGTGCTGGAGGATAATCCGGTCCCACCCGCCAAACAGGATATTGAAGCGCGTCTGCGGCTCGCCCGCGTGAAAATCCAGACCCTTGCCGCCGTGGGTCAGCATGCAGACCTCAATTTGCTGTCCCCTTTGGGCGCATGCCTTCCGCACCAATTCAGGCAAATCGTTGAAATATGTGTGGCTGTTACCGATGAACAAAATACGCATGGCCGTGCCCTCCTTATTTATGCTGATGATACGAGGGCGCAGGAGACCTGTCAACTGCGTTGGCGTGTCGATACATATCTTCATATACAGTTAGGGATTTTTATAACGGTAATTGAGTGGTGAGGCATGTTATTAAAAAAATGGAGTTAAAGGCAATATCCTGCTGTTATCGGATTATTATCCAGACAAAAAACAGCAAGTAAACATTTTTGTACCGGCTGCTGCACCGAAATTAAAGCATCAAACTGCCATACATGTATCAATAGTTTTGGATGTATACAAAGTGATTAAGCAATGATTTTTGCGCTGAATGTCTGACGCTATTTGTGTCGCTCTATGTAACATGAATATTCAATACTACGTCTGCCCCGCGAGATACATCTCGGCGTAGTATCCGTTTTTTTCGAGCAATTCCTGGTGGGTGCCGACTTCCACAATCGTTCCGCTGTCCATTACAATGATCCTGTCAGCATCCTGGATGGTGGAAAGCCGGTGGGCTATGATAAAGCCGGTGGAGTTGGACGCAAGCTCCTTCAGCCCCTGCTGAATGAGCAGCTCTGTGCGCGTATCCACCGAGGACGTGGCCTCGTCAAGGATAATGATGGGGGCTTTTTTGATCATGGCCCTTGCTATCGTCAACAGCTGAATTTCCCCCTGGCTTAGGTTGGAAGCCCCTTCGGTTAAAACGGTGTCATAACCTTGAGGCAGACACTCGATAAACGAATCCGCCCGCGCCAATTTCGCCGCCTCTTTAATGCGTTCGAAATCCACATCCGATAAATCTTCCTCGCCTGAGATATCCGCCCCATAGGCGATGTTATCCCTGATGCTGCCCGAAAAAAGCCAGGTGTCCTGCAAAACCATGGCGTATGCCTTTCGAAGCTCCTCAGTCCGGTAGCCCTTCGCATCTTTCCCGTCGATATAGATTTTTCCGTCGTCTATCTCATAAAAGCGCATCAGCAGGTTGACCAGGGTTGTTTTGCCGGCCCCAGTCCTGCCGACGATGGCAACCTGCTCCCCGGGCTTTACTTTCAGGTCCACGCCTTCAAAAAGCAGATTTTCCGTATAGCCGAAATCGACTTTGTCAAATGCAATTTCTCCCCTGACGGCGCCCGCGTCCATGCTTTCATCCCCTAATTCGACGATCTCTTCGGCGTCCAGAAAGTCAAAGACACGCTCCGCCGAAGCCAATGCGGACATGATGGTGTTGAAAATCCCCAGCACCTGGTTAAACGGGCCTCTGAGCATCTGTGTGTATTGCAGAAAAGCCTGAAAGCCTCCCAGGGATAATATGCCGCTAATAACATATCTGCCGCCCCAAATGGCCAGCAAAACATAATTTGAATTCAGAATGAGGTCGCCTGCAGGCCTGGTAACAAAAGAAACCAGCGACGATTTCCACTCGCTGTCATACAGTTCCTCGTTCAGGGAAGACAGCTCCTCCTTCAAATCCGCCCCAACGTTGTAGTGTTTTACAATGTCCTCCCCCATATAGGCTTCTTCTATCTTGCCGTTAAAAACCCCCGTCAGGTTCGCGTTTTTCTGGAAGATGGGCTTCGCTTTTTTAATCAGGTACTTCACCATCAGATAGGATACAGGGATGACCACCATCGACAGGAAGGCCAGGATGGGGTTGATGATGATCATCATGGTGACAACACCCGCCAGCAGAACAACGGCCGACAATGAGCTTGTCAAGCCG
Source organism: Christensenellales bacterium (assembly GCA_050952935.1). Taxonomy (GTDB): domain Bacteria; phylum Bacillota; class Clostridia; order Christensenellales; family Aristaeellaceae; genus UBA6115. The sequence continues at coordinate 235,103 of JBMNLS010000001.1, read as the reverse complement.
CTTTGCAGTGTGTTGGCCACGTTATCCAAATCGTTGCTCAGCAATGAAACCATGTCTCCCGCCGATGAGCGGTCAAAATAGTTCAGGGTGAGGGCATTTAATTTAACCTGCATTTGGTTTCTGAGCGATTTGATGACGTTCTGGGATACCCTCACCATCAATATGTTTGAAACATAGTTGGAGAAAAAGTTGAAAACATACAAGGCTAAAAGGACAATGCCTGTTTTCCCTAAAAGCGTCCAATCCAAAGCGATGTTTTTAGTCAAAAGCCCGGTCAAGATATTGATGATCTCCCCAATCCTTCTTGGGATCAATATCTGAACGAGGGAGGCGGACAAGGTCAGGATGACCGCCGCTATGAAAACCCACTTAAAGGAGGCTAAGTTTTTAAACAGCCTGAACAGGGTCCCCCTGGCGTCTTTGGTGCTGCCCGATGCCAGGAGGCCGGAAACGCGTCCCGCCCCGCCGATGCCTTTGGAAACCCCCGGCAGCCCCTCTTCCCGTTTGTCTTCGTTATGGACAGCTTCCTTATTCATCTGATTTCCCCCTCCTGGGACTTTAGTTGTGAAGCGAGGATTTCTTTGTAAATCTCTGAACTTTCAGCAAGCTCTTCATGGCTTCCCCTGCCCACGATTTCCCCTTTTTCAAGGACGAAGATTTCGTCCGCCTCTCTGACGGTCGCCACACGCTGCGCAACCACTAAAACACCCCGATCCGATAGTTTTTCCCGGATGGCTTCGCGGATTTTCTTTTCGGTGGAATAATCCAGGGCGGAGAAACAGTCGTCAAAAACATAGAAATCCGATTCCCTGATCAGGCCGCGGGCAATCGATATCCTTTGTTTTTGTCCGCCCGAAAAGTTGACCGCATTTTGAGCTATGTGCGTATCCAGCCCCTCCGGAGATTCCCTGAAAAAATCTCCCATCTGAACCATATCCAACACTTCCCAAATCTCCTTGTCGGCGGCGTCTTTTTTCCCGGTTTGAATGTTTTCCCTGATGCTGCCTGAAAACAAAAAGCTGGTTTGGGGAATGAATGTCACGGCTTGGTTGATTTCCTCCCTTGAAAGGGTTTGAATGTTCCTGCCGTTTAAGCATATTCGCCCCTGATAGGCGTCATAGTCCCGCAGCAGCAGCTTAAGAACGGTGGATTTCCCGCTTCCCGTTGAGCCGATAATCGCCTTGGTCTCTCCCTTCCCCAGATGAAAATTGAGGTTTCTCAGGGTGGCTCTGCGGGAGCCCGGATAGTAAAAATCGATATCCTTGAAGCTGATGCCGCTTTCGTCCGATTCCAAGCTGTCTTCTTTCACCTTCAGACGCTCCTCTGTGGACAGAACCTCGGAAATCCTGTCGATGGAAACCTTCGACCTGGGAATGATGGTGATGATGGAGGCAAACTGCTGAATGTTGCTTAGGCTGATGGTCGCGTATTCGATCAGGCCGATCAGAACGCCCAGCTTGATCGTGCCTGTCTGGGCGCGCCTACCACCCATCAACAAAATAACCAAAATCAGAATGTTGGTGAGCAACAAAATGAGGGGGCTTAACAGCATCATCGTCGATTCCGACTTGACATTCGCCTCGTAGGCATCCGTTGTCGCCTTTTCAAACTCCTTCACCTCATAACCGGACTTGTTAAAGGCCCTGATCACTCGAATGCCTCTGATGTTTTCTCTGAAAAGCTGATTGATCCGGTCAATGGCAAGGCGTATGCGGGCATATTGGGGAAGCGCCCTTGTGGTCAGGAATAGACCCAGCAAAAAGATGGCCGGAATGATGATAAGGATCATCAAAGCCAATTTCGCGTCCAGCGAAAACGAAACCGCCAGCGCCCCGATGACGGTAACGGTGAGGGTGAAAATCTTCCTTAAAGACAGGTCGATGAAATTTGAAACCTGTTTAACGTCGTTCACCGTTCTTGTGATTAAGGTGGAATTGGAAAAATCCGCCCTGGTCTCCTTCGACCAATCGATCACTTTTTCAAACAAATCCGCCCGCAAGTCCCTTGATATCCCCGCGGTCGCTTTTGTAAGAAAATAGAGGGAAATCATCAAAGAAACAATATTAAAAACCGTTGCCAACAGCATCAGCAGGCCCCGGTGAACAATCGCGTTCATGTCCTTCATCATGATTCCGGAGTCTACGATGTCCACCATCAGGCGCGGGATCAGCAGCTGCGCAAATACCCAGGTGCTTGCGAAGAAAAGCTGACCGACAATCAATTTCGAGTATTTCTTTGCGTATTTTACCAGCATGTTGTTTTCACCTTCATAAAGTTCAAAAATGTCTTAGAATCCTTTTGTACCAGACACAGCCATTATACCCAGAAAGAAGAAGTTTGGGAAATTTGTTGAGAATAATGATTTTTCCCTTAAGTATTACCTATGTATTGTCCCTCAGCAGTTTTTTATGCTTGTTTTTAAAATAGACTTGCAAAAACAGAATTCTTATGCTATTCTCCGCTAAAGGCTGTGACGGAGAGAAAGATATCCTCACTCAGCACAGTCGGAAAGATGCCGACGATTAGAGATACTGCGGTTGGTGAAAGCAGTTGCTGACGGATATGTAAATACACTCCTGAGCCGATGCCCTGAACATCAGTAGGGGCATACGGAAGCCCACCGTCATAGGGGCAGGGATTGTTTGATCCCGGTGAGCGGCGGTTTAAAAACCGCAATCAGGGTGGTACCGCGGGAAAATAGTATTTCTCGTCCCTGGGCAAGTCCTAACTTGCTCAGGGACTTTTATTTGAGCAAGAATAAAAAAAAGGAGAAGTACCATGTCTAAAATTACGTTCCTGTCGGGGGAAAAAGTCCCACTCGAAATGCACAAGGTCCGAATGGTTCAAAAGCTCAATCTGCTGCCTGTGGAAGAACGCGCGCAAAAAATGGAGGAAGCCGGATATAATACCTTTCTTCTGAAAAACCGGGAGGTGTTCTTGGATATGCTCTCGGACAGCGGTGTCAACGCGATGAGCGAAAACCAATATGCCGCCATGATGCAGGCCGATGACAGCTATGCCGGATCGGAAACCTTCTACAGACTTGAAAAGGTATTGCAGGAAACCTTTGGCATGAAGTATTTTTTACCGGCGCATCAGGGCCGCGCTTGCGAGCACATTATAGCAAGGACATTGGTAACGCCGGGGTCTGTCGCGCTGATGAATTATCACTTTACAACCACCAAGGCGCTTATCACCCTGTCGGGCGGAACGGTGGAAGAAGTAATTGGCGATGAGGGATTAAAAATACATAGTTCCGCGCCTTTCAAGGGTGATATTGACATTGATAAACTGAACGAGGCCATCCAGCGCATCGGGAAAGATAAAATCAGCTTCGTCCGTATTGAGGCGGGAACAAACCTTGTGGGTGGACAGCCGGTTTCGATGCGGCATATCCGTGACGTTTCACGGATATGCCGCAGGGAAGGCATTGTTTTTGTCTTTGACGCAAGCCTTTTGGCAGATAACCTGTACTTTATCAAAACGCGGGAGGAAGAGTTTAAGAATGCCGAGATCATTGACATCGCCAGGGAAATTGGATCGCTTTCGGATATTTTTTACTTCTCAGCGCGCAAACTTGGTGCCGCGCGCGGCGGCTGCATTCTGACATCGGATGAAAAACTACATGCCCAAATGCGGGAACTGATACCTCTTTTTGAGGGATTCATTACATATGGCGGAATGTCCGTACGAGAAATGGAAGCCATAGCCGTAGGAATACGCGAGACCATGGATATTGACGTTATCAGCCAGACCCCAATTTTTATTGAAGCACTGAGCAACGAGCTGATTGCCAAGGGTGTCCCTGTCGTGACGCCTCCAGGGGGCCTTGGCTGTCATCTGGATGCAAGCCAATTTTGTGAGCATATCCCGCAGAACCAATATATTGCCGGCTCGCTGAACGCTGCGGTTTTTATAGCCAGCGGAGTACGAGGAATGGAGCGCGGCACGCTCAGCGAGCAGCGCAATGAGGATGGAAGCGAACATATGGCAGAGATGGAGTTGGTGCGCCTTGCGATACCGAAACGGGTATTTACGTTATCCCAAATCAAGTACACAGCCGACCGCATCTCCTGGCTGTTTAAAAACCGCCGGCTAATCGGTGGTTTGGAATTTGTGGAAGAGCCTTCGGTGTTGCGTTTCTTCTTTGGCCGTCTCAAACCCATAGGAAACTGGCCGGAATTGCTGGTCAGGCAGTTTCGCAAAGATTTTGGCGAGAGTTTGTAAGTTATACAAACAACAGGCTGGAATATTCCAGCCTGTTGACCTTGCCTCCGCCAACATGGTCAGCACAAGTTCCAGGGTGCTCATGTTGTCGCGGAGGTTTTCTTTTTTTAAACCCTTCAGATTCTTATACTGTCTGGTGGTCATTCCCGACCAGGCACAGCTGATTTCATCTGTAAGGATGGCGTATTCCACGCCCTTCTGAACACCACGGCTATCCCTCTCATCTGTCAATTCTTTGCTTACCTGTATCGCCTGCAAGTGTTGGTTAATCCATTCATGTGAATAACCCTTTTTCAGATACGTAGTCAAGGCACGGTCTATGGTCAACTCCGGGTCTATGGTTTCATCAATACGCTCACGCCCTACCTGTGTCAGCCACATTTTGAAAGGCTCTGCTTTAGGCGAGGGGATAGACTGGATGATACGAAGCAGTTGTTCAGTGTCAGCCACACCGGTAAGGTAACGCTTTCCATCTGCTGAAGTCATTTTCAGTTGCCTACAATTTGTAGTCAACTGATTGCCTTCTTTCTTCATAATAATTATGTTGCTATTGTTATCAATCGATTTTAAAGCAGGAGGAATAACGAAGTCTATGATGAATAAGTATGAGATAGAGATTCTAATACTCTTAAAAAATGCATTTGATGAGATCGCTGGAGTACATACTTTTCAATGTGACAATGAGAATCAACGCCACGCTTACTATCTAACAGAACTGGATGACAATTTGTACAAACCAATGAGCTGGGAGACGCGAAATGAATATGAGCGCGGAAACGGAAAAGAACTAAACAATAAAATGAGGGCTCTTCGTTCTTCCGCTGCACTAACCTATAATCTGTTTTGGAACAGGATTGCTAAATTTAAAGATCAAAAAGAACGGAATAATCAAATAAAGGAGTTTCGACGAATCGGAGAAGGCGTTTATGTTGTTGAATTCGAAAAAAAGTATCGAACATTAAAAACTACCGAAGCCAACTTGGATGCCTTTCTATATTCTAGGGAAACTCATGAAGCAGTTGCTTGCGAAATAAAGATGCTGGAATGGATCCTTAACAGCAACAAAAGTAAAGAATTATCAAAAAGTTATTTGTGCAAGGAAAAATATATCGATGAAAACGCGGGCGAGATATTTAGCGATATTGCATCGAAATTTATTAAAAATGCAGAAAAAAAGATAACTGAAAATTTTGATGCTTTCCAAATGTTTAAGCATACAAGCGCATGCTATGCTGCCTGCTTTGATAAGAACTCTCCTAAAATCAATAAGCTCACATTGGTGAACTGTGTTTGGACTTTATCAACACCCAAGAAATTAGGAGAAAAAAATCGGGAAGAATACCTCGAAAATGAAAAACAAATGTTGGCTGAGTTTAAGTTTTTCAAGCAAATTATTGAACCGGTTAAAGCTCTCTTTAACAAAAAAGGAGTTGATTTTGATATTGTTCTTTATACACTGAATGATTTTATTGCACTCCTTGAAAAGGATGAGAACGAATTGAAATATCTGAAAAGATATACTCAACTATAGTTAAATAGAATGCTCGGAAAACTGATCGGTAAGCAGGGCTTATAAAACTTTACCAGATAGAAGATAAAGGCTTATTAACCTGTCAAAAACGTTTGCTATTTATAAAAACACCTCAAACGTACTGTAAATGCTTGCTACTTGCCACTGTTTCACTATATAAACCTAATTTTTATGTTAATACGGAAAGGTTTTGTGATATTATTATTGTTGTTTCGCAGATATGGATTCAGACTAAAGGAGGGATACTATGAACGCTTTCTTTGATAATGCCTGGACTATTGCTATTGGCAGTGGAATTATACTTCTTATCATTGCCAATATCAAAATACCTAAGCCTATACAGGAAAAGATCGTGGTACCTATAGAAAAAGCTTTTGGTTTATGTGTTGGTCAACAAACACATGATGGGTGCATAGTTGAGTATAATGAACAAGATAAAACACTCATATCAAAAATTAATTTTAATGCGACAGAAGCAAAGATTTGTTCAACAATTATACGTACCGGTGACCGAGATATGAGAAGATATGTAAAGAAAAATAAACAACTCAAATTCAATATCAAAGCTTCTAATGCAATTACGAAGATAGTAGTAGAGTTCATGTTAAAAGACAGAGAGAATTTTTCAAAAGATGTCATTTTATCAAAAGATCTGGAAAAATTATCAGATCAGGAAAAAAAAGATGGGGAAAAAATAATACTATTCTTGTCTGATTTTCAAAGTATTCCTAGATACTGGGAACAGTGGAAAGAGATTAAATTCTTTTTAAGACGATCTGATAATAATGGTCAAGGTGGAACGTTACAAATTAAAAATGTAGTAATAGAGTAAAATATCTTTTTAAACAACATATTTCATTATTGCGTTCCTTAGGGTATACCAATAATCCGAACCCATCTCCTATAATGAAGATTTGGTTCGGATTATCGTTGTTTGGTGCCGGTGGTCGGACTTGAACCGACACGGTATCGCTACCAACGGATTTTGAGTCCGTCGCGTCTGCCATTCCACCACACCGGCGTGTACAGCGTAGTATAGGAGAATCATGCCTCTTTTGTCAATGAAAAAAACTATGCCCACGATTGTGAGCATAGGATAATGCCATGCCGGGGCTTATGAATCCCGCTCGTCCATGCTGCCGCCCCTGAACCGCAGGCTGATGCCGGCGTTGCTGGTGTGGGCGGAGAGGCGCTTGCCGCTGCCGGTGGTCATGGGGGGCAGGGTGTTTTTGCCGTTGCTGGTACCGGAGGAAATGGCATAATCGCCCATGGCGCCGGGCAACTCGCCCCGGATGGCGCCGTTGGAGGTGGTGAGGGTGATGTCGTCGCTTGTGATCTCATCCACGGTGATGGTGGCGTTGCTCGTTTTCAGCTTCAGGCTGGGGGCGCTGACCCTATCGACGGTGATTTTGGCATTGCTGGTGGTGGCATGAATGGCCTGCCGGGCGGAGACATTTTCCAGGGTCATGCTGCCGTTTGAAGCCTGAAGCGACAGGCTTTTGCCGCTCAGGTTCCGGGCTTTCAGGGGAGCGTTGCTGGTGACGGCCTCCACCATGCCCCAGCAGTCGATATTTTCAAGGGTCAATTTGCTGTTGGAGGTGCGCAGATCCATTTCCGCCGCCAGCTCTTTGGGCACGCGGAACTCCACCTGCCGCATTTCCTTGGACAGACGCTCAATCTCCAAAAAGAACTGGAGAGAGAATGTGACCTCCTCCCGGATCAAAGAAAGCGTGCCATCCTGAAGGCTGAACTGATAGCGCACCTTTTTCGTTTCCGGGTGGCGGATCTGGATGTCCTCCCGTTCCTCCCCCAGGATGATGAGGGCGGTGTTGCGGTCGCGCACATGGATGTGGCGCACCAGGTCAGCCCTGGCGGTATAGGTGCGGACGCCGGGGGCGGGGCTATCCTCCCCAGCGTCCGGAGCACTGGCTGCGATGCGGCTTTCCTTCAGCTGGGCCGCCACCTGCTCCGGCGGCTCCATCGAGGCCACGGCGGTTTCCTCATCCATGCCCTCATCGCTCATGCGGTCCTCCAATAGATCGTTAAAATAGGCGATGGCCTCTTCCACCGGGCCAAAATCATTCTGCTCCAATTGCAGCCTCAGGGCGGATAGATATGCTTCACGCTTCATGGTTTTCTCCCTCCATGTGCTTTAGGTTTTCTTCTTCCATGCGTTTGATAAAGGTGTACACCTTGCCCAGGGCCTCCCATTCTCGGATAAAATCTGCCATTCGCTGGCGCCCTTTGGGGGTGATGCGGTAATAACGCCGCAGGCGTCCGGCGTGCTCCCGGCTGTAGACATCCAGGGCCCCCGCCTCTTCCAGTCGCCTGAGCACCGGGTAAAGGGTGGATTCCGACAGGGGCATAAGCTGCGCGATGTCACGCACCAGCTTGTAGCCGTAGGAATCCCCACGGCTGAGCAGCGCCAGCACGCAGACATCGGTCAGGCCTCGTTTGAGCTGTGGATCCATCATATCCCTCCTTCGACTGATACTATATAACGCATATTATAGCCCGTCAAGCAGTATGAGAAAATTCTAATAAACTGCTGCTGACTTTCCAAACGCCCGGGCTTCCTGTATAATCCTGGCCATCAAGGCAGAGGGAAGGACGCTTATGCGCTTACAAAAATACCTGGCGGCCTGCGGCGTGGCATCGCGCCGGCAGGCGGAGGAGTTCATCGCCCAGGGGCTGGTGCAGGTGAACGGGCAAACCATCACTGAAATGGGGGTGCGGGTTGCCCCGGGGGACAAGGTAACCTTCCGGGGCAAAGCGGTGCGCCCGGAAGAGGAGAAGCGCTACATCTTGTATTATAAGCCCATCGGGGAGGTCACCACCGTGAGCGACCCTGAGGGCCGCCCCACGGTGATGGATCATTTCAAGGATTTCCCGGTGCGACTTTACCCGGTGGGCAGGCTGGATTTTGATTCTGAAGGGCTGCTGCTGCTGACCAACGACGGAGACCTCACCCGCCGCCTCACCCACCCCAGCTTTGAGGTGGACAAGCGCTACATCGCCCGGGTGTCCAACCGGGTGAGCGAGGAAGGCCTGCGCATGCTGCGGGGTGGCGTGGTGATAGACGGGCGCAAAACCGCCCCGGCCAAGGTGAGCGTGCTACGGCAGGATACCTTTTCCACCGATATCCTCATCACCATCCATGAGGGCCGCAACCGCCAGATCAGAAAGATGGTGGAGGCCATCGGCCACCAAGTGGTGCGGCTGAAACGGGTGCAGTATGGCCCGGTGACCCTGGGCAACATGAAGCGCGGCGAATGGCGGGATTTGACTGAGGCGGAGCTGAAAGCCCTGTGAGCGACTACCTGCGCTCCGCCCGGCACATCGCTGCCGCGGCCTTTGCCCATATCCTGAGGCCGGGGGACAGCGCTGTGGACGCCACCATGGGCCGGGGGCGGGACACCCTGCAGCTATGCCGCCTGGTGGGGGAAATGGGCCGGGTGTATGCCTTTGACGTGCAGCCAAAGGCCCTGGAGGAAACCCAGGCCCTGCTGGCGGCGGAGGGCATGCTGGCGCGGGCCAGCCTGCACCTTCTGGGACATGAGCACATGGCCCGGGTGGTTCCGCCAGGCCAGCGCCTGGTGGCCTTCAACCTGGGGTGGCTGCCGGGAAGCGACAAAAGCCTCACCACCCGGGTGGACACCACCCGGGCGGCGGTTGAAGCGGGGCTTGCCTTGCTGGCGCCCGGCGGGCTGATGGTGATCTGCTGCTATCCGGGCCATCCGGAGGGAAAACGGGAGCTGGACGCGGTCACCGCCCTGGCCCGGGGACTGCCGCCCCAGGCTTATAGCGCCCTGATGCACACGTTTGTCAATTCCGGCCCGGAAGCGCCTGTGGCCTTCATCATAGAAAAACAAAACACCTGAATGAACAAGGAGGAACCATTGCATGAAACTATCCGTTTTTTCCGTGGTGCTGGGGGACATGCCCTTTGCCGGTACCTGCCGTTTTCTGGCTTCCCAGGGGGTGGATCAGCTGGAGATCGGCTGCGGGGGCAACCCCGGCAAGCAGCACTGCGACCCCAAAAAGCTCCTGGGCAACAAGACTGCCCAGCGGGATTTTCTCAGCATTCTGTCGGACAATGGGCTGTCCATTGCGGCGCTGTCCGCCCATGGCAACCCGGTGCACCCCAACGCTGACATTGCCCGCGCCTTCCATGAGGATTTTGAGGACGCGGTGCGCCTGGCGGCGGAACTGGGGGTGGACCGGGTGGTGACCTTCTCCGGCTGCCCCGGCGGCAGTAAGAATGACCTGACCCCCAACTGGGTCACCTGCGCCTGGCCGGATGATTTTCAGGATATCTTAAAGTATCAGTGGGAGGAGGTGCTCATCCCCTACTGGCAAAAAGAAGCTGAGTTTGTGAAAGCTCAGGGCATCCACAAGGTGGCGCTGGAAATGCACCCCGGCTTTTGCGTGTATAACCCGGAAACCCTCCTGCGCCTGCGGGCGGCGGCGGGGGATGTCATTGGCGCCAATGTTGACCCCTCCCACCTGTTCTGGCAGGGGATTGACCCGGCCCGTGCCATCGCCAGCCTGGCGGGCGCCATCTATTTCTTCCACGCCAAGGATACCAGCATCCACCCGGCCAATAACCCTGTCAATGGGGTGCTGGATACGAAGCATTACAGCCATCCCAAACGCTCCTGGGTGTTCCGCACGGTGGGTTACGGCCATGGGCAACTGACCTGGAACCAGATCATCTCCGCCCTTATTCAGGCGGGCTATGACGGCCCCATCTCCATTGAGCATGAGGACGCCCTCATGAGCGGGCGGGAGGGCCTCACCAAAGCCATTCGCTTTCTGAAGGATGTGCTGATCTATGAAAAAGCCGGGGAGATGTACTGGGCCTGAGGAAAAACTGAACAAACCAAAGGAACTGCCGGAAAATTCGGCAGTTCCTTTGATTATGGCTGATGATGCTGTTCCGCTATGACCACAGCAGCCTTTTCCACGCCTCCCCGGTGGGGGTGGTGGCCAGGCCCCCCTGGGCGGTTTCCTTGAAGGTGGCGGGCATGCCCCGGCCAATCTGGTGCATGGCATAAATCACCTCATCCCAGGGCACCTTGGACTCAATGCCCGCCAGGGCCAGCTCAGCGGTGAGGATGGCGTTGGCGGCGCCCGCGGCGTTGCGTTTGATGCAGGGCACCTCCACCAGGCCGGCCAGGGGATCACAGGCCAGGCCCAGCATATTTTTCAGCGCCAGGGCCATGGCGTGGGCGGACTGCTCCGGCGTGCCGCCGGAAAGCTCCGTGACGGCGGCGGCGGCCATGGCGCTGGCGGAGCCGATTTCAGCCTGGCAGCCCCCGGCAGCGCCGGAGATGCTGGCCCGGTTGGCGATGACCAAGCCGATGGCCCCGGCGGTAAAGAGATGATGCACAATGGCCTCATCCGGCAGGGCAAACTTCTCCTGCATGGCCAGCATCACGCCGGGCAGCACCCCCGATGATCCCGCGGTGGGCGTGGCGCAGATGCGGCCCATGGCGGCGTTTACCTCATTGGTGGCAATGGCGTAGCAGGCGGCCTTGAGCAGCGTCTCATCGGTGAGCACGCTGCCTTTTTTCAGGTAATCATAAAGCCTTTTCGCGTCCATGCCGCACATGCCCGAATGGGTGGTGACACCCCGGATGCCTGCCTGGATGGCCTCTTTCATCACCTGATAGTTGGAGGCCATTTCTGCCATAATGTCCGCCTCGCTTCGCTCAGCGACCTCGGCTTCCTGGGTGAGCATCACCTGCCAAAGGGGGCATTTCCTTTGATTGGCCTGGATCACCAGTTCCTCAATGCTGTTAAACATCGCTTCTCTCCTTATCCTTGCAGCAGTGTCACCCTGAACACATGGCGGGTGGCCAGCAGGTCCTGCTCTACCTCCGGGGGGATGGGCTGATCGGTCTCAATCACCATCAGGGCCACCTTGCCCCGCTCTCGGCGGGAAAGGCCCATGTGGCTGATGTTGATTTCATTGCGGGCCAGGCGCGCCGTCACCGCCGCCACCACGCCAAACACATCCAGGTGCAGAATCATGATGGCGGGGTTTTCGCCGGTCAGATTAAGCGGGAAGCCTTCCACCTCCGTCAGCCGCACAGCGCCCCCGCCCAGGGATACGCCCCTTACCCTCAGGCTGCTGTCCCCTTTTTTAAGGTCCATCATCAGGGTATTGGGGTGTTCGGGCGGCTCCGCCTCCGGCACAAAGGCAACGGCAATACCCCGGTTATGGGCATGCTGCAGGGCATCTCGGATGCGGGGGTCATCGGTTTCAAAATCCAGCAGGCCGCCAATCACCGCCACATCGGTGGCGTGGCCCCGGTAGGTCTGGGCGAAGGAGCCGTAGAAATGCACAGTGATTTCCTCCGGCTCCTCCCCAAAGATACGCCGGGCCAGCTGCCCCAGGCGCACGGCCCCTGCCGTGTGGGAGCTGGAAGGACCGATCATCACCGGTCCGATGATTTCAAACACGCTGCGGTAGGGCATGGTCATCTCCTGTGGTTTTGCTTTGCCTGATTATAGCACAACAGGGCGATTAATCCACCGAAACCTTGACCGTGGCGGCCTGATTGGGTATGCTGGCAAAGGTTGCTTTGATCATGATGAAATGGAGAGCGTGATGAAAAGATTATGTAGCTTGCTGATAGCGCTGATGTTGTTGGCGTTGCCCGCAATGGCGGAACCCGTGGTGTTCCACGCGCCCAAGAAAGGCGCCATGCAGTATGACGCCCCCATCATGCAGGAATATCCCTTTAAAGATACGGATGATTTGCTGGTGGTGGACATCATCAACATCGGCACCGGGGATGGCATTCTGGTGCGCGCCGGCGGGGAAGCCATGCTCATTGACGGCGGCATTGCCGGGAGCGCCAAGGCGTTAAAGCGTTTTCTGAAAGCGCAGAATGTTACTTACTGCGACTATTTTTTCAACACCCATCCCCATGGCGACCATATCCTGGCACAGCGACAGCTGTTGATTGAGGATTATCTGCCCGGCATCTTCCTGTCCATGTACCCCATGGATTATAAATTCCCCGAGCATCAGGATACAGTGGCCCAAATCACCAAAAAAGGGGTGCCCTATCGCCAGGTGTTTTCCGGCGATGTCATCCACATGGGTAAGGCCACCCTCACCTTTATGAACGATGACCGGCCGGAAACCCGCAACATGAACTACCGCTCCATGCTGATGAACATCACCTTTGGCGAGCGCAGCATCCTTTTCACCGCTGACTGCACCGGAAGCAGCATCGCCTATGTGGGGGAAAAATACCCGGAGCTGATGGATGTGGATGTGATGAAATCCCCCCACCACGGCATCAACCGCCTGCGGCCGGAAACCTTTGACCAAACCACTCCTGAGGTGGTGGTGATCACCGCCACCAAAAAGGTGGGTGAAAACCTTGCCTCCCAGCTTAGACGCAAAAAACTGCCCCATTACTATATGTCCATGGGCACCGTGCGCCTGGAAACGGACGGCAGCATCTGGTATGTGCGGCAGGAGCCCCGGGTAGAGTGATCAACAAGCACATCATCCAGCGTGATCTGGCGCGTTTCGGCATCAGGGATGAAATCACCGGCATCACGCCACATATCCAGTACAATGGCCTTTCAAGTCAGCCGCCGGCATATAAACTGGTGGCTGCTTTAGCTTTCGCCGGGCGCAAGCCGCTGATCGTGAAATATGTAAAAGAGAAGCGCACAAACACGGCTTATCTGCGGGAGCAATATCAACTGTCATCGCTTTTTTTGCGCCATGGCATCCCCACAGCCAGGCGGCTGATGACGCCGGATCATCAGGATCATGTTGCCGTGATATACCAGGGGCAGGAGCTGCTGCTCACCCTGGAGGAGGATATCGGCCCGGAGATCCCTCTGGCCACCTTAGCGCTGTGCCAACAGGCTGGCAGCCTGTTGGGGCGGATGCACCGCGCCGTCATTCAGGAAAACTTCCACATGAAAGAGGGCAGGGTCATTTTTGACTGGATGCGGAACAGCGATGTGGACGCGGGAAAAAAGCTGATGGATTTGCTGGCGTCCCATGGCAGGCATCAGGAGCATGAAGCCGTCCGTGCGTGCTATGAAGCCAGGCGCGCCCTGCTCAGGGCACGCTGGGGGAATCTTCCCCATTATGCGGTGCAGGGGGATCTATCCATCAACAACCTGACCCGGGGCGCCCAGGGTGAACTGATGGTGTTTGACTACAACTGCGCCGGGGAAGCGCCGCTGTTAAGCGACGCCGTGCTGCAAGCCCTGTTTTTTGCCCGGGAGATGCCCTATGATGATTTTTCGTCCCAGGATGAGCGTTTCACCACCTTTTTCAGCGCCTACCAGGCCCAGCGCCCGCTGACAGCCATTGAAAACGGCCTGTGGAAGCCCCTCTACCAGGCGGCGGACGCTTTCTGGTTCACCCGTTATTTCTATGGAGACGACACGCTGGATAAGCGGCTGGCGCAGGACAGGACCATGCCCCTTGATTCAATCATGGACAACATCCGGGAACTGCTTAAAAAAGAGCCGCCGCGCTGAGGCGGCAGCCCTTTTTAGCATACAAAGAAAATATAGCTGGCCTACACTTCCTGGGTCAGCAGCCAGTCGGCCAGCTCCCCATCCTCCGGCTTGCCGCTCCGGCGCAGCCGCTCTGCCAGCGCCTGGCTGGTGAAGGGGCTGCCGGCAAGGGCGGCTTCCACCCGGCCGGCCAGGTCAGGGTCGTTGGCGTCTGAATAGCAGCGGACTTCCTGAACCAGGGCGTTTTTCAGGCTCAGCAGCAGCTCCACCCCGCCCCAGGGGAAGCGGTTTTCCAGGGTGATTTCAAAGCGGGGCGTCTGGCCATAGGTCCAGTCCCAGGAGCGGTATTTTTCCGTCAGCTCCATCACCTGGGCTTCATCCAATACATCCTGCCAGGAGGTGAGGTCAGCGGGGCCATATTCGGCGACAAAGGCCTGGTTCAGGGCTTCCTTCAGGGCCTGGATGCTGATGTCAGGCGCCAGTTCCCTCAGGTTACCCACCCGGGCCCGAACGCTTTCAACCCCCTTGGCCTCCAGCTTTTGCCTGGAGGGGACCAGGTAGCGGCCCAGCAGGGCCATGTCCACATCCATCAGGATGGTGCCGTGGTGGAGGGAGCGGGTCTGGGTGTTGCGGAAGGCGTTGCCGGAAAACTTGGCCCCGGAATCCTTCAGCACAATGTCATTGCGCCCGGAAGCCTCCGTTTCAATGCCAAACCGGGCCACAGCCTGCCGGATCACCTTCAGCTGCCTGCCCACATCATACACTTCCTTTGGCATCACGAAGGAGAAGTTCAGGTTGCCCAGGTCATGGTAAACGGCGCCCCCGCCTGTGGAGCGGCGCACCAGGGTGCCGCCCTCCTCCTCCAGCAATTGGCTGCGGCATTCCTTCCAAGCGTTCTGCCCCCGGCCAATGACCACGGTGTGGGCGTTCTGCCACAAAAAAAGCGCCGGCCCCAGGCCCTCCTTCAGCAGCAGGGCCTCCTCGATGGCCAGGTTCAGGGTGGGATCGGTGTTGGCGGTGTCAAATAGATAGTTCGTCATGGCGCGTCCTTTACAAAGAATTTGATCTGAAGGGGATTATACCACATCCTACCGGGAAATCCGCCTCAAAAAACAGGGGGCTTTCCCCTGCGTCCTCACTTTGTATATCCACATTTTTGACATACGCCAACGGTGGTGGTGATCACCTTTTGCTTGCGATTCGGGGCAATCACACGCCAAATCAGCATGGGCAATGTAAGAAAAATCCATAGGATGGGATGCAGCCACCAGCCAATGAATAACCAATACAGCGCTCCGTGCCTGGCTCTGTTTTTTGTATAGGTTGTTGCTTGAAAATTCATTACCCCTCCGCAGCGCGGGCAAATGTTGCTCATCATCATATCTCCCATAAAAAATCCCCGCTGTCTTATAAAGACAGCGGGAGAGTTAGTTCTTATCGTGACTTATTCACCGAAGGCGGGTCCCTTGACATCAAGGTTGTCCAGCCACTGGGTGCGGACCCAGCCGCCAATGACCTCTTCATCAGCCGTCACAAACTCAACCCAGGCAGTGCCGTTGTCATAAATGACAGCACCGTTGAAGACATAACCCAGGGGAACGTTGGTGAAAACGGGCTTCTGATAGCGCCTTTCAAAGGGCTTCTCGTTGTCGCGCCACATGTTGATGATGCTGTCAGCAGCGGTGCCCTTCAGCTGAGCCTGATACCAGTAATCAATCGGTTCGGGCGTTTTCTTCGGAGGCGCATAGCCTTTCTTGCCAATATATTTGGCATCAACCCAACCCTTGGCCGGAGCGCTGATCTCAACCATCCAGCGCTTATCAGCGGTGGAATAGGTGCGGTTGCCGGTCAGCGTGACGGCGGTGCCATTGGCCAGGCTGGTGGCGGAGCTGCCGGCTTCCTTCACGGGACGGGGCCAGACATTCAGACGGCCGCCGCTGGTTCTGACGACATTGTAGTAGTTCGTTTCCGAAGCCAAAGCATCCACCGTCATGAAGACCATGGGAAGCGCCAGCACAAAGACAAGCAGCAGAGACATGAGTTTCCGGGACTTATTCATACCTTACTCTCCTCTCACTCGTTGCTGGGCGTTGGTTTTTTGTGGTTCCTCAGCAACGGCACCCTGTAACAGGGATTTTTGATACGGTGCGATTATAGCATCGGGTTTTGAGCTTGTCAACACAAGCTCTGCATTTTTTTGTAAAGCTTATTGATTATGCGTGAAGCTGAACAAAAAACTTCGTCCAGGGGATGGTTTTGTGTGTTTTTATCTGGTTTTACCGCATGGACAAACGCAAAACCGTCCCTGTGATGGTCTTACATCCCACGCTTATTTTCGTGGATCTGCCCGGTAAGGGTGCGGCTGCGGTGGGTTCATGGCCGCAGCCCGGGCATTCCTCCCATAAAAAATCCCCGCTGTCTTATAAAGACAGCGGGAGAAATTAGCTATTGTCGTTATGATTTATTGAGGAATAGCAGGGCCCTTGACATCAAGGTTGTCCAGCCACTGGGTGCGGACCCAGCCGCTGACATATTCCTCATCAGCTGTTATAAAGGTAACCCAGGCAGTGCCGTTGTCATAAATCATGGCATCATGGAAAACATAGCCCAGGGGAACGTTGGTGAAAACGGGCTTCTGATAGCGCCTTTCAAAGGGCTTCTCGTTGTCGCGCCACATGTTGATGATGCTGTCAGCAGCGGTGCCCTTCAGCTGAGCCTGATACCAGACATCGATCAGTTCGGGCTTTTTCTTCGGAGGCGCATAGCCTTTCTTGCCAATATATTTGGCATCGACCCAGCCCTTGGCCGGAGCGCTGATCTCAACCATCCAGCGCTTGTCAGCGGTGGAATAGGTGCGGTTGCCGGTCAGCGTGACGGCGGTGCCATTGGCCAGGCTGGTCGCGGAGCTGCCGGCTTCCTTCACGGGACGGGGCCAGACATTCAGACGGCCGCCGCTGGTTCTGACGACATTGTAGTAGTTCGCTTCCGAAGCCAAAGCATCTACGGTCATGAAGACCATGGGAAGCGCCAGCACAAGGACAAGCAGCAGAGACATGAGTTTCCGGGACTTAATCATACCTTACTCTCCTTTCACTCGTTGCTGAATGTTGGTTTTTTGTGGTTCCTCAGCAACGGCACCCTATTATTGGAAGTCCATACATGTATACTTTAGCATCAGGCTTTGAATTTGTCAACACAAGCTCAGCGTTTTGTTGCTTAAATCAACAAGCTTTACAAAAAAGCGCTGATTATGTATAAAACTGACCAAAAAGCTCCGGCAGGGGACGTTTTTGTGCGTTTTCCCGATTTTTCCGTATGGACAAACGCTGCATATAACACACAAAGCCGTCCCCTGCTATGGTTTTGCACCCCCGCTTGTTGTCACGGATCTGCCCGGTGAGGGTGCAGCTGCGGGCGGGTTCGCGGCCGCAGCCCGGGCATTCCTCTCATAAAAAAATCCCCGCTGTCTTTAGAAAACAGCGGGAGAGTTGGTTCTTGTTATGGCTTATTCTGCAGGAACCATCAACCATTACCAGGGTCAGGGTCGTTGACATCAAGGTTGTCCAGCCACTGGGTGCGGACCCAGCCGCCAATGACCTCTTCATCAGCTGTCACAAACTCAACCCAAGCAGTGCCGTTGTCATAAATGATAGCACCGTTGAAGACATAGCCCAGGGGAACGTTGGTGAAAACGGGCTTCTGATAGCGCCTTTCAAAGGGCTTCTCGTTGTCGCGCCACATGTTGATGATGCTGTCGGCAGCGGTGCCCTTCAGCTGAGCCTTCTCCCAATAATCAATCGGTTCGGGCGTTTTCTTCGGAGGCGCATAGCCTTTCTTGCCAATATATTTGGCATCAACCCAGCCCTTGGCCGGAGCGCTGATCTCAACCATCCAGCGCTTATCAGCGGTGGAATAGGTGCGGTTGCCAGTCAGCGTGACGGCGGTACCATTGGCCAGGCTGGTGGCGGAGCTGCCGGCTTCCTTCACGGGACGAGGCCAGACATTCAGACGGCCGCCGCTGGTTCTGACGACATTGTAATAGTCCGCTGCCAAAGCATCCACCGTCATGAAGACCATGGGAAGCGCCAGCACAAGGACAAGCAGCAGAGACATGAGTTTCCGGGACTTATTCATACCTTACTCTCCTTTCACTCGTTGCTGGGCGTTGGTTTTTTGTGGTTCCTCAGCAACGGCACCCTATTATAGAAAATCTATAATATACTGTGATTATAGCATCGGGTTTGGGGCTTGTCAACGCGTCCTTAACGTTCTTCTTGCAAAGTTTGTTAATTCAAGCAACAAAAACAATCATTATGCATAAAAACTGACCAAAAACCTCCGGCTGAGGACGATTTTGTGTGTTTTTACCTGGTTTTTCCGCATGGACAAACGCTGCATAACTCGCAAAACCGTCCCTGTGATGGCTTTACACCCCGCGCTTGTTTTCGCGGATCTGCTCGATGAGTGTGTAGTTGCGGGTGGGTTCGCGGCCGCACCCTGGGCATTCCTCTCATGAAAAACCCCCGCTGTCTTATAAAGACAGCGGGGGAGTTGGTTCTTGTTTATATAGCGGGGACGGGTCCCTTAACATCAAGGTTGTCCAGCCACTGGGTGCGGACCCAGCCGCCAATGACCTCTTCATCAGCCGTCACAAACTCAACCCAGGCAGTGCCGTTGTCATAAATGATAGCACCGTTGAAGACATAGCCCAGGGGAACGTTGGTGAAAACGGGCTTCTGATAGCGCCTTTCAAAGGGCTTCTCATTGTCGCGCCACATGTTGATGATGCTGTCAGCAGCGGTGCCCTTCAGCTGAGCCCTCTCCCAATAATCAATCGGTTCGGGCGTTTTCTTCGGAGGCGCATAGCCTTTCTTGCCAATATATTTGGCATCAACCCAACCCTTGGCCGGAGCGCTGATCTCAACCATCCAGCGCTTATCAGCGGTGGAATAGGTGCGGTTGCCGGTCAGCGTGACGGCGGTGCCATTGGCCAGGCTGGTGGCGGAGCTGCCGGCTTCCTTCACGGGACGGGGCCAGACATTCAGACGGCCGCCGCTGGTTCTGACGACATTGTAATAGTCCGCTGCCAAAGCATCCACCGTCATGAAGACCATGGGAAGCGCCAGCACAAGGACAAGCAGCAGAGACATGAGTTTCCGGGACTTATTCATACCTTACTCTCCTTTCACTCGTTGCTGGGCGTTGGTTTTTTGTGGTTCCTCAGCAACGGCACCCTATTATAGAAAATCTATAATATACTGTGATTATAGCATCGGGTTTGGGGCTTGTCAACACGTCCTTAACGTTCTTCTTGTAAAGTTTGTTAATTCAAGCAACAAAAACAATCATTTTGTGTAAAAACTGACCAAAAAACTCCGGCCGGGGGACGGTTTTGTGTGTTTTTACCTGGTTTTTCCGCATGGACAAACGCTGTATAACACGCAAAACCGTCCCTGTGATGGCCTTACACCCCGCGCTTGTTTTCGCGGATTTGCTCGGTGAGGGTGTAATTGCGGGTGGGCTGGTGGCCCTTGAGGGGCAACAGGCGCTCGTTGATGGCGTCCAGGATCCACGCCGGCTGCGGGAAGAAGGCGTCTTCCATCTCATGGGCGGGGGTGATCCAGTTGCGGGCGCCCACCACCACGGGCGGGGCATCCAGGTAGTCAAAGGCCAGCTCGGTGATGGTGGAGGCCATCTGGCGCATGACGGAGTTGCGCTCGCAGGCGTCGCCGGTGATGATGATGCGGCCGGTTTTCTTCACAGACTCGATGACCTTGGTATAGTCAAAGGGCACGATGCTGCGTGCGTCGATGACCTCAGCCGTGAGGCCGTATTTTTCCTTCAGCGTGTCCGCCGCGGGCAGCACCCGGTAGAGGGTGGCGCCAATGGACAGGATGGTGACATCGCTGCCCACCCGCTTCACATCCGGCTCGCCAAAGGGAATCTCATACTCCGCCGCGGGCACGCCGCCCTCATGGAAGAGCTCCGCCTGGTCGTAGATACGCTGGCTTTCCAGGAAAATCACCGGGTCGGTGCCGTTAAGGGCTGACTGCATCAGGCCCTTGGCGTCATAGGGGGTGGAGGGGAAGACCACCTTCAGCCCCGGGATATGGGCCACAATGGCGGACCAGTCCTGGGAGTGCTGGGCGCCGTATTTGCTGCCCACAGACAGCCTGAGCACGACAGGCATCTTGAGCATCCCCGCTGACATGGACTGCCACTTGGAGAGCTGGTTGAACACCTCATCCCCCGCGCGGCCCAGGAAATCGCAGTACATCAGCTCCGCCACCACGCGGCCGCCCGCCATGGCGTAGCCCACTGCGGCGCCCACGATGCCGGCCTCGGCGATGGGAGCGTTGAACAGCCGGTGGTAGGGGATGGCCTCGGTCATGCCGCGGTAAACGGCGAAAGCGCCGCCCCAGTCGCGCACATCCTCGCCAAAGGAGATGAGGGTGGGGTCCTCATAGTATTTGTTGATGATGGGCTCGGCGATGGCGTCGCGCATCTGATAGACGCGGTTTTTGCTGACGGGCTTGCCGTTCTTGTCCAGACCGAAGCGCTCCTTCTTGGCGATCTGCTGCACCCGGGGGCACTCCTCATAGGGCAGGAGCACATCGGGCTTGCGGCTTTCATCAAATGCCCTGACCTTGCCGTTTGAGAACATCAGGTTGGCGATATAGTCCGGGTCGGTGGTTTTCAGCGGAATGTGGGGGGACACGCTGTCGTCAATGGACAGCTTAAGGTTCCGCACCATGTCCTCCTTCACCTTGTCCCAGATCTTGTCCAGGTCATCCTGCTGGGCGATGCCGGCTTCCACCAGCTGGCGACCAAAGGCCTGGATGGAGTCTTCCTTCTCCCACTCTTCAATCTCTTCCCGGGTGCGGTAGCTGGAAGAGTCTGAAGGGCTGTGGCCGGAGATACGGTAGGTGATCACATCCAGGAACACCGGGCCGTCCTTCTTGGCCAGGGGCAGCTTGCGCCGGTAGGCGTCAATCACCGCCAGGGGATTGTAGCCGTCCACCCGCTCGGCGTGGAGGGCGTTGGGGGCGATGCCAGTGGCGATGCGGGCGATCATCTCCATGCCCATGGTTTCGCCCTGGGTCTGCCCGCCCATGCCGTAGAAGTTGTTGTTGATGTTGAAGATGATGGGCATGCCGCCGCCATCCTCGCCCCAGAGGGTGCGCACCTGGGCCATGGTGGACATCATGAGGCCCTCCCACACGGGGCCGCAGGCCATGGAGCCGTCGCCGATGTTGCATACCACCACGCCGGGCTTTTTGTTGCTAAGCTTGTACAGCGCAGCGCCCGGGGCGATGGAGCCGGAGCCGCCCACGATGGCGTTGTTGGGATAGATGCCAAAGGGGGTGAAGAAAGCGTGCATGGAGCCGCCCAGGCCCTTGTTAAAACCGTTCTCCCGGGCGAAAGTCTCGCACATCATGCCGTAGAGCAGGAAGTTGATGCCGTTTTCCTTCACGGACTTTGCCCCATCCTTGATGACCTCATAGGTTTTGCCGCCAAAGAAGTTCTCCATGATGCCGGTGAGCTTCTCTTCTTCCAGGATCTCTATGCTTCTGAGGCCCTTGGCCAGAATCTCGCCGTGGGAGCGGTGGGAGCCAAAGGTATAGTCATCCAGCGTCAGCAAATAGGCGGCGCCCACATAGGCCGCCTCCTGGCCGATGCCCAGATGGGCGGGGCCTGGGTGGTTATAGGGCACGCCCTGGTATTCGCCGGTGGTTTTGATGAGGTTGAGCATGGTCTCAAACTCCCGGATATAGCACATATCCCGGTACATGTTGAGAAACTCTTCCTTAGTATAGTTGTTTTTCTCGTCCTTCACGGTTTTCTGATAGACATTGACGGGGATGTCGGGCGTCTTGAGCGTCCCGGGTTTGCGGACATTGGCGGGGGATACTGGCAGCTGTTTACTCATGGTTCTACTCCTTACTTATATTGGAAGATTGCTTCGCGGATGATCTCAGACACGGTGGGATGGGGGAAGACGATCTTTTTGATCGCCTCCAGGCTAAGCCCCAGCTCGATATAGGAAGTGGCGGCGATGATAAACTCCGACGCGTAGTTGGACAGCGCCTGAAGGCCGGTGACCTGCTGGGTGTTGGGGTTGACCAGCAACTTCATGATGCCGCGGCCGCCCTCATTCTCCGCCTGGTAGCGCCCGGCGTACTGCATGGGTAGCTTCACGGTTTTAAAGGGGATGCCCTTGGCCGCCGCGGTGGCCTCCGTTTCGCCGACGCTGGCCAACTCTGGGTTGGTGTAGAGCACCGCCGGGATGGCGTCATAGCGCATGATATCCTTTTTGCCCAGGATGTTGTTCACCGCCACCTCGGCCTCCCGGTAGGCGGTGTGGGCCAGCATGGAAAAGCCGGTCACATCGCCCGCGGCATAGACGCCGGGCTGGTTGGTCTGCATTTTATCATCGGTGACCACAGCGCCCCGTTCAGTATACACCCCGATGGATTCCAGGCCAAGGCCCTGGGTGTTGGCCCGGCGGCCGATGGAAAGCAGCACCTTGTCCGCCTCGATGAACTTGCTCTCACCGCCCTGCTCATAGCGCACGCCGTTTGCCTCAATGGCGGTGACGCGGGCGGAGAGGGCGAAAGTGATTCCCTTTTTTTCAAAATCCGCCTTCAGGATATTGACCAGATCCTGGTCATTCTCTCCGGCGATGTGGTCGAGCATTTCCACTACGCTCACCTGAGAGCCCACAGAGTTAAAGTAGCTGGCCATCTCAAGGCCGATGACCCCGCCGCCCACCACTGCTAGGCGGGGGGGGATCTCTTTCAGATCCAGAATCTCCCGGTTGGTGAGGACAAAGCCTTTGTCAAAGCCCTCTTTCAGCCCCGGGATGGGGGGCGTGGCCGGGGAGGAGCCGGTGGCGATCAGCAGATGCTTGCCGGTGAGGCTTTCTTCCCCGGCTTTTACCGTGTAGCCGGAGGCGTCCTTGCCGGTGACCTCGCCCCGGGCGGAAAACACCGTCACCTTGCTGGCCCGCATCTGGGCCTTGACGCCCGCCACCAGGGCCTTCACCACCTTGGCCTTGCGGGCCACCACTTTGGCATGGTCAATGCCCAGCCCCTGGGCGCTGACGCCGTATTTCTCGCCATGTTTCACCCCGTCATAAAGCTTGGCGGAGTAGAGCATGGTTTTGGTGGGGATGCAGCCTTCGTTTAGGCAGACCCCGCCCAACTCCCGTTCTTCTATCAGGGCCACCTTCAGCCCCGCGCCCCCGGCGCGCTCGGCCGCCAGGTAGCCGGCTGGGCCGCCGCCCAGAACAATCAGATCATAAACCATCCTATTCCTCCTTTCAGTCCGCCATCAGAATGCCGATGTTTTCAAGCGATGCCACCAGATCTTTCAGGAAGCGGGAGGCAGGCGCGCCGTCCACAGCCCGGTGATCGTAGGTGAGGGAGAGGCCCATGGCCGGATAGGCCTTCACCTGGCCGTCCACCACCCGCACGCGGTTGACAGAGCAGTTAACCCCCAGGATGCCGGTCTGGGGCGGGTTGATGATGGGGGTAAATGACTCAATGCCCAGGGCGCCCAGGTTTGTCACGGTGAAGCTGCCGGCGCTGAGGATGTCCGGGTTGATGCTGCCGCTTTGGGCATCGCTGCCCAGCTGCTTGGCTTCCCGGGAAATCTGCGCCAGGGACTTGGTATCCGCGTCAAAGAGGGTGGGAACCAGCAGGCCCCGGGGCGTATCCACGGCGATGCCCAGGTGCACATGGGTAAACTTGCGCATGGTTTCGCCCATGTAGTGGGCGTTCAAATCCGGATGGCGCTTGAGCACCCGGGAAACGGCAAAGAGGATCATGTCGTTGATGGTAATGCGATTCAGGCCCATCTCCTCAGGCGCCGCCTTGAACTGGGCCCGGAGGGCCAGCATCTGTGTGGCGTCAAAGGAGGTGTGGTGGGTGAGCTGGGCCATCTGGGAGAGGCTGTCGTGCATGGTCTTGGCGATCACCTTGCGCACCTTGGACAGCTTGACCTCCTCATAAGCCATCTGGCCAACCTCTGCGATGGCAGGGGCGGCGGCCGCCTCCTGGGGCGCCGGAGCCTGATCCCTGGCGGCGAAAATATCCCGCTCGATCACCCGGCCATAGGGACCGGTGCCCTGGGCAGCCGCCGGATCGATGCCAAGTCGGGCGGCGGTGGCGCGGGCCCTGGGGGATACGCCGGTGGACAGCGCCGCAGCAGCCGGGGCGGCAGACGCCTGGGCAGGGGCCGCAGGGGCTTCCGCGGCTTTTTCCGGCGCGGCCGCGGGGGCCGCGGCTTCCGCCGCGCCATCAGGCTTCAGGCCGGAGAAATCCTCCCCCGGCTCCCCGATGACACCCACGGTGGTGAGCACGGGCACATCGTCGTCCGCCTCAAAAAAGATAGCCAGCAGGGTGCCGTCCTCCTTGGCGACCTCCTCAAAACTGGCCTTGTCTGTCTCGTAGCTGAACAGCAGGTCGCCAGCTTTCACCTGATCGCCCACCTGCTTGTTCCATTGGGTGATGATGCAGCTTTCTACGGATTGACCCTGTCGGGGCAAAACAATCGGATGTGCCATGTGCCTTTTTCCTTCCTTCCATCTAAATCTTGACTTGTTAAGGGGGCTTTCAAATTGAAAGCCCCCGGTACAGACGCTTATTGAATGGGTTTCGCCCGGCTGAGGAGGAGCTTTTCCGCCTCGCCGCACCAAAGCCCGTTGTTGGCCTTGACAATCTCATCCAGCTCCTTAAACAGCGGGTCGGTCTTGCCCTTTTCCTCAAACTCGCTGATGGCTGTCAGCGGCAGGCTGATGTGGGAATACACCAGCTTTTTAGCGCCGGGGAGCTTGGGCAAATTCAGGGTGGTTTCCGCCACGCAGTCAAGGCCTCCGATATGGGTGACCAGGGCCGCGGGGTTCAGCTTGCCCTCGTTCATCATCCTGATGGCTTCCTTCATGTCGTCCAGGTTGCCGTGGGAGGTGGCGCAGACATGGGTGCGCTTGTAGTGGACGTTGTAGAAGTTCATGAGGGCTGAGAACTGGAGGTCAGCGGGGCCGGCAAAGAAGTTGAAGCATCCGTCCACCGCCAGGATCTGGTCACCCTGCTCCACCACCGGCTTCACCGGGGCAAAACAGATCACATCGTCAAAGCCATGGTCATCCTTGGTGAGGGCGCGCAGCTCCTTGACAGGGTCGGCCATGTTTTTGGTGTTCACATAGTGCAGCTCAATCCCCTGCTTTTTGGCATACTCCACCGTGAAGATGGAGGCGGCGCGCTGGAGCCTGTCCTCGTCGATATCGGTCACCACCATGAGGCCGGGCTTCCGGTCGCAGTTGAGGGCATAGTCGATGGCGGCCAGGCCCATGGGGCCTACAGAAGCCAGCATGGCCAGGTTGCCGCCCTCCACAATGCCCATGTCATGGACGTATTCCCCGTCCCGGGTGTGGTACATGGCGTGGAAGGTGGCGATAACGCAGCTGTAAGGCTCGGCCAGCGCGCCCAGGAAATACACATCGGAATTGTAGGGGATTAGGCAGTCCATTTTCAATGTTTCAATGGGGATGGACACATAGGTGGCGTTGCCGCCACAGTCCCGGTAGGAATAGCCGGGCGCCAGCATGGAGCCCTCATAGGAGTGGGCGGGCTGGATCACATAGCCATCACCGGGCTTAAACTTATGCTCCCAGTTTTTGCCGACTTTGACAACGCGGCCGCAAAACTCATGGCCGATGATGGTGGGGTTGGTGGCCACATCATCGGGCACACGGGCGTGGTCGGCCCCCAGGACGGCGGCCTTGTAGCTGCTCATGCACAGGGAATCGGCCACCACCTCACAGATGACGGAGTCATCGGTCATCGGGGAGAGGTCAAACTCCTCCAGGCGCAGATCCTGCTTGCCATACAGACGGACGGCTTTGGTTCTCATTCAATCATTCCTCCATTTTCGTGTTTAATCAGGTTCCAGGTGCTGTCGATCAGGTTGGTGAAGCGCTCCTCTTTCATCTTTTCAATGACGAAGCGCTGCCGGGGGGAGTTGATGTCCTCCCCGGAGATTTGCATCATATTGTAGCGGTCACAAAGCGCCCGGAGCCGGTTCAATTGCTCATCGCTGTTGCGGGTGGGCATGTAGGTGACAGCGCCAATGCCATATTGGTTCAGGGTTTCAAAAAGCAAGTCCAGATGGGCGTCTTCAAAGGCCTGGGCCTTTTTGTCGCCGGTGACGGAGACCGTCACATCCCCCAGATAGGCATAGGCCAGGATGCCGTCCACCTCCTTGGCGAAGGCCACAAAATCGGCAAGGCCGGGACATTCGTCTGTGGCGTCTATATAAACCTTGGGGATAAAGTCCTTTTTCAGCACGCCGATGCGGTCAAACTCGCTGAGCATATCCCGGCCGGGGTCCTCCTTGCGGGCCAGGGCCTGCATCAGGTGGCGCTCGGTGACGCCGCCACCCTCATGAAACATGGACAGCGGCAGCACATCCCGGTCAAAGTCCAAATCAAAGCCGGAAAGGCGGCTGATCTCTTTGGTCATCTGCCGGTTGCGGCGGTTCCTGGCCTCCCTGAGCGGAGCGAAATAAGCCTGCACTTTGGGGATGTTCCGGTGGGGCACGGCGTGGAGCACCATGTAGGAAACGCCCACCTGATCGGGGTTGTTGGTGCGCAGATGCTCAAAGGGCGTGCCCGCCATGGACACCCGGCCCTCAACGCCGATGGTGACAGGGAGATCTATGATCTTCCCCGCCTCGATAAATTCCTCCGCCCCGCCCATGGAATCATGATCCACAATGCCGGCGGTGCAAAGGCCCTCACTGCGGGCAGCGTACACGGCGGCGGTGGGCGAATAGGGCGAGAACGAATAGAAGGTGTGGATATGGTTGTTGATAAAGCGCGGGTTCATCGGCAGAAAATCAGCCGTTTCCGCGATTGCGCGCAGGTTGCTGAGGCGCTCCTCTTTGGTGGGTGCGTTAAGCCTCGCTAAAATCTTCTCATCCATCAACTGAGCATCACCTGCCCTCCGGTGACCGGGATGGCCTGGCCGGTCTCATATTCCTGCTCCACCGCATAGAAGATGGCCCGGGCCACATCCAGCGGCATACAGCCCCGCTTGATGAGGGACTTGGACATATAGAATTCCTTCACATCCTCCAGGGTCTTGGCGCCCGGCACCTTGCCGGCGTTCAGGTATTGCACAAACAGCCCACGCACAGGATCGCTCCACAGGGGACCGTCATAGTAGTTGCCGGGGCAGATGGCGTTGACCTTGATGTTGTAAGGGGCCAGCTCCATGGCAAAGGACTGGGTGAGGCCAATGGCGCCGAACTTGCCGCCGGCGTAGGCGAAGTTTTTGTTGCTGCCCACCAGGCCGGATTTGCTGTTGATGGTGATGATGTCTCCCGTCCAGGAGCTGTCCGCCTCAAACTGGGCTTTCATCACCAGGCTGGCGTATTTTACACAGGTAAAAAAGGCGGTGTAGTTGACGGCGGTCACAAACTCAAAGTCCTTTTTATTCATCTCCTCCAGGCTGCCGGCCTTCAGCACCCCGGCGTTGGAGATGAACAGGTCAAGCCCCCGGAAACGCTCCACGGTTGTTACCACCATATTGGCCACGCTCTCTTCGCTGGCCACATCGACCTTAACCGCCATCGCCCGCTCGCCCAGGCTTTCAGCCACCTGCCGAGCGGCCGGCTCATTCAGGTCGGCGATGACCACAAAAGCGCCTTCCTGATAAAGCTCCTGGGCGATGCCCAGGCCAAAGCCCTGGGCTGAGCCAGTCACAACGGACACCTTGCCGGAAAGCCGGCCAGGGGCCGCGGGAAGCCTGTCGGATACATGTTTTTTGGCTAAAACCAGGGTGGAAGATAAATCAATCATGTCGCTGCCTCCATCAACTGCTTGAGTTTTTCATAAGCATCCAGCCACTGCTGGGTGGTGTTGGGTTCATAAAGCCTGGTTTCAACCGAGTTTCTGACCACCGCCCTGGCCTCTCCGATGTCTTTAATCAGCCCCAGGGCCTGGGCCTGCATCAGCGTGTTGCCAAGCGCCGCCCCCTCAATGGGGCCTACTGTGATGGGAAGTCCGGTGGCGTCCGCCGCCATCTGGTTTAACAGCGGGTTTTGGGTACCGCCGCCCACAATGTTGAGCGACTCGATGGCCTGTCCCCTGATCTCTCCCAGGCGCTCCAGCGCCCAGCGGTATTTAAGCGCCAGGCTCTCATACACCGTGCGGGAAATCTCGCCGATGGTTTCAGGCACTTTCTGCCCGGTTTCCCGGCAGTAAGCCTGGATTTTGGCGGGCATGTCGCCAGCGGTGAAGAAGCGGGGCTCGTCCGGATCCACAATGCTCTGAAGGGGCGGGGTGACCCTTGCCATGGCCTGGATCTCGGGCCAGGAGTATTTCACACCCACCTCTTGTGTCCACACCCGGCGGCATTCCTGAATCAGCCACAGGCCCATGATGTTCTTCAGCGGCCTGAAGCCCCCTTGCACCGTGCCCTCGTTGGAGAAGTTGCTGTGGTACACGAAGTCGCTGAGCACCGGGGCATCCGTTTCCACCCCAAACAGCGACCAGGTGCCCGAGGAGCAGAAGGCAAAGTTACCCTCCCCCGGGATGGCCGCCACCGCCGAGGCCGTGTCATGGCAGCCCACCGCCGCATAAGGCACCCGGGACACCCCAAGGCTGTCCGCGATGTCGGCCCGTAGGTGCCCCCGCAGGGTTCCTGCCCTGTCGATGGGGGTAAAAAGCGTCTCCGGTATGCCAAGCGCCTTCATGATTTCAGGGCTCCATGTGTGGGTGTGCACATCCATCAGCCCCGAGGTGGAAGCGATGGTATACTCGGTGGCCGCCTCTCCACTTAGATGATACCCCAAAAGATCGGGCATCATCAATACCTTTTCCGCCTTTTTCAGGGCCGCATCATTGTCCCTCACCCTTCTGTAGAGCTGGTAGACGGTGTTGAAGTTGAGAGCGGCGATGCCGGTACGCTCAAACATGGCCCTTTTGTCCATCAGCTTCCAGGCGTCTTCCATCTCCTCATCGGTGGCGCAGCGGTAGGCGCGGGGATTTTCAATCAACTCCCCCTGGCCATCCAGCAGCCCATAGTCCACCCCCCAGGTATCAATTCCAAAGCAGGCCGGGTCATAACCTTGGGCCTTGGCCTGCTGGAAGGCGATCTTCAGGTTTTTTAGGATGTGGGGCACATCCCAATAGCCCAGATCGCCCTGAGGGATGAAGTTGTTTTCAAACCCGCTCACCCTGTCAAGCGTGATCTTCTCCCCGTCAAAGCGCCCGATCATGCCCCGCCCATTGGAAGCGCCCAGGTCAAACGCCAACAAATCTACATACTTCATGCTTTGCCCTCCGAAAGTTTCTTGCGGTATTTTTCACTCTCCCAGCTGCCGATAAACCACTGGGCGGCTTCCCCCATGGTTTGGAGCGTATAGCCCCGGGCGGCAATGGTCTCCATAATGAAAATCACCGCCGTCAGGGTTTCCTCCAGGGTCTGGGCGCTGGCCTCAGGCAGCGCGTAACGCACAAGCCCCGTCTCCCGGTCGATCAGCGCCGTTTTCCCCAGAGTCCCCTGGAAAAACACCATCTGGTCGGGATACAGGGGAGCGTCCAGCAGCAGGCTGTCGGGATACGCGTCGCCTTTCAGGCGCTGGGCCAGCCAGGGGGTGTCGGACACAAAGCCCTCCCCCGCCGCCTTCACCCGGCAAGCGGGAAAAGCGTCCGGCGCAAAGAAGAAATACTTGGCCAGGCGGCGGTTCATATCCTCATGCATGGCCAGGCACCGGGTTTCATCATCGTCATGCACAATCACGCCGTGGTTTTGCATCACCAGCACCCGGGGCCGCCCGGCGGATGCCAGAATGTCCCTGATGGTGAAGGTAAGGGTGGTGCCCGGGTTCACATAAGGCACCACGGCATAGCCATAGTCAGCGCCTGCCAGCGCCTCCTTCAGAATGGCTTCTGTTTCCCGGCAGCAGGCGGCCAGGTTGGCATAGACGCTGTGGGTATGCCCCACAAAGCGATCCAGCAGCGCGTGGAAGCCCGCCTCAACCGAAGGGCGCAGGGGCTTGAGCCCTTCCACTTCTGTCACCGCTTCACGCGCCGCTGCAGAGCCCGCGGCCTCCACATCCTCAAAGCCGCTGGCGTCATTGCCCTCATAAAAAGCGCGCAGCGCCTGATAGTCCAGCACCACATAGGCGTTTTGGGGCGTGATGTCCCTGAGCGGAAAACCCGAGGCCTTAACGGCCATGAGGCGCTCATCCAGCTTGATTGAGGTATTGCCGCCGCCGCCCTGCACATAGTCAGCCCGCCCGCCCAAAGCCTGCGAAAAACGGCTGAACGCGGCCAGCAGCTCAGCAAATCGCGTGAAAAGATCCATGCCATCCTCCGTTTTGTCTGTTCTGAGGGGCCGAGGCCGGCCCCTCAGAACGCTTAGTTACTATGATTAATATACGTCTTTCCAGTCGTCGATGTTTTCAGGCGTAAAGCGGAAGGGATCGCCCACCAGGGTAAAAGTGCCGCCGTCAGCAGCTTCCATGATTTCCTTTTCACCCAGACGGCCGGCCAGGAATTTCTCACCGGCAGCGCCTGTGATCTCGCCCTTTACCATGGCTACAGAAGCATAGGCCGCGGTGTAACCCAGGTCAATGGGATTCCACAGGAACATGGCCTCGCAGGTGCCGTCCTTCAAGTATTCGGCCATTTCACTGGGCAGGCCCAGGCCGGTCAGCTTGATCTTGCCGGAGAGGCCGTTGTCCTTGATCGCAACCGCGGCCGCCGCGATGCCCACCGTGGTGGGGGAGATAACGCCCTTCAGGTCCGGATAGGAGTTGATCAGGCCCTGCATCTCCTGGATGGATTTGTCGGTCAGGTCATCGCCATATACGATGGTCACCAGCTCGATCTTCTCATACTCGGGCTTTTTCAGCTCCTCCTGCATGTACTTGATCCAGGTGTTCTGGTTGTCCATGGTGGCGCCGGCGGACAGGATGGCGATCTGGCCTTCCCCGCCGATCTGCTTGGCGATTTCTTCCACCTGCACGCGGCCGATGTTCTCAGCCACGGAGGGGTCGATGTTCAGGTTGCGGCCATCGGGCTCCACCTTGGAATCCCAGGAGATTACCTTGATGCCCTGGTCCATGGCTGTTTGCAGCACGCTCACCACGCCCGCCGCGTCGTTGGCGGAGATGGCGATGGCGTCCACTCCCTGCTGGATATAGCCTTCAATGATCTGGATCTGGCCTTCGTTGGAGGAATCAGCGGGGCCGTTGTGGATGAACTCAAAGCCCAGCTCGCCTTTCGCCTCTTCAAAGCCGCGCACGCCCGCCTCAAAAAAA
Organism: Christensenellales bacterium; assembly: GCA_050952935.1. Lineage (GTDB taxonomy): Bacteria > Bacillota > Clostridia > Christensenellales > Aristaeellaceae > UBA6115. Next base: position 203,509 of record JBMNLS010000001.1, on the reverse strand, counting down.
GGGTTGCCGGTTTGCTTGTAGACGACACCGATTTTGATCGGCTTTTCTGCCAGGGCCAGGGAAGCGAGGGACAGGGTCATCATCAGTGCCAGAATCAGGGATAGTGCTCTTTTCATAACAGTCTCCTTTTCTTATATTCAGCGGGCTTTCGCCTGCCGGTAGTCGGTTCATGCCTTGTGAAGGCTTAGTCGCTGGCGCTTGAGGGCGCTGCGGCGGCGGAAGTCCCCGGCGATGTTGGGCACAAGGACAATGAGGATCAGAAGCAGCCCAATGGACAGGTTCAGGATGAAGGCGTCGTTATACACCAGCATCAGGCCGTTTTTAAGCCCGGTCATCAGGATGAGGGCCAGCAGCAGCCCCACCACACTGCCGCGTCCCCCTGAGGTGGAGGCACCCCCCAGGATGGCGATGGCGATGGCCTGCATCTCAAAGCCGGTGGCGATGGTGTATTTGACGGAGCCGGTGCGGGAAACCAGGAAGAAGCCCCCAATGGCGGCCATCAGCCCGTTTAAGGTGAAGGCCATCAGTTTGATCCGGTCGGTCTGCACGCCTGAATAGCGGGAGGCCACCAAGTTGGTTCCGGCGGCGAATATCCGCCTGCCGGAGGCTGTTTTGTGCAGCCATACATAGTAAAACGGCAGCACGGCCAGGAAGCACAGCAGCATGATGGGGACCTGCATCCCCAGGATATCCACAGCGCCATAGCCCAGGGACTTCCCAAACCAGGCGGGAAAACGACCGGCGGACTGGTCTTTGAGGATGATGTAGGCGATGCCACGGTAAAGCGTTTGGGTGGAAAGGGTGATGATCATGGGAAACAGCTCTTTGAAGCGGGTGACCAAAAGCCCATTGATAAACCCGCAGACAACCCCTGTTGCAAGCATCAATACAATGGCCGCCCCAAAGGGGATGCCACCGCCTTCATTGTAGGTAACCGCCATCACCGTGGCGGACAGCGCCGCTGTGGCGGCAACAGAAATATCAATGTCGCCCAGGATCAGCACCATCAGCATGCCCAGGGCCATAAAGCCTACATCCACCATGTACACCCGGGTTTGGTTGAGGAGCTTGGGCAGCGTGTAGTTATCCGGCTGCAGGCGGGAGAAGACCAGGTAAACGATCAGGGTCAGCGCCACCAAAATCCATTCCCAGCGCTTGAGCCAGGCGGGCAGGCGAGATGTGAAGCCATTTTTCATCGTCATATCCTCCTGTCCCTGAGCACCCGGCGCTCTTTGGCGCGCTGCAGGATCACATTGGTGACAACCGCCATCAGGATCAAAGCGCCCTGAATTGCCTTTTTCCAGAATTCGGAATTGCCGGTGAGGCGCAGCATGGTCAGCGCGTTGTTGATAACGCCAATGGTGAGCGCCCCCAGCACCACGCCCAGGGCCTTGCCCCGCCCGCCGCTGACGGACACACCCCCGATTACACAGGAGGCGATCACATACATCTCATAGCCCATGGCCATGTCCTGGGTGATCTTGGTGTCCCGGGAGGCGTAAAGCAGCCCGGCCAGCCCGGCCAGCGCCCCCATGATGATGTGGGCCAGCAGGGTGCTTCGGGCCGTGCGGATGCCTGACATGCCCGCCGCTTCCGCGTTGCTGCCTACGGCGTACAGGTAGCGCCCCCGCCTGAAATAGGTCAGGAAAGCATGGATCAGAAGGAACACCGCCAGCATCATCCAGATCTTGCTGTTAAGCCCCAGAAAATCGCCCCGGCTCAGCCCGATGAAGCTGTCGGGCATGTCCTTGCGGTAAACGGCCTGGCCGTCTGAAATCACGTGGCTTAAGCCATAGAGGATGTACTGCATGCCCAGCGTGGCCACAATGGGGAGCACCTTGCCGTAGGCGATGAGAAGGCCGTTCACAGCCCCGCACAGCGCCCCCACCCCCATACCAATCAAGACCAAAAGCATGATATGGGCGCTTTCCCGGAGGGTGACGTTGGTCATCACGCCGTTTAGCATGGCCTGGGTTTCCGTGATGACGAGGTTGTTTTTCATCACAATGCCCGTTGTCATCGCACCCAGCGCCATGATGGCGGTGATGGAGATGTCTATGGAGCCCACCAGCAAAACACACAGCATGCCCAGCGCCAGGATGATCATGATGCTTGTGTCTTCCAGGATAAAAAGCGCGTTGCTGCCTGTGGTGAAAGCGGGGTTGCGCAGGCCCACCAGCAGAAACAGGATGATGAGGATGGCGGCCAGACCCACCTCCCGGTGCTTGAAAAACGCTGATACGGCGCCGGCCTTCTTTTTTTGTTCAGGCATGAGCGGGCTCTCCTTTTTGGGCTTTTTCAAGGGGCATGGCAGCTTTCAACAGGGATTCAGGGGTCATTTCCTCCCGGGTGAAGACGGCCGATATCCGCCCTTCCCGCATCACCAAAGCCCGGTCACAGATGCCCAGCACCTCCGGCATTTCCGAGGACACCATGAGGATGCCAAAACCCTCCGCCGCCAGGTCGCACATGATTTGATAGATGGCGGCCTTGCTGCCCACATCCACGCCCTTGGTGGGCTCATCCATGATGAGGACGCGCGAACCACAGGTGAGCAGTTTTGAGATGACCACCTTTTGCTGGTTGCCGCCGGAGAGGGATTCCGCCGTGTCCTCCCCGCCCTGGGCCTTGATGGAGAGCATGCGGATGTATTTCTCCGCCGTTTTTGCTTCGCTTACCCGGGAGAGCAACCCATGCCTGCCATGCAGGTCAAGGCGGGGCAGGGTGATGTTGTCCCGGATGCTCCAGGGCAGCAGCAGCCCCTGTTTTTGCCGGTCCTCCGGCAAAAGGCTCACCCCCTGCTTTAAGGCTTCGTGGGGGGAGCGGATGTCCCGCTTTTGCCCCAGGATGAAAACGCTGCCCTTGTCAGCCCGGGTAACCCCGCTTAAAACCTCCACCACCTCCGTTCGCCCGGCGCCCACCAGGCCTGTAAGTCCCAGGATCTCCCCGGCGTGGAGGGTGAAGGACACGTCCTGGAAAAAACCGGTGCGGGACAATCCCTCAACCACAAGCAGCGGCTCGCCCACGCCGGCGGTCTTCTTGGGGTAAAACTGGTCGATGCTGCGGCCCACCATGTGCTTGACCAGCATGTCGCTGTCGATCTCGGCGATGTCCCAGGTGCCAATGTAGCGCCCATCCCGCAGCACCGTCACCCGGTCGGCCAGGTTGAAAACATCTTCAAAACGGTGGGAGATGAGGATGATGGAGGTGCCCTTCTCCTTAAGCCCCCGCACAATGTTGTACAACTCCTCGCTCTCCCTGAGAGACAGCGCCGCCGTGGGCTCATCCATGATGAGCACCTGGGCGTTCTGGGAGAGCGCCTTGGCGATCTCCACGATCTGCTGCTGTGCCACGGACAATTCGCCCATTTCGCTGTTAGGATCAATGTCGCTGCCTAGGGCACGCAGAAGCTCCGCCGCCTTGTCCCTGGTTTTTTTCCAGCTGATGGCGGGAATGCCCCCGGCGGTCTGCTCATTGCCGATAAAGATGTTTTCCGCGACACTCAGATCCGGGTAGGCGGCCAGGTGCTGATGGATGGCGGCGATGCCGTGACGGCGGGCCACAAGAGGATCCATCATGTCGATCTTTTTTCCATTGAAACGGATACTGCCGGCGTCCGGCTGGTAGATGCCGGTGAGCACCTTGATGAAGGTGGATTTCCCCGCGCCGTTTTCACCGATGAGGGCATGAATCTCTCCCCGGCGCAGATCCATGCGCACATCGTCCAGCGCCTTGATACCGGGAAAGATCTTGGTGATGCCTTCCAGTTTCAGAATAAAATCTTCTTCCTTGCGCATACCGCTCCTTTATGTCCGCTTGGCCAGGACTGTTTTTTCGTAATCGGTCACCTTGTCCAGCCAGGCGCCGTCAACGGGCACACCCTTTGAGACGCAGTAGTAATTCCACACCGCGCCCAGGGGCAGGGTTTTGCGCTCCTCAAGCAGCGCCAGCCGCCGGGTGTAGTCACCCCTGGCCTCAGCTTCCCGCAGGGCTTTGGCAGGGGCCAGGAAGGCGGAGAGCAGCGCCTTTCTAGCGTTGCGCATGCCGATGGCCCAGCAGGCCACCCGGTTGATGGAAGCGTCAAAGAAATCAAGGCCGATGGCCACCCGGTCGGTGTAGCCGTTCCAGGTCACCTCATCCATGATGCGCTGCAGTTCGTCATCCAGCGCCACCACATGGTCGGAATCCCAGCGCACCGGCCTGGAAACATGGAGCAGGATCTTATCAATAAAGCTCAGCACCGCGGAGATCTTGGCGCTGATCATTTCCGTTGGGTGATAGTGCCCGGCGTCCAGGCAGGCCATGATGCCCCGGCTTTGGGCATAGCCCAGGGAATACTCACTGGACACCACGGTGAAGCTCTCCACCCCCACGCCGAACAGCTTGCTCTCCAGCGCGCAGGGGGCAATATCCAGGCCGCTGCGGTCCTTAAAAATCTCGTCCAGGGAGGCGGTCATCCGGTCCCGGAAGCCTTTTGTATCAACGCAGGTATCCTTGGTGCCGTCGGGCATCCAGAAGTTCACCACACAGGGCTCGCCCAGCGCTTTGCCAAAGGCGGCCCCAATCTCACGGCAGCGCTTGCCATGCTCAATCCAAAATTGACGTTTGCCGGCGTCCGGGCTGGACAGGGAGAGGTTGCCATCCATCATGGGGTGAGAAAAATAGGTGGGGTTAAAATCCATGCCCACGCCCTGCTCCTGGGCAAAATGCAGCCAGGAAGCGAAGTCGTCGATGGTGTAGCTGTCCCGGTCTTTGTCCGGGGAGGTTTTGACGGCATAGCTGGCATGGAGGTTCAGCTTCTTTTTGCCCGGAAACAGGGTGTAGGCCAGGCGGATATCGTCCATCAGCTCCTCCGGCGTCCGGGCGCGGCCGGGATAGTTGCCGGTGGCGGCGATGCCGCCGGTGAGGCTGTCCGCCCCGTCAAAGCCGATCACATCATCCCCCTGCCAGCAGTGAAGGGACAAAGGCACCGCGTCCGCCTGAGAAATAGCATCCTCCACATCCACGCCATAAGCGGTATAAATCTCCCTTGCGTATTCGTAGCCCTGCCGGATCTGTCTGTCTGTGCTCATGCCTGATCGCTCCTTTTGCCCGATTTGCTGTCAAGGAATTAATATTCACAGTGTGCTTTTTTATCATATCATTTTATGGCGAATTCCGCAATTAAAGAACAGTTTCGGTTAGCGTAAAAATGCGTTTTCATCCCTATTTGTGTCGCTATGCGACATGGTTTTTAGCGTGAACAAACATATTTTACACGCATTTGATTGAACGGGGCCTCCCTTTATCCTACCATGGCAGCATCATCGGGCAAGGGAGGCATTTCTATGACCATTCAAGTGCTTTATCACACCAAAACCGGCCATTCACGCAAAATCGCCCAGGCTGTTGCCCAGGCGCTGGGTGTGGCGGCTCAGCCCGTCAAGGACTATCAGGAAACCGGCCCCATTGACCTGCTCTTTCTGGTGGGCGGCATCTATGGCGGCCGGAGCGACCAGGCGATGCTGGACTTTGTGCCCCGCCTGCACCCGGACAATGTAGCGCGGGTGGCGCTCATCACCACCTGCGCCAGCGGAAAGGATTATCAAACGGCCTTGCGCAAGGCCCTGAAAGTCAGGGGGATTCCCGTTGACAGCGATGAGCATATCTGCCCCGGCAGCTTCCTGTTTTTCCGTCTGGGCCGCCCCAACAAGGAGGATCTGGCCGCGGCCTGTGATTTCGCCCTGGAGAAGCTAAGCGTTTAATCAACGCTTCAGCAGCCAGCCCGGCAGAGGTTTTTCAGGGTTTTTATAGGGATGATAGCGCAGGGGCATGTCCGGCGCGGCCCATTTTTTCATGACGCTCTTGTGGTGAGAGAAGGTGTCAAAGCTGGCCTTGCCATGGTAGCGGCCCATGCCGGAATTCCCCACCCCGCCAAAGGGCAGATGGGCCCCCGCCAGGTGCAGCACCGTATCGTTGACGCATCCCCCGCCAAAATGCAGCCGGCGGATGACCTTGTCCTCGCTTTCCCTATTCCGGGTGAACAGATACAGCGCCAGGGGGTGAGGGCGGGCCGCCACAAAGGCCATGGCCTCCTCAAGGCTTGAGACTGACAGAATGGGCAGGATGGGGCCAAAGATCTCCTCCTGCATGAGGGGGCTGTCAGGGGCGGGCTCGTCCACCAGCGCCAGGCTGATCTGCCGGGTATCCGGGTGCAGCGCGCCACCGGCAAGAATGGTCTGCCCCGCCAGCAAGCCCGTCAGGCGCTCAAAATGCTTCTGGTTGATGATTTTGGGATAGGCCTCCCGGAAATAATGGGCATCAGGCATCATCCGGGCCAGCTCCCGCTTGAGCGCCTCCACCAGTTGATCCTTGATGGCATGGTGCGCCAGCACATAGTCAGGGGCCACGCAGGTCTGCCCGGCGTTGATCAGCTTGCCAAAGAGGATGCGCCGGGCGGTGAGGGCCAGATCGGCGCTTTCCTCCACGATCACCGGGCTTTTCCCGCCCAGCTCCAGCGTCAGCGGCGTCAGGTGGGCGGCCGCTTTTTCCATCACTAATTGCCCCACCCTGGGGGAGCCGGTGAAAAAGATATAGTCAAACTGTTCTTCCAGCAGGGCGCTGTTTTCTTCCCGGCCGCCCTGGATAACCCGCACATGGCCGGGCTCAAAGGCCTCCGCACAAATATCGGCGATGATTTGGGAGGTGGCCGGGGCATAGGCGGAGGGCTTCACGATGGCGCAGTTGCCCGCCGCCACAGCGCCGATCAGGGGAATCAGCGTCAGCTGAAAGGGATAGTTCCAGGGGCTCATCACCAGCGCCACGCCGTAGGGCTGCTTATGCACCCGGGCCGTGGCGGGAAGCTGGGCCAGGGAGGGAAGGCAGCGTTGAGGCCTGGCCCAGCGGCGCAGCTTGCGGCGGGCCAGGCTGATTTCCCCCAGCACCAGGCCCACCTCGGCCATGAAACCCTCATAGGGGGATTTGTTCAAATCCTCGCCAAGCGCCGTCAGAATGTCTTTCTGGCGGCGAATGACCGTTTCCTCCAGTTTTTTCAGCGCCGCCAGGCGGAAGGAAAGTTTTAGGCTGCGGCCCTGGCCAAAAAACTCCCGGGCCTGGGCCACGGCGCTTTTAATGGGGCTTTGGTTCATGTCAGGCACCTCATCAGCATGTCGCACAGTTCACTGGCCAGCGCCGCCCTGTCCCGGGCGCGGGCATCCAGAAAGTGTTGGATACGGTATTGATGATAGCTGGAAGAGCAGGCCAGCTGCAGCATCAGCACGTTGTTGTCAATCAGGTAGGCGGCAAGGGGGATGTCCAGATCGGCCCGTACCTCGCCCCTGTCCCGCGCCTTTTTGAGCATCTGTTGATAATAAGCAATGGATATCTTTTCCACCTGGCTGGAAAGCCGCATGGACAGCGGCGCCAGCTCCTCCGTCATCAGGCTCAGGTAGAGGTTGTTCATATCCGGGTGCTTCTCGCCATAGCGCAGGGCGGTTTCCAGCAGGTCCAGCAGCCGCTCCCGGAAGGGGCCTTCTTTTTTCAGCCCGTTCAAGGCCCGCTCCAGCAGCTCATAGCCCTTGTCCACCACCGCCAAAAACAGGTCTTCCTTGCTGTCAAAGTAGCTGTACAGGCTGCCGATGCTGATGCCGGCCTTCCGGGCGATCTGGTTGATGGAGGCGGCGGCGTAGCCTTTTGTGGCAAACTCGCTCACGGCGATGGTGAAAATATGGTCACGCTTGTCCTGGGGAATGCGGTCAAAGGTCTCCTTATGAAACGGCACGGCTTGTCCTCCTTGGTGGGAATGGTACGATGATATCACCCCTGGACATAGCTTCCCACCAACTGCATGAAGTCCCCAATCTTGGCGCCAAATTCGGGCGCGCCATCCAACATCAGCTTTTCCTGGGCGGTGAGCGCGATAAAGTCCCCGGTTTGAAGGAGGATGGCCAGCGCGCTGTCAAGGTCGGCAAAGCGCATGGTGAAAAAGGGCTGGGAGCGGGTGTAGCGGCCCTTGGCGGCCTTGGTTTTGCCCGCTTTCACCCGCAGATGGGCCGCGGTTTCCGGGTAGCCGTCCACCTGCCAGGCATACACCCGGTTGGGGCTGGGCTTCGTCCAGGCCTGCACCTGGGGGTGCCCCATCAGGTTCAGCCGGCTGATGCCCCGGCTGAGCAGGTAAAGGTACAACCGCACCACCAACTCCTTGGTTTTTTCATCCTGGGGCGGCGCTTTGGCAGACAGCAAATCGGCCATCTTCAGCAGCGTCCTGAAAGCGGCGATCAGCAGGCCCAGATGGGCAAAGCCATTGATTTTGGGCAGTTTTTTTGTTTTCCCCAGAAAAAAGCGGTTGAAGTGCTCCTGGGTAGAGAAATGAAGGGATACATCGGGGGATTCATGGAGGCCAAGCTTTGTTTCAACCTCGCCGTTTTTCAGGATGAAGTGCAGCCCCTCATCCCCCTCAGGCAGCGTGACGGAGATCTGAAGAACCCCTGACCTGCCATTGAAATAGCCATATGCCTGGCCGATCTCCTTCACCAGGGGAAGCACGGCGTACAGAAACAGGCGGCTGGTATACATTTTATCCATGTCCATGTTCACACCTCGTCCGCCCAGTCGTCATCCTCTTCAAAATCCATGTTGAGCACCTCCCTGGCGGCTGTGATCAGGCCGTTGGTGTCAATGCCGTGCAGGCTCATCAAATCCTCATGGTAACCGATGGGGGAGAACACATCCTGGATGCCTAGGCGGCGGAAAGCGCAGCCCATGCCGCTTTCCGCGATGACCTCCGCCACAGCGCTGCCCAGGCCGCCTATTACGGTGTGATCCTCCGCTGTGATGATGCGCCGGGTGTCGTGAACCGCTTTTTTCACCGCCTCCTTGTCCAGGGGCTTGATGGTGTGCATGTCCAGCACCCGGGCCTTGATGCCCTCAGCCGCCAGCTCCCGCGCCGCCTGAAGGGCGGAGAACACGGCGCTGCCACAGGCGATGAAGCACAGATCGCTGCCCTCATGCAGCAGGTTGGCCCGGCCCAGCTGATAATCCTTAATGCCATCGGGGTAGACGATCTGGTCAAAGCCCCGGTTGATGCGGATATACACCGGCCCCTGATGCTCCACCGCCGCCTTGACGGCTGCGGCCGTCTCCTGGCCGTCAGCGGGCACCATCACCACCAGGTTCGCCATGGACCGCATGATGGCGATGTCCTCGGTGGCGTGGTGGGTGGAGCCGGCCTGGCCAAAGCTGGTGCCGGCGTGGGAGCCGATCATCTTCACATTGAGGTTTTGGTAGCAAATATCGGTATGCACCTGATCCAGCGCCCGGCAGGCGTTGAAAATGGCGAAGGTGCAGGTGAAGGGGATCAGCCCGCAGGCTGCCATGCCCGCCGCCATGCCATACATGTTCTGTTCGGCGATGCCCACATTGATAAACCGCTCGGGAAACCGCTCCTGAAAGACGCCGATCTTGGTGGATTTGGCCAGGTCGGCCGTCAGCGTCACGATGCGGGGATCATCCTGGGCCAGCTCACACAGGGTGTGGGCATAGATCTCAGCGGTGGACAGCTTGGTGGTGTCAAGGGAGGTATAGGCAATTCCCATCTTATGCTCCTTCCAGCGCGGCCAGGCGCTCCTTGTGATAGACGGCAAGGCTGGCTTTGGCCTTCTCAGCCAGCTCCTGATTGATGGCGCCGTAGTGCCAGCGATAGTCCCCGGCGGCGAAATCCACCCCGGCGCCCTTCACCGTGTCCAGGATGATGCAGCTGGGCTTGTCATGGCGGGCAAGCGCCGCGCCGATGGCCTGGTCGATGGCCGCGAAATCATGGCCATTGACGGTGACGGCGTGGAAGCCGAAGCTTTCCCATTTGTCCTGGAAGGGCTCCAGGCGCATCACATCCTCGGTGTTGCCGTCAAGCATCGCGTGGTTCCGGTCAATGAGGGTGATCAGGTTGTGCTGGTTGCGGGAGCCGATGGCCATGGCGGCCTCCCACACGGCGCCCTCATTGCACTCGCCGTCCCCCAGCATACAGTAGGTGATGAAGCTTTTGCCGGTCATCCGCGCTGCCGCCGCCATGCCCAGGGCGATGGACAGCCCATGCCCCAGAGAGCCGGTGGAGGCGTCCACACCCGACACCTTGGTGGCGTCCAGGTGGATGCCCAGCTTGGAGCCGGTGAGGTTGAAGGTTTTGAGATCTTCATGCTTGATATAGCCCAAATCCGCCAGGATCGACACAAAGCCGATGCCCGCGTGCCCCTTGCTCATGATGAAGCGGTCGCGGTCGGGCCAGGCGGGATCTGTCCGGTCAATGTTCATCCGGTGGTAGTAGAGGAGGGTTGCCGCGTCAATCATGCTCAGCGCCCCGCCCAAGTGCCCGCTTCCCGCGTGGTACACGGTGTCCACAATGGTCTGGCGCATCTGATGGGCCTTTTTCTCCAGCTGAATGAGCTGTTCCTTGCTTAGCGTCATGCTTTGCTCCTTTCCCTTGAGGCCTTGAGCGCCGAAAAGGCGTCCCGGGCCACATCCAGGGTGTAGTCAATGTCCTGTTGGGTGATGGCGGTGTTGATAAAAAGGTTGTGATGGTTGGTGAAAAACACGCCCCGGCGCACGCACTCGCTGACCCATTGCTGGTGCAGCACGCCTGAATCATCATCGGTGAGCCGCATGTTCCACATGGCGGGCTCCCCTGTAACAAGCAGATGAAAGCCATATTCCTGGGCGGCTTTTTCAAGCCCCTGGGTGAGCCTCCTGCCCAGGCTGGTCATGAGGTTTGCCCCGTCCAGTTTTTCCAGTTCCTTTAGGGTGGCCAGCGCCGCCGCCATGGGCATGGCGGAAAGCCAGTAGCTGCCCGTGTAAAACACGCTGCCCACTGCCTCTTTCAGGGCGTTTTTACCGCAGAGGGCGGAGATGTTGTAGCCGTTGCCCAGGGCCTTGCAGTAGCAGATCAAATCCGCCTCAAAGCCATAGTGATGGTCGGAACCATGCAGGCTAAGCCGGAAACCCGCCCGCACATCGTCGATGATCAGCACCGCCCCCTCCTGGGTGCAAAGCCTGCGCACCTCCGGCCAGAAGCCCTCCACAGGCAGCGCGTTGTCGGCCATGGCAGGGTGGTGATAGGGGGTGGCGATGATGCCGGCGATTTCCCCCGGATAGCGCTTGAAGGCCTCTCTCACAGCCTCCGCGTCGTTAAAGGGCAGGGTGATGATGTTGGACACATCCTCCGGGATGATGCCGGCGTTGCCGATAAACTGCATCCATTGGGCCACCCCGTGGTAGCCTCCGGCAAACTTGATGATCTTTTTGCGCCTGGTGTGGGCCCTGGCGGCCAGCACAGCCAGGTTGGTCACGTCCCCGCCATTTTTGGCGAAAAAAGCCCAGTCGGCGGAGTGAATCATGCTCACCAGCTTTTCAGCCAGCTTCACCATGATCTCCCCCGGCAGCACGCCGCAGTTGACCTTTTCCAGCTGCGCCTGGGCGGCTTTGTCCACCGCTTCGTGGTTATAGCCCAGCACAATGGGGCCGTAGGCGCACATATAGTCGATGAAGCGGTTGCCGTCCACATCCCAGAAGTAAGCGCCCTTGGCATGGTCGATGTAAAAGGGATAGGCGGATACCGGGATAAAGCATCCCTCCGCCGGCCCCAGGTGCCCATAAATGCCGGAGGGGATGACCTTGGCGCCCCGCTCAAACAGGGCCCGGCTGTTGGGATAATCGTATGTTTTCATCTTGCCCTCCTACGTCAGATAAGCGCTGACCACTCGCAGCAGCTTGTTGAGGTTGTCAACCATGGAAATGCGTCCACCCACGGCGATCTCACCCCGGCCAATGCAAAGATAGCTGTCAATCTCACCTCTGAGCACCTGGCCCAGGATATCAAGGCTGCCAAAGGTCATGAAAGCCTGAGCGGGGAGTTGTTTCCCTTTGATGGTGGTCAGTTTCCCGTCTTTCGCCTGGATGGTGTAGGCCAGAACCCCCGGTACCTCCAGGCGCACATTGCCCTCGCCCATGGCAAGGCTGATCTTTTGACCCAGAGGGTCATGATTTGCCACCTCGGACACCGCGTAAAGCGCGGCGGCGGCGGTGAGCCGGATGTTTTTGTCCAGAAAAGCAGGGTCAGTCAGGTTTTCCCGGCTGGGTCTCAGGTATTTTTCCAGGTCTTTGGCCAGGGCGGCAAAGTTGTTTTTCAGAAAGCGCAGGTGAGAAAAGCCCCCTGTGGGCAGAGGCATTTTGACGCCGCTCACCATACCGTTCAGATGAGCGGGAGAGAAAAATTGCAGCCGCAGCCCGCCTGGCTCCCCGCCGCGCCGCGCCGACAGACAGCCGTCCTTTACCTCCAGCGTCAGGGGATCCAGCCCCGGCACCCGCATCCCGATTTTTAGTTCATGACCTTTAAGGAGCGCTCTGGCGTCCTCATCCAGCTGGCACAAGTCCTCCAGGTTGCGCAAAATGGCGTGGAGGTTGATGGCGGCAAGGGTTCTTTCATCGTTCAACGCAGTCACCTCTTTTCTGTTATAGATCTGTCTATAGAATGAGCGCTCGCTCGATTTACTCTATCATACACCCTGTCCGCTTATGCTGTCAACGGGGAACGATTAAAATTTTTACATGTTTTTCGCTCTGTTTTTATTTCATTTTTACTTATCCGGGCTTTTTTCGCATAAAGCGTGGTATATTAAATATGAATGTGCCTGACACATAAAACTAACGGAGGACAAATGATAATGAAAAGAATTCTCGCGTGGATACTGGCGCTGACGCTGGCGCTTGGGCTTGCCGCCACGGGCCTTGCCGAAGCGCCCAAGGGCAGGCTGGTCATTTTGCACACCAACGACGTCCATGGCCGCGCCGTGGCCGACCCGGCCGGGAAGGTGCTGGGCTATGCGGCCATCGCCCAGTATAAAAAGGATCTGGAGGCGGCCGGAGACAGCGTTTTGCTGCTGGACGCTGGCGACGCCTGCCAGGGCACGCCGCTGGTGAACCTGAGCATGGGCAAAACCGCCATCGAGTTTATGAACGCCGCCGGCTATGACGCCATGACGCCCGGCAACCATGAGTTCGACTGGGGGCTGGACAATGCCAAGCAGCTGGCGGGACTGGCCAATTTCCCCATTCTCTCTGCCAATATCATCAACCATCTGGAGGGCAACCTGACCTTTGTGGCCAACAAAATCTTTGACATGCCAAACGGCATGAAGGTGGGCGTCTTTGGCCTTACCACCCCTGAAACCATGACCAAAGCCCACCCGGACAAGGTGCGGGGCATCGATTTCCTTCAGGGAGACACCCTGTATGAAGCCGCCCAGAAGCAGGTGGATGAGCTGAAGGCGGCGAGCGCTGACATCGTTGTGCTGCTCAGCCACCTGGGCATGGATGAGGAAAGCGCCCCCAATCGCAGCCTGGACGTGCTGGAAAAGGTAACGGGCATCAACCTGGTGATCGACGGCCACAGCCACACCCTGCTTGAAAAAGGCGAGATGGTGGGCGACACCCTGGTGGTCTCCACCGGCTCCTACGGCCAGAACCTGGGCGTGGTGGTGTATGACGGGGAGAAGTTCAAAGCCAGCCAGTTTGCGGGCCTTGGCAAAAGCGCCGTGGTGGAAATAGAAGGCGTGACTTACAGCGCCCTGCTGAGCGCCAAGCTGGATAATGAGGTGGCGGAGGTTGTCAACAGCACCAACCAGGCGGTGAAGGATGAGCTGTCCAAGGTCTTTGCCAAAACCGAGGTCTTCCTCAACGGCGAGCGCGACCCGGGCAACCGCACCGAGGAAACCAACCTGGGCGACTTTGCCGCCGACGCCATCCTGTGGGCGGCCAAGCAGGCCCTGGGCGACCAGGTGATGGCTGCCATCACCAACGGCGGCGGCATCCGCGCCAGCATCCAGGTGGGCGACATCACCATGAACGACATGAAAACCGTGTTCCCCTTTGGCAATGAAGTGAGCGTCCTTGAGGTGAAGGGTTCAGAGCTTTTGGAGGCCCTGGAGGCCGCCACCAGCGCCACCCCCAAGGCCCTGGGCGCCTTCCCCCAGGTGGCGGGCATCGTGTTTAGCATTGACACCACCGTGCCCTATGAAAACGGCGAGCAGTACCCGGATTCCACCTACCATGCCCCTGCCAAGCCCGGCAGCCGGGTGAAGATTGAATCGGTGGGAGGCCAGCCCTTTGACCTGGAGGGGCTGTACCTGATCGCCACCAACGACTTTACCGCCGCCGGCGGCGACACCTACTATGCCTTCCGCTACCCCAACGCCACCAGCGGCTATAAAACCGGCGTGGCGCTGGAAGACGCGCTGGTGAACTATGTCACCACAGTGCTTGGCGGCGTGGTGGGCCAGGACTATGCCAACCCCCAGGGCAGGATCACCGTGATCAAATAATCCCTGAATGATAAAACCTGGCGGGGGCTGATAAGCAAGCCCCTGCCTTTTTAACGCTATTTTGTCATGTGAGTTTATGGCTTTTACTGTTGATACTGATGTAAAGCTTCATTGCACCCAAAGCGCTGGGAGATTTTATTGCTCTGCAAGGAAGGAAAACGAAGGCGTGGCCTGAGTTGCATCAAGGTTAACTGTCGCAGCAGAACGACAAAAAATAAAAAAATCCGGTGTGACGATGCAATAAAAGTTACTCTAATTGATCATAAGCGTGGTATATTAGTATAAATGTGCCTGGCACAAAAACTTATGGAGGACAACTGATGATGAAAAGAATTCTTGTATGGATACTGGCGCTGACGCTGGCGCTTGGGCTTGCCGCCACGGGCCTTGCCGAAGCGCCCAAAGGCAGGCTGGTCATTTTGCACACCAACGACGTCCATGGCCGCGCCGTGGCCGACCCGGCCGGGAAGGTGCTGGGCTATGCGGCCATCGCCCAGTATAAAAAGGATCTGGAGGCGGCCGGAGACAGCGTTTTGCTGCTGGACGCAGGCGACGCCTGCCAAGGTACGCCGCTGGTAAACCTGAGCATGGGCAAAACCGCCATCGAGTTTATGAACGCCGCCGGCTATGACGCCATGACGCCCGGCAACCACGAGTTTGACTGGGGGTCGGATAATGCCAAGCAGCTGGCTGGGCTGGCAAATTTCCCCATTCTCTCTGCCAATATCATCAACCATCTGGAAGGCAACCTGACCTTTGTGGCCAATAAAATCTTTGACATGCCAAACGGCATGAAGGTGGGCGTCTTCGGACTGGCCACCCCTGAAACCATGACCAAAGTCCACCCTGACAAGGTACGAGGGGTCGATTTCCTCCAAGGGGATACCCTGTATGAAGCCGCCCAGAAGCAGGTGGATGAGTTGAAGGCGGCGGGCGCTGACATCGTTGTGCTGCTCAGCCATCTGGGCACGGATGACGGAAGCGCTCCCAGCCGCAGCTTAGACGTAATAGAGAAGGTACTGGGCATCGACCTCGTGATCGATGGTCACAGCCACACACTATTTGAAAATGGTAAAATGGTAGGGGATACCCTGCTCGTCTCCACCGGCGCCTACGGAGAGAACCTGGGCATGGTGGTATACGACGGGAAAAAGCTGACGGCCAGCCAGTTTTCAGGCCTTGGCAAAAGCGCCGTGGTGGAAATAGAAGGCGAGACTTACAGCGCCCTGCTGAGCGCCCAGCTGGATCCTGAGGTAGCCGAACTGGTCAACAGCGCTCATCAGACGATTCTGGAAGAACTGTCCATGGTCTTTGCCAAAACAGAAGTGCTCTTAAACGGCGAACGCGATCCCGGAAACCGTACCGAAGAAACCAATCTGGGCGATTTTGCCGCAGATGCTATCCTGTGGGCAGCTAAGGGAGCACTCGGCGACAGGGTAGCGGCCACCATCATCAACGGGGGCAGCATCCGCGCCAGCATTCAAATTGGCGACATCACCATGAACGACATGAAGACCGTGTTCCCCTTCGACAATGAGATCTGCGTCCTTGAAATCAAGGGTTCGGAGCTTTTGGAGGCTTTGGAAGCCGCCACCTGTTCCACACCGAAGGCTTTGGGCGCTTTTCCTCAGGTAGCGGGCATCCAGTTTAGCATTGATACCACCGTGCCCTATGAAAACGGAGAGCAGTACCCGGATTCCACCTACTACGCCCCTGCCAAGCCTGGCAGCCGGATAAAGATCAAATCGGTGGGAGGACAGCCCTTTGATCTGGAGGGGCTGTACCTGATCGCCACCAACGACTTTACCGCCGCCGGCGGTGGCACCTATTACGCCTTCCGCTACCCCAACGCCACCAGCGGCTATAAAACCGGCGTGGCGCTGGAGGACGCGCTGGTGAACTATGTCACCACAGTGCTTGGCGGCGTGGTGGGCCAGGACTATGCCAACCCCCAAGGCAGGATCACCGTGATTAAATAATCCCTGAATGATGAAACTTGGCGGGGGGGTTGATAAGCAAGCCCCCGCTTTTTTGATGCCGTTTTTCATGTGAATTGATGGCTTTCGCCGTTGAAAACCCTTGAATTCCTGAGCGCTATGGGCTGCACCGTCTTCCGGAAAAGCCGCTATGCTATCCCATTAGAAAATACCTGGCCCAGGGAATGTAAGAAACAGGAGCGTGTTTATCCGCTGTTGATGGGGGTATATTTCATAATAGCGCATCGCGCTAAGTTAGAAAGGTGGAAAGAACATGTCAGTCATCGAGATTACAAAAGACAATTTTGAAAAGGAAGTCCTTCAGTCGGACAAGCCCGTGCTGGTTGATTTCTGGGCGGCCTGGTGCGGCCCCTGCCGCATGGTGAGCCCCGTGGTGGAAGAAATCGCCAAGGAACATCCGGAAATCAAGGTTGGCAAGATCAATGTGGATCAGGAGCAGGAGCTGGCCAGGCGCTACCGCATCATGTCCATCCCCTCCCTGTATGTGTTCAAAAACGGCGAAGTCGCCAATAAAACTATCGGCGCTGTGCCCAAGCAGAACATCCTGGCGATGCTGGGCTGATCAGCCCCAGGCTAACCTTATCAAAGCGGCGCATATGGCCGCTTTTTTGTATCGGCAAAGTGTCTGCGGGCACTTTGCCGTAGTGAGAAAGTAGGCGCTTGCAGCTGCTTTTTAGGTGTTATGATATAATTGGGATACGAAGAAAAACAAGTTTAAGGAGGCGAGCCTTATGCTGTACTGCATCCAATGCCGCAAATTGATGGAAGCGCCCTGTCCCACCCGCCGTCATGAAGTCAGGGAACCCCGGCCCGATGATCAGGTGCTGCTCTTCCGGAGCGGCAGCATCCAGGCGGGCATCATGGAAGCCATGCTCAAAGAAGAAGGCCTCCCTTTTTTGAAGGAAGGCCGGCTGGGGGCCGGCCTGGCCACCTGGGCGGGGGAAATGCTGGAATCCTACAGCATCTATGTGCCCTACGCCCTGTATGACAAGGCCAATGAGCTGGCCCTGGTGCTGAAGGAAGCGCCAGGGAAGGCACCGGCTGACAGCTAAACCCTTTTTCCCTGATGAAGTTTTTCAGGGAGGGGTACGGGGAGGGGGCTTTATTCAAAAAGCCCCCTCCCCGACAATACTCAGTCCTCATTCCTATATTGTTCAATGATCGCTTGCGTCCCCAGGTCGCCCTGGCCCTTTTCTTCCATTTCAGCGTACATCTTCAGCGCCTTTTTGAGGATGGGCAGTTTCAAGCCCCGCTCCTGGCTTTCCTCCAGGGCGATGCGCAGGTCTTTGACAAAATGCTTGATAAAAAAACCGGGGGCGTAATCACCAATAACCATCTTAGGGCCGTTGTTGGACATCTGCCAGGAGCCGGCGGCGCCGGTGGAGATGGTGCCCAGCATTTTGGTCAGATCAAGCCCTGCGGCCTCACCATAGCACACGGCCTCAGCCACGGCGGTGACAGCGCCCGCGATGGCAATCTGGTTGGCCATTTTTGTGTGCTGGCCGGCCCCGTCGCCGCCTTCATGGATGATGTTTTTCCCCATCTTTTCAAAGAGGGGGAGGGCGGCCTCAAAGTCCGCCGTTTCGCCGCCCACCATGATGGCCAGCGTCCCGGCCCTGGCGCCGGAGTCCCCGCCGGAAACCGGAGCGTCAAGGGGCCTTAGCCCCCGCTGCCTGGCCTCCGCCGCGATGCGCTGCCAGAGGGCGGGGCTGGTGGTGGTCATGTCGATGACAAGGGCGCCTTCGGGCGCGTTTTTTAGGATGCCGCCTTCGCCCAGGTAAACCTCCTCCACATCTTTGGGGAAGCCCACCATGGTGATGACAGCCTCCCGGTCACAGACGCAGGGGCCAATGGCGTCAAAACACTTGGCGCCCTTTGCCACCAGGGGATCCGCCTTTGATTTGGTGCGGGTATAAATCGTCACATCGTGCCCCGCATCCATCAGGTGCCCCGCCATGGGCAGGCCCATGACACCGGTGCCAATAAACGCGATTTTCATTGTTTGTCTCCTTTACACAAGTCCATTAATCATACTGCAAGGGAACCAGGGACTGGCGGCCCTGCTCGGCCACCTCGCCTGAGCGGTAGGCGGCAATCAGATGCCCCAGGTCTTCAATCTGCCGGTGCATGTCGGCGCTTTCATCGGTGTCTGCCACGGTCAGGCGCCTGGGGAAGCGCTCCACCACCTCCAGGATGGGGCTGTCAAAGGGGGCGTCTTCCCCGGCCACATCTGCCGGATGCTGGGCCAGGGCAATGGAGTGGGAGTTGATGATGAGGGTATACCCGCCCATGCCGGTGGTTTTCTGATAGGCTTTGGACATGCCCCCGTCAATCACAAACAAACGCCCGCCGCCCTTGATGGGACTTTCGCCCTTGAGGAGTTTCACCGGCACATGGCCGTTGATGATATGGCCCCGGTCAGGATCCAGGCCGAAGGCCTCCAGGATGCTGCGGCAGGCGGCCTCCTCATTGATCAGGCGGTAGTAGGGGTTCATGGTTTCCTTGTGGGTGGATTTGTCTGTCAGGAAGGCGCGCTCAAAGGTGGCCATGCGGTCTTTTCCAAAGATGGGCGACTTGGGCCCGCACCACAGATACCACAGGAAATCCCTTGCCTTCACCTGCTGGGGGCTGTCATAGGGCAGGAAGACGGCGTCCCTGGCCATCCGGTCAATGTAGTCAAAGAGGGGCTGGCCTGAGAGGGCCTGGCCATCAATCTCAAGAACATCAAAGCTGCCGTCCTCCCGCATGGGCACGCAGCCATGATAGAGCAGGTTGCCGTTGAACTTCAGGTACACAGCCCCGTGGCTCATCAGGAAGCGCATGTGGGACTGCAGGCGGCGGCTGTGGCGGAAGGAGGCCACCAGGGAGCGCATCAATTCGCTTTCCTCAGGGCTTAGCTTCAGGGGATCCTTGGGGTCAACGGTGGGGAAATGGGTATCCCTGAGGGGATGCTCCTGGCCGTCCACCATCACGGTGCCCTTGGCAAAGTCCACCCGGCTTAAAAGATCCCGCTGAGCCATGCCGTATTCCGGGCGGCGGGCCAGCAGCTGGCCTTCCAGCTTCATCTGGATGACGGTCATGGCCTTGAGCATCTTGGCGCCCAGGGCCGGGTCAACGGTGTCAAACTGGTTTTCGTTAAACTCGTTCTTGGGTCTGAAAATCTCGCAGGGATCATCCCGGTAGGTGGCGTCGGCAAACATGGAGAGGGGCCTCAGGTTGATGCCGTAGCCATCCTCCAGCAGGTCATAGGTATTATAGTTGATGCCCTGGCGCATGACATTGGTGATCAGGGCCTCATTGCCCATGGCAGCGCCTATCCACAGCAGGTCGTGGTTGCCCCACTGGATGTCCACATCGTGGAAAGCGATCAGCTCATCCATGATCAAATCCGGATGGGCACCCCGGTCAAAAATGTCACCGATGATGTGGAGCCGCGCCACACAGAGAGAGCGAATGGTCGCCGCCACCGCGCAGATAAAGTCCCCCGCCACCCCAGTATCAAGGATCGCCCGGATCACCGCGTAGTGATAAGTCATACGGCTCTCGTCCTCATCCTTATAAACCAGCTCATCAATGGCGCTTCTGAAGTCAGGCGCCATCTGCTCCCGGGCCATGCCCCGGGTGTATTTGGCGGATACTATCTTGAGCACCTGAATCAGCCTGACAATGGTCAGGTGGTACCAGTTTTCCCGCAGCTTGCCCGCCTCCTGCAGGCGGCGCAGCGTGTTTTCCGGGTCATACACCACTTGGGCCAGCTCGTCCCTGTCCTCAGGGTTTAAGGCAGAGTAAAACAAAGTGTCAATTTTGTCCCGGATGGTGCCGGAGGCGCTGGCCAGCATGCGCTGGAAGCGCATATGCTCGCCATGCAGGTCGGAAAAGAAATACTCTGTGCCCTTGGGCAGTTGCAGCCGGGTTTTCAGCCGGATGATCTCCGCCACCGCCGCGCGCTGGGTGGGAAAATCATGGGAAAGCAATCGCAGATAGGACTGCCACACGCCCTCCTGGGGGGAACGATTTAGATGAGTCTGCATCATATGATCCTCCATAAGGTTTTCGGTCAGGATGTACGACATCTGTATTGTAGCCAAAGATCCCCCCAGGGGCAAGGGAGAGAATGTAAAATCCGGGGATTCCACGCCCGAAATCCCAGATTGCTGTGTGCACGGCGCTTTATTCCACCCGGACAGGGTTTGGCCTGCAAAAAGTGCTAGAGGGTAATTTATTATAAGGATGATAAAATATCTAAACTAAACGCATTAAATGAAAACCAGTTTAGCCAAATTCGCACAATACGCCAGGAAACTTCCACCTGATCAGCGATAATGGCAGATATCGTAGATAAGTGCTATATAAAATGCTATAATACAATACGTTTGATTAATGTATCCCTGATGTGATAATCAAGTGATTTGGGTGATAAAATGAAAAACACACAAAAAATAAAAAAGCAGCATTATGTTCCACAATGTTACCTTCAGTATTTTGCTAAAAAGAATACACAACAAGTCTATGTCTATGATAAAAGAAATAGAAAATCCTGGTGTAGTGCTATTTTAGATGTTGCTGCTGAGGGGTACTTTTATGATCTGGAATTTCCTAATAATCTGGATGACAATGTCTTAGGATTTCTACAAAGCAAAAACATTACCGTTGAACAATTAAAATCAGATCAGACGATTGAAAAGCATTTAGCGAAACATGTTGAAGATAGATATGCTTCCTTGTTATCTTCACTTCACAACCAATATATTGAACTAAATCCTTGGATAGCAAAAAACTGTTTTGCAATAACTAAAAAAGAAAAAGAAGAATTGTCGTATTGTATAATAACTCAGATGATCAGGACTCGTGCCATAAGAGACTCCATGGTAGATTCAGCTGATCGCTTGTATCAAGTTCTTGTTGATATGGGCGTAGATAAGGAACGTGCTGAAAAATACTTGTTATCAGAAAGCCAGGCTAAAAATATTCAAGGAGCAATGTTGATAGATAAAGAAAAAACATGGGAAATGACCATGTTACTTAATCAGCTAACTTGGGTTTTTTGTCTAAACCGAACCTCCCAACCTTTGTATACTTCAGATAACCCAATTGCTCGCAAAGCACATGTTAAAGTCCCCTTTCTCAGCATGGTAGGCTTGAAAAGCCCCGGTGTTGAATTGAGTATGCCATTGTCACCAAATATATTGTTGGTGATGATTGATGGAGATTACCATAACTTGTCTCGATCTATAGATAGAAATTGGCATCCAATGAACCATCAAAATGTTTTGCACTACAACGCAAGATGCTTGTCTCAAAGTCATCGCTTCATCTTTTCCTGCATTGATAATTTTGATCTTTTATTTGAACTTGAAAAATCAGATCCTCAGATTCTTGAAAGCGGCTTACAGTCAGTAACTTATTGGGGAGAGAAAACTTATAAGACACGCAAACGTTAAAGTATTAACCATATAAACTGAGTTTTCTGTAATCCGAAGAGGTTTCCATCATAATAACAAACGTCTTGCGGAAAATAAGTTCATCAAAACAGTAACTGAATAAACACAACAATCCCCCGAAAATCCCCAAATTGCTATGTTGTTATGTATGCGCTGCTTATTCCGCCCGGACAGGGTTTGGCCCATAGAGGGCGGACAGGGTAGCGGAGCCGGCGATGCCATCGGCGGTCAGGTTGTTGCGTTTCTGAAATTTTTTAACGGCGGTAAAAGTGCCGTTACCAAAGTCGCCATCATCCCCGCCTGCCTTCAGATAGCCCAGTTCAATCAGCTTCTGCTGCATCTTTTTCACCTCAGGCCCGGCATCGTTTTTGCGCAGGGTGGCATAAGTTTCCGGATTTATGGTAAATTCCGGAGCGGAAGTGGGGGTGATAACAGGCGCGGGCGCAGGTGTATCGGTTGGGGTGGGGGTTGGTGTAGCCGAGGGCAGATTGTCCAAAACCTCGTTGACGGTGGCGTAGGTGGCCTCAGGGGCGATGGACACCGTGGGGGTGCTCCAATCGGGGCTTGCGGGCGGCGGCGTCTGATCCCTGAAAATATACACCAAAACACCAATCAAAAAGATAATCAGCAGGCTGAAGACCAGAATCTGTTTTTGTACCCGGGTCATGGGGCTGTTTCGGGGCATATGCTCACTCCTGTTCTTGTTATCATTAAATCACGCTTTCAGCCAGGGCCTTTTGCCGGGCGTCCATCGCCAGGGCATCGATGATGGGATCCAAGTCGCCATCCATGATCAGGTCGATCTGATAAAGGGTCAGGCCGATGCGGTGATCGGTCACCCGGCCCTGGGGGAAGTTGTAGGTGCGGATGCGCTCACTGCGGTCCCCTGTGCCGATCTGGCCCCGGCGGTGCTGGGCATAGACGGCGTCCTGTTCGGCCTGCTTCTGCTCATACAACCGGCTGCGGAGCACTTTTAATGCCTGCTCTTTGTTTTTTAACTGGCTTTTTTCGTCCTGACAGGTGACCACCAGGCCGGTGGGCAGGTGGGTGATGCGCACGGCGGAGTCCGTCCGGTTTACATGCTGGCCGCCCTGGCCGCTGGCCCGGTAGGTGTCAATGCGCAGGTCACCGGGGTTGATCTGGATGTCCACCTCATTCGCCTCAGGCAGAACCGCCACGGTGGCGGTGGAGGTGTGGATGCGCCCCTGGGACTCAGTGCTGGGCACTCGCTGGATGCGGTGCACCCCGCTTTCATACTTCATCCGGCTGAAGGCCCCCTGGCCGGACAGGCTGAACACCGCCTCCTTGACGCCGCCCAGCTCCGTATCCGACAGGCTGATGTAGCTCACCTGAAAGCCGTTCCGCTCAGCATAGCGGGTGTACATACGCATGAGCGCCGCGCCAAAAAGGCTGGCTTCATCTCCGCCGGCCCCGGCGCGGATTTCAATCACCACATTGCGGTCGTCATCCGCATCCTTAGGCAGGAGCATCAGCCGCAGCTCATCCTTCGCCGCCTGGCTCTTTTCCTCAAGGGCCGTCAATTCCTCCCGTGCTATATCGGCAAACTCGGGAATCTCCGCCAGCTCCCGGGTGGCGGCCATCTCCTCTTCCAGCGCCTGAAAGCTTTTCCAGGCGGACACCACCGGCCCCAGCTCCGCCATCTCCTTCACCAGGGCCTGGTAGCGGGGCTGGTCGGCAATCACATCCGGCTGGCTCGCCGTGAGGGACAGCTCTTCAAAACGGGCACACAGGGCATCAAACTTTTCTTGCATCATCATGTTTCAAGGCGCGTTTCTGCCGCGCGGGGCAGCCCCGACAGATCATGGGTGATCCGCCAGGGAGTAAAACCGGAGGGGAGCAGCCCCGATAGGGCTTCCGCCTGCCCATCGCCCACCTCCACCATCAGCCACCCGCCAGGGATCAGAAAATGGGGGGCCTGGGCCAGGATGGCGCGGTAAAAGCGCTGGCCATCCTCCCCACCGTCAAGGGCCATGGCGGGCTCAAACCCCACCTCCGCCTGAAGGCCGGGAAGATCCGCGGCGGGGATATAAGGCGGGTTTGACACAATCAGGTCAAATCGATGGCCCCGCAGCGGCGCGAACAAGTCGCCCTGAGCCACTGTTATCTCAGCCCCCAGGCGCCGGGCATTTTCCCGGGTGAGGCTGACCGCCTCTTTCGACAGGTCGCTGGCCCAAACCCGGGCTTCCGGGCAGGCCATTTTGATAGCGATAGCCAGGCAGCCGCTGCCGCAGCACAAATCCAGCACCCGGTCCCCCGGCTTCACGCGCCGGATGACCATCTGAGCCAGGGTTTCCGTGTCACTGCGGGGAATGAGCACACCCGGCCGGGTAAAAAACCTGTGGCCCATGAATTCCGCCGTGCCCAGGATGTATTGCAAAGGCTCCCGCCTGGCGCGGCGGGCGATAAGAACAGCATAGGCCGCCTGACGGGATTCGTCAAGGAGGCTGTCTCCCATCAGGGTCAGCGCCAGGCGCTTCACCCCCAGCAAATCAGCCAGCAGCCACTGGGCATCCAGCTTAAAATCGGGCACCCGGGCTTCCTGAAGCTGCAAATAGGCCCCGTTTAAGGCCTGGGCAATGGTCAAATGGCCACCGCCTCCTGGGGGGCAGCCTTTGTCAATAGAACATAGCCTTCCTCCGTGCGCTCTCCTTCCGGCAGGCCGTGGAGAGCAGCATTCATGGCCGCGATGGCCACCTCCAGCATCTCATCGGTGGGCGGCTTGGTGGTGAGGCGCTGCAGCTGCATTCCCGGCCAGCGAAGCGCCCGGGTGAAGGGATTGTTGGCATGGGCCAGCGCCTTCAGGGCCTCATAGCCAAGACCTGCCATCAGCGGCAGCAGCAACAGGCGCGAAACCACGCGGATCAGGTAGTTGCTGGCCATGTCGTAGTTAAACAGCGTCAGAACCAGCTCATCAAACACCGAATAAAAGAGGATAGACAGGATAAAGGTGAGCAGCAGAAAGCTGGTGCCGCAGCGGGGGTGCAGGGTGGTGAACTTCTGCGCGTTTTCAGGGGTCAGTGGCAATTTTGCCTCATGGGCGTAAACCGTTTTGTGCTCGGCCCCGTGGTATCGGAAGGTTTTCCGCATATCGGGGACAAGGCCGGTGAGATAGAGATAGCCAATGAGAATACCCGTGCGGAGAATCCCGCTGAGCAGGTTCACCGCGAACAGCGACCAGCCGGCATCCCGGAGCGCCCTGGTGGGAATGTTGGGCAAAAACACAAACAGCCCCATGGATAAGGCAATGGCCAGCACCATGGCAAGGACCATCAACAGTTTCTCAGCACCCTTGCCCAGTTTTTTGGAAAGCCATTCCTCAAACTTTGAGGGCTTTTCGTCAGCCAGAGTGCCCGACATCTCGGCACTGTCCTCCAGCACGCCCACCCCCAGCTTCAGCATCAGCCCCATGTTGACAGCGCCCCGGATGATGGGCTTTCCCATCCAGGGATGCTTTTTGCTGGGCGCCTCATAAGGATCCCTTTTTACCACGATATCACCGTTTTCTCTGCGCACGGCAATGGCAATGGCGTCGGGGGATTTCATCATCACCCCGTCCAGCACCGCCTGACCACCAATGTCAGGCGCTTTGTTTTTCTTGTTATCTTCAATGGATTTCAGCACAATTCCCTCCCTGGCGCCGGCAGTATATGCCCTGACGCCTCTGTCTATTATACCCCATCATCCAAATGGAGCAAGGGGAAATGTCATGGAATTATCGCTGTACACAAAGACGATCCCATGTAAGCTGCGCCAATCCCTTGACAGCATCCCCCGGCCCAATCATACTGAACAAAACACGCGGGAAGAGCAAAGGAACGCCATGACAGCACACGCCAACGACCTGACCCGGGGGAGTATCCTGAAGAAAATCCTGCTGGTGGCTATCCCCATCATGGGCACCCAGCTTTTGCAGATGACCTATAACCTGACGGATATGTTCTGGCTGGGCCGCATGGAGCACTCGGTGACGGCGGTGGCGGCCAGCGGGCTGGCGGGCATGTTTTTGTGGCTGGGCATGGCGCTGATGATCTTTGGGCGCACCGGGGCTGAGATTGGCGTTTCACAAAACCTGGGCCGGGGAGACCGGGAAGAGGCGCTGGGCTTCGCCCAGGAGGCCACCCGCATCGCGCTTGTCCTGGGGCTGTTTTATGGTCTGGTGCTGATCAGCCTGGCAGGCCCCCTGATATCCCTCCTTCAGGTAAATGAAGCGGATGTGTTTAAGAGTGCCTGTGATTACCTGCGCATCGCCGCTATCGGCATCCCCTTCAGCTATGTGTCAGCCGCCATAACCGGCAGCTTCAACGGCGCGGGCAATTCCCGCCTGGGGTTTTGGGCCAATGCCTCAGGCCTGGTGATAAACATGATCCTGGATCCCCTGATGATTCTGGGCTGGGGCTGGGGCATCCAGGGCGCCGCCATCGCCACGGTCATCGCCGAGGCCATCGTGTGCCTGTTGCTGGTGTTCTTTGCCAAGCGCCACCCCAAACGCCCCTTTGAGCGCTTCCAGGTATTTGGCCGCTTCTGCAAAGCCCGTATCAGGCAGATTCTGGCCTGGAGCGTGCCGGTGTCCCTGGAAAGCGCCGCTTTCACCATGCTGGCCATGGTGGTAACAGGCATGGTGTCCTCAGGCTTTGGCGCCCAGGCCGTGGCCGTGCAGCGGGTGGGCAGCCAGGTGGAATCCCTTTCCTGGCTGATCGGCGGCGGCTTCTCCTCCGCCGTGGCCACCTTCATGGGGCAAAACTACGGCGCCAGGAAATGGGCCCGCATCAGGCGGGGCTTCCGCATATCGCTCACCGCCATGCTCATCTGGATGGCCATTGTGACGCTGATTCTCATTTTTGCCGGGCGCTTTCTCTTTTCGCTTTTCCTGCGGGAGCCGCCGGAATTGCTGGATATGGGCGCGGATTACCTGATGATTTTAGCGGGCTGCCAGCTGTTTATGGCGCTGGAAGGCACCAGCGCCGGCACTTTCCGGGGCATGGGCAAAACGCTGCCACCCAGCATTTCCAGCATCACCGCCAACCTGATCCGCCCCGCCCTGTGCTGGACATTGGCCCAAAAGATAGGCCTCAACGGCTTCTGGCTGGGCATCACGCTTTCTGCGGCGCTGAGGGGCACGATGATGTTCGTTTGGTTCATCCTCTACCAGCGCCGATTGCCCCATGAGGATGAGAAGCTTGCTATGGCGTAAGCGGGCACGCGGTATGATAACATCGCCGCCTTGATATAGCCTATTGACTCATACTGATGTAAAGCTTTACATCAGTATGACATCTCCAACAAGTGGTTTCTGTCCCGCCGGCATATCCTTATCTTCTTTATTCCCTCCGCATCACGCAATCACCCCCAGGCTGTCCAAAATCAACACCCAGAGAAATACCGTTACAATACTCAGCACTGAAGTGACTGCCACAATTTGTCCGGCCAGGATGGCATCGGCCTCCATCTCCTGGGCCATCACAAAGGTGGATACTGCCGTGGGCACAATGCTGAGCGCCATAGCGGTTGTCACCGGCACGCCCCGGTAACCAAGCAACAGCGTCACTGCGACAAACAGCAACGGCACCATAATCAGTTTGACAACACTTACCAGTATCAGCTCCCGGCGGTAACGGAGCGTGTCGGAAAGCCTGAGCCCTGCCCCCAGCATGATGAGGGCCAAAGGCGTCACCATGCGGGCGATGTCAAAAATCACCTGCTCCATGGCAGGAAAGAAGCTGATGCCTGCCACTTTCACCACAACTCCCGCCAGCGCCCCCAGGATAACGGGGTTTTTCAGCAGGTTTTTAAAGACAATGTTTGCCTTCATCCGGTGTCCCCGCAGGCTTTCCAGCACCAGCACACAGATGATGTTATACATGGGCACAATAATGGCGATGCATAGAGAAACCAGGCCCGTATGCTCAGGTCCGCTGATCACCGACACCACCGGCAGCGCGAACAGGATGGAGTTGCCCCGGATGATCCCCTGAATGACGCTGCCCAGCACCGGCTTATCCTTGATATAGCGGGGCAGCACCAACACACAGATCAGGGACACCAACAACACCAGCAACGCCATCATCAGCAGAAAGCCTGGATCCAGAATCTGGTCAAGGCTGGTTTTATAGATGTTGCTGAACATCACAAAGGGGAAAAAGTAACTGAAAGCGATGCGGTTTAATTCACTTAGCGTCCCATCGCTGATATGGCGCAGACGACGAAGTACGATTCCTATCAGCAGATAGACGAAAATTGGGAACACCGTGGCTATTGACAGGGAAAGGTTCATTTCATTTCCCCCGCAGTTGTTGAACCATCATAGAAGCCTCCGCCTGCCGTGGTCCGGCAGGCGGAGGTATCGTTCCAGATGCCCTCTTGCGCACCCTGTTTGTTCATGGTTCCATATCCTCCCTTTATGCTTTCGCCAGATGCCCGAGGATTGACTATACATACAAAAAATTACTACTATTATTTTATCGCTGTTTTCCGCATGAGTCAATGCTGTATGCCTTGACCACCCATTGGTATTTCATTATACTAAACAAAAAGATAATCAGGCAGTATGCAAGAGGGAGACACGATGAATATTTTCAGGCCTGCAACAGCCGGCACCCTGGAATCCAGCGATGCGATGGTGATGGTATCCCCCGGGGAGGGGGCGCTTGTGATTGAGATTGAATCGGTGGTGCTGCCCCAGTTTGGCCCGGCCATTCGCCAAGCGGTGGCGGAAGTGGCTCGGGAAATGGGCGTCACCAGCGGGATCATCCGGGTAAATGACCGGGGAGCGCTGACCTGCACCCTCAAAGCCCGGACCGAAACAGCGCTGGCGCGTGGAATGGAGGCGGAAGGATGATTCGTTCCCTGCTTTTTATCCCGGGCAATAACCCCGCCATGCTGCAAAACGCGGACATCCACGGCGCGGATGCCCTGATTCTGGACCTGGAGGACGCGGTGGCCGTTAGGGAAAAGGACAGCGCCCGGCGCCTGGTGCGCCGCGCCATCAAGGCCCTGGATTTTGGCGGTACGCCCCTTGTGATCCGGGTGAACCCCGCCGGCAGCCCTTATCTGGAGGATGACCTGGCGGCCATGGTGCCCCTGGCGCCCAGTTTCCTCATGCCCACCAAGGTGAACAGCGCAAACGACATTCAAAGGCTGTCCGCCCGGATGGCGGAGATTGAGACAGCCAATGGCTTGGAAATCGGCGCCGTGGGGCTGATTCCCCTGATTGAAACAGCCCTGGGGGTGGAAAACGCCTTCCAGATCGCGGCAAGCAGCCCCCGGGTGAAGGGGCTTTTCCTGGGAGCGGAGGATTTGACCAGCGACCTGGGGGCCGCCCGCAGCAAGGGTGGGCAGGAAATCTTCTACGCCCGGGGGCGCATGGTGATGGCCGCCAAGGCCTGCGGCATCCCCGTGTATGACACGCCCTTTACCGATGTGAACGACGATGAGGGCCTTGAAACCGACGCCGCCTTTGCCAAAAGCCTAGGCTTTGACGGCAAGGCCGCCATTTCGCCCCGGCATGTGGCAAGCATCAACCAGGCGTTTAGCCCCAGCCTTATGGAGATCGCCTATGCCCGGGATGTGATGGCCGCCATCAGGGAAGGTGAGGCGGCGGGCCTAGGCGCTGTGTCCCTGCGGGGCAAGATGATCGACAAGCCCATCGTTGACCGGGCCAGACGGGTGCTGCAGGCGGCTGAACAGCTGGGGTTGGGAGGGGAAAATGAGTAAACTGACATCTTCCTTAAAAGAAGCGCTGCAGGCCTGCGGGCTGAAGGACGGGATGTGCGTTTCCTTTCACCATCACCTGCGCAACGGCGACCAAACCCTAAACCAGGTGATGGCGGAGATTGCCGCCATGGGCATCAAAAATCTGACCGTGGAGGCCAGCTCCCTTTTTGAAATCCACAGCCCCCTCATTAACCATATCAGAGATGGTGTTGTCACCCATATCGGCGTCAACTACATGGCCGGCTCCCTGGCTGCCGCCATATCAGAAGGCATTCTGCCAAACCCGGTGCGCTTCCGCAGCCACGGCGGCAGGCCCGCCGCCATGGCCAGAGGTACGGCGAAGGTGGACATCGCTTTTATCGCCGCCCCCGCCGCCGACCCCATGGGCAACTGCAACGGCATCTCAGGCCCCGCCGCCTGCGGCTCCCTGGGCTACGCGATGCCGGACGCCCAGTACGCCCGCAAGGTGGTGGTGCTCACCGATTGCCTGATGCCCTATCCGCTCATTCCCGCCTCCATCCCAGAAAACCTGGTGGACTATGTGGTGACATTGCCTTCCATTGGCGACCCTGAAGGCATTGTCTCCGGTACCACCCGCATGACCAGGGACCCGGTGGCCCTCACCATCGCCCGCTACGCAGCCCAGGTGATAGAGCACAGCGGGCTTCTTAAAAATGACTTTTCCTTCCAGACCGGGGCCGGCGGCGCCTCCCTGGCGGTGACCCAGTTTTTAAAGCCCATCATGCGCCAAAAAAATGTGAAGGGCAGCTTTGGCCTGGGCGGCATCACAGGCTATTTGGTGGATATGCTGGAGGAAGGCTTCTTTGAAAGCCTGCTTGATGTGCAGTGCTTTGACCTGAAGGCGGTGGATTCCATCCGCCGGAATCCCCGCCACCAGGAGATTTCCGCCACCCGCTATGCCAGCCCCCTGGCCAAATCCTCCGCAGTCGATTCCCTGGACGCGGTGGTGCTGGGGGCGCTGGAGATTGACACCCATTTCAATGTGAATGTGCATATTGATTCCAACGGCATCATCGCCGGCGGCTCAGGCGGGCACAGTGACACCGCGGCAGGGGCCAAGCTGGCCATGGTGGTGGCCCCCCTTTACCGGGCGCGCCTGCCCATCATCGTGGATAAGGTGCTGTGCACCACCACGCCCGGGGACACGGTGGACGTGCTCATCACCCAGCGGGGCATCGCGGTCAACCCCAAACAGACAGAGCTAAAAGACCGGCTTAGCCACGCGGGCCTTCCAGTCTATCCCATTGAAAAGCTGAAGGAAATGGCCGAAACATACACTGGCGTCCCCACCCCTGTAAAGCCCGGCGGCAAAATTGTGGGCGAGGTGGAATACCGCGACGGCACGGTGATCGATATCATCCGCGCGGTGAAATAATCAACCGAAGAAATGGGGCAGCAGGGCTTCTGCCATCTGCCTGGTGAAAAACCGTTCCGCATGGACCATGAGCGATGCCGGTTCCAGACGCTGACCCGCAAAAAGCGCGGACAGTTCCGGCTTATCCTGATTTGAAATGGCAAAGCGTACCTGAGTGATCAGGCCCTTCTCACAGGTGAAAAAAAGCGACCAGGGCTTCCCCTGCAACACAAAATCCTTCCGATAATCAAACCTGGGGCTGCGGGCGTATGTCCAGTTCCAGGTTTGATATTTGCTGCGGGCCAGGGCCTTCACAGCCCCGTTATCTGAAAGCGCATAGGGTTCCTGGTCAGTGCACAGCCGCTTGATCAGATAGGCTTCAAAGGCATCCAGATCCATATCCTGTTTCAAATGGGGACGGATGTTGCCGATGGGGGCCGGCTTTGAGCAGGTTGCCTGGCAGTTGGCAATATATGGGCTGCGGCGAAGGGGGCCATCCACCTGTCTGATGTCCGCGTCAAACAGCAAGGTGCCGTGGTGCAGTATGCGCCCGCCGGTCAGGCGCTGGGCGCTGCCGGATACCTTGAAGTCCTTGACGGAAATGCCGGCGCTGTCAAAAAGCGCCGCGTCAACGCCCAATTCACGCAGGCAGGCGATGATGGGCCGGGGAAATTCCGCCGCGTCCCATTCCCCCTCC
The DNA here is from genome assembly GCA_050952935.1 of Christensenellales bacterium. Classification (GTDB taxonomy): domain Bacteria; phylum Bacillota; class Clostridia; order Christensenellales; family Aristaeellaceae; genus UBA6115. The sequence continues at coordinate 171,923 of JBMNLS010000001.1, read as the reverse complement.
TGGGCGTGGACCATGGTGTAGTTCAGGTTTCCGGGGCCGTGGGTCACCGCACCGCCGCCTGATTCACGGCGGATAAGGGGCAAACCCTCCTGATGGGCCTGCCATACATTCACCTCACCATAAAGGTTTTGATGCTTGCCGCAAACCACCGCCCGGGGGTTGCGCCACAGCATCAAAAGGGGCAGGCCCTCCCCCTGACGAAACACCAGCTCCTCATAGGCCTGGTTGTAGGCCGGGTTCCCCTGAGGGGGCAACACCCGGCGGTAGGCATTAAACATCCAGCCTGTCCCCTACCTGGGCAAAGGGGATGATGCGCATTCCTTCATTGTTTTTGGCAGAAAAGGCCCTGAAGCGGTTGATGGAATCATATTCATCCCGCTCAGGCGCGGGAAAATGGTTCACCACCAGAATCTTCGGGTCAATGTACTGCTTTGTAAAGGCCAGGTTATGCCGTGTGAAGGCATAGGAATACAGGCATACCGCCGCGTCCACTCCCTTGATGAGGGCTTCATGGCGCTGAAAAATATGGCCGTCCATCAGCCCGTCGCCCGACACAAACAGGGAGGCCCTGCCCAAATCCAGCCGCAGCACCGTGTGCAGGATGTTGAACCGCTGGGGGCTCAGGTGGGGCAGCGGGATGGCGCGGACACGGTCAGCGCCCACAGAAACATGCTCGTCAAGGGGCAAAAGCGCCACCTGCGCCTGCCCCAAATTCATTTCCTCAATCTCCGGATCAGCGGTATAGACGGTGAGGGGCATTTCCGCGGCAAAGCTGCGCACCGCCCTGGCGCTCAGGTGGTCAGGGTGCAGGTGGGTCACCAGCAGCTTGACAGGCTCGTTTATCCCCACCGCCAAACGCCTGATGAGCGTTAGCGCCTCGGGGCTGATCCCGCCATACTGCTTCGCCCCGTCATGAAGGGCGTCCACCAGCCACAGGCTCTCGGCGGTTCTTGCGACAAAGCCGGCATTGTTCAGTTGATACAGGCTGACTGATTTCATTTTGTCCTCTGCGACAGAGGGGGAATTTGTTTTCACAAATTCCCCCTTCATGCACTTGTGATAATCTTATTTGTGGATCGCGCGGCCTTCGGTAGCCAAAGCGGCTTCGCGGACTGCCTCAGACACGGTGGGGTGCGCATGGATGGTGGCGATCACCTCGTCCACCGTGGCTTCCATGCCGATCATCAGCGCCGCCTCGGCAATCAGGTCGGTGGCCCGGGGGCCCAGGATATGCACGCCCAGGATCTCGCCGAATTCCTCGCCGCACAGCACCTTGATCTGGCCCACACCGCCGTTTTCGATCAGGGTTTTAGCGTTGCCTATCAGGGGGAAGGTGCCCACCTTGTAGGCGATTTTCTTGGCCTTCAGCTCCTCCTCGGTGTAGCCGGTGCCCGCAAACTCAGGCGTGGTATACACGCAGGAGGCGTTGGTTTTGCCGTCATACCTGGCCGCATGGCCCATGGCGTGCTCCGCCGCCACCTCGCCCATGGCGCTGGCCACATGCGCCAGCATGATCTGGCCCACACAGTCGCCAATGGCGTACACATCGGGCTTGTTGGTCTGCATGTGCTCATCCACGGTGATGCGGCCCCGGTCATTCCTGATGCCATGGGCATCCAGCCCAAGATCCGCCGTGTCGGTACGGCGGCCCACGGCCACCAGCACCTTATCGGCGGTGAATGCCTGTGTTTTGCCGTTCATCTCCACATTGACAGAGCTTTTGCCGCCCTTGTTCTCAACGCTCAGCACCTTGGCATCGGTGTGGATGGCAATGCCTTCTTTTTCCAGCAGTTTGCGCAGGTCTTTGGAGAGCTGCTCATCCATCATGGGCAGGATTTTGGAGGTCATCTCAATGACCGTCACCTTGCTGCCAAAGTTGGCAAAGGCGTTGGCAAACTCAATGCCAATAACGCCGCCGCCAATCACCAGAATCTCCGCCGGCAGCTTGTCTAGGCTCAGCGCCCCGGTGGAATCAATGCAGTTCGGGTTGTCCTTCACCCCGGGAATGGGGGGCATCACAGGCACGGAGCCGGTAGCCAGGATGAGCTTGTCATAGCTGACAGACTGGGTTTCCCCGTTTTTGCCCGTCACCTGCACGGTTTTGCCGGCGCCCAGCTTGCCAAGGCCGCTGATGACCTTCACCTTGTTCTTTTTCAGCAGCCCGGACACCCCGCCCACCAGGCGGGTGACCACGGCGTTCTTCTTGCCGATGACCTTGGCCCAGTCAAAGCTCAAGTCCTTCGCGAACACGCCATATTCCGCGGCGTCATGCTTCATCTGGCGGTACATTTCCCCCGCGTGCAGCAGGGCCTTGGTGGGCACACAGCCCACATTCAGGCAGGTGCCGCCCACCTTGTCCTTCTCAATCAGGGTCACGTCCGCCCCTAACTGGGCAGCCCGGATGGCGGCCACATAGCCGCCCGGGCCGCCGCCTAAAACGACGATTTTCTTCTGCATGGTATCAGTATTCCAGTCCTTTCTTGATTACAGGATCACCTGGAGAGGATCCTCCAGCAGGGTTTTCAGGGTCTTTTCAAAGTCAGCCGCCTCAGCGCCGTCAAGCAGACGGTGATCAAAGGAGAAGCTCAAGGTCATCACCTTTTTGTTATAGAGCTGGCCTTCCTTATCAAGGGCCACCACATCTTCCGCCGCGCACACGCCCAGAATGGCGGCGTTTGGCTGGTTGATGATGGGGGTAAAGCTGGTGATGCCGTACATCCCCAGGTTGGACACCGAGAAGGTGGAGCCCTGAAGCTCTGAGGGATCCAGCGTGCTCTCCCGGGCGCGGATGGCCAGGTCCTTGGCCTCCTTCGCCAGGGTCTCAAGGCTCTTCTTGTCCGCTTCACGGATGACCGGCACCATGAGGCCGCCGGGCACAGACACCGCCATGCCGATGTTGATCTGCTGATGGCGGATGATGCTGGCGCCGGAAGCATCCAGCGACACATTCACATTCATATGCTGGCGGATAGCCTTGGCCACGGCCTTGAGCACAAAATCGTTGACGGAGATGCGCGTCTCCCGTCCTTCGTTGATTTGTTTGCGCAGGGCCATCAGCTTGGTCACATCCACCTTGATGTCCTGGGTGACGGCGGGGATTTCCCGGGCGGAAGCGCTCATGCGCTCAGCCACGATCTTGCGCATCCTGGTCATCTTCACCACCTCGTCGCCAGCGGCGGCAACGCCTACGGCGCCGGCGGGAACGGGGGCAGCAGCCGGGGCTGCGGCGGCAACGCCTGAAGCCAGGGCCTGCTCCACATCCCTAACCACAATGCGCCCGGAAGGTCCCGTGCCGGTGAGGGTGGAATAGTCCAAGTTGTTCTTTTCAGCTACCTTGCGGGCAAAGGGTGAGATTTTCACCCGGCCGCCCGGGGCCACAGCTTTGGGGGCTGCCTGGGCCACAGGGGCCGCGGCAGCGGCAGGGGCAGCTTCCGCCTGGGGAGCGGCCGCGGGAACATCGTCAATCGCCTCACCGGGTTCGCCCACAATGGCCAAAACACCCTTCACCAGAATGTCCTCGCCCTCGGCGGCCACCAGCTTCAGCACCGTGCCCGACACTTCGCTCACCAGGTCGTTGGTCAATTTGTCGGTGACGATCTCGGCGATCACATCGCCTTCCTTGATCACGTCGCCTTCCTTAACCAGCCATTTTTCAACGGCGCCCTCTTCCATGGTCAGCCCATACTGGGGCATTAAAATCTGTTTGCTCATTTAATCCTCCGCTCACACATTCAGCTGCCTGCGGACTGCCGCCACCACATCCTTGGGCTGGGGGAACACCGCGTCTTCCAGCGGGGGGCTGAAGGGCGACACCACATTGGCTCCGGCCACCCGGTTCACCGGTGAATCCAGCTCGTCAAAGAGGGTTTCGGTGATCTGCGCCGACAGGTCGGCGCCCACGCCTGCGCGCATCACGCCTTCTTCCAGGGTAAGAACGTTGTGGGTCTTCCTCACAGAGGCGTTCACCGTTTCCCAATCCAGCGGCACCAGGCTGCGAAGATCCACCACCTCACAGGAAATGCCAAAATCATTCTGCAGGGTTTCCGCCGCTTCCAGGGCGAAGTGCACCTGGCGCGACCAGGTGAGGATGGTGATGTCCTTGCCCTCGCGCTTGATGTCGGCCTTGCCCAGCGGGATGGTATACTCCTCATCCTCCGGCGGCATCTCAAACTTTCTAGCGTAAAGGAGCTTATGCTCCAGCACCACCACGGGGTCATTATCCCGGATGGCGGTTTTGATCAGGCCCTTGGCGTCATAGGCCGTGGAGGGGCACACTAACTTCAGCCCCGGAATGTGCATGAACAGCGCTTCCAGGCACTGGGAGTGCTGGCCGGCATTGCGGCGGCCCGCCCCCATGGGGGCCCTGAGCACCATGGGGATGGTGATCTGCCCGCCGGTCATGTAGCGCAGTTTGGCCGCCTGGTTCATAAGCGGATCCAGCGACACCGTGATAAAGTCGTTATACATCAGCTCCACAATGGGGCGCATGCCGCGCATGGCCATGCCCACGGCCATCCCCATAAAGCCGGACTCGGAAATGGGGGTGTCCCGCACGCGCATGGGGCCGAACTCTTCCAAAAACCCACGGGTAAGGGCAAAGGTGCCGCCCATCACCGCGATATCCTCACCAATGACCATCACATTGGGGTCACGGCGCATTTCTTCCAGCATACCCTCCCGGGTAGCGGCGCTGAAGCTTATTCTTCTGCTCATCTCAGCACGCTCCTCTCATTGTCCATGCTATACACATCGGTCAAGGCCTCGGCGGGGTCCGGATATTCGGACTCATCCGCAAAGCGGTAGGCCTGCTCAATCTCCTTGGTGATCTCCTCCTCCACCTTGAGGAGCTCCTCCTCTTTCACGCCCTGCTCCAGCAGATACTTGCGGAAGGTAGGGATGGCTTCACAGGCCATGGCCTGTTCCATGTATTCAGCCGGGCGGTAGCCGGCCTGGTCGCCGCAGTAGTGGCCCTCGTGGCGGTAGGTCACGCACTCCACCAGGCTGGGGCCCTCGCCCTTCCGGGCGCGCTCCACGGCGGTTTTCACCGCTTCATAAACGGCCAGCACATCGTTGCCATCCACGGTGACGCCGGGGATATTGTAGGCGGCGGCACGCTCGGAGATAAACTCGTTGTTGGTAATACGGCTGATCTCGGTGGACACGCCGTATTTGTTGTTCTCACACAGGTAGATCACCGGCAGATCCCAGGCGGCCGCCATGTTGATGGACTCGTGGAAGACGCCCTGGTTGGAGGCGCCATCACCAAAGAAGCACAGGGTCACCGCGTCATCGCCCCAGGTTTTGGAGGCATAGGCGGCGCCGGTGGCGATGGGGATGCCGGCGCCCACAATGCCGTTGGCTCCCAGGATGCCCAGGCTTGCGTCCACAATGTGCATGCTGCCGCCCTTGCCCTGGCAATAGCCGGTCTTCTTGCCAAAGAGCTCCGCCATCATCCTATCGGTTTTGGCGCCCTTGGAAATACACTGGCCATGCCCCCGGTGAGTGCAGGTGATGAAGTCCGTATCCTTAAGCGCCGCGCAGGCGCCCACCTCAGTGGCCTCCTGGCCGATGGCCAGGTGGATGTTGCCGGCCAGCATGCCCTTGGTGAAGCACTCCTTAGCTTGTTCCTCAAACTTGCGGACGCGTATCATCCGCCGGTAGAGCTCCACCAGGAAGTCTTTATCATACTTCTTTTTCGCCATCTTAATCCTTCCCTTCCTTCTTGCTGGGCGCAAACAGGTAGACGCCCAGGTCTTCATAATATTTGCGGCCCATATTGATGCCCTCGATCTCCATCAGCACCACATCAATGGTAAACAGGGCCTTATTGCCGTCAATCAGGTGGCCCACATAGCCTTTGCCCTCGTTGTCGCCAAGGGACACGTGCACATGCAGCAGCACCTCGTCATTCTCCCCGTGGCTGATAAAGCCGGTAGCACCATACAGCTCAATAGGGCCTGTGAGCACCGTGGGGTCGCCATAGCCATAGGGGAACTTCTTGCCGGGGATCTCCACCGGCGCAAAGAAGCGGGCGCCGTCCAGGCTGCCCATGCAGCTGAGGATCACCCCGTTTTTGATGTTCTGGTCTTCGCAGACCTTTTGGAGCGTCTCCAGAAAAGGCTCGCCCGTCTCAATGCGGAAGGCGTGCACCTTGCCAACGCTGCCTGTTACAACTGGTTCCATAATATCCTCCTTTTAGGGTTTCATTCCAGGGATCAATAACATCTTACCCGGAGCGCCGCCCCGGATGGCGGCAAAAGCTTTCTCAAAGTCCTCCAGCGGGTATCTCCCGCCGATGACCGGCTCCATGGAAAAGCGCGGATCCTGAAGGATGCGGATGCAATCCTCCCAGGTTTCATACATCAGCCGCCCGGCAACGCCGGTGACCATGATTTCTTTGTAAATCAGGTCTTCGGTGAGGTTGATGGGGATTTCGCCATCCGGCAGCCCCACCAGCACCAGCATGCCCCCCTTGCGCACCGTGCGCAAAGCGCTCACAATGGCGCCGCCGGCCCCTGTAAAGTCGATGGCCACATCAATGCCCAGGCCATTTGTTTCATCCTTGATGCGGGCCACCACGTCCTCTTTTTTCGCGTTGAGGGCGATTTCAGCCCCCATTTGCCTGGCGATGGCCAGCTTTTCCTCAAAAATGTCGGAGGCGATCACCCGCCTGGCACCATGCACAACGCAGGCGCCAATGGCCATGAGGCCAATGGGGCCGCAGCCGTTGACAAACACGGTTTTGTCCTTCACCTGGCCCAGCTCCACGCCGTGCACGCCCGCGCCCATGGGCTCAAGCATGGCCCCCATTTCATCGGTGATGTCATCGGGCAGCTTCACGCACACATCGGCGCGCACCTTGGAATACTCGGCGAAAGCGCCCTGGATGGTGACGCCATAAATGTCCTGATAGGGGCAGATATGGGGCATGCCCATATCACACAGGGTGCAGTTGTAGCAGGCCACATGGGTTTCCACCGCGATGCGGTCACCGACCTGGAGGTGGGTGACTTTGCTCCCCACCTCCACCACCTCCCCCGCCACCTCATGGCCGATGATCACCGGGGGGCTGATGCGGGTTCTGGCCCACTCATTCCATTCGTCAATGTGAATATCCGTGCCGCAGACCGCCGCTGCCTTCACCTTAAACAGCACTTCATCGTCTTTGATCTTGGGATAGGGCAGGTCTGTCCGGAAGGCAAGGCCCGGGCCCGCCCGCTCTTTTATGATGCCGCGCATCCGTTTGTCCGCCATGGTTCGCTCCTTTCTTATGGAATCTTACAAGCCCTCAGGGCTTGGAAATGTCAACATTCATACGGGATTCATAGCCTTTGATCATCGCCGCCTGATCCAGATCCTGATGCCCCTGTTCGCACAACTGCGCCATGTGCTCCCAAACCAGCCGGCTCAGCGGGATATCCACCCCCAAAGCCTCCGCCGTGTGCCTGGCGTTATCCAGGTCTTTCAGGTGGACGGCCAGGCGCGCCCGGGGCTCAAAATCATGGGCCAGCATGAGGGGGGCCTTGGCCTCCATCACGGGGCTGCCGGCAAAGCCATGCCGAATGGCCTCAAACACCTTGTATGGATCAAGTCCGGCCTTTTTGGCCAGGGCCAGGCCCTCCGCCAGGGCGTCCAGGTGGATGCCCACGATCATGTTGTTGATGATCTTGCACAGATCACCCGCCCCTGAGGGGCCGATCAGGCTGACGGTTTCCCCCACGCGGTTCAGGTAGGGGGCCACCAGGTCAAAGGCCGCCTGGCTGCCGCCGCACATCACCGTGAGGGTGGCCGCTTCAGCGCCCCAGCTGCCGCCTGACACAGGCGCGTCCACCACCATGATGCCCCGGGCTTTTCCCCGTTTCTCAGCCTCCTGTACAATTGCGGGCGCGGTGGAGGAAAAGTCCACCACACAGCTGCCCTCTTTCATGGTGTCAAGGGCTTCGTTCAGGGTGCTTTCCACCAGGGCGTTGGTGGGAAGACACAAAAAGAGGATATCAGCCCCGCGCATCACATCCGCCCCCGAGGCCATCGCCCGGGCGCCATCCGGCGCCAGGCTTTCCGCCCTGCCGGGCGCCACGTCGTAGGCCAGCAAGGTTTCAGGGCCCTTTTTCAGGATATTTCGGGCCATGGGCAAGCCCATGGCGCCAAGGCCGATAAAGCCCAATGTTTTTGTGCTGTGGTTATGATCCATGGTTTTCTTCACCTGGCAAAATCAGGGCGGCGCGGCCTGTGCCGCGCCGCCGGGAAGGTTGGTTTAGTTCAGCATGTTCACAAAGACCATGGTCAGCTGCGGGATGTAGGTGATGATCATCAGCGCGACAAGACCACATACAATGAAGGGCACGATCTTTCGGATGATATCGCCCGCGCTGATGTTGCCAACAGCGGCCGCGGCGTAAAGGTTGACGCCCACCGGCGGGGTGATTTGACCAATCGCCAGGTTCACCGTCAGGAACACGCCCAGGTGCACCGGGTCGATACCCAGCTGCATGGCAATGGGCATGACAATGGGCATGAGAATGTAGAAGGCGGAGTTGGCGTCCACAAAGCAGCCGGCAACCAGGAAGATGATGTTGATGATGAGCATCAGCACAAGCTTGTTCTGGCTGAGGGAGAGGATGGCGTCTGTCATGCTCTTGGCCACGCCCGACACGCTCAGCGCGTAGGTGAACAGCCCAGCGCAGGCCACAATGAACATGACGGTGGCGCTGCCCACGGCAGACTCCAGGAACATGGCGCCCAAATCCTTGGGCTTGATCTCGCGGTACACGAATATTCCCACCACAAGCCCATAGATCACGGCAACGCCTGCGGCCTCAGTGGGGGTGAAGATGCCGCCATAGATGCCGCCCAGGATGATGACCGGCATCAGCAGGCCCCAGACGGCATCCTTGAAGGCGTCCCAGCGCTCCTTGGCGCTGGCTTTCTTATCGCGGACAATGTTCTTGTTGTTCCGGGAAGACCAGGAAGCCGCGACAACATATGAGATGCCCAGCAGGATGCCGGGGATCCAGCCGCCCATGAACAGGCTGGCCACGGAGGTGCCTGTAATGGAGGCATAGACCACATAGGCAATGCTGGGCGGGATGATGATGCCGATAGCGCCTGAGGAGGCCAGCAGCGCTGAACCCACTCCCTTGTCATAGCCGCAGCTGGTCATAGCGGGGATCAGGATGGCGCCCAGCGCCGCCACGGTGGCGGGGCCGGAACCGGAAATGGCCGCAAAGAAACAGCACACAATCACCGTCACCGAGATCATGCCGGTTTTGCGGTGGCCCACCATCGCCCGAGCAAAGCGGATGAGGCGGGAGGATATGCCTGCCTTGTCCATGATGACGCCGGCCAGGATGAAGAAGGGAATGGCCAACAGAGCGTATTTGTTCATGGCGGTGTAGATGGAGCTGGATATCATGGTGAGGGGCTGCCCCATGTACACTAACGTCAGGACGGAGGAAACAGCCAAGCTGGTGGCGATATTAACATTCAGGAAAACCAGCAGAAGGAATACGCCAAAAAGAATCAAGCCTTCCATATTACTTTGCCTCCTCCTTCTTTGTCAGCTCCCGGATGCGCTGAATGGTGTACAGCAGGCAACTCACGAACATCAGAGCGCCGCCCACAGGCAGGGCCAGGCCCTGAAGCCAGATCGGCCAGCCGGTGCCGGTCATCAGCGTCCCGAAGCGCATCTGGTTGTTCACCATGCCCATGCCGTAGCTCACCAGGAAATAGGTGAGGACGGTCACACAGACAAAGGATAGGATGGTCAGGAAAATGTTGCCCGCCTTGTTGGCCAGGATGCTGGCCAGGTCCATGCCCAGATGCGCGTTGGTGAGGAAGGCATAGGCGGAGCCCAGCATGGAAATCCAGATAAACATAAAGACGATGATCTCATCCGTCCAGGCAATGGTGGAACTGAGAAAATAACGGCTGATAACATTCGCGAAGTTCAGAATGCTCATCGCCAGCATCAGCACCAGGCTGATCCATTTAAAAACCGTGGTGATTGTTTTCATATTAGCTCACTATGCCTCCTATCAAAAAAAGAATTATTTTTCCTGGCAGGAGCCCTGGGGCCCGCTGCCAGGAAAAGCAATTGTTCAGGCGGGCTGATTATTCGTAATAGCCCAGAGCGGTGAGCAGATCTTTGCCCAGCTTCTCTTCGTAGGTTTTGATCAGGTCGGTGAGCTCGGCCTTGAAGGCGTCCTTCTCCTCATCGGTGTTGCTATACACTTCCATGCCCCCATCGGCGAATTCCTTTTCCAGGGCCACGTTGCGCTCGCGGGTAACATTGCGCTGCTCTTCCATGGCGGCGGCGCCGGCTTCCTTGAAGATGGCCTTGTCGGCATCAGACAGGGATTCCCACAGCTGGCCGGAAACGGTCAGAAGGAGGGGGTCATAGGAGTAGTTCCACAGGGACATGAATTTCTGCACTTCCTGGACGTTGTTGGAACGGATGGTGTCCAGCGGGTTTTCCTGGCCGTCGATGGTCTTCTGCTGCAGGGAGGTGTACACCTCGCCCCAGGCCATGGCGGTGGGGTCAGCGCCCAGGGCGCGGAAGATATCCAGGTTCAGCTGAATGTTGGGCACGCGGATCTTCATTTTGTCCAGATCGGCGGGAACCTTGATGGTGTGCTTGGAGTTGGTGAGCTGACGGAAGCCGTTCTCACCGATGCCCAGCAGCACGATGCCCTTGTCCTCAACCAGCTTGGCCACAGCGGCCATGGCGGTTTCATTGTGGATCAGCTTGGCATCCACTTCTTCCAGGCTCTTGTACATGAAGGGCATGGAGATGGCGGCCAGCTTGGGCTCGATGTTGGAGTGGATCATGGTGGAGTGCAGGTCAACATCGCTCTCACCAGTGTAGATCATTTCCACGCCGCGCTGCTGATCGCCGCCGGCCAGCTGCTCGTTGGGGAAGATGGAAATGGTGTAGCGGCCTTCGGTCTTCTCTTCGATGATCTCTTTAAAGCGCACGGCGCCGACATACCAGGAAGAGGTCTCGCTGGCGGTGATCGCCATGTTCAGGTTCTTCGCTTTTTGCGCAGACGCGGTCACGGCAAAAACCAGTGACAGGGTGAGCACCAGAGCGACCAGGATTGCAATTCTTTTTTTCATTCTTTCTCTCCTTAAAATAACTATTTTTTAACATGATTATCCATGAATTTTAGCAGGATACCGTGGATGGCGCTACCCTGCGATTTTGGCGGTCCTCACCCCCTTGCTTATCAAACCTTTCAGACACGCTCCCGTGACGCTTAATGCTATGGGAAACGGCCCTTACAGTGAGTAATATTATAACATCAAACCGATTATTATTCAAGCAGTTTGATGCAGGCATCCTTAATACAACAGCAGCAGCTGAGGCTGATCCAGGAAAGCCTTCAAGGATTTGAACACCTCGCCCGCATTCGCGCCGTCCATGGAGCGGTGGTCAAAGACCAGGGAGACGTGCATCATCTCGCGCTTTTCAAAGCTGTCACCCACATACACGGCCTTGGTCACCGTGCGGCCAAAGCCGAAGATGGCGGCCTGGGGCGGGTTGACAATGGGGGTGAAGGCGTCCACCGGATACATGCCCATGTTGGAAATGGTGATGGTGCCGCCCTGCAGGTCGGAAAGATCCAGGGCGTTGTCCCGGCCCAAGGCCACCAAGCGCTTCATCTCCAGGCTGAACTGGTTGAGGCTGAGCTTGTCCGCCTCCCGCACCACGGGGGTGATGAGGCCTTTTTCATTGGCAAGAGCAAAACTCAGCGCCACATGGCGATACTGGCGGATCATGCCGGCATCGGTGAGAACAGCGTTCAGGCAGGGATGCTTGGCGGCCAGCTTCACCACGATATAGGAAAGAATCTCGTTCAGGGTGATTTTGTTGCCCAGGGCCTCCTCCATGTCCTTCATGCTGTCCTTAAACCGCATGAGGGCGGTCACATCCAGCTCAGATGAGACCTGAGCCTGGGCAGTGTTCTGAAGGGAGGCATGGAGGTTTTTGGCGATGGACCTGCGCATGGCGGTGGCGGGGGTTTCGGTGTATTCCGCCTGAACCGCGGGCGCCGCAGACGCCGCGGCAGCCACAGGGGCCGCTGCGGCAGCTTCCAGGGCCTTCAGGATATCAGCCGCCACCACGCTGCCCCCGGGGCCGGTGCCGGGCAGCTGGGAATAATCCACGCCGCGGCTTTCCGCCAGCTTTTTGGCATAGGGGGAGATGCGCTTGCGCACACCGGGCGCTGCTGCCTTCGCCTGCTGAACAGGGGCCTGGGCAGGGGCCGATACAGGGGCTGCCTGGGGAGCGGCGGCCGTTTCCACCGTTTCATCGGCGGAGTCAACCACATAGCCGATCACAGCGCCCACCTTAAACTCCTCCCCCGGTTCCGCCAGGCCCGCGAGATAACCATCCGCCGGGCTGGTCAGGGGAATGGTGGATTTTTCATTTTCGATGTCGCCGATGACGTCACCCTTTTTCACCCGGGCGCCCTCCTGAAGCGTCCAGCTGCTGATGACCCCTTCGGTGTTGGTGAGGCCCGCTTTGGGCATTACAATCTCATGCTTCATTGATAACCTCTCACTTGTTGCAGGCGGCCTTCACCGCAGCCACGATCTTCTCCACGGAAGGCACCACCTGAATCTCCAGCTCCACATTGTAGGGGATGGGCACATCCAGGCTGGCCACACGGCCCACCGGGGCGTCCAGCTCAAAGAAGGCGTTTTCCATCACCCGGGCGGAAATCTCAGCGCCCAGGCCGCCGGTTAGGTTGGATTCCTCCACCACCACCAAGCGGTGGGTTTTGGCCACGGAGCTATAGATGGCGTTGTAATCCATGGGGGCGATGGTGCGCGGGTCGATGACCTCCACCTCGATGCCTTCCTTAGCCAGGATGTCGGCGGCCTCCAGCGAGCGGCTTACCATCAGGCCCATGGCCACCACGGTGCAGTCGCTCCCGGCGCGCTTCACATCGGCCACGCCAATGGGCAGCACATATTCTTCGTCCGGAACCTCCATCTTGGTTTTGTACAGCTGTTTATGCTCCAGAAAAAGCACCGGGTTGTTGGAGCGGATGGCGCTTTTGAGCAGACCCTTGACATCATAGGCATTGGAAGGGGAGATGATGGTCAGCCCCGGGGAATGGATGAACAGCGGCTCCACGCAGTTGGAGTGCTCGCAGGCCGCGCCATAGGAAGAGCCCTGGGCAGAGCGCACCACCATGGGGATTTTGAACTCGTCCCCATGCATAAAGCGCCATTTGGCCGCCATATGGAACAGCTCATGATAGGCCACTAAAATGAAATCGCCGTACATGATTTCAGCAATGGGGCGGAGCCCTGTGGCAGCCGCGCCAACGGCGGTGCCCACGATGGCCGCTTCCGCGATGGGGGTATCCTTGACCCGGTCGCCGCCAAATTCCTCCAAAAGGCCTTTGGTGGCCTGGAAGATGCCGCCATGCTTGGCCACGTCTTCACCAAAAATCACTACATTTTTATCCCGGCGCATCTCCTCACGGATCGCCTCGTTCACGGCTTGGGTGTATGTTTTCACTGCCATCTTAATTCTCCTCCGCCAGCATCATCGTGTAGACATCGTCCATGGTGGGAGCCGGGCTTTCCTCGGCAAACTTCACCGCGTCCGCCAGCTCATCCGCGATTTCCTTCTTCATCGCTTCGACTTCTTTTTTCGTCATGATCTTGTTGGCCAGCAAATCTTTTTCAAACTTGGCCAGGCCGTCCTTCTTCCGGGCTTCCTCGGCTTCCTTTTCATCCCGGTAGGCGCACTGATCGCCCTCAAAGTGGCCGCGCCAGCGATAGTTCACCGTTTCCAGCACGGCAGGCTTTCCGGTTTCCCGGATATAGTCCATCAGCTTCTTGGCTTTTTCATAGATTTCAAGAATGTCGTTGCCCTGAGCCACCTCGGAAGGCATGCCATAGCCCTGGGCCCGGTCGGCCGTGGGGTGGGCGGTGGGCAGCAGCTCACGGGAGTCGCCCGAGATGCCAAAGGTGTTGTAAGTGCTGACAAACAGCACCGGCAGCCCCCAGGAGGCGGCCAGCACCATGCCCTCATGCACGGGGCCGCGGCTGGAGGTGGCGTCGCCATATTCCTTGATGGCCAGGCTCCCGTCGCCCCGGAGCTTACAGGTGTAGGCAGCGCCCACGGCAACACCTGTGTCACATCCAAGAGAGCTGGAGGTGCCCAGGCCGCCCTTGCGCAAATCACAGGTGTGGTTGCAGCCGCTTACGCCCCGGGCAGTGCCGGTGCGCTTGCCCATGATTTCGGCAAAAATCTCCCGGAAGGGCACGCCCGTCAGGTAGGTGGACGCCAGCACCCGGTGGTGACCGGAGAAATAGTCCCCCTCCCGCATCAGTTCAAGCACCGCCGCCAGGGTGGCCTCTTCACCTTCGCCGGAGTGGATGTGGCCCGGCACCTTGCCGGTGTAGTAGATCTCCACCATCAGCTTTTCGGCCTCCCGCAGCGCCAGGTAATTGCGGTACAGCTTTTTCAACAGACTTGGTTCATAGTTCATCATGCTAAGCTTTCTGCCTCCTGTATTTTATTGATTGTTCGGTTTAGTCACTACACTATTTGTTATACCCATGTATAAAATCGCTTATGTATCGTGCAATACAAAAGCGATTGCTACCGTAGTATTTTATCGAAATGTCAAAACAATGTCAATTAGTGTTCAGATAAAAACATCAAGCCCTATAATGTCCCCATAAAAATGTACAGAAAAAGAACAGTTTGATCGCCAACAGATCCGGGCATGAACAGCCAGACGGTATCAATATAAAACAAATATTCTTTTTGAGCCGGCCATGATCTGTGGTAGAATAAGAATGCGGCAAAGGACCTGCTCTACAAAGCCGTCCATGCAGCGCAAAAGCGAAAGGCGGAACTTAAAATCATGAAAAAATTCTGGGAGGAATTCAAAGCCTTTGCCATCAAAGGCAATGTGATCGACCTGGCGGTGGCGGTGGTCATCGGCGGGGCTTTTGGCAAAATCGTCAGCTCCCTGGTGAACGACCTGTTGATGCCGGTTTTGACCCTGCTGACCGGCGGGCGCAATGTGTCCGGGCTATTCCTGCAGTTAGGCGGCGGGGATGTGGTCTATCCCTCGATTGACGCGGCGAAGGAAGCGGGGGTATCCACCCTCAACTACGGCATGTTCGTCCAGACCGTCATTGACTTTTTTATCATCGCGCTGGGCATCTTCCTGTTTGTGAAGCTGATGAACGCCTTTAAGAAAAAAGAAGCGGCCGTCCCGGCGCCTGTTGAGCGCAAGTGTCCCTTCTGCCTGGAAACCGTGGCCGATGGCGCCACCCGCTGCCCCCACTGCACCAGCGACATCACGGAGGAGTAAATGGCATTCAAGCATTTTATCTGGGATTTTGACGGCACCCTCTACGATACCTATCACAGCATCGTGGCCTCGACCGCGCTGGCGCTTGCGGAAATGGACATCCCCCGCCCCCCTGAGGAGGACCTGACCCGCATGGCCAAAAGCACCCTGCGGGGCGCTTTTGTGGAGATCGCCGGGCAAGACAGGGTGGAGGAGCTGCTGGCCCGCTATTTCGTCCACGCCGGGGAAAAGGGTATTCAGGATTTTGTTCCCTATCCCGGCTGCCGGGAGGCGCTTCAGATGGTGGTTGACGCCGGGGGCGACAACTACCTCTACACCCACCGCAACCATCAGGCGGTGGACGCGCTGGAGCGGGATGCGTTAATCCCCCTGTTCAAGGATTTCATCACCTGGGAGGCCGGCTTCCCCGACAAGCCCGCCCCCGACGCCCTGTTGTGGCTGTGCCAGCAGCATAACCTGAACCCTGCGGACTGTGTGATGGTGGGCGACCGGAACATTGATTTGAACGCCGCCAAAAACGCGGGCATCGCCAGCGCCCTGTTTGATCCGGACGGCTACCTGCCCGCCGCCAGCGCGGAGCAGGTCTTCTCCAGCCTGACCGACCTTGCCCAGGCGCTGCTTAAAGAAGAAAAAGAATAAGGAATCACCATGAAATACGGACAGATCGCAAACCTTGCCCGCCCGGTATCCCGCTTTGTTTTTGGCACGGCGCATGAGGTGTTTTTCAGCGCCACCCGCTCGCTGCACGGGCAGGAGCCGGGGTTTGAAGCGGCGCTGGAAAACGCTTTCAAGCTGCTGGATGAAGTATACGCCATGGGCATCAACACCCTGGACTGCTCCAACCACTACGGGGAGGAGCCGGTGGGCGAATGGCTGGCCGCCCGGGGGCTGCATGATGAGGTCAACATCCTCACCAAGGGGGCGCACTTCAACGCCTGGCGCAACCGGGTCACCCCCTATGACATTTTGTCAGACGCCCATGATTCCCTGGCCAAGCTGGGCAAAAAGAAGCTGGAGATCTACCTGCTGCACCGGGATGACGAAACCAGGCCCGTTGGCCCCATCATGGAGGCGCTGCACAGCCTGGTGGCGGAGGGCAAGGTGGATATTATCGGCGTGTCCAACTGGACGCTTGCCCGCATCCGGGAGGCCAACGCCTACGCGCAAAAGCATCAGCTCACCCCCTTTGCCGTCAACAGCCCCCATTTTGGCCTGGCCCTGCAGCTGACCGATGTGTGGGGCGGTGGCTGCCAGACCATCGCGGGCCCTGAATATAAAGAGGACAGGGCATGGTTCAGGGAGCAGGGGATGCCCATCTTCGCCTACTCCAGCCTGGCCCGGGGGCTGTTTTCCGGGCGCTTCCAAAGCCATGAGCGGGATAAGATCAGCACGCTGCTGGACGAACACGCCCTCAAGGGCTATGTGGATGATGGCAACCTGCGCCGCCTGGCGCGGGCTGAGGTGATCGCAAAGGAAAAGGGCGTTCCGGTTTCCCGGATCGCCCTGGCCTGGATGCTCTGTCAGCCCTTGGATGTCTACCCTGTGATCAGCACCGCCAGCGCTGAGAGAATGCGCTCCAACCTCGCCGCGGCTGACATCAGCCTGACACCGGAGGACTGCGCATGGCTGAATTTAGAAAAAGAGGAGCGGGAATAAAACCCGGTAATCACTCCGCCAAAGCCCGGATGCCCGCCATTAATTGATCGGCCATGGCCTGGGCTTTTTCCATGCTTTCAGGGTGGCTGGCCCCGGCGTAGAACTTGATCTTGGGCTCGGTGCCGCTGGGCCTGGCGCACAGCCAGTGCCCGCCCTCCAGCTCAAAATAAAGCACGTCGGAAGGGGTGGTATCCAGCTGCTCGGCCTGGCCGTTTTGGGTTCTGACGCCCTTCAGGTAGTCCCTCAGGGCAACGACCCGGCTGCCGCCGATTTCAGCGGGCGGGTTTTCCCGCAGGGATTTCATGATCTGCACCATCCGCTCAGCCCCTTCCTTGCCGGGGTAGGTGTTGGACACCACGGTTTCCACAAAATAACCGTAGCGCTTGTAGATTTCCTGCAATCGGTCATAAAGGGTGATGCCTTCATTCAGGCACATGCAGGCGGCTTCAGCCACCAGCAGCGCCGCGTTCACCGCGTCCTTATCCCTCACCCGGGTAGAGGAAAGGTAGCCGAAGGATTCCTCAAAGCCAAACTGGAAGGTGTACGCCCCGGTCTCCTCAAACTCCTGCATTTTTTCACCGATGAACTTAAAGCCGGTGAGCACGCTGAAAAGCTTGGCGCCAAAGCTGTCGCAGATGACGTCGGCCATTTGCGTGGATACGATGGATTTCACACAGGCGGGGTTTCCCGGCAGGGTGCCCGCTTTTTGCTTTTCGCTGAGGATATGGTAGAGCATCAGACAGCCGATCTGGTTGCCGGTGAGGGTGCGGAACACGCCCTGGCTGTCTTTTACGCACACGCCCAGGCGGTCACAGTCAGGATCGGTGCCGATGATGACCGTGGCGCCCACCTTCTCAGCCAGGGGGATGGCCAGGGTGAAGGCGTCCGGATTCTCCGGGTTGGGGGCTTTGACGGTGGAGAAGGCCGGATCAGGCAGCTCCTGCTCAGGCACCACGGTGACTTTCTCAAAACCCGCCTCCCTGAGCACCCGGCGCACGGGCAGGTTGCCGGAGCCGTGAAGCGGGGTAAACACGATGCTCAGCCTGGGGCCCACCTGGCGCACAATGTCGGGCCTCACCTGCAGGGACAGCACCATCTCGGTATAATCGGCGTCCACCTCTTTTTCGCCGATGTATTGAAGCAAGCCCTTTTCCAGCGCTTCCTTTTCATCCATGGGGAGGCACTGGTCATAGCTGAGGGCCGCCATGCGGCCGGTCACCCCCTGGGCAGCCTCCGGAGACAGCTGGGCGCCGTCCGGCCCGTATGCCTTAAAGCCATTGTATTCCGGCGGGTTGTGGCTGGCGGTGATGACCACCCCCGCCGCCGTGCCCAGGTGCCTGACCGCAAAGGACAGCACTGGCACCGGGCGAAGGCTGTCAAACAGCAGGGCCTTAACACCCCTGGCCGCCAGGACCAGCGCGGTTTCCTTGGCGAAAACATCGCTGTACAGCCTGGAATCATAGGCGATGGCCACCGGACCCTCAGGCTGCCCCGCGTCCAGGCGCAGATAATCCGCCAGCCCTGCCGCCGCCCGCCTCACGGTGTAGCGGTTCATGCGGTTGGGGCCGGCCCCGATCACGCCCCGCATCCCGGCGGTGCCAAAGGCCAGGTCGCGGTAAAAACGGTCCTCAATGGCTTTGGGGTCGTTTTCAATCTCAGTTAGCTCCTCCACGATCTTCGCATCTGAAAAAAACCAGCTTAACCAGTCCTGATAGGCTTTTTTAACATCCATAGGAAAAACCTCCTTGCCGAATATTACCATTTTACGTCATTATATAGCTCAAAATCCGCCTTGGCAAGGACGAGAGCATTAAACCCCCGTTAATTGCGGAGAAATGCTTGACCATGTAATGAATTTGTAATAGAATGATACGCAAGTATCGTGTGCCTTTATAAAGGCTTGAATTTGGGAAGGAACGGGTGCGTATATGTATAGAAACAAGAAGTTCATCGGAAGGCTGGAGCGTCTGGCCGCCATGCTGCTGGCGTTGTTTTTAGTGCTGCCGCTGCTGCCGGCAACGGGGGAGACGGTTTCATCCTATGGGATGACCTTGGCGAATGATGTCAACTTCCGCCCGTCCATTGGTACCAGCGACTATATTGACAGGCTGCCCCAGGGCTGGGTCGCCAGGATTCTGGAGATCTCCGTACACGGCGCCACCACCTGGTACAAGGTGGAAACGGTGACGCCCAAATTTTCTACCAGCCCCGCCAAAATCGGCTATATCCACGGCGGGTTTTTCCGCCCCTTCACCTCCCAAGAAGAAGCCAGTTGGCTGGTGTCCAAGCCCTCCGTTTATGGCGGCAGCGTGTCACCCGTGGTGACAAACCCCTCTGCCGAGGTCACCAACCCGCCTTCCACCTGGGTAACGGAACCCCCCTCCTGGCAGGCGCCCACGGGCTATGTCAAAGTGGTGCTCCACAACACCAACCTGAGAGAACAGCCGGAGAGCAGCAAGATTTTCGTCCAGATTCCCAAAGGCAAAATATTGCCTTATTATGGGGATCCGGTATACCGGGGCTCCTATCAATGGCAATATGTTTACTATCAGGATAAAAACGAATACGGCTATATCCGCAGCGACTGCTATGCCTACACCACCCAAACCGGGGAGGCAGCCGAAACACCCAAGCCGGGGAACCTGCCCAGCTATCCCCCGATGGGCCATGTGATCATCACGCTTCAGGGCACCAACCTAAGAAATGAGCCTGGTGATTTGGGAGGAAAAATCATCACCCGGCTCGACAAGGGCAAGGTATTGCCCTATTACTCAGATCCCTCCTGGACTGGCGGCTACCAGTGGCAACCTGTTTATGTGGCGGATCTGAATCTCTCTGGCTATATCCGCAGCGATTGCTACGCCTACACCGATGCCCAGGGCGTGCCTACCGAAACGCCAAAACCTGCGCCTTCAACATGGCCCGACGGCACCACCTATCCATCCACGCTGGCAGGCAGGTATGCGCTGACAGCCGTTTCCGGCGTCAACCTGCGCCAGACGGAAAATGGCATTTCCATCACGGCGTTGCCGCTTCATACACAGCTTGACATTGTTAATTATCCCACCTCCATCGCCAGCCCCTGGTATCGGGTGAAAGCCCTGGGCTATGAGGGCTATGTCCATGAGGATCAGATCCGCATCCTCAGCGAAGGGGAAGCGGCGGCCTGGCTGGCCTATCGTACCTTGCCGCAGGATATGCGCCCCGGCGTCACCGGAACGCCCGGCATCCCGGCTGCCACCAGCGGCATTCTGCGCATCATCCTGCCGGGCACCAACCTGAGAAAAACGCCCGGCGGCACCTCTCTGATGCGCTTTGACGAAGGGACAGAGCTGCCCTATATCGGCGCCCCCACCTACCACATGGGCTATTATTGGGCCCATGTCACCGACAACAAAAGCGGAATGAACGGTTATGTGCGAAGCGACTGCTACACTATCATTCAGGAGGGAAGCGGACCGGTTGTCAGCCCAACCCCCAGCGCTCCCCCCACCGATGGACAGGGCACCTTGAAGCTCACCCTGGGCGGTGTTAATCTGCGCCAGACACCCGGCGGCGCTGTGCTGACCACCATCGCCAAGCGGGGAACGGAGCTGCCCTATTTCAGCGCTCCCACCTTCCACATGGGCTATTATTGGGCCTATGTCTACTATCAGCCTCAAAACCTTTACGGCTATGTGCGCTCTGACTGTTATGAGATTGTAGGCAGCCTGCCCCAGCCCACGGGTGTCCCGGGCTATCCCACCGCCACCCCGCCACCCTCCTCCGCCGCTGGCTATTTGAAGCTGATCAAGGGCGGTGTCAACCTGAGAAACGCGCCAGCCGGCGGTACCATCGCCCAGCTGGATCGTGATCTGGAGCTGGCCTACTTCTCCGTGACCGTGGCCAGCGGCTATACCTGGTATCAGGTGGACAGCCCCAAAGGCCGAGGCTGGGTGCGTTCGGATGTGGTCACCCTGATTGACGGCCCCGGTGGTGACACAAAGCCCGTGCCCACCGCCACCCCTGATCCCTCAGCCGGCAACCTGGGTTATATCCTCACCATTAAATCCGCCATCAACTTAAGGCAGGCGCCTAGCTCCTCCGTGATTCTGGGCCGGGTGGACAAGGGGTTGGTCTATGCCCTGATGGGGCCTGTGACAAATGTCAAGGGCTACAACTGGTATCAGATCTCTGTGAACGGTCAATTGGGCTACCTGCGGGGCGACTGCGTCAGGCAGCTGACCCCGGAAGAGGTGACCGCTTACCTGGCCGGCACCATGCCGGGTGTCACCCCGCCGCCCACCGACGGCACGGTCACTGTCGGCCATGTGATCACCATCGTCAGCAGCGTCAATGTGCGTGAGACCCCCAGCCTGGATAGCCGTAGTCTGGCGCAAATCGCGGCGGCAGGCGCGGTCTTCCCCTATGAGAGCACGGTCACCGCGGGCGGAAGAACCTGGTTTAAAATCAATTATCAGGGGAAAACTGCTTACCTTCTACATTCCACCGCGCGCATGATGACCCCTCAGGAGTATCAGGATTACCTGAACGGCCGGCCCACCACGCCCCCTGTTCAGCCCACCCTGACACCGGATGCCTCCACGCTCAGCTCCACCGCCGTTACCGTCATGAACAAAGTGCTGCTGCGCAAGACTGCGGGCATGGGCGGCCAGACCCTCACTACCCTGTATAAGCAGGGCACCATCGTGACCCTCCTGGGCGCTACCGAGCAAACGGGCGGCTACACCTGGTATTCCGTACGCGCGGCAGGAGTAAACGGCTGGATCCGTGGGGACATGATCCGCATTCTCTCCAAAGCGGAAGCGGATGCCCAAAATCAAAACAGCGGCGGTTCGTCCACTGCCAGCTACCGCAGGCTTTCAATCGGTTCCACAGGCGAGGACGTGACCAGGCTTCAGCGGGAGCTTAGCCGCCTGGGTTATCTGCGCAGCGGCTACAGCATCGGCGTTTATGACCAGGCCACCCAAACTGCCGTGCGAAATTATCAGATGGCGGCCGGGCTGTTTGTAGACGGCATCGCCGGCAACGATACCCAGCACAAGTTGTATAACACCACACCCCAGGATACCTACACCCCGGATGCCGGCGGCACCGTAAACCCCACCATTTATCCGGTGGAAAAAGTGGACTGGTATTCTGGTGACATCAATTCCTTCTGGGCCAGGGGGGAAACTGCCATCCTCACCGATGTGAAGACCCGGATCTCCTTTCGCGTCAAGCGTTGGGCCGGCGGCTACCACGCTGACGTTGAGCCCCTCACCGCGGCGGATACCGCTGCCATGTGCGAGATTTATGGCGTCAAAAACGCACAGGAAATCCTGGAAAAGAACCTCTATCAGCGCCGTCCCGTGTGGATCACGCTGAAGGGCCGCAGTTTCGCGGCATCCATCTATGGCATTCCTCATAACTACCCGGAGGGCGATACCATCCCTGACAACAAGTTTAATGGCCAGTTCTGCGTGCATTTTGTCAACAGCAGGCTGCACACCGGCGGTAAGGTGGATAAAGACCACCAGAAAGCCATCAACGAAGCCTACAATGCGGCGCCATCCAGAAAGTAACAAACAGGTCGTCATCATCGGCGGCGGGGCCTCTGGCCTTGCCGCCGCCTGTATATGCACAGCAAAGGAAGTGTCTGTCACCCTGCTGGAAAAGGAAAACCGGGTGGGGCGAAAGCTGCTGGCCACCGGCAATGGCCGGTGCAACCTGATGCACACCGGGGAGCCGGTGTTTTTTGGCGATTCCATCTTTGCCCAGGCCGTAATGGCCCATTGCGGGCCGAAGCGGGTGATGGGGTTTTGGGAGAATTTAGGCCTTGTTATGCGGACAGAAGAGGACGGGCGCGTTTATCCCGCCACCAATCAGGCCGCCACGGTGCTGGACTGTTTGAGGCTGCGGCTGGAAGCCTCCCCGCTTTGCGCCGTCAAAACCGGCGCCTTCGTTATCAATATCAAAAAAACAGCAAAGGGCTTTGCTGTTGACACAAAAGAAGGGACGCATTTTGAAGCTCCCCTTGTTTTGGTAGCATCCGGCGGGGCAGCGGCCCCCAAACTGGGCGGCTCTGACAACCTGATGGGGCCTTTGTCAAGACTGGGCCACCGGGTCATCCCCTTCCACCCGGCGCTATGTCCCCTGGAAACGGATACCCGGGCCATCCGCGGTCTGTCCGGTTTGCGGGTGACAGCTCACCTGGGCCTAATGGTGCGGGAACAGGTTGTGGCCGCTTCCTCCGGCGAAGCGCTGTTCACCGATTATGGGGTCAGCGGCCTTTGCGCCATGCAGCTGGCCCGGGACGCGGGGGAAGCCTTGGAGGCAGGGCTGCTTGCCAAATTAGTGATTGATTTTTCCCCCGGGCTGGGGCTTTCTTCCGCCCATATGTGCCGCATCAGCCCCGATGCCTTTGTGGCCCAGGCAGCAAAAGCCAGGGAGGCGCTGAGGAAAATGCTGCCCGCCCGCGCCCGGCGCCTTGGCAAAAGCCTTCTATATGTGGGGCTTCTGCCCCGGCTGTTGGCCAACAAAGTACAAAGTCTCCCCTTTGATGAGGCGGCAGGCTGGCTGACCGGCCTGGAGCTGAACATCACCGGCATCAGGGGCTTTGACCAGGCCCAGGTGGCTTCCGGCGGCCTAAACTGCCGTGATTTTGACCCCGCCACCCTGGCCTCCCGCCGGGTACCCGGGCTTTACGCCGCCGGTGAAGTGCTGAATGTGGACGGTGATTGCGGAGGCTATAACCTGCTGTTCGCCTGGGCCACGGGAATATTGGCGGCGGAGGATATCACAAAGCGGATTTAAGCTCTGTGAGTTGATGATGTCGTCTATATATTATCCGATCATGAGAAGGGGGTCTTGGTGCAGCGATTGATTTTGAACTCATCGATGACCGCGCTTGACATGCGATTTTCCAGGCAGAAGGAAATGATGTTCGCAATGTCCTCAGGCTGAATCATCCCTTTACCGGTCAGATCCGGGCGTGTCAAAGCGATCATGTTGGTAAACACACCGCCGGGGCTGATGGCATGAACCCGAATGCCCTGGGTGTAGACCTCCGCCGCCAGCGTTTTGCTCATCCCCAGCAGCGCATGCTTGGAGGCGACGTAAACGCTTTGCTTTTGATAACCGATATGGGAAGCGGAGGAGCATATATTAAAAATGGTGGCGCAATCCGACTTGCGGAGATATTTCAGTGCGCTACTGCAAAGGAAATAGGGCGCACGCACATTGGTTTCCATGATTTCATCATATTGTTCCGGCGTCATGTCTTCCATCACGCAATGGTGCGCCACACCTGCATTATTAACCAGGATATCAATGCCGCCGAAACGCTCCACCGTTGTATTAATGATGTCATCAATAAAAGCGATATCCCGGAGGTTTCCGGCCAGGCAGCCCGCCTTCACACCCATCTCGTTCAGCTTTTCTTCCAATGCATGAAGCTTCGCGGAGTTTCTGCCCACCAGCAGCATGTTGATGTGGTGTTGGGCAAGGCCAACACAAATTGCCTCGCCGATTCCGCCCGCGGCCCCGGTCACAACGGCTGTCTTTCCGTTTAAAAAGCCATATTTCTCAAGCATGATTCGCCCTCCTCTAAGGTATCTAAACTAATGATATGGTGTCCTTGGTACAAACGCAAGCCGTTTTACCGTTTCGATGACCGCCGCAAGGATCAAATGGAGTGCGGGTAAAACGACCTACTGCGCCACCTCGAGCGCGCTGCCATACATACCAGAAAAGTGTGCCTGTGCGGCAAAACCGTGGATATCATCTTACCTGAGACCGAAATCAAGGTTCAGCGCTGGCAGGTCCCCACTCCCGGTACTGCCGGGGGGTAAGGCCCTGATATTGTTTGAACACTTTGGTAAAGGCGCTTTGGGAAGAGAACTGAAAATACCCTGCAATTTGCGCAATGGGGTAGGCGCTGTAGCGCAGAAAGCGGCACGCCTCCTGTATTCTGCGGCGCTGGATGTAGCGGCTGATGCCTTCGCCCGTTTCCTGCTTAAAGCGGACGCTTAAATAATCCGGATGAACATAGACCTGACAGGCAATCTCGCCCACGCGCAGCCTGTCCGACAGGTGGTCGTCGATATAGCGCATTGCCCCGCGCACGATGCTGGATACCTGGCTGTCGCGCAGCGCAGCTACCTGCGCGCTGAAGCGGACCACCATGTCTTCCTCCAGGGCAGCAAGGGCTTTGACGTCACGCTTATTTTCAATGGTACGGATAAGCTCATCTGCCAATGTGAAGGCCACGTCCGCCATGACACCGCCCGAGATTGCCGCCCGGCTGCACAGGGCACAGCTGCCAATCAGTGAGTTTTTGAGCGACCGCAGGGGATCATCTGCCACGCGGGCACGCTCCAGGCGGTTGATTTCACCCAGCGCCCGCAATGCCCGGACGTGGTCGCCCTGCATAATGGCGCCGGCAAGCTCCTGCTCCAGAAAAAACGGCGGATGGCTGAATGTGTGGGACATGTTTTCCCGCAGCCTGAGGTCTTCCACCGGGAGTGAGGTAGGCTCTGTCTTCTCCGGTGCCAGCATCCGTACCATTGTTTGGCCGATAGCTTGCCTTTGCTCGGTGGTCAGCGCCGGAGCTTGACAGGACGGGACGAGGCTATCCTCCGCTTGGAAATAGGGGCCCAGCACGATGACGGCGTTAGCCGCTACACGCAGGGCCAGAAAGTGTCGGCCATGGCTGTCCAGCAGTTGCTCGGCGCAACTGGCCGTCAATCGACTGAACTGGACCACCACCTCAGCGGAAGGCGGCGGCGCACTGTCCCCCTCGGGCATGGTCAGACAGCAGACCTCGCCCCGCCACAGCGCCGCGGGCAAACGTAAAGCATGGTGCAGCAGCCGCAGGGTCGGCGCCAGGCTATCCTTGGTCATTTCATCACCCCTTTACAGAATAATATCAAAAATATCGGATAAATGATATATGTTGGGCTTCATATAGCGTTATAATTACCATATCATCCATGCGTGGGTATTCTCTCGCCCTGCGGCTATATAACAAAAGAGCGGTGCAACCACCAACGCGTGCCTTGGCGCCCAGGCGCTTAAGCATAAACCAATATATAACAAGGAGGCTACAACATGCGCAAATTCTTATCCCTGGCCTTGGTAGCGGTGCTCGCCCTGAGTGTGCTGGCCCTGCCGGCATCCGCTACTGAAAAGGTCGAATTCTCCGTCTTCCAGCTGAAGGTTGAGATCGATCCGATGATCCAGGCCTTTGGCAAACTGTACAACGAAAAACATCCCGACGTCAACGTGACGGTCGAGACCCTGGGCGGCGGCGCGGATTACGGCGGCGCGCTCAAGGCTAAGCTGTCAGCCGACCAGATGCCCACCATCTTCATGATTGAAGGCCAAGGCGGCTATGATCTGTGGAAGGACTTCATCGCCGATATGTCCGACGCCGACTGGGTGAAGGATACCGACCTGGCTTTTTATGATCCCGACGGCAAGGCTGTGGGCTTCCCCATCGCCATGGAAGGCTTTGGCCTGGGCTACAATGCTGAGATTCTGGAGAAAGCTGGTGTGGACCCCGCCACGCTGACCACCTTCTCTGCCACCAAGGCGGCGATTGAGAAGATCGCCGGCATGAAGGATGAACTGGGCCTGGATGCGGTGGTTTCCATCGGCACCTCGGTGGCCGGCGGCCTGTGGTGGGTCACCAGCCAGCATGTGTTCAACGCCTTCTATGCCGGCTATCAGGGTTACAATGACTCGTCCGTATATGACGCCCTGCGCCGCGGCGAAGTGGACCAGGAGCGCCTGACCGCGTTCGCCAACTATCTGAAGCTGCTGTATGATAATGCCGACCCCAACGTGCTGGAGAACGGCAACTACGATTCCCAGGTTGCCGCCTTTGCCTCCGGCAAGGCCGCGTTCATCACCCAGGGCAACTGGGCTGACCCCTTGCTGGCCCAGCTGGGCGCCACCTTCCCCATGGGCTATATCTCCCACAACTTCCTTGAGGAGGAATCCACGGGCCTGTACATGGCCGCTCCCTCCTGGTTTGTTGTGAACAAGCAGGCAAGCCCCGAGGAGCAGAAGGCTGCCATCGACTTCCTCAACTACATGGCCCTCTCCGAGGATGGTGCCAACTACATGGTGAAGGAAGCCGGCATGGTGCCTGCATTCAAGTCCGTCAAGCTGCAGCCGGCAGGCCCCCTCTCCAAGGCATTGGTGGAGGCCAGCGCCCGCGGCGGCAACTTTAACTGGTACTTCGGTCAGAACCCGGATGGCTTCAACCAGGGCACCCTGGGCCCCATCTTTGAGCTGCTGGCCACCGGCACCGTGGAAGACTTCGTAGCAGACGTCACCGCTGCCTTCCAGGATATCGCCAACAAGTAACAAACCCTGTAGGGGAGAGCCGCGCATGCGGTTCTCCCCTCTTTTTACATCCATGAGTTTCTGTTGTCAGCAAAAGGAGGGCCATCTATGAAAAGACGGGGATGGATCGATGTCCTGTTTATATTCCCCTGCGCATTCGCTTTTATCATGGTCATCATCGTGCCGTTTAGCCTGGGCATCTATTATGCCATGACTGACTGGAACGGTGTGAACCCCATCGTCAACTGGGTGGGCTTGTCCAACTTTCAGGGCATGTTCTCGGAGCCGCAGTTTATCTATTCTTTTTTGATCACGCTGATGTACACCGCCATCAACGTGGTATTTGTCAATATAGTAGGTTTTGGCCTGGCGCTGCTGGTCACCGGTAAGCTGCGTCTGCGCAACATCTACCGGGCAGGGTTTTTTGTGCCCAACCTGATCGGCGGCATTGTGCTGGGCTATATCTGGCAGTTCATATTCAACAAC
The DNA here is from genome assembly GCA_050952935.1 of Christensenellales bacterium. GTDB lineage: Bacteria > Bacillota > Clostridia > Christensenellales > Aristaeellaceae > UBA6115. Next base: position 144,102 of record JBMNLS010000001.1, on the reverse strand, counting down.
GTGCAGGTGGACATGGGAAATGCGCTGGGCATCGTCTTTTTGCAGAAATCGCTGATTTCCCGGCCGGATACAGTCATCTGGGCAATGTCAATGGTGAACACCTGGCAATATGCCGGCTATATCATGATGATCTATGTGGCGTCCATTCAGTCCATCCCAAGCAGCGTGATGGAGGCAGCCAGCGTGGACGGGGCTAATTTTTTCCAACGTGTGCGCAGAATCCTGATCCCCATGATGGCCAGCGCCTTCACCATCACGCTGTTCCTGACACTGACCAACTCCTTCAAGCAGTTTGACCTCAACTTTACCCTTACCAACGGTGGCCCGGCTATGCGCTTCATGTCCAAAGCCATCCGCTCCAGCCAGCTGCTGGCGATGGACATCTACCGCACCGCCAACCAGCAGAACCTCATGGCCCAGGCCCAGGCCAAGGCCGTGGTATTCTTCATTATTTTGGTCATTTTCTCCCTGACCCAAGTGTACCTGAATAAGCGAAAGGAGTTGGAAGCATGAGCCATATCAAGCCTGTTGCCGGCAACAGGCGCCGCTTCCGGGATGAGAGGCGCAGCCCTGGGCTGATTGCCATGGAGATTGGCACCATGCTGCTGTTCCTCCTGTTCATGGTGCCCTTCCTGCTGGTGCTGCTCAACTCGGCCAAGACAGCCAAAGAGATTATCTACAGCCCGGTCTCCTGGCCGCAGAACTGGGGGCAGCTGGGGCAGAACATCACCGCTATCTTTAACAACCCGTCCACCGACTATCTGGGCGCCTTTGTCGACTCGGTCATCATCACGGTGGCAAGCCTGGTGGTCATCGCGCTGTTTTCCGCCATGTGCGCCTGGGCGCTGGTGCGCAACCACAGGGGCTGGTCTACGGCGATCTTCATGGCCTTTGTTTCGGCCATGGTCATTCCTTTCCAGGTGGTCATGTTCCCGCTGGTCAAGTGGTTCAAGATCATGGGCGATGCCATCGATTTTCCCCTGCTGGGCACCTACCATGGTATCGTGTTCGCCTACCTGGGCTTCGGCTGCTCCATGTCCATCTTCATCCTGCACGGCTTCATCAAATCCATTCCCATGGAGCTGGAAGAGGCGGCCACCATCGACGGTTGCAGCCAGGTGCGCACCTTTTTTGAGATCGTGTTCCCGCTGCTGCAGCCCACCTTTATTACTGTGCTGATCCTTAACGGCATCTGGATCTGGAACGATTACCTGCTGCCACTGCTTATTCTGGGCTCGGCCGGCGAGGTGCAGACCATTCCGCTGGCGGTGACCGCCTTCGCGGGCAGCTACCTCAAGCAATGGGATCTTATTTTGACCAGTGCGCTGCTGGCCATGATCCCCATCATTGTGCTGTTTCTGTTTGCCCAGCGGTACATCATCAAGGGCATGGTGGAAGGCGCTATCAAGTAATACCATCCATTGGCTGCGATGGCGTAATTTGGCCATATCTTTTTTATACACAACACAGGCTGCAACCCGCAGCTTGGCTACTGCTTTGCTTGTTGCAGAGAAGAAAGGATGCATCATGCGGATCGAACGCACCCAGTGGGATCCTGCCCAGAACGCTTTGGAGGAAAGCCTGTTTCACACCGCCAATGGCTATCTGGGCGTGCGGGCCTGTCCGGAGGAAGGAACGCCTGCGGACGTGCCCAGCATCCGCGGAGCGTACATCAATGCCTTCTACGACGTGAAACCTATCCGCTATGGTGAAAAGCTGTATGGCTTTCCAGAGACCCAGCAGGGTATCGTCAATCTGACGGATGTGCAGAACATCCGCCTGTTCCTGGAAGACGAGGTGTTTGAGCCCCTCAAAGCCGGCAAGGTACTCTCTTACCGCCGCACGCTGGACATGGAGCGCGGCATTGTAACGCGCTTCATCCGCTGGCGCTCACCGATGGGCCGGGAGGTGGAGGTGACCGTACGGCGCATGGCATCGCTGGCGCAGCGTGAGCTGTTCATCATGCAATACACACTCAGGGCGCTCAATTTCTCAGGCCGGGTACTCCTCATCAGTCGCGAGGAAGGGGCGGTGACCAACTTCGCCGATCCGAACGACCCCCGCGTGGCCGGTGAAGCCCTGCAACACCTGCAGGTGGAGGAGGTGCGTCCGCTGGAAAGCGGCGGTCTGATCCGCTCGCGCACGCTGGCATCGGGCTTGGACCTGGCGGTGGCGGTGGGCTATACACCGCCGGCAGGCTTCACTCTGTATGTGGAGCCCCAGCCTGCCGCGCTGGAGGCCCGAATGGAGGGCAGCCTGCGGCAGGGACAATCCCTCGCCATGATTAAACACTGTGCGTTTGCCGACAGCCGCCGCCATCCAGACCCGGCGCAAGTCGCGCAAAGCATCCTGGCAGAGGCAGTCGTACATCCGGCCACGCATTATGAAGCCCTGCAAAAGGAGCTGCTGGATGCCTTCTGGCGGCACAGCCGCGTTACTGTGCAGGGGGATGACGCCCTGCAAAGCAGCCTGGATTTCAGCCTGTATAGCCTGTATTGCTCCGTGGGTCGTGATGCCGTCAGCAGCCTGCCCGCCAAGGGACTGTCCAGCGAGGGGTATGAGGGACACTACTTCTGGGATACGGAAATCTATGTGTTTCCCTTCTTTTTGATGACCGACCCGGCGCTGGCCCGCAGCCTGCTGGATTATCGCTATTCCATTTTGCCCGCCGCGCGGGAACACGCCTGCATCATGGGCCATGCTCAAGGCGCGCTTTACCCCTGGCGCACCATCGCAGGCTCGGAGTGCTCGGGCTATTTCCCCTCGGGCTCGGCGCAGTATCACCTCAGCGGCGATATCGCCCACGCGTTTCTTCAGTACTACTACGCCACGGATGACTTGGCCTACATGGCCGAGCGGGGCTGCGAGATGTTGGTGGAGACGGCGCGCCTGTTCCTGGATGCCGGGCACTGGCACGAGGGCAGCTTCCGCATCGGCGCGGTGACGGGGCCGGATGAGTACAGCTGCGTGGTGGACAACAACTTTTACACCAACGCCGGTGCGCAGGAAACCATGCGCGGCGCCGTCCTGATGACCCGCAGGCTCATGGAGGCCGACCTGGCGGATAAGCTACTGGCTGCCACCCAGGTAACGCAGGAGGAACTGGCGTCCTTCCAGCGCGCGGCTGACGCAATGTACCTACCCTACGATGAACATCTTGGCATCCATGCCCAGGATGACGGATTCCTCAAGCTGGCTACGCTGGATTTGTCGGCGATTCCTCAGGAAAACTTTCCTCTGCTGCTGCACTATCACCCGTTGTGGCTGTACCGCCATCAGGTGTGCAAGCAGGCAGACACCGTGCTCGCCCACTTCCTCTATGAGGATTTGGCGGATGAGGACGTCATGCGCCGCAGCTACGACTACTACGAACGCTGCACCACCCATGACAGCTCGCTAAGCGCTTGTGTATTTGCCATCATGGCGGCACGTCTGGGGGATATGGACAAGGCGATGGACTACTTCTACCGCTCAGCCACGTTGGATTTGGACGATACCCACCGCAATACCAAGGATGGCATCCATACCGCCAACATGGGCGGCACCTGGCTGGCCATGGTGTCCGGCTTTGGTGGTCTGCGCATCAAGGCGGACGGCCTGCACCTGCACCCCCGCCTGCCTGGCTGCTGGGATGGTTACAGCTTCCCGCTGCGCTGGCGCGAGAGCTATTTGCGCGTGTGTGTTATGAGCACCGGCTGTCGTATTGAAGCGTTGAGCGGCGACGCGCTGACCCTGTGGGTGTATGGCCTGCCCATGCAGGTCGCGCCCGGGCAGTCAGCAGATGTGCCGCTGCCGAAAAAATAATAGCAGTTACCAAACAGAACCAGCGCCCGGCGCAGCTTCGGCTTGCCGGGCGTGCGCTATATCTCGCTTTGTACTCAAACCGTTGTGCTACCGATAGAAAGCCTGGGTAAAAGCTCTCCGGGTGGGATTAACTTCTAATTCATGTGGCGCTTGCCTGTGTCCGTGAAGTTGCGGCCGCTGTTGTACAGTGGCCGAGCAGCCGCGTTCGGAGGCCATAGAAGGTGCGGTTCAAGTTGTAAATCATGGTGCCCTTTGTTATACTGGGGGTGTATTTTTTTGTGCTGTTTTCCATGCTGATATTCGGTTAAGATGCACAGGGTTGCCGGACATCCGCATAAGAAACAGGAAGAGGTGAAGGGATGGAAATCAAAGCGTTCCTCAGGGAGGTTACGGCAAAGCGCGGCCTGTCTGGCGACGAAAGACCGGTGGCGCAGTGGGTGGCCGAGCGCTTTAAGGAGCACTGTGACGAGGTTAAAATCGACGCCATGAACAGCGTCGTGGGCCGCATCAAGGGCGAAGGCCCCAGGCTGGCCTTTGTGGCCCACTTGGACGAGGTGGGTCTGATGGTGATAAAAATTGAGGAGGACGGCTGTCTGCGCCTGGGCCAGGTAGGGGGGATCGACCCCCGCATTTTGCCGGGCATGCGGCTGACCGTTTACGGCAAGGAAACCCTGCCCGGCATCGTAGGGGCCAAGGCGCCCCATCTGCTGAGCGCCGACGAAAAAAACAAAGCTCTGAAGCTAACAGACATCTATGTGGATCTGGCCCTTCCTGTGGAAAAGGTGCGGGAGCTGGTGCGCGTGGGCGATCAGGTACAGCTGGAGCATCGCTTCACGGAGCTGAAAAACGACCGGGTTTCTTCCAAAACCCTGGACGACCGGTGCTGCGTGGCCATCCTTTACCGGGCGATGGAGCTGCTTCAGGGGCTGAAGCACCAGGCGGATCTTTATTTTATCGCTTCCAGCCAGGAGGAGGTGAGCAGCCTGGGCGCCATGACCTCCGCTTTTAATACCGAGCCTGATATGGCCATGATCCTGGATGTGGGATTTGCCCATCAGCCCGGCTGTGACCGGGAGCATACCCAGGGCATCGACAAGCCGCTGGTCACCGTGGGCCCCTACCTCAACCCCGTTTTGACCAAAAAGCTGGAGGAGGTGGCCAAGCGCATCAATGTGGAGCTGCAAAAAGAGGTCTCCCCCCGGGGCACCGGCACGGACACCGATGCCGTGGCGGCCTCCCGCGCGGGCGTACCCTGTGTGCTAATCGGTATCCCGGTTAAAAACATGCACACCGCCGTTGAGGTGCTGGACCTAAACACCCTGGAGGAAGCCGCGCGCCTGGTGGCCCATTTTGCCGCCGCCTGTGAGGATTCCTGGGAGGAGGAACTATGGAACTAAGAACGCTCACCGATGCCTTTGGGCCCTCGGGCCATGAAAACCCAGTGCGGACTCTTATCCGCCAGGAGGCGGAAAAACGCTGCGATGATGTGTCCGTAGACAAAATGGGCAACCTCATCTGCCGCAAGCCCGGGCGCGACCGTTCCAAGCCCACCGTGGCCGTAGCCGCCCATATGGATGAAATCGGCTTTATCGTGGTGGGGCACACGGAGGACGGCCTGCTGCGCTTCCGCCCCATCGGCGGCATTGATCCACGGGTGGTGGTGTCCAAATGGGTGATGGTTGGCGATGATCGCATTCCCGGCGTCATCGGGGCGCCCCCCATCCACCTGCAGGAGCAGGAGGATTTAAGCCGGGTACTGCGCTTTGACAAGCTGTTTATTGACATCGGCGCCAAGGATCAGAAAGAGGCAGAATCCCTGGCCCCCCTGGGCAGCTACGCCGTGTTTGACACCCCTTACATGGAGTTTGGCGATGGGTTTGTGGCGGCCAAGGCCCTGGATGACCGGGTGGGCTGCTTTAATCTGCTCAAGCTGCTGGAAGGCGAATACGACTGCGATCTGATCTGCGTGTTTGTCACCCAGGAGGAGGTGGGCCTGCGGGGTTCCCATACGGCGGCCTATTCCCTGGGCGCGGAAATCGCCGTGGTGCTGGAAAGCACCGCTGCCAACGACCTTGGGGATGTGGATGAACGCTTCCATGTGTGCACCCCAGGAAAGGGCGTATGTGTAAGCTTTATGGACCGCGCTTCCATCGCTGACCGGGAGCTGTTTAAAACCATGCTGAAACTATCAGAAGAGCAGGGGATCCCAGCCCAGGTCAAGCGGGGCGTCACCGGGGGCAACGATGCCGCCTCCTTCCAGCTTTCAGGCCGAGGCGCCCGCACGGTGGTGCTGTCGGTGCCCTGCCGCTATATCCATTCCGCCAACAATGTGGCGAAGATGTCTGATATCCGCGCCCAGGCCGATCTGGCCCACGCGTTCCTTAAAAGCCTGTAACAAAAGGAGAGAAGAAAATGCTTCGGGATACCTTGAAAACCCTATTGGCAGCCTATGGCCCCACGGGCAGCGAACACGCAGTAGCGGAGGCCATCAGGTCTTTGCTGGAGGGTCATGTGGACAGCATGCGCACCGACCATATGGGCAACCTGATTGTGGAAAAGTTCGGCAGCGATGAAAACGGCAAGCGGATCATGTTTTCCGCCCATATGGATCATATCGGCCTGGTGGTCACCCACATTGAAAAAGAGGGCTTCCTGCGGGTGTCCAATGTGGGCGGCGTAAGCCCCGGCAGCATGTGGGGCCGCAAGGTGGTGTTTGAAAACGGCACCCCCGGCGTGGTGATGATCGAGCCGGACACCAAAGGCAACAGCAAGCCCGGCATGGAGCAGCTGTTTGTGGACATCGGGGCTGAAAGCAGGGAAGAAGCGAAAAAGCTGGTACAAATCGGCGACATGGCCGTTTTCGCGCCTGATTTTATCCCGCTGGGCAAACACCGCGTGGCGGCGCCCGCCATGGATGACCGCTGCGCCTGCGCGCTATTGGTTGAGATGCTCCTGTACGCTGAAGATCAAAAAAACACCATCATCGGCGTTTTCTCCACCCAGGAGGAGGTGGGCCTGCGGGGCGCTACCGTAGCCGCCTTCAACCTGGAGCCTGACATTGGCCTGGCCCTTGATGTGACCGCTTGGGGCGACACGCCGGAGGTGAAATACCCCGCTGTGAAGCTGGGGCAGGGCCCGGCGGTGAAGATCATGGATCGTTCCCTGATCGCAACCCCCTTTGTGCGGGACGCGCTGTTTGAGGCAGCGGAGGCCGCAGGCGTTCAAGTACAGCGGGAGGTGCTGCCTTTTGGCGGCACCGATGGGGGTGCCATTCAGAAAAGCCGGGGCGGCGTGCCCACAGGGGTTCTTTCCATCCCCTGCCGCTATGTGCACTCCGCCGTTGAAACCATCGACATGCGGGACATGGAGGGAGCGCTGAAGGTGCTGCTCCAGTTCATCGACCGGGTATAACCATTTTACAAGAAACGGAGTTAATCATGAAAAAAATGACCGCAGCCAGCCTGCGCAGCCTGTTTATCGAGTTCTTTGTAAATCACGGGCACACGGTGATCCCTTCAGCCAGCCTGATCCCGGAAAATGACCCCACGGTGCTTTTTACCACCGCCGGCATGCACCCTCTGGTACCCTACCTGATGGGGCAACCCCACCCGGCGGGCAAGCGCCTGGTGAACGTGCAGAAATGCGTGCGCACCGGCGACATTGACGATGTGGGCGACAAAAGCCACCTCACCTTTTTTGAGATGCTGGGCAACTGGAGCCTGGGCGACTATTTCAAAAAAGAGATGATTCCCTGGAGCTGGGAATTTTTAACCAGCCCCCAATACCTGGGCCTGGACCCGGACAGCCTGGCCTTTTCCGTCTTTGAGGGGGATGAAAACGCTCCCCGGGATCAGGAAAGCTTTGACCTGTGGGTGAAGGCCGGGGCCAAACCGGAACAGATTTTCTTCCTGCCCAAGGCATATAACTGGTGGGGCCCCGCAGGCCAAACCGGCCCCTGCGGGCCTGACACCGAGATGTTTGTGGTGAAAGATCAGGCGCCCTGCGGGCCTGACTGCAGCCCGGCGTGCGACTGTGGGCGGTATCTGGAAATCTGGAACGATGTGTTCATGGAGTATGAAAAGCTGGCGGACGGCAGCTATGTGCCGCTAAAACATCAGAATGTGGATACCGGCATGGGCCTTGAGCGCACCATTTCCGTGCTTACCGGCAAGGATTCCGTATATGAAACCGACCTGTTTTCCGGCATCATCGGAAAAATAGAGGAGCTGTCAAACAAGCGCTATCATGGCGCTGATGAGGAGACGGTAAAGGCCTTCCGCATCATCGCCGACCACCTGCGCACCGCCACCTTCATCCTGGGGGATAGCCGGGGCGTTTCCCCCTCCAATGTGGACCAGGGCTATGTGTTAAGGCGGCTTATCCGCCGCGCGGTGCGCCATGGCATGGGGCTAGATATGCCCGAAGGCTTCACGGCAGACATCGCCGCAGTGATCATCAACCAGTATCAGAGCGTGTATCCGGAGCTGAAGGACAACCGCGCCTTCGTGCTGGAGCAGCTGCTGCTGGAGGAAAAACGCTTTGCCAGGACGCTCAACCAGGGCGTGAGGGAGTTTGAAAAGGTGCTCTCCAGGATGAAGGACGCCATTCAAAAGATGGATGCCTTTAAGGAAGAGCTGCGCGCTACCCTGTTTGATGAGGAGCATCTGGCCCGCCTGGCCCAGGCCCGGGAGGCCATGAAAAACATCGGCTCCACCCTCAGACCCACGCCCGAGGTCCAGGCATTCATGAAGGAGCTAAGCGAGGTGGCCCAGGCAGTGGACACCATCCGGGCCTTCAAGGACAAGATGGAGGCCCGGCTGAAGAGCTTCAAAACCATCGCCGGTCGGGATGCTTTCAAGCTCTATGATACCTATGGCTTCCCCATTGAGATCACCATGGAAATGGCCAAGGAGCGCGGGCTTCAGGTGGATGAGAAGGACTTTGAGGAGCGCTTCCGCCAGCATCAGAAAACCAGCCAGGCGGGCGCTGAGCAGCGCTTTAAGGGCGGTCTAGCCGACAACAGCGAACAGACCACCCGGCTTCACACCGCCACCCATCTTTTGCAGGCGGCGCTTCGGAAGGTGCTGGGGAATGAGGTCAGTCAGAAAGGCTCCAACATCACCGCCGAGCGCCTGCGTTTTGACTTTACCTTTGGCCGAAAGATGACCCCTGAGGAGCTTCAGGAGGTGGAACGCCTGGTGAACGAAGCCATCAAGGCTGACGCCCCCATCACCATGGAGGAGATGACGGTGGACGAGGCCACAGCCCAAGGCGCGATCGGGCTGTTTGGCGATCGTTATGGCGACAAGGTGCGGGTGTATTCCATGGGCGACTTCTCCAAGGAAGTGTGCGGCGGCCCCCATGCCAAGAGCACCGGGGAGCTGGGCAGCTTCAAAATCCAGAAGGAAGAAAGCTCTTCCGCCGGGGTCAGAAGGATCAGGGCCACGGTGGGCGGCTAATAGCATCCCATCTTTAACGCAATGGGGCTGCCGCGATCAATGGGCAGCCCCTTGTTTTGAATAATATAACCTGATTCCTTATAAGGCCGCCAGTTTTTCCTGCCACTCCTTTTCCCGGAAGCCCACCAATACAAAGCCATCCCCCACCAGAAGGGGCCGCTTCACCAGCATGCCATCGGAAGACAGAAGATTCAGCTGCTCTTTTTCAGGCATTTCATTCAGCTTGTCCTTCAACCCCAGCGAGCGGTAAAGCAGGCCGCTTGTGTTGAAAAACCGGCGCAGGGGCAGCCCGCTTGTCTGATGCCAGGCGGTCAGCTCCGTAGCGTTGGGATGATCCTCCTTGATGTCCCGGAAGGTGTAGGCAATCCCCTTGTTGTCCAGCCACTCCCTGGCCTTCTTGCAGGTGGAGCAGCCCGGATAGCACAAGAATAAAAGCATCTCATTATCTCCTCTCATATATAAGCCGAATTTCCGTCAGCGGTGTGCCCAGGGTGATAGCCTTGCTGGCGCCGTCCCGCACAAAGCCGTAGCGCTCATAAAAGCGGATAGCGCGGGCATTGTCCGCCAGCACCCAGACGGCCACCCTGGAGTAGTCCATCAGCTTTTCCATGCCGGCTTCCATAAGAGCATACCCAGCTTTCTTGTCATAATAATCCCGCAGCACATAGATGGCAAAGATCTCCCCGCTGTCAGCCAAATCATTGTCCCTGTTTTTGCCATAGCCCACAAAGCCAATCACTCTGCCTTCATCGGTTTTGGCCAGCAGGATGTTGTCCGGCCAGCGCCGGGCCATGGCCTGGCATTTTTCCAGCGTATGATTGGCCAGAAAGGCGGAATCCACCAGCCCGGCATAGGCCTCCTGCCAGGCTTTCCAGTGGACATAGGCTTTTCCGTCCATGTCCTGTTCACTTGCCATGGGCACAATCTGAAAGGGCATGATGGCCTCCTTTGGGGAAAGCATATCAGCATTATACTACACTTGATGGCAATGTATCGCAAATGCGCTTAATAACGCTGTGTATGCCGCAGTATCATGCACGGCAAACGCTTGAATAAGCGCTTTACGCGTCCGCGGTTTTTTGGTAATCTGTTGGCGAAAGGGGCGGATTGGGATGGGGTGTAGCGAAAGTGCGGTGCAGGCCGTTGTATTGGCGGCGCGCACCATATTGGAATGTGGCGGAGAAACTTACCGGGCGGAGGAAACAGCCCTCCGCATGTGCCGGTCTTTTGGCATGCCGGATGCTGAAATCATGGCCTTCCCCACCGGCTTTACACTGGCCGTACGCAAGCCCGACGGCGCCACCGAAACCCGCGTGATGCGCATCCAGCACCGGCGCATCAACCTGAGGTTCATCAATGATGTCAATTCCATTTCCCGCAGGGTGGTGGCGGGTGAACTGACGCCGGAACAGGCACTGGACGAACTCACAGCGCTGCGCGCACATCCTGAACCCCCGGTACTCCGCCAGGTTGCGCTGTTTGCGCTGGCGGCCGGCGCGTTTTCGGTGATGTTTGGCGGCGGGGTGATTGAGTTTTTGATTTCCTGCGTTGTGGGGGGTATCATGCAGGCCTGTATGCCGCTGTATACCAAGTCTCGCCTCCCCCTGCTGCTGGTGTCCCTGGCTTCGGGCATACTGGCGGCAGGCCTGTCGCTTCCTTTGCTGCATGTGTTTGGCGGCTCGCAGGAATCGGTTATCAGCGGTGTCATCATGCCGCTGTTGCCGGGGCTGGCTATGACCAACGCTGTGCGCGATACCATGCGTGGCGATCTGTTGTCCGGCATGGCGCGTGCCACCGAGGCGCTGGTTAGCGTCATGATGCTGGCCGCCGGGGTGGCGGTTGTGTTGATGCTATGAGGATGGAAATAATGGAGATAATCGTACAGTGTATTGCGTGCGTGTTTGCCACCATGTTTTTCGGCAAGCTGTTGGGGCAGCCTCGTCAAACATTGTTATATACCGCGCTGATCGGACTGAACGGCTACATATTGTATTTGCTGTTGGGCGGTTCCACGCTGGCGTTTTTCGTGTGCGGCCTGGTGTCCGGGCTGCTGTGTGAGTTAACCGCGCGCCTGAAGCGCATGGTAACCACGCTTTTTTTCATCAGCGCCATCATCCCGATCGTGCCGGGCCTTGGGCTATATCGCACCATGATGTTTGTAGCGGCCGAGGACTATGAGCGCGCGCTGGTGGTCGGCACCGAAACGCTGGTGGGCATCGGCGCCATCGCGCTGGGGCTGACCATTGCAACTGCTGTGTTTGCCAACATCCGCTTTCCTTCCGGCAAAGCATCGCCTAAGTGAGGAGACCGTATGTGTTTTCCGATTGGCAATTATAATGTATCAGATAGGGTGCGCTGAAGTTGCGTACTTTGTGTGTATTATATCTCTGAGGGCATGGGGCAACATCCTGTTCCAGTTGAGGTGCTGTATGGGGATTGAGTCCAGGTGCCGCTATGAGCCACCTCAAGCAGGCTTACACAACCTATTCAACATTCTCAGACACTATACCTTCCGTCATTTTCTTTCTTTGTTTTGTCCTCATTTCATTGCTTTCTGAATTCTCCTATGTCTGGCAAATTTAGAAAACGCGGATAGATTTGACACTTGCTTAATGTTTTGAGTCTTTCAATCTAACCATTATTCATCTATTCATACTTTTCCCCCTTCATAAATGCTAATATCGTTGATCCAATAGGTGGGCAACCTACACAATATGGTCTTCCATTCGCATTTTTTGCTGTGCAATTGCCTACAAGAAAAGTGTTTTCACCTGCCATATCTTCTTCAGTCAGATCCTTTCCCGCAACTAATTTAAAATGGTATTCAGGATCAAACTTCTTCCCATGAGCTTTTATAAACATCATTGTTGTCGCACTGCAAGCACTGCAAGCACCTTTTTCGCATAAAGTAATATTGGGATACTCGTTAGTTAAACGTGACATCTCCGCTGTCTTGAATTTTTTACCATATTTCATATAATCCGGAGGATCAACTACCCTATCATTGTAGCCAGCTGTATTACATCTCTCATGCACAAGGTTAACATGCTGTACTGAATCAGGAGCAAATCCCATCAAATCTATCGCCGTGTAATCAGCAGCAGTTGGATCTTTGCTGGCCACAACCAAGTTGAGCTCAATAGGATCACCAACACTCGGCCCAAATCCTTCCATGCAATGAGTGCCGTCAAGAACCACATAATCCGGCAATAAAACCGAACACATGTCTGCTACACCCCAGTCCAGACACCGGCCCTTTGATGCATCCGGACTTGGTTTGTTCACACGATGCAGAATCGTCTTTTCTAATTTGTAAAGACAGCCTTTCATGTTTTTGATGCTCAGAGTGGCTGTAGCGTACATATGAGTCTTGATAACTGGAAGCGATACAACCATATCCACTTCAAAGGGAAGTGAGCTAAATTTCAAACTATTAACAATCTTACCATCAGGAATTTCCTTTACCAGCGGTTTTGCCTCATCAAGATTGACTAAAGTAACCTTTTCTTCTCTACAAACATCAGCAATTCCTGATGTTTCCAAAGCTTCCCAAACATTTACACCCCATAATGCACCATCACCCACCAATATTTCCCCTGCGCCCTGATCTTTAAAAAAACGAATAACGCCCCGCACAACCTCTGATCCCGTACATAATGCAGTGTTAGCCTCACCTTTTCGACCCGCATTTGGCTTTAGCAGTATTCGTTTCCCTTTCGCTTCATCCACAAATACGCTTTTGATCGCATCATAAGCCATTTTCCACGGCTCATAACCATGCTTAACTACAACTAGCTTCTTCATGTATAGTTCTCCTGTTTTATTTACCGGGCGGTAGAACTTATATAATATAAATTCTACCGCCCGGTTTGTCATTCATTGTTTAAAATTAGATAACTCCCGCCTCTTTATAATACTTCAATGCACCATCATGAATTGGTAATCCCGCCAAGTTTTGAACAGCTTTTTCAACAGTAAGATCCTTCAAAGCATTGTGAACTTTCTTCAAGTTATCAATGTTTTCATACATGGTTTTTGTCAAATTATAAACAATGTCTTCTGGCACACTTTCATCAATACATATTGTAATTGTTACACCAGTGGTAACCACATCTTCATCTTGTCCTTCATAAGTGCCCGCTGGGATTACTGCCCTGGCATACCAGGGGAATTCAGATGATAGTTTTGTAATAATCTCTTCATCGATAGGAACTAATTTAGCATCAGCAGTCGCACAGAGCTCACTGACAGCACTTGTTGGAATACCCGCCATAATCCAAGCGCCATCCATTTGTTTGTTGCGCATCAAATCAACAGCTTCTGTAAAGCCAACAAAGGATGCTTTAAATCCATCAGGGAAATTAATCCCAGCAGTTTTAAAGTGAACCTCTGTTTCAACAGTTGGTGTTCCACCCGGTGCTCCTGGCGCAAATCTTTTCCCTTCTATATCATAGATAGTATTAATTCCAGAAGCTTTGGAAACAACGACCTGATTATAGTTCATGTACAATCCGGTCAGCACTCTCATTCCATCATATGCCCGTCCTTGAAAAGCTCCGACTCCATTCTTTTGATCCGTAAGAATACTTGTCACAGCTACACCGAGTTTTGCTTCCCCATCTGCAATCAAGGTTAGATTTTGAACACCACCATTGGAAGCTTCAGCAGAAACTTGAACGCCGGGTATTTTCTCATTCCAGATGTTAGCCAATGAAGCGCATATAGCATATACTGTTCCTGATGTTGAAGCCGTTGGGAAAGGAAGGTAGGTAGTTGCAAAAGCAACGTTACCAAACAGACAAGTAAAGAGCATTAGGCTGACGAGTAAGAGTAACAGAAACTTTTTCATATGGCACCTCCATTATTTTATCCCTAAATTAGGGATTAATTTCAAGTAAATATTTTTAAGTAGCCGAATGTCCTACACCAGTAGCATCAATGTTACGTTTCCTCGAAAACTGCATTGCTATAACTGCTCCCAAACAGACAAGTCCTGCGATATCAGTCAGCGAACCTGAATCAATTAACAGCAAAGCACCAACGAGGCACAAGATACGTTCAACCCAATTGCTGCGACACAAAAGCCATCCTTCAGCACCACTTGACAACATGAACACCCCAATTGCTGCACCAGCAATGACTCTAACAATGGTTAAAACTGAAGTACCAACAGGCGCGGAACCGATCAACAACTCCGGGCTCATCAAGAAGAAAAAAGGTATTAAAAAACCAGCCAACCCTACACGAACAGCAATCCAACCTGACTTCGTGAAATTTGAATCCGCAATTCCAGATGCAACATATGCAGAAATCGCAACGGGTGGTGTAATGTTGGAGAGGGAAGCATACATAAGGCAGAATAAGTATGCAGGAATAGGGGCACAACCGACCTCAAGCATAACCGGAATTGCAACCGATGTAATGATCACAAACGCTGCAATGCCAGGAACTCCCATGCCCAATATCGTGCTCATAATGGCAACCATAATCCCTGCCTTTAACAATTCTCCGGGGCCAACGACCTTCAACATGAGAAAACCAAATTTTAACCCAAGCCCCGTCAATGATACTGTTCCAACAATTATGCCAATGACGATACAGCATACTCCCGTTGCTACCGCACTCCTGGCACCCTCAACACAGGCAGCAATAATCTTATTAAGACCCATTCGTGTTTCTTTTCGAATCCAAGAAGCCGCTATTGTAACAAAAATAGATACAACACAGGCAAAAAGGGGAGTATAACCCATAAACATGAACCCAAGCAAGGATACGATCGGCAACAATAAATGACCATTCTTTTTCAACACTTCGCGCACTTGAGGTAAATTTTCTTTGGAAATTCCTTTTAAGCCTGACCTGCGAGCTTGAAAATGAACACTACACAACATGCTACCATAAAAGAGAGCCGCCGGCATAACGGCTGCCAGAGCAACAACCGCGTAGGAAACGCCTAAAAATTCTGCCATCAAAAACGCAACTGCTCCCATTACAGGCGGGCAAAACTGTCCCCCTGTTGCTGCTGCCGCAACAACCCCCGCTGAAAATTCCTTTGAATATCCGGATTTTTTCATCATTGGAATAACCAAAGAGCCAGTCATCGCCACAATTGCAGTAGCAGTTCCGCTAATCATACCCATTAATCCATTGGCAACCACAGCAACTTTGCCCGATCCGCCAGAGTACTGACCAACAAGTCCCAAAGAAAGATCATTAATGAAGTTTGAGAATCCACTATGACTTAGAAAAGCCCCGAACAATACGAAAGTGAATATATATGTTGCGGAAACGCCAACACCGGCTCCAAATAGCCCCTGACTACTCCAAAACATATGTCCCGATAAACGCTTAAGGCTAAATCCACCATGCCCTAACGTGCCTGGAATATATCGGCCCAGGAAATTGTATGCCAGGAATATCAAAGCTAACCAAAATAATCCACCAGCAGCGCGTCTTCCTGCTAAGAAGGTTAATACAACCGCTGCTACACTAAGGTATATTTCAAAATTTGACAAGTATCCCCCAGATAATGATATCCTCGTATAGTTAAGAATTAAATAGCCAAATACGAAGATTGCAGCAGCCATACAAACAAAATCAAATATGCTTGGTAGTTTGCGCTTCCGGTTCTCCTTTTTATAAGCAGGATATATCATAAAACAGTAAAGCATTAAAAACAAAACGTGGTAGGCTCTAAATGTTATGGCTTCCATCGTTCCAATTGTTGTAAAATACAGTTGAAACACTACCCATATAAGGGAAAAAACCACGATCAGCTTATCCCAGCCGCCTTTGTATTTTCTGAAACGGCTTTCTGTATCAACTTCTTCCAACAGAGCCTGAGCCTTATTCTGCAATTCTTCTTGCGATAATTCCGCCGCTGCCTTCGCCGCATCATCACTAGAAATGCTGTTCATAGAATTAGCATCCTTCGCTTTCATTTTTCCCCCTCCACTTTAATAGTAAAACCAAATTGTTCTTCCGATTAGTTAATTGTGTTTTGTCTCATCCAGATTTACTCCAATTGATAATTCCCTCATCTTTATGGAGTGTTCACAATATTCAATGGTTCCCCCCCCCTCTCCACACGTTCAAAATTCTGGATCGCATTCGTTAGCATTCGGGTAAACGCTTCATCAGTCATGCCCGCAATATGAGGCGTAATAATCAGTCGCTTTTTAGCTTCTTTAGATAATCTCAACAAAACATGATCTTCCGGAGCGGGCTCTGGATAGATGGTATCCAAAGCCGCCGCAGCCAGATGATTCCGTTCCAATGCATCACATAGCGCCTTTTGATCTATTACTTCGCCTCTTGCAGTATTAATCAATATTGCGTTTTTCTTCATCTGACTGAATCGTTTTGAATCCACCATATGATATGTGCTGTCTAACAGGGGAACATGCAAGCTGATAATATCGCTTGAAGAATAAACCTCATCGCTTTCCGCATATTTCAAGCTTAAGCTTTGTTCTTCTTTTTCAGTTAGTCTGTAAATATCATTGTAAACAAAGATACAATCCCAGTTTTGTAAACGTTTTACAACTTCTTTCCCTATAGCCCCCATTCCTATAAATCCAATTGTCTTTCCTGCCAACTCGTGTTGACCAACAGTAAGATGCTCAGCTTTGCAGGCAGCATAACCAATTGTATAAATTTGCTCATTGCACAGCACGGTTCTTCTTAATGCAGCTAAAATCAATCCTATAACATGTTCCGCCACCGCTCCATTATTAACAGCACGATTATTGCATACCGGAATATTATGAAGGGCTGCGGCTTCCACATCCACCTTATCATACCCCACACCTTCTACATGAACCATCTTCAAATGTGAGCATTTTTCAAATACAGATGCGGTTACAGAGTGTATCGATCCAACAAAAAGATAATCCGAATCCTTACACTCTTGAATCAACTGCTCTTGAGTATAGGGTACATCAACATATGTGATTTCCCAATCATCAGGGAAATGAACATTGTACTTATCAAAACGACTTTTGGGAACCGTGCTTACTATTCTTCTCATATAGGAATCTCCTTATCCTTATTCAAAGTGCCATAGACAAAGCAATGTAGCCTGCCATTATCAGCATTCCCAAGAACCTTCAGGCATCTTCCAACACCAACAGCAGCAATTATAGTACCTTCTCGCAAACCAATAACAGTGCCAAATGCAACCAAAGAAATGACAGCAGCAACGCTAATACATAACAAGTCAAAGGCATTTTTCACATTCGAAAGCTTCCAATTTCGGCTATTAGCAATTGTTTGCACCAATCCCTCAGCTGCTTGTGGCACGATTTTTGCTAAGAGATATAAGTAAATTCCCACAGCAATCAAAACTGTCGAAAGAAAAATCATAATTAATCTCTCAAAATAACTCAATGGCATCCAGCCAGATAGCAGTGATGTGGTCAATGACACAAATCTGCCGAACAGAGCCGCACATGCAATCTGTAAAAGTTGCAAAAACTGGAAGTCTTTCTTAAGAATTACCATCTGAATCAGCACATATAAAACAAAGACAATGAATGTCATGCTTCCCAGGTCCATCTTGGTCACTTCACTAAGCACATATGGAATTGAACTAACCGGTGATACTCCTAATCCGGATAAGACCGAAATCGAAACTCCAAATGCAAGAATAAATAGACCAAGCAGATATAGCGCAATACGCATACTCCACTCTAGTCTTGTTCTTTTTTTCGTTTTAATACACTCTGTTTGCTGGTTCTGCATAATGTTTTGCTTTCTCTGTTCCCGTCATTATTCTATAAGCACCCTCTGCCAACGCTTGCATTTCATTTTCACCAGGAATTAAAGTAACAGGGGCAATGAAGCTGACTCTATTAATTATTTTTTCTGTGAACATCTTTGAATACGCTATGCCTCCTGTAAGAATGATTCCGTCAATTTTGCCACAAACCACAGTTGCAAGACGCCCAATTCCTTCTGCCACACCTAAAGCCATTGCATCGTAAAATAGTTTGGCTTCGCAATTGTTTTCATTAATCATCATTTCAACCTGACGCATATCTGATACGCCCAGTAAGGAGGTAAGGCCCCCTTTTCGTTGAAGCATTTTCATGCTCTCATCATAAGTCATTCTTTCATGGCATATCAGCTTCACCAATTTGAAATTTGGTATCAAACCAGCTCGTTCCGGGGAAAAAGGTCCTTCATCATCGCTTATCATATCAATGATGCGGCCTTTGGATTGCAGTGTAAGTGTAATTCCGCCCCCCAGATGTGCAACAATAAGGTTTTGGTCTTCATAGACTAGGTCATTGTCCCTGCAATACTTCATCGCAGCTGCCCGCATATTTAGATTATGGCCCTGTCCATGACGAAGAATGCCCTTTAGCCCTGTGATCCTCACGAGATCAATCATTTCATCAACCGTCACCGGATCATAAATAAACGCCTTAATCCCCACCATTTTAGAAATGGCATATGCCAAAGGTGCGCCCAGGTTGCTTGCGTGGTGATTCATTGGTCGATTTTCAAGAACCTCCAGCATGAGTTCATTAACCTCATATCCGCCTGATGACAATGGAGGCAGTAGTCCACCACGTGCCATAACACAGTTTAAATCTTGGATACACTTGCCTTCATTCTTGATTATATCAAGAATAACATCCATTCTGAACTGTAATTGGGAAAACACAGAGGGAAATTGCTTAAGCTCATCAGCATCATGCTCAATGTTTTTCTGCCACTGCTGAAAAGTATCAATATACCAAGCAATTTTGGTTGAAGTTGAGCCTGGATTAATAACAAGAGTGTTGATCATTATTGTATCCCTGCAGCAATGAGTGCTGCCGTCGCAATTGAATAGAATTTTTCCTTAGCATCCGCTCCACGCGATGTCATGACAATCGGTGCTTTCGCTCCTACAACAACACCAGCCATCATAGCGTTTGCGGTAACTGTGAAACACTTTCCTAAAATATTACCGGCTTGAATATTCGGCATAATCAGACAATCAAAGTCACCAACATTCGGAGATTGATATCCTTTATGCTCCGCAATCTTTGAACTCATCGCAACATCATAGGAAATTGGTCCTTCAACAATACAGCCTTGAATCAAACCATCGCGATTCATTTGCTGAAGTTCCGCTGCTTCAACTGTTTCTATCATCTTCGGATTCACTGTTTCAATGGCACATAAAACAGCGTGTTTAGGAAGTTCATAACCCATAGCGTGAAAAGCCATAGTAGCATTGTCAATGATATTTTTTTTATCATGTAAGCTCGGATACATGATCATGCCACCGTCTGAAGTCATCAACAATTTATGATAATTAGGCAATTCGAAAAACGCTAAATGGCTTATTGTTTCCCCCAAACGCAAATCATTTTCTTTTTTAACCACCGGACCAAGGAACTCTCTTGTTTCCAACAATCCCTTCATAAGTACATGTACGCTACCATCTTTGATTAAATCAACAGCACATTGGCTTGCATTGTTTTTTGAACTATTGACTATATCAAATGTTGAAGGATTGCGACCAAGCGTTTTAATTATTTCTCGTATCCTATGTACATCGCCAATAAATACCGGTTCGGCTATGTGATTATCTTGAGCTTGCAAAAGTGAATCAATGATTGTCTCGTCTTCCGCCGCAACAACAGCCACTTTAAGGATTTGTTTGTTTTTCGCAAATAACAGCTGGACTATATCATCAAATTTCGTTAGCATACATATGCCCTTCTTCTTAGTAAATTTCCCTTGCACCTATGTTTGATTACTCCTCAATCTGATAACCCGCTTCAAAAGCTTGTAAGTTCAACTCAATTGACTTGGGAGGAACCATTCTTTTGATAAGCGATTTCCAGTCAACATCGTCAAGTTTCATCATTCGCACCAAACTGCCCAATAAGACAATATTCTGAGCTCGAATATTTCCAAGTTTTTTGGCTGTTTCCGCTGCCTTCACCACTTGAAGTTTAGGAATTATCCCCGCTTTTGATAAAAGAATATCGTGAGGATACTCAGATACTCCCGTCAATACTGACATTGGCGCAATTTCAAATTCATCAGTTATTAATACGCCATCTTTCTTGAGAAAAGGCAACGCCCGAATGGCTTCAATCTTTTCAAATGAAACAATAATATCTGCCTCTTCATATCCAATATTGGGTGCTGCAACTCTGCTTCCGTATTTGATTTGTGTTGTTACTGACCCGCCGCGCTGGCTCATCCCGTGTATTTCACTCATTTTTACATCATAGCCCTTTTCGGTTAAGCCAGTTGCAAGTATTTTTGAGATAAGAATAATTCCTTGGCCACCTACTCCTACTAACAAAATCCCTTTTGTCATCTTCTTATATCCTTTCTCTTGATGGCATCAAATTTACACATTTGCATACACAGCCCACAGGCAGTGCAGGACGCTGGGTCGACAATTGTCGCCTTTTTTGATGAAAATGATATTGCTGGGCAGGCAATTTTCATGCACATTTTACATCCTATGCATTTGTCATGATCAATCTCACAATATACATTTGCTTTTTCCTTGGCCACATCTTTAATAAGGACACAGGGACTTTTTGTGATAATAATAAATGGGCCTTTGAAACTAATTGCATCATCCAACGCTTCTCCCATAGCCTTCAAATCACCAGGATCAACTATTCTGACTTGTTTTTCATCAAGTCCTGTCGCCATGACGAGATCTTCAATGGAAATAGCAGGGGATGGTTCACCCATCAAATTTTTAGTTGTTCCTGGATTTTCTTGATGTCCTGTCATAGCAGTTATTGAGTTGTCAAGAATACAGGCAATAACATTCGCTTCCGATGCTACAATATCAATTAGCCCGGTTATTCCCGAATGGAAAAAAGTGGAATCTCCCAACATGCCCAGAGGCTTGCGTGAATCCCCTTGCATCGCAAGTGCTTGTGAAAGCCCAATTAAAGCAGAGAAACCTGCGCCCGTACATATGGAAAAATCGAACCCATTAAACGGTGGATTAATACCTAACGAATAGCATCCAATATCACCAACAGGAACCACTTTGTTGAGTTTTAAACTCAAAGCATAAAAGAAGCCTCTATGCGGACAGCCGGAGCATAGCGTTGGCGCACGTGGAGGTACCTCAACCGAGGCGTTTACTGATGTGTTTTTCCCTTCCTTAAAAAGTGAATTTCGAATAATTGTAGCATTTAATTCTCCGCATATCGGAATATCTGACTTACCAATCACATGATTAAAGCCTAATGATTTGACAGCATTTTCCAAATATGGATCATTTTCTTCTATTACATAAAGTGTTTTGTACTTTTTAGCAAATTCAGAAATTAATTCTTTGGGAAGCGGGTAACTTAACCCAAGTTTCAAATAATCCGCTCCTTCACCAAATACTTCGCGAGAATGCTGGTATGATATTCCACTGCTAATAACACCTACAGTATTTCCCGGATATGATTCCACAAAGTTATATGGGCAGTTGTTTGCATAACTTTCTAACTCCAATAAAATATCTTCACGTATTTGATGTCGAGCACGTGCGACACCGGGAAGCATCGCGTATTTTTCAGCTTTACGTTGATATGGCACTGGGCTGATTTCTTTCCTATTTCCTATACGAACAAGGCTTTTTGAATGGCAAATCCGTGTCGTCATTCGGATCATTACTGGTGTATCAAATTTTTCAGAAATTTCAAATGCAGCCTTCACATAATCCAAGCATTCTTGTGAATCTGATGGTTCCATCATACATATCTTAGTATGCGGAGCATAATGTCGATTGTCTTGTTCATTCTGGGAGCTATGGCATCCCGGATCATCGGCAGTGACAAAAACCAATCCACCATTTACACCAGCATATCCGGCTGTAAAAATAGGATCAGCAGCAACATTCATTCCAACGTGTTTAAACGCACAAAATGCACGCACCCCACCAATGGATGCTCCATACGCTATTTCAAAAGCAACCTTTTCATTGCAAGCCCATTGCGCATAAATGCTATCGCTATATTGTTTTGCAATATTCTCCAATATCTCTGTACTTGGTGTACCCGGATAGGCCGTAGCTACACGGCAAGCAGCCTCATAAACCCCTCGTGCTATTGCTTCGTTCCCGCTTAGTACTTGTTTTTGCATTCACTTTCTCCTTTGCAAATTCACTATTCTTCCAAAGATATACTTATTTTAACCCTGATTGTTATTTGAAACTGGTAATAGTAAACCATATCTTTACCTTTGTGTCAACACTTTTTTTAATAATTATTTTTTTCTACATTTTGTTTATTTTTGTTTTGAGAATTGCATTTTTCCATGCCTCATCAAGAAAATAATGAGACAAACATTTTCTGTTTGACTTTGACAATGTGTCTGATTATGATTCTCTTATGTACATCATTTAATTATTTAGGGGGCTTCATGATAGATAATTTTGAAGGCAAAGTTAATGATTTCAATAGTTTTATTTCATTTCTCTCCGCATTAGCAAAAATGATTGCTGACTCTTTTGGCGCAAATTGTGAGGTTGCTATATCAAATTTAGATAATACCGAGCACTCTGTACTGGCAATATATAATGGTGATATCACTGGTAGAAGAGTAGGATCTCCCCTCAATCCTGAAACACGCAAAAGACTGAAAAATGGGGATGGTGGTATATCTGTCAACTACAGAAAAAATATTAAATTTAATAAAAAAGCTATAAAATCATCAACAATTGTTATTAATGCATTCGGACATAATATCTCTTTTTGTATTAATGTTGATTGTAGCGATTTAGAAACCATTAGTTCAATGCTCAACAGCTTTTTGTATATGGATGAAGATAAATATGATTTGATTGAAAAAGATCAGAATTTGCAGCCAAATATCATTGAAGTCGTTGAAAATGAAGTTAGGAAATTGGACAAATCAAATAAAACGCTTACAAAAGCTGATCGTTGTAAAATCATTAGTAACCTTCAAGATGCTGGCATCTTTAATCTGCGAAAGAGCGCTGTTCTCGTTGCAGAAGCTCTTGGTGTCTCCCGATATACCGTTTATAACTATCTTAAGGAAATAGAATAATTCAAGTTTCTGAAACCTTAATGAAGCCCAGTTTTCAATTAATTCTCCTCCTATATTTTTCTCATTCTTGCATATCTCCAAAGGATGTTTAACACTCCCCACAGTGAGGTTGAGCAATATGTGACAACGAAGACCCTACGTTATCATTAAACGGGAAGACATGATAGTCGATTATTGTGAAAATACATCCTTTGGGCCTCACCGCTTTTATGCAGGTGTGTTCACCAACGGGGGAAGTACCATAACAAATCTCTACGGAGTAAACGGGTTAGGGAAATCCTGCTGACCATCCGCATCATTGATGATTCTGAGGGGTAAAAATAGCGTCTTGACTTGTTTTTCAGAATTTCAGAATGCGAGGTGCTATGATGTAAAAGAGAGTATGAGTATTATATTGATTTCTGATAGGAAAATCGATCTTTTCTTTGTTGTGAGTGAAAGTGATGGATATAACCTTCCGCCATGCACCAGTAAAGAAAACTGCGAATGCTCCGCAAACAGTGATTAACACTAGCGGCTTTTAACCCCTCATCTATCAACTTTGCTGTGAATAAATCGACTGTTTTTACAGTAACATCTTCACATAATATCGGATCCGATAACTTTCGCAAATCGTTCATATCCCTCCCGGTAGTTTTTGATGGTTGCGGAAGACAGATTGCAAATCTTATTCTTGATATGATATTCCTCAAACGCTTCTGACAACATTGTTTTTTTGAAGTTAGTGCTAATAACCCGCATTGTACTCATACCTGATTTCTCCTCAATTTTGGTGGTCATCAGGGAGCTAAAATAGACACCCTGATTGTGTCAAAATCCGGAAATAATCAGGGTGTCTAATATTTTACGCGGAAATAGAAAAGAACCCTCATTCTGTTGAGGATTCCTTGTCTGGTGCGCCTTCAGGGACTCGAACCCGGGACACCCTGATTAAGAGTCAGGTGCTCTACCAACTGAGCTAAAGGCGCTTGTGGAGCGGGTGATGGGAATCGAACCCACGTAGCCAGCTTGGAAGGCTGGAGCTCTGCCATTGAGCTACACCCGCAGGGGTCCGATTGGGTGCCTCCCTGTCTCCGGCCCTCTTCACCTGCTGAAAACACGCAGGTTTTCAGCGGATAAAAAGCAGCTACGGAACAATCCGAACCGGCAGGCTTGCCCCGGCGATAAGGAAAATGCAGTAAACTGCAACATGGAGCGGTAGACGAGACTCGGACTCGCGACCTCAACCTTGGCAAGGTTGCGCTCTACCAACTGAGCTACTACCGCATAAGGGCCAGGAAGCCAGGGCTAAAAGGATGGTGCGGACGAAGAGATTTGAACTCTTATGCCGTTAGGCACCAGATCCTAAGTCTGGCGCGTCTGCCAGTTCCGCCACGCCCGCGCGCCAGATCCTGCTGGGCAAATGGTGACCCATCCGCGACTCGAACGCGGGACACCTTGATTAAAAGTCAAGTGCTCTGCCGACTGAGCTAATGGGTCACGGGGCAGCCCAGCGGAGGGCATAACCGTTGATACGGCAAGGGAAAGGTTATCACGGAATGTAATTGCCGTCAAGGGGTACGCAAGAATTTTTAAATTCCCCCGCATTTTTTTCGCATTTTAGCTTGTCAGATTGCCCAGGAAAACCCATAAGAATTTCTTGCAATGCGCGCAAAAAAGTGCTATCCTGATAACAGTTGTAGCAGCAATATGCATAAATGCATGTTGACCGTGTAATAGCACCAAGGTTTCTGTTTCACACCGCGCATGAGACCAAGTAATATTTGTGTGTAGCGCACTTCTGTTTGTTTCTATAGGTAATAATTGGAGGTGATGCCAACATGGCTGACATACAAGCCAAGAAACGGTTTATTGACGCGATGGTGCAGGTAATGGATTTCACCTGCCGCATCTTGCCGGATGATGTATGTGACAAACTGCGGGAATTGCAGGCGGCTGAAAAATCTGACATGCAGCGCGTGATTTATGGCGCATATTTTAGCAACCTGGAAAAAGCAAAGGAGCTGAAACGTCCTTGTTGCCAGGATACGGGCATCCTTCACTTCTACATCTCTGCCGGAACGGAATTCCCTCACCTGGGCATGGTGGAAGAGGCTCTGAATATTGCTGTCAAACAGGCCAGCGCCCAAATCCCACTTAGACAGAACACCATCAATTATTTTGAGGAGCGAAACACGGGAGACGATACCGGCGAAAGAATTCCCTGGGTGCATTGGGATTTGATTCCCGGAAGCGATGAACTGGAGATTATCACCTATTTTGCCGGCGGCGGCTGTTGTCTGCCGGGACGCTCCAAAATGTATAAGCCCTCAGATGGATATAAGGCAATCGTTGACAATGTGTTTGATGCAGTCGCTGACCTGGGTATTAATGCCTGCCCACCGCTTGTTGTAGGGGTTGGCTTGGGGCATAACATTGAAAACGCCGCTGTTCTTTCCAAAAAAGCCTATCTCAGGCCTTTGGGTGCCCACCACCCTCATCCAAAGGGCGCGCAGTTTGAACGCGATCTGACCAAAGCGCTCAATTGCCTGGGCATCGGCGCTCAAGGGCTGCGCGGGGAACACTCCGTCATGGCTGTGCACGTTGAGTCTTCCGGCAGACACACGGCTACCATTGCGGTGGCGGTTAGTGTAGCTTGTTACGCCCATCGCCGCAGCCTGGTGCGCTTCCACCCTGATTTAAGCTTTGAGGTGCTGTCGCACCGGGAGGCTATCACATGAAAAAAGTCATCACCACTCCAATTAGCTATGAAAGCATCAAAAACCTTCGTACAGGTGACATTATCTATCTGACAGGAGTGCTTGTCACCGGACGAGACGATGTGCATTTGCGTGTTGTAACGGAGCACATGACTTGTCCCTTTGATTTCAAAGAAATGGCTATCATGCATGCCGGACCCATTATTAAAGAAGAGCCCGGGAAGAATACCATGGTTGCCATTGGCCCCACCTCATCCATCCGCATGGAAGCCTACGCCGGGGATTTCATCCAGCAAACCGGGTTGCGCCTGATGATAGGCAAGGGTGGCATGGGCGAAAAAACATCCCAAGCCTGTAAAGAATATGGCGCTATTCACTGCATGTTCCCTGGAGGATGCGCTGTCATCGCAGCAGCCTGTGTGGAAAGTATCACCCAAGTGTACTGGCGTGAGCTGGGCATGCCGGAAGCTTTATGGGAAATGAAGGTGAAAGAGTTTGGCCCCTTGGTTGTGACCATCGACACCACCGGCGCCAATCTCTTCCTCGAAAACAAAGCTTATTACGCGTCCCGGCTGGATGAATGCAAGCAGCCTGTCCTGGACAGCGTAAAAGACATTATGCACATTCAAACCAACAAATAAACTGGAAAGGAGGCTTTTCCCCTGGCACATATGTGTTCCCCGGCAAACAGATGAGATGAAACGAGGGTGGTTAAAATGAACGCTACAGATCAAATCCAGAAGATGACCGATACTATTGCCAGGTTCATCGCCTATCTGGGCCGTGTGTTGCCTGACGATGTGAACAAAAAGCTTAAAGAACTGGCAGAGCAGGAAACCTCTCCCCATGCCAAACTTGTCTATGAAACCATGTTCAAGAACCAGGAATTAGCAAAAGAACTGAAACGTCCCTCCTGTCAGGACACAGGCGTGATTCAGTATTTCGCCAGGGTAGGCTCCCGATTCCCCCTGATTGACGCCTTGCCTGAAATCTTTGAACAGGCCGTGCTGGATGCGACCCGGAACGCCCCCCTGAGGCACAATGCCGTGGAAACCTTTGATGAAGTTAATACCGGCACCAACACAGGTTTCCGCGCGCCCAGCATCGACTGGCAGTTGGTGCCCAACAGCGATGAGCTGAATCTGGACATCTACATGGCGGGCGGCGGCTGCACTTTGCCCGGCAGGGCCATGGTGCTGATGCCCGGCGCCGGATATGAAGGCGTCACCCAGTTTGTGCTGGATCAGATGACCTCCTATGGGCTGAACGCTTGCCCGCCGCTGTTGGTGGGCGTGGGGATTGCCACCTCGATTGATACGGCAGCGATATTATCAAAGCGCGCTCTGATGCGCCCGCTGAACACAAAAAATCCCAACCCAAGGGCTGCAGCCATGGAAGAAGAGCTGGAAAAGGGAATCAATGCCATTGGTCTTGGCCCTCAGGGGCTCTCCGGAAAGAACTCCGTCCTGGGGGTGCATATTGAAAACGCCGCCAGGCACCCCTCAACCATCGGCGTAGCGGTCAATACCGGCTGTTGGTCTCACCGGCGCGGAAACATCGTGTTCCACCCGGATCTCAGCTACACCATCAGCTCGCATTCGGAGGTGGAACTATGAAGAAGATTCTGACAACTCCCCTGACAGACGCTGACCTAGAAAGCATCCGGATTGGTGATGTCGTCTATCTGAACGGGCATATCACCACCTGCAGGGATGTGGCGCACCGCAGGTTAATTGAATATGGCCGTGAGCTTCCCATTGATGTGGGTAGCGGGGCCATTTTTCATGCCGGGCCTATTGTCAAAAAAAGGGATGATGGGAAATATGAAATGATCTCCATCGGGCCTACCACCAGCATGCGGATGGAAAAATTCGAAAAGGATTTTATCAAGCAAACCGGCGTTAAAGTAATCGTTGGAAAAGGCGGCATGGGAAACGACACGGTGGAAGCCTGCCAGGAACACAAAGCCATCCACTGCGTGTTCCCTGCGGGCTGCGCAGTGCTGGCCGCCACTCAGGTGGAAGAAATCGAGAAGGCGGAATGGATGGACTTAGGTATGCCGGAAACGCTCTGGTACTGCCGGGTTCAGGAATTCGGCCCTCTGATCGTCTCCATTGATACGCACGGCGGCAACCTGTTTGAGGAAAACAAAGTCAAGTTCAACAAGATTAAAGAAGAACAGATTGAAAACATATCTGAAAAGGTTAGATTTATTAAATAAAAAATAAAATTTGGAGGTTACCCCATGAAAAGAAAGTTTCTTGTTATCTTCCTGGTCCTGCTTCTCTCCCTTACCTTTATGGTATCCGGTGCAAGTGCCGCCAAGCTGGCCCTAAACCATGTGGGAGCAACGGATCACCCCTATCACTTCGGCGCTGAAAAGTTTGCTGAGCTGATCAAGGAATACACGGGCGGCTCCATTGAGATCGATGTGTTCCCCGCCTCCCAGATCGCATCCGGCGCCAAGGCTGTTGAAATGGTACAAACCTATACGCTGGACATCGCGGTGGAATCTACCATGGCCCTGTCCAACTTTGTCCCGGAAGTGGGCGTGCTGGATTTGCCCTTCCTGTTTGAAACCAAGCAGCAGGCCTTTGCGGTTCTGGATGGCCCCGTGGGACAATTGCTGGATGAAAAAGCCGCCAATGCGGGGCTCAAAATCCTTGCCTGGTGGGATAACGGCTTCAGAAACATCACCAGCCGCAAGGGCTTTGTGAAGCAACCCTCTGATCTGGAAGGCCTCAAGATCCGTACGCCTGAGAGCACCGTTTTTCTGAAGACCTTTGAAACCCTGGGCGCCGTGCCAACCGCCATGGCTGTGGCAGAAGTTTTCTCCTCCCTGCAGCTTGGCATTGTAGATGCCCAGGAAAATCCTGACGCCAACAACATCCGAAACAAATATCCGGAAGTGGCTCCCTATTACACCATCACCAAACATATCTACACCGCGGAACCTGTGGTGATGAATTTGGATGCTTTTGAATCCTTCTCCGCGGAGGAGCAGGCCGCCTTGTTGAAAGCGGCTAAAGAAGCGGGAGACTACCAGCGGGAGGTTTCCCTGAAGTTTGACGATGAGAACCTGAATTACATCAAAGAATCCGGTGCGGAGCTCTTTATCGTGGAGGATATGTCCGCATTCCGCGAAGCATGCAAGCCGGTGTATGAGTTCTTCCAGCCCCAGTTTGGCGAACTGATCGACATGATTCAAAAAGAAATCGCAGCCCAGTAACGCCCTTGTTCCGGCGGGAAAAAGCTAATTTTTCCCGCCGGAACCTTCATCAGCAAGGCGATGTCAAGGAAAGGTGGTTGTACCAATTGGAAAAACTCAAGGCGATCGTTGCAAAGTTCGATGTGGTGTTTATATGGCTGACAACGTTTTCTCTGGGCGGCATGACACTGCTGATCACCGTCCAGGTCATTCTTCGCAATGTGTTTAACGCACCTCTGGCCTGGTCCGAAGAGTTGGCCAGGTATCTGTTTATCTGGATGACTTTCCTGGCCGGTTATCTGGGAGCCAGACAAAACAAGCATATCGGCGTATCAGCGCTGCAAAATGCCCTCCCCCCTCTGGGCGGCAGGATTCTTAGGTTTTTGAGCTTCCTTATATGTTCTGTTTTCTTTATCATCATCGTGGTTGCCACAATACAATTCTGGCCAAGGCTGATGAAACAAACCTCCCCAGCGCTTGAAATGCCAGTTGCTTTTGTCTATTTCGGCATGCTTCTGGGCGCTTTGTTTATGGCAATTTGGTATTTGCTGCTGGCGATTACCTCATTGTCCAAAGAGGGGAAAATACCAGAGGTAAAACCTGAGGAGGTGGACAACATATGAGCATTATTGCAATTCTTTTCATCAGCTTTTTCGTGTTGATGTTTATCGGAGTGCCGGTGGGCATCAGTTTGGGAGGCGCCGGCATCATCTCCATTTTGCTTGGCATGAAGGTGCCCTTGATTGTAGTGGCGCAAACCATGTTCAACGGCGTTAATTCTTTCCCGCTCATGGCCATTCCATTTTTTATTCTGGCAGGCAATCTGATGAGCGATGGCGGTATTTCAAAACGCCTGATCAACTTCGTGAACCTTTTCTTCAGCCGCTTCCGGGGAGGATTGGCCCAGGTGGCGATCGGCTCTTCCATGATCTTTGCGGCCATTTCCGGTTCCTGTCCGGCCACCACCGCCGCCATCGGCGGCACCATGGTGCCAGAGATGAAGAAAAACGGCTATGAAGACGATTTCACCGGCGCCACAGTCGCCGCTGCCGGCACCGTGGGCCAAGTCATCCCCCCCAGCATTCCCATGGTCACCTTCAGCGTGCTGGCCGGTACCTCCGTCAGCAGGCTCTTCCTCACCGGTGTGGGGCCGGGTATCCTGATGGGGTTGTCCATGATGGTCATCGCCTACATCTATGCCAGGCGCAATAACGTACCCGTCATCAAAACCAAAATTACGATCAAGCAATTCTTTCTCACCCTGGCGGACAGCATCTGGGCGTTGCTGATGCCCTTCATCATTCTGGGTGGCATCTATTCCGGCATCTTCACCCCCACGGAAGCGGGGGCAATATCGGCTGTCTACGGTCTGTTTGCCGGCCTGTTTATTTACAAGGATCTGAAACCCAAGAGAATCCCAGCCATTATCGTTGAGTCTGCCATCTCCGCAGCCGTCATCATGATTATCATGGGCGCCGTACAAACCTTCTCCTATGTGTTGACCCGGGAAAAAATCCCGCAGATTTTGGCAGATTCCCTGCTGTCCCTCACCAGCAATAAATATGTTCTGCTTTTCATCTTCAACATCATCGTGCTCATTGCGGGCATGTTCATGCAGTCCTCCGCTGCCATCGCCCTTCTAACACCGATCCTGCTGCCCATTTTGACCTCAGTAGGCGTTGACCCCTATCACATGGGCATCATTTTCATCGTGAACATGGGCATCGGCATGATTACTCCCCCGGTGGGAGCCTGCCTCTTTGTGGCCTGCAATATCACCAACCGAAGCTTTGAACGGATCACCAAAGCGACAGTTCCTTATATCATTGTGCTCATTGTGGTGCTGATGCTTGTAACCTATATTGAACCCATCAGCATGTTCTTAATCCAGTAAACACTAATTTCGGCCTTCTTTGCATGTCGGTTCGCCCTGCAGCATTGCTCGGATGTGGCGGGCCGACATAGCAAAGCGACGCCGCTTGATCACCTTAAGTGGTAAAGATAGCAAGTCAAAGGAGGACAAACATGCGGCTGGAATTTGATATCGGAGAAGGGGTTCAAGCGGTAGAGGTTGACGTGCGCAATCTGCTGGGCGTGTTGACGCCTAATGCGGTCGAAATTGGCATGACCGGCGAGGCGGAGGTCATCAGGGCGCTGAATCATCCGATCGGCACGCCCAGGCTTCGGGATATTGTAAAACCAGGCGAAAAGATTGCTATTGTCACCAGCGATATTACCCGGCCAATGCCAACCCACATCGTCATGCCCGCGCTGTTGGACGAATTGTATATGGCAGGCGTAAAACCGCAGGACATCACCCTGGTATTTGCGCTGGGCAGCCACAGACCGCATACCCGTGCTGAAATGGAGAAACTCTCGGGTCCGCGCGCTTTAGCGGAAATTGCATGCGTGGATGGCGATCCTAACGACTGCGTGCACCTTGGAAAGACCGCCCACGGAACGCCGGTTGACATTGTGCGCGTAGTGGCGCAGGCAGATCGACGAATCTGCCTTGGCAACATTGAGTATCACTATTTTGCCGGGTATTCAGGCGGCGCCAAGGCCATCATGCCCGGCGTTTCAACCCGGGCGGCGATACAGCGCAACCACAGCCTGATGGTTATGCCGGAAGCCTGCGCGGGCAATTTGGAAGACAACCCGCTGCGTCAGGACATCGAAGAAGCCACTGTGTTGTGCGGTGTGGATTTTATTGTAAACGTTGTGCTGGACGAGCATAAACAAATTATCAAGGCAGTAGCGGGCGATGTTAAACTGGCCCATCGGGCAGGCTGTGCGTTCCTGGACAGCCTGTATTGCAAGGAAATTGAGGAACAAGCTGACATCGTGCTGGTTTCTCAGGGCGGCGCACCTAAAGATCTGAATCTCTACCAGACGCAAAAGGCGTTGGACAACGCCAAGCATGCGGTAAAGAACGGCGGTATCATCATATTGATAGGCTCCTGCCGGGAGGGGCTGGGTGAGCGCGTTTTTGAAGAGTGGATGACCACATCGCCAACGCCAGAGAGTATGATCGAACGCATCAAGCGCGATTTCCAACTGGGCGGACACAAGGCGGCAGCTATCGCAATGGTGCTGGAAAAGGCGGACATCTATTTGGTCAGTGAAATGGAACAGGATTTTGTCCGCAGGCTTTTCCTTCAACCGTTTGATCAAGTCCAAACTGCCTATGACGCAGCGATAGAAAAACTGGGTCCTGACGCTACGGTTATCGCCATGCCCTACGGCGGCTCTACACTGCCCAAAATCGTAGTTCCTTAGAAAGATATAACTGTTTCATACCCATGGTCTTGTTAGAAAAAGTGTATGATTCGGCAACATAAAATAATGAAAGAGGTATTGTTATGGATTACGCAAAAGAGTCCCTGCGTCTGCACGGTGAATGGAAAGGCAAGATTGAGGTCATTACCTCGGTACCTGTTAAAAACAAGCAGGATCTGTCTTTGGCCTATACCCCGGGCGTGGCCCAGCCTTGTTTGGAGATTCAAAAGGACATCAACAAAAGTTATGAGCTGACCCGTCGCTGGAACATGTGCCTGGTTGTCACTGACGGCAGCGCCGTGCTGGGCCTGGGCGACATCGGGCCTGAGGCCGGCATGCCCGTGATGGAAGGCAAATGCGTGTTGTTTAAGGCTTTTGGCGATGTGGACGCCTTCCCGCTGTGCATCAAGTCCCAGGATGTGGATACCATTGTGGACACCATCTATCTAATCTCCGGCTCCTTCGGCGGGGTCAACCTGGAGGACATCGCCGCCCCCCGCTGCTTTGAGATTGAGAAAAAGCTGAAAGAAAAATGCGATATCCCCATCTTCCATGATGACCAGCACGGCACGGCCATCATCACCCTGGCGGGGCTGGTGAATGCGCTGCGGGTGGTGGGCAAAAAGAAGGAAGATGTGAAGGTGGTCATCAACGGCGCCGGCGCCGCCTCCATCGCCATCACCAAGCTCCTGTTCTCCGACGGGTTCAAGGATGTGCTGCTGTGCGACCGCAGGGGCATCATCTATGATGGCCGCCCGGAGGGCATGAACCCCGTCAAGGAAGAAATGGCCAAAATCACCAACCAAAAACGCCAGCAGGGCAGCCTGGCTGATGCCATGAAGGGCGCTGATGTGTTCATCGGCGTGTCTGCCCCCGGCACGGTCACCACCCAGATGGTGGAAACCATGGCCAAGGACGCCATCGTGTTTGCCTGCGCCAACCCCATCCCCGAGATTTTCCCGGATGAGGCCAAGGCCGGCGGCGCCCGGGTGATTGCCACGGGCCGCAGCGACTTCCCCAATCAAATCAACAATGTCCTGGCTTTCCCAGGGGTGTTCCGGGGCGCTTTTGATGTGCGCGCCAGGGACATCAACGATGAGATGAAGTTGGCCGCCGCCTATGCGCTGGCGGAGCTCATCAAGGATGAAGAGCTTACGGAAGACTATATCATCCCCGCCCCCTTTGACCCCCGGGTTAAGGACGCGGTGGCCCAGGCCGTGGCCAAAGCCGCCCGGGACAGCGGCGTAGCCAGAATCTGACAAAGCTAATCTTTAGGGCTGGCGGCGCACCGTCAGCCTCTTTTAAATCCCTGGATTTCTTCCTCTGTGGCCTGGGCTGTTATGCCCTTTTCCCCGCTGTAGTGCACCTGACCGGGGCCCGCGCCGGGGATTTTTCTGACCAGCTTGCGCAGGGTGTAGTCCACCTGAACGGGCTTGCCCCGGGCCTGGGAGTAAAAGGCGGCGATCTGGGCAGCTTCCAGCAGGGTTGACTGCGGTATCTGCCGGCCGGCAGAGGATATCACCACATGGGAACCGGGGATGTCCTTGGCATGCAGCCACATATCCTCCCCCCGGGTTTCCTTCAGGAGGCGCTCATTTTGTCCGCTGTTGCGCCCGGCCTGAATCAGAAATCCGTCTGAGGAAATGAAGCGCAGAAAGGGACTGTCCGCCTTTTTCTTTTTGCGGCTTGGCGTGCCGCTTTCCCGGCGCACAAAGCCCAGCTCCGCCAGCTGGGCGCGCAGGTCGCTGATGTCCTGGCTGCTCTCCGCCCGCTCCAGGAAATACAGGCTTTCCTCCAGCAGGGCGATGTCAGCCAGGGCCTTGCCCTGATGGGTGTCCGCCAGTTTCCGGGCGGTGTGGGCCTTTTGATAGCGCTTGAAATAGCGCTGGGCATTGGCGGAAGGGGAAAGGGTGGGGTCAAGCGTCACCTCCATGTCCTCCCCGGTGTAGTAATTGGGAAGGATTGCCGCCTGGGCTCCCCTGGGGATGGCGTGGAGGTGGGCGGTGATCAGCTCACCTTTTATCCGCAGCTCCTCCGCCTGCTCAAAGGTGGGGGTCTCCTCCTCCATCAGGGCCAGCTTGCGCCGGGTTTTGTTGAGGGCATTGGTGATGGTTTTGTTCAGGCTGGCCGCCCGCTGCGTCAGCCTTTGGGAGCGGTCCCGGGTGTCAAAGCGGGCCTCCACCGCCTGAGAGAGGCTGTCTGTGGGCTGTTGCAGCTCCTGGGGATAGGCCAAAAAGGCAAAAGGCAGGATGTCCACGGGCTTGCCCTCCCCATCCATCAGCAAACGGGGGGAGGCCATATCAGGCAGGGCAGCGAAAAGGGCCGCCATTCTATCCGCCAGCGCCGGTTTATCCAGCTCGCTCACCAGCGCCTCCGACACCCCAGCCAGGCGCAGGGCCAGCTCCTGGGCTGTCTGCCGGGAGACGCCTGTGATATGCTCCGTTAAAAACCGGCTCAGTGGGCCGGGAAAGGCCTCCAGCCGCCTGAGCAGGACGCTTTTTTCAATAGCACCCGGATCCAATTTGTCCTGGGCCGGGGGCATCTCAAAGGGCAGGCCAGGCAGCATCTGGCGCACCCGGCTCATGTCCGGGCTCACACGCCGCAGAACATCAATGATCCGGCCATCCTCCACCATGCTCAGGTTGCTGTGCTTGCCCATGGCTTCAAAATAGAGGATCTTCTCCCGGGCGCTCTCCAGCTCATCCCGGCTTTGCACGCGGATCTCAATCAGCCGGTCGCCCCCCAGCTGTTTAATGCTTGTAACGCGTCCGCCCATTAGATGCTTGCGCATGAGCATACAAAACATGGGGGCTTCCGCCGGGTTTTCATAGCGGGTTTCGCTCAGGTGCATGCGGGCGCTGCCGGGGGTGGCGGAAATCAGCAGGCGCAGCGTTTCCCCCGCGGCGCGCAGGCTGAGGATGACCAGATCCTTATCCGGTTGGAAGGCCTTGTCCACCCGGGCGCCGATGAGTTTTGCCTCCAGCTCCCGGGCCAGAAAACCCAGGGTGATACCGTCAAGGGGCATGGGTACCTCCTAAAATCGCTTTACTACCGCACATTGATCTTTCCTCATAGCGCCTGCCCGCACTGGCCATGGGCGCCGATATGACGCATCACCATTATACCATCCTTGGCGAAGTTTCCATATTGTATACATTTTCCTTTTGACATGAAACTTGTAAAGCCTTTCCCGCTTGGGTATAATAAAGGAAAGCTTAGAAACAATGTTTCTAAACACAATATAAGGAGGAACCAATATGAAGAAACTTCTGGCTCTCGCGCTGATCCTCGCTCTGGCGCTCCCCTTCGCCGCATTGGCGGAGGATTATGACATCGCCATGATCACCGACATCGGCACCATCGACGACAAATCCTTTAACCAAGGCACCTGGGAAGGCATTGTGGAATATGCCCAGGCCAACAACAAAACCTATCACTATTATCAGCCCACCTCCCAGTCTACAGAGATTTACCTGGACATGATCGAGCAGGCGGTCAATGACGGCGCTGATGTGATCGTCACCCCCGGCTTCCTGTTTGAAGCTCCTATTTTCATGGCTCAGGACATGTACCCAGAGGTACACTTCATCCTCATCGACGGCAACCCCAACGATGGCGACTGGAGCAAGGCTAACGGCCCCGAATACCGCACGGAAGCCAACGCCGTTGGCATCGTCTACGCCGAGGAGCAGGCCGGTTTCCTGGCCGGCTACGCCGCGGTGAAGGACGGCTACACCAAGGCGGGCTTCATGGGCGGCATGGCGGTGCCCGCCGTGGTGCGCTTTGGCTATGGTTTTGCCCAGGGCATGGAATATGCCGCCAAAGAGATGGGAATTAAAGACCTGAAGCTCAACTATCACTACACCGGTGGTTTTGCCGCCACCCCCGAGGCCCAGGCCCTAGCCGCCTCCTGGTATGCGGACGGCATTGAAGTGATCTTTGCCTGCGGCGGCGCTGTGGGCGACTCCGTCATGGCGGCGGCTGAAGCCGCGGGCGGCAAGGTCATCGGCGTTGACGTTGACCAGTCCAGCCAAAGCGAAACCGTCATCACCTCTGCCGCCAAGGGGCTGGCAGCCTCCGTGGTGTCCGTGCTGACCGACTTCTATAACAACAACTTCCCCGCCGGCCAGGCGCTGGTGATGGACGCCGCAACGGATGGCGTTGAGCTGCCCATGGCAAACTCCCGCTTCAACACCTTCTCTCAGGCAGATTATGACGCCATCTTTGCCAAGCTGGTGGCGGGCGAAGTCAAGCTGCTCAAGGACAGCGATGTAAAAGCCGTGACCGAGATTCCTCTGGAATTGGTTGCCGTGACTGAAATCCAATAAGACCATGCTTAACAGGAAGGGGGCTCGAAAAAGCCCCCTTCCCATGCCTCATGTAAGTAAAACAACCGAGGGCTTGCATTTTAGAGCCCTTTTTCGTTAAAATAAGGAAAGTTTGACTGAAAAGCGGTTCCGGGGCGCCTTGCTTTGGCCGCCGGAGAGTTTTTTATCACATAGCCGGGTTGGAAAAGGAACAGCAGGATGAACGAATACATCATTGAGATGCGGGACATCACCAAGGATTTTCCGGGCATCAGGGCCAACGACCGCATCACCCTCCAGCTGAAACGGGGGGAGATCCACGCTTTGCTTGGTGAAAACGGTGCCGGCAAAAGCACGCTGATGAGCATTCTTTTTGGCCTCTATCGGCAGGATGACGGGGAGATTTACAAAAACGGGCAGAAGGTGGAGATCAGGGATCCCAACGACGCCAACCGCCTGGGAATCGGCATGGTGCATCAGCACTTTATGCTGGTTCAGAACTTCACCGTCCTTGAAAACATCATCCTGGGCGTGGAAAGCACCCACAAAGGGGTGCTGAAAATGGACAAGGCCCGGGAAAAAGTGATGAAGCTATCCCAGCAATATGGCCTGGCGATTGACCCGGATGCCCTGATTGAGGATATTTCGGTGGGCATGCAGCAAAGGGTGGAAATCCTGAAAATGCTCTACCGGGAAAATGAAATCCTCATCTTTGACGAGCCCACCGCCGTCCTCACCCCCCAGGAGATTGATGAGCTGATGCGCATCATGAAAGGCCTGGCGGATGAGGGGAAAAGCATCCTGTTCATCACCCATAAGCTGATGGAGATCAAAGCCGCGGCGGACCGCTGCACGGTGCTGAGAAAGGGCGCCCTGGTGGGCACGGTGGAGGTGGCGGATACCGATGTTGAAACGATGGCTGAGATGATGGTGGGCCACAAGGTGAACTTCAGCATCGACAAAGCGCCTGCCACCCCCGGGGAAACCGTGCTTGAGGTGAAGAACCTGAGCGTCGCCGGACACCACGGGAAGCTGGCAGTAAACGATGTCTCCTTCCAGGTGCGGCGGGGGGAGATTGTCTGTGTGGCCGGCATTGATGGCAACGGCCAAAGCGAGCTGATCTACGCCCTCTCGGGCCTGATGCCTGCCAAAAGCGGGCAAATCATCCTCAAGGGCCAGGACATCACCCACAGCCGCATCCGGGAGCGCAACACAGACGGCATATCCCATATCCCTGAAGACCGGCACAAGTATGGCATGGTGCTGGATTTTGACCTGGGGCAAAACCTGGCGCTGAAAAACTATTTTGTGCCGCCCATGCAGCATCGCGGCTTTATCAACTTCCCCGAGGTGGCACGCCAGGCGAACAGGCTCATCAAGGACTTTGACATCCGCTCCGGGCAGGGGGCCGCCACTATCGCCCGGAGCATGTCCGGCGGCAACCAGCAAAAGGCCATCATCGCCCGGGAAATCAACACCGACCCGGACCTCCTGCTGGCGGTGCAGCCCACCCGCGGGCTTGATGTGGGCGCCATGATCTACATTCATGAGCAGCTGGTCAGGGAACGGGATGAGGGGAAGGCCATCCTCCTCATCTCCCTGGAGCTGGATGAGGTGTTCCAGCTGGCAGACCGGATATTGGTGATATATGAAGGCCGGATCGTGGCCAACCTCCAGGGCAGGGACATCAGCGCCCAGGAGCTGGGGTTGTACATGGCCGGCAGCAAAAAGGAGGCCAGCTGATGAACCGGATTAAAAAAAGCCTGTCCAGTGCCTCCGCCTCCATCCTGGCCATTGTGGCGGGGCTGGTTGCCGGGTTTGTCATCCTGCTGATTTCAAATCCTCAAAACGCCTTTAAGGGGCTAATCACCATCCTTCAGGGCGGCTGGAACAACGGGCTTAAAGGCATGGGGCAGGTGCTGTATTTTGCCACCCCCATCATCATGACCGGCCTTTCGGTGGGCTTCGCCTTTAAAACCGGGATGTTCAACATCGGCGCCGCAGGGCAGCTGATGATGGGCGGATTTGTGTCCGTCTATGTGGGCGTTACCTGGACCTTCCTGCCGGGGTATCTGCACTGGATTGTGGCGCTCATCATGGGTATGCTGGCCGGCATGGCGTGGGGCACCATCGTGGGGCTGTTCAAGGCCTTTTTAAATGTGAACGAGGTGATCACCTCCATCATGCTCAACTATATCGGCATGTACCTGATCAACTTCAGCATCAAAAACAGCCATCTTTATGACTCCCTGAAAAATCAGAGCATGGATGTAGCGGCCAGCGCCATCATCCCCAAAGGCGGGCTGGATCAGCTGTTCTACATCATGAAGGGCCGGTTTAAGGATGTTTCCAGCGTGAACGCCGGGTTTTACATCGCGGTGGGCTTTGCCATCCTGATTTATATTCTGCTCACCCGCACCACCTTTGGATATGAGCTCAAAGCCTGCGGATATAACCGCCACGCCAGCCGCTATGCCGGCATCAGCGAAAACCGGGCCATCGTCTCCGCCATGGCCATTGCCGGGGGCCTGGCCGGGGTGGCGGGGGCGCTCATGTACCTGGCGCCGTCCAGCGGCATGCACATGCATGTGGAGGAGGTGCTGGCCGCCCAGGGCTTCAACGGCATCGCCGTGGCGCTGCTGGGGCAGTCAAACCCCATCGGCATCATCTTCACCGGGCTGTTTGTGGCCTACATCACCGAAGGCGGGCGGCACTTGCAGTCCCTGCGCTATATGAAGGAGATCATCGATGTTATCATCGGTCTTATTATATATTTCAGCGCTTTTTCACTGCTGGTCAGG
This sequence comes from Christensenellales bacterium, assembly GCA_050952935.1. Taxonomy (GTDB): domain Bacteria; phylum Bacillota; class Clostridia; order Christensenellales; family Aristaeellaceae; genus UBA6115. Next base: position 104,505 of record JBMNLS010000001.1, on the reverse strand, counting down.
GATTTCCTGGCCGGGCGCAGCCGCCGCCGCGCAGCGCGCATCAAAGTGGCCCCCATGCAAGAGGAGGCGAAGGAATAGCATGGATATCATCTATTTTATTGTCCAGCAAATGATGTTCTTCTCCATCCCGCTGCTGATTGTGGCGCTGGGCGGGATGTTTTCGGAGCGCTCAGGCGTGGTGAACATCGCCCTTGAGGGCATCATGGTGACGGGCGCTTTTTTCAGCATCTATTTTATCAACCAGACCCAGGACAAATTAAGCGGGCAGGGGCTTTTGCTGATCGCCATTGTGATCGCGGCCGGTTCCGGCCTGCTGTTTTCCCTGTTGCACGCCTACGCGGCCATCACGCTGCGCAGCGACCAGACCATCTCCGGCACAGCGCTTAACATGATAGCGCCCGCCACCGCCATCTACCTGGCCCGCACAACGCTGCCCAATGGTGTGCAGCAGGTGCAGTTCATCAACAGCTTCCGCATTGAAAAAGTGCCGGTATTGGGGGATATTCCAGTTCTGGGGCCGCTGCTGTTCCAAAACAGCTACATCACCACCTACCTGGGGCTGGCCATCCTTGGCGTCAGCGCCTTTGTGCTGTATAAGACGCGCTTCGGGCTGCGCCTTAGGGCCTGCGGCGAACATCCCCAGGCGGCGGACTCGGTGGGCATCAATGTGTACAAAATGCGCTACGCAGGCGTTCTCATCTCAGGCGCCCTGGCGGGACTGGGGGGCCTGGTGTATGTGATTCCCACCTCCACCAACTTTAACGCCACGGTGTCGGGCTATGGTTTCCTGGCCCTGGCGGTGCTGATCTTTGGCCAGTGGAAGCCCCTGCGCATCTTCATCGCCGCCTTTTTCTTCGGCCTGATGAAGACCATCGCCTCCTCCTATTCGGGCATCCCTTTTCTTAAAGACCTGGGCATCCCCAGCGACATCTACAAGATGATCCCCTTCATCGCCACCATGGTGGTGCTGGCCTTCACCTCCAGGCGCTCCCAAGCTCCCCGGGCCAGCGGTGTGCCCTATGACAAGGGCGCCAGATAAGACTTAGTTTACCGCAAGGAGATAATAACGTTAGCATGGATCGCGTGTTGAAATGGTTCCGGGAAATATCCCAAATTCCCCATGTATCAGGCGATGAAAAGCGCCTGAGCGACTATCTGGTGAAAACCGCGGAAAGCATGGGCCTAAAAGCGGAGCAGGATGAGGCCTATAACGTCATCATCAGAAAAGGGCAGGGGAGCCCCGTCATCCTCCAGGGGCATATGGACATGGTGGGTGAGAAAGAGGCGGACAGCCCCCATGATTTCGCGAAAGACCCGCTGCGGCTGGCGGAAAAGGACGGCATGCTCTACGCCACTGGCACCACCCTGGGAGCGGACAACGGCCTGGCGGTGGCCATGGGGCTGGCCCTTCTTGAGGAGGACGACCCGACGCTTCCGTCCCTTGAGGTGCTGATCACCACCGGGGAGGAGCTGGGGCTGATCGGCGCCCATGCCCTGGCCCCGGGGAAGCTGAAAGGCAAGCAGCTGATCAACCTGGACGGGGAAACCGAGGGCGTTTTCCTCACCAGCTGTGCCGGCGGCCAGACAATGGCCTTTACGATGCAAAAGGAGTTGGAAACGGTAGAAGTTCCCTGTGTGGAGGTAAGGCTTGCGGATTTCCGGGGCGGCCATTCAGGGGTTGAGATTGATAAGGGGCGGCTAAACGCCGCCAAGGAGCTGGCAAAGTGGCTGAAAGACCATAATGCCCATCTGGCGGGCTATGAGGCCCCGGGCAAGTTCAACGCCATCAGCCGTCAGGCGGTGGCCTGGGTCACAGCAGACAGCGCCGGACGGCTTCAAGAAGACCTGACAGAGCAGCTCTTCCGCTGGCAAAAGGCTGAGCCTCAGGCAAAGCTGACGATAGTGGAAGCCGCTCCCCGCCGCCCGCTGTCCCATGCTTTTTCCCGCAAGCTGCTAAGTTTCATCACGCTTCTTCCTAACGGGGTCAACAGCTGGTCGGCGGATTTGCCTGGTCTGGTGGAAAGCTCCTCCAACCTGGGGGTGATAGAAAATGATGAAAAGACAATCACCCTCATCTCTTCCCTGCGCTCCAGCGCGCCCGCAAAAATGGCGGAAATGGACGAAAAAATACGTCAGCTGGCCCGGGAAGCGGGGGCTGAGGTCTCCGTGTCCGGCGCTTACCCCGGCTGGGCGTTTGAAAAGGAAAGCCCGCTGCGGGATACCGCCGTCAGGGTGTGGCAGGCCCAGTTTGGCAAAGCGCCTCAGGTGAGCGCCGTCCATGGCGGGCTTGAATGTGGGGTGCTGAAGGCCAAATACCCGGATGTGCAGATGCTGTCCTTCGGCCCTGACCTCCATGAGGTTCACACCCCCCGGGAACACGCCGATCTGGCCTCCCTGGGGCGGGTATACGGCTTCCTGAAAGAACTGTTGAAATCATTGAAACAATAAAAAAGATATGTGCATGGAGGCCGCCCGAAGGCGGCCTTCATACTGTCAGCATTCCTCCCGGCTGATGCCCGATCACCGGTATAGACGAAACACACCTTCGTCATATAGTATATTCAAAACAGAAGGGAGGAGTCGGCGTGATGAAGGTGACGCTTTCGGCGCTCAACTCCCAGTATGTCCATTCCTCCCTGGCCCCCTGGTGCCTGCGGGCGGGCATTGTGGCCTATGGGCAAGGGGAGTATGCCATCCGGGTGGTGGAGGGCACGGTGAATGAGCCGTTGACCGCTGTGGCCCGGCGCGTGATTGAAACCGCCCCTGATGTGCTGGGGCTGTGCTGCTATATCTGGAACATCCAGGCGATAAAAGCCCTGATTCCCCTGATAAAAACCGCCCTGCCCACATGCCTGACCGTTCTGGGGGGGCCAGAGGTCAGCCACTGCGCCCGGGAGGTGCTGACCGCCTGCCCCCAGGCTGATTACCTGATCGCGGGGGAAGGGGAGCTGCCCCTGGCCAGGCTATTGGATGCCCTTTCAGGCCGGGGTGAGCTGTCAGAGGTGCCGGGGCTGTGCTTCCGCACAGCGGCGGGATATCACCTAAGCCCCGCCTTCACCCACCCGACCATGCCGCCCTCCCCCTACTGCCCGGAATATTTCGCCCAGCTAAGTGGCCGCATCGCCTACATTGAAACCAGCCGGGGCTGCCCTTTCAGCTGCGCCTTTTGCCTGTCCGGGCGGGAGGAGGGCCGCCCCCGCTTCGCGCCTCTGGAGCGGGTGTATGAGGAATTGGCGGCGCTGGCCGCTTCGGGCGCTCAAACCATCAAGTTTGTTGACCGCACCTTCAATGTAAACCGCGGGCGGGCGGACGCCATCCTGAGCCGTCTGACGGAAAAGGCCGGCAGCTTTCCCCCCGGCATCACCTTTCATTTTGAAATCGCGGGCGACATCCTGGCCGCCTCCACGCTTGAGATCATCGCGGCCGCCCCCAAGGGGCTGTTTCAGTTTGAAATCGGCCTCCAGTCCATGAATGAGGCCACGCTTGCCCGGGTGCGCCGGAAAACCGACATGAAAAAGCTCCGGGCCAATGTGCGGCAGCTCCTCCAGTGCGGCAAGGCCCATGTGCACCTGGATCTGATCGCCGGCCTCACCGGGGAAAACCTGCCCGCCTTCATCCAAAGCTTTGACGCGGCCTACCGGCTGGGTCCCCAGGCCCTGCAGCTGGGCTTTCTCAAGCTCATCCCCGGCAGCGCCATGCGGGAGGAGCCGGAAAACTATCCCTGCACCTTTGACCCGCACCCTCCCTATACCGTCACCAGCACCCCCTGGATGGGTGAAGACGATCTGAGCGCCTTGCACACCGCGGAGCGGGCGTTGGACAAACTGCACAACAGCGGCCGCTTTCACCGCATCCTTAAATATCTCACCCACCGCCTGGAGCTTTCGCCCTTCCAGGTGTTTTTCCGCCTGGGGGAAGCCATCACGCAGGCGGAGGAAGAAAACGGCAAGGCCCTGTCCCTGGACGCGCTCACCGCCATCATCCTGGACACCCTCAGCGCCCTTTTGCCGGAGCACGCCGCCATCCTGCGGGATCTAATGCTGCTTGATCGCCTTTCTTCAGTGCCCTCCAGCGTGCTGCCGCCTTGCCTCAAAGCCCGTGATCCCCGATTTTTCGAGGTCAAGCGCAGGCTGTCCGCCCTCTTTCCCCGCGCCCCCGGCGTCACCCGGGCCATGGCTTTCCTGTCAGACGGCAAGCGGGTGGCCTTTTGCGATTATGAGGATAAAGACCCCGTCACCGGGCGTTATCGGGTGCGGGTGGTGCAGCTTTCATAACACTTAAAGAACTGTAAATGTCTAAATCTAGAGTTGAAGAAAAATGATGATTTAGAGTTAAAATATTATATCAAAGCCCTAGTTTTTATTGTTTTTGTTTTCCAATGAGAAAGTCTTCATGCATTGAATCAATTTTAATTATTTTTTCAAGGCTTTCATAAAACACTCTACTAAGATATTCCTGTACTTCTTCGTTTACAAATGCCCATTGAATAAATTTCAATGCAGATTCACACAAAAAACGGTTAATAAAAAGAATCATTTGAGGGCGAACCGCAACATCTTTGAGTTTTGGTTCATATGCATTATCCGCTCTGTATTCCAGATGGTTTTTCAATATTACATCCCAGTTACTATGGATAACATTATTGACATTAGTTTGCATAAATAAGTGCATTTTTTCATCATAGCCCAGTTCCTTGAATTTTTCTTTAATCCCAATTTTGAACCATTTATTATCTTTTTTAGACGATAAATCATTCAATATGTTGAAATTCTTGCCGGATTTTTTTATCATATCCAATATGCTTTTTCCCATTCGGTTTTCAATTGGTTGTGGTTCATTAGTTTCTTGATTTTTCTTTATTTTTTCAAGTTGATCTCTTACATCATAGAAAGGAAGCTGAACAAAGCTATCATACAATTCTTTCGAATCTTTTTTAATTAGATACATCATATCAATAAGGCTATCCGTTATCCCTCTACATAAAAATATCGCTCCAATACTGTCATCCTCATTTGTTAATCTTATAAAGGAACAAAATAATTTGTTTGCACGAAGAAATAAGCCATAAATAATCGCTTCTTCCAAAGTTAGTAAACATGGTTTCTCTCTAACACTTAGCAATATAAAAATGTTTTTAAAAACTTCATTTGATATAGTTACTGCTTCCTTAATGAAAAGCCCTTCTGTCGTTGCATATTCTAATTTTTCAAAATCTATGGGAATCTGACAAAATTTAACACCTTCAACTCTCATCGTTTTTGAAATCCTCTCTTCATCATACTAAAATATACTAAAATGATTCTAACATACTTTGATGCTTGCAAACAAAAAAGCAATGAACTTGAGAAATATATCAGTAGCATTTATCCCCCTTATTTGCAATCATGCTCAGCAGATTGTATAATCCTCCTATCAAACACCGAAGGAGTGTGGTTTCCGGCATGGATGACCCTGGCCGATCATCGATTTTCAGTTCCGTTCTTCTGATTCTGATCCTGACGGTTGTCAATGCGTTCCTGGCGGGCGCGGAGATGGCTTTCGTTTCCCTCAACCCCGCGAAAATAAAGGACCTGGCCGACCAGGGGAACAAGCGGGCGCGCAAGGTGCAAAAACTGCTTTCGGATTCGGACTCTTTCCTGTCCGCGATCCAGGTGGGCATCACCCTGGCGGGCTTTTTCAATTCCGCCTCGGCCTCCCAGTCCTTTGTGGGGCTGCTGGCGCCGGTGCTGGGCGGCATCCCCGGGGCTGAAACCGTGGCCACCATCATCGTCACCTTCTTAGTGGCCTATGTGTCGCTGGTGCTGGGCGAGCTCTATCCCAAGCAGCTGGCCATCCAGGTGCCCGAGGCCTACGCGATGATGAGCGCCGGGGCCATCCTGGGCCTGCGCACGGCCTTCCGGCCCTTCATCTGGCTGCTCAACGCGTCCACGGGCCTGCTCAAAAAAATCACCCCCATTGATTTCAGCAAAAAAGAGGAAAAGCTCACCCGGCAGGAGATGAAAGCCCTGCTCAACTCCAGCCGCAATGACGGCGCCATCGACATGGACGAGTTCAACATGATGCGGGGGGTTCTGTCCCTGGACAGCCGCCTGGTGCGGGAGATCATGGTGCCCCGGGTGGACACCAACATGCTGGACGCGGAGGATCCCCAGGAAAAAAACATGGAGCTGCTGCTCACCCAGCTGCACTCCCGCATCCCCCTGTATGAGGGGGAGAAGGACCGCGTCATCGGCGTCATCCACGTGAAGGATGTGCTGCTGAACCTCCAGGCCTTAAATGAGGGCACCGTGCTGCTGCGGGACATCGCCCGCCCCGCCCTTTTTGTGCCGGACACCCTGTACACCGATGAGCTGCTTGTCAAATTCCAGCAGACCAAGCAGCACATGGCGGTGTTGGTGGACGAGTTTGGCGGCGTGGCCGGCATCGTCACCATGGAGGACCTGATTGAGGAGATCGTGGGGGATATCCGGGACGAATATGACGACGATGACGCCAGCCCCCTCACCATGATCAATGAGCGAGAAGCGGTGCTGATGGGCTCCCTCCCCCTGGCTGATCTGAACCGGGCCTTTGACCTGGACATCACCTCCCAAGAGGCGGACACCATCGCCGGCTACATCATTGAGCACCTGGGCTATATCCCCAAGCCCGGCGAGACCCCCACCGTGGAAACCGAGCGCTTTATCCTGAAGGTGCTCCGCTCCGGCAACACCCGCATTGAGGCGGTGCAGATCACCCTCAAAACCCGTGAAAGCAGGGATGCGGAGCCGGAGGAAGCCCTTTAAGACAAATTGTTCCACGTGAAACATTGACCAAAAAAGAAGGACATACGCGTTGAAGATATTTGGCTTTTTGAAGCCTGAATGGCGCAGCATGCTGATCGTTGCGCTGCTGCTCATCGTTCAGGCCAGCTGCGCGCTGGCGCTGCCGGCCTACACCTCCTCCCTGGTGAATGTGGGCGTGCAGCAGGGCGGCGTCGCCTCCCCGGTGGCGGATACCCTTTCCCGCCGGGCGGCGGAGGATTTGCGGATATTGCTTGATCAGGAGCAGCAGGCGCTGTTTGAATCCGCCTATCAGCCCGCAGGCGACGGGTATGCCCTGCGGCCGGATCTGAGCGATGCCGACCGGGAGGCGCTGGAGCATGCGATGACCCTGCCCATGGCCATGCTGGCAGCGCTCTCCTCCGACAAGGCGCCTAAAGAAGCGGCGATCGCCCTGAACGCGCTGCGCGCAGGAGTGCTGAACAAAGACGCCCTTATCAACCAGGCCAGCGCCATGCTGGCGGCCCGGGGCGGCCTGAGCGCCCAGGTGGAGCGGCAGCTGGCCATTGCCTTTGTGCGGCAGGATTATGCCGCACAGGGCATTGACCTGAACGCCGTGCGCAACCGCTACCTCTGGAGCCAGGGGCTTAAAATGCTGGGCATCACGGCGCTGCTTGGCGCGGCGGCGCTCAGCGTCAACCTGGTGTCCGCCCGCGCTTCCGCCCGCATTGGCCGGGACCTGCGCAAGCGGGTGTTCAGCCGCGTGCTGTCCTTTTCAGCGGCTGAGATCAACCGGTTCTCCACCGCCTCCCTCATCACGCGAAGCACCAACGACATCACCCAGGTGCAGCAAACCTCGGCGATGATGATGCGCATGATGCTCTACGCGCCCATCCTGGCCATCGGCGGCATATATCGGGTATTGCGCGTGCGCACCGGCATGGGCTGGATCATCGTGGTGGCGATCATCGCCATGGCGGCCCTGGTGGGCGTCACGGCCGCCGTGGTCACCCCCAAATTCAAAATGCTGCAAAAGCTCATTGACCGCATGAACCTGGTGGCCCGGGAAAACCTCACCGGCGTGCCGGTGATCCGCGCCTTCTCCCGTCAGCAGCACGAAACCCGGCGCTTCGCCCAGGCCAATGACGACCTGACCGGTGTTTACCGCTTCATCAACCGCTCCATTAGCTATGTGATGCCGATGATGATCCTGCTGATGAACGGCGTCTCTGTCCTCATCGTGTGGTTTGGCGCCAAAGGCATCGACCTGGGGCGTGTGCAGGTGGGCGATATGATCGCCTTCATCTCCTACACCATGCTCATCATCATGTCCTTCATGATGATCACCATGATGTCCACCATCATGCTGCCCCGGGCTGAGGTGGCCGCCCAGCGGGTAAGCGAGGTGCTGGCCACTTCTTCCAGCATCACGGACCCCGCCGCCTCCGTTCCCCTGCCTTCCCCGACGCGGGGGGAAATCGGCTTCCACGGCGTGTCCTTCCGCTATCCGGGCTCGGAGGATGAGGTGCTTCATGATCTGAGCTTCACCATCCGCCCCGGGGAAACCGCTGCCGTCATCGGCGCCACCGGCGCGGGTAAATCAAGCCTGCTGCGGCTGATCCCCCGCTTTTTTGACCCCACAGAAGGCAAGATCACCCTGGACGGCGTGGATATTAAGAGCCTTTCCCTGCACGAGCTGCGCGGGCAGATCGGCTATGTGCCCCAGCAGGCGGCGCTTTTCTCCGGCACCATCGCCGCAAACATCGCCTATGGCAACCCGGATATCAGCCGGGAGGACATGGTCAACGCCGCGCGGCTGGCCCAGGCGGAGCCCTTTATCCTGGAAAAGGAAGAAGGGTTTGACAGCGACATCGCCCAGGGCGGCAGCAATGTGTCCGGCGGGCAGAAACAGCGGCTGTCCATTGCCCGGGCCCTGGCGGTAAACCCAAAAGTGCTGCTGTTTGACGATTCCTTCTCCGCCCTTGATTATCGCACCGACCTGGCCGTGCGCCGGGCCTTAGGCAGCCATTTTCAGGATGCCACCGTGCTGATTGTAGCCCAGCGCATCGCCACGGTCATGCACGCCGACCGCATCCTGGTGCTGGACAATGGCCGCCTGGTGGGAGAAGGCAGCCATGAGGCGCTCATGGTCACCTGCCCGGCCTATCAGGAAATCGCCAAAAGCCAGTTGTCACAGAGCGATCTGATGCAGAAAGGGGGCGCGCACCTTGTCTGAAAACCGTCAAAACCAGCGGCACATCAGCCGTCCCCGCGGCGGTCATGGCGGCCGCGGCATGGGCCCGGTGGAAAAGGCCAAGGATTTTAAGGGCAGCATCAAAAAACTGCTCCAGCGCCTTAGCCCCTGGAAATGGCAGCTGCGGCTGGCCGCCCTTTTGTCCGCCGCCAGCGCCGCCATCACCATCTTTGGCCCCAAGGTGCTGGGCGACGCCACCACGGAGATTTTTAACGGTGTGATGCGCAAGGTGCAGGGCACCGGGGGCATTGACTTTTCCGCCATCGCCCGCACCCTGCTGCTGTTGGTGGGGTTGTATCTGATGAGCAGCCTGTTTGCCCACATCATGTTCCGCCTGGGGGCAGACGCGTCCAACCAGCTGGGCCGCAGCCTGCGCCAGGACATCGGCGAGAAAATTCACCGGGTGCCCCTGGCCTATTATGAAAAAACCACCGTGGGGGATGTGCTCTCCCGGGTGACCAACGATGTGGACTCGGTGGTGCAGAACATCACCGCCGTCTTTACGGAGGTGATCTCGGGCATCGCAACGGTGATCGGGGTGGCCATCATGATGCTCACCATCAGCCCCCTGCTCACCCTCCTGGTGGTGCTGGTGGTGCCGCTGTCCACGCTCATCATCGGCCTAATCTTTAAAAAATCCCAGAAGTTCTTCCGCGCCCAGCAGGATATCCTGGGGGATATTTCCGGCCAGGTGGAGGAATCCTACGCCGGGCACGACGTGGTGCAGGCCTTCCGCCAGGAGGCCGTCGCCATCTCCTCTTTTGAGGAAAAAAACGAGCGGCTTTTCAACAGCAACTGGAAAAGCCAGTTCTTCTCCGGCCTCATGCAGCCCATCATGCAGATTTTCAGCAACCTTGCCTACCTGCTGGTGGTGGTGCTGGGCGCCGCCCAGGCTGCCGGCGGCCGCATCGCCGTAGGGGATATCCTGGCCTTCATCCAGTATGTGCGCAATTTCACCATGCCCCTGTCCCAAATGGCCCAGGTGATGGGCCAGGTGCAGACCATGGCCGCCGCCGCCGAGCGTGTCTTTGCCTTTCTGAATGAGGAAGAGGAGGTTGAGCCGGAAAACAGCCCCGTAATGGGCGAGGTCAAGGGCCGCGTTTGCTTTGAGGATCTGGTGTTTGGCTATGACCCGCAGACGCCTGTGATCAAGGGCTTTTCCGTGTGCGTGCAGCCCGGGAATACCTGCGCCATCGTGGGGGAAACAGGCTCCGGAAAAACCACCCTGGTCAAGCTCCTCATGCGCTTTTATGATCCCCAAAGCGGCCGCATCACCCTGGACGGCAAGGACCTGAGGGATTATTCCCGCCAGGAAGCCCGCAAACCCTTCGGCATGGTGCTGCAGGACACCTGGCTCTTTTCTGGCTCCGTGATGGAAAACATCCGCTACGGCAGGCCTGAGGCCACGGATGAGGAGGTGATCCAGGCCGCCAAGCTGGCCCACGCCGACCACTTCATCCGCGCCCTGCCAGGCGGCTATGACATGGTGATCAACGAGGAGGCCGACAACATCTCCGCCGGGCAAAAGCAGCTCCTCACCATCGCCCGGGCCGTGCTGGCCGATAAGCCCCTGCTGATTCTGGACGAGGCCACCAGCAATGTGGATACCCTCACCGAGCAGCGCATCCGGGACGCCATGAGCTTCCTCATGCAGGGCCGCACCAGCTTTGTCATCGCCCACCGCCTTTCCACCATCCGGGAGGCCGATCTCATCCTGGTCATGCACGATGGCAACATCGCCGAAATGGGCAGCCATGATGAGCTCATCGCCCAGGATGGGCGGTATAAAGCGCTGTATGAAAGCCAGTTTGAGAAGACTTAAGGGAACGGGGATGAAGCACGCCGGGGGCTTTTGAAAAAGCCCCCAGACCCCCCAAATTTTATTTAATAAGAATGTTTCACGTGGAACAATCGGGGACGGAAAGGAGTGGCGCAGATGATCCCTGAACCAGAATCAGTCCGAAAAGCCCGGCGCAAGGGAAGACGTTTGATGTTCATATTCCTTCCGCTGGCCCTGCTTATTGGCAAAGCAAGCCTCTCTGTGCACCTCAACGATCCGGAGTTCTCCTCCGGCTTCTGGGGAATTGCCATCACCGCGCTCATGGCCTGGCCCGCCGTCAAAGGCTATCGTCTCCAGCGCACAGCCAAGCGCTTCCCCAGCTACTACACAGCTTTGAAACAAACCGGGGACATGCGCCTGGAATCAATCGCCGCGCAGCTGGGTGCTTCCGCTGAGACTGTGCGGCGTGAGCTGAGCCGGATGACCAAGCTGGGCTTCTTCCCGGCGCTGAGCATCGACCAGTCAGGGGATATCGCTTTGCTTGACCTGTCCCCGCCGGTCCACAGCGCTCAGGAGATACAGCAGCCCCGGGTGCGGGTGGTGTGTCCGGCCTGCGGAGCGCCCGGCAGTGTGGAAAAAGGCGGTCACGGCCATTGCGCCTACTGCCATGGCACCCTCAGCGCAGACTGATGATCTTCCGCCTGAGATCCTCCGCCATTTGGGTGTCGCCCATCTGCCATTCTGTTTTTATAATGTCCAGCGCCTTTTCATAGGCGGTGGCGGCAGCCTTTTTATCGCTCCGGATCAGCGCCAGTTGGGCGATGGTGTCATAAGCGTCGGTGTTGCGGGGTTTGGGCTGCAGCGCCGCCACCTGTTTTAGGTGTTTAACGGCTTTTTCCTCATCTTCCAGATAGATCATGGCCTCCCCATAGCACAGCTGCGTGAGCCATTCCCCGGAGTAGTCCGCCAGCATCTTGTCCCAGGCCGCTCTGGCGGCTTTTATATCCCCACTGGCAAAAGCATGATGTCCGGCAGCGTCTGTCCGTTTTCCCACTTGCTCACCGCCTGGGGGCTCACCAACAGTTCCCCTGCCAAAGCTTCCTGGGTGATGTTTTTCTTTAGCCGCAGCGCACGGATCTATTTCCCCATGTCGTTCATCGCGTTTCCCTCCTGTTTGTCCCCATTGTAAAGCCAGCCGTAGGCAAACACAATCAAGCGCTGCTTGCCCTGACCCAACCGGCGGTTGATTTTTCTTGGCATCATTCTCATGGTTTCATCATCATTTTCTCTTTTTGAGTTTCCGTATTTTGCAATCTTCTGGTGCAATGAGCAGAGATTTCTGAGCCTCTGCATGGTAGAGGATGCGGTATTTCATTTTACAGAGCGAATTTTCCAAAAAAAGGGAAGGTAAACAAGCCCTTGTGCGCGCCTATTCAGTTGTTGTATTTCAACATAGCAAAGGGAAGGATAACTGCCTGTATTTGGGTCGGCCTACGTGGAACCAGGCACGGATGCCTGTTTGTGCCCTGGCCAGAATGCGCTGGATACCCAGCCCCATTCTATAAAGCAGAAAGGATATTTTGTGCTCCTGCTTCTGTCCATTTGCCTCGCGCGTCACGGCGCGCCTGAGCTTGGAGGTGTTTCTTTTGTCTGCCTGTGCGCACAAAAAACCAATGGCCATGCTCACAAACTGACTCAAGTGATTCATTGCCTTCAGCTTGCGCACCCGCATATCCTCAAACCCCAGGGTCGTCTTCTTGAAGCGGAAATGCTCCTCTATCCGCCACCGCATGAAATACATCCGGACAACCTGCAGCGCGTCCTCCCTGTTTCTGACCGGGTGGTTGGTCAACAGCATCATGGGGGTATCTGACAGCCCATATACCAATACTAACTTGAGCCATTTGCAGCTCGCGGTGATCTTGACATTGACACAGGTGACCCAGCATTCAGTCTTTTTGCCGCCATATAAGACCGGGCACTTAAACTTGCCTTTGTATTTGTCCCTGAGCGTGGTCGACTTGAACCACTTGTTTTTACAGAACAGATTTCTGTTGCTGGTGACGCGAACGATGAAGCTCTTTTCATGCTCGTACATGAAAAGATATAGCTTGTTCATATCATAACCCCGGTCAAAGACATAGGTTGCTTTGGGGAAATAAGGGAAAACTTCTTTCAATGCCCGGAAGGTGATGTCGTTGACAGAGGTATAGTTTTTTGAGTGAGAGGAATGGATATGGGAATAGAGGCTGATAGGCTGACGGGTACGATGGCTCAGGGCAGTCATTTCAGTCACATAATACCCATTCTTCAGCTTTTTATCTGCCGAAGAGCCATCTCTGACCGTTCCCATATCCTCAAAGGCTTTGCCATAGGGCTTGGTGATGTCCGTATCATCCACAAAGACAGGCCCCGTGTCCTGCGCGATGTTCCGGGCAAAGGACAGGTAATGATGGGTGAGTTCGGGGGGCATATCTTCTAACAGCTTTCGTGCCAAGCGTTCAACGGTGTTCTTTTTCAAGATATCTTCTTTGAGCACATCGGCAAAGCGGGAAAGAATGCAGCTGCTGGACGCGAGGATGCCGAAAAGCATATCAGCGGTAAACTTTTCCCAATCCCGTGGGAGGCCTTCACTCAGACGCCTGGCGAAGGTGATGATTTCCCTTTTGAGTTGATAGGTATCTGTGGTAGAATAACGCATGAGGAGCCTCCCTGGATTTGTTTAGTCGAGTTTTTGTTACAAATCAATTCTACTATGAAAAACAGGAAAGGTTCCTCATTTTCCGTCATAAATATGCCAGAATATTGACAAAAAAGACATGATTTGACAGTGACTTCCTCAAAACCCCTGAATCACCTGCAGCTCAATCAAAAAGTATAATCAGAATACGGAAACTCAAGTTTCTCTTAGCTTGTTTAATCCGACAAAATAGATTAAACTGTTGGTACTTTTCCGGACGGGAAAAGATTGACCATCTGCTTAGGGGAGGGGAATGGCAAACCAAGTTGTCTGGGTGGCCGGGGCTTCCAGCGGGCTGGGCAAGGCCACAGCGGAAGCGCTGGCCAAGGCCGGCTGGCAGGTGATAGCAGGTGCCCGCTCCTTTAGAGGGGAGCAGACCGCGGATGAAAACGGCATCCTGCGCCTGTCCCTGGATGTGACCGACCAGGCCAGCGTGGACGCCTTCATCAAAACGGCTTTGAACCGCCTGGGCACCCCCCAGGCCCTGGTTTGCGCCGCCGGCGTTCTCACCCTGGGCCCCGCCGCCCAGTACTCGGATGATGAAATGCTGGCCGTCATCGATGTAAGCCTGATGGGTGCCCTGCGCCTGGTGCGGGGGGCGCTGCCCCTGATGATTGAAAACGGCGGGGGCAAAGTGATTGCCTTTTCCTCCATCAACGGCCTGCTGCCCACCCCTTATCAGGGGGCCTATGTGGCCGCCAAGCACGCCTTGGAGGGCTACTGCGAGTGCCTGCGCATGGAAAACCAAGACAAGGGCATCCAGGTGATGCTGGTTGAGCCGGGGGATCATCAGGGGGGCGCCAGTAAATACCGCGCCCGCGCTAGGCAGACCTCCCCCGCCTATCAGGCAAGCCTGGACCGGGTCTGCGCTGTTATCGCCCGGGATGAGGGTCAGGGGCTAAGCCCTGCCCACCTGGGACAAAAAGTAGCCCGCGCCCTGAATAAGAAACGCCTGCCCATGCGGCTGCGGGTGGCTTCCTTCAGCCAGCGCGCCGCCGTTGTTCTTCACGACATTCTGCCAAACCGGCTATTTCTCTTTCTTCTGTCCAAATATTACAAAGTATAGCAGCCTGCTTTCAGGAGGATTCTTTTTTATGGAATTGTACACCGATATCACCGCCCGCTGCCAGGCGCTGCGGAAGCACATGACGCTCAAAAACATTTACGCCCTCATCAACGAAAACCCGGATCGCGTGGCCGCCCATTATCTGGAAGGCGATGAAGAAAAAACCATCACCTTCCGACAGTATGACCGGATGGTCAACTCCTGGTCAGCCTACCTCTTGAGAACTCTGGGCAGAGACAGGCTGGGCAAGTTTGTGGCCCTTCAGCTGGATACCTGCAAGGAATGGTACGGGGTGTTCTGGGCGCTGGTGCAGGCCGGCTATCAGCCCATGCTTGTTGACGCCAACCTGAATGACGATATGACCGCCTTCATGCTAAAGGAAGGCGGGGCGGTGGGGCTGATTACCAAAAGCAAACGGCTTCTGCCCAGAGACATCATCCAGGTGATGGCGGATGATCTTTATCAGGCGCCCGAGGCTGACCCCGCCCCTGAGAAAACCTGGGCCAGCATGGTGGCGCTGTGCACCTCCGGCACCACCCAAACCAGCCGCGTCTATGTATATGACCAAACCGCCCTGTGCGAGCAGGTGCTCAACTCCGACCTTATTCACAGGGCCAACCCCCGCATCATCAATTCCCGGATGCAGCGCAACCTGGCCTTCCTGCCCTTCCACCATATCTTTGGCTTTATGGTCTGCGTGATGTGGAGCAATTTTGTGGGCTACGAAAGCGTCTACATCAAAGACCGGGCGCCTGAAACCATTTTAAGCACCATGCGCCGCTTCAAGGTGAACTTTCTGTGCGCCGTACCCCTCCTCGCCAATTCCCTCTCCGCGGGCCTCAACAAAAAAGTAGCCAGTGAAAAACCCTTCAAGCGATTTGCCTTTAAGGCCATGAAAGGTCTTTCCCTGGGGATTCAGAGCGTTGCCCCTGGCTTTGGCATGGATTTTGCCCGGAAGGTGCTGTTCAAGTCCGTGGTGGCCCAGCTGCTAGGGCCGGATGTCAACTGCGTCATTCTGGGCGGCAGCCACACGCCGCGGGAGCATATGCGCAACATCGCTGCCCTGGGCTACTATACCATCTCCGGCTTTGGCATGACGGAAACCGCCATCACCAGCGTTGAAACCGGCATGAACCTGCACACCCGCACCTCGGGCTCCGTGGGCAGGCCTTTTTCAAGCGTTGAATACAAGGTCATCCCCAACAGCTGGCGCGGCAACACCGGCGAAATGCTCATCCGGGGCCGCAGCATCCACACCAGAAGGCTGAAAAACGGGGCGCTTTCCGCCCCCGACATTGACGAACTTGGCTGGTTCCGCACAGGGGACATTGTGCGGCTTGAAAAAGGCATGCGCATGTATGTGGAAGGCCGCAGCAAGGATGTCATCATCAACGAATCCGGCGAAAACATCTACCCGGACGAAATTGAGGATTATTTCGGCCAGCTGGAGGGTGTGGAGCAGTTCAGCGTCCTGGGCATCCGGAGCACTGACGCCAGGCGGGCAAAGCACCGCCGGAAGACGAGCCTGGCCTATGAAGACATCACCCTGGTGCTCAATGTGGGTGAGCACTACCAGGACGAGGCCTTTTTAACCCAGCTGATGCACCAGATCACCCGGCTTAACGGCCGCCTCCCGGTGATGAAGAAGATCACCCGGGTGCTGGCTACCCCTGAGCGCTTCGCCACCGCCAGCGGCATCAAAGTGAAGCGCCTGGCGCTGAAAGACGCCATCGAAAACCGCCGTATTCCCTATCGTGACCTAAAGCTGAAAAACGGGGATCACCCCATCACCAGTGAAAGCCAAGCGGCACCGCCCCCGGACATCAACAACGAAGATATCAAAAGCAAGGTGCGCGGCGTGTATGCCCAGGTGCTGGAGATGCCCACTGAGGATATTGCCGACGATGCTCATTTTATCAACGATCTGGGCGGTGACAGCCTTCAGGTGTTGTCCGTGTCCCTTAAGATCGAGGAGATTTTCTCCATCCTCATCCCGGCTGAGGAGTATGGCCAATACGTCAGCGTCAACGCTCTGGCGGATACCATCAGCGCCCGCCTGAAGGGTGAACGCGTCCAGCCCCAGGAAGGCCCCCGGAAAGAGGTCACCCCCATCACCCGGTTTGAGGACAGCCCGGAGTTTCAGGCCTTTGCCCTGCGGGAGCAGGCCCTTATGGGCGCGGGGCAGGAAAACCCGTATTTCATCCGCCATGACAGCGCGCTTAAAGATGTTTCCCTGATGGACGGGGTAAAAACCCTCAACTTCGGTTCATACAACTATGTGGGCATGTCAGGCCGCCAGGAAATCAACAAGGCCGCCCAGGCCGCCATTGAGAAATACGGCACCTCCGCCTCCGGCTCCCGGCTTCTGGCCGGGGAAAAAAGCCTCTATCAGGAGCTGGAACGGGAAATCGCCGCCTGGAAAAAGACCGAGGATGCCCTGGTGCTGGTGAGCGGGCACGCCACCAATGTCACCTTTGTGGGCAACTTCTGCGGCAAAAACGACCTTATCCTCTATGACGCCCTGGCCCACAACTCCATTGACCAGGGCTGCAGGCTGAGCGAGGCCACCGTCAAACCCTTTCCCCATGATGACCCGGAGGCCCTGGAGAGCATCCTCAAAACCCAGCGGCACAAATTTGAAAAGGTGCTTATCATCATTGAAGGCGCCTACTCCATGGACGGCGACATCGCCAATGTCCCCGCCTTTGTGAAGCTGAAAAAGGAATACGGCTGCTTCCTGCTGGTGGACGAAGCCCATTCCGCCTGTGTCATCGGCGAAACCGGCGGCGGCGTGGATGAATACTTCGGCCTTACCCCCGGGGATGTGGACATCAAGATGGGCACCCTGTCAAAGGGCCTGGGCACCTGCGGGGGTTATTTGGCCGGCTCCCGTAATCTCATCACCTACCTGCGCTATAACCTGCCCGGCTTTGTCTTTTCCGTGGGCATCTCCCCGCCTCTGGCGGCAGGCACCCTGGCTGGTATCCGTCTTTTGCGCAATGACAAATCCATCATCCAGTCCCTGCACCGCAACATTGAGACCTTTATGAAAGAAGCCCACAAGCGGGGGCTGAACACCTGCCTGGCCGGGGAAACCGCCATTATCCCGATTCTGGTGGGAAGCGATGAGGACGCCTTCCTCCTCTCCAACCTCCTGCGCCACAAGGGCGTCTTCGTGCCGCCCGCCGTCTTTCCCGCCGTGCCCAAAGGCAAGGCCAGGCTCCGTTTCTGCGTGGTGAGCGAGCACCGGGAAGAGCAGATCATTAAAGCGCTGGACACCTTGATGGAAGCGGCAAAAGAAGCGGGCATCACCCTGCCCGCGTAAAGGAGCACCATGAAAACACTGCTGACCGGCGCCCTCACCCATGACGGCCTGGGAGGAACCCCTCTGCGCCAGGATGTGATGATTGAAGGGAAGCGCATCCTGGCCATTGGCCAAGACCTTCCCCGGGAGGGGGCCAGGGTTTGGGAGATGGATGGCCTCAGCCTCTCGCCCGGCTTTATTGACGCCCATTCCCACAACGACTGGTGCGCCCTGTGGGAGGATCCGCTGCCCGCCTTTGAGCCTTTTATCCGCCAGGGCATCACCGGCTTTGTCACCGGCAACTGCGGGCTGAGCGCCGCTGGTTTTGAGCCTGACAGCCCTCATCTGTCCGGTCTGGGCGGCGGGATTTTCCAATTGGATGAATCCTTCAAGCCCCTGGGCAGCGCCGGGCAGTTTTTCCGGAAAACGGATCGTCAAACGCCCTGCAACCTGGCCCTTCTGATTGGCCACAACACCGCCCGCGCCAGCGTGTCGGGAAGCGCCAACCGCCCCCTTACAGACGCTGAAATGACCCGGATGCTGAACCTCATGGAGGATGGGCTGAAGGAGGGCGCCTGCGGCATCAGCCTGGGGCTTATGTATGATCCGGGGCTTTATGCCCCCAGAGAAGAGCTGCTTGCGATCGCCAGGCTCTGTGAGCGCTATGACCGCCCCCTTGCCGTCCACGCACGGGCGCTGTCCAAGGTGAGCATGGCTTATAAGCAGCTGCTGGGCCGCCCCCACCTGCTGCGCGCTCTGGACGAGCTTCATGATCTGGCCAGCGGCAGCCGGCTGAAGCTGCACTATTCCCACGCCATTTTTGTGGGGCGGCGGAGTTTTGCCGCCAAGGATGAGGTGATTCGCATCATCGACCAGATGGCAAGTGAAGGCATTGACATCGGCTTTGACATCTACCACGAAACCCTGGGCGTCACCGTGATCACGGTGGTGATGCCGCCCTGGTATCAGGCGCTGAGCGCCAAAAAGAAGCGCCAGTTCTTTAACCGCCTGCGCTTTACCCTTCTGGCCCGCGCCAGCATCCTGCTGCTGGGCTTTAACTTTGACGACATCCTCATCGCCCGCCTGGGCGAAGGGCATGAGCAATATGAGGGTAAAACCGTGGCCGCCATCGCCCGGGAAATGGGCGTGGGGAAAATTGAGGCCTATCTGCGGCTGTGTGAAATGAGCGATTTTAAAGGCCGGGTCAACATGGGCCCCTACAGCACCCCTGCCATCATTGACGAATTGGCCAAACATCCCCGGGCGCTTTTCATGACCGATGCCTGGTGGGAGCCCCATGGCGTGCAAAACCCCGCCATGTATGACTGCTTCCCCAAGTTTCTCCAGCAGGCCCTGTTGGGCCGGGGCGATACCCTGCCGGGCACCATCATGAAGATGACCGGAGCCACCGCCCGCCGCTTTGGCCTGAAAGACCGGGGCGTATTAAGGCCCGGCGCTTTCGCGGATATCACCGTCTTTAACGAGGCCGAGCTGCTCTCCGGCGTGCCCGATCAGGAAAAACCCTTTGGCATCCGGCATGTGCTGATCAATGGCATCCCGGTGTTGGAAAATGGCCGCCTGAATCCCGCGGCGCTTCGCACCAGCGGCCAAGCCATGCGGGTCTCTTAACCCTTGATAAAAGCGCGATAGAACGCCACCGCCTCATCCAATGCAGCAACAGGCAGGCGCTCGTTGGCGGCATGCACGGTGGCGGCGATATCAGAGCTGATGTTAAGCGGTGAAAACCGATAAACCCGGGGACAAATGGCGCTGTAATGATAGGCGTCCGTGGCGCCCGCCATCAGGGAGGGCAGGGTGAGGGCATCGGGCCAGATGGCCTCCACCGCCTGCCTGATGCGGGCAAAGGCGGGGCCTGATGTTTCCGATACAGGGCTGGGGTCATTGCCCGTGACCAGCTCCACCTGAACCCTGTCATCATCAACGGCGCTTCGCACATGGGCCGCCGCCTGTTCAAGGCTGTCCCCCGGCAGCAGGCGCAGGTTAAGGCCGGCTGTGGCGGTGATGGGCAGCACATTGGGAACATCGCTGCCTGACAGCTGGGTCAGGGCGCAGGTGGTGTGGAACATCGCCGCTATGCTGCCGGCCCGCTTTCCGGCATAGCGGGTGATAAGCCTGCCAAACACCTCAGGGTAACGATACATCAGCCGATATGGCCAGGCGCTTTTGGCGCTCAGGAGCGCAAGCGCTTCCTTTACTGGGCTTGTGATGCGCATGGGAAAGGGCCTTTGATGCAGCCGCGTGATGGCCCGGGCCAGGGTCACCCCCTGGCTTTCGCGGGGCGGGCGGGAGGCGTGGCCGCCGGGGCCCGTCACCGACAGTCTGATCTGCGCCATGCCCTTTTCAGCCACCCCCACCTGGGCGGCCAGGCCCCTGTGGCCGGGCGCAATGTCAGATTGCAGGTCGCCCCCCTCGTCCAGCACCGCCCAGGGCAGGGCATCTCTTTCTTTCAGCCAGGCTATGATCGCCTCTGTGGTGGGGCCATAGGTTTCCTCGTCCCCGGAAAAACAGAAGTAGATGTCCTGCTCCGGCACAAAGCCTTCGGCAATCAACCCTTCCGCCGCCTCCAGCATCGCCACCAGCGTGCCCTTGGTGTCCACCGCCCCCCGGCCATGGATGAAGCCCTCCTCAATGTCCCCTGAAAAGGGCGGTCTGTCCCAGCCCTCGGGGGGCGCGGGCACCACATCATAATGGGCCATCATCACCCAGGATTTATCCTGTGATTTCCCCCGCCAATGATAGACTATCCCCCGCCCGGCGATGAGATGACGCTCGCAAACCCGCGCCACCTCCGGAAAAAAATCGTGAATGGCCTCCTGGCAGCCCGCAAAGGCCGCCTGGTCCTCCTTAGGCCCCGCCACGGTGGGGAAGCGCAGCAGGGCGCTTAATTTGGAAGCGGCTTTTTTTGTCTGCTTTTCTTGCATGGCTTTTCCTTCTTCACGCTTTCAGCATGACCGTTTTTTCCACATACCGCATGTTTCACTCCCCCTCACACACAAACAGCCAGTGGTTGCAGGCGCCTAAATGCTCCGGCTTTTCGCACAGGTAGAGATGATAGCGGAACCACCGGGCGTATTCATCGGCGGTGAAGGCGGCGAACTCATCCTCCAGCATTTCGCTCAGCCCATCGCTGTTCACCCGGCGCAAAATACGAAGCCCTGCTTTGGCGGTTTCCGCCTCTGCCTGCGCCAGGGTGTGAAACACAAAGGGAAAATCATCCACCCGGAAGGTATCCTGATCATAATTCCCCTCGGTCATGTATTTGCCCCCGTCATAGCGCAGCGTCTGGGTGGCGATGACCCAATCGTTGTTGATAAAAGCGATGAACACCCGCCCGCCGGGCCTCAGCACGCGCCTGCATTCTGCCAGCAGTTTGACCCGCTCCTGCTCTGTCCGCAGGTGATACATGGGCCCCAGGCAAAGCACGGCGTCAAAGCTATTATCCGCTATCCCATCCAGCGCCGCCTGGGCGTCCTGACAGATGGCCTCAAGGCGCAGGCAGGGTGTGATTTTCCGTTTCACCTGTTCAATATGGGCGGGCACCAGGTCAACCGCCACCACCTCATGCCCCGCTTCCGCCAGGGGCAGGGCGTACACCCCCGTGCCGCAGCCCAGGTCCAGCACCCGGCTGCTTGGCGCTAATTCCTCAAACAGAACGTGCAGGGTGGTGAGCGCCTCCAGCTTCAAGCCGGTGCCCATGCGCAGCCGTCCATCCTCATCGGTGAAGATGCCCTCATACAGCGCCTGCGCCCGGGCCTGAGAACCCTCAATTATTGATAACTTTGCGAAATCCATCATACATCACCTCTTATTTTATCGGGATTACAGCATGCCGCTTTGGTTCACATGGTTTCCAGATACCCTGCCATATCAAAAGCCTCAAACTCACTATCCTTCCGCAAATACAGCGGGTGATGGGGGTGGCCTTTCTTGGTTCTTTTGCCGGCGCATACCCATCGGGCGCCCCGGGCTTCTCCTTCAGCTGCAAAGTCCGCCATGCAATGATGCAAATAGCCCCGGGTTTCCATCACAGCCCCCCAAGCCGCCCATACAGTTTTGGTTTTTCCCAGCAGATAGGAAAAGGCCTTCAGGTTCTCTCGGTGAAGAAAATCGCACACCTCCTGATCCATATCCCCCGGCCGGGTGGCGCGCTGGGCGTAAAGGTTCATCATAAGGAAGCTGTCATAGCCATTGTGCCGGGCCACCCGTTCCACGCTTTTGAGGGTGTTGTCAAGGGCATCGGGCCTGGCGGTGGAGGGGTTGAGCCCCACACAGATCAGCGGTTTATCCCCCAAGGTGCCCAGCACATAGCGGTATTCCAGGTAGCGGGGCGGTAGGTAGAGCCACTTCCTATCATCAAAATCCACGGCCTTTTCCGCCAGGGCCTCTTCAAATGTCATGAGCTTCTGGCTGTGAATGCTGCGCTTTGGAATATGCATCTCAATACCCCCTATCCGGCCGGGGCTTCTTTTTCGCGTCCGGGTCAAAATACTCGGCTTCCAGGCGGTCAAAATGCACCGGTTCCATAAAATGCTCCGGCAAAAACCGGGTCTGGGAAAAATTATCCCAATCCTGTATATGGCGGCTTAGCACCATGGGCACGCCAATGTCCATCTCCCGGCAGCCTGTTGCCAGCGCCTCCTGCCAGTTGGATTTATCACAGGCGGCCACCGTGTCCGCCGTTATCTTGTTTTTCCTGATCTGTCTTAGCCACAGTTTTCCCGCCATGCCCGCCTCCCCCGATTTCTTTCTGAGATTATACCATGTTTATTCAAAAAATAATCGACAAACCATCCCGGGCCCGATATACTTTGTTTGATGAAGGATGAGGAGGTCAGCGATGCCTGAAAAATCTCCCGCTTTGGGGCGCAGCTTGCTGCTGTGCCTGCTGATTGGCTGGCTGGGGGTGTATGCCAGCCTGCTGAGCACCGTGTCTGACCGCCTGGCCCAGCAGTTTTCCCTGGTGGGGACAGACGCGGGGATGTTCATCTCATCCCACGCCGCCGGGATGCTGGTCAGCGTTTTGATTTCCGGCACCCTGGCCGACAGCCTGGGCAAACGGCGCATTGTGATCGCTTCCTGCGGGCTGATTGTCATGGGAATGCTGATTACTTATTTTGCTGCCTCCCTGCCCATGGTGATGGCAGGCCTGTTCATCACCGGCATGGGGTTTAGCCCCAGCGAGGCCATTTCCAGCGCGCTGCTCACCGATGAAAACCCTCAAAACGCCACCGGCTGGATGAACCTGTCCCAGGTGTTCTTTGGCCTGGGCGCCATTCTATCCCCGCTGGCTGTGATGGGGTACCTGGCCAGCGGCAGGCACTTTGGCGGGCTGATCTTGGTGTGCGCGGCGCTTATCGGTTTAACGGGCCTGGGCATCCTGCTGGCAGGCGGGGATATGGGCTCAAAAACCCTGGATAAAACCCGGCTCAACATGTTTTCCGTCTTAAAGCACAAATCGGTGTTTTTATGCGCGGTGATGGTGTTTATCTATCTGGGCTGTGAAAGCGTGGCCGTGGTTTATTTGCGGCAGCTTTTTCTGCTGCATGGGGAAGGAAGCAGGATGGCCGACCTATCCATCTCGCTGTTCTGGCTGGCAATGATCCTGTTGCGCCTGGCGGGCACCCGCATGGAGGGCAGGGAGATGATCAGCCTGCGCTGGCTGACGCTGATGATGCCCCTGGGCGCCGCTGTCAGCCTGCTGGCGCCCAATGCCGTTTGGCGATTGATCGGCACAGCCCTTTATGGCGCCGGATGCGGCGCTGTGTGGCCGATGCTGTTTGTGTTGGCTTCCCGGGCGCTGCCCCTGCGCAGCGGAGCGGTGTTTGCGGTGATGATGCTGTTTACCACCGCCGGCAACTCTCTTTTTCCGGTTCTCATTGGCAAATGGGTGGGCAATCCTGAGATCACGGTGGTTTTATGCGCGCTGATGGCGCTTTTGATTCCTGCCTTGTCGCTGCCGCTGGCCAGGGCTTCGCCCGGATATAAAAATTTGACAGATTAAGGAAGTCATTTTCACTATAATATGATATAATCATGGAAATTGAGGAGGGCGTTTATGATCGTTCAAGTATTTCCCAACGCAAAAGCGCTGGCTCAGTCGGCGGCCATATTGATTTCTTCACAGATCATCCGGAAGCCTAACAGCGTTATCGGACTTGCCACCGGCTCCACGCCGATTGCCACCTATCAGGAGCTGATTCGCCTCTACCAGGAAAAGGCGGTTGATTTTTCCAAAGCCACCACTTTCAATCTGGATGAATATGTGGGCATCCCCATTTCCCACCCTTGCAGCTATCATGCCTTCATGCAGGTGCAGCTGCTTGACCATGTGAATTTTAAGGCCAGCTTTTTGCCGGACGGCAACGCCAAAGCGCTGAGCAGAGAGTGCAGGCGCTACGACGCCGCCATCCTAAAAGCCGGCGGCATTGATTTGCAGTTGTTAGGCATCGGCCACAACGGACACATCGGTTTTAACGAGCCGGCCGACAACTTTGGCTATGGCACCCAGGTGGTCAACCTCACCAACAGCACCATTCAGGCCAACAAGCGCTTCTTCAATTCAGAGCGGGATGTTCCCCGTCAGGCCGTCTCCATGGCCATCGGTACCATCATGGCCGCCCGGGAAATCATGCTGCTGGCCACTGGCAATGAAAAGGCTGAAGCCGTGCGCAAAATGGTAAAAGGCCCGGTTACCCCCAGCCTGCCCGCCTCCATCTTAAGGCTGCATCACAATGTCACCCTGCTGCTGGATGAGGCGGCCGCTTCCAAGCTTTAAGCTGTGAAAAAGATTGTGGGCAGCCTGGGGACAAAAAGCTTCTGAGCGCTAAACGCCTGAGATTTTTTTCGGGGATATGATGCCCACAATTCATCCAGCCTGTGGAAAGGCATCTAAAACCCGATGTGGCCTGTCCAGCGAACAGCAGGGGAACTGGTGGAAGAATCCTCTTGGCGTCGGGTTCTAAACAAACTGTCAGAAAGTCTATGGCATTCTCGGGCTCATCAAGAACAGTTCTATCCACAGCCGTCCACAGAGCCTCCACGGTTTTCCCCGGCGCTTCCCACAGGGTTTATGCCAGCTCTCAGACAAAAAAAGGCGCTTTTCCACGCCATCCACAGCCCCTACTACTACTGCTATTTATTATTAACTACTGTTACTATCCGGCGAACCCGGCCCAAAGGAGGAGCACATGCAAGTCATCTTTAACGCCAGCGATTTTAATCATGCCATGAGCATGGTCAGCCATGCCCAAACCCAGCGCCCCACCTGCGCTTTTCAGGAAGGCGTCTTTTTGGAGACACGGGACGACGGGCTGCAGCTTACCTGTACGGATGGAGAGGTTACCATCACCGCCACTGTGCCTGCCGCGGTGCAGGAGGATGGCATTGCTTTGCTTCCAGCCAAGCTCACCGCTGACTGGATGCGCTCCCTCTCGGGCGAGGTGGAGCTCACCACCCGGAACAACCGCCAGGCAGTGGTCACAAACGCGGGCAGCAAAACCAGCCTGGTGCTGATGGATGCCGAGGATTTTCCGGACATTGCCGAGGTGATTCCGGAGGCCGAGGTCACCCTCAGCCAGCAGAAGTTCCGTTCCGCTGTCAGCCGCATCATCTTTGCCGTATCCACGGATGAAACCAGGCGCATCCTCACCGGCTGTTTGATGGAGATTTTTCCTGAGGAAGTGCGCTTTGTTTGTCTGGATGGCTATCGCCTGGCCATGCAGCGGGTGTATGTGGAGCATCAGCTGCCCCCGGGAAAAGACAGCCTCTCTTTTATTTTTCCGGGCAGGCTGATGAAGGACCTCAGCGGCATGACGCCCGACAGCGATCAACCCATCACATTTACCCTGTCAAAAACCCATTTCAAGGCCAACTTTGGAAAAACCACGGTGTATTCTCCGCTTATTCAGGGGGAATACATCAACTATAAACAGATTCTGCCCACTTCCTGGACCACCGCCATCCGGGTTGATCGTCAGGCCTTGCTCTCCTCTGTTGACCGTGCCTCCATCGTGGCCCGGGACGGCAGCAACAACCTGCTGAAGCTGTCCATTGGGGAACAGATACTCACCATTTCCGCCAATGCCGAGCGTGCGGAAGCTACGGAGCAGGTGCCCATTGATTTTGATGGAAGCCCCTTGAACATCGCCTTTAACGCCACCTACCTTACCGATGTCATCAAAAACATTGACACTTCAGACTTAGCCATGCGCTATAACACCAATGTCAGCCCCTGTGTGGTGTGCCCTGTAACCGGAAATCAGTACACCTATTTGATTTTGCCGGTCAGGGTGGCGGAATAGTATGTCATCAACGGCGTTTTTTCCTGATTGACAGAAAAAGTTCATTGGTTTACACTTTGAATGTGTTCCCGAAAAAGGGATAAAAACATAAAAATAAGGAGGAACCCCATGAAAAAAATCATTGCTTTTCTGATGCTGCTGACGATGCTGTTCTGCCTGAGCGCCTTTGCCCGGGAAGAAAAAATCGTGGTGGCGGGTATTGTGTTCCAGGATGACCAGTTTATGAACATGCTCTCCAAAGGCTATCAGGACGCCGCCAAGGAGCTGGGTGTGGAGTGCCTGACTGACAACACCAACAACGACCAGGCCAGGGAAGTGGAGCTGATCAACACCTATCTGACCCAGGGTGTCAAGGGCATTGCCATTGCGCCCCTGTCAAAGGATGCTTCTGTGGCTGCCCTGCGCGCGGCTGACGCTGAGGGCATGAAAGTGGCCCTTACCAACATCGATCTGGACAGCGCTGAGTTTATCGTGGGCGGTTTTTCCTCCAACGACAAAATCAACTGCCGTTTGGTAGGCGCCAATGCGGCTGAGATTATCAAAGCCAAGTTCCCGGACAAAAAGGTGAAGATCGCCATCGTGCAGTTCCGCGCCCTGCTGCCTGACCAGTCCACCAGCCGTGTGGAAGGCTATTTTGAAGCGCTGGATGAAGCGAAGCTTGACTATGAAATCGTGGCCGATCAGGACGCCTGGATGCAGGATACCGCCCTGGCCACCGCTGACGCCATCATGACTGCCAACCCTGATCTTGATGTGATTATCGCCGTTAACGACGGCGGCACCATCGGCTCTGCTCAGGCGGTTGTCAACGCCGGCAAGCAGGATCAGATTCTGGTCTTCGGCCATGACGGTTCCGAACAGATCGCCTCCATGATCCTTGACCCCAACAACCCCCTGCAGGCGGTTGTTGCCCAGGATCCCTATGGCCAGGGCTTCCAGGCCATGACTCTGCTGGTCAAAGCCATCCGCGGCGAGGACTATTCCGAAACCAAGGGAAAAACCATCTATCTGGACGGCATTGTGCTATCAAAGACAAATCTGGACGGTGTGAACGCCTGGCTGGCTGATAACAAATAATAGCATTGTTCACCTTTTGACGGAGAGAGATCGTCTCTCTCCGTCGCCTTTATATCAAAACATCAAAAGGGGGGAGCCACTTGTCTGTATTGCGGGCCGAGCATTTAGTCAAGGATTATCCGGGTACCCGGGCGCTGGATCAGGTCAGCGTATCCTTTGAAAGCAAAAAAATAAACGCGCTGCTTGGCAAAAACGGCTCCGGCAAATCCACGCTGGTGAAGTGTTTCGCGGGCGCTATTCAGCCCACATCAGGGAAGATGTTTCTGGATGATGAGGAATTGTCTTTTTCCTCGCCGGCAGAGGCCAACCAGAAGGGCATCGCCATCGTCTATCAGGAGATGAGCCTTGTGCAGAGCCTTTCGGTGACTGAAAATATCTTTCTGGGCCGTATGCCCAAAAAACGCAGCGGCATTGTGGATTGGAAAAAGGCCCACAGCCAGGCCAGGGAGCTGCTGGACCGGATGAATGTGGACATTGACCCCGCCCAGATCGTTTCCCGCCTTAGCATGTGGCAGTGCCAGGTGGTGGAAATCACCAAAGCCATGAGCCATCAGCCTAAGGTGCTGATTTTGGATGAACCCACCTCTGCCCTGGCATCTCATGAGGTCAGCCAGATGTTTCAGGTGCTGCGCAGCCTGAAAGAACAGGATGTCATCATCATCTATATTTCCCATAAGCTGCATGAGATCCCGGAAATAGCGGACACCGTCACCGTGCTGCGGGACGGGGTTTTAATCGGCAAAGAGGACATGAAAAACCTCACCAACGCCGATATTCTGCGCATGATGTTTGGAGAGATGGAACATAAAGTCCGTCCGAGTGATGTGGAGCCTGAGAAAGATGTGATACTCTCTGTGCGTGGCCTTACCCGCAAAGGCAAATTTCAGGATGTCAATTTCGACCTGCACCACGCGGAGGTGCTGGGCATTGCCGGCATGCTGGGCTCCGGTCGCACGGAGCTTCTTAAGTCCATTTTCGGCGCTGATTCCTATGACGCCGGGGAAATCAAGGTCAATGGCCAGACAGCCGACAGGCGCACTTCACCCATCAAGATGAAAAAAATGGGCCTGGGGTTAACGCCTGAGGACCGGAAAAAAGAAGGCCTGATCCTTATCCATTCCATCCGGGATAACCTTTGCTATGCCAGCATTGACAAGGCGCGGATGGGGTGGCTTGAAAACCGCAAGCAGCGTGTGGACATGGCCAACAAACAGGTGGAGGATCTGCATATCAAGGTAAGCGATGTGCGCAACTCCGTCAATTCCCTTTCCGGCGGCAACCAGCAGAAGGTGGTGGTGGGCAACTGGCTCAACACGCAGCCCAACATCATGCTGTTTGACGAACCCTCCCGGGGGATTGATGTGGCTGCCAAACAGCAGATTTTTGAAATCATGTGGGAGCAGGCACGCAACGGCGTGTCCACCATTTTTGTTTCCAGCGAGCTGGAGGAGCTGATTGAAACCTGCCACCGGATTTTAGTGATGCGGGAGGGCAGCATCATTGGGGAGGTTGATCCTCAGCAAACCGACGTTAAAACACTGTATGCCTTGTGCATGGGAGGGGAAGCATGAACGCCATCAAACAGCTTGACGCCAAAAAAATCCGGGATTTCTTGTTTGACCATGTGGTAGAGGTCATTCTGATCATCCTCATTTTTGTGATGGGGAACGTGTCTCCCACCTTCAACACCACTGCCAACTGGCTGAACATCTTCCGCAACATGTCCATGAAAGGGCTGATTGCCTTTGGGATGACCATGGTCATCATCTCAGGCCAGATTGACCTGTCCATTGGCTCCACGGTGGCGCTTTCAGGCGTCATTGTGGCCAGGGCCTGCCGCGATCTGCCGGATGCTATGGGCATTTCCGTCACCATGGCCTGCGTTATCGGCATTGTGGTCTCCTTTGCGCTGGCCATTGCCATGGGCGCCATCCACGGCTTTGCCCAGCATAAGTTTGGCATGCCGGCTTTTATCGTTACCCTGGCTTCCCAAAACCTGCTGTATGGGCTGGCCGGTATTATCTCAGGCGGTTTTCCCATCGCCAACACCTTTCCCCAGTGGTTTACGGTTCTGGGCACAGGCAGAATCGGCGGCATCGGGGGCTTCCCCATTCCGGCGCTTATCCTATTTATCTTTTTTATCATCATGTTTTTTATCATCCGCTACACTACCACGGGAAGATCCATGTATGCCATCGGGGGCAACCAGGAATCCGCCCGTTTAAGCGGCATCAATGTGCTCAAAACCAAGATTTTCGCTTTCGCGAGCGTGCAGGTGATGAGCGTGATCGCCGGCTTCATCAACGCCGCCCAGGTGCTTTCCGGCTCCTACAGCTTTGGCCGCGGCTGGGAGGTGGATGTGATTTCCGCCGTTGTCATTGGCGGCACCAGCATGGCGGGTGGCATCGGCAAAATGTGGGGCACCATGGTGGGCATCATTTTCCTGGGGGTCATCATCAACGGCATGACCATTCTGAACGTCAGCACCTATGCCCAGTACGTGGTGCGCGCTATCTTTATGTCCATCGCCGTTCTGGTGGCAACCTATCAGGCGAAAAAGAAGGCTTAACAGCGTTTTTGAAGGAATCGCGGAGAATCTTTTTTCAAAAAGGGTTCCCTGTTTTTTTATTTGAACGATAAACATGTGTTCCCGCGTCTAATAGGTGAAGGGAGGCGAAAGCATGGAACTTTGTCAGGTACCGGGCAAAGAGCGGGAGGCGGATATCAGCCTGCTGGTGGAGCGCCATGGCGACACTTTGCTGCGCTTTTGCTATCTCTACCTAAACGATCTGCAGCTGGCCGAAGACGCCGTGCAGGAGACCTACCTGAAAGCCCACCGAAGCTTTCATACCTTTAGGGGGGAGAGCAGTGAGCTCACCTGGCTCACCGCCATCGCCCTCAACTGCTGCCGCAGCCTGACCCGCAAGCCCTGGTTCCGACGGGAAGACCGGGCGGTGGAGCTGGAAAAGCTGCCGGAGGCCAGCGTCCCCTTTGACCCGGTGGATGACACCGTGATCACCGAGGTGATGAAGTTGCCTTCCAAATACCGGGAAGTGATTCTGCTGTATTACTATCAGGGGCTGAAGCTGCGGGAAATTGCGGGCATGATGTCCCTGCCGGAAGCGACCCTGTCCACGCGCCTCAAGCGCGCCAGGGCCAAACTCAAAGAAAAGCTGGAAAGGTGGTATTTCGATGAATAAAGATTTCAAGTCTGTCGCCAACAGCCGCCTCTCTGGCGTCAAGGTCAGCGCGGGCCTTAAATACCGTATTCTTAGCGACATCAAACAAATGGAGGAACCCCAAGTGAAAAAGAAATTATCATTATCCGCCGCCATTGCCCTGGCATTGATATTGATCACCGCAGCGGCTTTCGCCCTTACCGATGGCTTCGGCTTGTTTGAGCTGATGGCTTCCTACCTGGACCCGGAGTATGCCGTGGTGCAGCCCGATGCCTTCAAGCTTCTGCAAAAAGACCTGGCCAGGGCGGATTTTGAGCATGTGGAAGTCACCGTAAAAGAAGCTGTCTACGATGGGCGCTATCTGCGCGTTGTCCATTCCACCCGGGACAAGTCCGCCACCGAACCCTTTGACAAAGAGACCGCGGAAAAAATCAATAACGGCGAATTTGAATTTGGTAGCGCCAACCAGGATAAGGTATGGTGGCTGAGCCTTGACTGGGCCGTCGTCAATGGTCACAATGTCAATCCCCTGGGCGCCTGCGGCGTGGTTGCCGGGCCCGGCAACGGTGAAGTCATTTCCTGGATCCAGTATGACATGTCTGAAATCGAAGTGGGCGACACC
Source organism: Christensenellales bacterium (assembly GCA_050952935.1). GTDB lineage: Bacteria > Bacillota > Clostridia > Christensenellales > Aristaeellaceae > UBA6115. Next base: position 73,401 of record JBMNLS010000001.1, on the reverse strand, counting down.
TTGGAGGTTATCCTGCCCATCCGCGGCAGACAGAGCATCGAGAACAAGGAGCTTTCCTTCACCATGGATGTGAAAGACTTGCCCGGTGTGTATCACCTTAAAGAGGTGGCGGAAAAGGATTTTGGCGCCTATTCCCTCAAAGTCACCAATTTCCAGCTTTCCCCCATCCGTGTCTACCTTAGTTATGACCTTACCTTCAAACCCGGCGTGCTCATGGAGGAGATTGAAAAAATCATGGATACCTGGGCCATGGGGGAAAAGCATTTTCTGGGTAATGACAAGGGCGACATCAAGCTGAAAATGGCCGACTGGGGCGGCTGGGGCTATGACATAGGCGAACATAAGAACACAGATTTCAAGCTGGAGGAAGGCGAGGACTATGGCTATGATGTGATCCTTGACCCCACAAAGCCTGTCGTCGGCCATGTTTTCCACGAATACCTCACCCTGGAGGAGTATCCCGACACCTTTGTGCTGAGCAACGGTACGGATAAAATTGAGATTCCCAATGTGAAGGCGGAGTGACGGGAAGAGGGAACCAATAGATATTTTGGGGGATTTCTTAAAAGAAATCCCCCAAGCCCCCTTAGAACTTTAATAGGGGATAAAAAATGACAAAACTGATCAAGGTTGGAATCATGGTTTTTGCTCTGATGCTGATATATACAGCATCATCTGAGTCTGCATATCAAAGCATCACCGAGATTAAAGCGTCCACCCCTGCCCGCTGGAAGGAAACCTACCAGACCCCCTGGCGGAAGGTAGCCATTGATGTGAATGTGAGGGTGCCGAATGTGAGCCGCTTTCCCGTTCTCCGGGTCACCATGGCCCGGCCTGTAGATGAGCGCCTGCTGGCGGATTACAAATATGTAAACCGCAACCAAAACGGCATGCTGGAGGCCAACTTCCATGGCCCAAGCACTGTCGTGCAGCAGGATTGGAAGCTGAAGTCCAGCGTGGTGTTTTTGGATGGCGCGGTGCCGAGTATTCTGCCTGAAAACAGCAGCCTCAGTTATGAAGCGGCCACGGAATTCTTTTTTGGCGAGTTTCAGCGCCTTTATGGCCTGGGCCGGGAGGCTTTCTCCATCCGAAAGACCACCATTGACAGCGCTTTCTACCGCTATTCTGGCAGCGGTGCCAACATCGTCTGGAAAGAGCGCGTTACCGACACCGGGCGTTATTTGTTCACCTTCCGACAGCAATTTGACGGCATTCCCTATCAACCCGCTCTTGAATGCTATGACCCCCAGCATTACAAGATGGGAAACAAAAAGCATATCAGAAACGGCTCAATCAGCGCCCAGATCACGGATACCGAACATTTCAGGATCGTTTCTCAGCTGATGGAGCAGGTGGATCGCGTCCATGAGGATATCCCCATTCTGCCCTTTGACCAGGCCAAAGCCGCCTTTGAGGCGGAGATCATGGCTGGCCGCCTGCGCAGCATCGACAGCCTGGAGCTGTGTTACATCCCCTATGTGGATCCCAAGGATGACAAAGTATTCTGGCTGCTGCCCGCTTGGTATCTGAAGGGCGGCTACACCCGCAACCCCAAGCGGGAGTTTACCCCCTTTCTGGATGAAGACACGGGAGATGTTCTTGATGATGGCATTGAGCGCGCCGAGCTCGTCTTCCAGGCCCAGCTGGGAAGCCTCCTAAATTACACTGACAAACGCCCAAGTCGCCGCGCCCTGCCTAAAATCATTGCCTGGCAGGATGTAAAATAAATAGATAAAGAAAAAAGCAACCCGAACCAAGTGATCAGGTTCGGGTTGCTTTTCGTGTGGTGCCGGTGACCGGACTCGAACCAGCACGGCCAGAAGCCTGGGGATTTTAAGTCCCCTGTGTCTGCCATTCCACCACACCGGCATAGAAAACAGTATAGCCATTTTATCGCGAAGGTGCAACACTGATATTTATCAAATAAGTCAAAAGGTCAACTATACCAATGAGAAGAATATAATTATTATTAACATATTCAATATTTAAAAATAACCGTTCGTGATATAGTGACCAGTAGAAAATTTCGTGATAGCTATATGTTTTTATTTAGTTTTCAGCTATGAAATCAGATCCGTATAAAACTGACGGAGCTTCAGTTTTTTGATGAGAGTTCTCTGCATTTACCTTGGCAGCGCGGGAATGAAAGCATGAACATCAATGAAAGGAACAGTGAAATGAAAGATTCTTAATATTTTACTTCTGTCATTTAACCAAATATTTCTTCAACTCGCTGCGTTTCGTAATACCCAGCTTTTGAAAAATAGTCGAAAGATGGGCTTTTACCGTGTTGATTGAAATGTGCAAATAATCGGCGATTTCCTGATTGGATTTGCCTTTGGCGGCCATCATCGCCAGCGCGAATTCGTAGGGCGTCAACAGGTTGGTTACCTTGTCATGGGATTGCGGATTATGAATTTCAGTCCATCCGCGTCGGAAGTGCATCACTTTTTCAGCGATCATCTTGTACAGTTCAGGTTCCCGGTCACGGATGTGTTTTTCCACCAGTCCCTGCAGCGGGCCGTGATGCCCAACAAATGGCTGAATATAACCCTCAGGCTTTGCTAACTTCAATGCATCCAGGAAAAAGCGATCGGCTTGTTCAAAACGGGACAGACTCATAGCAGCCATGGAAGCCATCACATTTAGATAGAGGCATATGATTGGATGACGTTCGGCATCCATCATCAGCGCAGTCTCAGCCACACCCAGAGCCTGCGCATATTCCTGCTGAAGATACAGCGCATAAGATTGAGCGTACAGTACATAAAACCGGGCTTCCTCAGAACAATAGGCGAGATTATCCGGCGGAATCGGAGCAGCTTTTTCACCAAGATGGAAAAAGGCTGACAAAACGTAGCGAAAAATATCATTGAGTGCAGCAATGCGCTTATTCTCCGAGTGCTCCACTTTTTCTTGAAAGGCTTGAAAGTCTTTCCGGACAACCTCCAGATTGTTCAGGGCTACATTATTCAGGATATGTGCCATCAACGCAAAAGTTCTAATCTCGGGGTGAAGGCTGCCCATACAGCGTTCAGCTTCGGCAGATGCCTCCTCGTAACGTGCTTGTAAAAAGAAGTGTATGCATCTTGCGAATGCGTTCTTTTCCTCGTCGGACAGCGCCACCACCATATCGCCAGATGCACTGCTGTCAAAAGGCAGATTAACAAGTAGATATTCCATAATGCCTTTCGTTCCTTTGCCGCACTGCTGTACAGCCGGAAACTCATCTCCCCGTGCAAGCTCCCCGCTGTTGTTTAAATCATTATCCTTCATGCCATCCTCCGTTAGCTACACATCAGCTGGTTGAATGGATCACTCAACTCGTACATATACTCAAGCCAAAGTTCTGCATTTCCCTGGACATCCTTGCACATAATGAAACGAACCGGTGTTTTTCAAACCATTCTCTTCAGTCAAACAACAAGGTATGTTTATTTTATCATAGATCGGAAATTGTTGTAAATAATCGCATGATTGTTAAATATCAGTTTGTGTAAATTTGTATGAACAACCATACAACGAATCTATAGACTTTTTTGCCCCAAAACGGGTATTCCAATTAATCAACTCTTCAATTATTCTAAGATTGTACAATTCAATCTGTACACGCCCGATGCAGCCGAATTCCGCGTAGATGCGGTGAACGACTACTGCTTTGAAGGAGATGGCTCCATCAATCACTTTAGACTAAAAAAGGAGGAACCCCCATGAAACGGATACTTGCCTGTGTAACCATTCTGACCCTGGTGGCCACGCTCTCCCTGCCGATCGTCCTGGCCCAGCAGGCCACTGCCATCGGCCTTCCCAACCCTATCTTTGAGGCGACCGAAGAGGAGGCTGCCGAAGCCTCAGGTACCTCTGGCGCCGTCCTGCCCGAGGGGGCGACGGACATCAGTTACTCCTACATCAAAGGACAAGAGGGGCCGGTTGTCTTCCAGGTGAAGTTTACCTGGAAAGGAACTGAGTGCACCATCCGCGTGTTCAAGGGTGCGCAGGTGGAGGATCTGTCCGGCATGCACTACTCCTGGACGACGGATAAAAAGGTCATCATTGGCGTTTGCCCGGGCCGTGTGATGTACAACGAAGGCGAAGCCGGCGTGGCAATGTGGTATGATCTGTGCAATGAACTGGTGTACAATATATCCATGACTGGCGACGTGACACTGGAAAAATTGATGAGGGTGGCTCAGCATAATGCACAAGCGGAGTGGAGTTTGGTTGGCATGCCCAGCTCCTTCTTTCAGGCGACTGCTGAGGAAGCCGCCAAGGCCTCGGGTACCTCTGGCGCCAAGTTGCCCTGGGGGGCGACGGAGGTCGTCTATTCTTTCATTAAAGGCCAGGAGGAGCCGATTGTTTTCCAGGTGGAATTTACCTGGGAGGAGGCCGTGTGCACCATCCGTGTGTTCAAGGGTACGCAGGTGGAGGATCTGTCCGGCATGTTTTATTCCTGGGCGCAGGATAATGAGATAATGGTTGGCATCCACCCGGGCCGCATCGCGTACAATGAGGGCGAGGTTGGCGTGGTTATGTGGTATGATGAGCGCAACGAGCAGGTGTACAACATATCCATGATTCACAACGCGACGCCAGACAGATTGATGAAGCTTGCCTTGGTCAACGCCGAGTGAGAGTAAGAGTTGATGCCCAAATCCTCATCATCAGCCTGTTAATGCAGAAAGGCCGCCCAGGAAAAACCGAAACAATTATCTAATTAACAAGAACATGGAATGTACCAAAGCACCAATTATTAAGTACCAAATATAAGGAGGATACCATGAAAAAGATCGTTTCTCTGATGACTTTGCTGACGCTGCTGCTGGGGATGCTGCCCGCATCCGCTTCCATCTATGACCCCAACGCCGGAAACATGTTTATCAAAACGGAGAACGGAAAATCCGTCAACATGCGTGAGGAACCCAATACCAACGCCAAGATAATCACCACTATCCCGTATGGCAGGACTGTGCTGGTGTACAGCGGTTTTATAAGCAGCCAGTGGGCGCACGTGCAGTATGGTATGTTCAACGGGTATGTGATGAAAAAGTTTCTGACGTCCAACAAGCCAAGGCCCTTCGTGTCGCCTACACCTAAGCCTACGCCCATACCAACGGCTACCCCGTCGCCCGAGCAACGCCGCGCCAATGAAATCAAAGAGGCGCAGAAGCTGGGCATCGTACCCCAGGACATGAAGACCGATGGCATCGCCACCTGGGACAACCTGAACAGTCTGCTGACCAATGTGGTGCGTTTGAAGACAAAAAGCTCCGCAGCGCAGCGCACCCATGTGTACCTGACCAAGGAGGAGTATGAGGCATCCGGCGCAGGCACCCAGTACAACATGGTGCTGCGTGGCGTGGCCGCCGCCGAGATGTACGGCGTACTGCTGGACATTGATGATAACAAGCATAGCCTTGACTATGTTAATGATCCCTTCATTGCCGACTACGCGGACATCCAGCTGGTCCAGCAGTACGCCGGACGCATCGCCCCATATAATCCCAACGACTGGCGTACCATGGATCTTGGAGAGATGGTGCTCATTGTGATGGACCATACCGATATGCGCACCGGCGAGAACGTGCTCGGCCTGGATGCGGAGCACAACTTCTACCCCACCCACCCCCTTACCAATGAGGATGCCATTTTAGCGGCATATCGGCTGTACAATTCCTGCACCAATTATGTGGGCACCGTGGTGGTGACCCATACCCGCCAGGCCAACCTGCGCAAGGGTCCGTCCATGAAGAACGCCATTGTAGGCAAGGCCGACCCCGGCGCCAGTTACCAGGTGGTTGCGGTGGAAAAGGGCTGGTACAAGGTGTTGTTGCCTGACGGTAAGACAGCGTATATTTCCGGCAGTATGGTGGCATTTTATCAGTAATAACCCTAATTATCGTAAATGCTTCGATAAAACAGGCTGGCTGTGGACATGCCGCAACCGGCCTGTTAATGCAGGAAGGCACTACTTAGAAAGCGCTGCTGACCTTAGCCTGAATACTTTATCATATTGGAGCATGGGATGCATCAATGTACCATATAGGAGGATGCTATGAAAAAAATCGTTGCCCTGATGACTTTGCTGGCGCTGTTGCTGGGGCTGCCGCCTGTATCCGCCTCCATCTACGACCCTAACGCCTGCAACATGTTTATCAAGAGGGAGAATGGTCAGCCCGTCGATATGTATCTTGAGCCCAATATCGATGCCGAGGTGATTATCGCCATCCCGTACGGTGAGACCGTGCTGGTATACAGCGACTTTATAAGCAACCAATGGTCACACGTGCAGTATGGCATGCACAATGGATTTGTGATGAAAAATTTTCTGACGGACATGGATCCGGGGCCCTTCGTGCCGCCCACACCCAGGCCCCCCAGACCGACCCCTACTCCCAGGCCGCCCAGGCCCACACCTGTACCCACGCCCAAGCCCACACCCATACCCACGCCAACGGCCACCCCATCGCCCGAGCAACGCCGCGCCAATGAAATCATGGAAGCGCAGAAGCTGGGCATTGTGCCCCAAGGCATGAGGACCGACGGCATCGCCACCTGGGACGATCTGAACAACCTACTGACCAATGTGGTGCGTTTGAAGATCATGAACCCCGCAGCCGAGCGCACACATGTGTACCTGACCAGGGAGGAGTATGAGGCTTCCAGTGCGGGCGCCCAGTACAATATGGTGCTGCGCGGCGTGGCCGCCGCCGAAATGTACGGCGTTCTGCTGGACATTGACGATACCAAGCACAGCCTTGACCACGCCAATGACCCCTTTATCGCTGACTATGCGGACATCCGTTTGGCCCAGCAGTATACCGGGCGCACTGCCCCGTATAACCCTGATGATTGGCGAACCATAGACCTGGGGGAGATGGTGCTTGCTGTGCTGGATCATGCCGATGCGCGCACCGGCGAGAGCGTGCTCAGCCTGGATGCGGGTTACAACTTCTACCCCATCCATCCTCTTACCCATGAGGATGCTATTTTAGCGGCATACCGGCTGTATAACTCCTGCGCTGCCTATGTGGGCACAGTGGTGGTGACCCATAGCCGCCCGGTCAATCTGCGCCAGGGCCCGTCCAAGAAGGATGCCATCGTGGGCAAGGCCGACCCCGGTACTATCTACCCGGTGATAGCGGTGGAAAAGGGTGGCTGGTACAAAGTGTTGCTGCCTGACGGCAGGATTGTTTATATTTCCGGCAGCATGGTGTCATTTTATCCGCAATAAAACAATAATCAGTTTTCTTGAAGAAAGGATGATTATTATGAAAAAGAGTTTCATACTTCTACTTGCCGTTATCATGGCATTCTCATCGCCAATGCTTTCTGCAAGCGGCTCGCAATCCGGCAGCCAGAAAGATGTATGGAAGGCAGTTAAGGAAGCGTATATCTATGCGTTTCCGTTGGTGCTGATGGATGCGACAAAAATGGTATCGATTAATACGGAAGAACCGGATTTTGCCAAGGGCAAGGCCCCTATCAATCAGTTGATGCATGGTAAGAAACTTGCAGACGCTGACTTTAAAACTATTGTGTCCCCGAATGTTGACACAGTATATTCTTCAGCATGGTATAATCTCAGCGATGAACCGATGGTATATGTTTTTCCTGAAACAGATAGGTTCTGTAATGTGCAGATCTTTGATGCGTGGACAAATACAGTTTGCGTATTTGATAAGGTTGGTGATTATGCCGTTACCCTTTCTACATGGGAAGGTGAGTTGCCGCAAGGCGTAACTCGCATTAACGTGCCTACCACAACAGCATGGTCTATCACACGCACTGTTCTGTCGGGGGAAGAGGATCTGCCGAACGTTCGTGCTATTCAGGGAAAAATGAAGCTGCTTCCATTGTCAGCTTACGTTAATGGCGGCGAATATTCTCCCGAAAAAGGCAGTTATGCCAAGGAGAATGATTATGTCCCGATTGAAAAAGTCTTGTCATTGGGGCCCAAGGCTTTCTTTGACAAGGCCAACGAACTGATGAAAACAAATCCTCCTGCTGCGGCTGATGCCAAAGTCGTTGAGAGATTTGCAAGCATCAATGTTGGTGCCGGCCTGAACTTTGACCTGAGTATTCTATCCGGCGATGTTGTGCCACAGTGGAAGGAAATGCTGCAAAGTCTGAAAGCGGAGATTATCAATGAAACAATGAAGTTTTCGGTTAAACTGGGGCAATGGAGCTATTTCGGCCCTCCCATCGGAGACTATGGCACAGAGTATCTGTTTCCACAGTCTACTAAGAGCGAGGCGGAGATGTCTGCCTTCCTAGCTGAAGGCGAGGTAGATCTTGCAAGTAAAGCCAAGACGGCTCTGGATATAAACCCGGAATGGGCATTGAGACTTGCCGACGATGCGCTCGTGCTGGATCCGGATAACGATGTGGCATTTGAAACCAAGAAGGCGGCAATGCTAACCCTGGCGGAAAACACTATAAATTCGCAGGCGCGTAACATGCTTCTGTCCGACTACTTGTTGATGACTGACCAGGCCCATAGGGTCTATGGGCTCGGTGATCCAAAGCTTATTTTTTCGAGGATAGACAATTACTTTGTTGAGTTGATGCCCATGGACACCCTGCATCGCATCATGGCGGTAAGTCTCAACGCATCAAAATCGATAGAGAAGGACATACTCGTTAGCGTTAAGCTTTCCAACAATGACCCCAACGCTTCAGATAACTATACGATTAACGTCCGCAAGGGCATACTCGAAGTGGATCCCCCAAATGCCGGCAAGGGCGAAATTGAAATCGTTACCGACTCGATGAGCTGGAAACAACTGGCTCTGTTCAAGCTCAATCCTGAAGACGCCGTAGCAAACGGAAAGGTGGTTATTTCCGAAGGAACTCCGGAAAGCTTCTATTCCTTCATGGATCTTTTTAATTAAAGAAAGACACGGAAAGCAGGCCGTGTTCCCCCATGACTTTACCATGCCAGAAAAAACGAACTATTGCATATGGAAGCTTCAAGGATGCCGCAAGGCATCCTTGAAGCCTATACGCATCAAAATCTCGCTATGCACGGAAAAGATGCAGTGGAGCCGCAAAAGATACGGCCTATCGAAGCGTTATACCAGGACTTCAGGACAGAAATCCCCATAAGCAGAAAAACATGACGCTATTCATTACCTTTCGCCATTAAAATCTGATTTCTTTTGTCGATGATGAATCCTTCGCTGAATTTTTTCTTCTTGTCTTCATACATAGAAGCATCAATCCTGTTTAGAAAATCATCTATTGAATCATGCTTGCTATGGAACGTACTGTAACCAAACGAAAAATTGATCTTATACGGTTTCTTATTTGATTCATTGAACAATGTTGATTCAGTTTTAATGAGATCTATCATATCCATAATTTCCTTCAGAGTGTTAAGAGAGTTTTTAACAAGCATTAATATGATAAACTCATCACCCCCATATCTGAATGCTTTTCCTTTATCGTGTACGGCAGCATGTAATATCTTTCCAGCCGTAAAAATAGCCTCATCTCCTACAGCATGTCCGAATTGATCATTGATGCTTTTGAAGTTATCAATATCTAACATGATTCCAACAGGTACAGCATCAGTATCCTTTCTTTTACTATACATTAACAATAAATTGTTTAAGTACTGCCTGTTATACAAACCCGAAAGCACATCTACATAAGATGCTTCATTTTGAACATTGATAAATAAAGACATCATCCCTATGGAAACACCAAGCCAAATAAAAGAATATCCATAAAAAAAGATTTGCAGCACGCTACCAATGGCAACAGGAACCATAAACAGAGTAGCAGGTAGGAACATACGCTTATGTACCTTCTTGCGATTCACATTGATGAGAATAACCCCATATGCAAAATAGAAATAGGTAACACCATATGGAATGATAAATAAACTTGTTCTATGATATACATTATATTGATCGATCGAAAAGAATACAGGTGTCACTGTGTTTAACAAACATCCGATGATGGTTAGTACAGCAGGTATGGCCAGCCAGGGATATATCCGCTTGATTCTCTTTACATCTGAAAACAGTTTATAGTCGGCATATATGACCCAAGAAAATGATAAAATAACACTGTTAATAAATAGAATAACATTCAGCAGGATTGACAACGTGTAATACTCTATTTTGCCATCCATAAAAAAAGTTGCCGATTCAACAAGGCATTGTAGAATATTTATGTAAACCATCAAATTGTATATTCTCTCATCAAGCAGGCCATGACGTACTGGTTTTTTGAAACTCAATAGAATAGTTAATAAAAACAGTATTGCTGCTCCGTTTGCGACATATACGGCCGGAAGATTGGTCACTTTACATTACCTCGTATTCTGTGCCACTTTTTTGTCTGCAGCTCTTTGGACAATAAACATAAGCACTAAAGAATTCATATGGAGGACATTTTACCCTGTATTAGAGATACCGTCAAATGTAGTTAGCACTTCCAAATTCGTTTACATGTTACGTTACCCGGTTGTTTACGAATCCTCACTCAGGCAGACCTTGGATGCTGATCTGTCTTGCGATCATTTCATCAGGAACACCGTCACCAGCCGCAGATAGAACTCCCGGTTTAATACTGAACTCAATCATAAATGCTTTGATGAGCCGGTTCTTTTGCGCCTTCGCGTTGCCTCATTCACTCGGCGTAGGCTGCGACTACGCCTCATTCTTTCGGCTTAGCGAAGTCATCAAAACCCCTCGGCTCATCGGTGCATTTATTCATTCGTTCAGTATAAGAAGACACTAACCGCCTTGGCACACTGAAGAATTTCCCGGTTCAGTGGCTCCAGCATGATAAAGCAGCTGACCTTCCTGGTATCCAATGAAGGATATAACGGGAAGGTCAGCACATGCTTAGGCCCATCTTCCAGCGCGCCAATCATCCTGGGGTACTTGGTTCTGTTTTCTTCGAAAAGTTGCTTCCCTCGCAGTCTGGCACGCCGGATCAGTCGTCACCCAGATAGCCTTACCCGGCTACTTGATCATCTGCCCCATCTGCTCCAGCGCGTCCTTGACATCGGGGGCGCCAGGCCGGAACACGGACAGACCTTTTACACCGGTGTCATAGGTAACCCTGTTGCACATCAGCAAAAGCACGCTGGTGTCGCCCGCAAGGTCATCGGAAATGCTGATGGGCTCACCCGGCTTGAACGACACGCCGCCCAAATCGGCCGCATTTTGCTTGACCGCAGTTTCCAGATCCGGGTAGATGGCTAAGTATTCGCTGTGTACGGTCACGCCCTTCAGAGTCTTGTAGGTCACCGTCAGCTGGCCTTCTTTGACGGCCACGGTCGCGGTGCCCACCCGATAGATGTTGCTGGCCACCAGCGGGAAGGTCTGCTCGCCTTCCTGGCTGATATCAACAGGCGTCACCATGTACCACTTATCGGTGGAACCGGGGGCGATGTCGCGCAGGCGCGGGCCCATGATACACATCGTGTTGTTGGGATATACGCCCACTTTAGGCACGGGCTTTTCTTCAGTTTCAGGCAGTGCGCCTCTGGTGGGTGCGTCCACAATGATCTTGTGTTCCGAGGGAGTACCAATGTAATAATCATCGTCTTTCCACGCAGCAAACACTTGGGTCACATTGACCTTTTCTATGGGATTAGCATCATCTTTCACCTTGACTTTGAGTATCAGGCTGCTGTTTTTGACGAAAGATAAATGTATACCTGCGAAGCTCCAACGATTGCTATGAAATACATTCATCTCTTCACTGCCGTAAGCGCTGACAAAGTCAAGCCCTTCCGAAATACTATATGATATCCCGACTACTCCTCCGAATTCGCTGAAATACGGGATGCTGATGGGCACCATATCGCCGGGTTTCGCAGCCAGCGCAGGCAGGGCAAGCACGCTTAACAACAGCGTTGCTGCCAGCAACAGGGAAATTGTTTTTTTCATAGGGGTTCCGCCTTTCTTCAATTAATAATAGTTTATGTTTAGAGTTTGAGATCGCTGGCAGGAATGATCCGGCTACCGGATCATTTCCTGCATCTGCTCCAGCGTGTCCTTCACATCGTCGGCGCCAGGCCGGAACACGGACAGGCCATTAACATCAGTGTCATAGGTAACCCTGTTGCACATCAGCAACAGCACGCTGGTGTCGCCCGCAAGGTCATCGGAAATGCTGATGGGCTCACCCGGCTTGAACGACACGCCACCCAAATCGGCCGCATTTTGCGCAATCGCAGCATCCAGATCCGGATAGATGGCTAAGTATTCGCTGTGTACGGTCACGCCTTTCAGAGTATTGTAGGTCACCGTCAACTGGCCTTCTTTGACGGCCACGGTCGCGGTGCCCACCCGATAGATGTTGCTGACCACCAGCGGGAAGGTCTGCTCGCCTTCCTGGCTGATATCCACCGGCGTCACCATGTACCACTTATCGGTGGAACCGGGGGCAATGTCGCGCAGGCGCGGACCCATGATACACATCGTATTGTTGGGATATACGCCCACTTTAGGCACGGGATTTTCTTCAGTTTCAGGCAGCGCGCCTCTGGTGGGTGCGTCCACAATGATCTTGTGTTCCGAGGGAGTGCCAATGTAATCATCGTCTTTCCACATAGCAACCACTTGGGTCACATTGACCCTTTCTATGGGATTAGCATCATCTTTCACCTTGACTTTGAGTATCAGGCTGCTGTTTTTGACGTGAGATAAATGTCCACCTAAGAAGCTCCAACGATTGCTATGCAATACTTCCATCTCTTCACTGCCGTAAGCGCTGACAAAGTCAAGCCCTTCCGAAATACTATAATTTATCCCAACTACTCCTAAAAACTCGCAGATGTACGGGATGCTGATGGTCACCACATCGCCGGGTTTCGCAGCCAGCGCAGGCAGGGCAAGCACGCTTAACAACAGCGTTGCTGCCAGCAACAGGGAAATTGTTTTTTTCATAGGGGTTCCGCCTTTCTTCAATTAATAATAATAGTTTATGTTTAGAGTTTGAGATCGCTGGCAGGAATGATCCGGCTACCGGATCATTTCCTGCATCTGCTCCAGCACATCCTTAACATCGTCGGCGCCAGGCCGGAACACGGACAGACCATTAACATCAGTGTCATAGGTAACCCTGTTGCACATCAGCAACAGCACGCTGGTATCGCCCGCAAGGTCATCGGCAATGCTGATGGGCTCACCCGGCTTGAACGACACGCCATCCAGGCCGGCCGCATTCTGCTTGACCGCAGTTTCCAGATCCGGGTAAATGGCCAGGTGCTCGCTGTGTACGGTCACGCCCTTCAGAGTCTTGTAGGTCACCGTCAGCTGGCCTTCTTTGACGGCCACGGTCGCGGTGCCCACCCGATAGATGTTGCTGGCTACCAGCGGGAAGGTCTGTTCGCCTTCCTGGCTAATATCCACCGGTGTCACCATGTACCACTTATCGGTGGAGCCGGGGGCGATGTCGCGCAGGCGCGGGCCCATGATACACATCGTGTTGTTGGGGTATACGGTAGGCAAGGGGATAACGGGGATATCCGGGATATCTTCTGTTTCAGGCAGCGCACCTGCTGGTGGATCAGGAGGCAGCCCAGGTAATAGGTGATCGAGGGACGGCCTTACAGGAATCGGGAACCTGAAATGAGTGACAGTAGCTTCTGTGTCGGCACTAGAATTAGGACTATTACAAGTCCATATAGCGGGACAGTAGAACTCTTGTACGGGAGTGGCGTTTTCCTTTATCTTGACTATGACAGTCAACCAGATGTCTTTTACGGGATTAATATCAGGATTTTCTCTTACACCTATAAAAGTCCCATAGAAAGTTGTACTGGTAGCTTTTTTTAGAAATTTCTCTGGAATCGTATAGGTTCTTACCCATTCAAGCCCTCTCGTTAATTCAAAGTATCCATCAAAGTCCCATATTCCACTGTCTCTATGAATCGGGATTGTAACATAAATCTGACTGCCGGGTTCATGATAATTATTATTATAATCCGCAGCCATCGCCGGCAGGCACAGCCCACTTAGCAGTACTGCTGTGAGCAACAGGGAAAATGTTTTTTTCATGGCATTTTCTCCTTTCAATCAATTGTGAAATGTTATCGGTTATCTAGTTTCCCTGGCCAAGCTCAAGCAATGAGCCGAGCAGCTGGTTTCCGCTCTCGGATATCAGGTAAACGTTTTGGCTGTCGTAGTTGTAGCCTACAGCGTATTCCCACGCCTTCGTGTTAAACTCGCCGATGACCGAAAGGAGGTAGCATTCTTCACCGTCAATGTTGATCACATCTACACAGGTGATAAACATCGGCTGCTCCGTGCTGTAATCCGTGCCCTGAGACAATTTGTCTTTGAGCACAAGGTTATACAGCCCGCTCGCGGCTTCGTACGGGGTTATGCTGCCCTCAGGAGCGCTTTCCAGCAGGGAATTTGTGAAAACGCCCTCAGCAATCTGTTCATCAAGCAATGAGCCAAGCAGTTGGTTCCCCGTCTCAGATATCAGGTAAACGTTTTGGCTGTCGTAGTTGTAGCCCACAGCGTATTCCCACGCTTTCGTGTTAAATACGCCGCTGACCGAAAGGAGGTAGCATTCTTCATCGTCAATGTTGATCACATCTACACAGGTGATAAACATCGGTTGCTCCGTGCTGTAATCCGTGCCTTGAGACAATTTGTCTTTGAGCACAAGATTGAACAGCCCGCTCGCGGCTTCGTACGGAGTTATGCTGCCCTCAGGAACGCTTTCCAGCAGGGAATTTGTGAAAACGCCCTCAGCAATCGGTTGATCATTCGTCCAGTCGCCGTCTTCACCCTTGTCGCCTACGCGGGATAAAAAGAACGCGCTGCCCTCATAGGGCTGATCAATCGGCAGTTCCGGCAATCCTTGTGTTGCCATGTCCTCCGGGTTTGGGAAGGTAACAGGCAGCCCTTCCGATTGGTAATAGACAGTCGTTACTTCCATGTTACGCTTAATTGTGGTGGCAAGGCTGTCCATCATGAACCAGTTCAGACTGACGGCATCATAAAAGTGGAAACCTTCTTTCCATTCACGGTTATCCATTCCTGCGATGAGCGTGGAATCCTTTGACCAGTCAACGATGATGCTTTCGTCATCGGGGAATGATACGTTGTTTAACGTGAAGTCCAGGCCTGTCCATTCTGACAGCCCGTCCGCCAGCGCCAAGGCTATGAGTGACTGTGATACGGGTTCGTTTTCAACCGGCAGGGTAATCTGCTTATGCTCGATGGCGCCATTGGGGAAACCATTGGAGAAATCGGCATACAGGGTCAGGTTGACCGTTTCCCCGGTGTTTGAGGTGGCTGTCTGTGCGCCACTGGCGCTCCAGGCAATCAATGACATCATCAGAATAAGCAGAATCGGAAACAATTGTTTTTTCATTTTTATATTCCTCCTATCATGGCGTACTTGATTGTACAATCTTAGAATAATTGAGAAGTCGATTTTTCGGAATACCCGTTTTCAGGCAAAAAAGGCTATAAATTCGTTGCATGGTTGGTTACACAGGTTTGCTTGCACAGATGTTTCATTATTAGTAGAATGCGAATAGTTGGAAAGAAGAAACAATCCTTCTTTCTTCCTTCCGACAGGTAAAAACAGTATTATAAAATAGAAAACTGTAGTTTACAGAGATTGATTGATACACCCCGGATTAAGGGAGGCAAATAGCAGGATGAAAACTGATTTCCCTTTTGAAAAACTCACAGAGCATACCCAGGAAATGGTTGCTGAATTTCAGGCAGCATACCCCCTTGAGGAAGCGGCAAAAGAGCGCCTTACGCCGCCAGGTTTTGCTTTTTTGGGACAAGATCTCTGGGAGATGTCAGTCCTTGCTCTTCTTGCCGGCAAAAACTTGCTTCTGGTAGGAGAAAAAGCCACGGGAAAAAACGTCCTTGCCCAAAACCTTGCCTATCTCCTGAACCGCCCAACCTGGGATATCTCTTTTCATGTAAATATTGATGCCATGACGCTTTTGGGTTCGGACACGCTCCATGAGGGCAATGTGAAGTTCCGCCCCGGACCTATCTATCAATGCGCGGTTTATGGCGGATTTGGTGTGTTAGATGAAATCAACATGGCAAAAAACGAGGCGGTTGCAGTCCTTCATGCTGTGCTCGATTTTCGCAGGGTGGTTGACGTACCGGGCTATGAGCGCATCAACTTGCATCCCGCTACACGGTTTATTGCTACGATGAATCAGGACTACCTTGGCACTCGTCCCCTGAACGAGGCGCTGCTCTCGCGTTTTGCCGTCATTGCTATGCCGCCGCTGGATATGGAGCGTGTCATGATTTTGCTGAAACGACAATTTTCCGGCCGTGCCGAGAGTGAACTCACCCCTTATGCCTTGCTTTTTGAAGATATTCGGCAAAAGGTTGCAAGTGGCGAGATTTCCTCTTCCGCTCTTGACTTTCGTGGTTTACTTGATGCTTTTGACATGATGGAGCTTGGTATGCAGCAGGCGGATGCTCTTCATTTGGGCCTTGTCAACAAGTGCTTTGATCCGTATGAGCGCGAGTTGGTAAATGATCTTATCCGCGCCCGTTTTCCTGCCACGCACAAGAGGTAAGCGCCGTGGGGAAGCCTTTTGCCTTTGCTGATCACAGAAGGGTTGATAACCTCATCTGGGCTGGCGCTCATGCCTACGATTTCGCGCCTGATTTTGTCAGCCATGACCTCAGTGGACAGCCTGATTTTTATACGAATCTTATCATGGGGTGTGCTTATTATCGCTTTGGACGGGAGAATTTAACAGAATTATTTGCCATATGGCGGGATAGCCATCGCTTGCCATTCCTTGATCAGCTGACGTGGTTTGGATTAGAGCGTGCAATCTACCCTCAGGAAGCAAAAGAGCGTCCAGCTTTGGAGGCGTTGCGGCGAGACAGCGCGAGAGCCTTTTTGAAGCCGGAACTTGACCTTCAGCGGCGTGATTTTGCCCTGCAAAGCTGGCTTTTGTTTGAGCTCAAACGCGCACAATCGCTTGAAGTTTTAGATTTGCCTCCAGCCAAAATATCGGGGAAGACACGCGTTTTTTACGAGGCTTTTCATTTTGAGAAGACCCCTGACTTTGCCGAATTCCGCGAGTTTTTGCTGCAGCTTTATCAAACGCACTTTCACCTGTCAACCGTAAAGCGCCAGCCATCAGCATATAGAATACGCTTCATGAGCTTTTGGCAAAGTATCAACAAGCCGTTGATTAAGCGTGTCAACATCACAACGAATCTTCAAAGACAGGGACTAACAGCAGGCAAAACTGCGGTGCAGGGCGTTAGGGCGCCGTGGTTTTTCTTAGTGAAGAGAGAGGATGAGCGTCTTAAAGCAAGGCTTACCTACGAATTTGGTCCCGCGCTCTTTGATGAGGCGGAACAGCTGGCACTTGAGAATCAATTTGCGCGTCAACAGCATAAAGGGTCTCGTCTTTGGATTTGTCGGCAGCGCGGAGATTATCCTGAGGCCAAGAACAACGCAGATTTGTTTCTCAAGCTCGCTGCCGCGCAAAAAAAGCGCACTTTTCAAACTTATCGCAAGCGTCTGGCTTTTTACCGGCAAAGCATACAGCGTCTCGCTAATTACCTGCAATTGATGCTATCAACAGATTTGGCGCCGGGACATAGCTCCAGCCGCTACGGCAATCTTGTGGGACGGCTCGCCTTTCAGTCTAAAATCCCGGGACAGGACAAGATTTTTCATCGCCATGATGAGGTGCCGGCTGCCGAGCGCAGTGTAGACCTCTTGCTTGACGCCTCTGCCTCACGGCTTGGCCAGGTAGAGGATATTGCTATACAGACTTACATCCTGGCCGAGAGCCTTGAGCGCTGCACCATACCGGTGCGCATTGTAGCGTATTGCACATTACAGCAATATACGATACTTACAATTCTGAAGGACTTTGCCGAACCGCTTGAGCTCAACAAGCTCTTCAGCTACCATGCCTTAGGGTGGAATCGCGACGGTCTTGCCTACCGCGCGATGCAAGTTCTGTTGCCAAAGCGGCCATACCACAATCATCTTATCCTTGTCTTAACCGATGCGGCTCCCAATGATTTAAGACCGCTCCAAGCGGCATGGAAATTGCCGCAGCCCTATAGCGGCAAACAGGGGCTACAAGATGCCGCCGAAGGTCTTGACACATTGCGCAAACCCGGTGTTAAAATTGCCGCCCTCATTAGTGGCGCTGAGGAGCCGCACGAAAATGTGCATAAACTCTTTGGCAACCACTATGAACGCCTTAACGACACAAGCCAGCTTGACGCAAAAGCAAAGAAACTCATTTTCTTATCAATTTAGTTTCTATATGGCATAGTTTGCCGGATTTTCTGACGATAAAAATATGCAGCTAAAACAACAGCGGCAGCATACAATGTCTAACATGCAACAAAAGTTATCAACAAAACTGAATTAAAATACATCTAACCGAATTGCACAAGCAATTCCTATAGGCACTTGAGTTTCCGTATTCTGATTATACTTTTTGATTGAGCTGCAGGTGATTCAGGGGTTTTGAGGAAGTCACTGTCAAATCATGTCTTTTTTGTCAATATTCTGGCATATTTATGACGGAAAATGAGGAACCTTTCCTGTTTTTCATAGTAGAATTGATTTGTAACAAAAACTCGACTAAACAAATCCAGGGAGGCTCCTCATGCGTTATTCTACCACAGATACCTATCAACTCAAAAGGGAAATCATCACCTTCGCCAGGCGTCTGAGTGAAGGCCTCCCACGGGATTGGGAAAAGTTTACCGCTGATATGCTTTTCGGCATCCTCGCGTCCAGCAGCTGCATTCTTTCCCGCTTTGCCGATGTGCTCAAAGAAGATATCTTGAAAAAGAACACCGTTGAACGCTTGGCACGAAAGCTGTTAGAAGATATGCCCCCCGAACTCACCCATCATTACCTGTCCTTTGCCCGGGACATCGGGGAGGACACGGGGCCTGTCTTCGTGGATAATACCGACATCACCAAGCCCTATGGCAAAGCCTTTGAGGATATGGGAACGGTCAGAGATGGCTCTTCGGCAGATAAAAAGCTGAAGAATGGGTATTATGTGACTGAAATGACTGCCCTGAGCCATCGTACCCGTCAGCCTATCAGCCTCTATTCCCATATCCATTCCTCTCACTCAAAAAACTATACCTCTGTCAACGACATCACCTTCCGGGCATTGAAAGAAGTTTTCCCTTATTTCCCCAAAGCAACCTATGTCTTTGACCGGGGTTATGATATGAACAAGCTATATCTTTTCATGTACGAGCATGAAAAGAGCTTCATCGTTCGCGTCACCAGCAACAGAAATCTGTTCTGTAAAAACAAGTGGTTCAAGTCGACCACGCTCAGGGACAAATACAAAGGCAAGTTTAAGTGCCCGGTCTTATATGGCGGCAAAAAGACTGAATGCTGGGTCACCTGTGTCAATGTCAAGATCACCGCGAGCTGCAAATGGCTCAAGTTAGTATTGGTATATGGGCTGTCAGATACCCCCATGATGCTGTTGACCAACCACCCGGTCAGAAACAGGGAGGACGCGCTGCAGGTTGTCCGGATGTATTTCATGCGGTGGCGGATAGAGGAGCATTTCCGCTTCAAGAAGACGACCCTGGGGTTTGAGGATATGCGGGTGCGCAAGCTGAAGGCAATGAATCACTTGAGTCAGTTTGTGAGCATGGCCATTGGTTTTTTGTGCGCACAGGCAGACAAAAGAAACACCTCCAAGCTCAGGCGCGCCGTGACGCGCGAGGCAAATGGACAGAAGCAGGAGCACAAAATATCCTTTCTGCTTTATAGAATGGGGCTGGGTATCCAGCGCATTCTGGCCAGGGCACAAACAGGCATCCGTGCCTGGTTCCGCGTAGGCCGACCCAAATACAGGCAGTTATCCTTCCCTTTGCTATGTTGAAATACAACAACTGAATAGGCGCGCACAAGGGCTTGTTTACCTTCCCTTTTTTTGGAAAATTCGCTCTGTAAAATGAAATACCGCATCCTCTACCATGCAGAGGCTCAGAAATCTCTGCTCATTGCACCAGAAGATTGCAAAATACGGAAACTCAAACTATAGGCAACATAGCCTTGTTTTAAAAGTTTATAATTTGCGATTTTTTACATGAAAACAATGATATATTTACACAGCATTGTTAGAAAGCCCAGGTTTGTTCCAGATGGAAAAGTATCGGGTGTAAGCGGCGGTCATTGTTGTGTCTGCTAATCTCATTTTACCCATTCCATCAAAGTTGGTAGACAAACCTGCTTTGGCAACAATTTCTGTTACGCTTGCAGGATTCCTCTTTACTGACAGGAGATTATGTTAGCGTCGCTTATCTCCGCCATGTTCGATGCCTTTCACATTCAGCATACTCGATGATTCGTGCTTACGCAACACAAAAGCACAAAACAATAATTTTGCATCATATGATAACTTACTTGAAATGCGAATTTTACGATGTTAATGTGAAGTCGCAAAAAATGCGAAAGCAAGAGATGATAGTGAAGTAAACGCCCTCAAGTTGCGAGAGTGCATAGTTGAACGGGGCTTGACTATCAAGGGTGTTGTGGAACAAATTGGAATGCACCAGTCAACATTATATAAGGTCTGTTGAACAATAACCGTTTTCAAACTTGCCCCTGCACACACAATTACAATACAAATAGATTCATTATAACCATCTACAAGAGATACGGATATTCTTGACCAAACTCCACCGCTGCCTTTGCCTTGTCACATACCATGGGGCGTGACGAGGGCTGGTGCAGACTGACAGTCTAATCATCAACGTGCTTGGTTCCCTGCTCATATATTTGTTTCTGTTGGGCATGTTCAATATTCCGTAGGGATCAAAACTGATATAACCCCTTTTTGACCTATAACCCTACAAGACAGTATAAAAAAGACCCTTGATTTTCTCAACAGAATCAAGGGCTTTTTTCTGGTGGGATTAACTGGGCTCGAACCAGTGACCCCCACGATGTCAACGTGGTACTCTAGCCAACTGAGCTATAATCCCGGGGACGAAAGAATAATACCATGTTCGAGAAATCTTTGCAAGGGCTGTGCAGGCTTGAGTTTCCGTATTCTGATTATACTTTTTGATTGAGCTGCAGGTGGTTCAGGGTTTTTGAGGAAGTCACTGTCAAATCATGTCTTTTTTGTCAATATTCTGGCATATTTATGACGGAAAATGAGGAACCTTTCCTGTTTTTCATAGTAGAATTGATTTGTAACAAAAACTCGACTAAACAAATCCAGGGAGGCTCCTCATGCGTTATTCTACCACAGATACCTATCAACTCAAAAGGGAAATCATCACCTTCGCCAGGCGTCTGAGTGAAGGCCTCCCACGGGATTGGGAAAAGTTTACCGCTGATATGCTTTTCGGCATCCTCGCGTCCAGCAGCTGCATTCTTTCCCGCTTTGCCGATGTGCTCAAAGAAGATATCTTGAAAAAGAACACCGTTGAACGCTTGGCACGAAAGCTGTTAGAAGATATGCCCCCCGAACTCACCCATCATTACCTGTCCTTTGCCCGGAACATCGCGCAGGACACGGGGCCTGTCTTTGTGGATGATACGGACATCACCAAGCCCTATGGCAAAGCCTTTGAGGATATGGGAACGGTCAGAGATGGCTCTTCGGCAGATAAAAAGCTGAAGAATGGGTATTATGTGACTGAAATGACTGCCCTGAGCCATCGTACCCGTCAGCCTATCAGCCTCTATTCCCATATCCATTCCTCTCACTCAAAAAACTATACCTCTGTCAACGACATCACCTTCCGGGCATTGAAAGAAGTTTTCCCTTATTTCCCCAAAGCAACCTATGTCTTTGACCGGGGTTATGATATGAACAAGCTATATCTTTTCATGTACGAGCATGAAAAGAGCTTCATCGTTCGTGTCACCAGCAACAGAAATCTGTTCTGTAAAAACAAGTGGTTCAAGTCGACCACGCTCAGGGACAAATACAAAGGCAAGTTTAAGTGCCCGGTCTTATATGGCGGCAAAAAGACTGAATGCTGGGTCACCTGTGTCAATGTCAAGATCACCGCGAGCTGCAAATGGCTCAAGTTAGTATTGGTATATGGGCTGTCAGATACCCCCATGATGCTGTTGACCAACCGCCCGGTCAGAAACAGGGAGGACGCGCTGCAGGTTGTCCGGATGTATTTCATGCGGTGGCGGATAGAGGAACATTTCCGCTTCAAGAAGACGACCCTGGGGTTTGAGGATATGCGGGTGCGCAAGCTGAAGGCAATGAATCACTTGAGTCAGTTTGTGAGCATGGCCATTGGCTTTTTGTGCGCACAGGCAGACAAAAGAAACACCTCCAGGCTCAGGCGCGCCGTGACGCGCGAGGCAAATGGACAGAAGCAGGAGCACAAAATATCCTTTCTGCTTTATAGAATGGGGTTGGGTATCCAGCGCATTCTGGCCAGGGCACAAACAGGCATCCGTGCCTGGTTCCGCATAGGCCGGCCCAAATACAGGCAGTTATCCTTCCCTTTGCTATGTTGAAATACAACAACTGAATAGGCGCGCGCAAGGGCTTGTTTACCTTCCCTTTTTTTGGAAAATTCGCTCTGTAAAATGAAATACCGCATCCTCTACCATGCAGAGGCTCAAGAATCTCTGCTCATTGCACCAGAAGATTGCAAAATACGGAAACTCAAACTGTGCAGGGGGCAGACAGAGCATGTTTGACACTCCTACAGGCATGCCCTGTCAGATACCCCCGATGTCCTTGACATTCGAGGTGTAAATCTTTATACTTCAGGTCTGAGATATGCCGTTTTTTCGGCAAGCTTTAGCAAGAAAATTTGTTAGGAGGATTATCATGGCAAAACAATTTACCATCGATGGTAATGGTGCTGTCAGCCATATCGCTTATGCGTTTAGCGATGTGGCCGCCATCTACCCCATCACCCCCTCATCCACCATGGCTGAGTATGTGGACGAGTGGTCCGCCCAAGGAAGAAAGAACATCTTCGGTCAGACGGTGAAGGTATCGGAAATGCAGTCAGAGGGCGGCGCAGCAGGCGCCGTGCACGGATCCTTGGCCGCTGGCGCCATGACCACCACCTACACCGCCTCCCAGGGCCTGCTGCTGATGATTCCCAACATGTACAAAATCGCAGGCGAGCTTCTTCCTGCCGTGTTCCATGTTTCCGCCCGCACCCTGGCCGCCCATGCGCTGTCCATCTTCGGCGATCATTCCGACGTGATGGCCTGCCGGCAGACTGGCTTTGCCATGCTGGCCTCCGGTTCCGTCCAAGAAGCGGAAGACATGGCCCTGGTGGCCCACCTGGCCGCCATCAAGTCCTCTGTTCCTTTCCTGCACTTTTTTGACGGCTTCCGCACCAGCCACGAGTTCCAAAAGATCGAGGAAATCGACTACGAAGACATCAAGAAGCTGGTGGACTGGGACAAGGTAGCCGCCTTCCGCGCCCGCTCCCTCAACCCCGAGCGGCCCCATCAGTCCGGCACCGCGCAGAACCCCGATGTGTTCTTCCAAAGCCGGGAAGCCGCCAACAAGTATCACGCCGCCGTGCCCGGCATCGTGCAGGAATGCATGGACCAGGTGAAAGGCCTCACCGGCCGCGCCTATAAGCTGTTTGACTATGAAGGCGCCCCGGATGCCGAGCATGTTATCATCATCATGGGCTCCGGCGCCGAAGCCGTCCACGAGACGGTAACCGCGCTGAACAAAGAAGGCAAGAAATACGGCGTCCTCAAAGTGCGCCTCTACCGCCCCTTCGCGGCGGACGCCTTCCTCTCCGCGCTGCCCCAGTCCGTCAAGCGCCTGGCGGTGATGGACCGCACCAAGGAGCCCGGCGCCCTGGGCGACCCGCTGTATTTGGACGTGCGCACAGCGCTGGTGGAAGCGGGCAAGGACATCCAGGTATATGGCGGGCGCTATGGCCTGTCCAGCAAAGAATTCACCCCCACCATGATCAAAACCATCTTCGACAACCTGGAGAAGGATGAGCCCAAGAACCACTTCACCGTGGGCATCGTGGATGACGTCACCCACACCTCCCTCCCCAAGGGCGAGCAGTACAACGCCGCCCCCGAAGGCACCATCGCCTGCAAGTTCTATGGCCTTGGCTCTGACGGCACGGTGGGCGCCAACAAAAACTCCATCAAAATCATCGGCGACCATACCGACCTGAAGGTGCAGGCCTATTTCGCCTATGACTCCAAGAAGTCCGGCGGCCTCACCGTGTCCCATCTGCGCTTTGGCAAGCATCCCATCCAGAGCACCTATCAGATTGACGACGCCAACTTTATCGCCTGCCATAACCCGGCCTATGTGACAGCCTATGATATGGTTTCCACACTGAAGCAGGGCGGCACCTTTCTGCTCAACTGCCCCTGGGATGAAAAAGAACTGGAAGAGCGCCTGCCTGCCGCCATGAAGCAGGCCCTGGCCAAAAAGGAAGCCAAGCTCTACACCATTGACGCCATTGACCTGGCCAAGCAAACCGGCATGGGCGGGCGTATCAACACCATCATGCAGGCGGCTTTCTTCAAGCTGGCGAATGTTATCCCCTA
This sequence comes from Christensenellales bacterium, assembly GCA_050952935.1. Classification (GTDB taxonomy): domain Bacteria; phylum Bacillota; class Clostridia; order Christensenellales; family Aristaeellaceae; genus UBA6115. The sequence continues at coordinate 48,879 of JBMNLS010000001.1, read as the reverse complement.
CGAAGAGGCTGAAAAGCACATGAAGGACTACGCCCAGATGACCTATGGCAGCAAGGGCGACAAGGTGGTCAAGGCCAACTGGGCCGCCATCGACTCCGCCATCAGCGGGCTTAAAAAGGTGGAGGTTCCCGCCTCCTGGGCCACCGCCACCACCGGAGCTGTTCCTGTGAAGGTCGCCGCCACCGACTACTTTGACGCCGTGGTAAAGCCCATCCTGGGCCAGGCCGGGGATTCCCTGCCGGTGTCTGCCTTCTCGCCTGATGGTGTAGTGCCTACCGCCACCACCCAGTATGAGAAGCGCGGCATCGCCGTCAACGTGCCCGAGTGGCAGATTGAGCACTGCATCCAGTGCAACCAATGCGCCATCGTGTGCCCCCACGCGGTCATCCGCCCCTTCCTGGTGAAGGAAGGCAGCGAAAAGCCCGCCAGCTTTGAAACCAAGAAGGCCCTGGGCCGCGATTATGCGGGGTATGAGTTCCGCATGCAGGTGAGCCCCCTTGACTGCACCGGCTGCGGCAACTGCTATGAAGTTTGCCCCGCCAAGACCAAGGCCCTGGAGATGAAGCCGCTGGACAGCCAGCGCGGCGAGGAAAGCAACTGGGAATTCGCCATGAAGCTGCCTGAGCCTGACATCGACCACAACCTGAACACCGTTAAGGGCAGCCAGTTCAAACGCCCGCTGTTTGAGTTCTCCGGCGCCTGCGCCGGCTGCGGCGAAACGCCCTATGTGAAGCTGGTCACCCAGCTGTTTGGCGACCGGATGATCATCGCCAACGCCACCGGCTGCTCCTCCATCTATGGCGGCTCAAGCCCCACCGTGCCTTACGCCGTCAACGACAAGGGTCACGGTCCCGCCTGGGCCAACAGCCTGTTCGAAGACAACGCTGAGTTTGGCTTTGGCATGCACCTGGCCATCACCCAGCGCCGCGCCAAGCTGGCCGACAAGGTGAAGGCTCTCAGGGAAGGCTGGGACAACGCCGAAGGCGTGGCCGCCTGTGATGAGTGGCTGGCCGGCATGAACGAGGCGGAAGCCTCCAAGGCCGCCAGCGCCAAGCTCCTCAAAGCCCTGGAAGGCCGCAATGATGAGCTGGCCAAGGCCGTGCTTGAGGATAAGGATCTCCTGGTCAAAAAATCCATCTGGATCTTTGGCGGCGACGGCTGGGCCTATGACATTGGCTACGGCGGGCTGGATCATGTGCTGGCCCAGAATCAGGATGTGAACGTCCTGGTGCTGGATACAGAGGTGTACTCCAACACCGGCGGCCAGGCCTCCAAGGCTACCCCCACCGGCTCTGTGGCCAAGTTTGCCGCCGCCGGCAAGCGCACCAAGAAGAAGGATCTGGGCATGATGGCCATGTCCTACGGCTATGTGTATGTGGCCCAGGTGGCCATGAGCGCCAACTACACCCAGGTGCTTAAGGCCTTTAATGAGGCGGAAGCCTATAACGGCCCCTCCCTCATCATCGCCTACAGCCCCTGCATCAACCACGGCATCAACATGTCCTTCTCCCAGGCCAAGACCCGTGACGCCGTTGCCTCCGGCTACTGGCCGCTGTACCGCTACAACCCGCTGCTGGCTGAAGAGGGCAAGAACCCCATGATCCTTGACAGCAAGGATCCCACCGCCAGCTACCAGGATTACATCCGCAGCGAGGTGCGCTACACCTCCCTGCTGCAAACCTTCCCGGACGCCGCAGGCAAGCTGTTCAAGCGTGCCGAGGAAGAGGCCGCCGAGCGCCTTGAAAACTACAAGCGCATTGCCGCCGGGGACGCCCAATAAGCATCCTGAAAACCAAAACCCTGTGGGGAGCCTGCATTGCCAGGCTCCCCGTTTTAGAAATAACATCGCCATGCATCTGGGAAACCCAGCCTTACAAGGCGAGTAATCTTGCGGCAAAAACAGCCAAAATAAATGGGCAGACCTGTACTGGTATGCCCTTATTAATCTCAGGAAAAAGGATTAAGCGCCTATCACCTTGATGAGCACGCGCTTGTTCCTTTTGCCGTCAAACTCATAGTAAAATATCTGCTCCCAGGTGCCCAGGTCAAGCTGACCCCGGGTGATGGCCACCACGCTTTCCCGGCCCATGATGCTGCGCTTGATGTGGGCGTCAGCGTTGTCCTCAAAGCCGTTGTGGCGGTACTGGCTGTGGGGCTTTTCAGGCGCCAGTTTCTCCAGCCATACTTCAAAGTCATGGTGGATGCCGGACTCATCATCGTTGATGAACACGCTGGCGGTGATGTGCATGGGGTTTACCAGCACCAGGCCTTCCTGCACCCCGCTTTCATCCACCGCCCGCTGTACCTCATGGGTGATGTTCACAAGGCCCCGCCTGGCAGGGATGTTGAATGTCAGTTCTTTGCGATAGCTTTTCACTGTGCCGCTCCTTTTGTATCAATCATTTACCGCCGCCTCCGGGCGTCGCCCAGAATGCGCTGGTATTCCGTTGGCCGCTCCAGGGCAAAGCCACAGCCAAGGGCAATGCACTCCTGAGGATGCTCGGCCACAAAGACGGGGATCTGCATCTCCCGCTGAATGACGGTGGCAAGGCCTCTGAGCCTTGCGCCGCCACCGGTGAGGAAAATGCCGTCATCAAAAACATCGTTGGCCAGCTCTGCCGGGATGCGCTCAATAACGCTGTGGAAGCCCTCGATGAGGAGGCGCAGGGGCTCCTCCACCGCTTCCACAATCTCCTCACTGGTGATGTCCACCTGCCGGGGGAGGCCGCTGATCAGGTTGCGCCCGGCCACAGGCAAGGATAGCGCGGTCTGATCCTCCGGATCCACCGAGCCGATGGCGCTTTTCACATCTTCCGCCGTGCGCCAGCCGATCAGCAGGTTATGCTTGAGGCGGATATAGCGGATGATGGCATCGGTGATCTGATCTCCGGCGCTTTCCTGGATACTGCGGGCCATGATCTCCCCGGAGGATATGACGGCAATGTCGGTGGTGGCGCCGCCGATATCGGCCACCATGCGCCCGGTCACATCATTGATGGGAATGCCCGCGCCAATCGCCGCGGCCAGGGGCCGCTCAATCAGCTGGGTGCGCCGGGCGCCTGCCTCCAGCATCCCCAGGATGAGCTGACGCTTTTCAATCTCGTTGGCGGTGGCGGAAACAGACAGCAGCGCCCGGGGGCGGTTGAAAAACTGCTTGCCCACCACACGCATCACAAAGTAGTTCAGCAGGATACTCAGCATGTCAAAATCCTGAATGGTGCCTTTTTGTAAAGGCCGCACCACGGAAATGCCCGCGGGCTCCCGTCCCATCATCTGATAGGCTTCGGCGCCGATGCTGATGATGTTCCGGGTATCGTGGTTCACCGCCAGCACCGCCGGCTCGTTGAGAACGATGCCCTTGCCCCGTTCACAAATCAGGACATTGGAAGAGCCCAAATCAATACCGAAATCACCAACCGCTGCCATATGGGTTCACCCCTTGATGCCAAAACTGTCAACCCAGCGCCTAATTTGTAACAATTTCGCACTGGATTTTACGCAGTATAACACACATTGGTAACAAATGCCACTATTTTTGTAAAAATAGCATGAAAAAGCGCCTTCACCCCCACTTTTAATCCGCATTGGCGCCGGTCCACAGGCTGCGGCGGCCCATCACATCAATGATGAGGATGGCCACCGTGCCCCGAAGCAAGGGCACCTCCAGCTCCCGGGGGAGCTCAGGAGTTTGTTTCTGTCGGAGGGCTGAGGCATAGGCGGTGAACACCCCGTTGTTCAGCAGCCCCGCGTGCCACTGATCCACCCCGTCCAGACCAATCAGGTCAAGGGTTTCGGGTTTTTCTTAAAACCACCCAAGGGGTTCGCAGGCAGGGTATAGGCATGGAGGGCCACCGTGTAAAAGCCGATGCCCGGCAGGGCGCTGGCGTCAACCAGGGCCTCGCTTTCCTGAAGCGGCGCCTGCATGATCAGCCGATAGCCGTCAAGCCGCTTGCGGCAAACTGCCAGGGCAGCCAGGCTGTTATCAAGCCCCAGGAAGCGCCGGTCATTGGCGGCGGCAGAGGCCAGGGCGGTGCCGGAGCCACAGGTGAGGTCGGCCACCAGGTCGCCGGGTCTGGTGGTGGACAGGATCATCCGGTCAAGCAAAGCCTGGGGCTTTTGCGCCGGGTATCCGGTGCGCTGGGGATCCTTTTGCTGCATGGAGCTCACATCATCCCACACATCATCGGGATAAACCGGCTCATCATCATAGTAGATGTAGGTTTTGCCGCCGGTGGTGATGCTGCGGTAGCTGCGCCCCTTCTCGTCCACATGGCGCTTCATGTGGTTGCTGCGCTGCGCCTTGTTTTTAACCGGCACCTGGCTAATGTCAAAATACTGGGCGGAGGACTTGGCGTAAAAATAAATGTTGTCATGCTTCCGGCTGAAATAGCGCTTGCTGCGCCCGCCGGTTTGATAATGCCAGATGATTTCGTTGCGGAAGTTCTCCTCCCCAAACACCTTGTCCATCAACAGCCTGGCCCTGGCGGCGGTTGGTTGTTCGGCGTGGAGAAAAATGGAGCCGCTGTCATGAAGCAGCGCTCTGGCCCGATGCAGGAGGGCCTCCAAAAAACGCTCATAGTCCTTCACCGCCCGGGGCGCAAAGTCCTCATAAGCGGGCATATCCACATAGCGCTTGCCCGTCTGCCAGCCGACGTCTCCCACCCGCACCCTGCTGGTAAAGGCGTTGCCGCTGATGCCCGGCGGATCCAGATACACGCACTGCGCCTGGCCTTCAAAGGCTGAAAGATCCGTTTCCAGCGCGTCCCCCAAAATCAGGCAGCCGCCTTCCGCTATCCTGTCATTGATTTCCCGGAAACAATCCGCCCGCTGCCAGATCATGCCAATATCCCGCCTTCCCACAAGGACCGTGTCCAGTGTTGAAGAAACGCCGTCTGCCGCTTTAAGAACATCCATTGATCTTGATCCCCTGCCAGCAGCTCTGCCGCTGATTCCGCCGCCGCCACAAAGCCGGAGGATAAGCCTTGAAGCCCTGACGGCATCAGGGGGCAGATGGGCCAGGCCCGCGGATCAAGGGCCAGCCGGGGTTTTCCCTCCTTCAGCAAAATCACCAGCGGAAACAGCCGGCAGGCCAGGGGTCTGTTCGCCCGGCGGCAGACGCCTTCACAGGTGAGCAGCTGCCCGCCCGGGAACACGCTGTCATCAGCGCTGATCACAAAACCCCCGGGCATTTTGCCCTCATACAGCGCCGCCTCACCGGGAAACAACAGCATACCACCCAAGCCCTCCTCATCCGCCTGGCAGCAGGCGGCGTCGCAAAGCCTGCCGCAGTCGCGGTTCAGGGGCGTTGGAATCAAAAGCTTCTCCCTGGCTTTCACCAGGGCAGAAGCGGCAAAACCGGGCGTGTTCATTAAGCAAATTGTAGCATGCCGGGCCTTTCTTGACAAGCAAGCCCAGCCCTTCTACAATGCAAGCGATATGAAGGATATGAAAGATTTTATGCGTTTGCCGCCCCCTGTCCGGTTTGCGCTGGCGCGTCTGAACGCCGCCGGCTTTGAGGCTTTTCTGGTGGGCGGCTGCGTCAGGGACGCCTGCCTGGGCAAAACCCCTATGGATTTTGACATCACCACCCAGGCAACCCCTGAGGAGATCAAGGCTACCCTCCAGGGCGAAAAGTTGCTGGAAATCGGCATCAAGCACGGCACCATCACCCTGGTAAAGGACGGCCGACACATTGAGATCACCACCTACCGCCAGGACAGCGCCTACAGCGACGGCAGGCACCCGGACGCGGTGGCCTTCACCCGCTCGCTGAAGGAAGATGTGCTCCGGCGGGATTTTACCGTCAACGCTCTGGCCTGGCATCCGGAAACCGGATTGGTTGACCATGTGGGCGGCCTGGCTGACATCCGGGTCGGCCTCATCCGTGCCGTGGGGGACGCTCAGACCCGCTTCCGGGAGGACAGCCTGCGTATCATGCGGGCCCTGCGCTTTGCGGCCCAGCTGGGCTTTCAGATAGCGCCGGATACCTTGAGCGGCATCATGGCCACCGGGGAGGCATTGCGCAATGTCTCCGCCGAGCGGGTGGCGGAGGAGCTCAACCACACGCTCATCGTCTCCCATGTCGCGGAAGCCTTCAGGGCCTATCCCCGGGTGCTGTTCCTGGCGCTGCCGGAGCTAAGCCCCATGCTGCACACGCCCCAGCGCTCCCCCTTCCATGCCTATGACCTGTGGGAGCACACGCTCCTCACCCTCAAGGCCACGGAAAAGGATCTTGCCCTTCGCTGGGCCGCCCTGCTGCATGACAGCGGCAAGCCCCAGGCCGCCAGCTGCGACCCGGACGGCGCCACCCACTTCAAAGGCCACGCGACCATTTCCGCCGGCATCGCCCAGGCCATCATGACAAGGCTGAAACAATCCCGTGCCCTGCGCGACACCGTGGTCACCCTGGTCAGATACCATGATGACCGCATCGGCCCTGATAACCTGAAGCGCTGGCTCAACCGCCTGGGGCCTGAGGCGGGCCTTTTGATGCTCAAACTGCAATACGCCGATGCCCTGGCCCATGCCCCCCATGTGGCGGACAGGGCGCACAGCATCCTCCGCCTGTATGAGCGGGCGGAGGAGCTGATCCATTCCGGCAGCTGCCTGTTTCTAAAGGATCTGGCCATTAACGGCCAGGATTTGATGGAACTTGGCTATAGGGAGGGAACGGACATCGGCAAAACGCTGAACTTCCTGCTGGATCAGGTGCTATCAGGCCGCCTGAAAAACGACCGGGAGGAGCTGCTTGCACAGGCCAGGGAGCTGCTGGCACGGTCTTAATACCTGCGCAGGTCATCCCCTTTCATTTCTTTCCAGTTGATGGCCTCTGTCAGCACGGCCTCCCCATTGTGGGCATCCATCAGGGCCCGGTAAGCTTTTCGAGGTTCCGTTTCCTCCTTCCAGTTAGGGCCAAAGAAGAATTTCCACAGGGGCTTATCCGGATCGGTCACATCAAAGTACACAGCGATCTCTGCCGCGCCCTCCAAGGTCTGTCGGCTTACGCCGTAATTTTCTTGCAGGGCCAGCTTTGCTTTTTCCAGCGCCTCGGCCTGGGGGATATCCTCCGGCCCCGGAAGGTCGTATGCATAGACGGTGTTAAGGCGCAGCTCACTGCCTGCGATCACGGCACCCTCTTCTGTAAAATACTCTTTCAGCTCTCCGTTTCTCTCCGCTTCCGCCACCATGGGGCGAACTTCCCTGGAAAACGCCGCTTTCGTCTCAATACACCAGTTTCTGAAAGGGGCGTAGTTCTCCGCCTCCAGATATTTCCTGTAAGCCTGAATGATGGGCGGCTTGGGCGCTTTCTTTTGCTCCTCCAATTTCTTGTAGCTGGCAGCCATCTCCTCCAGAGAGGGCATATTGACGTCCGGATCGGCGATGACCTGACCTTTTTCATCTACAATGGCCGTGTAGATGCGCTCCACCCAGTCTGCAGTGCCCTCCTTATAGATTTTGAACTGAACATCCCATCTCCGGTAGTCGGGCCTTGCTTTGGTGATATAGAGGTTGGCCACCGGCCTGGCCTTGTCCAACGCATCCGGCGTCATCTCAAAGGCCTTGATGATGGCCGCCCTGGCAATCTTGATGGCTTCCTCCTCGGACACCTCATGCCCCAGGGGCAGCACCAGCTGATCCGGATCATCCGATGTGTCCCTGACGGAGTTGATCACCCCCGCCCACCATACCCGCTGGGCGCTGGTCCAGGTGTCTTCCGGGCCCAGCAGCGAATAGGTGATGATATCGGCGCTGATTTCCCGCACATCCTTTTCTCCGGTCAAGGCAAGCATCAGCTGGTCGGCCACGGCGTGCTTCTCTTTTTCCGGGGTTTCCGGGTCAAAGAGCCGCTCCGCCTGACCGCTTTCATCAATATAGCCCATATCCATCAGGTTTTTGATCAAGGCTTCCTTTTCGTCAATCGACCAATCCTGATAGTAGCCCTTTTCCTGCTCGGCGTACTTCACGTTCTGCACATATTGTTCCCACAGGAGCGTTGCCGCAGTTGTCGTCAGCGCCAGGGCGATCACAACCAGTGCCGCCAATAGTCCCAGGGGCAGTTTGCGTTTCACCTTTTCTCCTCCTTTGGCTTTGGACAAAATCGCGTGCATCCTTATCTCATCCACCTGCAGGCCGGAAAGGCCCTTATCAATCACACGCTTAATCTGATTCGTTTCCATGGCCTCTCCCTTCTGTCAGCTGGATTTTGAGCGTCTGCTCGGCCTTTTTAAGGCGGTGATGCACGGTGGATGGCGCTATACCCAGGGCCGCTGCCACCTCTTTCATGGTCATTTCCTGGTAGTAATACAGCAGGATCACCTGCTTTTGCTTTTCAGGCAGGCGCATCACATCCATCAGCAGGGTCTCCTCCTTGGGCTCCAGCCTCAGGTAGCGCCCGGGCAGATCCTCCAGCGCCCGGCTTAAATCCACAAAGCGGAACCAGCGGGAGCGATGATAATCATGGCACACATTCACCGCGATCTTCATCAGCCAGGTTTTTTCGCCGGCTCCCCGGGCGCTGTCAAAGCTGTCCATGGCCTGCCAAGCCTTCAGGAAGGTGTCCTGCATGGCGTCCTCCGCCTCCTGGCGGTTTCCCAGATAAACAAAGCAGGCGCGCAATATGGCCTGGCTGTAGCGCTCCATCCAATCCATCAGGCGTTCTTCCCGCGTCATCTCCACGCCCTCACCTCCCTCACCCATATATACGGAAATAGAGGCTGTTTTATTCGATAGAAAATCAAAAAGGCCAGCGCGTCCAAGCGCCAGCCGGATAAACCCGTTGGATTCGTTTATACCCGCTCTTTTTTCTTCACCATGCGGGATATCACCACGCTAAGCTCATACAGCAGCCACATGGGGATGCCCAGCAGCACCTGGCTGACCACATCGGGCGGGGTCAGGATGGCAGCAATGATCGCGATCGCCAGGATAACATACTTCCGCGCCTTGGAAAGCCCCTTGGCGCTGGTAAGCCCGATGGAGGTGGTGATATAGATCGCCACCGGCACCTGAAAGGAAATACCAAAGGGCAGCGCAAAGCCAAAAAGATAACCGATGTATTTGTCGATGGAAAGCATGGGCGTGGCCAGGCCCTCCCCGCTCACCAGGAAGAAGTCCAGCGCCATGGAATACACCACCCCATAGCAAAAGACGATGCCCAAAAGGAACAGGAACAACGCCGCCACAAACAGCAGGCTGAACTTTTTGCGCTCCCCGGGGTATAAGGCGGGGCTGATAAAGCCCCACAGCTGATGGAGCACCACCGGGCTTGCTGCCACGATGCCCGCCACCAGGGAGACCTTCATCTTGGTGAGCAGCGCCTCTGACACCGCCGTGTAGATGATGAGAATGCCCCGGTTTACAATGGGCCGGGTCAGCAAATCCACCAGCCAGTCTCCAATCAGGCCGAAGACGAGGATAAACGACAGCAGAATCGCCGCCACACTCACCAGCAGCACCTTCCGCAGCGCCATGATGTGCTGCATGATGGGCTGAACGTCCTTGACCTCTTTGAGCCTGGTGCGCTTTGCCTTAACAGTTGGTTTGTCAGACATAAGCAGAATCAGGCCTTGTCACTTTCCTCTTTTTTCTCTTCGGCAGTCCCGCTTCCTTCAGGCTGCACCTCTCTTTTAAAGTCACGGATGCTCTGTCCCAGGGCCTTGCCCACGCCGGCCAGCTTGTTGCCGCCAAAAAGCACCAGGGCCAGCACCAGAATCAGTACGATTTCCCATACGCCAAGTCTCATTTTTCTTCCTCCGTTTTTTCGGCCTCAGGGCCGGATTTAGGTTCCTCAGCGGGGGCGCTGCCATTGTCGCCATTGGCCGCGGTCGCTGGTTCCGTCTCTTTCAGGGCTGCCTTCACAGCCTTGGGGTCAAACTCCGCCTTGATGGATGCGGCGGCGGATTTAAGGGGCGATTTGATGGTGTTCACGCCCTTTTCCAGGGCGCTTTTCGCCTCCTCAAAGTCCTGTTTAATGTCCAGGTCCTTCACGGTGTCCTCAACGCTTTTCTTCGCGTCCTTCAGGTCTTTGGTGATGTCCAGGGATTTGACGGTGCCGGTCACATCATCCTTAACTTCGCTGACCTCCTTGACGATGTCGTCCCAGCCAGTTTCAGCCTTCAGGTCTTTCACCAGGTTTCTAAGCCACTGCAAAGCTTCTTTGATGCCCTTGATCACCTTGGGCAGATCCTTGGGCCCTACGATAAAGAAAGCCACCAGAAAAATGATAAACAGCTCGCCCGCGCCAATGTTGAACATCCTTATCTGCTCTCCTGCAAGGTGTTTTTGACCGCTTCCAAATCTTCCGGGGTGTTGAGGTTGATGAGCACCCTCTCTGAAAACCGCTCCGGCAATGTCATCCTGACCGCGCCCAGGCTGTCCATCATGGGCATGACCTTCAGCTTCCCTGCCTCCACATGCTCCCGCACCACCGGCAAACAGCTCTTGCGAAACACCGCGCACAGCGGGTAGGCGCGGCCGCCGCGGTCAAGGAGCAGCAGGGCCTGGGCGGTATCGGGAATGGCGCTTAGCATCTCCCGCGCCAGCGCCGCCGGGAAAAAAGGCATATCACAGGGCAGGGTGAGGACGGCATCGCTTGTCATCCCGGCCAGCAGAGAATAAACAGCGCCCACAGGCCCGCAGTCTTTGCGAATATCCGGTACCAGGCGGAAGCCGGTTTCCTCGGCCATGAGGCTGTGGTCAGTAGCCACCAGGCGCTCCCCAAAGTCCTCGCCCACCCGGGCCAGGCGGCGCAGCAGGCTTTCCTCACCCAGGCGGATAAAGGCCTTGTCCTGCCCCATGCGCTGGGATTTCCCGCCGCACAAAATGGCAAAGGCCGTGTTTTTCGCCTCCATCCGCCGCGCCTCCTTTCCGCTGATTGCCCTGTGCCGAGCCTTTTGATATCATGCACTATGGTACCAATCTCCGGGAGGAATGTCCATGCTTGAGAAGAAACTTGTCCAGATGGCTGTCCAGGGCCTGACGGCAAAGGATCACCCCACCTTTATAAAGCCCCAGTGCCTCAATGCCAAGCAGCGTAAATTCCCCTGCACGCTGTGCGTGGATGTGTGCCCTGCGGGTGCCCTCACAAAGCCCGCAGGAAAGGAAGCCGACTGGGGCAAATGCACCGGCTGCAACCTCTGCGTTCTCAAGTGCCCTTCCGCCGCCATCGCGCCCAGCTACGAGGATTTCAAACGGGTGCTCCGGCTGGCCACCACCAAGCGGGAAACCCGCATGATCGCCTGTGAACAATCGGACAGTGACAGCGATTACGCGCCCTGGTGCCTGGGGATGATCCCCTGGGAGCTGTTTGCCTCCCTGGCGCTCTCGGGCAAGGTGATCATTGAGCGGGCTGCCTGCGCCGGCTGTGACAGGGCGCCCCATTTGGCGCATTTTGAGGCTTCCCTGGCCCAGGCCAGGCTGTTTCTGGGGGAAGATTATTTTGATCCCCGGGTCACCCTGCTGGATATAGGGGATAGCCTGCCCCCGATTGACCTCTCCCGCCGGGAAGCGCTCAGAAGCCTCTCTCTGGGTGCCAGAACCGGCGTGGGCGCCATCCTGCCTGACACGCAGAAGCTAAATAACGACCCATTGTTCATCCGCCGCCTGCTGGTGCGCCAGCTGCGCCAGAGGCTGGAAAAGGGCGAAACACCGGAACGGCTGACTTGGGCTTCGCCCATGGTTGACGGCAGCGTCTGCTGGGGCTGCGGCATCTGCGAGAGCGTCTGCCCCCATCAGGCGTTAAAGGTTTACCTGGATGAGGGGGACGATCAGCGCTACCTCCTCCACGCGCCCGATCGCTGCACCCAATGCGGGCTGTGCCAGTCCATCTGCCCGGACCAGGCCATCACAGGCTATGGCCACGGGGAATTGCCCGCCCGGATCAAATACTTCCTGAACCCTGTGCGAACCACCCATTGCACCCAGTGCGGGGGCCCGGTAAAGCCTGATGCCGCGAATCAGCTGTGCTCCCGCTGCCAGGCCACCCTGATAAAGCGTCGGTGATCATTGCTGCATCTCCAAAATCCGGAAACACAGCCTTAGGAACAAAACCACATCCCGGTCATCCAGCGGCAGCCCCAAAATCTCCTGGATGCGCTCCAGGCGGTTGATCAGGGTGTTGCGGTGGATGTGCATCTCCTTGGCGGCGGCGTTGCCGTTAAGGCCGTTTTCGATGTACGCGTAGAGCGTTGCCAGATCATCGCGGCCGTTTTCCCGGTCGGCCTCCATCAGGCGGTAAAGCCCGTCGGGACAGTAGTCAGCCGGATTAAAGCACATGGCGCAGCGGCCAAGGAAAGCGTACACTTGATAGTTCATCGCCAGGTGAAGGCGGGTTTCCGGATCCCGCTTGCGGGCGACCGGCCAGGAAGCCTGAGCCACCTCAAACATGCGGCGCAGGTCGATCAGGTAGTTAAAGGGCATGCTCAGGCAAGCGGTAAGCTGGACGGCGGCCAGGTATTTTTTAAGCGCCGTCACATAGTCCCTGGGCAGTACAATCGCCTCATTGAACACACAGACAATGTCTTCCCCGTGGATGAAGGACCAGGCATTGCGCAGATGTTTACTAATCTGCGATTTATGCCGTACGATCTGGGCGCGCTTGTTATCATCCACATGGATGAACAGCACCCGAAAGGGGCCGCCGAGCTTATCCAGGTGCTCGGTTTGAATGTCATGCTGAAGGGCTGCCCGCAGGCCGGGCTTATAGGCCAGCAGCTTTCGCATCAGCTGCAGCTTGCTCAGCTGGGTCATCACCTTGGTGCCGATCTGAGGGCGGATGATGACGGAAATCGCCCGGGCGGCCAAGAAAAGGAAGGCTTTATCCTCCTCGCTGAAGGGGGCGTTCACCGCGTACGCGCTCAGTCTCCCGCAATCGCCATATTCCTCCACAATCAGGGATTCTTCCGCCTTCTCAACCCCCGCCACGGCCTGGCTAAGATCGTCCATGACCTCGATGTTCTTTCCCTGCATTTTTGCCGGATGGCAGGCCAGCAGCTGTTCCTCCGCGTCAATCAGGCAAACAGGATTGCCAAGGAGGGTGGCGGTCACCCGCACCAAAGCGTTCAGATCGCTCGACCCGGAAACAGTCTGCATAAACGCGAGTGTTTTCTCTGCCAGTGGCAGCTCTTTTCCCTTGGAAATCTCCATGTTTCTCCCTTACTCAGCGGGCGGACTATCAAATGTGTGCGTTTAAGATAGCAGAATTGAACATATTTGTCAATAGCTGATCATATATTATTATACTTTTGTGTTTGATTTGATATGTTTCAAAAGCTTTAAAATCATTCCCGTTCCGGCCGTTGCTTAAAAAACATTGATTTTTAAGGCGTTTAGAGGGGTGATAGAATCATACAACAGCAACTGGACAAAATCATGCGAGCATATTCTATACTATTGTTCCCCCGGCCATTCGCCGTATTCATCAAAGTGCTTTGCCAGCTCCCGCGCATGATTGACAATACCGGATTCAAAGCCCAGGTGCGCCAGCAGCTTGATGGCATTCCGCCCCCGGGCTGGGCCCGGCTGAATCAGGTAGCTAAAGCGCATGTCCTCCGCCTCCATATCCTCTGAGAAATGGAAATTGTCATACTTGCCATGAAGCAGCGCCACCAATTCCACATCGTGGGTGGCGTTGATAACCAGCATATCCTTGTCCATAAAACTGGTGAGCACCGCCACAGAGGCCGCGATGCGCTCCACGGTGTTGGTGCCTCGGAGGATCTCATCCACCAGGCAGAACAAGGGGAGACCGGGCGTATCCGCCGCCTCATTGATGCGCCTTAAGGCCTTGGTTTCGGCAATATAATAGCTTTCTCCGGCCAGCAGGCTGTCCTTCACCGCCATGGCGGTCATCACCCGGGCCCGGCAGAGGGTGATGCTTTCCGCCCGGCAGCTCATGATGGTTTGGGCCAGAATGGCATTCACCGCCAGCGCCTTGATGAAGGTGGATTTGCCGGAGGCGTTGGAGCCGGTGATCAGGGTGTTGTGTGTCCAGGCAAAGTCATTGGCCACCGGGTTTTCCAGCAGCGGATGCATCAGGCCTTCCGCCCTCAGCGCCCTTTCTTCTGTAAAGGTGGGCTGGCAGGCGGCGTTTTGGCTGCGCCAGGCGGCGATGGCGATCTGAGCGTCCACTTCCCCAATGATGCGGTACACCCTGCGCAGCGCTTCAATGTTTTTGGCGATTTTGTCGCTGATGCGGCACAGGCTGATCATGTCCATCTGGAAAAATATCTTATAAAAATCCACCATAAAGCCCATGTTGGGGTCCCCCATTTTTTCCATCTGGAAATAGGGGATCCACCGGGCTAGGCTTCTCAGCTTCCGGCTGTTCCGGCGCAGTTCCTCCAGTTCCGGCTCAAGCGCCGGGATATTCAGCTTGATTAACGCCTTGGCCGCCCCCAGCACGCTTCCCAAATGGCGGATAGAGGCCGCCTGGCTGTGGTAGCGCATGTCGCCGCGGTAATAGATGACCATGTTCACTGCAAACGCCGGAATGATCACAAGAAACAGGGGCTTAAAGAAAAATCCCCCGATGAACAGCAAGATGGGCAGCAGCGCCAGCATAGGATATAACCAGGGGAAGGGCGGGGTGATGAAATCCGGGTTGTACAGGTGGCGCGCCCCACCATGGAAAGGAGTTTTCCCGGCCTTTTGCAGCGCCAGCTGACAGGCAACCCTAACCTCCTCATCGTTTTCAAACAAGCTGATATGCTTAGCACGCCTTGCAAGACTCTCAGCCGGGCAGCCTGTGTCCCGCAGCATATCGTGGAGGATTTCGGAACCTACCAGGCTCTGGCAGAAATTCATCTGAGAAAACACGGCGTCCATGTCCAAATCCCGCCAGGTGGTGTCATCCACCAGACTGGGATAGGGGGCATGCTCCCGGCGGATGCGGTGGTATTCCCCGATGTCCGTCAGGATGTCTTCATCCAGCTTCCGCTCTTTGGGCTTTTGCCCCCACCGGGCCAGCAGCTTTTTGCGGGCGTTTCCCCTGGTATGCTGGGAAATCAGCCCTGCCCCAAGGCCAATCACCATCACGCCCAGGAACACCCAGATCATCGGCATAGTTTTCCCCCTTATTTTGATTCAACATAGCAATTCTTCCTACCCTATGTCAAGAAAAATTGACTGGAAGGGACAAAGGCGGTTATGATATTGTTATCCGGCTCAACTTCGTTTTTGGGGAGAGAACAGCAATGAAATACAATAAGCTTCCTGGAACCAGCCTTCTTATCTCTGAACTCAGCCTGGGCACCATGACCTTTGGCGGGCAAACCGATGAGGCGGACAGCCTTGCCATTCTGGATTATGCCTATGAGGCGGGCATCAACATGTGGGACACCGCCAACCTCTATACCAACGGAGAAAGCGAGCGCATTGTGGGCAAGGCCCTGAAAGGCCGCCGGGATGACATCATCCTGGCCACCAAGGTGGGCCATCCTTCAGAAGGGAAGAGAAACACCCAGGGCCTTTCCCGCCTTGCCATCCTCTCCGCTGTGGACGCCAGCCTCAGGCGGCTTGACACCGACTATATTGACCTGTACTACCTCCACCATCCGGACTATGACACCCGCATTGAGGAAACCATGGACACCATGGACGGCCTGGTCAGATCCGGCAAGGTGCGCTATGTGGGCATCAGCAACTACGCTGCCTGGCAAATCGCCGATATTCTGGCCCTTTGTGACAGGCGGGGCTATGTCCCGCCCATCATCACCCAAAATGTGTATAATCTCATCACCCGTGGGGTGGAGGCGGAGCTGATCCCCTTCATGAAAGCCCATCGCCTTGGCATGGCGGCTTATAACCCCATCGCGGGGGGCCTGCTCACCGGCAAGCACCACGCGGGAAAACCGGCGGCTGACACCCGCTTTGGCAGCAATCAGATCTATTACAACCGCTACTGGTCGGACGAGAACTTTGAAGCCGTGGATAAACTGGCCGCAATCGCAAAGGACGCGGGGATGAGCCTGCTGGAGCTGTCCATGAAATGGTGTCTCAGCCGCCCGGGGGTGGTCAGCGTCATTGCCGGGGTGAGCAAGCTGGAGCAGCTGAAACAGAACATCGCCTCCGTCAAAGGTGAACCGCTAAGCGACAGCACTCTCAACGCCTGTGACGCGGTATGGCAGGCGTTGGCGGGAAATCGATTTGCCTATAACCGATGATGGGGCGGCTGCCCCATTATCACACTACGCTTTGGTTTCTTCCAGCCCCTTGATCATCTCAATGGCCGGCATCATCCAATCCCCTTCCAAATCCTCCACCAGACCAGCGTCGCAGGCCTGGGAAATGGCGGGCTCAATGGGCAGCCGGGCCAAGAGCGGCAGCCCATGCTCCGCCACCACGCCGGATACCTTGCTCTCCCCAAACACACTATAGGCCTTGCCGTTGTCAGGGCAGACGAAATAGGACAGGTTTTCAACCAGCCCCAGGATGGGGATGTTCATCATCCGCGCCATATTCATGGCCTTGCCCACCACCATGCCCACCAGTTCCTGGGGGCTGGTCACCACGATGATGCCATCCAGCGGCAGCGACTGGAACACCGTCAGCGGCACATCGCCGGTTCCCGGGGGCATGTCAATGAACATGACATCCACATCCTGCCAGATCACATCGCTGTAAAACTGCTTCACCATGCCGGCCAGGATAGGGCCCCGCCAGATGACCGGATCGGTCTCATTGGCCAACAGCATATTCACCGAAATGATCTGGATGCCGTCCCGGCTTTTAGCGGGCAGCATGTATTCCGCCACGCCCCGGGCTTTTTCCTTGATGCCGAAAATCCTGGGGATGGAAGGCCCGGTGATGTCCGCGTCCAGAATCGCGGTTTGAAGCCCCGTCCGGTTGGCACTGACAGCCAGGAGGCTGGTCACCAGGGACTTGCCTACCCCGCCCTTGCCGCTGACCACGCCGATCACCCGGCGCACCTGGCTTAGAGGGTTCAGATGGGCTTTCATATCCTGGGGGGCTTCCCGGCTGTCGCAGTTTTGAGAGCAGGTGTTGCAGTTGTGGTCACAGGATTCGCTCATTCCGGCTAACATCTCCTTTTGGTCAAATCAAGCATTTTGGTGTCCTGTGCCTGTTTTACTCCTCTATCTGCCGCTTGTCAATGGCGTGCGTTCTCCCCTTGACAGCCCCAATCCACACTCCTATACTTTTTATATGCAGCATCATAAAAATTCTGCTGCCGCGAAAGGGGATACCATGCGAAAATTGCTGGCTGCCCTCCTGGCATGCCTCACCCTGGCCCTGCCTGTTCTGGGCGGCGCCACCAGGGCCATCACCGATGTTTCTTACGACATTTTCGCCCCTCAGCCCGGCGACGCCCGGGACTTGACGGCGGAGTGCAAAATCAAGGTAGGCTCCAAGGGCTTCACCCTTGCGCGCCTGACTGATCGGGACTGGGACAGCTACTGGAAAGGCGAGCCCAGCGGCAAAACCATTGAGATCACTTGCCCCGAGCCGGCCTATGGCCTGTATATCTGCTGGCTGGAGGAACCCCGTGAGTGGAAGCTGTCCCAACAGGTGAACGGCAAGTGGAAGGAAACTGAGCTGCCCGCAAGCCCCATGATGCACGAGTTCATCCCCCTGGAGGGTGCCACCAAGCTGCGTCTGGCTCCCGTGAAGAAAAAACCGGACTGGTTTGGCATGTCGGAGCTGTTTGTGCTGGGGCAGGGGAACATCCCCCGCTATGTGCAGCGCTGGCAAATGCCCGATAACAGCTGTGATTTGATGGTGTTTGTGGCGCACCCGGATGATGAATCTCTGTTCTTTGGCGGCGCCATCCCCACCTATGCCGGGGAGCTGAAAAAAGATGTGGTGGTCACCGTGTTTACCCCTGCCCACCGCCTGCGCAAGAGCGAGCTGCTCAACGCTATATGGGTGATGGGCTGCACCAACTACCCGGTCTTCGGCCCCTTCCACGACACCTATTCTTTGAAGCTAGACAAGGCCTACAGCCAGTTTGGCAAGGCCAAGGTGCGCAATTTTGTCATCGCCCTGTTCCGCCAGTATAAGCCCAGGGTGGTGCTCACCCATGATGTGGAGGGCGAATACGGCCACGGCATGCACCGCCTGTGCGCTGACGCCTCGCTTTTGGCCTTTGACAACGCGGCGGACGCTTCCAAGCACCCGGACAGCGCCCAGCAATACGGCGCCTTCCAGGTGCAGAAACTCTATATCCATCTCTACCCCGAAAATCAGCTGGAGATGAACTGGGACGTTCCCCTGGCCGCCTTTGGAGGCGTCACCGGCTTTGAGATGGCCCGGGCCGGCTATGCCCAGCACCTTTCCCAGCACCGCTATGAGCAGTACCAGGTGGAACCCCGGGACAGCGATAAATCC
Organism: Christensenellales bacterium; assembly: GCA_050952935.1. Classification (GTDB taxonomy): domain Bacteria; phylum Bacillota; class Clostridia; order Christensenellales; family Aristaeellaceae; genus UBA6115. The sequence continues at coordinate 30,537 of JBMNLS010000001.1, read as the reverse complement.
AGCTATCTCTTCGGCCTAGCCAAAAGCGTGGTGGGACCGGATAAACATAAAAATGATTTCCTGGAAAATACGGAAGGAGCGATCTCGCCATGAGAGTGCTGGTTACTGGCGGGGCCGGCTACATCGGCTCCCACACCTGCCTGGCCCTGCTGCGGGCGGGGCACGAGGTGACGGTGGTGGATGACCTGAGGAACGCCAGCCGTGAGTCCCTCAGCCGGGTGGAAAAACTGGCCGGTAAATCCCTCACCTTTCACCAATTGAATGTTTGCGATGATCGAGCGCTGGACCAGGTTTTTGCGGAGGCGCCGGTTGACTGTGTCATCCACTTCGCGGGCCTTAAGGCCGTGGGTGAATCGGTGGAGATACCGCTGGACTACTACCAGAACAACCTTATGAGCACCCTCACCCTCTGCCGGGTGATGCTGGAGCGGGGTGTCAGCCGGTTTATCTTTTCTTCTTCCGCCACCGTTTACGCGCCGGGCAGCCCCATGCCAGTGGATGAAGGGGCGGCCCTTGGCTGCACCAACCCCTATGGCTGGACCAAGTTCATGGGCGAACAGATCCTGCGTGACATCACCCAGGCCAACCTCGGTTTTTCCTGCGTGCTGCTGCGCTATTTTAACCCCATCGGCGCCGATCCCTCCGGAGACATTGGGGAGGACCCCGCCGGCATCCCCAACAACCTCATGCCCTATATCACCCAGACGGTGTCAGGGAAGCTTGAGCAGCTCCAGGTCTTTGGCGCTGACTATGACACCCACGACGGCACCGGGGTGAGGGACTATATCCATGTGTCCGACCTGGCCGCGGGGCACCTGTCCGCCATGGACTACGCCATGAAACACACCGGCTGTATAGCCGTCAACCTGGGCACAGGCATTGGCTACAGCGTGCTTGATATCATCCATGCCTTTGAAAAGGCCAACGATGTCAAGGTGCCCTATGCCATCGGCCCCCGCCGTGCGGGGGATGTGGCCACCGTGTACGCCAACCCCCGCAAGGCCCGGGAGCTGCTGGGCTGGGAAGCCCTCAAAAGCATTGAGGACATGTGCCGGGACTCCTGGCGCTGGCAGCAGAAAAACCCTGAGGGCTACGGAGAATGATAATATATTAATTGGGAAGGAGGCTTATGAAAAAGCTCCCTTCCCAGGTACAATTTTATACTAATTTATTTGATTCTTACACCCCTGAAAACAGCACGTTGTTGACCACGCCCTCCAGATATTCCTGACGGCCGGAGCCGGGCAGCGGGGCATCGCCCGCCTGGATGGCGCGCTCGGCCAGTTCCGTCAGGGTGGCTTTGCCGGACCTAATTTTCCGGCCCAGCTCGCTATCATAGGATGCGTAGCGCTCCTTTACAAACTGGTCGATGCGGCCGTCTTCAATCAGCGCCGCGGCCTTGATGAGGCCCAGCGCAAAAGCGTCCATGCCCAGGATGAAGCCCTCCACCAGATCCTCCGGGGTGTAGGAGGGGCGGCGATTTTTGGAGTCGAAGTTGAGGCCGCCCTTAAGCCCGCCGGACTTCAGGATCTCATACATTGCCAGGGTGGTTTCATATACGTTGGAGGGGTACTGGTCGGTGTCCCAGCCCAGGAGGTTGTCCCCCTGGTTGGCGTCCACGGAACCCAGCATATCGTTGATGGCGGCTACCCTCAGGTCATGCTGGAAGGTGTGCCCGGCCAGGGTGGCGTGGTTGGCCTCGATGTTGAGCTTGAAGTCTTTATCCAGCCCGTACTGCCGCAGGAAGCCGATGGCGGTGGCGGCGTCAAAATCGTACTGGTGCTTCATGGGCTCCTTGGGCTTGGGCTCAATGTAGAAGGTGCCGGTAAAGCCGATGGAGCGGCCATAGTCCACCGCCATGCGCATAAGCGCCGCGATGTTCTCCAGCTCAAACTTCATGTCGGTGTTCAGCAGCGTTTCATAGCCCTCCCGGCCGCCCCAGAAGGTGTAGCCGGTGCCGCCCAGCTTCACCGTGCATTCAATGGCTTTTTTCAGCTGGGCCGCGGCATGACAGAACACATCCATGGAGTTGCTGGAGCCCGCGCCATTCATGTAGCGGGGATGGCCAAAGAGATTGGCCGTGCCCCAGAGGCAGCGGATGTTGGTGCCTTCCATCTTTTCCTTGATGTAGTCGGTAATCTCATCCAGGCGGCGGTTGGTTTCCTCCAGGGTATCGGCTTCGGGCACCAGGTCCACATCGTGGAAGCAGAAATACTCAATGCCCAGCTTCTTCATGAAGGCAAAGCCCTCATCCACCTTGACTCTGGCGTGCTCCATGGTGCCAGGCTTGGCCCCAAAGGATTTGTCGGCAGTGCCTGCGCCAAACATGTCGGCCCCTGTGGCGCACAGGGTATGCCACCAGGCCATGGAAAACTTCAGGTGATCCTTCATGGGCTTGCCCATGATCAGGCGGTTGGCGTCATAGTACTTGAAGGCCAGCGGGTTTTTGGACTGGGGGCCTTCGTAAGGGATCACGGGAAACTTGTCAAACACGGTCATCGTTTCAATTCCTCCTTCATATTAAAGCTGCTTGAGCTGTTTATACAGGTCTTTAAGCTGCGGGTAAAGCTTCACATAAAGCTTGTGGCATGCGGCATAGGCCTGGCTGGCCTTGGGGTCAGGCGTCAGCCGCTCCCCGGTTTTGATCATGCTGTCGCAGGCTGTCTCCACGCTATCATACATTCCTGCCCCCACGCCCGCCAGAATGGCAACCCCCAGGGCAGGGCCTTCGCTGGCGTGGATGGTGGTGGCAGGGCAGTTAAACACATCGGAAAGCATCTGCCGCCAGAAGGGGGAACGGGCGCCGCCGCCGGTTAAGAGCATGCTTTCAGGCTTGGCCCCCATGCCGTCCAGAATGTCCAGGCAGTCCTTGAGCGAATAGCTGATGCCTTCCAGCACCGCGCGCACCAGGTCGCCCCGGTTATGCATGGCGGAGAGGCCAAAGAACACGCCCCGGCAATCCGGATCCAGATGCGGGGTGCGCTCACCCATCAAATAGGGCAGGTAAAGCAGGCGGTTGGCGCCGATGGGGCTGGCCTTGGCCAGGTCGGTCATCAAGTCATAGGCGTCACGGCCGGATTTTTCCGCCTGCTCTTTTTCAGGCAGGAAGCTGGTGTCCCGCAGCCACCTGAGGCTCAGCCCCGCCCCCTGGGTCACCCCCATCAAATGCCAGGCCCCCGGCACGGCGCAGCAGAAGGTGTGCACCCGTCCCTTGGGATCAATGGCCACCTGGCTGGTGTGGGCATACACCACGCCTGAGGTACCAATGGTGGTAAAGGCCCGGCCATTCCGCACGGTGCCCGTGCCCACGGCCGCCGCCGCGTTGTCCCCGGCGCCGCCCACCACCAGGGTCTTTTCGGAAAGCCCGGTCAGCTCCGCCGCCTGGCGGCTGACCTGCCCCGTCACCTCGGAGGATTCGTAAACCTTCGCCAGCCAGGAGGCCGGGATCTCCAGCTTGTCCAGCACCTCCTGAGACCATTTGCGCCTGGGCACATCCAGCAGCTGCATGCCGCTGGCGTCAGATACCTCGGTGGCAAATTCTCCGGTCAGCTTATAGCGCACAAAGTCCTTGGGCAACAGGATGTGCCGGCACTTGGCGAATATCTCCGGCTGATGCTTTTTCACCCACATGATTTTGGAGGCGGTAAACCCGGTCAGCGCCGGGTTGGCGGTGATCTCAATCAGCCTCTCCGCCCCCACCAGGCGGGTGATGTCCTCACACTCAGCGCCCGTGCGCTGATCCGCCCAGATGATGGAGGGGCGCAGCACCTCTCCCGCCTCATCCAGCATCACCAGCCCATGCATCTGCCCTGAAATGCCAAGGGCCGCGATGGCCTCAGGAGCCACCTTGCTTTCCTCCAGCACCTGGCGGATGGTGGCCACAGCCGCCTCCCACCAGTCCTGAGGCGCCTGCTCCGCCCAGCCGTTTTCCGGCTGATACAGCGGATATTCCCGGGTGGCGGAAGCCACCGCATGCCCGTCATGGTCAAACAGCACCGTTTTTGTACCTGAGGTGCCCAGGTCTATGCCCAGAAGATACCGCATATTCCGCCCCTTCCACCGGCCTTGCCGCCGGATTTTCGTGTGTTTTTGAAACTTGAATCTGATAGAAATATCCTAAGTGTTTTCACCCCGCCTGTCAAGATTCCGGCAAAAGGAAAAGCCCCGCCGTCTTGGGCGAGGCCTTGAAAATGCTGCTTAAGCTGCTTCCGGGCTTAGCTCACAGGTGCAGAAGCGGTCTTCCCGGGGCACGTGGAGGGCGCGCATGGCGTTGAGGATGGCAAGCACCGCCACGCCCACATCGGCCATCACCGCCATCCAAAGGGTGGACAAACCCAGAACGCTCAATACCAGCACCAGGAGCTTAACGCCAATGGCAAACACGGCGTTTTGCCGGGCGATATGCACGGTGCGCCGGGCAATGCGCAGGGCGGCGGCCATTTTGCAGGGGTCATCGTTCATGATGACGATATCCGCCGCCTCAATGGCAGCGTCCGTGCCCAGGGCCCCCATGGCAAAGCCCACATCGGCCCGGGCCAGCACCGGGGCGTCGTTCACCCCATCGCCCACAAACACCAGGCTGCCCCGGCGGCCGGGGGCGCTGAGCAACTCCTCCACCTTGGCCACCTTGTCCTGGGGCAGCAGGCCCGTGTGCACCTGGGTGATGGCAAGCCCCTCCGCCACAGCGCGGCCCGCCTGCTCGGTATCGCCGGTGAGCATCACCAGGTTCTTTACACCCTCAGCGCGCAGTTTTTCCAGGGCCTGGCGGGCACAGGGCTTCACCCGGTCGGTAATCACCAGATAACCCAGGTATTCCCCGTCCGCCGCCAGGTGTACCAAGGTGCCGTTTTCATGGGCATTGGGCACGGGAATGCCCCGCTCCTCCAGCATCCGGGCATTGCCCGCCAGCACGGTCTGCCCCTGAACGCGGGCTATCACACCGCCGCCGGGCAGCTCCTGCGCCTGGTCATCCGCCTCATTCAGGCTGCCCCCCCAGGCATCGCGGATGGACTGGGCGATGGGGTGGTTGGAGTGACGCTCGGCAAGCGCCGCCAGGCGCAGGAGCGATGGCTCATCCCCCCTGGCCGGGATTACCTTATCCACGATGAATTTACCCTGGGTGAGGGTGCCCGTTTTGTCAAACACAAAGGTGGAGGCCGCGGCCAGGGTCTCCAGGTAGTTGGCGCCTTTCACCAGCACCCCCGCCCGGGAGGCCCCGCCAATCCCGGCGAAAAAAGACAGGGGAATGGAGATCACCAGCGCGCAGGGGCAGGACACCACCAGGAAGTTCAGCGCCCGGTATACCCAACTTTGAAAGCTGGCGTCCGGAAGGATAAGCGGCGGCACAATGGCCAAAAGCACCGCCAGTATCACCACCACCGGGGTATACACCGCTGAAAAGCGGGTGATGAAGGCCTCCTGCCGGGATTTTTTGTCGGTGGCGTTTTCCACCATCTCAAGGATGCGGCTGACGGTGGACCGGGCATAATCCCGGCTCACCCGCACGGTGATAACCCCGGTCAGGTTGACACAGCCGCTTAATATCTCATCCCTCGGCCCCGCGTCCCGGGGCAGGGCCTCGCCGGTGAGGACGGCGGTGTCCAACTGGGTAAGCCCGGTGAGGATTTCCCCGTCCAGGGCCACCCGCTCCCCCGGGCGCAGCAGCATGGTGTCCCCCACCTGCACCTCCTCAGGCGGCAGGATGACCTCCTCCCCCTCCCGCAAAACGCGGGCACTGTCCGGCCGCAGATCCATGGCCTGGGCGATGGCCCGGCGGGAGCGGTCAACAGCATAGTCCTGGAAAAACTCCCCCACCTGGTAGAAGATCATCACAGCGGCGGCCTCGGTGTATTCGCCAATGGCCACGGCCCCCACCGTGGCCAGAGCCATCAGAAAATGCTCGTCAAACACCCGGCCCCTCAAAATATTGCGAATCGCCCGGCACAGCACATCATAGCCCGCCAGCAGATAGGCAGCAATCGCCAGCGCGCCCGGAAGCCAGGCGGGCTCTTTAGCCAGAAAGGCACCCGCCACCAGCGCCATCGCCAGGGGCACCCGGATCAGGATGTTCATCCGTCTATCACCAGGCAGGCTCCGTCCTCCTCCCGGCGCAGGATGCGGTCAGCCTCCAGGGCCAGATCAGGCAGGCGCTCGGGCGCGGCTTCCAGCGTCAGCTTCCGGGTGAGGACGTTCACCCGCGCGTCATCCACGCCGGGCAGGGCCGCGATTTTCCTCTCTGCCCTGGCAGCGCAGGCCGCGCAAACTTGTCCTTTGATGGGGTAGGCTTTTCTCATGGCTGTCTCCTTAACGGTTGAACAAGTGTTCAATTGATGTGTCCATTATAGTTGAACATCCATTCAACTGTCAAGGGCGTTTCCGCTCTTTATTTTTAGTGCATTTTTATGTATAATGAATGTAATATTTGCTTATTGCGGAAGGGAGAAGGGATTGGCGCAAATCTTTGTGGCTAGCCCGGCGTATTTGCATCTGAACAATGTGGAGGGGGCAACCCTCTACGGCTGCGATCAGGACTGGTTTCAGGGCATATGGCAGCGCAAGTCCGGCTGCGGCCCCTGCACCCTGGCCAACATCATGCTCTACCTGGCCCGGGCGGGCAAGCTGGAAAAGCCGCTGGCCGCCAGGGACGAGCAGGGCATGCTCCCCATCATGGAAACCATGTGGGAATATGTCACACCCGGGATCCGCGGGCTAAACTGCATCCATCGCTTTGCGGGTGGCGCCAACCAGGCCCTGACGGAAGCGGGCTGTTGCCTCAGGGCCATCTGCTTTGATGTTGAGGAGGGCGCCCCCCGGCCAGAGCGCGCCGACATCGTCCATTATATCCAGGCCGGGCTTGCCAAAGCGCCCGTCGCCTTTTTAAGTCTGCTCCGCCGGCAGCTGGGTGATCTGGAACCCTGGCACTGGGTGACGGTGGCGGGCCTCATCCCCTCAGGCGATGACACCCTCCTTCACATTTATGACAACGGCCTCGCCTTTGACCTGAGTCTGCGTGCCTGGCTGGAGGCCGGCGGCACGGGCGGCTTTGTGGCGTTTGCGTAAAAAATAATTATTCCTCCGATTCCAGGGCATGCTCCACGCAGCTTTTGAGCATCATATGCACATGGTCATCGGCGATGGTGTAAAACACGTTTTTGCCCTCCCGGCGGTTGGTGACCAGCTTGTTTTTCCTAAGCCGCGCCAGCTGATGGCTGACAGCCGATATGCTCATGCCCAAAAGCACCGCCAAATCGCACACGCACAGCTCGTGCTTGTCCAGCGCCCAGAGGATCTTAAATCGGGTGCCGTCCCCCATCACCTTAAAAAAGGTGGAGGCATCAGCAAACACCTCTTCCTCCAGCATCTGGCCGGACACCTTTGCCACCGCCTCCTCATGGACGATGTTGCCTTCGCAGACATGGCGCTCCCTCATGCTTGTCCTCCTTTGATTTGTTTATCCCATCATACAATATTTTTATCTTTCGGCAAACAACATAAAAAGAACCGGGCCGAAGCCCGGTTCAAAGGTGTTTCTGAAAGGAAGCTTATACCTCGTAGGTCAGCAGATCCTCCTTGGCGTTGTGCATCCGATTCCAAATAAACCAGCCATATAGAGCGGTAATAATGGCGCCGCCAATGTAGGAAGCGGTGTAGTTGTGCGGGTTATCCGCGGTAGATAGACCCAACAGGGTGTCCAGATTAAAGCCGATGTTCGCATGGAGAATGAAGCTGAACACGATGAAGGTGTAGAACAACATGGGGATAAAGGCAATCCAGTAGTTTTTCTTATGCACAGCCAGATAAATGCTGGTCATGCCCAGGGAGAACACAGCCAGAGCTTGGTTGGCAAAGCCAAAGTAGCGCCAGAGAATATTAAAACCGTTGGCGTTGGTTTTGGCAAACACCAAGATAGCAAGGGCGGGAATAAACAAGGCAATGGCCAGACCCATGCGCTTGCCGTAGGGCTTCTGGTCGATGTGGAAGCGCTCCGCAATCTGAAGCCTCAGGGCACGGAAGGCGGTATCGCCGGAGGTGATGGGCAGCACGATAACGCCGATGATGGCCAGCAGGCCGCCAATGTTGCCCATAAACTGACGGGAAATGACGCCCACCATGTTGGTGGCGTTGTGGTTCAGCGCAGCGCCCGAAAGCAAAGCATCCTCAACACCGGTAGCGGCCGGATTGGCCTTGGCCATGTTGAACAGCACCATAGCGCCGGCAGCCCATGCCATGGCAATGGCGCCTTCCATGATCATGGAGGTGTAGAAAATGTGGCGGCCCTGGCTTTCCTTCTCAATGGTACGGCCAATCAGCGCCGTCTGGGAGCCATGGAAGCCGGAGAGGATGCCGCAGGCCACCGTAATAAAGAACACAGGAATAAAGGGAGAGCCATCCAAATGGCCTACAAATCCCCCAACAAATTCTTTCAGGGGCAGCGATTGCACTAACTTCCCTTGATCATTTTTCACCATGGTGAATAACAGCCCCTCAATGTTGTGCAAGTTGGCGCCGCCATCAACAAACACGCCAATGAGCACACCGATGGCAGACACAATCAGAAAGGCGCCGAATACCGGATAGATGCGGCCGATGATCTGGTCGATGGGGAACACGGTCGCCGCAACATAGTAAAGGAAAATCGCAGCATACACGACCCACACCACCCAGTTGCTGGCGGCGGTGGACTTGCCCAGGATATCGCCAACAATCAGGTCGCCGGGGGTGTAGACAAACACAACGCCCACCAACAGCAGCAGGATGCTGGAGAACACCAGGTACAGGCCTTTGACCTTATTGCCCAGGTATTTGGTGACGATCCTGGGCATCTGCGCGCCGCCATTTCGGGTGGCGATCATGCCGTTGAAATAGTCATGCATGGCGCCGGCCAACACACAGCCGATGGGGATGGTGAGAAACGCGATGGGCCCAAACAGAATGCCCTGAATGGGGCCCAGCACCGGGCCGGTGCCCGCGATGTTCAGCAGGTTGATCAGGGTGTTTTTCCAGCTCTTCATGGGTACAAAGTCCACCCCGTCCTGCTTGGCAAACGCGGGGGTGGGGCGGTTGTCATCGGGGCCGAACTGCTTCTCTACAAACTTGCCATAGAGAAAGCCACCCACCACCAGGATGACCAGGCCGATAACCAAATAAACCATATCAAACCTCCGTCAAATTAATCTGGTTCCAATTGGGTTTACAAAGCCAGCTCTTAATCTCATTCTCACTGACCATCCCCTTTCCAACAGAAAGACGGTATTTGCCATTTTATGTGGTATCTTTATACCACAAATCAATTCGATAAAGCAAGTCTTTTGGTTGTAAAATGTTTTTTATCAGCCGCGCATGTTTTTTGTTATTTATTCGATTTTTCCCTTCAGCCCGGCAAAGGCCCGCAGCAGCGCCCGATGGCCGGAGGCATAGGTGAGCCCGCCCTGCTGATACACCGCGTAGGGCGCCCGCATGGGGGCATCGCAGCTTAGCTCAATGGAGGCCCCCTGCACAAAGGCTCCCGCCGCCATGATCACCTGATCCTGGTAGCCGGGCATGTCCCAGGGTTCGGGGAAAAGGTGGGCGTCCACGGGGGAGCCGCTTTGAATGCCCCTGCAATAGGCGATCACCTTCCGGGGATCTCTCAGCACCAGGGCCTGGATGATGTCAGCCCGGGGCGCGTCATAGGCGGGGGAAGCTTCTATACCCGAGAGCTCCGCCATGCGGGCCGCCAGCGCCGCCACCTTCAGCGCCTGGCACACGGTGTGGGGGGCCATGAACAGGCCCTGATAAAAGGGGCGGTAGCTGTCCTCGTAGCTGCCCACCTCCCGCCCGATGCCGGGGGCGGTGAGGCGATGGGCGATGCGGCTGACGGCCCGCTCGCTGCCCGCGATATAACCGCCGGTGGGTGCCAGGCCCCCGCCCAGGTTTTTAATCAGGCTGCCGGCCACCGCGTCAGCGCCGTAGAAGGTGGGCTCATCCTCATTCACGAAAGTGCCGTAGCAGTTGTCCACCATGATGTATATATCCGGCCTTTTCGCTTTCACCGCCCGGAAAAGCGCTTCCATGTCCCGGGGAAACAGCGCCTGACGCAGGGCATAGCCCCGGCTGCGCTGGAGAAACAGCACCCGGGTGTTGTCCTGAATGCTTGCCAGGATGCCAGGGATGTCAAGCCCGCCCCCGGCGCTTAGCTCCACCTGGCGGTAGCTGACGCCCATTTCATCAAGGGAGCCCGGCTCCCGCCCAAGGCCGATCACCTCGCTTAAGGTGTCATAGGGGGCGCCGGTGGCGGACAGCAGCTCATCCCCCGGCAGCAGCAGGCCAAACAGGCACAGGGCCAGGGCATGGGTGCCGCTGGCGATGTGGGGCCTGACGATGGCGGCCTCGGCGCGGAAAATGTCTGCCACCAGGTTTTCCAATGTGTCCCGGCCCAGGTCGCCATAGCCATAGCCGTTGCTGGGGGCAAAGTGCCTGGCCTCCACCCGGCGACTTTCAAAGGCGTCCAGCACCCGGCCGGTACAGGCGTTTTCCACCGCCTCAAAGCCCGCGAACACCTTCCGGCAATCCGCCTCCGCCTGTTGGGCCAACCGCTCTATATCCTTCATAAACACTCCTTGATCATATCAATCGCCTCCTGTGCCTGGGCCGCCACATCGCCCCCGCCGAGGAACCAGTGGATGCCCGGCTCCCGGCGGAACCAGGTTTCCTGGCGTTTGGCGTAGTTGCGGGTGCGCCGCTTGATGAGCTCCACCGTTTCTTCCTCATCAGCCTGGCCCTGAAGGCAGGGCACCAACTCCTTATAGCCCAGGCCCTGCATGCTCTGGGCATCGGGGGGGAGGCCGGAAGATAGCAGGCCCCTCACCTCATCCACAAGCCCGGCCGCCATCATCTGATCCACCCGGCGGTTGATGCGCTCATACAGCGCCGGCCGCTCCCACCTGACGCCAAAGAGGACAAAGCGCCAGGGGCTGTCGCCTTCCGCCTGAGGTTTCTGGGCGGACAGAGGGCGGCCTGTCAGCTCAAACACCTCCAGCGCCCGGATCACCCGGCGCAGGTCATTGGGGTGCAATCGCGCGGCGGATGCCGGATCCACCGCCTGCAGGCGGCTGTGAAGGCCCTCCGGCCCTTCCGCTTCCACCAGCGCCTGATAGCGCGCCCGGATGGCCTCATCCCCCGGCGTGTGGCCAAAGCCCATGGGCTGGCGCAGGGCGCGCAGGTAAAGCCCCGTGCCCCCGCACAGCAGGGGCAACTGCCCCGCTTCCAAAATCTCCCCGATCACCGCCCGGGCGTCCGCCGCATAGGCGGCCACGGAATAGGGCGCCTCAGGCGGCACCCTGTCAAACAGGCGGTGGGGCACCCGGCGCTGGTCATGGACACTGGGCTTGGCGGTGCCGATGTCCATGCCCCGGTACACCTGCATGGCGTCCATGCAAACGATGACGCCGTTAAGCGCCTCCGCCACCCGAATCGCTAAATCAGACTTGCCGGAAGCTGTTGGCCCCACAAGCCCCGCTATAACCGGCCTTTTTTCAACGCTGTCTGCCACTATCTTTGAATCCGTCCAAATCGGCGCTCCAGCTCCCCGCGGCTTAGGGCCAGCACAATGGGCCGGCCATGGGGGCAGGTGGGGGTGATGCCGCTTGCCACCATCTCATCGGCCAGGGCCTGCAAGGCCCCTTCAGGCAGGCGTTCGCCTCCCTTGACGGCGTGCTTGCAGGCGGAGAGGATGACCTTTTCCAGCCGCTCCCTGCCCTTCAGGCTGCCCTGACCCTGCAGCTCATCCAGCGCCGAGAGGAAGGCGCTTTCAGCCACCGGCTCCCCCAGCGCCAGGGGGACGCCGGTAAGCCGCACCGCCCGGTCGCCAAAGTCCTCCGCCACAAAGCCTGCCCGGGTCAAATCCTCCTGATAGCTTAAAAAGGTTTGATAGGCGGGGTAATCCAGCTGCATCACCCGGGGGGCCAGCAGGGTTTGCACATCCTGACGCTCCCCCTGGCGGGCCATCATGCGGTCAAAAAGCAGGCGCTCATGCAGGGCGTGCTGGTCAATCAGCAGCAGGCTGTCCCCATGCAGGGCCACGATGTAGGTGTTAAATGCCACACCGACCACATGAAGCGGTGTTTGGGCCAGGGCCTCGTGGATCACCTGCTCCGGCTCGGGCGCAGGTTCCGGCGCTGGCGCTTGCTGAGCAACCGCCACGGGCGGCGGCTGAACGGACGGAGGCTGAACAGACAACTCCGCCACGCTGTCCCTGGCCACCAGGGCCCGGGGGGCTGCCGCCTCCCCCGGCTCCGTCCGGCTGATCTGTGGGGGCGGCGGGGCGGGCGGCTTGTCAAACAGAGGTGGTGGATTGAACAGGGGGGCTTCCTGAAGGGCCTCACCCACAGCCGCCATCACCGCCGCCGTCACCGCCCCTTCATCGGCAAAGCGCACCTCCCACTTGTTAGGGTGCACATTCACATCCACCTTGGAAAAAGGCAGCGTCAAATGCAGGGCGCACAGGGGAAAGCGGCCGATCATCACCCGGTGGCGGCAGGCCTCCTCCACCGCAAGGCTCAAAACCTTGGAGCGCACAGCCCGGCCATTTAAGAAAAAATGCTGCTGGCTTCTGCTGCCCCGGGCCTGCTCGCCCACGCCCACAAAGCCCTGAATCAAAACGCCCTGCTCCCCGCCGTCTACTTCTTTCAGGCCCCGGAGCACCTCCACCCCAAACACCGAGAGCACAGCGCCTGAAAGGCTGCCATCCCCCGGGCTGGCGTAAACCTGCCTGCCATCGGCTGTGAACCTGAAAGCCACATCGGGCCGTGCCAGGATCATCATCTGCACGATCTCAGCCACCAGGGCGGTTTCCCGCTGGGGGCGCTTCATAAAATCCTTGCGCACAGGGGCGTTGAAAAACAAATCCTTTACCTGCACCTGGGTGCCCTCGGCGCAGGGCGCTTCCCTGATTTGACCCATTTCGCCGCCGATGTTTTCCGCCTGCATGCCCAGCTCGCTCCCCCGGCGCCTTGTGGTGATGGTCATCCGGCTCACCCGGGAAATGGAGGCCAGCGCCTCCCCCCGGAAACCCAGGGTGGCCACGCTGTGCAAATCCTCCGCCCGGCCCAGCTTGCTGGTGGCATGGGGCGCGAAGGCCAGGCGCAGATCGCCCGGCTCAATGCCGAAGCCATTGTCCGTCACCCGGATAAGGTCAAGCCCGCCGCCGGTGATGGCCACCGCCACCGAGCTGGCGCCGGCGTCCAGGCTGTTTTCCACCAGCTCTTTTACACAGGCCGCGGGCCGCTCCACCACCTCGCCCGCCGCGATGAGGCTCACCACCTCCTGGGACAACACATGAATGCTCATCACAGATTCCGCGCCTTCTCTTTCATTAGGTACAGGGTGTTCAGGGCGTCCATGGGGCTCATCTGGAGCACATCCAGTTCCGCCAGCTCCTGCACCAGCTCCGCCCGCCCATACTCGCTCAGGGCCATCTGCTCGTTTTTCTTTTTGCCCCGGCCCTCCAGGATGTTTTTGCCGATGGCGTCCTGGGTGATCTCGCTGGCCTCAAGCCGTGCCAGGATCTGCCGGGCCCGGGCCACCACGCCCCTGGGCACGCCCGCCATGCGGGCCACATACACGCCGAAGGATTTGTCCGCCCCGCCCCGCCTGATCTGGTGGAGGAACACCACCTCATCCCCCAGCTCCTTGGTCAGGACGCTCAGGTTCACCACCCCCGGCAGCGCGCCTTCCATGCGGCTGAGCTCATGATAGTGGGTGGCGAAAAGGGTGAGGGCGCCGGATTTTTCCCGGTCAGCCAGGTATTCCACAGTGGCCCAGGCGATGGACAGCCCGTCCAGGGTGCTGGTGCCCCGGCCGATTTCGTCCAGGATTACCAGGGAGCGGGAGGTGGCGTTGCGCAGGATGTCCGCCAGCTCCGTCATCTCCACCATGAAGGTGGACTGGCCCCCGGACAGGTCATCCTGGGCGCCGATGCGGGTGAATACATTGTCCAGCAGCGGGATATCCGCCGACTCCGCCGGCACAAAGCTGCCCATATGCGCCATCAGGGCGATGAGGGCCGTCTGGCGCATGTAGGTGGATTTGCCGGCCATGTTGGGCCCGGTGATGATCAGCACCCGCTCGTTTTCATCCATCCGGGTGTCGTTGGGCACAAAGCTGCCCTCCGCCATCGCCCGTTCCACCACCGGATGGCGACCGTTTTTAATGTCCAGCCGCCCCTGCGTGTTGATGCGGGGCCTGACATAGCAGTTTTCCAGGGCGGCCTTTGCCAGGGACTGGAGAGCGTCCAGGGTTTTGAAACCCAGGGCCAGGTTTTGCAGCCGGGGCAGGGCCTGGGAAAGCGCCGCCAGCACCTCCTGATAGAGGGCGTTTTCAAGGCGGGTGATCTCATCCGCAGCGCCCAAGGCCTTTTTCTCCAGGTCGTTAAGCTCCTGGGTGGTGTAGCGCTCGGCGTTGGCCAGGGTCTGCCGTCTGGCATAGCGCTCGGGCACCAGGGCATAGTTGGCCTTGGTCACCTCAATGTAGTAGCCAAAGACCCGGTTGTACTGCACCTTCAGGTTTTTGATCCCCGTGGCGGCGCGCTCCCGGGCCTCCAGGTCGCTGATCCACTGGCGGCTGTCCCGGGAGGCGGCGCGGGCGTCGTCCAATTCCTGATTGTAGCCCGCTTTAATGACCCCGCCATCAGACAGCAGCGCCGGGGCATCCGGGTCAATGGCCCGGCTAAGCAGCCCTGCCATGTCAGGCAGCGGGGTGAGCAGGTCATGCACCTCCCGCATGCCCGCCTGGGGAAGCGGGGCGATAAGCGCCTGGGCCTCCGGCGCCGCCTCCAGGCTGCGCAGAAGGGCCAGACAGTCCCGGGGGCCCAGGTTCCCATAGCTGAGCTTGCCCAGAAGGCGCTCGATGTCATAGACCCGGGCCAGCATCACGCCCACCTCTTCAAGCTTGATCAGGTCATCGCGCAGGGCCTCCACGCAGTCAAGCCGGGCTTCAATCTGGGCCTGGTCGGCCAGCGGGCCTTCCACCCAGGTTTTCAGCAGCCTGCCGCCCATGGCGGTGCGGGTTTTGTCCAAGGTGTGCAGCACATGGCTCTGATGCCCGCCCCTAAGGGCGCTTGACACCTCAAGGCTCCTTAATGTCAGCGTGGAGATGGGCATGGTGTCCGACTTCAGGAGTTTTTTTATCCGGGAGATATGCCTGAGCGCCACCTTCTGGGTGTCCCCCAGGTATCGGATCAGGGCCCCGGCAGGGGCGATGGCCAGATTCTCCCCCTTTTCCAGGCCCAGGGCCTGAGGGCTACCCGCCTCAAAGTGGGCAAGGAGGGCCTCCCTTGCCCGCTGGGGGCGGAAAATCTCCGGCCGCACCTGGCTGATATAGCCTGAAAACAGGGCTTTCAGCCGCTCCGGGTCGTTGGTGATCAGCTCCTTGGGCGCGTGCAGCGCCAGGAAAGAGGCCAGCGCCTCCTCCCCCTCGGGAAAGGCCCTGACAAAAAATTCCCCCGTTGTCACATCGCACAGCGCCGCCCCCGCCTGCTTGCCGGCAAAATAGGCGCTGGCGATAAAATTGTTCTCCTTCTGGGGCAGGCTGCCGCTGTCAGACACCGTGCCCGGGGTTACCACCCGCACCACCTCCCGGCGCACCAGGGTTTTGGTTTGCGCCGGGTCTTCCGTCTGCTCGGCAATGGCCACCTTGTAGCCCCGGGCGATGAGCCGGGCCACATAGCCGTCCGCCGCGTGCCAGGGCACCCCGCACATGGGCGCGCGCTCGGCCAGCCCGCAATCCCGCCCGGTGAGGGTGAGCTCCAGCTCCCGGCTGGCGGTTTTGGCGTCCTCAAAGAAAAGCTCATAAAAATCCCCGAGTCTGAAAAACAGCAGGGCATCGGGATTTTCTTCTTTCAGCGCCAGGTATTGGCGCATCATGGGGGTCAGTTCAGCCATCGTGTCCGCTCCTGTGTGATGGAAGGATTATATCACATTTCATCGTTTCTGACTTGAAGGCCAGCAAGTCATAAAAAAGGGAAGCTTCGGGCTTCAAAGCCCAAAACTTCCCCGAAATCAGGGACTTTACCTGACGGAACAACCCTGACAGCTGGCGCAGCCGCCTTCCCCGCAGCTGCTCTCCCCGCCTTCCAGGGCAATCTGCAGCACCCGGTTCACCTGCTCCATCAAACCTCCAAAACGTGTCCGGGCGATTTGCAGGGCCTTGATCTGGGGGTGCTGGCTCAGCTCGGCTTCCAGCTCTTCCAGTTCGTTTTTCAAGCTGTCGGCAGACGCGCTCTCTTCCTCCTCCGCCATCCGCTCCCTGAGGGCGGCGTACCGGGTGTACATGCCCTCGATCTCCGTGTTTGCCATGGCGGATTCCTCCAGGCGGCCCAATTCCTTATACGCCTCGCTTTCGGCCAGCATCTCGCCCAGCTCCCGGGCTTTTTCCAAAATCAGTTCCATGCTCATGTGGTCTTCCTTTCTCCTTTTAAGGTGTTGCTGCCCTGCCCCGTGATGGTGACAGGGATGATCTGTCCGGTGAGGGAATCCTCTCCCTCAAAGTTTACCCCGATGTTGCGCCCGGTTTTTCCGGTCATTTGCCCCCCTCCCCTTTTGGCCGGGCCCTCCACCAGCACCTGGGCGGTGGCGCCGGTGAGGCTTGTGAACACCTCCCGGGTGATGGCCTCCTGGGCCTTGATCAGGCGGGTGATGCGCTCCTTCGCCGTGTCCTTATCGATGCGGCCGGGCAGCCCCGCCGCCACGGTGCCCGTCCTGGGGCTGAAAATAAAGGTGAAGGCGCTGTCAAAGCGGGTGCGGTTCACCAGGTCCAATGTGTCCTCAAAATCCGCCTCCGTTTCGCCGGGAAAGGCCACGATCAGGTCGGTGGTGAGGCCGATGCCAGGCATGGCCTGCCGGAGGGCCTTCACCCTGCCGTCATAGATGGCCCTGGTGTAGCGTCGGTTCATGGCGTGAAGCATCTGGTCGCTGCCCGACTGGGCGGGCAGGTGCAGATGGGGGCAAATGGCGGGGTTACGGGCCATCTCGGCGATAAGATCGTCCGATAAATCTTTGGGATTGCTGGTCATAAAGCGCAGGCGCCGGATGCCGGTTTCCTCATGCAGCGCCTTTAACAGCTCCGGAAAGCGGGGACCGGCCCCGTCCAGGCCGTAGGAGTTGACATTCTGCCCCAGCAGCATGATCTCCTTGACGCCGTCATCCACCAGATCTTTGGTCTCTTTCACAATGTCCTGAAGCTTCCGGGAGCGCTCCCGGCCCCTGACGGAAGGCACCACGCAGTAGGAGCAGAAGTTGTCGCAGCCGTACATCACCGTCACATAGGCCATGAAGGGGGATTTGCGCAGCACCGGCATCCCCTCATACAGCGTGCTGTCCTCCCCCCGTGCAAAGGCGGCCTCCCGGCGGCCTTCAAGGGCCAGGAGCAGGCGCTCGGGCAGGCGGTAAATTTCCCCCGGGCCGCAGACGAAGTCCACATGGCGGTGCTTGTCCCGAAGTTTCTCCGCGGCCTGCTCCTGCTGCACCATGCAGCCCATCACACCAATGATGGTATCTGGCCGCAGCTTTTTGATCTCCTTGGTGAAGATGATGTTGCCCATGGCACGCCGCTCGGCGTTGTCCCGGATGCAGCAGGTGTTAAACAGGATGAGGTCCGCCTGCGCCTGATCGGCCTCCGGCCTCATGCCCATACCGGTCAGGATGCCGGCGATGGTTTCCGAATCGTGGCTGTTCATCTGGCATCCATAGGTGGTGAGGTGGAAGGTTTTGGGCGCGTCAGGGCGCAGCGATAGCTGCCGGGCGATCTCCCGCTGGGCGGCCACCGCCCGGGGGCTGATGGTGATGGTTGGGTTGCGCATCAGGGCGTGTCTTCTCCTTTCAGGTAGCCGCTGCCCTCACAGTGGGGGCAGGGGGAAAGGGTTTGGGCGTGAAGGGCTTCCGCCGTCTTTTTGCGGGTGATTTCCATCAGCCCCAGCCGGGTAAAGCCGTGCGCCACGGTTTTCACCGGGTCAAGGGCCAGAGCTTCTTCAAGGGCGGCCTGCACCCGCTGGCGGTGTGCCTCGTCCTTCATATCAATAAAGTCAATCAGGATGATGCCGCCCAGGTTTCTAAGCCGGATAAGCCGGGCGGCCTCCCTGGCCGCCTCCAGGTTGGTTTTAAGGATGATGTCAGCGCCTTTCAGGCTGTTTTTGCCGGTGTTCACATCCATCACCGTGCCCGCTTCGCAGGGGTCGATCACCAGGGTGCCGCCTGAGGGCAGGTATACCCGGCGGCGCAGGGCCAGGTATAGCTGGTGGCCGATGTTGTACAGCGTGAAGGGATCCCCGCTTTCCTCTGCCGCTATCCCCAGATCCTTAGCCAGCCTGATGTCATCGGTGAGCACGCGCCGGGGCAGGGGCCTTTCCTCCCGCAGGATGCGGCAAAGGGGGGAGGGGGCGGGCATCAGGAGCATGGGGGCGGAGGCCGTCTTGCCCTTTTCCTCCATGGCTTGCCAGCGTTTTGTCAGCCGGGCGATGTCGGCGGCAATATCCGCTTCCTCAGCGCCTCCGGCGGCCTGGCGCAGCACCAGGCCCATGCCCTGGGGGCGCAGGCGCACCGCCAGCCGGGTAAGGGCCGCTTTTTTTGCCTTGTCCACACGGTTTGAGGCATGGGCCGCCCGGCCCCGGGGCAAAAGCAGGGCATAGCGGCCGGGCAGGGCGATGTCCGCCGTTAAAAAGGCCGCCTTGTTCCCCTGGGGCGGCTTTTTCACCTGGACGATCAGCAGATCACCGCCCATGGGCCTCGTGCCGCCGGGGATCTCCCCAAAGGGCAGGTAGCCGGATGCGCCGCCCGGCAAATCCACAAACAGGGCCTCCAGGTTTTTCAGCACCCGGCCCGCCCGGCCGATGAACACCGCCTCAGGGGCGATGTCCACCTGCTTAACCAGGGGGAAGTAGGCGATCAGCTTCCCCGATTCTGTGAGGGCGGCGGCGGGATTTGGCCCCCGGCTTTTGATCACCAGCTCCTTCACGGCTTTTCCAGCGGCACGAAGCGCTCATCCAGCAATTGCAGGCGCCTTACATCACAATTAGGTACCGGAATATCCGCCGTCTCCGACAGGGAAAGCAACACCTGGTCGGGCTTGGCGGTCAGCCGGGCGTTGAGGGACAGGGCGGCCAGAAGCTCCCCGTTTTTCACCAGCATGTTGAAAATGCCTGGGCGCAGGTCATCCGGCCGCTCGCCGGACTTGGTTTTGCGGATGTAGGGGATGCGCTCCAGCGCCAGGAAATCAGGCAGGGCCGCCGTCAGCTGCTCAAACCCCGCTTCTTCCCCCGCCCTTGGCCTAAAGGCATACTGGGCCGCGAACACCCGGGCCATGGCCGCGGGCGCGTCATCGGGCTGGGGCAGGGCCTCCAGCGCTATGAGCCCCGGGGGCAGGGCTTTTTCCATGCGGTGCAGGAAATCATGGGGCGACACGGGCAGCGCCAGGGGGATTTCGGCGATCTCCCGCTCGCCGATGATGCCAACGGCAAGGGGTGCTGCAAAGCTTAGGATGATATGGGGGTTAAAGCCCTGGGAGTAGCTGGCCGGCAGCCCGCTTCTGCGCAGCGCCCGCTGCATGGCACGCTGCAAATCCAGGTGGCCGATAAAGCGCAGGGCCCGGCTTTTCTTAAACACAAACAGCATTTTCATCGTTCACACACCCCCTCAAACCGGGTGAGCCCGCAGCCCAGGCAGTGCTCCCGGCAATCCGGTGTGGTCTGGGCCTTGTGGGCCTTCTCATTCTCCCGCCACAAGAAGGCCTTGGTGACGCCAATGTCCACCAAATCCCAGGGGAAAAGCTCGTCCTCCCCCCGCTCCCGGTTGGCGTAAAAGGCCGGGTCAACGCCCGCCGCCTCAAAGGCCTCCATCCAGGCGTTCAGCTTGAAATGCTCCGTCCACCCGTCCAGCATGCATCCCCTTAGATAGGCCTGATAGAGCACCTCCGCCATCCTCCGGTCGCCCCGGGCAAAGCAGGCCTCCAGGAAGCTCAGCTCCGGATCGTGCCAGTTGAAGGTGATGTTTTTGATGTTCAGCGCCTCCCTGAGCAGCTTTTGCTTGCGCCGGATCTCCTCCAGCCCGTCCTGGGGCGCCCACTGGAAGGGGGTGAAGGGTTTGGGCACAAAAACCGCGCAGGACACGGTGATCCTGAGCCCCCGGGCGCGCTGGCCCTTGGGGATGGCGTAATAGCAGCCCGCCACCTTGCGGGCCAAATCGGCAATGCCCAGAAGATCCTCATCGGTTTCCGTGGGCAGGCCCATCATGAAATACAGCTTGATCTGGCTGTAGCCCTGGGAGAAGGCCTCGGTCGCGGTGCGCAGCAGGTCTTCCTCGGTGACGCCTTTGTTGATCACATCCCTCAGCCTCTGGGTGCCGGCCTCCGGCGCGAAGGTGAGGCCGCTTTTCTTCACCTTCGCGGTGTCGCTGAGCGTCTCCTGCAGATGTCCGTCGATCCTCAGGCTGGGGAGCGACAGGCTGACCCGCTTTTCCGCAAAGCGCTGGTTTAAGCCCCGCACCAGCTCGTTTAATTGCGTATAATCCCCGGTGGAGAGGCTGGACAGGCTCATCTCCTCATAGCCGGTGGCGTCCACTAACTTTTCAGCCAAGGTGAAGAGCGTTTCGGCGCTGCGCTCCCTGACGGGGCGGTAGAGCATCCCCGCCTGACAAAAGCGGCAGCCCCGGGTGCAGCCCCGCATCACCTCCAGCATGATCCGGTCATGCACGATGTCGGTAAATGGCACGGGGATCTTCTCCGGATACACCGCGCCGTCCAGGTTCAGCACCACCCGCTTCCGGACAGGTAGCGCCGCCGCTTCATCTTTTGACTTAAAGGATTTTAGGGTGCCGTCTTCCTGATAATCCGCCTCGCAAAACAGGGGCACATAGACGCCGGGGATGGCGGCCAACTGGCGCAGGATGGCTATGCGGCCAAGCTGTTGCTTGTGCCCCGCGGCAATCACCCGCAGCGCCTCCACCACCAATTCCTCCCCATCTCCCATCAAAAAGGCGTCGATGAAGGAGTGAAGAGGCTCCGGATTGCAAGCGCAGGGCCCGCCAGCCAGCACGATGGGGACCGCCTCCCCCCGTTCCTTGTTTTTCACCGGGATGCCGCCCATTTCCAGCATGTGCAGGATGTTGGTATAGCTCATCTCATATTGCAGGGTGAATCCAACGGCTGCAAACCTGGACAGGGGCTTGCGGCTCTCCAGGGAAAACAGCGGGATATTTTCCGCCTTCATCCCGGCCATCATGTCCACCCAGGGCATTATCACCCGCTCGCAGAGCAGATCAGGCTCCCGGTTCACCGCCTCATAGATGATCTTCATCCCCAGGTGGCTCATGGCCACCTCGTAGCTATCCGGAAAGCAGAAGGCAAAGGGCGTGACCCCTTCCCGCCACTCCTTCACCACCGCGTTCATCTCGCCCCCCACATAGCGGGCGGGCTTTTGAACCTTTTCCAAAAGCGTTTCCAGGCGCTGCATCGTGCGTTCGTCCAAGAATAATAACCTCCACAATGAATCAGCGGTTATCATAGCACAGGAAGCGAGAAAAAACACGGATTCAGGTCTTTTCAACTGTACGATTTTGTTATATTCATCATAACCTTTGCTTTAGCCCTCAAAACATCTTGCCGTGGGCACGGCCAAATGTGTCATTTTCAATAACGGGATATAGAATAAAGAGCCTTCTATTCGCTAATTTCCCTTCACCGCTCTTTCATATAGCGCTTTAACTGCTCGTGGAAATTTTCACGGGTGCCTGCCAGCACAACCACCACCAGCTTGTTCTCTTCCTCATAGATGCGGTAGGCAATTTCGTAGTTGGTGCGGGCATAAAACAAATCCCAGCCATAAAATCCGGCCAAGTCGCCCTTCTTTTCATGCCCGGCATAGGGATCAAGGGCGATAGCGGACAAGGCCAGGAAAAATGCCTCTTTCAGCTTCTTATCCTTTATTTTCTTGATGTATCTGGCAGCGGCGGGCAGGAAGCGCAGTTCATACATCCCCCGAATCCCCGCCAAAAACATCCTCCATCCCCAGGCTTTCCGCCTCCCCCCGGGCGGCGGCATCGGCGTGATCCATCAGCCGCCTGGCCGCGGGCCTGATGGCGCGGTTCATCTTCCTGAACTCCGCCATCAGCTTGGAGCCTTCATAGCCTTTGGCAATCAGCTCTGATAAAATTTCCTCCGCAAAGGCGCCATCCGTTTCCATTGGCGCCGGGCGGATAACAATGGCCCCGTCCTTCAAATAGCATTCCACCTCATCCCCAATACCCAGTTCGCTGAAAAACTCAATGGGAATGGTAATCTGACGCTTGCCGGACACGGCGATGCGTTTTTTCGTTCCACTTTTTCTGGCGTTTGTCTGCATAATTTCCCCCTTCATCCCAAGCATAACAGCTAAGTTTACATTATCATGGATTCCAGGATAAATCAAGAATCAAAGATTCTTTGTTTTGGTTCATGATAAAATGGTCAAAGAAATCGTTACCCTGCGTTATAAAATGCCCTGTCGGCATCTAACAGAATGAAAGGAGGCGGCAAGATGCTTGATTGTCAGGTACCGGACAACACCAGGGAGCTGGAGCGCATGATGGATGAATACGGCGCGCGGCTTTTGCGTCTGTGCTTCCTTCGGCTTCAGGATGTGCATCTGGCAGAGGACGCTCTGCAGGATACCTTCGTGAAGGCCTGGCAGGCCTATCCCGCTTTCCGCCATGACAGCAGCGAAATCACCTGGCTTACCGCCATCGCCATCAACTGCTGCCGCAGCATCAAGCGAAAGGCCTGGCATCGCCTGGTGGATCTGAAAACGCCCCTGAGCATGCTGCCTGAAGCCTCCGTCCCCTTTGAGCCCTATGACGACACGGTGACCCGGGCGGTGATGGCCTTGCCAGGTCGGGATCAGGAGGTCATCCTGCTGCATTACTACCAGGGCCTTCCCGTAAAGGACATTGCCCAAATCCTGTCCGTCCCCCTTTCAACCGTCACCTCCCGCCTTATCAGGGCGCGGAAAAAGCTGAAAAAAAGTCTGGAAAGGTGGTACCAAGATGCGTAAACCCTTAGCCGATTCTCTGGACACCCGCCTGTCCGGGCTATCCATCACCCCTGCCCTTAAGCGCCGCATGCTATCGGCCATCCACAAGAAAGGAAACCCACCCATGAAAAAGAAGTTATCCCTCAGCCTGGCCTTTGCCATGGGCCTGGTCATCATCAGCCTCGCCACCGCCTTTGCCCTCACCAACGGTTTTGGTCTCTTCCAAGTGATGAGCACCTCCGTCATGGAGAAATTTGGCGTGGTCAGGCCGGAAGCAGAGCAGATGCTGCACCGGAACCTGGCTTCCCTGGAACTGGAACACACGAAAATAAATGTCACCGAGGCCGCCTATGACGGCAAGTTTCTGCGCGTGGTCTATGCCGTCCAAGCCAAGGGCATTGAGAAGCCTTTTGCGGACGAGCCCACCAACATGGAGAGCCTGCTTGTCATCAAGGATGAAAACGGCAATGATGCAAGCGGTGTACCCGAAGGCCCCCTCAGCCGGTTTATGGACGCGGTCAAGGCTGACCAGGTGTCCTGGGACACCCTGGACGGAGCCGAGGTGGATGGCCAGAGCGTTTGCGCCCTTGGTCCCACGGGGTCCGTCTCAGGCGCCAACCCCGGCGAGGTGCTGACCTGGGTGCAATTTGACCTGACCGGCACCACCCTCGCTGACCCCTTCACCGTGAAGCTGCGCCTGACGGGCCTGGAAAAGCCCCGGCATATGACCTTCCAGCTGCCCTCAAAAAACCTCCCCGGCGTCAAGGCGCTTAAGCTGCCCAAGGAGCAACGCCTGGATAACTATCGTGTCAAAATGACCGAAGCCCTCATCACCCCCTTCAGGGTATACATGGCGGCGGAGATCACCGTGGACGCCGGCGTCCCGATGGAAACCTGCGACCGCATCCTGAGGAGCTGGATGACCGACGCGGAACTGACAGACAGCAACCGCAACCTGGCCCTGGCCTGGGTGGATTCAAACCACGCAGGCTACCCTTTGGAAAACAGCAATGTGGCCTTTCCCACCCAGGAAAACAACTTCACCCAGTCCATCATCGACCCGGAAAAACCGGTGAAAATCATCATCTCCCACGAGTTTATGACAGCGGAAACCTACCCCGCCCCCCTAAGATTTGGGATAAACGACTTAGAATATGTGCTGATTCCTCTTGAGGAAGCGAAATAAACAGCCCTTGGGCGGCACATTGCTCTTTTGATAGGAAATGATTATTACAGATCAAAGAAAAAGATATCCGGGATCGCCCTTTCGCCAAAGGTTTTAAGCGCCATGCGGTACATGGCCTTGGCGTGGATCCTGTCATGCCACAAAAAGCGCCTGATCACCTTGCGCAGCGACCATTCCTCGTCATAGCTTCCCACATGAACAGCGCCATCCAAAAAATGGGGCTGTTTTCCCAAAGCCGCAAAGCCCCGCTGCCTGCACTCGGCCATGTCCCCCTGATTATCCGCGGAAACGCCGATTTCACCAAAATAATACGAGTTGACGTTTTTTGTGTGCTCATACATTTCCTTCGCCGTGCGCGGCGCCTGGCCGTAAAATGTCTTTCTATGCGGCAGGCAGCTTTTGTTTTTATCGGGGACGGCTTGGTATAGCGCCTCAAAATCCCGCGCTGATTTTAACGCAAGGCCTTTTAGCTGATGATATTCCGATGATGTCAGCGGCTTTTTTTCACTGGCAAAAATGACATCCGAATCCGCGTCGCCGATGTTGAGCGTGGACGCTTTCTCCTCAATCACTTCCGTTTCAAAGGCTTCCGGCGCAGGCGCTCCCCGCCACTTCAGATAAGACGCCGCTTCAGCGGCCATTTTTGACAGGGCGATGTCCAAAGACGCGCCCCGGGTAAACGCGCCGATCAGGGTTTCTGACAACAGCAGGGTATCATTGCCGTTATGTTCCCAGATGCATCTGTTTTTCATACAGCCGAACATCTCTTTCATCATCCTCAGTTTTTCATTTGCAATATATCATGATTTGGAGGATTGTCCAACAGAAAGAGAACACCCGCACAGGACGATCCGTCTCCGTGACAGGTGTTCTCTTGTCAGTTGCGCCTGTTTTATCTCATTTTGATTCCGGCGCTTTCACCTTAAGGGTGATTTCCCCGTTGACGCTGCCATCAAGCTCGTTTTTCTCCAGGTCAAAGAACCACAGCTCATAGGGCATGCGCAGGTGGAGGAAGCCTTCTTCATCGGTGTTTGCCGCGATGGCCTCCCGCATCTCCTTCGCCCGTTTCAGCAGCCCGGCCTCTTCATCCTTCAAATACTTCGCGTAATCTTCCTCACGCCAACCTTCAGGCGTCGCGCGATTTTCGTAGTTCTTGCTGATTTCGGCGTCTTCTGTTTGCTTCAGGTCAAACTCCTGCAGGCAAATCACCGGGCCTTCCGGGCTGGTCAGGATGTCGCTCATCCACATGGGCATTGCCACATCGGTTTTGCCGATGTAGACCTCCCGCATCGGGTCAATCAGCAGCAGGCGTTTCGTGGGGTCTTTCATGACATCCCTGGGGATGCCACCGCCCTTTTGGGTAAACAGCCAGTGCTCCGTGCGGCTCTCCGGGTCGTCCGGGTCAGGCTGCAGCCTCCAGGAGCCATCCTGATCCAGCTCCCAAAGCGCGTACATCTCATCCTTATCAGGGTTCAGGGGGCTGGCAGCGTAGCTTAGGGTCAATACCTTCTGCTCCGCGGCCCAGGAGGCGTCCTGTACCCTGAGGTTCACCAGCTTCGCTGCCTCGCCTGTGTTTTCCTGGGTGATGTCTGTGGTCAGGTTGTCCATGATGGCTTTGTGCTTTTCGGGCTCATGCTCCTGATAGGCGGTAAACCGGGTGTTGAAGTACCATTCCTGGCCCAGGCTGATGACCGCGTAGGCCGCGCCTGCTGCCAGCAGGGTGATCATGGCTGCCGCCAAGACAGCCCTGAGGGTGATTTTTTTCACGGGTTTTTCCTCCTTGATCTGGCGGAGGGTTTGGTCGATGCGCTCCGAAAAGGCCTGCGGGGTCTCCGGAAAGGCGCGGTCCAGGTCATTTCGTTTCATCGCTGAACACCTCCGGGTCGTTAAGCTTGTCTTTCATCAGTCTCTTGGCGCGGGACAGGCGGCTTTTCACGGTGCCCACCGGCAAGCGCATGATGCGCGCCACCTCCTTCACGGGGTATCCATCCAGGTAGTACAGCACCAATGGGATGCGGTATTTCAGGTCCAGGGCTTCCAGCGCCTCTCTTAACGCCAGGCTGTCTTCTGTCATCTCCCGGGTTCCCGCATCCGGCATCTCCGCAAGCGTCACTTCCCGGGGCATCCTCCGCAGGCGGCTTTTGCAGGCGTTGATGAGGATGCGGGTCAGCCAGGTGCCAAAGTAGGCCGGTTCCCTGAGGCTGTTCCGTTTCTCCCAGGCCATCAGCAGCGCGTCCTGCACCGCGTCCGCCGCGTCGGCATCCCGCCGCATGTAGCTGACCGCGATCCGGTAGAGCGAGCGCTCCCTGGCCTTCACTTCCGCCGTGAAAAACTGTTCGTCCATTCCTGCTCCTACAACTTTTGAATCAGCGCCGATTCTGACCATTAGATGCGCCACAAGCCCAAAAGGTTGCAACGGCATGTTTTTTTGCATTTTCCCATATTATGAAGCATCCGCGCAACCAAATCATCCATTTTCCGGTCATATCAATCTGCCGAAAAAAACTGTTGACAAAAGCGGGTATACAGCTGTACACTCTCCGCGTAGACACTTGTCTACCCATTGAGGGAGGAGGTGTAACATGACCGTTCAATGCACAGAAGCGGAATGGAAAATCATGGAGGTATTGTGGGATACCGCGCCCCGCACCATGGCGGATATCACCAGGGCCCTTGAGCCCTCCACCAGCTGGACGCGCCATACGGTGATCACGCTGCTTAAGCGCATGCAGGAAAAGGGCAGCGTGGCGGTGGATGAATCCGGCCCCGCCAAAACCTATACGCCCAAGATCACCCGGGAGGAGGCCTCCGCCAGCCAGACGAAGAAGTTTCTCTCCCATGTCTTTGAGGGGAAGGCGTCGCTGCTGATCAACAACCTCGTTGATTCCGGTGAAATGTCCCTGAACGAAATCCAGGAGCTGCTTGACCTGATGCGTCAGGAAGGCAAGAAATAAGGAGGCGAAACCATGCGCACCGCAATTCTCTACAATTTTCTGCTGGAAGCAAACCTCATGGCCAGCATTGCCATCATCCTGATGCTCATCCTGCGCAAAACCCTGCGCAAGCCCCTGGGCAACACCGCCCTGTCCTTCGGCTGGCTGCTGATCGCCATCAGGCTCCTGTTCCCCCTGTCCCTGCCCAACCCTTTCATCCACCTGATCCGCACGCCCTATGTGCCCGATGAGGCCCTCCGGCCCATCGCCGGGCAGATCAAGGTGCGGATGTTAGATTTTCTGGGAAGCATGATAGGCCCCGGCAGCAGCCCCGCCCAGGATACCGTCATGTCCCTGCACCGCAGCCTGAGCGACGCCAGCCTGCCCATTACGCTTGCCAAAATCTATCTGCTGGGGGTGGCGCTGGTGATCGCTTGGTTCATCTTCGCCAACGTGAGCTTCCGCCAAAGGCTGAAGGCCGACCGCATTGAGCCCATCAGCGGCAAGCTGCTAAGCGAGTACCAGGCCCTGTGCCAAAGCCTGGGGTTTAAAAAGCCCCTGTCCGTCTATCTGATCGATCCCCTGCCCTCCGCCTGCCTGGTGGGGGTGTTCAGGCCCTATATCGCCCTGCCCCTCACCGTCACCCCCCAGGATGCCCTGCATGTCTTGCGCCACGAAATATGCCACTTTCAAAACCGGGATCACCTCTGGGGCGTCCTGAGGCTGCTATGCTGCGCCCTGCACTGGTTTAACCCCCTGGTGTGGCTGGCTGCCGCCATCAGCTACACCGACAGCGAGCTTCGCTGTGACGACCGGGTCACCGCCTTCCTGGCAACGCCCCTGGAAAAGGAAGCCTATGCCAACGTGCTGGTGCTCTCCGCCGCCAGGCGCACGGCGCCGGGGCTGACGGTCCTGGCCACCGGCATGACCACCACCACCAAAAAGCTCAAGGCCCGGGTGCTGGCCATCCTGGGCAATAAAAAGCCCCTGCGCTGGCTGTCCCTGGCCTTTATGGTGGTGTCCACCATGCTTTTAGCCGGCGCTTTCGCCACCTCCGAAGCGCCTCTGCGCCCCCGGCTAATTCATTTTTCCCCGGCGGTGGAGGCACAGAATATCACCAGCGATGAGGCGGCCTTTACTTACGCCAAAGAGCTTCTTGCCCGGGCGGAAATGGGGATAACGCCTATCCGGGATGACCTGAACTGGGAAACCATGGGCTTTGGCGAGAACCCGGGCGAATACAACGTGGGCGGCAACCTGCCGAATGAGGACAGGGGGCTGTATTCCGCCGCCTTTGATAAGGAAGGCCGGGTGACCTTCCTGGGGAATTTTGATTCCGATGTGGACAATTCCCTGCCCGTCAACGTGAGCGTGCCCCAAAAAGAACAGGAGGCCCTGGCGGAGGATCTGATCCGCTTCCTGCGCCTGATCAACCCCGAGGAGGCGGTGAAAGCCAACCACTGGACCCTGTTCAGCCAGGAAAAGGGGCTCACCACCACGCAGCTAACCTATCTGTTTTATGACCGGGAAAGCGACCTTAGAAGCGATGGCGGAACGGTCATCGGCATCACGGTGCAGATCGCGCCGGTGGTGCGGGTCCTGCGCGTCAACTTTAACGCCCCCAACCTGGGGGGCGAAAACGGCTGAAGGGAGAAAATAAAATGATGAAACGCTTTTTATGCCTGCTGTTTGCGCTGCTGATGGCGCTGCCCGCTGCCCTGGCAGCCCCCGAAGATTTGCTGATGGATACCGCCAGATGCCGCCTCGCCGGGGTGTATGGCTACACTGCGGAGGAAGCTGAACAGTTTGAGTTTTCCTTTGACGGCAAAGCCACCCTCAGCTTCTGGCCCAAGGATCACCCCGAATGGGTGTATACATGCAGCGACATGCGATACAACCCGGATATCCTTGAGGCCACCTCGCCCTTTGACAACAACCTGTTCTACGCCTTCCCCGGGGAAGGGGAGATCCGGTGGGTGCTGAATACCGCCAGGGAAAACGGCTGGTTTAAAAACTGGGACAAGGCCGCCATGGCAGCCTTCCGGGAGGCGCTGAGGGAATCGCCCGACATCCGCCTCACCGTGCCGCTGGCGGCCGGGCTTGACTCCGGCACCATCACGGCATCCCAGGCGGTGGAGGGCTTCTTTGAGTCCTGTCTGGGGGAACCCTACCTGTGGACGCCCGCCGCCCGGCAGTGGCGGGACGCGGTGCTAACAGAATTCGGCCTTGTGCCGGAGGAGCCCTATATGCCGCCTGACGGCCCGGCCATCACTGTAAACTCACGCCACAGCGGGGACTTTATCATCACCCATTTTAAAGAGAACATCCCGTAAGCCCTGACAACCGCCTTCGCCCACCCCAAGCTTTCCGGCTGGGCCTGTTTGGGCGGCGTCACCCAGAAACACCAGAACGATGGCCACACCACGCTGGGAAGCGGCATTGCCGGCTTTGAAAAAGAGGGAAAGCGCCTGCTGGTGATGCTGTTTAAAGAAAAAGAAGCCCCCTGGCAAGTGGCGCCCGTGGGGGAAAACGCGCTGTACCAAAACCGGGACATCCGTTTCATCATTGACAACAGCTTTTATACCATGCGCATCGAG
Organism: Christensenellales bacterium; assembly: GCA_050952935.1. GTDB lineage: Bacteria > Bacillota > Clostridia > Christensenellales > Aristaeellaceae > UBA6115. Next base: position 792 of record JBMNLS010000001.1, on the reverse strand, counting down.
TACCTTCTGGCGGATGGGGAAATGGAGGTCTTCACCGTGCTGCCCAGCCGCCTGTAAAATGGTCTGTTCGCCTGCGCCATTGAAAACTACATTCACATCAACCTGTCCCCCGGCCATAGCCTGAAGGCCAACAGCACCATCAGCGGCTGGCGGCTGATGGAATTCCTGCCCGATGGCTACCTGGTTCATACCAACCTGGAATATGCCGCCGTCTTTGGCTTCCTGGACGCGATCCCCGACATCAATTATTTCCCCAGAACCCTTGAAGCCTGGCTTGAAGCTACGGAGGGCCGCCTGATCCCTGAAGGCTGCGCCATGCTATCCGGCGTCAACCTCAGGGAGAAGACCTCCTCCCGCTCGGCCTCCCTGGGGGAGTTCAAGCCCGGCACTTTGGCCAAGGTATTGGGCTATGAAAAGGGCGATCCCTTCCCATGGCTCCACGGCCAAATCGGGCTAAAAACAGGCTATGCCAGCACCGACTATGTGAACCCGCCGGAGTCTGAGCACGGCAACGCCACCACGGTCACCTCCGCCACCCCGCCCCTGCCTGTTGCCCGGGCTAAGAAGGATATAGCGCTCAGAGGTGGCACAGGGCTGTTTGACGGCAACGTCAAAGACCTGCCAGCCGGCACCCGGATGCATGTGCTGTGTGAGGAAAATGGCTGGCTATATGTGGCAGTGCCCTGGGGCGAGACCGGATGGCTGATGGATGTGGATGGCGCCTATGGCTATGTGAAGCCGGGGGATGTCGCCATCGCCGCCACCGCGATCCAGCTGGACTGGCAAGAGTAG